>NZ_CP126095.1:0-2400000 GCF_030123105.1 Paenibacillus sp. G2S3
GTGGACAGCCATACTTCCGAATTATGGCAGCAAATTTTATCGATTATTCAAACCAAATTAAGCAAGCCGAGCTTTGATACCTGGTTTAAGGCTACTAAAGCGATAACCTTCAACTCCCAGGTTCTCATTATCTCGGCACCTACAACGTTCGCAGTAGAATGGCTGGAAAGTCGCTACACCAAACTAGTAGGAGCAACGGTCTACGAAGTCACTGGGAAACAAGTGGATGTAAAATTTGTGATTGAAGAAAGCAAGCCGCCTGAGCTTGTAGTTCAACAATCCGCTCCCACTCCCGTAGTATCACGAGAAGAAGCGCAAACGCATCTACTCAATCCCAAGTACACTTTTGACACTTTTGTAATCGGCTCCGGCAACCGTTTTGCGCATGCAGCCTCACTGGCAGTAGCCGAAGCACCGGCCAAAGCATACAATCCCTTGTTTTTATACGGTGGAGTAGGTCTGGGCAAAACCCATTTAATGCACGCCATTGGGCACTATGTTCTGGAACATAACCCGAATAACAAGGTTATTTACATCTCATCAGAGAAATTCACGAATGAATTTATCAATTCGATCCGTGATAACCGCGGTGAAAGCTTCCGCAATAAGTATCGTAACGTTGACATTTTGCTTATTGACGATATTCAATTCCTCGCTGGAAAAGAGTCCACGCAGGAGGAGTTTTTTCATACGTTCAATGCGCTCCACGAAGAACGCAAGCAAATTATCATCTCCAGCGACCGACCGCCAAAGGAAATTCCCACACTGGAAGAACGACTGCGTTCCCGGTTCGAATGGGGCTTGATTACGGATATTCAACCACCCGATTTAGAAACCCGAATTGCGATTTTGCGCAAAAAGGCGAAGGCAGAGAACCTTGATATCCCTAATGAGGCCATGATGTATATTGCTAACCAGATTGACACCAATATTCGTGAGCTGGAGGGTGCATTAATCCGGGTTGTTGCTTACTCTTCGCTAACTAACCAGGATGTAACCACTCATTTGGCAGCTGAAGCACTCAAGGATATTATTCCTTCCAGCCGGCCTAAGATGATTACCATCGCTGATATTCAGCAAAAAGTCGGTGAATACTACAATTTACGCCTTGAAGACTTCAAAGCGCGAAAACGTACGAAAGCCGTAGCTTTTCCACGTCAAATCGCAATGTATCTCTCCCGTGAACTAACGGATTATTCGCTCCCTAAAATTGGTGAGGCATTCGGAGGACGTGACCATACGACCGTAATTCATGCGCATGATAAAATTACACAGTCATTAAAGGTCGATCAGGAGTTGTACAAAGTGGTAAATAATCTTGCGGAGAAAATTAAAAATCCTTCCTAAGAGGAACAAAGAGCCTATACACAATCTATACACATGTGGGTAGGCTTAATTTTATGCTATTTGATAGGGTTATCCACATATTAGACGCCCCTACTACTAATACTATTAAATAACTATAATAATTCATCATGTAAAGACGCGTAATAAAGAGATACAAATACAACGAAATTCCCAATTTTTCAGCTAGGAGTGAAATCATGAAAATAAGCATTCTTAAAAATGAACTCAACGAATCCATTCAACACGTATCCAAAGCTATCTCCAGTAGAACAACCATCCCAATTCTGACCGGTATTAAGCTGGAAGTTAGCCATCAAGGCGTCACATTAACTGCAAGCGACACCGATATTTCGATTCAATCGTTTATTCCAGCAGAGAATGACAGCCATACGATCGTGAAGATAGATCAGCCAGGAAGTGTTGTTCTTCCCGCTAAATTTTTCGTCGAGATTATTAAGAAGCTGCCCTCCAAAGAGATTCACATGGAAGTTAAAGAAGGATTCCAAACGTATATTTCTTCTGGATCCACAGAGATTCAGATCGTAGGTTTAGATCCTGAAGAATTCCCAGTGCTACCAAGCATTGAGGAGAATGATACCATCTCTATGCCAGGTGATTTGCTGAAAAATATGATTAAACAAACTGCTTTTTCTATTTCTACCCAAGAGACAACTCCGATTTTAACAGGTATACTGTGGAATCTGGCCGATAATGAATTTAAGTTTACAGCGACAGACCGTCACCGCTTAGCTACAAGAGCAGCAAGACTAGAAGGTACGGAGAATGTCCAATTTGCAAATATCGTAATCGCCGGTAAAACCCTTAATGAGCTAAGCAAAATTATCCCTGATCAAAATATGCTGGTGGATATTGTGGTTGCGGACAATCAAGTTCTCTTTAAAATCGACAAAGTACTGTTCTACTCACGGATCCTTGATGGAATTTATCCGGATACTTCTAGAATTATTCCAACAACCTACAAAACAGAACTAACTTTGGACACAAAAAAATTAAGCGAATCGATTGATCGCGCTTATTTGCTGTCCCGTGAAGAAAAAACTAATATTGTTCGCATGCAGACGCTTGAGCAAGGTGGTATTGAAATTTCTTCTAGCTCTTCAGAGCTTGGTAAAGTTCGCGAGGAACTTGAAGTCATTGATTTCAAAGGTGAACCGCTCAAAATATCTTTCAACTCCAAATATATGCTTGATGTCCTAAAAGTTATTGAGAGTGAGCAGCTTGTCATAGCATTTACAGGGATGATGAGTCCGATCATTTTGAAGCCACTTGACCAAACTAATAGCTTGTATATCATTTTGCCTTACCGTACAACAAACTAATGCCAACATTCATGAACATGTGGATAAGTGGCTGAAAGGATAAAAACGATGAAGAAAATACTTATCCACAGTGGATATATTAAGCTGGACCAATTCCTGAAACTTTCTGATTGTGTATCCACAGGTGGAATGGCTAAAGCTTTACTGCAGGAAGGACATGTATTGGTTAACGGAGAAGTAGAGGAACGGCGTGGAAGAAAACTTTATCCGGGTGACAAAATCGAAGTGCAGGACAACGGTACCTTTGAGGTTGAAGGCGGAGGAGTCAAAGAGGAGTAGGCTAGGGGAGGAACCATTTCGTGTTTGTTAAAAATATCGGTCTGCAGCATTATCGGAATTACGGGCTGCTGCGTCTGGAGAGCTTGGGCGATGTGAATCTGATTCTGGGTCAGAACGCCCAAGGCAAAACAAACCTCATGGAGGCATTGTTCGTCCTGGCGATGACCAAAAGCCACCGCACCTCGAAGGATCGCGAACTTATCTCATTCGATGCCCCTGGAGACGCTGCTCAGATCATTGCCGAGGTAGAACGTAAGTACGGCGATCTCAAGCTAGAGCTGACCCTATCTGCCAAAGGTAAAAAAGCTAAAATTAACGGTTTAGAACAACGACGTCTTAGTGAGTTTGTGGGATCACTCAATGTGGTCATGTTTGCACCGGAAGACTTAGAGATCGTCAAAGGCACACCTGGCATCAGACGGCGTTTTCTCGATATGGAGATTGGCCAAGTCCAGCCTAGTTATCTATTTCACCTCCAGCAGTATCAAAAAATCCTTTTGCAAAGAGGCAATTTGCTGAAGCAGTTATGGGGGAAAGAGGCAGCAGGAAAAGACCTGTTGGAAATCTGGGATGCTCAACTTGTGGAGCACGGTGTTAAAATCGTAAAAAAAAGGAAACAATTCATAAAGAAGCTGCAAATATGGGCTGAAAGCATACACCGGGGGATTACGAACGGCGGAGAAGAACTGAAATTGCTCTATGTCCCCTCTTTCGGCGATCGGGATGAGGAAGATGAAGCTGTCTTATTAGACAATTTTATGTTAAAGTTATCACAAACAAGAGAACAAGAAATCAGGCGCGGCATGACGCTGACGGGTCCCCATCGGGATGACCTGTCCTTTTTTATCAACGGACGGGAAGCTCAGGTCTACGGTTCTCAGGGACAGCAGCGTACCACGGCTTTATCGCTCAAGCTGGCGGAAATCGAGTTGATCCATGAAGAAATCGGAGAATATCCTGTGCTGCTTCTTGATGATGTTTTATCCGAGCTTGATCCTTACCGACAGACCCAGCTTATTGAAACCTTTCAAAGCAAGGTACAGACATTCATTACCGCTACCGGGATTGAGGGTCTGAATGCCGATAAATTAAAGGGCGCCAGCCTATATCATGTTCATGATGGAAAAGTGGAGTTATAAAGAGCGGAGGAAGATCATGTATATTCATTTGGGCGGGGAGAAAATTATTCGCTCTTCGGAGTTAATTGCAATATTTGATATTTCGATTGAGAAATCTTCCAAGGTGTCTAAGCAATTCGTCATTCACTCTGAGCAGGACAAGAAGCTTGAGCGGATTGGTGAAGAGGAAGCAAAATCTATTGTCGTCACTAAAAATATCGTGTATTACTCCCCCATTTCCTCCTCCACTCTCAAAAAAAGAGCCAAAATTTTGCTCGAAATATAACTTGCGTTTAGTAACAAAGAGATAATCTGAAAGAAGTAGGTGAAGGCATGTCAATGAATCAACCGACATATGATGAGAGCCAGATTCAGGTACTGGAAGGGCTAGAAGCTGTCCGGAAACGTCCGGGCATGTATATTGGTTCCACTAGTTCTAAAGGTCTCCATCACTTGGTGTGGGAGGTCGTAGATAATAGTATCGATGAAGCCCTAGCAGGTTATTGTGACCGGATTCAAGTGATTATTCATGAGGATAACGCGATTACTGTTATCGATAATGGACGTGGCATACCTGTAGGTGAAAATGAAAAACTTAAAAAGTCGACGCTTGAAGTTGTAATGACAGTACTGCATGCAGGCGGTAAATTCGGCGGCGGCGGATATAAAGTATCAGGCGGCTTACACGGTGTGGGTATCTCTGTAGTAAATGCCTTGTCTGAGAAGGTTGTTGTTAATGTTAAGCGTGATGGGCATATTTATCAGCAGGAATACAGACGTGGTGCACCACAGTATGATATCAAAGTGGTTGGAGATACGGACGAGACAGGTACGACTACAACTTTTCATCCGGACCCTGAAATCTTTACTGAAACCACGGTCTTTGAATATGCGACACTGCTTACTCGTATTCGGGAGCTAGCTTTTCTTAACAAAGGAATTGAGCTTTCACTGCATGATGAGCGGACCGATGTCACCAACGTGTTCAAATACGAGGGTGGTATCGTTGAATATGTGAAATATCTGAATGAGAAAAAAGAAGCGCTGCACGAGGAACCCATCTACGTGGAAGGCTCACGAGATATGATTCAGGTTGAAGTAGCTCTCCAATATAACGATTCGTATACAGAGAACATCTATTCTTTTGCGAATAATATTAATACGCATGAGGGCGGAACGCATGAATCCGGCTTTAAAAGTGCGCTAACACGTATCATCAACGATTACGCTCGTAAAGCGGGTGTGCTGAAGGATGGTAACTCAAATCTGACTGGTGACGACGTGCGTGAAGGATTGACAGCAATTATTTCTGTCAAAATTCCAGAGCCTCAGTTCGAAGGTCAAACGAAGACCAAGCTCGGAAATAGTGAAGTCCGCGGAATTGTAGAATCACTGTTTGGAGAGAAATTGCAGGAATTCCTGGAAGAGAATCCGGCAGTCTCACGCCGAGTCCTTGAGAAGTCGCTTTCAGCTTCACGTGCACGAGAAGCCGCTCGTAAGGCTCGTGAGTTAACCCGTCGTAAGAGTGCGCTTGAAGTCAGTGCACTACCTGGTAAACTTGCGGACTGTTCATCCAAGGATGCGTCAATCAGTGAACTGTATATCGTCGAAGGTGACTCTGCGGGTGGATCGGCCAAGCAGGGCCGGGATCGTCATTTCCAAGCGATTCTACCGCTACGTGGTAAGATTCTAAACGTAGAAAAGGCACGATTAGACCGTATTCTATCCAACGCCGAAATCCGGGCTATCATTACTGCTCTTGGTACAGGGATCAGCGATGACTTTGACCTATCGAAGGCTCGTTACCATAAAGTCGTTATTATGACGGATGCCGACGTCGATGGAGCTCATATTAGAACGCTGTTGTTAACATTCTTCTACCGTTACATGCGGAAGCTAGTAGATGCCGGTTATATCTATATCGCACAACCGCCACTGTTCAAGATAGAACGCAACAAAGTGATCCGTTATGCAGGTAGCGAGAAGGAACGCGATGAGATTATCGCCTCTTTTGGTGAGAATGTTAAGGTCAATGTTCAGCGTTACAAAGGTTTGGGTGAAATGAATGCTACCCAGCTGTGGGACACGACGATGGATCCTGAGGCTCGTATGATGCTACAAGTAACGATTGAAGATGCAATGCTCGCTGATAGTATCTTTGATACGCTGATGGGCGATAATGTTGAACCTAGACGTGACTTTATCCATGAGCATGCGAAGAGCGTTAGATACCTTGATGTGTAAGATTAAGCGAGAAATATAAGATATAAAGTATGGTGTGAAACTTTTACTTTCTTATATTTAAACAAAACCTCCGGCTTCTGTTCCTAATGGAATGAGAATGCTGGAGGTTTTTTGATTTCAGAGCTTTTTTTAGGCTTTGGTGTATTGTCTGTTGCGGGTAGTGTAGGGGGATTTTCTAGCTTTTACACGTCCGTATGCTACAGCATAGCGGTGTATTCTACGATAGATAGATTTATCCGGAAATAGCTTGAATACAACAATAGATGGAAGCGTGTTGACCTCAAGCAGCCACATATCCATATGCTGATCCATAGCAATATCCAGACCAATTTCTTTAATTCCTGGATAGGTAGTTTCCAATTGGCCTGCAATTTGTACGCCTAAAGATTTTAATTGATTAATCATGGAGAGTGTTTCAGAAGGATCCATATGATTTTTTAATAATGTATTTACCGATAAAATACTGCCTCCACTATGATAATTGGTGACGATTTTCTGAGGGGCAGCTACTCTTCCGAGCATTCCTGTCGTTTCCCATGCGCCGGATGGAGCCTTTTGGGCAAGAACTCGAAGGTCGAAGGGACGATCTTGGTGACGTAGGAGATCAATTCCTTTTTGGATCAGGTAGGTACGGTTCTGAATTCTTTTTTGTAAGGCCTCATGCAGCTCTTCGGGGGAGAAGAAGACTTCTGCCGTCTTTGCATATCTTAAAATATATAGGATCTGTGCTTCTTGCTGTTTTATCTCCTCGTTATTGGCGGTGGTATTCATTTCAGTCTTCTGCTGGCTAGGACTTAAAATCACCGTACGCTGCTCAGCTCTCATTACACCAATACCAAAGCTTCCGCGATCGGGTTTTATATAGACCATAGCATATAACGCAAGCATTTCTTTAAGAACACTTAAATCGTATTTACGAGTATCTGGCACATATAGAGATAGAGATTGATTTTGAAGGATGACTTTTGTTTTAGCCCATTTACTTGGGACACGTTGAATCTTCATTATCTTCCTCCTTAACAATTTTGTGCAGCATTTGATCCTTTGAATTCCTTTGTGCAAAACTTGCTGTGGAAGCATAATCTTTGGCAGCTGAAAATCAGGACAAGCTACCTAAACAATGGTATAATATAAGGATATGGGGTTATGCCTTATCGAACGATACTAGGATAATAAAACCGTGTTTCTTGTCTTTACAGTCTATGTACTAAAGACATTTGCGGAAAGGGCGAATACCCTAATCAGCGCAAAAGAAATCAATATTAGAAGATAAAAGGCTATCATGTTTAATTGTGCTACTTTTGTGAAAGTAATATAATTAAGGGTAGCGGTTTTTTAACTGAAGGAGGTCCAGCAACTCATGGCTGAACAAAATAACCCACAAGTCAAAGATCGGGACATTGGCGTGGAAATGCGTGAATCCTTTATGGATTACGCAATGAGCATCATTGTTAGCCGGGCTTTGCCAGATGTGCGGGACGGACTCAAGCCGGTTCACCGACGCATTTTGTTTGCGATGTCGGAACTTGGAATGTCTGCGGATAAGCCTCATAAGAAATCGGCAAGAATCGTCGGTGAGGTTATCGGTAAGTACCACCCTCACGGTGACTCAGCCGTCTATGAAACAATGGTACGGATGGCTCAGGATTTCTCTATGCGCTATATGCTTGTGGACGGTCACGGGAACTTTGGTTCGATTGATGGTGATATGGCTGCAGCGATGCGTTATACAGAAGCTCGTCTTTCCAAGATTGCAGGCGAAATGCTTCGAGATTTGAACAAAGAAACAGTTGATTTCGCACCCAACTATGATGGTGAAGAGAATGAGCCAGTTGTATTGCCAGCTCGTTATCCGAACCTGCTCGTAAATGGGGTATCTGGTATAGCTGTAGGTATGGCTACTAATATTCCACCGCATAACCTAGGTGAAGTTATCGATGGCGTGCAGGCGATGATTAAGAACCCTGATATCACACCTATGGAATTGATGGAGTATATTCAAGGTCCTGACTTCCCTACGGCTGGATATATTTTGGGTCGTGAGGGCATTCGCCAGGCATATCGTACGGGACGCGGTTCAGTCACCATGCGTGCGAAGGCAACCATTGAAGAGAACAACGGTAAGGCTCGCATCATTGTACATGAGCTGCCATATCAGGTGAACAAGGCAAGACTGGTTGAGAAAATCGCAGAATTAGTACGTGAGAAACGGATCGAGGGTATAACGGATCTTCGAGATGAGTCTGACCGTAACGGTATGCGTGTAGTTGTTGAGATGAGACGTGATGTGAATCCAAATGTTGTGTTGAACAATCTATATAAACATACTTCTATGCAATCTACATTTGGTATCAACATGCTGGCCATCGTGAACAACGAGCCGAAAATTCTTAATCTGCGTGATGTGCTCTATCATTATTTGCAGCACCAGATTGAAGTTATTCGTCGTCGTACTATATTTGATCTTAAAAAAGCTGAAGCACGCGCTCATATCTTAGAAGGTCTGCGTATTGCGCTGGATCATCTGGATGAAGTGATTGCGTTAATTCGCGCTTCTCGGACAACGGATATAGCCCGTGAGGGATTAATGAGCACCTTTAGCCTCAGTGTAGAGCAAGCTCAAGCGATCCTCGACATGCGGATGCAGCGTCTGACCGGTCTGGAAAGAGAAAAGATCGAGAATGAATATAACGAATTGTTAGCTAAAATTGCAGAGTACCGTGAAATTTTGGCGAATGAGCATCTTGTACTGGAAATCATCAGCAACGAGCTGCAGGATATCCGTGATAGATATTCTGATGAACGCCGGACAGAGATTACCGTTGGTGAAGAAAGTATCCTGGATGAAGACCTTATTCCGCGTGAAGAGGTTGTTATTACTATTACGCATACGGGGTACATCAAACGTCTACCTGTCAGCACCTACCGCAGTCAGAAGCGTGGAGGGCGCGGTGTGATGGGAATGGACACCAAGGACCAGGACTTTGTGGAGCATCTCTTCGTGAGTAACTCTCATAACTATCTGATGTTCTTTACTGATAAGGGTAAGGTATACCGGATTAAAGCTTATGAGATCCCAGAGCTGGGACGTACTGCACGTGGGACACCAATCATCAACCTGATTCAAATTGAACAAGGTGAGAAGATTAGTGCTGTAATCCAAGTGGAAGAGACTGATAGTGACAAGTACTTGTTCTTTGCTACCCGCGAAGGTATCGTGAAGAAGACGCCACTTGAGGATTACAATAACATCCGCAAAGGCGGACTTATCGCTATTAACCTTCGTGAAGAGGATTCTCTAATTGAGGTTAAGCTGACAGATGGACAGCAAAATCTTATTATCGGTACAGCTCGAGGAATGTCGATTACGTTCTCAGAGAATGATGTTCGTTCTATGGGTCGTAGCGCGACTGGCGTGAAGGGCATTACGCTTGACAGTAATGACCATGTCATCGGTATGGACTGTGTCGATAAGGAGCTTGAGGTTCTGATTGTTACTAGCAAGGGTTATGGTAAACGGACACCAGCCGGTGACTATCGTTCCCAGACTCGTGGTGGTAAGGGAATCAAGACCATTAATCTGACTGAGAAGAATGGTCCTGTAGTTGGTCTTAAAGTTGTTAAGAACGACGAAGACTTAATGATCATTACTACAAGCGGTACCTTGATTCGTACCAGCATGGATGGAATCTCTACTATGGGTCGTTATGCGCAAGGGGTTAAGCTAATTAACATCCGCGAGGATGATGCTGTGGCTACTCTGTGCAGAGCAGATAAGAACGAAGAGGACGAAATGTCTGAAGATATGGAAGGCCTCGAGGAGCAAGTAGCAGTAGATGAATCTGGTGATATTGATCAACCGGAAACAATCGCTGAGGATCAAGAGGATAACTTAGAGTAGGTTATATTCAATAAAGAGCAAGGGCTTCTATTACAGAGACCCTTGCTCTTTTTGCTGTGATTAATTAATAGCTAGTTATTTAATGAAATGTAATGAGAATTTTTATAAGAATAGTTTTCATTTCACTAGTCGCTTCCTTTTATCCGTACTATAATTAGCCGATAGAGTATAAATCAGTATATAAAGTACTATTTTCTCAGAAATTATCTGTCATATTAGATTTCGGTAATCCTGAGCTTATTGTTATAGAAATTAAGGGGCTGAGTATATGCCAAGTGTATTGGTTGGAGAAGTTAAAGCAGGCTCAAAGATAACCAAAGATGTAATTACACCTTTGGGGGGGATTTTGTTCACCAAGGGAAAAATACTACTCCCCCGTGATCTAGAAATTTTAGAAGCTTTTTTGGTTGGGCAAGTAGAGATCGAAGGGGTTCAGGGAGAGGCCAACTCTGAGGCTGTCAAAAAAAACGCCAAGCAGACAGCACTTAAAGCTGGAGCGATTATAAATGAATCGATGCTGATCAAGAACAATTCCCCACTACATGATGAATATGAAAAAATGATCGCACTTATTAGGACTAGCTATCGTTCGGTAACGGCAGCCTCACTTCCTATTTTTGAGTTGCGGAGTCAGTTAGAGTTACTAATTACTCATTTGAAGGATTATCATGTGTTGAAGTTTTCTCCACGTACGCTAAAAGACGAGGATTACAACTATCACAATGCCGTGCTGTCCGCGTTAACATCATATAAGATCGCTCAGTGGTGCGGGTATCCGCAAAAGGATTGGATGCAGATCGCTTTTGCTGGATTACTACATGACATTGGAAACGCAAAAGTGGATAGTTCTCTTTTACATAAGCCGGAGTCGCTTAATAGTGCTGAAATAGAAGAGGTTCGCAGACATACTACATATGGCTATCAATTGTTGCGTAATGTTACAGCGATTAATGAAGGGGTAAGACTAACAGCATTGCAGCATCATGAGAAGGTCGACGGGTCTGGATATCCACTTAAGCTAGAAGGTAGCCAGATTCATTTTTACGCTAAAGTAGTTGCAGTAGCAGATATATTCCATGCAATGACGCTAGAAAGGGCCTATAGAAAAGCACAGTCTCCTTATTTAGTGTTAGAGCAAATAATGACAGAAAGCTTCGGTAAGCTCGATCCAGTTGTTGTACAGACCTTTATACAGAAAAGCACCGATTTGTTTAATGGAACCAGAATACGTCTGAGTGATGGTCGGCACGGGGAGATTATATTCACTGATCGTGCGAATCCTACACGTCCTATGATTAAGGTAGAGGGTGCGATTGTTAACCTAATGGTGGAGCGCGATCTGTATATTCAGGAGATTATTGCTTAGCCAGGTACGTATTGAGAGAATGCAGAACAGAGACTGTGCTAACAAGTATATAGAAGTTCATTTAGGATAATTGATAGCACAGTCTCTTATTTATAGATTATATAAAAAAAGTGTTGCAATGAATCTCTATACATGATATATTCTATTTCTGGCCGAGAAACACACATGCCGAGCTCGAAAAAGAATTAAAAAAAAGAGCTTGACATTAAACGGCCGAACATGATATAGTATAAGAGTTGCTGCTGAGACATTAAACGGCGCCAACGAGAACTTGATCTTTGAAAACTGAACAACGAGTGAGTAGGAAATCACGTAAGTGAAATCCAAAATAGAGAATTAATTTTCTCGTCAGATGTTTCAAAATGAGCATATCGCTCTTTTCAATACTAATTGGAGAGTTTGATCCTGGCTCAGGACGAACGCTGGCGGCGTGCCTAATACATGCAAGTCGAGCGGAGTTGTTTTGAAAGCTTGCTTTCAAAACAACTTAGCGGCGGACGGGTGAGTAACACGTAGGCAACCTGCCCCTTAGACTGGGATAACTACCGGAAACGGTAGCTAATACCGGATAATTTCTTTTTTCTCCTGAAGGAAGAATGAAAGACGGAGCAATCTGTCACTGAGGGATGGGCCTGCGGCGCATTAGCTAGTTGGTGGGGTAACGGCCCACCAAGGCGACGATGCGTAGCCGACCTGAGAGGGTGAACGGCCACACTGGGACTGAGACACGGCCCAGACTCCTACGGGAGGCAGCAGTAGGGAATCTTCCGCAATGGACGAAAGTCTGACGGAGCAACGCCGCGTGAGTGATGAAGGTTTTCGGATCGTAAAGCTCTGTTGCCAGGGAAGAACGTCCGGTAGAGTAACTGCTATCGGAGTGACGGTACCTGAGAAGAAAGCCCCGGCTAACTACGTGCCAGCAGCCGCGGTAATACGTAGGGGGCAAGCGTTGTCCGGAATTATTGGGCGTAAAGCGCGCGCAGGCGGTCATTTAAGTCTGGTGTTTAAACCTTGGGCTCAACCTAAGGTCGCACTGGAAACTGGGTGACTTGAGTACAGAAGAGGAAAGTGGAATTCCACGTGTAGCGGTGAAATGCGTAGATATGTGGAGGAACACCAGTGGCGAAGGCGACTTTCTGGGCTGTAACTGACGCTGAGGCGCGAAAGCGTGGGGAGCAAACAGGATTAGATACCCTGGTAGTCCACGCCGTAAACGATGAGTGCTAGGTGTTAGGGGTTTCGATACCCTTGGTGCCGAAGTTAACACAGTAAGCACTCCGCCTGGGGAGTACGGTCGCAAGACTGAAACTCAAAGGAATTGACGGGGACCCGCACAAGCAGTGGAGTATGTGGTTTAATTCGAAGCAACGCGAAGAACCTTACCAGGTCTTGACATCCCTCTGAATCTGCTAGAGATAGCAGCGGCCTTCGGGACAGAGGAGACAGGTGGTGCATGGTTGTCGTCAGCTCGTGTCGTGAGATGTTGGGTTAAGTCCCGCAACGAGCGCAACCCTTAACTTTAGTTGCCAGCAAGTCATGTTGGGCACTCTAGAGTGACTGCCGGTGACAAACCGGAGGAAGGTGGGGATGACGTCAAATCATCATGCCCCTTATGACCTGGGCTACACACGTACTACAATGGCCGGTACAACGGGAAGCGAAGCCGCGAGGTGAAGCCAATCCCATCAAAGCCGGTCTCAGTTCGGATTGCAGGCTGCAACTCGCCTGCATGAAGTCGGAATTGCTAGTAATCGCGGATCAGCATGCCGCGGTGAATACGTTCCCGGGTCTTGTACACACCGCCCGTCACACCACGAGAGTTTACAACACCCGAAGTCGGTGGGGTAACCCGCAAGGGAGCCAGCCGCCGAAGGTGGGGTAGATGATTGGGGTGAAGTCGTAACAAGGTAGCCGTATCGGAAGGTGCGGCTGGATCACCTCCTTTCTATGGAGAATCGTTTCCTGCAATGGAGACATTCAAATCGGAAGTTAAACTTCCAAATCTCAGGTTTAGGCCTGTTACTCACTCGTTGCTCAGTTTTGAGAGTTTAAGCTCTCAAGTAAGACTTGATCCTTGAAAACTGGATACCGAAACGAATTTGCGTTTTAGAACATCTTTTAGCAACTTGTGCAAACAAGTAAATGTTATTAGTGAGATGATTCCAAGAGAAATGTCATTGTATGATATTTTCCTGCGGAAAAATCAAGGTTAAGCTAATAAGAGCACACGGAGGATGCCTAGGCGCCAGGAGCCGACGAAGGACGTGGCGAACAACGAAACTGCCTCGGGGAGCTGTAAGCAAGCTTTGATCCGGGGGTGTCCGAATGGGGAAACCCAGCTGTGGTAATTCGCAGTTACTCATTTCTGAATACATAGGAAATGTAGAGGCAGACCAGGGGAACTGAAACATCTAAGTACCCTGAGGAAGAGAAAACAATAGTGATTCCGTCAGTAGCGGCGAGCGAACGCGGAACAGCCTAAACCTAAGAGCTTGCTCTTAGGGGTTGTGGGACGTCTCACATGGAGTTACAAAGGAATATGGTAGGCGAAGAGGTCTGGAAAGGCCCGCGATAGAGGTAAAAGCCCTGTAGCCTAAACTGTGTTCTCTCCGAGACGGATCCCGAGTAGTGCGGGGCACGTGAAACCCCGTATGAATCCAGCAGGACCATCTGCTAAGGCTAAATACTACCTGGCGACCGATAGTGAAACAGTACCGTGAGGGAAAGGTGAAAAGCACCCCGGAAGGGGAGTGAAATAGAACCTGAAACCGTGTGCTTACAAAAAGTCAGAGCCCTATTTATGGGTGATGGCGTGCCTTTTGTAGAATGAACCGGCGAGTTACGTTTAACATGCAAGGTTAAGCCGAGAAGGTGGAGCCGCAGCGAAAGCGAGTCTGAATAGGGCGATTTAGTATGTGGACGTAGACCCGAAACCGTGTGATCTACCCCTGTCCAGGGTGAAGGTGCGGTAACACGCACTGGAGGCCCGAACCCACGTACGTTGAAAAGTGCGGGGATGAGGTGGGGGTAGCGGAGAAATTCCAATCGAACTCGGAGATAGCTGGTTCTCCCCGAAATAGCTTTAGGGCTAGCCTCGGTATAAGAGTAGTGGAGGTAGAGCACTGATTGGGTGCGGGGTCCGCAAGGATTACCAAGCTCAGTCAAACTCCGAATGCCATATACTTATTGCCGGGAGTCAGACAGTGAGTGCTAAGATCCATTGTCAAAAGGGAAACAGCCCAGACCATCAGCTAAGGTCCCCAAGTGTGTGTTAAGTGGGAAAGGATGTGGAGTTGCACAGACAACCAGGATGTTGGCTTAGAAGCAGCCACCATTGAAAGAGTGCGTAATAGCTCACTGGTCGAGTGACTCTGCGCCGAAAATGTAACGGGGCTAAACACACCACCGAAGCTATGGCTAGATACGTATGTATCTGGGGTAGGGGAGCGTTGTATGTGGGTTGAAGGTGTACCGTAAGGAGCGCTGGACAGCATACAAGTGAGAATGCCGGTATGAGTAACGAAAAGATCAGTGAGAATCTGATCCGCCGAAAGCCCAAGGTTTCCTGAGGAAGGCTCGTCCGCTCAGGGTAAGTCGGGACCTAAGGCGAGGCCGAAAGGCGTAGTCGAAGGACAACAGTTTGAAATTACTGTACCACCGTAATCCGCTATGAGCGATGGGGTGACGCAGGAGGGTAGTGACGCGGACTGATGGATATGTCCGTCTAAGCAGTGAGGCTGATGTGTAGGCAAATCCGCACATCATTAAGGCTGGGCTGTGATGGGGAGCGAAAATTGTAGTAGCGAAGGTCATGATCTCACACTGCCAAGAAAAGCCTCTAGCCAGGAGAAGGTGCCCGTACCGCAAACCGACACAGGTAGGCGAGAAGAGAATTCTAAGGCGCGCGGAAGAACTCTCGTTAAGGAACTCGGCAAAATGACCCCGTAACTTCGGGAGAAGGGGTGCCCCGGTAGTGTGAATAGCACGAGGGGGCCGCAGTGAAAAGGCCCAAGCGACTGTTTAGCAAAAACACAGGTCTGTGCGAAGCCGCAAGGCGAAGTATACGGGCTGACGCCTGCCCGGTGCTGGAAGGTTAAGGGGAGTGGTTAGGGGTAACCCGAAGCTATGAACCGAAGCCCCAGTAAACGGCGGCCGTAACTATAACGGTCCTAAGGTAGCGAAATTCCTTGTCAGGTAAATTCTGACCCGCACGAATGGCGTAACGACTTGGGCGCTGTCTCAACGAGAGATCCGGTGAAATTTTAATACCTGTGAAGATGCAGGTTACCCGCGACAAGACGGAAAGACCCCATGGAGCTTTACTGCAGCTTGATATTGAATTTGGGTACGATCTGTACAGGATAGGTGGGAGCCGTAGAAATCGGAGCGCAAGCTTCGGTGGAGGCGCCGTTGGGATACCACCCTGATCGTATCTAGGTTCTAACCTAGTACCCTTATCGGGTACGGGGACCGTGTCAGGCGGGCAGTTTGACTGGGGCGGTCGCCTCCTAAAGAGTAACGGAGGCGTTCCAAGGTTCCCTCAGAATGGTTGGAAATCATTCGAAGAGTGCAAAGGCATAAGGGAGCTTGACTGCGAGACCTACAAGTCGAGCAGGGACGAAAGTCGGACTTAGTGATCCGGTGGTACCGCATGGAAGGGCCATCGCTCAACGGATAAAAGCTACCCTGGGGATAACAGGCTTATCTCCCCCAAGAGTCCACATCGACGGGGAGGTTTGGCACCTCGATGTCGGCTCATCGCATCCTGGGGCTGAAGTAGGTCCCAAGGGTTGGGCTGTTCGCCCATTAAAGCGGTACGCGAGCTGGGTTCAGAACGTCGTGAGACAGTTCGGTCCCTATCTGTCGTGGGCGCAGGAAATTTGAGAGGAGCTGTCCTTAGTACGAGAGGACCGGGATGGACGTACCGCTGGTGCACCAGTTGTTTCGCCAGAAGCATGGCTGGGTAGCTACGTACGGACGGGATAAGCGCTGAAAGCATCTAAGCGTGAAGCCCCCCTCAAGATGAGATTTCCCAATTAGTAAGACCCCTTGAAGACGACGAGGTAGATAGGTTGGAGGTGGAAGTGCAGTAATGCATGGAGCTGACCAATACTAATCGGTCGAGGGCTTATCCTATACTTAGAACGCAAATTCAATTCGGATTCAGTTTTCAGGCGATTAAGCCTGTAACACGCTTAGAAATTCATTGTCACTTCTGGTGATGAACCGAATTTCACGCGGCAGCGTCTGTTTCACAGACGCATGTTTGGTGGCGATAGCGGAGGGGTTCCACGCGTACCCATCCCGAACACGACCGTTAAGCCCTCCAGCGCCGATGGTACTTGGACCGAAGGGTCCTGGGAGAGTAGGACGTTGCCAAGCACGCAAGACCACTGTTGAGTAATCGACAGTGGTCTTTTTGTTGTATTTATTTACTTAAAGGATTGTTAAGATTTAAATTTTGTTTGACAGACCCCATTGATTAATCCATAATACAATTCATACTAAACATATAAGAATTATAGGGGGAGCGGATTATGTCATATTTTAATGTATCTGTTAAGAAACCGGTTCTGTTGGGGGCAATAGCAGTTTTGCTATTGATGGTAATTGCAGGATGCTCGGGATCTAATAATAAGGCTGCTTCAAATAAAGATGCGCAGGAAAGTGCGAGTCCGGCAACAGCAACTCAGAGTCCTCAAGCGGCTGAGCCTGCAGTAGGAGGAACCTTTGTCTATGGACGCCCTGCTTCTGTAACCTCACTGGATTTGCATAATCAGATTACGTCCAATAATGCTTTTGCTATCGACAAAGTGTTTGAATCATTAGTTGCTTTTGACAGTAAGGGTGAAATTGTAGATTGGCTTGCCAAGTCACATAGTATTAGTCAGGATGGATTGACGTATACTTTTGAACTTCGCGATGGTCTGAAGTTTTCGAATGGTACGGATGTGACTGCCGAAGATGCCGTATTCTCCCTTGAACGTCACTTGAAGGTGGGCGGCCCACTGGCAATATCCGCAAAGGTGGAAGCAATCAAAGCGCAGGATAACAAAACGCTTGTTATTACGCTTAAAGAGCCTTATACACCATTTATCTCAGAGCTATCCAATTTCTCAAATGGCATCCTGCCTAACAATTTTGGTGGAGTTTCCGAAGAAGAATTCTTTAAGAAGCCAATCGGAACGGGACCCTTTGTAGTTGAAACATGGGATACTGCGGGTGATCTGACCTTCACTAAGAACAAATTCTACTGGCAAGAAGGTAAACCATATATTGATAAGCTTATTTATAAGTTAATTGAGGATGATAGCCAAGCAATTAACCAGCTGAAGGCTGGGGAAGTTAATGCTATTGAATCTTTAGCGCTGCAAAATGCCAATGAGATCAAAGATGGAACTGACACTAAAGTAATTACTAACGGCAGTTGGGTGACAGAGCAATTGTTCTTTAATACGCTGGATGAACATTTCTCGGATGTGCATGTTCGCCGCGCTCTCGCTCTTGTACTTGATCGTGAAGGCTTGACCAAAGCGTTAACCTTTGGATATGCACAGACGGCAAACTCATTGCTGCCAACAACGATTCCTTATAACTCCAATGATACAATCAAGGCTCTGAACTTCAATGTCGAGGCGGCCAAGGAGGAGCTTGCTAAATCTGCCTTCCCTAATGGATTCACTACTAAATTACTTGTAGCTTCCGGCAATAGTACAAGAGCACAAGAAGCACAAATTATTCAGGCAGCCGGCCAAACGATTGGAATAAAAATTGAGATCGAATCGATTGAGCTTGCTACTTTCCGTGAACGTTTCTTTGCATATGATTTTGCGGCAATGCTGAACAGCGGCCAAGCGGATTCCCCGGAGGCGAACTCGATCATTGCTTTCCAAACCGATCCGGAAGGCTTCAGTAAATCGTATTGGACGCATTATACGAATGATGAAGTAACTAAGCTTCTATATGAGGGCCAAAAAACTGCGGATGGCGATGCTCGTGCGCAAATCTATACTAAACTACTGCAGACACTTGCTGATGAAGTGCCGTATATTCCGCTTTATTATCCAGATGTTTTGAAAGGTATTCGTTCTTCTGTTGATGGTCTTGTTGTTCTACCTAACGGTAGCGCCCGTTTTGAAGATGTCCGCATCAGCCAATGACGAATCTTAAGCAGGTGCTAAATCAACCTAGAGGAAGTAAGGACTCTTATAACTGGCTTGTGATATCTCTTATAAAAGCATTGGCAGTGATCTGCTGCGTAATGATAGCAGTCTTTTTCATCATTCGAATTGTACCGGGAGATCCAGCTAAAATGATCCTGGGAGAATACAGTACGCCTGAGGCGCTCAAGAGTATGCATCATACTCTTGGGCTGGACCTCCCTTTATGGGAGCAGTTCATACGATTTGTGAAGACGCTGTTTACTCAAGGTGATACTGGCAACTCCATTGTTATGGGGACATCAACAAGAGAGTTGATTATGCAGCGGGCCCCCGTCACTTTGTTGCTCATAGTGATGGCGTGTGTGTTAGCGATTTTCGTATCACTTCTGCTTGCTACAGTAGCAGCTACGCATAAGGATAAACTGCTGGATCATTTAATACGTATTTTTCCTACAATAACTTTGGGTATGCCAATCTTCTGGGTTGGCTTACTTTTAATTTTGCTCTTTAGTGTCCGGCTTGGCTGGTTTCCTGTTGGGGGAGTGAGTGAAGGGTGGATAGGAACCTTGCATAGTCTTGCGCTTCCAGCAATCACCGTTGCTTTTTCACAGATTCCTACGCTGGTTCGTTCGTTAAGATCACAGATGCTTGAAGTGTTGGAATCGGATTTTGTAGTCACACTTAAGGCTGCTGGAATACCAAATAGGGTTATTTTATTTAAACATGTGCTGCGCAATTCTGCTCTTCCTACGCTAATGCTGCTGGGTGTGAATATTTCTTATCTAATCGGTGGTACGTTGGTTGTTGAACAGGTATTTGGAATTAAGGGGATTGGCAGCTTGTTGTTTACTTCAATTTCGAAACGGGACTTTCCGGTTATTCAAGGAATAGCACTTTACTGTGCGCTATCTGTTGTGATCATCAGTCTCTTGATTGAAATCATTTCCTGGTGGCTTGATCCCAGAACGAAGGGAAAACAATGAAAACGATAAGACTAGAATCACAATTGTATGAGGATGGCAAGATAACTAGCGGCTTAAAACGAATATGGAATACCCCTTCACTTCTAGTGGGAATGATTATGTTTGCAGCTCTTATTCTCTTGACTGTGTTCATACCGTATATAAGTCCCTATGATCCCTCTGAGCAAAATTTGAGTGCCTTTCTTCAGCCTCCGTCGGCCGTACACTGGTTAGGAACCGATCAGCTGGGACGTGATCTGTTTACTAGATTGATTTATGCAGCGAGGACCGATTTAAAAATCATGGTCTTGGCAGAAATCATTCCCTTTTGCACAGGTGTGTTCCTAGGAATGCTAGCAGGATATTACGGCAAATGGATTGATACAGTTATTACGTTGCTGTCAGATACGTTGATCGCTTTTCCTTTTTATCTAATCGTCATTATTGTTGCTTTTGCCAGTGGAGCAGGAGAACGAGGCATTTATATTACTTTTATCCTTGTAGGTTGGATTGTCTTTGCCCGTGTCGTGAGAGGTCTTAGTGCATCTTTCCGCAATCAGGAATGGGTGGCATCCGCTCAAACCTTAGGGCTACCCGGTGTAAGAATTATATTACGTCATCTGCTGCCCAATGTACTTCCGCAAGCCGTGGTCGTCCTTATGACAGATATGATTGGCTTGCTTGTTGCCATTGTTACGCTCGGGTATCTTGGGATCGGCATTACACCGCCAACTCCAGACTGGGGGACAATGATCTCGGATGGACAGCCCTTCATCACTACAGCTTGGTGGCTATCAGCTGTCCCTGGATTTGCAGTGGTGTATACCGGAATAGCTTTGTCGCTCCTAGGTGATGGTTTGGCAGACATATGGAGGAAAAAATGATGTCTATACAACCCATTTTAGAAATAAACGCACTATCGCTGGCAGCGAAGTCTAATGAAAGATTAGTCAAAAATGTTAGCTTTTCGCTGGGCAAAGGGGAGAGTCTGGGATTAGTAGGTGAATCAGGTTCAGGAAAATCGCTTACGCTGCGTGCAATTCTCGGACTACTTCCAAACGGTGTTGAACAGATAGGTGGCACCATTAAGAGTGACGTAAGTAGTGCGATGGTGTTTCAAGATCCAAGAGGTGCGCTTGATCCACTCTGTATGGTTGTCAATCAGTTAGCTGAAGTCGTGTATTACAGACAGAGAGTAAGCCGAAAGGCTTCGCGAATGATTGCGCTGGAGCTACTCGAAAGGCTTGGTCTGCCAGATTCTTTAAAGAAAAAGGACCGGTATCCAAGTCAGCTGTCAGGCGGTCAGTGTCAACGGGTAGTCATTGCTCTAGCATTGGCATGCAAGCCAGGTATTCTTCTCTGTGATGAGCCGACAACGGCGCTGGATGTCACGGTTCAACGACAAATTATTGAAACGATCACAAACCTTCAGCATGAGTTGGGATTCGCCATGGTTTTTGTTACGCATAATCTCGCGATTGCGGCCAACTTGTGCTCACGGCTATGTGTGATGAAACAAGGGCAGATTGTGGAGCATGGCGCTACTCTTGATATTTTGCAAAATCCATCCGACCTTTACACACAGATGCTGATTGATTCGGTGCTTCCTTTGCCAGAGCTTGAAGGGAGTAGAGACTCATGGAACTAGCCTTGCAAATAAAAGATTTAACTGTTCACTATGGCGGGTTTACTGCACTGGATTGTATCAATTTGAATCTTGAGCAGCACACCACCCTTGGACTTGTTGGAGAATCCGGCTCAGGGAAATCTACGCTGGCGCGAGTAATTGCTGGACTGATTGCCCCGTATGAGGGGGAGATCCTATTAGGTACTCAAGAGTTAAAAAAGAAAAGAAGTCGTGAGCAGCGTAAAATAATCCAGATGATCTTCCAAAATCCGGATGCATCGCTGAACCCTAAACATTCGATTAGAGAAATTCTTTCCGAGCCCTTATTGTTTCATAAAATTGTGGGTCGTACAGGCGTTGAGCAAAGATGTAAAGCGCTTTTGAACCAGGTTCATTTGGAGCAAAAGGCTTTAGATAAATTCCCGCACGAATTTTCTGGTGGTCAGCGGCAACGGATAGCGATCGCTCGCGCATTAAGTGTTGAACCGAATATCCTTATTGCGGATGAGCCTACGAGCGCATTGGATGTATCTGTGCAGCTTAGTGTGCTCGAGCTGTTTAATACGCTGAAAGCTGAGCTTAATCTCACCATGCTTTTTATTTCCCATGATCTAGGAGTCATTAATGCAATTAGTGATACGGTAGCAGTCATGCGGCAAGGAAAGCTCGTGGAGCAGAGTCCGAAAGATCAATTCTTCATCCGGCCTAAACATGAATACAGTTACGAGCTGTTGTCGGCGGTTCCGAAAATGCCAAAATCAAGTACATCAGGAGGTTTCTTATGAGCCCAGAACATAAAGGATATGTACCACTTTCACTGGCTGAGTACAATAAGCTTACACATTTGATTTCCAAAATCTTGTTTACTGAGCATCTACCAGTTATCATCCCAGCTGAAGCAATTCTGGGGATCGAGGCAGTGGCTGCCGGTATAGCTGCGCCTGGTCGGACCATTGTAAATATAGTAACAGGTCCCTATGGAAGTTTATTTGGAAAATGGCTTGAGCGGGGAGGTGCAACGGTTATTGAAGTAAAGGTTCCGTTTGATGAAGTGGTAACTGGCGACCAAGTTACTTCCGCGATTAAAGAGTTTAACCCTTGTGCCCTTTCCTTTGTTCAGGCTGAAGTAGTTACAGGTGGATCTAATCCGGCTAAAGAAATATTTAAGATTGCAAAGGAGTTCAATCTCATTACTGTGACGGACTCGGTTTCTGCGGTTGGGGGAGAGGCGTTACTGGTTGATGAATGGGGAGTTGATTTTGCAGTGATAGGCGCGCAAAAGGCCTTGGCTGGACCTAACGGTGTTAGCGCCGTCAGTATTTCACCACGTGGCTGGGAATTTCTTGAGTCTAATAAAAATGCCCCACGCAACTCCATTCTGTCCTTGCTAGACCTGAGACCTTCGCTGGATGGCACTGCGCCGCTACGGGTTGCTCCAAATATCCCTGCTTTAGAGGCTCGAGCGCTGATTCTGGCCTTGACACGAATTGAGGAAGAGGGATTGGAGCAAGTGATTAAGCGTCATGAACGGGCTGCAGCTGCTACAGTAGCTGGCATCCATTTCTTGGGGCTTTCACCTTGGCAAAAGGACAGCAGACATTATTCTACACTGACTACAACGGTTCGGATTACTGGAAAGCAAGATTTGCAGATCGAACAGCCTATAGGCATTGTGGCTCCAGGAGACGGAGAATTATTTGGCCATCTTTTGCGGATCAATCATTTTGGAACAAATGCTGCCTTACAAAGTGTGGAGGAAGCTATATCAACGCTTGCTGAGTTGTTGAAACAAGACCCTGATCAGGCATTAGAAGCTGTTCGGCTGGCTTGGGGGGAATGAAGATGATTCACAAGCATCCAGAACTGCATACATTCAAGAATATTTATATAGCAGGTATCGAAGGTAAACGTTTTGATGTTGTGATTAAGGATGGTTATTTTTTATCTATAACTGAAATAGAGCCGCAACAAAATAATTCAACTCTTACAGGGACAGATCTATGGATTAGTCCAGGTATTATAGATCTTCATACGCATATGGCTTGGACAGACTTTGACCATGCAGATCAATTAAAGCGCGACTCCCAGCAGATCGAAGCCATGCAGGCACAAGCTTTTGAGGCTACTTTAAGGACAGGTGTAACGACTGTACGTGATGCAGGCGGAATTCTGCCCAGCACAGTGCAGCATCTTGTTCAGCAATATCAGCAGCCTTTAAGAGTACATACCAGCAGCGATATGCTTGGAGTAGCAGATGCCCATGGACTTAAGCATTTGGAACAACGGATGGCAGAGATCTTTGCTACAGGAGCGGGTTGGATAAAAATCATGGCCACAGGTGGTCTTGGAGCACCTACCGAGAAAGTGGTTGATCCGATCTTTTCCGAAGAAGAATTCGCGTTCATTGTTCGTAATGCACATGACCACGATAAGAAGGTGCTGGTTCACACCTGGGGTGGAGTGACGATAGATTGGTCCATCCAGGCCGGTGTGGAATCTATAGAGCATGGGATGTTTCTAACTGAAGATCAGGCGGGAAGGCTTGCTAATTCGGGGGTAGCTTTTGTACCTACTACATCCATCTATCGTATTGCTGCAGATCCGAAAGGTGTTCTTGCGTTGAATCCAATCATTTGTGAACGAGCTGCCCGTGCTGCTGAATCACATTCCAAAGCCATTAATTATGCAAAAAGAGAAGGTGTTCGCATTGGCTTTGGCACAGACTATGCCACACCTTCACTGCATGGTTATAATCTTCAAGAGCTGGATACGTTGATTGATTATGGCTTAACTCGCAGAGAAGCATGGCAGTCTGCTACTAGAACCGCTGCTGAAATTATCGGAAGCGGCAACGAGCTGGGGCAAATTGCAGAGGGGTATATTGCAGATGCTGTTGTTTTTAAGGTGGATCCGTACCAGGCTCACAGTGCAGAGGTACTTCGAAACAGTATCGTTTCCGTAATTACTGGAGCGAAGGAAGCGGAATTAATCTAGATCCGTCTAAGCTATCTTCTAAAAACAACTGTTATCTTCTGCAGTTGTTTTTCTTTTATAGAATAGAATGGTTAAAGTCGCTTTTCTTATATACGTGCAATAAGCTTTCTTATAGCTGCTATGTATCAAATGTATATAAGGCAACAGTTTAGAAAAAAAGTGTTGCAATGAATCTCTATACATGATATATTCTATTTCTGGCCGAGAAACACACATGCCGAGCTCGAAAAAGAATTAAAAAAAGAGCTTGACATTAAACGGCCGAACATGATATAGTATAAGAGTTGCTGCTGAGACATTAAACGGCGCCAACGAGAACTTGATCTTTGAAAACTGAACAACGAGTGAGTAGGAAATCACGTAAGTGAAATCCAAAATAGAGAATTAATTTTCTCGTCAGATGTTTCAAAATGAGCATATCGCTCTTTTCAATACTAATTGGAGAGTTTGATCCTGGCTCAGGACGAACGCTGGCGGCGTGCCTAATACATGCAAGTCGAGCGGAGTTGTTTTGAAAGCTTGCTTTCAAAACAACTTAGCGGCGGACGGGTGAGTAACACGTAGGCAACCTGCCCCTTAGACTGGGATAACTACCGGAAACGGTAGCTAATACCGGATAATTTCTTTTTTCTCCTGAAGGAAGAATGAAAGACGGAGCAATCTGTCACTGAGGGATGGGCCTGCGGCGCATTAGCTAGTTGGTGGGGTAACGGCCCACCAAGGCGACGATGCGTAGCCGACCTGAGAGGGTGAACGGCCACACTGGGACTGAGACACGGCCCAGACTCCTACGGGAGGCAGCAGTAGGGAATCTTCCGCAATGGACGAAAGTCTGACGGAGCAACGCCGCGTGAGTGATGAAGGTTTTCGGATCGTAAAGCTCTGTTGCCAGGGAAGAACGTCCGGTAGAGTAACTGCTATCGGAGTGACGGTACCTGAGAAGAAAGCCCCGGCTAACTACGTGCCAGCAGCCGCGGTAATACGTAGGGGGCAAGCGTTGTCCGGAATTATTGGGCGTAAAGCGCGCGCAGGCGGTCATTTAAGTCTGGTGTTTAAACCTTGGGCTCAACCTAAGGTCGCACTGGAAACTGGGTGACTTGAGTACAGAAGAGGAAAGTGGAATTCCACGTGTAGCGGTGAAATGCGTAGATATGTGGAGGAACACCAGTGGCGAAGGCGACTTTCTGGGCTGTAACTGACGCTGAGGCGCGAAAGCGTGGGGAGCAAACAGGATTAGATACCCTGGTAGTCCACGCCGTAAACGATGAGTGCTAGGTGTTAGGGGTTTCGATACCCTTGGTGCCGAAGTTAACACAGTAAGCACTCCGCCTGGGGAGTACGGTCGCAAGACTGAAACTCAAAGGAATTGACGGGGACCCGCACAAGCAGTGGAGTATGTGGTTTAATTCGAAGCAACGCGAAGAACCTTACCAGGTCTTGACATCCCTCTGAATCTGCTAGAGATAGCAGCGGCCTTCGGGACAGAGGAGACAGGTGGTGCATGGTTGTCGTCAGCTCGTGTCGTGAGATGTTGGGTTAAGTCCCGCAACGAGCGCAACCCTTAACTTTAGTTGCCAGCAAGTCATGTTGGGCACTCTAGAGTGACTGCCGGTGACAAACCGGAGGAAGGTGGGGATGACGTCAAATCATCATGCCCCTTATGACCTGGGCTACACACGTACTACAATGGCCGGTACAACGGGAAGCGAAGCCGCGAGGTGAAGCCAATCCCATCAAAGCCGGTCTCAGTTCGGATTGCAGGCTGCAACTCGCCTGCATGAAGTCGGAATTGCTAGTAATCGCGGATCAGCATGCCGCGGTGAATACGTTCCCGGGTCTTGTACACACCGCCCGTCACACCACGAGAGTTTACAACACCCGAAGTCGGTGGGGTAACCCGCAAGGGAGCCAGCCGCCGAAGGTGGGGTAGATGATTGGGGTGAAGTCGTAACAAGGTAGCCGTATCGGAAGGTGCGGCTGGATCACCTCCTTTCTATGGAGAATCGTTTCCTGCAATGGAGACATTCAAATCGGAAGTTAAACTTCCAAATCTCAGGTTTAGGCCTGTTACTCACTCGTTGCTCAGTTTTGAGAGTTTAAGCTCTCAAGTAAGACTTGATCCTTGAAAACTGGATACCGAAACGAATTTGCGTTTTAGAACATCTTTTAGCAACTTGTGCAAACAAGTAAATGTTATTAGTGAGATGATTCCAAGAGAAATGTCATTGTATGATATTTTCCTGCGGAAAAATCAAGGTTAAGCTAATAAGAGCACACGGAGGATGCCTAGGCGCCAGGAGCCGACGAAGGACGTGGCGAACAACGAAACTGCCTCGGGGAGCTGTAAGCAAGCTTTGATCCGGGGGTGTCCGAATGGGGAAACCCAGCTGTGGTAATTCGCAGTTACTCATTTCTGAATACATAGGAAATGTAGAGGCAGACCAGGGGAACTGAAACATCTAAGTACCCTGAGGAAGAGAAAACAATAGTGATTCCGTCAGTAGCGGCGAGCGAACGCGGAACAGCCTAAACCTAAGAGCTTGCTCTTAGGGGTTGTGGGACGTCTCACATGGAGTTACAAAGGAATATGGTAGGCGAAGAGGTCTGGAAAGGCCCGCGATAGAGGTAAAAGCCCTGTAGCCTAAACTGTGTTCTCTCCGAGACGGATCCCGAGTAGTGCGGGGCACGTGAAACCCCGTATGAATCCAGCAGGACCATCTGCTAAGGCTAAATACTACCTGGCGACCGATAGTGAAACAGTACCGTGAGGGAAAGGTGAAAAGCACCCCGGAAGGGGAGTGAAATAGAACCTGAAACCGTGTGCTTACAAAAAGTCAGAGCCCTATTTATGGGTGATGGCGTGCCTTTTGTAGAATGAACCGGCGAGTTACGTTTAACATGCAAGGTTAAGCCGAGAAGGTGGAGCCGCAGCGAAAGCGAGTCTGAATAGGGCGATTTAGTATGTGGACGTAGACCCGAAACCGTGTGATCTACCCCTGTCCAGGGTGAAGGTGCGGTAACACGCACTGGAGGCCCGAACCCACGTACGTTGAAAAGTGCGGGGATGAGGTGGGGGTAGCGGAGAAATTCCAATCGAACTCGGAGATAGCTGGTTCTCCCCGAAATAGCTTTAGGGCTAGCCTCGGTATAAGAGTAGTGGAGGTAGAGCACTGATTGGGTGCGGGGTCCGCAAGGATTACCAAGCTCAGTCAAACTCCGAATGCCATATACTTATTGCCGGGAGTCAGACAGTGAGTGCTAAGATCCATTGTCAAAAGGGAAACAGCCCAGACCATCAGCTAAGGTCCCCAAGTGTGTGTTAAGTGGGAAAGGATGTGGAGTTGCACAGACAACCAGGATGTTGGCTTAGAAGCAGCCACCATTGAAAGAGTGCGTAATAGCTCACTGGTCGAGTGACTCTGCGCCGAAAATGTAACGGGGCTAAACACACCACCGAAGCTATGGCTAGATACGTATGTATCTGGGGTAGGGGAGCGTTGTATGTGGGTTGAAGGTGTACCGTAAGGAGCGCTGGACAGCATACAAGTGAGAATGCCGGTATGAGTAACGAAAAGATCAGTGAGAATCTGATCCGCCGAAAGCCCAAGGTTTCCTGAGGAAGGCTCGTCCGCTCAGGGTAAGTCGGGACCTAAGGCGAGGCCGAAAGGCGTAGTCGAAGGACAACAGTTTGAAATTACTGTACCACCGTAATCCGCTATGAGCGATGGGGTGACGCAGGAGGGTAGTGACGCGGACTGATGGATATGTCCGTCTAAGCAGTGAGGCTGATGTGTAGGCAAATCCGCACATCATTAAGGCTGGGCTGTGATGGGGAGCGAAAATTGTAGTAGCGAAGGTCATGATCTCACACTGCCAAGAAAAGCCTCTAGCCAGGAGAAGGTGCCCGTACCGCAAACCGACACAGGTAGGCGAGAAGAGAATTCTAAGGCGCGCGGAAGAACTCTCGTTAAGGAACTCGGCAAAATGACCCCGTAACTTCGGGAGAAGGGGTGCCCCGGTAGTGTGAATAGCACGAGGGGGCCGCAGTGAAAAGGCCCAAGCGACTGTTTAGCAAAAACACAGGTCTGTGCGAAGCCGCAAGGCGAAGTATACGGGCTGACGCCTGCCCGGTGCTGGAAGGTTAAGGGGAGTGGTTAGGGGTAACCCGAAGCTATGAACCGAAGCCCCAGTAAACGGCGGCCGTAACTATAACGGTCCTAAGGTAGCGAAATTCCTTGTCAGGTAAATTCTGACCCGCACGAATGGCGTAACGACTTGGGCGCTGTCTCAACGAGAGATCCGGTGAAATTTTAATACCTGTGAAGATGCAGGTTACCCGCGACAAGACGGAAAGACCCCATGGAGCTTTACTGCAGCTTGATATTGAATTTGGGTACGATCTGTACAGGATAGGTGGGAGCCGTAGAAATCGGAGCGCAAGCTTCGGTGGAGGCGCCGTTGGGATACCACCCTGATCGTATCTAGGTTCTAACCTAGTACCCTTATCGGGTACGGGGACCGTGTCAGGCGGGCAGTTTGACTGGGGCGGTCGCCTCCTAAAGAGTAACGGAGGCGTTCCAAGGTTCCCTCAGAATGGTTGGAAATCATTCGAAGAGTGCAAAGGCATAAGGGAGCTTGACTGCGAGACCTACAAGTCGAGCAGGGACGAAAGTCGGACTTAGTGATCCGGTGGTACCGCATGGAAGGGCCATCGCTCAACGGATAAAAGCTACCCTGGGGATAACAGGCTTATCTCCCCCAAGAGTCCACATCGACGGGGAGGTTTGGCACCTCGATGTCGGCTCATCGCATCCTGGGGCTGAAGTAGGTCCCAAGGGTTGGGCTGTTCGCCCATTAAAGCGGTACGCGAGCTGGGTTCAGAACGTCGTGAGACAGTTCGGTCCCTATCTGTCGTGGGCGCAGGAAATTTGAGAGGAGCTGTCCTTAGTACGAGAGGACCGGGATGGACGTACCGCTGGTGCACCAGTTGTTTCGCCAGAAGCATGGCTGGGTAGCTACGTACGGACGGGATAAGCGCTGAAAGCATCTAAGCGTGAAGCCCCCCTCAAGATGAGATTTCCCAATTAGTAAGACCCCTTGAAGACGACGAGGTAGATAGGTTGGAGGTGGAAGTGCAGTAATGCATGGAGCTGACCAATACTAATCGGTCGAGGGCTTATCCTATACTTAGAACGCAAATTCAATTCGGATTCAGTTTTCAGGCGATTAAGCCTGTAACACGCTTAGAAATTCATTGTCACTTCTGGTGATGAACCGAATTTCACGCGGCAGCGTCTGTTTCACAGACGCATGTTTGGTGGCGATAGCGGAGGGGTTCCACGCGTACCCATCCCGAACACGACCGTTAAGCCCTCCAGCGCCGATGGTACTTGGACCGAAGGGTCCTGGGAGAGTAGGACGTTGCCAAGCAGATTAAGCCATTGTTGATAATATCAGCAGTGGCTTTTTTTCTTTTTTTATTGTGCAAGTGTTTAAGGCTAGCAATAACATTAGAATAGGTTACTGTGGAATGACATTTTTGTTACCGACGCCGCGGTGGATACAAGTATAATAGAAAAGTGCTAATAGTTAGCAGATCTTTAATACGAAGGAACTACTCATAAATTCTAACTTTGAATTTTCTTGTGTCTTTAGATGCATTGTAGAGGTAGGGAGGATTTAAGGCATGAAACAATTTAAAATATTCAGGTTAATAACTATTTCTTGTATTTTAACTTTAATACTGGCAAGTTGCGGGGCCAAAGAACCTACGTGGGATACTTTTGAAGGTGCACTGAATGAGAAAAGCTTCCCGGTGCCCCATGAAGCGAACTCACCAGACCAGACTACTACTAACGTTGCTATGGATTATGTACGTTATTCTTTACCTGGCTTAAAGGAGAAGAATGGTATTCCGGATCAGTATCTGGAGGCTATTAAAGCTTGGGGTTGGAACGAACAGGAAGATGATGATAGTGATTCTTCAGGTGTTTTTCTAAAGGATGGGTTAACGGTTCATTTAACAGTGCATGATGATTATTTTGTAGTGATGATTCCTAAAGAAAAGAAGACCTCTATTAAAGGTCTCAAGACGAAATAAAGAATCGCCATCCTTTAAGGATGGCGGTTTATTTTTTAACGTGAAAATGATTTCAGTTATACTAGTGCCCTGCAATTTATTGAGAGTAATAGGATACATCGGTCGGATTGAATTTGAGCATGCCTCCCTGATCCTGTCGATTGAGCCTGAACAGAGTATAAAGACGAGGCAGCAGGAGCCATAAGTGGCAAGTGATCAGAGATACTGTAAATGCTGGTGGTGACCAGAAAATGAAGAGTGCTGCAATACAAAGGCCGATATAGAAATTATGTAGCTGTACTTTACGGAATATACGGTAACTAATGTGTTGGTCAGGCATAAAACCCAGCCAGGGTAGTTTAAATGAGACAGACCATCTTTTTGAAATAGGATGTCCTGAGATTAATAGAACTGAGCGTGAAATAACATATTGAACCCAGAAGGCTACAGGCGCTGCTATAATTATGTAGAGAATGCTCCACCAAGAAAGAAATACGGTTTCAAGCACAAGGACTAATAGGGGAAGCATAATATAAATAGGCAGCAGGCGTGCCGTTAGATTGATTTTTTTAATTAGCTTATATTGATAGAATGTAGCTGCACCTTTGGTATTGGGTTCCATAGATAATAGTCTAACCTCCTCGTGAATTCGTATGTTCTTAATATCGGCGATTGGGTGTATTTTATTAAACTGCTGCAAAAATTCACCGATATCATGGCAACGGAATATATATAATGAACGATACGAAGGATATGAAAAAACTATGAAAAGGTTTAAAATGATAGAAGGTGTATCATACTGTTCTTAAAAGAGTCAAGGTGGGATGGTTATGGAACAGCAAACCGGGCAAGCTTGTATTATTTGTGGACAGGTAAAAGAGGAAGGTATTGTGATTGTCTCGCATTTTATTTGTGAGGAATGTGAGGCTGAGATGATACGTACCGAGGCTGAGGATGCCAAGTACCGTTTTTTTATCGGCCGGATGAAGAAGATCGGATTGCAAAAGAATGCTTAAGTAGAGTAACTCTGTTAAATGATGCGGTTAAGAGAGCGGTCTGGATGAGAGATACGATGGCTGCATTAGTGATATTCAATATACGGCTTCCTCGTTCTTCGTGCGGGAGGAGCCGTTTTGTTGTCCATAGGGCTACTTTTACATTGAAGCGTAGGCGTTTGCGAATATTTACGTTAAAATAGAAGGAACCCTATGGGAAGGAATTTAATATGAATAAATTACAACGTTGTAGGGCGCCTATATACGAAATGCTGGAACAATATAGAATTATGGGTAATAGATCATATCATGTGCCAGGTCATAAAAATGGTGAGGCATATGATGGTGTTGAAGGCGCTGGCTTTTTAGATGAGGTAATGAAGTATGATGTTACGGAAATTACCGGAACGGATGATCTTCATCATCCTGAAGGAGTCATCAAGGAAGCGCAAGAGTTGGCCGCAGATTGCTTTGGAGCAGAGGAAAGCTTTTTTCTGGTTGGAGGGAGCACAGCCGGCAATCTGGCTCTGATTCTAACCGCTTGTTCCGAGCCTGGAATGATTATGATTGTTCAACGCAATGTGCATAAATCAGTCATTCATGGACTGATGTTGGCTGGAGTGCGTGCTGTTTTTCTGGAGCCGCTGATTGACCCTCTTAGCGGCTTAGCAGTGGCGCCGGCGGCAGAAGCTGTTGAGGCTGCTCTCGCAGCCTATCCTGAAGCTGCCGCTGTGTTTGTCACCATGCCGAATTATTATGGCATGGGCAGTGACCTTGCGCCACTCGCACGCATCTGTCACGACAGCGGTGTACCGCTGCTTGTGGATGAGGCGCATGGGGCGCATTACGGGCAGCACCCGGCGCTGCCAACGGGGGCGCTTGCTTGTGGCGCGGACGGCGTAGTGCAGTCCACGCACAAGATGCTCACGGCGATGACCATGGGCGCTATGCTGCACGTTCAAGGGCCGCGGCTTGACCGCGCCCTGCTTCGGCAGCGGCTCGCCATGGTGCAGAGCTCCAGCCCATCATATCCTATGATGGCTTCGCTGGATCTTGCCCGGCGGCTGTTGCACAGCCGGGGCAGCGATGCCTTCACGGCGGGGCTGGCCGCCGTGGACGTTCTGCGGCGCGAGCTCGCGGAGCTGCCGCGCTACGGGGTGGTGCAGCCGGCAGAGCCGCTGCGCCCGAATACGCCGCCTAATTCTATGGCGGCATACGTGACACAGGACCCCTTCAAAGTCGTCATTTATGACGCCACCGGGGTCCTGAGCGGCTTCGAGCTGCAGCGCAGGCTCGAGGCTAAGGGCTGCGTGCCGGAGATGAGCGATGACCGGCACGTAGTGCTGCTGTTCAGCCTCGGATCAAGGGCTGAAGATGCAGATCAACTGCTGCAGGCACTGCGGGAAATAGATTCGGAGGAGCCTTCCGAATCACCGCATACGCTTAGTAAACCAGACTCTCGCAATATTTCCACGTGGAACAATTTCCATTCTTTACAAATTTCAGATCCTATCCCCTTCTCATTGAAGCCGGTGTCAGCGAATGAGATTGAAAGCATTGATCTTGAACATAGCGTGGGTAGAGTAGCGGCGGAGATGGTTATTCCATATCCACCGGGCATCCCGGTATTATATCCGGGTGAAGTGATCACAGATCAGATCCAAAGAAGGCTGGGTGGTTTAGCCAAAGGAGGCGCCAAATTTCAGGCTTGTGCTGATCCGGTCTTACAGCGTATTAAGGTATACAACATTCAGAAGGGCGGAGAAGCATAGGTGGGAAAAGAAGTTTTCTTCATAACATTAGAAGGGGGCGAAGGCTCCGGAAAAACGACGGTATTAGGTAGAGTAGCAGCCTATTTACAGAACCGGTCCATGCCTTATCGAATTACACGTGAGCCGGGTGGCGTTGAAATTGCCGAGAAGATTCGCTCCATTATTCTAGATCCTGTCCATACAGCAATGGATGCGCGTACAGAGGCATTGCTATACGCTGCATCAAGAAGCCAACATCTCTCCGAAGTCGTTGAGCCGGCTCTTAGAGAAGGGCTTACAGTGCTCTGTGACCGCTTTGTAGACAGTAGTCTTGTTTATCAAGGACATGCGAGAGGACTCGGAATGGAAGAAGTATGGAGTATTAATCGTTTTGCGATCGGGGACCGTATGCCGGATCTAACCTTTTATCTGGATGTAGACCCAGAGATAGGGCTGTCACGGATTGCAGCGAACCAAGAACGGGAAGTCAATCGCCTGGATCTGGAGAGTCTTTCTTTTCATCAGAAGGTTCGCGAAGGCTATCAAATATTAGCCCAGGCCAATCCGGACAGAATAGTAGTTCTGGATGCTAATCGCCCCGTTCATATGGTAGAACAAGATATCATGAGAACTCTTGAAGAGAGAGTATTAAAGGGTTTTTAGGATGTTTTGTCTAATATACTAAGAGAAGTGACATATAACTAGGCGTGTGTTTATGAAGTAAGGGTTACTACTAGAAACCCTAAGTAGTAATACACCATAAAAGTATTGGGAGGGAATGCGAAGATGAAGTTGATCATTGCAATTATCCAGGATAAAGACAGTAACCGGTTGTCCAGTGAGCTAGTCAAAGCCAATTTCCGTGCAACTAAGCTTGCAAGTACAGGTGGCTTTCTACGTGCAGGGAATACGACATTTATGATCGGGGTAGAAGACAGTCAGATTGAATCAGTATTGACCGTGATCCGTAACAGCTGTAAAGTGCGTGAGCAGCTAGTCACTCCTGTAACACCGATGAGTGGAACAACGGATTCGTATTTGCCACTTCCTGTCGAGGTACAAGTCGGTGGAGCCACTGTATTCGTACTTCCTGTAGATCGTTTTGAACATTATTAAGTATAATATAGATTAGCAAGCCATTTATAAAAAGGGCGGTAGATAACCTTTGAAGATCAATCCGGGGTATAGGCCCTTGAAGAGTGAGATGCCAAATGCAGAAGGGGCTAACAAACCCGTTCAGCAAAAAACGTTCTCTGATGTTTTTCAGCAGCAAAGTGAGCAGAAAACCAAAGATGAATTGAATCGCCAGATCAAAGAAATACAGTCTCAAGGGGATCGTTTATCTAAGTCTATGACGATTCGTGAGCTTACCATTTACCGGATGATGATCAAAAGATTTCTGGAGGAAACGGCTCGAAGAGGCGTTATTCTGAAGGAAACACGCGGATGGGATCGACGTGGACGTGGCAAGCGTTACAAGCTGCTTGAGGAAATTGATTCGGCTTTGCTATCTATGGCAGATGATTTGCTGAATAGTGAGCAAGGCCGGATCGATCTGTTGGGACGCGTTGGAGAAATCCGTGGGTTGTTAATCAACCTTTCTTTTTAAAATATAAGAAAGTATAAGTTTGACACGATTAAACGCTTACCGTTCTTATAAGGACGCCGAAGGTGTTTATGTTTGAAAGTTTTGGGAGGAAATTATGCCTTTTCATGATATAGTAGGCCAGGAGAACGCCAAGCGGCTACTCCAAAATGCCTTGCGCAAAGAAGCTGTGAGTCATGCTTATTTATTTACCGGACCGGCAGGCAGTGGACAAATGAAAACGGCGCTGATGTTTGCCCAAGCTATATTTTGTACCCAGAGTAAGGACGATGCCTGTGGGGAATGCCTGGAGTGCCGGAAAGTAGAGCATGGAAACCACCCTGATTTGTCACTGCTGCAGCCCGATGGAGCAAGTATTAAAATAGATCAAATCCGTGAGCTGCAGCGCGTCTTTTCCTATCGGTCAGAGGGTGTGAATCCGAAAGTTTATATCATAGATGGAGCAGACAAAATGACAGTACAAGCTGCCAATAGTCTGCTGAAATTTCTGGAAGAGCCACCAGCTCCGGCTGTTGGAATCTTAATTTCTGATAATAGCCGTTCCTTATTGCCAACAATTCAGTCGCGGACCCAGCGGATTCCATTTAGTCCGTTAAACCCGGATATTATGCTCCAAGCTCTGGCAAGTGAGGGCGTTCCCATACCCTTAGCTCGATGTGCAGTATCACTTAGTTCAGGACTTGATGGTTGCAGGAAACTTTTGGAACAGAATTGGTTTGCAGAAATGAGAAATGTAATGTTACAATTAGCTAAGGAGTCCTTAGGCAAGGGCAGCTCCGCTGTAGCAACTGCTGGGCAGAAGCTGTTCAAGACCGGACTCGCTGAACATTTGGATATCTTCTTCAGCATGTTCCATCTGTGGTTTAAAGATATGCTTTACTTCCTGTATCGTAAGCATGAGAGTATCGTTTTCATAGATCAGTTAGACTTTATTTCCAGGCATGCCCGTGAGCGGAGTGCGGAACAATGGGTGGCTTATATGGGATTTGCTGCAGAGACTACTAAGAAGCTGCGATCCAATGCCAATGCCCAGTTGTGTCTGGAGCAGTTTTTAATCCGACTGGAAAGTTAAAGGATTAGTTATGATATATCCTCCGGATGTCGCTTTACCTGGAAATATCGTTTTAACAGACGAGGAAGGACAAGCATGGATCATCAGGGAGCGGACATGCCCATAGGTTCCTTTTACCGGCAAACAAGGGGGTTAATTTTTGTACAGCGTAGTAGGTGTCCGTTTTAAAAAAGCGGGTAAAATATATTATTTCGATCCACTTGATTTTCCGATTGAACGGGATCAATATGTTATAGTGGAGACAGCACGTGGGGTTGAATACGGTAAAGTTGTCGTAGGCAAAAAAGAGGTGGAAGAATCCGACGTAGTTTTACCCCTCAAAAAAGTGATGCGAATTGCTGGAGAAACCGACGCACGCGTAGTTGAAGAGAACAAAGGGGCCGCTAAAGAGGCTTTTACCACCTGTTTAAATAAAATACGCGACCATGGTCTTAAAATGAAGCTCGTCGATGTAGAGTTTACTTTTGACCGTAATAAGATTATATTTTACTTTACGGCCGAAGGACGGGTCGACTTCAGAGAATTGGTTAAAGATCTAGCAAGTATCTTCCGGACCCGCATTGAGCTACGGCAAATTGGGGTGCGTGACGAAGCTAAAATGCTAGGTGGACTTGGACCTTGTGGACGAGTGCTTTGTTGTTCATCTTGGTTAGGGGATTTTGAACCCGTATCCATTAAAATGGCCAAGGATCAGAACCTATCACTTAATCCGACGAAGATTTCAGGACTTTGTGGACGTCTGATGTGTTGTTTGAAATTTGAGCATGACAATTATGAGAGTGTAAAGGAAGAAATGCCAGCGGTCGGCAAGATTGTCGTGACCTCATTGGGTGATGGCAAAGTAGTAGGACTTAATGCCGGAAGCCGTACGGTTCATGTACAGTTGTTTGAAGTGGGCAAAGTTAAGGAACTTCCAATGGATGATGTTGTCGTCAAGTAAACCATTATAAGGTTACTTTCGGGGTGGAAACTTGGAGAAGAAAAATATATTTGCACACATGCAGGATATGGAAGCACAGATGGAAACGATGCGCGCCAATCTTGGAGAATGGAAACAGACGGTAAAAGAACTGATGGAAGCTAATCAGAGGTTAACTCTGGAGAATGAACAGCTTCGCAAAATTTTAAAGCGGGATGCACCTTTGGATCCTACCGTAGATTCTGCGGAGGCGGAAGCTCTTTTAGCTGCCGGAGAGGGAACAGAAGAGGTTGTCGGGGAAGGTTATGACAACTTGGCCCGGCTTTACCATGAAGGCTTTCACATCTGTAATGTTTATTTTGGACATTTACGTACGGAAGGTGATTGTCTGTTCTGTCTTTCTTTTCTTAATAAATGAGGATATCCAGCCGTAGGAGATTGATCCTACGGTTTTTTTTGAATTTTAGCTCAACAAAACATTTAGGAGATTACTACATGACAAATTCTTTTAACGATATATCTGTTCCTTTGTTACCGACGGAACGGGTGGATGATTTACTAACGCATGACCTGCGTATTATTCAAAGTGACGAAGTATTTAGCTTTTCTATGGATGCTGTACTGCTTGCCCGTTTCGCCAGCGTTCCGCCACGAGGGAGAGTCCTGGATCTTTGTACTGGAAACGGTGTAATACCGATTTTGATGACTACCCGAACAAAGGCTTCTATAGAAGGGATTGAAATACAGCCCCGTTTAGCGGATATGGCTCGTCGTAGCGTGGCTTTAAATGGACTTCAGGATCAGGTTGTGATCCATGAAGGCGATTTACGTGAGTTATATAAAGTAGCAGGACATGGCGTATATGATGCGATAACGGTCAATCCCCCTTATATGCCGCTTAACGGTAGTGACCTTAAGCTGAACACTCATCAGGCTATGGCTCGTCATGAAATAGGATGTACACTGGAGGAGGTCATTCAAGCCTGTGTGCGACTGGTTCGGACCGGAGGAAAGGTAAGCATGGTTCACAAGCCACAACGGTTGGTCGATATTATTAGTCTAATGAGAAAATATAGGCTCGAGCCTAAGATTATTCGCTTTGTACATCCACGTGCGCATCTGGAGGCCAATATGGTATTAATCGAAGCGATGCGTGATGGCAAACCTGAGGTTCGTTTACAACCACCCCTCATTGTATATAATGAGGACAATCAATACTGTCCAGAAATTATGGACATCTACTATGGTGCTAAAGAGGGTAAATCATGACGATATCATGCCAAAGCAGTTTTCAGAACAATAACAATACACATAAGCAGGAGACAACAGGTTCACTCTTTTTGGTGGCAACACCCATTGGTAATTTAGAGGATATGACCTATCGCGCTGTACGCACATTGCAGGAATGCGATATTATAGCTGCTGAAGATACAAGACAAACTCGAAAATTGTTGAGCCATTTTGAAATTTCGCCTTCTATGCTGTTCAGTTACCATGAGCATAATAAGGCTGCCAGTGGACCTGAACTTATTCGCTATATAATAGAAGGAAAAAATTTGGCCCTCGTCAGCGATGCCGGTTTACCAGCCATTTCTGACCCTGGTGCAGACCTTGTAGCCCTTGCCATAAGTCACGGTGTACCAGTGATTCCTATACCCGGAGCTAACGCAGCTTTGTCAGCTTTAATTGCCTCAGGTCTGCCTACGACAACGTTCACTTTTATCGGTTTCTTACCTCGAGAACGTAAGGATATCCGTGCGGTATTAAGTCCACTTCGTTCGGCGCAAGGCACTATACTGTTCTACGAATCTCCACATCGCGTGGTGAAGACATTGGCTCATCTCCATGAAGCATTCGGCAATCGACGGATTGTGCTTGCTCGTGAACTGACAAAGAGATATGAGGAGTTTCTACGTGGAACGATTGAGGAATGTACGGATTGGCTGGCTGAACATCCACCGCTTGGTGAGTATGTCATCGTCGTTGAAGGGGAGAGCAAGGAAGATGCTGAAATGGCGGAATCGGCTTGGTGGCGTCAGTTAAGTATTGAAGAGCATGTTGCTCATTACGAAGCCGCAGATATGCCGCGTAAAGAAGCTATGAAAAAAGCAGCCTCTGATCGTGGTGTGGCAAAGCGGGATATTTATAACGCGCTTCTTGATAAGGCAGAGCAGTAAGTGCTTAAGGGATTTGCTTGGAGGTTAAATGTATTTTGTACAGTTATAAAGATGAAGTCCTTCTAGACAACCTTTGGGGTGGCAAACACAGGTAAATGCAGAAAAAAATACCTCCCGCGGTCACGGGAGGTCAAGGAGATATGAAAAGGTTAGAATTAACAATTTGATTAGTTCTATTATATACTATTTATTTTAGTTTGTCACAGGGGTAGGGATAGTAGAAATGCATTCATGACAAACTATTTTTCCTTTGAAGTAAGTTACGTTCTCAGCGTTGCCGCAGAAAATGCAGGCAGGCTCATATTTCTTAAGCATAATGCGCTCACCATCAACGTAAATTTCAAGTGCGTCTTTTTCACCAATGCCAAGAGTACGGCGCAATTCAATGGGAATAACAACCCGTCCAAGTTCGTCTACTTTTCTTACAATTCCTGTTGATTTCATCATAACAATCGTTACTCCTCTCAATGTTCCAAAAACGTCATTATTCGACATTGTTCACTGTTTTATGATATTTATAATACCAACGATTCCCAAAACAGTCAACCTTTTTTCATCTGTTAAATAAGTGCTTTTTCACGAGAACTTTGAATTCCCTATAACAATCACGAATTCTAAAAAAAGTGTAAAAATAAACTTTGTCGATTTACCAAGACTAAAAACGTCACAATTCGACAAAGTGCGACATAATTACTTATTATATACTTATATTGGCTAAAATCATATTAAATTTAAAAAAGGAGTTGATCTCATGAAGCAGCCGCTCACAGAAGAAAAGGTTTTTAAAGATCCGGTCCACAATTATATCCATGTGCAGGATACTATTATTTGGCGACTAATAAATACAAAGGAATTTCAGCGTTTACGCCGAATCCGCCAGTTGGGTACCTCGTATCTCACTTTTCATGGCGCAGAGCATAGTCGGTTTTCTCATTCCCTTGGGGTATACGAAATTACGCGTAGAATTATTTCGCAATTTGAACGAAGCGGATATAAGGATTGGATTCCTGAAGAAAGTCTGCTCACTTTGTGTGCGGCCTTGCTGCATGATTTGGGGCATGGTCCATTTTCTCATTCTATAGAAGAAGCTTTTGAAATGAATCATGAAGATTGGACTTGTCGTATTATTCTGGAGGACACAGAGATTACTGAGATCTTGCGTGATGTGGGGGAGGATTTTCCTCGTAAAGTAGCTTCGGTGATCTCTAAAACTTATGAGCATGAAATTGTTGTAAATTTGGTTTCCAGTCCGCTAGATGCTGATCGCATGGATTATTTGCTGCGTGATGCGTACTATACAGGTGTAAACTATGGAACGATCGACATTGATCGGATTTTGAGAATGCTACGTCCTTATAATGGTCGGGTTGTTGTAAAAGAATCAGGAATGCATGCCATTGAAGATTATTTGATGTCGCGTTATCAAATGTACTGGCAAGTCTATTTTCATCCGGTGACACGTAGCTCTGAGATTATTTTACGACAAATTTTCCGTAGAGCTAAGGAGCTTTTCCAAGAGGGGTATAATTTTAATTTCATGATTAATCCGCTGGAGGATTTGTTCCGTGGTGAGGTGACAGTGAAGCAATATTTAATGCTGGATGAAGCACTGGTTCAGACGGCTTTTATGCAATGGACGCTTGAGAAGGATGAGCTATTAAGCGATTTGTGTACGCGGTTTATTCATCGTAAACTGTATAAATACGTTGAGATGGAGAATCTCAATACAGATATGATTACTGAAATTCGCAGCAGTTTTGCGGCAGCGGGACTTCACCCAGAATATGACTTGGAGATTGATTTTCCGACAGATCTGCCCTATGATGTGTTCCGTCCGGGAGAAGCTTTTGATAATAACCAAATCCTTCTACTTGATCGGCATGATCATCTGCGGGAAATTTCAGAGGTGTCGGATATTGTACGCTCGATTAGCGGTATTCACCGTGGTAGACATCATCTTTATTTTCCTCAGGATAAGTTGAGAAATGCGCTTACACGATTGCCTGCTTCTATAGCAGAGATTTTTGCAAAATAATACAAGAAAATATGGGATTTATGACAAGAAGAACGGATAACGTGAAATTTATGCTGTCTTATATTTAAAAAAGAACAAGGAGTGAGGGTTAAAATGTTTCTGTTTGACACACATACGCATCTGGATGCACCTCAATTCGACGAGGATCGCGAAGAAGTAATTGCTCGTGCTGTTGAGGCAGGAGTTAGCAAGATGATTAATATCGGATTTAATCGGGAGACGATTCCTTCAACGATGAAGCTGGCGGAATCTTATGATTATATTTATGCAGCAGTGGGCTGGCATCCGCAGGACGCGATTGATATGAAAGAAGGAGATCTGGATTGGATCGCTTCTTTGTGCAGTCATAAAAAAGTGGTGGCTATCGGTGAAATTGGACTGGATTACTACTGGGATACTTCTCCCAAGGATGTGCAACACGAGGTTTTTCGCAAACAAATTGGACTAGCCCGTGAACTAAATATGCCGATTTGTATTCATGATCGTGATGCCCATGAAGATGTTGTACGGATCTTACGCGAGGAAAAGGCAAATGAGGTTGGAGGCGTGATGCACTCGTTCTCAGGAAGCTGGGAAACCGCTAAAATGTGCTTGAATCTTGGTTTTCATTTATCATTTGGAGGACCCATTACGTTCAAGAATGCAAGAGTGCCAAAAGAAGTGCTTGCTCAGACCCCACTAGACCGATTATTGATCGAAACGGATGCTCCATATTTGACTCCACACCCGTTCCGTGGGAAGCGAAATGAGAGCGCTCATGTGAAGCTGGTAGCAGAGGCGGCAGCTGAAATTAAAGGGTTAACATGGGAAGAATTGGCTAAAATAACGTATGCGAACGCACTGGAACGATTTGGGATTGACTGAAAACGGGAGTAAAACAGGTGAAAAATAGAGAATAGCCGATATATTAAACTTTTTTAATATAAAAACGGCTGAATATTACAATATTTTAACCATATTTTTGCTTAAACGTGGTTGAATCGTCCTTTACAACATGCATCAAAACAGGATATCATCTTTTCAGTGATGTGAGCTGTGTTATAGTGACAGCCATTGATTCATGGATCGTCTCGCTGAGTCTCCGTATGGAGAACGGGGGAACCAATATTGAACTGCCGCATGCCTGTATTTTAAATACGGCTTAGACGTGCCGCAGGACAGTATTTGATTTCTTCACGTGGTCTTTGGGGTGAATTTAAGGGCAACCGCCATGAGCGGGTGACCTGAAATAGGGCGTCTCTCTTTCGTCCGAACCCGACAGCTAACCCCGTAAGCGCAAGTAAGAGAGGCAACCTCGTGCACAAGCATTCTCTATTCTGACATTGGAGAAGCCACGAAAGAGTCCTCAGTTGAACTCTTTTTAGGCTTTTTTATTTTTGAATAAATAGAATGTTGCCCACATACTGTTATATAACAGGGGTGGGAGTAGCTGTGCCGAGCAGGCGATCCATGAGCAGGAGACGCTAAGTTAATACGTGCGTGTCCTGTGACAATCTCAAATAGTTTCGTCAAAGAAATTCAGTCCTCATGATATACAATTGACGACGAGGCTATGTAAGGAGGATGGAGAGAATGGGCGTATTCCAACCAGAGGTATCCCATGATTCGCAGTCATCCAGCAGGTCTTTCGCATTACGGTGGGAGCAAGTAAATACTCGCGTACTTTTACTTGCAGGCGTGATTTCAGTCGCTATCGCGCTACTTATTCTGCTGTACGTACATGGTCAAAGTAACAAACAATTATTTTTAGTAATAGACGGACAGACACAGACGCTTGAAACGCGAGAAGCGCTTCTTGGTGATGTGCTGGAGAAAGAGCAAATTTCGCTGCAGCCACATGATGAACTATCTTTAGGTCTGAGTGATGAAATAAAAGACGGTGACCGTGTCGTAATTAATCGTGCGCAGAAAATTAGCCTTACTGCGGACGGAGCAACAAAAACATTATATACGACCGAGGATACCATTGGTAAAGCAATTGACAAAATGGGTATCACGCTAGAAGGTCAGGATAAGATTTTCCCTTCGTTAGACACCACCATTTCTGCCAACATGGAGATTAAGATTGTTCGCATCAACAAACAGACCGTACAGCGAACAACTAACTTACCCTTCAGAGTCATCAAGACAGCAGATCCCTCCCTTACTGTGGGAACAGTTAGAGTGGCACAGGCAGGCAAACCAGGCGTCATGATTCAGCATATTGAAAAGATCTACCAAGACGGAGAACTGGCCTCTATGCGCATGATTGGTAAGGAAGTACAAACGGTAACGAAAGATAAGATTATTGCCGTTGGTACCAAAGCACTTCCTAAGCCGACTGTAGCTAAATCTACAACAACTTCCAAATCAAACACCACTACTAAAACGGCTAAGGTTAGCGCTAAGACTAATAACGTCACAAGCAAGGCTGGCGTAGACTTTGAGTACAAGAAGATGATTAAGAACGTCTCCATGACAGCTTATTCATCAGAAGAGCCAGGCATAGGTACCAAAACTGCTTCCGGAACACGCGTAACGGAAGGTCGTACGATTGCAGTAGACCCGAATGTAATTCCTATTGGCTGGTGGGTATATATCGAGGGGCTTGGATTCCGCCGAGCAGAAGATACTGGCGGTGCCATTAAAGGCAATAAAGTAGATGTCTATTACGATTCACTGAGCCATGTGCGTAATTTCGGCCGTAAATCACGTACCGTTTATGTGATTGGACCTGTGAAGCCGGAGTTAAACTAGTACTGAAGCTTTTGCAAATTATTCTTTGATAAGCTATAGTGATGATAACCGTTAAGGAACGCCAGATGATCATTTCGTTGATCGCAGAGCAACCGCTCATCACTTATACATTCTTTAACCAAAAGAAGAGGAGCGAAACCTCTTCTTTTTTGCTTTTTTTGGAAGGAGTCAAGAGATATGATTAAGGAATTAATTGTCGTTGAAGGTAAGAGTGATACCGTCGCTGTTAAACGCGCTGTAGAAGCAGATACGATCGAAACAGGGGGGTCGGCTGTAGACCGGACCGTAATTGCGAAGATCGCGCTTGCTATGGAACGTAGAGGAGTAATTATTCTTACTGACCCGGATCATGCGGGTGAGCGAATTCGTAAGATTGTGTCCGCAAAGGTGCCAGGCTGCAAGCACGCCTTCATTCCGGAGAAGGACGCAACTCGCAAGGGAGATATCGGTGTGGAGAATGCATCTCCAGAGGCGATTCGTCATGCGCTGCGGAATGTACATACCTCTTTTGAAGGAGCACCTGCTTTAATTGGGCTTGATGATCTAATGGCCGCTGGAATGCTTGTACACCCTCGGGCAGCTGAAAGACGTATGGTACTTGGTAATTTGCTTGGAATCGGATATTGTAATGGCAAGCAGCTGTACAAGCGGCTGGCGATGTTTGGAATTACGCGGGAGGAATTTGCCGGGGCTCTCGCCCAAATTGATCAGGGGGGCATTACTTCATGAGTGGTAGAGAGGAAATTTCGACTCCAAAACGGACAAAAGAAATTATTCAACGTTATGGATTCAAGTTCAAGAAGAGCTTAGGACAGAATTTTTTGATAGATCAAAATATATTGGACAAGATTGTAGACGCTGCTGGGCTAGATAGCGACTCAGGGGCGCTGGAGATCGGTCCAGGGATTGGAGCCCTGACGGAGCGGTTGGCGCTAACAGCTGGTGCTGTAACCGCTGTGGAGATCGACCGTAGGTTGATTCCTATTTTAAGGGACGTACTTTCCCCTTATCCGCATGTTAAGGTTCGTAATGATGATGTTCTGAATGTAAATCTGCAGGAGCTGTTTAAGGAAGATTTTTCATCCGTGAACAAGGTAAGCGTAGTTGCCAATCTGCCGTATTATGTGACTACTCCAATCCTGATGAAGCTGCTCGAAGAGAAGCTTCCGCTTGATAACATCGTTGTAATGATTCAGAAAGAGGTTGCAGAGCGTATGGCTGCTTCTCCGGGAGGGAAGGAATACGGGAGCCTTAGCATTGCCGTGCAGTACTACAGCGAGCCTGAGCTCGTCTGCATTGTGCCGCGTACGGTGTTCATTCCTCAACCTAACGTGGAGTCCGCTGTAATCCGTCTAAAGGTAAGAGAGCATCCACCGGTAGAAGTGGAGAGTGAAAAGCATTTCTTTGAGGTCGTCCAAGCTTCTTTCACACAACGCCGCAAGACGATTGCTAACAATCTCAAGGCTCGTTATTTCCCTGAAGAGGGACGTGAACGTCTAGAGGCTTTACTCGCAGAAGCTGGTATTGAACCAACACGTCGTGGAGAAACGTTAAGTCTAGAAGAATATGCCCGATTAAGCGGTGTTCTTTTGGCTGCAGGAATTGTATAAGCTAAAAACACGGCTAGTTATGAACCAACTGAGGCCTTTGCCCATACGATGGGGTAGAGGTGGTGGTTGTAATGAATTTAGGAGACTTGGTCGTTCGTAAATCTTATGGCGGTGATTTGACTTTTCGTGTAGATCATATTGTGCAGGACAGAGCCGTCATTAAAGGCACAGATTTCCGTCTGTTGGCGGATTCTCCTCTGAATGACTTGGTTCAAGTGCCTCCTACCCGAATTACGGAACGAGGACAGCAAGCACAGATTAAGGCGAATGAATCACTGACACAGCTGCGGAAAGACCGACAAGAGCAAAGTCAGCGGAGCGGGAGCGCTCTGTCAGAAGGGGCATGGGCTCCATCGCCCAAGGAAGCTGCTTATTTCGAAGTACCAGGGAAAGTACTGCATCTGGATGGCGATCCAGCGTATCTGAATAAGAGCCTTAGCTTATACGAGCAATTGCGGATCCCTGCTGAAGGTCATCATGTTCATGAGTCCGCAATGGCTGACACTTTATACCGGCTGCTGCCCCGCGTGCGTCCAGATATTGTGGTAATTACCGGTCATGACGGGGTGCTGAAGCAACAGCATACTTACGATCTTCACAGTCTGAGCAGCTATAAAAATTCGCAAAACTTCGTAGCTGCTATTAGGGTAGCTAGGGATTATGAGCGAAATTTTGATGCGTTGACTATTGTTGCAGGTGCTTGTCAGTCACATTTTGAAGCACTGCTGGGGGCAGGGGCGAATTTTGCCAGTTCTCCTGGACGGATATTGATCCATGCCTTAGACCCAGTTTATGTAGCGGCAAAATCGTCGTTCACACCCATTAAGGATACGGTGAATCTGAGTGATGTTTTAAACAACACCATTAGTGGGAATCAGGGGATCGGCGGTATTGAGACCCGTGGCAGCTTCCGTATCGGGATGCCACGCCTGCAGAACTTGTCAGCACTAAAAGTGACACCTTCCGCAATTTAATCGACAAGGATGGTTCTGTTTTTCAAAGCTAATAGGTAATTTGGAGTGCCGAAAAAAATAACGTGAAGAAAGGGTGAGCGATGAGCTTAACCCTTTTTTTACGTGAAATGGTAGTTATTCTTAAAGATCGACAATGTTATTTTTCTTGCTTTTTGGTAAACCTATTACAGATAACAAGGATATTAGTTCGCCTCTGATTGTCCGCAAAAAAATTCCGTTGACAACCAAATATTCATCATCTATAATTATTTATTTGCTTTGACAAACACCTGGGAAAGTTGTATAATGGACAAGAAAAGAGGTGGTCGTCAGGCAATGGCTAATAACGCGCTGTTGGAAATCAAACGCAGTCTCGAAGCTCACGTCGGTCATAAGATCACGTTGCGTGCAAACGGAGGTCGTCGTAAAACCGTTGAACGCACCGGTGTCCTGGAAGAAACGTACCCTTCTGTATTTATTGTCAAACTGGATCAGGAGCAGCAAACATTCAAGCGAGTCTCCTATAGCTATGCCGATATCCTTACTGAATCTGTGGAAATCACAGTTTGTGAAGACGATGGGCAGATGCGGATTATGTATATTAAAGCTTAATGTTTCACGGGCAGCTTCCTTCGGAGGCTGTTTTTTTATTTTTACGAGGAATGGTTATCCTTCATACAGGACGACCGTTTCTTCTTTGCGTTTAAACATTCGGTGAATGATCCTTGTTCTTAGCAAGCATACTAATTGAGCAATCGGTTTATCATTTACTTTCATAAGGGAGGAATTCGTAATGAGCCGCAGAAAACGAGGCATGATGTCGGAAGAACTAAAGACAGAGTTAGCCAAGGAACTTGGTTTTTACGAAACGGTGGAACGTGAAGGCTGGGGAGGAATACGGGCGAAGGATGCCGGCAATATGGTAAAAAGAGCGATTCAGCTCGCCGAAGAGGCTGCGCGGAAATCTTAATCTTTAGGGTGTGAACAATTATTTAACGAAAAAGGGTGCGTCCAACTGGCGACACCCTTTTATTATTGGACTTCATTAGAAGTTTTTCATATAATATGTTAAGTTGTTTTTACGGGAAAAGCTGAAGGTGGGTGAACGCCTTGAAAATGTATGAAAAGGCACCAGCGAAAATTAATTTGATGCTGGATGTGCTGCACAAGCGTGCTGACGGTTTTCATGAGGTGGAAATGATTATGACCATGGTGGATCTAGCAGACCGTTTAGAGCTGTCTGAGCTGCCAAGGGATACTATAATAATATCAAGTCAAGCCGGTTATATTCCTCTGGATGAGAAGAACCTCGCCTTTCAGGCGGCTAGGCTTATTAAAGAGCGTTATAACGTGAAGAATGGTGTACATATCCATCTGGATAAAAGAATACCGGTAGCTGCTGGCCTGGCTGGCGGCAGCAGCGATGCAGCGGCTACGTTACGCGGTCTTAACCGGCTGTGGCGCCTAGGCATACCTGCACAGGAGTTACAGGAGCTTGGCGCTGAGCTAGGCTCAGATGTGCCTTTCTGCGTTACAGGCGGCACAGCCTTAGCAACAGGACGTGGCGAAAAGCTTACGCCGATCAAGAACCCTCCGCAATGCTGGGTAGTGTTGGCTAAGCCGCCAATCAATGTATCGACTGCGGAAGTATACGGACGCGTTCGGAGCAATAATATAGCGGTTCATCCTTCGGCTCGAAAGATGCAGGACGCGATCGAAGCTGGAGATTTTGGGGGCGTGTGTAATCATCTGGGCAATGTGCTTGAGGATGTTACTCTAAAGCTGCATCCAGAGGTCCAGCAGCTCAAAGAGGCGATGGTTAAGCTCGGAGCAGACGGAGTATTAATGTCCGGTAGCGGTCCTACAGTGTTTGGTTTGGTGTCCAAGCAGTCTAAAGTCGCAAGAATTTATAATGGACTGCGAGGGTTCTGCAAGGAAGTCTACGCAGTGAGATCACTCAATTAGTATGCTTCTCTTGTGTAAACCCGTACAAAAGTGATATATTTTTCTAAAATATTCGGTTTTGGCGAGGAGCATTCCGTGAAGAAATTAAAAAGAAGCCAACGTTTGGTAGACATGACTCAGTTTTTACTTGAGCGGCCACATGACCTACTGCCGCTGTCTATATTTGCCGATCGGTATGGAGCGGCTAAGTCCTCCATCAGTGAAGATTTGGCAATCATAAAAGAAGTATTTGAAGGTGAAGGCATTGGAGAGCTTCAGACTTTAGCCGGTGCAGCCGGTGGAGTACGTTATATTCCTGTTATGCCTAAAGATATGGCGCTCTCTTTTGTTAATCGTTTATGTGTGCAACTGGAACAGACAGATCGGATACTGCCTGGTGGTTATTTGTATATGTCAGATCTGCTTGGACTGCCATCTTTGATGGAGCAGGCAGGGAAGATCATCGCAACGGCCTTTTATGGAAAGGAAATCGATGTGGTGATGACAGTAGAAACTAAAGGGATTCCGCTAGCCTATGCAACGGCAGCACAGCTCGGTTTGCCAGTGGTGTTGGTACGACGTGACCATCAGGTTACTGAAGGCTCAGCAGTAAGCATTAATTATGTATCTGGATCACATAAGAGCATACACACCATGTCTCTTTCCAGACGTGCACTTAAGGAGAAGTCGCGGGTACTCATCGTAGATGACTTCATGAAGGCAGGCGGAACCGTTCGAGGTATGGTTGATTTGCTCGGTGAGTTCAATGCCGAGGTTGCTGGAGTGGGTGTATTGGTCGAATCAGGCGCAGTAGAGACGGAAGAGCGTTTGTTGCATGACTATGTGTCTTTAGTGAAGCTTAGCGAGGTAGATTCGAAAGAGCGGCGAATTTCGGCGCATCCCGGTAACTACTTTTCCTCTTGATGGATTGACGTTTCTACGTTTTCAAAAAGCGTGGAAATTGTCGAAAACGTAAGAGATATTAAGAAAATCACCCGATGCGTGTCGAAAACAACGGAACCTAAAAAATATATTTCTTTTTTAGGTATTTTATGGAATCAAAAAGAAGGAATTCGCTTTGCTGTGTGGAATTATACACCAAGTCTCTGATGGAAAAAGGTGGTGAACACACACATGCAAATTACGGATGTCAGACTCCGCCGCGTTAACTCTGAGGGGAGAATGAAAGCAATCGCATCCATTACAATCGATAACGAGTTTGTTGTTCATGACATTCGCGTCATCGATGGTAATAACGGGATGTTCGTTGCAATGCCCAGCAAGCGTACACCGGATGGCGAATTCCGCGATATCGCTCACCCGATCTCTTCGGGAACACGCGAGAAGATTCAATCCGCGGTTCTGGCCGAGTACGATCGCGCCGCTACTGAAGAAGAAGAAGAAGTTATTGAAGAGGGAGCTTAGGCTACCTCGGAACACGGCTACCTTTTGGGTGGCGTAGGATCCGCCGTTTTTGATAAGATCATACCGAATATACTTCATGACTTATGCAGCCTGATCTTGCAAGAAAAGCTAGCGCTAGTGAAGGATTTGACGACATCTTCGAAAGGCAGCGATAAATGCTTTTCTAACATGGGGTTTATAGAAAAGGGAACCATGACTTCATGGTTCTCTTTTCTTTTTGCCCGGAATGAGATATATTCAGTAGTGAGTTCAAGAGTAGGAGGTTGGCATTCTTGAAAAGAATGGCTGTAGTTCTTGCCGCAGGTCAAGGCAAGCGAATGAAATCTAAATTATATAAGGTGCTGCACCCCGTTTGCGGTAAGCCAATGGTAGGGCACGTGCTTGATACAGTAGAAGCGACCGGATGCCAGCGCACCGTTGTTGTTGTTGGGCATGGCGCAGAGAAGGTTAAGGCCTATGTAGGGCAAGGTGCGGAATACGTGCTGCAGGAAACTCAGCTCGGTACTGGGCACGCTGTCAAACAGGCTAAGGATTTGCTCGGTGGTGAAGAGGGAACGACGGTTGTTGCTTATGGTGACACACCGCTTATTACATCGGAGACGCTGATAGGATTAATGGCTCTGCATGAGGAACGTCAGGCAGCAGCGACTGTATTAACCGCAGTAATGGATGATCCATCCGGGTTAGGGCGGATTATTCGCAGTGAAGATGGCGGCTTAATGAAGATTGTAGAACAAAAAGATTGCAATGCCGAACAGGCAGCTATTCATGAAATCAACACAGGAATTTATTGCTTTGATAACATCAAGTTATTTTCAGCTCTAGAGAAGGTTACTAACAGCAATAATCAACAAGAATATTATTTGACAGATGTTATCAGTATTCTGCGTGAGCAAGGTGATCTTGTTCTAGCATTCCAGACTGAAGATGCTAACGAGTCTATTGGTGTTAATGATCGTTTAGCTTTGTCAGAAGCGGAAAGTATTATGCGTCAACGTATCAACCGCAAACATATGCTGGGCGGCGTAACCATCATCGATCCTGCCTCCACTTATATCGGAGCAGATGTAGTCATTGGGTCAGATACAATGATCTATCCAGGAACCATCTTGAAGGGGAAAACTGTAATCGGTGAGAACTGTGTGATCGGACCCGCAAGCGAAATCGAGGATTGTCAGATCATGGACGACGCAACGATTAAGCAGTCCGTATTGAATCAAGCACAAGTTGGCGCACGGACTACCGTTGGGCCTTTTGCCTATTTGCGTCCAGGTTCTATACTTGGAGAAGAAGTGAAGGTTGGAGATTTCGTCGAGATCAAGAATGCTACAATTGGTGACGGTTCTAAGGTGTCACATCTTAGCTATATTGGCGACGCATCTGTGGGTAAGAATGTAAACGTCGGTTGCGGTGCGATTACTGTTAACTACGACGGGTATAATAAATTTACGACAACAATCGAAGACGATGCCTTTATCGGCAGTAACGTTAACCTTATTGCACCTGTTTCTGTGGGCAAAGGAGCTTTTGTTGTAGCTGGTTCGACCATTACACGTTCCGTTTCAGAGAACGATCTGGCTGTTGCCAGAGTAAGACAGGAGAACAAACCGGGATATGCAGAGAAGATCCGATCCCGTGCAAAAGCAAAGAAAGACCACTCGAGTCCATCGTAAAGCGTTGCTAAGAAGCGCCGGACGGACTTATATTTCCGCGCCGGCGCCTTTGGAAAGCTAAATTCCGTCACGGAGGGTTTAAATTTTATGACTTATTGTGATTCCAAATTAAAGATTTTCACCTGTAACTCCAACCCTAAGCTAGCTAGTCAAATCGCTGATTACATCGGAATTCCGATGGGTGAATCGCACACTACAAGTTTTAGCGATGGAGAAATTCAGGTCAAGCTGTCAGAAAGCGTACGGGGTTGTCATGTGTATATTGTTCAATCCACTTGCGGCCCAGTGAATGACAACCTAATGGAGCTTTTAGTTATGGTGGATGCACTCAAACGCGCCTCCGCAAAAAGCATCAATGTGGTTATCCCTTACTATGGTTACGCTCGTCAAGATCGTAAAGCTCGTTCCCGTGACCCTATTACGGCCAAGCTGGTAGCGAATTTGATTGAAAAAGCCGGCGCTCACCGTGTAATTACGATGGACCTCCATGCTATGCAGATTCAGGGATTCTTTGATATTCCAGTGGATCACTTGCTGGGCGTTCCCATCCTGGCTCAGTATTTCCGTTCCAAACAAATCGAGAACCCAGTTGTCGTATCGCCAGATCATGGCGGTGTAGTACGTGCAAGAAAGCTTGCTGATTTCCTGAACGCTCCGCTTGCAATTATAGATAAGCGTCGCCCAGAGCCGAATGTCAGCGAAGTTATGAACATTATCGGTAATATCGAAGGCAAAACAGCCATTCTGATTGATGATATTATCGATACTGCTGGAACCATCGTACTTGGTGCTAATGCTTTGATGGAAGGCGGCGTGAAGGAAGTATACGCTTGCTGTACACACCCAGTATTGTCTGGTCCTGCACATGAACGTCTGGAGAATTCTCCAATTAAAGAAATTATCGTGACGGATACGATTCCAATTCGCAGCGCGAACCCAACTTCTAAGCTCAAAGTGTTGTCCGTGGCTCCACTTATGGGTGAGGCAATTATCCGCGTTCATGAAGAGCTGTCGATTAGTAAATTGTTTGAGATTGAATAAATATAAGGTTAATGTATAGCGTGAAACTTATACATTCTTATATTTTACAAAGGGTTACACCTCCGTTGTCGGAGATGTAACCCTTATCGGCGTGATGCAGGTAGAAGCGCTGGCTTCAATACCCGGCGCGGGAGACGAAGGTGAATATGCTGCGGTTATAGAGTGTCCCTTGCAGCTCCACGAATCCTTCGTCCACTGCTGTCAATATACCGATGTCAATGTGCACGTCGCCTCTGTATATTTCCACAGGCACAGCATATTGGATATGGTACTGAAAATCGCGCTGATGTGTTAAGATTCCACCTTGATGTAGCATAGGTTATCACCTGTCTTCGGAGTATAATTTCGCTCTGGTTACTTAAGAGTATGTAGATAAGATCTATTGTACCAAAAACGGACTTCTCTTGCCGGAGAGCCCGAATGGAAAGGAAAGGTTCGATAATGAAATGGATTGTCGGATTGGGAAATCCGGGAACACAATATGCAAAAACAAGGCATAATGTTGGCTTTATGGCATTGGATGAGCTTGCAGCTCAGAACGGGATTTCTTTCAACCAAAGCAAATGTAAATCCGTGATCGGTGAAGGCTTTATTGGGGGAGTCAAAACCGTATTGATTAAACCGATGACCTTTATGAATTTGTCCGGTGAGGCCGTTCGTGCTTATATGGATTATTACAAAGTTAAACTAGAAGATATGATCGTCGTCTACGATGATCTGGATACCGAAATTGGAAAAATCCGATTGCGTTATCAAGGGAGCGCTGGTGGACATAACGGAATCAAATCCATTATTCAGCATGTCGGTACACAAAGCTTTAATCGGGTACGAATGGGTATTTCTCGTCCTGAACCGGGTTTTGCAATAGTGGATTATGTTCTCTCTACTTTTCCTAAAAAGGAAGGGGATCCGCTGAAGAAAATGATCCTGAATACTTGTGATGCACTGGAGTTCAGCTTGCACAATTCATTCGAACAGACGATGGCTAAATTCAATGGTTGATCTGTAAACTCTGCTTGTGATTAAGGCTAAAGATGATGTTCGCCGGACATACTGAAGGTATATAGTACCTTCAGGAGGCATATAGATGGCAATAAACTATGTATGTAGGCACTGCAAGACATCTCTAGGCAGCATTAATAGAAGTGATGTTACAGAAATGCAGTTGGGCCTTCATTCCTTGACCCCTGCGGAGCGCAGAGATATAATAGCGTATAATTCAGAAGGTGAGATCACGGTAAAGGTGACTTGCGACTATTGCAAGGAGGCTTTAGAGCATAATCCGGAGCTTAGCCTGCTGACAAGTCCGCTTCAGTAGGTGGAAGCACCTGCCTGTCTCTATCGTCATCCGCAAGCCTTGGCGTTACAGCTGAGGCTTCTTTTCGATTCCAATCATAATAGGTGACGGCGGCTTTGGCTTCCGTTAGCCTGTTTAGTAAGAGAGGTGCGCCTGTTGTTACAAGGTATTATAGAAGCTTTTTCCAAGGATCCCGATTTCCAGTCTATCACCCAGGGTGTCGCTGCAGGTATGAAAGAGCAGCTCATATCGGGGCTTACAGGTTCAGCTAGACAGATCATGCTTGCAGCACTGCATGAAGAGACAGCTCGTCCCTTGCTTGTGGTGACTCATAATATGTTTTCGGCTCAGAAAATGGCCGATGATTTACAGGAAGCGCTTTCCCCGGAGCGAGTTCTGCTCTATCCTGCTAATGAGCTTGTGGCTGCGGAAGCGGCTGTCTCAAGCCCAGAGACTCTAGCTCAGCGTATTGATGTAATGACCAAATGTGCTCAGGGCTTCCGTGGTATTGTTGTAGTTCCCTACTCGGGAGTACGCAGACTGCTCCCTGCACCAGAGGTTATGGCAGAGGCGCAGGTTACGGTTTCTCAGGATGGAACGCTTGCTCTGGATGAATTCTTGATGTCCATGATCGAAATGGGTTATGAAAGAGTAGAGCGCGTTGAGAATCGTGGCGAACTGAGCGTACGAGGTGGAATTATCGATTTTTATCCAATGACTTCTGCTTTGGCATATCGGGTTGAGTTATTTGATGATGAGGTTGATTCCATCAGAACCTTTGATCCAGTGGATCAGCGTTCTATTGATAAAGTACGAAGTGTGAAGATTACACCGGCTAAAGAGATCATAGCGAGCAGGTTTCGCCAGGAATCTGCTTCTGCTGAAGCATCAGCTCTGCTGGAGCTCCAGCTCGAGAAGATGGCGGATCGGCAGGCTAAGCTGCGACTTAAGGAAGAAATAGGCCGTGAGCTAGAAATGCTGCGTGAAGGGACCTATTTCCCTGAAATCTATAAATATATCAGTCTTTTATACCCTGAACGCTCTCATTTATTTGATTACATGGCCCAGGATACGATCCTTATTCTTGATGAGCCGACAAGACTGCTTGAGACGGCGAAACAGCTCGAAAGAGATGAGTCGGAATGGAACCTGCACTTGATGCAAAACGGTAAAACATTGCCGGATTTGGATCTCTCAGTCGATACGGATGTTGTGATGTACAAACGTCCGTTCCAAAGCCTGTTTATGTCGATCTTTTTGCGTCAGGTTCCGCACATTCAACCACAGAACATTCTTGGGTTTATTAGTCGTGGGATGCAGGATTTCCATGGTCAGATGAATGTGCTCAAGTCGGAGATGGAGCGTTGGCACAAGTCCGGTGTAAAGGTAATGATGCTTGCTAGTAGTGAAGAGCGGATTGAACGTGTGCGCAGAGTCCTTTATGACTACGGCATTGATGAGCCAACGATCGTACAAGGAAATTTGGGTTCAGGCTTTGAGCTGCCTTCTATTCATTTAGCTGTTATCACTGAAGGAGAGATGTTCTCTCAGAAGCAGCGGAAGGCACGGAAGATCTCTAAAGGGATAGATAATGCTGAACGGATCAAGAGTTATACTGAGCTGAAAATTGGTGATTATGTTGTTCACCAGAACCATGGTATCGGTAAGTATATGGGGATCGGCACGCTGGAGGTCAGCGGTATTCATCGCGACTACATGCACATTTTATATGCGGGTGGCGATAAGCTCTCGGTTCCAATTGAGCAAATTGACTTGATTCAGAAATATGTCGGTTCAGAAGATAAAGAGCCGAAAGTATATAAATTAGGTGGTAATGAATGGACGCGGGTGACCAATAAGGTCCGCTCTTCCGTTCAGGATATTGCTGATGATCTAATCAAACTGTACGCCGAACGCCAAAGTGCAGCAGGGTATGGTTTTGAGAAGGACACACAGGAGCAGCGTGAATTTGAAGAGATGTTCCCTTACGAGGAGACTCGGGATCAGCTTCGGGCGATTGAAGAGATTAAGAAGGATATGGAACAGAACCGTCCAATGGACCGACTCCTTTGTGGAGATGTTGGTTATGGTAAGACGGAGGTAGCTATACGAGCAGCCTTTAAATCAGCGATTGAAGGTAAACAGGTGGCAGTGCTTGTACCGACAACGATTCTGGCTCAGCAGCATTATGAGACCTTCCGGGAACGTTTCGCTAATTATCCGCTAAATATTCAAGTCCTAAGTCGTTTCCGCAGCCGTAAGGAGCAGAATGAGACGATTAAAGGCGTTCGGGCGGGAACGGTTGACGTGGTTATTGGTACCCACCGTTTGTTGTCACAGGACCTTGTATTCAAGGACCTAGGTTTATTGATCGTGGATGAAGAACAGCGATTTGGCGTGACGCATAAAGAGAAGCTGAAGAAGTTAAAAACGAATGTAGATGTTCTTACCCTGACAGCAACTCCAATTCCTCGTACATTGCATATGTCAATGCTGGGAGTGCGTGATCTGTCTGTCATTGAGACGCCACCAGAGAACCGTTTCCCCGTCCAGACTTATGTGGTTGAGCATAGTCAGACCCTTACGCGGGAAGCTGTAGAGCGGGAGCTGGCTCGTGGCGGTCAAGTTTACTATCTCTATAATCGTGTGCAGGGCATTCAAGAAATGGCCGCTCAAATTTCCATGCTTGTTCCTGAGGCTAGGGTTGGCATCGGACATGGCCAAATGTCGGAAGCGGAGCTGGAGAAGACGATCCTTGACTTTCTTGATGGAGAGTACGATGTGCTGGTCAGCACAAGTATCATTGAGACGGGTGTAGATATTCCTAACGTAAATACGCTTATTGTGCATGATGCGGATAAGATGGGCTTGTCTCAGCTCTATCAATTACGTGGACGTGTAGGCCGGTCCAACCGGATTGCGTACGCCTATTTCACGTATCAGCGGGACAAGGTTCTGACTGAAGTGGCAGAGAAACGGTTACAGTCTATTAAGGAATTTACGGAACTGGGTTCTGGTTTCAAAATAGCGATGCGGGATTTATCTATTCGTGGTGCCGGCAACTTACTTGGCGCAGAACAGCATGGTTTTATTGCGTCCGTGGGATTTGATCTATACTCACAAATGCTGGCAGAGGAAATCCGTAAACGTAAGGTTACTGTGCTTGGAGAGGAAGATACCTCGCTCAAAGAAGGCAATACAGTCATTGATTTGTCGATTGACGCGTATCTGCCATCCGAGTATATTTACGACAGTATCCAGAAAATTGAAATCTACAAAAAAGTTGCGGCAGTTACTTCCTTCGATGATGCTTCTGAGCTTGAGGATGAGCTCTTGGATCGGTTCGGAGAACTGCCTGAAGCAGTTGTTAATCTACTAACCGTGGCTCGTCTGAAAGTGTATGGAAAAATGTATGGCATTGATTCCATGATCAGACGTGGTGATGATGTTACCCTGAATTTCTATGAGGGGAGTCTTGGCGCTCTGGATACGGCGAAACTCGCCAAAGTTGGAAATAGCTTCGAAAGACGTGTACAATTTGATAGAGATGCTAAAGCCAGTATCCGAGTGAAATCGAAAGACTTAAGTGATAAACAGCTGCTTGACTTGCTTGAACAGTTTCTTAAAGAAGCTAAACAGTCTTTAAAATCGAAGGGAGAACTACACAATGTCGTTAAATAAAAAAAAATCATGGAAAGTACTGCTCGTTTCATTGGTAGCAGCGGTTTCCTTTTCTATGCTAGCAGCATGCGGTAGCAGTGCTGATGATAGCAAGGCAGTTGCGACTTATAAAGGTGGAACAATCACAGAGAAGGAATTTGCTATGGATCAAAAAATCATGAAATTCCTCTCCCCACAGCAAGCGCAATATTTAGAGATTGAGGCGTTTAAAGAATCTATTTTGAAGCAGGAAGTGGGCTTTGAATATTTGGCTTCCAAAGCAACGGATGAAGCGAAGAAGCAGGCGAAGAAAGAGGCAGATAGCCAAATCGCTGACTTGAAGAAAACTCTGGGCGACAATTATAAGAAAACGCTAAAAGACGCTGACGTTACAGAGGGCGATATCCATAGTTATATGGAGCGTGTACTGACGGTTTATCAGGATATGCTGCTTAAAGTGACAGACGATCAGGTTGTCAAAGAATTTGAAGCTACAAAAGGTGACTTTACAGTAGCGACTTTGCGTCACGTGCTAATCGGTCTGACAGATGCTAACAACAAAGAGCGCACTAGCGAAGAAGCACTGAAAATCGCGAAGGAAGTTAAGGCAAAGCTGGACGGCGGGGCTGATTTTGCAGCAATCGCTAAGGAATACACTGACGATACAAGCTCTAAAGAAACGGGCGGAGAATATAAAGATAAAGCTGTAGGCACGTATGTAGATGAGTTTAAGAAGGCTGCTCAAACCCTGCCTTTGAATACCATTAGTGATCCTGTAGAGACTTCTTACGGCTACCACATTATCAAGGTGGAGTCCCGTACAGACAAAACCTTTGACCAGTTAACGGATGAACAAAAAGAAGGCATTAAGAGCTCCATTGTGTCCAAGAACCTAGAAGCGTTCATGGAGAAAGATCTGGAAGGCATTATTGAGAGCATCAATCTGCCGAAGAGCTCTGCTGCCGCAGATGAATCCGGAACAAAAAATAGTGAAACAGAAGCCACTCCAGCACCAAGCGCATCCCCAAGTGCTACAAAAGCTGCTGAATAAACATCGGTAAAAATGGACAAGCTTACCTTAGAAAAGCCATCCTCACTTAATGTGAAGATGGCTTTTTATTTCGAAGAAACATCTTTAGAACGGCCTTTATCTTGATGCAGATATTAATACATGTCAGCTTATGTATAAGGATCTGGGAAGAGATGAATACTATGGTCAGATATTACGATAAATCACTGGGATTATCCTTTCCCATAATGGACAGTAGTAAGACCATACTTCTTAAGAAAGCGGGGCACATGTGAAATGAAAGCTACTGGAATTGTTCGGCGTATTGATGATCTCGGACGAGTGGTTATTCCCAAAGAAATTAGACGTACTCTACGGATTAGAGAAGGCGACCCACTGGAAATTTTCGTCGATCGGGACGGTGAAGTCATACTCAAGAAATATTCCCCGATTGGCGAGCTTGGTGACTTTGCAAAAGAGTACGCGGAGTCATTGTTCGAAGGTACTGGGCATATTACGATGATTGCTGATCGTGATACCTTTATTGCACTGGCTGGGGGCTCCAAGAAAGACTATTTGGAAAAACAAGTAGGAATTCTTTTGGAGAAGGTCATGGATAGTCGTAAGACTGTACTGGAAACCAACGAAGGCAGTTATGAAATCGCTAAAGATCATCCGGATTTGGTGTCCTCATATGTAGCCTCACCGATCATTTCCGGTGGAGATCCTATTGGTTGTGTAGTGATGGTAAGTAAGGATGATTCGGCGAAAATGTCGTCAATGGAAATAAAGATGGCCGAAACCGCCGCCGCATTCCTTGGCAAGCAAATGGAGCAGTAAACGTAATGTAGACCCCGCTTTCCTTTTGGTAACATACACAAAGGGCAAACGGGGTTTTGTCGTTCATACAAAACCGTTTCTACTTGTGGGCATACATACGTTATAATATAGAAATTCATCCCATCAAAGTTGTAGAAGCAGGTATTTTATGAAATCTAACTCACAAACATCACGGTTGCTGCAAGGGGCATTTATTCTAAGTGCAGCAGCGATTATTTCAAAGCTTATAGGTACACTTCAAAAAATCCCGCTGCAAAATCTAGGCGGAGATGCGGTATTTGGTATATACAACACAGTTTATCCCTTGTACACGATGTTGTTAACGGTAGCGATGCTGGGTTTGCCAGCGGCTATATCCAAATTTGTCGCTGAAGCCTCTGCAGGAAGACGGGATGACGAGGGTCGGCGGATTCTGCGGTTATCTGCGATTATAACGGGCATTAGCGGTTTGGTTATCGGAGCAATCACCTATGCAGGTGCGCCGATTATAGCTGGGTGGGTCGGCAACTCGCATGTGATGCCCGCTTTGCGAACAAGTGCTTGGGGACTGGCGTTCGTCCCAATCATGTCAGCTTTGCGCGGATACTTTCAGGGCCTTCATAATATGGTTCCGACGGCTGTGTCACAAATTGTAGAGCAGTCCGTACGCGTTACGGTGATGATTGTGCTGCTATTATATCTGACTTCGCTAGATGCAGGCGCTGAGAGCATCGCTGCTGGCGCATTGCTCGGCTCGGCTGGGGGAGGGGCAGCGGGCCTTGTGATTATGCTGCTATATTTGCGACGTCATCGGCGGCAATTAAGACAGGGAGTCCCTTTAGATGCTGACGCTTCTGTCGAAAGTCAGGATTTAAAGCCGCCCAATGCGGAAATTAAGGGGCGTGCCAATCAACGAATTATGGGCGTTAAAGCAGGAACCTTACTGGCTTATGGAATTCCTGTGATGCTAGGCGCGCTAGCAATGCCTCTTATCGGTCTTGTAGATGTATTCACTGTACCTCGCTTGCTATCCTCTGCAGGAAGTGAAGTGGAGGCGATGACACAGTTTGGTGTGTATAATCGCGGTTTGCCGCTAGTGCAGATTGTAACGATGATTGCCACTTCTTTGTCTGTTGTGTTCATTCCAGCCTTGGCAGAGGCAAAGTACAAGGGAGATATGAAGCTGATTGAGAGCCGTTGCAGCTTATCACTGCGTTGGTTCTGGCTGTTAGGTCTAGCGGCCTCAGCGGGCCTAGCAGTGCTTGCTGAGCCGATTAATATGGCTCTTTACGGCGACACCGCCGGTAGCAGCACTATGACTTGGCTGGCCTTAACCGCTGTTGGCGGTACGGTCAGCATCATCTCGGCTGCGCTCCTGCAGGGCCTCGGCTACGTGCGCGCCCCGGCCCTGCACCTTTTGGCCGCCGCGCTGCTCAAGGCGGTCCTGAACCTGCTGCTGGTTCCGCAGCAGGGCATTACCGGCGCAGCCATCGCTGGCGTGGCCGCGCATTCGTTCGCAGCAGCGCTCAATGTGCTGCTGCTGTACCACCAGGGCCATCTGCGGCTTCGCCTCGCAGATGCCCTGGCACGGCCCGCGCTGCTCACAGCGGGCCTGGCTCTTGCCGCCGCAGCCGCCAGCTGGGGCGTGAGCGCTGTGGCTACGGCCGCTGGCATCGGCGGCGGACGCACCGCCAGCTTGGCGCAGAGCCTGCTCGGAGTGCTCGCAGGCTGCGCTGTCTTTGCCGTAGGGGCTATAGCCCTGCGGCTCCTTAGCGAAAGCGAGCTGCGCCAGCTTCCGGGCTTCGGCCCGTCCCTGGCGGACAAGCTGAAGAAGCTGCGCTTATTTCCTTAATTAACGTTTACATCACCATATATAAATGCGGTCTGCTGAGACAGCCGCTTAAGAGGAGGAACAGACATGAGTGCAACATTAACAGTCGTCGGTCTTGGTTCAGGCAACCCTGATCGATTGACGCTAGGAATTGTAAAAAAATTGAAGGCAGCATCTGTTGTCTACGTGCGCACGAAAGAGCATCCGGTCATGGCTGCACTCTCTGAGCTTGAAATAGCTTCACAGTCCTTTGATGGGTTGTATGAATCTTTATCCTCATTTCCTGAGGTGTATGCAGCGATAACTTCAAAGCTGATTGAAGAGGCTCAAGCAGCAGCAGACGGTACAGATATTGTCTACGCGGTTCCGGGTCATCCTATGGTTGCGGAATCAGCGGTTTCGCAGCTGCGCGAGCGGTGTCCTGAGGAAGGCATTGAACTGCAAATATTGGGCGGAGAAAGCTTTCTCGACGAGGCGTTTGTTCGACTCGGGTTTGACCCCATCGAAGGATTCCAGTTACTAGATGCTTCAGGCATTCGCAGTGCTCAGCTTCAGCCTGAACTACATACTCTGATTGGTCAGGTGTACGATAGCTTTACAGCCTCGGAGACAAAATTATGTCTGATGGAGCTGTACCCGCCTGAATATGAAGTTGTTGTGGGTCATGCACTCGGTGTCGAGAACGAAGAAAGCATTGTAAGAGTTCCACTATACGAACTGGATCGACTCGACGGTTATGGTAACCTGTCACTAGTTTATGTACCTGCGAATCGCGATGAGAATCTAAGAAATCGTACCTTTGCCCGATTGCATGAGATTGTCGATATTCTTCGAAGCCCGGAAGGTTGTCCATGGGATCGGGAGCAGACACATGAATCCCTGCGCAAAAATTTAATCGAAGAAACCTACGAAGTCCTTGAAACGATTGATGAGGATGACCCCGATCATATGAAAGAGGAGCTGGGCGACCTTTTACTTCAAATTATGCTTCACTCTCAAATGGAGGAGGAGCTTGGCACGTTTAACGTGTATGACGTCATTGAAGGGCTGAATGATAAGCTTATCTTCCGTCACCCCCACGTATTCGGCGATACCAATGCAAATGATGCCGAAGAAGCGCTGAAGAACTGGGAGGGCATGAAGGCAGAAGAGAAGCGGCGTAAAGGTGTGAAGCCAGAGGAATTATCCGTTCTTAGTGGTGTTCCGCGTGATCTGCCTGCCCTTATGAAGGCATACAAGCTTCAGAAAAAAGCATCCAAGGTGGGCTTTGACTGGGACAACGCTACGGATTGCATAGCCAAGATTCGTGAGGAGATCGATGAGCTGCAGGAGGCGATTGACACAGATGCAGCATCAGATGATCAAATTCTAGAACTTGGAGATTTGTTGTTCGCAGTTACCAATGTCGCTCGTTTTATCGATGCAGATCCGGAAGAGGCATTAACCCGGACTAACCGCAAATTTGTGCGCCGATTTCAATATATTGAGCAAAGCTTGCAGCGCAAGGGAAAGAGTGTAAAGGATAGTAGTCTGGAAGAGATGGAAGAATTGTGGCAGGAAGCTAAGGCTGAGGAGCGAAAAGTCTAGTAATTCACAGCCCCATAACGGTATATGGACTCCAAAATGGGGCAATGCTGTGGATGTAGCTTTTATTTTCTGATTTAGAATGTGGCCAGTAGTTTAATAGTGCTATAGAATAGATTCTGCGACGATTTCTGAGAAATAACTGTTTCTTTTAAAAAAAAACGACGAATCGTGGCAGGATTTTAAGGTGACATCAAGAATAACATAAAGACGAAATGACGATTCGCCCCATATTATGGTGGTGATTCTCGTTTCATTTATTTTTTCGTATCCTAGGAGGAACTTTAAATTATGAACAAGACAGATTTGGTAAACAACATTTCCGAGAAAAACGGATTGGCAAAAAAAGATGTAGAAGCAGTATTGAACGGGTTCTTGGGTGAGATTACAGAAGCTTTGGCAAAAGGTGATAAAGTCCAACTGATCGGTTTCGGAACTTTTGAAACTCGCAAACGTGCAGGACGCACTGGTCGCAACCCGCAAACGGGCACAACGATTGAAATTCCAGAATCGACTGTACCGGCTTTCAAAGCTGGTAACAAGCTTAAAGAAGCCGTTAACTAATGCGTCTTGACAAATTCCTGAAAGTTTCCCGTTTGATTAAGCGCCGTACAGTGGCCAAGGATGTGTCCGAACAAGGTCGGGTGCTGATTAACGGGCGGGAATCTAAACCTAGTAGTGCAGTTAAGATCGGTGACGAGATTACTGTACAATTTGGACAAAAGCTTGTAACGGTCAAAGTAGAAAAGCTGGTCGAAACGACTCGCAAGGACGAGGCCGCTGGTATGTATACTCTAGTTCGGGAAGAGCCTGTTGCCAAAAGCAGCGGACTGGACTGGTAAGAGTATTTAATAGAAGAAGGCATAACTTTACATTCTGTAGAGTTGTGCCTTCTTTTTTCTTCTCTTATTTGAAGGACGGGATGTTCTATAACTTCTACTTCTGCCATAGATTAGAGGTAAGAAGGAGGGGTACATGCTATGATCGAGCCAGGAAAGGTAAATAAACAGCATGATCTGCACATGCGCAGTCGTAAGCAGCTAGAGTTGACGGGCGTGCAAAATGTGGAGAGCTTCGACAGCGAGGAATTTTTGCTTCGTACAGAACTCGGCCATCTCACCATTCGCGGGAATCATTTACATATTAAAAATTTAAGTCTGGAGAACGGAATGTTGTCTTTAGAGGGCAATGTACATTCCCTGATTTATCTCGATCCCGGATCGCAGGGCAAAAACAAAGGTCTACTCGGTAAGCTATTTAAATGAACCCTGCAGTTCAGTGGGTGACGCTGTTCTACATGATCATGGCCGGATTGGCAATGGGACTGGCCTATGACAGCTACCGGGTGCTGTCGCTGAAGTTCAATTTTCCCAAATGGCTGAATGCCATGCTAGATCTGCTGTATTGGATTTGGGCTGCGTTGCTCGTTTTTCGTATGCTTTATGCCGGAAATCAAGGACAATTGCGGTTTTATGTCTTTCTAGGTTTGTTTCTAGGAGTATGGATCTATTTTTTAATCTTCAGTGTTACCGTGAGGCGTTTTGTGTTAATGTTAATTCAATCGGTTCAGTATATGTGCAGGTTGCTATGGAGACTTGTGGAGATCTTGATAGGTACACCTCTTCTCTGGCTTTGGCGCTTTATTTTAGGACTGCTAAAGCTGCTAGGTCGTATTCTATGGTTCATCCTTAAGCTTCTGCTGCGTCTGTCGAAACCAATTTGGGTATTACCTGTAAGGTGGATCTCTCCACGGTTATCGCGGCTGACACATAGCGCATGGATTGTGAAGCTCACTGAATGGATTACCAAATGGCGGAAACGCTGACCTTGAATTAGGGGGTACGCTGCATGAACAGATTTACTGCGGAAGAGAAAAGTAATCATAGCAAAAATTCGGCCGCAGGCGCGAAGAGAAGAAGATTTATGTGGATTGTCTTTGTGGCAGTGTTTTTTGGTTGGGCGGGTTATACCTACTTCGATCAAGGCGCGGTCATTGCGGACAAGGGTGAGCAACTTGCTAAGAAACAGGAGACTAGTGAGGATGTCATGGCATCTTTAACTCAATTAAAATATGAATTATCTAGACTTAATGATGATGAGTATATTGGCCAATTAGCACGTAAATGGTACAATATCTATCCTCAAGGGGAAACTCCTATTCGAACAGAGCAATCGGAGCAATAATAGAGGCTAAAAGAGGCTTTTACTCTGTTGCCTTGCTTTGCTCTTTACTGTATAATCAAATCACCGCAGACAGATGACCTTAATATTCGTCTGTATATTTTTAAGGGAGGATCATTTTATTCTATGGCAATTGAAGTGGGCACCAAGTTAGAAGGCAAAGTGACAGGCATCACGCATTTCGGAGCATTTGTGGATCTGTCAGGAGGTGTCACAGGTCTCGTTCACATCTCGGAAATCGCCGATAATTATGTCAAGGATGTTAACGATCATCTGAAGATTAGTGATGTAGTAACAGTCAAGGTGATCAACGTCGATAAGGACGGCAAGATCGGACTTTCCATTAAGCAGGCTGTTGACAAGCCGGCATCGGAAGTACGTCCGCCTAGAGCTCCAAGACCAGAACGTCCTAGCGGCGGAGACCGTTTCGGCGGTGGAGGCGGCAGTGGTGGAGGCGGCGGTGGATTCAATCGTGAACGGGGTGGGCGTCCATTTAAGCCTGCAGCCGGTAAACCTTCATTCGAGGATAAAATGTCGCGATTCCTGAAAGACAGCGAAGAACGGATATCTTCGATTAAGAAGAACACAGAAGGAAAGCGCGGAGGCCGTGGAGCTAAACGCGTATAATCCAATACCTGTACATCATAAATAACCGCAGGGGCATTTCGCCCTTGCGGTTTTTTTGTCATGTCATATAAAATTGCCGACAGCATCCATGTCATTCTCACATAACTCTAGGGCAATCGCTGACGAATGACCGCCGCGTTAGCGCGTGAAACTGCGTTGTAAACAATCTTGAAACTAATCAACCTACCGCCCCACAAGGGATAGAACCCTTTTTTTAGAGATTGTACGCGAAGGCTTTTTTGTCGGAAATTTCTTATGAGTGTCCCTCCATTTTTGACAAACTTTCTCAAATCCCCGGCTATATAATGAGTACCATAAATTCTTAAACGGGTGGTGCAGGGGAATGAGTAAAAGCAACGTGGTAAATTTGCCAGAGTGGACAAGAGTGGGAAGTGAAGATAAGAAGCAGAGACAAGCCTTACGCACACGTATTACAGCTTGGGGTCAGAAGCAGCGGTATGTTCAGCTAATAGCAGCAAAGAAATGGATGCTTTTGCTCAGTTTCATGGGGTTTCTGCTGGGTAGAGCCATGATTTTGGACGAGCTATCTCCTTTTGCCGTTGCATACTTTGCCGTTATTGTGTTTATGCGTCGCGACTCTATTCTACCTGTAGCTGCAGCCATTATAGCTGGAAGTCTCTTTACTCCATTCCCTGGAGCTTTGGTTACTACTGCTGAGCTGATTATTTTCTTTCTAGTTTATAAAGGGCTGGAAAGTTATGAGCGAATAGATTTGTCCTATGCACCACTTATGGTGTTCGTGTCTTCGTTTATGGTTGGCTTGTTCCAGATCGTTATTGGACCTTCTCTTTCTTGGTATCCGCTGATGATGATAACACTAGATGCTCTACTAGGCTTTGTGCTTACATTGGTGTTCATTCAAGCACTGCCTCTACTAACCTATAAGCAAAAGAGTAGAGCGCTCAGGAATGAAGAGATTCTCTGCCTTATTATCTTACTTGCCTCAGTAATGACGGGTCTTGTAGGTTGGACCCTTAATGGTTTGTCTTTGGAGCATATATTGTCACGTTATTTAATTCTACTCTTTGCTATGGCAGGGGGTGCTCCTCTAGGGGCTGCTGTTGGGGTCGTCACCGGATTGATTCTCAGTTTGGCGGATATTAGTGCCATCTATCAGATGAGCCTGCTTGCTTTTTCCGGAATGCTAGCGGGAATGATGCAGGGGGGTCGAAAGGGTGCAGTATCTATTGGGATGTTACTAGGATCCACGATCCTTTCCGTCTATTTTACGGGTCCAGGTGATATGATGGCCTCAACATGGGAGACCTGCGTAGCGGTAGTGCTATTTCTTATAACGCCTAAGGCGATGATATCTGCCATAGCTAAATATGTTCCGGGCACGTCAGATCATAGCCGATCGCAACATGAATATGCGCGAAGGGTAAGGGATCTAACGGCAGAACGGGTGACGCAATTCTCACAGGTGTTCCAGCAGCTGTCGAGCAGCTTTGGGCAGATTCCACGCGCTGGAGAAGTAGGGAAGTCAGACCGTGAGATGGAGGATTTCATGAGTACGGTGACAGAGGGAGCCTGCGCAGGATGCATTCGACGTTCCCACTGCTGGGATGCAAAGTTCTATCAGACCTATAGATATATGACAGATATGATGACTACTGTTGAGGAGTGCCCTGATATTACAGCAGCTCAGCTACCTCCGGAATGGAGCCGGATTTGCGGTAAAACTGGTGAAGTGCTTGAAGTCATGAAAGGACAATATGATCTTTACCAACATGATATGCGATGGAAAAGACAAATATACGATAGTCGTCAATTTGTTGCCGAGCAGTTATCAGGCGTCTCACAGGTTATGGAGGACCTAGCGCGTGAAATAAAACGTGAGGGACAGGCCATGTATCGTCAGGAAGCCCAAATCCGTGAGACATTGGAGAAATTAGGGCTGTCTATCCATAGCATCGAAATCCTAAGTCTAGATCCTGGCCGTGTAGAAATAGAGGTGGTACATGCTTATACTCGTGGTTTTGATGAATGCCGTAAAATGATCGCTCCGCTACTCTCTGACATCCTGGATGAGAATATTGCTGTCATGAGCGAGACGGCAGTCCATCCTCGGGAAGGATTGTCAATGGTTACCTTCGGTTCAGCCAAGGCGTTTGAGATAAACACGGGAGTCGCTGTTGTTTCTAAAGGCGGAGATATGCTATCTGGCGACAGCTTCAGTACCGTAGAGCTTGGAAATGGCACCTTTGCAGTATCCATTAGCGATGGCATGGGAAATGGTGAACGGGCAAGGATGGAGAGCAGTGCCGCGCTTGGCATGTTAGAAAAGCTACTGCAATCCGGTATGGATGAGAAGCTGGCTGTAAAATCGGTAAACTCTATTCTCTTATTACGTTCTCCCGACGAGTTCTATGCTACCGTCGATATGGCTTTAATTGATCAGTATTCCGCACAGACAACCTTTATGAAGATTGCTTCCGCCCCGAGCTTTATCCGGAGGGGAAGTGAGGTTATTCCAATAACCTCTAGCAATCTGCCTATAGGAATCATTAAAGATATCGATGTGGATCTGATCAGCATGCAGCTTCGGGCGGGCGATATTTTGATTATGATGACCGATGGTATTTATGATGCTCCTGGATATGCCGTTAATAAGGAGATATGGATGAAACGGTTGATCCAAGAGCTCGAGGGGGATGATCCTCAAGATATGGCCGACAGCCTGTTAGATAAGGTAATCCGTTATCAGGGCAATGAGATCCATGATGACATGACGATTGTCGTCAGTCGTGTAGATCATTTCCATCCGGAATGGTCCAGCCTGCATATGCCTGGTGTCGGCCGAATGGAGCGTCCGCGTACGGTGAGTTAGATGGTTGGGCACGCGCGAAGTGTCGTATTGCCTGTATGTTTTAGCGCGCGCGAAGCGTCGTGTTGCTTGTATGTGTTTAGTACGCGCAAGGCGTCGTGCTTCTATAGGTTTAAGCACGCGCGAAGCGTCGTGTACACTGTTGTTGGTATAGGTCGAGGCGAGTCTGTGATGTGTAACTCGCCGGCCTCTACTATTTGCGTTTCAAAGGTTGGCTGACTTTGGCGCGTAATTTTTTCAGATCTTAACTGTTTACTAGTGAAGGTATGGAACGGAGAGAAATTTTGGAGCTGTAGAAGCGGGGCGTTCGCCTTTGTCCTCGGATTCCAACCGCAACAGGCGGTTCTAATCAGGGAATCTGAGGACAACAGCGATCGAAAGCCCAAACATTTCTCGCAGTTCCCCTATTCACTATCCCCACAGTTCAGATCACAAATTCCCCCCACAAAAGCGACCGTTTGAAATCTCTCATTTTTGGATATGCTAGAAACAGAGGTTTCAAACAAGGGGGAGTGGAGAGTCATGAAGCAGATATTGCTCATTACTGACGGTTGTTCAAACGTAGGGGAAAGTCCGGTGATGGCGGCGGCGCATGCCCTGCAGGAGGGAATCACCGTAAATGTAGTCGGTGTGGTCGATTATGGAACGATTGGGGAGCTTGGAAGTCGGGAAATAGCTGATATTGCTAAGGCCGGTGGGGGTCTTAGCCGTATAGTTGGAACGCCGCAGCTGGCGCAGACGATCCAGATGATGACACGAAAGACCGTGGTTCAGACGATCCAGCAAGCGGTTAATAAAGAGGTAAAAAAGATATTAGGTGAAGGGTCGCTGGAGCAGCTACCACCTGTTCAACGCTCACAGGTCGTTACAGTTGTAGATGAACTAACAGAAACATCGCCGCTGCGCATTGCACTCCTTATCGATGCAAGTGCTAGTATGAAGCCTAAACTGGGTGCTGTGGAAGATGCGATTCGCGATTTAGCACTCAGTTTGGAAGCAAGGGAAGGGAAGAGTGAGATTGCTGTGTTTCATTTTCCTGGAAATAACAGCAGTGAGGATGCTAGACTTGATTTAGATTGGACTAAGGATATGTCAGGTATTCGTACGCTATTCTCCAAATTACACATGAGAGGCGCAACGCCGACGGGTCCAGCTATTTTCAGGGTGCTTGAACATTATCGTTATGATACACTGGATGAACATCGTGGACGCCAAATGGATGACCACGACGAAAGAGAAGGGATGATTGGTGGGTATGTCGTCTAATCCGTCCTATCCTACTGGCACCTTAATTACCGGCAAATGGCGTGGAAACCGTTATGTCGTGGAGCGGATGCTGGGAAGGGGCGCGAACGGAACCGTATATCTTGTGCAAAGAGAAGGCAGACGGGAATGGTACGCGCTAAAAATCGGATACGATACACTTGAGCTTCAATCGGAGATCAATGTACTGACGTCGCTGCAATCGCGTCGAAAGCGCAATGAACACCGTGCTCGTCGTGAATCTCCATTATCTTCTTATTTTTTGGAATCGGATGATTTTGCGAATGGAAATAACGTACCCTTTTATGTCATGCGGTATGTTGAAGGCAAGCCTCTGCATCATTTTCTATCGAAGAATGGACCGGAATGGTTAGGCTTGGTGGGGCTTGGCTTACTCGATAAGCTGCGCACATTGCATGAATGCGGATTTGTGTTTGGGGATTTAAAGCCGGAGAATGTAATGGTGTCCAATTACGGTGAAGTGGAGCTGATCGATTTTGGAGGCGCAAGCCCTAAAGGCCGCAGTGTGAAGCAGTTTACCGAATGGCATGATCGTGGCTTTTGGAATGCAGGCAGCCGCACGAGTGATGAGGGGTATGATCTCTTCGCTTTTGCTGTGCTATGTCTTCGTCTTCTCAATGAAGAGGGACTCAAGAAAGCTGCGTTGCAGCTGCCGCAGACAAGAAGTGTAGATGAGCTTTTTAAGCTGGCTAGAAATCTACCCGACAAGAAACTATCCTCTTGGATTTGTTTGGCGTTAAAAGGAGGTTTCACCGGTTCCGCAGATGCTACAGAGCTCTGGCGAAATCATATTTACAATTCGCGTAGAAAGCGACCTGACAGTATGGACACACCTCGCTGGCTCAAGAATGCTTTTGCATTATCCTTGTTCGTGCTTGCCTTTACGATTTATTGGGTATTTCGGTTTTGAACTTATACATATAGTTGAGAGAAGGGGGGCCGCATATGGAGCAAATGAATGGACTGGTGGAGTCAGTATTGGAGTCAGCAGCCGAGCATGAGCTGTGGGCACCCCATGACACCATTGTAGTCGCAGTTTCCGGCGGCCCGGATTCTGTGGCTCTTTTGCATGTTTTGCATGAAATAGCTTTAAACGTTATGCCGCTTACCTTAATATGTGCTCATGTGAATCACGGATTTAGACCGGAATCTAAGGAAGAGGCAGAGCTAGTACGTGGTATGGCTGAACAATTGGGACTGCCCTTTGAGTTAGCCGAATTCGATATTCCCTCTTTGACCAAAGAGAGTGGACTCGGTCCTGAAGGGACAGCACGTGAGAAGCGATATGAATTTCTGATTGATACCGCACACCGGTATGGGGCGCGTTCCGTTGCTCTGGCTCATCATGCGGATGATCAGGCAGAGACGGTGATTATGCGTTTATTGCGAGGAAGCGGTTTATCGGGACTGTCTGGTATCAAGTGGAAAAGAACAGAAAAAAAGGTGGAACTCATTCGTCCTTTCCTACGTATTAACAAAACGGCTCTTCTTGGGTTATGTCAGAATGAAGGTTTCACCTATGCCGAGGATGCCACTAATCTACTGACGAAGTACAAGCGGAATGCTGTTCGATTGGAAGTTCTTCCTTTTCTTGAAAGGTATAATGGCAGAGTGAGGCAGTCACTTGTGCAGCTTGCGGAAATTGCGGGGGCTGAGGATGAATATATGGAGGCATCTGCGGTAAAATGCTTTGAAGAGCTGGTTTCGGAAGGGGAAGGGAAATATACCTTTAACAGAGCTTCATTTGCGGCCATACCCTCCGCTTTACAACGGCGTTTGATTAAACTAATATTAAATTATCTGTCGGCGGATCTATCTGCCCTTGATTTCTCCAAGATTGAATCTGTACGTCGGGGAACGCTGCAGAGCTATCCTACCACCTGGAGTTTGGATTTAGGTGGAGGCCTGACTTGTGTGCGGCAATATGATATCATCTTGTTCTCGTCCAAGCCCGCGCAGCAACAGGCAAGCTATACATATCGTCTGTTTTTACCGGACTCCGAGCTTAAGCTGGAGGAAATAGGTAAGGTGATGTCGATGGCGGTGCTGGAGAGAGAAAACTTTTTTGTACAGGGGGAGGATTATGGGAAGATGTCGGCTTGGTTTGACCGTGATGAACTGGTCTTCCCACTGACGATTCGTTCCCGATTGCCTGGAGATACCATAAGAATCATGGGATTAAACGGAAGCAAAAAGGTAAAAGATATTTATATTGACGATAAAATACCTGCTTCTGAACGCTCTATGATCCCCCTAGTTTGTGATGGTTTGGGCAATATCGTCTGGATTCCGGGCGTAAGACGCTCGATGCATGCCGCAGTAGGGCGGCAAACGACCAAGGTACTTCTACTGTCTTTGGCAGAGCTGGAGGACCGAGAAGAAACGTAATGGTCGAAGTAAGTCTTTCATAGTATAACTTAGGAGGTTTCGCAAGTTGCAAAACGATATTCAAGAAGTATTGATCACCGAAGAGGAACTTCAGCAGAAAATTAAGGAGCTCGGCCAAACACTGAGCGAAGAATACGCAGGACGTACCCCTTTAGTCATTTGTGTACTAAAAGGCGCGTTTATATTTATGGCAGATCTGGTTAAAGCCATTACAGTACCTGTTGAGATGGATTTCATGGCAGTATCCAGCTATGGAGCATCCACCAAGTCCTCTGGTGTTGTCAAAATTATTAAAGATTTGGATGTATCGGTAGAAGGCCGCGATATCTTGATCGTTGAAGATATTATTGACAGTGGCCTTACACTCAGCTATTTGATTGAGCTGCTCCGCAATCGCAATGCTGCTTCTATCAATGTGGTTACCTTGTTTGATAAGCCATCAGGTCGTACGGTTAATCTTGAAGCCAAATATACAGGCTTCGTATTGCCAGACGAATTTGTAGTGGGCTACGGATTGGATTATGCCGAGCGGTATCGGAACCTCCCATATGTTGGAGTGCTGAAACCTGAGATTTATTCCAATTGAACTATTGATTGCCTTGATCATAGGGATCGGGCACCCTTGGCTTCCTTTATTTGAGGTGTCCCAAGAGGCTATGGTACAATAACTTGAGTGTTGCGAGAGGAGGTAGGGGATGAATCGGTTCATCCGGAATTCTGGTTTTTATTTGATTTTATTTTTAGTCGTGGTGGGTATTGTCCAGTTTGTGAGCAATGGAAATGAAGCCGCCGATTTCCCTAGATACGACGAGTTACGGCAGGAGATCAAGAACAACAATGTGAAGGATTTGACGGTTCAGTTTGAGGGTAATGCCTTTCTAGTTACAGGCGAATATAGAGAGTTGCCTGCCGATACTAAATCGAAAAGCTTCTCCACATATATTCCTCCAACAGATGCTGCTATCAATGAACTGATTCAGGCCAGTGATGTAAATGGGATTCAGTTAACTCAGAAGAAGATGGAAGGCACTAGTATTTGGATAACATTCCTCTCTTCCATTATCCCGCTGGTTATTATGTTCATCTTGTTCTTCTTCCTGTTTAACCAGGCGCAAGGCGGCGGCGGTAAAGTAATGAATTTCGGCAAGAGCAAGGCTCGGTTATATAATGAAGAGAAGAAGAAAATCAGCTTTGAGGATGTTGCAGGGGCGGACGAAGAGAAGCAAGAGCTTGTCGAAGTCGTTGAGTTCCTGAAAGATCCGCGCAAATTTGCAGCTGTCGGTGCACGTATCCCTAAAGGCGTACTGCTTGTAGGTCCTCCGGGAACAGGTAAAACATTGCTTGCACGTGCAGTAGCAGGTGAAGCCGGTGTTCCTTTCTTCAGTATTTCCGGTTCTGACTTTGTGGAAATGTTCGTGGGTGTCGGTGCTTCTCGGGTACGTGATTTGTTCGAAAACGCCAAGAAGAACGCGCCATGTATTATCTTCATTGATGAAATTGATGCTGTGGGTCGTCAACGCGGCGCCGGACTCGGCGGCGGACATGACGAGCGTGAACAGACACTTAACCAATTGCTGGTTGAGATGGATGGATTCGGTGGTAACGAAGGCATTATTATTGTTGCGGCAACTAACCGTGCTGATATACTTGATCCTGCATTACTTCGTCCAGGACGTTTTGACCGTCAAATTACGGTTGACCGCCCTGACGTAAAAGGTCGTGAAGCAGTACTTAAGGTTCACGCTCGTAACAAGCCGCTTACGAAAGATGTAAGACTGGATGTTGTCGCTAAACGCACAACCGGATTCACAGGCGCGGATCTGGAGAATCTGTTAAACGAAGCAGCATTGCTAGCTGCACGTCGTAACCGCAAAGATATTTCCATGATTGAAGTGGATGAAGCCATTGACCGTGTTATCGTAGGTACTGAGAAACGAAGTCGTGTTATCAGTGACCGTGAGAAACGCATTGTAGCTTACCATGAAGCAGGCCATACTATAGCTGGTTATTTCCTTGAGCATGCTGATATGGTTCATAAAGTTACAATCATCCCACGCGGTCGTGCTGGCGGATATGTTATTATGCTTCCGAAGGAAGATCGGATGATCGTTACCAAGCAGGAGCTTTTGGATAAGGTTACTGGATTACTTGGTGGACGTGTTGCCGAAGAATTGTTTATTGGTGAGATCGGTACGGGCGCATACAGTGACTTCCAACAGGCTACGCGCATCGTGCGTGCCATGATCATGGAGTACGGTATGAGCGATAAGCTTGGACCTATGCAGTTCGGCTCTTCTCAAGGCCAAGTATTCTTGGGTCGTGATATTGGGCATGAACAGAATTATAGTGATTCCATTGCTTATGAGATTGATCAAGAAATGCAGAACTTTATTACTTCGAGCTACGAACGTTGTAAAGAGCTGTTGCTCAAATACTCTAAAGAAATGCATCTGATTGCCAATACGTTACTGGAGAAGGAAACACTTGAGCTTGATCAGATTAAAGAGCTGATTGAACAAGGATTCCTTTCTGAAGATGGTAAGGCTGAGGGTGGCGAAGGCGTTGCACTTGAAGTTGGCGAACCTGTCATTGATAATATCGGTGATGTGCGTGTCCGCATTCAAAGCAAGTCTGAAGATACTGATTCCACGCCTCCGAACCTATCTAAGGAAATCCCGAACAAACCTGAATCTGAAGGTAATGACGGATCTGATGATGACAATAAAGGCGGCGGAACTAGCCTTACCTAAGCAGGATCACTATTCATAAGATGTAAATTAATCCGGAGAGCGTAATTGTTCTCCGGATTTTTTATTTTAATTTTTAGGCAATTTCATGCTTGGAAGCCTGTCTAGTCACATTGACAGGGGCTGGAACGTTGTGTACATTAGTGATTAATATTACTTACTATTATTATCAGCTTATTCATTTTTTCAGATGATGGCTCATGCCATTTGATAACATCGCACCGGCGTAAAGCCGTGAAGATTTAAGGGGGAGAACAATCGGTGGAAGCTCTGGCACTTGAGCGTAAGCAGGAACAGAATCGAGAACTTCGTATACGTCTTGAACAGCTTAAGAAGGAAAGAAACGCAATCATTTTAGCTCATTATTATCAACGTGATGAAATTCAGGAGGTTGCTGATTTCCGGGGAGACTCTTTTTTACTCGCTCAGAAGGCTGCAGAAACTGATGCAGAGGTTATCGTATTCTGCGGTGTTCATTTTATGGGGGAAAGTGCTAAAATTCTGGCTCCAAACAAAACCGTCCTTATTCCTGATGAACGTGCAGGCTGCCCAATGGCTGATATGGTCAATGTAGACGGTTTGCGTAAGCTTAAAGCGCAACATCCAAATGCTAAAGTGGTTACTTATATCAACTCGTCTGCAGAAATTAAAGCGGAAACTGATATCTGTTGTACCTCTGCCAATGCAGTGAAAGTAATCGAATCCCTCGATGCTGAAGAAATTATCTGGGTACCCGATAAGAATCTTGGCCAATACGTACAAGATCAGACCGGCAAAAAGCTGATTATCTGGGAAGGCTATTGCAACACTCACGACATGTTGACTGTTAAAGATGTAGTAGAAATGAGAGCGAAATACCCAGAAGCAGAATTTGTAGTTCATCCAGAATGTCGTCCGGAAGTAGTGGCCATGGGTGATTATGTAGGTAGTACCACATCCATTCTCGAGTACTGCCGGAAATCCGACCGTAAGCAGTTTATCGTTGGGACCGAGGACGGTACTGGATATCAGCTACGTAAGGATAGTCCAGATAAAGAATTCCATTTTGCTACAAAATTTCTTGTGTGTCCAAATATGAAAGTTAACAATCTAAAAAAACTGGTGAAATGCCTGGAGACGATGAAGCCACAAATCTATGTACCGCCTGCTGTCGCCGACAAAGCCAGAACTTCCCTAGAGCGCATGCTACAAGTCCGGTAGTATGCGCTACTCTTTCGTTGAAACAGGTGAAAAGCGGTCATGATTCCACAATATTTGGTTGATTTTGATCTTCGGGATATTCCTAAAGTAAAGACAGATTGTATTGTTATCGGTTCAGGGATTGCTGGATTGTTCACGGCTATTAAAGCCAGTGAAGATCGGCGTGTCATAATGATCACAAAGAAATCAGTAATGGAGAGTAATACCCGCTATGCACAGGGGGGGATTGCAGCTGTTATAGCCGAGGATGATTCCCCTGCTTACCACCGGCAGGATACCCTAATGGCTGGAGCAGGTCTTTGCTCATCATCAGCTGTCGATGCACTTGTTAATGAAGGGCCCGATGGAGTTCATGAGCTAATTCGTTTAGGCACGCTTTTTGATAAAGAAGATGGGGTACTGGCTTTGACTCAGGAAGGAGCGCATAGCCACCGTCGTATTTTGCATGCTAATGGAGATGCTACAGGTTATGAGATTGTTCGTGCTTTGGCTGAACAGGTAGCTGAACATGAGAACATTGAGGTGTGGGATGATCATTATGTCATTGATCTCATCACTGAAGGTGGAGAATGTGTAGGCGCATTGTTGCAGCGTCCCGGCGGCGGACGGTTATTCCTGCAAGGGGATGCGACTATTTTGTGCTCTGGTGGAGCAGGACAATTATTTAGATACACTACCAACCCTGAAGTAGCTACAGGCGACGGGGTAGCCATTGCTTATCGTGCCGGCGCTCATATACGAGATATGGAATTTATTCAATTTCATCCTACAGCATTGAGTTATCCTGGAGCTCCTAGATTCCTAATCTCCGAAGCAGTTCGTGGGGAAGGAGCAGTATTGCGCAATATTAATGGAGAGCGGTTCATGGAACGTTATCATGAGCTACTTGAGCTAGCCCCACGAGATATTGTAGCTCGGGCTATTATAAGTGAAATGGAGCTTACAAAGTCAACGTTTGTCTATTTGGATATTACGCATGAATCCCCAGAAATGGTGAAGCATCGTTTCCCTACAATACATGAGACATGTATGGGCTATGGACTAGATATTACAAGTGATTGGATTCCAGTGGCTCCAGCTGCGCATTATATGATGGGGGGCATTAAGACCGATCTGAATGGGGAGAGTACGATCCCTCGCTTATTTGCTTGTGGGGAGGTATCTTCCACAGGCGTACATGGGGCTAATCGATTAGCAAGCAATTCTTTATCGGAGGCAGTTGTTTTTGGGCGTCGCATTATTGAGCGGATTCGCAAATTATCCCCTCTTGGACGTGATATTATATCAGTTAGCAGCAACGAGGGGCGTGTTGATTCGTCAACTCAAGCTATTGTGGAACGCCGTTTGAAGCTACAGAAGGTAATGGTTCGGTACGCTGGATTACGACGTAATGAAGAGACCTTATCTAAGGGAATAGAAGAATTGAAACGGCAGCTCCCCATCTTTGGATCAGTATTGACTAAACGTGAGGAATACGAGTTCGCTAATATGCTGACCTGCTGTTTGCTCGTGACAGAGTCCGCTCTAGCACGGGAAGAGAGTCGCGGGGCACATTACCGTGAGGATTACCCGCAGCGAAGTGATAATCAGTGGCGGAAGCACCTGCTTCAAATTCGCGATCTGGGAATAGTGGAGGAATTAAGCGATGATGTTTAATGGTTACAATGAAGAACTAGTACAATCCATCAAGGCGTGGTTGCGGGAAGATGTAGGTTCCGGGGATGTAACGACCCAGATGACGATACCTGTAGGCCATGAGTCTAAAGGGATTATTCATGCTAAGGAAGACGGCATAATTTGTGGTATCCCAATTGCAGAGCTGGTTTTTGAAATTGTTGATCCTACGCTTAGCTTTACAGCCCTTGTAGAAGAAGGTCAAGCAGTAACAAAAGGGACTGTAATTATTGAGGTGGAGGGCAGCACACACGCAATTCTTACAGGTGAACGGCTTGCACTGAACTTAATGCAGCGCCTTTCGGGTGTTGCATCACGTACGGCATCTTTCGTACAGGTGCTCGATGGATTACCGACTCGTCTAGTAGATACACGTAAGACTACCCCAGGACATCGCATGCTGGAGAAATATGCAGTTCGTGTTGGTGGAGGCTTTAATCATCGTTTTGGTCTATATGATGCGGTTATGATCAAGGACAATCATATTAAAGGTGCGGGTGGTATTCGGCAGGCAGTAGGCCGCGCTCGGAAGAACATTCCACATACGATGAGCATTGAAGTAGAGACTGAGAATTTAGAACAAGTGGAAGAGGCGCTGGCAGCAGGTGCTGATATTATTATGCTAGATAATATGTCTAATGAGATGATGAAGCAAGCTGTGGCTAGGATTAAAGCTAAAGCTCCACATGTTAAGACAGAGGCCTCCGGCAACGTATCGTTAGAAACGGTTCGTGGGATTGCAGAAACAGGCGTGGATGTGATTTCTGTAGGACGACTTACGTACTCTTTCTCCAGTCTGGATATTAGTCTAGACCTTAATGCCAAGAAGGAAGGGTCCTCATCATGATGCTTGCTGTTGATATCGGCAATACCAATATTGTTCTCGGTGTATACAGAAAGCGCGAATTGTTGCATCATTTTCGGCTAAGTACTGCGCGCCAATCCACCGTGGATGAGTATGGAGTGCTGATACACAATCTTTTTCAGATGTCAGGGATCTCTGTCAAAGATGTGGAAGGTGTAATTATATCCTCAGTAGTTCCACCGCTGGTTAAGACTATCGTGGATATGTGTATAAAGTATTTAGGCAAAGATCCGTTACTCGTGGGACCAGGGATAAAAACGGGACTCAATCTTCGCTATGAGAATCCGCGTGAGATTGGAGCAGACCGGATTGTTAATGCTGTGGCTGCGATTGAACAATATAAATGTCCGCTTGTTGTTGTTGATTTTGGTACGGCTACGACCTTCGACTGTATCGATGCAGGGGCTAATTATCTTGGAGGAGCGATTGTTCCGGGTCTTGTTATTTCTACAGAGGCTTTATACCAGCGAGCGTCGAAACTGCCACGAATTGAGTTGGAGAAGCCTAAAAAGGTTATCGGACGTAATACGGTTCACGCTATGCAGGCTGGTATTATTTTTGGGTATGCAGGCCAAGTGGAGGGGATTGTAAAGCGTATCAAAATCGAGATGAACGCTCCGGAACTGAAGGTTATTTCTACTGGAGGCCTCGCTTCGCTAATTGCGGGGGAGACGGATTGTATCGACGAAGTAAATCCTATGTTAACACTAGAGGGATTACGAATTATTTATGACCGTAACCAATAAAGATAAAGAAGCCTAAAGGGCGAAGAGATAGGAGGGCTATGCACCCAATGGAAAAAAAGAAGGATCGACTTATCCGTGGAACGGCTATGAATGGTAAAGTGAGAGCGTTTGCTGTCCGCACAACAGAATTGGTCGAGGAATTGCGGCGCAGACATGATACGTATCCAACGGCTACAGCCGCACTTGGACGTACAGTTACCGCTGCAGCCATGATGGGCGCTATGCTCAAAGGAAGAGAGAAGCTATGTATCATGGTCAAAGGGGATGGACCGATCGGGCAAATCGTTGCGGAGTCCAATGCGTTGGGAGAAGTGTGCGGTTATGTACACCATCCTCACATTCACTTACCTAGCAATAGTATGGGCAAATTGGATGTAGCTGGAGCCGTAGGAACTGAAGGGTTCATTGATATTATAAAGGATTTAGGTTTGAAGGAACCTTATCGAGGCAGTATTCCTATCATCTCCGGAGAACTTGCTGAAGATTTTACTTATTATTTCGCTGTTTCAGAACAAACCCCAGCTGCAGTTGGCTTAGGTGTATTAGTGGATACCGATGAGTCAGTGATTGTAGCCGGAGGGTTTATCGTGCAGCTACTTCCTGGACTTACGGATGCGGAGATTACGGAGATCGAAAAAGCTCTAGGGGCTATGCCTTCTGTGACAACACTTCTTGATCAGGGTCTGGAGCCAGAAGAAATGCTGCGTTTTCTTTTGCCGGATGCGGTAGTTATGGATGAACTGGATATTAACTTTGCTTGTCAATGTTCGCGTGAGCGGGTAGAGCAGACATTGGTTAGCTTAGGGCAAGATGAACTGGAGAGATTAATTGCAGAAGATGAGCAGGCTGAAGTTGTATGTCATTTTTGCAACGAGGCTTATGTTTTTAATAAGGATGAATTACAGGTCATTTTAGAACAAGCGAAATCGTAGGGCATGGGATGATGACGAGACAGGAACGTGCACTTCGCAATACGGTTGTTATTCTAGCTGTTGCAACTTTAATGCTCGGGGGTCTATTATTCTGGAGCTTACGCGCCATGGCGCTTCTTAAAGGGGATACAACAGAGAACGAAACACCGGATGTAGCCACGGCAGGCGGACAACCGATAACAGATAACCAGTGGATGGATGAGCTCAAAAAAAAGCATGGCTATGAAGTGCTAGTTGGAATGCTCAATCATATTGTTGTAGAGATGGAAGCAAGGGCTCTGGGGATTACTGTAACAGACGATGAGGTTGAACAGGAACTCGCGCGAACTATGGTTGGATATGGATCTGAAGAACAGTATTATGCGCAAATGCAGTCTCAGCTGGGGTTATCTCGTCAGGAAGTGTTCTTAGAGACGGCCTATCGTCTGACCTTACAAGCGATAGCTACAGTGGGTATTACGATTAATGAAGCTGATATCGATACTTATTTAGAGCAAAATGCTGAGCGTTTCACTCCAAAAAGGGAATTGGAGCTCTCCATGATCAAGGTTTCAACTTATGATGAAGGCGAGCAAGTAATGGATCGCTTAGAGCAGGGTGAGAACTTTGCTGATTTGGCTAGGGAAGTATCTATTGATAAAGAGAGTCGGCAGCAAGGAGGCAGCTTGGGTAAGGTAGAGGAAGACGATCCATTTTGGCCTGAAGAGCTGCTTAAGACTGCTGCCAGTTTGAATGCGGGTGATATTGCGGGGCCGATTCAGGCGGAGAACGACTTCGCTATCATTCGACTAGAGAGTATTCACTCTCCAGCTGTTCCAGATCAGAAGGAGATTCGGGCCCTGATACGTCAAGAGCTGGCATTGGAGCAAGCACCTCCACTACAACAAGTGGAGAGTGATTTGCGTACAAAATATGATGTGGCAATAAATATTGACAACAGCCTGCAAGATTGATAATATGATATTAACGTAAAACCTACCGTTTTAGTCGGAAATAACTGACGGTGGTCAAATATCTACAACCCTTTTATAGCAGTTATTGCTGCGTAATATGGACCCACATACAGAAGAGTAAAGTCACAATTTACGTTCTTATATCGCATTTATCATTCTAAGGAGGTTTTTACTCATGGCTAAAGTCGTTAACAACGTAACAGAATTGATCGGAGGTACTCCGCTCGTTCGTTTGAATCGTCTGGCACAGGAAGGCTCCGCAGATATTTATTTGAAATTGGAATATCAGAATCCGGGATCAAGCGTAAAAGATCGTATCGCAATCAGCATCGTGGAAGAAGCTGAACGTGAAGGTCTGCTGAAACCAGGAGGTACAATTGTAGAAGCAACTAGTGGTAACACTGGTATTGGCTTGGCACTTGTAGCTGCGGCTAAAGGTTATAAGGCAGTTATCGTAATGCCAGAAACCATGAGCTTGGAGCGTCGCAATCTACTTCGTGCATACGGAGCAGAATTGGTGCTGACTCCAGGATCGGAAGGTATGAATGGTGCGGTTAAGAAAGCGGAAGAAATTCTAAAAGAGAATCCAAGCTATTTCCCATCCGAGCAATTCAAGAATAAAGCGAACGTGAAGATCCACCGTGAGACTACCGGACCTGAAATCGTTGAAGCAATTGAATCCATCGGCGGTCCTTTGGATGCTTTTATTGCAGGTATCGGAACAGGCGGAACGATCACAGGTGCGGGAGAAGTGCTGAAGAGCCAATATCCTGACATTAAGATCTACGCTGTAGAGCCAGCTGCTTCTCCAATCTTGGCAGGAGGCAAACCAGGCCCTCACAAAATTCAGGGTATCGGAGCTAACTTCATTCCTGAGATCCTGAACCAGGACATTTATGATGAGATCATCCATGTAGAGAACGATGAAGCATTCGAAACTGCACGCCGTGTAGCTAAAGAAGAAGGCGTCTTATCTGGTATTTCTTCAGGTGCAGCAGTATTTGCGGCCCTTAAAGTAGCTAAAGATTTGGGCCCAGGCAAAAAAGTAGTTGTCATCATTCCAAGTAACGGCGAACGTTACCTGAGCACACCACTTTACAATTTCGAAGCGTAATTGCTTGCAATAACGTAAATCTATAAGAGTCTTCATACCACTTTTTTGGTGGTGATGGAGACTCTTTTCGTTGATTAATAAGGCAAGAGGTTCTGCGTATATATGACAGGCTAGACACGATTATTTTATTATTGTTGAAAAATGCTATGCTTTTTACTGAAAACGCAAAAATCATAATAATTTCCTATAGCCGGGGGCTTTTCAATAATGCCTTAAGTACAGTATACTGACAGGCAACATACTACTGAGGATTTATAATAAGTGAAGGTTGGACAAAACTAAGCGAATGCTTACGAAGCAAGTTTTGTTCTTGAAGATTAAACTGTAGGATTATGCTAGACAAAACTTAAGCAAATGCTTACGAAGCGAGTTTTATTGCGAAGTAAAGACTATGATGTAATGCTCCATAAAACTTTTAGGAGGATGGCTTTGGAAATCATAACGACATGGCATGAGTGGGAACAATGGGCGGCTGAGGACTGGAGCATGTTCCCCTTAATTATAAAATCTCCCCGGTGCACAAACGAGTTGCCTGCGTCCTGGGAGAAGGCCTGGGAACTAGCTTCCCAGTATTCTGTAGTCTTAGAAAGTGGCAAGGGTGGCCGCTTTACGTACTTAGGCTTGAATCCTGTATCAATATTGAAGGGCAAAGAGGATATGGGCGAAGTATTCAGCTTTTCTACTGAAGCTTTGGAATCAGCGGAGGATGGGGAAATACATGAAGTAACAACGTTGCATGGACAGCCGCTGGAGCTGTTAGAGCAATGGATGTCGGGTTTCACCTCTCCAAGTTTAAACGTTCAGGGTATTCCTCCGTTTACTGGTGGATGTATTGGGTTTCTGGGGTACGATGTGGTTCGCTCATTGGAGCGTTTGCCGTCTCTCGCACAAGATGATCCCGGCTTTCCTGATTATCTCTTTATGAGGATGGATGAGGTATGGATTTATGATCACGAAGAGCATGTGCTTTATTGTGCTGTTCACGTCCCGGTTCCAGCAGAATGTGGGATGGAGGAATTGCAGAACCTTTACCTCGGAGGGATAGAGCAGGCCGGGCGAATGGTAGAGCAGTGGCAGTTGATTTCTTCAGCCTCGGGATTGAATCAAGAAACCGTAGGTAGCATTGAATCCCTTACGCTTTCATCAGGAGAGTGGCCGGGCATGACCTCGGCCTTCTCGCCTGAGAAGTTCCAGCAGGCGGTGCAGGACGTTCAGGAATACATCCGCCAAGGCGATGTATTCCAGGTGAACCTCTCGCTGCGCCAGGAGGCGCAGCTGAAATCCTCGCCGGAGGATGTTTACGAGTGGCTGCGCAAGCTCAATCCGTCCCCGTACATGGGGCTCTTGCGGTCGCCCGGCTTCGCGCTATCCAGCGCTTCACCGGAGCTGCTCGTCAAGCTGCACGGGGACAAAGTGAGCGCACGGCCAATCGCCGGCACCCGGCGCCGAGGCCTGACTCCCGCGGAGGATGCCGCCATGGAGGCGGAGCTTCGCGGGAGCGAAAAAGAGATCGCCGAGCATATCATGCTTGTCGATCTGGAGCGTAACGACATTGGACGTGTCGCTGCATACGGGTCCGTCAGCGTGCCTGAGCTGATGACGGTGGAGCGCTACTCTCATGTGATGCATCTCGTTTCGCAGGTAGAGGGCCGGGTTGCACCAGATAAGGACGCTTACGCTGTTATTGCAGCTTTGTTCCCGGGGGGAACGATTACAGGTGCGCCCAAAGTAAGAACAATGGAAATCATTGAAGAACTGGAGCCGGTTCGGCGTGGGCCGTATACAGGTTCCATGGGCTTTATTGACTATAACGGAAATATGGAATTAAATATTATTATTAGAACATTGGCTGTAAAGGATGGAGTCGGATATATTCAGACAGGTGCGGGCATCGTGATCGACTCTGATCCATACCGTGAATACCGTGAATGCCATAATAAAGCCAAAGCGGTGGTGAAGGCAGTACTCTGTAGTGAATTACAGCAGGAATCCCAAACTACCAGCGGCGCCGAAGGGGGAGAAACACTGTGATCTTGGTCATCGATAATTATGATTCCTTTACGTATAACCTCGTACAGTATTTGGGTGAACTTGGGGAAGAGGTTAAAGTACACCGCAACGATGAAATTACCATTGAAGAGATTGAAAAAATGGCTCCCGATCATATTCTGATTTCTCCAGGACCATGTACACCAAATGAAGCGGGGATCAGCTTGGAATTGTTGCATCATTTCAAAGGCGTTATTCCAATCTTCGGCGTATGCCTTGGACACCAGGCGATTGGCCAAGCATTTGGTGGGAATGTTATTCGTGCAGAGCGTTTGATGCATGGAAAGACATCGCCGATTCATCATAAAGGCACGTCGGTCTTTGAAGGTCTGGAGTCTCCTTTTACAGCAACTCGATATCATTCCTTGATTGTAGAGCGCGAGAGTCTACCGGATTGTCTGGAGATTACAGCAGAGACCGAAGAAGGGGAGATTATGGCATTGCGCCATAAAGAATATCCTATCGAAGGTGTGCAATTCCACCCGGAATCAATTATTACGGATCACGGTCATACGATGCTGCGTAATTTCTTGAAACGGAGAGCCGGAGAAACGGCATGAAATATATAGGGTTTAACAATGATGTCATTGATGCACGACAAGCCGTGGTTTCCGCCCTGGATCACGGCTTTTTATACGGCATAGGATTGTTCGAGACCTTTCGGACGTACGGGGGAATACCTTTTCTGCTGGAAAGGCATTTGAAGCGAATGGCAGAGGGGTGCAAGGAGCTGGGCATTCCATTTGAGCAGAATATTGAACAGCTGCAGGAGTGGATTCGGCGTGTTATGGGCAAAAATGAATTAAAGGAAGCTTATATACGCTATACCGTCACTGCTGGCGAGGATATTCTCGGATTACCAGCGGGCGATTATCGTGAACCTAATCATTTGCTATACATCAAAGCGCTGCCGAATTTATCCGATAAGCTATACAGTGAAGGCAAAGATCTGCAGCTGTTGTCCTTACGACGTAACACTCCTGAGGGGGCAGTGCGATTCAAGTCGCTGCATTATATGAATAATATTTTGGCCAAGCGTGAGCTTAGAGGTTACGCTTCTGCTGCGAATGGTGCTGAAGGTCTGATGTTGACTGCACAAGAGGTCATAGCAGAGGGCATTGTCAGCAACATTTTTTTTATAAAAAATAATATTCTCCACACTCCAGATATCTCAACTGGGATTCTGCCGGGAATTACCCGGGAAATGGTAATGGAGCTGGCTCGTTGTGCTGGAATTAAGGTAGAAGAGGGCGCGTATCACTGGGAGCAGTTGAAAATAGCCGACGAAGTGTTTCTTACTAATTCTGTACAAGAAATTGTCCCAGTCACAACGCTTTGGGAAAAAGATAAAAGATTTACCGTAGGCGAAGGCCTTTGCGGCAGAATGACTTCAGATTTGATTTCATCCTATAGAGAAAGGACGGGCATGCCGAAATGAGACCAGTCATATTCAAGCGTACGTACCGCTGTGGAGATACAAATTTGGAGTTGGGAAATCGAACGCTGATTATGGGTATCCTGAATGTAACTCCGGATTCTTTTTCAGATGGAGGACTTTGGAATCATCCAGATAAAGCCGTAGAGCATGCGCTGCGTATGGCTGCTGACGGTGCTGATATTATAGATATTGGTGGAGAATCTACCCGTCCTGGTCATAAACCGGTGGGGCTTGAAGAGGAACTAGCGCGTGTATTGCCTGTCATCGAGAGTATTCATCGAGCGGCACCACATATTGCGTTATCTATTGATACCTACAAAGCTGAAGTGGCACGCCAAGCTATTGCAGCTGGTGCCCATATCATTAATGATATATGGGGCTGTAAGGCAGATCCGGAAATGGCGGCAGTGGCAGCTGCTGCAGACTGTCCCATTATTTTGATGCATAACCGACAGGACCGTGATTATACGAATTTAAGTGCGGATATGTGGGCAGACCTTAAGGCAAGTATTGATCTTGCTTTAGCCGCAGGAGTGAAGCCAGCCAATATCATCTTGGATCCAGGAATCGGCTTTGCGAAGGATTTTAATGAAAATTTGCAGGCGATGATGCTTTTGGACGGGTTGACTGAGTTTGGGTATCCACTTTTACTGGCGACATCACGCAAAAAATTCATCCGGACCGTACTTGATTTGCCTCCTGATGATGTTGTGGAAGGTACCGCAGCTACAGTAGCCTTTGGTATTGCTCAGGGCTGCCAGATCGTACGAGTACATGATGTGTCCCTAATTCATCGAACGGTCAAGATGTGTGATGCGATGTTGTATGCTGCACCTCCATTGGTGCGTGAATAAAGATATTTTATAAAAAAGGGCGGGTTTAAAGATGGATAAAATGACGCTGCATCGAATGGAATATTACGGATATCACGGTGTGTTTGAAGAGGAGCGTAAGCTGGGTCAGCGCTTTTACATTGATTTGGAGCTAGAGCTTGAGCTGCAGGGAGCGGGCCAAAACGATGATTTGAACCAAACCGTAAACTATGCTGAAGTGCATGAACTGGTCAAAAATATTGTCGAAATAAAGTCTTTTAAGTTGATCGAAGCTCTGGCAGAATATATTGCATCCTCCGTACTGGACACTTATACTGTTATCAATGCAGTAACGGTAAAGGTAACTAAACCGCATCCGCCATTCGACATTCATTTTCAGGGAGTGACTGTGGAGCTGCGCAGAACTAGAAAGTGAGAATAAAGTCCATGAACATACATTCCACCTCTGAAGAATCAGAGGCTTATATTGCTTTAGGGGCTAATTTAGGCGACCGTGAGGGCACGCTGTCAGAAGCTTTGAACAGACTGAATAATCATGATGAAATATCGGTAATTCGCTGCTCCAAAGTTTACGAGACAGAGCCAGTAGGTTATTTGGATCAGCCACAGTTTCTCAATATGGCAGCAGCTTTACGCACGACGCTTGCGCCGGAGACCTTGCTGGAAGTAATGCTAGGGATCGAAACGCAGCTGGGTCGTATCCGGGATATCCGTTACGGACCGAGAACGGTAGATCTGGATTTATTGTGGGTAGAGGGCCAGACACTTGATACCCCGCATTTAACGTTGCCGCATCCACGTATGCTAGAGCGCGCATTTGTAATGCTTCCGCTCAGTGATATCGTTCCACAGGATGAACAGTCTTCCGGGCTCCGCAAGTTGATTACAGAAGCGCTTCAAGACATAGACGGGAAGGAAGGAATTCGGTTGTGGACATCAAGCGTATGGGACGGAGGGTCAGGGCATTCCGCAAGCTAAAAGGCTATACTCAACAGGAACTTGCGGATCTCACTGGAATTTCCTTGGCTGTGCTTGGCGCAGTTGAGAGGGGCAACAGACATTTGGAAGATCAAATTTTAGATAAAATTGCGAATGTCCTAGAGGTTACAACCGAAGAATTGGTAAACCCTAACTCATAATTGTTAAGGAATACAAATAGGAATAAAGGAAGTGATACGAATGCTGAAGATTGGCGACATTGAGATGAAGAATCAAGTCGTTCTGGCACCTATGGCTGGCGTGTGCAATCCGGCCTTTCGTCTAATCGCTAAAGAGTTTGGTACAGGTTTAGTCTGTGCGGAAATGGTGAGTGACAAAGCTATTATTCACGGAAACACTCGTACTCGCGAAATGTTGTTCGTCGATGAACGGGAAAAACCGCTTAGCTTGCAGATTTTTGGTGGAGATAGAGAGTCACTGGTGCAAGCGGCAAAAGTAGTTGATAAAGAAACCAATGCTGATATTATCGATATCAATATGGGCTGCCCGGTGCCTAAAGTAACAAAATGTGATGCGGGAGCCCGCTGGCTTTTGAATCCCGACAAAATCTATGAAATGGTATCCGCGGTTGTCGATGTTGTCGATAAACCCGTAACTGTGAAGATGCGGATTGGTTGGGATAGTGAACATATTTTTGTCGAAGATAATGCGCGTGCAGTAGAACGTGCGGGCGGCAAGGCTGTCAGTGTACACGGACGAACACGGGAGCAACTCTACACGGGGCGCGCGGATTGGAATTATATCAAGATGGCAAAAGAAGCGGTCTCCATTCCGGTTATCGGCAATGGTGATGTCAATACACCTGAAGATGCTCGGGCGATGCTTGATCAGACCGGTTGTGATGGGGTCATGATCGGGCGTGGTGCGCTAGGTAACCCATGGATGCTGTATCGTACAATTCAGTATTTAAGCACCGGGGAACTGATGCCTGAGCCAGGGTTAGAAGAGAAAATTAAGGTTGCCATTCTTCATATGGATCGACTGGTTGCTCTCAAGGGAGAAGCTGTTGCCGTTCGTGACATGCGTAAGCATATGGCTTGGTATTTAAAAGGCCTGAAGTCTGCTGCACGAGTGAAGGATGTGCTCATGTTAGAGACAAAACGTGATGGAATGGTGAAGATTTTGAATGATTTTGTCGTTCAACTACAGCATGAAGAAGAGAATAAGGGTAGTGTATTGTCTTCTTCCGCAGTATAAACGTTATTTTCCTAACGCTTTTTGAACACATCCCACTTTATATGTGGTGTCATTGACATTTTGTAGCGGTTCCAATATAATTTCACAGTATAAAATCGCCGTTACAGTAAGAGCAATGCAGCAGGGAGGGTTCTTATCCTCCTAGATTAGCATATAGTATGGTGTTTTCAATAAATGTATACGACAGGAGAATCGGTTGAGATGAGCGATAAAGAAGTCATCCTTACGCCGGACGGGCTAAAACGTCTGGAAGATGAACTGGAATTCCTCAAATCTGTGAAACGCCGCGAGGTTGCTGAACGGATTAAGGTAGCAATTGGCTACGGAGATATCAGTGAGAACTCGGAGTATGAAGACGCGAAGAATGAGCAAGCTTTTATCGAAGGACGCGTTATCACCTTGGAGAAGATGCTTCGCAATGCGCGCATCATTAATAGCGATGAGATCGTTACTGACGTGGTAAGTATCGGTGTTACTGTAAGTGTTGAAGATTTGGAGTATGGCGACACTATGGAGTATACGATCGTAGGCACAGCAGAGTCCGATCCACTGAATAATAAGATCTCCAACGAAAGTCCAGTAGGCAAAGCCATCATCGGGAAGAAAATAGGCACGATTGTTGATGTTAATACACCTGCAGGCGTTATTCAATATAAAATTCTCGATATCAGAATGAAGTAGTGTACAGATCTTATAATCTGTAAATAGATGTGCTGCCGAATGTATAAGTAGTTTTGTTGTATGCAGGCAGATAAGGGAACATTGTTTGGGAAAGCTTCCTTAGGGAAGCTTTTTTTCAAAATATAAGGGATTTATATCTGCAAGGGGATGAATAGCATGACCGAGGAAATGAATAATGTGGAGAATGCAGAGAACGAACTTAGTGAGCTTTTGCAAATCCGCCGTGCCAAATTGGACGAGCTAAGAGGACTTGGTATCGATCCTTTCGGCAAAAAGTATGAGCGTACAGCTAACGCTGGCGACCTAGTATCAAAGTATGATGGACTTTCTAAAGAAGAATTGGACGAGCTATCTGTTGAAGTCAGCATAGCGGGTCGTATTATGGCAAAACGTGTTATGGGTAAAGCTAGTTTTGCGCATATCCAAGACCTCAGTGGAAGAATTCAGCTTTATGTTCGTCAAGACAGCATTCCTGAAACGCAATACACTGCGTTCAATGTTCTCGATCTAGGAGATATCATCGGCGTTCGCGGAACGGTATTCAAAACCAAAACAGGCGAGACCTCCATCAAAGTGCATAATCTCGAAGTCTTGTCCAAGTCTTTGTTGCCACTTCCTGAGAAATATCATGGTCTTAAAGATGTAGAGCTGCGTTATCGTCAGCGCTATGTTGATTTGATTATTAATCCAGAAGTTCAACAGACGTTTATTGCTCGTTCAAGAATCATTCAATCGATGCGTCGTTATTTGGATTCACTTGGCTATCTTGAAGTTGAAACACCTACACTTCATGCGATTGCCGGTGGAGCTGCTGCGCGTCCGTTCATCACTTACCACAACACGCTTGAAATGCAGCTGTATATGCGTATTGCTATTGAGCTTCATTTGAAACGTCTTATTGTTGGTGGACTGGAAAAAGTATACGAAATCGGTCGTGTCTACCGTAACGAAGGGATCTCGACTCGTCACAATCCTGAGTTTACTATGATTGAGCTGTATGAAGCTTATGCTGATTACAAGGACATCATGAACCTTACCGAGAATATGATCGCTCATATTGCCCAAGAGGTATTAGGAACTCAGCAGGTGGACTATCAAGGCAAGCCAGTAGATCTGTCCCCAGGATGGCGTCGTGTAACTATGGTTGATGCCGTTAAAGAAGTAACCGGTGTTGATTTCAGTGTTCATATGACAGATGAGGAAGCACAGGCTTTGGCTAAAGAGCACCGTGTACCTGTAGAGAAGCACATGTCTTTCGGTCATATCCTTAATGCTTTCTTTGAGCAATTTGTAGAGGAAACTTTGATTCAGCCTACCTTTGTAATGGGACATCCGGTTGAAATCTCACCACTTGCTAAGAAAAATGATGAGGATCCACGCTTCACGGATCGTTTTGAATTGTTTATTGTAGGTCGTGAGCATGCAAATGCATTTAGTGAATTGAATGATCCGATCGACCAGCGTCAACGCTTTGAAGCGCAAATCCAGGAGAAAGAGCAAGGCAATGACGAAGCTCATGAGATGGACGATGATTTCATCCGTGCTTTGGAATATGGTATGCCTCCTACGGGTGGACTGGGAATCGGTGTTGACCGTTTGATCATGTTACTCACCAATTCTGCATCTATTCGTGATGTACTGCTGTTCCCGCATATGCGTAACCGTTCAAACGAATAGTATTTATACAACAATGAGCACAGGGGGACTGTCTAGCGGCGGTTCTCCTTGGCTACTGTTGATCAGAAGGCAACGGATCTAGTGTTGTTTTGAGGATATAAAGCTTAATACTAATTTATTTGAAAAAAAGTGTTGCAATGAATCTCTATACATGATATATTCTATTTCTGGCCGAGAAACACACATGCCGAGCTCGAAAAAGAATTAAAAAAAAGAGCTTGACATTAAACGGCCGAACATGATATAGTATAAGAGTTGCTGCTGAGACATTAAACGGCGCCAACGAGAACTTGATCTTTGAAAACTGAACAACGAGTGAGTAGGAAATCACGTAAGTGAAATCCAAAATAGAGAATTAATTTTCTCGTCAGATGTTTCAAAATGAGCATATCGCTCTTTTCAATACTAATTGGAGAGTTTGATCCTGGCTCAGGACGAACGCTGGCGGCGTGCCTAATACATGCAAGTCGAGCGGAGTTGTTTTGAAAGCTTGCTTTCAAAACAACTTAGCGGCGGACGGGTGAGTAACACGTAGGCAACCTGCCCCTTAGACTGGGATAACTACCGGAAACGGTAGCTAATACCGGATAATTTCTTTTTTCTCCTGAAGGAAGAATGAAAGACGGAGCAATCTGTCACTGAGGGATGGGCCTGCGGCGCATTAGCTAGTTGGTGGGGTAACGGCCCACCAAGGCGACGATGCGTAGCCGACCTGAGAGGGTGAACGGCCACACTGGGACTGAGACACGGCCCAGACTCCTACGGGAGGCAGCAGTAGGGAATCTTCCGCAATGGACGAAAGTCTGACGGAGCAACGCCGCGTGAGTGATGAAGGTTTTCGGATCGTAAAGCTCTGTTGCCAGGGAAGAACGTCCGGTAGAGTAACTGCTATCGGAGTGACGGTACCTGAGAAGAAAGCCCCGGCTAACTACGTGCCAGCAGCCGCGGTAATACGTAGGGGGCAAGCGTTGTCCGGAATTATTGGGCGTAAAGCGCGCGCAGGCGGTCATTTAAGTCTGGTGTTTAAACCTTGGGCTCAACCTAAGGTCGCACTGGAAACTGGGTGACTTGAGTACAGAAGAGGAAAGTGGAATTCCACGTGTAGCGGTGAAATGCGTAGATATGTGGAGGAACACCAGTGGCGAAGGCGACTTTCTGGGCTGTAACTGACGCTGAGGCGCGAAAGCGTGGGGAGCAAACAGGATTAGATACCCTGGTAGTCCACGCCGTAAACGATGAGTGCTAGGTGTTAGGGGTTTCGATACCCTTGGTGCCGAAGTTAACACAGTAAGCACTCCGCCTGGGGAGTACGGTCGCAAGACTGAAACTCAAAGGAATTGACGGGGACCCGCACAAGCAGTGGAGTATGTGGTTTAATTCGAAGCAACGCGAAGAACCTTACCAGGTCTTGACATCCCTCTGAATCTGCTAGAGATAGCAGCGGCCTTCGGGACAGAGGAGACAGGTGGTGCATGGTTGTCGTCAGCTCGTGTCGTGAGATGTTGGGTTAAGTCCCGCAACGAGCGCAACCCTTAACTTTAGTTGCCAGCAAGTCATGTTGGGCACTCTAGAGTGACTGCCGGTGACAAACCGGAGGAAGGTGGGGATGACGTCAAATCATCATGCCCCTTATGACCTGGGCTACACACGTACTACAATGGCCGGTACAACGGGAAGCGAAGCCGCGAGGTGAAGCCAATCCCATCAAAGCCGGTCTCAGTTCGGATTGCAGGCTGCAACTCGCCTGCATGAAGTCGGAATTGCTAGTAATCGCGGATCAGCATGCCGCGGTGAATACGTTCCCGGGTCTTGTACACACCGCCCGTCACACCACGAGAGTTTACAACACCCGAAGTCGGTGGGGTAACCCGCAAGGGAGCCAGCCGCCGAAGGTGGGGTAGATGATTGGGGTGAAGTCGTAACAAGGTAGCCGTATCGGAAGGTGCGGCTGGATCACCTCCTTTCTATGGAGAATCGTTTCCTGCAATGGAGACATTCAAATCGGAAGTTAAACTTCCAAATCTCAGGTTTAGGCCTGTTACTCACTCGTTGCTCAGTTTTGAGAGTTTAAGCTCTCAGTAAGACTTGATCCTTGAAAACTGGATACCGAAACGAATTTGCGTTTTAGAACATCTTTTAGCTATAACTTGTGTAAACAAGTACGTTAGTTATTAGCTGGAAGCGAAGATTATCGATTGTGCGAACAAGCGAAACATCGGAGCAAAGGTTAAGCTAATAAGAGCACACGGAGGATGCCTAGGCGCCAGGAGCCGACGAAGGACGTGGCGAACAACGAAACTGCCTCGGGGAGCTGTAAGCAAGCTTTGATCCGGGGGTGTCCGAATGGGGAAACCCAGCTGTGGTAATTCGCAGTTACTCATTTCTGAATACATAGGAAATGTAGAGGCAGACCAGGGGAACTGAAACATCTAAGTACCCTGAGGAAGAGAAAACAATAGTGATTCCGTCAGTAGCGGCGAGCGAACGCGGAACAGCCTAAACCTAAGAGCTTGCTCTTAGGGGTTGTGGGACGTCTCACATGGAGTTACAAAGGAATATGGTAGGCGAAGAGGTCTGGAAAGGCCCGCGATAGAGGTAAAAGCCCTGTAGCCTAAACTGTGTTCTCTCCGAGACGGATCCCGAGTAGTGCGGGGCACGTGAAACCCCGTATGAATCCAGCAGGACCATCTGCTAAGGCTAAATACTACCTGGCGACCGATAGTGAAACAGTACCGTGAGGGAAAGGTGAAAAGCACCCCGGAAGGGGAGTGAAATAGAACCTGAAACCGTGTGCTTACAAAAAGTCAGAGCCCTATTTATGGGTGATGGCGTGCCTTTTGTAGAATGAACCGGCGAGTTACGTTTAACATGCAAGGTTAAGCCGAGAAGGTGGAGCCGCAGCGAAAGCGAGTCTGAATAGGGCGAATGAGTATGTGGACGTAGACCCGAAACCGTGTGATCTACCCCTGTCCAGGGTGAAGGTGCGGTAACACGCACTGGAGGCCCGAACCCACGTACGTTGAAAAGTGCGGGGATGAGGTGGGGGTAGCGGAGAAATTCCAATCGAACTCGGAGATAGCTGGTTCTCCCCGAAATAGCTTTAGGGCTAGCCTCGGTATAAGAGTAGTGGAGGTAGAGCACTGATTGGGTGCGGGGTCCGCAAGGATTACCAAGCTCAGTCAAACTCCGAATGCCATATACTTATTGCCGGGAGTCAGACAGTGAGTGCTAAGATCCATTGTCAAAAGGGAAACAGCCCAGACCATCAGCTAAGGTCCCCAAGTGTGTGTTAAGTGGGAAAGGATGTGGAGTTGCACAGACAACCAGGATGTTGGCTTAGAAGCAGCCACCATTGAAAGAGTGCGTAATAGCTCACTGGTCGAGTGACTCTGCGCCGAAAATGTAACGGGGCTAAACACACCACCGAAGCTATGGCTAGATACGTATGTATCTGGGGTAGGGGAGCGTTGTATGTGGGTTGAAGGTGTACCGTAAGGAGCGCTGGACAGCATACAAGTGAGAATGCCGGTATGAGTAACGAAAAGATCAGTGAGAATCTGATCCGCCGAAAGCCCAAGGTTTCCTGAGGAAGGCTCGTCCGCTCAGGGTAAGTCGGGACCTAAGGCGAGGCCGAAAGGCGTAGTCGAAGGACAACAGTTTGAAATTACTGTACCACCGTAATCCGCTATGAGCGATGGGGTGACGCAGGAGGGTAGTGACGCGGACTGATGGATATGTCCGTCTAAGCAGTGAGGCTGATGTGTAGGCAAATCCGCACATCATTAAGGCTGGGCTGTGATGGGGAGCGAAAATTGTAGTAGCGAAGGTCATGATCTCACACTGCCAAGAAAAGCCTCTAGCCAGGAGAAGGTGCCCGTACCGCAAACCGACACAGGTAGGCGAGAAGAGAATTCTAAGGCGCGCGGAAGAACTCTCGTTAAGGAACTCGGCAAAATGACCCCGTAACTTCGGGAGAAGGGGTGCCCCGGTAGTGTGAATAGCACGAGGGGGCCGCAGTGAAAAGGCCCAAGCGACTGTTTAGCAAAAACACAGGTCTGTGCGAAGCCGCAAGGCGAAGTATACGGGCTGACGCCTGCCCGGTGCTGGAAGGTTAAGGGGAGTGGTTAGGGGTAACCCGAAGCTATGAACCGAAGCCCCAGTAAACGGCGGCCGTAACTATAACGGTCCTAAGGTAGCGAAATTCCTTGTCAGGTAAATTCTGACCCGCACGAATGGCGTAACGACTTGGGCGCTGTCTCAACGAGAGATCCGGTGAAATTTTAATACCTGTGAAGATGCAGGTTACCCGCGACAAGACGGAAAGACCCCATGGAGCTTTACTGCAGCTTGATATTGAATTTGGGTACGATCTGTACAGGATAGGTGGGAGCCGTAGAAATCGGAGCGCAAGCTTCGGTGGAGGCGCCGTTGGGATACCACCCTGATCGTATCTAGGTTCTAACCTAGTACCCTTATCGGGTACGGGGACCGTGTCAGGCGGGCAGTTTGACTGGGGCGGTCGCCTCCTAAAGAGTAACGGAGGCGTTCCAAGGTTCCCTCAGAATGGTTGGAAATCATTCGAAGAGTGCAAAGGCATAAGGGAGCTTGACTGCGAGACCTACAAGTCGAGCAGGGACGAAAGTCGGACTTAGTGATCCGGTGGTACCGCATGGAAGGGCCATCGCTCAACGGATAAAAGCTACCCTGGGGATAACAGGCTTATCTCCCCCAAGAGTCCACATCGACGGGGAGGTTTGGCACCTCGATGTCGGCTCATCGCATCCTGGGGCTGAAGTAGGTCCCAAGGGTTGGGCTGTTCGCCCATTAAAGCGGTACGCGAGCTGGGTTCAGAACGTCGTGAGACAGTTCGGTCCCTATCTGTCGTGGGCGCAGGAAATTTGAGAGGAGCTGTCCTTAGTACGAGAGGACCGGGATGGACGTACCGCTGGTGCACCAGTTGTTTCGCCAGAAGCATGGCTGGGTAGCTACGTACGGACGGGATAAGCGCTGAAAGCATCTAAGCGTGAAGCCCCCCTCAAGATGAGATTTCCCAATTAGTAAGACCCCTTGAAGACGACGAGGTAGATAGGTTGGAGGTGGAAGTGCAGTAATGCATGGAGCTGACCAATACTAATCGGTCGAGGGCTTATCCTATACTTAAAACGCAAATTCAACTCGGATTCAGTTTTCAGGCATCAAGCCTGTAACACGCTTAGAAATTCATTCTCACTTCTGGTGATGAACGAAATTTCACGCGGCAGCGTCTGTTTCACAGACGCATGTTTGGTGGCGATAGCGGAGGGGTTCCACGCGTACCCATCCCGAACACGACCGTTAAGCCCTCCAGCGCCGATGGTACTTGGACCGAAGGGTCCTGGGAGAGTAGGACGTTGCCAAGCACACAAGACCACTGTTGAGTAATCGACAGTGGTCTTTTTGTTGTATTGTTGAAGAATTCATTAGGTTATATTTTGAGATACTACATTAGAGTGAAGCATCTTAGCATAGGTAATGGTTATGTTGTAATGTATAATTTCACCAACCAATGTCCACTGTACATGGACAATAGTCCAATAATTCGCTTACGCGGCAGTCGTTTTTTGAATACCTACTCTGATGATGTAATGTTCTTGACAGTCCAAATGCCCTTTGCTAAGATGGCAATAATATATTTTTGGATAAGCATCTCAAACCTAAATTGAAGATATGAACTTGTTCAACTTCCAGATGTACAGAGTTGTCTGTCGTGAATGGACTTAAAGTCGAAGGTTCTTCTTTTATAAAGTTTGTAGGCGGGTATAATTTAAAAACAACCGAGGAGGAATGACCCAGGTGTGGAAAGATAAGTTTGGTAAAGAAGGTCTGACTTTTGATGATGTGCTGCTGGTTCCGCGTAAATCTGAGGTACTGCCGAAGGAAGTAGATTTGACTACAGTTCTAAGTAAGAATGTGAAGTTGAACATCCCGCTTATGAGTGCAGGTATGGACACAGTCACAGAAGCGGCTATGGCCATTGCTATTGCTCGTGAGGGTGGTATCGGGATTATTCACAAGAATATGCCTGTAGAGCAGCAAGCGGAAGAAGTGGATCGTGTAAAACGTTCCGAGAGCGGAGTTATTACTAACCCATTCTCTCTTTCAGCAGAACATCTGGTATCCGATGCTGAACTGTTGATGGGTAAATATCGTATTTCCGGAGTACCGATTGTAGACAGTGACAACAAACTGGTCGGTATTCTAACTAATAGAGATTTACGTTTTATTCATGACTTTAATATTCCAATCAAAGAAGTTATGACACATGAGAATCTCGTGACTGCTGCTGTAGGTACGACACTTCAAGAAGCAGAAGGCATCTTACAACGTCATAAAATTGAGAAATTGCCGCTGGTGGACGAGAATAACGTTCTTAAGGGCTTGATCACGATTAAAGATATCGAGAAGGCCATTCAGTTCCCTAACGGAGCCAAAGATGCACAAGGTCGCTTACTAGTTGGAGCAGCTGTTGGTATCTCTAAAGATACATTCGAACGTACTGCAGAGTTAGTGAAATCAGGTGTGGATTTGATCGTTGTCGATTCTGCGCATGGTCACCATATTAATATTATTGAAGCTGTTCGCCAAATTCGTGAATTGTATCCTGATCTTACGATTGTTGCTGGTAACGTAGCTACTGGCGAAGCAACCCGTGAACTAATTGAAGCAGGAGCTTCTGTAGTTAAAGTAGGTATTGGACCGGGTTCTATCTGTACAACACGCGTTATCGCTGGTATTGGTGTACCACAGGTTACAGCCATTTATGATTGTGCGACAGTTGCTCGTGAGTACGGAGTTCCTATTATCGCTGACGGTGGAATTAAGTACTCCGGTGAAATTACTAAGGCTATTGCCGCTGGTGCTCATGCAGTAATGATGGGAAGTATGTTTGCGGGTACTGAAGAAAGCCCAGGAGAATCAGAGCTTTATCAAGGCCGTAAATTTAAAGTATATCGTGGTATGGGCAGTATGAGTGCCATGAAACAAGGTAGTAAAGATCGTTATTTCCAAGATGATGATAAGAAGCTTGTTCCTGAAGGAATTGAAGGTCGTATCGCTTTTAAAGGGCCTCTTTCGGATACCGTTCATCAATTGATTGGCGGACTGCGTTCGGGTATGGGCTACTGCGGTACCAAATCGCTCGAAGAGCTTCGGAATGACACTTCGTTCATTCGTATCACAAGTGCTGGACTTCGCGAAAGCCATCCACATGATGTGCAAATCACGAAAGAAGCGCCAAACTATTCCGTGTAATGGACTAGAAAGACTATTTTTTGGACAGACAGGACTATTTCGTCCTGTCTGTCTTTTTTTGCGTGTACCCCTGTGTTAGAATAGAACAAGCTATTGATATGAGGTTTAAAGGAGAGTAGTAATCATTGAAGCACAAACAGAAATTTAACGGTAAGCAATTTATGATTAAGACAGTCACAGTAGGTCTACTTTTAAATATGTTAGTTTCCACTCCACTTCCGGCATTCGCTGAGGAAGGTACGACAACGACAATCCAAGCTGGTACTACAACTCAGACAACTCAGAAAGCAGTAAAGATCCCTTCTGTGGAATCACTGGGTCTAAATTTGAAATCAGCGGTTCTAATAGAACCAACAACAGGTGAAATTCTTCTATCTATGAATGCAGATGAGGCTTTGCCTCCTGCAAGTATGACTAAGATGATGACAGAGTATCTTGTAGCAGAAGCGGTGAAGACTGGACAGCTTTCATGGGATCAAAAAGTCATAGTAGGGGAAAATGCGTCTAAACAGGTTGGATCACGTATTTTTCTAGCGGAAAATGACGAGCATACGGTTGAAGAGCTGTACATAGCAATGGCTGTCGGATCTGCAAATGATGCTACAGTAGCTTTGGCAGAACTAGTTTCTGGATCAGAATTGGAATTCGTAGAGCTAATGAATCAGACTGCCCAGAAGATGGGGATGAAAACTGCCTATTTTGTTAATTCTACTGGATTAGACAAAGCTGACATGCCTAAGAAGTACCGCTCAACTGATAAGAAAGAAAACGTAATGTCAGCGATGGATGCTGCTATTCTTGCCAAATATATCGTTACTGATCATCCTGATTTTAATAGATTTACAACGGTGCAGTCTTATAAGTTCCGTGAACGCGATACTGCTCCAATGATTAACTTTAACTGGATGTTGGAAGCTAACAAGAATATTCAGAATTTTAAGGCTTATGCGTATGAGGGATTGGATGGTTTGAAAACAGGCCATACCGCTAGAGCAAAATATTGTTTTGCAGGTACAGCGGTACGTGATGGCATGCGTCTGATAAGTGTAGTAATGGGGGCTAATACAGAGCCACACCGTTTTACAGAGACGAAGAAAGTACTTGATTTCGGATTTAATAATTTTGAAATTAAACAGGTTGTAGCGCCTAAAGCAGTGATAGCCGGCAATGAAACCGTACCAGTTCTTAAAGGTAAAGATAAAGAGGTGCCTGTAGTAACGGATGAAGCTGTTTCTTTTATCGTCCCTAAAGGAACAACCTCTCCTGAAATTAAGACAACCGTTGAAGTAAATGATCCAGCAACCTTAGTTGCTCCTATAAAACAATCTACTAAAGTAGGTAAAGTCACTTACTCCTACAAGGTTGAAGGCATGGCAGAAGCACAGGAGAAAACAGTTAATCTGATTACTGCTGAAGAAGCGGAGAAGGCCGGTTGGTTTAGTTTATTCCTTAGAGCCATTGGAGATTTCTTCGGCGATTTGTTTACTGGGATCAAGAACTTGTTCTAATGAGTTTCGCGTCGAAAATTGCGTTAAATCCGAGTAAGTGGATTGTATATTTCCCTTCATTGGGGTAAAATTACAAGTTAGATTAAGATAGATCATTCGGGGGGCTAGGACATGGAAACTGGAACATCGCGAGTTAAAAGAGGCATGGCAGAAATGCAAAAAGGCGGCGTCATTATGGACGTCATGAATGCAGAACAAGCAAAAATTGCTGAGGCTGCGGGTGCTGTAGCTGTTATGGCTTTGGAACGCGTACCTTCTGACATTCGCGCAGCTGGCGGTGTAGCACGGATGGCCGATCCTACAATTGTAGAAGAGGTTATTAAAGTGGTAAGTATCCCTGTTATGGCTAAGGCTCGTATTGGCCATTATGTAGAAGCAAAGGTTCTGGAATCCTTGGGTGTTGACTATTTGGATGAGAGTGAAGTTCTTACTCCTGCTGATGAAGTCTTCCATATTAATAAACGTGAGTTCACTGTTCCATTCGTATGTGGAGCCAAAGACCTGGGAGAAGCCTTGAGACGTATTAACGAAGGTGCATCCATGATCCGTACCAAAGGTGAGCCAGGAACAGGCAACATTGTTGAAGCAGTGCGTCATATGCGCTTTATTAACAGTCAAATCCGTAAAGTAACCAATTTGTCTAAGGATGAGCTATATAATGAAGCTAAGAACCTGGGAGTTCCTTACGAGCTACTGCTTGAAGTGCATGAGCTTGGTAAGCTGCCGGTTGTTAACTTTGCTGCTGGCGGTGTAGCAACTCCTGCCGATGCTGCCCTGATGATGCATCTAGGTGCGGATGGTGTGTTCGTAGGCTCGGGTATTTTTAAATCGGACAACCCTGAGAAATTTGCCCGTGCGATCGTTGAAGCTACTACACACTATACTGATTACAAACTGATTGCAGAAGTATCCAAGAACCTTGGCGCACCAATGAAGGGGATTGATATTGCAACTCTAACCCCGGCTGAACGTATGTCGGAGCGTGGCCGTTAATAGAGAGAAGGTTGCCCGGATGAAAATAGGAGTGCTGGCGCTTCAAGGCGCTGTTACGGAGCATATTGTTAGTATAGAGAAGACCGGAGCAGAGGGCGTACCTATCAAGCGAGTAGAGCAGCTTGAGGAGGTTGATGGCCTAATTATTCCTGGTGGTGAGAGTACAACGATCGGTAAACTGATGCGAAAATACGGTTTCATCGAAGCTATACGTGATTTCTCCAATCAGGGCAAGCCGATTTTTGGAACATGCGCGGGTATGATTGTTCTGGCCAAACGAATTGCCGGCGGCGAACCAGGGCATTTGGAGCTAATGGATATTACGGTGGCTCGGAATGCATTCGGTCGTCAACGGGAAAGCTTTGAATGTGATCTGGAGGTTAAGGGCATTGATGAGCCGGTTCGTGCTGTATTTATACGTGCACCGCTTATTAACGAGGTAGGCCCCCGAGTTGATGTGCTTACAGTCTATAATGATGAGATTGTAACTGCACGGGAGGGTAACCTGCTGGTGTCTTCTTTTCATCCAGAATTGACCGATGATTTCAGACTACATCAATATTTTGCTGATATGGTAGAGGCTACTAGGCAAGTGCAACAACAGAATCGCATATAAGAACATCCTGACTCTTTCAAAGCTGTAAGCAGCAATTTGAAAGAGTTTAGGCTGTTTTCAGGAGGGAAACTTTGTGTTAGACGTAAAAGTATTACGCAGTGATTATGCTCGAGTTGAACAAGCCTTAGAGAAACGGGGTAAATCACTGGATTTGATTGCTGATTTTCCACAACTTGATCTACGCAGACGTGAATTACTGCAAGAAACAGAAGGTCTTAAGAACCGTCGCAATACGGTATCGGGTGAAGTAGCGAAGAAGAAAAAGAATGGTGAGGCAGCAGATGACCTAATTGCAGAAATGCGTACGGTATCTGACCGAATTAAAGAGCTTGATGACGAAGTACGTGAACTGGAAGTTCAGATTGCTGAACTTACCATGAGTATTCCGAATATTCCTCATGATTCAGTTCCAGTAGGTAAGTCCGAGGATGATAACGTTGAATTGCGTCGCTGGTCAGAGCCCAAAGAGTTCGGATTTACTCCGAAATCACACTGGGAGCTTGCGCAGCAGCTCGATATCATTGATTTTGAAGCTGCAGCGAAGGTTACTGGATCTCGGTTTGTTTTCTATAAAGGACTGGGAGCACGTTTAGAGCGGGCGCTTATTAACTTTATGATGGATCTCCACAGCGGTGAGCATAACTACGAAGAAATGCTGCCACCTTACATTGTCAACAAAGACAGCTTATACGGAACAGGACAGCTTCCTAAGTTTGAAGAAGATCTATTTAAGCTACGTGATACCGAGTACTATTTGATTCCTACAGCGGAAGTACCGGTAACCAACTACTATCGCGAAGAGATTTTGACAGCAGCAGATCTACCTAAGTATCATGTAGCATACAGCTCTTGTTTCCGTTCTGAGGCGGGTTCAGCTGGCCGTGATACTCGCGGTTTGATTCGTCAGCATCAATTCAACAAGGTAGAGCTGGTGAAGCTTACTACACCTGAATCCTCTTATGAGGAGTTAGAAAAAATGACAGCAGATGCTGAACGTGTGCTGCAGCTTCTGGGATTGCCATATCGCGTACTTGGACTATGTACTGCGGATATGGGCTTTACATCGGCTAAGACGTACGATTTGGAAGTGTGGCTGCCTGAGAGTGGAATGTACCGTGAAATCTCTTCTTGCTCAAATACAGAGGACTTCCAAGCGCGTCGGGCAAATATTCGTTTCCGTAAAGATCCGAAATCCAAGCCTGAATTTGTTCATACGCTGAACGGATCTGCTTTAGCTGTTGGACGTACTGTTGCAGCAATTCTTGAGAATTATCAGCAAGAGGATGGTAGTGTTCTGATTCCGGAATGTCTACAACCGTATATGCGCAATGTAAAATCGATCCAACCTAAAACTATTTAAGAAAATAGTTGCTTTTTCTTCGAACCATATGGTACAATTACTAATGCATGTGAAATTTATATGCATTTGGAGAGGTACCGAAGCGGTCATAACGGGGCGGTCTTGAAAACCGTTAGGGTGCAAGCCCACATGGGTTCGAATCCCATCCTCTCCGCCATTTCCTTTATGAAATTTAAGAAATAAGCAGATAGAAACCGTCTCCTTTGGAGACGGTTTTTTGTTGTGCTTGAACTAGTACATTTTTAATTATTGTTTGATGAACCTAGTTCCATTGAGAATAAAAAGATTGATTTCTCCGCAATGTATTAGAGAAGGAGGATGATCATAATTATGGACAGACAATTGGAAGTAGATCAGCATAATCTTGTCTCGGCCTGGCAAGAACGCCTGCCTGCGTTAATGGAGGATGGGGACAGTTTCAATGTACTAGCGGATGATGGTGATCCGAATAGTCTGCTTATTCATTTTAATGCAGCGGGACGTCAAGGGTACTCACTTGATTTTCGTTGCAGGTATGTAGATAGCAGAGAGGTCGCTGTTGATCTGCTTGATGTGGAGCAGAGTGGAATTCATATTGATGAGCATAGTGATGCAGTACAGCTATTAGCACAGCAGTATTCACGACAAATTCACGAATGTGCCCAGGCTCTACAGAGCATGACTAATCCTTAGGAGGAATGAACAATGTCAAAGCCTAAAAGTATACCTGTTCCTGGGGCAGAACCCACAGGAGGTGAGCGCAGAAAGGATCATAATCCTTCAGGACAAGAGCCGCTTTCTGGCTCTAAAAAGGTGAAACAAGCCAATCATGTAGACCATCATAATCCGCAAGGATAACAAATAAAAACAATAAGAATTATAAAGAAGTGTTTCTTGATTTTTACAAATAGTTTATCATTAAGGGGGGGAGATTTTTTTTACATGGGAGAGGAGAAAAATAATGAACAAAAAATGGGGTTTATCGGCTGCGGCACTGTTGCTTACAGCAGCAGTAATTCTGCCGGGATGTGGAAGTAAACAGGAGGCACCAAAAGAGGCCTTAAAATCAGCCGCTACAAAAGCGACTACGATGTCTTCGTATGAGATGAAGAGTAAATTCTCGATTAATGATCTAACTATCGAGACCGCTGATGCTGAATCTGCTGCAATGACCACACAGGTACTCAGCATGCTTAAGAATGCTGATATCACCATCGACGGGGTTTATCAGGCTGATCCAATGCAGACAGAGCTAACTATGGTTCTGAATCTCAAGGGCGATATGAGCATGAGCTTCAATGTCCCTATGGTGATGACTACTGAGAAGTTGTATGTTAAGATTCCATCGATTCCGTTCTTCCCGATTCCGGAGACAATCGTTAATAAGTTTGTAGAGGTGGATCTGAAGGCGTTGGCAGAGCAAGAGGGTGCCGAGTTTAATCCTAGCTCTCTTGATACACAGAAAATGCAAAAATTCTCTAATGAAGTGTTGGACACTGTACTAGCTGAATATGATGAAGGAAAGTATTTTAATGAGCTTAGTCCAAAGGACGCAAATTTACCAGAGGGTGTTGAGGCTAAGCAAGTCGTTCAGTTCCAAGTGACAAACGATAATGTTAAAGAAGCAATCACCATCTTTGTGAATAATGCCCTGCCTAAAATCATTGATATTGTGAGCAAGGAAGAATACAAGGATATGCTGCAAATTAATGATGCTGATCTGGCTAAGGCTAAAGAAGAGATCACATCAAGTGAAACTAGAACCGAATTCGATAAGAGCTTGGCCGATCTTGATAAGTATCTTACGATTAATCAGTTCCACTACAATACAGCGATCAATAAGGACGGATTCCCTGTGTATCAGGATTTATTGATGGATATTAAAGTAAATGATCCGGAAGATGGCACGAACGTAGCTTTCTCTGTAAACGGAACGGGTCAATATAACAAGATTAACGAGAAGCCTGAGTTCAAAATTGGCATTCCTCAAGGCGATGATGTAATTACAATGGATCAACTAGAGGAGCAATTCGGTAGCGTGGGGACTTATTAATAAGAAGTTATGAGAGAAAGACCCGCATGCTGCGTATGATATACGCCCATGCGGGTCTTTTTTATCAGAAGAATAAGTTTCTAATCCTGAAGTAGTCATTTGAAAGCTATTTAAGATCATCCGGCAGCAAATCTTCGGCCAATATTGCGTAGGTTTGATGATCCTGCCACTGTCCGTTTATTTTGAGATACTGGCGGGCGACACCTTCAGGTTTAAATCCGCTCTTCTCCAGCACTCTCCGGGAAGCCTCATTATGAAATAGAATAGCTGCCTGAACCCTATGAAGACCTAAGGCTCGAAAAGCGTAGCCTAGAATTAATCCGACCGCTGCTGTCATATAACCTTTTCCTTGCATCCGATGATCCATTAAATAGCCTAAATCAGCATATTGAGCTACACCTCTTGAGACATTAGATAGCGTGATTTGGCCTATTAGTTGTCCATCAAGCAGATAGACACCGAACATATAGGCTTTGTCCTCCAGCGCATCCTCCAGACGCTGATTGATGATCCGTTGTTGACTCTCCAAAGTGTAGAATGGCTCATCGCGTTTTGGTTCAAATGGTTCATGTGCCAACCGATTATACAAACGCAGCTCCAGTAAGTTCTCTGCATCCTTTAGCTCTAGTGGAGAAATATAGATGCCTTGTGAGGTATGGTATAAAGTAAGGGTCATTTCAGGATTCTCCTTTTATAAAATAAGGACGCCGAAGGCGTTTATGCTTGTTTCGATGGTTTTTGACGTAAACGACGAAAGAATGAGGTCAGTAGGTCTGCACACTCTTCTTGTAAAATTCCCTGAATGATTTCGGTACGATGATTAAACCGAGGCTCTTCAAGCAAATTCATGAGGGTACCAGCACATCCAGCCTTAGGATCAGGAGTACCGTACACAGTGAGAGGTACTCTTGATTGCACAATCGCCCCTGCGCACATTGGACAAGGCTCTAAAGTAACATACAGCTGGCAATCCAGCAGTCGCCAGGAATTCATGATTTTGCTGGCTTCACGAATAGCAACCATTTCTGCATGAGCTGTAGAATCCATTGTTGTTTCTCTTAAATTGTATCCACGTCCTATAATTTCACCGTGACGTACGATGACAGCCCCAATAGGAACTTCTCCTAAGGCTTCAGCTTTAAGGGCTTCTGCTATCGCCTGCCTCATCCAATGTTCATGAACCGCTTCCATATCATCTAGCGATTCACCTGCTTTAATATTCAAAATCATCTTCCCTTTCTTTATATCCATTGTACAACGAACAAATATTCGTTCTTAACAAAATGTGCATAACTCTGTGGATAACCGCCTACTTATACACATTTTTGTACACACCGTTCTATAATAAAATGTTCATATGTGCATAAGCTGTGGATGGTTTCTTAAAATATAAAGAATTATAAGTTTCACGCTATACTAAATCCTTATATTTCGCGCTTAAACAAGGACGCCGAAGGCGTTTATACTTGTATATTGTAGAGAAAGTCCTTTTGAATTTCAATATTTCTTGAATTGGAATGCTTCATTGAAATGTCTTTTCAAATGTGAGGGCAAAAGGTATGATGTTTATTGTAGGCCCCGCAAGGATTTACCAGTGGATAAGAGGTGAACAAACAGTTTGTCCATAAAGACAAAACTATCTGCTATCATTTTTGGGGCGGTGTTGCTAATTTTAGCACTGAACCTGACATTTAACCTTTATGCCGCCCAAAACAATCTACGGAATGAAAGCATTAATAATATGCAACTAACCGCTATGCAAATGGCCGTTTCTGTAGAACAAAGTAACTATAGCTCTAACTATGTAGAATATCAAATCGCGCATAATTTAAGGATGGCGGCTATCTTTGCCTCCGAGGAACTGGACCCAGACTATAAGAATGTGACGAACGAAGAACTTAAGGCCCTAACTACCAAGGTGGGCGTGTCTAATATTTCAATTCTGGTAAAGACTGATAACGATGTCGTAGTAGCAAGGTCTTCGGTACCTAGTGATATTGGGATGTCCACAAAGGACTGGGGCTACTGGTATCTGGCCTTTTTGGAGTTGTTCGATAATCATGAGGTATCCGTGGGTCGGGGACAGGCTCTGGATCATTTTTGGTCAGGCCCATTTGAATATTCAACCTACAATCCCGATTTCATTGAGAAGTGGGGTTATTATCGTAATGAAGAGAGCAACTACATCATCAATCCTGTTATTCTCAATACTGAGGCCAGCGATTACGTCAAAATCACTAATCCCGACCAAATCGCAGCAAGAACCAAAGAAGCTAATCCAGGGATTTTAGAACTGACAGGATTTAACCCAGGAACATTTGGTTCTACAAGCATGAAGGCTGACGGAAGCGACACACAGAATAAGAAGCTAGGTAACCGCCCCATTAAGTACGGCACCTATACTTATGGCAATCCGGAGCGGGATAGAGCGGCGATTCTATTAGCTCAAGAGAAGCAGAAGCCGGTTACACTGGAGATGAAAGTACATGGAGAAAGAGTGCTCAAAAGCTACATCCCTATCCAATCTCCTGGACTGAAAGCTTACGTGATTGGGGTCGTTTTGGATTACTCCGTGATTTCATCTGTGGTTCATGAACAATTAATTAATAATCTGACAACGTCACTGTTATTGCTTACATTATTCTTGTTATGTAGTTACATACTGTCTGGATTTGTTACTCGTCCCATTCAGGCGATACTTGCCAAAGTGAACGATGTAGCCAAAGGGAAATTCGAGCCTCCACTTAAGGTAACAAGCCGGGATGAATTAGGGCAATTGGCACTGCGAATCAATGCTATGACGGCTCACCTCATGCAGCGCACCAATCGACTCAAACAGACACTGGAAGAGAACCGAGCGGTTAAGGAGCATTTGGAATCCGTCATTAACGGAACCTCTGATGCGATTCATACGATCGATATGGATGGGCGAATTACTAGTACGAATAGAGCCTTCGAAGAACTGTATGGATGGAGTGCTAAAGAGGTGCTGGGCAATATGCCTTACCTTGTGCCTGCGCCAGCACTTAAGCAGGAGGAAGAGCGGCTTAATGCGTTAAAGAGTGGTGCGGTTCTACCACCGATTGAAACCGTAAGACTTAAACGTGATGGAACAATAGTTGAGGTTAGTGTTAGTACCTCAGTGATTCGTGATGAAGAGGGGTATCCTCATTCCTTTATTCACGTTTCACGTGATATGACAGAGCGTAACCGAATGGAGGAACTGCTTAGACGCTCTGAGAAGCTGACTACTGTAGGCCAATTAGCCGCGGGAGTAGCCCATGAGATCCGTAATCCTCTTACGACGCTAAAAGGATTTCTGCAGCTTCAACAAGAGAAGCAGATTTTGGTTCCACTTCATATTGAACTGATGTTGTCCGAGCTCGAACGGATTAATCTGATCGTAAGTGAATTTTTGATTTTGGCCAAGCCTCAAGCTGTTCATTTCCAGGAAAAAGATGTGCGGGACATCCTTGGGGATGTGGTTTCTCTATTAGACAGCCAAGCTCATTTGTTTGGGATTCAGTTTAGTGCCATGTTCTCTGAACATCCATCTACCGTACATTGTGAAGTAAATCAGCTAAAGCAGGTGTTTATTAACATTGTCAAAAATGCAATTGAAGCTATGCCTGATGGTGGTGTGATTTCAATGGAGTTAAGAAATACCTTGGATTCTGTCTTTATTTTGATTTCAGATCAAGGCGAAGGAATTCCTAAGGATATGTTGCCTAAGCTGGGTGAACCCTTCTTTACCAATAAGGAGTCGGGCACAGGCCTAGGGCTAATGATTAGCCAACGTATTATTCAGGCTCATAAGGGTCATTTGGAAATACAAAGTGAAGTGGGTCAAGGGACAACAGTTATGATCAAGCTGCCTGCAGCGGGTGCGGTTACCCCTTGGATTAATATTAAGGATGAACGGAGTGAAGGACAACGTGAGAATTAATAAATTCATCAGTGAGACAGGTTACTGTTCACGCCGTGAAGCAGACAAGCTGGTGGAAGGTGGTAGAGTTACGATCAACGGAGAACCTGCTGTGCTTGGCAGTCAGGCCGTTCCGGGTGATGATGTGCGAATAGACGGTGTAGCGCTTGAAACATCAAGCCAGACGGTTTACATTGCGTTAAACAAGCCAGTGGGTATCACTTCAACTACAGAGCAGCATATTAAGGGCAATATTGTCGATTTTGTAGGTCATCATGAGCGAATATTCCCGATTGGTCGGCTCGATAAGGATTCAGAAGGATTGATTCTGCTTACCAATGATGGGGACATCGTCAACAAGATTTTACGGGCCGAAGGTCGGCATGAAAAAGAGTATGTAGTTACTGTAGACAGACCGATTACGCCATCCTTTATTACCGGCATGTCCAGCGGCGTAAAGATATTGGGTGAGAAGACGCTACCTTGTGAGGTCACTCGTATTACAGAGCGTGTATTCCGTATTATTTTGACTGAGGGTAAGAATCGGCAGATCCGCCGGATGTGTAGCGCTTTTGGCTACGAGGTTAGAAAGCTGCAACGCATTCGGATTATGAATATTCGTCTAGGGGCATTACAAACAGGAGAATGGCGTGAGTTGTCTGCTGAAGAGAAGCAAGAACTTGGAGCTACACTGAATTACGAACTTCTATAGCTTAGAAGAGCCTAGATTTGAATACTATTTATCAAAAAAAGAGCTGTTCCATCGGTCTTAGACCTTGGAACAGCTCTTTATGCTTTGTAATAGGACAACCATTATTCATCGGTAGGAGCTATACCTGAGAACTCTTTGGTTTCTTGATATTTACGAATAATGGACACTTCAACTCGGCGGTTCTTACTTCGTCCAACAGCTGTAGTATTTTCAGAAATGGGGTGGTATTCCCCGTATCCAATTGCACTAAATTTCCTTGGATTTAGATTTGTATTTGTTAGCAAGATCTTCATGAACTGAAGGGCACGATCGGCGCTGAGGTCCCAGTTGGAAGAATAGTCGCTATTAGAGATAGGAATATTATCTGTATGTCCTTGCACGACTACATCATAATCCGGGAATTGCTGCAGCATGGTTGAGATGGACTTTGCTAATTGCCGAGATTCATCTTTAACTACAGCCTGTCCGGAAGCGAACAACGCGTTATCGCTTATCGTAATCATAAGCTGAGACTGATTGAGCTTAGTACTGAGCAGATCAGTAAGACCGTTTTTGCCAATATATTGATCAAACTGCTTCTTGAGCTTCTCTAAATCCTCTTGTTCCTTTTGCCGCAGTTTAGCCATTTCTGCTTCTTCATTTTTCTTGGTTACTGATTTATCCATTTGATCATTTTTTCCTAGATCCTCTTGACTCTTAGATGGCATTGCCGCCCGCTCTTCAAGAATACCTGTGCCCCCATTAAGGGCGGAACTGAAGGCTTGACTCATCTCTTCGAATTTTTTGGCATCCGTTGCACTCATAGAATACATTACGATGAACAAGGCCACCAGAAGGGTCATGAGATCAGAATAAGGTAGTAGCCACGATTCATCGGCGTGTTCTTCATGCTCTTCGTGTCTAGTCTTTTTGCTCACCCGATCCACTCTCCTTCTCATCATTTAACTTAGCTCGTTCCGAAGGTGTTAGGAAGACAGCAAGCTTCTGATTGATGGCAATAGTGGATACACCGGATTGTATGGACAATAGACCTTCGACCATCATCATTCGAACTTCAATTTCTCGTTTGGAAAGTCGTTTCAGCTTATTGGCAATAGGATGCCATAATACGTAACCTGTAAAGATACCGAGTAGTGTTGCGATGAAGGCCGCCCCGATTGCTGCAGCCAATTTGTTCATATCACTCATATCAGCTAGCGCGGCGATAAGCCCGATAACGGCCCCGAGTACGCCAAGTGTAGGAGCATACATACCTGCTTGTGAGAAAATGAGTGCGCCTGCTTTATGTCTATCCTCTGTGGCGTGGATATCCTCCATGAGAACATCACGGACAAATTCCTGATCATTTCCATCAATAATCATCCGCATGCCATTTCTGAGGAAGTTATCTTCTATTTCATCGACTTTAGACTCGAGAGCCAGCAGACCTTCACGCCGTGTAATAGACGCCCATTCCATGAACATAGTAATTAATTCGGGTTTACTGATTAATTTCTTTTTGACAAAAATCATTTTAAACAGACTTGGAATCTTCTTGACCTCCGAGAACGGAAAGGCCATAAAGATGGAAGCTGCCGTACCTACTAAGATAATAACGTAGGCGGCGGGTGTGGCTAAAGCGTGAAGAGGAGCGTGCTTGAGGATCATACCCCAAATTACTGCAACTAGACCAAAAATTAAACCGAGTATTGTTGAAATTTCCATTATGCACCTCGTCCATGAGATTATAAGATGTGTTCCGACAAAGCCGCGTATATCATCCTTGAAACAGCGGCAAGGCACTCTGTACGAAACCGAATAACGTATATTCTTATTTATCGACATCATTCCGTTTTTTGTGAAGTCATTTTTTCGGCTATAATGGATAAGGTAAGTAATTATTCATCTGTGGAGAAAACGGAGTGATACATGTGGGTGTGAAGCATGGTAGAGATTACGGTGAAATCTTAACGGATTTGACCGAGGCTGTCGGACGAATTTCCGATGGGTACTTATTTTTTGAAATGGATCCGGAAGAGTGGCAAGAATTGCCGCAGGAATCCAAGCTGGAGGTATGGGAGGCACTGGCTGAGGATCTTTTCTTCGCGCTGGGTAATGAACCTATGATTGAGGTGGGGAGCGGCGTTATCATATACGATAAAGACACGCACCGCATTAATATTTTAGTCGGAGAAGAGGATTTAGCCTCTGTTATTTTGATTTAAGAAGAGGTTGCGGTAGGAGTAATTTGCCCGTAGTTAGTAGCCCGTGTTAAAATTGGTATAGCCGAGTTATAATCGCTGGGATTCTTGAATACATTTAATCGAAAATATTGCCTTTATCCTGGCACATCCCTTGGACCTCAGAAGCTAAGGGATGTTTTGTTTAACGAATAAGACGAGTAAAGGGACCTGCGGATTTTACTGCAATTTCTAGTAAGGGAGGAAACGAATTGTTATTTACGGAAGAAGAACTGCGTGAACAGATCAGCAAGCTGGAAGGTTGGAAGCTGGAAGAGAATACCATGGTGCGAAAATATATGTTCAGCCAATATATGAAGGGTATTGCTTTCGTTGATGAAGTAGCGACCATTTCAGAAGCCTTTGATCACCATCCACATATTACGATTGATTATAAGACAGTGACTTTACGACTGAAATCAAATGAGGAAGACGGTATTACAGCTCTAGATATTCGAGAGGCACATGAATTTAATGAAGCCTTTGAGAAAAATCGTTAGTGTCACCCAAACTCATAAATAAACGCCCGTGCACAGATAGTAAACTATCTTCTGGCACGGGCGTTTTTAGTTGCTTAGGTAGATTATTTTTTCTCTGAGAGCCAGAGGGCGACGTTGGCAATCTCCTCGGGGGCCAACTTCTCCTTAAAGGAAGGCATTTGACCGCGTCCTTTAGTGACGATGCTGTAGATTCCTTCAGCATCATGCTGACTACCTTCATTTTGAAGGCTAGGTCCAACTCCACCTTGAAGCTGATCGCCGTGACAGGTGATACAGCTGGCTTTCACGGTTGCTTCCGCTTTTGCCGCATCCAATTGAACTTCCGGCATCGTGGGCTTATTCTGTTCAGCTACCTCTTCTTTACCTGGAAGTGTAAACATAAGTACTACCGCAAAGGCACAGGCGGCAAAAAACAAACCGCTCATGATCCATTTCTGCATCCCAGTTCGTCCCTTCTATGTAAGCTGCTCCCTACATTATAGCTCAAGGTGAAGCGTTATCATAGGGTTTGTGACAAAAAAATGAACGATAATGCCATCAACTCATTGAAAAATATGGAATTTAATATTATTTATCATAGACCATGCAATAAAAAGGTTTGTTTCCTGTGGGAGTTAGGCGCTCATACGTATCTGTAATCGTAAAACCACACTTTTGGTAAGTTCGGATCGCCCGCTGGTTCCAGGTCAATACCTCTAGATCAATCTCACGCTCAGGATAACGAATCAAGGCGGCTTGCACGATCGCATCTACGAATAGTTTTCCTAAACCTTGGCCACATAGATCGGGGTGCATGCCAATTCCCAAACGAACAACACCTTCCATTGGAAACAATTGCGCGAATCCGCACAAAGTGCCTTGCCCATTTAATATAGAGACATATTGCTCATTCCGTAGCTGAGGGTCACCGAACTCAATTTCAAGAGCCTGCATTTGCTCCCAGGGCATCCAGCCATAAATATCATAGGGGGCAGTGTAATCCCAGTTGCAAATCTCTTCCGCATGACTGGTCTCCATAGGCGCTACATGAAAAGTAACAGAGGGATTTATCATAAGGTCAAAGACCTCCTTTCACGGGGGTGTTAACTCAAAATATAAAAAAGTAGTTTCACACCATACTATATGTCTTAGATTTTTCGCTTAAAACGCTCACTGTCGATATAAGGTCACCGAAGGCGGTTATGCTTGTAGCTAATTATATACAAAAAGAGGGATAGTCAACTCAGAAACTTTATGAGAATTATTGTTTTACAAATTCTGAGAGGGGTAATTATTAAATAAGACAAAAAACAAGCTCTTCCCCAAGAATTAACATCTTGGAAAAGAGCCTATGTACGATTTACTTATTGAACATCATCATTATCTTCTGTCTCAGAAGCAACAGAATGATAAGCATCCGTGCTCATAATTCGTTTAGCACCGATGTAGCGTTTCACGTAGTAGCTATCACTCAGGGAGCTAATCGTTACACCGCGAGAGGAAGATGCATGTGCAAACTTGCCTTCACCGACGTAAATACCGACATGGGAGACACCCTTACCACTTGTATTGAAGAATACAAGATCTCCAGATCTTAAATCATCCTGGGAGATAGCAGTACCCATTTGATACTGGGAACCTGATTGGTGTGGTAGGTTGATACCGATTTTATCAAACACATACATTGTAAATCCGGAGCAATCAAATCCATTTGTGGAGATGCCGCCGGATACGTACTTACTTCCGATGGTCTTGTCGATCACTTTATCCATTTTGGAATCGGCGAAAGCGCTTCCTGCTCCGATGGTGAAGATAATGGAAAAGCTAAGTACTGCTGCTGCTAGCTTCTTCTTCAAAAGTGTATACCCCTTCCGGATGCCTACGAGGTTAGCTTAAGGGTTCGGTTGAAGGTCCCCTATGACCCCTCTAAAAATGGAGGTCAATTCACCCAAAGTTGGTTCCCCCGTTTCCCTAATAGTTAGGAAACTCGGCTCAAACTGTTGATTAGGAATAGCTTGTAATCAATACATGACAAAACCTTTGTAAATAATAACTTAATGATTACAAAAATGTTACTAAAATCTTACTGCAGTTATTGTAACAAAGAGAATGTCGCTTGGCAATCGTTTTTAACATAATCATGCAGAAAAATTCGTATTTTTAAAGACAAATTGCATATGTAAGCGATAATATTAAACTAATTTTTATATTTATTGAAATTTTTATCAAATAAAAGTGTTTAAAGTCCGTTCTAGTGGTGTAAAGAATAGAATAAGGCAAAAGAAAACCTGGATTCGATTAAGGTAATAATCAAATCCAGGTCTATATAATTGTAATTGTGAGGTTATAGTTGTGGGGAAGTATTAATCGTAGGCTACAGCTTGATATGATGTAGTACTCATTACTCTTTTAGCGCCAACGTAGCGATTGGCCCAGTAGGACTGGCTAAGTGAAGTGATAGTCACTCCATATGAAGAGGATGATTGTGCGAATTTTCCGTTTCCAACATAAATACCGACATGGGATACGCCATTGCCCAATGTGTTAAAGAAAACCAAGTCACCTGAACGCAATTTACTTTTAGCTACAGGAGTTCCGACATTATATTGAGCTTTTGAAGTACGGGGCAAAGAAAGGCCCACCTTCTTGTATACATACGTAGTGAATCCAGAACAGTCAAACCCGGCAGTGCTAGTACCTCCGGTTTTATAGGCAACTCCAATAGTCTTTGAAATAACACTGTCCATTTTAGAGTCTGCAAAGGCACTTCCTCCACCAATAGAGAATGCCATCACAAGTCCTAGCGCCGCAGCGACGCATGCTTTTCTTAAGTTCTTCAAAAAAATTGTACCCCTTCCAATGCCTGTGAGGTTAGCTTAAGGATTCGGTAGAAGTTTCCCTATGATCACTGCAAAGCGAGATCAATTCACCCAAAATATGGTTCCCCCACTTCCCGGTGCAAGGAATTCGGCGTTTTATGCACCAGACAGTGACTTATCGACAAGATTACGATAAATACATGAAGTTATGTAGAAATCGTTTCAAATGATTACAAACTTGTTACCAATGGAACAGGACTTATTGTAACAAAGTCTTTATGATTTTGCAAATCCTCATAATTTGTCTATAACGCGAAAGAGTCCCAGCTCCTGATTTAGGAACCGGGACTCTTATATTATGTGTTGTAAGGCTTTAAATTATTGTGGAAATGCTTTACTGCACCATAGATGATATTGAGCGGAAATTCCCCACATTTTGAAGAGTGTAGAAGGCAATGGGGAGATTTGACGTATGATCAGCGCTGGCAGACCAGGGCAGAAGAGACCGGTAAGTCCGCACACTAGCAGAAGGATCAGACCCGCTGCACCAAGTATGATTGAAATTCCTATTGCTGGAATCAGCGACTTTAAGCAGATGAATAGGGAGGAGAACATCCCCGTACCACTGGTATAACCAAACTGCATATATAGAAGGAACAGGCGCACGATAAAAATGTATATAAGCCATGCCAATACGTATGGAACTAGATGAAGTAACAAAGAGTAGTTCAGAAAGGAGGTTAAGAACAGCCCGTACATTTTTGGAGCAAGCCAATATAACGGAAGTAGAGCCAGTACCCATTCGATCAGACTGAAGATAAACACTGGAAATCCATAACGCTTCATGCCGGGAAAAAAGAATAGGCCACGCTCTCCTTTTCGCTCCTGATGGAGTTCATGCAGTAATCCGGCCCTTATGAAGGGCGAGAGTAGCAACCGCAACACAACAAGCCCTAGGAACATCCATAACCAAGTACGTATCGCAGGATCTGTGTTCAAGCTGAACTGTCCTTCGACATAATAGAGTAGTCTGCCCATTCCGCTGCCGCCAGCAGCTTTATCTGGATAGCGTAGTAGAATTGGAACGATAGCAGACCGGATGAAACCGTACATAAAGTAGCCCCAGAGCAGTCGGTAGATGAAGAGCAGAATCAGAATATAAAATTGCTCCTTCATGCTTTGCCAGCCGCGGGTTATCGATGTTCTCACAATCATTCACCTCACCAGACAAGAGTTCCGAGCACGGTTTCAACTAGTTTAGTTACACTTAAAGTCCAGCGGGAAAGTGTTTTGGGCTCTATTTCCGCCAGTCTGAAGTTATTAAGATGTTTGTTTTCTAAAAGAACGGTATGCTCAGGATCAATCTCAGCAGAGAGGAGAAGATTATCGCTTAACAACTGGAATGTAGTCTCTGCTCCTTCACCGTTCCAGACCCGCTCTGCCGCAGAGCCATCTGCGAATGTGAATTTAATGGGAACGTCCACGTAATGGCTCCCTTTGTTTGTAATCTTTACTATGGATTCGTAGCTCTGAGCATCGCTGCTGCCGTTCTTTTTAATCGTAATCGTATCTATTGAGAAATCAGGAGCACCACCACCATAAACATAATCTTCGAAATAAGGCTGCCATGATTTTTTGGTTACCTTCTCAACGACTTTTTGAAAATCAGACGTAGTGGGATGCTGGAAACGGAATTTACGTGCGTAAGTGGACATGATGCTGTTCATTGCTTTAGTGCCTACTTGGCGTTCGATATCCTTAAGTACTAGCTTTCCGCGAATATATACATTTCGGCTATACGATTCTGCCCCATCATATTTCCATGTCTCTAAGTTAAGTGGCTCTGATTTGGTCACCAAGCTGGACTGCAGAGGGAGATTAGTTTTTATACCGTATTCTTGCTCCATGAGTCTGTCTTCAGCGTAAGAAGTGAAGCTTTCATCTAGCCAAGCCTCCTCGAATTCATTGCTGGCTATCATACCGTAGAAGTATTGATGGCCAATTTCATGAACGACGGTTCTTTCAAGTGAGGTGTCAGGAGATGAGTCAGTGGCTCCAAATGCTGTAACGAGTGTAGGATACTCCATTCCTCCAGCCCCATTGCCCTCCTTAGGTGGAACGATAATAGACAGAGTCGAGTAGGGATAAGGACCATACCATTTGCTGAAGTAGGTCAGGGCAGCCTTAGCGGCCTGAAGGTATCGTTCCTTTAAGTCTTTGTGCAATGGATCGAGATACACCTTAATCCGTACACCAGGTACTTCTGGCGTAGAGAAGGCTTCTTCTGCTACTGTAAAATCAGGGGAAGCGGCCCAAGCAAAGTCATGGACATCGTCAGCGTAGAACTGATATATTTTTTGATCTTGTTTCAGCTTGGCATTCTTTACAGGAAATCCAGTCGCAGCTACCGTATAGTCGGAAGGAACCGCAATCGTTACATTATAGATGCCAAAATTGCTGTAAAACTCAGAGGTGCCGTGATACTGATGCAAATCCCAGCCTTCTTCCTTAACCCCACGTGTGCCCTTAGGCTCGTATACACTAAGCTTAGGGAACCATTGCCCAGCCATCACGAAATTCCCTGATACGCCCATACGGGCAAATATTTTGGGAAGCTGGACCTCGTACTTGAGTTTAAGTGTGACACTCTCTCCGCCATTAACTGGCTGTGGGAGATGTACCTTTAGGAGTGTCTTGTCGTTGACGTTACCATCATCGGGTTGTACAAATTGCACTCTTTGCATTAGTGATGTTCCTTCTGTTGTGCGCAGATCGGTTAAAGTCATACTTCCGAAGCCATTCTCTGGCATGGTGTCACCTCGAAGCGTTCCTCCGGATTCCTTCATAAAGGTAGTATCTGGCGAAGCAAAAGCATTTGGATACATATGAAAATACAGATCACTTACTGGTTTTGAACCGGGGTGTGTCCAGGTTACCGTCTCAGAAGCGATTAAAGTTTCTGTATCAGGAACAAGCTGAACATCGATGTGATACTCGACAACGCGTTGGCTTAATGCCTCTTCTGCTGGAACGGGGGCGCTATCAGGCAAAGCCTGCTGTGGTGCAGCTGCAGGAGCTGTGCCGCTTGAGGACTTGGCCTCTTTTGAAACAAAGCTAGTAACAGAAGATGTAGAGTTATCCCCCGAATAGACCCATATTCCTCCTAGTAGCACGAGGGCGGCCAGGGTCGCAAAGATGATGATGTACCTTAATGACAGTGACTTCATACTGTGATTCCTCCCGTGACAAGCATCTACGGGATGTATATGTTTGCAATCGCCGCATTATTAGCTAAAATTAAATTATTCGTAAGAGGAAGGGTGTGCACTCGTGGACAACATACAACCGGAGGGCAAGAAACAGATTGCCTTAAATATTGTGAATGCCAAAAGTAAACATAAAGGCTTTGGAGCGGGCTCTATAGAGCTCAATAACGTATCGCCTGTCATTATTGATGGCGGTGAAGCGGTCATTGATATCGGTGCCATGCATGCCAAGAGTAAGGTTGAAAAGGGTATTAAATTCTCCATGAACCGTGAGGACGTACCTAATGGAAGACAGGTTTGGGTGGTATGGGTAGCAGTGGACCGTACCCAGGATAGTCAATTCTATGGTGGAATAACAGCCTGTGAAATGTGGATCGATACGGAAGCGCGTCGCGGTTGGAAAATTCTCGCCGAGCATGTCAATAAATTGGATGCTGCTCTAAAACGCAAAATCGATGTAGGAGGGCTTGGCGCAGTTGAAAAATCTGCCCTGAAATCCCTATTGATCTCACATAATGAGGCTTGGTGGACTGCGTCCTCCGATGAACTTAAAGCTTCACTGGCCGAGTAGGAACGAATTACCCGGTCAAGATTATCTGATACAGCAAAAAGGCTTCGACATCCTGAAATAGGAGAGTCGAAGCCTTTTTGCTATACATTGAATTAGCTTACAATTTACCTGCCGTACTAAGTTTACGCTTGAGTTGACTTACTCTGGCTTGACTGATCCCGAGGATTTCAGCAAGCTCTTTCTGATTGGCATATGGATGATCTTCTATGGCCCGCTCCAGGCGTTGACACATATCCTCTGTCTTCGTCTTCCGGATCGTGCTGCTGTGCTCTGACACTTCGCTTGCAAAATCCTGGCGCGCCTCCGGCACTTGAGACATGCGTTCAGGATCGGCAATTTCTTTTAGACAGCTACTGCAAATAAATTGCTCTTTATAGTAGGTGACATGGTCGTGGCTTCTGCAAAACGTACATTCTGTCGAGGTGTACTTCCTGAGTATGATGGTGTTATCGTTTAGTATAAAAAATTCGATAGGATCACCAATGTCGATATTACGAGTCATACGGATTTCTGCGGGAACCACAATTCTCCCAAGACTGTCTAAACTCCGGATCATGCCTGTATCCTTCATCCCATGTCCCTCATTTACATCTTTATATTTTGGTTGCTAATAACTATTATAGCAGTAATTGTGAGTTAAGAGAATGGGGTGAATACAATTAATAAAGCGGTTACAACCTATATGGGAGAAGTGAAAACCGAGTTTGGCCATGCTATGGATTTTACAATGAATAAGTAATAAAAAAAGAAAAACCTCTTCATTAGATGAAGAGGTTAATTCAACCACCAGCGTTTAATATTGTTCCACAGGGAACGACTTTCTTCAGCAGGATCTACTTTGCTTTGCACATCATCGACGGCGGGAGCTTTGCCATGTTGATCACAGTATTCAGTGGGCTCAGTCCCACTAATGAAAGTCTCCAGTTCTTTTTCGGGACAGGCTGCTGTAGCTAGCTTGCCGGATTGCGGATTGATGTAAACACTCACCACGCCATCTGGAATGGGAAAAATCTTAGGCGGGATATTTTCCAGCGCTTTTTCAGTAAACTCCGCAAAAATTGGAGCTGCCCGTCGACCGTCGGTAGTTGTGATGTCGCGCCCCTTGTCATATCCAACCCAAACTGCAGTGGATAGCTCGGGAGTGAAGCCTACCATCCAGCCGTCTGTATCCGTAGTTCCGGTCTTGCCGGCTACCGGACGTTTGATTATAGAAGCTACGCGATTTCCTGTTCCCCCAGTCTCAAATACCCCCTCCATTAAACGGGTCAGCACATAGGCGGCAGAAGGCTCTACAACGGCTTCACCCTTTGGCTGTGGTGCTTCATACAGCACCATACCATTGGAATCCGTTATTTTTAGAATGGCTGTGGTTGGCATTTTCTGACCACTGTTTCCAATAACAGCGAAGGCCGCGGCCATTTCTAACGGACTGATCGGTGAGGTGCCGAGTGCCAGTGACGGCACGCTTTGAAGCGGACTATCAATGCCCATCTTGGCTGCCATCTCGCTCACTTTATCCGCGCCGATCTTCATGATCGTATTCACAGCATAGATATTGTCGGATGCTGCAATGGCTTGCCGCATATTGATTTCGCCCAGGTACTTATCCCCGAAGTTCCGAGGCTGGTAGGTTTTGCGATTGTTATCATAATGGAACATCGTTGGCTGGCTTTTGAAAACGGAAAGACCAGTCATCTCTTTAGAAGAGAGTGCGGCTAAATACATGATGGGCTTAAAGGACGAGCCAGGCTGACGTGTGGTGGCCAGTGCATGATTGTATTGGTTGGTGCGATAATTTTTTCCGCCGACCATTGCTTTGATGTAGCCGGTGCGAGGATCGATGGATACAAGTGCGGTTTCCAGATCACTTTTTTGATCCATCTCTTTATCGACTGCTTGTTCTGCGGCATGCTGCATGTCAGGGTCAAGGGTAGTGTAAACATTTAGCCCCCCTTGTTCCAGCTCATCACTGCTGATGTGAAGAGATTCTGAGGCCAGATTGCGGATGTAATCTCTGAAATATGGTGCAGCCACAGTGGTATCCTTCTGGCCTTGTGGTTTTAAGTTCAAGTCCTTCTGAACAGCCTGTCCTGCTTCCTCTTGTGTGATTTCTCCTAAATTAGTCATGACGGTTAATATGATTTTTTGGCGCTTTTTAGCGTTGTCTAAATGATTGTACGGTGAATAATAGGTCGGTCCTTTTGGAATCCCGGCTAGCATGGTACTCTCTGCCAAGTCTAAATCCGCTGCAGATTTGCCAAAATACATCTGAGAGGCTGCTTCAATGCCATAGGCACCATGACCATAGTAGATGTTATTTAAATACATGTTCAAGATTTCATCTTTGCTGTATTTCATCTCAAGCTGTATCGTATACAAGGCTTCTTTGGCCTTGCGCGTCCATGTCTTCTCATGGGATAGATAAAGATTTCTCGCGAGCTGCTGAGTTAGCGTACTAGCCCCTTGTGTTCGGTTTCCCTCTTCCAAATTGACGAGTATGGCCCGCGCCATCCCTTTCATATCGAATCCGGAATGCTCGTAAAACTTACGATCCTCAACGGCTAGTGTGGCTTCAATGAGCAGGGGAGAAATTTGACTTAATTTGACCGGCTCACGGCTACGCCCGTCTGAGGTAAAGGTGGCAAGAATATTACCCCTGGAGTCGAGTAGCTTGGAGCGCACATCATCGCCAATGGGGGGGAGATCTTTTTGGTATAGGTAACCGAGCAGAGCTCCCGTGGTCAATAGAAACAATATAATCATAGCTATCAGCAGCCGGAATAAACGGCGGAAGCGGCTTTTTCGTTTGGGTGGATTCGTTGATTCGCGTGTCATGGCACCAGACTCCCTTCTCCTTGTATTATGGGAAAGGAACTGGAAGGATATTCATTGTATAACTAGCCGACCTGTTAAAAGGACTATCCACAGAGGCGATTTAAATAGAAGATGACAAACTGTTTCCATTTTGTGACTATTCAATGGTGGATCATGCGCGCCTCAGGCGGTATAAAAGAGTAGAGCTTGAAAGTAAGGGTATATAGTAATTAGGAGGTGTCATCATGAATTGGACAAAAAAGATTCACAGAACGACAATAACCGCCCTTTCGGCGACGTTAATTATGGTTTCAGGTTGGGGTGCATCAGCTTCTTCAGTACAGGCTGCGGCATCCGCTACGCCAGCGGCTTGCGGCACTGGAGATCATGGGCTACTACAGTCTCTGCAAAACAAGCATTCAGGAGACGTATCCACCCCGCTTACCTTTTCTGATGTTCAGTTTTTAAATGGAGATATCGGACGAGCAGCAGGTAATGGATTTATGATCGGCACTTCTGATGGAGGCTGCAATTTTCAAGAGATTTATGAAGGCCAATGGAGTTTTAAACAGATTGATTTTCCCGATAACGTGCATGGCTTTGCCCTTGCTTCTGTAGAAGACGGTCAAGCCAGATATTTAATTGGCACCTCAAATGGTGGCTCAGAATGGAAAAGACTTTCGAATAAAGCTGTTAGCTTTGAAAGAATCGATTTTATCGACAGTAAGATTGGCTTCGGGTATAACAGTGCATCAACGTATTACACCAAGGACGGGGGACTGAGCTGGAGTAAGATTTCAACCCCATCCAATACACGCGGTGCTTATTTCAGTGATCGTAATACTGGTTGGGCCGTAGTGACTGTGCCTGGAACCGGCTACCGGGTAATGAAGACTACAGATGGTGGTAATACTTGGAGTTTAGCATTGAAGGCAGCCTTTTCCGATCCAGAGTATGGGCAAATCACTGCAAAGGGAGATCAAGTTGATGTGGTTCTCTATGGCGGCTCAGGGATGAGCCAAACCTCATATTCCCTATATACAAGTACGAATAAGGGTAAAAGCTGGAATAGAGTGATTGCTCAGGAAACTGCTGGGGGTGGGCCTGCTCCGGGTAGCGGGAAGGCTCTAGTAAATAAAGGGCCTGCGTCTGGCAGACCAGGAAATTTGGAGTTGGTAGGAAACAGTACGACCTTCTTGGTGGGTTATTCCGACGCAGCGGAAAAAGTAGCGGTAGGACGCTCATATAACGGTGGCAAGCAGTGGACCAATCTTCCGGCGATTGCTGGTTATGACGGGGTAATCTCGTTCACTAGTAATAAAGAAGGTTGGATAGCTATTCGCGAACGCGACTATTCATCGTTATATGTAACTAAAGATGGTGGCGCTTCTTGGGAACTTAGGTTTTCGTTGAAAATTTTGTCCTTGTAATGGGTGGTTAGTATAAGTAGTGAGTGAGTTAACATAGTGTTATAGTCCTCTAAACGGTTCCTAAGGGAGCCGTTTTTTCTGTTAATTATGAGGCTGGTTGCACCCCTGTACAGTTTTACTACATGTTCCAAGTGTGCTTTTATCCATCAATATGGTAAAATTTTATGAGCTTAGCTAGATCTAATGGATTCTGAGATTGAAATGCTTCTTTGAACTGGATATAGTGTACAATGGGAAAGCGAATAGGCCTTTGATTAAATACAAAAATGTTTAAGTTTTACGATAGACGTTTTTCTTATGCAGAATGCAGAGGCTTGCAGAATGGAGGAACGTGTGATGCCCGAACTACAGTCTGACAAATATGACGTCTCTATTACGCTCGTGAGCCTTCAAGAAGGTCAGCGGAATGTTGTGAAAGCGAATGGAGAGGTAGTATCCAAAGGACCGCATCTATATATTCAATATGAAGAGTTAGAGCAGGGGCCTCGAGGAGAGGAAATTTCTGTTCGTACAACAATAAAGATTGCAGGTAATCAGCTAAAGCTAATCCGCCATGGTGGGATACAGTCAGAACAGAGCTTTCAATCTGGACGGCGTCTGCCGGGATTTTATCGTTCTCCGTACACACAGTTTAATCTTTCTACAGAAACGAACAAGCTGGACGTGGTGCGCGAAGGGCGTTCCCTAACGGTTTCATGGGAATATGATTTGTACGTATACGAGGAATTGTCAGGAAAGTTTGCTATTAGTTTGCATATACAGGAGGAACCGAAATTATGACACAGAGAAAGAATCCGTTGGAGCTTGTGAATGAACGGGTAAAAGAAGCCATCGCCGATGCAATTGTGAATGCAGGAATTGTTGCACCGGAAGAGGTTCCGGATATCGTACTGGAAGTACCAAGAGATAAAGCACATGGTGATTTGGCTACGAACGCTGCTATGCAGCTGACCAAAATCGCAAAACGTAACCCGCGCCAGATTGCTGAGGCCATTATAGAGCATTTGGATACTAGCAGCGCTTCTATTGAAAAAGCTGAGATTGCCGGACCAGGCTTCATTAACTTTACGTTGTCCAAGAATTATTTGTACCCAATTATCAGCCTTGTTGCAGAGCAGGGTGATGATTATGGCCGTATTAACGTCGGTCAAGGTCAGAAGGTTGAAATGGAGTTCGTCAGCGCCAATCCAACGGGCAGCCTTCATTTAGGACATGCTCGTGGGGCTGCTGTTGGCGATGCGCTTTGCAACGTACTCGATTATGCCGGCTATCAGGTGACACGGGAATATTATATTAATGATGCCGGTAACCAAGTGGTCAACCTATGCAAATCTATTGAGACTCGGTACCTGCAGGAGCTGGGTCAAGAAGCAGAAATGCCTGAAGACGGTTACCATGGCGAGGACATTAAGGGATTTGCTAAAGAGCTTGTGGCTGAAAAGGGTGACACACTACTTGAAATGAGCCCAAGTGAACGCGCAGCTTTTTTCCGGACCTATGGACTTAATAAAGAGCTCGATAAAATCAAACGCGATCTGGGACTATTCCGCGTAAACTTCGATATCTGGTTCAGTGAGACTTCGCTGTATGAGAACGGAGAAGTGCTACGCTCGCTAGACGAGCTTCGTGATCGTGGAGAAGTATATGAGCAGGATGGGGCAACCTGGCTGCAAACGACTAAGTATGGCGATGATAAAGACCGCGTTCTGATTAAGAACGATGGCACATATACCTACCTTACACCGGACATTGCTTATCACAGCGATAAGTATGGCCGCGGTTACGATAAAATGATTAACATTTGGGGTGCTGATCACCATGGCTACATTCCACGGATGAAAGCGGCAATGTCCGCACTTGGAAATGATCCTGAGAAGCTAGTGGTTCTGATTGCTCAGATGGTCAGCCTGTTCCAGAATGGTGAAAAGGTTAAAATGTCCAAGCGTACCGGCAAAGCAGTTACGATGGAAGATTTGATGGAGGAAGTAGGAATCGATGCGATTCGTTACTTCTTCACCATGCGTAGCATGGATTCCCATCTTGACTTCGATATGGATTTGGCGATCTCTACTTCTAATGAGAACCCTGTATTCTACGTTCAATATGCGCATGCACGTATCTGCAGTATCTTCCGTCAGGCTGAGGAGCAAGGGATCTCCATTCCTGATTACGCTGAAATTGATTTCTCCAAGCTGACAGCAGTGCATGAATTTGACCTGCTGCGCAAAATTGGTGAGCTCCCAGCAGAAATCGCTGTTGCGGCTGAAGGTTATGCTCCACATCGCCTCATCCGTTATGTGTATGAGCTGGCTGCGATGTTCCACAGTTATTACAAAGCTGAACGTGTAATTACTGAGGATGCTGCTCAAACTGTGGCGCGTCTTGCACTGCTAGGTGCTGCGCGTACCACCATTGCTAATGTCCTGCGTCTTGTCGGTGTTTCTGCACCGGATCGCATGTAATTCAACATCATACGACAAAAAAATCCGCCTTCCGGTTCCCCGGGAGGCGGATTCTATTTTGTGCCGTTCTTCGCACCGGCACAGGCTGCGCTCACGTCAGAGTGACCCACCCGGTGCCCGGGCAGGGTCTACACGTTCGCGGAGACCGCCCGCTTGGCCCTTACTCCTGCTTTCAGCAGGCGTAGGGCACCGGCAGCGCCGCCGCCAAGGGATGCGCGTCGCTGCCCCTTGCGCAGCCGCACTGGGGACGCGGTGCGGCGCAAGAGCAGCTTCAGCTCCCTTGGCGAGAGACCCGGTCGCACCGCGAGCAGCAGTGCAGCGGCTCCCGTCACATGCGAGGTAGCCATGGAGGTGCCGCTCATTTCTTTGTAGCCCTCCTTCAGCCAGCAGGAGGGCACACCTTCGCCGGGGCCATATACATCGATATAAGAACCGCGGTTGCTGAAGCCAGCAACACGATGTCTTTTATCGATGGCGCCCACGGCAATGGTCTCAGGATAACGTGCGGGATAGTCCCCGCCACGTTTGCCATCATTCCCGGAGGAGGCGATGATAGCAATTCCGGCTCGGTACGCTTTTATAACCACATTGTGGAGCGCTTTGCTTCTAGTTTTCATTCCGAAGCTCATATTGATGATATCGATTCTGTTCTGTACGCACCAATCAATACCCAGCACAATATCCGATACATAGGCGGAGCCGCTATGATCAAAAGCCTTGACTGGATATAGCAGTGCCCGTGGTGCTACACCCATCATCCCGCGATTTCCCCCTGCTGCCGCTAAGGTCCCGGCGATATGAGTTCCGTGCCCGTTATCATCCAGCGGCAACATTCCGCGGTGTAGTAGGTTGACCCCAGAGGCTAATGAATGCTTCAGATCGGGATGGCGGTAATCAGCACCTGTGTCGATTACGCCGATTTTGACGTGAACTCCGGTTGATTTGGACCATGCCTGAGGAGCATGAATGGCTTTCACTCCCCAAGGGAGTGTGGCAGTACCGCTCTTTTCATTAGCTATGGAATGGATTTGTATTTGTAGATCCTCTTCAACATTTAGGAGGTCTGCAAATCGACTCATCAGTTTTCCAGCTCCGGCGGCAGGCACAAAGAAGGCCCGAATCAGCGGAGATACCTGCACTTGCCGCAGCTCAGGCTGCTTCGCTTTCAGAGCCTTCCATTGTGTAAATGCTCCGGCATACTGGCGGGGGTCATTGAAGGTAAGAATACGCCGCTCACCATTGTTGGGGGCAACCGATATTTCTTCAAGAAGCATGTGCCAAAATTTGTGATAGTCCATAGGTTTCGCTGTCCCCTCCTCGGTGCCCTGCTGCCATATTGTATGAGTGGAAGAGGGGGTCCGAATGGGAACTTGCCCTTTTTTAACGAAATGGGCTGCCCATCGTGTCAAAAGACGGCGCTTTACATAAAATAGACAGAAGAGATTAACACTCTCTTTGTAACATCACGTAAGGAGCCGATCCTTGGCGTGGATACAGTCATGCGCGGAGGATTTCCTCCGCCTTTTTTAAATTTAGAAGGAAGTATAAGTCACACAGGGTACATATGTTTTGGGTTTATCCTTCTTCAAGATGAAGACAGGTTTCTGGTATGGATAACAGCCTGAAGGCTCTTTCTGTTAGCTGTTGCCGCTTTTGACTTGCAATTTGTTGTCAAATAGGTTTTACTTAGTTTTGTTAATGGATATTATTGAAATAAACCGTAATGTGAACAATGCGTGAGAGGAAGTGTCCTTTAGTGAGTACGCCACTCAATTTAAAGCTAGACCCTGAGAAAGTTAAAGAAATGCCGATGGTGGATTTGGCTTTTCTAGTCCTTAAGGCAGCCAATACACCGTATTATTACCGTGATCTGATGGTCGAGGTAGCCAAGCTGCGCGGCATGACCGATCAACAAAGCCAAGATACTATTGCCCAGTTATATACCGAGATTAACATTGATGGGCGTTTTGCCTGTGTCGGAACCAACCTTTGGGGATTGAAACGCTGGTATCCTCTAGAGCGCTCTGATGATCCGGTTGGTAACACCAAACGCGTGCGTATCATCAACGATGAAGACGATGATTTGGAAGATGACGACTTTGCTGAAGAAGAAGAAAACTACGCTGCTGAAGAAGAGGATTTCGACGCTATCGACGAAGATCGCGACGACCTCTATTCCGACGACGACAGCGAAGAAGAAGTCGACGAAGATGTCGTGATCGATGAAGATGACATAGACGAAGATGACTCAGATGAAGACGATGCAGAAGATGACTCAGATGAAGACGATGCAGAAGCTGACAAGTAAGATAAATAATTTCAAAGAGTCTTGCTGATGGTATAATTCCTCCCTTGACAGTGGGGGAACGTCAGAGTAAACTATTGCATGGGCTTATCATGTAAGTTAATAAACGCGTTTCTTAAAATAAAAAGTGCCCCGGTTCTACGGGTGTCACTTTTTTGTTTTTTTAGATGCAAAGTAGCTGTAGTTTTATGTAATTTGCGGGATGACGCTTTATGTTTTCCCCGGTGAATCAAACTTTTGATTTCCCCTGTTTTGATGATAGTAAAACGGGTTACGATAAACACCATGCGCCGCTTTTATGTCTGGACTTTATTTAGGAGGGTTTTACAGTGACAAAGTATATTTTTGTAACGGGTGGCGTTGTGTCTTCCCTGGGCAAGGGCATTACCGCCGCTTCGCTGGGCAGGCTGCTCAAAAACAGAGGTCTAAAGGTAACGATTCAGAAATTTGATCCGTATCTTAACGTAGACCCTGGAACGATGAGTCCTTATCAGCACGGTGAGGTATTCGTAACCGATGACGGTGCGGAGACTGACCTTGACCTTGGACACTATGAACGGTTTATTGATATTAATCTGTCAAAGAACAACAATGTGACGACAGGTAAGATCTATTCATCCGTAATCAGCAAGGAACGTCGAGGAGAGTATTTGGGCGGAACTGTACAAGTTATCCCACACATTACGAATGAGATCAAAGAACGCGTGTTCCGTGCAGGTCGCGAGACCAACTCTGATGTTGTAATCACAGAGATTGGTGGAACCGTAGGTGATATTGAAAGTCTTCCGTTCCTGGAAGCTATTCGCCAGATCAAGAGTGATATTGGACGTGAAAACGTGATGTATATCCACGTAACCTTGATTCCTTATATCAAGGCTGCTGGAGAAGTGAAGACAAAGCCGACACAACACAGTGTTAAAGAGCTGCGCAGTATCGGTATTCAACCGAATGTCATCGTGTGCCGTACGGAATATGAGCTTTCCGCAGATATGAAAGCGAAGATCGCACTCTTTTGCGATATTGATGCTAATGCTGTTGTGGAATGCCGCGATGCTTCAACGTTGTATGAAGTTCCATTGAATCTTCGTGATGAAGGATTGGACGAGATTGTTGTTAATCATTTGAAGCTTACAACACCTGCACCAGATATGCGTGAATGGGAAAGTATGCTTGAACGGATTCAGAAGCTTGAAAAAACAGTGGAAATTGCGATTGTTGGTAAGTACGTAGCCCTGCATGACGCTTATTTGAGCGTTGTTGAATCACTTTCACACGCAGGCTTTGCTGCTAATGCAGAGGTTAAGATTCGCTGGGTGAATGCAGAGGAAATTACGGATGAGAACGTGGATGAAATGCTGCGTGGTATTGGTGGTATTCTTGTTCCTGGTGGCTTCGGTGATCGGGGAATTGAAGGTAAAATCTCCGCGATTCGTTATGCCCGTGAGAAATTGATACCTTTCTTCGGAATTTGCCTAGGTATGCAAGTTTCCGTAATCGAATATGCTCGCTCTGTTTTAGGTCTACAAGGTGCGAATAGCTCCGAAATTGATCCGAACACACCATATCCACTGATCGATCTGCTTCCTGAGCAGAAGGATATTGAAGATATGGGCGGTACTATGCGTCTTGGTTTGTACCCTTGTAAGATTGCTGAGGGTTCCCTGGCAATGTCTTGTTACGATGATGAACTGGTATACGAGCGTCACCGTCACCGGTATGAGTTCAACAATACCTACCGTGATGAGATTGAAAAAGCAGGTCTGGTTATTTCCGGAACCTCTCCAGATGGCCGTTTAGTTGAGATCGTAGAGCTTCCGGGACATCCTTGGTTCTTGTCGGTTCAATTCCATCCGGAATTTACTTCACGTCCGAACCGTCCACAACCGTTGTTCCGTGATTTCGTCAAAGCTTCTTTGACTCATTCCGAACAGCAATAATTTTGCAAACATAATTGGAACCTAGGGGTTCCAAATCAGCTTGAAGAGCCTCCTATTGGAGGCTCTTTTTTTAAAATATTAAAAAGTATAAGTTGTTCATCTATCCTTTATGTCTAATATTTCTCGCTTAAACGCTTACCGTCCTTATAGGGATGACGAAGGTGTTTATGCCTGTTTGTCCATTTTGAAGAGCTGTGTAAATGACATCACTGTAATTCAGACTCTTTATTTACCCATTTTATCCAATTAGCAGGATTTGAGCAGTGAAGCACGAATAATAGGTTTCGTATGGGTTAGTTTCTGAAGGGGCCGTTAGCTGTGGAGAGCGCGGTATAGTCAATCTGGCTTAATCTCTGGGAGGGTATTATATGGAAAAAAAGAAAGTGTTAATTGTCGATGATCAGAATGGGATTCGGATTCTTCTTATGGAAGTGTTCAATAGCGAAGGATATACGACATTTCAAGCAGCTAACGGAAAATTGGCCTTAGACATTGTTCGCAGCGAGTCTCCTGACTTGGTTCTGCTCGATATGAAAATACCGGGAATGGATGGACTTGAGATTTTGAAGCATCTGAAGGAGCTAAATCCGTCCATTAAGGTCATAATGATGACCGCTTATGGGGAGCTGGATATGATTAAGGAAGCAACCAAGCTGGGCGCATTGATGCATTTCACAAAGCCATTTGACATCGATGAAATGCGAGTAGCGGTCAATATGCATCTTAATAATAAGTCTGTAGATCAATGCAGTTAAATTGATATTTTCTGTATCGATCCTATTTGGTTATGGTGATTATAAACAGGTTGAGTCTAATTGCTATATGGGCTGGATAAAAATCGTCCCACCGGGACATTTTTTTGTTTATCCTATTTAGTATTTGACTCAGGATGTGTTATAATAAGCCTGTATGTGATGTCGGTTTAAAAACATAGCCAGCCAACATTCTTAGGAGGATGAAACCATGCCATTAGTATCTATGACAGACATGTTGAACAAAGCACTTGAAGGAAAATACGCAGTAGGTCAGTACAACATTAACAACTTGGAGTGGACACAAGCTATTCTTGGTGCCGCTGAACAAGAAAAATCACCAGTAATCCTTGGTGTATCCGAAGGCGCAGCACGTCACATGGGCGGCTTCACTACTGTTGTTAAGATGGTAGAAGGTCTAATTATCGATATGAATATCACAGTTCCTGTAGCTATCCACCTTGACCATGGATCTAGCTTTGATAAATGTAAGGCAGCAATTGATGCTGGATTTACATCCGTAATGATCGACGGTTCCCACCACCCAATCGATGAGAACATTGATATGACTAAAAAAGTCGTTGAATATGCTCACGCTAAAGGTGTTTCTGTAGAAGCAGAAGTAGGTACTGTTGGTGGACAAGAAGACGACGTTATCGGCGGCATCATGTATGCTAAGCTGGATGAGTGCGTACGTATTGTCAAAGAAACAGGTATCGACACATTGGCTCCTGCACTAGGTTCCGTTCATGGACCTTACCATGGCGAGCCTAACCTCGGATTTAAAGAAATGGAAGAAATCCGTGACGCTACTAACATCCCAATGGTTCTTCATGGTGGTACAGGTATTCCTGAACATGACATCAAGAAAGCTATCTCCTTGGGTACTTCCAAAATCAACGTAAACACTGAGAACCAAATCGTGTTCGCAAAAGTTGTTCGCGAAGTTTTAGCTGCTAAACCTGATGCTTACGATCCACGTACATTCATCGTACCAGGTCGCGATGCGATCAAAGAAACCGTTATCGGTAAAATCCGCGAGTTTGGATCCAACAACAAAGCCTAATCATTGTTAGCTTCCGCCACAGGTGGACAAGCAATTTGTAAAGGGCAGGGTGTAGCTCTGCCCAGTTGAATAGTTTGATGAGGAAAGCACACCGCTAAGCCGGTGTCTTTCCATTTTCATCACTAAAAGTCCACAGCACGTATTGCCCGCACAGCTGCAATACACGTAGGGGGAAATTGATAAATCTATGGAAAAATTAATGATTGGCGGTGGACGTCCGCTAGAGGGCGTTGTAACCATCAGTGGAGCAAAGAATAGTGCTATTGCACTTATTCCTGCGGCGATTTTGGCCGAATCTGAAGTTGTTCTTGATAATTTACCGTCCCTTAGTGATGTAGCCGTTTACTCCGAAATCTTGCAAGAGCTTGGCGCAAATGTATCTTGGTCAGGCAACCAGATGAAAATTGATCCTTCGCGTATTGTATCTATACCTATGCCTAATGGTCCGGTTAAGAAACTTCGAGCTTCATATTATATGATGGGAGCTCTACTTGGAAGATTCAAAGAAGCGACAATAGGTCTTCCCGGTGGTTGTAATTTCGAACCTCGTCCAATCGATCAGCATATCAAGGGATTTGAGGCACTGGGAGCAACAGTTACCAACGAACATGGTTCTATCCACTTATATGCTAAAGAGCTACGCGGTGCGAAGATTTATTTAGACGTATCAAGCGTAGGTGCCACTATTAACATCATGCTGGCGGCTTCACGTGCCAAAGGCTCCACAATTATTGAAAATGCGGCTAAAGAGCCTGAGATTATAGATGTAGCAACCCTATTGAACTCTATGGGCGCTGTTATTAAAGGCGCTGGTACAGAAACCATCCGAATTGAAGGGGTTTCAGAGATGCACGGTTGCCGTCACTCTATTATTCCCGATCGGATTCAAGCAGGAACTTATATGATTGCCGCTGCGGCTACGCGTGGTAATGTGTTGATAGATAACGTTATTCCTAAGCACTTGGAAGCTTTAACGGCCAAGCTTTTAGAGATGGGCGTTGATATTGAAGAGTTGGATGAGAGTATTCGTGTTATAGGTAGAGCTAAATATGAGCACGCAGATGTCAAAGCGCTGACCTATCCTGGCTTTCCTACAGATTTACAATCTCCCATGACAAGTATGTTGACGCAGGCGGAAGGTGTTAGTGTACTTAGCGATTTCGTCTACAGCAACCGCTTTAAGCATGTGCCAGAATTGGTACGAATGGGCGCGAAAATTCGCGTTGAAGGCCGTTCTGCAATTATTGAGGGTAGTAAGCTTAACGCTGCAAAAGTGAAAGCAACCGATTTACGGGCAGGTGCTGCTCTTGTCATTGCTGGGTTGACGGTAGGGGATGGAATCACCGAGGTGACCGGCGTAGAATATATTGACCGTGGTTATGATAATTTAGTGAGCAACCTTCGACAACTTGGTGCTCATGTTTGGCGTGAGAACGAATAAAATTAGGATATCCCGTTTGGAAGGAGTTTTATTTGCTTATTTACCGCATACATCCTTCCAAATTGGGTATTAATATCCTAATGGGCATTTTAATAGACTCATCATTTTGCCTAGTAGATAGACTAGGGCGAACTCATTTAAAAATTGAATAGGTGGTTATTACATGGATCTTCAAATTTCCGATTTGGAAGAAATGAAGCTGACCGAGTTGTATAAGCTGGCTAAGAAATACCAGATCCCTTATTACGGACAGCTGAAGAAACGGGAACTGATCTTTGCGATCCTTCGGGCACAGGCAGAGCAAAGCGGTCTTATGTTTATGGAAGGCGTACTGGAAATTCTGCCCGAGGGCTATGGATTTCTAAGACCGATTAACTATTTGCCCAGCGCTGAAGATATTTATATCTCAGCCTCACAAATTCGGAAGTTTGATCTCAGAAGCGGAGATCTTGTGTCTGGGAAATGCCGGACGCCGAAAGAAAATGAACGATATTTTGGCCTGCTTCAAGTCAATGCCGTTAATGGGGAGAACCCTGCTAGCGCAGCGGAGCGACTTCATTTTCCAGCATTAACACCACTTTATCCGCAAGACAAGCTACCGCTTGAAACATCCCCTACTCATTTGTCTACCCGAATAATGGATTTGCTCGCTCCTGTAGGTTTGGGGCAGCGGGGTTTGATTGTAGCACCTCCTAAAGCAGGAAAAACGCTCCTCTTGAAAGAAATTGCCAATAGTATTTCCACTAATAATCCTGAGATTGAGCTCTTTGTATTGCTAATAGATGAACGTCCTGAAGAAGTAACTGATATGCAGCGTTCTGTAAAAGGCGAAGTGGTTGCATCGACGTTTGATGAGCTTCCAGAGAATCATATTAAAGTGGCCGAACTTGTGTTGCAAAGGGCTCTTCGTTTAGTTGAGCACAAGAAGGATGTAGTTATTCTTTTAGATAGCATTACGCGTCTGGCACGTGCGTATAACCTTGTGGTTCCCCCGTCTGGGCGCACACTTAGTGGAGGGATTGACCCAGCAGCCTTTCATCGGCCGAAGCGGTTTTTTGGCTCTGCACGGAATGTAGAAGAGGGTGGCTCACTGACTATTCTAGCAACTGCTTTAATTGATACAGGATCACGTATGGATGATATTATTTATGAAGAGTTTAAAGGTACCGGTAATATGGAGCTTCATTTGGATCGTAAATTGGCGGAACGCCGTATATTCCCTGCCATTGATATTCGTCGTTCAGGTACACGTCGTGAAGAAGTGCTCTTGAGTAAAGAAGAGCTCGATACGATCTGGGCGATTCGCAAAAACATGAATGAATCCTACGATTTTGTGGAGGGATTCATTAAAAAGCTGCGTGATACAAAGACTAATGCTGAATTCTTAGCATCATTTGACGTTGCGGGAGCTAAACAATCGCCAAATGGAACTGCAAGTAGCGGAGGAACTTCCAATAGTGGTACGGCTGCTCGGCGCACGACACGGGCGAAGACTTCTTCAGTACCTACAACTTGAGAATTGTTAATAAGAGGAGACTAACATGTATTTGGTATATGCCGACGGGCAAGGAAACGTATATGATCATCCTGAACTGTACGGGCTAGCCCGTAGTGGGGATATGATCGTTGAAATGCTGGAGGAAGAGTTAATTCCGCTGCCTGAGGGTGCTACTCTTGTGGGCTTGCCTAGTACGCGGGCGGTGGGCATGGATCCTGAGACCGGCGAAATGATGTCACTGCCAGATGGCTCACAGGCTGTAGGGGCTCTGTTACCTCAGGGCTATACTCGTCTGTGTCTTCCTGGTTATGTGAAGACAGACAAGTCTTATAAGCTTCCTCTTTTTGGGTATTCGGCTGTAGTGTGGAAGGATGGAGGGTTCTATGTAGCGGCGGACCCAACCGATAATCCGGAGAAATGGAACCCACTGAACTGTGATAAACAGGATCTTGAGGTTAGCGTTGGTGAATTGACTGCCAAATATCCTGATAACCGTCTCTATGAGCATCTTTCTAACTGTGCGCTTGGTTATGAATGCCTGACTTCCTCCAACACCTTCTTAGGGCGTTGGGAGGGCGGTGTACCTGTCTCTTATTCATGTAATGCTGGATGTTTTGGCTGTATTTCTGAGCAACCTGATGATAGTGGTTTTGTGTCTCCGCAGACTCGGATGAATTTCCGGCCAACGGTCAACGAAATTTCACAAGTTATGCTGGAGCACTTGAAGACGCCTGAATCGATTATCAGTTTTGGACAAGGCTGTGAAGGTGAGCCTTCTACGCAGGCAAAACTTATTATAGAAGCAATCCGTGAAGTGCGCTCGATTACTGACATGGGCTACATTAATATCAACACCAATGCTGGTTTAAGCGATCATATTCGTGGAATCGTCGATGCTGGGCTGGATTTGATGCGTGTCAGCACGATTAGTGCTCTAGATGATCATTACAATGCTTATTACAAACCACGTGGCTACACATTGGCTAATGTAGAGAAGTCTTTGAAGTATGCTGCCTCGCAGGGTGTTTACACCTCGATTAACTATCTGATATTCCCTGGAGTAACTGATCGCGAAGAAGAGATTGAGGCGATGGTGGAGTTTGTAAGACGAACGGATCTGAAACTTATTCAGATGCGTAATCTTAATATTGATCCTGAGAGTTATCTGGAGTTAATTCCTCCTGCTAAGGGTGAAATTCTCGGCATGAAGACTATGCTGGAAATTTTCCGGGACGAATTGCCGGATGTTGTTATTGGTTCTTACACGCATGTGCCACCAGCAAATATGGCTCGGGTAAAGCAACGCCAACTCAACATTTAACTGCGTAAATGTACCAAAGAATTACCAATGAAACATATTGATCAATTGAATTTTTCGTGCTAAAATACCACAGTGTAATCATATAACTCTGGGTCCGCATGAGGCTTAGGGCATGAGAGGTGAAATTCAAAATGCAAGCAGCAATTCAACCAAAGTATAACTTAACTAAGGTAACCTGCGCGTGTGGCAACTCTTTCGAAGCTGGCTCTGTTAAACAAGAGCTTCGTGTTGAGATTTGCTCCAACTGCCATCCTTTCTTCACTGGCAAGCAGAAGTTCCTGGATGCCGGCGGTCGCGTTGATAAATTCAAGAAGAAATACGGTATCTAATTGGAATAGTCGCTTAGCGGCTTAATGGTTAGATCGAGCCCCCAGCTTTCTCGCTGAGGGGCTCATTTTATGTCTTAGAGTTGATTTTTGTCCGAGCGTAAGCTATACTTAACTTCGCCGTGCTAGACGGGGAGGTAGCGGTGCCCTGTAACTCGCAATCCGCTGTAGCGAGGTTGAATTCCTGTTAGAGGTGCTATCGATGTGAGGCCTTGGTTCCTACGGGCTGTGTTGACGGTTGGGTCCTCCGCAATGAGTGCTTATGAACCTGGTCAGGTCCGGAAGGAAGCAGCCATAAGTAAGTTTACTCTTGTGCCGGAGGGTGGCCTAGCCCGAGCAGTCATGTAGGGTTGCCGCTTGGATCGTAGTCATCAATAACAGGTGCACGGTTTATAATTCTATTTATAACAGCATCTTTGCCACAAGCAAAGATGCTTTTTGTTTTTGGTCAATAGCCGATGAATATAGTATAATAAATTTGCGACAAATGCCGGGAAAGAGGCAGCCTAAGAGAGGGTAATGCATAGTGGAACATATCGCGCTGTACCGTGCTTGGCGGCCGCAGTCGTTTCAAGACATGGTTGGACAACAGCACATTATCCAAACGCTGCAGAACGCAATTCGTGAACAGCGGGTTTCGCATGCCTATCTGTTCAGTGGTCCGCGGGGAACTGGTAAGACAAGTGCTGCTAAAGTCTTAGCGAAAGCGGTCAATTGTGAACGTGGGCCAGGTCCGGAGCCTTGCAACGAGTGTCCTTCCTGCTTGCGAATCACTGCGGGTAATGTGATGGATGTGCAGGAAATAGACGCGGCATCCAATCGGGGCGTAGAAGAGATTCGCGACCTTCGGGATAAGGTGAAATATGCACCTACCGAGGTGCGCCGTAAAGTGTATATTATTGATGAAGTGCATATGCTGACAACAGAAGCATTTAATGCGCTATTAAAGACGTTGGAAGAACCACCGTCACATGCAATGTTCATCCTTGCGACTACGGAACCTCATAAATTGCCAGCGACGATCATCTCTCGTTGTCAGCGTTTTGACTTCCGCAGAGTAGCTTTGGAAGAGCAGACAGCACATCTAAACGCTATCTGTGAGAAGGAAGGGATTACAGCCGATGTTAACGCATTGCAGTATATTGCCCGTCTTTCTGATGGGGGTATGCGTGATGCAGTGAGTTTGCTGGATCAGATTTCATCTTTTACAGATGGCAAAGTTACGTACGAACAAGTGCTAGGGATGACCGGAGGGATACCCTCTGAGCAATTTGCACGTCTTGCCACTGCTATTTTGGAAGGGGATATGGGTCTTCTTCTGGAGCTTGTTGAGCAGCTTATGCATGAAGGTAAGAGTGCTGATAAATGCCTAGAGAATCTTATGTATTATTTCCGTGATTTATTGATGATTAAGATGGTACCCGGGGCCGATCAACTGACGGAGCGAGTGCTTAATCCTGCCGAGTTTAAAGATATGGCCACTGCATTTTCTAGGGATCGTCTGTTTCAAATCGTAGATACACTTAATAAGTACCTGGGTGAAATGAAGTATGCTACTCATCCGCAGACGTTATTTGAAGTCGCGTTGATGAAGCTTTGTAGCTTGCAGCAAGAGGAAAGTGAGACCGCATCTGTTGCGTCGTTAGGTGCATTGCAGTCTGGATCAGGGGTGAATACTCCTGCAGTCAACTCTGGTGAACTGGATGTGCTCAAGAGACAGATTGCTGCGCTGGAGAAAAAGCTGGAACAGGCGTTGCAGTCCGGCAACATTTCCGGAGGTGGGCGAGATGGCGCCTCTTCTGCGAAATCGAATCCGGCCCCAAGTTCTGCGCCAAGAATCTCCGCAACCTCCAAAATGCCTCCAAATGTAGATAAGTTTATTGCTGGTAAGGATAGTCCTGATTTTGGAGCTATCTACAAACAGTGGAGTCTTGTCTTGCAAGGGGTAAAAGAGGAAAAGGTAACGGTTCACGCGTGGTTTGTAGACGGTGAGCCTGTATCCATAATGGACGACGCGGTGCTTGTTGCATTCAAGAACACGATTCATCGCGATACAACGGAGAAGCCAGCAAACAGACAGGTCATTGAGAATGTGTTTGCAGCACGTCTTGGTAAGCCCTATAGATTGGTGACTATCATGCAGCGCGATTGGAACGAAGCCGCTCAGAAGTCGGTGGGACAGCCTAGCAAAGAAGAATTGCGGCTAGAGCATGAACATGACACTGCGGATGCGAAATCTGAACCTTGGATTGATGAGGCTATCCAGCTTTTTGGAGAAGACCTTGTTGTCATAAAAGAGTAATGTAAGCATACTAGCGCTAATTGCGCATTCCAAAGGAGAGATGATGTATGAATAATATGAACCAAATGATGAAGCAAGTTAAGAAAATGCAGGAGCAAATGCTTAAAGCTCAAGAAGAGCTAGGTGGCAAAGTTATTGAGGGCTCATCTGGTGGCGGTGTAGTTACTGTTCAAGTCAATGGTCACAAAAAGTTGCTTTCTATTCAAATTAAGCCAGAAGCCGTTGATCCGGAAGATGTTGAAATGCTGCAGGATTTAGTGATTACTGCGGTTAATGATGCTTTAACTCAAGCTGAAGAGCTTGCGAACAATGATATGGGTAAATTTACTGGTGGAATGAAGATCCCAGGTTTGTTCTAATCACTCACTCCACTTTCGTCTAAAGGAGAATTATTAATTTGTATTATCCCGAACCGCTAGCCAAGCTGATCGATGCTTTTACGCGTTTGCCCGGGATTGGGCCGAAGACAGCCGCCCGGTTAGCTTTTCATGTGCTTAACATGAAAGAGGATGACGTCATTGATTTTGCTAAAGCGCTAGTAAGCGTCAAACGTAATCTTCATTATTGCTCCGTCTGCTGTAATATTACGGATACGGACCCGTGTAAGATATGTCAGGACAAAACTAGAGATCCTTCAGTAATTTGTGTAATCCAAGACTCCAAGGATTTGGTGGCAATAGAACGAACCAAAGAGTTTAATGGGTATTATCACGTTCTTCAGGGTGCGATTTCTCCTATGGAAGGTATAGGCCCTGATGATATTCGCTTGAAGGAATTATTGACTCGTTTGAGTGATGAAAGAGTAAGTGAGCTTATCATGGCGACCAACCCCAACATTGAGGGTGAGGCAACGGCGATGTATATTTCTCGTCTAGTTCGGCCATTTGAGATTAAAATCACCAGAATAGCCCATGGCTTGCCTGTTGGTGGCGATCTTGAATATGCCGACGAGGTTACCTTGTCCAAAGCGTTGGAAGGCCGTCGTGAGCTATTCTAGTAGCTCTAAAGTTGTGTTTTTCAAAAGGAGGCCCCTTGGGCTTCCTTTTTTTGTTCTAAGTTTGTCCCTATCCCGATATGAATGAGAATAACGAGATGTAATTTTGCATCGAAATTATTCTGAGGAGGAATGGGTAATGGGATGGTGGAGCTCATTGTGGCAGGGAGCAGATGAAGAACAGGGTAGAAAAGATGCGGAAGGCTGGGAAACGTTATTGGAGGTTCGTAAGGCGCAATCTGAGTGGGAGAGAGCGTACCTAATGTTTGATGAGGCATTGGGTCAAGATCAAATTGATTACGCTATTTATATTCTGGAGGCAGCAGAGCGCAAATATCAGATACATCTCAAGCATGCAAAAAGCATGGGGTTAAATAGCAGTCAGATGTAGGTGCTAGTTAAAAGAATATAAGGGGGATCAATATGCTAAGAATGATAGCTATAGGAGTTCTGGTCTTATCGGTTGTGATGCTGAGTTTAATTGTGTTCAGAAAAAAACTTGGCTTTGGATGGCTTAGTTTGTTCGGCGTTCATTTAGTACTAGCTGCGCTTGCGATATATGTAGTGAATTTCTCGGGTTTGATCACACAGGTTCACATTCCCTTGAATCCCGCAACCATAGGCGCAGTAACGGTTCTTGGCCTTCCAGGGGTAATAATGTTAATAGGATTAAGAATTATTTTGTTTTAATGCTTGACGTGGGTTTGAAAAATATGATACATTAAGTCTCGCCCCTTTGGACAAGATGTTGATTAACAACTTGCTGAAACGGTAAGCGAAAAAAAGAAATTAAAAAAACGCTTGACGAAAACAAAGGTGCTGTGATATATTATAAAGGTCGCTGCTGACAAGCAACGATGACAACAAATGAGACATTGATCTTTGAAAACTGAACAACGAGTGAGTAGGAAATCACGAAAGTGAAATCCAAAATAGAGAATTAATTTTCTCGTCAGATGTTTCAAAATGAGCATATCGCTCTTTTCAATACTAATTGGAGAGTTTGATCCTGGCTCAGGACGAACGCTGGCGGCGTGCCTAATACATGCAAGTCGAGCGGAGTTGTTTTGAAAGCTTGCTTTCAAAACAACTTAGCGGCGGACGGGTGAGTAACACGTAGGCAACCTGCCCCTTAGACTGGGATAACTACCGGAAACGGTAGCTAATACCGGATAATTTCTTTTTTCTCCTGAAGGAAGAATGAAAGACGGAGCAATCTGTCACTGAGGGATGGGCCTGCGGCGCATTAGCTAGTTGGTGGGGTAACGGCCCACCAAGGCGACGATGCGTAGCCGACCTGAGAGGGTGAACGGCCACACTGGGACTGAGACACGGCCCAGACTCCTACGGGAGGCAGCAGTAGGGAATCTTCCGCAATGGACGAAAGTCTGACGGAGCAACGCCGCGTGAGTGATGAAGGTTTTCGGATCGTAAAGCTCTGTTGCCAGGGAAGAACGTCCGGTAGAGTAACTGCTATCGGAGTGACGGTACCTGAGAAGAAAGCCCCGGCTAACTACGTGCCAGCAGCCGCGGTAATACGTAGGGGGCAAGCGTTGTCCGGAATTATTGGGCGTAAAGCGCGCGCAGGCGGTCATTTAAGTCTGGTGTTTAAACCTTGGGCTCAACCTAAGGTCGCACTGGAAACTGGGTGACTTGAGTACAGAAGAGGAAAGTGGAATTCCACGTGTAGCGGTGAAATGCGTAGATATGTGGAGGAACACCAGTGGCGAAGGCGACTTTCTGGGCTGTAACTGACGCTGAGGCGCGAAAGCGTGGGGAGCAAACAGGATTAGATACCCTGGTAGTCCACGCCGTAAACGATGAGTGCTAGGTGTTAGGGGTTTCGATACCCTTGGTGCCGAAGTTAACACAGTAAGCACTCCGCCTGGGGAGTACGGTCGCAAGACTGAAACTCAAAGGAATTGACGGGGACCCGCACAAGCAGTGGAGTATGTGGTTTAATTCGAAGCAACGCGAAGAACCTTACCAGGTCTTGACATCCCTCTGAATCTGCTAGAGATAGCAGCGGCCTTCGGGACAGAGGAGACAGGTGGTGCATGGTTGTCGTCAGCTCGTGTCGTGAGATGTTGGGTTAAGTCCCGCAACGAGCGCAACCCTTAACTTTAGTTGCCAGCAAGTCATGTTGGGCACTCTAGAGTGACTGCCGGTGACAAACCGGAGGAAGGTGGGGATGACGTCAAATCATCATGCCCCTTATGACCTGGGCTACACACGTACTACAATGGCCGGTACAACGGGAAGCGAAGCCGCGAGGTGAAGCCAATCCCATCAAAGCCGGTCTCAGTTCGGATTGCAGGCTGCAACTCGCCTGCATGAAGTCGGAATTGCTAGTAATCGCGGATCAGCATGCCGCGGTGAATACGTTCCCGGGTCTTGTACACACCGCCCGTCACACCACGAGAGTTTACAACACCCGAAGTCGGTGGGGTAACCCGCAAGGGAGCCAGCCGCCGAAGGTGGGGTAGATGATTGGGGTGAAGTCGTAACAAGGTAGCCGTATCGGAAGGTGCGGCTGGATCACCTCCTTTCTATGGAGAATCGTTTCCTGCAATGGAAACATTCAAATCGGAAGCTTAGCTTCCACAATAGAACCTTCGGGTTCGAACACTCACTCGTGTTCAGTTTTGAAAGAGCAAGTCTCTTTCGTATGCGTTTGGTGGCGATAGCGGAGGGGTTCCACACGTACCCATCCCGAACACGACCGTTAAGCCCTCCAGCGCCGATGGTACTTGGACCGAAGGGTCCTGGGAGAGTAGGACGTCGCCAAGCGGACAACCATTCATTGGTTGATTCACAATGTTATATATGTTATATGGGCTTTTAGCTCAGTTGGTTAGAGCGCACCTCTGATAAGGGTGAGGTCGGTGGTTCGAGTCCACCAAGGCCCACCATATAACTTTATATCTTTTATGGGGCCATAGCTCAGCTGGGAGAGCGCCTGCCTTGCAAGCAGGAGGTCAGCGGTTCGATCCCGCTTGGCTCCACCATAATTTTAATTCAATACCTTCTTTAAACATTGATCCTTGAAAACTGGATACCGAAACGAATTTGCGTTTTAGAACATCTTTTAGCAACTTGTGTAAACAAGTAAATGTTATTAGTGAGATGATTCCAAGAGAAATGTCATTGTATGATATTTTCCTGCGGAAAAATCAAGGTTAAGCTAATAAGAGCACACGGAGGATGCCTAGGCGCCAGGAGCCGACGAAGGACGTGGCGAACAACGAAACTGCCTCGGGGAGCTGTAAGCAAGCTTTGATCCGGGGGTGTCCGAATGGGGAAACCCAGCTGTGGTAATTCGCAGTTACTCATTTCTGAATACATAGGAAATGTAGAGGCAGACCAGGGGAACTGAAACATCTAAGTACCCTGAGGAAGAGAAAACAATAGTGATTCCGTCAGTAGCGGCGAGCGAACGCGGAACAGCCTAAACCTAAGAGCTTGCTCTTAGGGGTTGTGGGACGTCTCACATGGAGTTACAAAGGAATATGGTAGGCGAAGAGGTCTGGAAAGGCCCGCGATAGAGGTAAAAGCCCTGTAGCCTAAACTGTGTTCTCTCCGAGACGGATCCCGAGTAGTGCGGGGCACGTGAAACCCCGTATGAATCCAGCAGGACCATCTGCTAAGGCTAAATACTACCTGGCGACCGATAGTGAAACAGTACCGTGAGGGAAAGGTGAAAAGCACCCCGGAAGGGGAGTGAAATAGAACCTGAAACCGTGTGCTTACAAAAAGTCAGAGCCCTATCTATGGGTGATGGCGTGCCTTTTGTAGAATGAACCGGCGAGTTACGTTTAACATGCAAGGTTAAGCCGAGAAGGTGGAGCCGCAGCGAAAGCGAGTCTGAATAGGGCGATTTAGTATGTGGACGTAGACCCGAAACCGTGTGATCTACCCCTGTCCAGGGTGAAGGTGCGGTAACACGCACTGGAGGCCCGAACCCACGTACGTTGAAAAGTGCGGGGATGAGGTGGGGGTAGCGGAGAAATTCCAATCGAACTCGGAGATAGCTGGTTCTCCCCGAAATAGCTTTAGGGCTAGCCTCGGTATAAGAGTAGTGGAGGTAGAGCACTGATTGGGTGCGGGGTCCGCAAGGATTACCAAGCTCAGTCAAACTCCGAATGCCATATACTTATTGCCGGGAGTCAGACAGTGAGTGCTAAGATCCATTGTCAAAAGGGAAACAGCCCAGACCATCAGCTAAGGTCCCCAAGTGTGTGTTAAGTGGGAAAGGATGTGGAGTTGCACAGACAACCAGGATGTTGGCTTAGAAGCAGCCACCATTGAAAGAGTGCGTAATAGCTCACTGGTCGAGTGACTCTGCGCCGAAAATGTAACGGGGCTAAACACACCACCGAAGCTATGGCTAGATACGTATGTATCTGGGGTAGGGGAGCGTTGTATGTGGGTTGAAGGTGTACCGTAAGGAGCGCTGGACAGCATACAAGTGAGAATGCCGGTATGAGTAACGAAAAGATCAGTGAGAATCTGATCCGCCGAAAGCCCAAGGTTTCCTGAGGAAGGCTCGTCCGCTCAGGGTAAGTCGGGACCTAAGGCGAGGCCGAAAGGCGTAGTCGAAGGACAACAGTTTGAAATTACTGTACCACCGTAATCCGCTATGAGCGATGGGGTGACGCAGGAGGGTAGTGACGCGGACTGATGGATATGTCCGTCTAAGCAGTGAGGCTGATGTGTAGGCAAATCCGCACATCATTAAGGCTGGGCTGTGATGGGGAGCGAAAATTGTAGTAGCGAAGGTCATGATCTCACACTGCCAAGAAAAGCCTCTAGCCAGGAGAAGGTGCCCGTACCGCAAACCGACACAGGTAGGCGAGAAGAGAATTCTAAGGCGCGCGGAAGAACTCTCGTTAAGGAACTCGGCAAAATGACCCCGTAACTTCGGGAGAAGGGGTGCCCCGGTAGTGTGAATAGCACGAGGGGGCCGCAGTGAAAAGGCCCAAGCGACTGTTTAGCAAAAACACAGGTCTGTGCGAAGCCGCAAGGCGAAGTATACGGGCTGACGCCTGCCCGGTGCTGGAAGGTTAAGGGGAGTGGTTAGGAGCAATCCGAAGCTATGAACCGAAGCCCCAGTAAACGGCGGCCGTAACTATAACGGTCCTAAGGTAGCGAAATTCCTTGTCAGGTAAATTCTGACCCGCACGAATGGCGTAACGACTTGGGCGCTGTCTCAACGAGAGATCCGGTGAAATTTTAATACCTGTGAAGATGCAGGTTACCCGCGACAAGACGGAAAGACCCCATGGAGCTTTACTGCAGCTTGATATTGAATTTGGGTACGATCTGTACAGGATAGGTGGGAGCCGTAGAAATCGGAGCGCAAGCTTCGGTGGAGGCGCCGTTGGGATACCACCCTGATCGTATCTAGGTTCTAACCTAGTACCCTTATCGGGTACGGGGACCGTGTCAGGCGGGCAGTTTGACTGGGGCGGTCGCCTCCTAAAGAGTAACGGAGGCGTTCCAAGGTTCCCTCAGAATGGTTGGAAATCATTCGAAGAGTGCAAAGGCATAAGGGAGCTTGACTGCGAGACCTACAAGTCGAGCAGGGACGAAAGTCGGACTTAGTGATCCGGTGGTACCGCATGGAAGGGCCATCGCTCAACGGATAAAAGCTACCCTGGGGATAACAGGCTTATCTCCCCCAAGAGTCCACATCGACGGGGAGGTTTGGCACCTCGATGTCGGCTCATCGCATCCTGGGGCTGAAGTAGGTCCCAAGGGTTGGGCTGTTCGCCCATTAAAGCGGTACGCGAGCTGGGTTCAGAACGTCGTGAGACAGTTCGGTCCCTATCTGTCGTGGGCGCAGGAAATTTGAGAGGAGCTGTCCTTAGTACGAGAGGACCGGGATGGACGTACCGCTGGTGCACCAGTTGTTTCGCCAGAAGCATGGCTGGGTAGCTACGTACGGACGGGATAAGCGCTGAAAGCATCTAAGCGTGAAGCCCCCCTCAAGATGAGATTTCCCAATTAGTAAGACCCCTTGAAGACGACGAGGTAGATAGGTTGGAGGTGGAAGTGCAGTAATGCATGGAGCTGACCAATACTAATCGGTCGAGGGCTTATCCTATACTTAAAACGCAAATTCAATTCGGATTCAGTTTTCAGGGAGTCAAATTCCTGTTTGGATTGCTGTGGTACTGATATCGTTTGGAGAGATACCCAAGTGGCTATAAGGGGACCCTCTGCTAAGGGGTTAGACTGCGTAAGCGGTGCGTGGGTTCGAATCCCACTCTCTCCGCCATTTTCAATCCATAGCATTTCTAATTATTGTGGCGGTGTAGCTCAGCTGGCTAGAGCGTACGGTTCATACCCGTGAGGTCGGGGGTTCGATCCCCTTCGCCGCTACCATAATACCTGGAGGCTTAGCTCAGCTGGGAGAGCATCTGCCTTACAAGCAGAGGGTCGGGGGTTCGATCCCCTCAGCCTCCACCATTTTCATCTCTTTAAGATTTATTTCACACCGTGCCGGTGTAGCTCAACTGGTAGAGCAACTGACTTGTAATCAGTAGGTTGGGGGTTCAAGTCCTCTCGCCGGCACCATTATTATCAATGCGGAACCGTGGTGTAGTTGGCCTAACATGCCTGCCTGTCACGCAGGAGATCGCGAGTTCGAATCTCGTCGGTTCCGCCATTTTTTTCCACAAGACTAGGGTGGGAAGTTTAATACTACCACTTTATTTTTATGTCAATTTAATATGGCTCGATAGCTCAGTCGGTAGAGCAGAGGACTGAAAATCCTCGTGTCGGCGGTTCGAATCCGTCTCGAGCCACTTTTCCCTGGGGGATTAGCGAAGTGGCCAAACGCATCAGACTGTAAATCTGCTCACGTACGTGTTCGGTGGTTCGAATCCATCATCCCCCACCATTTATGAGCCATTAGCTCAGTTGGTAGAGCACCTGACTTTTAATCAGGGTGTCGAAGGTTCGAGTCCTTCATGGCTCATCCCAAACAGAAAGTCATCACCTTATGGTGGTGGCTTTTTTTGTGTTTTATGGTTGTATTATAGTAGCGCGCTAGTGAAGCGATTAACATAATATAAGAGAATATGCTAAAATAGGCGAAAAGAGCAAAAGTGGTGGAGCATGGTGACTATGGATAGTGAGACATTGCGGAAAAATTTAGAGCAGCTCACCGGAAAGAGAACCGGAATCAAGCAGTTAGGGAGGCAGCATTCAGCTTCTCTTTTTAGCATGGGATTAGAAGCACAGGATCAGTTGGTTATCCATGAGGGTCATCTCTGGGCACCTTTGTATGAGAGTGACGGGCGTATAACCGCTGTTTGGGTAGAAATGGAGGGGCTCACCTCTCTGGAAGTACAACTGGTCAACTATGCAGTTCGAAATTTTGCTATTGCGCTTAAGGCTACAGGGCTTAGAGAAGAAGGTGAAGTGGAGGCACGGCAACTTGGTGCCTGGTTAAACACGGAGCTAGAGCAAGAAAAGAATGATTCTGAAATTCCTGATGAGATGAGCCTAAAAGGGCGTTTGTTCGGTGACATGATTCCATTCCTCCTTAGTAGTGAGATCGCACATAGTCCGCAGATCTCTTATCGTTCACTGATGAAATTGCTACGTAGCTATTTTGAGAACGAAATCCTCCTTATTCCCCTTCAAGAGAAAGAGTGGTTAATTTTAGCTCGTAAGGAGTTGCTTACGGGCGGGGATGATAAGGATGATGAAGAAGAGAGCGTAGATGATCTTTTAGCACAGACAAGTATGGGCTTACATGAGCTGATAGCGAGTGAATGGGTAGGCGTATTCCATTTGGCAGTAGCTCCTCCTATAGTCCCTGTTAAGGGGTTGACGGGATCTGTGGCTTTACTCAGGGAGACGATTGTACTCGGTCGTATTTTTCAAGTAGGAGAGTATATTCATTTACCTTGGGAACTGCATTTGGAACGTTTGGTTAACAGCATTCCTGATGCGCGCCGTAAACAGTTGCTTGGACAAATTGGCGACTATTCCACTGTACTATCAGATAAAGAAACGCTGCTAACTTTGGAGACCTTTTTTGAAATGGACTGTAATGTAAGTGAAACCGCCAAGAAGTTATATATCCATCGTAATACGCTGCTATACCGTCTGGATAAGATAAAACAAGAGACTGGTGCAGATGTAAGAAGCTTTGGGGACGCTGCTATTGTGAAGCTTACTATGCTTTTGTATAAAGTGACGAAAAGGAAATAGGTTTTTTGTGAACCTTACAAATAGCCATAGTGTCCCGACTGGGGTAATATAAATGTACAAGGAAACAGAATTTTTATTTTAATTAATTAATAATTAACTCGAGGGGGAAATACAATGGCAGGCGTACGTTTAGAGCATATTTTCAAAAAATACCCGGGTTCAGATAAAGCAACAGTAATCGATATCAATCTTGATATTAAAGATAAGGAATTTCTAGTATTGGTTGGACCTTCCGGTTGCGGTAAATCCACAACTTTGCGTATGATCGCAGGTTTGGAAGAAATCTCCGAAGGTAAAATGTACATTGGCGATCGTGTAGTTAATGACGTTGCACCTAAAGACCGCGATATCGCGATGGTATTCCAATCCTACGCCCTGTATCCGCATATGAGCGTATACCAAAACATGGCTTTCGGTTTGAAACTTCGTAAAGTGAAGAAGGATGAAATCGACAAGAAGGTTCGCGAAGCTGCTAAAATTCTTGATATCGAGCATTTGCTTGAACGTAAACCAAAAGCGCTTTCCGGTGGTCAACGCCAACGTGTAGCTTTGGGACGCGCTATCGTACGTGATCCACAAGTCTTCTTGATGGATGAGCCTCTTTCCAACTTGGATGCTAAACTTCGTGGTCAAATGCGTGCTGAAATCACTAAACTGGTTAAACGCCTTGAAACTACTTGTATCTACGTAACGCATGACCAAACAGAAGCTATGACAATGGGTGATCGCATCGTAGTTATGTATGATGGTATCATTCAACAAGCAGCTTCCCCTGAAGAGTTGTACAATGAACCTACAAACTTGTTCGTAGCTGGATTTATCGGATCCCCTACAATGAACTTTATCAATGGTACTTTGTCTGAAGTGAGCGGTTCTATCCGTTTCCGTGCTGAGAACCTTGATGTTGAAGTACCAGGCGGAAAAGCTCAAATCATCCGTAACAAAGGTTACATCGGTAAAGAAGTAATCATGGGCGTTCGTCCAGAAGATATCCATGAAGAGCCAGTATTCTTGGAAGCTTCTCCGAACACAATCTTTACTTCATTGGTTGATGTTACTGAAAACCTTGGTCACGAAATGCTCCTTTACTTGAGCGGCCTTGGTAAATCTACTGTAATCGCTCGTGTAGATGGACGTTCCACTACTCGCGAAGGCAGCAAGCCAAAATTGGCTATCGACATGAACAAAATTCACTTCTTTGATAAAGAATCCGAAGCTAACATTTTGTTGGGATAAGATTGTAAAGATCTTTTCTCTCTTGATAAAGCCACCCGAAAGGGTGGCTTTATTGTTTAGATGGACCTTGTTTGGTTAGGCGCTAAGATTGCATTCATAAGCGTTATCAATTAAGATAGCAGGAGAATTACCTCCGGAATGTAATGAGATCGCTGCCAACCGGACGCAGTAAGCGGACAAATACCGCAGGTAACGAAAGGACGAACTTACATGGCTAAGAAAGTAAAAGTATCTGAATTGGTACAGCATTTTCAATTAGAGGTTATTTCCGGCCAGGAAGGTCTAAAGAGACCCATTACGGTCGATGACCTGAATCGCCCAGGACTAGAGATTGCTGGTTATTTTGAATATTATCCAGAAGAACGTGTTCAATTACTAGGCAAAACAGAACTCGCTTTTTTCTCCATGCTGCCTGAAACTGAGCGGAAAAGTCGACTTCGTGGAATTTGTAATGACAACACACCTTGTATTGTAATTACACGTGGTTTGGATGTACCTCAGGAGCTAATTGACATAAGTAATGAAAAGGCTCTTCCAGTGCTTCGCAGCGCTATGGCTACGACTATTTTCTCCAGTCGTTTGACGAGCTTCTTAGAAGGAAAACTAGCCCCTACGGCGACTATTCATGGCGTACTCTGTGATGTATATGGTGTAGGTATGCTAATTACGGGTAGTAGTGGGATTGGTAAAAGTGAAACAGCCCTTGAACTTGTAAAACGCGGACATCGATTGATTGCTGATGATGCAGTGGAAATCCGTCAGACTTCAGATAACCAGCTGCATGGTACAGCACCTGAGTTAATTCGTCATTTATTAGAGATTCGTGGAGTAGGTATCATTAATGTAATGACACTTTTTGGTGCGGGTGCTATTCGTAATCATAAACGGATTACACTTGTTGTTAGATTGGAAGCTTGGCAACAAGACAAGCAGTATGACCGACTTGGACTCGACGAGGAAACGACACGGATTATAGATACAGATGTTCCACTTGTAACGATTCCCGTACGTCCAGGGCGTAACCTCGCAGTTATTATAGAGGTTGCAGCAATGAATTATCGCCTGAAACAAATGGGCTTTAATGCAGCCCTGCAGTTCACGAATAAGTTAACTGCGACCATATCTGAAGATATGGATGATCTTGATTAGGAGTGTGAGAGAATGTTCCCATTAGCACTAAATCCTATTGTCTTCTCAATTGGATCACTGCAAGTACACTGGTACGGATTAATATTAGGTTTCGGTGCACTCGCGGGATTATTTCTTGCGATCCGCGAGGGCAAACGGTTTGGTATACCACAAGAATTTTTTATGGATATGCTGCTGCTGGGTGTGCCCTCGGCCATTATTGGGGCACGGATTTATTTTGTAGCGTTTAAATGGGAGGATTATAAGGACAATTTAATAGATGTCTTTAAGATCTGGAACGGTGGCATCGCTATTTACGGTGCGTTAATTGGAGCCATTATTTGTGGGATTATATATTTCCGCTATAAGGGCTACCCTTTCTGGCGTATCGTTGATATTTGTGCACCTGGACTACTCGCGGGTCAAATGATTGGCCGCTGGGGAAACTTTGTCAACCAAGAGGCATACGGAAGTGTGGTTGAAGAGTCATTTTTACGGGATAAACTGCATTTACCGGACTTTATTGTGAATCAAATGTACATAGGCGATGCTTTTCATCATCCGACCTTCCTGTATGAATCTCTTTGGAGCTTACTGGGCATTGCACTTCTCATGGTCCTCCGTCGTCAGAAATTTGTGCGTGCCGGTGAGATCTTCATGTCTTACTTTATATGGTATTCCATCGGTCGTTTCTTCATCGAAGCCATACGTACGGACAGCTTAGCGTTTAATGGAAGTGCAGGCTTGGCATCCTTTATGAATGGATTGTGGAAACCGATGGAATGGTTAGGTTTTGAACAAGGGTACTTGGACCCAAGCTATGGAAATATCCGTATTTCTCAGCTACTTGCTCTACTGATCATCGTCGCAGCTGTACTACTTATCATTATTCGTCGGGTAACCGGAGAGCCTAAAGCACATTATTCTGATCCTATCGTGTGCACTAAGCCGATTCATGCAGATAGTGTAGTGCCGGAAAGCGCAGCAAATACACCGCAGAAAGCTCGTCAGGGGGAACAACCTGGGCAAGGACAGCCAGCGGATGGAGATAAGAAGGAGCAGTAAAACTATGATAGAATGCGTTCTTTTTGATCTAGATGGAACGATTGTCGATACGAATGAGCTAATTATTAGTTCGTTTATGTACGCGCTGAAGGACAATGGTCTAGCTCCACTCACCAGGGAAGAGATTATTCCACATATGGGCACGACCCTTCAGCAACAGATGAGAGTCTTCTCTGGTCTTGAGGATGTAAGTGGTGCGCTTGAAAAATCCTACCGCTCTTATAATTATGAACATCACGATGAGTTAGTACGTCCCTTTCCTCAGGTGAATGAGACGATGGAGGAGCTTTTACGTCGTGGGATTAAAATGGGGATTGTAACCACTAAGATTCGACCTACAACGATTAAATCGCTCGAGATGTTTGATTTGCTAAAGTACATGGATACGATTGTGACGGTGAACGATGTTACTGAACCAAAGCCACATCCAGAACCTGTTCTGACTGCTGTCAATAACCTTGGCGTTGATCCTCGTAAAACTCTTATGGTGGGTGACAGTACAGTTGATATTCAGTCAGCAAAAGCTGCAGGCGTATATGCGGCTGGTGTATCGTGGTCATTAAAAGGCGAAGACACTCTCCGCAAGTATGATCCTGACTATATCCTCCATAACATGAGGGATATTATAGAAATTGTGGAACGAGGAACGAGTGAATCGTGAGAAACGTAACCCGATATCCTGTAGAAGGTCATAACTCACTTTGGTACATTTATCGTACGGTCAGCCCGTGGAAGGGTGTCCGCAACTTTATTTTTATTCAGATCGCCCGTTATTGCCCGATTCTACCGTTAAAGAACTGGATCTATCGACGGATACTTGGAATGAAGGTTGGTAAACACACGGCCTTTGGCCTTATGGCGATGGTGGATGTGTTTTTCCCGGAGAAAATAACGGTGGGTGAGAATTCTATAATTGGTTATAACACGACGATTCTGGCGCATGAGTATCTGATCAAGGAATATCGTCTGGGCGAAGTAGTGATCGGTGAAAATGTATTGATTGGCGCGAATACAACGATTCTTCCCGGCGTAACCATCGGAGATGGGGCAGTTGTAGCGGCTGGTTCGGTGGTACACAAGAACGTAGCGGCTGGCTCTTTTGTCGGAGGTAATCCACTGCGGGAGCTGCGCCCTTCCTCAACGGAAGAACAATCGGAACAAGTGTAAGTGATGCTTTCTTAACCCTGCAGTTACATATTGCGTTTTTTTAGCGCAGGTTCTGCAGGGTTTCTTGCGTCCTAGAGAAGATTATTAAGGAAACTTTAAGTTCTTCTTAAGTTTTTTAAACAGATGCATTCGATATAATTATCGTTAGTGATAAGGCGAATCCCACGCTAGCATTCAGCTTCTAATATCAGAATGTAAAATCAGCAGGTACAGTCTTCCTGGTATTTTCAGTTTCCACATTCCGCTTAGCGTCTCTATGAACAACCATCATAGTAGAGAAGAGGAATAGAACATGAACACTACGAGACAGGAAAGGCTGCCCCAGCTGGATATTTTCAGAGCATTAGCTATATTAGGTGTACTGCATGTGCATGCCTCATCTTTTGCTGCTGGAGAGCAGGCACTGCATTCTCCTTATTATTATTGGCTGAACTGGATTAACATTTTCTTTAAATTCGGCACGCCCTCATTTATTTTTCTAAGCAGCTTCGTATTGTTTTATAATTATTATGGTCGTCCTGTGACACGCAGCTTGATCATTAATTTCTATCGTCGTCGATTAAAGTATATCTTACTGCCTTATTTGCTAGCTTCTATGGGCTATTATGCACTAACTCTATATGTGAACGGACGATTGACGCAGAACCTTGGAGACAACTTGTTAAGCTTTTCTAGAGCGTTATTCTCGGGTTCCGCATATGCGCATTTGTATTTTGTCTTTATTTCCATTCAGTTTTATTTGCTTTTTCCAGTGCTGCTTAAGCTATTGCAGAGCTCCCGATTCTTAGTACGATGGGCGGTGCCGCTCGGGTTTGCTCTTCAGTGGGGGTTTATTTTCTGGAATAAATACGAACTGCATATTGTTGAAAAAGGGAGCTTAGCGATCTCCTACCTGGCTTACTATATGATGGGGGCTTATATCGCCATTCACTTTGAGAAGGTGAAGCTATGGCTGATAAAGCCATGGAGAGAGCTGCCTGCCAAGCAAAAAGGATGGACTGCCCTATTAGTGGGCTTGTGGTTAATTGCAGCCTTTATCCATGTGCAGCTATGGTATGTGGCCCGCCATTTTGGGGTGTGGACGGATTCGCTGTGGTACGAGCTGTTATGGAATGTCCATACGATGTTATCGGCATTGGTTCTGTTGTACGCTACATTTTTGCTTTATCGTAAGGCCCCTCGTGTGATCGTTGCTTTCTTGACTCGTTTAGGTGAGCTTTCATTTGCGATTTATTTGATTCATCCGCTATTGCTGGCGATATATCGCAGGTTCCGATATCAGATTCCCCTAGAGTCGCTAACTTATGTTTTCTTCATCTATGGGGGACTTGTATTTGCATTGGGAGGAAGCTGGTTCTTGGTGCAGTTTGCTTTTCGCCGAATTCCTAAGTCATGGATCTTTTTGGGGAGTGTTCCTCGGTCTCTAGAGTCTAGTTCGAAGGTGAAGTCAGGACATGCCTCGGATGAGATGAGGAAGGTTAATACTTGATTAGGCATCATTTTGATGCGGAGCTTAACAGGAGGAAAGATAATGAGACAAAAAGAAAGAATTCCGCAGCTGGATATATTTCGAGCGATTGCTATTTTCGCAGTGCTAGCTATTCATGCTACCTCGCGAACGTTGGCGGAGACACTAGGTACAAATATGTTTCATCCGTTCTTATTTATTAATAAATTTAGCCAGTTCGCTGTACCCTCATTCATTTTTTTGAGTGGGTTCGTGCTGTTCTATAACTATATTGATCGTCCTCTGGGCGGAAAGACGCTGGGGAAGTTTTATAGTAGAAGGTTGCTTTATATTATTGTGCCTTATGTACTATTCTCGCTGCTGTATTTCGCATTAAAAATGACGGCGGGTCATACATGGAGCTTACCTCCAGGGGAGATGGCTTCTAAGCTTTGGAAGTATTTATGGACAGGAACGGCATACACGCATTTGTATTACATTATTATCATTATTCAGTTCTACGTATTATTTCCGCTCATTCTGTGGTGTCTGCAAAAGGTTCGTCGTCTGGCGGCTTGGGCGCCACTAATCGGATTAATTCTACAATGGGGTTTTGTACTGCTGAATAAATACATGACTAATAACGGGTATTGGCAGTTGTCCAAAGGCAGTCTGGCAATCACTTATTTCTCGTATTTCTTGCTGGGTGCTGGGATTGCAGTATATTATCCTACTTTGAAAAAATGGCTGGTACCTTCACGTGAAGGCTGGCGTGCCGGTAAAGGTCCGGTATGGATTACATTGTGGTTGTTATGGATTGTAGCAGGGGTTGTTCATGTTGAGCTATGGTTTAACAACTATACGAAGAAAACAGTCATCAATAGTTTATGGTATGAGGGATTCTCTAACCTTCATGCGCTGCTCTCTTGTGTGGTGTTGCTACAAGCTTCCTTCTTACTGTACGGAGCGGGCCGTAGCTTGCTCACAAGACTGTTGTTATCTGCCGGAGTTTGCTCTTTCGGAATCTATTTACTGCATCCGTTACTGCTCTTCTTCTATAGAAAATTACCGTTTCACGGGGGTTCCCTTGCATATACCGCAGCGATTGCTGGGGGTTGGCTCTTTGCGTTGCTAGGTTCTTGGCTGGTAGTAGCTCTAGCCTTCCGATATACGAAATTAGCCTGGATCATCTTCGGATCGGGTCCACAGAAAGCGAAATCAGGATCCAAAAGTGCATAGTCTTTTGCAAGGAAATATATAAAAGCGTCGGTTTTCCCACATATGTGGGTAGCCGACGCTTTTTATTTTTGCCTTATTCTCCAGCTTGTTCCCGCTGAAATTCTGCAATGGCTTGATACTGGCTTTCGAGACTACGGTAGACAGAAATATAGATCGGCAGCAGCTGTTTGTAGATCTTGGTATGTTCATCAATTGGAGTATGCTTATGGGTTGAACCAATCATGTCAAACACGACATCAAAGGAATCGACTCGACCTGTTGCATAAAGGCCAAGTACAACCGCCCCGAGGCAGGAGCTCTCGATACTCTCCGGAATGACAACCTCCTGATCAAAGATATCAGCCATCATCTGCCGCCACACTGAGGAGCGGGCGAAGCCGCCTGTGGCAAGGATTCTGCTTGGGCGTCCGATTTGCTCTTCCATAGCAAGGAGAACCATATACATATTGAAGATTACGCCCTCTAGTACTGAACGAATCATATGTTCTTTATGGTGATTCATAGAAAGGCCAAAGAAGGAGCCGCGGGCATCCGGATTCCACAGCGGCGCCCGTTCCCCGGTCAAGTAGGGATGGAATAAAAGTCCGCCGCTCCCCGCAGGAACTTGCTCCGCGATGCGAGTTAGAACCTCGTAGGGGTCAATGCCGAGACGTTTGGCGGTTTCGACTTCAGAAGCGGCGAACTCATCCCTTACCCAACGGAACAGCATACCGCCATTGTTGACGGGTCCTCCAATTACCCAATGTTTTGGGGTTAGGTTATAACAGAAGGTCCGTCCTTTGGGATCGGTGAGCGGGTGATCCACTACGGTACGAATTGCTCCGCTAGTTCCAATTGTAGCGGCCACTACACCGGGCTCAATTGCGCCTACGCCGAGGTTGGACAGGACGCCATCACTGGCGCCAACAACAAATGGAGTTGTAGGGAGCAGCAAAAGCTCCTCTGCCAGACCAGGGAGCAGCCCTTGCATGATCTGCGTGGTGGGAACAAGCCGCGAGAGCTGATCTGTTGTAATGTGGGCAATCTCCAAAGCTTCTTTATCCCATTCTAGATTCTCCAGATTGAGCATGCCTGTGGAAGAGGCAATGGAATGATCGATGATGTATTCGCCAAACAGTCTTGCGAATATGTATTCTTTTATGGAAATGAATTTAAAGGTTTGCTGGAACACTTCTGGATGTTCTTCCCGAAGCCACATTAGCTTGGTGATCGGAGACATTGGGTGTATAGGTGTACCTGTGCGTAGATACAATTCATGGCCGTTTAGCTCATCCTTCAAACGAAGTGCGCATCCGGCACTGCGATTATCAGCCCATGTGATGCAGGCAGTTAGGGCCTTACCCAGTTTATCAACTGCAATGACACTGTGCATGGCTGAACTGAAGGAGACGAATAGGATTGCATCCGCAGATACACCGCTTTGCCGCATAACTTCAGAGATAGTATGGAAGACTGCACTCAGGATTTGTTCTGGGTCCTGCTCCGCTATTGAGGGTGAGGGCTGATGTAAGGGATATCCTACATTAGCTTGTGCAGCGATGGCTCCTTTTTCCTCGAAGAGAACTGCTTTGGTACTTGTAGTTCCAATATCAACGCCAATCATATAGGATTTAGTCACGCATTAGCCCTTCTTTCTAGTTGTAAGTAGATTTTTAGAACACTAATTACAGAATTATGAAGTACAATCATATTAGCTCATTATAGTATTGGATAAACGTGGAGGCAAAATAAAGGGATTCCCAAGTATTGGTTCGAAGTACATAAGTGTTTGATTCAGATTTTCTTTGTGAACAATTCAACCTAGGTAGACAAGCTTTAAGCATACAAGCATTAGAATTGAAGTCATAGCTTTACCCCGTTAGATTGACGAAAAAGCAGTGACCATGATACGATATTGAAAATACTTTAATTTGCTACCACTTTACCATAGTAAAGTAAACATAAACAGTATCTAATGATAACTGATGAGGTGAACAATGAAGATGTCCAAACCAAAGGGATTTGAGAAGCCGTCTGGCGTTCGGGACTATCTGCCCCGGGCCGTAACGAAACTACGTAAAATTGAGAATGATGTACTGCATTGCATGAGTCGCTGGGGTTATCAGCAAATGATGACTCCGACACTAGAATATTACGATACAGTTGGCGTAGCTAGCTCTACGTCCGACCAAAAGCTTTATAAATTGCTTAACAATCGTGGTCAGGCGCTAGTGCTTCGTTCTGAAATGACAGCTCCGGTTGCCCGTGTTGTGGCATCTTTATTGAAGGATGAGCCATTGCCATTGCGGTTGTCCTATCACGCTAATGTTTTCCGTGCCATTGAGGAAGAAGCAGGGCGTGAAGCGGAGTTTTTCCAGACAGGGGTCGAGCTGGTAGGTGACGATTCACCTGAGGCCGATGCTGAAGTAGTGGCGCTAGCGATTTCATCGTTGCAGGCTGCGGGTGTGAAGTCTTTTAAAATCGCGATGGGGCATGTAGGCTTTCTGAATGGTTTATTTCAAGAGGCGCTTCCACAATTACCTGAGGCTCAGGAGGAGCTGAAAAGTCATTTGCTGGGCCGTGACTATGTCTCTTTTCGGGAGACTTTACGCCGGCTGGATCTGACGGAAGCTCAGAAGAACGAACTGGATGGACTGTTGCGTCTGCGTGGAGGCAAGGAGATTTGTGGACAGGCGCTGGAGCTTAGCGATCATCCGCTTGCCCGTCATTCGATAGATCATTTGTGCAAGGTGTGGGAGGTGCTGGTCTCTTATGGCGTATCACAGCATGTGCTGATTGATCTGACGATGATCGGGGACTTCTCTTATTATACAGGGATGACTTTTGAAGGGTATGCAGCGGAATTAGGGTTTCCGGTATGTAGTGGGGGTAGATATGATAATCTCCTTCAGCAGTTTGGGCGTCCGATCCCTTCTACAGGCTTTTCCTTAAAAACGAATCGTATTCTCGATGGTGTGGCCGGATCAAACGAAGAGGAAGAGCTGCCTATCTTGATTCAATACGATGCTACTCGCAGAAAAGAAGGTCTGGAAGAGGCAACACGCTTGCGGTCGGAAGGTCACGCAGTAGTGACTAGACTGGCAGCAGGTCCAGAAGAGCTTGAAACGGTGAAGCGTCTAGATACGGACACGGTCGAAGCAGATGGTGTGCGGTACGGCGAAATCTATACCTTCGTATCTTTTGTAAGTGAGCATGGCTGAGATATCGCTAGTAAGAATGAGCGGTTAAGATAAATTTTGCATGGAGATGGAAAAGGAGGCAACTTAACGATGGCACAGATTTTGAAGGTCGCTATGCCAAAAGGTCGGATTTACGAAAAGGCTGCTGAGCTGTTCCGCCAGGCGGGTCTTCCGATTCCACCGGACGGTGAGGCATCCCGCAAGCTTGTTATTCCACTGCCTGAGGCAGGCATGGAGTTTATATTAGCGAAACCAGTAGATGTACCTACATATGTAGAATATGGTGTGGCGGACATTGGAATCGTGGGCAAGGACGTATTGCTGGAAGAAGATCGTGATGTATACGAGCTGCTTGATCTTGGCATCGCTCGATGCCGGATGTCGATCATCGGATTGCCGAACTGGCAGCCGGGAATTCAGCAGCGTGTAGCGACGAAATATCCGAATGTAGCATCGAAGTATTTCAGAGAACAGGGACAGCAGGTTGAGGTCGTGAAGCTGAATGGTTCAATCGAGCTTGCGCCGCTGATTGGTCTCGCCGATCGTATCGTGGATATGGTAGAGACCGGCCAAACGCTGCGGGATAACGGATTAATTGAAATGAAGAGCATATTCGAAATTACGAGCCGTCTTGTGGCGAATCGTGTGAGCTATCGGATGAAAAATGAAGAGATACAGCAGCTGTGTGATCGACTGCAGGCGGTTATAGGGGAACCAAATTTGCGGTAGGTGACCAGATGTTAAGGGGTAAAGGGAGGAACCAGCGATGAAGGTTGTATCGAGCAAGGATTTTAAGCTTGAGCGAGAAGTGGAGTATGGTACGCCAGAGCAAAATCAGGCGGTAAAGGAAATTGTGGCCGCGATTAAAAAAGAAGGAGACACGGCGCTTCTTCGCTACACGGAGCAATTTGATCGGGTCACGCTTACGCCGAATCAGCTGAGGGTAACGCCGGAAGAGCTTCAGGCGGCCTATGGTCGAGTAGAAGAATCTTTCGTATCCGCTATTCAAGCGGCTGCAGCCAATATCCGGGCTTTTCATGCTAGACAGAAACGGAATTCGTGGATGGATCTGCAGCCCGATGGCACGATTCTGGGACAGATTATTCGTCCGCTGAAGCGGGTAGGGGTATATGTTCCTGGTGGTAAGGCAGCTTATCCTTCCTCGGTGCTGATGAACGTGATCCCTGCACAGATCGCAGGCGTGCCGGAGATCGTTATGGTCACTCCGCCATCCACCGGCGGCAAAGAAGGGATTGATCCTTACATTCTGGTTGCTGCCGCAGAAGCAGGAGTGAATGAAATCTACCGTGTGGGCGGAGCGCAGGCGGTAGCTGCTTTGGCTTTTGGGACGGAGAGCATAGCGCCGGTAGATAAGATTTGTGGACCCGGCAACATATACGTCGCGCTGGCAAAACGCGAGGTATATGGCGCCGTGGACATCGACAGTATCGCGGGGCCAAGCGAAATTGTCGTGCTCGCAGATGAGACCGCTGAGCCGGCCTATGTCGCAGCGGATCTGCTCTCGCAGGCCGAGCATGACGAGATGGCCTCAGCGATTCTAGTCACGCCATCGCAAAGCTTGGCGGATAGCGTGGCAGCCGAAGTGGAGCGTCAGCTACAGGAGCTGCCGCGTCAGGCGATCGCCCGTTCATCCGTAGAAAATTACGGTGCGATCATTGTTGTGGAATCTATGGAGGAAGGAATCTCCGTAGTGAATCGTTTGGCACCAGAGCATCTAGAGATTGTTGTCGAGGATCCAATGGGCCTTGTGGGCAGCATCGAGAATGCTGGAGCGATCTTCCTGGGAGCGTATAGCTCGGAGCCTGTGGGCGACTATTTTGCCGGACCGAATCATATTATCCCGACTAACGGTACGGCACGCTTCTCGTCGCCAGTGGATGTGGATGATTTCATAAAGAAATCAAGTCTGATCTATTACAGTAAGGAAGCCCTCCTGCGGGATGGGAAGACCATTATAGAGCTGGCACGACGCGAAGGGTTAGAAGGCCACGCACGAGCGATTGAGATTCGACTCAAGAACGAAGGAAAAGGTGGAGACGGATATGGAGAACAATAATGAACAAGCCTTGCGCCAAGCAGGACTAAGCCGTAAAACAAACGAGACGGATATCAAGCTGGCACTTAACGTAGATGGAAGTGGAGTTTCGGAGCTGGAGACGGATGTTCCTTTTTTGAATCATATGCTGGATTTGTTTACAAAGCACGGCCAGTTTGACCTGTCTGTACAGGCCCGTGGAGATATTGAAATTGATGACCACCACACGGTTGAAGACATCGGGATCTGCCTAGGTCAAGCGCTGCACGAAGCACTTGGTGATAAAAAGGGAATCAAACGTTATGCGAGTGTTTTTGTACCGATGGATGAGGCATTAGCGCAGGTTGTGATCGATATCAGCAATCGCCCGCACTTTGAATATCGCGCAACGTATCCTTCACAGCAGGTGGGCAGCTTTTCGACGGAGCTTGTTCAGGAATTCTTATGGAAGTTCGCGCTGGAAGCTCGGATCACGCTGCATGTGATCGTACACTACGGTTCTAACACACATCACATGATTGAGGCTGTATTCAAGGCGCTCGGGCGGGCGCTCGATGAAGCGACACTGATTGATCCACGTGTGAAGGGTGTGCCTTCTACGAAGGGAGTGCTGTAGCATGACTGTTGCAATCGTCGATTATGGCATGGGCAACCTGCACAGTGTGAGCAAGGCGGTGGAACGTCTCGGTTATGAATGTGTAGTGACGGGTGAAGCCGAGCAAATTCTCGCTGCTGATAGTGTCATTCTGCCTGGTGTCGGTGCATTTGGCGATGCGATGGAGCAGCTGCGGGAAAGTGGTTTGGATCGTGTGGTCAAACAAGTAGCTGCGGGAACCCAGCCGCTGCTAGGGATCTGTCTTGGTATGCAGCTACTGTTTAGCAGCAGTGAAGAGCATGGTAGCCATGAGGGACTAGATATTCTCTCAGGCTCAGTAGTGCGATTCGCTCCTAGAGATGGCTATAAGGTGCCGCATATGGGGTGGAACAAGCTCAGCTTTAGACAGCCGGAGAATCCGCTTTTTGTTGGCCTTGAAGAGGGGCATGTGTATTTTGTCCACTCTTATCATGCGCTTGTAGCAAAAGAGAGTGATCTGCTAGCTGTCACCGATTATGGTTACCCAGTCACAGCTATTGTGGGGCAAAATAATGTGTTCGGCATGCAGTTCCACCCGGAGAAGAGCGGGGAGCTAGGAATCAAGCTGCTGGGTAATTTTTTGAAATATAAGGGAGAGCGGGCGTAAGCCGCGCTATAAATATAATGTAACGAAAGTGGGGAGCGCCAAATGTCTTCTTTTATTGTATATCCGGCGATTGATATCCGGGATGGAAAATGCGTCAGGCTGCAGCAAGGGGATTACAGTCAGGAAACGATATACAATGATAGTCCACTGAAGGTGGCAAAATCATGGGAAGAGCAAGGCGGAAAGTTCATTCATTTGGTCGATTTAGACGGCGCGAAAGCAGGTCATCCTGTGAATGATGCGATTATCGGCGCTATTGCTGCTAATGCTAATGTGCCTGTTCAGGTGGGCGGTGGCCTTCGTAATCTTACAGACGTGGAAAAATTGCTTGGGCTTGGCGTCAGCCGCGTTATTATAGGAACTGCAGCGATTAACGATCATGCTTTTACCGAAGCGGTATTGGCTAAATACGGTGATAAAGTAGCTATCGGCATTGATGCGCGTAACGGCTATGTTGCGACACATGGCTGGTTGAACACCTCTGAGGTACGTGCTGAGGACCTGGCTAAGGAACTGGCTGCAAAAGGAGCCGAGACGTTCATTTACACCGACATCTCCCGCGACGGGATGATGCAGGGTCCGAACGTGGACGGTATCCTGTCCATGGCACAGGCCAGTGGTAAAACGGTGATCGCCTCCGGCGGAGTCACCAGTCTTGATGATCTGTTACGTCTGAACGTACACAGCGGCAGCGGTGTGGGCGGAGCTATTGTTGGCAAGGCGTTGTACACGGGCAATATTAATCTTTCTGAAGCTTTGCAGGCGCTCGGGCAAAAATAGTGTTGGATGTGTGCCGTTAGTTGACGAACCTCACTAATTATCTCATTTTCGCTCTGCGAAAAGTCTTATTTAGGGGTGCTGATTGCATTTTGTGCAATAGAAAGCTGCTTAAAGAGGCTGAATGCTTATTTGATTGCACTTTGTACAATCAAAACAGTTCAAAGCTCTTATTTTGGTGGATTCCTAGGCAATCTATTGCACGAAATGCAATAGACAGCACAATTAGATTGTTTGAGGTTGATTCTATTGCACAGAGTGCAATAGAACCTTGAACTAGGTTAATAATTCACTAAACTATTGAGCGACTAAGGTGGTTTCAGCTAAAGCCTGATGTGGAATCTGCTGCAATAAGTTAATTAGGCGGCGGGTTTGACATTATTCCTCTGATAGATGATATAAGTGTACTTCATACAACTATTATTCCAATTAAGAGCGTGTTTGCTAATTTAATTGTATTTCGTGCAGCTATAAATGAGAGTTGAGCTTATATTTAAGTTCATTCCCAGATTTAATTGTACGAAATGCAGTTAAATGCCTAGTTTGCTGGACGGACGATGAAATAACTGCACATTGTGCAATTAAATGAGCCGATTATTTCATGAGCGCGAGCCCACAGGCCGCCTATATGAATATGGTCTTGCAGGTGTCGCGAGTCCGTCGTCCTGCTAGGAGCAAGAATCTTGGGAACATAGTGAATATAGAGTGAGTGGAGCGGGATTTAGGCGGATCGAATTGTTTTAAGGAAACACATGAAAGGAGGGATTCTAATGTTAGCAAAACGTATCATCCCCTGTCTTGACGTTAAGGATGGACGGGTAGTCAAAGGCGTTAACTTTGTGAATCTGCGTGATGCCGGAGATCCGGTAGAGCTAGCTGCGCTGTATGACCGTGAGGGTGCAGATGAGCTTGTGTTTCTCGATATATCCGCTTCCGTAGAAGGTCGGGCGACCATGATTGAAGTTGTGCGGCAGACCGCAGGTGAAATCGCCATTCCTTTCACAGTGGGTGGAGGGATCTCTACACCTGACGATATGAAGCGGATTCTTCGCGCAGGTGCAGACAAAATCGGCATTAATACGGCAGCTATCACTAATCCACAGTTAATTCTGGAAGGTGCGCGTCGGTTTGGCTCCCAATGTATTGTAGTAGCGATAGATGCTAAATATAATGAGGCTTTTGGAGAATGGGAAGTGTACACCCATGGTGGGCGCAAGCCCACTGGCATCCGTGCTCTGACCTGGGCCAAGGAAGCTGAGAAGCTGGGTGCAGGCGAGATTCTGCTCACAAGTATGGATGCAGATGGCACAAAAGACGGCTTCGATTTGAAGCTGACCTCAGCAGTAAGCGACTTGCTTAGTATTCCTGTGATTGCTTCTGGCGGCGCTGGGAAGAAGGAGCATTTTTACGATGTATTTACGGAAGGGAAAGCCGATGCGGGACTAGCGGCGACCATTTTTCACTATAAAGAGATTGCTATTAATGACTTAAAGGCAGACTTGAAGCAAAAAGGGGTAGAGATCCGATGAGCGAAACAGTAAAGAATACATCCATTAGCCAAAAAGAAGCGCTGGCCGGCATTCGCTGGAATGAAGCGGGGTTGGTGCCTACCGTTGTGCAGGATGCTAACAGTTTAGAAGTGTTGATGGTTGCTTATATGAATTCAGAATCCTTGCAGCTCTCGCTGGAAAGTGGCCAGACCTGGTTCTGGAGCCGCTCACGCAGCGAGCTTTGGCACAAAGGTGGAACCTCAGGCAACACACAAGCGATTACCTCCATATCCTATGATTGTGATAGCGACACACTGCTCGTGAAGGTTGTCCCTGAAGGACCGGCTTGCCATACTGGAGCAACATCGTGCTTTTACCGTGACATCCCTTTGAATAACCAAACCACGGAAGCTCAGAAATTGGTGACTACTAGCCTTACGGATGGTGAGCGTTTTGCTGTTCTTGGTGAGCTGGAGCGCGTGATTGCTGAGCGGGAAGTAGAGCGTCCGGAAGGTGCGTATACAACTTATTTGTTCGATAAAGGTGTCGATAAGATCCTTAAGAAGGTAGGCGAAGAAGCCTCTGAAACGATTATTGCCGCCAAAAATAAAGACAATGCCGAGCTGCGTCTTGAAGTTAGTGATCTGATCTACCACTTACTAGTACTGCTACAGGAGCGCAAGCTTCCGCTGGATGAGATCATGGAAGAGTTGAGTACCCGCCACGAGCGCCCACGCCGGGACCAGTACTAGGGAGGAAATTGACGGATGCATATCGATTACCACACGCATCATGAGCGCTGCGGTCATGCCGTGGGCAAGCTTGAGGATTATGTGCAGCGCGGAATACAGCTTGGTCTTCAGCAGCTAGGGTTATCCGACCACTTGCCGCTCATCCATGTCGATCCCACTAGCTATTACCCTGAAATGGCCATGCCAATGGCTGAACTGCCTCGTTATGTGGAGGAATGCCTGACGCTGAAGGAACGCTATCGCGGAGTCATAGACCTGCGGGTAGGGCTGGAAGCAGATTATATTGAAGGCTACGAGGATCAAATTCGTGAGATTTTATCTCCTTACCCATGGGATTATCTGATAGGCTCTGTGCATTTTCTTGGGGAGTGGGATATCACGGATCATCGACAGGTTCATGGCTGGGAAGGCAAGGATGAACTAGAGGTCTATCGCCTTTATTATGATGCTGTAAAGAAGTCGGCGTTATCGGGATTATATGATATTATAGGACATATGGATGTTATTAAACGGTTCGGCTATGGTCCTCAGACACCAGAAGGTAAAGCAGAGGTGAGAACGCTGGAGCTGGAAACCTTAAAGGTTATAGCGGATAGCGGAATCGCCATGGAGCTGAATGCTTCAGGACTTTCCAAGCCGTGTGCTGAGATGTTCCCGGCGGAACATCTGCTACAAGAGGCTTTTAAGCTCGGTATACCGCTTACGCTCGGCTCGGATGCACATGATCCTGCCAAGCTTGGTGACGGCTTACAAGAGGCACGTAGCATGCTCTGGCACACAGGCTTTCGTGAGCTGGCTGTATTTGAGGGACGCCGCCGTACCACTGTTCCGTTCAAACTATAATTTATAATCCGCAGGAGGGTATTATGCATCATCAACAATTACGTATTTTTTCCGGTTCGTCGAATCCAAAGCTGGCGGCAGATATTGCAGAGCGACTTGGTGTTGAATTGGGGCAGATTAAGCTGACCCGTTTCATGAGCGGCGAGATTTACGTGCATTACGAAGAGAGCATCCGGAACTGCGACGTATTTTTGGTGCAATCCCTATCCCATCCCATTAATGAGATGTTCGTGGAACTGCTCGTGATGATAGATGCTGCCAAACGGGCATCGGCACGTACAGTTAACATTATTGTGCCGTATTATGGATACGCTCGTCAGGAACGTAAGTCTGCACCTCGTGAACCGATCTCGGCTAAGATGGTAGCTGATGTACTTACGACCGCGGGCGCAACCCGTGTAATCACTATTGATTTGCATGCAGCGGCAATTCAAGGCTTTTTCAATATTCCGGTCGATCATCTGACTGCTCTTGATTTGATCAGCAGTCATTTGAAGGCTAAGGCTATGTCTGATTTGGTCATTGTCTCCCCTGATGCAGGACGCGCGTCTATGGCTGAGAAGCTGGCGAATAAGCTGGATTCACCTTTTGCCATTATGATCAAGAAGCGCCCGGCCCATAATGAATCGGTAATCACTCATGTCATTGGCGATGTTGAGGGACGTACACCGATCATCATTGAGGATCTGATTGATACGGGAACGACTATTGTGAATGTGGTGGAAGGCTTGAAGGAACGTGGGGCAAAGGACAGTATTGTCTGTGCAACACACGGATTATTCTCAGGACCTGCGCTGCAGAAGCTGGATCATCCCTCTATTCAGGAAGTAGTGATTACGGATTCCATAGCACTTCCGGATGATCATTCCAGTCGGTTTACGGTCTTATCGGTGGCACCGATGCTTGCACAAGCTACACGTATTATTCTTGAGGGCGGTTCGATCGATAAGCTTTTCAGAGACGCGGGAATTTAATTCCCCGTCTTTTTTATTTTTACGTAAAAAAGTTGCTGTTTATGGAGTGGTAGAGTCTTTCTCAACTTGAGAATCTCGCGGTCACATGTGGTATACTGTGTGAAGATAGCCGCACCCATAAAGGGAACGGAATAGCGATTAAGTTTGGAGCTCCGGTATACCCCATTGGGCGCCGTCCTCCTATTTTTTCGTTAGTATAAAGGAAGCTTCTTATAAGGGGGTGCCTTGCTTCCATGATGGAGAGAACTTCAGAGTATGAGGAGAATGGTAATGTTATTCCTGTCACTCTGAATGCCAATTTTTTCTTTGAAAGAGCCGTTCGGTCCTTGGATCGCTTTCAATATGATAAGGCATTAAAGAATTTTCGCAAAGCTGTAGAGTACGAACCGGAGAACCCGGTAAATCATTGCAACGTAGCAGGCGTATTATCAGAGATGGGTAATTATGAGGCGTCTAACGACATTTTGACCCATGTGCTGGAGAATATTGATCCTGGAATGACGGAATGTTATTTTTATATGGCTAACAACTTCGCCAATATGGAAAGCTATGAGGAGGCAGAGCGCTCACTCGTTACTTATCTCGAAGAAGATGTGAACGGTGAGTTTCTGGCCGAATCGGAAGAATTAATGGAACTTCTGCAATATGAGCTGGATCGTCCTGCTCCACTTATCCGGATTAGAAGCCGGGAAGGGGTAATAGAGCATGAGCGGGCCCGAGCGCTGTTGGAGGAAGGCAAGTTTACACAAGCCGTATCTTTGCTTGAAGAGATTGTGAGCAATACGCCAGACTTCTTGGCGGCGCATAACAACCTAGCCCTTGCGTATTTCTATATGGGTCGTTTTACCAAAGCTAAAGAATGTATTATGAGGGTGCTTGAACAGGACTCTGGGAATTTGCACGCACTTTGTAACTTGGCGATCTTTCTGCAGTACGAAGGTGACCGGGGACAACTGGCTGGATTGTTACGTCTGTTAGAGACGACCATTCCTTTTCACCAGGAGCATTTGTTCAAAATGGCCACTACGATGGGGATTCTGGGACGGCATAGAACCGCCTATGGTCATTTTCGGCGCCTGCTGAAGGATGAAGAAGTCGGCGGTGACGCCAGTTTGTACCATTACTGTGCGGCGGCAGCAAGTAATAGCGGTCTGTACGCAGAGGCTCAGCGTTGCTGGCAAAAGGCTGCCAAGCTGGATCCGGAATCAGCTGTGCCGAGATTTTTTCTGGCCCAGCTGCAGCAAACGCAGGGGGAAGGCAAGGCGTTGTCTTCAATCAGCTACAACTATCAGCTCCCCTTTCAAGAGCAGCTGAAGCTGTGGAAAGACAACAAAGGCAGCTTTGCCGAAGAGGTACGGAACAATCCGCTGCTTCGATCTTCCTTCTTCTGGGCACTCCGCTACGGTGATGCCAATACGAAGCTTCAGGTTACGGAAGCTCTGCGGTGGATCGAAGATGAAGAAATGTCCGAGATTCTACAAGGACTTCTGAAGCAACAGCCATTGCAGGAAGAAAAGCTGCAAGAAGCTGCGCTTCTCAGTCTGCAACGACTGATTGGTAGTGTTCCGGAGGAAAATGTACTTCAGGAAGCCAAAGAAACTTCTACTTCGCGTCTGAAGGGATTGCCAGAATGGAGAGAAGATTGGCAAAAAGTCATTGACCAGACTGTAAGTATGATGGACCGGAGATTTGATGCTGTCCAGAAAAAAGATGCTGAATTACTCTGGAAGCAATTCGTGGGTAGCATATATCCAGATGTTCCTTTTATCCGTCAAACGGAAGGCTGGTGTGCTGCTTTAGAATATCTGATCGCAAAAATGCATAACCTTCCAGTCACCTACCGCGAGGTAGCTCAGCGCTACGACGTTTCCGTGTCGATGGTCAGCCGTTATGCTCGGCGTATCGATGATGAATGTAGTTTTCAGGGAAGTGTGAGCGAAAGTCTTCCCCCGTTTACCGAAAATATCTAAATTCTTGATGCAGTATTTCGTAGAAACGGAGTCTTCTTTCTAAAGAGGGCCCGTTTTCTTCAAAATATAAGAAGTATAAGTTTGTGAGGAGGCCACTGTTATGTACAAAACGATTGTAATCGGAACAGGCCCGGCCGGGCTTACTGCTGCTATTTATTTGGCACGTGCCAACCTTAACCCACTTGTAATTGAAGGGATGCAGCCAGGTGGACAACTGACAACGACAACGGAAGTGGAGAACTTTCCAGGTTTTCCTGAAGGGATTCTCGGCCCGGATTTAATGGACAACATGCGGAAGCAGGCTGAACGTTTTGGTGCTGAATTCAAGAATGGCTGGGTGGACTCAGTGGATTTTTCACAGCGTCCATTTAAAGTGACAGTAGATGGTTTGGGTGTATTAGAGGCTGAGTCGGTGATTATCTCTACCGGTGCTTCTGCCAGATATTTAGGAATACCAGGGGAGCAGGAGAATGTGGGCCGTGGGGTCAGCACTTGTGCTACTTGTGATGGCTTCTTTTTCCGGAACAAAAAGATTATCGTGGCCGGTGGAGGAGACTCCGCGATGGAGGAAGCCAGCTTCTTAACAAGGTTTGCTTCCAGCGTAACCGTGGTTCATCGTCGTGATGAGCTCAGAGCTTCGAAGATCATGCAGGATCGCGCACGCGATAACAGCAAGGTAGTGTGGGCACTTAATCGTACACCGCTTGAAGTAACAACCGGGGAGTCTGGAGTTAAAGGGCTAACGGTTCGCAACAATGAGACGGGGCTTGAAGAGCTCATCGAAGCGGACGGAGTGTTTGTCGCTATCGGACATACTCCGAATACCGGATTCTTGGGCGGTCAGATTACGACGGATACCAATGGTTATATTGTGGTAAATCCAGGTACTACTGAAACGAACATTCCGGGTGTATTCGCTTGTGGCGACGTACAGGATACCCGTTATCGTCAAGCGATCTCCGCAGCTGGCACCGGCTGTATGGCAGCAATGGATGCCGAGAAATATCTTGAGGGCACAATGGTGCATGACTGGAGCGAAAACCTGGGTAGTTAATATAGCTAAATTTAATTGGAAAGAATTCAAGCAGGTGATCCTTATTTTTAAAGGGTTGCCTGCTTTTTTGTGACAGGATCTTGATGAAGTTAAAATAACTGTAACAATGTCTTACGAAAAGGACTTGCGATTTTATAAAATACGTTTACAATAAGAGTTAATGTTAACGTGAACAATGTTGGGGATATCAATAAGAAACGCAATTATTTTAAGTTAAAATAATAAATAATCAAAAATACCATAACCAGAAAATGTTCATGTTAAACTAAGCGTAACTCCCATTATGATTATAAAGGAGAGCAGCAAACCTCATGAGCAAAAAATTTATGGATGAGAACTTCTTATTGTCCAGTGAGACCGCGATTCAGCTGTTTCATAACTATGCGAAAGACATGCCGATTATCGACTATCATTGCCACCTCAGTCCTCAAGAGATCTATGAGAACAAGACGTTCAACAATATTACTGAAGCTTGGCTGTATGGTGACCATTACAAATGGAGAGTGATGCGGGCAAATGGTGTAGAGGAGAAGTTCATTACTGGTGATGCTAGTGATTATGAAAAGTTCTTGGCATGGTCTAGAACCGTTCCTAAGGTTATCGGGAATCCGCTCTATCATTGGACACATCTGGAGTTGCAGCGTTTCTTTGGAGTATATGATTTGCTAAATGAGGCGAATGCGCCGAAGATTTGGGATGAAGTGAACAGACAGTTGCTAGGTGAAGGGTACGGAGCAAGAGACTTGATCATTAAATCGAAAGTAACTGTTGTATGCACCACCGATGACCCTGTAGATACTCTGGAATATCATGAAAAAATCAGCAGCTTGAGTGGATTCGATGCCAGCGTAGTCCCGGGGTTTCGTCCAGATAAAGCCCTTGAAATTAATCGTCCTACCTTCAAGCCTTGGGTATCTCAGCTAAGCAAAGTCTCAGGAATGGACGTTGAGAATTATGGTCAGTTTCTAGAAGCATTGGAGAGCAGAGTGAGATTCTTCCATGCCAGAGCGGGCCGTGTATCCGACCATGCTTTGGATGCAGTCATGTTTGAGCCAGCTACCTTGGAGGAAGCTACGGCAATATTCACTAAAGCGCTTCGTGAAGGTACTGTAAGCGAGAGTGAAGAGAAAAAATATAAAGGGTTCACACTTGTGTTTCTTAGTAAATTGTACAATGAGCTGGATTGGGCGATGCAATTCCATATCCATGCGCTGCGTAATAATAACAGCGTAATGTTCGGGCGCCTCGGTCCTGACACGGGTTATGATTCCATCAATGACGGCGTGATTGCTAAACCGCTGGCAGGTCTGCTAGATGCGCTGGATCGTGAGAATGCGCTGCCTAAGACGATTTTGTACTCACTGAATCCAAATGATAATCATGTCATTGCTGGTTTAATGGGCTGCTTTCAAGGCGGCGGAATTCCAGGGAAGATTCAATTCGGAACGGCATGGTGGTTCAATGACAATAAGGATGGCATGCTGGAACAGATGAAGACGCTCGCTAATCTCGGTGTACTTAGCCAATTTGTCGGGATGCTAACAGACTCCAGAAGCTTTTTATCGTATACCAGACATGAGTATTTTAGAAGAATCCTATGTGATCTTGTTGGCTCTTGGGTAGAGACTGGAGAAGCCCCGGATGATATGGAGCTACTGGGCAGTATGATTGAGAATATCTGTTACAATAACGCTGATCATTATTTCAATTTCTCGAAACAGGCATTGGTGACTAGGTAATCGTTATGATATCCTTACATGGAAGAGCCAAACCCGTTTGATAAGGAAGGTTGACCCATGGCACCTACAATCAAGGATATCGCCAAGCTGGCGAATGTTTCACATACAACTGTATCGAGAGCACTTAACAACAGTCCCCTAATTAAAGAGGTCACACGTAAAAAAATCGCCGAGATCGCTGCGCAAGTGGGTTACGTTCCCAATTACAATGCTAAAAGCCTTGTAATGCAGCGATCGTATACCATTGGCCTGTTTTTCACGAGCATTGCGAAGGGCACATCGTCCAGTTTCTTCTCTGATACGATTCGTGGTGTGAACAGCGTTGTAGATGTTGAATATAATCTGTTTATACGTGGGATCGATGATTATGCAGAGTATTCTTCTATTCATCGCAGACGTTTTGACGGAATCATTCTCATGAGCCAAAGCGAAGCAGATAATAAATTCATTTATCATGTGGTCCAGCAAGGCATTCCAATCGTTGTGCTAAACCGACAAATTGATGACCGCTCTATTATCAACATCATCTCAAATGACCGGGAAGGTGCTTATCATGCAGGCAAACACCTGATTGAATCTGGGCATCAAGACATTGCGATCATTGAAGGCGTCGAGGGCTTTAAATCCACGCAGGAACGCAGAGACGGTTTTATAAAAGCATTGATTGACCATAACATTCCTGTGCGCAATGACTACATGATCAGTGGTAATTATGATATGCAAAGCGGATATGAGGCGATGGGCCAGTTGTTGGAATTAGAAAAACCCCCGACGGCAGTGTTTTGTTCCAATGATGATATGGCGATCGGAGCAATGAAATCTGTATTTGAGCGCGGGCTGCAGGTACCGAATGATGTCTCTATTGTTGGTTTTGATGATAGTGGAATTTCGCTCTTTGCGAATCCTTCGCTTACCACTGTTAAACGTCCTATTGAGAAGATCAGCGAGCAAGGAGCCCGCATGCTTTTAAACTTAATCAAAGAACCTATAGAGAATGACGGGCTAATCTCGATCGACACGGAGTTTATTGCGAGAGAATCGGTTAGGAAACTGTAGAAGCAAAAAACTGCACATAGCAGCTTAATCCTTTCACTCGTGAAGGATTTTGAACTAGAATTTTCACGTGTGCATAAATTAACCAAATAATAATATAAATATTGTATTATAAAGTATATTCAAATGGTTTATCGTGTGCATTTATAATTAGGAGGCGTTTATATGAACAGATTGAATAGCGATAGTTGGAAAGCTTACAAGCAATATCCCGAAAAGGTTCTGCAATTTGGTGAAGGCAATTTCATGCGCGCTTTTGTAGATTGGCAGATTCATACGATGAACCAAAAAACGGATTTCAATGGTGGCGTGGTGGTTGTACAACCGCTGGGCAACGGACTTGCAGAAATGCTAAATGCTCAGGACGGTTTATACACGTTGTATCTCCAAGGAATCAAAGATGGAGCAGCGGTAAAAGAACATGAGGTCATCAACTGTATTACACGAACGCTTAATCCTTTTGCCCAGCATGAGGAGTATATGAAGCTTGCCGAGAATCCAGAGCTGCGTTTTATCGTATCCAACACCACTGAGGCGGGAATTGCTTTTGAAGAGGGCGACAAGTTAACCGATGCTCCGCAGAGCAGTTTTCCAGGTAAACTGACGGCCTTATTGTATAAGCGTTTTGAATTTTTTAATGGTGATGCTTCTAAAGGTTTTATCATCATTCCGTGCGAGCTGATTGACCGAAATGGTGATGAGCTTAAGAAGGTTATTTTGAAATATGCTGATCTGTGGGATCTTGGTGAAGGTTTTGTAAACTGGTTGAATGAGGCCAATACCTTCTGCTGCAGTCTGGTGGATCGCATTGTTCCCGGATATCCAAGAGACAGCATCGCTGAGATCACCGAAGAACTGGGCTATGAGGATAAGTTGGTTGTTGTCGGCGAGCAGTTTCATCTTTGGGTAATTGAAGGGCCGCAGTGGATTAAAGAGGAGTTCCCGGCTGAACTGGCAGGCCTTAATGTGCTCGTGGTAGATGATATGACCCCATACCGGACTCGTAAAGTAAGAATTCTAAACGGAGCTCATACCGCGTTGACCCCAGTAGCGTATTTGTACGGAATTGATACGGTTGCCGAGGCAATTGAGCACGAAGAGGTTGGGGCGTACGTAAAGTCCTTAATCTACGATGAGATCATTCCGACGCTGGATATTCCGGTAGAGGAATTGAATTCTTTTGCAGACGCGGTATTGGAAAGGTTCCTGAACCCTTATGTGCAGCATTACTTGATGAGCATCTCCCTTAATTCTATCTCGAAATTTAAGACAAGAGATCTGCCTTCTTTATTGCAATATGTAGAGTCCAAAGGACAATTACCCGAGAAGCTTGTTTTCTCATTGAGTGCATTAATTGCCTTCTATAAAGGACGTAGAGGGGAAGAAGAGATTCAGCTAGCGGATGATGCGGATATTTTGGAATGGTTCGCTTCCTTGTGGGCAGGATGGGATGGCACAGACACTGGGTTACGCGCACTGGCTGTTGAGGTATTAGCGGCGACAAATCGCTGGGGCTGTGATCTAAATGAAGTGGCTGGACTTACTGACAAGGTGACAGAAGGGCTCATTGCGATTGAGAGAACAGGTATGAAGCAAGCGCTGCAAGCGTACGTGAAGAGACCTGCACACAATTAATTCACAGGAGGTGGATAACAATATGATCAAGACTATAAAAGAGGTACTGCAGATCAACGAAGCTGATAACGTAGCAGTTGCACTTAAAGACTATCAAGCAGGCGACACCATTGTGATTGGTTCAAAAGAGATTAAAATTACGGAAGATATTGCTAGAGGTCATAAAATTGCACTAACCAGCATTAGCGAAGGCGAGAATGTGTTGAAATATGGTTATCCGATCGGTCATGCTAAAGCGCCTATTGCACCGGGAGAGTGGGTGCATACCCATAATACGAAGACAAAGCTAACAGGGGTAGAGGAATATACTTTTGAGCAGAAGCTGACACCAGATCCTTTTAAAGCAGAGAATTTGACCTTTAAAGGGTATCGTCGCTTTGACGGATCTGTAGGTATCCGCAATGAGCTATGGATCGTCCCTACGGTTGGTTGTGTAAATGGAGTGGCGGAGCAGATCATCAATATTTTTAAAGCAGAGGTTGGTGATATCACTCCGTTCGATAACGTGCTCGTACTGAAGCATAACTATGGTTGCTCCCAGCTGGGCGATGATCATGACAACACTCGTACAATACTTGCTAACGCGGTTAAACACCCGAATGCGGGCGCCGTACTTGTGCTCGGACTAGGTTGTGAGAATAACAATTTGCATATTTTTAAAGACATGCTGGGTAGTTACGATGAGGATCGAGTACGTTTTCTTGTCTCCCAAGAGGTTGGGAACGAGATTGAAGAAGGCGTAAAGCTGCTGAAGGAACTCTACAATAACGTACAGAGCGATCAACGGGAAGAAGTCTCACTCTCTGAGCTGAAGATTGGTCTGAAGTGTGGAGGCTCGGATGGTCTGTCCGGGATTACTGCGAATCCGCTTCTTGGACGTCTGTCTGACTATATGGCCGCCCAAGGCGGCACAACTGTACTCACTGAAGTGCCTGAAATGTTTGGTGCCGAAAAAATTCTGATGGAACGTGCTGCAGACGAAGCTATTTTCCACAAAATTGTTGATCTTATCAACGACTTCAAACAGTATTTCATGGACTATAAACAGCCAGTATATGAAAATCCTTCTCCAGGCAATAAAGCGGGTGGGATTACTACGCTCGAGGATAAATCTCTGGGTTGCACTCAAAAATCCGGTAATTCTACGGTAATGGATGTACTCAAGTACGGAGAGCTTATCACTAACAAAGGACTAAATCTTCTTAACGCGCCAGGAAATGATCTTGTGGCTTCGTCCGCACTTGCTGCCGCTGGCTGCCAATTGGTGATCTTTACGACCGGACGGGGTACGCCTTTTGGTACATTCGTGCCAACGATGAAGGTATCGACGAATACGCCTTTGTATGAAGGGAAACGTCATTGGATTGATTTTAATGCGGGCGTGTTGGTCGAAGACGGTTCTCCAGATGAGGTCCTGCGTGAATTCATTAACTACATTATCAGCGTGGCTAGTGGCGAATGGGTTAATAATGAGAAGAATAATTTCCGCGAGATTTCCATATTCAAAACAGGTGTAACGTTATAATAAAAGATTAATTACGAATCAGGCTGTCCCTTATGCTTTTTAAGCGTAGGGGGCAGTTTTTTTAATTTCACAGTATACATAATCCATCTTTAAAAGAACGACCCGTGCTTTCTTCTAATTTAGTGACTGCAATCACAATCGCCTTGTACGGCCTATGCTAATCTGTTGTTGAGAATAGTTCTCACATAAAAGGAGTAGAGTCCAATGGAAAAAATGCTGCGAATGGATGAGTCTATCTTCGAGATGGTATCACGGCATCCAGAGGTCGTTGAGATTATGGTAGAGCTGGGCTTTAAGGACATTGCTAAGCCAGGCATGCTGCAGACCGCTGGCCGTTTCATGACCTTATCCAAAGGAATCAAATTGAAGAAAATGGATCTCGGTACCGTGAAGTTAGCCTTTGAACTAAAAGGCTTCGAGATTATGAAATAAAGGAATCTATCATCAAAATTTCATTAAGGAGAGAGCAATAATGAGTGAACTGATAAATAACCGCGAGGTCAATGCACCGGAGCAGACCCGTCGCCAGGCCATGCTCAAAGAGATTATTAAAGAACTGCATGCAGGCAAAAGCGTTGAAGAGGTTAAGGCACGTTTCGAAGAAGCTGTAGGCGATGTTACCGTTGCGGAAATCTCTGCAATGGAGCATTCGTTAATGACTGAAGAGGGAATTCCAGTATCTGAAGTACAGCGGCTTTGTTCGGTGCATACAGCAATTTTCAAGGGCTCTATTGAACAAATTCACCGCTCCTCGAAGCCTGAAGAACAACCCGGCCACCCAGTCCACACCTTCAAGCTAGAAAACCGTGAGATTGAAAGACTTGTGAACTTCCGTTTAGATTTACATGCTACTAAATTCCAGAAGAATGACAGCGAGGAGCTGATCTTTAAGCTGCTGGAGGATTTTAGCTTACTGCTGGATTTAGATAAACACTACAGTCGAAAAGAAAATCTGTTGTTCCCTTACCTTGAAAAATACGGCATTTATGGACCAACCAAGGTAATGTGGGGCGTGGATGATCATATCCGTCGTATGATTAAAGAGGCAAAAGCAGCGCTCAGCAGCTACAGCGGAAATGTAGCAGATATTGGGGTTCAACTTACGGAGATCATCAAGGAAGTTAATGAAATGATCTTTAAGGAAGAGAATATACTGCTGCCTATGGCGCTGGATAAATTGACGGAAGACGAATGGGTCAAAATCGCTCGCGAGAGCGACGAGATTGGGTTCTGTCTAACGGCGCCGGAACAGGAGTGGATACCCGAACGTGCCGCCGAGCCGGAAGGTGCAGCATTGCAGGGTGAAGCAGTGGGAGCTGCTCCGCAAGAAGGGTTCATACGTTTTGAGACAGGGCTGTTGTCACTGCATCAGCTGGAGACCGTGCTCAATCACCTGCCGGTAGATCTGACATTCATTGATGAGAATGATGTCGTGCGATATTTTTCACACGGGAAGGAACGTATCTTTGCCCGAACTACGGCAGTTATCGGCCGTACGGTACAGAACTGTCATCCTCCGCAAAGTGTACATGTGGTAGAGAAGCTTTTGGAAGATTTTAAGGCAGGTCTTAAGGATGCTGAAGACTTCTGGATTGCCATCAAGGATAAATTCATCTATATCCGTTATTTTGCTGTCCGCGACGAGACTGGCCGGTATATGGGTACGCTGGAGTTTACGCAAAATATCGCTCCAATCCGTGCATTAGAAGGACAAAAGCGTATTTTATCAGAATAAATGCGTGTTTTGGGTTATTTTCCAAATAATAATATAGGTAGAAGACTCTCTTACTTAGCGTAAGAGGGTCTTTTTAGAATATAATAGAGTATAGTATTAAAATAAGGAATTCCCGGGTGTGTTGTCTTTCCTTGACCACAGAGGGGGCTTCTATTATAGTTGGTACTTAGGATTAACTATTTTAGTATAAAAAAAGGTGGCTTGTTACATGTCTGAGAATATCTACGTTGGCGTGGATTTGGGTGGAACTGCAATTAAGGTTGGAATCTGCAATGCTGAGGGAACGCTACTGCACACTTATGAGGGACCCACAGGAACTGCAGAAGGTGTTGATACTGTTATCGATAATATCGAGAAGTATGTACGCCAAATTGTGGAGGATTCCCCGTACTCTTGGGATCAGCTTGCAGGTGTAGGAGCGGGCGTAGCAGGGTTCACAAATATTCGTGAAGGAATCATTATCCTTGCGCCCAACATAGGATTTAAAGATGTGCCGATTCGCTCCATTTTGGAAGATCGCTGGAACAAGCCTGTCAAAATAGACAATGATGCGAACGTGGCTGCACTGGGTGAAGCCTGGAGTGGTGCAGGACGCGGGATTGAAAACTGTGTCTGCTATACGCTTGGAACAGGTGTGGGTGGCGGAATCATTATTAATGGAAAAATTTATCAAGGTTTTGCAGGTCTAGCCGGTGAGCTTGGTCATATTACTGTAGTGCCGGATCTGGAAGCTATTCAATGTGGTTGCGGCAATATGGGATGTCTGGAAACCGTTTCCTCCGCTACGGGAATTATTCGTATGGCTAATGATGCAGTAGCACGTGGTGATCGTACTTCCCTCTCTATGGTAGAGAAGATTGCTGCGAAGGAAGTCTTTGATGCGGCTAAGGCTGGCGATGAAGTAGCCATTCGCATAGTAAACCGTGCAGCATACTATCTGGGTAAATCTATGGCTTCTGTTGCAGCCGTGCTTAACCCTGAGGTCTTCATTGTTGGTGGTGGTGTGTCTAAGGCTGGAGACATTCTATTTGACGAAGTTCGTCGTGTGTTTGCAAAGCTCGCACCAGCTCCGCTTCAGACTGGTGTTACGATCATTCCTGCGGAGCTTGGTAACGATGCAGGTATTGTTGGTGCAGCAGGCCTTCTGCTTCGTTCTTAAAAGATAGGGAGTATTCATATACTAATTTAGGGAGGGGACGCTTTAATGACCGAATTGGACAATACTCCAACGGCTGGAGCCACCCTGATCATTATTACCGGAATGTCAGGTGCGGGTAAGACAATTGCTGTGCAGAGTCTGGAAGACCTAGGGTTCTTCTGTGTCGATAATTTGCCGCCGGTGCTGATCCCTAAGTTTGCAGAACTGATTGAGCAGTCGAAGGGTAAGATCGCCAAGGTAGCTCTTGTGATTGACCTACGCGGTAGGGAATTCTTCACTGCTTTGTCCGAATCTCTAGCCTATATCAAAGATGAGTCAACCATTGGCTGTGAAATCTTGTTCTTGGATGCTACGGATTCGGTACTTGTGCAGCGTTACAAGGAAAGCCGGCGTCATCATCCTCTAGCACCTAAGGGGCTTCCGCTTGATGGTATCAAGCTGGAACGTAAAATGCTTGAGGAATTAAAGAATTCAGCCACATTATGTCTGGATACTAGCAGTATGAAACCAGTGCAGCTCAAGGAGAAGATCGTTTCTCGGTTCTCGCATTTAGGAAAAAGTACGCTTTCCGTCAATATTACATCGTTCGGATTTAAGTATGGGATTCCTATTGATGCAGACCTCGTCTTCGATGTTCGCTTTTTGCCTAACCCACATTATGTGGATCACCTGCGGCCCAAAACAGGTCAGGACAGTGATGTCTATGACTATGTAATGAAGTGGCCTGAAACACAGGTGTTCCTGACCAAACTGCTCGATATGCTTCATTTCTTAATACCGCAATATCGTAGGGAAGGTAAGTCCCAGATTATTATCGGCATTGGCTGTACAGGCGGGAAACACCGTTCAGTAGCCATTTCTGAATATTTGGGTAAAATGCTGGGCGTCAGCGAAACGGAATCCGTAGCCGTGAGTCATCGGGATTCCGAGCGTGATCGGCACTAATGAGAGAAGGGGTCCATAGTGGCTGAAGAACAAAGACAGCGTCCACGTATCGTCGTTATGGGCGGTGGTACGGGGCTATCTGTCATGCTTCGCGGCTTAAAAGAAAAGCCGCTAGATATTACAGCTATAGTTACGGTGGCGGATGATGGAGGAAGCTCGGGCATTTTGCGCAGTGAACTGCAAATGCCGCCTCCTGGGGATATCCGCAACGTATTAACGGCTATGGCTGATGTGGAGCCGCTCATGGCGGATATTATGAGATATCGTTTCAACACGGGTGAAGGCTTGGCAGGCCACAGTCTTGGTAATCTAATCCTTGCTGCACTCACAGATATATCTGGCGATTTTGTCACAGCTGTTCGCGAGCTCAGCCGATTATTCGCTGTTCGCGGACGGGTATTGCCCGCTGCGGGGGATGCCGTTGTGCTGCGTGCAGAAATGTCGGATGGCACGATTATCACGGGCGAGTCTAAGATACCGGAAGCCGGCGGGATCATCAAAAGGGTATCTTTGGAGCCTGCTGATGTGGAACCGTTGCCTGAAGCGCTTGAAGCGATTCGAAATGCGGATGCGATTCTTTTGGGCCCAGGGAGTCTATATACGAGTATTCTTCCGAACCTACTTGTTCCGAAGCTAGCAGAAGCGGTTGTATCTTCTGATGCAATCAAAATCTTTGTCTGCAATGTAATGACGCAGCCTGGTGAGACAGATAATTATTCCGTGAATGACCATCTACAAGCCGTTTATGATCATATTGGGATTCATTTATTTGATTATATTATTGTGAATGATGGCGAAATTCCAGAGCAGGTGCAGACGAAGTACGCTGAGAAGGGTGCACGTCCGGTACAGCTCGACAAGGATGTATTAGAAGGTAGTAGTTATAAAGTCATAGCAGATAAGCTAGTGTTATTCCGAACTTATTTAAGACATGATACCGATAAGCTTAGTCATCATATCTATCAGCTTGTGCAAGATTGGATAAACAGAAACCCTAGGGTATAACATAAAATATAAGAAAGTATAAGTTTTACACCTATACTTTCTTATATTTCTCGCTTAAACGCTTACCGTCCTCAAAAGGACACCGAAGGCGTTTATGCTTGTATATATGAATGACGTACTTATTTCAGAAAGAGGTGAGACCCTTGTCTTTTGCGGCCCTTACCAAAAAAGAGCTGACGATGGTGGAGAGTGAGCCTTGTTGTGAGAAGGCGGAAATGTCAGCGCTTATCCGTATGAATGGATCTGTGCAGCTTTCAAGCAAAAAGGTTATTCTCGACATTTCGACGGAGAACGCCGCGATTGCAAGGCGGGTATATTCTTTACTTAAGAAATATTACCAGGTCCATATTGAGCTACTCGTGCGTAAAAAAATGCGTTTGAAGAAAAATAACGTTTATATCGTAAGGATCCCTAGCCGCGTACAGGAGATCTTAAATGATCTCAGAATTGTATCCGAAGGATTTATTTTTACCGACGGTATTGATAAAGAGATTGTTGGGAATAACTGCTGTAAGCGTGCTTATTTGCGTGGTGCCTTTCTGGCGGGTGGATCGGTTAATAATCCAGAGGGTTCCTCTTACCACTTGGAGATTTCCTCGATGTATGAGGAGCATTGTAAGGCGCTGGTCGATCTGGCTGGTGAATTTCACCTAAACGCACGCTGCATTGAACGTAAAAAAGGGTTCATTCTATACATTAAAGAAGGCGAGAAGATTATCGAATTCTTAAGTCTGATCGGAGCGCATCAAGCGTTGTTCAAATTTGAGGATGTAAGAATTATGCGTGATATGCGTAATTCCGTGAATCGGATCGTGAACTGCGAGACCGCGAACCTCAATAAAACAATAAGTGCCGCGGTGCGGCAGATTGAGAATATCAAACTGCTGCAGCGAGAAGTGGGACTGGAGAGCCTACCGGATAAACTGCGAGAAGTTGCAGAAATTCGAATGGCACATCCAGATATCAACCTTAAAGAGGTTGGTGAAATGCTGAAAGGTACGGTTAGTAAGTCCGGAGTAAATCATCGACTTCGTAAGATTGATGAACTGGCGGACAAGGTTCGAGGCGGCTAGTCACTTTTTTTCTAGTGTGGTTTACGTTATAATGATATAATAATATAAAATTAATGTGAAATTTTTGGGGAGAACTCAATTAGGGGGTAAGCGTTTCATGACAAAGCACCCGGTAGTTGTTCGGTTGAAGACAGGGCTACACGCTCGACCGGCAGCATTGTTTGTGCAAGAAGCTAACAAGTTTTCGTCGGAGATTTTCGTGGAAAAAGACGATAAAAAAGTAAACGCCAAAAGTATTATGGGTATTATGAGCCTAGCGATCAGTTCCGGCACGGAGATCTATATCAGCGCGGATGGTGCAGACGCGGATCAAGCTGTAAACGCTTTGACAAGTCTTGTCAGCAAAGAAGAGCTTGAGAACCAATAATCTTTTGAAATGACTTTTTATTGCATGACTAAAAAGCCCCTAGGGGCTTTTTTTAATACCAAAAAATAGATTTAGACGTGCAACATTTACCAAAAAGACTCGTCTAGAGGATAATAACAAATCACAAAGGATGAAAGGGGCTGGCAAATATGAAAGGTTTAGTTAAGAAGATTGGTTCAGTGTTGATTGTAGGGAGTTTGTTAATTGGAGGGATTAGCATGAGTGGCGTCTTCCAAGGTCCTGCAAAGGCTTACGCAGATGAAGTGCAGAAGAATGTTGTTAGTGTAGTAGGTAAAGGCGAATTGTCCATCAAGCCGGATATTGTATACTTGTCCATTGGTGTGGATACTACAGCTGCAACCGCGCAAGAAGCGCAAAAAACTAATGCTGCCAAAATTCAAAAGATCACCACTCTATTGAAAGGTACATGGAAAATCGCAGATAAGGATATTCAAAGTACACAGTTTTATGTGCAACCTAACTATAGCTATAGCGAAAAAGATGGACAGCAAGTGAAAGGATACAACGCCAATCATACGCTGTTAGTGTCTTATCGAGATCTGACCAAGGTTGGTGAATTGCTGGACGCTGCATCTGCGGCAGGGGCAAATAATATCGGAAATGCACGTTTTTCCGTGGAAGATACTTCTGCTTTTGAAGCTCAGGTGATTGAAAAGGCGATGGCGAACGCGGATGCTAAAGCAGGAGCTATTGCTAAGTCAGCTAAACGTAGCTTGGGTCAAGTAATCACGGTCAGCCAAAATGATGGCAATGTCACTCCGGTTTATTTTGAACAGAATCTAAAAATGGAAATGGCTGCAGCAGATGCTGGTGCAAGCACATCCGTTCAACCGGGAGTAGTTAAAGTTACAACACAGCTGAGCGTAATGTATGAATTGAAATAGTAGCAGAACAAGATGAAAGCAGGAGAGGTGATCTTCCACTAGTAATAGTGGGGGCGCCTCTTTTTTTGTGTAAATTCTCCAAGATTAGGTTTAATAAACTGGAAAGGAGTGGGAAAACAAGATGATGAATATTTCAAAAGAAACAGTACGCAAATGGGGCATAGGTTTGATGTCGGCGGGTTTATTGCTTGGTGGAGGATTATTGCCTGATGTTACTAGTTATGCAGCATCTGATCTGTCGCAGAGTAAGCCAATTGCTTCAAGTATAGCTTTAAAGGCAAACGGGAAGATTTCGAAGCAGCTAGGTATTTTGCAGGAAGGGAAGGTCTGGGTTCCGATCACTTTTATGCGAGATGTGCTGCAATTACCGCTTACTTATGATAAAAAAGAAAATGCATACACGATAGGAAAGGGAACGACTAAGACCAAGTTAACGTTATCTAGCTATGGTACTTCTATTTGGGTGAACAATTATTACATTCGAGAGTATGAAGGAAAGCTAATCAACAATCGCCTCTATGTTCCATCTGGTCTATTAAATGATTATTTGGGCTATAAAGTGGATTGGAGTCAGGGCTCTAGTAAGTTGAACGTGGTGAACAGACCACAGAATGCGTTGACGGTAACCACTGAAACCTATGCTAAGGATCGAAAAGAGGCTTTGATCCAGCTTGATTATCCGAAGATCAGTGGATTAAGCAATTCCAATGCACAGCAGGCCATGAATGATATTTTGAAAGAAAGTGCCATGAGATTCGCTGCAGGCGCAGAGAAGGATATCTCTAATCGATCCGGGTCAGAGCCCAAGTATACCTATGATATAGATTATGTGGTGACCTACAATCAGAATGGTGTGATCAGTTTGGTGATGTCACTTTATAGCGATACGGGCGGCGCTCATGGTATGACCTATCGTGAGGCTTTTACCTTTTCGCTCAGGGATGGCAAGCGTCTATTGCTGGGTGATCTGTTTGGTGCTAATCCAAACTACAAAAAAGAGTTGAACGCTAAGCTGAACAAGCTGATAAAAGCGGAGGAAAGCTATTTGGGGGGATTCAACGGATTGAATACGGAAAAGTATTTTTATCTGAAGGATGATCAGGTCGTTCTGTTCTTCCAATTGTATGAATACACAGCTTACGCTGCAGGGTTCCCGGAATATTCCTTTACTTTCAAAGAACTGTTGCCGGAAGGCGGCAGCCCATTTGCTGCTGTAAAATAAATAGAGAAGTCGTAACCGCTAGTGTCAGCACTGGACATCACCCCCTTACCAGAATCACCTCGAATTCATATGCTAAATGGAGTAACTAGTTTATGAACGGGGGAGAGCTATGAGCTATCAATACACTGCAATTGGCGATTCCTTGACGACTGGATTTGGCGCTCTGCCAGGTAACGGTTTTGTACCGGTGTACCGTAGAATGGCGGAAGGGAGACTGCGTTCTAATGTAGCCTCCACGAATTTGGGCGTGAATGGATTGACTACTTCTGAATTGGAACAGCGGCTACGCGGAAGCTCTATGACTCGTGAAGCCATTCGAGCAGCCGATATTATCACTCTATCCATTGGTGGTAATGATTTAATTCATGCTGCGAAGGCTGCAGCTAGACAACCTGAAAATTTATCCAAAGAGCTGCGAAGATCATTGCAAGAATGCAAACAGAATTTTGCTGCAATTATGAGTATCCTCTTCCAATTGAAGTCGGGAACGCGTAGACCTTATATCATTCGAATTGTGGGATTGTATAATCCCTATCCTCAGGTAGTAGGTGCTACAGAGTGGGTACGGCAATTTAACCGCTATGCCTCACAGTACAGTAGCCGAGTATGTGGATTTGCTTCTATTTATAATGAGTTTGCAGGAAACGAGAGGGGCCTTTTATCGATTGACCACTTACATCCTAATGGCCGAGGCTACCGTGTGATTGCTGAGAAACTGGATGCGCTTGGTTATGGTGGTTTGTATTAATTGAGATTCGTATGAAGTAGTGGTCTGAAAAGTAAAGAGGCTGTGCGCTAACCATCAAGTGGATAGGGCACAGCCTCTTTGTGTTGTTGTTTTATAGCTTACACACCGCTAGGCAGTGTCTTCTCGATGACTTTATCAACGATACCGTAAGCTGCCGCGTCTGCAGCAGTCATGAAGTAATCACGATCTGTATCCTTCTCAATACGTTCTAGCGGTTGACCCGTACGTTCTGCAAGAATACGATTCAACTTATCACGCAATTTCAGGATACGACGGGCACGGATTTCAATATCCGTTGCTTGACCTTGAGCACCACCCAAAGGCTGGTGAATCATGATCTCACTGTTAGGCAGCGCGAAGCGTTTGCCTTTAGCGCCAGCGTTAAGTAGGAAAGCTCCCATAGAAGCTGCCATACCCACACAGATGGTGGAAACGTCCGGTTTAATGTACTGCATTGTATCAAAAATAGCCATACCTGCAGTAATGGAACCGCCGGGGCTATTCACGTAAAGGTGAATGTCCTTCTCCGGATCTTCGGCAGCCAAGAACAGCATTTGTGCGATGATAGAATTGGCTACCACGTCATTAACCTCCGTTCCAAGGAAAATGATGCGGTCCTTCAGCAGGCGGGAATAGATGTCATAAGCGCGCTCACCGCGGTTGCTCTGTTCTACTACCATAGGAATATAACTCACGTGGAAAACCTCCTTGATATTGGTTCTTCAAATGTATTCATTTTTACTCTTGCCGTATTACCCACATGATAAACAAATTCAAACAAAAAGTCAAAGAAAGTCAAACTTATATTCAAAAAAAAGAGCCGACACGCGGCTCTTTGGTTAAGTAGTAGTATAGGCGCTACTAAATTATGTACAAAAGTGAAATTAATGGCGCGCCCGCCAAGAATCGAACTTGGATCTCAGGCTTCGGAGGCCTACGTCATATCCATTGGACCACGGGCGCAACAAAAATGATTATAATACAATTTCTGTGCAATTGCAATGGACAGGATGAAACGACGCTATCGTCCTTTATTAACGACAACCGTTTCTCGTAGAAATATAAGGATGATATATAACGTGAAACCTATAATTTCTTATATTTTTAATAATACTGTACACGGGCTCTATCCCTTGTCTTCAAGGTGGACAAGCGTACATTGTCTTTCACTCAGTGATAGAATCTGGATTGTTAATGACAGGTTTTAGGAGCTGAACCTCTTTCCCGATCTTAGAAATGTATAAGAAGACAAGCGCTTGAGAATTCTACTCTCGGAAGACTTGCACTTCGAGCAATATTTGGTTAGAATATGAGTGGGACTTAAAAAGTTTACCCGGGACATTTTGAGACCATGAACAAGGGAATAGAGGAAGACGAAGTTGCAGGAGTGAAAGTATGCGTAATTTATTAGATATCCAAAAGCAGCTTCTGCCTGATCTCATGGAAACCCTTAAGAGACGGTACACGATTCTTCATCAGATCATGCTGTCCGATATAATTGGGCGCAGAACGCTTGCCGCTTCGCTTGATATGACTGAGCGGGTGCTGCGTGCCGAGACGGATCTTCTGAAATCGCAAGGGCTCATTGAGATCGAGAGCGTTGGTATGCGTATTAGCGCTGCTGGGCGTAGACTGCTTGATTTGCTAGAGCCGGTCGTTAAGAGCCTGTTTGGTCTGGATGAGCTGGAAGAGAAAATTCGGGCAACGTATGGTCTGGATAAAGTTATTGTGGTGCCGGGTGATTGTGAGTCGTCGCCGTTCACCAAACGTGAGCTTGGCCGAGCAGGCGCAAAAGCGCTGCTCAGTGTACTTCGTACAGATGATATTGTTGCTGTCACAGGTGGATCAACGCTTGCCGATATGGCTGATCAACTGACACCGCCGTTATCCCTTTCCTATAAGAACGCTTGGTTTGTTCCGGCGCGTGGTGGATTAGGAGAGAGTATGGAGATTCAAGCCAATACGATTGCCTCAACAATGGCAAAACGGGTTGGAGCGAATTATCGGTTGCTGCATTTACCTGATTTACTTAGTGGGGATGCGTACCAGTCATTAGCACTTGACTCTAATATTGGAGAGATTGTACAAATCATCCGCAGTTCGCGTATTATTGTACATGGGATTGGGGATGCCATTGAAATGACTCGCCGCCGCAAGCTGGATGAGGCAACTGTCTCAGAAATCCAGGGTGAGGGAGCCGTGGCTGAATCCTTTGGGTATTACTTTAACGAAGATGGTCAGGTTGTCCATACGATGCTTACGATGGGGCTACGTCTAGAAGATATTGTTCGGACGGAGACAGTCATCGGTATTGCTGGAGGTAAACCAAAGGCCAAAGCCATTCATGCCATGCTGCGTTTCGGACAGGAGAATATTCTCGTCACAGACGAGGCTGCTGCTGTGGAAATCGGCAAGGAAATTGATAATCAGTTACAGATATCCTCGTAACTCACTAGAACATATATCTTGCATTATACTTAACATTGTTGTCATGACAGGCTTCACGGTCTGTTTTGAATAAATAAAACGAATTCTAGGAGGAACTATTCAATGAGTGTAAAAGTTGGAATTAACGGATTTGGACGTATTGGACGCCTTGCTTTCCGCCGTATTCAAAATGTAGAAGGTATCGAAGTGGTAGCAATCAACGACTTGACTGACGCTAAGATGCTTGCTCATTTGCTTAAATATGATACAACTCAAGGTAAATTCCAAGGTGATGTTGAAGTGCATGATGGCTTCTTCAAAGTCAATGGTAAAGAAGTTAAGGTTCTTGCTAACCGCAACCCTGAAGAATTGCCATGGGGCGACCTAGGCGTTGATATCGTACTTGAGTGCACAGGTTTCTTCACAACTAAAGAAGCAGCTGAAAAACACTTGAAAGGTGGAGCTAAGAAAGTAGTTATCTCCGCTCCGGCTACTGGCGACATGAAAACTGTCGTTTACAACGTTAACGATGACATTCTTGATGGCACTGAGACTGTTATTTCCGGCGCATCTTGCACAACTAACTGCCTAGCTCCAATGGCAAAAGTACTGAACGACAAGTTCGGTATCATTGAAGGCTTGATGACTACAATTCATGCTTACACTGGCGACCAAAATACTTTGGATGCTCCACACTCTAAAGGTGACTTCAGACGTGCTCGTGCAGCAGCTGAGAACATCATTCCTAACACTACTGGTGCTGCTAAAGCAATCGGTCTTGTTATTCCAGAACTTAAGGGTAAATTGGATGGTGCAGCTCAACGTGTTCCAGTTGCAACTGGTTCCCTGACTGAGCTTGTAACTGTTCTTGATAAGAGCGTTACTGTTGAAGAAATCAACGCAGCTATGAAAGCAGCTTCCGATCCAGACACTTATGGTTACACTGAAGATGAAATCGTATCTTCCGACATCAAAGGTATGACTTTCGGATCCCTGTTTGATGCTACACAAACTAAAGTATTGACTGTTGGCGACAAACAACTGGTTAAGACTGTTGCTTGGTATGACAATGAAATGTCCTACACTGCACAATTGGTTCGTACTTTGGAGAAATTCGCTAAAATCGCTAAGTAATTGACTTGATATAAGTAACATCTATAGAGCGGAAACAGAAGTTCCTTGTTTCCGCTCTTTCTAAATGTATTTCTTGTTTCCTGCTAGAAACAACTTTGGGTGTGGAGGAATTAATCATGAACAAAAAGAGCGTCCGTGATGTAGAAGTAAAGGGTAAACGCGTATTTGTACGCGTGGATTTCAACGTACCTGTAGAAGACGGTAAGATTACTGATGATACTCGTATTCGCGAAACCCTTCCGACCATTAAATATTTGATCGAGAACGGTGCAAAGATCATTCTTGCGAGTCACATGGGTCGTCCTAAAGGCCAATTCGTAGATTCTATGCGTTTGACTACTGCTGCTGAACGTCTGTCCGAGCTTCTCGGCAAACCAGTAGCTAAAGCTGACGAAGCTGTTGGCGAAGCTGTAAAAGCAAAAATTGCTGAGCTAGGCGAAGGCGACGTACTTGTACTTGAGAATGTTCGTTTCTACCCAGGCGAAGAAAAGAACGATCCTGAATTGGCTAAACAATTCGCTGAACTGGCTGATTTGTTCGTCAATGATGCGTTTGGTGCGGCTCACCGTGCACATGCATCGACTGAAGGTATCGCTCATTTCCTACCAGCTGTATCCGGTCTTTTGATGGAGAAAGAATTGACCGTTCTTGGTAAAGCTCTTACTAACCCAGAACGTCCTTTCACTGCGATCATCGGTGGTTCGAAGGTTAAAGACAAGATTGATGTTATTGATAACTTGTTGTCTTTGGCTGATAACGTCCTGATCGGCGGTGGATTGTCTTATACATTCACTAAAGCACAAGGCTTTGAAATCGGTAAATCACTTGTAGATAACGACAAACTTGACGTTGCTCTTGGATTCATCGAAAAAGCTAAAGCACTTGGCAAAAACTTCATGCTTCCTGTTGATGTTGTTGTTGCTGATAAATTCGGTGCTGATGCTAACACTAAGGTTGTTAATTTCAATGAAATCCCAGAAGACTGGGAAGGACTTGATATCGGTCCTAAGACTCGTGAACTTTATGCCGATATTATCAAAAACTCCAAGCTGGTTGTCTGGAATGGACCTATGGGCGTATTCGAAATTGATAAATTCGCTGAAGGTACACTTGCAGTAGCAAAAGCTTGTGCAACTACTGAAGGTTACACTGTTATTGGCGGCGGAGATTCCGCAGCAGCAGCAGAAAAATTCCACCTGGCTGACCAAATGGATCACATCTCCACTGGTGGCGGTGCATCCCTTGAGTTCATGGAAGGCAAGGCGCTTCCTGGCGTAGAAGCACTGAACGACAAGTAAGACGTATAGAAGGAGGCAACTAAATTCATGAGAACACCAATTATTGCGGGTAACTGGAAGATGTTCAAAACAGTTCCTGAAGCAGAAAGCTTTATTGCTGATATCAAAGGCAAAGCAGAAGTAGAAGGCGTTGAGACTGTAATCTGCGCTCCATTTACTAACCTGCCTGCACTTGTAGCAGCTGCAAAAGGTACAGACATCAAGATTGGCGCACAGAACCTACACTTTGAAGATAACGGTGCTTACACAGGAGAAATCAGTGGTGTAATGCTTAGCGATCTCGGCGTAGACTATGTAATCATTGGTCACTCAGAGCGTCGTGCTTATTTTGGCGAAACAGATGAAATCGTGAATAAGAAAATGCATGCTGCATTCCGTCACGGTATCACTCCAATCGTATGTGTTGGCGAAAAGCTCGAAGAGCGTGAAGCTGATCAAACTAAAGCAGTATGTAAAGTACAAACTGAAGCTGCATTCCAAGGACTTAGTGCCGAGCAAGCAGCAAAAGTTGTCATTGCATACGAACCTATCTGGGCTATTGGCACAGGTAAATCTTCCACTTCCCAAGATGCTAACGAAGTTATTGCTTACATCCGCAGTCTTGTTAAAGATTTGTATGATGCAGCAACAGCTGAAGCTGTTCGTATTCAATACGGCGGCAGCGTGAAGCCTGAGAATGTAACTGAGTACATGGGCCAAAGCGACATCGATGGTGCGCTTGTTGGCGGTGCCAGCTTGCAGCCTGCTTCCTTCGTTCAATTGGTTGAGGGGGCGAAGTAAGATGTCAGCTCCAAGACCTGTAGCTTTGATCATCATGGATGGTTTCGGTTTGCGTGGAACATCTGAAGGCAACGCCGTTGCTCAAGCTAACAAACCTAACTACGACCGTTACTTGAAACAATATCCTAATACTACCCTTACTGCTTGTGGTGAAGCTGTTGGTCTTCCAGAAGGCCAAATGGGCAACTCTGAAGTAGGGCACTTAAATATTGGTGCAGGACGGATTGTATACCAGGATTTGACTCGTATCGATAAATCGATCCGTGAGGGCGAATTCTTCGATAATGAGACACTGGTAGCCGCAGTTAGAAATGCTAAGAACACAGGTAAAAAGCTTCATCTTTACGCGCTTGTATCCGACGGAGGGGTACATAGCCATATTAACCACCTGTTTGCTATGCTTGATCTGGCTAAGAAAGAAGATATGCATGAAGTGTATATCCATGCTTTCATGGATGGTCGGGACGTACCTCCAGATAGTGGTAAAAAGTTTGTTCAAGATCTGGTAGCTAAGATTGAAGAAGTTGGAGTAGGTACAATTGCAACGGTATCCGGGCGTTATTACGCAATGGACCGTGACAAACGTTGGGATCGTGTAGAGAAAGCCTACCGCGCTATGGTTTATGGCGAAGGTCCAAAATACACTGACGCTCTGCAAGCTATCACTGCTTCTTATTCAAATTCCGTGTTCGATGAATTCGTTGAGCCTAGCGTGATTGTAGACAGTGAAGGCAAGCCGGTGACTCAGGTAGAGAGCGGCGATTCCGTCGTGTTCCTCAACTTCCGTCCTGACCGTGCTATTCAATTGTCACAAGTGTTCACGAATCAAGATTTCCGCGGTTTCGACCGGGGTCCTTTGTTCCCGCAAGATTTGCACTTCGTATGCCTGACTACTTTCAGCGAAACGGTACAAGGTTATGTAGCCTATTCACCGAAGAACCTGGACAACACATTGGGTGAAGTACTTGTGCAACAAAACAAGAAGCAACTGCGCATCGCGGAAACTGAGAAGTATCCGCACGTAACGTTCTTCTTCAGTGGTGGACGTGATGAGGAACTTCCAGGAGAAACTCGTATCTTGATCAACTCTCCTAAAGTGGCAACCTATGATCTTCAACCTGAGATGAGTGCATACGAAGTGGCTGCAGCCTGCGTAGCAGAAATCGAAGCGGAAAGACAGGATGCTATTATACTTAACTTTGCTAACCCTGATATGGTTGGGCACTCCGGTATGCTGGAGCCAACAATCAAGGCTGTAGAGGTAACGGATGAGTGTGTAGGTAAAGTAGTGGACGCAGTTGTTGCCAAGGGTGGCGTTGCGATCATTATCGCCGATCACGGTAATGCAGACATGGTATTTGATGAGAACGGTCGTCCGTTCACAGCTCATACCACTAACCCGGTTCCATTCATCCTTACGGATGAAAATGTTGTATTGCGCGATCGCGGTATCCTTGCTGATGTAGCACCAACCATTCTGGATCTGATGGGACTTCCGCAACCTGCGGAAATGACCGGTCAATCTATGATCGCTAGTCGCAAATAAGGAAACAATACCTAAGATTAAGCTTTAACAATCAAAACCAAAACATTGTTTAAAGGAGATTAACTAAAATGACTATTATTTCTGATGTATATGCTCGCGAAGTCCTTGACTCCCGTGGTAACCCTACTGTTGAGGTTGACGTTTATCTTGAATCCGGTGCTAAAGGCCGCGCTATCGTTCCTTCCGGCGCTTCCACTGGTGCTCATGAAGCTGTAGAGCTTCGTGATGGTGACAAATCCCGTTACATGGGTAAAGGCGTTCTGAAAGCTGTTGAGAACGTAAATGAAATCATCGCTCCAGAAGTTATCGGTATGGACGCTCTTGACCAAGTGGGCATCGACAAATTGATGATCACTTTGGACGGAACTCATAACAAAGGCAAATTGGGCGCTAACGCAATCCTAGCTGTATCCATGGCAGTAGCTCGTGCAGCAGCAGCAGCATTGGATATTCCTTTGTACGTATACCTGGGCGGATTCAACGCTAAAACTCTTCCAGTACCAATGATGAACATCATCAACGGTGGTGAGCATGCGGACAACAACATCGACGTTCAAGAGTTCATGGTTCTTCCTGTAGGAGCTCCAAGCTTCAAAGAAGCTCTTCGCACAGGTGCTGAAATCTTCCACAACTTGAAATCCGTACTTCAATCCAAAGGCCTTAACACAGCTGTAGGTGACGAAGGTGGTTTTGCTCCGAACCTTGGTTCGAATGAAGAAGCAATCACTACAATTATCGAAGCTATCGAAAAAGCTGGTTACAAACCAGGCGTTGACGTATTCTTGGGTATGGATGTTGCTTCCACTGAGTTCTACAAAGATGGTAAATACACACTTGCTGGCGAAGGTAAATCTTACACTTCCGCTGAGTATGTTGACCTTCTTGCTTCATGGGTTGAGAAATACCCAATTATCACAATCGAAGACGGTATGTCCGAAGACGACTGGGATGGTTGGAAATTGCTTACTGAAAAATTGGGCGACAAAGTTCAATTGGTTGGTGACGACTTGTTCGTTACAAACACTGAGCGTCTTGCAACAGGTATCGAAAAAGGTATCGGTAACTCCATCTTGGTTAAAGTTAACCAAATTGGTACATTGACTGAAACTTTCGATGCTATCGAAATGGCTAAACGTGCTGGTTACACAGCAGTTATCTCTCACCGTTCCGGTGAATCTGAAGATAGCACAATCGCTGACATCGCTGTTGCGACTAACGCTGGTCAAATCAAAACAGGTGCTCCTTCCCGTACAGACCGTGTTGCTAAATACAACCAATTGCTTCGCATCGAAGACGAGTTGGGTGAATTGGCTCAATACAACGGCCTGAAATCCTTCTACAACCTTAAAAGATAATCTGCTTTTATAGCAGAGTACGAAGACCCGCCATTATGGTGGGTCTTTTTTAAAATGTGTGTTTATCCTAATCTTTCAAGAAAAGCTACGACTTAACAGTCTAGGCGGTTGTATTACCGGCACTGCTATGATAAAATAAGAATACTGTTTATGTATCGTGATAACCTCAATTACCATAGATAGTGATGCTTAGGCGTAGGAGGTGGAAGTGAATGGATATCTTTTTGAAAGTTGTGCTCCTGATTTTTTCCGTCGGTCTTATTGCGGTCGTTCTTCTGCAAAAGGGGAAAAGCGCGGGTCTTTCCGGTGCCATCTCCGGCGGTGCTGAGCATCTCTTTGGTAAAACAAAAGCTCGTGGTATGGAACTCGTACTACAACGTGTAACAGTTGGACTTGCTGCAGGATTCTTCATTATGGCGATTCTAGCTGCTGTCTTCATTGACTAAAGTACCTACAGTAAGCCCTCGCTCTGTTCTGAATGAATGGAGCGAAGGCTTTTTTGTTATAATTAAAAGGGGATAAAGCACCTGTAGGTGCTTTTCTTTGCATAGTAGAAAGAATTAGATTCGATATGGTAGACCCGTTATAGACTGACTTTTTCTTCGTTGTGAATGAAATTTTGTACTGCGTTTACCTTTGGATGACAGTAACAGGGATGCGCAGGATTGATTTCGTGTATACTAGGGTATGAAGTAGGTAAAGGTAAAATTTACTTGGCATTACTACAGAGCAGGACAAGACATACATATTTGCCAGCGGCTTGGAGCCGCGGAGGGCTGGGGTGACGAACATGATAACACAAGAAATATTACTCGATTTCATGCGGGAGACTGCATATAAACCAATGACTTATGAAGAGCTGGTTAGTCATTTTGCTCTAGAAGATAGCACAGGGTTTAAAAAGTTCGAGGAACTACTCATTGATTTAGAGCAGGACGGAAGAATTGTACTAACTCGTAATGCACGTTATGGCGTGCCGGAACGGATGGATTTACTGCGAGGCCGGTTACAGGCTCATGCGAAAGGCTTCGCTTTTCTTATCCCGGATGATCGTGATCATCCTGACGTGTATATCCATGCGAATGATCTTAAGGGAGCTATGAATGGTGATATCGTCCTTATCCGTATTACCTCTAAAAGTCCGTCCGGCGGACGTATGGAAGGCGAAGTTGAACGTATTGTAAAACGTGGCGTATTGCAGACGGTAGGGGTGTTCCAAAACCTGGAGACCTATGGCTTTGTGCTGCCTGATGATAAACGGATTAACCGCGATATTTTTATTCCGAAGCAATCCTTTATGGGGGCTGTAGACGGTCAAAAGGTCGTTGTACGCATCGTAAATTATCCAGAAGGCCGATCAGCGGCAGAAGGTGAAATTATTGAGATTCTAGGACATAAGGATGATCCGGGAGTTGATATTTTATCTATCATTCGTAAACATCAGCTGCCAGAGGCATTTCCGGCTGAAGTGATGAACGAAGCGGACAACGCTCCGGATTCAATTACAGAAGAGGAAATTGCGGAGCAGGGACGACGCGATTTGCGCGGACTAAACATTGTCACGATTGATGGCGAAGATGCTAAGGACCTGGATGATGCGGTTAATGTTCAGCGACTGGAGAACGGACATTACAAGCTAGGCGTGCATATTGCGGATGTAGGTTATTATGTGCGTGAGAGCTCTGAGCTCGATAAAGAAGCTTATGATCGGGGCTGTAGTGTGTACTTGGTGGATAGGGTGATTCCGATGCTGCCTCACCGTTTGTCTAACGGGATTTGTAGTTTAAATCCGCAGGTAGACCGCTTAACGATGTCCTGTGAGATGGAATTTAATGAACAAATGAAGGTCGTGAAGCACGATGTCTTTACAAGTGTGATTCGCACCAAGGAAAGAATGACTTATTCCAATGTCCGCAAAATTTTGGAGGATGAAGACGCTGAATTGCTGGAGCGCTATAGTCCATTAATTGATGATTTCCGTCTTATGAAAGAATTGGCGATGAAGCTGCGTGATGCACGGATGCGGCGGGGCGCGGTTGATTTTGACTTTGAAGAAAGCAAAATCATCGTAGATGAGAACGGTAAAGCTGTAGATATTGTGAAGCGTGAGCGTTCTGTAGCTGAGCAGATTATCGAGGAGTTCATGCTCGCGGCGAATGAAACGGTTGCTGAGCATTTCCATTGGTTGAAGGTTCCGTTCCTTTACCGGATTCACGAAGATCCGGACCCTGAGAAGCTACAGAATTTTATGGCTTTTGCGGCCAATTTCGGATATCACGTGAAGGGCCGTGGCAATTCGGTTCATCCACGTGCTTTGCAGGATCTGTTGGAGCAAATCCAAGGGACTAAAGAACAGACCGTTATTAGCACAATGATGCTGCGTTCCATGAAGCAGGCGAAATATGATGCGGAGAGCACAGGCCATTTCGGACTCGCTGCAGAATACTATTCCCACTTTACTTCTCCGATTCGCCGTTACCCCGATCTGGTCATTCACCGTGTAATGCGTGAAGTGATTGAGAATGGAGGGGCGCTGAGCCAGAAACGACATGATTATTTGGCTGGTCGGATGCCTGACATTGCTCAGCAGTCCTCGGAACGTGAGCGTTTGGCAGTAGAAGCAGAACGCGATACAGAGCAGCTGAAGAAAGCTGAATACATGCAGGATAAAGTAGGCGAGGAATTCGAGGCAATGGTCAGCAGTGTGACCAGCTTCGGAATGTTCATCGAGCTGGACAATACCGTCGAAGGCCTTATTCGTCTCAGTGCGATGAGCGACGATTATTATCACTTCGACGAGGCCCATATGGCGCTCATTGGCGAGCGCACATCGCGGGTGTTCCGCATTGGCGACGAGGTTAAGATTCGAGTCGCCAAGGTAAATATGGATGACCACACGATCGATTTCGAGTTGGTCGACATGAAACCACGCGCGCCAGGTGAACATCGCGGCGGTGGTTTTGGAGGCGGCCGCGGTGGCAAAGGCGGCCGTCCAGGTGGCGGCGGCTTCAAGGCGCCAGCCGGGGGTAAAGGCGGCGGCGCGGGCAGCAAGGGCCGCGGCGGTAAAGGCAAGCCCGGCGCTGCTGTAGGCGCGGGCAAGGGTAAGCCGGGCGCTGGTGTGCGCGCCGGTGAAGGGCCGCGCGAAGCGGCCGGTGTTGGTGCACCGGGCGGACGCGGAAAGCGGAAGCGCGGGCGTGATGCCGGCGAGGATGCGAGCCGGGTAGTTGCGGCGCCGGGCGCCGAGCGCGGAGGCGAAGCTGGCGGCAACGCAGGCGCGCCACGTGAGCGCAGCGGCGGGCGAGGCCGCGGTGGAGACAACGGCGGTGCCGGTGGTGGACGCGGCATCAGCTTCGGCTTTGGCTCCGGCAAAGGCGGATATGGCGCTCCTGCGTCTGACTCTTCCGGCGGCGAAGTTCGCGGCCTGGACGGCAGCACGAAGTTCCGTAGCCGTGAGGATCGCGGGGGTAACTTTGGCGGTGGAGAAGGCCATGGCGGCGCTCCAACAGGTAAAGGTCGCCGGAAAAAGAAGAACAAAAGCGGAGTGTTCATCGGTCAATCCGTAACACCGGGCAACGTTCAGACGTCGGAACAAGCCACTTCCAAGCGTAGTGACACTACCGGCAGCAATCCAGACGGTCCTCCTCGTAAGAGAAAGAAAAAATAAATAAACGTTATTGGCCTACGTTTCGTAGCTCTATGACGCAAATTTAAGCACCGCCCCCTTTACTGGGGGCGGTGCTTTTTTCATTATTTTTCGCTGCTCAAGTGTGAAATTCTCGTTTCTGAACGAGACTATTGGTTGCCACAAGTTTGTTGAGTAATAGTCAGAAGAAGCTTTGTGCTAGCGTCGTTTTGTAACTATGACACTTGGATTGGAGCAAAGTAACCAGCGCTATCACGATGCTTATTTTTTAATTGCATAATGTGCAACTAAAGTTCCGGCGTCTCAGTAGAGGTTGAGGTTAATTGCACTTTGTACATCTAAATCTGATCAGTATCTTCAAAACGGCATGATTTCGAGTTTTTAACTGCATAAAGTACAACTAAACGACCATCGAGCGTCTAAATATGTTGAATAGATGTATAAAGTACAATTATATAGCTATAGCGTTAGCGTCTGGGTAGAGATTGATTAGAAAAGGTTAAAGGCGATTGGGGATGGGCATTATCGCAGCTTAAACTTATATTTATACATTAAATGTAATTATATATAACTATTGGGTTAACTTACTGACAAACAGTTGTCAAAATGGATGAGAAAGGAATGCCTGATCCTTCCTTGCGCTCAATCGATTCCATTTGTTACAATATAGATCAGACGTTCGATGACTATGTCGTTTAAGATTAGAGAGACATGGTTACTTTAACTTATGAATATGATTCAAGGAGTGATTCTCATGGGTAAAAAAGCAGACGGGAAAGTACTTGCCCAGAACAAAAAAGCTTCCCATGATTATTTTATCGAGGATACTTATGAAGCTGGCTTGGTGCTGACAGGAACAGAGATCAAGTCGCTGCGTAATGGCCGCGCTAATATTGGAGATGCTTTTGCTACGATCCGTAATGGCGAGATTCAGATTCACAACATGCATATCAGTCCTTTTGAACAAGGTAATCGTGCTAACCCTACTGACCCGACACGCACGCGTAAATTGCTGATGCACAAGGAGCAAATTCATAAACTGCTGGGCTTGTCCAAGCGAGATGGATTTACAATTGTGCCACTTAAGGTTTATGTGCGAAATGGCTATGCGAAGCTATTGATTGGTCTTGGTAAAGGTAAGAAAGAGTACGATAAACGTGATTCTGCTGCTAAGCGTGATGCTCAGCGTGATATCCAGCGTGTATTGCGTGAGAAGCAAAAGATCGCCAGATAATCTAGGTGTAGCAGACGATTCAAATGAGTTCCAGTTTCAACCTTCAATTCCTTTAACCCACGTGTTAAAGTATTGATAAATGTGCTATACTGAGTAAGTAAGATTATTGCTTCATTACAGACTTCTTGAAGAAGAAGCTGTGGATTGGATCTCTCTTGCTTGGAAGATCCGCTTGATCCGAAGCGCCCTTTTTAATGAGGGGCCGTTCTTGGATTCGACGGGGGTAGTTCGAGCATGAGTAGCGAGTAGTGGGGACGCGTCCGCTTCATCAACGCTAAAGCCTATTAAACGGCAAACAACAAAACAACTACGCTTTCGCAGCCTAAGAAACTGCGCGCGTGCTTCTACCCTGCATCGCCCATGTGACAGGGATAGGGGCTAACAAGTAGTGGGATACGCCGTCTGGTCTCCGCCTGGGGTCAACGGAAGAAGATAATCAGGCTGACCCAACGTATAGCCGGTTACGGGGCGATACTCGGGTGACATCAAAACTGTGACTACACTCGTAGAAGCTTATGTGCCGTTATCTTCGGACAGGGGTTCGACTCCCCTCGGCTCCATAAGAAAAACCCGCTAAAATAGCGGGTTTTTTGCTGTTTAGTGGTTGAATTGTAGACCGAATGTAGACAAGGAATTATGGGGAACTAAAAGTGTTCATTATTGTAGACATGCTGTTTACATCTAAAATTAGATCATTCACTTTAAAGTTAATTATTAGTGGCACATTTTCCGAAACTACATCTATAAGAGCTCGAACTGATATAAGATTATGGCATTAAGCATCCAAAAACAAAAATATTCGGAGGAATTACTATCATGAGCTTTACTATTGATTATGTTAAAAACAAAAACAGAATTATTGTAACATCGGACGGTATGGAAGTTGAGGATGCCCTTGCGTACGCGGAACAATTTCCGAAAGTATTGAAGAAAACTAAGCGAGGATTCACAGGTATGACTGTAATTATTGGTGGCCTGGTATTTAAGCAAGAAGTGTTGGCAATTCTTGCTCCAACTGGTGAAGATGCTGTGAAAGCTGGAATGTCTACAAAACATAAATGGGTGTATGTTGCACCTACCTCGTTCTACAAAACGCAAATGCATCGTATGTTTAAAGATATTGCAAACTTGTACGAATCGATAGAAGAAGCTGAAGCGTATCTTGATTCTGCGGGGAATTAGCAACTTCTAAAAATTAAAAAAACTTTATGTGAACCTTCTGGCTGGTTAGAATGCTTCTAGGGTGACATCAAAACTGTGACTACACTCGTAGAAGCTTATGTGCCGTTATCTTCGGACAGGGGTTCGACACCCCTCGGCCCCATATGGAGTATCAGTGAAAGACACCTTGAAGGGTGTCTTTTTCATATTTTCAGAGTATGATCTGGACTATGCGTGGCGGTTCAAAGAAACTGAGTATCGTGCTAGATCCAGTATCTTTCGTTTATGGAATTAAAGATTGTAGTGTAGAAGGCATGCTCGTCCCGTAATCAAAGATGATAAGCTTTGGAAATGCTATTCATTCAGTCTTTGAGTTGATAAGACCAAAAAAATTTAAAGTTCTATATAAGGATAAAAATGGCAAACATAGGACAGGAGGAGTTAATAGGGAGATATAAATGAAAACCAGTATACTTATGCTATAATTTAATAAAGTGTTTCTGTGCTTTTAGAATAATTGGATAAAGGATGCATTGACCAACCATGTATGAGAATCAGACTTCTATGCACCATAAGCTGTTTATTATCGGCGCAGGTGCTGCCGGACTAATGGCCGCTGTTACTGCGCGTGATATGGGTATCGATACTGCCATTCTGGAGGGTAACGACCGGATTGGAAAGAAGATATTAATGACAGGTGATGGCCGCTGTAACATTACGAATGAATCCACTGCAACGGGTACGGATGAAGCAATCGCTTTATCGCGCAAGTATCACAGTAATCAGGCCGGATTTCCACTTGCGGTATTGCAGCAATTTGGCATCCGTCAGACCATAGATTTTTTCTCCTTTCTTGGGCTTCCGCTTACAAGATTGAAGGAGGGCTTGATGTATCCAATGTCGCTGCAGGCAGCAGCGGTGCTGGATATTTTCCAGCTTGCGCTGGAGGATCGGAATGTTCCGGTATACCTCAATAACAAAGTGTTGGATGTTACTGTTTCGAAGAATCATCCGCGCTTCAAGATAAAATGCCAAACGGAGACAGAGGAGGAGGTTGTTTATACTAGCGACTATCTACTTCTATCTGCGGGTGGCCTTGCCGGTCCAAATGCGGGAAAAGAACCTCCTGGGTATACACTTGCCGAACGTCTGGGACACACCCTAATTGAGCCTTTGCCGGCCATTGTGCAATTGAAGCTGCAATATCCGAACATGAGGGCACTGTCCACTATCAAATCTCAGGGACAAGCTCATATCATTGTGAACGGTAAAGTCATCTGCAGTGAACAGGGCGAAATTGCCTTCACGGATTATGGTATTACCGGCCCGCCAATTCTTCAGCTAAGCAGGAAGGCTGCGTATCATCTTGCAAGAGGAGAACAGGTAACATTGTCGGTTGATCTGATGCCGGGCCGCACGGAGGAAGAGTTAGTTGAGTTTTTAGAAAGGCTCTGGGAGACCTTTAGACACCGGACTGTGGCGGATTGCCTTGTTGGCATCTTCAATAAGAAGCTTGTTTCTGTCCTACTAAAAGAGACTGGCTTAGATCAACAGCCAGAGCTGCTTTGCCAGGATCTATCGATGAAAACCAAGGGGAAATTTTATCGAATCTTGAAGCGTTGGGAATTTAAAGTGACGGATACCAATGGCTTTACGAATGCGCAAGTGACAGCCGGCGGCATTGATACGTCGGAACTCATCGAAGGAACGCTGGAATCCAAGCTGGTGCCTGGGCTGTATTTGGCTGGCGAAGTGATGGATGTCGACGGAGATTTCGGCGGCTATAACCTGCAATGGGCCTGGAGTTCCGGATATGTGGCCGCGATGGCGCTAGCTAAGTCAATTCAATAAATTTATTAGGAAAAGGGATGCATCAATTAACATGTATAAGGATCAGACTTCTAAGCACCACGAGCTGTTCATTATCGGTGGGGGTGCTGCAGGTCTAATGGCTGCAGTTACAGCGAGGGATCAAGGTATTGATACAGCAATTATTGAAAGCAATGACCGGCTTGGGAAGAAAATAATAACGACGGGTAACGGGCGTTGCAACATTACGAACCAATCCACCGCCACTGGTACGGATGAAGCGGCCGCTTTATCACGCAAGTATCACAGTAATCAGGAAGGATTCCCAATACATGTATTGCGGCAATTCGGTGTCCGCCAAACGATCGAATTTTTCTCCTCGCTCGGGCTTCCTTTTGTAAGCTTGGAGAATGGCCGGATGTATCCGATGTCGCTGCAGGCGGCTTCGGTGCCGGGTGTATTTAAGCTGGCGCTGGAGGATCGGAATGTTCCCGTATATTATAAACATAAAGTGTTGGATGTTACCGTTTCGGAGGGACATCCGCGGTTCGCGATAACCTGCCAGACGGAGACAGAGGAACAGGTTGTGTATACCAGCGACTATCTTTTTCTATGTGCAGGCGGCCTTACCGCTCCCAAAACGGGAACGGACGGCTCCGGTTATACGCTTGTCCAACGTCTGGGGCACACCCTGATCAACCCGGTGCCAGGCATTGTACAATTGAAGCTGGATTATCCGTATTTGAAGGAACTATCGGGCATCAAATTTGAGGGAGAGGGCCATGTTATCGTAAACAATGAAGTCATCCGCACTGAGTCTGGTGAGATTCTTTTTACGGACTATGGTATCTCGGGCCCGCCCATACTTCAGCTCAGCAGAAAGGCTGCGTATAATCTCGGAATAGGAGAATCGGTGACATTGTCGGTTGATTTAATGCCGGAGCGCACGGAGGAAGAGTTAATTGATTTTCTGGAGATCCACTGGGGGATCTTCGGACACCGGACGGTTGCCGATTCTTTTGTGGGCATCGTCAGCAAGAAACTGATTCCAGTTCTGCTGAAGGAGGCTGGAATTGATCAACAGCCGCACTTGCTTTGTATGGATTTATCATGGAAAACCAAGAAAATATTTTATCGAATCTTGAAACGTTGGGAATTTAAAGTGACCGATACCAACAGCTTCACGAATGCACAAACAACAGCCGGTGGCATCGATACGACGGAGCTAATCGAAGGAACGTTAGAATCTAAGTTAGTCCCTGGGCTGTATTTGGCAGGTGAAGTGATGGATGTCGATGGAGATTGCGGCGGCTATAACCTGCAATGGGCCTGGAGCTCCGGCTATGCTGCCGCGATGGCGCTTGCTAAACGACGTGTTAGCGCCACGTAAAAGGATAGATGGTTGCTGACTCTTGGCATGTTGCGGTGGAAATACTTGCATGCCCTAGAACACACGGCGGCTAATGGATTTGCCATGCCACGCCTCGGTTCCATATGGAGTAAATAAAAGACACCTTGAGAGGTGTCTTTTTTCAATTAATTCTTATTCCAATATTGCCAGACTGCTGCCCTTGTTGCATTCGCTGAAAGGCTTGAATGGTGTCTTGTAAGGGATACACACTGTCAATGATAGGGCGTATCGAGTGAAATTCCATAAATTCAAGCATCGCAATAAACTCTTCACTGCTTCCCATTGAGGTGCCGATGATACTGATTTGGGGGTAAAATATGGATCGTGCAGCTATTTCTATTCGATCTCCTGAGCTTGCTCCAAACGTAACAATCCGGCCATTTGGCTTAATGATATCAAAGTACTGTTGGAACGTAGCTGGCCCGATACTGTCCAAGATGAGATCCATTGTTTCTCCTTTCATACTTTCCTTCCAATTACTATGACTGTCAAAGGCATGATCTGCCCCATGTGCAAGAGCAAGTTGCCTTTTTGATTCACTTCGTGATGTGACACTGACTCGTGCACCCGCTGCTGAAGCCATAAGCATGGCATAAGTTGCCACACCGCCACCAATACCTGGAATAAGGATATGTTCGCCTTGCTGTAAGCGACCTCTCGTAAACAAAGCCCGATAGGCTGTCAAAGCAGACAAGGGCAACACGCCCGCTTCTTCCCAAGATAAATAAGCTGGCTTGCTGATGGCATTTTGCGCAGGGATGATGATAGACTCGGCAAATGTACCATTTGAAGGGCCGCCCACTATGGCCGGAACGTTCGGGACATCATGGGTGATTTCCCATCCGATACACGGATTAATAATTACATCGGTACCTACAGTAAGGGATGTTACGCCTTCACCTACCGCTTCAATTATACCCGCGCCATCGGAACCCATAATCAGGGGAGCATCCTTATTTATTCGATCTGCCATGAGAAATAAGTCTCGATGATTTAACCCTGCGGTTTTCAGCCTTACTTTTACTTCGCCGAAGCCTGGCTCTTTTTCAACAACGTCTTCATATGTCAAGCTCTTCAAGCCGTTCATCCCAGCATGTACGATTGCTTTCATTCTAACGCCTCCAGTCATTCTTATTTCGATGAATCTACCTTGAATTGTACAGAGTGGGAATCATACAGTAAAATGAACAAAACTGAATGTGAGTATCATAAATGATCATACCAAGCAGGTGACATAGAAATGGAAAGTGGAGATTTAAGAATATTTCAAGCTGTAGCTCGAGAGGGGAGCATAACCAAGGCTGCGCAAATGTTGAACTATGTACAGTCTAATGTGACGACTCGAATTCAGTATCTTGAGGCTCAGTTGAAAACCCCCCTTTTTCGGAGATCCAATCGAGGAATGATATTAACTCCGGCTGGCGAGAATTTACTGGGATATGCGGATAAAATACTGACTCTGATGGACGAAGCTGTGAAAACTACACAATACTCGGACCATCCTGCAGGGCCTCTTCGGATAGGTTCCATTGAAGCGACTGCAGTCATTCATCTGACTCCTCTATTGGCCGAGTATCAATCACGATATCCGGATGTTAATGTATCGCTCACTACGGGTGTGACACATGCGCTCTTACAAAAGGTGTTGGATTACGAGCTAGATGGAGCGTTTGTCTATGGTCCTATTGATAATCCAGATATAGAACATATCGCGGCTTTTGAAGAGGAGCTGGTGTTGATCTCTGAGCCGGGAAAAAGCGAAATGTATGAGTTACTCATGAAGCCGATGTTGTTCTTTGACGTTGGCTGTACGCACCGGGCAAAAGCAGAAAGCTTTCTGAGAGGCACTGGCCTGACCAATTATCAGATTATGGAGTTTGGCACATTAGCAGTTATTCTAGATGGGGTTTCTTCTGGACTTGGTGTGTCTATGCTGCCACAATCATCGATTGCCAAGGCGGAAGAAAGGGGCATCATCGCTTCCCACCGCTTGCCTGAAGAGTACCGAGATTTGCAGGTATGGTTTGTGCATAGACATGACTCGATATACTCAAGCGCGTTGACAAGGTTAATCCAATTAGTTGAAACAAAGTAATAATAGTTAATTCGCAACGATCGATAGCATCGAATGTTAGTGCTATTACCCTTTCATCAAACAACTAAGTAACACACAGCAGGAGGAAATGATGAATTTTATAAAAGATCAACTAGCAGGATACGGTGTAAGCGAACAAATGACAGGTTATCTTTCGAATATTATCATGGTCTTATTTATAGCACTACTCTCTATATTGGCCAATTTTTTAGTCAAAAAAATCGTGTTGAAGACAATTATTCATATCATCAATAACAATCGTTATACGTGGGATAATATCATTTTGGAGAAAAAAGTATTCCATAAGCTGTCGCATCTCGCACCAGCCTTCATCATCTATTACTCTGCGTCTATCTTTCCGCTATATCAGGCTTTTATTGAAAAATTGGCCTTAACTTATATGATTATCGTAACTATCACGGTGTTTAATGCACTACTTAACGCCATCGATGCTATTTATCGCTCGTTTGAGATCTCCAAGATTAGACCGATCAAGGGGTACATTCAGGTAGCAAAGATTATTCTATTTATCATTGGTGCTATTGTGGTGATCTCTAACCTCATTGGTCAGAATCCTCTGATTATTCTTAGTGGGTTAGGTGCCTTATCCGCTGTTTTTATGCTAATTTTCAAAGACTCTATATTGGGATTGGTGGCAGGTGTTCAATTATCATCGAATGATATGGTGCATGTAGGTGACTGGATCGAAATGCCTAAATATAATGCGGATGGTGATGTAATTGACATTACATTAAATACGGTAAAGGTTATGAATTTCGATAAAACAATTACCATGATTCCTAGCTACGCCCTCATTTCAGACTCGTTCAAAAATTGGAGGGGCATGCAAGTATCTGGCGGCAGAAGGATTAAACGAAGCGTCCATATCGATACAAGCAGCATATGCTTTTGTACAAAAGAAATGCTGGAGGAATTCCAGAAGATTCACTACCTTACCGATTTTATAAAGACAAGATTAAATGAAATTAACGTCTATAATATTGAACATCAAATCAATACCGAGAGTAAAGTAAACGGAAGACATCTTACGAATGTGGGTGTATTCAGAGAATATATCCATGAATATCTGAGGAATCATCCTAAAATTCATAAGGATATGACGCTGATTGTCAGACAGTTAGCACCAGAGGATAATGGACTGCCCTTAGAAATCTACGCGTTTAGCAATGATATTAACTGGGTGGTGTATGAATCGGTTCAGGCGGATATCTTTGATCACATTTTTTCGGTCATGCCGACATTTGGACTTCGTGCTTTTCAAAATCCAACTGGCCATGATATCGTCCATCTAAAAGAGCGTGCGCAATTTTCGCGAGAATATTGAGATACAACGGAGATAAGCTGAAGCGATTGTAAGGGGAGCACCCCCTCTTGCCTCCACCATCCTACACACCATCCGCCCGAGGATGGTGTGTTTGTATTTGCTAGTAATGCATTCCGTATACTTTCAGCGAACTTTCAGTTCCATATAAGCTTTGTTTAAGAATAGAAAGGTAAACTAAGCGTGTATTAAAATCTATTGAAAGGAAGTGATATAGTATGCTGAAGCGTACAATGTCTCTTATGCTTGTCTTAATCCTGGCAATGACTAGTGTAGTGGGGGTTGCTTCTGCTAGTACAACCACCAAGGAAACGGTTATTAATCTTTCGGATACAGCAGTAACCGTTGATGGACAGAAGGCGTCAACGAGTTCATCTGCTGCTGTGTATACGGGTGCTAGTATTGTGTATTATGAGGACGGACATGACAGTAGCTATGGAGAAGGTACAGACTCAGATGCGCACAGTGTGGAGGAAGCAGCTAAGCATACAGTTGTGACTATTACCAAGCCTGGCGTTTATCGTGTATCGGGCAAGCTATCGAAAGGACAGCTTGCAATTGATCTTGGAGAGGATGCGGCTTCTGACCCTACAGCAGTCGTGACACTTATTCTAGATGGAGCAGATATTACGAGTACAGTTGCTCCGGCAGTTATTTTCTACAATGTGTATGAACCATACACCAATACAGAGGACACAAAAGGAATTGTCGAGCTTAGCCAGGCAGGCGCACAGGTTATATTAGCAGATGGCTCTGTCAACACTATAAACGGCTCTTATGTGGCACGAATTTATAAAGAGGGTACAACGAAAAAACTGCATAAATATGATGGAGCCTTCTATTCTAAAATGTCCATGAACATTTCTGGAGAAGCTAAAGGAACAGGAGAGCTACATATTACTGCTGCAAACGAAGGGCTCGATTCTGAGCTGCATTTGGCTCTCAATGGCGGAAAGATTTATATTGAAGCCCAGGATGATGGAATCAATACGAATGAGGATGGAATATCGGTTACTAGTATCAATGGTGGATATCTACACGTGAATGCAGGTCTTGGAGCAGAAGGTGATGGGATTGACTCCAATGGCTACTTAACGATTAACGGAGGAACTATTGTTACTATGGCTAACGACCGTAGTCCTGACGGCGGTATCGATGCAGATAAGGATATTACCATTAATGGAGGTACAGTGCTTGCACTAGGAACGCGTAATGATGCGACTTCTTCTACATCCAAACAGCCGTTTATGGAGCTTTCTTTTGCTACGACACAAGCGAAGGGAAGTATAATTTCATTAAAAGACTTGGCAGGAAATGAATTGCTAAGTCATACTTCAGAAAAAAACTTTCAAAGCGTAACCTTCTCATCTGCTGACCTCAAGCTCAATACTGAATATCAGCTTTACATTAATGGAGTACAGCAGCAATATACAGGAAACTCATTTGGCATGATGGGTGGCGGCTTTGGTGGCAATCGCCCTACCGGTGATAACGGTCAAGGTACTCCTCCAACAGGAGAGCGTCCTACGACTGGTGAAAAACCAGAAGGTGGTTTTAATCCAAATGGACAAAACACAACAGACACAACAGTAAGCGGTGAAGGTTCTACGGCATTCAAAATAACGGAAGCTATTCATAGCTTTTCAGGTATTTCCGAGGCAATAAATAATAGTGGCAAAACAAAAGTTACCTTTACTGTCAACGAAGGTGCTGGCATTCAAAGTGTAGCTTCTGGGAAAAGTGTTGTATTGAACGGAGTTACAGCAAGTGCAGATGTTCCTGAGAGTGATATTCAGCTAACAGTAACGGACGTACCTTCAGAGAACTATTCCGAAACGTATCTTTTATCTGAGCTGAAAGATGATTTTTCCAAAATCATGCCTGAGGAGGATGGGCAATACCGTCTTACTATTGCGGTAGCATCCTCTAATGAAACCTACACTGGGGTATCACAATGGCAATTTGCAATTGGTATGCTGCCCTTCACGGATGTGAAGTCAAACGACGCTTCTTATAATGCCATTAAGACTTTATATGAAAAGGGAATTATGATTGGAACGAGCTCGAATCAATTTTCACCAAATTCACCAGTAACACGTGCAACTGCGATTACAACTCTGGGCAGACTTCTTAATATAGAGCAAGCTCAATCTAATGCCTTCAATGATGTTGTGAAAAATAGCTGGTATAGTGGATATGTTGGTTGGGCAGTGGAAAATGGACTTGTTATTGGCGATGGAAAAGGTAATTTCATGCCAAACGCTAATCTGACTGCTGAGCAGATGAAAGCTGTTATATCGAGATATGTAGAACTGAATGGATTAAAAATTGCGGTAGACGAGCTTTTTCCAAATACTCTTACGGGTACAATGACTCGCGCAGATCTTGCGTCTCTATTAAGCAAGCTACTATAGATATGGATAAAAACAAAAGACACCCTTTGAGGTGTCTTTTTCATTTCTAATGAAAGTTCCCGGTTTCATTTTCCGTGAATTTGCCATCGCTGTCATGCTGAGCTTGTTTGCGGCGATCATTACGGGCTTGTTGCTGCTGTTGGGCTTCCAGGCTGTTTACGGGCGTGGCTTCCAGTTCTTTTACTGTATTGATTAGATTCTTATCTGGTTGATTTGCACTCAATTGATAATTCCTCCTTGATTGTCTAATGGTTGTGAGTTTTATTATGCGCTGGCCACTATGGAGCTATTCGTATTGTATTTTCGCATGAGCCTAGGATGCATTGCTGAGAGTACGGGTGTATCAATGTTCTGTCCTATAATCATTAACTCAGAAAGCAGTCAGCTGACGGAGATATGAGAAAATGATTGTTTCGGAACTGATTTCTGTTCTGATATGTTGAGGATGTTTTAGTTCCATAAAATGTAATATTTTTAGGAGGTGAAAAGAGAAACTTTATATTTTATTGCAAGCGGTTACAATTCTATCTGCAACAAATTAGAATCAGGAGGGAATAAAATGAAAAAAAGTATTGCCAAGGTAATCAGTATTGGTGTGTTGTTTTCTCTTGCACTTTCTTTGATAGCAGGTGGATGGACAAATACAGTAGTACATGCTGCTGGTCTTTCGATAACAGGCAGTGGAGGCTGGAATGAAGCGGCATATGTGGAATGGTCACCTGTAAGTAATGCGACAGGATATAACGTATATGTTAAACAGGCAAGCGCATCAGATTCGGGATATCAACAGATTAATAATGAATTGATCCGCAAATATTCTTCCTATTGGAGAGCGGATGCTGTAGGGCTTGCAGCTGGAAGTTATGTAATGAAGGTTGAAGCTACCCTGTCAGGGGGAGGAATGGCAAGTGCGGTATCAAATACGCTATCCGTAACGTCGTATGATCGATCAGGATTTTCTTTTTCAGCAAGCTCGCCATATGGTACAGGTTCAGGTGCTTATAATGAGAATGGAACCCTCAAGAATGGTGCTCAAGTGCTGTATATAACATCTCAGAATGCGAATACCGTAACACTTGATGTGAAAATCAACAGCTCAGGCGCTCTACAAACAGGCGTTGGTCTGGGTAGCATCTTGGCTCTGAGACAAAAGGGTTATGATACAACCCCACTTGCCATCCGAATTATCGGTAAAGTTACAGCTGCTGATCTGAGTGGACAGCTTAACGGCAGTGGATATCTTGAAGTTAAAGGTAAAAACAATTATTCGGAAATGAATATTACAATCGAAGGTATCGGAAAAGATGCTTATGCATACGGTTGGGGATTGCTTCTTAGATATGTTGGTAATTTGGAAGTAAGAAATCTGGGTGTCATGTTATTTCCTGACGATGGTATTTCAATGGATACAGGCAATGCGAATGTATGGGTGCATAATAATGATATCTTCTATGGATCTGCAGGGAGCGATACGGACCAAGCCAAAGGCGACGGATCTACGGATCTCAAAAAAGGATCAACGTATATTACCATCTCGTACAACCACTACTTTGATTCCGGAAAAGCTGCTCTAGTCGGACTTAGTGAGTCTGCAGAATTCTTTGTTACCTTCCACCATAACTGGTTCGATCATTCGGACTCCCGTCATCCGCGGATCAGAGTGGCTTCTGTTCATGTCTATAATAACTTCTATGATGGAGTCTCGAAATATGGTGTCGGCGTTACAACCGGAGCTTCGGCCTTTGTGGAATCCAATGTTTTTAGAAATACTAAAGACCCAATGCTTAGTTCCTTACAGGGTACAGATGCTTTAGGTGAGGGTACGTTCTCGGGTGAAAATGGAGGTATGATTAAAGCTTATAACAATCTAATTGTTGATGCTTCAAGTCTTATCTATGCTAACTCCAATACAGGGACGGCCCCTGCTAATGCAACCTCATTTGATGCCTACTTAGCCTCGTCGAGAAATGAAACCGTCCCAACCTCATACAAAGCATTAAAGGGCGGAACAGCCTACAATAACTTCGATACAAACGTCCAAACCGGAGTGAACGTATCGAATATTGACAACGTAAGCAATGTAGAACAGGTTGTTACGGCAAAAGCCGGACGTCTAAATGGCGGAGACTTCACATGGGAATTTAATGATTCAGTGGATGACGCATCGTATGCGCTGAATACTGTACTGATGTCTGCAATCAGAAGCTACACAACGGGGCTCGTCTCTGTAGGGGGCAATTTAAACCCAACGAGCCCTACGCCGACTCCATCAGCAACACCTGTGCCAACAGCGACTCCATCTCCAACAATAACACCAACACCTGTACCGACAGCGGGAGCAACCGTTCATAACTTTACCACTGATGGAACAACGAGCAGCTTCTTCAATATCCAAGGAAATCTCTCAACAAGCAAGGGAACTGTGACATATCAGGGGTTAACCCTAACTCAATGTCTAAAAATCGAGAGTGCAACCAGTATTCAGTTCACAGCTGCCAAAGCTTCAAACCTAACCCTAGTGTTCAATACAGAAGGAACTAAAATCAAAGTGGATGGAACAAGTTATCCTATAACGAATGGCATTGCCACTGTCTCCTTTGCGGCGGGCGCACATACCATTACGAAGGATAGTACGGCAAATCTGTATTATATGAAGTTGGAATAGAGGATAAAGTGTATTATACCAAGGGGACCATTCATGAGTATGATATAGCAGAAAAAAAGCGAAATTGTGCAGGAGAGTGTTGCGAGAAGAATTGAGGCTTACGAAGAGCTTTTAAGTAGAGAAGAAGAATCAAGCCGTGAGCATCTTTTCGATGATCCACACGGTTGATTCTTTTTTTATTACAAAATGATTCAATGGAGGCAGCTCTTGAAGATGAACCCACAACTGCTACGAGATTTCCCATTCTTCGAACACCTTGACGATGAGTATTTAGCTGAAATTTCCAAGTTATGTAGCGAACGTACTTATATAAAAGGAGAGTCAATTTTTTTGAAGGTGATTTCTTTGGAGCAAGTGAAGCCGATGACGCAGGAGCTTTATTGTGAAGGCTGCGGGTCAATGTCTCCTCAGGGGACCCGTTACTGTGCACGCTGTGGCCGGGCATTAAGGATAAAATGATAATTAATTCTAACGTAGAGCCAAAAGCTCCATTCCAAGAAGAATGGAGCTTGTTTGCGTGTTCATTTAGAAGCATGTAAAGGATTGGATGGACTGCAAGCTCAATCCTGTATACACCCAAAATCTTCCGTTCCACTGAAATCCTGCAACTGAGGTGCGCCCTACGAAAACCGGGTAAAACCAGAATTGATTTCTATTTACGAGCCAAACGTACGTATTACGAAACAAACAGCCAGCAATTGCTCCCGGGTCGACAGCAAGGGGCGAGACTGCAGATTGCTGAGGGATGAGTTCCGGGGGAGGTGAACTGGGTGCCGTGAGTCCCGGTTGCCCTGGTTGTCCTGGTTGCCCGGGTTGCCCTGGCAATCCTGGGAAGCCTGGGAATCCTGAGGGGCTTGGCGGTGGTAAAAATGACATGATCTTGTCACTCCTTAATGGATAGGCTAAAACATTGTATGTAGGAGCGGAGAAAAGTGAATGGGCGCATCGAATATTCTCATAATACATTTCGCGGAGGGATGAAATTTTTCATGTGGAAGCTCTGCTTAGTCAATAGTGAGTGGAATTTAAGGATTGGAAAGAGGCAAAGAAATCATGAATGTGAGGGGATAGTTCATTGCAAGAACGAGTGGCTCCGGAAGAATAGAGGACAGGAACAACTGAATCCCTCACATTCAACGCATTGAGGATATTATTTCCTCTATAAATTAAGCGCATGAAGAAACCATGGAGGTTATAATAGATACAAAGAAGAACCGATGCTTAATAACCAACAGTACAATAGACCCCGTATCTTACGATGGGTGGGGTCTATTTTTTTTGGCATAAGGCAGTTATGAGAAAGCTGAGAAGTCGGTATTATTGAAAGGTGATTTAAATGTTAAAAGCTTATGGTTGGCTCACTTTTTGTGTAGTCGTATGGGGTAGCAATTTTGTGTTTGGAAAGATCTTAGTTGAGGACTTTTCCCCTGGTCTATTAACTTCACTGAGACTTTTATTTATAGTGTTATGTCTAGTTGGAATAACGGCTTACAAAAAGAATTTTAAGCTGGTGAGTAAATCGGATGTATTACTAATTTTATTTCTAGGTATTATTGGTGTGTTTATTAATCAATGGTCCTTTTTTAAAGGGCTGCAAACAGCTGATCCAACAACATCTGCAATCATTTTAGCTATGACTCCTATTTTAACGGGTTTGTTAGCGGCAATTTTTTTAAAGGAAAGATTAACGATCCGTATGTTGATGGGATCCACTCTAGCGATCATAGGCATTTATTTTGTCGTTGTAAAAGGTGGATCGTCCTCTTTGCAATTTGATAAAGGACTACTGTGGATTGTTGTAACGATGATAACCTTCGCAATTATGATTATTATGACTAGGGTACTCTCGCAAAGAATAGATCCGCTCACGATTACTGTATATTCGAATCTGGTGGGCTTAATTGTATCGATCCCGTTTGCCTTTATGCTAGATACACCTTTACGAATGAGCTCGAATATTACGGATTGGACTCTTCTGATCGGAACCGCCGTTGTTGTACACGGCATAGCCACACTGATTTGGAATAACAACATTCGACATGTTGATGCTTCAAAAGCATCTGTATTATCTAATTTAGAGCCTTTTGTAGCTATGATCATGGGATTGATATTACTGCACAAACCCATTACAGGTGTAGAAATATTAGGGTCGCTGTTCATTCTAGCAGGAGTTATGCTATCTACGTATCAACGAAAAATACGATATAAGCAAACACTGGGCTGATTTTCTAAGTCTTTTGATGTTCTGAAGTTAATCAAGCAAATAAAACCATTTTATGGTATGTTTTTTGCGATGGATGTTATAACTTGGGAGCTGCATAAGGATGATAGGGAATACGACAGGGAAAGAACGGACGATATTTGATCATATCGGAAATACGATCAAGACGGAAGATCGAGAGATTCGAATTCTTGCCAAGTATGAGGAACCGCTGGTTGTCTTGCTAGGAAATGTGCTTAGCGATGAGGAATGCAATGAGCTAATTGAATATTCTAGGGAACGTTTGCAACGTTCAAGGATAGGCGAAGACCATGCGGTTAATTCAATTAGAACGAGCAGTGGTGTGTTCTGTGAGGAGAATGAGACGGTTACAAGAATTGAGAAACGATTCTCTCAAATTATGAATATTCCTATCGAGCATGGTGATGGCCTGCAAGTTCTGCAGTATATCCCTGGCCAAGAGTATCTACCCCATCATGATTTCTTCACACAAACGAGTCGAGCAAGTAGCAATAATCGAATTAGTACACTTGTGATGTATTTGAATGATGTGGAGGAAGGTGGAGAAACAGCTTTCCCTATGCTTAATTTAACAGTGAGTCCTAACAAAGGTATGGCGGTCTACTTTGAATATTTTTACGATAATCATGAATTAAACGATTCCACCTTGCATGCAGGTACACCAGTGATCAAAGGCGAAAAGTGGGTTGCAACGATGTGGATGAGAAGACAAGTCCTTCGCTCATCATAGAGGTATGAACATGTACTAAGTTCCACATGGAGTATCAGAAAAGACACCTTAAAGGGTGTCTTTTTTCGTTTAACTGCTATGTCTACTCTACCAAAACACCATTAATGAACGTCATAGTTTTATCTTTGAATTCAAGGATAAACTTGTTTGGAAAATCCAGATCGGTTTGAATCTCCGTCCCCAACATAACTTTTTTTCCTACATCATCAAAGGGATTGTGAATCAAGCCTCTAGGGGTATATCTTGTTTCGGAACCGATCACATTATTATTTTCATCGCGGATAAATTTACTTTTCCCTGAGAACACCAAGTCCTTGCCATTTTCCAAAGTTAGATGAATCTCCAGACGAGTCTTTGTCTTCTGATAATCGATGCTCACATCTTTAGAGGATATAGGGAAACCAATCACAAAAAGTCCAATAAGAGCTGCCGCCAGTATGATTACCGATAAGATGGAAAGAACGATAATCTTTATATTTGTTGTTTTCACCTTTTTAAAATAATTAAGTTTATTAACCTCTTCTTTATCAACAATAGGCACAATTAGATCTGCTGTTGCGGTCATTTCTTTATATGACTGAAGGCAGCTTTCGCAAGTTTGCAGATGTTTCTCAATCTCTTCGTTGCTATGTAAAGAGGTTAGCTTTTCGATATAGGAGGGCAATAAATCTTGAATAATCTCGCATTTCATGAAGATCTTCCTTTCATTAATTTTTGTTTTCCACGGTAAAAGGTAACTCTTGCCCAGGTCTCATCTCTTCCGAGAATTTCGCCAATTTCCCGAAAGCTGAATTCTCCGGTCAAACGCAGATACAATACTTCCTTGGTATTAGGATCAAGTAAATGAAGCTGTTTAAATAACTCCATTTTGTCTTGAGCTAAAATGAACTCAGTTTCTGTTGAATTTTCGTTAGAAAAAGGAGGGTCTTCTAATTCACAAGTTTTCCTTTTGTTCTGCTTGTCCAGTTCCTGATACCACACATGCTTAGCAATCTGACAAAGCCATACATATACTTTACAGGTTCCATCATATTTGTGTATGGACTTTATAGCTCTATAAAAGGTCTCTTGGGTGATTTCTTCTGCCAGTATATGATTATGACAAAAACTAAATACGAATTTATATACTTGGGTTGAATATTCCCTGTATAATTCCTCGTTGTCCTGCATCCGTTCACCTCCTCAAGTTATATATCCTTAAAATGCTATAAACGTTACAGCCTATAGTAAAAAGAACGGACATCATTGGATGTCCGTTCTTTCGTTCGTTCTTTCTATTTTCCACTTGGCAGTAGTTTATTCAATAAGATCGCTGCTAATGAAGCAGCTAGAATAGGTGAGCCTAATAAATATTGCACGAATGAAGGTAAGGAATGCAAGTAGTCGCCAGGAATGAGTACCAAAGCTAATGTGATAATCATCGGTATTGCGATAATATACATTTCTTTTTCGCCAATCGTTACATTCTTCATCACCTGCACACCATTAATTGCGATGATCCCGCACACGATAGCGAAGACGCCGCCAATTACAGCGGATGGAATGGAAGAGATCAGAGCAGCTAATTTACCAGAACAACCGAAGAGGACAAACCATCCTCCTACAGCGAGGAAAACTCGACGGCTGGCTACACCTGTGATGGAGATAATACCGGCATTGGTTGAATAGCCTGTAACAGGCGTCGATCCGAGAGCAGAAGCGATAAGACAGCCAATCCCCTCACCAATAACCCCTTTGTTAATATTTTCGTCTGTTAAAGGCTTATTGATTACGTTGCTGACAGCAAACCAGGTACCTGTTGTTTCAGCTAGCAGTACGAGATAAATAATGACCATGGTGATAATAGCAGAAAAGTTGAAAGAGAATCCGAAATCTACAAAAGCGATACGCGGCATGCTAAACCAGTTCGCTTTGCTAATCGCTGAGAAATCTAACACACCCATCATATTAGCAGAAATACATCCAACTACTAATGCCATCATGACGGAAATAATTCGGAAGATCGAACCCTTATTACGGAACATAGAACCGAGAATTACGAATAAAAGGAGTGTACCCGCTGAAATAAGGGCTAACAAAACGTTCTGATTGATTGAAGCGCCTGAAGCTCCATAGATATTGTCTCTTATAGCAACAGGTAATAAAGAAAGACCAACTATGAATATGATCGTACCACCTACAATGGGTGGGATAAAGTTCTTAACGATTTTATTAAAGATCCCGACATAGCCCAAAATAATAACTAGAACCGCACCGATTAAGCTGGCACCTAACACGGAGCTCCAACCCAGCTCCCCGCCGCCACTAGCGGCATAAATACTGACAATCGCACCAAGCGGAACATAAGATGGACCTTGCGCGATAGGAAGCTTCATACAGAAATAAGTCTGCACAATCGTTGCAAGTCCAGCAGCAATAAATGTGGATTGAATTAACGCGCTTGACTGATTCGGTTGTAAGCCGATTAACATGGCAATCAGGAAAGGAACCACATAAACGTCCATTGCCAAAACATGTTGAAAGCCTAGGATGATGGATTTACTGAATGATACTTTTTCATCGGGATGAACGGTTAATAGTTGTGACTTTAATGGCGCTTGATCCTGCACGTTTGCTTGTGTTTCCACTCAGATGCCCACCTTATATTTTCTAGTTTTATCGATCCTTAACGTGAATGAACCCTTTCACCCTGTACCCAGACTTCACGGATATTCTCAGGTCGAGCTAGATACATCATTTTTTGAAACACGTCCTCTAAATCTTCATTTCCATCAAAGAGTGGCAATCTAGCCGATGGTATTTTCGTATCAATAATTTGTACATCCCATGCATAGTTTTCTTGGATACGACCGATAGGTAAGCTTAGACTTTCACCACCGCCAGCAGTAGCAAGATAGAAGGATTCATCAATCGTAATCCGTGATCCTAGTAATCCGCGTTCTTGTGCAGGAAGGGAAGGATTAACGCCATCCTCTAGCATTCTTGAAGACATTACAGCCTGTCTTATGTTATCGAAGAGACTAGGTGAAAAACCTCCGGAAATATCAGACCCTAAGCCAATCTCCACACCCTTGGAGTGGAAATGAGCGATAGGGATGACACTATTGGCAAAATAAGCGTTCGATATCGGACAATGCGCAATAGCCGTTCCTGTCTCCGCAAATAAAGCTACATCGTCTTCCTCTAAAAAATTGCAATGTGCCATTACAGATTTATCACGGAGCAGACCGAAATCATGTAAGGCAAAAGCATCGTTCTTCTGGAATCGTTCTTGTACATATCCGTGCGCCCAATCACTTTCACTACAGTGCGATTGAATATGAGTATCATATTTGGCGGCTAAGTCTCCTAAACCTTGCAAAGCCTCATTTGTACAGCTAGGAATGAACCTAGGTGTCACTACTGGATAAACGCCTTGCTTAGTAGATTTGGCGAGTTCTTTTACCGCTAGGATAAATTCTTCCGTATCTTTAAGGGCGGTGTCAGTGTCAGTGTCGCGATAATTTTCTGGATTTCCTTGAGGATCGTCCATTACCACTTTTCCAACGAGTCCGCGTTGCCCTTTATACGCACAGATTTGGGCTAATAATAAACTGGCTTCCTTATGCACCGTTGCAAAATAAAGTGCTGTAGTGGTTCCGTTTGCGAGTAAGGTATCAACCACATCATCGTAGACTTTTTTGGCAAAATCCAGGTCTGAAAATTTAGACTCCAATGGGAAGGTGTACGTATTTAACCAATCATAGAGTGGAATATCTAATGCAGTTCCAGATTGAGCCCACTGCGGGGCGTGAACATGCAAGTCGATAAAGCCAGGCAAAAAATACTGGCCTTCAGCTAATCGATGGAAGTTGTCTTGGTCTTGATAAGTATCTAATAGAGGCTGATAGTCGGGCTCTTCTGGTGAAACGATCTTTTCTATCATTCCATCTGTATTAATGCAGTAGAGGTGGTCTTTTAAAATTTGAATTTCCTTCGGTGATTTGCTTGAAAATGAAGTGCCTAGGAATATTTGCATATATTCAGTCATTATATCCACCTTAATGTTCGTCTTTTGGTGTTCTTTTGTTATTATAATCTGTAAAAAATGATAAGTCCATACCTAAAGTCGAACAAAGACGGACGTTGGGCGTTAAGTTATGCTCTAAATAGATCGAAAGGTATGAGTATACATACTCTCTTCGGCAAGCTAATTTAGACACTTCGAGGATAATGTCCTTTTTCGCCTGTTATCCTTACGTAAAATGTATGCGGTTACTTACTTATGCTATAATACTTGTAGATTAATTAGGTTACGCGTTTAAGAAAAATGGGTTAGGAGTGTTACTGAAATGAGAAGATATAACATTTGGCGTCCGATCATGCTAATTATTGTCGCGCTGCTTACGAGAAGCTTGGTTACTAACTTATGTATTTTGTTTGGTATGCAGACTGAAGTAGCGAGTAGTATAGGTACGCTGGGCATGGTTATCGCCGGTTTAGTGATGTATAATCGCATGAACATTCGTCGTCGAAAGTAACGAAACTTAGAGTCGAAAATTAGATCCTGGTGGTTTGTCTGACGAGAAGTTTGATCAAATTTTCACAAATAGTAAACCAGTTATCTTCGCTTTCCACGTATGAATGGCGACATCGATTTAAAGCATATTGTAATGAGTGGAGTAAAGTAGAGGACATCTTGGGGTGTCTTTTATTTTTGTTTTACGGTTGTTTGAATATCGACCATTCTAACCAGTGGAAATGGCTCCCGCATACTCCTATTCATGCAAATTATTACCTTTGACAGAATGAATACGATTTCATATAATATGTGTAACCGGTTACCGAAGGTTTGAAAATTATAAAATCACATCTTGTATCCCAACGTATGGAAAGTAGGTCTCTTGATTTGACGACAATTTATGACGTTGCAAAATATGCAAAGGTTTCAGTAGCTACGGTCTCTAGAGTCCTGAATAATCAAGGTTACGTGGGAGCGGATAGTCGGGCAAAAGTGGAACAGGCAATAGAAGCTTTAAATTATAGTCCCAATGCCGTAGCTAGGAGTCTCTATAAAAAGCAGTCGAAATCTATTGGCTTTATTATTCCAGACATTACAAATCCGTTTTTTCCACAATTATTTAGAGCTGTTGAAAAAACGCTAATTAGTCAAGGGTATTCTGCTTTGTTGTTCAATAGTGATGACCAATTGGACCGTGTCTCTGATTTTATTGAAACGATGAAAACAGGATATGCAGCTGGTCTTATTATCGTATCTGACAAGATTAAGGAAGAACATTTAGCAAAGTTATCGATGCCAATTGTCGCGATCGATAGAATTATCAGTGACAATATTCCATCTATTACAGTCAACAATTATAAGAATGCTCGCGAGGCGGTAAGCTACCTAGTTCAGCAAGGCTGCTCAAAGATTGCTCATGTAAAGGGACCAGATGGTGTTTACACCTCTGAAGAACGGCTCCGCGGCTATTGCGATGAAACATCTGCGCAAGGATTATCACAAATTATAGCGTATGGTAATTATGAATTAATGACTTCGTTTCAGGCCATCATAGATTTATTAGCTGAGAATCCAGACATTGATGGGATTTTCGCAGGAAATGACATAATGGCCGTGGGTATCATAAAAGCTTTAGCCAAACTAAGAATTAAAATTCCAAAACAAATTAAAGTCATTGGCTTTGATGGAATCGAATGGGGTACAACAATTACTCCTGAACTAACCACCATGGAGCAACCGATTGAGCAGATTGGTATTAAAAGCGGTGAACTACTGCTTGATATTATTGAGGGGAATACCAAAGGCCCACAACACTTTAGTTTTGATGCAAAACTTATTGTAAGGGATTCAACATAAAAGGAGACAAAAATAATGATTACAGTAATTGGTAGTTTGAATATGGATTTCACATCTATTGTAGATCGATATCCGGGACTTGGCGAAACCGTTATCGGCCGGGAATTTCATCATCAATTTGGTGGTAAAGGAGCAAATCAAGCGGTAGCGGCTTCTAGATTGGGCGGCTCGGTTCATATGATTGGCCGTGTAGGTGGGGATAGTTTTGGTGAACAATACTTGTCGCACCTTAAAGAAGAATCTATTTTTTTCAAGAATGTGGAACCGGTTACACATTCATCTACAGGAGTTTCATCCGTCATTATTTCAGAAGGGGATAATTTAATTATTGTTGTTCCGGGAGCTAACTACGAGCTGACCCCCCAAGACATTGAAGCTTGTAGAGAGCAGATCGAGAATAGCGATGTAGTTGTACTTCAATTAGAAATTCCGATGAATAGTGTTGAGAAGGCTTTAGAGATTGCTTCCAATAAAGGGATAACTACGATACTTAACCCTGCTCCATATCATGAGTTTCCATCCGAATGGTGGCCAATGATAACATATCTGACTCCGAATGAGCATGAAGCAGAACTGCTTATGAAGTCCCCTGGTTTCCGCGAAGAGTACAAAGAAAAGCTAATTATCACAAACGGAAAAGATGGAATTGCTTATTACAAAAATGGGGAAAGTACTTTTATCAAAGCTCCAAAGGTTCAAGCAGTAGATACTACGGGTGCAGGGGATACATTTAATGGCGCCTTAAGCTATTTTCTTGATAAAGGGTATGACTTTCATGATGCTTGTTATCATGCGACTTATGCAGCCAGCCTTTCTGTAACGAAATTTGGTGCTCAAGGAGGGATGCCCTCATTAGAAGAGCTGAAACAATTCATGGACTGAGGGTATACAAGGAGGCGATTCTTGAATGCTTAGGAAAGAACCAAACGCATTAACACCCCAGATGTATGCTGAGCTACGCCAAAAAGTCGATTTCCAAGAATATTCATTAGAAGATGTTGCACAGGCATTAGAAAAAACGCTATTTTCAGTTGTTATATTTGATGATGATAAACCAATTGGAATTGGTCGAATTGTAGGAGACGATAGAATTGTGTTCTTCATTAAGGATGTAGTAGTTGATCCTGAGTACCAGAAACAATCGATAGGTTATACTATCATGCATTCCTTAATGACTTACATTCAGGAAAAAGCGTGTGAGAATGCCTATATAGGTTTAATGGCTACTCCGAATACGGAGAAATTCTACGAGAAATTCGGATTTATTCAACGTCCTAATAAGGATTTTGGCCACGGAATGGTTAAATTTGTGAATTGATTATATAAAATTGAGAACCAATTGGAGGATGAATTATATGTTGAAAAGACCGATTATTATTGATACTGATCCTGGGATTGATGATGCAGTCGCCATAGCCATTGCTTTGTACAGTGAAGAGCTTGATGTCAAGCTGATCACAACTGTAGCAGGGAATGTAGGAGTAGACAAAGTAACAAATAATGCATTAAAGCTGCTGAAATATTATAAAAAGGAAGTTCCGGTTGCTATGGGAGCGGCTTCCCCGCTGATTAAACCACTGAAAGATGCTAGTAATGTGCACGGTGTTAGCGGAATGGAAGGTTTTGATTTTGAAGAGCCTACAAATGATCTTCTGCTTGAAGATAATGCGGTCAACGCAATGTATAAAGTGATTAAAGAAAGTACAACCCCGATTACGCTGGTTCCGATTGGACCGCTTACTAATATCGCGTTACTGTTTAAAATTTACCCAGAAGTGAAAAATAACATTCAAGAAATCGTTCTAATGGGGGGATCAGCTACAAGAGGGAATATGGGTGTAATGTCTGAATTTAATATTCATGTGGATCCGGAAGCTGCGAAAATTGTTTTTGATAGTGGACTTCCGATTGTTATGGCTGGTTTAGACGTTGGATGGAAAGCGCTTGTATTACCAGAGGACTCTGCTCAATTAGAAAATATGAACGATGTCGGAAAAATGATCCACAGCCTCTTTAAGCGGTACCGTGGCGGCAGTATGAAGACGGGATTGAAAATGTATGATAGCTGTGCAATTGCCTATTTGTTAAAGCCAGAAATGTTTGAAACGGTTGATACCCACGTGGATATAGAACTGAACGGTAGTATGACAGCAGGAACTACAATTGTTGATTTGAAGGGATATTTAGGTAAGCCTAATAATGCCAAAGTATGTCTTGATATCGATCAACAATTATTTCGAGAATGGCTACTAGATAGCTTGAGAAAATGTAACTAAAGAATTAACCAACTAACCAATTAGATGGGGGACACTGTGATGGACATAATCATGTACGGCTCAGCGATTCTGGCGATTTTTATTATTGTATATATGTTAATTAAGCAAATGGATATTAAAATTACACTATTCTTTATCGGTATTGTACTAATGTTCATTGCGATACTAATGGGTAATGGAATTAGTGCTAAAGGTTTTGAATCTTCGGGTGCGCTATGGTTAGATCCATTAGTAGCCATTGCAGACCAGTTTAAATCGTCACTCACTTCTGCTGGTTTCATCATTCTTATTCTTGGTGGATATACAGCATACATGTCCTATATTAATGCGAATGATGTGACCGTCAATGTATTAACGAAACCACTGGGCAAAATTAAATCGGTATATATTCTTGTGCCTGTGGTTTTCTTACTAGGAAATCTGTTGTCTCTTGTTATACCTAGTGCCTCAAATCTAGCTATAATTTTACTTGCAACCTTATTCCCTGTATTGAAAAAAGCAGGAATGACAACGTTATCCGCAGCAGCGATCATTGCTACATCCGCGACTATCGTACCAACCCCAATGGGTGGGGATAACGTTGCAGTAGCAACTGAATTAGCACAGTATGCTAACTATGCCGGTATGACCGTAACTGATTATGTATTCCGTTACCATGCGTTAGTGTCCATCCCTACTTTATTAGTAATGGCTGTTGTACATTATTTCTGGCAAAAACGTATGGATAAAAAGATGGGTGTCGACACAGAACATGCAGAAGTTGAATTAAAGGATGTTAAGCTAGTGGAAGGTGGAAAACTGTTTACAACGGTTTACGCTTTGTTGCCAGTGCTTCCTATTCTGTTTCTAATCGTAGTATTTATACTTCAATCTGCCTCCAGTATGACTATCAATATAAGCGTTGAGGTAGTAGCCTTATTATCTTTCGCTATTGCAATTGTTTGTGAATTAATCCGTAAAAAGAATACAAAGCAAGTGTTGGATGGTACAGAGCATTTCTTTAAAGGTATGGGCAGCGCAGTTCCAATTGTTGTTCTGTTGGTTGCGGCATCTGTATTCGTTACAGGCTTGAAATCGATTGGACTTATCGAATCCTTGGAAACAGCGATGACTGGTATTCACGGCTCCAGCCTTGGATTTATTCTTCCACTCATTCTCGTTGGTTTGACTGCACTAATCGTTATTTTGAGTGGTAGCGGTACGGCGCTCTTCTATTCGATGATTCCTCTATTGGTTCCTCTCGCTAATGCTGCGGGTATTAACCCAATTGCAGTTACAGTACCAATGGGTCTTGCAGGTAACCTGTTTAGAGCGGTATCTCCAGTCGCGGCCGTTGTTCTTATTGTAGCTGGCTCCGTTAAGAAGAATCCGATTGAGATTGTAAAACGCACATCAGTACCAATGATTGTAGGTGTAGTATTTATGTTCATCCTTTCCATGATCGTATTTTTGTAATCAGGAATTCCGGTGTAGCATAGGTGCTGCTATTCAGTTCCATTGAGTGTTCAGAAGGGGATGTCCAATAGTCATTTTTCATGGCTATTAGGACATCCCCTTTTGCTATTTTTCATACGTTAAGTTGGAATTCCTTATGTTGCTGTTGAATTTTTTGGCGTTTGGATGATACGAAATCTGTAACTATACTCCCATAGATTGTGGTAATATATTACAATTAGATCATTACCATATGGGAGGTATGTGAGTGAAACATAAATGGATGAACTCGCCGTACACCTTTGCTTTAGGGATGTTTGCGATGATGGTTCCCAGTCAGGCTTTTAGTTCTTTTTACAGTTATTTTTATGTGGAGAAATTGGGCTTGGGCATTGGACTTGCTACACTGGCCAGAACAATCTTTCTGATCTGGGATGCGGTGAATAATCCGCTGTTTGGATACTGGTCAGACCGCACAAATACCCGCTATGGTCGGCGTAGACCCTGGGTGTTCGGCTCGATTCCGTTATTTATGCTGGCGTTTGTGCTAGTGTTTTCCCCACCGGGCGGATTATCGGAGAATGGACTTTTCACTTGGTTTTTAGTGACACTTATTTTCTATGAGGCCGTGGCTACGGTCTTGTGGGTGAACTATGGTGCACTGCTTCCAGAGCTTTTCCGTGGAGATCGTATTCGGGCAAAAGCCTCTGCGATTCAGCAAGGGTATCAAGTGGTTGCCCTGTTAATTGGTACTGCTTTAACGCCAATTCTTTTCGCAGCGATTAACTTCTCTAATATGGCTATCGTGTATGCCTGTGTCTTCGGTGTGTTTATGTTTTTATGTATGATGAATGTCCAAGAGAAGAAAGAGACCACTAAGACTGAACCGTTGAAGCTCATCCCGGCTTTTCGGGAAACGATTCGGAATAAGAAGTTCTGGGTGTTTAATATTTCGAACTCTTTTGCCCAAACGGTTAATGGACTTGTAAGCTCGATGATTCCCTTTTATGCAAAATATGTTCTACATATTTCAGAAGCACAGGTATCTATTATGCTCGCGGCTGTCTTTGTGTCGGTCATTCCATTAGTGTTCGTGTGGTATTGGATTATTCGTAAGATGGATGGGGTCAAGGCATGGCGGCTATCGCTTATCCTATATGCTTTATCTGTCATTCCGCTATGGTTCGGTTATGATCTTGTAAGTGGTGTGGCCGCTGGCATTGTTGTTGGTTTCGGACTAGCAGGATTTCTAGTAACCCCGGCAATCGTAGGTGGAAAAATTATTGATGAGGATGCGGAGAAGACAGGTCTGAGAAGAGAAGGCATCTATACCGCGGTAAGTGGATTCATCACTCGCTCGAGCGGATTAATCTCGGCGCTGGCTTTTTTCATTGTAGGGATGATCTTTGGTTACAAGGGTGGCGATGACCCAGGGTCTGATCCAGAAGCAACGTTCCGATATTTAATAAGCGTGGTGCCGTTATGTCTGCTAGCGATATCTGTTGTCATATCTTTTACTATTAAATTTACATTTACGGGGCAACTGAGAGGTGATGCTGACTATGAGCAAAAGATTAATCATCAATTGTGATGATTTTGGGCAAAGCCCTGCCATGAATCAGGCGATTATGCATCTATTAGAAGAGGGAAAAGTATCTTCAGCGACGATCATGGCGGTGGCCCCTGGATTCGAGGAGGCTGCTGCATGGTGTAGCCGTAGGCAACAACGAAATGTGGGCCTTCATTTGACAATGACCAGTGAGTTTGAGGCTTTACGCTGGAGCAGCCTGACGGGGGACTCTTCATTACATGACGATGGCGGGCATCAGTATAAGACGGTAAAAGAGTTCGAGCAGGGAGCGCAGACAAAAGCTGTGCTAAAGGAGATTGTTGCGCAGTACGAACGAGTGAAGCAAGCCGGAATAATGATTAGTCATGTAGACAACCATATGGGAAGTTTATATGGCATGGAAACGGGACGTAGCCTGCTTCCGCAGACGTTGTGGAGAATTTCACGCTGGGGATTGCCATCACGATTCTTTCGATACATCCATCCAGAGGATCCCCTTCTAGGATCACTGAAAAATATTGAACGTCCTGTTGCACTTGGATCTGGGCTGGCCGATACACTGGGAGTCCCGATTCCTGATTATTTGTTGTCCCATCCTTTTGGTGTGGAGGAAGGTGAGACGTATGATCGTTTTAAACAATCCATCATCGCCAAGCTGTATTCGCTACCTGATGGCGTTAGTGAAACCTATATTCATCCCGGAATCGACGATCCATGGATGCTTGCAAATATACCACATTGGGAGAAGCGAGTCTGGGAATATCGCCTACCCTTTGATAATGATTTTGCCTATGCGATCCGTGATGCTAGAGTTGAATTGACGGATTATCGCTATGTACAGGAGCATTTAAAGCGCCCACGAATAAGATCTGCGGGGAGACTTTTGAAGAAACTGATAAGTTCATGAGAGAAAATAAAAAGACACCTTGAGGGGTGTCTTTTGACTATCCCATTAAACCTTTTAGTCCATTCAGGAAGGGGGATATAGATTTAATCATGTTGTAGCCCATCTTCATAACCGGCATAGTTTTTTGTATCATCCCTACAAAACCCATAATTCCACCGAATCCTGAAGAACCTGGACTTGCGGCTCCGGCAGCCCCCGCGGCTCCAGCGGCCCCGCCTCCCAGTCCGAACAGTGAGCCAAATAGCGGCATGAGTCCAGATACATTCGCTTTCCGGGAGTGAGAAGAAGAGTGTTTTTTTGATTTTTTGTTTTTATTTTTACGTGGTTTGGAAAGGGTCAATCCATCCTTATCGAGGCCAGTTATCCATCCTACATACGTGCGTCCATCATGAAGCGTAACGCACACAGGTCTACCCTTGAGCTGTTCAGCTCGCTTGCGAATCTTTGCTCTGTTTGACATTTGTGGATCACCTCATTGGTCTATTTAATTCTATATTACTCAGATATTCTGGTGTTGCTTGTGCGGGTTCATCATTAATATGAAAAGAAAGTCCAAAAATTGATGGGGAGAGGTTATACGATTCGAATACCAATTAGTGAAGGGGGTGGAAGGATGTTATCTGCATGGATTGGGAGCATTGCTTTTGCGGGAGCGGTGATTCTTTACATATTACTGTCTTTAGGAATACCTTAAGGTGAATTTGCAATGGGTGGGAAACATAAAATCATGCCTTCACAAATGAGAGTGACGTGTGCGATTTGTTTTGGGTTTACTGCCATCATGAGTGGGTCTTGAGAGAGTTATCATCAGATAAAGATTCGACGTGTTTTGACCTTATGTATGCGCTTTCTTAGGGCACATCTGTATAAGATGTGTTTTTTGTATGTCTAGAGACTATTGATCTAATAAAAATAGAATATGACCTAGGTCTTTCTTCATACGTTAATATATTTAACATAGATTTATATTAATTTTACAATACTATACTTTTTCGTCATGTTTGTGTGATATAATATCACCGAAATTATGTGAAAATACTAGGGGGAATAAATCTTTATGGGATGGAAGACACGATGGAACAAGCCTCTCGCTTCTGTACTAGCAACTGCAGTGCTTTCAGCACAGGTACTAGGTGGAGTCGTTTTGGGTACGGTTTGGAGTCCGGACAAAGTAGCTGCTGCACCTGCTACACCTGCTTCTGGAGCCAAGGTTGAGCTCCGTTTGATGAGCACAACGGATGTGCACACTAATGTGTATGGTTGGGATTATTTTAAGGGTGCACCATCTGTAACCGTCGGTCTTGACCGCACGTCAAGTCTGGTGAAACAAGCGAGAGCTGAAGAACCCAACAACCTCCTGCTTGATAATGGTGACTTGATTCAAGGAACTCCGCTGGGTACGTACGTGGCGAAGAAATCGGAACTGAAAGATCCGAATGAGATTCATCCGATGATTGCGGCTATGAATGCTATGGGATATAACGCTGCGACTTTTGGAAATCATGAATTCAATTATGGTTTGCAATTTTTAGATCGTACTATAAATGGTAGCGATGGTAATGAGTCAACTACCGGTGCAAATTTTGATTATGTGAATGCGAACATTTATAAAACAGATGGCACGAATGCCTTTGAACCCTTTGTTATCATACCTAAAACAATAAAAGACAGTAATGGTCAAGAACAAACGATTCAAGTCGGTCTAATTGGCCTTGTTACCCCCCAAATCATGGAGTGGGATAAGGTTAATCTGGAGGGCAAAGTAGTCGTTGAAGATATTGCTGCAACGGCAGAGAAATTTGTTCCTAAAATGCAAGCTAAAGGAGCAGATGTCATTGTTGCTATGGCCCATACAGGGTTTGATATCAACGCTGTTATAGGTGATGGTTCTGAGAATGACATTAACGCCTTGAGTAAGGTTCCGGGTATCGATGCGATCACATTCTCACATACCCATAAGGTATTTCCAACGGGAAATGACAGCACACTGGATGCTTTGTTCAAAGATCCGGATACTAAAAAGCCTTACAATAACGATAAGGCTGTGATCGATAATGTGAATGGTCACATTAATGGTACGCCTGCTGTACAAGCTGGCTACGGCGGTGCTTATTTAGGTCTAATTGATCTGGATATTGTATACGGTGATAAAGGCTGGGAAGTAGATAAGAAGAGCTCAAATGCTTCAACTCGTTCTATCTATAAGACAGAGAATAAAGTGAATTATCCAACGGTCGAACCTGATCCAGCTGTAGATGATGCTGTTGCGGCAGCGCATAAAGCTACTATTGCTTATACTGAACAGAAGCTGGGTGTTACAACGGCTCCAATGAACAGTTATTTTGCAATGGTTCAGGATGATCCTACGGTTCAGCTCGTAACGTATGCACAGAAGTGGTATGTTCAGAAGTATATTGATGTCAATGTTCCTCAATATAAGGACCTGCCGATTCTGAGTGTCGGCGCTCCATTTAAAGCAGGACGTAACGGCCCAGAAGAATACACTAGTATTGATGAAGGCAACTTGACTATCCGTAGCGCAAGCGACCTCTATCTATACGATAACACGCTCAAAGCGATCAAGGTTAAGGGTTCTGTTGTTAAAGAGTGGTTGGAGATGAGCGCGGGTGCATTTAACCGCATCAAACTTGGAATCTCGACTCCGCAGTCTCTGTTGAATCCGGAGTTCCAAGTCTTTAATTTTGATGTGATTGATGGGGTCCAATATAAAATTGATGTAACGAAAAACGCGAAGTACAATCCGGATGGCTCCATTAATGATGCTTCGTCGAGTCGTGTGACGGAAGTGACTTACAATGATCAGCCTTTAGATCTTGATCAGGATTTCATTGTTGTCACTAACAATTACCGTGCAAGCGGTGGTGGTAACTTCCCGGGTGTTAAAGGCTCAGAGTTGGTAGTGGACTCTCAAGATGAAAATCGTCAGGTCTTGATGGACTATATCAGTGAAGCTGGAACGATTGATCCTACTGCTGATGGTAACTGGTCCTTGGCACCTATTAAGGGTAGTGTGAAAGTAACGTTCACTACAACGCCTAAAGCAGCGAGTGTACTTCCGGCGAACATATCCGATACGGGTCAGCAAAATGATAAAGGCTTCGGAATTTTCGAACTGGATCTAAGTGTGAAAACTCCTGCGCCAACTGCAGATGTTGAAGTTCACCTTATTGGAATTAATGACTTCCATGGTCAACTAGACACAGTTTCTACAGTGAGCAATAAGTCTGTAGGCACAGCAGCTTACCTCGCGACTTACTTGAAACAGGCTCGTGCAAAGTACGAGAACTCCTTGCTCTTCCATAACGGTGACTCCGTAGGAGCATCGGCACCTGTATCTTCGCTTGAGCGCGATGAGCCGACTCATGCTTGGATGAATATGATGAAATTTGATGTAGGTTCCTTGGGTAACCATGAGTTCGACCAAGGTGTTGATGCGCTAATGACACAGCTTTATGGTGGTGCTGATCCAAAGAACAAAAAAATTATCCATGCTGGCTCTGATTTTGATTATGTCAATGCCAATGCAGTGTATGCCAAAAACGGCGAGCCCATTATCAATCCTTATGTAATCAAAGAAGTCGGTGGTGTGAAGATCGGGTTTATAGGTCTTGTAACCAAATCTACACCAAGTAAAGTTGCACCTTCCGGAACGGTTGGCGTAAAATTCCTTTCGGCTGATGAAGAAGTAACGGCTGTTGAGACATATGCCAAAGAGCTGCAAGAGAAGGGCGTAGAAACGATCATCGTGCTTGCGCATGATCCAGCCTCTACTAAAGATGGCGTAACTACAGGTGAAGCGGCTGATCTGGCCAAAGCGCTTCCTGCGGATTCCCCAGTTGACGTTATTGTTGCTGGTGATAACCATGCGCTGGCAAACGGAACGGTAAACGGAAAGTTGATTGTACAAGCATACTCTTACGGCATGGCATTTGAAGATATTAAGCTGATCATTGATCCTAAAACAGGTGATGTGAAGAGTAAATCTGCTGTAGTAACGTCCACCTTCCATGACGGTGTAACACCGGATCCGGAGAGTGTGGCACTGGTAAATGCTTACCTTGAGAAGCATCCTGAACTTACCCAACCAGTGGGTACAACTGATGGAACTGTAACTCGTACGGATGCTTATACCAAAGAAGCTGCCCTCGGTAACCTAATTGCTGATTCTATGCGTGCTGCTGATTTTGGTGATGGCGCAAAGTCTGCTGATTTTGCCTTTATGAATCCGGGTGGTATCCGTGCGGATCTTCCGAAGGGTGATGTAACCTTTGGCGATTTGGCTAAAGTTCAGCCGTTCGGCAACACACTTGTGAAGCTGACACTAACTGGAGATCAGATCAAAACGTTACTTCAGCAGCAATGGAATGTAAAGGTTGACGGAACAGCAGATATCAAAACGTTGCAAATTTCTGGACTGAAATATACAGCGATTATGAATCTACCAGTGAAAGATCGCATTACGAGCCTTACGCTAACTAATGGTACACCAATTAATCCTAATCAGAAATATACGGCAGTAGTGAATAACTTTATGGCTGCGGGTGGGGATAACTACACGGTTCTGACTCAAGCGAGTGATTCACTGGCTGGTCCTATTGATTTGGATGTATTCTACGATTACATTGTGAAGACGTTTGATCGCAAAGAGATCAAGGCGGCAATTGAAGGTCGTATTACTAACAAAGAGAAGGCTGATGAAACGGGATCAGGCAGTGGCAGTGGAGGTTCTAATGTTGTAACTCCAACACCTACTCCAACTGTAAAACCATCAGCAACGCCAGCTCCAACAGCAACACCAGCACCAACTACTGCCCCAGCAGCAAGCTTCAAAGATCTGGGTAAGGTAGTCTGGGCACAAGAGGCTATTCAAGCATTGGCTGCTAAGGGCATTATTAAAGGATTGGATGCAAATACTTTTGCACCAACCAAAACAGTGACTAGAGCAGAGTTTATTACAATGCTGGTACGTGCACTGAATCTGACGGGTTCGGCAACAACCAGTTCATTCAGCGATGTTAAACAAGGAGTTTGGTACACGGATTCTATCGCCCTTGCGGTGAAGGCTGGACTTGTACAAGGCTCTGGAAATGGTAAATTTGAACCGGGTCGTGAAGTGACTCGTGAAGAAATGGCCATTATGATTGCTAATGCATTGAAAGATAAACTACAGCCGATTGATAAGAATGCAGCGCTGGGCAAGTTTGCAGACAAGTCCAGTATTGCTCCTTACGCACAGGACGCTATAGCACAACTGACCCAATTGGGAATCGTTAACGGTGTTGAGGGTGGCAAATTTGCACCTAAGGGTATAGCTAACCGTGCTCAAGCGGCAGTCATTATCTACCGTATGCTTGAACAAGCTTCATAATCCGATAGTTCTTCTAAAAAGTGTATCGATGATCCCTAATAGGGACTCGGTACACTTTTTCTTTTTGCATTAGGTATTGCCCTTTGCGCTAATATATGATAATTTAGTTCTGCACTGCATGAGTCTTTTATATTTTGTGCGGTCGTGGCGGAATTGGCAGACGCGCACGGTTCAGGTCCGTGTGGGTTAATCCCCGTGGAGGTTCGAGTCCTCTCGACCGCATACCTAAGTGCATATAAATTAGCTGTACTTTTGAATTGCTCTTCAACCTGAAGAGCCTTTTTCTATTTATAAGGATATTTCAAATTTGGATAACTCTAATGTAAAAGAAGTGAAGCGAAGATGGAACCTAATGTAAATGTCAATACGAAGCGAAGTGTGCGGTTTCTTGAGAAATATTTTTCAGGAGAATCGTTAGACTATCGCCATATGATTGCTTTATTCATCCCTATTCTGGTAGATCAGGCCTTTATAGTGGGGTTAAATCTAGTAAATACAGCGATGATCAGTTCGTCCGGGGTGGCGGCTATCAGTGCGGTGAATATGATCGATTCCCTCAATCTTTTTCTCATTAGTGTGTTTATCGCGGTATCAACGGGTGGTACGGTTGTCGTAGCGCAGTACAAAGGAAGCGGCAATAGTCTTATGGTGTCAAAGGCTACCGCAGGCGCGACTTCGTCGGTTTCCCTAATGGCTTTTATTATTGGTATGTTTGGTATTCTTTTTCACAAGCCGCTGTTGAACGTACTATTTGGAGCGGCCTCACCAGAGGTAATGCACAACGCCCGAACCTATCTGATTGGGAGCTGCATCTCCTATCTTGGTATAGCTGTAGTAGAGGCAGTGTGTGGTGCTCTTCGGGGAATCGGAAGGACGAGAGCCTCGCTTGCGCTATCGCTCATTATGAATTTAGTTTACGTCCTCTTGAATCTCGTATTTATTAACCTTTTGCATATGGGCGTTCTAGGGATGACCATTTCTATAAATATAGCTCGATATTTGGGCGCGATATGCGCTCTGTATTATCTGTTCCGGATGGACAATGAGCTGCATATTCGAATTCGTGACTTATTGGTGGTTCAATTCTCCATGCTCAAAAAAATAATGTTCATAGGTATGCCGTTTGCGGCGGAGCAAATGTTCTTTAATGGTGGTAAGATTCTGACACAAGTCTTTATCGTCAGTCTCGGTACCTACGCGCTTGCTACTAACGCTATTGCCTCTTCCTTTGCAGGGATTATGCAAATTCCGGGTAATGCGCTGTCTTTGACGATTATCACAGTAGTTGGACAATGTATGGGAAGCAATAATGTTAAGGATGCTCGGAAATTTATTAAATCGTTCCTAGTAGCATCTTCCCTTTCCTTTGTGGTGATGGGATTGTTAGTTATGCCTTTCTTCAATCCGCTAGTTTCGATGTTCCATCCACCTGCGGAGATAGTGAGAGATATCTTCATAATTGTACTTATCAATACAATCGTACAAATACCGCTGTGGTCTATTAGCTTCATAACACCGTCAGCGCTTAGAGCAGCGGGTGATTCCAAGTTTACATCCATGGTGTCAATGCTGAGTATGTGGTTGTTCCGCGTAGTACTCGGGTATATCTTAGGTATTGTTCTGGATTTCGGTCTTCTTGGGGTTTGGTTAGCTATGAACTGTGAGTGGGGAATCAGAGGATTCATATTTCTACGGCGCTTCATGGGTAAGAAGTGGGTTCAGCATCGTGTTATATAGTAAAACAAAAAGACACCCCGATGGGGTGTCTTCAGAGTGTCGAGAAACCCAGGTTATTTTAATATCTTGGGTTTCTTTTCATGTTTAGGTGGCTGTAAAATCGGGAAAGTAGGGGGATTACCCCTGCTTTTCCAGGCGATCCAGGTGGATCGCCATCTTCTTCATGTTCTGCACGGCTGCCGTCATCAGTGCTTGTTCCCTGACGTTCCGGAGTCCGCGCAAACGGCAATAGCGAAACCCATGGAGCTCTTTAGCATCCGCGAAGCTTCGCTCAATCGTTACTTTTCGTTTGCGGTACAGCTGTTTGCCAGACTTGCTGAGCCTGTTGTTCCGAACCCAATCTTTACTGTCCTCCCAAACGTGCCGGGTTACCACCTTTCGATGATTTCGGGACTGTGTACATTGACCCAGCAACGGGCAACTCTTGCAATACTCCGGATTGGAAGCATACTGTCGGTAACCTTTGCGGTCTGTGGTTCTGTATTTCAATTCGTGACTCGCTGGACAAACATATAGATTACGTTCGGGATCAAAGGTAAACTTCCACTTTGGAAACAAGCCTTGCTTGGGGTGAAACCTCCGGTGAGCAATCACGGCAAAAATCTTTCGACTTTGTAGCCCCCGACAAATCGGTGTAGTCAAATATCCTGAATCGAGTGTAACAGCCTCAACTGCAAACCCAAAACGATCTTGCTGGCGATCTAAACGCGACAAATAGGGCACGGAATCATGGACATTTCCGGGCGTTACGTGCACATCGATAATGAGGTTGTACTTGGTATCGACCGTACGGTGGTCCAAATAAAAGAAGCCTTCTGGTTTGCCATCACGAATCATATATCCACTGTCTGGATCAGTTGTGCTCACTTTAATTTCTTTCTCTTCGTTCACTTCCTCTCTGGGTTTTAGGGCTTTTTTCCATGTTCTTTCCGGTCATCAGCCACGGCGATATTGAGTTCGTCAATGTAATCTTTGGTATTTTGTAGTACTTGTTGTTTGGTATAGTGATGTTTATTCGCATTGGCTTTCACATGGGTCGAATCGGTCACGAGAACACGTCCGCCAATCATTCGGTGCGAAATACCTTGGAGAACAATCTCATCGAAAATATCATGAAAAATCGTTGTATCTTTAAACCGGGTCCGCCGGTTCCAGCTAATCGTTGTATGGTCAGGAACCTTGTCGCTAAGCCCTAGACCCAAAAACCAACGATAGGCCAAGTTGGTTTGGATTTCTCGTTCCAATTGACGTTCGGAACGAATACCGTAAAAGTATCCAAGAAAAATCATCTTAAATAAAATAACTGGATCTATAGCTGGGCGTCCGTTATCGGCGCAGTATAGCGGTCGAACCATTTCATCAATAAAAGAAAAATCGATATATTTATCCACCTTACGAAGCAAGTGGTCTTCGGGGACCAAATCTTCTATGGAAACAAATTCGTAAGATTGTTGTCTTTCTCGGTTGGAACGTAACATTCAACACACCATCCGTTCTATAAATAGTTACATATATTATACAACATTAACGCGGTGTCGTCTTAAATAATTAGGGCATAAAGAAGGCTGTCGAGACTTTCTCGACAGCCTGAAGACACCCCGATGGGGTGTCTTTTTGTTTGCTCTGCATGTAATGTTATTCTTTGATCTGTGAGAACAAATCATTCAAAGCTTCACTCATTGTAGGGTGAGTAAAGATATGATCTCTCAAAAAGGTAAAATCTTGCCCTGTTTGTATAGCCATGCTTACGATATTAATCACTTCACTGGACTCCGCACAGAATAATGTAGCTCCGAGGATTTTATTGGTTTTTGCATCCACAATTGCTTTTAGGAAGCCCTCGGTTTCGTTAATTAAGCGGGCACGTGGAATAGCTGCAGCAGGCAACTTAGCGACTTTAATTTCAAGTCCTTGCTCGACGGCTTCCTCTTCACTTATTCCTACTCTGGATAGTGGGGGATCAATAAATACACAATATGGAACAGCGTCACGGTCATTTGCGGTATAGGAATGCTCGCCGAAAAGATCATTTCGTACAATTCTATAATCATCTAATGAGATGTAGGTAAACTGTAATCCGCCTTTGACATCTCCAAGGGCCCATATATGTGGAACAGTAGTTTTTAGGGAAGGGTCCACCTTAATAGCGCCCCGATCTGTCACTTTTACACCGGCTGCTTCTAAATTTAATCCCTCAATGTTTGGTTTTCTACCTGTAGCAACTAGAACGGCATCGACTTTCAACTCTTGAATAGCACCATCTATAGTGTAGGAGATGACTGTTCCATCATTAGCATCCTTCAGTCCTGTTACCTTTGCCTTCAGCTTGACCTCAATGTTCTTCTCGGTAAAGGATTGGAGGACGGCGTCCGCGACATCGCGGTCTTCTTTAGGAATGAATTTCGAGGAACCCTCCAGCACCGTAACCTGTGAGCCGAATTGACTGTAGATCGACGCGAATTCCAATCCAATATAACCACCACCAATGATAGCTAGTTTAGTTGGGAGCTCCTTAAGATCCATAATGGATGTGCTGGTATATACGAACTTACTATCTTGTATCCCATCAATCGTAGGAATGATTGTCTCAGCGCCCGTATTAATGAAGATTTTGTTCGCGGCTATGATCCTAGTCTCCCCGGCATCTTTTACTTGAACTTCGTGGTCGGATAAGAAGGAAGCTTCTCCATTGATGATTTCTATATTTTCGTTCTGATTTAGATTATCGAAATTTTTCTGGCGTAAAGTTGAAATGAGTTGATCCTTGTTATGAACCGCTTCTTTATAATTTTTGCCTTGATGGGCTTGATAAGCTAAGGATTTCGTTGGGATACAGGCGATGTTAATGCAAGTCCCACCGTACATTTCCTTAGAGCGTTCAATCACGGCTACTTTCCATTTTCGATTAGCTAGTTCTGTGGCAAGGGTCTTTCCGCCTTTACCGAAACCAATAATAATAGCGTCGAACTTGTTCATTGAAATACCTCCGAGTCACACAGGATGTTATAAATTATGCGTTAAATAGCATGTTACTTTAGTATTACCCTAATTCCGAAGGCCATTATACGAATGATAAAGAGATTTGAAGACAAAAAAGAGATCTCCTATAAAGGAAATCTCTTGATAATCCACATGATAGCGTATAAATTAACGTAATTTAATCGATCCGCCATCGACCATGATGGTTTGACCCGTAATATAGTCGGAGTCTTCGCTAGCCAAGAATACTGCAACACGGCCGATATCACTTTCCAGCTCGCCCAGTCTTCTCAAAGGAATCTTTGAAATCATACTTTGGTAGTACTCTGGGTTTGCTTCTGCCCATTGAATCATGCCAGGCGAATTAGCGATTGGAGAGATAATGTTTACATTGATACCAAATGGACCAAATTCATTAGCGGCTACGCGAGTAATTCCGCGGATGGCTTCTTTTGCAGCAGCATAGGAGCCTTGATTCACATCGCCATTGATCCCAGCGCCTGAAGAAAAGTTAATGATTTTTCCTTTAGTTTCTTTCAAATAAGGCAGTGCAGCTTGCATGAAATAGAAGGTAGGATAGAATCCAGTGTTAAAAGATAAATCCAAATCTTCTGGTGTCATTTCTTCGATCGAACTCATTCTAGATGCGTGTGCGTTGTTGACTAAAATATCAATTTTTCCAAACTTTTCAGCCACCTGCTGTGTAATGCCTGCCAGTTTATCGTGCTCCATTAGATTGGCTTGAATGAAGATCGATTCGGGTTGATAAGCTTGTAATTCCTTAATCGTTTGGTTACCAGCTTCTTCGTTGAGGTCGATAATAGCTACCTTGGCGCCTTCTTTAACAAATGCCATGGCCATTCCTTTACCGATACCGCCAGCTCCGCCTGTAATGATTGCAATTTTTCCTTCGAGTCTGTTCATGGTGTGTGGTCTCCTTTGGTGTAATTTATAGCAGATATATTTTAGTGAGTAACTTATATACTTATGGTAATTCTTATGATGAATTGTGTCAACGTTGTGAATAAACGAACTAGATGTTCGCTCGACCTAAGACTGTCTAGGTAGGAGAGAGTGTAGGGAATCCCATAGTGATCACTGCACCGCCATCTTTACGGTTCCCTGCTGTAATCAGACCTCCGGAGCGCTCGACGATCGCACGGGATATGGCTAGTCCTAATCCTGATTCACCATCTTTTCCTTTTACAAATCGGTGGAACAGGTATGGAAGCAGGTCTTCTGAAATGCCAGGACCATCATCGCTAACCGAGAGCAGAACCTGGTCATCTTTAACCGAGGCATGAATGTAGATATGCTGGTTGGCATAACGAGTTGCATTAGAAACTACATTAAGAAGTGCTTGCAACAGCTTATCTCTATCGGCCCGGACCGTAAGTGGCTCGCAATCATCGTAGGATACATGTAGGGTCAGCCCTTTTTTCATCAAAAGAGGGTTCATGCGTTCAATCGTTTCTACGACTAAATCGTCCAGTGAGATCTCGCTAGTTCTGAATATATCTTCTTCACTATCCAGCTTCGCAAGCAGGGTCATTTCCGTAACAAGCTTCTTCAGACGCCCACTCTCACTCATAATAATATCCAGACCTTTATCGATGCCCTCCCCCTCGAAGATACCATCCTTAATCCCTTCAGCATAACCAGAGATAGACATTAGTGGGGTCTTTAATTCGTGTGAGGCATTCTGAAAAAATTGCTTCTGCACGTGATTGAATCGATTCAATTCGCCAGCCATGTCATATACCGATTGCGCGACAGCGCCAATCTCTCCACCAGCTTTGATCAGCCTAACGTCTGAAAAGTGGCGTTCCTTTACCTTTTTCAGCTCTTGCTGCAGCTTCATTAGAGGTTGGATTAGCTTTTTCGTGATAAATAGTCCAAACAGGAGCATAAATGCGCCTGCTGCACCGAAAACGATTAGTAGTCTTTTGAACAGAGCTTGTTCAATGGTTGTTACTGCGCTCATAGGTGTAAGCAGAGTTAGCGTGCCTATTGGCGTAACATTCACTTCTGTTATATATCTTGCATCTGTTCCATTCCATATATTCTGGAGGTCAGAGGTTTGATCTGCGACAAACTGCGTATTGGAGTTTATCGAGATTGAACTCATATTCGATGTGGTGGACAATACTTTTCCTGTCTCATCGCTAAGAATGGCCTCGACGCTTGCCGTGCCTACAGAAGGCATGATCGCGGGCAGCGCATGGAGCTCAGTTTCGAAGTTTGCCTTGGATGCGGTTCCCTGAATCATAGTGGCTGACATGGCAGAACTAATGGTTCGTAATTCCGCCTTTTGTGTTCCGACAAAATGATTGAGCAGCACAAAGTGGATCACAACAGCGGTAATCGACAGGAGTAATACCAAGGCAATACTAAAGGCTAAATTAATCTGATGTGCTAGCTTCATCGATCTCCACGCCCCCCTCTATACGCATACGATAGCCATGTCCCCATACAGCTTCTATCGGCAGCAGGTCTAGCTTTTTCCGCATTCGTTTAATTAAATGGTCCACGGCACGGTCGCTCCCGAAATAGTCATCTCCCCAAACATAGGTTAACAGCTCATCTCTTGTAAATGCGCGGTTGGGAGAAGCTGCGAATACTTTTAGAAGGGTGAATTCTTTGCTGGTGAGTTCAATCTCATTCCCGTGCCAGAACACACGTCTTTCCTCCAATAATAACTGTAGATGGCTAACTTCAATATGCGTCGATGTGTGTGGGCTACTACTTGCGGGTTCCACTGGATTACTCATTTTATACCAGCGTTGTAACTGGCGCTTAATGCGAGCAACTAACTCCCGGGGGCTAAATGGCTTGACCAGATAATCATCGCTGCCTAGCTCCAATCCTAATATTTTATCCACTTCATTATCTCTTGCAGAGATCATAATAATCGGTACCTCGGCTTCATTGCGAATCCGCCGACAAAACTCGTACCCGTCCATGCCGGGCAGCATTACATCGAGCACCCACATATCCGGTGGATTTGTCTGCCATAAGGTCCATGCTTCCTCAGCGCTGCTAAGGCCGATCGTGCGATAATTTTCTTTTTGTAAATAAGCTTCTACAAGATTACGTATATGTTGATCATCGTCTACTACGGCAATGAGATAGTTGGTATTCATTTAGTTACCTCCAGATTATTCTTTTACAAGTATATCAATCCACAGATGGGTATAGGGGTCTGCCATCGTTTTTCCACAAATTAACCAATGTTATGCCACACCCATTTTGTAAGCTTGGACTTGTAAGATCATTCAAATCGACGAGGAGTGTTGTATTTATGAATCAACAGATGATATTTAAAAAGTTAGCGTTGTCCGCCCTACTGGTGTCCGCAGTTGCCGCACCCACTGCAGTGAACGCAGCTAGTGGAGCTAACGATCAAAGCGCGAAAGCCACAGCTGCAGCCGTGGTTACTCCAGCAAATAGTGGATCACTTTCTGCAAGCTTAATAAGCTTTGATTGGGCAGATCCCCTTGAACTGGCTAAAACATACGCGCCGAATACGCTAGAAGACTGGAAGAAGACTTTGGATCAATATTACAAGGCTGCTGGATTTAGTATAACCGCGGTTTCCGAGCTAGTACCTTCTGAGCAGGCGGAGGGAGTTCAATTATCGAAAGAAATTGTATCAGCTGAAGCTCTGCCCGTCAGTTACATTGAAGCGGGTCGCAACGTTGATATCCAATTACCTGAAGCTCAGAAGATGGAGAGTGTTGTTTCTACTTCAATTAAAGGTGTAGCGGCAATTGCGGCTGTAGAAGCGACTGGAGCTACGATTTCAGTTCAAGAACTTAGTGAGGCTGATAAAGCTTTCTTCAAAGCCCAAGAGGATCTGAATAGTGCGGCTAAAACCAAAGATTCCACTGTGATTAAGGAAGCTTTAACTAAACTGTTGGATCAATATAAAGAGAAGATTAAGGCGTTAGAAGCAACGAAGTAACAGGCTTAGTGCGCGGTTTCTTACAGAAAAGAGATATTGAAAAGGCAAAAAATAAAAAGACACCTCGAGGGGTGTCTTTTTGTGTTCTTGTATTATTGTTGTTCTCTAGTCCAACCCAATCTCTTTTTTTGCTTGAATCCTTGCTCTTTTTCGCCAATTCACTCCGATTACCCCAGCGATGATCATCACCGTACCGGTCCAATGATACCATTCCAGCTGTTCATTCAGCAGGAGTACACCACCAAGAATAGAGACAACCGTCGAAAGACTGCCGAAGATGCTCACGCGTGAAGCCTCCATTCGAGATAAAGCGTAGTTGGAGAGGAAAGAGGTCACGAGGGAAGAAAGCACACCGAGATAAATCATGGAGAATATGAATTTTGGCTCCTGAAAAGGTGTGAAATATTGATTCAAGGTTCCTGCCGAACCATGCTTAATGATCGACAATCCATTAAAAAATATGAATCCGAATAAAGTGATCATATAGGTAAGTTCCTTGGGGCTCCAGGTACGTGTTAGCTTCCGCGCCGCGACATTATAACCGGCAAGGGATAGCGCTGAGATTAGGATGAGTAAGACGCCCCACAGACTAGAGGAGGAAATACTCACACCCGGAATGGCAAAGATAAGAATGATGCCTGCAACCGAGATTAAGGTGGAGATCTTCTGGAAGCCGCTCGTGGTTTCCTTCAAGAACATTGCCGCCAAAATGATGGTGAAGATAGGCATGGTCGCCTGAATAATGCCCGCTACAGCAGATGTTGTATGCAGAAGCCCAAAGGCTTGAAGCGTAAAGTACAACGATGGGTATAGTAGAGCAAGTGGGATTACCACTGCTGCTTTGGATAGTCCAAACTTCACCCGCCCCCACCCAGGAAAAGTAAATACCGAAGCGGCCAGGAAAGATAACGTGAAGCGGTGGGCTAACGTATCGAATGGGTCCGAGACGGTTAAAGCCATTTTTACAAATATAAAAGAAAACCCGACAATAATAGCATTCAAGACAGCGGCTACTATCGCTTTTTGAGTAGAAGATGTATTCATCTATAAGACCTCCAAAGTGTTGCGCGCATTTAGGACCGGTCCTGTTATGCTCTTTATTCTAAGGCTAGAATAGCTGTGCTACAATGTAATTATTGTTCATCTGTACCGGTACAAAATAGACTTGGGGGAAGGTGAAGGCTATATATAAGTATTCGGAGTTAATCAACGATCTGGAATTACAAATCGCTGAAGACACATATCGTGAGGGCGACAAGTTACCCTCTATTCGAGAGCTAGCGCTACGTTATGACTGCAATAAGAGCACGGTTATTCGTGCACTCCAAGACCTTCAGGATAAACACCTAATCTACGCGGCTTCAAAGAGCGGATATTATGTCATGAAACGCAGTGGGGAGCGAAAAGAAGAGGGGGCGCACTGGATTGATTTTACGGCATCTGCACCGGACCCGGATATTTTTCCGTATCTGGATTTTCAACATTGTATTAATAAAGCGATCGATATGTACCGTAAGGATTTGTTTATCTATGGAACGCCGCAGGGGTTGCCGTCTCTGATCCGTGAAATGCAGCGACAATTGGCGTCTTATCAGGTATTTGCTGATCCGAAGCAGATATTTATTACCTCTGGTGTACAGCAGGCACTTGGACTCTTAACCCGTATTCCTTTTCCGAATGGCAGGGAGCGTGTGTTGATTGAACAGCCGAGTTACCCACTGTTTATGGAGTATTTGAAGACGTACGACATCGAGACAGAGGGGATACAGCGTTCGGATGACGGGGTGGATTTGAATGAATTAGAGCGGTTATTTAAGACGGGCGAGTTCAAATTCTTCTATACCGTACCACGGTTTCACAACCCGCTAGGCGTTTCCTATACCCGCAACCAGAAGAAGGCGATAGCCCAGCTTGCAGCTAAATACGATGTGTATATTGTTGAGGATGACTACATGGCAGATCTGGAGCAAGATACGAAGCAAGATCCGATTTATGCCTATGACAATACATCACATGTGATCTATTTAAAAAGCTTCTCCAAGATTATATTCCCGGGTCTGCGCGTTGGTGTGGCTGTACTTCCTGAGGCGCTCTGTGAGTCCTTTAACCGATTTAAAAGACTGATGGATATAGATAGCTCTATGCTATCTCAAGCTGCTCTGGAGTTGTATTTGAAAAGTGGGATGTTTGAGCGCCACCGTAAAAAGATGCGTTCCTGCTACGGAAAAAGATCAAGGCTCCTCCATGATTCGATTATGAGGGAAGCAAATGCAGCGTCTGAACAGCATTATTCCTATGTTCCTGCCAGTCAGTTAGGCGTGCATACGTATCTGAAATTAGAGGATAACCTTAGAGCAGAGCAGATGATCAAACGGCTGCAAAAAAAGTCCATTCGAGTGGAGATGGCGGATAGCGGATACCTGCCCTATTTTGCTAAAAAAGAGAGAATTCTAAAGCTCAACGTATCTAGTGTAAAAGAACCTGATATCTCCTCTGGCATTGAACAGGTGATTCGAGAAATTCGATGAAGTAGCAGGAATAGTGGGGGTAATCATTTAATACTCCTCTAAGTCATTACTCATATAATAGGACAATAGCTTTCGTGAGTAACGTTCAATGGCATAGATCTCTTCCGGTGCTTTGAAAGTGTGGAAGAGCGTCGTTGGATTAAATCATGCTTGTACTTATGAGACTGCTATAGGACACAGCTGACCTTATGCGCAGCTTTTTCCCGTATTTGGAGTACTATCGGACCCAAATGCAGCTATTAGCAAGAAAAACACCTAATATGAACCACTACCTATGGAATAGCGCCGCTGGAGTCCGAAACCCTGCCCCCAAAGGCTAAAAACGAGCGAATAACGTCATCTGGGTCCGTAAGAGGGCGTAAAGGCTCCGTAAAGGCTCCATGAATGACTGAGCTGGAAGTCGCGTTGGATAATGATAGAGGAACCGGAATCTGATTTTCCGCCATTGCTGAGAGAATAGCCATTACCTAGAACACAAAAGAGCGATCCGCCAATGATGGCGGATCGCTTTTTGTACCACAAGACGTACTATCTATTCAGTAGGTATGAATTATACCGTCTTATTGATCTTCTACTATCTCTGACTGCCAGCCTAGCTGTCTGCACATCTCGCTCATTTTGCGAATATTCAGCCTAGCCTCAATCCGGGTTAAGCCCAGTCTGATTGAAGTATCCGCGGCCCAGCGAAGTAAGTATACCAAGGTATCAGCCTGCGCTTCTTTAGCTGCATAGTCTAATAATACAAGGGTATTGTCTACGACACCGGCGCGTACATATCCCCAATAGCTGCCATCAAATTGTCGTATGGTAAACAACTCACGATCCTCTGTAACCTGAGCCTCTTCTAGCGGACTTTCCAGATGCTCCAGCCACTCCTTTTCAGAAGTGAAATGCAGTGTATATTGCGGAATGTTCCACTCGGTAGTCTGGGTCGCGAGGTCGGCCAGCTGCTTACTATTTTCTAAAGGCACCCATTTTTCCACGGGATGATCTAACTCCGCAGGAACGTCTACGACTATTTTCCAAGGTCTGTAGTTTACTTCTGCGCCAATGGATCCTAGGATCTCAGGTACGCCGACACTTTCCAAGCCTCTTTGCTTGGCGATCTGAATAAGTGTTCTCAGTGCATCCGGTGAACCCTTTGCAACATCATTACTATGCATGACTACAATGGTTCCATTCTCAAGCGTAGGTTCAACTCTGGCAACGATCTCTTCTGCAGAAATACCTGACCAATCTCCGCAATCAACGCCTTCAATATCCAGATAACCGCCCCATTCTATCAGCCAATCGAGATTCTCTTCCCGGTAGGAGCAGTATGGAAACCGCATGAAATTGGGAGAAGGAAGACCCGTTGCATCCTGATAGGCCAGCTCAGTCAGCTTCAGCTGCTCTAAGAATACCCCCTTTGGCACTTGGGCCATTCGCCGATGATGATACGTATGCGGAGCAAGCACATGACCCCGGGACAGGATTAATCTTGCCTTCTCTGGATACCGATCCATCCATTCCCCAGTGAAGAAGAAGGTGCCTACAGCATCTTCCTCCTCCAAAACATCAAGCCATAATTCAACGGGAAGCTGAGAAGGCCCATCATCAAATGTAAAGGCGCATAGTGCTTGGTTGATATCGCCTTTCCAAACTGCTTTAGATGACATATTGACGCCTCATTTCTATGGTTATTTGACAAAGAAGTTCGGTAAGAAGTCCTTATTGGCTTCCAGCATTTCATCCAGCATACGAACCGCCACATCTACAGATGGAACGAGTGGATGATGTACCATTGCCTGAAGAGCAAGCGCGCGATCACCGGTTACAGCGGCATCAATAGCTAGCTGCTCATAAGTTTTGACCGCATGAATGAGTCCTTTAGCCATCGTTGGAATCTTGGTCAGTGGTAGAGGCAGTGGGCCGTTCTTGGTGACAACACAGTTGACTTCGATGCTTGCGTCATCTGGCAGGAAGTCCAGTATGCCTCGGTTAGCAACATTGAGGGTCTGGATGTCGTTTGATCCGTTATGGAGCGATCTCATGAGATTAACTGCTGCTTCTGAATAGAAAGCACCACCGCGTTGCTCAAGTTGTTTTGGTTTCTCGCTCAGCTCTAAGTTGGCGTATAGCTCAAATAGCTCTTCTTCTACGCGTTTGACGACTTCAGCACGGTTGATGCCTTGCTTAAACGATTCCATCTGCTCTTCGAGCATGGCATCTGTCATATAGAAATATTTCAAATAGTAGGAAGGCACGGCGCGAAGCGATTGTAGGAATTCTGGATTCCACTCTCTAGCGGGTACATTCTTGGCACTGTAACCATCTGTGAGCATGTCATCCAGCTTATCTTCACCTTCAACATCGATTCGAGTAATCCAGTGCAAGTGATTCAGACCAACAAATTCGGCATAAACACGGTCAGCAGCTACGTTATACTTGGCAGATACTTGCTTGATCAGGCCGATAGGTGCATTACAGAGACCGATACTCTTTACTTTGGAGTATTTCAGAACAGCCTCAGTGACCATTCCTGCAGGGTTAGTGAAATTGAGCAGCCATGCGTTAGGAGCCAGCTCTTCAATATCACGGCACACATCTAGAATGACAGGGATCGTACGCAGTGCTTTCATCATTCCGCCAGGGCCCGTCGTTTCTTGACCAATAACACCATATTTAAGAGGAATCGATTCATCACGTGCGCGGGCATCAAGCATGCCGACACGCATCTGAGTACTGACAAAGTCCGCACCTTCGATAGCCTTCCGTCGGTCTGTAGTGAGATGAACCTCAATTGGAAGCCCGGATTTCTCAACCATACGCTTAGCGAGGTTTCCGACGATATTCAGTTTGCGTAGTCCAGGCTCAATGTCTACAAGCCATAGTTCACGAACAGGAAGCTCCTTGTAATGAAGAATAAATCCCTCTACCAATTCGGGTGTATACGAAGAACCCCCACCGATAACTGCGATCTTTAATCCTTGATTAGTTGCCAAGATCAATCACTCCTGTCTTATTTGTTTGTTTGATAGATTCATAATCTTGAAACTGCCGCATTCTATCATAGACTTCACTACTAAGGGTCAAACCGTCTTGATCCATCGCGGACCATACGGCCCCTACTACAGGCTCTGTAGCAAGGGTTACCACAGTTGCTTGTGGAGCCGCGGCTTGTACAGCCTTCTCAATAGGTCCGCGAATCCAGCCGCGATCCCCACGGGTTAGCAGACTTCCCGCCAAAACCACATCGAAGGTATCCTGCTCCATGCCAAGCTTGTGTATGACTGCAGCAGCCGACTTTCCTAACTCAACGCCTTGCCGATTTAGAATCTCTAAGGCTACGGCATCTCCCTCAGCTGCCGCTTCAAAGAGTAGGCGGGCAGCGTGTACGGGCACTTGTTTCCAGTGATCGAGGAAATCGTGAAACATTTGTCCAACTTCCTCATAACCTAGTAAATTGAGCAAAAGCCCGGTTAAGAGAGTAGGCTGCTCTCGTCCGTCCCAAGCTCTTATGACAGAGCGAAAGACTTCAATGTTGAGTGCGCCGCCCCCGCCGAAGTCACCGTACATGTAGTCGAAGCCGCCACATTGATAGTGCTCTCCATGCGTGTTTCTGCCTGCCGAATTGGTGCCCGTGCCGCAGATTAGTGCAACTCCATAAGGGCGAGTCGTCCCTGCGCGTAATCCGATCATAGTGTCACAGTTAATGGTGTAATTGATAAATCCGATTTCGCGTATCATTGGGTGGAGTATGGCATAATCGGCCTCGCGATCGGCACCGGCAAGCCCTAGATAGGCATGCTTGATGTCCTCCAATCGGAGCCCAGCTTCTGTCAGTGCTCCGAATGTGGCCTCTCGAATGCTGTTGGCTGCCTCCAGGGCGCCAGTCTGGTGGTTACCGTTACCACTCTTACCTTTACCGAGAACATTACCAAGTTCATCGCATAGCAGAGCATAGGTTTTGGTACCTCCACCATCGATCCCTAAGTAGTAAGTCAATGGTCTTCACTCCTAGTGTATGGTATTTAATCTACTTGGCTGCGGTAGATTCACGTACGATAAGCTCTGGATCAATCCGCATCCCGGCCCCGCGCTTCATCTTGCCAGAGATGCGTTTGAGCAGCATATCTACCGCTGCGAGCCCTATTTTGTCCGCAGGCTGACGTATCGTTGTCAGATGTGGATGAAGCTGTGAAGCAATATAATGATCGTCATAGCCGACCACCGCTACCTGTTCAGGGACTTGAATGCCCGCTTCCATCAAGGCATTGATGACCCCGAGGGCGATATTGTCATCGCCGGCGAAGACGGCGGTGGGCAGCTTTCCTTCTTTCAGCCAACGCTTGCAGGTATCGTAGCCCATCTCAATATCGAAATCCCCATGCACGACCTCAAATGGGGTTAGTCCTTGTTCCTGAAGCGCTTGTAGAAATCCGCTGCGCCGCTCCCGCGTACTCCGGAACATTTCCTGTCCGCAGAGATGAGCAATTGAAGTATGTCCTTGCTCTAGCAGATGACGCGTAGCTGAATATCCGCCCTTGAAGTTGTCGATTGTGATGGAATAGTTGTCATTCTCGGGCTGCTGATTATCTATTAGCACATAAGGGATACCCCGCCGTTTTAATTCCACAATATAATTATCCTCTTCCATCGGAGAGAGCAGAAACAAACCGTCTACACGATCCTCCTGAATTAAATAATGGCTGTCATCCGATTCGATGCCTGTTGAGATGGAGATGGCTAAAAAATAACCATGCATTGCTAAGACTTCATTCAGCTCTTTGACCACTGCGTCAAAAAAGGAATCCTGCAGGGTCGTGACAATAATCCCGATAATGCCCGTCTTACCGCTTGCCAGACTGCGTGCCGCTGCATTAGGGCGGTAATCCAGCTCTTTAATGGCCTCCAGCACCTTCTGGCGATTATTCTCACGTACGGATTCGGCCCCGTTTAAGACCCGGGATACGGTTACCACCGATAATCCTGATTTTTTGGCTACATCAAAAATACTCACTTTCATCTCTAGTTCTCCTCGCGGCAGATTTTCCGATCCTGTTTGCTACCTTCAGTATACAGGGTTGGCAGACTGTCCGCTAAACGTATGATTTCATGCAGGCATACCGTCCCTAAAGGGACGGCATAGCTGCCAAACATTAACGATGAATGATCTCCGTAACTTTTTTCTGAATCGTCGTCATCACCTCTTCCACCGTCTTATGTCCGGTTTCTACAGGCTGCAATTCATTAATGAACATGTCATTAATTTGCGAGTAGTTGGTGATCAAATGGTTGTAGGATTCGAAGCCATACTTCACAGCCCCCTCGTAGACATTTTTGATATCCTGTGGATCGATACCGTCAAAATGTTTATAGTAAGCTTCAGCAGCTTCTGTGTTGACTGGTGGATTACCGCCACTAAGCTCAATGGATTTCTCCTGTACTTCGGTTGTGATCAAGTATTTGATCCATTCAAAAGCTTCCTTCGGATGCTTGGAATCCTTCAAGATCAGCAGTGGATCGACGTAAAGTGTGCTGCGTACCTTATCGTTGCCTCCCCAAGGCACAGCGGCTACGCCGATTTTGAAGGGGAAGTCATTCGCACCTGCAAGGTTCCATGAGCCGCCGATAGACATGCCGATTTTGCCTGCAACAAACGGATCACCGTTCTGTCCCGCTACGCTTTTGCTCCACTCGGAGGAAGGAGAGACTTTATCTTTGAAGACGAGATCAAAGAGCTTGTTGTAGGCGGCAATCACTTCAGGCGAATCAAAATAAGTCTCGGAAGGCACGCCGCCATTAGTCCATGTATCTTCTGAATAAGGCTGCGCTCCAAAAAATAATGGCCGCATATCGCGTTCGGACCAGGTGAAGTCTACGCCATATTGTGTTTTGGCAATATCGTCGGAGACGAGAGTCATTTGTTTAGCCTGGTCGACCATCTTTTCAAACGTCCAGTTCTTATCTTCATAATCACTTGTTGGGTAAGTCAGGTTGGCAGCGTCAAACATGTCTTTGTTATAGAGCATCAAGGTGACATACATATTGACTGGGATACCATAAGTGTGATCCTTAACCTTATAGATGTTCATCAGATTCTCTGGAATGTTGTAATCCGCTGCCTTGAAACCATCCTCTTTTATTAGATCGGTCAAATCGAGCAGCATATCCTTGTTGTAGTATTCTGCGAAACCTCCATAACCCCAGTGACTTGTCACATCGGGTGATTTGCCACCGGCAATTAGCGTTTGCAGCTTGCTGTCGAACTGCTCATAAGGTGCCTTTTCCACTTTTACTTTAATGCTTGGATGCTGCTTCTCGAAATCAGGGATTAATTTCTCAACAAATGTCCGGTCTTCTGAATCTATTGTGTAATGGGTGATGGTTACCGTTTCTGCTTTGCCTCCTGAATTGGTCGAGCCACCGTTTCCTTCAGATAGCGCGTTACCCGCCGATTTGCCGCCACTACAGCCTGACAATGCCAGAACAACGAGCATGGTTGTTGCAAGGACAAGCGCACTACTTTTTCTGTTCTTGTTCATTAGCTAAACCCTCCATGATTTCAAGTTTATTTGGCCGCTCGGGTGGCGGATTATTACTTAATCCCTGTAAGTACAATCCCTTCGACGAACTGTTTCTGAGCTACAGCGAACAGTGTAACGATTGGAACCATAGCCAGAACCGAAGCGACCATCAGCAGATGCCAAGGTGGAATACGGAACCTCGATGAGGTGAGAGAAGCCATCCCGACGGGTAGTGTGAACTTCTCTGATGAGCTTAGATAAAGCACCGGTGTAAGCAGATCATTCCAATTGTAGATAAAAGCAAAAATAGCTACAGTTGCAAGGGCAGGTTTGGAGAGTGGGAGTGCTATAGTAGCCCACATCCGTATTTCGCCGCATCCATCAATGCGCCCGGCATCAAACAGCTCTTCAGGCAACGTGGAGAAGAATTGCCGCAGCAGGAAAATATTATAGGCTGAACCGAAGAAAGCAGGCACGATCAAGGGTAAAAAGGTGTCGATCCAGTTCATTTGCGAAAAGAGTACAAATTGCGGAATCATAATGGCCGGATAAGGCAACATCATAGTGCTCAGTAGCAGGATGAACCACAGCTGATTACCTTTGCCTCTGAAACGGGCGAAGCCATAGGCGACCAGCGCCGAAGAGATCAAGGTGCCTACAACGCTGAGACCGGCGATAATTAAACTGTTTTTGTAAAGCGTACCGAACTGCAGGGTATCAAATATTTCTGTGTAATTGCTCCACTGCCAGCTCTCTGGAAGAAAGGTGGGTGGGAACTTCAGCATCTCACGTTTGGACTTAAGTGAAGTGGAGACCATGAAGAACAAAGGAAGCAGCATCAGAAATGTTGTAACTACTAAAGTAATGAAACTGAAAATCTTAACAGGCTCCACTTTCCGGCGGCGTCTTGTTCCTTTAGTCTGGGGGCTTAGCGTTGGAAGAGTACTCATTTTCGTCCGCCTCCTTCGTAGTGAACATAACGGTTAGATAATTTCATGATTAGTGCGGTGCACAGCATAACTACGATGAGGAGCACCCATGCCAAGGCGGAGGAATAACCGGCACGATATTCTTTAAAAGCACTGGTGTAGAGATTATAGACATAGAACCAGGTAGAGTAATTCGGACCTCCTTGAGTCATGACAAACGCTTGGGTAAAGACTTGGAAGGAATCGATCAGTCCCATAATTAGTTGAAAGAGCAGCACGGGAGAGATCATCGGTAAGGTAATGTTCAAGAAAATTCTAAAGCGTCCAGCGCCGTCAAGATTAGCGGCTTCGATCAAGCTGGCTGGTACGCCTTGCAGTCCTGCGAGGAATAAAATCATTCCTGAGCCTGCTGTCCAAAAGGTCATGATGATTAAGGCGTATAGTGCGGTGTCGGGGTTCATCAGCCAAGCCGGTCCATGAATGCCGAACCAGGAAAGGATGTAATTGAAAAGCCCGATTTGTGGATTGAAGATCCAGTACCAGAGCAGGGACATGGCCACGCCGGATACCATACTTGGAAAATACATTGCCGTTCGGAAGAAGCCGCGCAGAGGAATGGTCTGGTGAAGCAATAGTGCAAATCCGAGACCAAGTACAAGCTGGATAGGTACACCGATGAAGGTATATCTCAGCGTGACAACCACCGATTTCCAAAATAGCTCATTGTGAAACATCTCTGTGTAGTTAGCGAGCCCGATGAACTTGGGTGGGTGAATAATGTCATAATCAGTAAAGCTGAAATAAAGCGATGACAAGATAGGATAAAGGGCGAATACAAGGAAGCCGATAATCCAAGGAGAAATGAACAGATACATGTAGAACGTCTGCCGCCTGTTCTCGCGATTGATCATGACACACCAACCTTTCAGTTTAAAAGTATAAGCGCTTTAACTTTTGGACATGCCAACACTACTTAATAGCAGTAATACTAGAAACTCAAGTATAAAAGTTAAACCGCTTTAACTTTTAGGTTCGCTTGTTAAGTATATCATAGAGGATGATTAGTAAATAATCAATACTTATTTTTATCTATAAAAGCGCTATCAGTCACTAAACATAACATAATATCTAAATTTTTATAATAAATACCCATTTAATAGGATTATTGTGTTAATTATAATGACATATAAATAATATTTTCGATTGATATTTCTCATGCTATGATTAGGCTTGGTTATATTTTGCTTGAAATGAGGAAACTGCATGACGACTAGACCCTACTTAACAATGCTCCAGCAATCCGTTACAGCTTCAGGGATTACCTTTGAGGAAATCACCTCCAATTTTGTATATAGAGCGACTGATGGAGTGAAATCATTTTTGATGGTAGACGCTGAAATTGGGCTGAACAACAGTGCATCTACGATCATTGCCATGAGTAAATCTCTAACTTATGATGTTTTGCATAAGGCGAATATCCCGGCGGTGGAACATATTTATTTACCTCATCCGGACTCCAAATTTAGCAATTTAGACCCTTACCCATTAGCTGAGCGTTCTTTTTATAAGTTCAATGAGCAGATAGTTGTGAAGCAGGATAACGGGGCGCAGGGGAATCATGTGTACAAGGTCAATGAGATCGGTGATCTGCAAGAGAAGCTGGAAGTATTATTTTCTTTGCAGCTTAATGGGGCGGTAGGTCCTTATTATGAAGCGGAAATTGAGTATAGAATCGTAACCTTTAATCATGAGGCGCGTGTGTTCCTTGGCAAAAAAAGAGTTCATTCCTGGAAGCACAATTTGATTAACGGGGCTGTTGCGATTGAGGTTAGCGATCAGGCCAAACGAGCGGCACTTGCGGCGCTTGCTTCCGAGACCTCTAAAGCGATGGGCCTTGATTTTTGCTCCGTGGATATTTTGGAGACAGATCAAGGCCTCAGGGTGATCGAAGTGAATCATAAGGTTATGCTAGATGAGTATTGTAAGCAGAATCCAAGCGAGGTGCCAGCCCTATCTGATCTTTATCAGGAAGTCATTCTCCAGCGCTTTGAGAAGCTATAAGCCGATATCGAGCAGCGATTGCCCGAATAATCTTTTGGCATTTCCGATAAAGGTTTGCGTGCCGACAATTACAATAATCTCGGAAGACGAGCCAGTTTGTATGTGCGTTAGAGCGTCCTCTAAATAGGGAAAATCGTAACTTTTTTCGATAAAACGCTTGGCAATATGGAGTGCATCTGTAGGAAAAGAAAGATGACTGATATCAGGTCTTGTGACGATTAATTGATCTGAGACCGTACTCATCACTTCGATAACCCCTGGGTAATCTTTATCTTTAGGGACAGCGATAATTGAAGTTACAGCTCGGCTGCGGTCAGGATTCACTAGTTGAATAAGCTCAGCCAAGTAGCTTGCAGATTCTTTATGGATAGCTCCGTCAATAATCGTTAATGGATCATGGCAGATGACTTCACAGCGACCTGGCCATTGCAGTTTTGCAAAACAATTGACTACGAGCTCCCTATTCAAGGGACCGCCTGTAATATCCTCACATAGTGCGACTGCGGTGGCTGCATTTAGAGCTTGAAATTGTCCCAATAACGGAATCGTTAAGGACGGGTAAATCGTTTGATTTGTCTGAACATCAAAAGTAGTGCCAACGGGTGTTATTGTAATAGAGTCCGCCCAGAACTGCTCCTCATAATACTGCACAGAATTGGAAGTGAGGTTCGCTTTTATAGTCGTAAGTACGCTCGATTTCTGTGTGCTGATATAGACGTTAGTAGCCTTGTTTTTGACGATGCCCAGTTTATGTAGTGTAATGCTGTTCAGGTCAGGTCCTAAATTAGCTACATGTTCTTCCATAATCGGAGTAATGACAGCCCAATCATTCTTCAGGACATTCGTGTCATCAAACCTTCCGCCTCTTCCACATTCAATCACATTGAAATCGGTATGATTCTCCTTGAAGTACAACGTCGCAATAGCCAGACCTATCCCAACAGGACCCTGGTACTCATCGGCGGCAAGCTGATCTTCAATCGTTTGAAATCCCTCGCGAACTACATTTCCTAATCGTACAAAATCGTCTGTGGATATGGCACGCCCATCAATCCGTATTCTTTCGTTGAAATCCACCAGATGAGGGGAGGTGAACAAGCCTACTTTATATCCTAGGTGACTTAACAAAGAGGAAATAAATCTAGAGGTGGAGCCTTTACCTTTACTACCTGTGACTAGTATGTATTGTTGCTCTCGATCTGGACTTCCGACTAGATCCAGCAATGCTCTGGTTAATTCCGGTCTTCTAACTTGTTCATCCAAAGTTTCTGTGATGTTATTGATGGCTCTTAGATAAGAGCTGTAGATCATATCTTCTACCTGGGATTGTGAAGTGAATTCCACGATCATCGCTCCATTTAGTTAATTTTTGCTCGTTCTTCAGATAGCGTCGTATAGATGATTATCGGAAGTAGTACCAGAGAAATAGCAACGGTCAAAGCGATACTCCAGTTCAAATCCTTATATAGCTGTATTACGGTGAACAATAAAGCGATAACGGGTAAGACCAGCTTGTTTAAGTGCTTTAGGAATAAGGAGTACATACTTCTTTTTACGGTAACCGATGTGCCAATGCCCGGGAGTTCTAGCTTGTTACGCGATAAGGCGGTGATCCCGATAAATAAGTGGCTGTCGATAAATTTAAGCTGCTCATTCTCCTCATTTAGCTTGATCAACTGGGCAATATGCTCAGTGTCTATATCTAAGATGGGGACGGTGATTTCTTTGTTGTTATAGGTGATGACGATTTTGTCGGTCTCTTCCATGCCCAGCAGTTTTCTAACATTGGGATGAATTCGGCATAGATTCTGGTGTTCGTCAAAAGGGTAAGGATGTCCCACTCTAAGGGTAAGTTCTCTTTTGCCGATAAAAAGGTTTCCTAATGCGCTTAACGGCCGTTTGATCAGAGAATTTATAAGTTTATGTATGCTTGGCTTGGGCTGGGGAAGCGTCCTAGCGCGAGTGATGATTAATGGGTCCTGCTCCACCGAATGGGTTTCAAGCAATAACATGATATATCTGTTGAAATACAGTGTATTCGGCTTGGCTGTGTCATCTTCTTTTAGAGTTAAGTTTACCCGAAAGCCATTCTTAGGATTGATCAGCTCAACATGGTTCGAATATTTATGGACGAGCGTTGGGCATGCTTTGACATAAGGTTTGGCAATCTCGTCCACTTTAGGAATTCCCCGAAGGATCGTGTTGTACTCAGGTTTAGTGATGGTTAGTCCTGTTAGGGGGCAGTCGCCCAGCTTGTCCTTTGCTCTTTTTGATAGTTGAATACTCCCTCTGGGGATATCACTTTTAGATAAAAGTAAACAGCTAACCTGAGCGCCATTCTCTGCGTTAAGCTCGACAAAGATATGGTGGACTAAGCCTAATTCGACCAGCTCATCGGGGTTCATCGTGATCTCTTCCCGAGCGGTATAGCTTTGTATGTCCAATAAGATGAAGGTCTGCTCGATATTTATGTTAGGCGCCTCCCAATTGATTGATAATTTGTTCGAGGGAATGAATGGTTTTTTGGAATAAATCAAAGGACTTCGGGTTACGATAATTTCGATTAATTTCAACCTGAATAGCTTGAACTAACAACTCTTTAGCGGAATACGATGTGATCGTTCCGGGATGAGATGCGGAAAATGTATGGTTTTGCTGAACATTGGTAATACCATTATTGAAAAAAATACGTACGACTTCATTTATATTATTTTCTCGTATGGATGTTCCGTGTAATGTGCCTAAATCAATATCGAATTCTCTATCCTTAGATGCACCATGCAAGTCTATAACAAAGTTAAGTTGATGTTCTTTGACAATTGTTCCAAGTGCAGCTTTATATTCTCCGCCAAGGATGTAATTAGGGTCTTCTTTGGAGAAGCTATTGGAATAGATACAATGGCAATTGGTGAGCTTTTGTAACAGCAGCGCAAGAGAGCCTGTATACATGTCCGCAGGTTTTACTGCATGTTCTCTATAGTGGTTAATAGCATGTGGAGCAGACACAAGTACAGGAACAGTACCTTCTACGATGGAATAGGAGGGCTCTACCCCGATATCGCCAAAATAATTATTATTAGAGAATTGTAACTCATACTTTTCGATCCGAGATAAGATATGCAATCACCTATTCATAGTTATTTTTATAAATATAAGAAAGTATAAGTTTCACGCTAGCTTAAACGCTCACCTCTATTATAACGTTTGGAAATTTGCAATGGCGAGTTTCTGCAATAAAATGGTTATTGAAATGTTCCAATCGGTGTGCTAATATTTCAATTGAAAACGTTACCGATAAGGATACCGGAAAAAAGCGGGGGATTATTTAAGTGATATGAAAACGCTGACATTATTCTCGGTGAGCAAGCTCGGAGACGTCTTTAAGAGAAGTAATTTAATAAAAAAGTACGAGGGGGAAGAAAAATGAAGAACATTAAAAAATATCTAGGGCTCATGTTGGTAATGTCTATGGTTGTAGTCTTGGCAGCAGGGTGCGGGAATAAAGAGAACAATACTGCAACCAATGGCGGAAACGCTTCATCTGGTAAAAATGGATCGGTTTACTTTTTAAATTTCAAGCCTGAAATTGCAGAAACTTATGAAAAAATCGCCAAGGATTATGAAGCGGAGACAGGCGTTAAAGTAAAAGTCGTAACGGCTGCTGCAGGTACTTATGAAACCAAATTGAAATCCGAGATTTCTAAGTCCCAAGCCCCTACAATTTTCCAAATCAACGGACCTGTTGGTTTCCAAGCATGGAAAGATTACACCTTGGATTTGAAAGATACTAAGTTGTACAGCTACCTGTCCGACAAAAGCTTGGCTGTAACTGAAGGCGAAGGTGTATATGGTATTCCTTACGTAGTTGAAGGCTACGGTATCATCTACAACGATGCAATCATGAAGAAATACTTTGCCTTGGCTGATAAAGCTGTTTCCATCTCTTCCACAACTGAAATCAATAACTTCGAGACTTTGAAAGCAGTAGTAGAAGATATGACCGCTAAAAAAGATCAACTGGGCATTAAAGGTGTATTTGCTTCCACTTCCCTTGCTGCTGGTGAGCAATGGAGATGGCAGACTCACTTGGCTAACTTGCCGCTGTACTATGAATTTAAAGACAACACTGAGTTTGATAACACGGTGCTTGCCGGTCTAGCTTCTAAAGAAGTTCAATTCAAATATAACGATAAATTCAAAAATATCTTCGATCTTTACATCAAGAACTCTGTGACTAAAGAAGCGCTTCTAGGTAGTAAATCTGTAGCTGATTCCATGGCTGAGTTCGCACTGGGTAATGCAGCTATGGTCCAAAACGGTAACTGGGCTTGGTCACAAATCAATGATGTAGATGGTAACGTAGTTAAAGCTGAAGACATCAAATTCTTGCCGATTTATACAGGTATGGAAGGCGAAGAAAAACAAGGTCTGGCTGTAGGTACAGAAAACTATTTCGCAATCAACAGCAAAGCCTCTGCTGAGAACCAACAAGCTTCTATCGCTTTCTTGGAATGGTTGTTCTCCAGTGAAAAAGGTAAAGCCTATGTAACTAACGATCTAGGGTTCATCGCTCCATTCAACACGTTTGAAGAAAGCGAAAAACCAGCAGATCCACTAGCTAAAGAAGTATCCGCTTGGATGGAAAAAGATCTGACTTCCGTAGCTTGGACATTTGCGGCATTCCCAAGTGAAGAATTCAAAAACGTCTTTGGTGATGCGCTCTTGCAATACGCTCAAGGCAATAAAACTTGGGATGAAGTTGTAACGATCTTCAAGGACACTTGGAAGGCTGAAAAGGCAAAATAATAAATGCATGGAAAAATGATTGAATAACTCTCAGTTGTCATAAAGATACAAGCTTAGTGCCACTGGACTCCTTCGGAATTTCAGTGGCACTAAGCAACAATTCGAGTGAATTCATCGATTTCATCATTTTCCATACTGAGATAGGAGAAGACTCCATGGAAAAATCGATAAGAAAATATTTTGCTCTTTTTGCATTACCGACCATAATAGCCTTTGGGATCGCGTTTGTTGTACCCTTTCTGCTAGGTATATATTTATCCTTTACAGAGTTTACTACAGTCAATGATGCAACATGGATAGGGTTTGGCAATTACGCTAAAGCATTTTCAAATCAAGAATTTCTAAATGCACTAGGCTTTACGGTTAAATTTACAGTTCTATCTGTTCTTACGATTAATGTATTTGCCTTCATACTGGCGATGTTGTTAACTAGAAAGCTAAAAGGGACTAACGTATTTAGAACTATTTTTTTCATGCCTAACTTAATAGGCGGTATCGTATTAGGGTACATCTGGCAGTTGATCTTTAACGGAATCCTGTATAAATTTGGAGTTACTTTGACCTCTGACGCAACTTATGGATTTTGGGGATTAATCATCCTTATGAATTGGCAATTGATAGGTTACATGATGATTATCTATGTTGCAGGTATTCAAAATGTGCCTAAGGATATAGTAGAAGCCGCAAGAATTGATGGAGCTTCACGTTCTAAGATTTTACGTAATGTTACGATCCCACTCGTAATGCCGTCTATTACCATTTGTTTATTCTTAACGTTATCGAATTCATTCAAATTGTTTGACCAGAACTTAGCGTTAACCGCTGGTGCTCCTTCTAAGCAGACCTCGATGTTAGCACTGGATATCTACAATACCTTCTACGGAAAAACAGGATGGGAAGGTGTCGGTCAAGCGAAAGCCGTCGTATTCTTTGCACTGGTTGCCTTAATCGCCTTAGTACAACTTGTCATTACTAGAAGAAAGGAGGTTGAGAACTAATGCAACAGACTAGAGCAAAAGACTATTCCATTTTCACTATTTTGTTGGTCTTGGCCATTGCGTTCTTATCTCCGATCTTTATTGTTCTGATGAACTCCTTCAAAGGGAAGTTCTACATTAGTGATACACCGTTCTTATTTCCTAATGGAACAACTTTTGTTGGTTTGAAGAACTATACCAGCGGTATAGCGAAGATTGATTTCTTCAGTGCTTTCGGAATGTCCTTGTTTATCACGGTGTGTTCGGTTGCTGTAATCGTGTTATTCACTTCCATGACCGCATGGTATATTACTCGGGTGAAATCAAAATTTACGAACTTGATGTATTACGCATTTGTGTTCTCAATGATTGTACCTTTCCAGATGGTGATGTTCACAATGACTAAGACAGCCAATGTGCTGCATCTCGACAATCCGATTGGGATAATCTTGATCTATCTGGGATTTGGTTCAGGGCTATCGGTATTTATGTTTAGTGGATTTGTGAAGTCCATCCCACTGGAGGTTGAAGAGGCGGTTATGATTGATGGATGTAATCCACCGCAAGCCTTCTTCAAAGTGGTATTGCCCATCCTTAAGCCTATAGCTGTAACTGTGGCTATCCTTAATGTAATGTGGGTATGGAACGACTTCCTGTTGCCAGACCTGTTGATCGGTACTGAATATAAAACCATTCCTATTGCGATACAATACCTAAAAGGTGGCTACGGTTCGATTGATATGGGAGCGATGATGGCGATGCTAGTTCTAGCTATTGTACCAATCATCATTTTCTACCTCACCTGCCAAAAATACATTATTGAAGGTGTCGTTGCAGGAGCTGTGAAGGGTTAAATAGAATATGTATGTAAAAGCGAGTAGGGTGCTTTTCTTGTTGAGTCTTCTCTTCAAGAATCCCCTACTTTCTTATTTAACATGTAAAGGAAAGGTAGAAATGGAGAGATTGACTATCATAGATATCGCCAAGTTATGTGGGGTTGGCGTGACTACAGTATCTAGAGCTATAAATAATCATCCGGATATTAATGAAGAAACAAAAGCGATGGTTATGAAAGTCATCAAAGAAAACCATTATGTACCGAATAATAGTGCCAGAAATTTAAAACGGTCCGATTCGAAAACGATTGCAGTATTGATCAAAGGGATATCTAATCCATTTTTTAGCCCGATGATTAAAGTATTTGAAAAAGAGATCCAACGAAAGAAGTACTCCTTTATCCTACAGCGAGTCGATGAGAATCAAGATGAGATCGAAGTGGCGATTGAGCTGGAGAAAGAAAAGCGTCTGAAAGGAATTGTGTTCCTGGGGGGATTATTCTCACACTCTCAAGAAAAATTACAGCAATTAACGGTTCCATTTGTCCTCAGCACGATCGGGATGACGGAAGAGTTTGATCTAAGTAACTATTCTTCTGTATCTGTAGATGACTTTAATGAGAGCTATAAAATTGTAGACTATTTATGTAATCTGGGACATGAGAAAATCGCAGTCATTACCGCGCCAGAGGATGATGTGAGTATCGGTAAGTTGAGATATGAAGGGTATAAGAAGGCTCTTTCTGATCATGGAATAGTTTATAATGAACGGCTAGTACGGCGGATGAAAGAAGATATTGATAGCTATAGTATGGAAAATGGGTATGCGGTTACAAAAGAACTACTGGATTCAGGAGAAGAGTTTACTGCTATTTTCACCTTATCGGATAGTATGGCCATCGGTGCTTGTAAAGCAATATTTGAAGCAGGCAAGCGAGTTCCTGAAGATTACTCTGTAGCTGGTTATGACGGACTGGATATTTCCTTCTATTATAATCCCTCTATCACTACCATCAAACAGCCAGTAGTAGAAATTGCGGAGGCGACGATTAAGATTCTGTTTGATCTCATTAATAAGAAGGTCAATCATGCGCATCAGATTTTCCCCGCAGAATTAATGGCTAGAGAATCTACGAGATCTATATTGTAGTTTCAAAAAGTTCATATGTTTAAGTTTATTTACGAATCGGGGTGGGGAGATAGAACCGCAAGAGATTAAACTTAATGATATCAGCAGCATCACACGGTTTCTCACCGCATTTGGTGACCCTACTCGGATTCGGATTGTTACGTTATTAGGTAATAAAGGCCGCTCCTATTTAATTCCGAAATTTCAAGTCTTTGCTCAGTGCGCTTCGAAACATCCCCACACTTAACAATACCAAGGGTAGAAATAACCCGAAGGTTATAATGTAGTAAACCCAATAATTATCAAACACCGCGTTGTAATAGGTGTAATTCGGAGCAATGAGAGGTGCTAGCGCGATTAGGATCATCCCAGTAGGCAGAGTTAGCACCCGAAACTCTTTTAAGTTTAATAATTGGGATAACCCCAGAACGAAAGCATAGAAGTATAATGTTACTTCTATAAACAAGGTTAACATCCACATTAGAGCTATCATGGCTTCAACCCGCTCAAAGATCCCACCAACCGATATGCGTCTTGCTATGTTATAACTGGGATATATATCTCTGGTCGTTAAATCCGGACCTAGTACTAATACGGAAACAGTGACTGTCAGGAAGATGATAATCCCACCTAGGAAACAGCCTTGTAGTAAGGCTTTTGTTATTTTATTTTGTTGATTTACATAAGGGAGGAACATTAGAAAGACAACGGGTTCTAAGAAGGTGTAAGCCGAAATGGAGATGGACCCTCTTAGCACTGGCTTTATTCCGTCCTCCAATATGGGCAGCATTCTGACTATTTCCATCTGAGGAATAATGGCGACCGTTAGGATTAGAAATAGGACTATAACCATGGGAGTAAAGATCTCACCCGTTCGTCCGATAACCTCAATACCGAGTCGTGTTGCCATAATGACAATCAGTATAAATAAGATTAGAATGGCCGGAATAGGGGTTCCGGGTAACATTTCCGAGATCACGAAATCAGCGACTTCCCGCATACTTCCTACGGTAACGATGAGAAAATACATTAAGGTCAAAAGAGATAGAATAGTCCCTATCCATTTCCCAAAAACCTTCTGAATCACTTGGATAAGCGATAGGTTGGGGTATAACTTTGCGAATTTGCTGTACAAAAAAATGGCTAGTAAGCCTACAATCATTCCAATTAAGGAGGAAATCCAGGCATTTTGTTTGGCGTAGTGTGTAGTGGAAGGGGGGATTACAAGAATGGAATCCCCAATGGTAAGAAGCATAACAAGAATGGTAAGTTGACGAATACTTAATTTACCCTTTTCGAGCATGGCTTTTTTCCCTCCAATTTTTCACTTCGTCTCTTCCAAGAAAGAGTTAGTTACTTTCCCTAACTGGCGAATCTCTATGTTCATCTTTACGTTTACTGGCAAGTTAACAAAGGTTTGATCCCAATTATCCTTCAGTTTCTTCCACGCCTGTGGGTTAGAGCGATGGATGACCTCGCCAAATCCAAAAATATCGGATTTGTATTCTTGTTGTACTTTTTTAATCGTAGTCTGGAATAAATGGTCTATTTTCACGTTAGCGATTTGTTCTAATTCGGTGATGGTCTTTGGATTGGTGAGGTCTAGATCTCTACATTGAACCTCTCCTAAATCTGTTTCTATATGTTGCTCGATACTGATTTCTGGGTTGTTGCCATTCATGCTGCCTTTTACTTTTGATTCGGCCTCAAATATATCAAGAGATATCTTTTTACCTTTATCTTGGGGACAATTAATGAAGGAAATCGTACTCTTTACCTTATTCGTTAAGTAGTTATACACTTTTGATTCCTCTTGGTTTAGCCAACCGATCAATTTGTCCTCTTTGAATACGGCCAATCCAGAGTATTTCAATTCTGTTGGAGAATCTACGGTTTCTACATTCTTCGGAGTTTCTCCTGCATCTACATTTCCATTGATGACAACCCCTGTTAAGACTGGATTCTTACCCTTACTCACAAGTTCTGTAATCAGTGTTCCTAATGTCACAGTAGATGTAGGTGCCCATTTTTTCTCCGATGTTTCTAGGCTGGAAAACAATCGCACAGCAGGAATCTTTTCGAGGCTAGTTAATATTTTCAAAGTATCTTCTGCCCGGGCATCCTTTGCCACCACAATAAAGTAATCATTTCGCGCTTCGGTATCTCTTGACATGAAATCAAGAACGTCATTGATTCCCTCTTTAGCCAGAGCCTCGCTAAGGACTAAGATCCGCAGATGAGAGATGTAAATTTTACGTGGACTAATGGTTGTGATCTTCCTAAGCGCTTCATATACAGTATTTCCTGTCTCTTTGTAAAGGTTAACGGGTGATTGAGGACTTCCCCCTTTTGAGCCAGCGATTTGACTGGGTAAAACCACTTGTGCAGAAACTTGATATTGATCTCCGACCTTATCGATGCCGATCCCTACGGCAATCGCGAGATCATTCATTTCCTGTCGACTCCAGCAACCAGTTAACCCAATTTGTATGAGAACAAGAAGACAAAGTAGAAGTGATCTTCGTTTCATGGTGTATTCCTCCGTTAGATCTCTCGGGTTTAGTCCCATTATTTTTAAGATAACCAGGCATTTACCATGTCGGCTACAGGTTTATAGATGAACACCATCCAGGCTAACGGATCTGAGATCGAGATATTCATGACGTAAATCAGACTAAAAAAAGTTCCCAGCAACAGAAGAAATAAAAAAACCCAAAATTCCTTGATTAAATTTTTCCTCAGCATAAGAGGCACTTCGATGGCTATAATAACGGCTACAATGATGAGGATCACTACTATACCCAATGTTCACAACCTCCCAAACAATCTTTAGTTCCGAGATGTTAAGTCTTTGCTGAGTGCTCTACGAAATATGCCCATACTTAATAACACAAACGGTACAAAAATCCCGAAGGTTATAACATAGTACACCCAATAATTATCAAAAATAGCGTTATAATAAGTGAAATTCGGAGCAATGATTGGAGCGAGTGCCACTAAAATCATCCCTGTGGGTAAGGATAACACGCGATAATCTTTTAATTTTAATAATTGGGACAACCCCAGAACGAAAGCATAGAAGTACAAAGTTACTTTTATAAACAAAGTTAACATCCATTGTAGAGCTATCATGGCTTCAACCCGTTCGAAGAATCCGCCAACTGATATACGCCTTGCGATGTTATAACTGGGATAGACATCTCTAGTCGTCAGATCCGGACCTAACACCAGGATGGAGACGGTGAGCGTAATAAAAATTACAATACCGCCTAGAAGCGTACCCAGTAAGAAACTCTTTGTTATCATTTTTTGTTGATTTACATAAGGAAGTATCATGAGAAAGACAACTGTTTCTAAAAAGGTGTAAGTAGTGATGGAGATAGCCCCTCTTAGAACAGGCTTTATTCCGTTTTCCAATATGGGCAGTATTCTGACAATTTCCATCTGGGGAATAATAGCACTCGTCTGGATTAGGAATAAGACAATGAACATAGGAATGAAGAGCTCGCTAGCTCGCCCTATAACCTCAATACCCAGTCGTGTTGCCATAATCACAATCAGTATAAACAAGATTAGAGTGGCCGGAATAGGGGTTCCAGGTAACATTTCTGAGGTCACAAAATCACCGATTTCTCGCATACTTCCCACGGAAACCATAAGAAAATACATTAAAAATGTAAGGGATATAATAGTTCCTATCCATTTTCCAAAAGCCTTTTGAATCACTTGAATAAGTGTTAAATTGGGATATGACTTTGCGAACTTACTGTACATATAGACTGCTAATAAACCTGTTACCATCCCAATTAAAGTGGAAATCCAGGCATTTTGTCTGGCGTATTCTGTAGTGGAAGAGGGAATTATAAGGATAGAATCGCCAATAGTAAGGAGCATGACAAGAATGGTTAGCTGACGGGCACTTATTTTCCCCTTTTCTAACATGGTTTCGTTCACTCCTAATGATTACTTCATTTCTTCCAAGAAAGAGTTAGTTACTTTCCCCAACAAGCGAATTTTACAAAGATTTTCGTTTCAAGATTTATTCCTCCGTTAGATCTCCCGGTTTTTCTGGTGGTGTACTCTTTACCCTAACCATATTTTTTTGATTGATTAGCTTAGGGCGGGTAAACATAGCCCAACGGGGCATTCGGAAAAAGGTGTCCTTTTGATCAGCAAGATTAAACGGAGCTAACGGGCTCATATAAGGAACTCCAAAGGAGCGTAAGCTACACATATGAAGCACTATCGCGATAACCCCAATAATGATTCCGAACAATCCAAAGGAAGCAGCTAGAAACATCATTGGGAAACGAAGCATTCTGACCGTCAAGGCGAGATCAAAGGCTGGTAGAACAAAGCTGGAAATAGCCGTGATTGCGACAACAATGAGCATGGCGGCAGAAACAATACCGGCATCAACTGCTGCAGTCCCAATCACTAGAGTTCCCACAATAGAGACAGATTGGGCTATGGTTTGAGGCATTCTTACACTAGCTTCTCTTATAATCTCAAAGGCAAGCTCCATTAAAAGTGCTTCAATAAATGCTGGAAGCGGCACGCCTTCCCGTTGAGCAGCTAAACTAATGAGCAGCGTTGTGGGCAACATCTCTTGATGGAAGGTAGTAATAGCTACATATAAAGATGGGGCTAGTAGGGATATGAATATACAGAAATAACGGAGCATCCGAACTAGGGTGCTGACATCCGCACGTTGGTAATAATCCTCTGCGGTCTGCATAAAGGAAACGAACGTGGTAGGAACCATCATTACTTCAGGAGTGCCATCTACTAATATGGCTACTTTCCCTTCCAGTAGAGCAGAAGCGATCACATCAGGTCGTTCGGTATGATGAATGGTTGGAAATGGAGTATAGGTTTCATCCTCGATTAATTCCTCGATATAACCACTCTCCAAGATGCCATCGATGTCGATTCGATCTAAACGTGAATGTACTTCTTGCACCACCCCGTCATCTACAATTCCTTTGATATACATAATAGCTACATCGGTTTGGGTCACGCGTCCGATTTGTTGTGTTTCTAACCACAGATTAGGGTCTTTTATTTTCCGCCGGATTAAGGCGGTGTTGGTACGCATGCTTTCTGTGAAAGCTTCCTTGGGACCACGGATCACTGTTTCTGTAGCACTTTCCGTGACACCACGGTCTTTCCAACCACGCATACCAATCGTGAAGCCCTTGATGTATCCATCTAGTAAGAGAATCACATCTCCTGATAATAGGGAGGTTAACAAAGGATGGAACTCCGTCGCATCTTTGATGTCCCCAACGGTAAGCATGTGATTTCTTAATAAGGAATAATTGTCACTCTCAGGTTCTAAGCTCAAATCTGGAATTTCTAAGACAAGAGACTCCAGAATGAAATCCTGAATAGCTTTACTGTCAGCAAGTCCATCCGTATAAAAAATAGCGGCTTTCATTTGTTGCTTGGAGCCAATGAAGAAATCTCTGACCACAAGGTCTGTGCTATTGCCGAGTGCTGTTTTTATATGTTCAATATTATCTTGAAGGTTTTCCTTGAGAGGCTCTTTAGGTAATTCTTTAGTGGGGTTGGGGTGCCCTAATGTAGGGTTTTTGAATATTTTAGTGATGGTTCTGTTCAGAAATCCCATAGTTGTTATCCCTCTTCCGCAAGCTGCTGTGAAATTAGCTATTACCAAAATGAGGTGGGATTATTCTTTGAATAATCTACTGCGGATTTGGGGATGAGCATGCAAAAAAGCCGTCGAGAGAATCTCGACAGCTAGGGTAGAACTACATATTTAACATCTTTAGGACGTCCAGTCGTTCGTCAGATGCTTCTCAGTTAATATGGACAGCAACTGGATACCCACCTCATTATGGCCACCTTCTGGGATGATCAAATCGGCGTATTTTTTGGATGGCTCAATAAAAGCTTCGTGCATCGGTTTAACCGTGCTCAAATATTGGTGATGGATCGACTGGATGCTCCGACCACGTTCCTCGATATCACGGAGTACCCGGCGGAGGATGCGTACATCCGGATCAGCATCAACAAAGACTTTGATATCAAGCATATCGCGGAGGTTCTCGTCGGATAGAACATGGAGTCCCTCGATGATTACAATATTGTTGGGTTTCAGTTCTACGGTCTCCGTAGTGGAGCGGGCATGAACTGTGAAGTCATACACCGGTGCATATGCGGCCCTATCTTCTCGCAGACATTTAAGATGCTCAATAAGCAGCTCGTTGTCGAAGGCGAAAGGATGATCGTAATTGATGGATTCACGTTCAGCGAAGCTGAGGTGTGAATGATCTTTATAGTAGTTATCTTGAGATATGAAAGTTACCTTTCCCGTTCCAAGACGGTCAATGACGGAGCGGGCTACGGTTGTTTTTCCCGAGCCGGTGCCGCCGGCGATACCAATTATGAGCATGTGATTCAATAACCCTCCCTAAGATTGCCGTTGCAATTCCAATATTGTAGCACAGCGTTCATGTTTTTTCACCTTAGATCGGGTAAAATTAAGATGGGATTTTTTGAAATTCGTCTATATTAGGGACAAGGCAAACACGGAAGGGGCAATTCTACCAATGAACGGAAAAAAATTAGTGCAAGAGGCCTTTAATGAAACAACTTATCGAATCGTAGGACATGGGAATCGAGATGTTCAAGTCTTGAAGGAAGCCTTTGAAGCTGTAGAAGATAGTACACCATCTGATATTTATGGATCGGGAAAGGTGATTGAGGATTTCCAGTCGGAGATGGCGAAGCTTCTGGGAAAAGAAACAGCAGTCTTCTTTCCGAGTGGAACGATGGCACAGCAAATCGCCTTAAGAATATGGTGTGATGAAAAGGGACTTAAAAGCGTCGCCTATCATCCTTTATGTCATTTGGAGATCCATGAGCAGGATGGGTTGAAGGAATTGCATCATATCGAGCCTGTCCTACTTGCGGACAAGGATCGACTAATCACCTTGGATGATGTATTACAATTGAAGGAAGATATTGCTTGTCTGCTGCTTGAATTGCCGCAGCGTGAGATTGGCGGACAGTTACCAGAGTATAAGGAGCTTGAAGCGATTTCCGCACATTGCCGTGCTCACGGAATTAAGCTGCATTTGGATGGCGCAAGATTGCTTGAGACGCTTCCCTATTATGGCAAGACAGCTGCTGAGATCTGCGCCCTCTTTGATAGTGTCTATATCTCACTGTATAAAGGAATCGGTGGGATTGCTGGCGCGATTCTTGCAGGCGGTGAGGAGTTTACGAAGCAATCGAAGATATGGAAACGGCGGCATGGTGGCGACCTAATCAGTCTGTATCCATACATTATTTCCTCTGATTATTACTACCAGCAAAGAGTAAATAAGATGCAGCAGTATTATGAAGGGGCTAAGGAGCTTGCTGCTTTAGTTAATCAATGTCATGCGGTGACTACGTTACCTGCTGAGCCTGTCTCCAACATGTTTCATATGCATTTTCAAATATCTAGGGAGAGCATTGAACCGATCCTATCTTCTGTATATGAGGCAACAGGAATCGGCTTAAGCGCAGCGATAAGACCAACGGGAGAACATAGTTCTTATTGCGAGATCAGTATTGGAGACAAGTACGCAGACATCCCTAAAGAAGAGGTAAAAGGCTTCTTACTGCTGCTCGATAAGCTAATGCGTGAATCATCTTCCGAGCAGCGCTCGAAGTAACGAGATCCGTAATAATTGTTTTTTAATAAGCTTTGTACGGAATTCATTTCTTAATGGATTGTAGATCGGCGGGCAATGGTTAAGGGCCCAATGATACATGAATTTAAAGTCTGTAGCGTCTTTCGCAGAATTTAATAAATAGTATGAGATTGTATCATAAGCATTATGGTTAAACCATTCCGTCATTTCCTGCTCACTATATCCATATTTCTGAACGGCCATATTCTTAATCAACAGCTTCTCCTCCAGATTCTCAATTAAGAATCGCTGACTCAAATTAAAAGTAATGTTGTCCCCGTGTAATCTGTATACACCGGCGAGGGTATCTATGAAGCCAGCATCACCGACCAACAAGGAGCGCAGATAAATAGAAGCATCGTTGACCATGTTCATATGCAGGATATCCATAGCCATTAAAGCCTCGCGCTTAAAGACAGTTGTTAAGGTGGAGGAGGGCTTTGGATATCCTTTTTTCTCGAAATTCATGAAATAATCCTGCTTCTTAATAATCCTGCTTAGCTGTAGGCTACTGATCTTCAGTTGCTTGGCCTTTGAAAATTCAAGAAACACATTAGCAGCTACGAATGATATATCGGGATGATGATTGTGAAAGTCCACAGCCTTACTTAAATAATTCATGTCAATCAGATAGTCATCATCATCGAGAAAAAGAACATATTCACCATCACCATGAGCAGCGAAAGCTTTACGGCGATTGTTTCCCGGCCCGCTATTCTTTTCGTTCTGCATGTAGATTACCCGTGACTCGCCTCCGAAGCTTTGATGCATTAACTCTTCCGTGCCATCTGTAGAGCAATCATCAATAACTGTGATTTCTATATATGGATAGTCTTGCTTTAAGATGCTTTGGATCGCTTGATATAGGAATGCCTTTCTATTGTAAGTAGTGATAATGACACTGACCTTGGGATAATCGGCAAAGGCAAGAAGTGCCGGGTGCGAAGTATCCGTATGTGGGGACTGATGTTTGAGTGCAACTAACCCATGGATTAACCCGTCGATCTCTTCGTTCACGATACTGAATTGCTCTGACAGATAGAACCTTAATGCATCCTCTGAAGCTCTCTCTGTGAGATAAGCATGGATCACCTCAGATAAGGTTTCCAGAAAGGTTCTAACTTGCGGATTTTGTTCTTTATCTATGATCAGACGGCATCTTTGGAATATTTCTTTATCATCCAATTGAAGGGTAGATGAAGGGCTGATTTCATCATTAAGGTCATTTAGAAAGACGTAACAGGCTTGCTGTAAAACCTCGCTATGATCCATTTGGGGGCCTCCTGCTGTGTTATTTGGATAAACCACTTACCTTAGGTCTAGCTGCAATTTTACTTTTGAGTTTATATCGATACGTTTTGAGATGTCCCCATGTATACAGGAAAACTTCCCGTTCCATTAAGGAGGCAATTACGAAATATACGGGTAGGATCACAAGCCCTAACAGTACACCCCACAACATAATTCCTGCATAGGAATGGATAGGGATGTCGATGGCGCTGGAGATTAGAATAATGCCAACAAAAACGACTGCATTCGTAAGCCATCTTCTAAAAGTGACCCAAGGGCTCCGCTCCAGCAAATGTCTGCTAGCATAGACCACGATATCTATGGAGCGATACAAGAGAGCGGCTATCGTTCCCATCAATACACCGTAAATCCCCATAAAGATAACGAAGACAATAGAAGCGACTAGATTGATGGCGGATTCTAGAATGGAACGGTTCTGTGTGTTCTTGAAATGTCCGGCGATCGTAATCACATTATTGGAGGAAGCTCTGGCATTGGTTAATAATTTGATGACTACGAACAGGATCGGCAGCCACATATCGATATAATTCACGTCATTTACCCCAGCGGTATACAGTTTCATAAAAGGTAGAATTAGAATGTAAGCTACCGTTAGAATCGAGAAAATGAGCCCCATAAAATACACTTCGTAAGCATCATAAAATTTAATAAAGGCTTCTTTACTCTCATGAAAGCTCTGACCTAGAGCAGCTTTCACGCTTCCGTTTATGGTTTGGACAATGTTATCTACAATTGTAAAAATCATGTTGTACATGACATAAATGCTGACGATCTTTAAGTTCGTAAATATAGTCAGGATTAGCACGTCAGTATTTCTAAACACTAAGTAGGAGATCTCATGGACTAACACGGAATTTTTTTGACCAATGGCTTCATAGTCTGGTTTGAGATTAAGGTTGATCCATTTGTAATGCTTATTGATATAGATATAGAAGACGACGATTTGAAGTATGGTCAATATGAAATAGGAAGCTTGCACAGCGATGATGTTAACGCCTTGAAGTAATAACAGAATCCGAACCACATTGTTCAGAATATTAGCCACGGTGACTATAGAAGTCTCTACATAGCTTTTTCCCTCTGCAGCGAGAAGGACTTTGAATTTTCCTTGAAAATAATAATTGATCGCTCCACCCATTCCTGTAAGTAAAATAATGAGCATAACCGATAATCGATCGATGTCAGAAGTGATCACTAATGGATACAGGGTGGCGAGTAGAAGGACGGCGAAGAAATAATAAATGCCTGTTTTTTTATAATAGCTAGAGGTGGCGGCCAGAATAGAGTTGATGTGGTTCTTATCATCCGAAGCTACTGGCTTGTATAGGGCTTGGATCGAAGCGGCGCCTACGCCGGCTTCCAGCAGGGCCAAATAACTAATGATCTGTACAATAGAAGCGATTAATCCGTTTGCTTCAGAGCCATAGTTGACCATAATCAGTCGGGGGATGAAAAATCCGAGGATGATCGTGATGAGCTGACTCCCGAGTCCAAAGGATAAGTTAAGAATGCTCCGCTTGGCTCTCATAACGTATCCTCCTTTCGTAAAGCGATAAATACGTATCCAGCTGCTCAAAATGTCTTTCGGCATGTTTCGCTTGCAGCGTGACATCCATGTAGTGAGCAGTCATGCTTTCAAAAACCTGCGCAGGCTGGAGCTGCTCCAGTGTAGTGAAATCGGTATATAACCCATTGAACTGGGCATCTTCCATTACGTTGATCATTTTTTTGCTGTAAGCTACGGGAAACACTGGTTTACCCAATACCCAGCCCAGAATCATCGCATGGAATCTTGAAGCTACGATAAAGCTGGAATGGGCTAGAACGGCCAAGACCTCTTCCATATTCGTTTTGTATAAATGCACTTGGATGGAATCCTCATAAGAGGGGCCCATAAGACTCTGGATTTCCTCAATCGCCAGCTGATCGCCTTCGTGTTCACAAAATGACATGAAATGAACAGCGTAGCCTTTTTCAATGAAATAAATTGCGAGTTCTTTCATTTTTTCATAATAGAGGTTGTCAAAACCGTTCAGACCTTTAGCAGAAGGCTTAATGACGGATAAGACGATATAATCCTTTGATTCGGTTTGAAGATCTAGCGGGTCAAGCTGAAAAATAATATCGGGTGCTAAACGGACATGATCCAGATCCTCGAATAAATCATAAGAGTACTTTTCTCTAAAGCAGATGTCTGTATAGTCCTTAAAAATCCGCTTGTGTTCCTCATAATATTCATTATCTGTATAAGGGCCAAAATTGGCTCCTAATAAATAGTAGGGTTTATTCTTATTCCGGATGGCTTCTGCGTTCTTAAAATGCTCCTCCCAATGCTCTGCCTGCATAAAGATCGAGCCACCGATATGAACAACGCCGTCGGAGCGATTGGCCATATATTTTTGCGCCAGATTATGTATCTTTAACCTTCTGCAAATAGAGGCAATGCCTCTTAAGAAAAGGGAATCAGAAGGATACACTTTGAGGTTCTTGATCTCTTTGAAGCATAGCTTGTATAAGCGTGGAGCGCAGATTCTGAATTCGGTATCCGGATATCTCTCACATAGCACCTTAATGAATAAATCATCGCCCAAATTAAATTCGGTATAGGCATAGATCAGCATCTTTTTCATAGTCTAGATTCCTTTCGCTTGAACCTGGATAAGCCTCTCTCCACAGAAATGAATCTGTGATATAGAAGCGGGGAGATTAAGAATGCTCGGATATAAAGGGCTAATCTTCGATCATTCCCTCTATAACGTCTTATGAGTTCATACATTTCTTGATTTAGTTCAGGATAGGTATGGTCGATGTCGCGAAGTAACTCTTGAATGCTTACGCCTTCTGTCTCATTTAGACAGGTCTTTAGGTTGAAAAAGTAGTTCTCGATCAGCTCACGATTTCTTATATAAGGGGATATCGTATCTAACTGCTCAAAGGGATGGGCCTCGAAATAGGCATCGACCCGTTTGAATACATCGACGACATCAAATTTTTTCACATTATAGCTGTTGGAAATCGACGTGTTTCTTTGTAAATAAAACGATAATATATCCGGTAACGTGATGACTCTTGCGGCTCTGGATAAGGCTTTGTAAATAAACTCCTGATCTTCTCCATTCACACAGCGCTCCGTATATTTGAGCCCATGAAGGAGTAGTAATTCCCGTTTGTACGCAATGCTCCCTGTCCATATTCGTAAGCTTTTGTTCACGAGAATATGAGTCAGCGCTTCACTACCTGTGATGCCGCTATAAGCAGAGGCGTAGCTCAAAATAGTAACTCCATCCTCTGAAACATGGTTATATCCCCAGCAAATAATCTCAGGGTCTGATGCTTGAGTATTGTTATGAATGGTTCGTACTAAGTCTGTAGAGATATAATCATCTCCATCTAGAAACAACACATATTTCCCTGTGGCTTCTGCTAAGCCTGTATTTCTAGCCGCACTTACCCCTTGATTCTCTGTTCGAATAACTTTGCAGAAAAGTTTGGGGTTAAGTGAAAGTATCGATTCTATAACGTTGTAGGTGTTATCCGTAGATCCATCATCTACGATAATGACCTCGAATTGCTGTTCGTTTTGGTCAAGGAGTGAATTAAACATAGGGGTTATATATTGTTCGATATTGTATACAGGGACCACAATGCTTAAATTCATGTGCTCGCTCCTTTCCTGTGTAAAACTGGATGATAAGCTAACTTAAGCTTACTATTCATAAGAAAAGGTTGTATATACTACTTTAGTTTACTTATTACTGGCTCTATTCGTTGTAGTATCATGTGAATAATAATTATTACAGTATGTAAAATGAAAATCATATGGATTGGTATAACATATATAGAAAGCCATTAAAATCATGAACGCTCGAAGTGGAGGGGCCTACGATGCAATTGCAAAAAATATTCGTGAACGGTGAGAGATTAAAGAATACGATTGAGGCATTTGCGGATTTTGGGCGTACAGATAACAACGGCGTGACCCGCTTATCGCTGACGGAAGAGGATGGTAAGGTTCGGAATTATTTTTGCGCTTGCTGTGAAGAGCTGGGGATGTCTGTGAAGGTGGATGACATGGGTACGATGTACGCTACGCTTGCGGGTGTAGCATCTGGGCCTCCTATTGTAATCGGTTCGCATATGGATACCGTGAAAAAAGGCGGCAGATTCGATGGCGTATTAGGCGTGATCGCTGGACTAGAGGTGGTGCGCACACTCGTGGATCACGGAATAAAGCCGAAGCTACCAGTGACCATTATGAATTTCACAAATGAAGAAGGAGCTCGCTTCGAGCCTTCGATGATGGCCTCTGGTGTGCTGTCCGGGAAGTTCGATAAGACGACAATGCTGAATAAAAAAGATCCGGAGGGCATTACTTTTGGAGAAGCGCTCGAGAAAAGTGGGTATAAGGGAGAAACGAGCAATCGTATTACCGAAGCCACTGCTTATTTAGAGCTTCATATCGAGCAAGGTCCTGTGCTAGAACAAGAAGAAGTGTCGATTGGTCTGGTGGACTGTGTAGTTGGCATGGCCTGTTATGAGATTGAGGTGACGGGGGAATCGGATCACGCAGGCACCACGCCTATGGCGATGCGTAAGGATGCCTTGTTCGCAGCCACGGATCTGATCACGGAACTGCGAAGCAAGCTGAGTGTGCTCGACTCCGAGCTGGTGTATACCATGGGCAGAATGAATGTGCTTCCTAATATTCATACCGTCATTCCCAATAAAGTGATCTTCACGATTGAGGCTAGACATAAAGATATGGAGCTTGTCCGTGAGGTGGAAGCCATTATCCATGGTTTGCCGGAGAGTCTGGTGGACTGCGAAGTGAGTAAGACCAAGCTTTGGGGCAGAGAGACTGTTTGGTTTGATCGGGGCGTGTGTGATTTAGTGGAGCAAGCGACACAAGTCTTGGGCTATTCTAATCGGAAGATCGCAAGTGGCGCAGGGCATGATGCTCAGTTCGTAGCCAGCTTTCTACCATCGGCTATGGTGTTTGTACCTAGTGTGAAGGGCAAAAGTCATTGTGAAGAGGAGCTTACCTCCTATGAAGACTGTGAAAAAGGGGTAAATGTAATCTTAGAAACGGTGATGTTATTGCTGTCAAAATAGTACGCGTCACTTAATATGACATTCCGTAATGGTAGTAGTGCTTTAATTTCATACAAAATCGTCAAAAAGACATTCTAAGGGGTGTCTTTTTTTATGAGATAATAAAGAGGGTTGTGTTGGGTACCAAATGAACCTGAATTTGATGGGCGGTTTAAGGGAAATCCTTTGTGTAAAAACACAATGATGATAGATAATATTTTAATTTTTTACCAAATTGGGAATACTAAACGTATGTTATCATTCTTTACATAAGGGATCTACATTAGACGGGAGAGATGAATGATGATTATCGCAGTGCCTAAAGAAATTAAAAATAATGAGAATCGTGTAGCCATAACACCTGCGGGTGTAGTTAGCCTTATTAAAGAAGGACATCAAGTGCTGGTGGAAGCAGGGGCTGGTGTGGGAAGTGGGTTTCCAAACGAAGAGTATGCTTCTGCTGGAGCACAGCTGATTCAGGATGCAGCTACGGTTTGGAGCTCCGCAGAAATGGTGATGAAAGTGAAAGAACCGCTGGAAAGCGAGTACCCCTATTTCCGTCCAGGCCTTATTTTGTTCACGTATCTGCATCTTGCACCAGAGCCTTCTTTGGCCGCTGCGCTCAAAGACAAGGGTGTCTTTGCCATCGGATATGAGACGGTCGTTCATGAACGTACCTTGCCACTATTAACACCGATGAGTGAAGTTGCGGGCCGGATGTCTGTTCAGCTGGGCGCTCAGTTCTTGCAAAAAAACTATGGCGGACAAGGGATTCTTCTCTCCGGTGTTCCCGGGGTTAGTCGTGGCAAAGTTAGCATTATCGGTGGTGGAGTAGTAGGTACAAACGCTGCAAAAATGGCTATCGGTTTGGGTGCTGATGTTACAATTGTTGACCTTAGTGCGGAAAGATTGCGTCAATTAGATGATATTTTTGGGGCACAGATTAACACGCTGATCTCGAACCCTTACAATATTGCCAAAGTGGTAGCTGAGGCAGATCTGTTGGTAGGTGCGGTGTTGATTCCGGGTGCAAAAGCACCGAAGCTGGTTACAGAAGAAATGGTCAAGACTATGAAGCCGGGATCGGTGATTGTCGATGTGGCCATTGACCAAGGTGGTATCGTAGAAACGATTGACAGAGTGACAACACATGATAATCCTGTATTTATCAAGCACGGCGTGCTGCATTATTCTGTAGCTAATATGCCGGGGGCTGTTGCTAAAACCTCGACGATCGCTTTAACTAATGTCACCGTGCCATACGCCCTTCAAATTGCCAAAAAAGGCGTGATCAAGGCGATTCAAGATAATGCTGGCCTAAGAAGCGGTGTGAATGTGGCTAATGGCAAGATCACCTGCCAAGCCGTGGCTGAAGCACTTGGCGAGCAACATTTTACGGTAGAACAAGCCATGGAGCAGACGTTCACGATGAGCTAAATAGAGCTAAATTGAGATGAATAGATGCGTTCCAAATGAGTGGTGATATTTAGGGACAATAGACAGCGAATTCCCGCTTTGGGAGTTTGCTGTTTGTTGTTTCTGGGAGTAATATTTTCGGCTCAGTTCGATGTGGGGAGGATCTGGCAGAAGTCTGCTAGTTTGATCTAGGAGGTAGCTAGGAGTGGCCTCAGTGTGCTAGATCCAGCAGAGATCTACTAGTTCGGTGTTAAAGGCTGTAGGACTGCGTTATGAAGATCGTTGGATCGGGTGGATGTGTGTTGGTGGGTGTTAAAAGTAGCTGAGTTGTATAGTGGTGTGCCTAGATACAGTGGATGTTACTAGCGCTGTGCTAAAGGTGGATAGACAACGTAGAAGTTGGTTGGAATTCGATCAAAACCAGCTAGTTTCAACTATGTGCAGCTTGATTTGGCTAGTTACTGCTTAATTTAGTTAGTATTTGGTTTTTTGTTACGGTGAGAGATTTGTTGAAGATGATTTTTAGGGAAATCCCCCCTATAAATTACGCGAAAAAAGCTTGAAACGCTATTTTTAGGAAATTTCTCCCTATAAATACGAAGAATATACCCAATAATAACCTGATCGGTTGAATATTAGGGAGTTTTTCCCTGATTAGTAGTAAACCAAGTCTAAAATACAGAATTTTAGGGAGGAATTCCCTAAAAACTCTAAAGGGGCTCTATCAAGTAGCGGTTTATGTACTGTCGCGCCACTCCGTCACGCCGTAACCCGCATCAACGAAGACGGCAACTCCGTCCCACGCCACTCCATAACCCCCGCCATTCCGCAACCAACGTAACCTGTACTCAGCAAAGACGCCCCCACGCAACTCTATAACCTCGTAACTCCTCCACCCGGCGATCTCAAGGTCCCGCCAGCTCGCCCCCATCCCATTATCTTATAGTCAGCTAGGAGCACGCATACTATAATAAAATCACTCTAGAGTACAAGGTTCGGCTATTTTTTCAGGCAGGGGTGGGGCTAGTGACGGAAAAGGATCCATTGTTTGATCGTTTCTTCGATAGTATGGAATCGTTGGCGGATGCGATTAGTGAATCTCTTCAATCCCAAGTTACGATTGAGGACAGCAATCATCATGTGATCGGATACAGCTCCCATCAATTTGAGAGTGATTCCGCGAGAATTTCGACCATTATTGGAAAGCGCGTGCCTAACGCTGTCATTATTGGCTTGCGCAAGAAGGGGATTATGCAGCAGCTTGAGAGCGCTACACGTCCGATTCGGATTCCTGCGGTCATGGAGGTAGGTCTTGGCCCCCGACTCGCTATTTGCATCAAACATCAGAAGGAAATACTCGGGTACATATGGGTAGTGGATGCAGGCAATCTAGTTGAAGGACACGCAGAGAATATTGTAGAGAAAGCGGCGGCCATTGTTGGTCGTTATATATTGAAGCAACGGGGTTGGAAGACGAAGCAGGAGAAAACGCAGGAGGATTTTTTCTGGAAGCTGCTCACCTCCCATTACGACAATGAAGCGAATATCAAGCAGGATGCGGAAGTTTGGTCGATTCTTTTGCCGGACAAATTTTATATTAGCGTGTTTGAGAGTGACAAGGTCATCAATGACCACTTCGTACTTCGGTTTCGGCAAACTATGACCTCCTATCCGGGGCTGAAATTATTGTTTCTGACTGCTGAGCACAATCGGTTAATTATATTGTTTTCATTCAGCTTTCGCATGGAAGGGACGGGTGGTCTGTATTCGTTCATGCACAAAATTATCGAGGATATGCGTAAGAGTGAGAACTGTATGCTGGCTGCAGGCTGTAGCCTGGATTACACTGAATATATGTCGGCAGCCATTGCGTACTGGGAAGCGGGTTCCATTCTGGAAATCAAGAAGCTGCTGCCTTTTCATGGCCGAGAGTTACTATTGTATGAGGATATTGGATTTTGGGCGTATGTTCCGGCTATTATAGAGCAAAAACGTAGTCGGACCCGTAAAAGTCCTTTACTGTATCCGCTAAAAGAGCATGATCGCGAGCATAAAAGTGATTTTCTAAAAACGATTGCCGTTTATTTATCACTCAGTGGAAACTTGAAGGAATCCGCCGCTTTTTTACATATTCATACCAACACATTGCTGTACAGATTAAATCGCATAGCAGAGATTACGGGAAAAAGCTTAAAGGATACGGGATACCGCACTTCTATATATTTGGATATTTTGACGGAAGAGACCAGGCAGCTCAATCAGTGGTTTGTTGAGTCAGGGGAATAAAATGAATTAAGCACCAACTGGGCAGCGAACACGTACAATAACCTATATTTAGAACCTATAATATTGGAGGGACTAAGCATGGTGAAGGAAGTTCGTTCACCCGATGCCCTTGACTTTGAACGGAAAATGAGAGACAGCATCGTGGAATCGGCGGAAGCTTTAAATAACAGTGGAGCGGATTTTGCAACATTTGATGAGTCGCGCTGCAACCCGCAGTTTTGGACGCGTACAGATATTGGAGGACTACAGCTGAACGCTGGTGTGGCGCCTTCGGTGGGGATTAAAGACATTTTTCAGAACGGACATTTATATGCCTTCGAATGCGCAACAGCCATGGTCATTGTTATGTACAGAGCGACAATTGAGGCTATAGGTGAAGAAGACTTTAATAAGTATTTTAAGGATTTATTTTTATGGGACTGGAACTACGACGAGAATCTACGCTTAATTACGAACTATAATAAGGATCAGATGCTGCGGGGAGATATTGTGTATTTCAGGAATCCAGATCATGCGCCTAGCAAGCCAGAATGGCAGGGTGAGAATGCTGTTAAGCTTGAAGAAGACCTGTTCTATGGCCACGGCATTGGGATCACCACTGTTGAAGTCATCATAGCCTCTCTTAATGAGGAAAGATCGCCCGGAAGCAATACCTCAGCTTTTCTTACGAATGAGTCGATACATCCTGATTTTAATTATTTACAGCAACTATCTACAGGTTCTGTCTTACCCATGGCGGAAAATAGAGGCTCCCAGTGTACTGTTTTTTCAAGAATAGGGACTAGAAGCTATATTTATAAGATCTAGCAGCTAAGAGGGTGCTAAGAAGAGCTATCTTCCTGAAAAAAAATCCCGGACCTCCGATAAGGTCCGGGATTTACTGTGTCCAATAGCCTAAAGCTCAACAAAGTCGTTGCGGAATTTCTCGAAATCAGATTTTCTGCATTCTAGCGCAAGCCGTGTGCCTGTTTCTTCATAGCTAGTGGATTGAACATGGGCATGCTCGTTGAAATAGGAGACCACATTGCCACGATCGAATGGAATCAGAATTTCACACTGTACATAATCCGTAAACACATGGCTGCGAATCAGACTTGTAAGTTCAGCCATTCCACTATTTTGTTTGGCAGAGAGATAGACGTTGTCACCCTCAAGGTGAGGGTAAGGCAAGTCAGTTAGGTCAGCTTTGTTGTAAGCATAAACCGTTGGAATTTGGTCTGCGCCGAGTGCTTTTAACGTCTCATCGGTAACGGCCATATGCTGCTCATGCTGCGGATCGGAAATATCGACTACGTGAATCAATAAGTCCGCTTCGGTCACCTCTTCGAGCGTGGAGCGGAAGGCTTTGACCAGGTGATGGGGAAGCTGGCTGACGAATCCGACGGTATCTGTTAATAAAAAGGTTTTGTGATCCGGTAGCTCAATGCTCCGAACGGATGTCTCCAGCGTAGCAAATAACATATCCTTGGCGAACACCTGCTTATTAGAGCCGGGATGATACATCTCCACCATCACATTCATTAAGCTGGACTTGCCGGTGTTCGTATAGCCGACGAGGCAGACAACAGGAACCTCATTCTTATGCCGCTGCTTCCGCTGAATTTGGCGTCTGGCCACTTGCTGTTGAAGCTCAACCTGTAGCGCTGAAATCCGTTCTTCAATTCTTCTGCGATCCAGCTCCAGCTTGGTTTCACCAGCGCCTCTGTTCTTCAGACCAGAACCACCGCCCTGTCTGCCGAGGGATTCTCGAAGACCTGTCAAGCGGGGCAGCATATACTGCAGCTTGGCTACTTCTACTTGCAGCTGTGCTTCTTTGGTCTTTGCTCTTTCCGCGAAAATATTCAGAATCAGAATCGTCCGGTCGATGACTTGACGGTCCAAAGAGGATTCCAAATTGCGAATCTGTGAAGGGGATAGCTCATCGTTAAAAATAACAATAGGAGCATCATGCGCTTCTAGAAGCGCCGATAATTCTTGAATTTTGCCTGTTCCGATATAGTGGGAAGGGTTGATTCGACTCGCTTTTTGAGTAAGCTCTCCTACAACTTCTAGGTCACAGGCCGCAGCCAGATTAGTGAGTTCTTCCATCGAATAAGCGAAGTTTGTTTCGTTTTGTAGCTGGACACCGACTATAATAGCTTTTTCTCGTAGTTGTTCCATATATTTATTAATCCTCCAGTAGTAAATAGTAAACGCAAAAAACACAGGCCATCTGCCTGTGCTTACGGTTCGTTAGAGGACGTCAGAACAAATGTATAAGGAGAAGTCTCCGTTACAACATTTGGGTCTTCCATAGATATATCGAAGCAAACAACGGCTCGGTCATAGGGGAATGATAAATTAATCCCTTACGAGTAGTAGTTGGTTTAAATTATAAGAAAGTATAAGTTTCACGATATACTTTATCCTTATAATTCTCACATAAACGCTACCGTCCTTATAAGGACGCCGAAGGCGTTTTAGTTTGTTGGCTTCTATGGAGTTAAATGGGTAGACCAATCCTGAGTCCTCTGCACATGGGCAGAGCTTTAGCGCTATTCAATTAGCCGCGCAAAGTTCTAACTCGGATAAAGTCTATCACACGTAACCCTCCGTTCATAAAAAGTTAAGTCGAGTTTACCACATCCTTTATTTGGTGGCAAATCGGGGGTGGGGGTTACATCCAAGAATTCTAAAAATTGATTTCATAACATATAGATATAATTTGATATGAATAGGAGGTGTGAAGACATTGCCTGTCCTCTCTACAAACACCATCATTAATTTACCTGTCGACGGTACTCGTCCAATAAATCAAGTTGTGATCAAAGTAGTTAACAATGGATCAGCTGGCGCGGCTTGTTATTTAACGGGTTTAGCCAATAGTGCAAGTCCTCAGACAGTCTTTATTGAAGAATTATTTGAGCTGCAATATCGGGAAACGTTAAGCAAGACCTACCCTATTGTAGAGGATTTATTCCAATTTAATTTTGTGTATTCACAGGAGCAATTAAAGATTCAGGTTTTTCTTGTGGATGTGAACGGTGTATGGACGGCCGTTAATCTGGAAGTGTTTCAAGTAAGCCGTATAACCTCGGAAATACGTGATAACGTATCGGTTACATCGTCCGACTTCGCAGCGATCAGCTTTATGAGGAGTCCTACCTTTACTATTCCACAAGGTCTTGCGGCTGAAATTAGACCGGCTGCTTTAGATATCCTATCCAAAAGACCTGTGCGTTATATGGTCGTTGCAGGTGGAACTCTGGATGGGACATTCGAGAATTTCCCTACACCAACTACGGATATTCCTGTCACGGACACAGCACTGCTAGTCAATTACACTTGCACTACGGTCACGGGTGGAAAGGTAATTATGCAAGGTACAGGATCAGGGATCTCTGGTGCGTATGCAAATTTGGCCGTTAACTTGCTTAACGAGCGACTCTCTTACGAGCTTCAGGATGAGCCGGTTACCCTGGTAGTGAACTCACTCTCAGGTGATGATGATCTCGCAGTCACCTTTAAGATGTCCGAGCAATGGTGAGCATTGCCGCGATAGGGATACCCAGGAAACGAAAATCATATTGTAAAAAGTTTACTTATGATATAAGTTATAGGAAGTTGAATCGCAATAAACGGGTGCTTGATGAAGTCAGGCTGAGATAGCGGCCTTATGCCGCTGACCGTCGATCTGATCTGGGTAATGCCAGCGTAGAGACGTTATTGTCGAGCATCCTTTTTTTTGATGCCATGCGCAAGCCTACCCATTAATGGGTAGGCTTTTTAAAATTACTCACATCATGCGAGCAACGAATCCAAGAACCTAGAAGGGAAGTTGTTGAAGCATGGAACAAGCTAATCAAGGACAAAGGCAAGGACAACAAGACAAAGGGACGAGGTCACGGGGATTGAAGCTGACTGATATTCTGGTAACCATCGTGATCGCGGTCGTATTCGGCATTATCTATAAAATCTGGGGACCGATGTACGACGTGGTCAAACCACTGGGTACCCATGCGGAACAAACGATATACGGCATGTGGTTCATTGCCGGGACGTTCGCGTTTCTCATCATCCGCAAGCCGGGAGTGGCGCTTCTGGCTGAGATTGCGGCGGCTTCCGTAAGTGCGCTATTGGGCAGCGAATGGGGGATTTCGACCTTGTATTACGGCGCGTTGCAGGGATTGGGCGCGGAGTTAGTCTTCGCGATTTTCCTCTATCGCAACGCGAACGTCTGGGTCACGTCGTTGGCAGCGCTCGCGGCGGCGGCGGGCTCGTTGGTGCTGGATTTCGGCTACGGTTACATTGAATCGTTGTCCGCTTGGAACTATACGCTGCTGATCGGATTGAGGGGACTCGGAAGTATCGTCATCGCCGGTATCTTCGCCTTCGGACTGTCCAAAGCGCTTGAGCTCACAGGCGTAACCAATGTGTTGAGACCGGCGTCCAAGGCGGACTACGACGCTTTGACACGACTATGACGGAGCCCGGAGTCCCCATAGCTGCGGGAGTTAAGAACTTAAAGCTTAAGTTTGCCGGAGAGGACTCCTTGTTGTTCAAGGGCGTTTCTCTTTCCTTCCACCAGGGGGAGAAGACGCTGCTGCTCGGCCCGAGCGGATGCGGAAAGTCGACGCTGCTGCAGGTGTTGAGCGGTTTGATTCCCGGTTCGATCGAAGTTCCGATGATCGCCGAAGAGACGTTTGTTCCCGAGAGATGGGGATACGTATTCCAAGATCCGGATACGCAGTTCTGTATGCCGTATGTGGACGAGGAGATGGCTTTCGTTCTCGAGAACATGCGCGTCCCCCGCGAAGAGATGGCAGGTCTGATCCGCCTTTATCTCGCTCAAGTCGGCTTGGATATTCCCGATATCCATATCGCAATCCAATCGTTATCGCAAGGGATGAAACAGCGATTAGCCATAGCATCCGTTCTGGCTATGGAGCCGGAAGTGATTTTCCTGGACGAACCGACGGCGCTGTTGGATAGTGAGGGTACGGAGCTGGTATGGTCTGCGATCAGAAGCCTGTCCGAAGGCATTACCTTGATCGTAATTGAGCATAAGATCGAAGGCGTTATCGATTTTTTCGATCGGATCGTCGTGTTATCCCGTGAAGGAGTAGTTATTGCTGACGGATCGCCGACGGAAATCTTTTCAGCTAAAAGGAGAGAGCTACAAGAATACGGAATTTGGTATCCGGGCGTCTGGGAGGACTATATCGAGAATAAATCCCGGAGGTCAGACTGCATTACTCGTTATTCAAACGCAAACGATCGGGAAGATATCTATCTGGAAATGGACAGGTTTCGCGGCAAACGAGGGAACAGGGCGGTCATCGAAGTAGGGAGGGCAATCGTCACCCCTGGTCAATGGATCGGGATCATCGGTCATAACGGAGCGGGCAAGAGCTCCTTGCTGCTCTCGATCATGCGACTGATCAAGACCGAAGGGATATGCAAGATAGCGGGCCGGGAAGCGGAGCATGTTGCGCAAGCGGTCGAGCATATCGCATTCGTTTTTCAAAACCCCGAATTTCAATTTGTTACACATTCGGTACGGGAAGAGATCGAGTATTCGTTGATGCTGGATGGCGTTAATTGCGAAATTCGGCGTGCGACGGCGTATAAGCTAATGGAAGAACTTTATTTAGAGGACGTTGCCTCGCGGCATCCGTATCAGCTGTCGATGGGACAAAAGAGACGATTAAGCGTCGCGACGGCGATCGTAAAAGGGCAACACATATTGCTGCTAGACGAGCCGACCTTTGGGCTGGATGCACGGAATACGTTCTCTTTGCTTGAGAAGTTTGAGCGGCTGCTTTCGGCGGGAGCCTCGATTATTATGGTCACGCATGATGCGCGGATCGTAGAAAATTTCTGCACAGCGTCATGGAGAATCGAAGACGGGAGACTTACTGATGTTATTGACCTTTCCCCACCGGGAAACCTGGCTACACCGCGTCAATCCCACGCTTAAGATCGTTCTGTTCTCTCTCTGGTTCGCGGCAATTATTCTCATCCACGACTTTAACGTCATGGTGAACGTAGCCATCGGCTCGATGCTGCTGCTTCCATGGTCCGGGCACCCATTGCGCAGATTGCTGCTATACACCTCCCCTTTCTTGCTGATGTTCGTGTCCACATCTACGGGGATGATGTTCTTCGGCAAGGGAGAGACGGAGTGGGTCCGATGGGGATTAGTGAACATTACGGAAGAAAGCTTCTACAGAGGGCTGCATCTGGGGTTCAGGGCGCTGAGCATGGCAGCGGTCGGGCTTCTGTTCGGTCTGACGACGAGGCCGGTAAACCTCTTCTACTCCTTAATGCAGCAGGGGAGATTACCGGCCAAGTATGCATACAGCTTCTTGGCCGCGATGCGGCTGGTGCCTATTCTGGCAGAAGAATTCCAGACCTTGCGCCACGCATTGAAAGTCAGGGGAATACGCAAACGAGGGAGGATATTTAACTTCTACCAGCTGTTGCACCGATACGCGATCCCTTTGCTTGCCCAAAGCATACGACGCGCCCATAGAGTCGCGGTGGCTATGGAAGCGAAGCGGTTTTCCGGGCAGGCCAAGAGAACTTATTATTATGTTATTGGCTTTACGTACCGCGACGTCCTCTTCACCGCATATGCGGTCGGCGTATTCTGGTTGGCGTTCCTGGCCGGAATCGAATGGCCTTACGCAGACATTACCGATGTTCGTTAAGCCATAAAAGGATGACATGCACAGATTCGTTGGTGGTTAGAGAATGATTCTGATCTTACGCCATCGTTCAGTAACAAAAAAAGCAGAAACTCCGATATAAAGAGTTTCTGCTTTTTATTGGATTAAACCAAATCTTTCGCTACACTATCCAGCACCTTCTTAAATATCTGAAAGCGGCAGAATTAGTCTGTTAAGCCTCGCCGCAATGTAAATAGGTCTGTCAAAGCCTCAGTAGACAGCTCGGTAATCCAGCCTTCAGAGCTGGAGATGACATTATCGCTTAGCTGCTGCTTACTCTCCAGCATCTCATCAATTTTTTCTTCGAGCGTCCCGAGGGCGATGAATTTATGCACCTGTACATCACGCGTCTGGCCCATCCGATAAGCGCGGTCCGTCGCCTGATTCTCAACGGCTGGATTCCACCATCGGTCGAAGTGGAATACGTGGTTAGCTGCTGTTAAGTTCAGACCAACACCTCCAGCTTTGAGTGAAAGAATGAATACATTCGGCTGATCGGACGGTGGTGCATCTGAACGTTTAGACCCTTCGTCCGCAGAAGGTGCGGGCGTCTGAAATCGCTCAATCATTCGGTCACGCGCCTGTTTGGAGGTGCTTCCGTTCAAATAAAGGACAGGCTCCCCCAGCTCCTGCTGTAGAACAGCCTGAAGCATTTTTCCCATCCCGACATATTGCGTAAAGATAAGACAGCGCTCATCCTCTGCACGCAGTTCCTTAACCATATCCAGCAGTCTTTCAAGTTTAGAGGAACGGTTAATGAGTAGACTGGTATCCAGTTTGTTGTCCGAATCGGTTTCAGGGAGGGCCTCCTTGGTCACCAGCATCGGGTGATCACATAGCTGCTTAAGTCCGGTCAAAGCCCCAAGAATGGCGCCCTTACGCTCAATACCCTCCAGCTTCTGCATACGGTCGAGCAGTCCGTTTACGGTCTGATCATAGAGCGCAGCTTGTTCAGCTGTCAGGTGAACATAGGTTTTCATCTCGTTTTTATCGGGCAGATCGAGCTGGATGTTAGGATCCTTTTTCTTACGGCGCAGCATGAACGGCTTCACGAGATTCTGTAGATCCGCTGTACGCTTCTCGTCACGTTCCTTCTCGATGGCATTGCTGAATCGGTCGCTAAAGGATTTGGCGCTGCCTAGATAACCTGGGGTTATAAAATCATAAATGGACCACAGCTCGGATAATCTGTTCTCTATAGGTGTTCCTGTTAGCGCAATTCGGTGTAAAGCCGGGAAGCTGCGTACAGCTACCGACTGCTTCGTTTGAGCATTCTTGATGTTCTGTGCTTCATCAAGACAAATCGCCGCCCAAGTGAATTCTTTCAGTAATTCCTGATCAAGCGCCGCAGTCGCATAAGAGGTTAGTACCACGTCGGCTTGGGAAGCAGCACCATAGAAGAATCCTGCGTCCAGACGGCGACTTCCGTAGTGAAGCATCACATTCAAAGAAGGTGCGAAGCGCTGCAGTTCCTTCTGCCAGTTGCCCAGCACGGAGGTTGGACAGATGATCAGCGCAGGCCAACCCGGTGGGTCAGTCTGGCGACGGGATGAGCTTGGATCGGTATTTTCTTTGATGTGAAGTAAATATGCGATGAGCTGGACGGTCTTACCAAGTCCCATATCATCGGCTAGACAAGCGCCCAAACCGAATTGACGCAGGAAAGTCAGCCAAGCATATCCTTCATGCTGATAGGTGCGCAGCTCTGCCTGAAGTCCTGCGGGTACCGGAGGCTTTGGCCACTGTGAGCGCTGCCCGAGCTGACCAATGAGGCTGATCAAATGCTCGTTTAGCTCTACCTCGAGACGCAGGCGGGCCGCATCCTCTTGAAGCTGCTCTTCTGTAGCCTCAGCGTCAGCTTCCTCACTCGCTTGTAGCAAATGAAGCTGAAGCACATCTTGGAAGGATAAGCCTTGCGACTTGTCCATACCGGCCATGGCTCTTTGGATTTGCGCCAGCAGCGCGGGATCGAGCGAGACCCATTTGCCCTTGAAACGGACGAGTCGTTCCCCTCTTGCGACCAGCTCGGCAAATTCAGCTTCGGTGAGGTCGACGTCACCGATGGAGATTCGCCAATCGAAATCGATGATCGAATCGAGGCCGAACAGCGACTCGCCGCCGCTGCGTTTGTCCTCGCCGGAGCTGATCTTGGCGCGCAGGCGCGGTTTTTTCCGGCTGGCGGCTTCCCACCACGCCGGCAGCAGCACTTGCCAGCCTGCTTCTAGCAGCCGCTGGCTCTCGGCCGTCAAGAACCGCCAAGCGATGGCATCGCTGAGCGGTTCGGCCAGTACGTCGCCGCCCGCCGCGAAGCGCTCGGGCGGCAGACTACCGCGGAGGCGCTCCAGCCATCCCGCGGCGCGCTCATGCACGTGGGCCGACCATGCTGTCGGCCACAAGCCGTGCGGCTCGCCGTCATCGGCGAGCCTGATGGGAACAAGCGCGGATTCATCGCGCTTGTCCTGAAGGATCAGCTGCAGCCGCCAAGGGGATTCATCCCCTTCCGGCTCCAGCAGCTGAAGTGCAGGCCGGAAAGGCGCGGTATCCGCCTTCCAGCCAATGGCGATAAGCCATGCAGCGGTATCCATACCCGCTGCAAGGGCCCCGCTTCTATCGAATAGAAGCGGGAATTCGCTCCGGAGGTCGCCTGCTTCGGCTTCCGTGCTGTAATACCTCTGCGATACGGCGGCGGAGAACGCCGCGCGTAACCCGCGGCTAAATTCGCTGCCGCCATTTAGCGCCTCAAGGGCCCCTTTGGCAGTGTCATTCTCCACTGCCACCTGCGCCAAAGCCCCCTCATCCCAGGTCCATTGCAACCTCCCGGCACGATAAGCGGAGATATCGGGAATGTACTGTTTGTGCTCCAGACATATAGCCAGAAGTGGCGCAAGTTCTATCAGGTGGGCTGCATCGCCCTCCCAGCTCCATTCGATATGCGCCAGAAGCTTCTGCTCGGCAAAGAAGGGGATGACCTGCTCAGTAGGAAGAATCACTAGCTCCACACCTTCGCCGGCTGGCTGTACGGTTAACTCCGTACCATAAAAAGATGCCTCATGCCAGGCGAATAACCGCTGCTTAAGCTGTAAGCCGGGCACGAGATCTTCTCTTTCATTCATTCCATATATTAAAGCGTCGCCATACTGGCTTAATGCAAGCCGGATGGTCAGCGTGCGTAAATGCATGTTCATGGTATTAGCTTTCCTTTCCGAAGCTCCTCTTGCAGCGCACGGAGTCTGCTGTGCTTTGTGGTGAAGGCAATGAGGAACTCTTCCCACCGTTCTTCTTGTTTCATTTTTTTATATAGCTTGGATAATCGCTTCAATAGTTTCACAGCCGCTTTGTAGCTATGTCTATTCTTATCCAGCACAAATCTTTCGACGGCCTGATGGTAGAAGGGTAGCAGAACTTCGGGTGCGTTTTTCTCCATAGGCTGGAGGTCTGTAACACGAAATTCGGAAGGCAGCTTACCGATGGACAGTTGATAATCCATCCATGTCTGCCATTTTTCATAGGTAATTAACTTCTCTTCATATACTTCTCCAGAGATAGGTAACATGGTGGCTAATGTATTCCACATCTTCGGCTCAGCTTCAGGAAGGTGGCGAACGGCCTCTTCCCAGCTGTTCGAATAGTTATTTAGATTATAGAGTCTGCTGCTCAGCAGCGGACCGATCTGAGCAAGCCAGCCCACCAAGCGTGACCATTCACCTGCATCCAGAAGCGGGGAGGTGAAGCTCATAAGCTCATCAGGATGGAGACCTGGGCGCTCGGCAGCCTTATTCAGTAATTCCCAAGCCTTTGGGTCATCCTTCAGATAAAAATACATGCGGCTCTGGGCTAACAGCCACGCATGGCGTGACAGGGAAGCGCCTAATTCACTTTCTGCCTGCTGAAGCTGTTTGATTTCATCCAGATAAAGCTTAGTTCCACCGGTATTCGGATAAATCCAGTTTCTCCACAGCAGGTCATAGCACAGTGAAAAAGAGGGCTGATCCCGCAAGCGATCGCGCGACTCCGTCAACATCTCACGCCGCAAGTAGGAGAGGGTCTCGACGATATGCGGCCACAGATCGTATTCCTGCGCTTGCTCGGGAGACAGCGGGAGTGTGCTTTTTAACAGACGTGTGATTGCTTCCTGTAGCTCTGAGACCGCTACTTGCGTGTAATAGCCGAGTGATGAGGTGAAGGCGACCTGACCGGGTAGATTAGCGGAAGGCTTAGCCAGCTTTTCTAGAAGAAAAAGATGAGCATGCAGGGTAAATAGCTTGTCCATTTCCGGTGATAACTTCGGCTTGAATTTAGTAATGGAAGATAATGCTCGATCCACATATTCAGGATTCCGAGTGGTATGTGCCAGAGGCGTGATGCAGAATGCAAAATACTCGCGCCACTCCGTGATGCCTCCGTCAGCGATCCGGCTGACATGCTCTTTTAGCTGCTGTTGTTGCTTTCCATCGGTTCCGACAGGTGAACTAATTGATGTTTTTGGGAGAAAAGATGCGGCCTTGGCGTTAGCTAGAACTTGTACAGACCTATTCTGTTGTTCAGCAAAACTGAGCAGCACGGCAGCCATATGCTTGCAATGACCTGAAACCGGGCAGTTACAATGACACCGAGTGAAGCTGTCCAGATCAATCGTAACGCGGTAATCCTCTCTACCTTCAACAAGTGCAGTTATCTTAGACGGCTCTGTCATGGTGAACGAGCGAATACGGCTTTGCTTATAATATTGGAACCCTCGCTTGAGGGTGAGGTCATCGAAATAATAGGCGACATTCTGGATGAGCTTACTCCACTGCGTATCATCCATAGGATAGGTTGGTTGCATACAATTGGTCTCCCGTAAGAAAAATAGTCGTTATTTGACTTTCATTATATCATTTCTTTTTGAGTAGGATGTTTTGGGTTGTAATGAATGTGAAGTTACAGGCTTGTATGGAACGTAAGAGCAAAACATATACTAATCGTACTGAATTTTGAAGTATAGATCAAACAAAGGTCAAAAAAGGTCAAAACATTAAAAATATTAAAATTTGTAGCATTAAATCAGCCGATTTGCCTGATTTTGACCGAAATTTGGCTTAAATCGGTTTTGTTATTCCTCTGGCAGAGGACTATAATAAGGTCATAGGTCAAATAAAGTCAAAGTCAATGAGAGGAGAATGGATAATGTTTGATTTGGTTCCTTTTGGTAAACGTAGAGATGATGCTTTTGGTATGCTGGCTAAGTCTTTGAATGATGTTTTTAATGATGATTTTTTTGCACCGATCAAGAGCTCCACGATGTCCTTCAGAACGGATATTCGCGAGAGTGAGCAGGCTTACCTGATTGAAGCTGAACTTCCTGGCTTTAAAAAAGAAGAAATCGACATTGATTACGCCAGCCCTTACTTGACGATTAAAGCGGTGCGGAAGGAAGAGAATGCGGAGGAGAACAAGGATCATCAAATTGTACGTAGAGAACGTCGATATGGTGAATATGTTCGCAGATTCTATGTTCAGGATATTGCAGTGGAAGAGATTCGCGCGTCTTTGAAAGACGGATTACTAAAGCTGGAAGTTCCAAAACAGCAAAAACCGCAAGGGAAACGCATTGAGATTCAAGACGGAGATTCTAGCGCTTCGCAGTCTGAATAAGCATAATTTAGGCGGTAATAGTTTCCGCTCAGCATCTTAGAAATAGGCAGCGAGCTTTTAATATAGTGTTATGAACAAAAGGCGCATTGTAGTGGAGGATTCCGGCTATGGTGCGTCTTTTCTCGGAATCGTACGATGAGTTGTATTTAATAAAGCGTTGAAGGGAGGAATCCGAGTGGCTAACAAAAGCTATTATGATGCTTTGGGCGTGAGCAAAACAGCAACTAAACAGGAAATTAAAAAGGCTTATCAAAAGCTAGCCAAAAAGTGGCATCCCGATGTGAACAAAGCCCCTGAGGCAGAGGTGAAATTCAAAGAAGCGGCTGAAGCCTATGAAGTGCTGGGTAATGAGGAGAAGCGGAAGCTTTACGATGAGGAGCTGCTTTATGGGGCTCAGCGCGGTAGAGCTGGTGGAGGTGCGTCGAGCGGAGCCTCTTCGTGGGATTCGAACTTTGGTGGAAGCTGGGGCGGCGGAACTTATTCTGCAGGAGGTTCTGGCATTTCGGAGGAAGATTTGTTCGGAATGTTTTTTGGGAATCGGGGATCGGCGGATCGCGCCGGCTTTGATTTCTTTTCTAGTAGTGGCAGTGGGCGGTCGAGCGGCAATCCATGGGGTGAGGCGCGTAGTTCGACGCAGGCGCAGCTGGATATTACGTTGGAGCAGGCCTATAAGGGAGCAACTGTAAGAGTTCAGATCGGTGATAAAACTGTGGACGTTCAAGTTCCGCGGGGATCTAGTGAAGGCACGATTTTAAAAATCGCAGGAACCACTCAGAGTGGTATAGCTCCAGGCGGCGATGTACTGCTGGCACTTCATATTCTTCCTCATGATATATACGAGCTTCGAGATGATGATCTATACGGCGTGGTTGAAGTTGCTCCGTGGCAAGCGGTATTGGGTGGAGAGGTGAAGGTTCCATTACCGGGTGGCGGTGCGGTGAAATTGAAGATTCCTGCAGGAATTCAAAGTGGCAAAACACTGCGTATCCCCGGTAAGGGCTTGAAACGTGACAATGGTGCGAACGGTGATATTTTATTTGGAATTGAGATTGTTGTCCCTGAGCCAACTAGTGAAGCGGAGAAGAACCTCTATCGTAAGCTGGCTGATTCCAGCCCTTTCGAAGCGAGACCTAAACGTCAAAGCGCTGGTGCGCAGCGCCCGAAGGCAAAAGTGGGTAATTAATAGGTAGGTAGAGGTAATTTTGTATGTTCGAGATCGACTTTGGCTGGTGAATATGGTGAATGGAATGCTAGTTGTAGAAAAGTAACTTGATTAGAAACTAACTATAGAAGTGACTTGTGCTGAAACGAAGAGTGTCGGGGGAAAAAGAAGGGCAAAAATGTTCTAAAGGTGCTGAATTCGGCTCGATGAGCGAAAAGAGGGGTAAAAATACCCTTGAATGAGCCGAATTCGGCTGATCACTCGAAATGTACGGTATTAATCCCGCTAAATTAACCTATCCCGGCCAAAACAGCCGATCCCATATATCATTCTTGAATAGAAAGGTGAGAGAGCTATGGATTTCAATAAACTTACTCAAAAGCTGCAGGAAGCAGTGGCTGCGGCGCAGTCGCTGGCTTCGGACAGCGGACATCAGGAGATCGATAATCTCCATCTGTTAAAAGCGTTACTTCAGCAGCAAGAAGGCTTGCTGCCAAGATTGCTGCAAAAGATGAATGTCCCCGTAGCTGAGATGCTGCGCAGCACGGATGAACTGCTTCAGCGCAAGCCGAGCATAAGCGGATCAGGAGCAAGCACGGTACGGCGTTATGCCTCGCAGTCGCTGATCCATCTACTGGAGCAGGCGGAGAAGGAAGCGGCGAAAATGCAAGACGAGTTTGTTTCGGTAGAGCATGGCGTGCTGGCCATGGTGTCGGATTCGAGCAGCGATAATCGTGAGCTGCGTGATCTTTTTGTTAGTCGTGGATTAACACGCGAGAAGCTGATGTCTATACTTGCTGAGATTCGTGGACATCAGCGTGTAACGAGTCGGGAGCCGGAGGCTACTTATGAGGTGCTGGAGAAATACGGACGTGATCTTGTAGCAGAGGTTCGCGCGGGCAAGATCGATCCAGTCATCGGACGTGACGCAGAGATACGCCGCGTGATCCGAATTCTGTCCCGTAAAACGAAGAATAACCCTGTGCTGATCGGTGAGCCAGGTGTAGGTAAAACAGCGATTGTGGAAGGCTTGGCCCACCGGATTGTACGCAAAGACGTACCGGAGGGGCTGAAGGATAAGACGATTTTCTCACTGGATATGAGTTCCCTTGTAGCAGGCGCGAAGTTCCGTGGTGAATTTGAAGAACGTCTGCAGGCGGTACTTAGGGAGGTTCGTGAAAGTAACGGCCGAATTATTCTTTTTATCGATGAGCTGCATACGATTGTAGGCGCAGGTAAAACCGAAGGCTCGATGGATGCGGGCAATATGCTGAAGCCGATGCTGGCTCGGGGCGAGCTGCACTGTATCGGTGCTACAACGCTCGATGAATATCGCAAGTATATTGAGAAGGACCCTGCGCTGGAGCGCCGTTTCCAACAGGTACTGGTCAGTGAACCGGATGTAGAGGATACGATCTCGATTTTGCGTGGATTGAAGGAGCGTTTCGAAGTCCATCACGGGGTCAAAATCCATGACAGCGCCCTCGTCGCTGCAGGCGTTCTATCTAACCGCTACATTACGGATCGTTTTTTACCGGATAAAGCGATCGACTTAGTCGATGAAGCTTGTGCCATGATTCGTACGGAGATTGACTCCATGCCGGGTGAGATGGATGAAGTGACTCGTCGTCTAATGCAGATGGAGATTGAAGAAGCAGCGCTCAAAAAAGAAACGGATGACGCCAGCAAACGCCGTCTGGAAATTTTACAACGTGAGCTCGCCGATCTCAAGGAGAAGCAGCTTGGGATGACGGCGCGCTGGGAGAAGGAAAAGTCTGCGATACAAGGCATCCGCGACCTCAAAAAAGGGCTGGAGCAAGCCCGCAAGGATTTGGTCGATGCACAGGAGGAATACGATCTTAATAAATCAGCCGAATTGAGCTATGGCATCATTCCTGATCTAGAGCGGCAATTGAAAGCAGCGGAAGAAGCGGCACAGCAGGATCAGGATACTAGATTATTGCGTGAAGCTGTAACCGAGGAGGAAATCGCAGATATTGTCTCGCGTTGGACGGGCGTGCCAGTTAGCCGACTGGTTGAAGGCGAACGGGATAAGCTGCTGCGTCTGGAAGAAACGCTGCATGAACGAGTTGTGGGTCAAGATGAAGCTGTCAGCTTGGTGGCTGATGCCGTGCTTCGGGCAAGAGCTGGGATCAAAGATCCGAATCGGCCGATCGGTTCCTTCCTGTTCCTCGGTCCGACTGGGGTAGGGAAAACGGAGCTGGCTAAATCGCTCGCGGTCTCTCTCTTTGATCGCGAAGATGGCATGATTCGTATCGATATGTCGGAGTACATGGAGAAGCATAGTGTTTCTCGCTTGGTCGGTGCGCCTCCGGGATATGTTGGATATGAGGAAGGTGGTCAGCTTACAGAAGCTGTACGGCGTCAGCCTTATACAGTAGTGCTGCTCGATGAAGTGGAGAAGGCCCATCCCGATGTATTTAATATTCTACTGCAGCTGCTTGATGATGGACGGCTGACCGATTCGCAGGGCCGGATGGTCGACTTCAAGAACACGATCATTATTATGACCTCAAATATCGGTTCACCACATCTGATTCAAGGCACCGATGAGAAGGGTCAGCTTACGGAGTCTGCCAAGGATAGCGTAATGAAGGAACTAACTGGTCATTTCCGTCCAGAGTTCCTGAACCGGGTTGACGATATTGTGATGTTCAAGCCGTTGACCCTGGGCGAGATCGAGAAAATCGTGGACAAACTGGTGGACGGATTACGTTTACGTCTTGCTGACCGGGAGATTGCTCTTGAGTTAACTGAACCCGCGGTACGTTTTATCGCTAAGGAAGGTTTTGATCCAGTGTATGGGGCGAGACCGCTGAAACGCTTCATCCAGCGAAGTCTGGAGACCCGTGTGGCACGTGCGATCATTGCTGGTGAAGCCGCAGAAGGTACGGTGATTCAAGTAGACGAATCCGGCGGCGGCCTGACGGTGAGCATTATAAAGCCAGATGTTGATACTATGTAAAAATAAAAGGCGTCCACAAAGCCACTAAGGTTTTGTGGACGTCCTTTTTATGATTACCCTCATTCCACCCAAGGGATTAAATGAGGGTGTTCATCCAGAATGGACAGGTATTGCTCCTTCCAGCCGTATTGGCCATCGGGATCAAGGAGCATGTAACGCAAATATTTTTCTAAACGGAATTCTGCCTTCGACCAGCCTAGATGCTTGAGTCGCAAGTTGCTTAGCTGATGGGGAAGCTCGAAGATATTCTCGGGGAATCGCCCACAGTGTTGTGGGGATTCATTCCATACATAGTTGAAGTCTTCTTTATAGCGAAGCAAAAAAGGACGGTAATTCATATGAGAGCGCCAGTAAATATCTTCTCTGTAATGGGTGGCATTCCATAAATCATAGAGACGGAAGCAGAATAGGTCGACCTCATCAGCGTACAGCAAGGGTTCGATATTTGCCGCAAAGCTCGTTTCAAAGATTTCGTCTGCGTCCAGACTCAGAATCCACTCGGGCTTCGTCTTTAGAACCTCTTCCCACTGCTGTTTTCGCAGCTCGATTTCATTACTGAATTTGGATATAGTATTGTGCACGAGATGAACGGGAATGCCTTCAAGCGCCTCCAGGCAGATAGCCGCTGAGTTATCGGTGCTGCCATCATCAATAATGACGGCCTCGTCGATGTATTTGCGATGCTCCTCCAGAACCTGTCTTAGAAAGCGCCCACTTTCATTTTTCACAACCATGGTCAGGGTTAGCTTGGGCCGCTTTCTGGCTGTGGGGACTGTCTCCTTGGAGATCTCGTTGTCTGGATGGTCTGTTGTGGGTGTCGGCATTAATGATGCAGGTACTTCGTCCGTAGATGAGCTGTTCTCAGTATCAGTGGCTTCAGCTTTGGCCTCCGTAGTTTCTTTGATGAAATCTTCAACTTTACTCAAATCACTGTCTCTATACAAGTGTAGCGCAGGATAATGGGTATCGACGAACAACGGGATGCCAAGGGCTGCGGCACGAATGCAGAAATGACGGTCTTCTCCCCAGTATGAAATGTTGCGAATTTGATTATAGCTAACTCCAGCTTTTATCGCATGCTGGCTAATCAATGTACAAGCCCCGAGTCCGCCTACCTCATAGATTCCGGGATTCCGCATCTTAGCTATGAATTCATGAAATCTGCGATTGATCTCCTCTGGTTGCAGTTTTTCACCGGGCAGCAGCTCCCACTGATTGTATTCGTCGTGCATCCATACCTGCGGCTGAAACATGGTCCCTGGCTGCCATTGCGTCCAGAATACCTCTGAAATAATATCCTTGTTCGTACCTATTAGATGTCTGAGGGTATCAGGATGGAGAATGAGATCAGAGTCAATAAGGAATAAATAATCATAGTTCAAGGTCTGGGCTCGGTTGATCATGAGATTCTTAAAATTGGCTACTTTCCAGACTAAATCGGTATTCCAGAAGTGGGTAGTATCATTGCGAATATACGCATCGTGAAAGCCGGAGCTCTGAAGGTAAATATGATCACCCATGCTTTGGAATTCCTGGAGCAGTCGACTTGACTCCTCATCATCATTATCATCAACTAGATGGAAATCCAGCTCAATATCGGCTATATTCAGACGAAGCAGGGAATTCAGAAATTCTTTCAAAACCATAGGCTTCTGGTGGATTGGACTGCCAAACAATACGCGAATCTTGTTTTCCGTCATTGCCGCCTCCTTGGGGAACGCCCCTCTTTCCTTGGATGATCCTTATGTTCTCAATATATTTACAGGAGAGCGGCAATAATCCTTATTTTTCAAAGTTCTGTAAAGTAAATGAGTGTTAGATGTATTAATTCGTAACGATCTGCTGTACAATAACCGAATAATTAGATACAGATGACAACATGAACAGTAAAGGATGAGCGCTATGGATAAATCACCGATCGATTCCCTCAATATTACATTAATGTGAAATGCTATCCATTGTAATTCCTAGTATTCCGATATAGAATATAAAAAACACAAGCAACGCAGAATATAGATTACGGGGGAGAAACTTATGCGTAGAGGATTATCTGGAGTTATTACTTTGATTTTGTTAACATTTTTGATTAGTGCGTGCTCCGGAGGGAACAACGCCACTTCCACAAATACAAATCAAACACCTGCTACTAATGATGGAACGACAGCAAGCACTGAGATAAAAGATGGAGGCAACTTGATTATTGGGGTCGCTGCTGATCCTGTTATTCTAAATCCGAACTACGCGGGTGACCGTGTCAGTCTTACGATTGACCAAGCGCTTTATGCTCCACTGTTCCAAGTAAATGATGGTAAGAAGACCTTTTACTTGGCAGACAGCCTGACCCTTTCAGAAGATAACCTGACTTATACAATGAAGCTGAAAAGCGGACTAACTTGGCATGACGGAGAAAAGCTTACAGCTGATGATGTTGTCTTCACAATCGACAGTATCCTGGATGAGAAGCAAAACAGCATGTTGAGAGCGAACTTATTTATCGGTGATAAACCCGTTAAAGCAGTTAAAGTGGATGATCTGACCGTAGAGTTCAAGCTTCCGCAGGTCAGCCCAGCTTTTGAAGCTACACTAGTGCAAATATTTCCGATTCCAAAGCATATTTTTGAGAATGAGACGGATCTAGAGAAAAGCACAAAGAATGCTAATCCGGTTGGATCTGGACCATTTAAATTTAAAGAATATAAAGCGGGCGAATATGTTACATTAGAAAGATTTGATAACTACTTCGGCGGCAAGCCACATCTTGATTCCGTAACGTACCGGATTGCTAAAGATACGAATGCTGCGAATCTCGCACTTCAGAGTGGTGAGATCAACATTAAATATCTAGATCCACAGGATGTTGGAACGATTGAAGCTTCGAATAATTTCGAAATCCTTCCTTATAGTGAAGGCCGATTGTCCTACTTGTTGTTCAATGCAAACAGCGATAGAGGTGCACTTGCTAAAAAAGAAGTTCGTCAAGCCGTGTCTCTAGCACTAAGTCGTGATGAAATCATTCAGGCTGCTTATTCCTCTAGCGAGTATGCTGACCCGGCGAAGTCATTCTTGACTCCGGATGCATTGTTCTATACTAATGACGTACCTTCTTTCGATAATGATGTAGAAAAAGCAAAAGAGCTTCTGCAATCGGCAGGGGTTAGCGATCTGAAATTGAGATTGATTGTATCGAGCGGTAATAAAGCTCAGGAAGCCATTTCACTATACGTGCAGCAAAAGCTAAAGGCCATTGGCGCTGAAGTTGAACTGCAAAATATGGATGCCTCGGCATATGGTCAGAAGTTCAGTGATATGAATTCAACAGATTTTGAACTTGCGATTGCAGGTTATATTATGGGTTACGATCCTGATGCTTACAGAATTTTGTATACGTCTACTGCTGACTCTAACTACTCGCATTATAATAATGCTGAAGTCGATAAGCTGTTCAATGAAGGTGCAGGAGAAGCAGATGTGACTAAACGTGGTGAGATCTATAAGAAGATCCAAGAAATCATTGCAGACGATGCACCGATTTATCCAATCGCTAATACTAAGACTATTGTAGCTGTCTCTAAGAACTACGGCGGTCTTGAGGAAGCAGTCTTGAAGCCTGTCGTTATTTTTGAAGATTTATCGAAAATCTACCTTAAATAAAAACGGGAAAAAGTAAGCTGGGTTATCCAGCTTACTTTTTTACCGATACAGAACTGGGAGAATAAACGTATGAGACAACTTATCGTCCGAAGATTACTGCAAACCCTGCCGATGTTGTTTTTTGTTTCGGTTGTGTGCTTTGCGATGATTAAGCTGGCTCCGGGGGATCCGGTATTATCCTTCGTTACGCCGAATATGCACGCAGATGATATTGAGCGCATCCGGCATAACCTTGGGCTGGATAAGCCAGCCTACATTCAATATTTAATCTGGATTAAAGAAATATTGCAGGGGAACTTCGGTTATTCCCTAGTGAATCATCAGCCAGTATTGGATCAAATTCTAGAACGCTTGCCTGCAACGGCAGGTTTGATGGGTTCTGCGATCGGTCTTGCCGTTTTGCTGGCGATTCCACTCGGTCTTATTGCTGGAGCAAACCGGAACCGCTGGGTAGATAAGCTGATTAATTTCTTATCCTATGTCGGAATATCCGTGCCTTTGTTTTGGCTTGCCATCTTACTGATGTATTTATTCGCGATTAAGCTGCATCTGCTCCCCATTATGGGGATGCGAACGATTGGGGTAGAATCGGCGCTTGATGTATTCAAGCACGGTATACTGCCATGCACCGTACTTGCTTTTGGATTCCTCGCTGGTTATGTGCGATATATTCGCTCTAGTACCATTGGACAGCTAAAAGAAGAGTATGTGCAGATTCAATATGCTTTTGGATCTAACAAGACAACGATTCTGTTCCGTCATGTAATGAAGCATGTCTTGCTTCCGGTAATTACATTGCTCGGGATGTCTATGGGTGATCTGGTGGCAGGTGCAATTGTAACAGAAACAGTATTTTCATGGCCAGGTATTGGCTCTTTGGGGATGACTGCAGTTAAAGGGATGGATTACCCCGTGATTATGGGAATTACTCTATTCTCCTCTTTAATGCTGATCATCGGTAATCTGGTCGCGGATATTCTATATAGCTTCGTGGACCCACGAATTAAATTAACGAGGTGACCTCATGAATCGCAGTAAATGGAAAAGTGTTGGAGATGAGCTATTTACGAATAAATTAGGCGCCCTTGCCCTCATTACTTTAATCATCTTCACACTAGGCTCTATATTTGCTTTTTTATCTGGACATGATCCGAATGCGATGGATGTTCTGGCACGTCTGAAATCGCCGGGTGCCGATCACTGGTTCGGGACGGATGACTATGGCCGGGATTATTTTGCCCGCGCATTGTATGGTGGCCGGGTGTCCCTGCTAGTTGGCTTTGCTTCAATGATCATTGCTACAGGCATAGGTGTGACGGTGGGTGTAATCAGTGGATTCTTTGGCGGATGGGTTGATAATCTTCTCATGCGGATGCTTGATGTAGTGCTGTCCATTCCTTCTTTCTTAGTTCTGCTGCTGCTTAGCGTATTTCTGAAGCCGAGTGTTGGGAATATCATCATTATTATTGCCCTATTAATGTGGATGAATATCGCCCGTGTCATTCGGGCAGAGACGATGACGATTAAGGAACGCGAATATGTACTCTATGCAAAAGCCTCCGGACAGAGCAATTTCGGAATTATTTGGCGTCATATTCTTCCGGGGCTAGTGCCTGTTGTCATTGTAGGTGCGACGAATAATATCGCTTCGGCGATAATGATGGAGTCGTCCCTAAGTTTCCTTGGGTTCGGGGTACAGCCTCCGAATGCGACTTGGGGCAGTATGCTTAACAATGCGCAGGGATATATCGCTCAAGCGCCATATCTGGCTTTATTCCCTGGATTATTGATACTATTAACGGTACTGAGCTTTAATGTTTTGGGTGATATTTTGCGGGTAGGCTTTGAACCGAAGCTGATCCGAAGATAGGAGTGTGAAGACATCATGACGGAACGGCTATTGTCTGTCGAGGATTTGAAGGTTTCGTTCCATACAAGGGACGGAGAGAATCAAGCGGTTCGCGGCGTTAGCTTTCATATAGATGCTGGTGAGACGGTAGGAATCGTCGGAGAATCTGGTAGTGGGAAAAGTGTGACTGCCAAGGCGATTATGTCGTTAATTACACCTCCGGGTAAAATTATCGGTGGAAATATTAATTTCCGTGGTGAGAATTTATCGAACCTTTCGGAAAAAGAGTGGAGAAAGCTGCGCGGTAACCGCATAGCAATGGTGTTTCAGGACCCTATGACCTCTCTTAATCCTGTAAAAAAAATCGGCCAGCAGCTTACGGAAGTCATCCGTCGGCATCGGGGTTTAAATAAGCAAGAAGCGCTTAAAGAGGCAGCGAGCATCCTGCGTCAGGTTGGTATTAATAATCCTGAACAACGGCTGCAGCAATACCCGCATGAATTCAGCGGCGGGATGCGTCAGCGAGTCATGATCGCTATGGCACTTTCTTGTAAGCCAGAGCTATTGATTGCGGATGAGCCGACAACTGCGCTCGATGTAACGATACAGGCACAAATTCTGGATCTTTTTAAAGAGTTAAAAAATAATACCAGTACAGCTGTAGCGCTCATTACCCATGACTTGGGTGTGGTCGCACAGGTATGTACACGGGTTATCGTAATGTATGGTGGACTTGTGATGGAGGAAGGCACGGTGGAGGATATCTTTTATCGCCCACAGCATCCTTACACGAAAGGTCTGCTTCGCTCGATTCCGAAGCGTGATGGAAAGTCGCGTGAACGTCTTATTCCTATTGAAGGCACACCTCCAGATTTGCTGAATCCTCCTTCAGGCTGTCCATTTATGGAACGTTGCCCTAATGCTTTTGCTCGCTGCAGCGAACGTCCTCCGGTCATCGAATTATCGCCTGGTCATCGTTCGATGTGCTGGCTAGCAGACGGTGTGCAGGAGACTCCAGCCGTAGCTGGTGTTGAAGGGAGCGGTTCTGTTGAGTAATAATAAGATTCTAGTGGATGTAAATAACCTGAAGAAACATTTCTCCAAAGGCAAGGATATATGGGGACGCGATACATCGGTGCTTAAGGCGGTTGATGGCGTAAGCTTTCAGATTCGTCAGGGGGAGACCTTTGGGTTGGTTGGAGAGTCGGGGAGTGGCAAGTCCACGGTTGGACGCTGCTTGCTGCGATTATATGACTATACAGACGGTGAAGTATCCTTTGACGGGCAGCCGCTGAGCAAGCTTGGAGAGAAGCAGCTTAAGCCTTTTCGCAGACGGATTCAATCGATCTTTCAAGATCCATATTCCTCGCTGAATCCAAGTCTGAATGTTCTTGATTTGATTAGCGAGCCCATGAAAATCCACGGGATCCACGAAGGTGACGAACGTGTAGAAGCTGTTGCGGCACTGCTGGAGAAGGTGGGTTTAAAAAGAGAGCATCTTTATCGCTTTCCCCATGAATTCAGCGGTGGGCAACGCCAGCGGATTTCGATCGCTCGAGCGTTATCTGTGAAGCCTGAATTTGTAGTATGCGATGAACCGATCTCAGCGCTGGATGTATCTGTTCAGGCTCAGGTAGTGAATATGCTGGAGGATTTGCAGTCTGAATTCGGGTTGACCTACCTTTTTGTTGCGCATGATCTGTCGATGGTACGGCATATTTCGGACCGGATTGGCGTGATGTATGGCGGTCGTCTCGTAGAAGTAGCTGAAAGTGATGAACTGTACGAGAATCCTATTCATCCTTATACGAAGGCGTTGTTATCTTCCATTTTGGAGACGGACCCTAAGCGTGCTAATCAGAGAATTATTTTAGACGGATATTCGCAAGAGTACGGCAGAGCTGAGACTTCTACACTACAGGAAGTAAGCCCGGGCCATTATGTTGCTTATGATTTCACGGAATAAGTAGAATCTATATACAGGTATGGGAGGAATCGGGATGTCAGAGAATTTGAACCGAGTGAAGTTATCCCAGTGGGATGCTTTACTGGTAGAATCACTCCGCGCTTTGGGCTGGTCCAATGAGGATATTCTTCGTAAAGTGGCGGAGGGCGATTTGCCCGTTGATGAGAGTGAATACGAATTTGATTATAAGCAGTTGGCCACTTTGCAAGCGGAGCAGCCAGAACTGTTCGAGCAAGCGGTGAAGACAGGCTATCAGATCAAGTACAACACGATTCGTGGCATTCGTAGCTGGATATGGGTTGCTCTTGGTAAAGAGGGAGAACTGGAGCTTGAAGAGGGTAAAGAAGCGGTAGAGGTGGCTTTGACTGTGGCTGAGAAGCAACGTCTGGCAGCTGTATTATCTTTTGGTTGGCAGATCGAAAGCGAGACGAAGTCAGCAGATGGTGATACTTCAGTCTACCGGATTGCCCCGATTGGACGCTAAGCTGATTAACTACAAAAAAACGATTGTTGCGAGGGAGGACTCCCTGTGCACAATCGTTTTTTTAGTGAAAATTCAATATACGTTTACTGCTGTATAAGCAACCTCATATTGTGCAGCTTCAATCCAGGTTCCTGTCTTAAAGTCTCTGCCCCGGACAAGAACTTTATCTCTATACACTTCCACATAGAAGCCTTGGCTGCCTGTCTTATGCTTATCTTCATTTGTCCAAAGGTAGGCGACAGAAGCAGCATTAAACATCGTGGCGATCTCTCCATGGCCAGGGTACATAGTGTTGTCTACCTCTAGCTCCCAATGGGTGTGTCCAGTGAATAACAAGGTCTGGGGGTATCTCGCAAGAATCTCTTTTAATTCCTTATCTTGAGTAACACCATACCAATCTTGTGATTCCAGCGATCCAGCTACTGTATCTTTAAGCGGTTGGTGCAGGAATAGAAAGATCGGTTGATCCGGTGAAGCTTGCTCCCCAAGCTTATGCTCCAGCCAATCAAGCTGCTTAGAGGAAAGATGACAGAATTTAGGCAATCCTTTTTCTGTACCTAGAAAAATAAAATGATAGCCATTAATCCAGTGATCATGATAGGGTCCAGACATTCCAGTCTGTGACGTATACATCCCTAAGCGAGACTTCCAAATCCCGAGGCCTACATCATGATTACCTAAAGTGAAAGTAATATCGGGTAAGTCAGCCTTATGTTGATTAATGATACGAAGCATTTCTTTATATTCAGCAGAAAACCCGTGGTTTGTGACATCACCGATATGCATAATCCCGCTGCTGCCTTCTCCATGTGCGGCTATATCACGGAGCGCCAGCTCAAAGTTAAGATTGTATTCATGATTTCGGTCAGCGGTAACATGCGTATCCGTGATGATCTGAAAGGTAATAACAGGCTTCTCTTCAGGTGTGTTCGCACTCATGTTTAGGCATCCCCCTTCATCGTATGAATCTATGAAACACTCTTGCTGTTCACTAGTGCGTCTTCCCGCTAATGTTCAGTCCTATGATCCCGGTTATGATAACGGCTATCCATAGTAGGGAGGACAGGGTTAGCTTTTCTTCGAAAAATAGGGCTCCTATGAAAGAAATGAGGATGATTCCCGCCCCTGACCATATCGCATAAGCAACGCCTACCTTAATAGAGGTGAGGGCATAATTCAGGGAGGTGAAGCTGGCTCCATAGAACAGGAACATGAGCACGGAAGGCCAGAGCTGAGTGAACCCCTGAGATATTTTCATCGAGATGGTCCCTGAGAGTTCGAACACAATAGCTAGCGTCAGAAACATCCATGCCCATATTCCTTCTATTTTCACAGGGAAGTAACCTCAATGCTGAGCTCAGCATAAGATCGCACAATGAGATCTGCATCCGGGAGAATATGAGACGAAGCAATACTGTCTTCATTTTCAGTGATTCCTATAGCTACCTGTACGCCCGCTGCTTTAGCCATTCGCATATCCCCATTAGTATCGCCGATAACTGCTGTGTGCGCGGGGTCTACAGCCAATCTTTCGCAGGCAAGCTGCACCATGTCGGGAAAAGGTTTACCCTGATCCACAAGGTCTGTTCCAATTACCTCGGAGAAATAATGCCGTATGCCGAGCCATTGGAGATGTTTCTCTGCGGCATCTGTTTCATCTGCGGTCACCACAGCGAGAGGGATGCCTGCACGCATACACTCATCAAGAAAACGATGAACACCTGGAAGTGAGTGAACGGGGCGTTTCTCTTCCAACATAACATCCGCTTCCAGACGACACTGATGGACAAGCTCCATAGACTCAGCCCAAGATAAACCTTGCAGATAAGCCTGCCATGACAGGATGGCATAAAGATCACTCATAGTCCCCATAGCGAGCGGTCCGTTGCGATCATAATCGGTAATGCTTCCTTGGGCATTGTGTATAGTTCCCATTAATGTAGGGAGCTGTTCTTCTGGAATCTGTAGTCCTCTTTGCTTCATATCCTTCGTGAATCGCTCTAAAAAACATTCGCCCCAGCTGCCCCAGAGGGATACGAACTGGAGCAGCGTACCATCCTTGTCGAATAGAATAGCTGCTACAGCGTATCTGCCTTGTGGCGTGATGAGCTCAGACATGAACTCCACCGCCCTTTATTTTAATTTATCAAGCGCTGCTTGCGCCGTTTCCTGTGCTTCCTTAAGTGCCTGTGCTGCAGGAATATTCTCAATTTGCACCTTATCAGCGGCGATTTTCAGCGCATCGTTGATTTTGCCGCCAGTTGGGTCTTGGAATGGTGCAGAACCGTGAGATGCTTGCATCAACGGAACCTTTATCTGTGGATTGCTTTCACTGAATGACACAAACGCCGGATCTTGCAATGCGGATTGGCGCACCGAAATATATCCAGTATTAATGGACCAGAAGGCTGTGTTCTCAGCATTTGTGAAGTAGGTTAGCCATTTCATAGCCGCTTGTTTCTCACTGTCGCTAGCTTTAGATAGAATGCCGGCCATCAGTGCTTGGGCTACGGGTTTACCTTCGCCAATCCCTGCCCAGCCTGGCTGTTCCATGGCAGAAACAATGCTAAAGTCGAGGTCACCCTGATCACCACTGGAGCCGGTGTAGCCTGCGGATTGGCCCTTCATTACATCATCAATTGTCTTGTACCAATACTCCCAGCCTTGACCTCCGGAATGAATCCGCATGATCTTATCTTCGTGAATCCACTTGCGGAACAAATCCCAGGTTTCAATCCACTCTTTAGAGTCAATCATGACTTGTTTGCCATCCTCGCTAAGAATAGTGCCTCCTTTGCTGAGCACGGCATCAATCATGTTCCCTGAACCCCACATAGGCTCCCAACCGAAGAAGGTGGTTTTGCCGCCGTCTTTCACGGTCATTTTCGCAGCTGCGGCAGCTAGGTCTTCCCAAGTCTTTAGCGTGCTCGCATCAATGCCGTTTTTCTCAAAAGCATCTTTGCGGTAGTACATAATCTGCGTTGTTCCATACATCGGCAGGAAGTATTGCTTGCCATCAACCTGGCCCTGATTTAGAAAGGTTTGGACAAAATCCTCTTTATTAAAATCTGGCTGCAATGCCATAAGCTCATCTATCGGAGCGAAATATCCTTTGCGGGCCCAATCTATATTTGAGGAGAGAGCAGCAGCAGGCACTTTTCCTGTAGCAATCGCCGCTTGCAGCTTCTGCTCGGTTTCAGTGTAGTCTGCCTGCGCGATACCTTTGACAATGACCTCTTGCTGAGAGGCATTAAATTTCTGAATCAGTGCCTCCATATTCTCACCAAGCTTACCGCCGAGACCATACCAGAACTCAATCGTTACCGGTGCATTTTGTGTAGGCGCAGCCTCTGCGGAGGGGGAGGAAGAAGCTCCATTTCCCGCTGTAACATTACCTATACTCGCATTTCCTCCACAAGCTGTTAACATTGTAAATCCGGCAACCAAAGATAGGGCGGACAGTCTCTTCAATACGTTCATCATCATTCTCCTCTTATTAAATAGAATAGTTAGCTTATCCTTTGCTGGAACCAGCGGTCATGTTGACGCTTTGCATGATCGTTTTCTGAGCTAGTAGAAATACCAGCAGCAACGGGGCGATGGTGAATGCGCTAGCGGCCATGATCAGCGGCCATTTCAATCCGTAAGCACCTCCTTGAGTGAAGAAACTACGCAGACCGGCCGAGACCAGCTGTAGATTAGGGTCTTTGGTGATGAGCATCGGCCAGAAATAGTTATTGTACTGATCAATGAAGGTGATCAGGGCTAGCACAGCAAAGGAAGAACGTGTAATGGGGACAAGAATGGTCCAGAGAATCCGCATATGCGAGGAGCCATCCACTTCTCCAGCCTCCACCAGCTCATGAGGAACCTGAAGGAAAGCTTGCCGAATTAGAAAGATCGAGAAGACACTTACACAGTTAGATAGAATCAACCCGGCATATGAATCCAGTAGGTGAAACTGGGACAATACCAGATATCCGGGAAGATAAACGGCGGTGGCAGGGACCATATAGCCGAAAAGAATAACACCTGAGAACAGCCCTCTGAAGCGAAATTTCATATGCGTAAGCGCATAGGCCATCATCCCGGAGTTTATCACCTGCAAAATAACAATCGCCACGGCGACAAATACGCTATTGCCCATATATCTGAAGAAAGGGGCTTCGTGCCAGGCGGCTGAAAAGTTACTCCACAGTGGCTCTTTAGGCCAGATCGTGGGCGGAGACTGCCAGATTTCATCATTGGTTTTTAAGGCACTGGTGATCATCCAATAGAAGGGGAAGGCCATGATCATTGCAATAGCTGCAAAAAATAAATGGCGGGCCAGTTTGCCCACTCGAACGGTCGTTGCATTCATCAGTCGTTCTCCTTTACAGCGTAGTTATTGATAATGAGTTGTCCGTTTACTAACCTCTAGTGAGACTACGGAGAGCAGCATACATATAAATACCAGAACCATTGCGACGCTAGAGGCTTCTCCAATCTGAAAGGCTTCAAAGGCAGACTGATAATACATATAGAGCAAGGTACGTGTTGATCCCGACGGTCCACCTTGTGTAAGTACGTTAATCTGGTCGTATGCCTGTAACGCACCGATGATTTGTACGATGAACAGAAACAGTGTCGTCGGCGAGATTAGCGGTAAAGTAATACGGCTGAATTTTTGCACAGCATTTGCTCCATCCAGTTCAGCGGCTTCCAACAGATCGGTAGGGACATTGCGTAGTGCCACCAAATAAAAAATCATCGCCCAGCCTACCGATTTCCATATCGTCACGAGCAGAACGCCGAGCAGTGCCCATTTAGGATCTTGAAGCCAGCCGATTTTTTCTAGACCTAATAGATCAAGTACAGTATTGGCAAGGCCGATTTCAGGTTCATAAATCCAGGACCAGACAATGGAGACCGCCACGGTCGGCGTGACCCAAGGGGAGAAAAGCAGTACCTGATAGAGAGTAGAGCCTTTCAGCTTCCCGTTCATCAGGAGTGCTAGTCCAAGTCCGATCAGAATAACGGGCAGTACACTTCCCGCACAGAATAACAAAGTTACTCTTAGTGCTTTATAGAAAGCGGGATTGCTGAACAGATCCAGATAGTTGGTTAGTCCGACAAAGGTTTTCTCGGGGCTCATGAAGTCCCATTCGGTAAAGCTGAGATAAAACACATAAAGTAATGGCGCAAGCCAAAATACAACGAATGGAATCATTGCCGGCAAGGTGAAGAGCACCGGTTTCAACTCACCTATAAATCTCGAGCGTTTCATTTTTCTGTCGATACCCCATTCCATCTTCTGTTTTTTGCGGTATAATTCTGAGGAAAGCTCCTCCGTTCAAAAAAAATTGTACACTCATCGAGCAGCTGCGTGGTCAAGTGGGCGTAAAGATCGATGCGAGATTATGTAAAAATTTAAGAGATTAGCGAAAGTAGTTGCTATTTTGTGTAAAATAGAAGGATAGATTCTAAGTAGAATGAAGGTGCAGCTATGAAACAGGTAGCCTTTGGTGAAGAGAATAGAGACTTATCTCCACGCGAGCAGCTGCTGCGTCCGATGATTGATGCGATTGCTCAGACGATGGACTTATATGGTGCCAATTACTCATTCGGACAGCTGTATGGCATTATGTTCTTTGAAGACCGACCGATGACGCTTGAAGAAATGAAGAATGTGATGAATATGAGCAAGAGTAATATGAGCTATGGGGTTCGTTCTTTGATGGCTTCCAGGATGGTGACCAAGCTGGAGGAGAAGCGGGAGCGAAAGGATCTGTATGCAGTTGAAACAGATTTCTTTCAGACCTTCAAGAACTTTTTTGGAATGAAGCTGCAACGGGAGATTGATGTCATGAGGCAAGCCTTGGATGTTGTTATTCCTGAGCTGGAGAGATTGGTTCAAGCCGTGGATACACCTGAGGAGGAGCGGCAATTCTGCCTGAAGGATCTGGAGAAGCTGGAGCATGCCATTCAATATTATGATTGGCTGCAGCAGTTTGTGGACGAGCTAGGGGAAGAAAATTACTTTGTAGACAAGAGAAGGTCCTAGACCGTCTACAATTACACATAGATGTACATAATTATAGATAGCTCTCCATTTGAAGGAGGTGTTCCTTAAGCCAGTTCAGGCTTAGGGTTCGCCTCCTATTTTTATGATAAGAAACAAAATTAAGAAGAAAATGTAACCAAAAGTAGGTGGAACTGTCACCAAATATATAGTTACATAGTGAATAAAAGATCTTTTAAGGAGATTCAGAGATTGCATACGAAAAAATATATGATACTTTTAGTCATTGTTCTGCTAATAAGTCTTGCTGCTATTTTCAACAATCAACACGAGTCTTCTGCAGTTACTATAGATGTGAACGGCCAAATCATTAAGACAGTAGCTACATATCCGGGCTCGCCTGATGAGCTAATGATTCCCAAGGCGGCTGCAGAGCAGGCCCTTAATATGCATATCGGCTGGCAGAAGCAGGGGCCACTTCCGAAAGGTATTTATTATAGAGATCATGTAGCTGTGCTGATGTACCATCATCTTTCAGAGAAGCCAATGCCGCAGTTTCCTTGGATCTTATCTGCCGATCGGTTTGATGATCAAATGAACCTGCTGAAGCAGGAAGGGTTTCATGTGATTACGATGGAGCAATATCGAGAATTTATGCTGAATGGTGGCGCGGTTCCAGACAATGCGGTGCTGCTGACTTTTGATGATGGCTATGAGAGCTTTTATGAGTTGGCCTTTCCGATCCTGAAAAAATATGGCTATACGGCAGTGAATTTCGTTATCGTATCTACGATTGATCATCCAGATCCGAATAGTGTGCCGAAACTCAACTGGGAGCAGATGCGGGAAATGAAGCGGGACGGGATGGGATTCTATAGTCATACGTACGATTTACACCATTATGGTATCGTGGATGCTGAGGGTGGGGAGCGTCCAGCTGCCAGTGCCTTGTTATATATCGACGATGAGAACAGAAACGAAATGAATACGGAGTACTACAACAGAGTTACTCGTGATTTGGCCAAGGCGGAGCAAAGGCTGAAGGAAGAGCTGGGGAATACTGACTCAGCGATTGCTTTTCCTTATGGATCATATAATGACCGATTGCTTTCCGCATGTGATTCACTTGGAATTCCGCTGACATTTAAAATCCAGGATGGGATCAATGCGAGAACAGACCGGAACGCCTCCCGAATTAACGGGGGAAGTCAGAATCTAACTGCAGTCCAAACTCTTGAGCAGGTCAAACATATAGATTCGCCCATGGAATTAACCCTGAATAATCAAAGAGTAGCTCTGATAGGAAGTGCACCCGAAATGAGGAAAGGGACCTTGATGGTTCCGTTTATGCAATTATGCAAGGATCTACATATTGATCTCAATTACGATCAGAAGAGTCGAATCGTTAAGTTAAATGCACACAACGGGGGGCTCGTGAAAGACTAAGGAAATCTATGGAATGGATATCATCTTTCCCTATGTTCATTAGGAGTTTACAAAAAGTGAGAAATTTCGCTAATTTGGGCGAATCACTAGTTGCTATAAGTGAATTCCTTACTGTAGACTATAAATAGAGTACTAATTGGTAGGCGAATGGAGAGAACAGATGGAAGTATTTAAGCGTTATTACGCGAATTTAACGGTCCGGCGTTTTTTTATTTTAGGGTTGGTTGCCCTGCTGCTATTCAGTATTAGAGATATGCTCAATTTAGTACTGTTAACATTCCTGATTGCTTATGTAATGAATAGCTTTCAAGTGCTGCTCACGAAGCGGATCAATAAATATGTTGCAGTCAACAGTAAAGTCATCATTATTATTTTATATTTAGCTCTAATTGCTCTGATCGTAGTTACCTTAGTGAATTATTTACCGAAGGTCTTTATTCAGATTAAGCAGCTAACAAATTTCCTGACCAGTTTAACCCCTGCAAACATTCCACAGAACGAAATCGTGCAGTATTTATTTGCCCAGCTTAAGGATTTGAACTACCAGTCTTATGTGAAAGATGGACTTGAATACGTCCTGAAAATAAGTAATTGGGGCACCAGCTTCGTATTATCCACCATTCTGAGCTTTGTCTTTATTCTTGAGAAGAACAGAATTGTCAGTTTCACTGCCCGTCTTAAAGAGAGCAAGATTTCCTGGTTCTATGTTGAGCTTGAGTATTTCGGTAGAAAATTCATCTCATCTTTTGGTAAAGTGATCGAAGCGCAAATTCTGATCGCGCTGTTCAATACATGCTTTACGGTGATTGGGCTCTGGATCTTAGGTTTTCCGTATCTATTCGCCTTATCGATTATGATCTTCCTGCTTAGTTTGATTCCAGTTGTAGGTTTTGTGATCTCCTTAATACCACTTTGTATTATTGGTTACAATATTGGTGGCATACCAATGACGATATATGTATTGGTTATGATCGCCATACTACATTTTGTCGAGGGTTACTTCTTAAATCCAAAACTAATGTCATCCAAAATGAACCTGCCTATGTTCTACACCTTTATCGTACTTCTTTTCTCTGAGCACTATATGGGTGTATGGGGTCTAATTCTCGGTATTCCAATTTTTGTATTCTTCCTGGATATTCTGGAGATCAATAGAGATAACAAGATAGAGACTTAGGAGTTCGGTTAAATAGCTTTGAATATACGAAGAGGGTGATCCGATAGCCATTCAATGGCTATCGGATCACCCTCTTTATTTTGGCGCGGAGAAATGTTGTACGGCCAATGTATGTATCTTTCTTAGCCGAAAGAAGTGAGAACACTCTCCGTAACGATGTCCCTCAGCTCCGCTTTGTGTGCTGTATATTGCTCGGCTGTAATACTTCCAGAAGCTAGTCGTGAATCTAGCTGTTCCGTTAGCTGGGTTACCTGTAGATCGATCACATCTTCAATATCTGTGTTTTGTTCTGATGCAATATCTTGAAGTGACTTCCCGTCATATAAGGCATCGTAAAGATCTTCATCTGTAGGTTGGTTAAGGGCTTTCAATAATAATTCGTCTTTATCCGCAGGATTTACGGTAGACCATTGGGCAGGCGAACTTGCGTTAGCGGTAAGGCTACTCCAAGCATTTCCAAAAGACATTACTATAACTACGGTTCCTACTATAATCACTCTTTTTATATCCATTAGAGTCCTCTTTTCTTGTTATACAAATAACGTTCTATGGGTTTTCGTTGAAAGTGTGCGTGATGGTTGTGGTTTAACTTACTTCTATTATAACCCGGAAAGCTGAGCTGAAGCTTAAACAATATTTAAGATAACCTAAAGATTTAACACTCAAATGATATAGCGATAATATACCCCAAGTATACTTTCCAGATGGTCTAAATTGCATATTTATGCAAAGAGGTCACAATCAAACATATGGGGAGTGTTCGGAGTTTTGAGAATAACAGCCAAAGCTAAACGTTTTCTATCCAGCGTAATTGCAAGTAGTCTGATGTTGGGGATCATGGTTCCAGCAGGATATGCTGAAGAACAGCAGCTGGATTCAGAGAAGACATCTTCCGAATTAGGGGCACATTTTGATGAACAGGTTGAGCTCAACACGCTTTTAAGTCAACCAACTGTAATGACAGATGTATATGCGACACCAACCAATCCAGGAGCACTACTGATTACAGAAGTTGTTCCGGATACTAAAAATGTAAAAGGTTCAGATGGAACCTCTGTGGATGGTTACGAATTTGTTGAGGTCTACAATAATACGGATGATCCGGTTAACTTTAAGGATTATTATTTCTTTTATAATGACCAAAATACTTGGACACCAAATGGTGATGCGGTCATACCGGCGCATGGAAATATTGTCTTCTGGATTATGAACGGCAATAATTTGAGTGTTCCTGCCGAGGATTTCATCAAAAACTTTAATCCTTCAGCATCTCTGCAGGAAGGTGTAAACCTGTTCCGTATTAACGGTGGCGGTGGTATGGCAAACACTTCTCCGCGCAACTTACAAATTAAAAGTAAAGCAGGAGATGCTCTTATTGTCTCTGCTTCTTATGGAAAAGAACAGGTGAAGGAAAATAACGGGATTTTCTATAAGTATTCGCAATCCGATAACTCTACGATGAGTCTCATGGCGATTTCGGGAACGGTTGCGGCTACACCAGGAACCGTAGAGCCAGAACAACTTCCTAAGCCAGTGCCTGGAGATAAACAGCCGGTAATTGAACATCAATCGCAGAGCAATGTTGATCCAGCCGATCTGACTATCAGTGCGAAGATTACGAATCTGGAGATTGGGCCAGATGGAGTATTACCAGTAGTGAAGCTACAGTATGGCTCCCCTTCTCAAGCAAGAGATACGGTAATCACCATGACATCAAAGGGTGAAGGTGAGTATACGGCGGTAATTCCCGCGGCTGCGTTGGAAGAGCCAGAGCTGCACTACAGCATCCGCGTAAATAATGTAACAGAGAGCTATTCTGTTCATGTGAACCTGCCTGCATTCGATTCGAATCATGTGCCGCCGCTGTTAATTACAGAGCTGCTGCCAAATTCGACGAATGTAAAAGGAACGAGCAGCGATGCTTTTGAATTCATTGAGATATATAACAATACTGATGCACCGATTGATTTTAAGAACTACAAGATCTATTATCGTTATCCTGATAAAGGTAACGCTTTCGATGTGAAGTGGCCCTCTACGAAAGAGGGTTTTGTGATTCCGGCACAGCAGTCCGTAGTGTTCTGGGTTATTAATAGTGCTAACAGTACATACACCGCTAGTGATTTTAATGCAGAATTCAACACTAATCTGATGGATGGCACAAATCTCTTTCTAATCAAAAGCGATGGAATGGCGAACTCTGGCCGCCGGGCAGTCGTAATCAAGAGTAACACGGAGAAGGAAATCTCTTCTGCGTATTATGATGCTGACCTTACCTATGATGGTGGAGCTAAAGGTGATGACACCAAAGAAAATAAAGCCCTTCTATACAAGTATCCTGTGAATGGGCAGAGTAAAATGCTCAAGATTAGCACAGGATCAGCGGTTCCGTCACCAGGGCAGGTAGATGTTGCACTGCTTCCTAACACACCGATCCATGTGGATCCGGATACCGAAAATCCGACGGTAAATGATCTGACTGCTGTAACGGAGATTGATCAGTCGATGAGTCTGGATTTGAAGGCTTTCGCGGATGACAATAAAGCCGTTACGTCTGTAGAAGTAAGGGTAGCTTCGGATAAGCAGCCTGATTTTGTCAGCCATAATCTATCCCAAGACTTTAACGATAGCTTGTATCATTATAAATTGTCGTCTGCTGATTTGATTGGCAGAAATGAAATTCAGTATTACTTCGTCGTTTCCGATGGCACAAATGAGACTGAATCTCCGGTAATGAAAGTGAGAATTACAGGTGGTCCAGATCAATCAGCGCTTCGTTTGAATGTGAAGGACGGGCAATTCATTAATGGTTCTATGACGGTAAAAGGAACCTCTGCCACCGCCAAGGCTGACGAAGTGGGCCTGAGCATCGACAATAAGGTACTGGGAAATAACGAGGCATATGCCGCGCTTGAGAATGATGCTTACTTTGTATTTGAAGCGAAGAATGTAGATTATTATTTTAAAAATGGTATCACAATGGGACCAGAAGAATTAGGGGATGCGAGTATTCTATACACCTTTATGGACCCGATTACTACGTATACGACCTTGACCTTCCCGATCTCCTCTGCCGCATTACAAGTGGGCACGGATAATGTGATCTACATTCGGGCGGGCTCTAAATCATCGCCTTTTGACCCTCGTCCCGAGGAGAATAAAGATGATTTTGAAGTAAAAAATGTGCGTCTATTACTTGCAGACGGTACTGAAGTTTGGGACCCTGCTTATGCAGAACGTGATAAAGAAATTAAGATGGGGGACAGCGCAGGTAAGCATGAATCCATCGGCTTCCGGTTCGATCTGAAATCTGATTTGTTCCGTTCGAAGGCTTATAACTGGAATACTACAGAAGTAGCGGACGGAGAACATAAAGTAACAGTGACTGACGGTGGATCAAAGGTATCGTCAAACGTAGTTGTAGACAACACGCCACCATCCATTAAAGCATCGATTGAAGATGGGAAAACTTATCGTGGTAATTTCGTAATTACTGCTGAGATCAAGGATACTTACGCAGGTGTAGATAAAGTTAGCGTGAAACTGGACGGCAATGTTATTGAACTGCCGTATGCTACTTCATCCGGAAAGCTGTCCGGTGGAGACCATACGCTTTCTATCACCGCATTGGATAAGATAGGTAATCAGGTGGAAAAGGTAATTACATTCTATGTACCGAATGAAAATCCATTTGCACCACTCCTGATCTCACCTCAGAACTGGGAGATTGGCGTGGGTACGAATCCAACTTTGAAGGTTAAGGTTGAAGATCCTAACCAGGATAAAATGGATGTTACCTTCTATAGAGGCTTCAAGTACGATGGTAACCATCCAGAACAAGGATTTACTGGATTTAAGAACGCATCCGATACAGAACCGCCGAAGCAATCCGTTCCTGCGGGCGAAGAAGCCCTTAGCAGTGAAGAATACAGCAAAATAAGTGCAGTTGACCGACAGTATTTAATTAACGATGCGGTTGAGCAATTCCCATATCAGCGCTATGAAATTAAGCTGGATGAATCGGTGAAGGCTTCAGATCGTGTGGATATTGAATGGAAGGGTAATTCACTTCCAGGTCGTAAAGTAAGTCTCTACGCGTGGAGCCCTGCTGAAGAGAAGTGGATACAGCTGGATCATTTGATTGCTGGAACTGAGGATTTTGAACTGAAATCTACAGTGACTGTTGGAGAATATGCTAATGCAAAGAGTATAGCAGTTATGGTTCAGGATGAAATTGCGTCCGTGGCTAAGACTGCACCTACAGTTACGCAGGATACGTATGATTTTTCTTTTGTATGGATGTCTGATACGCAATATTATTCTCAAAGCTACCCTTACATCTATCAGAAAAATGTAAAGTGGATTGCCGACAATAAGGATAATTTGAACTTGAAATATGTAATTCATACCGGAGATGTAGTGGACAAATCCTATCAGGAATATGAATGGGAAGAAGCCGATCGGGATATGAAGGTACTCGAGGATGCAGGTATTCCATATGGTGTTCTTGCGGGTAACCATGATGTAGGCCATCAAACCGGAGATTATACGAAATTCTGGCAATACTTTGGGGAATGGAGATTTAAGGACATGCCAACCTTTGGCGGATCCTATGACAACAACCGAGGCCATTATGATTTGGTATCTGCGAACGGAAATGATTTTATTATCGTATATATGGGCTGGGGATTGGCAGAAGAAGAAATTGAATGGATGAATGAGATCGTTGCTCGTTATCCAGAGCGTAAAGCGATTCTTTGTCTTCATGAATACCTGCTCGTATCTAATAACCGAGCACCGATTGCCGATACGATCTTTGAAAAGGTTGTAAAACCTAACAAGAACGTAATCGCAGCATTGTCCGGTCATTATCATGATGCAGAGCTTAAGGTAGATGAGCTGGATGATAATGGAGATGGCGTCGCGGACCGCAGTGTATATCAAATGCTGGCAGACTATCAAGGTGCAGAAGAGGGTGGACTTGGTTATATCCGTCTGCTTCAGTTTGATGTAGCCAACAACAAGCTTCGTGTGAAGACTTATTCGCCTTACTTGGATGATTATAATTATTATGATGAAAATGAATTTCCAGGCAAAGATGAGTTCGTACTAGATCTGGATCTGCAGCCTGTAACCAAACGTGTAGCTACCGATTACATTGGAGTTAAGGTTTACAGTGATCAGACAATCGCGGCCAATCAGCAAGTAGAGAGCGGTGCGGAGACTCAGGTCACTTGGAGTAAGCTGAATCCGGAAAGCTACTACCAATGGTATACAAAGGTCGAGGATGATCACTCCGGGAGTGTGCTTTCAGACATTTGGGGCTTCTATACTGGAAAAGAGGATGTAACACCGACACCGACGCCGGAGGAAACTCCGAAACCAGAAGTAACACCATCCCCAGAGGTGACACCTACACCAGGAGTGACTCCGGCACCAACACCAGGGGTAACAACTGCGCCTCCAGTAGTTTCACCGGTACCTACAGTGTCTCCGATTCCTACAGCTACACCTGGGGCGGCAAAAGGAAGCATTGAACTGACCTTGGGAAGTGAAGGCATTTATACCGCAGATTCAACAGCGTGGAAGAAGCTGATAGAGGAAGCTACGACAGGGGAGAATATCAAGATTAGCGTAGGCGGAGGAGCTTCGACCCAAAATCAGATTAAACTTGCACTTGATGCAGCGAGCATCCAACAGGCTGCCGACAAGAAGCTGAATTTGAATATTGTGTCTTCCAACGTTACATTGAGCGTACCGACAAGCTCTTTACCAGCGATCCCGGCCGGCAGTGACATGCTGCTGCTGAGCGTTGACACAAGTACGCTTGCGTTACAAACCAATGTTGCTGGAATGAGTCCATCCAGATCTACCGTGACGCTGAACCTCAGTACCACAGCAGGCGGTAAAGAAACGGCTATCCACCAGCTTAAAGGTGCTGTTACAATCACCTTGTCGCTGACGAAGGAACAACTCGCTAAGATCAATACAGATTTTGCGGGTGTCTATTATGTAAATGGCAACATCTTGGAGTACTTGGGTGGAGTGTTTAAAGATAATAACGTTACCTTTACAACCGATCATTTCTCTTCCTTCGCAGTGCTGGAATACCATAAGCAGTTTAGTGATACCGCTGGTCACTGGGCGGAGTCGTACATCTCCAAGCTGACGGCTAAGCATGTGATTAAGGGTATCGACGATACGCACTATGGTCCACAAGCAAATGTAACCCGTGCAGATTTTGTTACACTAGCCATTCGTTCACTCGGATTGGATGAGACAAATGACACTACGGGGAATGGTGCTTTTGCAGATGTATCAAAAGATGCTTATTATGCATCAGCGATAGACAAGGCTGTCCAGCTTGGACTCATCCAAGGCAGTGATGGCAAGTTCCGTCCTAAAGATGCGATTACCCGCGAAGAAGCGGCTGTTGTCCTGCAGAAAATGATACAATACAAAGCTGGAGCGCAATCTTCCGTTACTGCTGCTGCAAGCTTTAAGGATATGAGTAGCGTATCAGAGTGGGCGAAGCAAGCGGTAAGTGAATTGAAAGCTAAGGAAATCCTTGACGGCATGGGCGACAATAACTTCGATCCTCGTGGCAAAGTAACCCGTGCTGAAGTTGCAAAACTGTTATATGGAATAATCAATTTATAAGAATAGTATGGCAAAGGCAGGCAGAGGTAACTCTGGCCTGCTTTTTGTCATTTTTTGCACTCTATAATCCTTTTCTTCTAGCAAAGCGGGAAATTCTTACTATTCATATGATTTTTCATATATAATATTTTTGAATAAATTTTTAATAGACATAATCTAGCGGCGGTTCTTAGCGGAGAGGTTCCACCATCTTATTTTGAGAATAGAATTGTACTTATAGGGCCCTATGCTACAGGGTTTAAGGATGACTTCCTAACAGCCATGGGGATTGACTGCTGTATCTGGCAGCAATGATCTCATTATCGTACAGTCCGGAAGCGGTACTATCAGCAAGTGGAGTAATGGTGAGCTGCAGACAGTGGCTGGACAAGGTGCAGAAGGGTATATCGATGGGAAGAGTGCAAAGGCCTTGTTTAATCATCCGACGTATACCGCTGCTGACAGTAAAGGCATTATCTATATCAGTGATACCGACAATCATGTTATTCGTAAAATAAAGAATGGAGAAGTGTATACCCTCGCAGGAACGGGAGTAGCTGGCTATAAAGATGGACAACCCAATACCGCGCAGTTTAACGCGCCGGGTGGATTGGCAATAGACAGCAATGACAACGTATATGTAGCCGATACTTTGAATCATGTGATTCGCAAAGTTACACCGGAAGGTCTTGTGAGTACTTTTGCGGGTCAGCAGGGCAATAATGGCGCTTATTTGGATGGCGCAGTAGCTTCGGCCAAGTTCAATGAGCCCGTAGGTCTTGTGTTCGATGAGACCGGTAATCTCTATGTGGCTGATAGTGGGAATCAGATGATCCGATTGATTAAAGGCAGTAAGGTTGAAACTTTTGCAGGCAAAGCAACGACAGTTGATCCAGTGACTGGATATATGGCTGGAGGGTTCCATAATGGAGATCGTCTGACGGCGCTGTTCAATCGTCCTCGTGGACTGGCCTATGCCAATGGAGTGTTACTGATTGCAGATAGTCTGAATCATCGGATTCGAGCCATTCAAAAGGATGGGAAAGTCATAACAGTCGCAGGGCAGGGAACCTCGGGGGATCAGGTTGGAGCATTGGATAAAGTGATGTTTAATCAGCCTTCCGGTGTTGCGCTTGCCTCCGGGAAGTTGTATGTGACGGATACGCTGAATAACAAGCTGAAGGTATTGAATCTCGATTTGCAAGCCCTTAAGCCGCTGCGTAGCGAGGCTGATCTGCTCGATGCAGTCTCGCTGTTACCAGCGGGTAAGAATATGCAAGTATGGCTGGACGGAGTGCAGGTGAAGTTAAATAGTGCCACTCTACCACTTCAGGAGTCCGATAAAATATATTTACCGGTTAGAATGCTATTCAGCTCATGGGGAGCGGACATTCGTTGGGATGCAGCAACCAAAGAGACTGTGATTAACAAAGGGAAGTGGACACTCTCCCTAAAGCCAGACGCAAGCCTTAATGTGCAAAACATAAAGGGTACTTTGTATGTGGCAGCCGATTATCTGCCGAACATTTCATCTTTTATGCAGGTATACGATGAGGACAGTCACGCAATTGTGCTGGAAAGTGGTCAATAATCATTCAGTATATCCTTTAAATGAGTTTAGGCTGTCGAGAAATTCTCGACAGCCTATTTTTATGACGATAATCCTTCAACAACTTTATCAATATTCCATTTAATCATCTTAATGTATGTGTCGCCTTCTTCGCCTTTCTTAGCTAAAGAATCGGTGAAAATCTTGGAGTGTATCGGTACTCCTGTTTCATTGGAGATGGTCTCCATTGTTTTCGGATTAACGCTCGTTTCCAGATATAAAGCCGGCACTTGATTTTCATCAATGATGTTAATGATGTTTTTCATTTGTTCTGGCGTTCCTTGACTATCGGTATTGATTTCCCAGATAAATGCGGATTCAAATCCGTAGGCTTTTGAAAAATATTTAAATGCCCCTTCGCTTGTAACCAAAATGCGTTTCTCCTGTGGGACTTTTTCTACCGCTTCTTTTGCATATTGATCCAATTCATTAAGCTTCTTAACATATTCTGATTGGTTATTTAGATAAAATTCTTTGTTGTCCGGATCTTTTTCGATTATACGTTTAGTGATGATATCTACATATTTAATAGCATTCTGAACATCGAGCCAGGCATGAGGATCTTCTTGGGTTTCTTTGCCTTTTTCTGTTAGGTACATTGGAGTTACTTCATCTGAGACTGCAAAAGCAACATCCTTTTTATTAGTGACATCAAGAAGGTCTTGGAACCATCCCTTACCTGTTTCCAGGTTCAATCCGTTATAAAAAACTAAATCTGCGCTAGATACTTTACTTGTATCCTTAGGTAGTGGATCGTACATATGCGGGTCTGTTCCGATAGGAACCATGCTATAGACCTCGGCTTTTTCCCCTACAATGTTTTCGGTCATATCCGCGATAATGGAGTATGTGGCAACAATCTTCAACTTGTCATTGTCTGCTTCTCCGTCACTAACATTTGAACATGCGGTAAATAGTAAGATGAACATTGTCAAAGAGAGCATCTTTATTGTTTTTTTCATCCTTGTTTAACCCCTTTTCTTAGAAAATTATTTTTGGGCGAGATAATAAATGATATAGCAAACAAACTTACGCCTACTAGAACAATGGTGGCACTTGTAGGTAAATTGAATTTAAAGCTAATGATCACACCTATAATTCCAGATACAGCGCCGATGGTGGAAGCCAGGATAATCATGTGGATCAGCTTATTCGTCCAAAGATATGATGTAGCTGCTGGAATAACCAGCATTGCAATAACAAGCACAATTCCAACTTGAGATAATGAGGATACGGTAACTACGGATAGTAGCATCATCAATAAATAATGATAAAACCCCGTTTTTAAACCAAATGCCTTAGAGACTACAGGATCAAACGAACTAATTAACAGCTCTTTATACAACAATGAAATGATGGCAATAACAACAAGCATGATAATAAATGATTGCATTAACTCGGACTGCGGGACGGCCAAAATGTTACCAAATAAAATATGAGTTAGATCAAGCCCGCTCTTGGCGAAAGTGATTAAGACAATTCCTAGAGCGAAAAATGAGCTGAGAATAATTCCGATCGAGGTATCACTTTTGATATTGCTGCGACTTGTAATAAATTGAATGAGGATGGCTGCTAAAAGTCCAAACAATGAAGCTCCTACTAGAATGTTGATCCCTAAAATATAAGATAACGCTACACCTGGTAATACAGCATGAGACAAAGCATCTCCCATTAATGACATCTTTCTGAGTACAATAAAACTTCCTAAAACCCCTGAAACAATGCCAAGAATGATAGCAGACAATCCGGCATTTAGCGCATAGATCGGAATGTTTAATAACGATGAGAAATAATCAATCATTTTCGGCGCCTCCCATTCCTTTGATTACTAGGTTACCTAAGGAAGCTCCGTAAGCGTTGAGGATATTGTCGGCTGTAAAGGTATCTTTCACATCGCCAAAAGCAATAAGCTTTTTATTGAGGATGATTACTTTGTCAAAATATTCTTCGACTTCATGTAAATCATGATGGACAATCAGTATCGTTTTCCCTTCTTCACGAAGCTGTTTAAGCAGTTTTACAATGATTTTCTCACTGACTAGATCTATGCCAACAAAAGGTTCATCTAAAAAAAATACATTTGCTTTTTGTGCAAGAGCTCTAGCAATAAAAACCCTTTGAAGCTGCCCCCCAGACAAATTACTAATTTGTTTATTTGCAAGATCACTTATATCTACCATGGCCATACATTCCTCAACGCTTTGCCGCTCTTTTTTTCCCGGACGCTGAAAGATCTTCAAGTTTGGGTAGGTTCCAGTTAGCACTGTATCCTTCACTGTGATTGGAAAAGTAAGATCAATGTCATTTTTTTGCGGTACATATGCAATTTTCCGTTTATATTCAGAAATGTCTCTTCCCTCTACCTTCACCGTTCCGGTTCTCTTCTTGATTACCTCTAACAATGACTTAATGAATGTGGATTTCCCTGCACCGTTTGGCCCGATAATTCCGATGGTGTATCCAAAGGGAATATCTATATTTACATTTTCCAGCGCTGAATTACCGAAGTAATCCACGTTCAGGTTTCTAATTTCGATCATTTAAAAACTCCTCGTCTTGAAATTCATTCATTTGTTTCCTGATGGAAACATTTATTTTAATTATACAATTTGTTTCCCTAGGTAAACATTTATTCTTAGGTACAATATATTTAACAATGGGCAAAATGTCAATGAAAAAGCTTAAAGTTTATTTGATTTTGTATTGAACAAGCATTTGATCTGCGCGATTATGGGCGTAATTTTTTAGTATTAAAAATACATACTTGACAGGTAGGAATAAAGGGGTATATGATATCAGCAATAGTTAAACAGTAATTAAATGAACAGTGAAATAATTCATCCGAGCCGATTGGACCGCCAAAGGCTCCCGCACTTTTCCCTTGCCAGGGAGTTGTGCCGGGAGCCTTTTTTTGTTGACCACTTGGCCGATAGGGAGAGAGATGAGGTAGGCATGAGCGATACGTATTGGAGACAGCTGGAGGAGGCGGATTGGAAATTCCGCAAGGTCGTCCGCAGATTCGTAAAAGAGCGGGATAAGGTCACTGTGGAAGGGATCTCCTTACCAGGCATGCTGATTCTGCACAAAATCATTCGCGAGGGTGAACAGCGGCTTGGGGACCTAGCGGATGAACTGGACTTTACGTCAGGTGCGATCACCGCTTTGAGCGATAAGCTTGAGGCAGGTGGATTTACTGTACGCAGACGTAAGGAAGGCGACCGCAGGACGGTGATGCTGGACATCACAGACAAAGGCCGGGAGATGGCAGAGCTTAACAGCAACATTGGGGAACGATGTATTTCGCTTCTGTTTGAGGGGTTTACGGAAGAGGAATTGGCGCAGCAAAGTCACTTCTATCAGCGAATCATCAGTAATCTCGAAGGATTCTCAGATACCCTGCTGAAGCTGGCGAAGGAGAATGCTGAGGCTGAGGCCTCGCCAAACCTTGAACAGAAGCCACGAGCAGTCACAAAGAAAAGTAATTATCTTAGCTATTAAAATAAATCGAATATAGGAGAGATGAACGATGGGACATTCAACCATATATCCAACTGGAGCAACTGTATATAACCCGAGCAAAGCATGGAGTGGCTATACCGTATTTCAAGCGGGTGAAGAAGGTGTTGTACTGATTGATATGAACGGTAAAGAAGTACATCTGTGGAAAGGGCTGCTCGGGTTTCCCGCTAAAATCTTCCCTGGTGGTTATGTACTAGGCAGCACAGGAAGAAGAGATCCCAAATTTGGCATTCAGGATAATGTAGATCTGGTGCAGGTTGATTGGGACGGTAATATTGTATGGAAATATAACAGCTATGAACATATAGAAGATCCGGGTTATGAACCGCTTTGGTATGCCCGCCAGCATCATGACTATCAGCGGGAAGGCAATCCGGTGGGTTATTTTGCGCCAGGGCTAGAGCCAAAGGTAGACGGTGGAAACACCTTAATCCTCGCTCACAAAAATATCTACAACCACCAAATCTCCGACAAGCAGCTGCTGGATGACACGATTATCGAGGTTGATTGGGAAGGAAATATCGTTTGGGAGTGGGCCCCGAATGAACATTTTGCAGAGCTAGGCTTTGATGAAGCGGCCAAAAACGTCCTATTCCGTGATCCTAACTCACGTTCCTTCGGAAATCTGGGGGGCGGTGTGGGTGACTGGCTGCATATCAATTCAGCTTCGTATGTAGGACCTAATAAGTTTTACGATGCAGGCGATGAGCGTTTCCATCCAGATAACGTGATCTGGGATGCACGGGAAGCGAATATTATCGCAATTACAGATAAGCGTACCGGGGCCATCGTGTGGAGAATCGGTCCAGACTACTCACTGCCAGAATTGAAGCATATCGACTGGATCATTGGCCAGCATCACGCGCACATCATTCCGAAGGGTCTGCCGGGAGAAGGAAACTTACTCGTATTTGATAATGGAGGTTGGGGTGGTTACGGTCTTCCAAATCCATCTTCACCCTTTGGGCAAAAAAATGCACTCCGTGACCACTCGAGAATTCTAGAGATTAATCCCGTGACACTCGAAATTGAATGGCAGTATACCGCGGCAGAAGCAGGCTTCTCCGTTCCGACGGATTCTTATAAATTCTATAGTCCTTATATTAGCTCAGCTCAGCGATTACCGAATGGCAACACCTTAATTACAGAAGGATCTAACGGTAGACTTTTCGAGGTTACGGCAGAACATGAATTGGTCTGGGAGTATATCTCACCATTTATTGATTCCAGAAATACGAATATGGTTTACCGTTCCTATCGTGTGCCTTATGCGTGGGTACCTCAGCTGGAGAAGCCGGAAGAACAAGCAATTGAGCCGATAGATGTAACGCAGTTCAGAGTGCCTGGGGCTGCACCTAAAGGATCGGATTCCGTAGTGAACGTGGCAACCACCCTGCCGTTTGTTGAGGGAGCTGCTTGTGTGGCGACGACAGATGAAGGTAGTAGCCGCAAAGCCAATGAACAAATTTGAGGGGGATGTCGTTGTGAAAAAGTCATGGATCAGCTCAAGCCTTCTGCTCTTATCCTTATCCGTTGTTCTCCTTTTATCAGGCTGCAGCTCCAAAGGTGATGCTTCGCCCTCTAAAGATGGAGTGGCGAGCGGCAAAGAAGAGACATTGAAGATTAAAATTGCTGACATCAATACGAATCCAACCTTTCGTGTGGCGTTAGATAAAGGTATCTTTGCCAAACACGGGATAGATGCTGAATTGGTCAACTTCGGGACGCCAGCCGAGGGCGTAAATGCACTTTTTATTAAACAGGTTGATGTTGCCTTTGGTGCCGATTTTCCCTTATTGAATGCTGTGGCAAAAGGTGATTACTCCATCATCGCCTCGGCGGGGCTGGCAACAGATGCAGCGGCTGCGGAATGGAAGCTGTTCGTAAGAGATGATATCCAGAAGGCGGAGGATTTGTCGGGGAAAAAGCTAAGCTTTATGCGCGGAACCTTCCTGCCGTACCTTTGGGACGAATATTTAAAAGAGCATAATATCGTTCTCAGTGATGTGAAATTGATAGGTCAGGGGGCTTTTGATGAGGCCTATATCGCATTGAAGCAAGGGGATGTGGACGCAGCATGGTTCAGTGGCTCCGCGCTTAACGATAAGCTTACTGCCTTGAAGGGTGTACATGAGCTGACGGATATGTCCAAGACCACGGTGCGATTAGGTATGGGGATCGTGACAGGCAATGATTTTGCAACTAACCATCCACAGGGAGCAGCGAATTTTCTCGCTGCGGTGGATGAGGCAGGAACCTACGCCCAAGAACATCCGGATGAGGTTGCTGACCTGATGTTCAAAGAAGTGAAGCAGCCGAAGGAATCCACGCTAAAGGATTTGCCAAATAGTCCGTGGGATCTCGGCTTCACGCAGGAGGCCTATGATAGTCTGACGAAGCAGAAAAATTATATGGTACAAAACGGAATTATCGAGAAGGATTTCGACTTGGACAGTAAGCTGAATCTTGAACCGCTGACCAAAGCTTTGCCGGAAAAAGTCACGTATAAGAAATAGGAGGGTTCAGCATGTCATTACCTGCTAAGCAGCACACCATTCATATTGAGCAGCTTCGCAAGAGCTACAGTGAGCCAGCCGCCGGAGACGTTCATTATATTATTAAAGATGTGGATCTCATAATCAAAGGCGGAGAGTTCTTCGTTCTACTCGGTCCAAGTGGCTGCGGAAAGTCGACGCTGCTGAATATGATCGCCGGATTTGTTTCCAAATCTGGCGGTAATCTTCGGGTGGATAACGAAGAGGTGAATAAGCCTGGCAGAGATCGGGCTGTTGTGTTTCAGCAAGCAGATTCTTCTTTATTCCCTTGGCTAACGGTTCGAGAGAATGTGGAGTTTGGACTGCGAATGAAGAAAATCGCAAAGGCTGAACGGCGTACGATATCAGATAGGTTCATCGGGCTTGTAGGTCTGAACGGGCATGAGGAAAAGTTCCCGAAGGAGCTATCAGGAGGCATGAAGCAGCGCGTTCAGCTGGCACGGGTGCTCGCCAATGATCCAGCGATCCTGCTGATGGATGAACCCTTTGGCGCACTTGATGCGATGACCCGGAGGACGATGCAGAAGGAGCTGGTCAACATCTGGCAACAGACGCATAAGACGGTGATTTTTGTAACCCATGATATTCAGGAAGCCTTGCTGCTGGGGGAACGGATCGGAATTATGTCTGTAGGACCCTCCTCTAATATCACGGACATTTATGACAACACGCTGCCTTATCCACGGGACATAGCCTCACCGGAATTTTACTCGCTATACAACCAAATTCAGAGCCATTTCGAAGAATAGGATAGGGTGGGACAGATGATGAAATGGGTGGAAAAGAAATGGGTTTCCGTATCCATACTATGGATTACCGCATTCTGCATCTGGCAGCTTGGGGCAGTGATCTACGGCCCTGATGTGATCCCTGGACCCTGGAGTACGCTTAAGGGTGGACGGGAACTGCTGGAAGACGGAACTTTGATGCAATATATCGGGATTAGCTTTTACCGGGTGCTCATTGGCTGGGTACTGGGCAGTTTAATAGCGATTCCCGTAGGACTGGTAATTGGAAAGGTGAATGTGATTCGTATCTTTGCAGAGCCTTTTCTGAACTTTATTCGTTTTATCCCGCCGATTGCGTTCATTACATTGTTTCTAGTGTGGTTTGGCATTGGGGAGCAGTCGAAGATTGCGTTGATTATGTACGCTACCTTTTTTATTGTGGTGCTGAATACCTTGACTGGTGTGATGTCTGTGGAGGAGGATAAAATCCGCTCAGCCCGCAGTATGGGCGCTAGTGAGTGGCAAATCCTGATTCATGTGATCGTTCCGGCGACGATACCGTATATTTTTACAGGCATCCGGTTAGCGATGGGAACCTCGTATATGGCGATTATCGGTGCGGAAATGATTGCTTCAAACGAAGGTGTAGGTTATCTGATCTGGAATTCTCGGTTATTTTTCCGTACAGATTGGATCTTTGTCGGTTTATTCTGCCTTGGCTTTATGGGCTTCTTTACAGATCGTCTATTTGGCTGGTTCGGTAAGAAAGTGCTCTATAGATACGGCGTGGTTAGTGTGGCGGCGCGTAGAAGGTAGTATGGCTTTGATATAAACACTGGAACCGCCTGAGTGAATCAGGTGGTTTTTTGAAATATAAGAAAGTATTAGTTTAGCACCTATACTTTATGTTTTATATTTCTCGCATAAATGCATTGGGCGACCTTATAAGGTCGCCCAATGCATTTATACTTGGTATGTCTTACTTTTTATTTACAAATATTCCAATCCTCCTTAATGCCGCGAAAATAGTACACGCCTATACTGCAATTGGGTGCCTAACAGTTGGAGCATAGAGAAGCCCGCAAATAAGAAATAGGAGTGAAGGGGAAATCATGAAAAAAGGGATCAAAAATCAATTGTCGATGGGTCTAATGTTATCCTTGCTCGTCCTGTTGCTTGCTGCTTGTGGAAATTCGGCTAAGGCTGAGGAAACAACGAATGGAAATGCTGGCACCAAAGAATTAAGTCTGACCGAGATCGAGAGTAAAGCTAAAGAAGAGGGCAGTGTTATCAGTGTGGGAATGCCGGATTCCTGGGCGAATTGGAAAGATACATGGAGTGATATGAGTAGTAAGTATGGTCTTACACATTCAGATACGGATATGTCGAGCGCGGAGGAAATTGCCAAGTTTGATGCGGAAAAAGATAAGCCAACGGCTGACATCGGAGATGTAGGGATCGCTTTTGGATCGGTTGCCGTGGATAAAGGAGTAACACAACCTTATAAAACGCCCTACTGGGATGAGATCCCTAATTGGGCTAAGGATAAGGACGGAAATTGGATTGTCGGCTATCAAGGGACGATTTCGTTTCTGACAAACACCAAGCTTGTGGCTAATCCGCCGAAGAGCTGGGAAGATCTGAAGAACGGAAATTACAAAATCATCGTTGGTGATGTAACCAAAGCTGCTCAAGCGCAGATGGCTGTATTGGCCGCAGCGATTGCTTTTGGTGGCGATGAGTCGAACATTGAGCCGGGGATTGCTTTTTTCGAGGATTTAGCTAAAAAAGGACGTCTCTCCAATGCAGAAGCTTCTCTTGCCAACATTGAAAAAGGGGAAGTAGAAGTTACCCTGCTGTGGGATTTCAACGCTTTGAACTATAGAGACCAGATCAACAAAGTTGGCTTCGCGGTAGCCATTCCGAAGGAAGGCAGTGTTGTGAGCGGTTATGCAACGATCATCAACAAATATGCGCCGCATCCTAACGCTGCGAAGCTGACACGTCAATACATCCTTAGTGATGAAGGTCAGATTAATCTTGCCAAAGGGTACGCTCGTCCGATCCGTGACAGTGTAACATTGCCGGATGATGTTGCGGCTAAACTACTGCCAAAAGAGGAGTATGTTAACGCTAAGCCTGTTGGCGATTACAAGGTATGGGAAGAAACAGCGAAGACCATTCCACAGTTATGGCAGGAACGTGTACTTGTGCATTTGAACTAGAATTGTTCTTCCCCAAAAAAAAGAAACAGGGCGCCTTCGTTACGATGCCGTAAGGCGCCCTTGTTCTATTCCCGCGACAAGGAGTGAGGAAGTTGAAACAGAAAAGCCGCGGTGTGATCCTGGCACTCATTCCGTTTGCACTGATGGTGTTGGCATTTCAGCTGGTACCTGTATTGTCCATGCTGACGGGAAGTTTCCAAAAGGCAGATGGAACTGGGCTTACGCTAGGCAATTATCTGCATGCACTGCAAAGTGCCTATTACATGCAGGCAATCAAGAACAGCTTGCTGATCTCTTTAACCTCAAGTCTGATAGGGATCATTGTCGGACTTTTTTGTGCATATTGTATTACTTGGTTCACTCCGAGAGTAAGAGACAGACTCTTAATGCTGTCTAATATGACCTCTAACTTCGCAGGAGTTCCGCTGGCTTTTGCATATATTATTTTGCTCGGAAATAACGGGGTATTTACGCTCCTATTCAAACAGTGGGGCTGGAGTGTTTTTACCGATTTTGATTTATATAGCTGGTCTGGTCTGATTCTGGTGTATGTCTATTTTCAGGTTCCATTAGCCTTACTGCTCTTGTATCCATCCTTTTACGGCATTCGTGAGCAGTGGAGAGAAGCGGCGTCCTTGCTGGGGGCAGGGCCATGGCAGTTCTGGAAGACGATTGGGCTGCCAATTCTAACTCCGGCAATCTTCGGCACACTGGGGATACTGTTTGCTAATGCGATGGGTGCTTATGCCACGGCATATGCTTTGGTTGGCGGGAATTATAATCTGCTGGCGGTACGTATCGGTTCACTGGTTGCTGGAGATGTGGTTACTCAGCCAGAAATGGGGAGTACGCTTGCTGTTTTGCTGGGTCTGACTACGATTTTGGCCGTCTATTTGAATCATCTGATGGTTCGGCGTACGGAGAGATTTGGAGCTAAAGCGCTCAGTAAACCGGATGTAAAAACCAAATCTTCTCGGCGCTTGTGGACGGCAGCTAGTGAGGAGGTGGGGCAATGAATATACGTAAAGCAGGCTTCGCTCCACGCACTTTCATGCTAATGCTCATGGTGTATTTATTACTTCCACTGTTAGCAACCGGTATATATGCCTTCGCTCAGGACTGGCAGAATACCTTATTGCCTCAAGCTTGGACACTGAATTGGTTCGGAGAAATGTTTAAGGATATTCGTTTTTTGGAGGCGCTTTGGACCTCGCTGTATTTATGCCTGATCAGCGTTGTGCTGAGTCTGACCGTGATGCTGCCAGCTGTTTTTGTGATCACCATTTATTTTCCTCGCTGGGAAAGCTTTATGAAAGTGATTGTTGTTCTGCCTTACGCGGTGCCCGGTGTAGTGGCTGCGGTGGGGCTTATTCGTACCTATTCCTCTGGTCCTTTTAATATCGCTGGAACAGCTTATTTATTGGTGGGGGCTTATTTTGTGGTCATTCTTCCCTATATGTATCAGGGCATTCGCAATAGTCTGTTGACCGTTAACGCCGTAGAACTGCTGCATGCTGCGGAATTGCTGGGTGCCCGCCGTAGAACGGCTTTTGTGAATGTGATTTTGCCAAATATCTGGCCTGGCGTTATCGTCTCTGCCTTATTATCATTCTCCGTTCTGTTCGGCGAATTTGTCCTTACAAACATGCTAGTTGGCGGGCATATTCAGACGATTCAGGTGTATCTATATCAAAGAATGGGCGAAAGCGGACATTTAGCCAGTGCGATTGCTATCTCGTATTTTCTGTTTATTCTTGTCCTTTCGATGGTACTAATGAAGCTTGGCAAAAAGATGGGAGGAGGCGTTAAGGGATGAACGATTATCTGAAGCTGCAGGGTATACGCAAAATGTTCGGTGATACCTGTGTGCTAGACAATATAGATTTGGAGATTCGTGAAGGGGAGCTTGTGACGCTATTGGGCCCCTCCGGTTGTGGAAAAAGCACGTTACTTCGCTGCATAGCTGGCCTTTCGGAGCTGGATGGTGGCAGAATTCTTTTAGAGAATAAAGATCTGGCAAATCTGCCGCCCCGTAAACGCGAGGTGGGGATGGTGTTCCAGTCTTATGCTCTGTTCCCTAATCTGACAGTGAGCCAAAATATCGAGTATGGAATGAAGATGCGTGGTTTATCTAAAGCCGCCCGACGTAGCCGCTGCGAGGAATTGCTAGCTTTAGTCGATCTAGAGGAGAAGCGGGATGTCTATCCGCAGTCACTCTCCGGTGGACAGCAGCAGCGGGTAGCGCTGGCTCGTTCTCTAGCCGTGCAGCCCAAAGTATTACTGCTGGATGAACCCCTGAGTGCACTCGATGCCAAGATCCGTAAGAATCTACGTGCTGAAATTCGTGATATTCAGAAGCGCTTTAACATGACGACCTTATTCGTTACTCATGATCAGGAAGAAGCGCTGATTCTATCCGACCGCATCTGCATTATGAACGGTGGACGCATCGTCCAAGATGGAACACCGGAAGGACTGTACACCGCGCCGCGCACAGAGTTCGTCGCTCGGTTCATGGGCAGTTATAACGTATTGACTAGGCCAGAGGTGATGGCGCTGTTCCAGGGAATAGATAGTGGTATGGACAGCTTTGCCATTCGCCCTGAAGCCGTAACGTTACTGCATGAGGGAGCGGGTCAACAGGAGGCTGCTACCGGAGCACAACTGGTGAATGGAGTGATTAAGTCGGTATCTGTGCTAGGCAATATCATTCGATGTACGGTTGAGGCTGAAGGAATCCGCTTAACGGTTGATCTTTTAAATGATGGACGCTGGTTGCGGGTTGGAGAAGGGGAGAAAGTCACATTAGCGCTGAACCCTTCCGAGCTTTTACATTTAGAGCGAGAAGGAGCGTGAGTAGATTGACGGAAATGACCAATAAACTCATTGTGGTTGTCTTGGATGGACTTAGATATGATGCAGCTCGCAAATACATGGGGTATATGGAGCATCTTGTGGAGCAGGGATCCGTATCTTGTTATCGAGTACAGTCGGAGTTACCCAGTCTGTCGCGCCCGCTTTATGAAGTACTCTTGACGGGTACACCCGTGTCCAAAAATGGAATTACGGCCAACCATATTGTGAGACCAAGCCATGAAGAGAGTGTATTTCATTTGGCAGTAGACGCTAATTTGCGAACTGCTGCTGTCGCCTATCATTGGGTCAGTGAGCTTTATAATTCAGCCCCCTTTGACCCGCTGGCAGATCGCCATCAGCATAATGTGATGAAGCCAATTCAGCATGGCAGCTTTTATTTCGAGGATCACTATCCTGACAGTCATGTGTTTGCCGACGCTGTGTACTTACGGAGTGCTTATGATCCGCATTTTCTATACATTCACTCCATGAATATAGATGACGCCGGACATCGTTATGGCGGTGAGAGCAAGGAATATGAGCTTTCAGTTCGTAACGCCGATGGACTGCTAGCCACTGTTTTGCCTATTTGGATGGAGCAGGGGTATAAGATTCTGATTACGGCAGATCATGGAATGAACGCAAATGGGTACCATGGAGGGGTAACCTCTTCCGAGCGGGATGTGCCGTTATATACGTTCGGAGTAGATGTATTACCACTAGAAAAAGAGGATCAAGCAATTCCCCAGTTACGGCTAGCTCCGCTAATGTGCCATTGCTTGGGGCTTGCACCTTCGGCTGCAATGAGCAAGGAGGGATTACCTCCTTTTGTACAGAAGCAACCACATCATGAAGTGGATGAACCTGTGATTTTAGGATGAAAAATAAATAATAAAGCTGATAAAAATCATATACGGGAAAGCTGGGTTTTTGTATAATAAATAGTATATTTTACCTATTAGGAGGTTGTCTTCTGAGCGCTTCTAAAGCTATGAAATGGATTACAGGCTCGTTTGAAATTATTTTGGCAATTCCAATCTTAGGTGCTGCTATTGTGATTGGCACTTGGTACTCCGCATTGGGATTTATGTTTATTCTTCATCTAATTACTTTGATTTTATCTTTAAAGAACAACGAATCTATCTATGGTTCAGTGCTCGGAATTGTAACTTCTTTATTGGCTTGGATTCCAATAGTGGGATGGGTATTACACTTGATTACAGGGATTGTGTTGATGGTAAGTGGAGGGCAGAAGACTCGTTATCCATCCAACCATATATATCCACAATGATGTAAAATGACTTGAATACAGCCCGATTCGGACGTTTGTCCGGTCGGGCTGTATTCATGTTATAATGAGGGCACATTTTAGCATGAAGTACATGAAAGGAGGCACATCCATATGGAAGTAACAGCACAAGATGTAGCGGAATGGATGGTTAAGGAAATTCGGTTTACGGGTACCTTGTATCAGACCGCGGCGATTGAATATGTAAAAGAGAATTTTGGAGAACAATTTGTATTTGTGAATGAGAATGGCAATGCCTCACTGTCCAAGGAAGTAAAGAAAGCTTTCCGGAAGCTGCACGGCGGCAAAATCGCGTGGGATCGCGATGGATTTTTGTGGGCGTGGACTTAAGCTTGGCGCTTAAAAAACATTTACCAATCGTTCAACTTATATAATTAGATGAAAAACGGACCATTCATGTACTGCAATGGTCCGTCTTTTTGTTTTTTCTAGATATATTCTGTCATTCCTTGTTCCTTTAGAAGCTCAACGATATCTTTGACAGATTGTGCTTTGTTCTTGGGACAGATTAATAGTGCATCCCCAGTATCAGCAATGATGAACCCGTCTACACCAATGGTCGTGATAAGTCTGCCGTTTCCATAGATGATTGAATTATGCGTATCTATTCCCACATGATTGGCTTTTATAATGTTGCCCGAATCATCCGGAGGGAAGATCGACCCTAGTGCATCCCAGCTGCCGATATCATTCCAGCCAAATTGCCCAGAAAGTACTACAACTTCATCAGAGCGCTCTAAAATGCCGTAATCAATCGAAATATTCTGAAGTGTTGGGTATATGGCATTAATAACTTCTTGTTCCTGATCTGTACCCAAACAATCACTGATGGGCAGCATGGTTTTATAGAGTCGAGGAAGATAACGTTTAAAATTATCAATAATGACAGAGGTCTGCCAAATAAATATTCCACTATTCCATAGATAATTTCCGGATGCCAGATAACTCTGTGCATTCTGAAAATTTGGTTTCTCTACAAATTCATCCACATCATACACAGCTACCGGACTTGTCGCAATCGGCATCTTATCAAAGGCAATATAACCGTACCCGGTAGATGGGAAGGTAGGTTTGATTCCGATTGTTACGATTTTGTCTGACTCCATAGCAACCGTACAGGCTTCGTCCAATGTAAGACGGAATTGTTCCTCATCCGTTATATAGTGATCGGAAGGAAGGACAACCATTAAAGAATTACCATGAGACTTCTCTATAGATAATGCTGCAAAAAGAATACTCGCGGCTGTATTTCGCGCCACGGGTTCAATTAGAATATTAGCTTTCAGCACGCTACTATGCATAATACTTTCTAACAGAACTGCTTGAGTACGATTCGTAACAATAACTGTATTCTCCTGAGGAATAATCCCTTTGAAGCGTTCGATCGTATCGTTTAGCATAATGTCATTTCCGCTAATGTTCAGCAGCTGCTTCGGGATTTCTTGTCTGGACAGGGGCCAGAAACGTGTTCCGCCCCCGCCTGCCAGGATCGTAGCGTATTTATTCATGATGCATCACCAAATGGGCAATCGAGAAGGAGATGATACTTTCCGAACCTTGATTAAGATTCAAGCCTGAACTATGGATACCGTCATAGCAGGCCCCGGTTTGAGGATCAATTAAGGGTGTTTTTAATGAGTTATGACCTAAATACCATTGGTAGCATAATGAGGCTTGCTTCAGATAGGCGGGATCATGGAGTACTATTGCTGCTTCTTTACAAGCAAGCAGCATTTCACAGGCTTCTATGGGCTGTTCGTCATAAGGAGCAGCCTCTCCCTCCCGTGCCATCCATCCATGACTTCCAATTGGTTTATAATATCCTTCTTTAGTAAAGGTTCGAGAGGCTAGAAATTCTAGACTATCCTTTGCGGTGTGCTTTAAGCTGACGTTACCTGAAATTCCGTATGCTTTTAGGAGTGCCCATGGCAGCATGGAGTTTCCATAGGTAAGGCTGTCTTCGAACCAATTCCAACCGTTTCCTTTATTGAGGGTATATTGATTATGCAGTCGTACCGCCATATTCTCTATTAGATCAGTAATGAATGCTCTGGGTAGGAAAGCCGCCTCTTCCGCTGTGTTGGGTGGATGAGGATACGGAAAGGAATAAGTGAGGGCGTTAGGCGTCTCCACAAGATAACTTAATCCGATGATGGCATAGGCTTCGGCACGTGGGGAACCGAGCCTATCGATATGGGGCAATGCCTGATTGATTAAATAACGGCAAGTATTTAGTAAATTATCAGGCAATGTGGCTGAATGAGAGAGGGCGAATCCGAGCGCCCATATCGTACGTCCCTGACAATCCTCAGAACCGCTCTCCTCTAAAAAGTTACGGTTATAATCCATAAAGTTCCGGAAGTTTCCTTCTGCATTCTGCGCGTGATGAATAAAGGCGAGATAAGTGTGAATTAGTTCGAGTGAGGCTGCATCTTTAGTGCTGTTATAGAGTAAGATCGCGGCGATTAGCGCCCGTGCGTTGTCATCCGTTGTATAACCCTTCGCACGATCAGGGACTCCAAATTTGGTATGCTGAAAAATCCCTGTATCATCCGTTATGCTGTGCATATAATCGGGCTTGAACTTTTGGAGCGTGGAAATGTCCATCAAATCACACTCCTATTAGTAAGTCTGGAGATCATAATCTGTTTCTGGAATAGGGCCGCATAAGTTTTGGCAACTTCACTCCAAAGCATCGTTTTTCCAAGCTCCAGTGTGCGGTGTTCCATTTCTTTTACCATTGTAGGGTCATTGAGTAATTGTAGAATACGAGCTTCCAGAGAAGCGGAATCGCGGAATTTGGCTAGCAACCCCCTACCTTCAGCTAACATTTCCTCGGCATACCGATAAGGAGTTGAAATAATGACCCTTCCATAACCTACTCCGTAGGCTAAAGTTCCACTGACAGCTTGATCCTTACCTAGATAAGGAGTCATATAAATGTCTGACATGACAAGAGATTGAATGACCTCTTCCTGCGTCAGCAGCTTGTCGACGAAGAGAACATTACGTTCTAAATCGAGATGTTCCACAAGATCCATCAATTTTTGTCTGTAGACCTCGCCAGTTTCTAGTTTGACTACAGGATGTGTTTTTCCCCAGATGATATAAAGAGCGTCCGGATGTTGTCTGACTACTCCGTGCATAGCTTCTATGCTATATTCAATGCCTTTACCCGGGCTGAGAAAACCAAAGGTGGATAATATTTTGCGATCCGCAAATCCATAACGTTCTTTAAGCTGTACTCTCGATTCGGTCTGAACATAAGGCACGCCATGGTGAATGAATGCGATTTTGGCGGCATCGACCCCGTAGATTGAAATTAGATCTTTAACGGTGGATTGAGCCATAGTTACGACGTTAACACTTAACTCCGCAAGCCGATTGATAATAAGCCGCTGCTTGGCAGTAGGCTCGGTTAATACCGTGTGAAAAATAACGACATAAGGGATTTTGAGTTTCTCTACGAAGGGGAGTAAATATTCTCCGCTTTCTCCGCCATATATACCGAATTCATGCTGGATGACTAGTAGATCGACATCTGAGTAGTTAAGAAAATCAGCCGTATCTATATAATCTGACAGCTTGTGCTGCTCGATTTCTCTCAAGACTTGTTTTTCATAGGAATATGTTTCGTTGTTGTTATTGATGGCGATAATACGGGGGGTGTTGAAGCCTTTAAGGTGTACGAATTGATCTAATAAGTCCTGTGTGAAGGTGGCGATCCCGCATTCGCGGGGCAGACTGGTGCCCAGAAAAGCGATATTATAATTGCTGTTTGTATTTAACATTCAAAGAGCCTCCCTATGGTTTTGCAATTTTTGGAGATAAAAAAAGAAAATAAAGAGGACTTTATTTTCTATAGGGAAAGGGTATTTTATTTTCAAATAATGCAAGTTATTTAAATTATTTCCTGCACAAACTATAACATGACCATTTTTTCTTGTCAATTTATTGACTCTCCTTCATTCTGCATATATATTGATGTTGGAGGTGAATGTATGCCGGTCATACGCAGTAAATTAAGTGTGGTCATGGAGAACCATGATCCGAAACTATCTATACGAAAGCTTGCTAAAGATATTAATTATCACTTTGATTCGGTTCGCCGTATGTATAAGAATGAGATGGTACAGTATCCCAGGGATTTGCTCTTGAAGTTATGTTTATACTTTAATGTCCAGCCTGGGGAGCTCATTGGAATCGAAGATAATGAAGAAAGTGATTGTACGATAGAGGAAGCGATGGATCTTAAGGAGGACGGCCATGACAAGGAGAACGATCAAGCCGGAAACCTGTAACCAGCTATTGGATACATTTTATGCCGATTTGCGTGTAGCAAAGGTGAAGAAGTTAGCATTCTCTGGAGTTGGAAATCGCGATGTATATAATATAACAGCTCCGTTTCAATATAACGGGGAGGATGTACTCTTGGGAAGAGTTGAGGAACGGGATAGTGAGTTCTCTCAAGTCTTCTTTTTTACATGCGAGAATGAGGTTTGGAGTCCCAGGGTACATACACATACCTATAATCTGCAAGATCCATGTTATGCCCTCATTAAAGGAGAATTAATTGTTGGTGGGGTTGAGCTCCTTACGGCTGCGGATGATCCTGCAAGGATTGTCTCCTGGATCACTCAATTTTACCGTGGATTTGCGATAGATTCGTTATGTCACTTCTCCTCAGGTCCTGGCACGATGAAAGATATTCGTCTAATAGAACTTGCGGATGGCAGGATAGGCATTTTTACTAGACCACAGGGTGCCAGGGGCGGGAGGGGGCAAATTGGATTTACAATCATCCATTCGCTCGAAGAGCTTAATGAGCAGACTTTTATTGATGCCGAGGTGCTTCAAGATCAGTTTATTTCTGAGGAGTGGGGCGGCGCGAATGAAGCCCATTTATTAAGTAATGGTCATGTGGGGGTTCTTGGGCATATAGCCTGTTTTGATACAATGGATAATAAACATTATTATTCAATGGTTTTTTCGATCAACCCGGAAACGTTTGAAACCACGCCTATAAAGATCATTGCGGCCAGAAGTGATTTTCCAATCGGCCCTGGCAAAAGACCGGAGCTTAGCGATGTTATTTTCAGCGGTGGATTGATTCGTTTAGGCAACGGGCGTGCTGTATTATCTGTTGGTGTCAGTGACGCTGAGGCTTATCAGATAGATATCCCTGATCCTTTTTGCGAGTATGAGGTTAGTAGCTTAAATTGACTAGATTCTATGGTCATGTTATACTGAAAAGTGACAAGAATTTATGGTCAAAGAGAGCAGGAAATAAAAAATGAGTAAACTTATTCAATTAAACAAGCGTACTGGCGAAACAAAGTCCCAAAAGAAATTAGCGAGAGAACAGGGACGTATCCCGGCTGTATTGTATGGAGTGGGTAAAGATACTCTGAATGTAGAAGTGAATGAAAAAGAGCTGTTGGACATTTTGAGAAAGAATCCACGAGCTATTCTGCAAGCAAAGACATCTAACGATGTATCAATGCCGATCATTGTTCAGCATATTCAAAAGAATTCGCTGTCGGGCAAAATATTGCATATCGATTTCCAGCATGTGAACATGTCTGTAAATATGGATAGTAAAGTTACGATTCATTTTGCGGGTGAAGCAATCGGCGTAAAATCCGGTGGTGTACTGCAAGTGGAATTGTATGAAGTAGAAGTTCGTTGTATGCCGGGCGTTTTGCCTACTTCCATGGAAGTAGATATTAGTAAACTTGATATTGGCGATCAGCTGCTAGTTTCTGACCTGATTTTCCAAGATGGAATTGAAGTGCTGACCGATCCGAATGCAGTGATGATTCAGATTAAGACTGTACATGATGAAGTTGAAGAAGCGGTAGTAACTACAGCCTAAATATATATTAAAAAAAGCAAGTTTCCAGGGAAGAGGAAACTTGCTTTTTTGCGTGTAAATCATACGGGAACTTCTCGCTGATCCTTTGACATAGGTGAGCTGCATAGAGGGCAGGGCTTCGAGGTTAGATGGTCCTCCGCTCCGCCAGCTTTCATGCGTGTCCAACCAGGACAGCTGCTGCCCGTGCATTTCCATACCGGAACGACATGGGTTTTTGTTTTTGTTGTGGTTGTTCGACTGATCGGCAAAGATCTTGTTGTCACTGTTCTGCTCACCGTAGTCGCTGCTGTGGAAGAAACCGCTGAACGGAAGGCGGATAACATGAAGCGGGAGACCTCCGCTTTTTTACCCCGATGCTGTGCAGGTGAGCTGATAAATAGCTCCTCTCGGGCTCTCGTAACAGCCACATACGCCAGTCTCCGTTCCTCCTCTAGCGCCGCTAGACTTGAAGCTCCGCTGCTTGCAGCCGCAAGCTTGCGGTCTTTTAGCCGATCACCCTCCAGTGCAGAGCTGTGCGGAAGGATTCCCTCAGACGCTCCAATTAAAAAGACTACAGGAAACTCTAGCCCCTTAGATTTATGAATGGTCATTAATGCAATTCGGTTGCCTTGCTCTTTTGTGCCAGGTTGACGATTATGCTCGTTACGCTCCGTAACATTATCTATGAAATCAAGAAAGGCAGGGATGCTGTCGAAACGCGCCGCCGAGGATTCTAGCTCATCTAGCATTTCTTTTAACGTCTCTCGATGCAAGGTCGCTTGATGCCGTTCATTCGCTTCGATGAAATAATCGTAGAATTGGGTACGAATCTGGCGGATCGCTTGTATTGGGGTCAGTTCACGAATATTCCGTATTAGGTCTAGCCGATCTCTTAGCTTAGCCCCCTTGAAGTCTTCCATGCCAGGCATAGACAACAGATGGATTAACGGTCCTTGCTTGGGCTGTCTAGCCTCCATCTGGCGGATGTGATTCATGCCTTTTTCACGATTCATATATAGTGTAGGCAGGATATTCTCCATCGCTGCAAAATTCCGCCGATTCACGGAGAGTCGCAAATGATCCACTACCGGAGAGATCAGCCAGTGCTCGTACAATAATTGGCCTTCTCCATAGTCGATATAGGGAATATCGCGTAAAAGGAGCAGTTCGAGAACAGCCCGATTGCTGCTCGACGCCCGGTACAACATCGCGAAGTCTCTATATTCTCTTTTGCCGCTCGAAACCTCGTTTAAAATATGCTCGACCATCTGCTCGGCTTCTTCATCTGCAGTTTGCGGACGCATATACCGTGGCTGACTCCCGCTGCCTTTTGCGGCTTGCAGGGTTTTGGAACGCCGACGTGTATTGTGCTTGATAATGCCGTTGCCAAGTCCAACAATAGCTGGGCCTGAGCGGTAATTAATATCGAGCGTAATAACCCTTGCTCCCGGATAGAGCTTCTCGAACTCCAAAATGAACTCACTGCGCGCCCCGTTGAAGGAATAAATCGTTTGGTCATCGTCACCAACCACCATTAGATTATGCTGTGGGTGAGCGACCATTTTGACAAGTTCATACTGCAAGGCGTTGGTATCTTGGAACTCATCGACCATTACATACAAATATCTCATCTGCAATTCCTGCAAAAGCGCCGGACGCTCCTTCAGCATTCGATAAGCGATTAAGAGGACATCATCAAAGTCAATTTTGAAATTGTCTAGTTTCCATTGCTCGTATATTTCTAGAATGGATTTCATTTCTTTTTCGGCGGTGGTGCCTTCTGGCAAATCTTCTACCGTGCCCATGTTCATTTTGCAGGAAGAGAGCAGCGAGAGTAGGGTTTCCGGTGGATAAGCATCCTTCGGTAGTCCGAGCTCACGCATAATCTGCTTCAATAGGATGTGCTGGCGCCGTGTTTCGCTGAAAATCTCTTGCTGCAACCCCTGTCTGCGCAAGAAAAACAAGAAAAAAGAATGGAACGTACGGGCCTGCAACCGTGCGACGTCCGCTGTGCTTACTCCCGGCAGCAGCGCAATCCGTTCGCGCATTTCTGCCGCGGCTTTGCTAGAGAAAGTCAGCAATAGCAGCTGACTCGGCGAGACGCCGCGCACGGACAACAAATAACCGGTTCTGCAAATCAGAACCGAGGTTTTGCCGGAGCCTGCGCCGGCTAGTGTCAGCAGCGGTCCTTTATGATGCCGCACCGCGGCAATCTGCGGGCGGTTGAGCAGGATACCGCCTTCCTCCAGCCTACGGAAATAAGCGGAGTCTCCCTCCTCCCGCTTCACAAGCTCCTTGCTAGTCTGCGCTGAAGCTATTGCTGCTTGCGGGATGCGTTCGCCGGTTGCTCCCAGCGGAATATTATGAAATAAGAGCTTATTCAATAGATTCACCTTCATATATTTCTGTATAGAGTGAGCTCAACAAAACTAGTTGGAGAATGGTTGAGTTCATCTTAAAATGTGCCGTTTAAATAGGCTGCAAATTTAGCCAATCTACAATATACCATCCCAGCGTTTTTACTGCACAGAAAAAATGTTGGATATAGTGTGGGCGTAAGATGAAGTTTGGTTGTGTAAGTGGGGCTCGGTGGGCGAAATGTACGGTATAAATCGCCCCCTTGTCCCCCTTTTAAGTTTACAGTGAAGCCCATTCCCTTTCCTTATCCTCCTCATATCCTAAAGCAAAATCATGATATGGAGATGACCGTATGCCCTCGCCCAATAAGGTCCGTATAAGACATGCCGTTACCATAGATGTACTGATTCCGGCTATCGAGAAAGATTTGGCTACACTCCCCTATGTTATTGACGCTGTCCGAACACATGTTAAGCATCCGATAGGTCGAATTCTGATTGTTGCTCCAAAAAAGACACGAATACTGGATTTCTGCCGTAAAAAGGGCTGCACCTTTGTTGATGAGAATACGGTCCTCCCGATTACGAAAAAAGATATTCATTACCGTTCGCGCACATGGGAACGTTCTGGTTGGTTGTTCCAGCAATTGTTGAAGCTGAATGGTGACAAGCTGTGTACGGCTGACTATTTTTTAGTCATCGATGCAGATACGGTCTTAATCGCGCCTCATCGGTTCCGTGAGAAGGGAAAGACGATTTTTTACAGCCGCAATTGGAGTCAGCCTCAGTACTTTACAACCTATAAGAAGCTAATGGGTAAGAAGGCCGCATCTGCTTCCTCTTTTGTGACGCATTATATGCTGTTTGAACGCAGTCAATTGACTCAAATGAAAAGAGAAATTGAAGCAAAGCATCAGAAGCCTTGGTATTCGGCGATTATACACAGTATGAACCGCACTAAGCAATTTGCTTTCTCAGAATTCGAAACTTATGGGAATTACCTGTATTCGAAGGATCGTGGAGGGATGAAGATCCAAAAAGCTCGCAATAAAGGCCTCCATATGAATGCAGGTCAGCTGTCCAAGCAGAAGCTGAATGAGCTGGCGGAAAAATATAGATCGTTGTCTTTTCATAAACGGAAGGGGTATGTGAGAACAACAAGTAGTAAGTCTAGCGCAGGGGGGCGATAGGGTTGCAGATCGTACTCCTTTCAGGGGGATCAGGAAAGAGGCTGTGGCCGCTCTCGAACGAGATCAGGTCAAAGGCATTTTTAAGACTGCTTCCAACAGAAAATGGCGGCATGGAGTCGATGATCGAGCGAGTGTGCAGAGGGCTGGATGAGGCAGGACTGCTGGACTCAAGCTGCATTGTGACCCATCGCAGTCAGGTGGAGATTACCCGCAAGTCTGTTGGCGGTCAGATTGACTTACTGGCGGAGCCACAGAAGCGGGGAACTTTTACTGCGGTTGCGCTGGCAGCGAGTTATTTGCATTCTGTGAAGAAAATAGACCTAGAAGAGATCGTAGTGGTCATTCCGGTCGATTCATATGTGGAGGCTTCTTTTTTCAGACAGCTTCAGCAGTTTCCCAGCGTGTTGTCCGAATCACAAGCGGATATTGCCCTGATCGGTGTTACGCCTGAATTCCCATCCACACAGTTCGGATATATTTTACCGAGTGAAGGTTCAGGCGGTACGTCCTTTTTAAATGTGAAGCAGTTTGCAGAGAAACCAGATGAACTGACGGCGGCCGAGTTCATTTCCAGTGGAGGACTGTGGAACTGTGGAGTATTCTCCTGCTCATTAGGATACTTGCTTTCAAGTATGGTGGAACGGAAGCTTTCGGTGGATTACATGGAGTTATTGGAGCGTTATGACGAATTTCCAGAACGAAGCTTTGACTATGAGGTGCTGGAACGTACGCGACGAGCGGTAGTTATTCCCTATAGAGGGATATGGGCGGATATTGGCAGTTGGGATGCGCTTACCCCTCATTTGCAGGAAAAAGTAATTGGTAGGGGGAGCATTTCTGAGGATTCAAAAGGAACTTATTTAGTGAACGAGCTCTCTTGTCCCGTACATGTCATCGGTGCCCCAGGTTTGATTGTGGCGGCGGGTGCGGATGGTATTTTAGTTGCTGGGATCGAGCAGGCGAAACGGATTAAGCAGAAGCTGGAGGGTCATGCCGCGAAGCCGATGGTTGAAGAAAAGCGGTGGGGGAGCTCACGCATTCTGGATTTCTCACGAACAGCAGCAGGCATTGAGGTTACGACTTCCAAAATCACCATGCTAGCAGGGAAGCACACCAGCTATCATTTTCACAGGCACACCAAAGAAATATGGTCTTTTCTTTCCGGGAATGGAGAGTACCGTATGAACGGCGTTCTTCATGGGGTTGCAGCCGGAGACACGGTTACGGTACCTGCCGGTGCAAGACATGGTTTGCGGGCAATTACAGCGCTCGAATTGATCATCATTGAACTGGTGGCATCTCCTGATGTGGGGGATTATGTGCGTGTTTCTGCCGACTGGGAGGGGGAGGAAAGCGTCCTTGATAAGTTGTAAATCAATGAATTGAAGTAATTCAACCGGGTCTTTTTGAATCCAGCAGCATACTTGTCCCGGTTGACTTTTTGAGCGTAGGCTAGTTAACATCATCGCTTTTAGAGGAGTTATAGATCTGGGCTACCTTCGTATCTTTTGAATGGAAATCGAAATGTAACTTCCGTTCCCAGTCCTACAATACTGGTAATGGATAAGCCGTATTCTGGTCCGTACATTAGCATTGCCCGGTCATTTACATTTTTGAGTCCATAGCCTATAGACTGGGATTTAAGCAGTAGATTGAGTCGTTCTTGTGGGATGCCAACGCCATTATCCTTTACTTTGAAAATGATACACTCTTCCACCATTTCTCCAGATAGAGTAATTTTACTGCCTTCTTCTTCTCTATTCTCGATACCATGAATAATAGCATTCTCAATCAGAGGCTGAAGCATCAGGTTAGGCATGTAATAAGAGAAAATGGCCTCATCGATCTGATATTCTACCTCAAAGTTGTTGCTATGCATGTTCAGCTGAATCTGTATATAAGATTGTACATTCAATAGTTCATCCGAAACAGAAATAATATTATTCCCTTTATTCAGCGTAGTCCGATAGAACGTGGATAGAAGCTGCGCCATTTCACTAATATCTGTTGCATGGATTCGAATGGCTCTCCAATTGATAAGCGAAAGAGCATTATATAGAAAATGAGGATTAATCTGAGCCTGTAGAGCTTTCATTTCATATTCTTTTCGTGAAATTTCCTCAATATATACCTTATCGATTAACATTTTAGTCTTGTCGACCATGTTGCCAAAGCCTCTGATTAAATCCCCAATCTCATCTTTCGATGTGCTGGTGACTGTAACTTCCAGTGCCCCCTCTTCTACGGTGCGCATATTATTGCGCAGACGCTTAATTTGCGAATTGAACTTTCGAGAGAATAGATTGGCAGTTATAGCAACGGCAGCAATGCAGGCAACAATAACAAGCCCAACTGTCGAAAGGATTTTCCAAGCAGAATTCGTAATCATCTTTGTAGGTTTGCATAACATAACTGTCCAGCCTGTTATTGGAACTTCAGAATGTAATACAGTGTATTTCGTATCTTTCCAATGTAGCGTATCCAAGCTGTCTGTGTTATTGGAAGAAATATATCCTTCAATACCAGGTGAGGCATAGATCGACTTTCCATCAGCGTCTCTGACGAGAATCTCTGAACCTTGAGAGAGTAAGGCTTCAAAAGGTTTGAATAGCGAATTGTAATTCACACGTGCATACAGCACATTTTCTTTAGGATCTTTCTGTTTCGTATTAATAATGCGTCGAACAGCAAAGATCTCCTTGTTATCTGTAAACCACAGGACATCGACTGACTTCATCAACATCTCGTACCAATATTTCTGTTTAATATCATTCAGGGATCTGACGGTACTGCCGTGTGCCAAAAGATTGGTTCCTGTATACAATGTTATTTGTTCGACACCTGTATTTAGATAACGTGCCGTATTGAAATCTTGGTCAATCACATTGGTTAACTGATCATACATTTCATACATACTTGTATAGGTATGATTGGCTGAATTAATAATTTGTTGATCAAAACTCAAGAAGTTCATGAGTTTATTGTAGACATCCAGATGACTATTTAAAGCTAAAGCGCCTTGATTTAAGGCTGCTTTTAAATCAGATTTGGATTGCTTAATGAGGGATGATTTGGCTTCTTGATAGCAGAAGCTCCCCAATACAATAACAGGAATCATACTGATTAACATAAATGAAAGCATGATCTTGGTTTGAAACCTCAAGTCACGAATATTTTGCTTAAGTGTCCGCCAAAGTTGCATATTTCTCCTCCCGATATACAGAGGATTTCTGATTATACTGTCTATATTTTTCTGGTGTGTACCCATAGAAATCCCTGAAATTTTGGCAGAAGTACGAAATATTGCGATAGCCCACTGCGGTGCAAATGTTTGATATTTTTAGATGCGTATTAGTTAACAGCTCTTTTGCGTTTTGCATGCGGACATTCTTAATATATTTATTAAGCCCACAGCCTGTCTGCTTCTTGAATATGGAGCTAAGATAATGTGGAGACAAATACACTTTAGCAGCAAGCATTTCCAAACTTAGATCATCTGCATAATATTGTTCAATATATTGTTTGACGGCATCAACATCACGGTTCTGAGTAGGCTCCTGGTTTGTGGAATTCTGATCAATCCGAGCGATACCCTCAAATATGATATCTTTGATATCCCGCAAATCTTCTGATCCATATATGGTCTCGACGGCAGTCTGCAGCTCCATTTCTGATATAGGTGCAGCTTGTGTCATGATTTCCTGATAGATGGTGGAGAACATATACTTTACATACAAATGTGAATACTGTACTTGATGTACGTATTTTTGATATAAGATCTCAGTGTTTGCCCGTAAGCTAAAAACATCTTGATCCTTCAGATTATTTCGAATCTGATCCAGTAGATGGCTATCTGTAAGGTCTGGATACAGGGTCTCAGAAAAATGGAAGTCATTTTGCGTATTGAATATAAAGGTATCTGGGAGAAAAAAACGATATTCCATCAATTCTTCTAATGAAGCTAAGAGTGAACCTAAATCTTGTATCGAAGTTACTTCCTCTTTCATAGCGAGATAACAATTCACTTCATATTTATTAAGGATGCAATTATGCAGGCGTATTGCTGAATTATTATCAAACAGGGAAGAAGGGGACTCTTGCTCGGGAAACAGTAGTAGACTTTGACATCCGTTTAGATTCAAGTAATCAGCAGACGTGTCTACTAAACCAAGCACAAATTCTTCGAATTCCGAATCCACAGATTCAAAGAAAGGCTTATCAAACTCTAACAACAGCATTTTATTGTAATGGCTGGGTAATTCAATAGACAGCTCTTGAAGAGGGGGAGAGCTTCCGATGCCGTTGACTAGAGAGAAGAGTATATGTTTTTTCACATAGCTTTGCTTTCTTTGTGCCGCTTCTTCTTTTTGCTGCTGGTTCTTTAATTCCTGAATAACTTTTTCTAAAGTAGTCTGGAAGGCTTCTATGTTAACCGGTTTCAAAAGATACTCGGATACGCCTAGGGAAAGGGCTGTTTTGGCATACTCAAATTCGGCGAATCCACTGAATAAAATCACTTTTAATTTGGGGTATAGCTTTAATGCTTCCTTTGTTAGCTGCAATCCATCCATTATAGGCATCCTTACATCGGTAAAGAGAATATCGATTGAGTGTGTGCTTAAATATTCAAGTGCTTTACGACCGTTTTCTGCGACATGCAATTGGAGGGGGAAGCCAAGCTCCTTAATGAGGAAAGCAATTCCCTCTCGCTCCTCCTTATGATCATCCACCACTAATATGGATAACATTATTTCCCACCTTTCGACATGTAGTGACATTGATATTGTAGTATAACATCTCCGACCGTAGCAATTTTTCTTCGAGATTATCGGCATAATGAGTATTTTTTGGTGTAAAACATAATTATTTTGCGTTTACGATGGATAGCAAGCATCTATAAACTTAAAGGAGTAACAATATGAATTTTTTTGAAGCTGGCCGGCGCTTTGAAATCGTTTTCTAATATGAGTTTTTTTATAGAAAAGGGGAGGCTCTTATAATGAAACATAAATTGAGAAAATCAAGCTCTATAATACTAGCATCACTATTAGCTGTTGCTATGGTAGGTTGTTCGAGTTCTAATAATTCTTCAGCATCTACCACCAAGACAGATGCGAGTGATCCTGCATGGAAAGAAGCACAGACGACTCCGTTTGGCGCATATCCAGAAACGGTTACTTATTCTGTTGGACAAGTGGCAACGAGCTATTCAGCACTTGCAGGAACACCTTATGAGAAAGATAATGCCACAAACAATGTGTGGACAAGATATTTCAAGGATAAGCTGAACATTCAAAATACGACCTCGTTTGAATCCAACGATGGTACAGACTATAGTCAAAAAGTTTCGATGGCGATTGTAAGCGGTGAAATCCCAGATCTTATGGTAGTTCCTGACTACGCGACATTGCAACAGCTTTATGAGAACGATCTGATCGCAGATCTGACGGAAGTTTATGAGAATACAGCCAGCGATCGAATTAAGGAAATTTATGATTCCTACGGTGGACGTGTTCTGGATAGTGCAAAGTTCGATGGTAAGCTGATGGCTATACCAACTACTGAAATTTCACATGGTCCTGGTATTCTCTGGCTTCGCAAAGACTGGATGGACAAATTGGGCCTTGCTGAGCCGAAGTCAATGGCTGATGTCGAGAACATTATTAAGCAATTTGTAGAAAAAGATCCAGGTGGTAACGGAGCGGGCAAAACGCTAGGTCTTGTTGTTGATAATGAAAACGTTGCCGGTGTTTCTGGTGGACAATTCTCATTTAATAATATCTTTTCGCTATATGGTGCGTATCCAAAACAGTGGATTGATGATGGAAGTGGAAAGGCTGTATACGGATCTGTTCAACCAGAGATGAAGCCTGCACTGACCAAGTTGGCAGAAATGTACAATAATAACTTGATTGATCGTCAGTTTGCAGTACGTACTGGTGATGACCGCAAGGCGCTACTTACAAGTGGAAAAAGTGGTTCATTCATGGATAACTGGTGGGGAAGCTGGACTGTGGCTGACACGCTTAAGCTAAATCCAAAAGCGGAATGGATATCTTATGTTGCTCCACAATCAGAAGATGGCTCGCTTACAATGTTCACTGGAAATCCTTCCAGCAGTTATTTGGTTGTTCGCAAAGGCTTTGAATATCCTGAACTTGCAGCCAAACTTGTGAGTGTTCAATATGACTATCAGCGTTACCAAGAAAAAGATGCAAAAGCTTTGAAAGAATTTGAAGATTATAAGAGCATGAATGTTGGCGGATCTCCGCTCGCCATTAATATCGATTATTATGACGCTTTCTATCGTAATGTTGACATCATGAAAGAAGCAATAGAGACAGGCGATACCAGTAAATTAATTAGCAATGAGGATTTAAATGCTTATAACTCCTATAAGAAATTTCTTGATAGTAAGAAGAATGGAGAAACACCAGACTCTAATGCATGGGCTGGATATACTTCTAGTATTACGACAGCTAGTTTGGTGAAAGCCTCCAATATTAAAGAAGTGAATCCATTATTCTTTGGAAGTACATCATCCATGACGTTGAAATGGCCGACACTTACTAAAATGGAACTTGAAATGTACTTGAAGATCATTACAGGTGAACAAACACCTGACGCATTTGATAAGTTTGTAGATAGCTGGAATAAAACCGGCGGGGAAGTAATTACTAAGGAAGTTAACGAAGCGATAGCAACCAAATGATGTTGAAAGAGATGATCCGTAAATGAAAAATAAAAAAGATCAGACAGCATTCCATCTCATGATGGCGCCAGGCATGATTTTCCTAATTATCTTTTCGTTTATTCCAATGTTCGGTATTATAATGGCTTTTCAAAATTATGTTCCGGCTAAGGGAATGAGTGGTTCATCCTGGGTAGGTCTTGATAATTTCAAATTTATGCTCCAAATTCCGGACAGCAAACAGATTTTCAGTAATACGATCGTTATCGCATTATGGAAAATTATTGTGGGTACTTTTACATCCATCGTGTTTGCCCTGTTATTAAATGAAATTCGGGTAAAGTTTGCTAAGCGATTCATACAGACGGTTGTTTATCTTCCGAACTTCTTGTCATGGGCGATCTTGGCTACTGTGGTCATGAACATCTTCTCATATGAAGGTCCTGTTAATGCCATGTTAAGTTGGTTTGGGATTGACCCGGTCTTGTTTATGGCCAGCAATACCTGGTTTAGACCGATGCTAGTATTAACAGATGTCTGGAAAGGTTTTGGGTACGGTTCAATCATCTACCTAGCTTCCCTGACATCCATTGATCCAGGACTTTATGAGGCAGGTTCCATTGATGGCGCCAATCGGTTTAAGAAACTGTGGCACATCACGTTGCCAGGCTTAATGCCAACCATTTTGTTGGTTACAACCTTGAACTTGCCGAATGTATTGAATGCTGGTTTTGATCAGATCTTCAATCTGTATAATCCTTTGGTGTATGAATCTTCGGATATTATTGATACCTACGTTTATCGGGTGGGTCTGGTAGAAAGACAATACAGCTTAGGTACAGCAGTTGGCCTATTACGGTCAGTCGTTGGTATCGTATTGATTCTTTCTGCGAATAAACTGGCCCAAAAACTTACGGATTATCGTATTTTCTAAAGAAAGGGGGGTTCTCCCATTTACGCATCTAACATCAAGGGTCGTATTGCAGATGTTATTATCTGGGTATTTGTTCTAGCGTTTGCCTTGTCCTGTCTTATACCGTTAGTCAATTTAGTAGCCATCTCTTTCAGCGACAATGCGGCGGCTTCCGCAAATCTTGTAAGTATATTCCCGGTTAATCCGACATTTAGCTCCTATGAAAAATTATTGTCTGACAGCCAGTTTTGGCGTTCATTCATGATCTCTGTAGAACGGGTAGTGTTAGGTCTGCTTGTGAATATGGTACTGATGATTCTTACAGCCTATCCATTGTCTAAAAGTTCACGAGTATTCACGGGACAGAAGATTTATATGAATCTTGTTATCTTCGCAATGTTATTCTCAGGCGGATTGATTCCAACCTTTATGGTAGTCAAAGAGCTTAATCTTTTAGACTCTATCTGGTCATTGATCTTGCCGGGTGCAGTACCGATAGGGAATGTTATTTTGCTGATGAATGCATTCCGCGCTGTACCGAAATCTCTAGAGGAAGCTGCGAATATAGATGGAGCTTCACAGTGGAGAATACTAGGTACAATTTATCTTCCGATAGTATTGCCTACGCTCGCGACCGTTACACTCTTTACCATTGTGGGCCATTGGAATGATTACTTTGGTGCCCTGGTTTATATTAATAAGACGGCGAATTATCCATTGCAAACCTATATCCAACAGCTAAGCGTTGAGGTTCAGAACATTACAGATCCTGAAAAATTATTGGAATTAGCAAAAGTTTCGAATAAGACTTTGAACGCTGCTAAAATCGTGGTTTCTACGCTGCCATTGTTGTTGATTTATCCGTTTATGCAAAAGTATTTCGTATCAGGGATTGTCGTTGGTTCGGTTAAAGAATAAATATTATTATACAGCCGCTATGAGGTTTCATAGCGGCCTACTATTTTAAAATAGGAGGCTTACAATGAATAGTAATCAGGTTCATACATCAATACTGGATGAAATGAAGACATTTGTCTCTCAAGAAGCCAATCGGAGTATTTCATTTACGAATAAAGAGGCAGCATTTTACTTTACACAATCCCATCATACGGATCATGTGGAACATGCATTTTTTGAGGGACTTAATATTGCTAAGAATAGAATTTTCGGTGGATACACCTTATTCGTAGGTGGGCAGAAGCTAGACAATCGAACATCCGAAGTTTGGGCTTATCCTTATAAAATGGTGCGTAAGCACGCCGATCTGACAGAAGAGCTGTGGTTGTTGGATTATCATAATCTATTAGAAATTAGTCTCGCTAATGCGAAGGAAGCCATAGGCATTACTTTAAGGGGAGAGAATGTTAGCTATATAAACCAACAAGATCATATCGCGTTCTTTACCGCTATTGAGGGAGATTGGGTAATTGCAGTTAGTGCTATCAACCTTTCTCCTTTGCACATGGATAATGAAATTCTAATTGCCGATGCAACCGCTGGAGGTTATTATATCGCTGCAGGTAAGACAACTGAGGAAGCAGCAAGCTTAATCTGTAAAGCTAGGCAAGATATAAGCACTTTGAAAGATGAACGTGTTAAGCGGATGGAAGATTTCTTATACCACAATGCCCATCTAACTAGCAGTGATGATACGTTTACTTTAGCTATGAATTGGCTGAATATCACAATGGATCAGTTAGTTACTAGACAGCAGGGTGATGGTATCTATGCAGGACTGCCATGGTTTAACGAATATTGGGGACGGGATCAATTTATAGCTCTTCCGGGAGCTGTGCTAGTTACAGGGCAATTCGCAACGGCTAGAAATATTTTGCTATCATTCGCAGAGTTTCAGAATACGGACGAAGATTCTAAATACTTTGGTAGAATTCCAAATATCTTGTCTCCTGGAAAGGTGGATTACCATACAACGGACGGTACGCCGCGATTCATTATCCAGTTGCAGGATTACGTTAAGTATTCAGGAGATACAGCGATCATTAAAGAGCTTTATCACAATGTACAATATAGTATTGAAGGTTCCATAAAATATTGGGTAGATGATAAAGGGTATTTGAAGCACGCAGATAATGAAACTTGGATGGATGCCCGGGATGGCAATTTGGAGTCGTATTCTCCTCGGGATACCCGTGCCAATGATATTCAAGCACTCTGGTATAACCAATTGCTTGCTGGTGTTTACTTTGCTGAATATATGAATGACAAGGTGAATGCTGATAAATGGAAGGGCATTGCTGAAACCTTGAAGCACCATTTTGAGGTCGATTTCATTGATCAAGCGCATCCTTATTTAGCAGACAGACTGGATGCAGAAGACAAGCCGGAATTCTCCCTGCGCCCAAACCAGTTATTTGCTTTTGAAATGTTTGATGATAATGATTTTAAGGCTAGAGCGATTCGTACCGCATGGGAAGAGTTGGTCTATCCATGGGGCGTTGCTTCGCTAGATAGACATCATCCATTGTTCCGCCCATTTCATTTAACCTCTCATTATCCAAAAGACGAGGCTTACCATAACGGTGCGGTTTGGATTTGGCTGAATGGTATTGCGATGCAGCGTATGATTGAAGCAGGGCAGGAAGAAACAGCCTATCAGCTATTCAAGAATATGAACTGGCAGGCCTTGAATTTAGGGGTTGTTGGTGGACTTTGTGAGAATATGGATGCTTATCCTGAGGAAGGTAAGAGCTGGGCGAAGCTAACAGGTGCATATCTGCAAGCTTGGTCCAATGCTGAGCAGCTGCGTGTGTGGTATCAATACTTCTTGGGTATCCGTCCAGACCTGATTAACAATACACTGACAATTGCACCAAGAATTCCGCAAGAGCTTGAATCCTTGGCTTATGATGTGAATATAGGGAATGGACGTATTGAAGCCACCTATAACCGTGGACTTGAAATCACACACTCCTATACATTCAAGAATGTGGGACTGGAAGTTATGATTGATGTGTCTCCTTTTGAAACGATATCGCTTGAAGTTAAGCCAAATATGGAGCTGGTTGTAAGACAAGATGATCATACACTGGCAGTTACCTTATATGATGAAAATCGTGAAATACTCAAGGAGATTCAGTCCGAACGATGTGAATCACGTGTTATGCGCAATGAGCGGAATAACGAGTTGTTGAAAGATGTTGAGTTTGCCAAGCCGCTCAGCTTGGACAATCACCCTTGTATAAAGCTGTAGCTATAATTAGTTAAGACAATCTTAAAAAAACCTCTAACCCATCCTCAGGATGATGTTAGAGGTTTTTTTGGCAGTTTATGATTTAAGACAAGTATGTTGGCTCAGGATTTAGCCATAAGATGCTCAAGTCCTACCGCCACCCCATCTTCCTCATTACTGACGGTAACAAATTCAGCCATTTCCTTCAGAATCGGTGCTGCGTTAGCCATAGCGATTCGGTAGCCAGCCACCTCGAACATGGGCTGATCATTATAGCTGTCACCCATTACGGCTACATCTGTTAGCGGGATGCCATAGTGGGCGGCGAGCATAGCTACACCGGAGCCTTTGTTGGCGTCCTCATGGTTAATTTCGATATTATTAACATGGGAAGCTGTAATAATCAGGCCAGGAATCGCAGCGAAGCGAGTAGAAGCTTCTTTGAGCAGTTCCCGGTTTAGTGAAAAAGCTAACGTTTTATAAATTATGTTTTCTTTTTTACTCCAGACCTCTTCCATACTCTCTACGTAAGTTACAGCCGCTTGTTGAAACTGCTGATCGATCATTGCTTTTAGCAGCCAGCTGACTTCCTCGGGCACTTCTTCTTCACTTAGTGCAGATAATTTCTCTAATCTAACCCGTTTATTTAGTTCTACATACACGTTGTCCTCTGTGTATACCTCGTAATACAAATCGGGAATTTCATTCATCCAGCGTAACGCAGGAATGATGTCTTCCTTATTCAGCGGTCTACTTGCTGCGAGCGTACGGTCAGCTAGTGTAACTACTGCGCCATTCAGACTGACCACGGGGCATTCCAGATCCGCTAGCCGCAGCTGTCGTTCCGCATCCATAAAAGAGCGTCCCGTAGCAATAATTACAATGTGACCTAAACTCTGAGCGTTTATAATCGCCTCGCGGTTCTTTGGACTAATTTTTCCTTCTTCGTTCAGCAATGTTCCATCCATATCTAAAGCAATCAGCATAACGTATGATCTCCTTATCCAGTCATAGTTGTCCCCTTCGCGGGTTATGAGAACGTTACTTGTATCTTATCATTAATATTCTGAAAACCAAAAACACCTTTTCATTCCTATTCTGATCGTATATTTTTAGAAAATAGTTCAGTCGTGGTACAATAGTTGTTAAACTAATCGCCTAGCCGAGTCTATCGTCAGTTCATGTTCGTGGGACGTGATCCGCCGATATTTTTTCTGCGTAAGGACATCGGCAGCTGTGTATGTAAGGGGGACTAATCGTGAGATCCAAAAACTTGGCCACCATGTCACTAGCTTTTATGGCATGTGGGTTTCTGATTACACTATTTCTACCTGAAAATCTCGCTGTGATACTACTAAGAGGTGGCTTTGAGGCCGGGCTGGTTGGGGGGATTGCCGACTGGTTCGCAGTAACCGCGTTATTCCGCCATCCGCTGGGGCTGCGTATTCCACATACTTCATTGCTGCTCAAGAATCGGGATAAGATTATCCAGTCGTTAATTACCGCCATGGAGACTGAGCTACTGAACAAAGAGAGCATTGAGAACAAGCTGCGCAAGTTTGGCATCATGTCTATGGGTTCCAAGCTGCTGACGAAGTTCTTTAGCAAGAAGAAGGTCAGAGCCCAGCTCCTAGAGCAGCTTAGCGTATTCGTGTCACGTCTTCCGGTAGAGAAAGCTGTACCGTTTCTTCAAAAAGCAGCCTCTGACTATATTCGTAAAGCGGAGCTTGGGGTTGCGGCTGATAAAATTATCACTAAATTGATGAACGATGGAAAAGATGTAGCTGCTCTGGATTATGCGCTGGAAGGGGTATCCAACTGGAGCGGTCGACCTGAAACGAAAGCTATGCTGGGTAAGATCGCCAGTGAGAAACTGGCTGAAGTGAAGCTCGGTGGACTGAAGGGGATGGCTTTTCAGGCTTTCGTTGGGTTCATGGATGCGGATATGCTTGGTGAAATGCTGCAAGGCATGCTACAGTCCGGTATTCGCGATTTTCGCGAAGAGGATAGCCCTTATCGTGAAGAGATCATCCGAGAAATTCGGGTGGCGCTGTTCCAGATTGTTAATGATGAGGCTAGAATGACTTCTATAAAAGAATGGGCACTTAATGAGCTTGAGGGAGAAGCGGCAACCGCTTTTCTGCTTACTCAATTGGAGAACGTACGCAGCAAGGCACTCTCCTTATTAGAAGAGGACCGCTCAGCTGGCGGACGCAAGCTATTTGCGCTATACGCCCTGCTTGTGCGCCGTATTAGTAAGGAACAAGAGTGGATCGGTAGCTGGGAGGAACGAATTCGCGCTTCACTAATTGCATTTGTAGAGGCTAACCACTTCCGAATCGGTCTTTTGGTGAAAGAGAATCTGGATAGCATGGACGATGCTAGTCTAGTGAATATGCTGGAGGATAAAGTAGGTAAAGATCTTCAGTGGATTCGTGTGAACGGTGCCTTATGTGGTTTTGTTGTAGGGCTTGTACTTACGGTTGTTCAATTTATTTAAATCAAAGTAGTCCGTCTCCAGTGATTGGAGGCGGACTACTTTTTATGCTTGTAGGAATCTATTCTTGTACTAACGCAGCTTGATAAAGCCGTTCCAAATCGGTTGCAGTACGTTGCCAATTGAAGGCCTCAAGCGCATCCGCTCTTCCTTGTTTCCCGATGGTTGCTGCTAAACCCGGATTGCGGCCCAGTCGCAGCAAATTTCTAGCAAAGGGCAAGGCCTCGCGATATCGTTCCACCAGAAATCCGTTATGGCCGGAGTCGATAATTTCGCGGATACCGCCATTACTTGAAGCGATGACGGGCAGTCCCGAGGCCATGGCCTCTACATTAACAAGTCCAAAGGATTCATGATTCTGAGAAGGACATACAAAGCAGTCGGCTGCCTGATACAGGGTGTGAATATCTTCATGAGCTACATTTCCAAGGAAGGAAACGGATACGCCTAGTCGCTGTGCAAGCAGCTTCAGCTGTCGCAAATATGACGGTTTCCCTTTGCCTGCAATTACAAGATGGGCGGGAAGGTGCTTATTTAAATGGTACATAGCACGTATCAATACGGGCACCCCTTTGCGGGGAATGACTCGACCGACGAATAAGACGGTAAAGACCCTCGGGAGTCTGTAAAGTCTGCAAAGATGGTATTTTTCCTGTGTCGTTACAGGAGTGAACCGATCAAGATCTGCTCCGAGCAGGACAATACGGATTTCATTGTTTAATTGAGGGAAGCGACGGGTTAGTCTTCGCTGTAGAGAGTGGCTGTTCGCAATAATCAGATCTGCTCTAGCCAAGGCTCTAGCAGTCTTAACTGTGTCCGGTGTGAATGTAAGAGAATGCAGAAATAGAAATACCGGAAGATGAGGGAGCCGTTTCTTTACAGCAGACATAAGATTGGGGCGATTATCGATCTGAACGATATCAAATGATTCATTCTGAATGTAGTCTAATACCGAAGTACGATAATGAACGGGAGTACTTGCGGGTAACCGAATGATTCTGACTTGCTCTAATATGGAAGCATCGGGCAGTCCCGGCGCTTTTCGACTCACAATGGTAACCTTATGTTTCTTAGCCAGTCTTCTGGCAATGGCCCAAATGCAGATTTCTACTGAACCGTCTCCCGGAACCGGGAGACGTTCCGGCGCAATAATACAAATATGCATGGTTCATGCCTCCTCTGATCCGCTAATGGTTATCCTCTTCCCACCATATGCAGCTTGAGTATCTGGAGATACATCTCAGAAAGCGGAGAGGGCGTTCAACTCATGCCATTCACATAGTCGAAGCATAAAATACTAAGGCTAAGCAAGGCTATGATCATTATTCGAGTGACAGGGGAGAGGGCAATTGGGAAAGAAGTTAAATTCTGCGTTGACCAGCAAATGGATTAAAACCAAGGTGCTCATGCAAAGTTCCGAGATTTCACCGCTCATCCCAGAGACGGTGAAGTTTAGTAAAGCAAACCTAAAGACGATGTTGTTGAAATATGGGATGATTTACGTTAAACCGGAACGCGGTACTTATGGCAATGGTGTGATGAAGGTTGAACAGAGTAAGGAATCTCATGGAATAGAATACAAATACCAAAGTGGAACAAAGATAAAGACCTTTGGAACCTATGACACCTTCCATTCATCCCTCAAGAAGGCGACACGCGGACGTAGTTACTTGATTCAGAGAGGGATTGTTTTGCTGAAGCACGGAAAGCATCGCTTTGATATCCGAGTGATGGTCCAGCTCAGTCCGCGTGGCAAATGGGAAACTACCGGATTGATTGGCCGAGTCGCTGAGAAAGGCAAGATTGTTACCAACTATCATAACGGTGGTACGCTAATGTCTATGGAAAAGCTGCTGTCGCCTTATTTGAACGATGCTCAGCAAGCTCAGATGCTTAAGATATTGAGAAAGCTAGGTGAGGATACCGGACGTTTCTACCATAAGAAATATCCAGGCTTTAAACAGATTGGTGTCGATGTAGGATTAGATAACCACATGACGCCTTGGATTATTGAAGTCAATACTAGTCCGGATCCGTACATTTTCAAACATCTTCCTAATAAAAGCATGTACCGCAAAGTGCTGGCCTATCGCAGAGCAAATGAGAAGAAGAAGTCCGTTAGCTGATTTGCTTCTTCGTATTCGCAATAACAAGGGAAACCTTTTGTTCGAGCTCAATTATTTTTTGCTTATGGATTGCGAGCTGACGATAACCGGAGACTAGTGAAGATAAGGACTGGGTGGTTAACGTAAGGTTTTGTTTGCGAATTGCTGCTTTGAAGTCAGTCCAATCTGCTGAGACACGTTTGTTTAACGAGGTGATCACACTCTTGTTAGATTTGATCGTGATTTGAGGACTTTCAATGCCAGACAAGGTTTTGCGAGCTTCGGCTATCTTTTGTGAACGTGTCTTTTTCGCGGCGTTCAGCTGATTCTGCTTGTCGCTGATCTCTTGGCGTGCCAACTGAACCAAGATCTTCATAGCATTACCTTGGGCACGCAGTACGGTATTCAAGGTCTTATCCTTAAGAGTCTTGGCGATACTAATTCGCTTGTTTAGTGCACTATACTGGTCGAATAAGGGCTGATAGCGTTGCTTGGTGCTCTTAACGGAGGTTTCCAATCGGGTCACTGCTTCAAGATCAATTCCTTTAATTTGTTGACGAACCACAACTAGCGATTGCTCATTATTGTAATGAAGGCTTCGGATTTGCTCCTCGCGCTGATCATACTGCTGCTTTAAGGTGGATAAATCATTGTACAGAGAAGTCAGCTTAACCCTGGCAGGACCTTCTGCCGTTGCGGCTGTCAGATCAAAAGCCGCTTTAATAGAGGGGGTTAATTCTGTTGTAGATGCAGCAATAGCTCCTGATGATGTGCTTAGCAGTAGCAAGATCGTCAGCAGTAGTAAGGGCACTGACTTTAATGTTTTCATTTGTTCTCCTCCTATATTCGTAACTCTAATGGCAACAAAAAAAGCACCCGTAGCAAAGGCAAAAGCCTTTATTACGGGTGCTTCCGGCGTAATAGGTCACGAACGATATTATTATGTTTAATAATAGTTTGCCTCAGCCCATCGAGTCAATATTTAAAATTAAACTATTCTCTATTTAAAATGATACGCAGGACATTTCTTTACTCACTTCTCTTATCGTATACTGAAATAAGAAGGGAATAGAGGGTGCATCGTTTGCAACAAAGGAGGTCTGGCGTAGATGGATAACTCGGTAGAATATAGCACAATGTTAGAACATGCATTTATGAGGTCCCCAGAGGGAATGGCCGTACTATCTTTAAGCGATGGTAATGGCAACTGGCTGAAGGTCAATCCGGCTTTTTGCAATCTACTTGGCTTTACGGAAGCTGAGTTTCTTGCTGGGGCTATTTTTGTAGAAATGGAAGAGAAACAAGCATCTTCGAATGAGCTCTCCTATAGATTAGTGATGAACGAGCTTCAGAGTTCGCCAGCGGGCAGCTGGAAGAAGGAAGCGTACTTTCATAATAAAGTGGGTCGACCTGTATGGCTTTCCCTGACGTTCTCAGGGTTTAGGGTAGTAGAAGGACAAGCCCCCTCGTATATTATGGTGTATGCCGAAGATATTACGGCTCGAAAGATTGTAGATCAACAAATGCCAGATCATCAAGATCATCATCAGCAGATGGAGGATCAGATTCTTCAAAGCGAGCGCAATTATAGATTAATGTCTGAGAACTCGCTGGATTTAATCTCACGTCATGCAGTTAAAGACAGTATCTTCTTGTATTGTTCCTCGGCTAGCCGTACCCTGCTTGGCTATGAGCCTGAGGAATTGGTAGGCACTAGCGCCTTTAGTTATCTTCATCCAGATGATTTAGTTATGATACAAAATCTAATGGAGCGGAGCCGGAGAACTGGCATTATTCCGGCTGTGTCTTACCGCTATCGCCATAAGAGTGGCAGTTACGTTTGGTTCGAATCCAACAGTCGTTACACCTATGATCATGATGGAAATATCATGGAGATTATAGCGGTTGCACGGGAAATTACGGAGCGCAAACAGTTCGAATTCAAGCTTCAGGAGAATGAACAGCGCTATAAATCCTTATTCGAATATAATCCATCAGCTGTGTACTCAATGAATTTGCAAGGGGATTATTTAACAGCCAATGCGAATCTGGAGAAGCTGACCGGGTATTCGCTGGATGAACTGATCGGAATGTACTTTGGTCCCGTTGTGCATGAGAAGGATATGGAGAAGACGCTGTATCATTTTAACTTAGCTGCTAAGGGTCATCCCCAAAGCTATGATCTGACGCTTATTCATAAAGACGGCCATTTTGTAGAGATTAATACCACTAATATTCCGATCATTGTAGATGATCAGGTGGTTGGTGTGTATGGTATTTCCCGTGATATTACGGAACGTATACGATACACGGAACAAATTGAAAAGCTAAGCAATGAGTACACCCTTATATTAAATGCGGTTTCGGAGGGTATTTTTGGACTCGATATGGAGGAAAAGGTGACCTTCATTAACCCTGCAGGTTTGCATATGCTCGGCTATGAACATGATGAGATCATGGGCCATTCCTATCTGGATCATATTCAGCATTCAGCGTTTGATGGGATCCATTACAGGCCTGAGCAGTCTCCACTTATCAAAGCCATTAGATCAGGGCGATCTTATCAGAGTAAGGATGCGGTCTTATGGCGTAAAGATGGTACAAGCTTTCTTGCGGAATACCAGGTAACCCCGCTCTTTGATAAAGGTGAACCTAAAGGTGTTGTGGTCGTGTTCAGGGATATTACAGATGAGAAGGAGATCATTCGGGCGAAGGAATCTGCGGAAAAAGCGGACCAGGCTAAATCAGAGTTTCTAGCCATTATGAGTCACGAAATACGCACGCCTATGAACGGCATAGTGGGGATGACTGATCTGCTTGCAGAGACGGAACTAGATGAAGAACAACGGGAGTACACAAATATTATTAAGGAGAGCAGTAGCTCTCTTCTATATATTCTGAATGAAATTCTCGATTACAGTAAAATTGAAGCCGGAAAAATGATGATCGTTCATGAGCCTGTGCGTCTTCAAGAGGTGCTGGACAGTGTAACGGATTTATTTATGGCTAAAGCCTTGGAGAAAAACATCGAGCTGTCCTACAGCATGGCGCCAGGAGTTCCAACGTTCATTATGGGAGATGCAGGACGTCTGCGTCAGGTATTGGTCAATCTGGTCAGCAATGCGATTAAGTTTACTGACCGAGGCAGTGTCTGTATTTACGTAGAACAGAAAATGTCCGCAGATGCAAAGAAATCGACTTTGAAGCTTAATGTCAGAGACACGGGGATAGGTATTCCTTTAGAAAAGCAGCATCAGCTATTTCAATCGTTCTACCAGCTGCACTCCTCATTTAATCGTAAGTATGGCGGGACGGGGTTAGGACTGGCCATTTGCAAGAAGCTCGTCGAGCTAATGGGTGGAGCTATTGCGGTGGAGAGTAGCGAAGGAGAGGGCTCTAATTTCTACTTCACGCTACAGATTAATCCTGAAAGCAGAGTTGAGAGCGATGAGGACGAAATTGCTCAGACAGAGTGGAAAAGCGAACAGGAAATGGAATCAGAATCTGATTCAGAGGGACAAATAGATGTGGTTGAAAATGTGATTTTACTCCCGGAAGGCCCTGCCCTTTCAGCTTCTAATCCGGAACCAACAAAAGGTGATCCATCTGATGAAGCATAGAAAGAATGGTCTGAGTAACATACTAACGGCTGATCCATATACACAGTGGGAGGCAGGGGTTGCATCCCCGTCTTCTGCATGTGGACCGGCGACGATGGCAGCTTTAACCGAGTATTGGAATACTCAGCTAGGCATGGACTTTATTCGTGGCAAAGGTCATTTTCACTCTAAAGCAGCTCATATTAATTACATATACAGTCATCACGGAGGAACCCCTTTAGGCATGAGTGCACGTCGTTTTGTAAAGGGAATCACAGCTTATATCAATGCTTCAATCTCGCCGAAAGGGGAGCATAAGCTATCCATCACTTCTTTTAACGACTTCGATGTGTATAAAACGGAGATTGATGCAGGTCGGCCAGTGGCTGTTAAATTTGATAAATGGTTTAATTTTCGGTGGAGAGGGAATTTTGCTTACGACTACCACTGGGTATTAGGAATAGGATATGACGTGCCTGATAACGGGGATCATCCAATCCTCATCGTTCAGGATAATGGTGTGAGGTATAGGGATGGCAGGATTGCCCTTTGTAAAGAACGCCGCATCCCATATTTTGTAAATAAAGACGTCATTACGATGGTGGGAATGAATATCTTGAAAACGTCTAGTTAACCGCGGTTTGGTTAGGCAATTACCCTGGTAAAATGATCTAGTTATTTTGAGTCCAAACGTTTGCACAAATTCGAGGATCATACTATAATCCAGTTAATAACTGGAAAAGGGGATAGGTGCTTTGTCCGTACAAAAGGAAATGAAGGAACCGATTTATTATGGTGATCCTGCGACTACTAGAGGGATTTCCGTATTCGCTCGGGAGTTTGATCAGTTGTTTAGCTATGACGGGGATGATCTCGGACTTACATATTCATCGGCCTGTTCATCATTTTGCTTGTGGGCCCCTACGGCTCAGGAGGCAGAGCTAGTAATTTATGATTCATGGCAGGGAGCTGCAGAGTGCAAATATGCTATGATTCGCGATATTCGGGGAACGTGGAGAGCTACGGTTGACGGTGATCTAGATGGCAAATTCTATACCTACCGAGTGCGTCTAGGTGAACAGTGGAATGAAGCAGCTGATCCTTACGCACGGGCTGTTGGCGTGAATGGGGACAGAGGCGCTATTCTAGATTTGCGTAAAACGGACCCTGAGCGGTGGACGGAAGATAAGCCATCGTTTGAGGATCCTGTAGACGCCATTATTTATGAGCTTCATTTGCGTGACTTATCCATTCATCCAGCAAGCGGTATGGCTCATAAGGGTCAATATCTCGCTTTGGCGGAAGAAGGAACTCGCGGACCTAATGGCATTCTCACCGGACTCGATCATATCGCAAATCTCGGTGTAACCCACGTGCAGCTATTGCCTATTTATGATTATTCTACAGAGAGTGTAGATGAGACGAAGCTGGATGAACCTCATTTTAACTGGGGTTATGATCCGAAGAACTATAATGCTCCTGAAGGCTCCTATGCTACAGATCCGTATGTACCTGGACTACGTATTCAAGAGCTAAAAACAATGATTCAAGCGCTTCATGATCGTGGACTCCGTGTCATTATGGATGTTGTTTACAACCATGTGTACGACGGATATCGCGTGAATTTCACCAAACTGGTTCCTGGCTATTATTTGCGTTACAAACAAGATGGTAGCCTGTCAAATGGCTCTGGTTGTGGGAATGACGTGGCTACAGAGCGATTGATGATGTCACGCTTCATTGTGGAGTCCGTGGTCTATTGGGCCAAAGAATACCATATCGACGGCTTCCGCTTCGATTTGATGGGCTTGATGGATGTCGACACGATGCGGGAAACTCGGCGGCGTCTGGATGGAATAGATCCATCCATCATGACGATTGGTGAAGGCTGGATGATGGGGACTGAGCTACCGATGGAACGGCTTGCTCATCAGAAGAATGCCTCCCTTATGCCAGGAATCGGCCATTTTAATGATGATTTCAGGGATGCGATTAAAGGGAATATCTTCTTGTATGATCAGCCGGGCTTTATCAGTGGAATGATGGGCTTGGAGCCTGCGATCAAGGCGGGGATTGCGGGAGGAATTGACTTCAGCCCAGGAATTAAGCAATTTGCCGTGGAGCCTCAGCAAAACGTTAATTATGTGGAGTGTCATGATAATCATACGTTATGGGATAAAATCGTATTGTCCACCGAGGGGGAGACGGTTACACAGCGCCGTTCCATGCACAGACTAGCTTCTGCGATAGTGTTCATGAGTCAGGGGATTCCTTTTATCCATGCGGGTCAGGAGTTTATGCGTACGAAGGACGGGGTGGAGAACAGCTATAAATCCTCAGTCGAGATCAATCGTATGGACTGGGAGTTGTGCGCTGCGCATCAGGAAGATGTGGCGTATATGGAACAGTTAATTGCACTGCGTAAAGCTCACCCGGCCTTCCGTATGCGAACGGCAGATGACATTCGGAACCATTTGGTTTTTGAAAAAGCACCGGCAAGTGCAGTAGCTTACACGCTACGTGGCCATGCTGGAGGCGATGCAGCGAAGCATATTTATGTTCTTTTTAATGCGAATGCTGAACAGACCACTGTGGCTCTGCCGCAGCTTGGAGCATGGAAGACCATCTTTGGGGCTGATCTTATACAGGATCTTACTGGAAATAAGCTAACTGTAAATGGGATTGGGGCAGTGGTCCTGACGGCGAAATAAATAGCCTTTTACAAGATCATTATTGAAAAGCATGCGGAGTAACGTACTTTAATCAGGTACATTACACTGTGTGCTTTTTTTGTTTTTCTATCTCCTTAATTTGATTGTTTCATTTTACATAAAAAGGTGACATTACTCATTTTCGATGATGATATTGGATGTTAATATGAAGGCATTTACTTTGGCGCTTTAGAGTGGCATAAGCTTAACATCAGACAAACATAGAGCGTATTTTTCTTTTTTAACGGTTTAGAAAGTATATATCTGTGGGGTATTTAGAGAGGATGAAAGAGATGGGGAAAGCAACCGGATTTTTGGAATTTGAACGGCAGACACCTTCGGAGTGTGAGGCGCTGGAGCGGATTAAGAATTGGGATGAATTCTCGATTCCTATGGATGAAGAGAAGCTGCGCGAGCAAGGGGCACGTTGTATGGACTGTGGTACGCCATTTTGTCATGTAGGACGTCTGTTGTCTGGTATGGCTTCCGGCTGCCCTTTGCACAACTTGATTCCTGAATGGAATGATATGGTTTATCGCGGTAACTGGGAGGTTGCGCTGAAACGTCTGCATAAGACCAATAACTTCCCGGAATTTACTGGACGTGTGTGTCCGGCGCCTTGTGAAGGCTCTTGTACAGTAGGGATGAACGGCAAGCCCGTAACGATTAAGTCGATTGAAAAGTCGATTGTAGATAGAGGTTTTGAAGAAGGTTGGATTGTGCCAGAACCGCCGCTTACCCGCACAGGTAAAAAGGTAGCTGTAGTGGGTTCAGGTCCGGCAGGTCTTGCCTGTGCGGCTCAACTTAACAAGGCAGGGCATTCTGTGACCGTGTATGAACGGGCAGACCGGATTGGTGGTTTGTTGACGTATGGTATTCCGAACATGAAGCTGGATAAGAAGACGGTTCAGCGCCGAGTAGACCTGCTAGCGGCTGAAGGCATTACATTCGTAACTCGTACAGAGATTGGGAGAGATATCTCGGCATCACAACTCAAGGCGGAGCACGATGCGGTTGTCTTGTGTGGCGGTTCTACGCAGGCACGAGATCTTCCTATAGAGGGTCGTGAGCTGCAGGGTATTCATCAGGCGATGGAGTTTCTGACACTGAATACTAAGAGTTTACTGGATTCAGAGCTTGCTGATGGAGAATACTTGTCTGCGGCAGATAAGGATGTAGTTGTAATCGGTGGCGGGGATACTGGCACAGACTGTGTAGCTACGTCAATCCGCCACGGCTGTCGTAGTGTGATCCAGCTTGAGATTATGCCACAGGCTCCACTGACCCGTCAGCCTGGCAATCCGTGGCCAGAATGGCCAAAGGTTCTTAGGGTGGATTATGGCCAAAAAGAAGCGGCTTCACTGTATAAGGAAGATCCACGTCGTTATCTTGTTTCGACGAAACGTTTTGTTGGTGACGAGGGTGGAAATGTGCAGGAGCTGCATACCGTGCGAATTGAATGGACTCGTAACGAACAGGGACGGATGATTCCGGTTGAAGTACCGGGTAGTGAGGAAGTTCTAAAGGCGCAGCTGGTACTACTCGCATTAGGATTCACGGGTCCCGAAGAGACTATGCTAGGCGAGCTTGGGGTGGAACGTGATGAGCGTGGAAATGCCAAGGCGGAGTTCGGAGCACAAGCCACCAATGTAGAAGGGATATTCACTGCAGGCGATATGCGCCGCGGACAAAGCCTAGTAGTCTGGGCCATTAATGAGGGTCGTCAGACAGCCCGCGAAGTGGACCGACTCTTGATGGGATCATCGAATTTACCATAAGGATTGAGGTATTTAGACTAGGGCGTTCCTTTTGGGGGACGTCCGCTTTTGCGTTGTTGGCCTATTCAAGGTTAAAATTGTAACCTAAGAACATGATCTACTTTAGTCGAAAAGGAGAATACATGATGAAGCTAATGTTTATTTCCGATATTCACGGATCTTTATTCTGGCTAGAACGGGCTTTGGAAAAGGTAGAGGAAGAACAGCCAGACAGTCTTGTTATCGTAGGAGACTTTTTATATCACGGTCCCAGAAATCCACTGCCGAAGGGTTACGACCCACAGGGTGTTGCTAATAAACTGAATGAATATAACAAAAAGCAGCCCATAACGGCAGTACGCGGTAACTGCGATGCTGAGGTGGACCAGATGCTGCTTCAATTCCCGATGATGGGTGATTATGTCATGCTCCTGCATGAAGGCAGACGAATCTATGTTACACACGGACATGGCTTTAGCATTGAGAATCTACCGGCATTATCTGAGAAGGATATCTTTATTCAGGGGCATACCCATCTTCCGGTTGCGGATGTAAAAGAGGGCGTATACGTGCTGAATCCCGGTTCGATATCGCTGCCTAAAGAGAATAACCCGAATTCCTACGGTGTCCTTGAGGGTGGAGAATTCATCGTTAAGGATTTTGAAGGCAATGTGGTAAAAAGAATTACATTATAAGCTCATTCAGATCATATGTGTCCCGAATTCCTTCCAACATTATTAGTGTCCTAGGGAATTGAGCACTAGAACATATTATTGTATGATGAGGAAGGAGTTTTAAGGGTAGGGCTGGCTCCAAATATAATAGTAGAGGTAGTTAACACATGAATCCTAAAGAATTGAACTATACAATGCCACCGGAATGGGGCAAGCATGAACGTACTTTTATCTCCTGGCCGGTGCAGGAATCCATGTGTTTCCCAGAAAACCATGAGTCTGTGTGCCAAGGTTATGCTGAGATTATCACAGCCATTGCTGAGTTTGAACCGATTACGGTCATCGTTAACCCGGAGGACGTGGAAAAGGTAGAACGTCTGGTCGGCGGACCGAATGTAACGCTGCTGCCTATAGCGCATAGCGATGCTTGGCTGCGTGATAACGGACCTACCTTTGTTGTTAATAAAGACGGCGTTCTAGCAGGCGTGAACTGGAAGTTCAATGCTTGGGGCGGTAAATATTCACCTTGGGATCTGGATGACGAAGTGGCTCCGCAGATTCTTGAACATTCACAAGTGACACGCTTTGATGCACCGCTTGTGATGGAGGGTGGCTCTATTCATACAGATGGAGAAGGCACCTTGATTACTACTGAAGAGTGTCTGCTCAATACGAACCGCAACCCGGATTTGAAGCGCGAGGATATTGAAGAGTACGTGCACAATTATACAGGTACAGAAACTATTATCTGGCTTAAGCGTGGTCTAAGTGGTGATGAAACCGATGGCCATGTGGATAATATCGCTTGCTTTGCAGCGCCTGGCAAAGTTATTATTCAGGTCTGTGAGGACCCGCAGGATGAGAACTTTGAGATTACGCAGGAGAATCTTCGTATTCTGGAGAATGTGACAGATGCGAAAGGGCGTAAGCTGGAGATTATCAAGATTCAGCAGCCACCACGGGTGGATCATGACGGCAGCCGTCTGACGCTCAGTTACTTGAATTTCTATTTCGTAAATGGTGGAATTATATTGCCTGTGTTTGGCGGTACAGCGGTAGAAACAGATAAACTTGCTGAGGAAGTACTCGCTGGATTGTTCCCAGACCGCAAGATTCGTACAGTTAACGGTATGGCGGTCATCACCGAAGGTGGGAATGTTCACTGCACTACGCAGCAAATGCCTGCTAAGTAATAATTGAAAGAAACTAAACGTCCAAAGGGACATTTATATACAAGGAGGACAGATTCTTGAGAAATGTAAAAGTAGCTGCGACACAAATGAGCTGTTCCAGCAATATTGATGAGAATATCAGCAAAGCCGAAACATTGGTCAGAGAAGCGGCGGCACAGGGAGCACAAATTATTTTGCTGCAGGAGCTCTTCGAGACTCCGTATTTCTGCCAGAAAGAGAAAGCTGATTATTACGCATATGCGACAGAGCTTGAGCATAACAAAGCGATTAATCATTTCACAGCAATAGCCAAGGAACTACAAGTGGTGCTGCCGATCAGTTTTTATGAGAAAAAGAATTACGCGCGTTACAATTCACTAGCTGTAATCGACGCTGATGGAACGATATTAGGCAAATACCGCAAGAGCCATATTCCAGATGGTCCAGGGTATGAAGAGAAATTCTACTTTAATCCGGGAGATACTGGTTTTAAGGTATGGAACACTCGCTATGCCAAGATTGGTGTAGGGATCTGCTGGGATCAGTGGTATCCAGAAGCGGCTAGAGTGATGAGCTTGATGGGGGCTGAGATTCTCTTCTATCCAACAGCTATCGGATCAGAACCGCAGGATGGATCGATCGATTCCAAGGATCATTGGCAGACTTGTATGCTTGGACATGCAGCAGCCAACCTTATTCCAGTTGTTGCTTCCAACCGTATCGGTGAGGAGATTGATGAAGATTCGAGCATTAATTTCTACGGCTCTTCGTTCATTGCGGGCCCGCAAGGCAATAAAATTGTTGAAGCAGGCCGAGACGAGCAAACTGTGCTGGTAAGCGAATTTGATCTGGATGCTTTGGAAATCGGACGGATCGAGTGGGGCGTTTTCCGTGATCGCCGGCCAGATCTATACAAACTGATTGGTTCTTATGATGGGGATATCATACTTTAATAGAATTCACAGTTAAACGTACTAAAGGCACTGCTAGAGAGAAAGAATCTCTGGCAGTGCCTTTTTTGGTGTTCCATCGAGGAAAATGGAGGTTCTTTCAATTTGAACTACGAATAAATATCACGATACATCAATATTATGTTATATAACATTACATTATTAAGAAAACTTAATTGTCACCAAATCTTTATTCTGTTAAAATCTCTTTAAGTTATTTACAAAAAATAGGTTAAACGGAGATGATACTATGAAAAAGGGTTGGGTTATGTTAGCTTTAGTTTCATTGATGATAGTGGGAATAGTGGGTTGTGGGTCGAATAATGATGCCAATAGCAATAAAAGTGCGGCAGTAGAGAAAATTAAATTTGCCAGTGATGCTAGCTATGCTCCCATGGAGTATATGGATACGGATACGATCAAAGGGTTTGATATTGATTTCATTAAGGCGGTTATGGAAGAAGCCGGACTTAGCTATGAGGTAACCAATACTGGCTGGGACACGATGCTTACGAGTGTAAAGCAAGGCACGGAGTATCAAGCGGGATTATCTTCAGTATCGATCACGGACGAACGTAAAGAAACGTATGACTATTCTATTCCTTATTTTGAATCTACTAATATGATTATGGTCAAAGAAGGTAGTGATATCAAAAATGCCCTCGATCTTAAAGATAAAAAGGTCGCTGTTCAGGCTGCTACTACCGCAGATGAGCTAATGAGTGGAATTATGGGGATTGATAACGCAAATCTGAAGCGTTTCGACAGCAATGCGGTAGCGTTGATGGAACTGAATGGTGGTGGTGCGGATGCGGTTGTGGCGGACATTGCCATAGTTCGTGAGTACATGAAGAACAATCCGAAACAGAATTTGGTGGGCATTGTGGACACAGAGAATTTCGGAGCTGAATATTACGGCATTTTATACCCCAAAGGCAGTGAGTTAAGAGAGAAACTGGATCCTGCCATCCAAAAGGTATTGGAGAACGGAAAGTATGCAGAAATCTACAAAACATGGTTCGGCGAGGAGCCAAACCTAGATAACTTGCTTAAGGCGGAATAAGGATAGAACCGAATAGGCATGCGTAATGATTGCTATTGCGCATGCTTCTTTTTAATTATTTGTAGCCTAAAGAAAGGGAGGGGAGAGTCCTATGGATTTTAGATTGGACATCATCATTCAATATTTTCCTGTCTTATTAAAAGGGACACTACTGACGATCGGTATTTCTGTGGTCTCTATTCTATTTGGTTCTATCCTGGGCTTGGGAATTGGATTCGGAAAAATGGCACCAAAATGGTATTTTCGCTGGCCTTTTCATTCCTATATCAATTTCTTTCGAGGGACTCCGCTGTATGTGCAGATTCTAATTGTTCACTTTGGAGTGATCCCCCCGATTTACGGCAAAACCAACGCGCTAATCACTGCGTTTGTCGCTCTTTCGCTCAATTCAGCAGCTTATTCTGCGGAGATTTTTCGGGCGGGTATTCAGTCCATTGACCTTGGGCAGCGGGAGGCAGCCATTTCACTTGGGATGACAAAATGGCAGGCGATGAGATTTATTATTTTACCACAGGCGATCAAACGGATGGTTCCGGCTTTTGGCAACGAGTTTATTGTATTAGTTAAGGACTCTTCCCTTCTTGCGCTCGTAGCTGCACCGGAAATTATGTATTGGAGCAACACAATGAAAGGGCAATATTTGCGGATCTGGGAGCCTTATTTGACGGCAGCACTTATTTATTTCATTCTCACTTATTCTCTCAGTAAGCTGCTAAGCTACGTCGAACGGGGGCTGTAATATGAGTGAGCTTATGATTTCAGTGCGAAATTTACATAAATCCTTCGGAACAACTGCAGTATTGACCGACATAAGCATTGATATTTTTAGTCAGGAGGTTGTGGTGGTTATCGGCCCATCCGGATCGGGTAAATCTACCTTTTTGCGATGTCTGAATTTGCTGGAGCAGCCGCAGAGTGGTGAAATTGTGATAGAGGGTACCTCTTTGTTGGACACGAGCACTAATATTAATGCAATCCGTACAGAGCTAGGGATGGTATTTCAGCAGTTTAATCTATTTCCTCATATGAAGGTAATTGAGAACATTATGCTTGCACCGATTCAGGTGCGGAAATGGTCTCCAGATAAAGCGCGGAAAAAAGCACTGGAGCTATTACAAAAGGTAGGTTTAAGTGAAAAAGCGGAGATGTATCCAGCTTCATTATCAGGTGGTCAGGCTCAGCGGGTAGCGATTGCACGGGCGCTGGCGATGGAGCCTAAAATTATGCTTTTTGATGAACCCACCTCTGCGCTGGATCCAGAAATGGTCGGTGAAGTGCTGGCGGTGATGAAGGATTTGGCTCGTGAGGGAATGACGATGATCGTTGTGACCCATGAAATGGGCTTTGCGCGTGAGGTTGGGGATCGTGTGCTGTTCATGGAACAGGGCGAAATCGTGGAAGAAGGCAGTCCGGAGCAATTGTTCGGAAATCCTGTGCAAGATCGGACACAATCTTTTCTATCAAAAGTACTGTAAAAGTCTGGAAAAGTAGAATATTGCTATTTTATCAGGTATATTAGAAGAGTAAACCGTGATTCAGGGATCTACTATGAAAATTCTGTCGGATACGTGGAGAGGAGGCTCTGGGATATCTTTTGTTATCATAATCTTGCGGTGATAGAAGGAGAATACGATGAGCACATTTAAAAGCTGGTTGAATACAACCAAAAACGGACTAACAGATCAAGTGAAGAAATTCAAAAATAAAGATTTCATGAATGCGGTAGTTGCGGGCTGCGCCTTAGTTGCTGCTGCCGACGGTAAAATAGAAGAAGCTGAAAAGAATAAAATGGCTGGTTACATGAATATGAGTAATGAGCTTAAGGTGTTTGACATGAGAGACGTCATTACCCAGTTCAACTTTTATGTAAGTAACTTTGAGTTCTCCCCAGAAATCGGTAAGCAGGAAGCACTGAAAGCCATCGGTAAGTTTACCGGCAAACCGGATGTGGGGCGCGTAATTGTGGGTGTATGCTCAGCTATTGGCTCTGCTGATGGTGATTTTGATGACCATGAAAAAGCAGTTGTGCGGCATATCTGCGGTGTCTTGGGATTAAACCCTAGTGAATTTAGTTTATAAACGATGTAATACCATATACATGAGTTCGGATGAAACGTATTTAGTTCTTTAGCGTATCACTGATAGAACATACAAAAGCTAGACTAACAGATGGTGATTCTTTTTAGGGAATGGAGGTACGTAAAGTTGGCTGGAATTAATCTGGTAAAAGGTCAGAAGATTGACCTCACAAAAGGTAATGCAGGCTTATCTAACGTAATTGTAGGTTTGGGCTGGGATCCGGCTGAACCGGCTCGCGGATTCTTCGGTATGAAGAAACAGGCCAACGTGGATTGTGATGCTTCAGCACTGATGCTTAATGAGAATGGTAAGCTAGTTAAGAAGGGGAACCTGATTTGCTTCCATAATAAGCAAAGCCCTTGTAACTCTGTCATTCATTCCGGAGACAATCTCACGGGTGATGGAGACGGAGACGATGAGCAAATCATGGTCAACTTGAATGCCATTCCTTCCGATGTACACAAGGTTCTTGTAGTTGTGAATATTTATGATGCTACGAACCGTAAACAGGATTTCGGACTGATCAAATCAGCTTATATCCGTGTGATAAATGCTGTAGGCAACAATGAGCTAATCCGCTTCAACCTATCTGATAATTACAATGGTTATACAGCGCTTATTTGTGGGGAGCTTTACCGGCAAGGTGGCGAATGGAAGTTCGCCGCAATTGGTGAGGGCAGTCACGCGGCGCATATTAATCAACTGGCAGAACGCTACGTATAATCCAAATTAAAGAAAAGAGGAATGTTATCATGGCAATTAACCTATCCAAGGGTCAAAAGATCGATTTAACAAAAACAAACCCAGGTCTATCCAAAATCACAGTAGGTCTTGGTTGGGACACCAATAAATATGACGGCGGTAAAGATTTCGATTTGGACGTTTCTGTATTCTTGACGAATGCGAACAGCAAAGTTGAAAAAGAAACGAACTTTATTTACTTCAATAATAAACAAAACGAGAACGGTTCTGTCGTTCATACAGGGGACAACCGTACTGGAGACGGCGATGGTGATGATGAGCAGGTTCAAGTGGACCTTCTGAGTATCCCGGCGGATGTAGAAAAAATAGCTTTTACTATTACCATTTATGAAGCTGAAACAAGAAGCCAAAACTTCGGTCAAGTTTCTCGTTCTTATGTACGTATCGTAAATGATTTGAACAATGAAGAGCTAATCCGTTTCGATTTGGGTGAAGACTTCTCTATTGAAACTGGCGTTGTTGTCGGTGAGCTATACCGTCACGGTGCAGAGTGGAAGTTCAATGCAATCGGTAGCGGCTACAAAGATGGTTTGAGCGGTTTGACTCGCGATTACGGCTTGCAATAAATCTTGTAGTACACAGTGAACTGAATCTACTCAAGAAAGAAGGTTATGTCAGTGACGATCAGTCTTTCCAAAGGACAACGGATTGATCTTACCAAGACTAATCCAGGTCTAACAAAGGTAGTTGTTGGATTGGGCTGGGACACTAATAAGTATAGTGGAGGTCAAGATTTTGACCTCGATGCTTCAGCGTTTCTGCTTCATGAAGACGGCAAAGCTAAAGGTACAGATGATTTTGTATTCTATAACAACCCCAATGGTGGTGCAGGTTCTGTAGTCTATACGGGGGATAACCGTACAGGTGAAGGCGACGGAGATGACGAGCAAATTATCGTTGATTTCAGCAAAGTGCCTGCCCATATTCAGCGGATTGGTATAACTGTAACGATTTATGATTACGAAACTCGTGCACAGAACTTTGGACAAGTCTCCAATGCTTTCGTACGTGTTGTGGATGCTTCGACGGATCGTGAAGTGCTCCGTTACGACCTGGGTGAGGATTTCTCAACAGAGACGGCAGTTGTATTCTGCGAATTCTACCGCCATGGTGCGGATTGGAAGTTCCAGGCAATTGGTAGTGGTTTTGGCGGCGGCCTTAGCGCATTGTGTAAAAATTATGGGCTGGACGCGCAATAGCATCTTCCGGGCGGGGTCATCACCGATCCTGCCCTTTTTTTAATTCTTTATGGATTCCCTTACAAAGACGTGGAATAGGTCTCGAAGTATAAACTCCACTTTGTGGGGTTATTTAAAAATAAAGTATAAGTTTCATACGATACTATATGTCTTATATTTCTCGCTTAAACGCTTGCCGTCCTTATAAGGACGCTGAAGGCGTTTATGCTTGCTCCATTTATAAAGGTGGTGTAAGAATGGGTATTACAGTTGTTAAAGGACAAAAGGTTGATTTAACTAAAGGGAATCCTGGACTTGCTTCTCTGATCGTAGAGATTGGCTGGCAATCGCCATCTTCACTTGAGATCGATACTTCTGCTTTTCTGCTTGGAGCGCAAGGTAAAGTTAGCAAAGATGAGGATTTAATATTTTATAATAATCCGTCTACACCTTATATCAGATATAAGGAAATGCCAACATCAAACAGCCTCAAGCAATTTGATGTGGAACTCAATAAAGTTCCTTCTGATGTGATGAAACTAGCGTTTACACTTACCATCTATGATGGTGAGAAGCGAGGTCAAAGTTTTAGGCAGGTAAATCAGGCCTATTTTCGGATTCTGAATCAAGTAACAGGTGCGGAGCTTCTCCGATGTGATCTTGAAAATCATTTCTCCGTAGAAACGGCTATTGTGGTAGGAGAATTATATAGATATAACGGTGAATGGAAATTCAGCGCCATTGCCGCGGGTTTTGCTGGTGGCTTACAGGAACTCTGTAGGAACTTTGGGATAGAAGCGAACGATGAACCGGCACCGACACCGACACCAGTGCCTAAGCCTGCTGCTCCGCCGCGGCCAGAGCTTAAACGTCAATCAGCGCCGGTAACGGAGCCTAAGATTCAGATTCCACCTCCACCTGTAACACCTCCTCCGATCAACCTCAACCTGAAGAAGATCGAACTGAAGAAAAAAGGTGATTCGATCAACCTGAAGAAATCAGCTAGTGGTTTGGGTGAATTGCTGATAAACCTCAACTGGAACCAGAAGCAGGGTGGAGGACTTTTTAATCGTAAAAACGGTGTAGATTTAGATCTTGCGTGTCTATATGAGCTGAAGAATGGGAGTAAGGGAGTAGTTCAAGCGCTGGGCAATGCTTTTGGCTCGTTAAACCAGCCTCCTTATGTCATGCTTGATGGCGATGATCGGACAGGCTCTGTAACAACGGGTGAGAATCTACGGATTAATGGTAGTAAAATTTCCGAAATTCAACGGATTCTAATTTTTTCTTTTATTTATAAAGGCGTTACCAATTGGTCAGAAGCTGACGGTGTTGTCACGATTACCCAGAGTGGTGGACCTGATATTATTGTCAATTTGGACGAGCATAACAACCGCAAAGGCATGTGTGCGATCGCGTTGTTTCGAAATGTGGACAACGAGACATTCAGTGTTGAACGGCTGGTCCAATATTACAGTGGTCATCGGGAGATTGATGAGGCTTATGGATGGGGACTGCGCTGGGTTGCTGGCAGTAAATAAATTATTTTTCCGGAGGCGCAAGTGTAATGGATTGGTTCGCTGATTTTTTCAGGAATATTAGTGAGAACTATGGTCATTTTTTCTCATGGAGCGATGTGGTAAGTACGCTCTCTGACCCAGTTAGCTGGGGGATTATCGGAAGCTTAGTGCTGCTAGAGGGACTGCTCTCTGCAGATAATGCGCTTGTTCTCGCCGTCATGGTTAAGCATTTACCTAAAGAACAACAGAAGAAGGCGCTCTTTTACGGAATCATAGGAGCTTATGTATTCAGATTTTTGGCTATCGGTCTCGGGACCTTTCTTATCAAGTTCATGTTGGTTAAGGTTCTCGGTGCAGCCTATCTCTTTTATATCGCTTATGGCGGATTATTTAAGGGCGGTGGCGATGAGAAGATCGAGAATAAGGGGTTCTCTTTTTGGAAGACGGTTCTCCTTGTTGAGTTAATGGATATTGCTTTTAGTATTGATAGTGTCATTGCAGCCTTTGGAGTTAGTAACCAGGTTTGGGTACTCTTTATGGGTGGAATCATAGGCGTTCTGATGATGCGGGGAGTAGCGCAATTATTTTTGAAGCTCATTGATAAAATTCCGGAGCTGGAGCGTGCTGCTTTTGCACTTATTGCCATTATTGCTGGTAAAATGCTCGCGGGGGCTTTTGGGTACGAAATGCCTCATGTATTATTCTTTTCAATTATTATTCTTGTATTCGGTGGTACGATTCTTTACAGCGTATTGCGTAAGAAAAAAGAAGCCCATAGAAATGCTTGATTTTAAAGCTAGTTGAACATCGCTGCTTTCAGGTAATCGTATATGTTTATAGCGTAGGCCTTCACTTATATATGAGAGAACCGGATAGGGTATTTGTATTGCTGGTTCTGCCATTCTCTATAGGAGAGGCCTACGCTTGTTTTGCTTGGCTTCGCAAAACTTTAAGGGGGAACCATCTTGAGATACTTCGATTACCTGACGAAAGAACAAGAAATAGCCTTGTTTTATAATCCGCCGATTTCATTTAACCATAATACTACGAGTAAAGATTTGCTGGCTCATGCTGTTGGAGCTGCCCTTTATATGCCAGCGACTCGTGCTAGTGTTCCCGAAGACATTTTGAAGCTTAAAAGTGCAGGACTTGTAACCGTTATTATTGATCTGGAGGATGCGATTGGAGATAACGAGGTTGACCATGCAGAGGAGTCTCTCATTCAGCATCTTATTTTTCTCGCCGCATATGAGGAGAATGAGCCAAGCGGGAGTGATAGTCTTCCGCTTCTTTTCATCCGAGTGCGTAATCCAGAGCAGCTACGGCAGCTGATTTTTCGATTAGGATCTTTAGTTACGATGTTAACGGGTTTTGTTTTCCCTAAGTTTTCGGTCGATAACGGAATCCAATATTTTGAGGCGATAGCCGATTACAATAGAACGCGCAGCTACTCAGACCCTGTGCTGTATGGCATGCCAATCCTGGAAAGTGCGCCTATTATTTACCGGGAGAGCCGGGTAGATAGTCTTTTATCTATTCGTAATTTGCTAGGCAACTACCGCGAATATGTGTTAAACGTTAGAATTGGAGCAACGGACTTCTCTAGTTTATTCGGACTGCGCCGTAGTCCTGATATTAGCATCTATGATCTTACCCCTATTCGAGACTGTATATCGGATATTATTAATATTTTTGGCAGAGTGGAAGAGGGGTATGTAATTTCCGGACCAGTCTGGGAATATTTCGCGAATAAAGGACATCGGGTGCTCAGGCCACAGCTACGTCAGACCCCATTCGAGGACACCTATGGTAAAAATGGCCGCGACATGCGAAATAGTTATATTTCTAGCAGCATGGACGGGCTTATTCGTGAAGTGATTTTGGATAAGGAAAATGGGATCTTGGGCAAGACGATTATACATCCCTCCCACCTTAGACCTGTTCAGGCTATGTACACGGTAATGCACGAGGAATATGTTGACGCCTGCAGTATCGTAGAGAGTAACGATGGTAGCCTTGGAGTCTTCAAGAGTCAATATTCTAATAAGATGAACGAAATTAAGCCACATTTGAACTGGGCAAAACGGATTTTATTACGATCACAAATATACGGGGTGTTACATGAACAACAGCATTTTGTCGGATTATTACCCGAGAACGAATTTACACACGTATAACATAGTCGAGAACCTGCAGGTTACGGTTACTGAAACCTCTAATCCCTTTCATTTGCCTGTGGATACTTTATTCTCCATGGCAGCCCGAATTAATAAGAAACGCTCCTTTTTGTTCGTCAGCAAGGTGCTTGGCAAACATATCCCTGTTAATCCGTACACCTCTCTGCTAAGTGGTGCTGCATTAGCGCTGCTGTTATATCAGGAGATGAACGGTAATTCTGCGGATAATGATAGGATGGAAGATTTATTAGATAAAGCTGTACACGGACTGATGCACCCTGAGTCTGCCAAGGAAGCCTATGAGCATTTATTAGCCGCACGATTAGTTCTTCCTAGGCCCGTTGTCTTTATTGGTTTTGCTGAGACTGCAACTGCACTGGGTCACAGTGTGTACAACATGTTTGCCGATGCAGCATCATATATTCATACTACCCGTGAGCATATCATCGATTTGGAGTCCATTGTTAACTTCGAAGAAGAGCATTCACATGCGGTTGACCATCTATGTTACGCCTTGAACGCTGAGCTATTGTCAGGGACTGAGCCGATTATACTGGTGGATGATGAGATTACAACGGGGAATACAGCGATTAATACGATCCGTGATATTCAGTCCAAATTCCCTCGGGAGGAATATGTAGTCGTTTCTATTTTGGATTGGAGGAGCGGTCATAATCTTCAAACCTATAGCGAATTAGAACAGGAACTGGGGATTCGGATTAAGTCCTTGTGTTTGCTTCAAGGTAGTATTGAAGTGAAAGGCACGCCTTTGCTTCATGCTAGGAATGACAAAGATTTGGTCCCGTCTTCAGTGGAGTCCGAAGTGGTAACAACTTATGTGGTGGACGGTTTAGAACGTCTGCAGGCGACATCCATAGATTCATATGGTGACACCAATGCATCCCCTTATGTGAAGTACAGCGGACGTTTCGGACTGGAATCACTGAATAATGATAAGGTTGATTTGGGAGTAACCCGGATAGCTGAACAGCTTAGAGAACTAAGAGAGGATGATTCTAGGACTCTAGTGATGGGTGTTGGGGAATTCATGTACCTTCCTATGCGGATAGCGGCTGAGATGGGGGAAGGTGTTTCTTATCAGTCCTCTACTCGTAGCCCAATCCACCCTGAGCGTCGACCAGATTACGGGGTGCATAGTGGTGCTGCATATCCTTCAGCTGGCGATCCGGAAGTTACAAACTTTATTTATAATGTAGACCCTGATCAGTATGATGAAATATTCGTTTTGATTGAGCGTGATGTACCGCATGAGCGAATGAAACCCATGCTTGATATACTGAAGACACTGGCCCGCCATAAAGTGCATCTTATTGTACTAACTCCTGAAGGAAGAAGTGGAGGCCCCCAGTATGAAGGGAACAAGTAATCATAAAGTCATGGATAAAAAAATAGCAGAACCGGTTCCGCTAGGTAGCTATTCACCGTCAGATGTTACGTTTCTGCTCAAGGATCTTAGTGATGTTTCGCTGGAGCTGGCGACGGAAGAGAGGGAGGAGGCTATTCAATCGGGTGTCCATTATTCTGAGATGCTGCCTGTTGAATATCAGCCTACTGAACAGTATATTGACTTGTTTCATGAGACGTTGCAGCAATCGGCTAAGAAGGTTGCTTTAGCTGTTGCCATTGTTTCTGAGATGATTGTCGCAAGAAGAGGGCTAAGTACTGTGCTTGTCTCTTTAGCTAGAGCAGGAACACCTATTGGTATACTGATAAAGCGCTATATAGCAGAGAGATACGAAGTAGATCTACCGCATTATAGTATTTCTATAATTCGGGGCAAAGGGATAGATGAGAATGCGATACTCTACATCCTACAGAAGCATGGACTCGATGCTGATTTGCAGTTTGTGGATGGATGGACAGGAAAAGGGGCTATCCGTGGGGTGCTGATCGATTCTTGCAACACCCTCTATGAGAAGTATGGTATTCGCTTAAATGATGATCTTGCCGTATTGGCTGACCCTGGAAACTGCGCAGGCATGTTTGGGACTAGAGAGGATTATCTCATCCCTAGCGCCTGTTTAAACTCTACCGTTTCAGGGCTGATGAGCCGAACGGTGTTACACGCTGATCTCATTGGTCCTGAGGAATTTCATGGTTCAAAGTTTTATAAGGAGTGGCTGGATGCGGACGAGTCCAATGTATTTATTGATACAATTTGCCCGTATTTCCCTTCCGTGGTAGCAGAAGCGAAGCGCGTTGCCGAACAGATGCTGGAGCATCCGCCAGAAATCACTTGGCAGGGTCTTCGTGATATTCAGAGTATTCAGGAGACTTTTGGCATAGATAACATTAATCTGATAAAGCCAGGAGTCGGTGAAACAACCCGTGTATTACTGCGCAGAGTACCTTGGAAAATTCTTGTCGATACTATGGATAATCCGAATCTAAAGCATATTCTTCTCTTAGCGAAGGACCGGGGTGTTCCTGTTGAGATCTTTCCTGGGATGACGTACTCCTGCTGCGGAATAATTAAGCCGCTGAAGGGGGAGACAGAATGATATATGCTAGTGATCTAGATCGTACTTTGATTTATTCTTTAGGTGCAATAGGTGTGCCGGAGAATACCCCAGGTCTAATTCCGGCGGAAATTATAGAAGGAAAGACGAGATCTTACATTTCGCAGCAAGCATTAAATCAGCTGATGGATCTGAACACACGGATTATTTTCATCCCGGTTACTACGCGTACGATACAACAATATAAGCGTATTAATCTGTTTCAAGAAACGGTCATACCTGACTATGCGGTTACAAGCAATGGGGGAAATATCCTAATCGGTGGAGTTGTCGATAAGGAATGGAGAGAATCAATCGGTAGATTGGTCGCTCGTCATTCTGCTGGGGCTGAAGAGGTTCGATCGTATATCAAGGCGGTTGTACGTGAGGATTGGATCATTAGCGAGAATTATTGTGATGATCTATTCTATTCCTTCATGGTTTATCGGGATCAGTTACCTTTAGATGAAATCACTAATCTATCAGATCGGCTCTACAACCTCGGCTGGAGAGTTTCTTTACAAGGCCGCAAGCTGTACGCTGTGCCGGCTGCCGTGAACAAAAGCGATGCTATACTCCATTTGCGGCGCACCGTTCGCTCTGAACCTATGGTGGCCTCCGGGGATTCACTGCTAGATAAGAGTCTGCTTGAGAGTGCCGACTATGCTATTGCCCCTTGCCATGGTGAAATATTTGCAGAGCAACAGAGTGGTCTTGTAAAATCAAGATATCCATTTACGAAAGAATCAGGTGTATTTGCTGGAGATGAGATTTTGCAGTATGTAAATATGATCTATAATAATCTAACTGCATTGGGAGTGGGGCCACTATGAAAAAGGTAAATATTTATTTCAATCGTTGGTTTTCCGTGGCTTACCATTATATGAATCTCCTTCGCAATAACGAGGATGGTATACCGGTTCAAATCTTTGCAACACATCCGGATATCCGCCATATGTCGCTACAAGGTGCTGATTTTGCTGAAACCGAGCCGGCGCTGGAGGGAAAAGAATATGTTCAGTTTTGCGTAGACTTCTGTCGGCGGAATGAGATCGATGTTTTTATTCCACGGCTGCATATGCTTGATATTGCTTTACATGTTGCAATGTTTGATGCGATTGGTACGAAGGTGCTGGTCTGCAGAGATCTTGACTTGCTGGAGTCTATTATGGACAAAGGTAAATTTTACGAGAATGTTAGAGAACAAGGGATCATGACTATCCCGGATTATCACGTAGTTAGTACAGCGGAGCAATTTAAAGAGGCTTACGAGGATCTTGTTGCCAAAGGGCATCGTGTTTGCTTTAAGCCTACTGAAACAGAAGGCGGGTTAGGCTTCCGTATTATCGACAATACCCGCGATCCTCTTCAAGAGCTTTTTGGGTATGTAACTCCATTGATTACGTTTGATGATGCCTATCGTATTCTTGCAAGCAAAGAGACCTTCCCTGATTTGATGGTGATGGAATTACTGGAGGGTTACGAGTATAGTATAGATTGTCTGGCAGATGAGAACGGTAAGCTATTAGTAGCTGTGCCACGTCGAAAAGTGGGCGGTCGCCTGCGATTGATGGAGCATATTCCTGAATTGGAGGAGATTGCAGCTAGAGTTGCAGAAGTTTATAAGATCCCCTTCAATTTCAATATTCAAATGAAATACAATGGAGATACTCCAAAGCTGTTGGAAATTAACCCACGAATGTCCGGTGGACTGCATATGTCATGTCTGTCAGGGATTAACTTTCCTTATCTAGCCGTCAAAAGCGCACTCGGTGGCGAGGTTCAGCCTATGAATTTTGAAGGTGATGTATTGGCTAGCCATCTGGAGCAACCGATGATTATGAAAATAAACGGCCAATCCGTCATTCCGGATGCCGTGAATTGAGCGTTCATAAAGTCGCTCACAAGAGGTGAGAACAATTCAGTTTAAATCGAAAGTATTGCTTTACGCCGGTATCGGCTATGTTGTCGCTGTATTAACGAGCTCTTTTCTGCCTGAGTTCATCTCTCTGCTGTTGCCTTTAGCGGGTGCGGGGATAGGTGCTCTGGTAACGAGAAGTCCAAGAACCAATCTCCCAGCGGAGGTGTTGCCAGCAGGGCCTGTGACAGCACCTATTGCTCCGGCGCCCGCTGCGAATACTCCACAATTAGACAATACGACGAATGATACTGTATCAGGTAATCATAGCTATGACAGTAGAACTGAGGCTGTGAAGATTGGACCGGAGTTCGCTCCGGTTGTGGAGTATCTTAGCATTCTGGAAGATATGATTATCTCAGAAGGGCAGAAGGATACGCTAGACAATGAAATTGTCGAGAAATCACTGGCGCTCTTCGCGAGGCTTCAACGTGTAATTCCGCTGCTTCAGGAGCTGAATAACGGCGAGATTAATCATACGGTCCGCAGATTGATTTTGAAGGATTTGAATGGTGTAATCAACCCGTTCTTACGCCTAGGTGGTGAAGCGAAGACGAAGAATCGGAGAATGCTGCTGAACGGTTTAAGAGATGTCGATTCCAAAATATCGGATATCGCATCCACGATCGAACATAAAGACCTGATGGAACTTCAGACGAAGGCGGAACTGATTCATCAGCGGTACAGCAGTTCCGAACTATAGGAGGGAATCCCATGTCCACGCAGTTGATCCAATTAAAAAAAGAAGATGAACAAAAGGTAGTCGAGGAAGCCGCGCAATTGATTGAGAAGGTATCCCAAACGGATACTGTTACACTAGATTCCTTGATGGATGATATCGGTAAGCTTGGGGTTAAGACGCAGGAAAAAGCAGGACAAACCTTGAAGCTGCTGGATCGCCCAGTGAATGACCTGATGTCAGGCAAACGCGTTGAAGTGCCTAACATGATTATGAAGCTGCGGAACGAGTGTGAGAATCTGCAGCAGAGTAAGAATGTGAGCTTCTTCGGCAAGATGTTGCGCAAGAGTCCGATGAAGAATTATGTGTACAAATATCAGTCGGTCCGCACGAACATTGATGCCATAGTTACAGGGCTTCGCGATGGTAGAGATACCCTCGAAGAGAGCATTGTGAATATGCGTCAGCTGAAACGTACCTCCATGGAAGAGATTTATAACCTGCAGACCAAAATTGCCTTCGGCAATAAGCTGAAAGAGCTGTTCGAGGTGGAGATTGCGAAGCCGGAGAATGAGTTCCGTAAAGCTTATCTGGAGCGTGGTCTGCGAAAAGTAATGGTTCGTATTCAGTCGATGACAGAAATGATTCTGCTGTACAATCAAGCCATTGCTGCTACAGACATCATCAACGATAATAATGATAAACTGATTGATTCCGTAAATAATGCCATTGATAAGACTTCTAATCTAATCACAGTGTCGGCAATGATTGCGATGTCGTTAGCGGATCAGGAGAATGTTATCAACGCTGTAGAAGCGACGAATAAGACGATTGAAGATCAGTTTAAAGAAAATGCACGTCTGCTGCGTACCACTACGGAGAAAACAACCGAGTTGCTATCTAAGCCTTCTATGTCTATGGAAGCTGTGAATCAAGCGATCGGCGATCTGCTTAGCGCACTAGACACTTCAGAACAGTCCAACCGACGTATTATTGAGAGCTGCCAGGATTATACATCTAAAATGACGGCTATCAATACCCAGCTTGGCAATCGTTTAGGATTGAATGAGGCGGACAAGCCTCAGGCGCTGAAGCAAGGAGAAGCTGAGAGTCAATTGAGCAGTTTCTTGAACTAATTGTTTCTGAAATTAGCATGAATACACAGTATAGATGTAAAGCCTGTTGAATTTTTCAGCAGGCTTTTTTCATTGTTCTTTTTTCAACATTAGTTATAATATATTCCAATTTACTAAAATTTTCTCATGAGATATTATGGTAAAGATCTGATAGATTTATTGATGTTTAGGTGCACCTAAGATGAAAGGATCGGCTTTATCATGCGCTGTTTCAAGAGAAACGGGCATACCTATTGGGAGGGGTAAATGGATGGGCAGAAAGTTTAGGGGAATATTAGCTGGCGCACTGGGCGTAAATATGCTTTTTAGTTCTTTAGGGGTAGTAACAGCACAAAATAGCAATGATTACGAAGGTCATTGGGCTCAAAAAGCTATTGATAGCTGGTTAGACAGCGGCAAGTTGAAGGGGTTTGAGGATGGTTCTGTAAAGCCAAATCAAACCATAACAAGAGCTGAGTTTATGACATTGGTCAACCGTGCGTTTAATTATACGAAGCTAGCTAAGATTAGTTACGATGATGTGCCTTCTACTAACTGGGCATATAATGAGATAGCGAGAGCAGTTGAAGCCGGATATATCAAAGGATTTAACAACGAGATGCGTCCGAATGCTCCAATTAACCGCCAGGAAGCAGCAGTCATTATTAGCAGACTGTTGAAACTGGAAGGGGGTAGTGTTGATGAACTGAAGGTGTTTAGCGATGCTGGACAAATTGCTGCATGGAGCAAAGAAAGCGTTGCTTCAGCAGTTAAAGCTGGTGTTCTGAAAGGATACCCTAATGGGACTTTTGCGCCTGGACAGGCATTAACCCGTGCAGAGTCCTTGACACTGATTGATTCGGCTGAGGCTCTTACACCTGTAGTGTTGCCGACAGCTTCTCCAGTTACAACTTCTTTGCCTAGTGTTGCGCCAACGGCAACGGCAACTACAGCATCCGCTGGCGGAGGCAGTGGGGGCGGAGGTGGAGGTGGAGGTGCTGGTGGTGGTGAAATTGAGGCAACTTCTACTCCAACAGCGACACCAAAAGCCACACCGACAGCGACACCCACTGCGTCACCAACGCCAATCCCGGAACCAACAATGCCTATAAAAGAATTGCCAGCCTTAGATATTCATATTACCTCTACTTCAAATGAGTCCGTCACAAATTCCGTTTATCTGAAAGTTGACTTTAGTAAAGTTTTTGGCACAATAGTGAATCAAAATGATCAGATCACTTACTATATTACATCCGAGCCGATTAATGACAGAGATCTCCGCTGGGGCCTCACTAATCTTAACTCATATATAACTATGTCCGGTTATACAGCTCGACTTATACCCGAAATCACGGTGTCTTCTAGTTATATAGATGGAGGTGGAGATGGAGAAAAGTATGTATCGGTTGTTGTTAGAAACTTTAAAGAAGAAATCACAGGATACTACACCCAAAAGATGAACTTGAAGTTCTCACAAACGGAGCAAGCCAGTGACATTGTGAAGTTGGAAAGTGGAGTAACCATTACACAAGAAAAAATTATCTATGATGGTTGGTTAAATCCAGGGGAATATTATTCTGATGTTATTGATGTTACAAATGCCTATGCGCAGTTAAAGGGGAATGCGGTTTCTTATACAATCTCCCCTAGGTATTATCGGGATATGGACATGAATCCTCAAGCTAGCGAGATCATTACTACTCCACATATGCTGTATAAGGATACTAGGATTAGAGTGGTCGAAACTACTTATTCTTCCGGCGGGGCAACATCACCAGGGTATATTCCTATTGTTTACGAGTCCTATTATAATTATAAAACCTACAATGAAGCAGAATATATGATTGTGTTCTATGACACCAATTTGAAGGCTATCGCTTATTACGAAGGAAAAGTTCAATTAAGTGACGAATTGGCAGTTGAAGCTGCCGAGAAGAGGATTGACGATATTCCGATCAGTCTAGGGTTGAAGGAAGAGGATACTATAAATAGGGCCACTAGAGCCTATGAGGCACTTAATGAATCACTCCGTGGGAGGATTAGTGAACAGCGTAAAGTGAAACTTATGAATGCTCAAGAAACTCTTGAAAAACTTAAGAAATCAGGGCCGTTACAGAACCTCGCGCTTGTCTCTTCCTATATTGGTATTAGAGAATTTCAACTCAACGGTACGTTAGTTAATGCGTATACTATAGACTTCCCGGATACTTTAAGAAGAGAGATTGGAAGCTTTTCTTACTATATTACTAAAAATCCGATCACTGGGAACGATTTAGAGGCTCCTAGTATTTACGGTAAATATGCTTTTTCGGAGATTAATAAAATACTACTGCCTATTCGGGATAAGATAGGTGATTATAACGTAACGATAGTTTATTACGATAAGGCAGATAAGCCACTGCGCTATACGACAAAGCAGATGAACTTTTCAGCCCTTTCTCCAGCATGGGACAATTCTGCGGTTCAAGTGTTGGATGGAGTGACTATGGAACGTCATTATGGCAACGGCGGACGTGTAGACTTTATTGATGTCCAAAACTACGTACGCTCACACCGGGAGGCTGTATATTTCACAGTCACATCAAGATCAATGCTGGAAAAAGAACAAGCTTTTACGGTCGAAAATGTGGTGAAGAATTTGAATCAGGTCTATCAAGGAATGGCCGTTTTCAATTCTTCTGATCCGGCTTTAAATGGACAGACAGAAGAATATATCGTTATATTTTATGATAAAGATTATAAGGCAATGAGCTACTACACAGGGGTCCTGAAAGACTAATAAGGATTCACAGCAATCATAAAGCCCTATCCTCATACATAAGTTGTCACAAGACTACATGTGGAGAAAGTGGGGATAGGCATATGATCTTAGGGTGTTTGATACTCGTGCTTATCATCGTGGCCAGCAGTGAAAAAGCAGAAGCGATTGCCAAATTGAATGACGACAGTTAGCGGGAATTAACATCAATTCCTCTAAGGAATTCGGGGATTTTCAACCACAACTTGGTTCAAGTAATTTCCAGCGGGTTATTGGGTATAATAACTCAAGGCTGTACGATTAGCCCATAACTAGCTGGAATACCCAAATCCCTAAGGAGGTCACATGGAGAACGAGGCACTGCTACAGGTTGAACAATTAGCACTTAAGAAACAGAAGATCTTTCGGCAAAGTGTATTGCGCTATATTGCCAGAGCCATGCTGGCCAGTATGTTTATCGGCTTCGGTGTAATTGTAGCGTTCAAGACAGGTAACTACTTTTTTATGGAGCATTCACCATTTGCGTATCCAATGGCTGCGATTACTTTTGGAGCAGCGATCATCCTAATCTCATACGGTGGGGGAGACTTATTTACCGGGGATACTTTCTATTACACGTACACGGCTTTGAGACGAAAAATGAAATGGTCCGAGGTTGTACGCATGTGGGTCATGAGTTATATCGGTAACATTCTTGGTGCTGCTGCATTTGCATTGTTGATTTTTTTAACAGGATTGTTTTACAGCTCTGATGTAAATGGTTTTTTACTATATGTGGTTGAGCATAAAATGGAGGCTCCGGCAGGTCAGCTTTTTTTTCGTGCTATCCTCTGTAACTGGCTCGTTTGTATGGCTTTTTTCATTCCGATGAATATCAAAGGCGATGGGGCCAAAATGTTCGCAATGGTCTTATTCGTATTCTGTTTCTTCATTTCCGGTTATGAGCATAGTATTGCCAATATGTGTACCTTTGCGATTGCTTTGGTCCTTGACCATCCCGGGACGGTTTCGTGGGGCGGTGTGGTACATAACCTGGTGCCGGTTACAATCGGTAATCTAATTGGTGGTGGGGTTCTGATGGGGGTTATGTATTATTATGTGAACAAACCTTTTCTGGACGATACGAAGCATTAAGAAGAACGGTTAACTCGCAACTTCGCTCTTTATAAGGGCGGAGTTTTTTTGTGCTGCTATAAATTTCTTCGTCATTGGGATATTTTGATTTTTTAGGGTTCAAAAGGATTAGAGGGAAAGAAGTAGAATACATATTAGTATTACAAAATTGAAGATTCATACAGAATGGGGTAAGGCTTTGGAAAAGACAACAGGGATACTGACGGATGAGACTATTATTAAGGCTTCCAATCAGCATTGCATTAATCAAGGAATAGACCCTGAGCAGCCTCCTATTTTTCCAAAATGTTATGCTGCAGATGAACTGGGGTCACAACTCCATGCATATAGTGAAGTGATTGAGGTTATTGATTTTTTTGTGAACAAGTTTCTTTCTTCAGTAAAAGGCAATCCGATCCTTGTTACGATATCGGATGATGCAGGTTATCTATTGGCGTTCAAAGGGGATCCGACAATTATCGATCTCGTAGGGCAGGTTGGCATCAAAGAAGGTGTGCAACTGAACAAAGAAGTGGGTACAAATTCAATTGCGTTGTGTCTCGAACATCAGCGGCCTTTTCAATTGAAGGGAGAAGACCATTATCATCAAATTCTTCATCGTTTAGTGTGCTGTACGGCTCCCTTTTATAAAGAGGATGGACGTGAAATATTGGGGACGATATCATTTATGGCGGATATAGATGTGGCCCATCCCCACCTATTGCCTTTGCTTTGTACCATGGCTGACTCCATCGAACGCGAGATTTTGCTGCGTAGAGGAAATGCTGAGCTTCAGCTTTTAAATCGAATCCTATTGGATACGAATTACTTGGGTGTTATTATAACGGATGAACTCGGAACGATCGTCAATATAAATGAGAACTGCTTAACCATGCTTCATTTGGATGGTGAACATCAAGAATCTGTTATCGGTGCCAGTGTCTTCGAAATTCGGAATGTGGGCTCTTATTTTCAGCATGTCATTCTTCAGCATGAGGCATGTGCTGGGCTGGAAGTGATTCAGGAGAGCAACGGTATGTTTGAACATTATATGCTGGATGTGCTTCCGGTTTACGATTCGAATGCATGTTTGGCTCGTGTGATTGGGAGTCTTCGTAATATCACAGAGATGAAAAAAACGGAAGAAGTGCTGCGCAATACAGAGAAGCTAGTGGTCGCTGGACAGCTGGCCATGAGTATCGCGCATGAGATTCGAAATCCGCTGACCACAGTCAAAGGAATGCTTCAACTGGCCAATAAAGATTCGCAACTGCTACATTATGATCTTATTATGTCAGAAGTAGAAAGAATGAACCTCATTGTGAGCGAGTTCCTCATACTAGGTAAACCGCAGGCTGCGCATTATAGGGTAGAACAATGTAGTACGATTCTGCAGGAAGTGCTCAGCATCTTTGCGATTCAAGTGGAGATGAATAATATATCGCTGAACACGCAATTCCATTATGATGCTAAAATCGTATGTGATCGTAATCAGATCAAGCAAGTCTTCCTAAACATCCTAAGAAACTCAATGGAAGCCTTGCCCTTCGGTGGAAGCATTACAGTAGCCCTAGATGTGGAGAATGGGTATCAGACAATTACCTTCACAGACAACGGAGAGGGTATGAACCAGGAGGTACTGGAGAAATTAGGCGAGCCTTTTCACACGACCAGAGGCGACGGTAATGGACTGGGAATCATGATTGTTAAAAAGATCGTATCTGCACATAGAGGACGCGTGGCTATAGCTAGTGAAGAGGGCGTAGGTACAGTGGTTACGATTTATCTACCAATAAAATAAAGGGTTTGTCTTGGCTACTTCTTCGTCGTGCAAGCCGTAATTCCAAACAAAAGACTCTTCCGCCCAAGTAGGCCGGAAGAGTCTTTTGTTTGGAGATGGACTACCACTTGGAGCCACCGGATGAATTTCGACCAGACTTCCCTCCGCCGCCGCCCCAAGAAGAACCGCCGGAGGATCTGCCACCGCCACCGCCACCGCCCCAGGAAGAGCCACCGGAGGAGCGTCCCCCACCGAATCCACCTGATGAAGGTGGGCCAGAGGACATCCGTTTGCGGGCCTGCGCTCGACGTTGCTGTTCTCTCATTATGGCTAATTGGGCTAGCCGTTCTTCCTCTTCCTTCTGACGAACGAGTCGGTTCGCTTCATTCACAAAGGAAGTGATCTGTGAATCATAAGAATGACCTAGGGATTCCAGTTCGTCAAGATTGTAAGGCCGGGATGCCAGGCGCTGTTCCAGTGCACTGTATTCCGGCAGTAAGGATAACTCGAAGCGAATTCTAGAAGATAACCCTCTGCTATGCAACATTCGCTGGGTCGTTTCTACCCGGCTTTGCCCTTCGGAGAAGAGGCGAGTGGCCTTATCCAGTCTTTCATGGAGTGCATTTAGACTTTCTGAGACACCATCATATTGCCGGGCAGCCTCATCTTGTAACGAAAGCAAGCGCTCCAGCGCTTCGTGGGCCTTGTCATATTCTCCACGTTCATCACTGGTCCAATTCTCAATCTGTGCTACTTCACTTGCACCTTCCCGAAGGCGTGTACTCCACTCTGTCAGGATGTTCTCCACAGCTGCTACATGTTGTTCTTCAAAATATATTTTTGCTTCTGTAATTCGGTTCTGCAGTCCGTCTCGCCGCTGCTTTAATTGACTCCATACAGTCCGGAAGGTCTCTAAATCCCTGCGGTTGTTCTGCCGAAGAAGTGCTTGTTGCTCTGTCATAGCCACAGCCTCATCCAGGAGACGATCCAGATTGGCGCCGATTCTGCGTACCTCATCCATATCTCCTTTACGCAGCGGTGTTTCGAGTGTTAGTGACTCTGTGCGTGCTTGCTCCAGGCGGTCATATGGCTTTACCTTCATATTGTGCAGTGAATTCTTTTCGATGATCCCTGTGATTTTGGTACGAGCTGCAGCTAATACCGTAGGAAATTTATTTAGCTTATCATCGAAGAGATCAACATCCTTCAGATCCTGTTCGATCTTTTCCTGACGCTCTTGGGCGTCCTCAGTAAGCTCTTGTGCAGCAATGGGATCAAAAAGCTCCAATTGATCTGCCTTTGAAGTCTCCTCAGCAAGCTCTTTAAGCTCTTCCGCAATTTCTTGCAGCTCATATCCAGTTTCTTTGACTGCTCCTTGCAGTTGCTCTTCAAGATCTGGGGTATCCTCTTTCAGTTCTGTGATGCGTTGTTTAACATTGCGATCAGCTTCACTGATGACAGCAATGTTCTTCTCTTCCTCCTCAAGCGCTGCGCGGAAGGAGGCCTCTGTCTGCTGCAATTGTTCCACGGCTGCCTTAAGGGCAGTCAAACGATAAAAGGGTGGCTGTACACCATGCTCATCACTTTGCAGTGAAGAGATTTCAACGAGCTTTGCAGAGAGTCGTTTTGAAATGCCTTCTACCAGCACCTCGGTTTTCCCCTGAACGATCCCCTGAAATGGCTTTAATGACTCCAATGCTCGATTGGCCTGTACTAGCAAATCGGATAACTGCTCCTGTTGTACGCGTAGCTGTTTACGTCGACGTAGACCTGTGATTACTAAAAATAGCGCAAATAGTATTAGTACGATTCCGATTAGAATGGCGGCAATCGTAAATATGGAGCTACTGGAGCGACTTGCGGTACTGACCGAGGTCCCTGGTTTGCCAGAGGTACCGTTCCCTGTACCACTGTCCGTGCTACCAACTGCGCTACCACTCCCTGTACTTCCTCCAGCATTTCCGGTGCTCTCCCCGATGGAATGGATCGCTTTAATTAAAGCCTTCGTCCCTCCGGCAAAGTCTCCTTCTCTGGCATAAGGGATGAAATAAGTATCAAGTAACGCTGTAATGGCAGCACTTCCTGAGCTCCCTCCTTGATTCTGGGACCAGGCATTTAACGAGGTTTGAAAGCCTGGATTGTTAAAATTCAGTTCAATGGACTGATCACCAGCAGAGATCAGCAAGAGAATATCGCGGGTGGACAGCCCCCATGAGGCGTAAGTATCATCAGCGTACTTGGCGGCCGGAGTATCGTTTAAGGAATCTACGGTGAGTACATGCATAGTAACGAGATCTCCAGTGGCAGCAGCAGAAATGGACGTCGCTTCTGCGGAACTAAACATTCCAGCTTTATCGGTTACTAATCCCTGCTGAGCAGGGATTTCGGCGGCGTATACACCGGGTACCCATAACACGCTGATCAATAAGAATAAAGCTATATACTTTTTCAAGCTGACACGCTCCAATCTGAAGGACTTTGTATTCAATATATTATGCTGATAATTATACTATATCATTAACTAACAGGTGACCCGGAGATCCTCCTATTCTTACATGGTCGTGAGTCATACCAGCAAAAAAAGCCGCATTCCCTAAAAGGAATGCGGCGAATATGCAGAAAGGCTATCTTGTCGGCAGACACAGAATGTATTGCAATCTGGATTTAATTTCTTTTTGCCATTTTAAATCTCCAACTTTAACGGCAAGATTGAGCAGATCCAGATAATCGTCAACCTGTAGTGTTGTTCGAGTAGAGGTAACGTTCATGGGTGATCAGTCTCCTTTTAACTTAAATATAGTAAAGTGAATTCAATAACTTATTTAATAATGATAATCATTATCAACTTGTATCATTATTGCTATTATCCACATTTTCCATCTAAAAAGCAATATAAAAATGTAGCATCCGTAATTTTATATAATTTACAAAGGAAAGGGTTCGTCGATGGGATTTGCGTATTTTATGTGACGTGGAAAGGAAAAGCAGGGGTAATGCCATATTTTGTCGAATAACATTTAGGATATTACTGTAAATTCAGTAAAAAGGGGGGGATGAGCGATGAAGCAGTGCAGACTGTTGCTTCTGATTAGCATTCTATTTATGCTCTTACCTCCTACTGCCATTCACGCCGAAAGAAAGGAGATCGAATATCAAGTAGAGCTGGAATATCCACCTTATAAATATATAAAAGATGGGTACATGACCGGTTTTGATATTGAATTGAGTAATATGATCTTTGAGAAGCAGGATTACGATGTCCACTACAGTACAGGGAAGTGGCCTGATGTGTATAATCGGCTCGTTCAGGGAGATATCGAAACAGCGGGTCTAATGGCAGTAACGGAAGGACGAAAACAAGAGTTGTTATTTTCGGAACCTGTTTTCAAAAGCTATATTTCCATCTACGCAAGGCGAGGGCTTAAAGGTGAGATCGATTTAAATAAGCTTGGAGGTTATAAGATAGGTCTAGGAGACGGGCAGTATTCTGAAACAGTCCTGAACGGGAATTTGGGAATTAATGATTACGTAGAATTTGCTACGATTCCTGAAGCCTTGGAGGCTTTAGAAAGAGGGGAGATCGACCTTTTATTTGAGAATCAGGAGGTGGTCGATTATCTGCTCGTTGAACAGGGGAAGACGGACAGTATTATTAAGGAAATGAATAATCTTTATCCAAGGGATGTAGCTTTTGCAATCAATAAGTCTAGACCGGAGTTAGTTTCTTATATTAACGAGAGAATGGAGGAATTACAGCATTCGGGTGCTTTTGAAGAATTGTACCAGAACTATTTTTTCGTTCATTCTGATTATTATAAAGGCATGATCCACAAAAGATGGGTTTACGGAGCTATCCTTCTATTCTGTCTTCTTGTGCTGGGTGGAGTCCTGCTTAAAATGAATATTAATCGTTTACGGCGTGCTGTTTATTCGGAGCATCAATTTTTTGAGGATGTTATAGAGCATAGTGGTATGGTAGTTTGGGCGGTGCAGGCAGATAAAAAGGTAGTGCGGTTTAACAAGTTCGCTGAGAGGATGACAGGTTTAAGCGAAAAAGAGGTGCTGGGAGTAAATATTGAGGATATCGATGGTCTAAAAGGTAGTACGGCTGCAATCCGTGATCTTCTGATACGGGCAATACGGTATGAAAATGTTAGCAACGTAGAAATTAAGCTCCCAGACCAGTCATCTGAAGCGCGATATTTCTCATTCCGGACAGCCTTATTAAAAGGACTTGATAAGCAAGCAGCTGATATCTTTGTACTTGTAGGTGTGGATATCGATAATCGTAAACAAAATGAGCTGAGGCTACAGCTAAGTTATAGGGAATTGGAAGCTACATACGAAGAGCTGTCAGCGACAGAGGTCGATCTACAGGAACAATTTAATAGGCTTCAAATCAGTGAACGACGTTTCCGGCTCACCACAGAAGGCTCTGGTGCATATATGTGGGAGTTTGATTTGGAGACGAGACGTTTTAATTTATCAGATCGATGGTATGATCTCGTAGGTTACACGAAGGATGAAATCAACTCGTTTGAAGAGGGAGCGTTTAGTATTGTTCATCCCGATGACCTAGCTTCAACCTGTAAGCTTAAACATGATCACCTTGAGGGTGTTACACCTATTTTCGAAACGGAGTTCCGCATGATTACCAAAGATAATCAAATCGTGTGGTTTGAAGTTAGGGGTAAGGCTACCGTTAATCCAAAGGATGAAGTTCTGTTATTCATGGGCTCCTTAATTGATATCAGCGAGCGGAAGCAAGCGGAGCTTAAACTGAGCAACAGCTACCAAGAACTTGGGGCGACCTATGAACAGCTCGCGACCACTCAACAGGAGCTTCTAGTACAATATAATATGCTTCTAGACAATCAGAAACATATGCATCGTCTGGCTTATGTAGATGCGCTCAGTAATTTACCTAACCGTTTATGCCTGCTGGAGACCATGGAGAATTACCTAAAGCATCCGGGAGGGAAATTTGCACTACTGTTTCTAGATTCAGATAATTTCAAATACATCAACGATACCTTGGGTCATAAATCCGGGGATGTACTCATTCGGAAGGCTAGTGAGAGGTTGCAGTCACTGATGCGGGAAGGAGATATGCTCTCACGGCTAGGTGGAGATGAATTTGTTATTTTTATTAAGGATACAGAGGACCGAGAGGCTGTATTGAATCTGGCAGAGCGTATAATGAGAGCGTTCAGGCAGTCCTTTTTGATAGGAGAGAGTAATCTGTACGTCTCGTTAAGCATCGGAATTTCCTTTTACCCAGAGGATGGAGAGACGACCGAGCAAATTTTGAGCAATGCGGATGTGGCGATGTACCGTGCGAAAGAGGACGGCAAGGGAACTTATGTAGTCTATGATAAATCGATGCATACAGCGTTTAATGAACGAATGAATATAGAGAAGCATTTGCGTAGTGCTATGAACAACAATGAATTTGAACTGAACTATCAGCCCCAGATGGATATCGAGTCCGGATTCATCTCAGGCTTTGAAGCTTTAATTCGTTGGAACAGCCCATCGCTTGGTTCTGTATCTCCACTTTCGTTTATAAAAATTGCTGAGGATTCCAGACTGATCATCGATATAGGTGAATGGGTGCTTCGCGAATCTTGCGTCTTTATGAAGGGTATTCAAGATCTTACAGGTGTTCCTTATAAAATATCGGTCAACATTTCGATTATTCAGTTATTCCAGAACGATTTTATCGAGATGGTACAGGATAGTCTGGCTGTAAGTGGCCTAAATCCAAGCTGTCTTGAGCTGGAAATCACGGAGTCTATTTTTATGAAATCATTTGAGAGTATTCTGGGTAAGCTGCAGTTTCTTAAATCTAAGGGAATTAGTATCGCCTTGGATGATTTCGGAACGGGTTACTCATCACTTAGCTATTTGCAGCAATTGCCGATTTCAACGCTCAAGATGGATAAAACCTTTATTGATTCGCTCTCAGAAAAAGCTAACAGCCAGTCTTTTGTACAGTCAATTATACAGCTGGGGCATAATATGGGACTGAAAGTCGTAGCAGAGGGTGTAGAAGACGCTATTCAGATGGATTTGCTCAAGCAATTAGGCTGCGACAAGGTTCAAGGCTACCTGATTAGCAGACCTGTGCCAAAGCAGGCTGTCGTAGGGCTTTTGGAAACACAGAGGCGCTATGAGGTATAGCTGTTAGATTCAAACTTGCAGATGAACACAAACAAGCCCGTGAAAATATTCGTGGGCTTATTTGTTCAAATATAAGAATTTATAAGTCTCACGTTATATATTATCCTTATATTTCTCGCATAAACGCTTACCGTCCATTAGGGACGTCGAAGGCGTTTTTGCTTGTGTTCGGTTTTTAGCTGATTACGATTTTGTTCTTCCCTGTTTTCTTAGCCTCGTAAAGTGCATCATCTGCTTTCTGAAACGTAGAATTCTTGGAATCTGTACTTGTGAAATCGTGCATACCGATACTGACGGTTACGCTTCTGCTGTCCATTTCCGCAAAAGGGGTATCGGAGATGGCTGTTAGCATCTGCTTCATAATTTCATGAGAGTGATCAAGGGTTTTAGCAGTCAGAATGACGACAAATTCTTCTCCGCCGAAGCGAGCCGCGAAATCATCGGGACCGACATGCTCGAGGAGGATCGCTGCAACCTTTTGCAATACGATATCTCCGACAGAGTGCCCATAGGAATCATTTACTTTTTTGAAGTTGTCGATGTCCATAACGGCTAGCTGCATGGGAAATGGATTAATCTGCTGATGATCGATCAGCCACCCCAAGTATTCATGAAACGTCTTATGATTATAAAGGTCAGTCAGAGGATCGATCTTAGATAGTCGGTCCATGATTATATTCTGAATGCGGAGTTCCTGTTCTGACTTTACGGAGTTCTCCAGGGATCGCATCAAATCACGCCCACGACCGATAACTGCCAAGCCTGCTAAAGCAGTAGCTGCAAAAATAAGTGAAATAATGATAGTTTGGGTGATGGGTACGTACCCGAGATTAGATGCCTTGATGAATAAAATGATCGTGTACAGTAGACAAACAGCAGAAGAAGCTATCATATAACTACACTTCATATAGATCATGGATACAAGCAGCGGCAGCAGCATAATTAATGACTTAACATACAGTTCATCGTTGAGATTGATGATCATCAGAAGCGCAAATAAATGGCTCGTTACTGTAATCGCTAGCTCGGACCATAGGGGTCTCCATCTATAGATACATTCCAGAATAATGATTAAAGTCACTATGATGAAATCAGGAATCACCGACTGTGCAATAAACTGTCCCATGGTTAGGGTATCCGAATATTGGTCCCATAAGCATAGAGGAACAAGCATATGAATACTTAAATCCACAATCAGGATGATCCAGAATGCATTGAGAAGCACGCGATTCCAATGGGTCTGATGAGGAGTTTGAGATGTAGTATGCATAATGTGTTCCTCTTTTCCAGTGGCAATTTGCTTATATATTCGACAATAATTACGGATTCCCTCTCGACCAATTATCTCCAAATGGATAAGGGGATGTGGACTGCTCATGGAATGATTGATTAAAAAGGAATACTATAGAAAGTATTTCCTTTAATTAACTCTGCTGATATAATGTTAGAATACATAACATCAATCGAGTGGAGTGGGAATAATGATGCAGATTCGTCGAAGCCAGATTTTCGTAGTCGTCCTGTTGCTCCTTGTCAGTGTTTACAGTTTGTTGATAGACATGTTCTGGATACATAAGCTGGTAATCATCCTGCTTATGGCTTCTCTAGGCTGGGTCCTACTAAATTTATCCCGCTACGGTGATCGTAAAGAAGTGCTGCTGAAGGAATCTAAGAGTAAAGTGGAGCTGCTTGGCAATGAGATTGTAGTTACTTCGGACCGACTGCATGGTGCACTCGAAGAAATCAGTCGTCATACAGAAGAGCTGCAGCGGACAGCGGATTATTCACACGAATATGAGATGGATTTGCGGATTCGCAGTAACGAAGCTAAAGCTAACATTGAAGGTGCTTATCAGACAATGGGCGGAGTGGCATCCGTTACGGCACATATCGAAGAGTTGACGGAGAGACTGGGGTCAAATATGAAATACGCCCGTCAAGGGATGACAACCATGGTTGATTCGTTGAGCATTGCAGATGCTGTGATGAAGGATTTGCAGACGCAGAGCGAAGACATGTTAACTAAGTTCACTACCTTGAGTAATCATATTGCGATGGTAGAGGAGATCAACACACTGATTAACTCGATTGTAAATGAGACCTCCTTGCTTGCGCTGAATGCTTCTATTGAAGCGGCCCGGGCTGGGGAGCAGGGGCGCGGATTTGCGGTGGTGGCCAGCCGAATTCGGCAGCTGGCTGATCAAAGCAAGAGCTCGGTAGACCGTTCCTCTGGGATCTTGCTCGACATTAATAACGGAGTACAGCAGGTGCTGGAATCCGTTACGAAAGAGCAAGCTTCAGTGGAACGTGGGGTGAACGAGGTCGGCACTGTGAAGCTTCGACTCGATGATATCGCTTCGAGAGTCGATGAGGTAGGCAGCGCCGTGACGGAAACTATCGATGCTGCCGCGAAGCAGGGCAAGCTGATTGTAGAAGTGACGACGGAGCTGAGTGGGGCAGTGGCTATCGTAAACGAGACGATTGCCAATGTGGATCTTACGCTGGAACAGGTGACACAGCAGCGGAACCAAATCGGGCAGCTGAACGAAGTCAGCGCCAATCTGTTAGCGGAGTCGCAATCGTTGCAGCAATCGGTTACTAGCCTAGCGGGCAGAGAAGACATCGAGATGAGCCAATATGCAGCCCGGCTTCAGGAAATGAAGAATCTCTTGGAGACAATTTCAGTGAAGGAAGAGCTGTTCTCCCCGGATACTGAAATTCATCAAGGTGTTCTGACCTCTTATATTAAAAAAATTCCCGATGTACAGGCCATTTGGTCCAATCGGACGGATGGGACCTTTATCTATTCCGAGCCAGCGGCTGGCCTCTTGAATGCCAAGCGGCGTGATTGGTGGAATGGGGCTATAAATGAAGGCGAATTTGTTTCTAAACCTTATGTTTCAGCAATCACTAAGCGTTCGTGTATTACATTGTCCAGAGCGATTAAGAATGGTCAGGGAGATGTCGTTGGGGTAGTTGGTATCGATTTGGCAGTTTAATAAAACAATAAAAGCAAGCCTCTCTATATTGGGGGCTTGCTTTTTGTTATTTTAGATACTGCTGATCTGCAACTGTTTCCACGTCGCCTGCCAGTTCTTCTTAATAACACGTTGTTCATAAATAGGGAGTAAGCTCGGGTTTTCAGTAAAATGTTGGGTAGGTCGTAATACTACATGAATAACGTCGGAAATTCCGTGTGGAGCGACTAGGATGATTTTACCCGATGAATCTAGGGAGAGTCCAAGCGCTGTGGCGGTTTCCGGAAATTTGGAGATCGCATCTACAGCTGATTTATAAGGTGGGAGTTGATTTACGGTGTGCATTCTTGCTTCATTTTTAACAGACCAAGGAATAGCAGGATTCAGGCTGCGTAGTCTCGCCTCCCATTCTTTTTCTACGTCCTCTTGAATATTGCTGTCGTCATAATAAATAACATCAACATCTGGCAAAGGTGTCCGTTCTTCGAAGCCATGTAGGGTATCCCAGATTTTTGCACGTACAAAGCCAGCACAAACCCACCAATCGGGTAGCTCAAGGGATCTAGCATTTTCTAATATATCCATCATCCAGGGATCATTTTGTACAAGCTGAATGATATCTGCCTCGTGTTCTATTTTCTGCAATCCGCCCACCTCCGCATATTCGTGTTTTCAATCTGTTCATATCATACAACAAGAGTTTCGATAGAGGTATAAAAGGACAGGCTGAATGGACAGAGGCAGGAACTATCTTTATAATAAATCGACATCTAGTCCTTTGGAGGCGGAGACCGTGCAATATACGTTTACGATATTACTGCAATTATTCGAAAGAGCTGCGCTACTGCTGATGTGTCTGTTTGTGCTGACTCGTCTGCCGCGGTTTAAAGAGATTTTTCAAAAAGGAACCTACGCCCCGCAGGAGCTTGCCATAGCGACGACGATATTCAGTTTATTCGCCATCTTTGGTACCTATAGTGGGATTAATGTGGAAGGCTCGCTTGTGAATGTGCGAATTATCGCCATTGTGTCCGGTGGAATTTTGTTCGGGCCATGGGTAGGACTCATAACAGGCATCATCTCAGGGGTTCACCGTTTTCTGATTGATATCGGAGGGGTAACCTCTCTTCCTTGTCTGATTACGAGTATCACCGCAGGGATTGTATCAGGGATAATCTACCGCCGCACTTCTGGTGAACGTCGCTGGATGGCCGGTATTTTAGCTGGGATGGCCTGTGAAGCCCTGACGATGCTGCTCATTCTGGTGATGGCTGAACCGTCGTCGCTGGGTGTTGATATCGTGTCCAAAATAGCTTTTCCGATGATTATGAGCCAGATTAGTGTCGGTCTGATTGTCATGCTAGTGCAGAGTGTGGAAGGTGAAAAGGAACGGATTGCGGCGAAGCAGTCCAAGCTGGCACTGGATATTGCCAATAAGACCTTGCCTTATTTTCGCAATATTAATCCCGAGTCGCTTCGTACCATCTGCCAAATTATCAAAGAAGATATCGGCGCAGATGCGGTAGCTATTACAGATACTAGATTCATACTCGCTTACGTTGGTGTTGGAGAAGAGGATTATACTACGACCAATGAAATTATTACTGAAGAAACTAAAGTGACGTTGTCCAGTGGTGAAATTACCATCCGTAATGACGATAGTGATTATGTGAATCCGGAGATTAAATCGCTGATTATTATTCCATTGAAGGAAAAAAGCGAAGTGACGGGAGCGCTCAAAATCTATTACACCAGAGCGCACAAGATTACTTATTCTCTCCAAGCTATGGCTGTAGGTTTGTCGCAAATGATCTCTACGCTAATGGAAGTATCGCGGGTTGAGGGCATTAAAGAAATGGCGAACAAAGCGGAGCTAAAGGCGCTGCAGACCAGCATTAACCCACACTTCCTGTTCAATGCGCTGAACGCGATTGCGTCCTCGATTCGGATTAACCCGGATAAGGCGCGCGAGCTGATCGTGAATCTGTCCGGTTATATGAGATACAATCTGGAGCTGACGGATGAATTCATTGAGATTAAGCGCGAGCTGCAGCAGGTTCAACAATACGTAGAGATTGAAAAAGCGCGCTTCGGAAGCCGTCTGAACGTGCTTTATGATATTGATGAGGTTCAGGTTCGAATTCCGAGTCTGATCATCCAGCCGCTTGTAGAGAATGCGATCATACATGGCATACTGAAGGTAAGAGGGACAGGGACGGTGACCATTTCTGTTAAGGATCGAGGGGACAACGTACGGGTTGGCATTCGGGATACCGGAGCTGGCATCAGTGAAGAAACCATAGAGAAGGTCTATACTGGCGATATGCCAGAGAATAAAATCGGACTGTTTAATGTACATCAACGGGTTAAGCTAATCTATGGTACTGGACTTACGATTCAGAGATTGGATAAAGGGACGGACATCTTTTTTGATGTCAAAAAGGAGGGGCTATGAGAGCGATCATCGTAGAGGATGAAGAGCTGGCAAGACAGGAGCTGGCTTATTTAATAGAGGCACACAGCGGGATCGAAATAACGGCACAGTTCGAAGATGGACTGGATGCGCTAAAATATTTGCAGAGTGACACGGTAGATGTGATTTTTCTAGATATTAATATCCCATCGATCGATGGAGTGCTGTTAGCTCAGAATATCAGTAGATTCTCGGTAAAACCTTACATAGTATTTATTACTGCGTATAAGGAGCATGCCGCCGAGGCGTTTGAGATTGAAGCGTTTGACTATATTCTTAAACCCTACAGTGAGGTTCGCATTAAGGCAATGCTGCACAAGCTGGAAGGAGTATTCGCCGCCCGCGGCCGACAAGGGGAAGAGGAACGTAATCCGGTCAGTGATAAGGTAAACCTATGGAAAAATGAAAAGATTATCGTAGTGAATGCTGATGATATTTATTACGCCTCCGCGCAGGAGAAAAGTACAAGTGTAATGACTAAAGGTGAGGAATATAGTATGGCGCTCAGCATCAGCGATTTCTATAATAGACTGCCGGAGGATCGTTTTTTTCGCTGTCATCGTTCCTATATTGTTAACCTGTCCAAGATCAAGGAAATCATCCCTTGGTTTAACAATACGTACTTGCTGCGCCTGCATGATTTGGAGTTTGAGGTGCCGGTAAGTCGTAGCAAGGTAAAGGAATTCAGGCAGATCATGCGCCTATAAATGCAGTTCATTCTTCATTTTCGTCATCTCATGCCAGATTTCTCTCAACATCCGCTGGTTTAGCTACAATAAAGAGGCAATAGAAGCTCTTGTAGCAGATCACGAGAGGGAAAGAAGGAATAGACCATGACTTCGACGATGGACAACAAAAACGCCAAACGGTGGCTTATCGTATTAGGAACAGTAATTATGCAGATGGGTCTAGGTACCATTTATACATGGAGCTTGTTCAATGCACATCTGGTAACAAAATTCGGGTGGGAGCTTAATTCTGTTTCGATTACGTTTTCGATCACGAGCTTTGCACTCGCTTTTGCGACTTTGTTCGCAGGGAAATTGCAGGATCGTTTTGGTCTTCGTCGGTTAACTGCCGCCGCAGGGATTGTGCTTGGTCTAGGATTGATTCTTAGCTCTCAGGCGAATTCGCTTCTAATGTTCTATGTATTGGCTGGTGTAATCGTTGGTTTTGCAGACGGAACAGCTTATATCACTTCATTATCTAACTTAATTAAATGGTTTCCGAATAATAAAGGCTTAATCTCCGGTGTGTCCGTGGGTGCTTACGGAACGGGGAGCTTGATTTTTAAATATATCAATGGTAGTTTGATCGACTCGGTGGGTGTGTCTAATACGTTTATGTATTGGGGCATGATTGTTATGGTGATGATTGTAATCGGTTCCTTACTCGTCAGAGAAGCTCCAGTACAAGCGGCATCACTGGGTGCAACAGCAACATCGACTATCGCTAAACCAAAAGACTACACGGTAAAAGAAATGCTACGCACGAAAGAAGCTTATCTGTTGTTCATTATTTTCTTTACCGCTTGTATGTGTGGCCTGTATTTGATCGGTATTGTAAAAGACATCGGCGTGCAGCTGGCTGGACTTGATGTACAGACTGCAGCTAATGCGGTAGCAATGATTGCGATTTTTAATACAGCAGGACGTTTGATCTTAGGCGCCTTGTCTGACAAAATGAGCCGTTTGAAGCTGGTAGGTGCTTCGCTTGCTGTAACGGCAGCCGCTATGTTGACCCTTAGCTATGCAACGCTGAATTTCGGACTGTTCTTCACTTGTGTAGCAGCCATTGCATTCTGCTTCGGGGGTAACATTACAGTGTTCCCGGCCATTGTCAGTGACTTCTTTGGTCTTAAGAACCACAGTAAGAACTACGGGATTGTCTACCAAGGTTTCGGTATCGGAGCTCTTTCCGGTTCGTTCATCGCCGTCTTCCTGGGCGGGTTTAAACCTACTTTCGTCATCTTTGGTCTCTTGTGTCTGCTGGCCTGCATCATCGCGATTTCTCTGAAACCGCCAGTGGAGAAAGCGAAAGAGAAGAAAGCGCTTCGGCTCAAAGCTTCAGAGCGGACGGCTTAAAGGTAAAAAGACAACATAATTAAAAAACGACGTACAAACTGACATGAAGTGCACCCCTTAGAATATGCATTGGAAAAACCCCTGGGTAAATTCCGATGTAATTCTAGGGGGGCACTTCATGTCAGTTTGTACGTCGTTTTATATTGGTGGGCAGCAGTCCGTGGAGCGTGCAAAACAAAAAAACTACGGTGATCTGAATTCAAAATGAATTACTCATTGGAGAATATTACAAAAGCACGGACCGTATTGCAGCTATTATTGTTTTTTGGCTCATTTCGCTAGAGTTACGGACTGTATAGCTCTTATTAGCCTCTAAATGTGTATAATTGGAGTGAATTTGGGAGAATAGCTGCATCTGAGTCCCAATGTATGCGGAAATCATCTATTTTTCGAAAATAGGGTCTCCTCGGTCCAAAACAACCGGTAGTCAAATTTTATCTCTAGTTCGATTTACATAGGCACTTTTTTCGCTGCTCAAGTGTTATAGAAGATATAAAGGTTAAGGAGGTGCTTACATCGCCACAGGATCCGCTAGACCCAAAGGAGCTGGAAGAGTTAATCATTAGTATTCAAAAGGGAAATATCGAGCGGTATGTTTTTATCGTTAGAGTTTTCCAAACGCCGATTTACCGCTATTGCTATCGTTTGTTAGAAAACAAGCAGGACGCGGAGGACGCGGTTCAGGATATTTTGGTAAAGGGCTATCAATCTATCCATCAATACAAGTCGCAGATGAATTTTTCGGCATGGCTCTATCGTATCGCCTATCATCATTGCTTAAACCTGCTGCGCAGACGGCGTTTGCAAAAGCGAGTCATGAGTATCTTCAAGCCTGAATTTATGTCTGCAAGTCCTGAACAAGAGCTGGATGATCGGTTGTTTAATCCATCGTTGTCAACTGCATTAGCGCAGTTGTCACTGGAAGAGAGGAATATGCTTGTATTGCGAGTCTTTGAAGAGAAGAGTTATGCGGAGATAAGCGAAATTCTTGGAGTCAGTCCTAATGCACTGACAAAGAGGATGAATCGGATCAAGCTGAAGGTGCAGGAAGCTATGAAGTCGGAGGAGGAGATCAGATGGAACGAACCACAATCAGCGATGAATACCAAGATGTAATTTATGCCTCAGCTGGCAATGAACTTCTAGGTGAGATCGATGTAGAAGAGAGGGTCATGGGTCGTATCCATGGTATATCAGATCGAAAGCGATCGTTCTCGCTAAAGAGGATGAATAAAACAACGGCAGTTGCCAGTATGTTAGCGCTGTTCCTTATGATCTCAGTGACAGCTTATGCTGCATCGGAATATATCCAGATCCGCAATAGTGAAGGCGTAGTGAAGGTTCAGCATGTTGCGCCGAATGAATCGGCAGGAGTAGCCTCCTATGATAAATATGCGCAGCAAGCCGATACATTTGCTAAACCGGGTGAGCTGATCGCATATTTGGTGAACAATAAAGCGGGTGCAGAAGGCATGGCGACAGAATTGCATTTTAAGTATAAAGAGCAGCGGATAGGTGCATATTCTGATTTCTTGAAGGAAATCAAACGGACAGGGGCGCCGACGCTCCCTGCATTGGCAGCAGGGTATGCTTTTGAATATGGGGTTATAAACCCTAATCATCCGACTACGGATGCAGATAAGAAAAGTTCTCTATATCAGGAGACGTTACGAGATCTTACTGCCCAGGCAAACAAAGATAAGGGAAACAGTAATTTATTCATGAAGGCTATACCATGGTCGGAACCAGGCTGGATCAGTGCAATTTATTCGAAGAATAATGCTTTTGTAGGTATCTCTGCCACGATCATGCATGGTGGAAAAGTGTTCGTGGAGCAAGAACCTGAGAATCAAGCGGATAAGATTATAGTGGCAGGCACAGAGGTAATCTATAACAAAGTAGTAAAGAAAGAAGTTAGCTACGATTATCTGAATTGGTATAATGAGAAGCAGGATGCGTATTATACACTCACTAGCTATGGAGATAAGATTTTGACCAAGGAGCAATTTCTTCAGTTGGCTGGGGATCTGTTGAAGTAGAGAAAGAGTAGGGTATAAAAAAGGACAACCGCGAAGCTTAAACCTCGTGGTTGTCCTTTTTATATAAGATGGATCGAAAATTGTTCAATTAGGTATGGGACTGATTAGCCTTCCAGCAGCAATGCTTCTGGGTCTTCCAGCAATTCCTTCACTTTGACGAGGAAGCTAACCGCTTCAGAGCCGTCAACGATCCGGTGATCGTAAGAAAGGGCGATATACATCATTGGACGGTTAACGGTTCTTTCTTCGTCCAGCGCGATTGGACGCAATTGAATCTTATGCATCCCTAGAATACCTACTTGAGGGGTATTCAGAATCGGCGTGGATAACAGGGAACCGAACACCCCGCCGTTTGTAATGGTGAACGTACCGCCTTGAAGCTCGGAGAGGCTTAGTGTATTGGCGCGTGCCTTGGAAGCAAGCTCGCCAATCTGCCGTTCGATTTCTGGGAAGCTGAGTCGATCCGCGTCACGGACAACCGGAACCACCAGACCTTCTTTAGCGGCAACGGCAATACCGATGTCGTAGAATTTCTTAACGACCAGATCTTCACCATCGATCTCTGCGTTTAGCAGTGGATAGGTCTTCAGCGCACCGATCACAGCTTTGGTGAAGAAGGACATGAAGCCTAGTCCAACTTCATGCTTCTCTTTAAAAGCATCCTTGCGGCGCTTGCGAATGTCGAGAATCGCGGTCATGTCCACCTCGTTGAAGGTGGTCAGCATAGCTGCGGTCTGCTGCGCTTCTACCAAGCGGCTGGCAATCGTGAGCCGTCTGCGCGACATGCGCTTGCGCTCCACGTTCTTGCCGTCCTCCGGCGCAGCTTTGCTCGCTGCCGGCTTCGCTGGCTCCGGCTTGCCTTGCGGCGCCGGAGCTGCCGGTGCAGTGGCCTGCGGCGCTGCTGCACCATGACCCGACACATCGGCCTGACCAATCCGGCCGATAGGATCACGGGCGCTAACCTCGCCGAGGTCGATGCCGCGCTCCCGTGCCAGCTTACGTGCGCCCGGCGATGCCAGTGCAGCGTGGCTGTCGCCACTTGCAGGGGCTTCGGGCGCTGCTACTGCTACAGGTGCGGCTGCTGCGCTGCCGCTTGCCGGCGCCGCTTCAGGCGCTTTGCTCTCAGCGGCCTGCGGCTTACTGCCGCTAGCGGCTCCAATGATGCCGATGGCTTCGCCAACGGCTACGTTCTCGCCCGCTTGACGCAGGATGGAGGAGATGACACCCTCCACCTCCGCGCTAATTTCCAAATTGACCTTATCCGTCTCTAACTCAGCAAGCACATCGCCTTGACCTACCGTGTCGCCTTCTTTAACCAGCCATTTGTAGATGGTTCCTTCGGATATAGATTCTCCCAGATCGGGTACTAAGATTTCTGACACAGGCCGTTACCTCCCCAAACATAATGGTTTACGCTATTGTGACTACCGTCCTTTTAAGAGGACGGTACAGCTGTTTGTACTTGTGAATTTGCTTTTAGGGCCTCTGAAACAATTCTACGCTGTTCAAAGCTATGAACATCTGCATAACCACTCGCAGGACTGGAACGTTCTGGACGTCCGATATATCTCACGCTAGTGTTTTGCGGTGCGATGGCGCGTAACCGAGGTTCGGTATAACTCCATCCGCCCATATTCTTCGGCTCTTCTTGTACCCAGACAATTTCCTGAAGGGATGTGAAGGAGCTTAAGTGAGCACTCAGTTCAAGTTCTGGGAACGGGTAGAGCTGCTCTAGGCGAAGTACATGCAGCCAAGACCAATCTTTGTCTGAAGCAGCTTCCAGTTCTGTTTGTATATCGATGGCTACTTTACCGCTGCAGACTACGAGACGCTTAACCTCACCTGGTTTTTGGCCTAGAAGAGGCTCTGATAACACAGGCTGGAATTGTCCTGAAGCGAGCTCAGTTCCGGCAGAAGCGCTGCGCGTATTCCGAATGAGACTCTTCGGCGTCATAATGACTAGTGGTCTTGCATCTTCCTGTCCGCATAACGCCGCTTGACGCCGCAAGACGTGGAAATATTGAGAAGCGGTGGTCAAATTGGCGACTGTCCAGTTCTCTTCTGCAGATAATTGCAGGAAGCGTTCCAATCTACCACTGGAATGCTCGGGTCCCTGACCTTCGTAGCCATGAGGCAACATGATGACAAGATTGCTGCGCTGCGTCCATTTGGCGCGTCCAGCGGCAATGAATTGGTCAAATATAACTTGACCGGCATTCGCGAAATCGCCATATTGTGCCTCCCAGATCACGAAGGTTTCTGGTGCGAACACGTTATAACCATACTCAAAGCCTAGTACCGATGCTTCTGACAATGGACTGTTGTATACGCCAAAGGAAGCGCGGGAATCACTTAGCTGATGAAGAGGAGAGAACAATTCTCCGGTCTTACTGTCGTGCAGCACTAGATGGCGATGAGCGAAGGTTCCACGCTGAGCATCCTGACCGCTCAGGCGAATTGGCGTACCATCCTTAAGAATGGTAGCGAAGGCGAGAGACTCAGCGAGTGCCCAGTCGACCTTTTCACCTTCATTAAGTGCATCCTTGCGACGCTGCAGAATTCGTTCCAGCTTCGGATAGACTTGGAATCCTTCTGGAACTGTCAGCAGTTCACGATTGATCTCCTGCAGACTGGAGATAGATAATGCTGTAGAGCCTGGCGCAGCGTGTTTCGCTTCTAGAGGAATGAAGGCTTTCGGTTCTTTTTTCTTGTGATTGCCTTCCTTCATACTATCGTATGCACGTTGCAATACGCCTTCTGCTGCAGTGTACATCTCATTAACATCATCGGCTGTAAGAATCTTTTCACGCTGTAGTCGCTCAGCATAGACCTTGTAGACGGTTGGATGTTTGCGCACCTTACTGTAGACAATAGGCTGTGTAGTCTCAGGATCATCCATTTCGTTGTGACCATGACGGCGGTAGCCGATGAGATCAATCACGAAATCCTTTTTAAATTGGTGGCGATATGCGCTAGCTAAGCGAACAGCTGCTACACAGGCCTCCGGATCATCGGCATTGACATGGACAATCGGGATTTCATACCCTTTGGCGATGTCACTTGCATAATGCGTAGAACGGGAGTCTTCACTTTCGGTTGTAAAACCAATCCGGTTATTAACAATGATATGGATCGTCCCACCATTTTGATAACCTTGAAGTTTGCCGATATTAAGTGTTTCTGCAACAATCCCTTCACCTGGAAAAGCAGCATCGCCATGCATCAGTACCGCCATAGCTTTACTGGTATCAATCTTCGGCAGTCCTGCAGTGCTCCGAACTTCTTGAGCGGCACGAGTGAACCCTTCCACGACAGGATTGACAAATTCCAAGTGACTTGGGTTATTTGCTAGTGTTATTCTTGTGCGTACGGTTTCTCCTTCGCGGACAGCACGGTCTGCACCGAGATGGTATTTCACATCACCCGTCCAACCATAGTTAATGCCTGTAGAGCCTTCGGAAGGGAAGAGCTCCTTGTTTGGAGAATGATGAAACTCTGAAAATATAATATCATAAGGTTTGCCCAAAATATGTGCGAGAACGTTGAGACGGCCGCGATGCGCCATACCCATCAGAATATGCTCTGCACCGTCATGCGCAGCAGCGCGTACGATTTCATCGAGCATCGGCACAAGAGCGTCATTGCCTTCCAGACTGAAACGCTTCTGACCTACAAAGGTCTTGTGAAGGAAGGTTTCGAATTGCTCTACTTGAATGAGGCGATTCAGTAGCTCTTTGCGTTCTGTATTATTCAAAGGTGCTGGTGAGCTTGTGGATTCTGCCTGTCTATTCAGCCATTGCAATTCTTTTTCCTCATGCACATGCCCGAATTCATAGGCGATAGTCTTGGTATATGCCTGACGCATACGCTGAACAGCATCCCATCCGGTATGCACATCATTCGGCGCATTCTCCCAAATAAGAGTAGCAGGTAATGCGATCAGATCCTCACGAGTCAGCCCATAGGTTTCGAGTTCGAGATATTTAGCCATGGGATTGTGGTCCCGCTCAAGCGGATCAATATCAGCGGCCATATGGCCATATATACGAATATTAGCGATTAACTTGGAAGCTCTTACTGCCTTTCTAAGCCATTCGGTGTCTCCCGAAATGCGAGGCTGTGGAGCCGGTTCGCTATCCGGAGCTAATGGTGGGGGGCCCGAATTTGTAAAAAGTTCGCGATAATTATTCTCTACGGTGGATGGGTCTTTCACAAACTGCTCATATCTTTCTTGAATGTAGCCTAAATTGGGTCCATAATACTTACTCCAAATGGATTCGTTATAGGGCTCTTTGGCTGCCATGAATACATCCTCCTCAACGGATGAACTCCATACGTGACATTTTGTGTCAACGCTTGTAGGAGCTGTGATGATTGCGGTTTCATTCCTTATCTTATTGTGCTACTTTCCACACGGGTAATCAATTCATTCTTTCGTCTAATACGTTCGCAAAATGGTATGGGTTAGCTTGTTCTACTAAAACAATAGCTATTCTTTTTTATTACCCATTCTAAAGGCCCATTAAAATGATCCTATTATCCTTAATTTTAACTAAATGGAAATGGGACATTATTATATTGCCCTAAATAATTTTATGAATAAGACGAGTATCGTGATAATAGGACAGAATATTCTATGAAAGAGCTTCTAATTTTTGTTTTTTAATGGAAAAACTAATCAGAAATCGACACACTTTTCCACATTAGTATAGTATAATGTTATTGCAGTTAGCGTTTTCATATATTTCAAAGTAGATCCTTTCATGTAAAGGGTCCAGTAAAAGGTAAACCTGCTGAAAGGCAGGGGCACAAAGTCGCGGGTCTAAGGTAGAAATACTATGACAGCCGGATTGCCTGGGGACGTAAAATCTTAGGAGGAGATTTTTTGGACAAGTCCAACCAGGGAAGCAACAAAGAACAGCAGGTTATTGATCTAGACGTAGAGTGGGTACATTTATTATTAGCAGCTAAGAAGGCTGGCATAAAGGCAGATGAAATTCGTCGATTCTTTCATGAGAAGACTGTGCAAGCCGTGCAGTAATACATTCAGAGCATTAGATACCGAAAAAGAGCACAGCGATAACTCGCTGTGCTCTTTTTTGGTATCTAAGAAAGTATACAAGATACATCGTGCTTATATTCTACTAGAATATAAAACGCCTTCGCAGTCCATGTTAGGAGGGCGAAGGCGCTTATGTTTGATAGTATGAGTAGAAGAGGATCTTATCAGGTTAGGTGGAATATTAATCCTTCTGATCAAGGCGCCATTTCTGGTAGTCTAGAAACTCCTTGAATTCGCGTTTGCTTATGCCTGAGGCCATAGCTTCCTGCACCAATCGGAACCATTCCGAATCTAAAGGTGACTCCTCAGCATCATTAGGTTCTCCATAGAGCAAAGCGTGGATGGATACCTGAAGCGCGTCGGCGATCTTTTCGATAAACTGGATTGAAGGATTGGATTGGATGTTTCTCTCCACATTGCTAAGATACGACTTAGCAACATCCGCTCTGTCCGCAAGCTCAGATAGGGATAATCCCTTTTCTAGGCGGAGATGCTGGATACGTTGGCCCATATTTTGTGGCACTATGCTGACGCCCCTCCGTAATTTTTGTTATTAGTATAGCAAATATCAATTAATTCGACAAAGTTTATTGTAAAGAGAAAAGCAGCATCTACTTATCCGCTTCCGGAATCAGGATCTGCTGCTCTTCGAGTATTATATTAAATTATTCTATTAATCTTAGTAATCTTTTTTAGCACCTTGTTTAGCTACGAAATCCCATGTCAGGGTTATGCTATCGCCTTGGAAAATATTTTGATCTTGGTTATTTTCCACAAATTCGAATTGGACGGAGAAGCTGTCATTGGTGCCGGCTTTAATACCAGATGCTTCGGTGAAGAGTTGATCCCAACCAGTATTTTTTACGAGATCCGGATGTTGAGATTTTAAATCAGCCAGCGTAGTTTGATAGACTACATCTTCTGGAGAAACGACGGTTCCTTTATCGTTATTTCTAAGGAATTTGACCTTAATGAATTGGGCTAAATCCAGGTAGTTATCACCTTTAGCATCCGTAATTTGAGTGGAAGTGTTCAGAATAATAGATCCGATATCGAGCGAACCATCGTTTTTCAATTTGAAGGATTTGGTTACAGTATCACCTGGTTTTAGGTTTGGAATATTTACGATAACAGAAGGGTCGGAGTTCAAATCGAGTGTACCAGCAGCAAATGTAGCAGTGCTTTGTGCAGTGTCACTAAAGTAAGCGAAGGTTCCTCCACCAATCAATGATAAACCCAGTGCTGCAGATGCTACGCCAAGACCCAATGTTTTTTTGATACCCATAATTAAAATTCCTCCTCGGTTTTTGTGGTTAAATTTTATAAAATTTATATATTGTAACTTCCGGTTCGTAAGCGGAAGCGGACAATCAACGAATTACTGTATTTCAGTTGGAGGTGGAGAGGTGGGAAGTATAGCAGCATTTTTCTTTTCGAGTGCAGCTACAGCCTTCCATGATGAATACAGGGCATAGAGCAGGAGCATCAAGCCTGGTACGATCATGAGCACAACACTTCCAGCTTTTGAAACTGCGAAATTCATAGCGTAACCTACATAAGGTACGGTGACCCCGGTATACTCAGCTACAACATTCGTAGAACTGGTAGGGTTCATATCAGGCGCATCATTGTTATCGCCTTTCGTGCGATACATGGCTTCACCAGTAGCGTTGTTCATTGTTGCTTCAACAACACGGTGAGTTATTAGCAGGTTTTCTTCATTTCTAAAAGTGATAACATCGCCCTTTTTGAAACGATTCATATCTCCTCCGGGTTTTAAAGCGACAATCGATCCGGTCTGAATCCCTGGTTCCATCGAACCTGAGAGTACGGATTTAATCTGGTATCCGAAGAAGGCAGGTTCACCGCCGGAGGCTTTAGATAAAACTACGGCTACCACCAGCAGAATGAAAATCACAAGCATGATGCTTGATAATGTATTGTTGATCATTTTTTTAATCCGCATATTATTCTCCACCTTTGTCTTGTTGAGGGGCCGAAGGAGCTGGTGTTGCTGCCAGTGGGGAAGAGGTTGTATCTTCCGCCTTTGGTGTCTCCTGAGGAACCTTTTGCTGTGGTACATCTTGTGGAATCGTTGGCTCTTTACCAATTTCCGGATCGACCGGGTTAGTGGCTGGGGCTTCAGGTTGCTCTTTATTTATGTTCTCTGGAGCAGCTTCATCTGTCGGTGGAGTCGCTTCCGTTTTTGTTTTCTCTTCAGCTTCAGCTTTCGCTTTGTCCTCGGCTTCTTGCTTTTCTTTTTTCTCTAGGGCCAAACGTTCTTCTTCTTTCTTCGCTTGTTCCAGCGCTTCTAGTCGGGCTTTCTCGAGCGCTTCCAATTGTTGTTTACGAGTTTGACTGATCAATTGGAGCTGACTCTGAAGATTGCTGATTCCTGAAGTGGCCGATTCTTTAAGACTATTCATTTCAGTATTGAGATTTTCATAAGTGGAATTAAGTTCGCTAGAGATATTGCCGGCCGGCTGACTAAAAGGAATCAGGAAAGGTAACGGCTGCTGAAACGCCTCATTGCGTAACTCGGGTTGTCCATATACATCACTGGTCACTACCGAAGCAAATGGAAGGCCGATGTCGTGTATGGAGTTTAGGTATTGAATGACTCCATTTAAGGAAGCATTCAGGGATTCAGAGATTACACCACTTTGATTCAGACTGCTTTGCAGCTCTCTGAAGAATTGTTCATCCTTGATTTCTAGACAGTTTGAATCTAGAGAAGTCATATATCCTCCAATCTGGAATAAGACGGCTGCTGCTGCGTTCAGCTCACTATTGATTTCGTTCCAAATTTGGCTGTTGGTGGCTAGTTGCTCATTAACGCCATCGATTTGAGATTGAAGCGCGGAGATTTGTGTAGAAATCTCTTGCGCTGCGACATCAAGCTCATCCAGCGACATGCTCTCTATTCCCGAAACACCTGAGAGGCTGCCTGAGGGGGTATAGCTTTGCAGCGATCCTTTTAAAGCAGTAGCTCTTTCGATATGATCTTTGAGTTCTGTTAGAAGCCCCTTGACCGAGTTTGGAAACACTTCGCAAAAGCTAATGGTGCTAGTGGTTTGCGCAGTAGCTCCAAAACCACCATAGGTACTACCCACTTGCTGCGAAGTAGTCAGAAACAAGACGGAGACAGCCATTCCTGATTGCAGAACACGTAATCCGATTTGCCTCTTTCTTTTAGGTCTTCTTTTTGCTGATCTGGGTCTCAGAGGAATACCTCCCCTCAATGTCTTGAGTTTTCTTCGGTTCGTTATTGTTGTTCTTTATTGAGAACAACTTCTGTAATGAATAATACAGGGAATAAATCGAAAAGAAAACCGCCATTAAGTCTCGTTTGTGCTCTATAAAGAACAATAATGTTAATTTATCTCTATTTATCTCGTTTTATCGCTTGATATCTATTTTTATTCGCAATAGAGAACGATATATAAGAGGGGGTTAAATTAAAAATAGCCTAATCATGCGAGAGGCACGATTAGGCTATTAAGAATTCCTGCGAGTTTAATTGTGGGGTTGGGTTAGGGAAGACGAGTACCACGTGAACTAACATACAGGTCATACCATTCTTTACGGGTAAGCTCCAGCTTGTCCGCATCGCCGCAGGCAGCGATACGCTGGGGATTCACAGTCCCAATCACTGGCTGAATAGCTGCTGGATGTGTCATTAGCCAGGATAGCACTATGGCTTCGGGTGTTGTTCCTTTTTCATCTGCAAGTTGTTTAACCATGGCAGCTGTCTGGACGATATTCTCTGGTTGATCGTCTAATGAACGTCCGCTAAATAAGCCTTGTGCGAGTGGGCCCCAAGCTTGAAGCTGAATGTTCTCCATTCGACAATGTTCAAGGGTTCCCTCAGGAAACGTAATCTCCTTCCAAGGCTCACGGTTTACACTGATTCCAGCATCGACCCAGCTTAGCTTGGCTAGACTCATGTGCAGCTGGTTCACGATAAAGGGTTCATCGCAATAGGCTTGCAGCATTTTGATTTGCGCTGCGCTCATATTGGAGACGCCGAAATGACGAACTTTACCTGTTGCCTTTAATTGATGCAAAGCAGAAGCTACTTCCTCCGGATCCATTAGGGGATCAGGCCGATGGAGAAGCAGAATATCAATATATTCCGTTCCTAGTCGCGACAATATTCCATCTACACTGCTTAGAATATGCTGGCTTGAGAAATCAAACACATTAGAGCTGTCTCCAGGCTCCATTAGCTTAATACCGCACTTCGATTGAATAATGATTTCTTCGCGGAGCCCTGGGCGTTCTTTAAAGATCTGACCGAATACCTTCTCGGCTTTGCCACGGGTATAAATATCTGCATGATCAAACATATTGATTCCAATGGATAGTGCAGCGTCCACGGCTGCATGTCCTTGCTTAACATTCTCGGCGGTAATCGGTTCATGATCCCAGCCCCCACCAAATCCCATACAACCTAGAGCAATACGGCTGGCAGGTATACCACGCTTGTTTAAAGGCAGCGTTCTCAACAATGTGATTCCTCCTAGGAAAATATGATTGCGTACACGTACATATTGTACACGCTTAGATTACAGTATGGTATTTATTGTCTCTGGAAAAGGAAAAAGGAGTAGAGGTCCTAAGGCCTCTACTCTGTATTGAGTGGTGTTCCAATGTCATTCAACTTGCGTGCTATAACATCATCATAGAGACGTTGCAGCCATTTTAGTTCAATAAGGGTGTGTTCATAGGTGCCGTACATGAGATGAAGGGCGGAACGAGGAACAATAGGAATATGTTCTTCATATACCTGATAAGCCAGATTCACCTGATGTTCGGTTTCCCGAATACGTTCTTCGAGCAGCTTCTCCACCTTGTTTTGATCAACATGACGGGACATGGCTAGAGCCATATACATCGGATGATAGAAGGGCTCGTTCTTTTTAATTTGCTGTAGAATTAACTGCTCGAATAAATTTTTACCTTGCTCAGTAATACCGTAAATGGTTTTGTCTGGGCGATCACTGCTGCTAATCACCTCTAAAGCTTCGATATAGCCATCTTGTGCAAGTTTATCGACAGCGTAGTAGAGAGAACCAAGCTGGAGCTTTGTAATCCGGTCCATGGAGCGTTCTTTCATAACTAGTGTAATTTCATAGGGATGCATATTCCGTTCCAGCAGTAGACCGAGAATGGACAATTTCATCGACATAATCGTTACCTTTTACCCTCGGACGCCTGAGCAGTTTTACTCGGAATGGTGAGGCGGTCTTTTGGCATAAGCAGCACAAAGACTAAACCAAGGACGGCAGGAATCAAGGCCCACATAAAGGTGTGTGCGATAGAAGAGGACAGCGCACTAGATATTTTCTCTAAAATTTCAGGTGGAATCTTGGCTCTTGCTTCAGGTGTCAGGGCTGCCCGCGGATCGCCGAAGGCTGCTGACTGCTCACTTCCGCCAAAAGCTTCGCTAATGCTGCTAGTGAAGTTGTTACGCTGAATAATTCCGAAGATCGTAATCCCTAGCGTCATCCCAAGCGAGCGCATAAACGTACTTGTTGAAGTTGCCGAACCGCGTTGGCGCATATCGAAATTATGGATAGCTGCCATGCTTAGCACGGAGAAGGAGAAGCCCACGCCGAAGCCAGTCAAGGCCATGAATAGATTAAGCATGAGACGAGAGGTATCTGGTGATAAAGTGCTTAGACTGTAGACACCTGCTACAAAGCAGACTGCGGATAGGATCATAATGTTGCGGAAGCTGGTTTTAGTTGTAAGTAGCCCACCGGTCTGACTGCCCACGACCGTACCAATCATCATCGGCATGAGGATCAGTCCAGAGTTCGTAGCGGAGCCGCCAAATACGCCCTGTACGAAGATCGGAATATAAATCGTAGCTACGATAAAGGCAGAGCCATAGAACAAGGCTGTCACACTACTTGTTGCAAACAACCGTTTACTGAACATCGCGAACGAGATAACAGGTTCAGCCGCCACTCTCTCAATGAGGATGAATGCCAGCAAGAGTACAGCGAATCCGGCGAATAAGCCGAGAATGACACTAGAATCCCAAGCGTATTGATTGCCCCCCAGTTCTAGCGCAAACATTAGGCAGATAATGGCGCCGACGAGAGTGAAGGCTCCGCCCCAGTCGATGCGCTGTTTAGCGTGAGAGATCGATTCTTTGTAAGAAGTTGCGATCAGAAATAGTGCAATAATGCCGAGTGGCAGGTTAATGTAGAATACCCACTGCCATCCTACATAGTCGGTAATATATGCACCCAGTAACGGTCCGAGTACACTGGAGATTCCGAAGACGGCACCGAATAGGCCAGTCAGTTTACCTCTTTTTTCAGGAGGGTAAATGTCGAAAACGATGGTGAAGGCGATAGGCATTAGTGCACCGCCACCGATTCCTTGAATAGCCCGGTAAATACTGAGCTGTGTAATACTGGTTGCAGTACCGCACAGTGCTGAGCCAATCAGGAATACAATCAGTCCGAACATGAAGAAACGTTTACGTCCATACATATCCGAGAGCTTGCCGAAGATAGGGGTTCCAGCCATTACCATGACCATATAAGCTGAAGTGACCCATACGATTTTGTCCAGACCGCCAAGGTCGGAAACAATGGTTCCCATAGCTGAAGCTACAATGGTATTGTCCATCGCGGACATTAGAATACCGAGCAGCAGGCCAACAACTACGAGTTTAAGATTACTTTCTTTAGTATGCATGCTTCGCAGGCTCCTTTTTTCTAATAGTGATAAATCCGTTCAAAAAATGTTCATAGGTTAGAAGCAAAATTTATTATATTCAAATTTGAATAGGGTAGCAATAGTTTTTTTCAAATATAAGAAGTATAAGTTTCACACAATACTATATGTCTAATATTTCTCGCTTAAACGCTTACCGTCCTTATAAGGACACCGAAGGCGTTTATGCTTGAAAAAATGGGATTTGGGTGATAGGAAATAAAGAACGCCTCTTGACATACCCTACGGGGGTATATTATATTATTGGCAAGGAGGCTGATTCTTATGTCTACTAGTAAGCAAGAACAAACTGAGAAATCCTGTGAAGCTGACTGTCATACTTCAGCATCTGGAGAACGAATGAGTCATCATTCGACAGATTTCAAAAATGGTTTGAATACTCGCCTCAACCGGATTGAAGGCCAGATCCGCGGGATAAAGGGTATGATAGAGCGCGATACTTATTGTGACGATGTGCTCAATCAGCTCGCAGCGGTTCAAGCGGCACTAAACGGTGTTGGTAAGATGCTGCTGGAAGGGCACATGAAGAGTTGTATTATTGAACGAATCGAAGCCGGTGACCATGAGGTTATCGATGAGCTGCTAATTACGGTTAACAAATTAATGAAATAATAAGCTAATGCTCTAGAGCATGGCTTCATAACATTTACTGGAGGTAATAAAAATGTCGAATGCTACACTAAACGTTGAAGGAATGTCTTGTGGTCACTGTGTCAACTCTGTAGAGAAAGCTGTAGGTAATCTTGGAGCTACTGCTAAAGTTGATCTTGCTGCTAAAAAAGTTTTCGTTGAGTATGATGAGAACAAGGTGAGCCTTGGAGCTATTAAAGAAGCTATTGAAGAACAAGGGTATGACGTAGTTTAATTTGAAGCACAGTAATAAGGCTTGGAGCTGTATGGGAATACCATAAGCTCCAATGCCTTTTCTTTTTATAGAAATTATCATACTCTATAGGGGTATGAGGAGGCTTTGGAATCATGGATAAGTTAAAAACAACAGCTTCACCCAATGAACAGCAAGCGACCGTACAGATTACAGGCATGACCTGTTCTGCTTGTGCAGCTCGAATTGAGAAAGGTTTGTCCCGGATGGAGGGTGTTTCTCGCGCAAATGTAAATTTAGCCTTGGAACAAGCCACTGTCGGATTCGATCCTTCTGTATCAGGGTTACCACAAATTGAAGATAAAATCCGCGCTCTTGGTTATGATACCGTCAAAGAGACCGCGGATTTTGATATATCAGGCATGACCTGTGCTGCATGCTCGGCGCGGATCGAAAAAGTGTTGAGTCGTACGCCGGGTATCGCAGCAGTGAGCGTGAATTTAGCGCTGGAAACGGCACATGTGGAATATGTACCCGGTAATATCAGTCCAAGAGAGATCATGGCGAAGGTAAGCAGCATCGGATATAAAGCTACCCTTAAAGAAGACCGCAAGGATCATGTGGATCGTCGTGTACAGGAAATTCAGCATAAGAAGTGGAAGTGGATCATTTCTGCTATTCTTTCTATCCCATTGCTATGGGCGATGGCAGGTCATTTCTCATTCACAAGCTGGATTCCAACACCGGAAATATTTATGAATCCTTGGTTTCAGCTTGTTCTCGCGACTCCCGTACAGTTTATCATCGGCTGGCAGTTCTACGTAGGCGCGTATAAAGCACTTCGTAACGGGAGTGCCAATATGGATGTGTTGGTTGTACTGGGAACGTCGGCAGCGTATTTCTACAGTCTTTATCTGACGATTGATTCCTTAAGTATGAAGGGAATGAATCATACCGCCCCAATGTATTATGAGACGAGTGCTGTACTCATTACGCTAATCCTCGTCGGTAAATGGTTCGAGGCGCTAGCGAAAGGACGTTCCTCTGACGCCATTAAGAGCTTAATGGGGCTTCAGGCAAAGACGGCTCTCGTAATCCGCGACGGCAAAGAAATAAATATCTCAACAGATGAAGTGATTCCCGGCGATATTGTATTGGTGAAGCCCGGAACAAAGGTGCCGGTGGATGGCGAGGTAGTAGAGGGTTCCTCTTCTGTGGACGAGTCTATGTTGACCGGAGAAAGTATCCCTGTGGAGAAAAAACCTGGAGATACCGTTATCGGTGCTACATTAAATAAGAATGGGATCTTAAGAATCAAGGCCAACAAAGTAGGAAGAGACACTGCACTCGCTCAAATCATTAGAGTAGTGGAGGAGGCCCAAGGCTCCAAAGCGCCGATCCAGCGGATCGCGGATGTCATCTCAGGGATTTTTGTGCCGATTGTTGTAGGAATTGCGGTGATCACTTTCTTGGTCTGGTACTTCTGGGCAGCACCTGGTCAGTTCGCCGATGCCCTTGAAAAGGCCATTGCGGTGCTCGTAATCGCTTGTCCATGTGCACTAGGTCTAGCAACGCCGACCTCCATTATGGCGGGATCGGGCCGCGCTGCGGAGCTTGGTATCCTGTTCAAGGGTGGCGAGCATTTAGAAGGCGCACAAGGGATTAAGATCGTTGTTTTGGACAAGACGGGTACGGTTACAAATGGTAAACCCGTGCTGACTGATATCGTGACTACAACTGGAATTGCCGCTTATGGTAAAGAAAATGCCGAGAATCGTTTATTAGCTTTAACTGCGGCAGCCGAGAAATTATCAGAGCATCCGCTTGCGGAAGCTATCGTAGCAGGAGCTGCCGAAAGAGGATTGACCTTACCCAGCGCTGAACAGTTTGATAATGTACCTGGACGGGGGATCATAGCTGTTGTTTCCGATCAACAAGTTAGGGTGGGTACACGGCGTATGATGGAAGAGCTTCATTTGGACATCACAGAGTGGGCCCCAGTTATGAAGAGACTGGAAGAGGCAGGAAAGACAGCTATGCTTGTAGCGGTGGGCGATGAGATTGCCGGGATTGTCGCTGTGGCGGATACGATTAAGCCAACCTCAAAAGCAGCTGTAGCGGCGCTTCATGAGATGGGTATAGAGGTCGTTATGATTACAGGTGACAATAAAATCACTGCAGAAGCTATTGCGAAGCAAGCAGGTATTCGAAAAGTGTTAGCAGAGGTTCTACCGGAAGGCAAGGCGGAGGAAGTTCGCAAGCTGCAGCGGAAGGGGACAAAGGTAGCCATGGTTGGAGATGGGATCAATGATGCTCCTGCACTGGCTACTGCAGATACAGGCATGGCGATCGGTACAGGTACGGATGTAGCTATGGAGGCTGCAGATATTACGCTGATGCGGGGAGATCTGAAGAGCATACCCGATGCTATTATGATGAGCCGTAAAACGATGAGCAATATTAAGCAGAATTTGTTCTGGGCACTTGCATACAATACAATAGGTATACCGATTGCTGCACTCGGATTTCTAGCTCCATGGCTAGCTGGAGCTGCGATGGCATTCAGTTCTGTGTCCGTCGTCTTGAATGCACTTCGGTTGCAGCGGGTAAAGCTGTAAAAGAATCATAACTATGTAAGGAGTGGCCGCTATGCAAGAAAACAACGAAACAATTTCTCTATTAATGAACCATGCATCTGTCCGTAAGTATCAGGATAAGCCAGTAAGTGATGAGCAGCTTAAAGCGATTATTGAAGCAGGCCAAATGGCTTCGACTTCCAGCAGTGTACAAGCCTATAGTGTTATTGCAGTAACTGACTCGGCTCTAAAAGCAGAGCTTGCCGGATTAGCGGGTAATCAGGCATATATAGAACAATGCCCAGTCTTTTTGGTCTGGTGTGCGGATCTGTATCGGCTCCGTGAGGTCACTAAACCTCATTTGCAAGGAGAGACTTCTTATGAAGATTCTGCGGAGAACCTTATTGTAGCAACCGTGGATGTTGCGCTTGCTGCTCAGAATGCTGCTGTGGCTGCGGAATCACTCGGACTCGGGATTGTTTATATCGGCGGAATCCGTAACCGGATCGCGGAGGTTTCTGAGCTGCTTGGACTGCCCGAACTGGTCTACCCGATATTTGGAATGTGTGTGGGCTACCCTGATGGAGCCTCAAGCCTGCGTCCGCGTCTGCCATTAGAGGCTGTTCTACATCGAAATCGCTACAATGCCGAAACCACAGTGGAGCAGGTCAAGACTTACGATAAAGTCTCTTCAGACTATATGCGTGAGCGGACTAATGGTGCCAAGGATACACCTTGGTCGGTGATTATGGCAGAACGGTTGGCACAGCCAGCGCGAATGCATATGAAGGAATTCCTGCTCGAAAAAGGATTCTTCAAGAGGTAATCTAGTATTATCGCTTAAAGAGGTTGCGCTATTCGTAGTTAAAACTACGGATAGGGCAACCTCTTTTTCGTACCCTGAGGCATGAAGGTGACAGTTGTCATCTTAAAGAAATGACAGTCCATACTAATGTCAGGTCTCCTTTTTCCATATGATTGAAATAGATCAAACGCATTCGGAATCGGAGGGGTTACGAAATGGACAGTGTTATTGAGATGAATGGAGTTAGCAAATTATATAAGGATAAGAAAGCAGTAGATCACATCAGCTTCAACATTGCCAAGGGTTCGATTACAGCGATTCTTGGACCGAACGGAGCAGGGAAAACAACGGCATTGGGAATGTTATTGGGGCTATTAGAGCCCACTGAAGGTACAGTGAAAATATTTGGACAACATCCAAAAGATAAAATGGTACGTGAAAAGACCGGCGCGATGCTGCAAGAAGTAAGTGTGATGGATCGGCTGAAGGTTCGGGAGATCATTGCGCTGATCCGTAGCTATTATCCACAGCCGATGGATATGGAATTTCTAATTAAAGCCACAGGGTTTGCGCCAGCGGATTTGAATAGATACGCCGAGAAGCTTTCAGGCGGTCAAAAGCGTAGTCTCGGCTTCGCGCTGGCCTTGGCGGGTGATCCAGAGCTGATCTTTTTTGATGAACCTACGGTTGGATTGGATATTACTTCTCGGAGGCGGTTCTGGGATACGGTTCGTGGACTTGCGGAGCAGGGCAAGACGATTGTGTTCACGACACATTACTTACAGGAAGCCGAAGATATCGCGGATCGTATTCTATTATTCAGCAAGGGTCACTTAGTTGCAGACGGTAGTCCAGATGAGATTAAATCAAGAATTGTGAAGCGTTCGCTATCCTTCCTGCCAGTAGGTGATCGTTCTCAATTACGCAGAAGTCTGCTGGAGCTAACCGCTATTGAGGATTGTTATGAAAAAGAAGGCCGAATTCATGTGACGACAGACGATACGGATGAAGCACTGCGAGCGATTTTTGTTACTGGACTTCCTGTGAAGGATGTTCGGATCGATCAGGGACGTCTGGATGACGCTTTTGAACAATTGACCACGAACCAAGAGGAGGCTGTCTAACGATGAGACTTATTACTGTACAGTGTAAAGCTGAGATGCTGCGGATCATCCGTAACCCGTATTACGTGTTCTGGTCATTGCTCATGCCCATTATGTTCTACTTCATCTTCACTCGCGTGGTCAATACAGGTAACGATGACCCGACGTGGCGTGCGCACTACTTAATGTCGATGGCAACCTTTAGTGTAATGGGCTCTGCGATCATGACGCTTGGCATCCGTTTAGTGCAAGAACGAACACAAGGCTGGACCACCTTTATTCGGATTACTCCGCTACCGGGCTCCGTCTATTTCTTCGGAAAAATGTTCGGGCAAACGATGATGCATCTGTTTTCGGTCATTTGTATTTTTATCGCAGGATATTTAATCAATGGTGTCTCCTTATCTGCGGGTCAATGGGTGCTTAGTGGGCTATGGATTTTGATCGGTTCCCTTCCATTTTTGGCGATTGGTACGCTTGTAGGTGCTATGAAACGGGTGGATACGGCTAGTGGAGTCAGTAACGTGATTTATATGGCGCTTGCTGTAGCGGGGGGCATGTGGATGCCAATTGAGATTTTACCGCGATTAATGCAAAAGATTGGTCATTGGTTACCTTCATATAACTATGGAAATGGGGCGTGGGAGATTGTACGTGGCTCAGCCCCGCATTGGAGTAATGTCTTGATTTTGCTCGGATATTTGGTAGTTTTTATGTTACTATCGGTTTATATTCGAAAAAAACAGGAAGCGGTGTGAATGAATGGCTGAGCGTACGCAGTTCCGGTTATTTCCACAAAAGCAGGGTTTTTTCCCTTTTGTATGGGCTGTTTATCTGGTTTTGCCCATCCTGAATTTGCGCGGGGAGACTGGAATGAAGCTCATTCTGGGTGTGATTATGATAGCGGTGTTTGCCATCAGCTATCGCCAGCTATATTGGGTTCGGGGTGGAATCTTTAATGTCTGGCTGATTATTCAGATGGTGATCATCGTGGTGCTTAGTTTGTTTTATACGCCCTTTAATCTGTACATGGGCTTTTTCACCGCGAATTTTATAGCTTACTATACGGAGAATAAAGGGTTCAAAATTGCATTTACTTCTTTTGTGGTCATGGTACTTTCTGTGCTGGTCTTAGTGGGTCGTGAGATGGAGTGGGGAAGCATGATATTTTTAGCTCCATTTATCATTATTATGTTGATTAGTCCATTCGGAGTGAGATCCATGAATCGGAATCAGAAGCTGGAGAAAGAGCTGGATCAAGCCAACGAGGTGATCAAGGAGCTAGTGAAGCGTGAGGAACGGATGCGAATCGCTCGTGATTTACATGATACGCTCGGGCATACATTGTCCTTGATTACATTAAAAAGCCAACTCGTAGAGAAGCTAGTGACCAAAAATACGGAGCGAGCCCAAGAGGAGGCGCGAGAAATTCAGCGTACTTCGCGGGCTGCGCTCCGTCAGGTGCGTGAGCTAGTGTCGGAAATGCGTGCGATCTCGGTAGCAGAGGAACTGGCAGAAGCCGGGGAAATGTTGCGAACGGCGGAGATTGCCTTAGAAGTGGAGGGCGATATCTCGTTAGAAGGAGTACCCGACTTGACGCAAAATATTCTCAGCCTCTGCATCAAAGAAGCTGTGACTAACATTGTAAAGCATAGTAGAGCGGATAAATGCTTCATTGGGGTGGCAAAGACCGCCGGAGAAGTTCGAATTACCGTTAAAGATAACGGAATGGGCCTCCAGAACGGTGAGAGATGTAATGGTGAGCTCAGTGATGGAAATGGTATGAAGGGGATGGCAGAGCGTCTATCCCTGATTGATGGCTCTCTGTCGCTAAGCTCAGAAGAAGGTCAGGGAACTACGCTGATCGTTACGATCCCTCTAATCGTTAAGGAAGCAACAGGGGGTGAGAGTGCATGATATCCATCGTTATAGCGGAGGATCAACGTCTGCTTCGGGGAGCGATGGCTTCCCTGCTGGATCTTGAGGATGATATCGAAGTCGTCGGAGAGGCCTGTGATGGAGCAGAGGCGTTAGCTTTAATCGACAAACTTCAGCCGGATGTATGTCTCATGGACATAGAAATGCCGTTCAAGAGCGGGCTGGAGGTTGCAGAAATATTGCGGAGTAAGGGTTGTCCGACTCGAATTATCATCTTGACTACCTTTGCCCGACCGGGGTATTTCGAACGTGGAGTGAAGGCTGGTATACAAGGGTATTTGTTGAAGGACGAGCCTGTAGATAAGCTGGCCGAATCTATTCGCCGTGTCATGGCTGGACATCGGGAGGTATCCCCCGAGTTAGTATTTGGTAGCTTGCGGGAAGAGAATCCACTAACAGCACGGGAGCGAGAGATTTTAAAGCTGGCTGGTGAAGGGCAAACGGCAGGGGAGATCGCTTTTTTGCTACATCTTTCCCATGGCACAGTTCGTAATTATATCTCTGAAATACTCAATAAGCTGGAAGTGAAAAGTCGAATTGAGGCGGTAAGACTGGCAGAGGAAAAAGGCTGGATTTGAGGGGAGAAGGGCATTATTATGCAAATATTTCTGATTCGTCATGGGGATCCGGACTATTCCATAGATGGGCTAACAGAATTCGGGCATCAGGAAGCAGCAGCACTGGGAAAACGAATGGCATCTATCGGTCTGGATGAATTATATGCTTCACCACTGGGTAGAGCGCAGACAACAGCCAGTTATGTGGCCAAAGAGACGGGACTTGTAATTCAGACAGAACCTTGGACTTGTGAACTGGATTGGACAGAGATTATGTTAGATGGACAATTGTCGTCTATTTGGGATAGCCCCGGAGAACATATTAGCGAACTATCGAGTGGAAAGAGAGTATGGTCTGATGAAACAGATCATTGGTTGAAACAAGAGGAGTACAGATTGCGGTTCAGCGAATTACAAGCGGCTTCAGATCAATTCTTGCTTCGACACCATTATAAAAGAGAAGCTGGCCTGTATCGGATCCTCGAGCCTTCTACTAAGAAGATTGGAGTAGTATGCCATGGTGGCTTTGGTCTCGCCTGGCTAGCTCATTTGTTGCAGATTCCGTTAGCCTTGACTTGGTCCGTGTTTTGGCTAGCGCCAAGCTCGGTAACGACGATCTTGTTCGAAGAGCGCAGCGAGCACTTTGCCGTTCCTAGATGTATTGGATTAGGAGATATCTCCCACCTTTATGCTGGTGGCATGAACTATCGCCCGAGGGGATTAATGGGCAATCATATTTAAGGTGAAGGATTAATAGCTTGCCTATGGAGTGAAAGGCCATCCCGCAGAGGATGGTCTTTTTTAAAATATAAGAAAGTATATGTTTGACACCATACATTATCCTTCTATTTCTCGCATCAACGCTTACCGTCTTTTAGGGACACCGAAGGCGTTTTTGCTTGCCTATAAGACTCGTGCCCCTTGCCGAGTTCCTGATTTGCACTTGCTATTGTGCTAACGGACTCAGATGCAGCTATTTGTGCATTTTAAGCCTTTTGGAGGAAGTTGCGGACTCGAGAGATCTTATTTGCCATAAATGGAGGGGATATCGTGCTATTTTAGTGATATAAAGTCTCTGAAGTCCGTTAGCATCCGAGAAACAGCGAAATTGTTACGAATAAGGGCTGTGGTGTCCGAACGCAATTCTGATCGCAATAAAGCTACATTTACAGATAGCAGCAGCTTTTTCATGAAATGGTCCACTGATTTTGGTTTTGAGCCTACTTTATCTGAAGTTCCACTCTTCAATGTGGATTTATTTTTACCTGAGACCCTTTACCACCTGTCTGGATGCCAGTGTCCTTCGTTCCAACTTCCTTCAAGTCAGTCACTAGTCGCTCCAATACGGCCTTGGAAGCAGCAGCTTCTTTGGCACCGGATGCCTTCACGACTAATTGGACTGGCTTGCCAGAGCGGAGATGCTTCTCTGCCTGACGAAGCTTCGTATCGTAATCATGCTCTTCAATATGAGCCGTGAAGCGAAGCTCTTTAACCTTTTCCTTGCTGCCTCCCTTTGCTGCCGAGCCTGCGCTCGCCTTGCGTGTTGCTGCTGCTTCTTTCTGCGCAGCTGCTTTTGCCTTGCCCTTTGCGGTCAGGCTGCATGGTGGCGGGCTGCTCATTAGTGAGGTGCATACCAGATCAGCACCTGCTGAACGAGCCATGGTCAGCGCCTCTTCTCGGGAGACGATGCCCAGCTTCTCACCTCTAAGTCCAGTAAGTACTACTTCGGATGCTCTAATTTGTTCGTTAATTAATACTGCCACTTCTATGAATCCTCCCCTGATAACTGATGATAAAGCTATCATATATGGAACTAGCTTGAGGTTCAAATATGGAGCGTAGGATTAGCGCTACTAATTCTCTCAATTTCTTCTTTTATGATTTGTATGATTAGTTTTTTAGATGAAGTTGCTTGATATTCTCGGTTGCGCTGTTGCAATATACCAACTTGAATGAACGGCTCGCTTAGTTCAACATCTATTTTTACGATATCTGTCATTAAAGATGTCGAATCAAGCACTACCCCCACCCCAGGGTTCTTTCTTACAAAATGAGGAATAGCAGAAATTTGGTTTATGGTGGATAAAGTGGGCTTTGATTCGAATCTCGAAAAATGCTTAGCTAACTGAAGGTAATATAAGCAAGTGCGTCCTCCAGCTATAATTGGATATTCAAGAATTTCTCGAAATGAAATATCGTGTCGTCCGCTTAAAGGATGATTGTGATCTACTATAAAAGCGATCTTCTCGTGATAGAGCGGTTCGAAATAAAAGAAAGACAGGTCGGACGGCTCACCGCAGATGGCGAAATCGAGTTCACTTTGTAGGACAAGTTGCGAGAGGGAATCAGTGTTACCCTGAATGAGGTTACATGCCATTTTGGGTTTTTGCTCATGAAACTTTCGCAAGGCGTTCGGTAGGACAGATTCCATCATGGATTCAATGCCTCCGATTTGAAGAGTGCCAATTTCGTCATGCTGTAAAGCCTTGGTGAGTTCTGCTACATAGTTCCAATGTTCAATAAGGTTATCGATTTCCGCTGCAAAAACTTGCCCAGCACTTGTCAGTTCTACTTCCCAGCCTCTGTGAAAGAGTTGTATGCCCAGTTCTTTTTCAAGACGTTGAATTTGGTTTGTAATGGTAGACTGCGCATAATTCAACTTCTCAGCAGCGCGTGAGAAAGTTCCTTCTTGAAGGATGGTCTTAAAAGCCATCAGTTCTTTTAGATCCATCGACTGTCACCTCTATCGGTATAATTAATTAAGATTATTATCTTATTCAATTATATAAATCAAAAGACTGAGAGTACAATAAAAGAATTCCAAAGAAGGAGTGAAATAAAAATGCCATTCATTAGAGTCAGTTATTTGGAGCAACAATACGACATTCATCAGCTAGAAGGAATATGCAAAGCGATTATGAGTGCATTAATTCAGCATTTCCATGTACCGGAGGAGGATATGTTTCAGGTTTTTCATGCGCATAAAGCGGGGGAGTTTTTTTATAGTAAAGATTATTTAAATATTGAACGAACCGACGGACTGATATATATCCAAGTTACGCTAAAATCCGGAAGATCAACGAAGCAGAAGAAAAGCTTTTACGCGATGCTAGCCGAGGAATTATCGATGACGCTAAACATCAGAAAAGAAGATATATTCATTGTGCTCGTCGATACGGAATTTGAAGATTGGTCGTTTGGTAACGGTGTTGCTCAAATGCTGCAACCTTCGGTTAAGGAGGTGTAATATGGCGCATCAGAAAATCGTCACAAATGTACGGGAATCGTTAGGGGAGTTCGCTCCGGCATTCGTCCAATACTCGGAAAATGTGTTATTTGGGGACTTATGGAGACGGGAGCAATTATCACTTCGGGATCGTAGCATGATTACGATTTCTGCTTTGGTGATGGGAGGCATGACGGAACAGCTCCCCTATCATTTGCGCTTGGCTTTAGTGGACGGATTACAACTTGAAGAAATCGTGGAGGCCATTACCCACCTTGCTTATTATGTAGGTTGGCCGCGAGCCTCTTCAGCTTTAGAGATTGCAAAGGATGTAATAGGAAAAAATAAATAACGTCTGACTTTTTTAATCTCATCCGTAACCTTTGGGAACTTCATTGGCACTTGTATATAATACGGAAGAAGGGAGCGAAGGTATGCTTCAGTATATTGAAGAGGCAGGGCGAGGAGATCGTCAAGCTTTTGAACAAATCGTTAGACATTTTACACCAATGGCGAATGCAGTTGCGTATGAAAAGCTCCACGATTACCAATTAGCGGAGGATGCTGTGCAGGAAGCCTTCACAGAAGCCTTCCTGCATTTGAATAAATTAAGAGAAGTAGAGGCATTTCCAGGCTGGTTTAAAGCGATTGTGGCAAGGCAATGTTACCGTATTTTGCGAAGAAAGCAGCATCCTGCAGTACCTTACGATGAAGCAGTGAAATCGAGAGAATCTTCATTTAATGTGACAGACATTATTGAGAAAAAAGAAGCGCGGCGACTGCTTCACGAGTCTATAGCTGCATTGACATCCAATATGCGGATCGCCGTTCAATTATATTATTTTCAGGGATATTGCCTTCAAGAGATTGCTGACTTTCTGGGGACTTCAGTCCCGGTATTGAAGAAACGACTCTTTGATGCTCGCCGCAAGCTTAAGGGTGCGCTACCTGTAGCGGATGTCCTCTCCGTGTTCAATCATTTGTACGAAGGAGGAAAAGGTGTGCTTCATATTGTAAACGGAGATGTAGTGGGAGATAAGCTCCGTCAGGGAATTGTGCAAGGGGATGTATTAGTATGGAGAGAGGTCTACTCTCATGGGCCGGTCTTTTTAGAGCCTGCGGAACAGAATAACCGCCTAGTAAGAGCGCATTATTTAGAACAAACGATGGGGATTCCGCAGAAGGAATTTATACAGATCAGTAAGGAACAGGAAAAGATCTTAGCTGATTTTCATAAATATGATGAAGTAGTATTATGGTTCGAGCATGATCTATTCGATCAGACGATGCTGAGCTATTTGCTTCATTGGTTCTCGAAGCAGAAGAAGGGATCCACGAAGCTGAGTTTATTGTGCATTGGAGAATATCCCGGCATTGAGCTGTTTCGAGGACTTGGACAACTATCTGTAGAGCAAATGGAGACTTTATCAGGAACGTGGAAGTTAATCGGCGACAAGGAGCTAAAGGTAGGCCAAGAACTCTGGGAAGCCTATGTATCACCGAATCCAGAATCGCTTCAACAATGTCTAGCTAGCGATACATCCGCATTACCATTTGCACATGACGCCTTCGTGGCACACTTATCGCGTTTTCCCTCTACTAAAAATGGGCTTGGTATCGTAGAACAGATCACGCTGGAGATGATCCACAAGGGAATAAAATCACCCTATGAGCTATTCAAAAATGTGGGAGATAAGCTTCACATCTTAGGCATGGGCGATCTACAATATTGGCCTATTCTAAAAAGGATGGCTCAAGGCCCATACCCGTTGCTACAAACGCGTGGCTTGAAAGAATTCCCCAGTTATAACGAGCCAGGGATGCAATTTCAAGATTGTGAGGTTGAATTAACAGCATTCGGAAAGAACGTAATGTCTGGAACAGAGGATTGGATTGGGAAGAAAGAAATCGATGAGTGGTATGGTGGGGTGCATCTGCAAGGCGTAACTCCGCGCTGGCGCTGGAATTCGTCTTCGCAAACGATTCAATAATATAGAGAATGTAAGTTAGAGAAGGGGCTGTCTCAAAAGTAGTGAATGCTACTTAGAGTCAGCCCCTTTACTTCAATCATTATTCATAAACGTCTTATGATAGGCGTTGCGATATTGGGTCGGTGTCATGTTTTCGTATTTTCGGAAGAGGCGCATGAAATATTTATCGTCGGTGAACCCCGTCTCTGTCGCGATTTCCCTCACGCTGAGGGCGGTTCTAGTTAGCAGCACCTTCGCTTTAGTCACACGTACAGAATGAATATACTCCAAAGGCCCCATGGAGGTATGTTGTTTAAATAGCCGAGCTAAATAATCCTTATTGTAATTAAATTTCTCTGCGATGATTGCCACCGTAAGAGGTTCGCTTGCATGTATTCTTGTCCACTCGGCTATTTTGACAAAGGTGACATCTTGCTGCGCACGGATTAGCTTACTGGCGAACGGTTGAAGCGCATGCTCAGACAGCTCAATTAAGAGTGAGGTCAACAAATAATTAACACTGGAATAGGTCAAATACCCTGAGTTAGCCACATGGAGGATTTGATTCGCCAGGATATGAATCCGGTCACTGTGTTCGATCTTTATGAACTGTGGCAGATATAGATCATGTACGGACCATAAACGCTGTGTGCGCGAAAAGATTTCATCCGCCTCAGGTTTCATTTCCTCCTCACTCAGCAATACCCCCTCGCTTTTCAGCTCGAAATGAAACCAATAAAACTTAACCCCGGGTCGTGATTCTCTATAGCCGACATGCGTGCGATTAGGCATAAGTAAAAGAGCTTCATCAGGGCCTACGTCGAAGCTTTTGTTCTCCTCACTTAAATAGACCGTTTCATTCACGCCTATGATTAGCTCATAATTGCCCATTGCGCGTTCTACATGTTTCCATGGTGTTTCTGAAATGAATTCACCTGCCGCCGTAAAATGAACAGGTACATCTGCATTTATTTTCAAATAGGTCATGCGGTCCTCCTAGCAATCAATAAGTCGGATTTATCCACCATTTGTATGACTGATCTACCGACAAATCAACGTTCCGATGTTATCTTATGGATACAAATATACACTTGTCATCTAAACCTGACAAGATTGCGAGGGAGCGATTTCATTGAAGACGCAAGCTTTTGATTTGCAGAACGTACGAATCGATTCAGGCCCACTTCTCCATGCGATGGAGCTAAATACGGATTATTTACTCAAGCTGGAGGCTGATCGGCTACTGTCGCGTTTTCGGGAATATGCTGGCTTAGAGCCTAAGGCTGCTCACTATGAAGGCTGGGAATCTCAGGGCATTAGCGGCCATACGCTAGGCCATTATATATCTGGTTGCGCGTTAATGTATGCCTCTACAGGGAATGAAGAGCTGCTCAAACGCGTTAATTATGTAGTGGACGAATTAGAGCAATGTCAGGATGCGCATGGCAATGGCTTCATTTCCGGTATCCCTCGTGGTAAAGAGCTGTTTGAGGAAGTGAAGGTAGGCGATATTCGCTCACAGGGCTTTGACCTCAACGGTGGCTGGGTGCCGCTGTACACGATGCATAAGCTATTTGCGGGTCTCCGCGATGCTTATCGATTGGCCGGTAATCAGAAGGGGCTCGTTATTGAAACGAAGCTGGGGCTATGGCTTGAGGATATTTTTGCAGGGCTGAGTAAAGATCAGATCCAAGAGGTGCTGCGTTGTGAGTTTGGCGGCATGAATGAAGTCCTCACAGATTTGGCAGAGGATTCTGGCGATAATCGTTTCCTCACATTAGCGGAAAGCTTTTATCATGGGGAAGTCCTTAATGATCTGGCCGAAGAAAAAGACACATTAGCAGGAAGACACGCCAATACTCAGATTCCGAAGATTATTGGAGCGGCAAGGCAGTATGAGGTAACGGGACAAGAACATTATGCAGGCATCTCTCGCTTCTTCTGGGATCGGGTCGTGAATCATCATTCTTACGTGATCGGCGGCAACAGCTATAATGAGCATTTTGGCGAACCGGATAAGCTGAACGATCGATTGGGAGAGGGTTCATGTGAGACGTGTAACACCTACAACATGCTGAAGCTGACTAAGCATATGTTCCAGTGGGATGGTTATGCCGCATATGCAGATTACTACGAACGTGCGATGTATAACCACATCCTTGCTTCACAGGAGCCGGTAGATGGACGTGTGTGTTACTTCGTATCTCTCGAAATGGGTGGGCATAAGTCGTTCAACTCTCAGTTTGAGATCTTTACGTGCTGCGTAGGATCAGGTATGGAAAGCCATTCTATGTACGGATCGGCGATATACTTCCATAGTGAAGATGAGCTTTATGTAAATCAATATGTACCTTCAACGTTGACTTGGAAAGAGCAGGGCATCCGTGTAAAGCAGGAGACCAAATTCCCAGAAGAGGGACAAGGTACCCTGCGTATCAGCGCGGAGAAACCAACTAAATTCACATTGAAGCTAAGATACCCTTACTGGGGTGAGCAAGGCATGAGCGTTAAAGTAAATGGTGAAGACATTCCAGTGAATGTGGGCAAATCCAGCTACCTGGCTTTGGATAGAGTATGGCAGGATGGAGACGTTGTCGAATATGATATTCCGATGTCGGTAAGAATCGAGTCCATGCCGGATAATCCAAACCGAATTGCATTCCTCTATGGACCGCTTGTGCTTGCAGGTGATTTTGGACCTATAAATGCAGAGCTAGATAGTGATCGTGCCCTTGCCTCCGTATTAATCGGAGATCGCGAAACGCTTACGGATAGCCTCATTCAGTCTAACGTGAGTAAAAATGTGTTCCGGATGAAGGGTTTAGGATATGCAGGAGATCATGAACTTCGTCCATTCTACCCTATGCATGATCATCGTTATTCCGTATATTGGGATTTGTTCACGTCAGAGGAGTGGAAGCTGGTAGAGGCTGAGTATCGCGAGGCTGTCGAGAACAATCTACTGCTTGAACAGCTAACCGTAGATTCGGTGCAGCCTGCTGAAATGCAGCCTGAACGCGACCATAATTTCGAAGGAGAGTATGTAGGCTTAGGCAAAATCTACAACCGCAAGTATCGCGACAGCTGGATCAATGGCTGGTTCTCCTTCACGATGGAAGTCTTGCCAGAGGAGCAAGTGGATTTGATAGTAACGTATTTGAAGTCCAACGATACTTCGGTGGCCTTCGATATTACGGCAGATGGTGAACAACTTGGACTAGGCGTCCTTGAGTCTGAAGAGATGAACAAGCTGGAGACCATTCGTTACGAGCTTCCGCAGACGATCACAAGCAGCAAATCAGCGATTACGATCAAGTTTGCTTCACATGATGGACATAAGGTTGGCCAAGTGGCAGGACTACGTATCGTCAAACGTAATTCTTGAATAAAAAGGCTTCGAGAATTATAATAGGAACAATTCTTTTAATTGAGGTGAAATGGATGTCGTTCCGTATCGTTCGAAGTAACTAGTTATCGGGCTGGGTCAAACGCGTACCAGCTATCAAGGGGGGAGTCTGCCCTTTTGATTACAACTAACTAGAACTTTGAACGGTGCCATAGGCAGCTATTTCTATAGCGCCAGGCACTTAACCTATTTAACTTAGAGAACCGTGTATTTGTGGATGGTTTTTTACAGTTGGATGGTGGGGGTTGCCTGGCTTTTTTGCATTCAATTGAAAGAGGGAGAAGAACATTATGTTAAAAAAGAGTCTAGCTCACCTGAAATGGTGGATATGCGGTTATATTTTATTGGGTTTTACTATTCAGCTGCTGAGTAGTTTAGGCATTGTAGTGTTTCAAAAAATATTAGACCAGGCAACGTTGATCAACAGCTTTGGTGAAATATCCAATTTGATCATATTGTATGGAGTTTTGCTGGCTGGGGTTGTGATCCTAAATTATGTGGACGAATACCCTAGTGTGTATTTATCGAACAGTATAACGGAGAGATTAAAGATACTTGCACTATCTAAAATATCCAAAATTGACTATCAAGCCTATCAGGATATGGGCACAGGTCAGATGATTAAAGTGATCGAGAACGGGGCAGCGGCTGGAAACAGCATGATCTTTTCTTTTTTTCTAAAAACACTACATGAGTTATTGCCCACTCTTCTATTTAGTCTAATCTTTATCAGCTTTTATGATTTAAGGATTATGGTAGTGATTGCAGCTGGCTACGTCGTCGTCTTTTTGATAACGAATCTGCTGTTGAAATTTCTGTACGCGATGAAGGAGACCATTCTACATGAACAAGAAAAGATGTCCAGATTCTCTATCCGTGGATTTATGGAATTGGTCGTCTTCCGAACGAACAAAAGATATGAGAAAGAGATCGATAAATTAAGCCGGACTGCACGCACTATAATTCAAAAAAATGCTCAGTTACAAATGATCCATGAAGCTTTTTTCGCGATATTCGAGTTATTTGTCACGATCATTAAAGTGGCTGTCCTGATTTACGGTGTAAAAAGCATTGTCGCAGGTGAGACGTCACTTGGTGTTGTGGTAGCACTGTTTATGTTTATTGATAAGATTTACTCGCCGATTGCCATCTTTAATGTTCTGTTTGTAGATTACAGATTGAATAAGGTGACCTATAAGAGATTCGAGGAGTTTATTCATGCCCCAGAAGATAAGAATCTAGAACGAGGAAAAGTTATCACTGAGATCCACGGTAATATTGAATTTAGGGATGTATCTTTTAACTATGGTGATGTGGGAATTCTAAACAACCTGAGTTTTTCCATTGGGCGAGGAATGTCCGTTGCTATTGTCGGATTAAGTGGGGGAGGGAAATCTACCTTGATTAAACTGATCGTAGGCTTATTAAAAAAGGATAAAGGTGAGCTCTTATTGGATGGTAAGGATATCGATGAGATCCATCTGGATAGCTACTATGATCATATCTCTTACTTATCACAAGACACGCCAATTTTTGACGCTACGATTAGGGACAATATTATATTTGATGAGCATTCCTTGTCCGATGAAGAGTTGTATGAGATTTTGGAAAAGGTTCATCTGCAGGAAAAGGTAAGCCAATTACCGGATCGTTTAGATACTTTGGTAGGTGAAAAAGGGGTTAAATTATCTGGCGGTGAGAGACAGCGATTAGCTTTTGCCAGAATCATTGCTCAGAAAAGAAACATTCTAATTTTAGATGAACCTGTTTCTGCACTTGATAATATTACGGAGCAAAGCCTTATGGAGACGATTTTGCAGGAATTTAAGGACAAAACCATCATTATTGTTGCCCACCGACTAAATTTTATAAAAGACGTTGATAAGATACTGGTAGTGGACCAAGGCTCGGTCGTGGGTGAAGGAAAGTTTGATGATTTAATAGAGCATTGCGAAGCTTTTAAAGCGTTATGGAATAGAAAAATATCGTTTACAAATGCTGATTAAATTGTTAACCTCTTCTAAAAAGAGGTGCAGTCTATGGCTTGGCCAACACATATTGTAGCGGCAGGTGGATTCGCAGAAAATGAACAAGGAGATATCCTTTTAGTAAAGACGCATGATGGTGGATGGGTATTTCCTGGTGGACAAGTAGAGGTCGGAGAGAACCTGGTGGATGCATTAATTCGAGAGATTAAAGAGGAAAGTGGAATAGATGTCACGGTTTCTCAATTGATTGGTGTGTATTCGAATACAGGCATTCATAAATGGTATGACGGTGTGACGGATGTTCCCACTAAGGTCATGTTTGATTTTATCTGCAAGCCCGTGGGTGGGGAATTATGTACCTCGGAGGAAACCTCTGAAGTAATGTGGGTGGCAAAAGAGAAAGTGCTTGATTGGATTACACAACCGGCTATTCGTACCCGCTATCAAGCTTATTTGGATTACGATGGGAATACGAGGTATATGGATTATGTAACTGGTGACACGTTTGAAGTTAATTTAGATCGAACGGTGTAAAAATAAGTGATAGGCCATCCTGCAAAGGATGGCTTTTTAAAATATAAGAAAGTATAAGTTTCGCCAAAGACGTTTATGCTTGTTATGCTTTGATACCCTCAAAGGCAGAGGTGATCATATATCTCACAAAAGCTTCGTCTAGCTCATCCCCTGTAATTAGAAGCCGATAAAATATCGGTCCATAGAGCAGATCAATCGTGATCCCAATATCCAGATCCGCTTTTAATTGACCTCGGGTCACCCCACGCTCCAACAACTGTCGCGCCTCTTGGCGGCGGGGAGCGAAGAACCTCGCACGATAGGCCTCAGCAAGGCCAGCATCGAATTGTCCTTCACCGATCAATTCTGTAATTATTTTTCCTTCTCGGCTGCGAAGAAAATTAGCCAGATTCGTGGCATGGATCATAATATCGTCCATGACCGAACCGGTGTCTGGCACTGGCAATCTTGCAGAAGCTGCAGAAAGGTAGCCATCCATGACCACGGCTGCTTTGTTGGGCCACCATTTATAAATGGTCGCTTTGCTTACCTTAGCCCGTTCGGCAATTTTCTCTACGGTCACCGCCCCAAATCCGGTCTCCAGCAATAGATCATACGATGCTGCTAGAATAGAAGCCTCGGCTTCGCTATTGCGTGGCCGTCCTCTTTTTTTATCCATCAGAGATCCCTCCCGATTCATCTATCCTTTGTCTACCTTTCGGTTCAAAAAAAGAAACTATACGTTCATTATACAAAAGGTTACATGAAGTAGCTAATCGCCTATTTACAAAACTGAACGTTCAGTATATATTTAAATCAATTAGTAAACGGTGCGTTCAGTATTTAAATTTGAAGGGTGGAGATCTTATGAATCAAGGAAGACGAATGAATCCTGTAAGTTTAGGAAGTTCAGTGAATTCAGCGATGGAACATGCGGAAGGAAAGAAGATCCCTGGATGGATTACATTTCTATTAGCGGCCTCCTGCGGACTAATTGTGGCCAATCTGTATTACGCCCAAACCCTGATCGGACAGATCGCCCAGGCTACCCAGCTTTCTTCTGGGGCGGCGGGTCTGATTGTAACTTTGACCCAGGTAGGATACGTCCTTGGACTTTTATTCGTAGTACCACTTAGCGATATTATTGAAAATCGCCGCCTGACAGTGGCGTCACTGGCTGTGGTGGTGGTGTCACTGGTAGCAGCCACAATAGCTCCGAATGCAGCAATCTTTCTGGGAGCATCTCTGTTCATTGGTCTCGGTTCCGTAGCTGCCCAGATTCTTGTGCCATATGCAGCTTTTCTGGCTGCTGATGAGCAGCGCGGTAGAGTGGTCGGTAATGTAATGAGTGGGCTGCTGCTCGGTATTATGTTCGCCCGACCTGTGGCTAGTTTTGTCTCTGGATTGTGGGGCTGGCATGCGATTTATGCTATATCCGCCGTAGTGATTGCCTTATTAACACTTCTATTGTCCCGTGTGCTGCCCCAGCGCCAGCCTGTGCCTACGATGAATTATGGCGGATTGATCCGTTCTCTAGGTACTTTACTGAAGATTACGCCAGTGCTGCGCCGCCGGGCGATTTATCAGGCTAGCCTGTTTGGAGCCTTCAGCCTGTTCTGGACGACGGTCTCTTTGCATCTGGCCGATACGTATCATTTAAGTCAGCAAGGCATTGCCTTGTTTGCATTGGCCGGAGTGGCTGGGGCTATCGCTTCTCCCATTGCTGGGAGACTGGCTGACCGGGGCTGGACCCGGCCGTTGACCGGGCTTGCGTTTGTGCTGACAGCTGTGGCTTTTCTGCTAGCGTACTTATTTCAGGAGGATTCGAGAGTAACGCTTAGGTTGCTGGTAGCAGCAGCCATCCTGCTGGATATGGGGGTATCGGGTAATTTGGTGCTTGGACAAAGGGCGATTTATTCCCTTGGCAACGAGGCGAGAGGACGTTTGAACGGATTGTTTATGGCGATATTTTTTGTAGGCGGAGCCATCGGCTCTTCACTGGGCGGCTGGGCATATGCGTACGGTGGTTGGAGTCTGACCAGTTTGATCGGTCTGGCGCTCCCGATCCTGGCCTTCCTATACTATTTAACGGAGAAGAAACAAGCCTAAGATGTTCAAATAAAGCCGGTACTTACAAGGACTGCTCTTCGGGCTGGATATAGTCAGCCTAGACAGCAGTCTTTTTTTTGAAAAATCCTAAACGGTATAAGGATTTTGGCGGATCATCTGAATAAGGTTTGCCGCCGAGGCAGATAACGGTTCATTTTTTCGAGTACAGATCGCAATGCTGTTCTTCAAATGTATGCCTTCAACATAAACTCTGCATAACTCTCCACGTTCAACATATTCGCGAACAACGAGTGAAGAGACGAAGTTGGCGCCATACCCGGCAATAACGGCTTGGATCGCTTCATGAAGTCCGTTAAATTGCAAAGAGATCGTGGGAGCTGGCGTATTATATGTTCGGCATAACGATAATAATCTCTCTCTCGTCGAACTGCCTTCCTCACGCATGACAAAAGGCTCCTTCATCATTTCGGATAAAGAAATTTGCTGATTCGCATAGGGGTGATGGGGTGCGACCACAAACCATAACTCATCTTGAAATAACTCTTCTGTCCGGATCGTATCTGGATAGGCCTCGGTAATCCCTCCGTAAATCGCCATATCCACGTCTACATTTAACAGCTGCTTCAGGGCATCGCTTGAATTGGTGGTGGTAATCACCATTTCCACTTGCTCATATTGTTGCTTGAACTTTGCGATCCAGGTAGGGATAAGGAAGTGAGCTGGCAAATACGTCGCTGCTAGACGGATACTTCCATTTGTGCCGTTAACGTAATCCTTAGTGAATTGTTCGATCTGCTGTTCGACAGCGAACAGTCTTTTGGCAAGTAGAGCAAGCTCTTCACCCGCATCCGTTAAAGCAATACCTCTACCTTGAGGCTTGAATAGGGCGAAGGATAGTTCCTTTTCGAATTTCTTGATCTGAGCCGTAATCGCAGGCTGACTGATATTTAAAGTTTCGGAGGCGCGTGTCACGCTACCCGTTGATGCGATCACATGGAATAAGCGTAAAGCATGTAGATTCATGATAAGCTCCTATCTGTTATCGTTTAATTCATACATATAATATATAGTTTAGTTTTAAAGATATATTATATTTATGATTATAACTGATTTACAATACAGGTAGAAAGTTGAAGTTGAACTTGAACTTGAATCTTTAGTTAGGGAAAAGGACGAAGAGGAGGTTTGGAACTGTAGGAGCGTCAGCGATCGCCTTTGTCTACGGATTTCAAACACGAATAGTGGTTTTAATCGAAGAAATCTGGAGACAACAGCGGCCGGAAGTCCAAACACTCCTCGTAGTTACGACTGATCCCTAAATGGGTAATAACAGGTTCATTTTAACTAGAAGTTATTTCAAAGGAGAAGTGATAAATATGAATCAAACGAATACATGGGATAAAGTCGATCAGTACATTACAGAGCGTTTAATTCCGCAGGACTCCGTGCTGGAGGAAGTGTTGTCTACGAATCAACAGGCAGGGCTGCCACCTTTTGATGTTTCACCTAGTCAGGGCAAATTCCTAAACCTATTGGTTCAAATGAAGGGTGCACGCCGGATTCTGGAGATTGGCACTTTGGGTGGGTACAGTACGATTTGGATGGCAAGGGCGCTCCCGTCTGACGGACATATCGTTACCTTGGAGCTAGATCCAGCGCATGCTCAGGTGGCTGGGGCCAATTTCGCGCTTGCTCAAGTAGATGATCTGATAGAACTTCGTATAGGCGATGCTTTGGAGCAATTGTCTCAGATGAAACAAGAGGGCGTGGAACCCTTTGACTTTATATTCATTGATGCGGATAAACCAAATAACCCTAACTATTTACAATGGGCGCTTCACTTCTCCCATCCCGGAACGGTGATTATTGGGGATAATGTGATTCGTGAAGGCGAGGTCATTAACAAGAATAGCGAAGACCCTCGTGTAATAGGCGTACGGCAATTTTATGATCTATTGGCTGATGAGCCTAGAATTTCGGCAACAGCCATTCAGACGGTGGGAAGTAAAGGGTATGATGGATTCGTATTGGGGATTGTGAATAGCTGATTTATGTGTTGCAATATCCAACAATTGTAATATAATCTATTGAAAATCCAATAGTGAGAGGTACTTTCTATGCAACCTACATTTGAAACACAAAGGTTAATACTAAGACCGTTTCAATCCACAGATGCAAGTAAAGTTCAAGAGCTTGCTGGAGATATAGAGGTAGCTAGAACAACGCTGTCTATTCCTCATCCATACCCTGATGGAGCGGCTGAATCATGGATTGGTGCCTGTAGGAAGAGCGCAGACGAAGGGGATGGATTTCCTTTTGCTTTAATTAGTAAAGAGAGTAATACCTTAATAGGATGTATGAGTGTAAATATAGACAAATCGCATAAAAGAGGTGAGCTTGCTTATTGGGTAGGAAAACCTTTTTGGGGAAATGGCTATGCGACTGAAGCAGCTAAGCGATTAATTGATTTTGGATTTGAAGACCTCGCATTAAATAAAATATGGGCAGCGGCAATGACTAGCAATCCTGCCTCCTCTAACGTTATGAAAAAAGCTGGAATGAGATTTGAAGGAGAATTTAAACGACATATTTTAAAATGGGATAAATTCGAGGATATAGTCTTCTACGGGTTAATTAGAATTGAATATGAAGATAGGAGATAAGAGGTATGATAACAACAAGGGGTTCCTAAGCCATGCTGGCTTGTGGAACCCCTCTTTTTTTAAAGTGACTCTTTAATTACCTTTTTATAATAGAAGACGGAGAGTACTGCAAAGATCGAATACAAAGCCGTGTACAAGAGCATTACCAGAATCATCGGTGTCCAAAGCTCAGTGCCGAAGAAGAACCAGCCCGATTTAACGGCAAAGTAGCTATGAAGCAGACCTACGACTAATGGAATCCCAAAATTGAACAATTGCTTCATCTGAATCCCTCTAAGCAGATCACCTTGCGTGAAACCAAGCTTTCTTAGGATCGTGTAGTTGGGCTTTTCGTTCTCACTCTCATCCATTTGTTTAAAGTAGAGAATGCATCCAGAGGTAATCAGGAATGTTAACCCCAGAAAGGCCACGATAAACATGATAAGTCCCATATTTTGCTTTTGATTATTTTTCGTCTCCAGTTGAGAGTCGGTTGTGTGGCCTTTTTCAAAATTCATGTTCTGAAAAAGCTCATTAGCTTGCTCAGCGCTTGCCCGTTCTTTCATATCGATGCCGATATTAAGAGAGGACTTTCTTTGAAGGGCTGGATCTAGATCGTTTTTTAAGCGTTCGAAGATCGTTTCGTCTACAATAGCAACGGGTAAGCCACCACCTGTGAAATAGTATAAAACGGGGGCTTCCATATTTATTCTTTTATAAGCTTGCGGAATAACTTTATGTTGTCCTTTGAATTCAATATCACCTTTGTCCTTCATAGCAATTAGATTCTCCATTGCACTACTTGTCTTCGTAAAATAGGCCTCATCTGGGGATAGATCAATGTCCTCAAGCGAATTCTCACTAATGACAGGGAGAGTCATATTCTTCGACATCATACCGATTGCTTGGGGATTGTTACCTAGTAGTTTCTCCATATTCACATCCACTTGAATGACTTCGATTCTTTTTTCCGTGAATATCAAATTATTTGCCGTTAATACCTCTTTAAATCGTTCGGCATCATGGATATCCGTAAGAATAAAATCTGACGGGACATAGAGCTTCGCATTTTTCTCAGCAGAGTAGAAAGAGATATAGCTCAAGGATAATAAACCCAGCGCTAGTGCCGAAACCGTTGTAATGATGGTCAGTAATACGGCATTGGATTTCATTCGGAACATAATGGAGGAGAGAGACAACACCTCTTTTATATTCAGATACCCATTTTTCTTTTTACGAATGAGATGAAAGATAAAGCTTACCGAGCCTTTATAAAAAAGATAAGTCCCAATGATAACTGAAGCCAGAATAGTGATCATGGCTATAGATAGCTCAGTCATTGATGTTAAGTCTCCACTAAATAATCGAGATGAAATCGAATAGCCAAGCAGGATCAATCCAATCCCAGCGATCCCTATAATCATTTCAAAGACGGACAGCTTTTTCACGTTGCCTTCTGTGGTTGAGGTCACCCGAAATAAGGATAGAATGCTTTGTCTTTTAATAAATCCATAATTCATCAGCATGATCAAAAGATAGATTACAAAGAATACAATCAGCGTTTGAACCAGGGCTGGGGTAGAAAAACGAAGGGATGCTATCGCATCGATCCCCATTATTTTAAAAAGAATCATTAGAATTAATTTGGAAATAGAAAAGCCTACGGCTATTCCTAGAATTAAAGAACCAAAATATAGGATGAAATTCTCTGCCGAAAGGATTCGGAATATTTTACTTTTGGTCATCCCTATTAACTGGAACAGGCCAATTTCTTTTCCCCGGCGTTTGATGAAGATAGTGTTTGCATATAACAGGAAAATGGATACAATCGCGACCAGTAAGACTGAGGCAGCCTTGATTGCTGCGCCACCTTTGATCGAGCCTTCTACCGCATCCATCGAAGGATCGTATTGCAACGTAACAAAGGCGAAATATAAGGCCACGCTAAAAACGAGAGCAAACACATACAGATAGTAATTTCTGATGTTTTTTCGCAGATTTCGAAGCATCAGTACATTAATGCTCATTCTGCACACCACCTAATACACCTTGTGTTTTTATGATGTCGTTGAAGAAGACTTGTCTTGATTGTTCTCCTTTATTTAATTGCGTATAGATCGTACCATCCTTTATAAAAATAACTCTACTGCAATAGCTAGCTGCCACTGGATCATGTGTAACCATAACGATCGTTGCTTTTCGTCTTTGATTTAGTTCACTTAGCTTATTTAACAAATCAGAAGCGGATTTAGAGTCCAAGGCTCCTGTAGGTTCGTCAGCAAAAATAATGCTTGGATCATGAATGAAGGCCCGAGCTGCAGAGGTGCGTTGTTTTTGACCCCCAGAGATTTCATTTGGGTACTTATTCTTTAACTCTAAAATCCCCAGCTCCCTCGCGACGTTTTCGAATTTCTCATTGGCGATCTTCTTGGGGGTGTTGGTAATGGATAGAGGTAACAGGATGTTCTCCTTCACCGTCAGCGTATCTAAGAGATTGTATTCTTGAAAAATAAATCCTAAATGATTTTTCCGAAATTCAGCTAATTGCTTTTCTTTCATATTAGAAATTTCAGTACCCTCAATGGTAATCGATCCGTTGCTGATCTGGTCAATTGACGAGAGAACGTTAAGCAGGGTGGTCTTTCCTGAACCGGAAGAGCCCATGATCCCAACAAACTCGCCTTCTTCTATAGAAATATCCAGTCCACTCAACACGGATTGTTTATTTAATTTATTTCCGTAGCTTTTATGAATTTTAGTGGCTTCAAGAATTGCCATAATGATTCACTCCCTTTTTATACTCGTTCTTTTTGTATAGCTTTATTATAAAAGGGTTTGTCGTTCTTATCCTTCGATTGCCCGAACAAAATAAAAAAGCATGTGACATTGTTGTCACACGCTTGAGAGCTTCACAAATTCATTTTTGAGCGGGAAGGTTAAAGTGAACGTCGTTCCTGATCCTAGCCTCGACTGAACTCCGATGACGATCAACAAGGATTGGGCTGCTTTTTTGGCTAAATATAATCCCATGCCTGTGGCGGCATTGTCGCGATGTACCGTCGTGGAAGTAAATCCTCTATCAAAAATGCGAGGCAGATCTTTGGGATCTATTCCGCGCCCACCATCCTTAACTTCAAGAACGATATGCTCAGCTTGCTGATAGCTATTCACTGTAATATCTGAAGCTTCACTATATTTTACGGCGTTGGTTAGTAGTTGTCGGATGATAAAAGCCAGCCATTTGGCATCACTAAGCACTTCAGCTACTTCCAAGTCCAGTTCAAAGCCAATTCCCTTCTGAATACACCAGGATTGCAACGTTTTAATCTCGCCAAAAATAAGCGTTTCTAAATCGATATGTTCTATATACAAATCATTTTCGATAAAGGCAATCCGCCTTTGGTGGAGTTGTTGATCCAGCAGAAGATGAATTCGCAGCCATTCATAGGTCAGATGTCTCTTCATTACATCATCTTCCATACGCTCAATCATTAGATGCATGGCAGTTAGAGGGGTCTTCACCTCATGAATCCACGATAATAGCTCATCCTTCTCCTGTTCTACCGCAATTAGATTATGCGAGGCAGCTTGTTTTAACCAGTTAGCTTGATTGGTGATGCTCTCTTCAATAATTTGCTCAAACGGGCTTTCAGGGGTGGCGATGCTCGTTACATCCAGATCATCATCTCGCTCAACCAAGCTTTTATAGAACCTGGTTTCTCTGGGATAGCGAAGGATTAAGAACACCACGAAAAAAAGCATCGACAAGGAGACCAGATAGAGGACGGAAGAGAATGGGATTGATGAATCCATATAGGTGACAAAGAGTATAAAAAGATGGGTGAAGAGGACTAGTAGGATCCAGCTACTTCTTTCCAAGAGATACTTTTTAATCATAGTGTTTCCTCTTCGATAGCCATATACCCTTGTCCCACTTTCGTTTCAATGAAACCACCTAATCCAAGCTCATCCAGCTTTTTTCGCAGCCGATTTACGTTGACGGTAAGGGTGTTGTCACTTATAAAACGTTTATCATCCCACAAGCTATTGATTAATTCCTCGCGGGTGACGATTTTATTCTTTTTTTCAATAAGAAATTTCAATATAAAAATCTCATTTTTCGTAAGCTCAATCGAGCCCATGTCATAGGTCAATAAATTCCTCTCATAATCCACGGTTGCTCCGCACCATGTTTTGAGTTCAACGTTATCCGTGTTGTAATTGTAGACGCGCCGAAGAATCGCTTGTACCTTAGCAATGAGAACATCGAAATGGAAGGGCTTTTGAATATAGTCATCGGCTCCAAGCTGCATGGACATCACCATATCCGTAGGATGATCCCGGGACGATAAGAAGATGATCGGGAGGTTGGAGTGGGAGCGAATCATTCGGCACCAATGAAATCCATCGAATTTAGGTAATTGGATGTCGATGATGACTAAATCAGGTTTGATCTCTATAAATTCCTGCGTAACATTGCTGAAATCTTGAATGCCATACACATCATAAGACCACTGCGTAAGTCGCTCTTTGATCTCATTAAACAGTGTTGAATCGTCTTCGATTAATAATAGCTTGAACAAATGCTTCACCACACTTTTAGTTAGCTTTACAGCATTTTGGATAATACTTCCTGATAATGCTTAAACTCTTTGGCTTCATTTAAATTAGGGCATGTCCTTAAGGATAGCAGAGCGCTTTCGATTAAGAACAGTCTCGGTTCCTTGTTGTTCATAATTTCTTCCTGGATAAAGTACAACAGCTTTAGATAATTAGTGAGGTTCGCATCACCCGGCGCAAAGGTTCTCTCTATTACTTTCTTCAAGCTTATGGTCGCAAAGGATAAATCATTATTGAAAAAATCACTGTATTCCGCTGCCGGTAATAATTTGCCCACGTGATCAGGTGAGATGAGTTGAATACCCATTTCACTTACTTCTTCAACAATGGATTGGATAAGCGTAGTGCAATAATCAATGATTTGCTTAGAGGTGATGACCTCATTCATAGCACTGTTGATTTGCAGCATATTTTGCAGAATTCCGGTAAAAATGATGGCTCCGTCCAGTAAATAGGGTTTCTTATCGGCAGAGAAAATATGAAGGAAACGTTCATGTACCCAGGTTAGGAGATTGAACTTCGTTTTTTTGATAAAGGTTATTAAGTCTGGGTCATTGGAGACCAAAGCATCTTCAACGAGCTGTAACAATTTATTTTTCTTATTGATTTTCATGACCAGCTGAATCTGCTCGGCAAATATCTTAATGTCAGAGGGATCTTGACCAATGAGCAGTGAGTTTCGCCCTTCTTCAAGTCGATCGTGAATAGACGTGAAGACAGCCTTAAAGAGATCCCCTTTGGAAGGGAAATAGTTATAAAAAGACCCTTTGGAGATCCGACTATGATTCAAAATATCCTGAATGGATGTGGCGTGGTAGCCTTTTTCAATAAATAATTCATGCGCTTTATGAACCACTTGCTCTTTTCGTTTATTTATCATCTGAGGTGCCCCTTTAAGCTGAACTCTTTGTTCCAATATAGACTAGCTTATATTTCCACTTAATACAATTTCAATTTTAAATGATTTTTGTCTTGCCAAGCGAGAAATAAGGGAGTAATATATTCTACACCGGATTATAACACGAGTTCAAATTTGAACCGTTAGTATGATTATAGAATGGAGGATTCCAAAATGAAAGCAAAAGAAAGTAAAGCGTCCTACGGAATATTGGCAATCCTCATGATTGGTGCTTTTGTTGCTTTACTGAGTAATACCCTACTCAATATAGCTTTACCATCGATTATGAAGGATTTTGATGTTAGTGCCTCAACGGTACAGTGGCTATCAACGGGCTATATGCTGGTGAACGGGATCATGATTCCTTCGACAGCCTTTTTGATTCAAAAGTATACTGCGAGACGGTTGTTCTTAATCGCCATTGGATTATTTGCGATAGGAACCTTTATCGGCGGATTCGCTCCAAGCTTCCCTGTGTTGTTGATCGCCAGAATGGTTCAGGCTTCAGGGGCTGCGATCATGATGCCATTATTAATGAACGTATTGTTCACTACCTTTCCGCCTGAGAAACGTGGTTCAGCTATGGGGATGTTCGGGTTGGTTATGATTTTTGCGCCAGCGATCGGACCTACATTATCTGGATGGATTATTCAGCACTATGAATGGCCTGTTCTATTCTTTATGATTGCTCCAATCGCCGTATTGGTGTTTATTCTGGCCTTCTTTAAATTACACGATCCTAAAAAAGATGTGGCTATTAAGATCGATTTCTTATCTGTAGTTCTATCAGCGATTGGGTTCGGGGGTCTTCTATATGGCTTCAGTTCCGCTGGGAATAAAGGCTGGGATGATCCAATGGTTTACTCCGCGCTTATTATCGGGGCGATTGGATTAGTGATCTTCATTATGCGCCAAATGAAGATGAAGGAGCCTATGCTTAACTTCAGAGTGTACAAATATCCAATGTTCGCTTTATCCTCAGCGATTTCGATTACACTGAATATGGCAATGTTCTCGGCGATGATGCTAATGCCGATTTACCTGCAAAATATTAGAGGGATTTCACCACTGGATTCGGGACTCCTAATGTTGCCTGGTGCGTTAATTATGGGTGTTATGTCACCAATCACAGGTAAATTATTCGATAAATTCGGCGGTAAAGTATTAGCACTTATCGGTCTAGCAATCGTAGTGATTAGTACGTATTTCTTCAGTGATTTGACTGAAACGACTAAATATTCGACACTCATGATTCTATATTCTGTGAGAATGTTCGGGATTTCTATGGTTATGATGCCAGTGATGACCAATGGTCTGAACTCTATCCCAGCTAAATATACGCCGCATGGTACAGCCATGAACAGTACGATTCAGCAAGTATCAGGAGCGATTGGTGGTGCACTGCTCGTAACTATTATGTCTAACAGTACTACTTCACATGTGAAGGATATGGTCGCTGATGCTGTAAGTAAATTAACGACTAAGCCTTCGGCAGACCAATTGCTTGGTATACAAAATCAAGTCATTGCGAAAGCTACCATTGAAGGGATTAACGATGCATTCTTAGTCTCCGTAGGTGTAGCGATCATTGCATTTATTCTAGCCTTCTTTATTAAAAGAGGTGTACAGCCTAAGGAAACGAATACAGTCGAAGAAAAAGTGGTTGTTAAACAAGTTGCCTCCACTAAATCGATCTAATCGGCTATATGCAAAGACGCTCACCTTAGGGTGAGCGTCTTTTTTGGATGCTACGGTGTTAAAGCAGCAGATGAAACAAAGCTGAGCCATTCCGTTATTCACGGGTGGTTCTTATATTTTTTAGGGAATGGAAATTGAAGAAAATGCCTTGTTTTTGGGGTGGTACATATAAGAAAGAGGGAATTCAATAAAAATTTAAACAGTTTAAAATAGAGATATAACGATAAATAACTAACTTCGATCTTATCATAATATAACGGAGGGCTTACCCATGACAGATTTGACTGGAAAAAGAATTATTATTACTGGTGGAGCAAGTGGGATGGGACTAAGCCTTGTGGAAGCATTACCACGTTTGGGGGCTATGGTGGTTAGCTTTGACTTAAATGCTGAAGCTGGTGAGCCTATTGCTGCTGCCGCTGGAGCAGATTTTGTAGAATGTAATGTGGCGGATGAAGCCTCTGTGAACCAAGCCGTTAAGACAGCTGTAGAGAGATTGGGCGGTTTAGATGTGTTGATTCATGCAGCAGGGATTGCTCCCGGAAGTCCGGCTGAAGACATTACGCTGGAAAGCTGGAACAAAGTGATGTCGATTAACTCAACAGGTACATTCCTAACGAATGTTGCAGTATTCCCTTATCTCAAAGCAAACGGTGGCGGAGCGATCCTGAATTTTGCCAGTGCAGCTGGAGTTCAAGGGTATATTGGAAAAGCTCATTATGCCGCTAGTAAAGGAGCTGTTCTCGCTTGGGTACGCTCACTAGCAGGAGAATGGGGTAAACATAATATCCGCGTGAATGCCATTGCTCCAGCGATTTGGACGCCTATGTACGATAAGACCAGAGCAAGTATGACTTCAGAACAATTGGCACAGCATGATGCGATGATGAAAAATGCGGTACCAATGGGTGGTAAATTGGGCGATGCAAAAGAGGATTTCGCGCCGATTATGGCCTTCCTGTGCAGTGATGATTCGCATTTTATGACTGGACAAGTGTTTGCCATTGATGGCGGAACCTTGATGTTGAGATAATCAGTAGATAATGAACAACAATAATACACCTCTGCAAAAGATAGTAACGAGTGAACCTTAAGCTCGTTGTTCTGATGCGAGGTGTATTTTTATAGGTGTTGTAAGTGAAATGTTATAATTAAATAGGTCTTCATTTGAAGCGTCGGAAGCACAGAAAGGACAGGATCGCATGATTTCACACACTATAATTCAAGAACGTGTCCGGAATATGGAGAGTACAAGCAGTCATGAGGAGCAGTTGTATAAGATGCTTCAGGAGTACATTCATATTTTCCCAGTATTTAATGCTTATTTATATCGATATTCACCGCTAGGTTATCTGTCTGAAGGGATTTTTGGCTATACGCAAACTGGTCTGGTTCACATCCGGGAATATCGAGATGACATTAGATCATCCCCTATTGTTTATGCCGCCATTAATGAAAGAAAGGCGAAATACACATCCGGTCTAGACTATTTAAAGCAAACTAGCAGCAAATATATTATTGGCTCTGGAGCAGGTTCCCTGATCATTGTTCCGATCTTCTTGCATTCGTTAGTTATTGGATATATATGCAGTACCGAGCTGTCTGAGGGCGCAATTATAGATAAAGAGATGCTATCAGCCTTCACGTTATATGGGAAGCTCATCGGTGGAGTGATCGATAAATTTAATCCGAATGAGGAATCCAATGTATTGAGCAAAAGAGAGTTGGAAGTGATGCAGAAGATTTCTTCAGGAGAAAACACGAAACAAATAGCAGAGTCCCTGCAGATTAGTCCAGCCACCGTCAGTCAGTATGTGAAATCAGCTGTAAATAAGCTTTGTGCCAAAAATCGCTCCCATGCGGTAGCGATACTCTTTCGTCAGGGGATTATAACTTAAATCTATGTGTTAATCTTGGACCATCCTGAATGACTGTGATGGAATTGTCGTTCGCGACATATAACCTGTTCGTTAGTGGATTAAGCGTGATATTTACGCCTGTTACGCAAGGGAATACCGCAATTCTTTTAAACGTGCTGGCGTTATACACGGACATTCTGTTCTTATTAAAATTACTGACAAACAAGTGATTCGTAATCGGATTGATGAATGTGCTGGAGGAGGAAGATAACACTCTAGTTGCGATCACCTTATTGTTATTTCCATTAAGCACAAAAAGCTTCCCTTTTTTAACCTGTTGAGCGCTGGACACGTAAATACGGTTCGTAAGCGGATTAAGGATGACCTCGCTTTGTAGCCGTCCAAGCTGCACATTCTTGAGGAGCTTGTTGGTGCGGCCATTGATCACGGAAAGAAAGCGGCTTAAGTTATTTGCTACATAAATACGGTTCGTAATCGGATTTAGCGCTGGTGTGATCACTGGATTGTTACCAACTTTGATAGTTGCGATCACAGTTTGTGTACTACCGTTGATGGCAGAAACGGAATTGTTTATCGTATTCGTTACATAAATGCGATTGGTACGTTTATTAATGACGATAGCGGAAGGGCGGCCACCGATGAGGATAGTGGTTCTAATACAGTTCGATTTGCCATCGATGACCGTTACGATGCCAGAGGCACTTGACACATAAATCAGGTTCGTTCGAACATTAACGTTAACGCTATCAGGGTTCCTGCCTACTTGGAGGGTCTTGATTACACGGTTTGTCCGTCCGCTAATTACAGATACCGTTCCATCGCGGAAGTTGGTGACATACACACGGTTTGTTCTTGGGTTGATGGCAAGCTTGAGCGGAAATCTACCTACCTGTATGGTTGCAATGATCCGATTGGTAAGGGTACTTAATACACCAACAGTTCCGGCTGTAGTATTTGGATTTACGAAGTATACCCGATTGGTAATGGGATTTACCTCAATATCTCCGACAGGTACGGATGTAGGAACTGTGGTTATGATGGTGGGTAACGCCATGATATAACCCCCTCTTCAAATGACTAGATGCTTCATTATATTTGGGCAAGGGCAAAAGGGTACTACATATATCGTTGCAAGATGTATCTCCAGAGTATAAAATGATATTCCCAAATCTACATTTAAATTAAATGTAAGCGCTATAAGGGAGTTGAGATCGATTGGAGGCTGGAGGATAAGATGAAAAAAGCAGTGTTATCAGATATTTTACTAACACCTGATAAGTTGCAGCTTCATAGCGAATTACTCGAAGAGATTGGACAATACATTACGCGAGAGATCCTAAATCACCCGTTATTGCAAGAAGATGGTCAGAGGATAAGCATTATCCTTGATGGATCGACCGCACTTGGGGTGGTAGATGGGCAGTCGGATGTGGATGTAATCATTATTTGTAAGGATGAATCTTACAACGGTATTAATCATCGGTTCGAGGAAGCGGGCTGATCCCGGAGCACAGTAGTTTTTTTATGGATATAAGGCTTCCGAGTGGGAAGAAAGGGCATTATACTCTCCATAAAATATCTGAAATCAAAGAAGCTTTAATGAGTGGGGATATGGAATGGCTGTGGAATGCATCAGTGTCCTATATTTACTACGATCGGCTGGATCTGAAGTCACTTTTTCATTCCTATGTTCCACTCCAACCTGAAGTACTAATGAAATTTCGTAAAAATTCATACATACAGCTAAGAAGCTATGCCAGAAGTCTAGATAATCCTGTAGTTCGTGGCGACGCCTTTCCGATCTTGTTCTTAGCAGTTTCCCTTTATAAAGAAGCTTTACGCTGTGCAATCACTATTGAAGGTTATCCGTATCCCTATGACAAATGGCTTGTTCCCATAGCGCAACAAACGGTCGTCGGTCGAAAGATTTTGGAGTGTGCAGGCGATTTTTGGTGTTATCTTAGAGAGGATGAGTCCTTTGCTCCCATGTACCAGGAGGACAATAATTTTGTCAAAATGGAAAAACAATTTCGAAAGATACTTTTGGAGGAATTCCGCCTGCGGGGGATCGATGAACCTTGGTTAATAGAGTGGTGGAAGTTTATGGAGGAATGACGCTGACTATCCTTATTGATTACGGTAAGGTATACTGGAATGAACTTTTCAGTAAGAGGTGATTAAATGGCTGGGACAGTCTCTATATTAGGCGTTCCTTTTTCAAAATTAACACTTAACGAGACAACGCTTCATCTAACAAAACATATTCAATCCGGAGAACCGAAGCTATTTCATTTGATTACGGCGAACCCGGAAATTACGATAACAAGTCAATCGGACGAGCTGCTTCGAACCATACTTCATGAGGCGGATTTGATCACTCCTGATGGAGTCGGTATTGTGATGGCATCGAGAAGAAAAGGCGACCCTATAGCTGAACGAGTTACGGGGTATGAACTACTTCTTGAGCTGCTCGCGCAAGGAAATAAGCTGGGCTGGAGCTTTTATTTCTTGGGCACGGATGAGCATACAAGCTGTAAAGCGGTCGAAAAGATTACAGAGCTATATCCGAATGTGAAAATTGCCGGAAGACATAATGGTTTTCTTACAAAAGAAGAGGAACCGGCCATTGTGGCAGAGATTCAGCACGCACAGCCAGATTTCCTGATCGTTGCGATGGGTGCGCCGTACTCAGATAAATGGGTTTATAAGCATAAACAGGCGCTTTCTCAGGTTAAGGTTGTGTTTGGCGTGGGGGGAAGCTTGGATGTTATAGCGGGAAAAGTGACTCCAGCTCCTGTGATATGGAAAAAGCTCAACTTAGAGTGGTTGCATCGACTGATATTTGCCCCTGTTGCTAAAGGACAAAAGTCGCGTTGGCGCAGACAAGCAGTTCTTCCTAAATTCGTGTATCGAGCTATGATTAGGAAATAAGGTACAGCAGTAAATATATAGTCTTTCACTATTTCTGCAATTTGTAGAAATAGTGAAAGACTATTTTTGTGTTCGTTTACAGGTAATCTGCCCTAAGTATTTAAGTGAGAATATTGGCTGAATCAATTCCAATATATTACTGATTGCTTTTTTAAGAATGTTGTAATAAAATCTTATCAAGATAATAAATTATTATCACTAAGATCAAACGCAATACGAAAGGAGTGAAATGCTCACATGAAAGAAGATCGCAGCTGCTTAGAGTCCTATTTTCCAATTGCTTCTTTTATTGCTTCAATTATCGGTTCAAAATGTGAGGTTGTTATTCATGATATAAGCAATCCAGAGCGTTCAATTATATTTATTGAAAACGGATATATCAGTGGACGTAAAGTAGGCGATAGTTCAACGGATCTCGTGCTTAAGCTGTTGAAAGATGAGTCCTACCGTGAGCAACCGTTTATTGCTAACTATAAAGCGCGTGGTTCGCAAGGTCAGGTATTTCGCTCCGCTACTTATTATATTAAAAACAGCAGCAATGAATTGGTCGGTATGATGTGTATTAACATTGATGTCACACATGTGGAGGTTGCAGCTGAGTGGATACAAAACATTTTGCAAGGAGGATCAACACTTCCACCAGTACCGTTAATACCACAACAAGAGGTTGTAGACAAGCAGACGGAAGAGTATTTACAAGGAAACGTAGATGACCTGCTCCAGCATATGATTGATTCGGTGCTCGGTAAAATTAATGTTCCGGCAGAGCGATTGTCCTCGCAAGAGAAGATTGAGCTAGTGAAAGTACTTAACGAGCAGGGTGTGTTTCTACTTAAAGGTGGAGTTTCTCAAGTGGCTAAGTCCTTGATGATATCTGAGCCAACAGTTTATCGTTATTTGCAAAAAATTAAGTAAGAATAAACAGAACTCTCAAGAGAGGAAGTGGGCTAGTTGACAATAGACTTTGATAAGGTTGTTAGCCGATATGGGACCAATTGCGCTAAATGGGATGGTATGGCGCAAGCTTTCGGCAGAGAAATGATAGCGCTTTCCGTCGCGGATATGGATATTCAAGCCCCTCCACAGGTGATAGAGCGAGTAACGGAGATGGCGAAGCATGGCATATATGGATATACTGATCCTTTTCCACCTTATTATGATGCAGTTCAGCGATGGATTAAAAAAGCTTACGATTGGGAGGTTCCGCAAGAATGGATCGTGTTTTGTCCTCGTATTGTGCAAGCGGTTTCTCTGATCATTCAGAACTTCACTCAACCAGGTGATCAAGTGTTAATCCATACGCCAGCCTATCAGCCGGTTGCCAAATCGGTAGAGCTAAATAACCGTGTATTAGTGGAAAGTCCATTTCGTGAAGTGAACGGGCGTTATGAGATCGATTTTGCTGATATGGAGTTGCGGATGCAAGCAGGGGTTAAAATTGTACTGCTCATCTCACCGCATAATCCGGTTGGTCGGGTATGGACACGAGCTGAACTAGAACGAATCGTTAGCTTGTGTACGAAGTATGATGCTTATATTGTATCGGATGATATTCATGCCGATTTTATTCATGAAGGTCATGAGCATACGATAATCGGGAAGATATCAACCGAGGCTGAGCAGCGATCTTTTATCTGCACTTCCCCAGGGAAGACCTTTAATCTTGCAAGCCTTGAAATTGCTAACATCGTGATTCCAAATGATCAGCTGAGGGAGAAATTCAGACATTGCTTACAGCAGGCAGGCTGTCATAACCCCACCTTCTTTGCAGTTCCTGCTTTAGAAGTGGCTTATACGGAATGTGATGAATGGCTGGAACAATTACGAGAGTATATCACAGCCAATATTGCTTGGGTGAAAGCTTATATAGCTGAATATATGCCTGAGCTTCGCGTGATCGAGTCAGAAGGAACCTATCTGATATGGGTGGATTGTAGGGCAATCAGTGCCAACGAAGCAGAGCTAAAGCAGTGGATTGAGTCGGATGCGAAGGTTAGCGTGAGCTTTGGAACAGGTTTTGGGGCATCAGGAGAAGGCTTTATTCGCTTAAATATCGCAACGCCACTACCCATGTTGCAAGAAGCTTTTCATCGGCTGTACCGAGCTTATCCATTAAAAAATTAAAATAATAAATAACGCTTTATTAATGACCTTGAAAGACCTCGTTAGTAGCTTTTCTCAGATCCGTATCAAGGGGGAAAATAACCATGTCCAAATCAGAATCACCAAGAGTCAAGAAACAGCCGACGATGTTCTTAGCACTATTACCGATTATTACGATGATTGTGCTACTTAGTTTAGGGTATGTGTTGTTTGAATTACCACCAGAACCACTTATTATTACCTCTGCGGTAGTTGCTGGTATTATCGCGATTATTCTTGGTTATAGCTACAACGACATACTAGAATCTATCGCTGGTAAGATCGCGAAGACGATGCCTGCCATTCTTATTCTGATCATGGTTGGTTTTATGATTGGGGCATGGATGGTTGGTGGAACGATCCCGATGATGATTTATTATGGATTGAAAATCATTAGTCCACAATTTCTGCTTATTACCGCATTTATTGCGACAGCTGCCGTTTCGCTTTGTACGGGCACATCTTGGGGGTCAGCGGGAACGATCGGGGTTGCCTTTATGGGCGTTGGCGCGGGTATGGATGCAAACCTAGCAGCAGTAGCTGGTGCTGTTGTTGCAGGTGCTTATTTTGGTGATAAATTGTCACCGCTTTCAGATACAACGAATATTGCCGCGTTAGCAACTGGTGTCAATCTATATGAACATATTGGACATTTATTGTATACCACACTTCCTTCTTTTATCGTTGCAAGCGTTGTCTTCATTATCACAGGTCTAAACACAGATGCTGCAGGTGCTATTGTTCCAGAGAAGGTTGGAACGATTATGGGATCATTGGATACAATTTACGACTTTAATCTGCTGCTTTTAGTACCTGTATTAATCATCTTGTATGGTTCGATTGCGAAGAAACCGACAATACCGGTCATGCTGATCTCTTCAATGTTCGCTATGGCTAACGCACTTCTATTCCAGGGCTTTACGCTGAATGATGTCGTTTCTTCTGTTGTTAATGGATTCAATATCTCCATGGTTCAAGTAGCTGGCTTTGATTCTGCCAACGTTATTGAAGATGTACCCCGTCTCTTAAATCGTGGCGGAATGAACTCCATGATGGGTACACTTCTCATTTGCTTCTGTGCAATCACGTTCGCTGGAACCATCTCTCTGACGAAGTCCCTGGAACTGATTGTTAATAAGCTTTTGAAGTTTGTCCATTCCACAGGATCTATGATCGTAGCAACCATTGTTACAGGTCTTACGATGATCGGAGTTACAAGTAACGGTCAGGTGTCCATCTTAATGCCAGGTGAAATGCTGCGTGAAGCATATATCCGTCGGGGCTTGCATCCAAAGAACTTGGGACGTACCATCGAGGATTCAGCGGCCATTACCGAGCCTATTCTGCCTTGGACAGCTGCAGGTGCTTATATGGCGGGAACGCTGGGTGTTGCAACATTAGACTATTTACCTTGGGCTGTTCTATGTTGGACAGGAATAATCTTTGCGACGATATGGGGCTTTACGGGATTCGGTATCGCGAAGTTAACGCCAGAGCAACAGGCAGAAATGCTAAAGGAATATGACGGTAACACTAATAAACAAGTTGGATAAAGGAGTCTTTTAGAATGACAAATATGCATAAAGAAATTGTAATAACAACGGATGCACCGGATGCAATTGGACCTTATTCTCAAGCTGTAAAGCTTGGGAACGTCCTATATACTTCAGGACAACTCGGACTAGACCCGGTTAGTGGGACTTTTCCTGCTACGGTTGAGGAACAGACGGAACGGTCGTTGCTGAATGTCAAAGCCCTACTGGAAGCGGCGGGTACAAGCATGGACCAGGTAATTAAGACGACCGTTTTCCTAAAGGATATGAATGATTTTCTTAAGGTGAACGAGATTTATGGAAGGTTTTTTTCTCAGCCATACCCTGCTCGCAGCGCTGTTGAAGTAGCACGTCTGCCTAAGGATGGGCTCGTAGAAATTGAAGTTATAGCTTATATACCATAAGAGAGCAGACATTAGTGGGTACTACCCAAATTTGTATTTCAAAACGTTGATTAGGAAATAAGTCAGAAAGCCGCCCTGGATAGGGCGGCTTTCTTAATTGTGAGCAGAGTCGTAGTTGAAATTGAAAATTTTCATGAAAATTTAAAGTGAAAATATTCATGAAAATGTAACAGTAACCATAACTAATTACATAAAGAACTTCCCAAAACAGTATCTTTGCGTTATCATATATGTGAAAACATTCACAAAAGGGGCGTTATAAAGATGAAGAAGACATCAAGTGCTGCTCTTATTCTCATTCTCTCTGGCATGCTCGTGATCGCAGGCTGCGGTAACAGTAATAGCAACACTACAGCTAGTAGTAATGGCAACGAGAACAAGAGTAAGGTCAATGAGACGGTTAACAATGATAAAGCTGAAGCCGTATCAGGCGCATCAGAGGCTAGCTACACACCAATGGATCAATTAAAAGATAATTATGATATCGTTATTGTTGGTGCTGGTGGTGCGGGAATGTCTGCTGCACTGGAAGCTAAGGCTAAAGGCTTGAACCCGGTTATTTTAGAAAAAATGCCGGTTGCAGGCGGTAATACAAGTAAATCTTCGTCGGGGATGAACGCTTCTCAAACGAAATTCCAAAAAGAACAAGGCATTAAAGACAGCAATGATTTGTTTTATGAAGAGACACTAAAAGGCGGCCACGACACGAACGATAAAGAGATGCTTCGCTTCTTTGTGGACAATTCTGCAAGTGCTATCGATTGGTTGGATTCGATCGGCATCAGACTGAACAATATCACAATCACAGGCGGTATGAACGAAAAACGTACCCACCGTCCAGAAGACGGCTCTGCGGTAGGCCAATATCTTGTCAAAGGATTGGTTAAGAACGTACAGGAAAAAGAAGTTCCATTGTTTGTGAATGCAGATGTGAAGGAAATTACCCAAAAAGACGGTAAGGTTGACGGAGTAAAGGTACTCTTTAACCAGGCCGATGAAAAAACCATTACAGCGAAGGCAGTTGTTGTAACAACTGGCGGTTTCGGTGCCGATATGGATATGATCTCTAAAGTCAGACCTGATCTGGAAGGATACGTTACGACTAACCAGATCGGCAGCACCGGCGACGGTATCAAGATGATCGAGGCACTAGGTGGAACCACCGTTGATATGGATCAAATCCAGGTTCACCCTACAGTTCAACAAGAGAAATCTTATCTGATCGGGGAAGCTGTTCGCGGCGAAGGTTCTATCCTCGTGAATAGCGAAGGTACACGGTTCGTAAACGAATTGACTACACGTGATAAAGTTACCGAAGCGATCAATGCACTTCCTGAAAAGGCGGCTACTCTTGTCTTTGATTCCGGCGTCAAATCACGCGTTAAAGCAATTGAACAATATGATAAAATGGGCTTCGTAATCCAAGCGGATACCATCGAAGCATTGGCGAAAGAAATCGGCGTTCCAGCGGATAAGCTAAAATCGACACTTGATACTTGGAACAGCGCGGTTAAGAACAAGAACGATGCTGAATTTGGCAGAACCACAGGGATGGACAACGACTTGTCCACAGGTCCTTATTACGCAATTAAGATCGCACCAGGGATCCACTACACCATGGGCGGTGTGAAGATCAATACGAACACAGAAGTATTAAATAAAGACGGTGCTGCTATTCCTGGTCTGTTTGCAGCAGGTGAAGTTACAGGTGGATTGCACGGTCAAAACCGGATCGGCGGTAACTCTGTAGCAGAGATCATTATTTTCGGCCGTCAAGCAGGGATTAAATCTGCTGAGTTCGTACAAGCGCAATAAGATACTAATTGCATAATCTGGTTAAAACAAAAGAACCGCTTGGGCTAATAGAAGCCCGAGCGGTTCTTTGTTTGATCTCTCATTCAGGTGAGAGGAGTGATCTCTATTCAGAAGGCTGCTTTCCGCTTTTAGCTTGTTCTTCTCGCATCCATTGTGACAGCTGGCGTTTGAGTTTAAGAAATTCCGGTGAATCTGTAATCTCATCACGGCGCGGACGCGGAAACGGTACATCTACAGTATGTAAAATAGAGCCGGGGCGACCCGAGAATACATAAATACGATTCGAGAGCAGCAACGCTTCTTCGATGTTATGGGTAATGAACAGCACGGATCGGCGATTTTCCTCCCACAATTCGAGCAGCCAGCGCTGCATTTCACTGCGAGTTAGTGCATCCAGTGCGCTGAAAGGTTCATCGAGCAGCATCAGCTCCTGCGGAGCGAGCAATGCTCTGAGAAAAGCAGCACGTTGCTGCATCCCACCAGACAGCATATGCGGATAAGCATGTTCAAACCCGCTCAAGCCAACTTTGGCCAGCCATTGTCGTGCTTCCTCACGAGCTCCATCATGCAGTGCACCTTTGATTTCACCCGCGAGCAGTACATTGTCTTCAATCGTCCGCCAAGGAAAAAGTGCAGGCTGCTGCGGCATATAACTAATCTCACCACGTTGTCCCGTAACGACCTTACCGTTCATGAGGATCGTTCCCGCATCTGGCTTCACAAGACCGCCGATCATATGGAATAAGGTGCTTTTTCCACAGCCGGAAGGACCAACAATTGAAACGAACTCTTGCTGCTCTACCTTAAGAGAAACGTTGTTCAGCACGTTCGTCTCACGGCGACGATGGGTGAAGGACTTGGAGATGCCGCTTACTTCAAGAGCAGGTGGTGCAGCAGTATGAGCTTCAGGAGAGCTTATGATTTCAGTTGTTCTTTGTTGCATTTGCGTCGCTTGAGACATACAGGCATCTTCCTTTCTATGAGCTACGGCGCGGTTTCCAGCGGACTAACCATTTTTCCAACAATGCGATAATAGCAAAAAGCACGAGACTTAAAAGTACAATAATAACAATAGCAACAAACATCCGATCCGTTCGATAAGCGGATTTCTGGAGGAGCATATAATAGCCAATCCCTTTATCCGCGCCAATCCATTCTGCGACCACGGCTCCCATAACTGCGTAGGTGGCGGATATCTTTACACCTGAGAATAGTGCCGGGATAGAAGACGGAAGCTCCAGCTTGGTGAAGATTTGCCACTTGCTTGCGCCCGCCATTTTCATATAATTCATCATGACCTGATCACTTTGAGACAAGCCGCCCATTGCAGCGACAGCTACCGGGAAGAAGCATACCAGCGTAATCAGCACGATTTTGGGCAAAAGACCGAAGCCGAACCAGATGATAAGCAGCGGTCCGAGTGCGATAGAAGGAACATTTTGACTCAGAATAATGAGTGGATAAAAAGCCCGTTTGGCCCAAGGCAAAAGATGCAAAAGTAGAGCAACAATCAAGCCTACACCTGTACCAATCGGAAAACCAATTAAAGTGAGTCGCAGCGTAGCCATCGTATGAACCCAAAGACCAGAAGCGTTACTGGTAGATTCGCGAGCAATGTCAGCAGGACTCGGAAGAATCCATGATTCGATATGGAATAGAGATACAGATAGCTGCCATACAGTTAAAAAGAAGACGACCGCCACAAGGGGCGGCCATATTAGCTTCCAGGTCGATCTCACGGCCGATATTTCTCCGTCAATTTATCCATGCTGATTCCGGTAGGATTATGAGCGATTTTGATCTGCGAAATCACGCTTGGACTACCTGCTTCGATTAGCGCCTCCTGCATTTGACGCACAACCTCCAGCAGCTCGCTAAGCTCACCTTCCATAGTGGTTTCCAGCGGATTCACTTGGTGTTTAACGCCGGACTTCTGAATAACTTCAATCGCTTTATCTACGTAGGGGATGGAGTCCTCATTGTTTGGAGTCTTAGGAATTACTTGAATGCTTAATAATGTGTTAGCCACAATAATCAATCCTCTCATTTTATAAGGTAGTTAAAAAGTCAACTTTGATAACGAAGTAATTCAGGAAGCAGACTCGGCGTCGAATCTTGAACGAACTTGGGAAGTCCGGTCTACTCCGCCGGTAAAAAATCATTCGTGAATGCACTAGCTGCATCCAGCGGTTTATCCAGCAGCTTCAGATCATACATCCAGTCGCCGTAATTCTGCCAGACCTCGGTTTTTTGCTCGCCCCAGCGGGGTGCATCGTCCTTGTATTTCGGGCTGAGCCATTTTTGGCTAGCTAGGACAAGCTCGGTATCTAGATCAGGCACAGCTTTAGATAATGTAGCGGCTGCCTCTTCCGGATGATCAATAGCATACTGATACCCTTTTGATGTAGCTTTCAGGAAAGCCTTCACCAAATCTGGATTCTCTGTGATCTGCTTCTCGCTCGTTGTTAGCACAGGCGTGTAATAATCAAGCTGAGGCGCATAATCCTTTAAGTACAGCATATCCAGAGGTTCACCACGCAGTTCAGCCTCAATACCGGTCCATGCGTAGAAGATCCAAGCGAAATCAATGTCGCGTTTTACGGCTGTAAAATAATCTGCTTCCCCAATACTGATTAGCTTCACCTTTTTCACATCGCCACCAACAGGGTCCATGATCGCCTTCATGGCTGCTTCTTCAGCAGGAGAGCCCCAACCGCCGTAGGTTTTACCCTCAAAATCTTTTGGTGATTTAATATTGCGGTCTACTGGAGCGGCGAATCCCGAAGTATTATGCTGAATAATGGCTGCAATCGAGACAAGGGGAACGCCTTGTAGACGGGCTAGAGTCAATCCTTCCTGAGCGCTGATCCCAAAAGCAGCTTCGCCAGAAGTAACCATGGTATCGGAACCCGCGGCGCCAGGTTGAACGATTTCTACATCCAGACCTTCTTCCGCGTAATAACCAAGATCCTTGGCTACGTATAGACCGGTGTGGTTCGTATTCGGTGTCCAATCCAGTGCAACCTTAACTTTGGTAAGCTCTTTCGGAGCATTTGATCCGGTCGCTGCATTCGATTCCGCAGCATTTCCTTTGTTTCCGGCTGTATTCCCATTGTTGCTGCCGCATCCAGCAATCGCAAGAATGAGCATACAGATGAGGCTCAGCATGAGTGCTTTTTTGAGTTGCATGTTTTCTTCTCTCCTTTAAGGTTGCCAGATCCCGTCATCCAACATGAATCATAAAGTGTAGTATGTACATTTCTTCTACATCTTTTGTGATCTACACAAAAAAAGCGCCCCGAGTGATCGGGACGCTGGCTTGGCGCTAGGTTAGTAAAGGTCACAGGGACCAAAACCAATTGGCGATTCCTACGCTGGCATTATCCAGATCAGGTATAAGGGTCAGTATCTTGTGGGATACAATCTCAGCCGGCCAATTCCAGCACCCCTGGTTCTATGAAGTTAACGGGTATTTCCACGTGCAATATAAGCAAGTATAAGTGTTGTACCTATACTTTATATCTTATATTTCTCGCATACGGTGTATTATAGACGGCTGTTCTCGGAATGTCTAGTAGCACGCTCCTAAATTTTTCAAATCTATGGCTGCCATTTCGTCAGTCTAGATCTTTATATTTCTTTCGGTGACGCCGCTTAAGCTCACTAACCAGAGCACCTAACGTAAGGACAACGCTGACCATTATCCCGCTCATAATCACGAAGAGAGCAAGAAACTCAAAGGGCGAATAGCTGATCATTTTACTCCATTGAATCTTTCCATCCAGATCGTCAATGACCTGATTCATGCCATAAATCCCACTTACCACCGTAAATACAGTGAGGATCATCAGCAGATTATCCCGGCGCTTGGACTGGAATTTATCTTGATACTGAAACAGGTCAGTCAAGGTTTCTTTCACTTCCTCGAACAGAGCGTCGTTTCCGTATACTTTACGCAGCTGAAGAAAAATCTCCCGTCCTTGCGACTGTGAAATCAGCTCCAAGAAATAGAACTTTGCCGAGAATTTATTAATCGAGTAGATTAAATTATCGATCTCATCATAATCGTGGTTTATGCGTAGTCGGGAATGCATATTTGCCAGCTTTAGCAGAACAATTTTGTGGAAAATATTGAGTAGAAATCCGTAATAATATTGCCCGTACATCTGGTTGGCCAGGTTAACGGCAATCTTCGGTTCAGCTCGTGTCATGCAGCAAAAGGTCTGCTCATTCATCATATAATACGTGTCTGGACCCCATCGATTATAGGAATGCTCATGACAATAGTTCGCAATATACGCTGGATCGCTGGCACTGGCATAGGGCTTCCCGTTCAGATCAATTCCATCAAGCTGAGAGGCGCGATAGCGTAGATTTACACTAATCTCATCAGAATCTTCTTCATTCTGAAAGCCGTAAAAGGCCTGCACCTGCATTCTTTCATCTACGAAAAAGGGGAGCGTCTCGAAATAAGCCCCATTGATATCCGAATGATCTAGAAAAGGCTCCAGTCCATCCACCAGATTTCGGAAGACAAAATCCTCCACCATCTCAAAGGTCTCTTCCCCGCAATGGATATAAGTATAGTCATCCTGTACGAAGGTGTTCTCAAGTGCTCGGAAGCGGTCCGCGAATTCGAGTGCAATACTAAAGGGAATCGAATCCCCCTCAAGCTGGACACGTATCGTCACAAATCCAAGCTGAAAAGGACATATGAATATATCCGTCGAGAGAACTTTAAAAAATATGGACTGCTGCGGAATCTCCAGAATACAGTCCAGATTATTTACTCTGGAAAAGCGGCGGAAAGAGTCAGCATCCTTCTGTCGTGGAAAAAGGATGTGTGCAGCAAACGGTAAATAGGTGCGCTCCATTCGTTCATGGGAAACACAGTAGCCTTCTCCATAATAGGCATTTTCCAGTTCTTTATTATCCAGAAAAAAACGTGTGAAGCCATCATCCTGCAACTGCTGGATAAGCTTTTTAGAATCGCCCTTTTTTATTGAAAAGGGAAAAATAAACTGCATAAGCGCAGTATGTAATAAAGGCTCAGTTGAAAGCTTATCCATTCATCGTCCATCCTTGTGCTCAGAATATGCTTATAGATGACATTACCCTAAAAGGATTAGGTTGATACCATTCTAACATTCTAAATACTGGAACTCTTTCTTTGCACTGCTTGCCTGGATTGGAATCTCCATGCGGCAATGCTCAGCAAGAACAAAAAGGCGGCAAAACCGGCAAGTAACCCAGCGGTTTGTGCCACTTTTAGATGGTCCATAGACCAGCCCATGAATAGGGGCAGCAGGGCTCCACCGACACCTCCAGCAGCGATCATTATACTAGGTGTCGACTCTTCGGCTCCTGGCAGCATCTTGCTGGAGAAGACTAAAGCAATGGAGAAAATACCAGACATAAATAGCCCAAGCAGTAAAATGACAATGAACGCAGCCACTCGATTCTCCGTGAACGGAAAAAGAGTCAGCAGTAACAAGGTCAGTAAACAGCTGCTCAAAATGTACACGCGATAAGAAATTTTCTCTGCGATCACTCCAGCAAACAGTCTTCCCGTAGACATAGCTAGCCAAAAGAAAGTGACTGTCAGCGCCGCCGCAGATTCCGTCATCCCTAGCTTGGCGATAAAGATGGCGGGCATAAAGTTGACCAGACTCATCTCTGTACCTACATAGAGAAAGAAGAAAAGGATGAAGATGCCCAGCAGAATCCATTGCTTCCCTTTATACGGAAGCTGTGTGCTGGACTGCGAGGAATGCGAAGTTACTGAGACTTTGCGAGGGGCTCGCTCGTCTAGTATGCGCTGCAGATTCCCAAAATGGCCTCTTCCCCAGAGAATGAGGGAAATTAATGAGAAGCCAGCGACAATTAGAAATGCCAATCTCCATGCTCCGGTAGCAATGAGCGGACTGGCGATAAGAGGCATTACGAGTGCTCCTATCCCAAATAGGACTTCAAGTCGGCTCATCGCAATAGCGGTTCCTTCTGTCACAGCTCCGATAATGATGGTGCCGATGACGGCTTCGATCATGCCGAAACCAAAGCCAGCCGCAACAGCGATGACATACATCCATCCCCAAGGTGGTAGAAAAGCATACGCAATTTCAGCGGTCAGGAGAAGAGCGGTGGCGATAATGATGCCTCCACGTTTGCCAAAACGGCGATTGAGTAGGGGAGAGACAAGCACACCAGCAAGAAAACCAGCGAATTGACTAAAAATTAATTGCCCGCCGGCACTATAATTTTGGTCATAATGCTTTAACAGAACGGGAAGAATAGATCCCAGCACTACATGAGCAAGTCCAATGACAAAGTAGGAAAGACAGCCAATCCAGATCAGTTTTTTCACGAAATAGGCTCCTTAGCTAGAAGTAGGTTTATGGGATGTGGTCGGATTCAATTTGGACCTAAAGGGTACATTATAACAAGCACCATAATTATGATAAGTCCAAACCGAGAGCTTGGATATATAAACTTTTGTTTATATGCATGAAAGGAGAGATTTACGTAATGGATAACAAACAACTAGAACAACTCATTATTAAGGCACTGGATAATAACAAGTTCGGTTCCTTCGGTACGATCGAAGGAGGAAACAAACCCAAAGTTCGTTACATGGCTATTTTCCATGAAGGATTGAAAATTTATTTAGCTACGAATCGGAAGACGCATAAGGTAGAAGAATTATCAGATAATCCGAATACATTTTTGCTACTTGGCTATGAGTCAGGTGGAAGCAAAGAGGTGCTGGAGATTGAAGCAACTGCTGCTGTCTCTATGGATGAAGGACTGCGCACGAAGGTGTGGAATAAAGAGCTTGAGCCGTGGTTTACTGGACCCGACGACCCTAATTATGTGATTCTTGAGCTTACTCCAACACGTATCGAGTACATCGGTAGTAATAAAGAGCATGGTGTTTGGACTCCCTAAGCCCATTTCAAATGATTCCGAAAGCCTTCCTATCCCACTGAGGATTAGGAGGGCTTTTTTTTGAAAATATAAGAAAGCATAAGTCCCTGAGTGTTCCTGTTAAAACATGTTATAATGACTTCAACTTTTTACTTAATTTCTCAGGGAGGACTTAAAATACATGAGCGTTACTCTGTTATATATTGAAGATGATCGTGAAATCGGCAGTGTTGTTTCTGCGGATTTAAGTGAACGTGGTTATAGTGTACGTTGGCTACGGAGCGGGGAGGGAGCGACGGAGGAAGCAGCATCTTGTCAATTGGCTATTCTGGATGTAATGCTTCCAGGTCTGGATGGATTTACTGTTGGACAACGCTTGAAGCGGGTGTACCCTAAGCTACCGATCTTGATGCTCTCCGCACGAACTTCAATTGATGATAAGCTGCAGGGGCTTGAGTTCGCAGACGATTATTTGACCAAGCCTTTTCATCCGGATGAATTGGCGGCCCGTATCGAGGTGCTGCTCAGACGGAATGGAGCATCTGCTCAGGAATCGCTCACGCTTAAGCACCTTGTCGTTTATGAAGGGGATAACCGAGTAATAAATGCTCAGACGCAAGAAGAAATCATGCTTACAGGTAAGCAATTTCAGATTTTTTCTTATTTGCTACGCCATCTTGGTCAGATTATGACGAAGGAGCAGATCTATGAAACGGTCTGGGGGGAGAGCTATATCGAAGGGGACAAGACACTGATGGTACATATTCGCTATTTGCGTGAAAAGTTAGAGCTAGATCCGGGAAGTCCGGAAATTATTGAAACGGTCCGGGGGATCGGATATCGGGTAAGAGCATGAGGGGGTTAGGACGCATTCGCAAGCAGCGTAGCTCCTCTTTGCTATCGGGATATTTGCTTATTATCGTTTCTGCACTGCTTTTTATTCCTGTGGTTCTGCCGTTATCTTTTGTTCTCTACAATATGATTAATGAAGTGACTAAAGGGGCTCCATCTGTAGACACCTCTCTGTATTCGAGTGTTGCAGCGCTGGAGACCATGTGGCATAAAGAGGCGCTTCAATTGGAGGATGTTTCTTCGGAAGCCATAAATGAGCGTCTACATGAACTGAGCCGGAAATACACTGAGGCTACTATGTTTTGGGTAGATGGGCAGGGAATGACCCAGTTGATTCTCACACCTGATGAAGGCAATCCGGATCATGGCAGCGGAGTTCCGGAGGAGTGGACTGCGGCTGAGGCTATTTTTTTTATGAAAGAAAGTACAAAGCGTGATCCTTTAGCCATCGTCGCCTTCATGGGAGACCGAGTGGATGCGGGTAAAGGGTTTATTGTAATGCAAATTCCAAACAAGCTGCTAAACAAAGGGGCCTATGGGGGAGTCGGGGCTTGGGCTTTGTATTACTTTGTGCTCTTTGTACTTTTTGGAGGGTTCGCACTGGTTTCTTTGCTGTTCTTTAGAAAAATACGCAAACGGTTATTGCAGCTACAAACGGCGATGACGATTACAGGACCGGATAGAATGCCTAGGCCTATAGCGACAGGCAAACTAGACGAGATCGGACGATTGGAGGAAGCCTTTAATACGATGGTCGTGAAACTGGATGAAAGTCGACGTAGGGAAATAGAAGAAGAGGAGCTACGCAAGCGTCTAGTATCCAACCTATCTCATGATTTGCGTACACCGCTTACAGTCATCCGCAGCCACATCCATGTAATGACTAAGGAGAGCTTAACTCCAAAAGGGCAACAGTCCCTACAGCTAATGGATGAGCGTATCGCGGATCTTAGCGTCTTGATTGAGAATCTTTTATCCTATAATCTACTGAGCAGCGGAAGGATCACCTTAAAGCCGGAACGTAAAGATGTCTTGCGTTTGCTGCGGGAAAGTGCGGCTGCTTGGTACCCCGTATGGGAAAAAGAGGGTTTCGAGATCGATATTGATTTGGAGGCTGAGCCGTTATTCTGGATGGTGGACGAGGTGTGGTTTCGCCGTATTCTCGACAATCTGTTTCAGAATATTGTTCGTCATGCTAGTAGTGGTCTTTATGTAGGAATTTCTACGGAGCCCCGTAATGGGCAACGTGTCGTTATGATTACGGACCATGGCAGAGGCATCCAAAGTCCATCCGATTACAAAGGGGCAGGATTAGGGCTGTCCATCGTAGATCTTCTAATAAAACATATGGAGCTAGAATGGGATATGGAAAGTACAGGAGATGGCACCTCCGTTGTAATCCTTAATCCGCAGAGCGAAATTTAAACAAAACTTAAACTTCGTGCCGCCTTGTTCTTAACCTTGGGACGTTATGCTAATTACCGAGGTGAGGAACATGAAAGAAACAGTGATTGAAACGAAGGATTTGTTGAAAAAATACCGTGGCCGGGCTGCGGTGGAAAGTTTAAATTTGAATATCCGTAAGGGAGAGATTTATGGCTTTCTAGGCCCAAACGGGGCTGGGAAAACAACGACGATTCGCATGCTGCTTGGACTGATCACTCCGACATCTGGAAGGATTGAAGTGTTCGGCCAGGATCTTCGCAAGCATAAGCTGCAAATTTTGCGGAAGGTAGGGTCGCTTGTTGAATCCCCGTCCTATTACGGGCACTTAAGCGCTGTGGATAATCTTGAAGCCATCCGGCGTATCCTTGGTGCTCCGAAGTCACGGATTGCTGAGGTGCTTGATATTGTTTCCTTAACAGGGGAAGAGAAACGTCCGGTTAAAGGATTCTCCCTCGGGATGAAGCAGAGACTAGGTATTGCTGCTGCCTTGCTCGGGGAACCGGAGCTGCTTATTCTGGATGAGCCGACGAATGGACTTGACCCGTCAGGAATTCAGGAAATTCGCGGACTGATTAAACGATTGCCACAGGAACAAGGGATTACTGTCGTAGTATCCAGTCATCTACTTAGTGAAATTGAGCAAATGGCGGATACCGTAGGTATCATTCGCCAAGGGCAAATGGTGTACCAAGATAGTATAACGAATCTGCAGCGTCAGGCTGGTGGAGAAATGCGTCTAGCGGTCTCGGACCCAGAGTCCGCGCTGCGTCTTGCTGAAGAACGGGGGTACACAGGGATACTTCAAGACCAAAAGCTAGTCTTCTCCCGGATGATCGATGCAAGAGTTGCCTTGCTAGTCAAAGCCTTGGTAGAGAATGGGCATGCTATTTATCGTGTAGAGGAGCGGAGACAATCACTTGAGGACTTCTTCCTGCAGGTTGTAGGAGGAGAGGAATCATGATGTGGCGGGCATTGTCGGCGGATTGGCTAAAAATCCGTGGCAAGGGACTCTGGTTTTTAGTGTTTCTTGGACCGCTTGGACTTGTGGCCATGCAAGGCTTGAACTTCGGACTTCGTTATGATTATCTTCGCGAGCAGTATAGCGCGGATTTATGGGGTGGGCTTCTGAACAATGTGGCTGCATTTGTGCCTATTGCTCTTTTTCTCGGAGGGACCTTATTATGCTCGTTGATTGCAAATGTAGAACATCAGATGAGCTCGTGGAAGCAGCTCTTGGCGCTACCTATCTCACGTACTTCAGTATTTATGGCTAAGCTGGTGTTATGTCTGGTGCTAGTGGCGGTTTCTTGTTTGCTGCTCTCGGTGGGTACAGTTGGTTTAGGGCTTGTCTTGGGCTTCAAGGTCGAACTGATTCCGTATTTGGATGTGTTACGAATTGGCTTTGTATCCTATATTGCGGCGTTGCCGGTTATCGCTTTGCAGCTGTGGCTTTCCTTGGCTAACCGTAATCAGACATTGCCGGTTGCTCTTGGAATAACCTTATCTCTGGTGTCTATCTTCTCCATGCTACTTTCGGAGTGGGTTCCTTTAACATGGCCATATATGGCCTGGGATTCTTCGCATCGTCTCTTATTTAGCGGTGCAGGGTTACTGCTGGGGCTGCTGATTCTTTTGCCTGGTGCAGTGCACTTCGCAAGAAAGGATGTGGATTAACGATGAATTCATTTTGGAGAGTGCTATCGGCAGAACGATTAAAAATGTCTAAATCATATGTCTGGCTTTTAGTTATAGGTAGTCCAATTTTAGCATTACTTCCCGGGGCATTGGCAGATAAACAAGGGGAGAAGATGAGTTGGGAACTGCTGTTAAATGTGATGTCTATGATGCATGCCATGTTGTTTCTACCAGTGCTCTCGGGGATTTTCGCCGCACTGATCTGTCGTTATGAGCATCATGATGGAGGCTGGAAGATGTTGCTGTCGCTACCTGTGACCCGGTTATCGGTGTATCTCTCTAAATATGTGATGATTATCGGATTGCTGGCTGCGGTTCAACTAACGTTCCTCGTGATGGTGCTTGGAATGGGTTTATTTCAAGATGTTCCTGGTTCTATCCCATGGTCTTTGTTACTAAGTTCGGTATTCGGCGGATTGGTTGCTTGTTTGCCACTTGCAGCACTGCAGCTAGCGATCTCTCAAGGTTGGAGCAGTTTCGGCGCACCACTGGCACTTAATGTGAGTCTGACCATTCCCAATATGTTAATCGCCAATTCTTTAACCTATGGCCCTTATTATCCGTGGGTACAACCAATGTTGGCCATGATGCCGTATGGTGATGACACGTTTGGAGCGTTTAATTTACCTTTAGACACTTTGATGATGGTAGTGGGCGGCAGCTTCATTGTGTTTTTTGCGGCAGGACTACTCTCCTTTTATCGTAAAGCGGTCTGATTTACAGCGAATTTTATAAACGCCTTCTCAATGGACATCCAGAGCTGGTTTTCATATAATTGAAGAAAACAATCAGCGAAGCTAACTAGCTGGTGGAGGAGGGCGATAGCATGGAGCCAACGGCATTAGAGGATTGCGATAACACATGCAAGGGTTCGGAGCTTGAACCGGAATCCATTGCATTGATTCTGCCTGACCGAGAAATAACGGATAAAATGGCAGAGATGTTCAAAGCGTTGGGTGATCCCACACGAGTACGGCTCATTTACGCTTTGTCCCAGCAAGAACTATGTGTACACGATTTGTCCGTGATCCTTGATATGGGCCAATCTGCGATATCCCATCAGCTCCGATATTTACGGAATTTACGAATTGTGAAGCGCCGTAAAGAAGGGAAGACGGTATTCTATTCGCTTAACGATGCGCATGTAGAGCAGATCTTTCTGCAGACACACGAGCATGTACGTCACGAATAGCTAGGTATTAAGTGTTTTTTTTATTTTGAAAAAAGAGGGAATCCCATCAGCCATTTCGGCTTTTGGGATTCCCTTTTCTTCTTATTTCTAGTCTTAATCATTCTCTGTGGCTTATAGACCCAGTCGACGCTATTTGCCAGATTATCGCCTTTCGCGCAAAGTTGCGGACCCCAGTGCAGCTATTCCATAGAAAGAGGCCTGGATTTGGCCTTTTTCATGCCAATAACGGCTATAGAGTCCGGGTAGCACTCCAAATGAGAGATAATGCTGCTTTTAAGGCCAACTGGGTCCGATTGCTGCTTGGTTTGCGATGAATGGGCTCTAAACAAACGATTGGCGCTTCAAGCCAGGGGCAAACTTATTAACTAGATTGCTTTAGGCTGCTCGAAATGGCTGGTTTTCTAAAAGACAAGGCCAGCCAGACACAATGTACAGCGAGTACAAAAAGGATGAATAGATCGATTCCCATATATTCGCTTGTATTATCGTTTCCAACAAACTGAATCAGATTATGTACAAAATGAAACAATATTAGCGGAAGTATATTATTATTTTTCAGCATCAACAAGGTAAGCACAAAACCGATCAGAAGAGCATATACGAGCTGTAGAAGGATTTGCGTCATGTCCGTACCAGATAATGCATTAAGTAAGTGGGTAATAGAGAATAGAATGCTTGAAGTAATGACAGCCGTTTTAACACCTCTAGGAAGTAAAGTCTTGAAAATCAATCCGCGGTAAATACTTTCTTCCACAAAGGCTACAAGCAGCGTGAAGAAGATAAAGAACAATACCTCAGACGTACTGATCTCACGAAAACCTTTAAAGGAAATGGTGATCAGAATGACCACTAGAGGTGCATAATAGATCCAATTCCCTGAGGATATGGTGTTCAGAGGACGGAAGCCGAGACCACTCCATTTGTTCTTAACTGTGAAGTAGATGATCAGTACAAGCGCGATTGGAATAAAGGAGATCAGTACTGGGGCGGTATACGAAAGCTCTTTAATCGTAGCGTAAGTCCCGGCGGCAGATACCGCCAAAAGTAACAGCACCTCAATTATAACAACGGTCCAAACAGGATATTTCTGTGAAAAAGAAGACGTCTTGGCTAGCTTTGACATGGTCTACATTCATCCTTTCGTTATCTTTCAGTTGCCAATCCATCTCGAGTGTGATCATGCATTATTTTACATATTTTCACGAAAAGGTCAATTCATTTAATTTTTATGGAAGCGAAGAAAAATGGTGTATATCGCGTATTGACCTTCAAAAATAAAGGGAATATAATAGCAATAAGAAAACATATGAACAAGTGCTCATATATGGTTTTTATTTGAGGAGATGTGCCGTATGGAAACAATGCAGGGAAAAGTAAAACGTCAGTGGGAATTAGAAGGTTTGGATTGCGCCAATTGCGCCAGGAAAATTGAAGATAAAGTGAAGAAGATCGAGGGCGTATCGTCTTGCTCCGTTAATTTTGTTACGAAGACAATGACGATGGAAACCGCCGCAGGTTATGAGGAATCGGCGATTGTAGAAGCAAAGAAAACGGTGAAGGCACTTGAGCCCCATGTAAATGTGAGAGAGAAAACTCAGGGCAGTCGCAAGCTGCAGACTAACAGTAGTCCTGAGCATGGACATGATCACAAACATGGTCATGAACACGATCATCAGACTGCAGACGGACATAAGCATGATGATGCTGATGGTCATGGTCACAGTCACGAGCATGGGGAAGGCGATACCCGTAAGATTCTACTGCGGCTAGGTGGTGGTGGGATACTCGCGCTTGCCGGAATATTTTTACCAGTAGAGGGTGTAGTAGAACTGCTGATTTTCTTAGCAGCCTATCTCATCGTAGGTAGTGAGGTCGTCTGGCAGGCGGTTAAGAACATTATCCGGGGCCAGGTGTTTGATGAGAATTTCTTGATGGCTCTTGCAACCATCGGTGCTTTTGCGATTGGTGAGTATCCAGAGGGCGTAGCGGTTATGCTCTTTTACCAAATTGGAGAGCTGTTTCAAGGTCTGGCTGTAAACCGTTCACGCCGATCTATCACGGCACTTATGGATATCCGTCCCGAATTTGCTTACCTTAAGCTTGGAAATGATCTAAAACGAGTCTCCCCTGAGGAAGTAGCGATCGGTGATGTGATTGTTGTGAAACCGGGTGAGAAGGTTCCTCTGGACGGAACGATCCTTGAGGGTAGCGCTATGATGGATACCTCAGCACTTACCGGGGAATCTGTACCGCGTTCGGCTGGACCGGGAAGCACAGTATTAAGTGGGTTTATTAATCGGAACGGTGTTATTACGATGCAGGTTACTCAGACCTTTGGAGAATCAGCTGTATCCAAGATTCTAGAGCTAGTACAGAATGCTTCGAGCAACAAGGCCAAAACGGAGAACTTTATTACCAAATTTGCGCGGGCTTACACACCTATAGTAGTGATTACAGCTGTCCTGTTAGCCGTCGTCCCTCCGCTAGTGATAAGCGGGGCAACCTTTTCAGATTGGATTTACCGGGCGCTTGTCTTTCTAGTTATCTCCTGTCCATGTGCGCTTGTGGTCTCGATTCCACTTGGTTTCTTCGGAGGGATCGGTGCAGCTTCACGCAGTGGTATTCTGATTAAAGGTAGCAACTATCTTGAAGCGTTGAATGATGTGAAAGTAGTTGTCTTTGATAAGACCGGAACATTAACTAAGGGTCAGTTTAAAGTAACTGGAATTTATCCGTCGGGTAGCAAGTCTAAGGATGAATTGCTGCGGACAGCCGCTTATGCGGAGAGCCATTCAAACCATCCGATTGCCGAATCGATTCGGACGGCTTATGGAGAACAGATTTCTAAGGAAGCGATCTCCAATTATAACGAAATTTCTGGCCATGGGATCGAGGTTTCGATTGAAGGAAAGACCGTACTTGCAGGTAATGCGCGTCTGATGGAGCGTGAGGGTATAGCCTATGAGGTGCCAGAGCAGAGTGGTACAGTTGTTCACATCGCGGTGGAGCATCAGTATGGAGGTTATCTGGTGATTGCTGATGAAGTGAAGGAGGACTCGCAGCAGGCTATCCAGAGCCTCAAGAAGCTTGGCATCCGTAAAACAGTGATGTTAACTGGCGATGCTTCTTCTGTAGCTGAAGCTGTTGGGAAGCAGTTAGGTGTAGATGAGGTACATGCTGAGCTTTTGCCGCAGCATAAGGTAGAGGCCATCGAGAAGCTGGATCGTGAAAAGTCACATCGCGAGAAAATTATTTTTGTCGGTGATGGAATTAATGATACCCCAGTACTGGCTAGAGCAGATGTTGGGATCGCAATGGGCGGACTGGGCTCCGATGCTGCGATAGAAGCGGCAGATATCGTAATTATGACCGATGAACCGTCTAAGATTGCTGTAGCTATTGGCATTTCGAAGCGTACACGGATGATCGTATGGCAAAATATTATTTTCGCTTTAGGCGTTAAAGCTATATTTCTAATCCTCGGTGCATTTGGGATTGCTACGATGTGGGAAGCTGTATTCTCAGATGTTGGGGTAACCGTACTGGCTGTGCTGAACAGTATTCGAGCATTAAAAGTTAAAGATCAGGGATAAAAAAATCGCTCTTTAGGGCATTGGTGTTAATTACCGATCCCAAAGAGCGATTTCTTTTTTGTTTGCAGGAGATTAAATGTTGTCTTCCAAGTGTAGACTCTCAATGCCTGAGCGCACGATGCTGCAGGAGGCGTTGAATTTCTCAGCTTCTTCGGTGTTTAAATTAAGCTCCAGCAGTTCTTGAATACCAGTGTTGCCAATAATGGCAGGCACGCCGGTACATACACCACTTTGTCCGTACTCTCCATCCAGAATTGCGGATACGGCAATGATCTTGTGCTCATCATTCAAAATGGAACGAGTAATGTAGGCCAGTGCACTTCCAATACCGAAATGTGTGGAGCCCTTTTTGGTGAATATCTCCCAGCCCGCATCTTTGGTCTTGCGGGAGATATCCTCCAGATCCAGATGCTGGAACCGCTCGCGATGCTGATCCATAATTTGCAGGATAGGCTTGCCGCCAATGGTCACATGTGACCAAGCTACAAACTGGGATTCACCATGTTCTCCAAGTGCGTAGCCGTTAACGCTGCGTGGATCAATGGAGAACACATCAGACAACAGTGTCTTTAGGCGCGAGGAATCAATGGAGGTTCCTGTACCAATAATTCTGTGGCGGGGTAGCCCTGATATTTTCCATACCATATAAGTGACAATATCGACCGGATTAGCGGCGACTACGAATATTCCATCAAATCCCCCAGCCATAATCTTGGTGATAATTTCTCTAGTAATGACTGCAGAGGCTTCCAGGACGTCAAGTCTTGTCTGCCCTGTCTTTGGATTAGCGCCGGCGGTTAAGATAACTACATCCATTCCTGCGCAGTCGCTATGGGTTCCGGCATACACCTTGGTGCGTGTGCTTGTGAAATCCATGCAGTGAGAGAGATCAAGTGCTTGTGCCATAGCTCGGTCATAGGTGCGGTCGATCATCATGATCTCGTCGCAAATTGCCTGATTGACCATGGAGTAGGCGCAGCTGGAACCGACCATCCCGGCACCGACGATGGCAACTTTTCTCGATTTACTTTTCAATTGCCTTGACCTCGCTTTCTATTGTTAGGTATGCATATATTTTAACGTATCCCTCCACAAGTTACCTAACATCGGACACAGAAAAATGATTTTTACTTTAAGGCATTCAACCACGTAAGAAGCCATCTCAATCGTATGAATTGAGATGGCCTCTTAGAATAATAATGTATCCTTATGACTGTAGGGATTGTGCCTCCGAGGAGGTCATAGCTTTATAACGTTTGTACATAAAGAATCTCCAATGAAGAATCATTCCGAAGGCCAAGATGAAGAATAGTCCACCGGACTGTGGGATACTAACATAACTATTAATAAATTCATGAAGTAAGGTGCGAACAAGGAGAAGCCCCAGCAAAATGAAAGCAAAGCTCTTAGAACGCTGAGCATAGATTTGTCCATCCCGTTGTTCGAAGTTTGTGCTGCGTATTAGAGGATACGCGAAGATGAACCAGCCGATCAGAAAGGCGAGCGCTGCCCACCATAAAGGAAACCTAACTTCAGGTACAACGAACATGGCAAAGCCGGTCGACATACCGAGAGGTGGAATCCATATTTTTCGAATGGTAACCGGACGTGCACTAGCTTTTAGACGAATAAAAATAACCATTAGCGCCATGAGCAAGGTCCCTATAGTGGAGCCGATATGTAGGAGTGAGGGGTTAATGCTACCCATGATTCACGACCTCTCTATGATTTGAGTCACTTGTATCTTCATTATAACAGAAAAACGATGGCAGAACATTGAAGTGTAGCCGCTGTACGGAGGTAGTAGCTCCGTGAAAAGCACTGCATACTACTTTAAGTAGAAAGGGGCCAAAAACACCAAATAGCAGGTCAAGGTAGTTAACCTTGACCTGCTATTTTTAATAATATAAGTAGTCCAATAATTATTGGTTCAGCCTAAGCTTATGAACGGCTGCGTCCACTTGTTGAGCGAAGAATAAGGCTGACGATAAAGATCAGAACAACGGCCCCGATCAAAGAAGGGAAGAAATAGAAATCACTTACTTTAGGTCCCCAGCTTCCCAGAAGCACGCCACCGAGCCATGAACCGATAATACCTGCGATAATGTTACCAATTACCCCGCCTGGAATATCTCTGCCCATAATCAGACCTGCTAACCAACCAATGATCCCACCAACAATTAACATCCATAAAAAACTCATGTTACTTCAACTCCTTCGTTTTGTTGTTTTCGATGTCTACTATTAACCTTGCCAACCATGTTTAAACCACTTGTAAAAACTTACTACTGCCGGGAGAGTTAGGAAATGGCCTCAAAATGCGAGCTCGATAATGTATTACAACTATAAACATGCTATAGTGAAAAAATATTATGAAATACTGAGTAAGTTGCTATCAGTAAAGGGTAATTAAGAAGTAAATACAATTTATACGACAAAGGAGTCGCTACTATGGAACGGCCTAATGAGGTATTGTTTTATGTGGGAACGTATAACCCTGAAGGTGAAGAAGCTATTCTACTATGCTCACTTAGTCCTTCATCAGGTGAAATGAAGATTCTTGAGGGTACTAAGGGCATTGAGAATCCGTCGTTTTTAGCAGTGAACAGCACAGGCAGCGTGCTATATGCGGTTAGTGAGAAGGATGAGGGCGAGGTCTATGCTTATGCGATTGATCCTGTTACTAAAGCGCTGAGTCCACTTGGAAGTCGTCCTACGGAAGGTGGCGCTCCTTGTTATGTCTCGATCAGTCCTAAGCAAGATTACATATTCGTCTCTAACTATTCCGGTGGCAATGCCAACGTATTTCCTGTAAATGAGGATGGTTCGCTTCAGGTCATGTCTGACCAAGTGAAGCATGTAGGTTCTGGGGTTCGTGAAGACCGCCAGGAAGCTCCGCATCCGCACTCCGTTATTCCAGACGCAAGCGGCCAGCATATACTGGTTTGCGATTTGGGACTGGATCAAGTTTTGATCTATCGCCATGAGGAAGGTAAGCTGTCCAAGCATCGGGAGATTGATCTGCCACCAGGTTCAGGCCCCCGCCATCTGGCAGTACACCCTTCAGGACAATGGATTTATCTGGCGAATGAACTAAACTGTACAGTAACGGTATTTGCTAATGAGGAACAGAACGGAAACCTAAGCATTTTACAGCATGTTAGCACGCTTCCAGAGCAATATAATGCGGGTAGTGACGACACAGCTTCCGATATTCATGTATCACCATGTGGCAAATTCTTGTATGTCTCGAACCGGGGACAAGACAGTATCGCCCTGTTCCATATTGAGGATTCAACAGGTCATCTTGAAGCGGTAGATTGGCAGGTTACAGGCGGACGTACTCCGCGTAATTTCGCCATTATTGGTGGCAAGCTGCTCGCTGCGAATCAAAATAGTGATATTATTACTTCGTTCTCCATCGACAGTGAGAGTGGCAGATTAATTCCTACAGGGAATGAGCTGAAGATAAAGACACCAGTCTGTATTCAAGCCTTGTAGGCTGGGAATAGGTTATTGTATGTTTCAATATTAGGGGCTATTCCCCGTAATCCAACAAAATAAAAGGCCTTCCAATCAGCTGTACATGTGCTGAGGGGAAGGCCTTAATGGTATAATGGCAAGTTACCTTAAAACATATTTGGAATTCCTAGATCGTAAAAGCCGATGTCATCTAGCATGATTTTATCTCCCTCGTCTTCAAGGTAGAAGGTGATTTCCGTCAGATTCTCAGGCTCTAGCTCGGGTTCTTCCTCTTGAAACTGTTCGAACGGCATCTCATAGGTTTGAAAAACAGCTTCGGATAGATCACCGTACTTTCCATCATTAATCCGTTCTTCAAGCCACGGGAATAGGGTGAACTGAGTTTGTGGCAGTGGAAGAATATCCATTACCTCACTTAGCGGCAAGCGTGCTGAGGTATCATTTTTGTCGGTTAACTCAACCTCTACATTGGGAGGTAAAGGGATACTAACTTCATCTTTGATATCACTATTGAGGTTTGCTAAGGAGAACGTAAGGCCATCTGCACCTGAAAGGGCCATTTCAGTAACAACACTTTCTTTAAGCTTAATGTTGTAATAGGCTTCCTCGTCCTTTTTGGCTGTGCGTTCAAGAACGACACCATAAGTGGCTTTGCTCTTCGATTCACGATCCTTCGCAAGCTCTTCCGACCAGGATAATCCGGATGCTTCTGCTGTTCCGAGATTAACGGTATTCTTGTTGCGGTCCTCGTCAAATGTGGCTACGGGTCGATATCCCCCATCCTGGAATCGATTGTAGTAAGTAGTCTCCGGTAGCCATTTCAGTCCGCTGCGGTAATCCCGGAATAAGCTCTGGTATTCGTCTTTTCCATGTAAAGTGGTCTCCATAAAAGCTGACACGTACACTTTAGCGATTTGCCGCTGCTTGTCTGCTTCCATAATTTGCGCTCGATTTAAAAAGAGGCCAGCAGGTAATGTCTGATCATACGCGCCCCAATCGCTGTTGAATTGACTGTGATTGGCGTCTGCAATATACAGCGAGCTTTTGAAAGCAGAGGACCCTTGGGAATAGGAAGTACGTATATACTGCCGATCACCATAGAAATCATGTACATCCCCATCGCGAGCCCCTTGCAGAGTTAAATAGTTGACATCCTTGAGGCGGGCTTGCTGATCATCAATCGTTTTGTCCGTAGGGGCTAGAGCGACTACAGAGGCTATATTAAAACGATCTACTGCCTTCATAACGGGATCATTTTTGAACCAGCGTTCAGCGTCTGCAGCCATAGCAACAGCTTGTCCTCCGCGGCTATGGCCGAGCAGGGCGGTTTTTGTGAAATCTATTTTTTGATAAAAAGGATTGCTTGGTTCATCCGAGAAAGCTGCGAGCTGTTCCAGATGTTTCAGAATGATCCAGGTCCGTACTTTGAAATCATTGTCCGGAATACCGGACCAAGCAGAATAGTTCAGGAAATTCTCATCCAGGGAAATGGCGATAAACCCTCGGCTGGCCAAGAGTTCACCGAGATAAGCGTACCCTCCGTCAGAGTAATCTTCCATCATATGATTTCCGTGCACCATCAGTACTACCGGATAGGGACCTTCGCCCTCAGGCATCCATACACGGCCGTTTAGTGGAAGTGCACTATAATCGAAGCCCCAGAATAAAGTGCGCAGCTTTGACCAATCCTTAATATAAGCAGAAGCATCTACTGTAGAAGAGAGCATACTTGTATCCTCGCCATATTCCGTACGATGCAAATCCTTACCACTAGCATAGGTGAAGGTCTGATAAGCTAGATTGCCAGGTTGTGCTGGATTTGCGGCAGTCAGTGGAATTACATCAGAATCACTGATATCGATGGGTTCCAAAGTAGGTAGTTCCTGCACTCCGTTTGCCAGAGCAAGCTGGGAAAAAGTCACCGTAATAGTAAGCAGAAGTCCCATAGTTATTCTTTTGCTGCGCAGCAGACCGATGGCTAATCCGCCCAATGCACCTAATACTGATAGTAGAACAGCAATGAGAGCCGCAGCTTCAATCTCAAAATCAGCGTAATATAAGATTAATAGAATAGCTCCAAAATCACTCAATACACAGCCTGCGAATAGTCGTGGGATACGCAGTCCGGTCAACGCGATCAGTACAGCAATGATATTGCTGGCAATGGCCAGCAGAATGGTGCTGGTGCCTGCAGCAAGTGCAATATCTGTTGGCACCCCTAATCCAGTGGGTATGCCTAATATAGCAGTGGTGAAAGCTAAAAAGCAAACGATCCAAAGACCAGCGATTGCTGTCCTCCAGACCGTTGTATCATAACGGTAAGTTCCCCTAATCCTTCGTCTAATTTCTTGAGTCATTCGCCTGTGAAGCCGTGGTCTTATCGGCGCAGGGACGTACTCTAAATCCATACCCATGATTCTCACTCCCGACATTAAGCGGTAATTTCTCTAGACCATAAGCATAGCAATAATATTACTTTATAGCATCAATAACAAGTGGATCTTACAGGAACCCACACCATTGCCTGTATAGCGTGGGATTTGAAAGATTCTCTTTGTCATTGGTTGGAAAAAAAGGTTTGACACGGTTAAAGGGTTTCAGTATTATATCCATATAAACCAACTAAGTAGATAGGAATAATTGAAGAAAGTTCTTACCGTACAGACGGAGGAACGCCTGCATTAGGCTCGCAGACACGTGTCATAGGACCGGTTTGACCTGCCATACGTGGGCTTTCCTCCGTTCTTTTTGTTACCCAACAAGAAAGAAATGATGGCAAGAAAAAACATGGGGGAGTGGAAATGATGAAGAAAAAAATGAATAAAGGGCTTCTTGTAGGATTTAGCTTGTTGCTGACGGCAGGACTTACTGCTGCTTGCGGCGGCAATAACAATAGCGGCAATAGTGCTAGTTCGGCAACGGACACACCAGCAACAACCAACACAGCAGAGGCCACGAATGCTGCTGAAGCTACAAAAGCGCCATCTAAAGATCCGGTAGAACTACTTAACGTGTCCTATGATCCTACTCGTGAGCTATATGAGAATTATAATAAGGCTTTTGCAGCTTACTGGGAGAAAGAAACGGGACAAAAAGTCACGATTAAACAATCTCACGGTGGATCAGGTAAACAAAGCCGTGCTGTGCTTGATGGTCTGGAAGCGGATGTAGTTACGCTAGCCCTTGGTTATGATATTGATGCCTTGCAGGAAAAGGGTCTTATCAATGAAGGGTGGCAAAGTAAATTTGATCATAACAGTTCCCCTTATACTTCGACGATCGTGTTCTTAGTACGCAAAGGGAATCCAAAAGGAATCAAAGATTGGCCGGATTTGCTCAAGGAAGGCGTAGAAGTGATTACACCGAATCCGAAAACATCAGGTGGCGCACGTTGGAACTACTTGGCAGCGTGGGGTTACGCGCTAGACCACAACAATAACGACGAAGCTAAGGCTGAGGAATTTGTGAAAGAACTGTTCAAACATGTTCCGGTGTTGGATACGGGTGCGCGCGGTTCAACGACCACTTTTGTAGAGCGTGGAATTGGCGATGTGCTGATTGCATGGGAGAATGAAGCTTACCTTTCTGTAGAAGAGCTTGGTCCAGATAAATTTGATATCGTAAATCCATCTGAGAGCATTCTGGCTGAACCGCCGGTAGCCATAGTAGATAAGGTTGTGGATAAAAGAAACACGCGTGAAGTGTCCGAGGCTTACTTGAAGTATCTCTATACGGAGGAAGGACAAAAAATCGCGGCTGAGAACTACTACCGTCCAACGCTAGAAAGCGTGAAAGAACAATATAAGGATAAGTTCCCGGAAATAAAGCTCTTCACATTGGCTGATAAATTCGGAACCTGGAAAGAAACGCAAGAGAAGCATTTTAACGATGGCGGGATCTTCGACAAGATCTATGTGCCTGGTGCTAAATAACAAATTAACAAAATGACTTTATATTTTGTTTTAAGAGATTTGTCCCTAGTAAGGGGCTGATCGGCTAACCTGCCGAAGGCGAGAAAGGATGAATAGGGGATGAATGTCACCGCAACTACTACGGCTGCATCGGCGACAACGCGGAGAAAGATACTACCCGGTTTTGGAATAACGATGGGGTACAGCGTGCTTTACCTGAGTCTCGTGGTACTCTTGCCACTTTCAGCGCTGTTATTCAATTCTACTGGGCTGAGCTGGGCGAAATTCTGGGATGTAGCTACCGATCCGCGTGTATTGGCTTCGTATCGTGTCAGCCTGTCTACGGCAGCTGCTGCTGCTTTTGTGGATGCTATTCTAGGTCTTCTGCTGGCTTGGGTACTGGTGCGTTACGAATTTCCCGGCAAAAGAATATTTGATGCGCTGATCGATCTTCCGTTTGCCTTACCGACAGCTGTAGCGGGTGTCTCCTTGACGGCTCTCTATGCTACAAATGGCTGGATCGGGTCGTGGCTTGAGCCGCTTGGATTAAAGGTGGCATTTACTCCTCTTGGCATCACTCTAGCCTTGATGTTCATCGGGATACCGTTCGTCGTGCGAACGGTACAGCCGGTGCTGGAGGATTTGGACCGAGATATGGAGGAAGCCTCGGCAACCCTCGGCGCAGGCCGCTGGAGAACCTTTCGTTCAGTAGTAATGCCCGAGCTGTTTCCGCCGCTGTTAACAGGCTTTGCTTTGGCATTTGCCCGTGGTATTGGTGAATTCGGCTCCGTCGTGTTCATCTCCGGTAATATGCCAATGAGGACGGAGATAGCGCCTTTGCTTATTATGTCCAAACTGGAGCAATATGATTACGCTGGTGCTACCGCCGTCGCGTTGCTCCTGCTTCTCATTTCCTTCTTAATGCTGTTAGTCATTAACACGCTCCAGCGTTGGGTTCGTAAGACTTCTCGTTAAATCTTTAGGTTTTTACTCTCTATATTGCAAGTATTTAATTTGGAAGTTTTGTTTTGCTGAGCGATTCTTAGCGAAGCTACACCCTAACAGGTAAATGACGACTTTATTTTACGAAGCATACTTGCTTCCATAAAATGCAGAACCCTCCGTTAGATAAAGTACTCGAAGAGTAATCTGGGTGTTGGAGGAGCGATAGCGATCTCGAAGTTTTGAACCAGATAACTGGTAAAAAAGGAACGGAGAGGAATATTGGAACTGTAGAAGCGTTAGCGTTCGCCTTTATCCTCGGATTTCTACCGCGAGGAGCGGTTCAAATCAGGAAATCTGAGGATAACAGCGATCGGAAGTCCAATATTCCTTGGAAGTGACCCATTACCAGTAATCTTGTTTGAACGATTCCAGCCGCCCGATAACTCCCAAATTCACTCGAAGACACTTCATATTTCCCGTTGTTCGGCATTTTTCAGAAGCTAATCATGCTTTCGTAAAACCCTTTAAAGGAGGAATAACTTGTGGCAGGCACCATCCCACTCCAAGCCCCCCGGCTACAGAAGAATACGTCCTCACCAGCGACAACGGAAACCAAGGCTGTAAAATGGGTGTTGATAGGAGCTGCTGGACTAGTCCTTTTTTGGCTGATTGCTCTGCCTTTGATTGTCGTGCTGACAGAGGCGCTCAAAAAGGGCTGGGACGTATATATAGCTGCACTGACGGATCCAGATGCCCGTTCCGCGCTTCGGCTGACGTTGCTTGTTGCAGCGATCACTGTGCCACTGAACACCTTCTTTGGTGTAGCGGCTGCGTGGGCAGTAACCAAGTTTCGTTTTCGTGGCAAAGGGTTTCTCATTACCTTGATTGATCTCCCCTTTGCAGTATCGCCTGTCATCGGCGGTCTGATCTTTGTGCTCGTCTTCGGAGCTAACGGATGGTTTGGTCCTTGGCTGAGTGCCCATGATATCAAGATCGTATTTGCGCTTCCAGGTATCGTGCTGGCCACGCTGTTTGTGACGTTTCCCTTTGTGGCGCGTGAGTTGATCCCGCTGATGGAGGATCAGGGCACGCAGGAGGAAGAGGCGGCGATTACACTCGGAGCTCACGGGTGGCAAATCTTTTTCAGAGTTACACTACCTAATATTAAATGGGGTTTACTATACGGCATTATTTTGTGTAATGCGCGGGCCATGGGCGAGTTCGGTGCAGTCTCTGTAGTCTCCGGGCATATACGCGGGGAGACGAATACCCTGCCGCTGCATGTTGAGATTTTGTACAATGAATATCAATTTTCAGCGTCTTTTGCAGTAGCTTCACTGCTCTTGTTGTTAGCTTTGGTGACGATGATTATTAAAAGCTGGTTATCACGAAAAAATGCCCATTGACAGTACTTTTGGTTCCGTGCTAAGTTAATTCATAGTATACTGGTTGGTAATGACGGAATTATGGAAATTAGGCGGATATAATCCTTTGGATGGGGAAAGGGAGGCTAGAGAATGGCTAAACCGCTGAAAGTGGATGAATTATGGCTTACGCGGATTGCAGGGCTTCTGGATGATATGGAATTTGGCTCCTTGCACATTGTAGTGCATGAAGGTCAGATTGTTCAGATGGAGCGTACGGAACGCAAACGTTTTGAGAATAGCAATGGCAACGCAAATGGGCGTTACATTGGTGAGAGCGGAACCCGGCGGGCCGATTCCCAATCGGCAGGACGTTGATACAATCTCGGGCAATCATAAAGGGATCTATTATCTTTCTGGATAAAAATTATGGAGTTGCCTCAGCAGCCTTAAAATCCCTGCTGGGGCAACTCCTCTGTTTTTTGATACGAAGGACCGATCGGACTCAGAAGACCCTAAACACAGTTTTTTTTTTGCACATTTGGCATGCTAACGGACCCCATATTCGCTATTGGCATGAAAAACACCAAATAGTTGGCTCTTTTTAATGAATAGCTGCAGTGGAGTCCGAAACCGCGCTCCAAAGGCTAATAAATTGCAAATAACGTCAACTGGGTCCTTAAGTAACAGTGGGTTATCAGGACTGGTGCGAATATTGTAACAAACCAAAAGACAGAGCAGTGATTCTTCCGAACATGGAGAAACGCTGCTCTGTTATCTTTTTACCAAGAAAGCGACCGACGATATAGGCAGCATTTTAATAACGATTTGTCTGACGTGAAGAGGAAATCCCTTCAACCAGCAGTACGAGCGCAGTGATGCCATGCATAATCCAACCTAAGAGTGGGATAAACGCTAAAATCGAGGTGATAATGCCTAGAACATTCCCTACGATGGGTTTTCGCTCTCTTTGCAGGATTACAATGGCTACAGCGTGGAGCAAAAAGGCAACGGCAAGAGGGACCCAACCATTCGCTATAATAAAGAGACCGCCGAGGACAGGCAGAGCCAGAAAAGCCTCATACACACACGTTCCCCATTTAAAAAGCTTTGCTACAGGAGACATTATGCCACCAACCTTTTTAGAATATTGTTATAAATACTATTCCACACAGTGAGTAATAGGATTCAAAAATATAATACTTACCACTTTGGTGGATGTGTATGGATTTTGGGAATGGACGGTATTTTCATATTCATATATAGTGTGAGTTAGATATTTCCAAAAGAGTGTAAAGATATACGCTCACCCAATAAGGAGACAAAATTTTACCATTGGGTGATTTTCAATTTATAAAGGAATCATCAAGGGGAGATCACATTGCTTAGAAAATCCTTTTTCACAAAATTGCTTATCGCTTATCTTATTATTATATTCGCTTACACTATGATTGCGGTCTGCCTTTCTTTTTTTAAGGACAGCCAAAGCGTGCGATCGGAATTAAGTCAGAAGCAGCAGAATTTTCTTATGCAATCGCGAGACAAAATTGACACGAAACTCGGTGTTTCTTTCAATTTAATTACACAATTGAGATTAGATGATCATGTTGTTAAATTCGCTGAAAAAGATCGCGATTACTATGAGATCACGCAAGCCTCTTATGCACTGAAAAATCATATAGATGCATTCTCTGAATTCGGCTATAGCATCGATTTAATGAAGACTAACGATGATTTGGTTATTACGCCGCAAATTTCGTCGGATAGAAGACGCTATATGGAAGATATGGGAATGACTAATGAGGATTTGGCACAATTAGGCACAGACAGTACGAGTCCAAACATAACGATATCGAGCAGTCAAAAAATAACGTCGACGAACGATGAAAGCGCATCCATAAGAATCGTAAATCCGGAACGGGTAGGAATAGGGAATTCATTATTTTTTGTTGTCTCATTCTTTGAACAATTGCTGCTACCACCCCTATCACCTGATGCGCAAGAAGCTTTTGCCATTATCGAGAATGGTCGATACGTAACGCTTAAATCAAGCTTTGATGATAAACGGGAAAAGCAATTGCTTGCCTATCCACTGGCACAACTGGATGAACAGGCAACCGTGGATTATAAGAAGCTATCCAATGATGAATTCGATTTCCATTTAATCCGCTCGAATACGATGCCGCAATGGTCGTATATGTATGTTACACAGAACTACTCTTTGGTAGACTCCTTTTCCCCCAATTTAAAAGGGGCTGTACTTTTATTAGCCATTCTTATCTTTGTGGGACTTGCGTTCGCCTATACAGTTTCCAGGCGCATGTACCGGCCTGTGGGTCATCTCGTCGGATTGTTTAAGAGCTACGGTGAGCCTGCGGGAGCAGACGAATTCGCTTTCTTGAACGAGACAGCGACGAGTATAAGTAAAGCCAATGAACAGATGAAATCCGCGCTACATGAGCACAAGCTTTCGATGAGAGACAAGTTCCTGCGGGATTTGCTCCATGGACTCGTTCCACCTGAGAAGGTGGATGAACTGCTAAATGCACATCAACTGCAAAGCCTTTCTAGCAACTTGAGCATTTGCGTGATTTCATTCTCGAACGCTAAGGAATTGGAGGAGCAATATTCGAAAGATGCGATTCTTACGATAAAATCAAAGACTTCCTTGATTATTTATGAGCAGTTGAAAGTTCATTTCCCTTGTGAACTGCTTGATCACGATTTCACCAAATTTGTCTTCATAATCAGTGAATCCGATACGGAATCCATTCAGAAGAAGCTCATGAAAGCGATGGCGCAAATCGAGGACGCACATGCATACGGGTTGACTGCAGCTGTAGGCCAGCCCGTAGCCTCAGCTGGCGAAATTGATCGCTCCTTTATTCAGGCGCTTGATATTCTGAAGCGAAGATCGGCAGTGGACAAGACTTCCGTCATTACTTATAAACAACTCAGTCAAGTTCAGATGGTCAGCTATTATTATCCTATCGATACGGAACGAGAGCTGATCAGCTATGTGATTCGCGGCAAGCGGGAGAATGCTTTAAATACGCTAAACCGCCTTCTATCGGAAAATCTGGAGCAAAGGCAGTTAACCAGGCAGCAGCTCGACCAGTTCAGCTTGCTTGTGTTGGCTACGCTGAGTCGAATTATTCAGCAGTTGAATATGCCTTTCGAAGAGTTCGTTCAAGCTCATAAGGAATCTCTGGACATCGTACAGCACGGCGAATCGAAGGAGCTGATGGTTTCCGCCATTACTTCCTTGTTTGGCGCCATGATGGATACGATTGATCAGCAGAATGAAATGATGGATCACAGTACGGTAAAGCGGATGATTGAATATATTCATGACAACTACAATAGGGATTTATCGCTTAGCATGATAGCGGAGGAGTTTAACTTCTCTCCTGGTTATGTCAGTATCGCGTTCAAAAATCATTCCGGAGAAAATTTTAAAGATTACTTGAATTTTTATCGTGTGCAGCAAGCTAAAGAAATTATGCGTCAGCAGAAAGATATCAAAATTGGCGATTTAGCACTAATGGTCGGGTGCAACAATACGAACACGTTTATTCGCATGTTCCGCAAGTATGAAGGATTAGCTCCTGGCCAATACGCAAAGAAGCTTAACGAGAAGGATTGAGCCTTCAAATAATGAGAATCGTTGATTCAAAAAACAAAGCCGCCTAGCTTAAGTGCCAGGCGGCTATTGTATGTTCGACGGGCGTTTCCCTATATAACGAGAAATTGTTGATACATAAAATAATGCACATTATGAACCCAGACATAAAGAGTTGCTGCTAGATGAAATAATGGCGATAGACAGCGCTTACATTCATTCCTATAGTTTAAATTGCAACGCTGACCTTTCAAATGGGAGCGCTCCTGAGGGGATCAGCTAAACATCGTTGCGAGAGGAGAAGAGAGTGCTGCTTAACTTTAAAGAAATAAAAACCAACCTGATCAGGGACCGTTATCTTTATCTGCTCCTGATACCGTTTCTGGCTTGGTATATCATCTTTGCTTATAAGCCGATGTACGGCCTGCAAATCGCCTTTAAGGATTTCAGTGTATATAAAGGAATTGAAGCGAGTCCCTGGGTTGGATTTGAACACTTCGAGACCTTTTTTAAAAGTCCATATTTCTGGCGGCTATTAAAAAACACAGTATTGCTCAGTATGTATCAATTGCTGTTCGCGTTTCCTGTGCCGATTATCCTCGCTTTGTTATTTAACGAATTGAAGAATGGAGTATTCAAAGCAACGGTGCAGACCTTCACGTATTTACCCCATTTTATTTCGGTCGTTGTCGTAGCTGGGATTGTGACTAACTTTTTGGCTCCTAGCAACGGCATTATCAATATCCTGATCGAAATGATGGGAGGAGAAAAGCAATACTTTCTGACCAATCCCGATTATTTCCGTACGATTTTTATCGGGTCCATGGATATTTGGAAGGAAGCGGGATTTGGTACCATCATCTATATAGCTGCATTGTCCGGTGTCAATCCGGCTTTGTATGAAGCAGCGGTTATCGATGGAGCTAATAAATGGAAGCAAATGTGGCATATCACGCTTCCCGCCATCATTCCGACGATCGCAATCATGCTTGTCATGAAGGTGGGCTCCATGTTGGAAGTAGGCTATGAGGCGATCATTCTTCTGTATCAGCCAGCCACCTATGAGACGGCCGACGTTATTAACACCTACGTGTACCGGTCCGGTTTACAGGATGCACGTTACGACCTGGCGACAGCGGTGGGACTATTCAATGCCGTCGTTGGATTTATTCTAGTCGTATTTGCCAACAAGATGAGCAAGAAATTAACAGAGACTGGATTATGGTAGGTGATGGAAGATGAAAAAAACCAGAGGCGAAAAGCTGTTTTATATCTTTAACTGTGTATTTCTTGGAATGATCGCTTTGCTTGCACTGTACCCGTTTGTCTATGTCTTATCTGCATCCATCAGCTCCTCCCAAGCGGTCGTTACAGGCAAGGTGATCTTGCTGCCGCGCGATATTAACTTTGACTCCTATGCAAAGGTATTATCGGAAAAAGGGATTTGGATTGCCTATTTGAACACATTTTATTACACCATATTCGGCGTAATCGTCAATTTAATTCTCACCATTTGCGGTGCCTATGCCCTGTCCAAGAAACGGGTTATGGGACGCACGGCCATCAGCTTCTTTATCGCGCTGACGATGTGGTTCCAACCGGGCATGATTCCGATGTATCTCAATTTCCGAGATTTGAACATGCTTGACAACAGGTTTACGATAATTATTGGTTTCGCGATTACGACCTTCTATGTCTTCCTCATGAGAACGTTCTTCCAGAGTATTCCGGAGGAACTCGAGGAAGCGGCAAAGGTTGACGGAGCGAATGATCTGACGATCTTATGGAAGGTGTATCTGCCGCTGTCCAAAGCCTCTCTTGTGACGATAGGATTATTCTATGCGGTGCACCGCTGGAACGGCTATTTCTGGACGATGATCCTACTGAGCGACGAGAGTAAGGTACCGCTACAAGTCTTGCTAAAGAAACTCATCGTAGAAATGAACGTGAGCGACGAGATGGGCAATATGGCGGTATATTCTAAGGAAACGATCATTTATGCGACTATCATCGTCTCTATTATTCCGATTGTTGCAGCCTATCCCTTCATACAGAAATATTTCGTCAAAGGTACCATGATCGGCTCCGTCAAAGGATAGTTGGCTGCTTAAATTTTTTTAATATGAAATCAAGAAACCAATAATTGGAGGTCGTAAATGTGGGTAACACAAAATGGATGAAATCATCTGTAATAATCATGCTGACAGTCGGTATGCTGCTAGCAGGCTGTAGTAACAATAACGCTCCGCAAAATAGTGGAAGCGCGGCGAATGATTCAAAAGAGTCAGGGTCAAAACCTCTATCCGGGCATCTGATCGTTAAAGACCCGCTTGAACTGACGATCCACATGCACTACTCAGATAAGTTTATATTCGACGATAACTGGCCCGTCTTCAAAGAAGCGGAAGCCATGACCAATATTAAATTGAAGGGAACCGCATCTAAAACCTCGACGAATAGCAAAGAACTGTTCAATACCATGATGGCATCCGGGAAAATTCCGGATCTGGTTCATCATCAAATTAAGGAGCAGTATGACAGTCTGGGGATTGAAGGAGCCTTTCTTGAGCTAGATGGATTGATCGAAGAACATGCCCCAAACATTAAAAAGTTCTTTTCCGAACATCCAGATGCAGCCAAATATATGAAGGCCTATAACGGTAAAACGTATTTCCTTAACTTTACTCCGGATGGACCGGCTGCCAAGGGATGGTTTGTACGGCAGGATTGGCTGGATAAATTGGGACTTGAGCAGCCGAAAACGGTAGATGAGCTGTATGCGCTATTGAAAGCTTTCAAAGAAAAAGATCCGAACGGTAACGGATTAAACGATGAAATTCCATACTTCAGCCGGACGAAGCTGGATGGAATTTACGATCTGCTGATTCAGTGGGGCGTGCGTGGCGGGGCCGATGCGTCTAAACGTGGATTTTATGCGGACAACGGTGTCGTCAAGTACGGTATGTATGAGCCAGGATATAAGACGGCAATTGAAAATATTGCGAAGTGGTATAAGGAAGGCTTAATCGATAAAGAAATTTTCACCCGCGGAGCGAAAGCGCGCGACATTTTGCTCGCAGATAATGTCGGTGGCATAACGCACGACTGGTTCGCTAGCACGGCTAATTTTAATGACATTCTTGCACCTAAGATTCCAGGCTTCTCCTTTGTTCCAATGACGCCTCCAACGAATACCGAGGGTAAAGTCATCGAAGAAAGTTCCCGCAAAGAAACGCATGCGAGTGGATGGGGAATCTCGGCGGCAACTAAGCATCCCGTCGAAGCGATCAAATATATGGATTTCTGGTTCTCCGAAGAGGGCCGGAGGCTGATGAACTTCGGCATCGAAGGAAAGGACTACGATCTCGTGGACGGCAAGCCGAAGTTTAAAGATTCCGTATTGAAAAATAAAGAAAAGACAGTGATTCAACAGCTTCAAGAAGAGGGAGGCCAAATTGAACTGGCGTTCTATCAAGACTACGCTTACGAAGAACAATGGACAAGTGAGACTGCATTGAAAGGCATCAAGGAATACATTGACAATGGCTATATTATGGAGGCTTACCCACCGATTTCGTATACAGATGAGGAACGGAACAAATTTGAGGAGTTAAATGCTGGCGTATTGACCTATGTTGAGGAAAAGCTGCAGAGATGGGTGCTCGGTGTGGAACCGATCAACGATGAGACATTCAGTAAGTATATTAAGGAATTGGAAGACTTAGGGATCAAGGATTTGCTTGCTTTAGAGCAAGGTGCATACGACCGTTACATGAAATAGCTGGCATCGCTCCTTCCGGAGTCTTGATGATTTCGGAGGGGCATTTCGAATCGAAAATTACATGATGGAGATGAATAAATGAATCTGCAATCATTGCTGAAAGAGCCGATGACTACGACGGAGCTATTAGCTAACTTGCGCTCACGGCTTGAGCCGATGGACGAGAAAGCTGCTTATATCGCAGCACATATGCCTGATCACGTGCGCGAGACGATCGCGAATGCCGAATTCTCCTATCAAGGAATGATCATGCTTCCTGGTACAGGGGGAGTCAGGGAGTTTGTTGGGAATCCGCCTAGCTGGCTAGAGCGCAGACATAATGACAATGAGTATTTATGGCAGCTGAACCGCATGACTCATTGGCAGGATTTGCTGGAAGCCTACTCGCTCACCAAGGACGCGAAGTATGGACTCAAAGTCATCGACGAAATGCTGGATTGGATCGAAACGGTCACTATTCCTGAGGACTTACTCGATAAGCCCATTGGCTATTTTACGGAATGCCATCCGCTGAGGGTTTTGGAGATTGGTATCCGGGGCTACAAAATTTGGCCGCTTGTCTTGGAGCATCTAGGCCGCTCGGAGCTGTTTACGGAGGCAGTATTAGAGCAGTATTTAACGGTCATTTATAAGCAAGTAAAAGCTTTGCGTAACGTGTCGCCTCAGCTATGGCCTAAAGCGGATCATAACCATTATTTAATGGAATGTTTGGGCCTTCTGACGACTGCCCTTTACTTTCCCGAGCTGAAAGAAGCTGAGGAATGGAAGGCTTTTGCGATCGAGGGCATCGAAAAGTGCAGCATGGCGCAACTGACAGAGGACGGCGGCCAAATCGAGGGCTGCCCATCGTATCATAATGGCTGTATGTTCTGGTTTGGGATGGCTGTGGTTCTGGCTAAGCGTTTCCAGTTTCAGTTCTCCCCAGCATACATGGAACGGTTTAGAAAAAATCTGGATTACTCCATTTACTCGTTAAGACCAACCGGGAAATGTGTACCTGTCGGTGATTCCTATGCGAATCCGCTTGCTGTAATGTCTGGTGTCTATGGGTATTTTGCGTTGGACGATGTTTCCTGGCTGGGGCTTGCAACGAATTTGATCGATGTGACTGAGGTGGTACGGGAAGCAAGCAAGCATGTATGGAGGGCACTCGATGTTCGCCAATTCGTGGAAGAGCTGCATTCTCTGCAGGGTAGACAATTTGTATTAGATAAGCAGACGACATTCTGGAATCGTACGTTGGATCAAGCGATTATCCGCAGCGGCTGGGATTCGAAGGCTCTTAGCTTTTTGTTTACATGTAAAAGCCCAATACAGAATGCCCATGCCCATATCGATCTGATGAGCTTTGATTTTACGGCACTCGGAAAAGACATGATTTGCGATCCTGGATTTTTTTGCTATCGGGATGATGAGGACCGTAAGCAGTTTAAGAGCTCGAATTATCACTCTACGCTGCTGATCGATGAGCGAGATCATTTCGAGTATATTAATTCCTTTACATTTGGGCCGCAAAAGCCCGGTGGTATCTACAATGTAGCAGATAGAGGCTTCTACCGGCTCGCGAGTGCTTGTCATACCAACTACGATCCGGTTGTTCATCATCGGCATATTTCGCTAGTTGATAATTGGTTCGTGCTTATTGCCGATCGGGTAGAAGGGCTGAATGAGCATAGCGTTCAGCGCTATTTCCATCTGGATTTTGTCGAAGTGGAGGAGAACCCGAACGGAGTGATCGCGACAAGTGATATTGCGAATCTGGCGATAGTGACAAGCCATACGGGGAAATTGGATCTCTTGGAGGGAAGATTATCCGATGAGACCGATCTCTCAAGGCCTTCGACAAGGGTCCGCTTTCAGGATAGATACAGCGGTACTATGACTTTCTTGACACTGCTTATTCCTTTCCAAGGGGGGCAGCAGCCTGCCGTTCAGATTATTGAAGAAGAGGAAGGTATATTTAGCTTCGAGCTTGGACAGCGATATTTGGTTTCGATAAACGAAAGAGATATGCACATATCCAAATAGGAGTGAAAAGATGTTAAACCTGCAGAATGCCGATCAAATTTGGTTAGAGAATGTCATTGCCAAACTAAGGGACAAAATGGACGTAGTATGTGAACGATCAAAAAACAAAATTCCATACACGACAAGAAATGGCACGCACGACAATCAGATCGAAAAAGATATCAACTGGTGGACGAATGGATTTTGGGGCGGTATGATGTGGCTCATGCACCATGAAACCGGCGCTCAGAAGTACAAGGAAATCGCCAATTTCACGGAAAGTGCATTGGATGCCTGTTTCCATCAATTCTACGATCTGCATCATGATGTCGGATTTATGTGGCTGCCTACGAGCGTTGCTAATTATAAAGTAACCGGAAATCCGGAATCCCGTAAGAGGGCGATGCATGCTGCCAATCTACTTGCTGGACGATTTAACCTGGCAGGCGGATTTATCCGCGCTTGGAACGATGATACGGCCAGCGAAGATACGAGAGGGTGGGCGATCGTGGATTGCATGATGAATCTTCCGCTTCTCTATTGGGCGAGCGAAGAGACTAAAGATCCGCGATATGCGCAAATCGCAATGAGGCATGCGGACACCGCTCTAGAAGCCTTTATCAGGCCGGACGGTTCCGTGAATCACATCGTGGAGTTCGATCCATTCCATGGAGGCGTGGTCCGAACTTACGGCGGCCAAGGCTACGAGGATGGCTCGTCCTGGACACGTGGGCAGACCTGGGCTTTATACGGCTTTATGATCAGTTATACGCATACAGGAAAGCCGGAGTATTTGCAGGCGGCCAAACGGGTGGCGCATTATTTTATGGCTAATATTCCGGATAACGGCGTGATTCCGATCGATTTCCGGCAACCGAAGGAGCCCGCTTACGAAGACACCACGGCAGCGGTGATCGCCGCTTGCGGACTGATTGAGATCGCCCAGGTTGTTGGAGAGCACGAAAAGGAGGTCTACCTGAACGCCGCGCTGAAGCTCCTGAAAACAGTGGACGCTACTCGCTGCGACTGGACGACCGATTCCGATCAGCTGTTAATAGGTGGTTCAGCAGCGTATCATCATAAAGACATTCATGTTTCAATCATTTATGGGGATTATTATTTTATGGAAGCTATTTTTAAGCTAAAAGGAAACGACCTATATTTGTGGTAGTAAGACGATAGGATAATTAGTTTCTCTGGAAAAAGCTAGGCGTGTATTGGTAAAACAAATGAAGTCAACACCTCGTTGGATGGCGTTATTCTCGAAGTAACCCATCCAACGCATGCGAATACCTCGATCAATGAATGATTAATATCCGTATTACAGGAGGTAGTATGATGAGAAATTTATTAAACTTACAGAAAAAAAGGACTTCTTGTTTACTTATTACGCTTATAGTCTTCACTCAAACGTTGTTAACTTTATTTGCTGAGCCTCAAACCGTAAGCGCTTCATCTGGTGTTAGCAATATGTCAGATGCCTCTTTCTTTGGGGTTTGGGATCAAGCTCAACAACGATGGAATACGCCGAGCAAACTAGATTACGATGGTTTCCCAGGGTTAAGCTCCGTAGAATCAGCTGTTAAAGCTGGAAATTACGAGCAGGCTAAAAGTGATATGCTGGAATATTTTAAAAATAGAACAAACAGAAAGGTTCCAACTGTTTTCGGTTCAAATCCTGCGATGGTACCTCTCTTGATGGATCAAATCGTAACACCGCTTAAAGAATACTACTTAGGTACCATTACAGTAGAACCTGTATCCGCAGTGTACAGCATGAATATACTTTCTACGGTACAAAGCGCGCTTGGCTCCGATCTTAGCTTCATGCTAATAGGACGTTACAAGGGAACGAATCAAGCGAATATTTACAGCCTTGAGCAAGATTGCTCGCTAACAACGCTTACTCAATGCCGTCCTACGCTTGAGATCCAATATTCGGATGCTACGGGTGTTCATACAGTAAATTTGACGTCTACGAAGGATACTTACATTCGTGGCAATGATACGGCTATCCACGCCAGCGAGACGCTGCTTCAGGTACAGGAATCCGGTGCTCCCTATGATTCAAATACGCGTAAAGCTTATCTGAATTTTGATTTATCGTCGATTAAAGGCACGGTTACGGCAGCAACACTGAAGTTATCAGGATATTCTGAATTAGATAAAAGTACAGATGTGATGATCTATAAATCAGGCGACACGGCTTGGGATGAGAACCTCCTTACTTATGCAAATCACAATGGAAAAACATTTTCCTGGCAAGGGCTGTCCTCAGGTACGGATTGGGCTGGTCCTACACCAAACATTGCAGATATCGAATACCATTATCAGATCACTCGATTTTCCTGGCTTAATCCTCTTTTAGCGGAATATTTAAATACAGGTACGGAAAGCTTTGCGGCGAAATATATCGATTACATGGTCGATTTCATCGTTGATGGAGAGGCCTCTACGAGTGAATATGGAGCAGGATCATTTCCTAGAAACTTTGACGCTGGGATTCGGTCCGCCAGTTGGGTAAAGGCTTACCATGTGTTAAGAGAGAGTTCTTCTATGAGTGCTGAATCCAATATAGATATTTTGAAAACATTCTGGAAAAAAGGGACCTACTTAAATAGTCCGGGCGGCTTTAGTCCCGTTGGAAACCACGGTATGGTTGAAACAGAGGGGTTGTACACCCTTGGACTCTATTTCCCTGAGTTTACTGATTCTGCTACCTGGCTGTCCACGGCTTACTCCCGATTTGACTATTTAATGTCGACACTGATTTTCAAAGACGGATCTTATTCCGAATCAAGTGACACCTATACCACGGTAACAACCGCTCCCATGATTGCGATCAAGCAGCTTGGAGTTATGAATAATGTTCCTTTCGAAGGATCTTTTGATAGTAATTTGAACAGTTTAGGTAAATACTTGGCCGATATTGCATTTCCTAACGGCTACGCTGTTAATTTCGGAGATAGTCAGTACACTGATCTCAAAGCTACTATAAAGCAGATTGGCGAGCTTACTGACGATGACGCCTTACGTTATATAGGAACTTCTGGAGCACAAGGTACAGAGCCCTCCTACACCTCCATTCTATATCCGGTAAGTAAAAGTGCCATGATGCGTAGTGGTTGGTCTCCTAATGATCGCTATTTGTTTACGAATGTTAAGCAAGCGGCGCCCCACAGGCATCCCGATGATAACTCCATTACTTATTATGCGTATGGAAGACCGCTACTGGTTGATCCAGGAACCTACTCTTATAGTAACGATTCGATTTCAAACTGGCTGCGATACTCAACTGAAGCGCATAATACGATAGAAATCAACGATACGCCTCAAAATCTAACAGAGGGCTGGATGCAAGATTGGACGGATAATAGCAAGTTCAACTTTGTTTCGGGTGTTACCCAAAATGTGCCTGGATTCAAGCATTCTCGTGACACGCTTTTCCTGAAATCGTCCTTTTCGATAGTTTCAGACGTTGTGCAAGCACCACTCGGAACAAATAAGTACCAGCAAACCTGGCACTTTTTGCCTACGGCCAATCCGGCGTTAGATGCGTCCACCCAAAAAGTAAGTACTGTGTTCAATGACACGTACGGTGATATCCAAGTCGTGCCCGCTGATCACGAACAAATTACGGCTACGCTCGATAATGGTTATTATTCCAATGCTTTTTATTCGGTGTCCAATTCTACCTACGCTTCGTTTACCAAGACCGTATCCGGAGACACTACCTTTGATACGGTCTTGTATCCGACCGCAAGCGGGGAGGATCGCGACATCAAAGTCACTCGAATGGCTCTATCAGTTCCGACTACCGTAGCCAGCTCGCTGAAGATCGAGAACGTCGGAGATGCTGACACTTCGGGCTATTATTATGTCTCTCACGAAGACAATCCGCGATTCAGACGCAACTTTGATACCTTTTCATTTGATGGGAAGTTGGCTTATGTCGAAAAGACGAGCAGCGGTAAGGTCACATCAGCCATCCTGAAATCGGGATCGACACTGGAGCATAGTGAGGCTAATCTTATTGCATCTAAAATGCCGGTGAATGATATTGCTGTTGACTGGAATGGCACAACTCTGGAGATTACCGGGTCGAATCTGGTCGCCGCCAATGACCCTAACGCTGTATCGGCCGTTGCGATACGAGCTTTCGGCGCTACTAGTGTGAAGTTGAATGGTAGTCTGATTTCCGACTTTACCGTTTCCGATGGTTATATTTATGCGGTAGGCGTACCTTCATGGTCATCTTCTTCTGAATATCTGAATAGCTTCGATCTGGGAGTCGGACATTCAGGGGTCCAGTCCATAGAGTTCGACCTGATCCCGACAGCCGACCAAGTAGGAGCGGTAATCGGTTATACAGGACAGTCATCGGCTGTGAGCAGTGAGTCTGATTTACCCATGCTTCTTCGGTTGAATTCTGAAGGTTACTTCGATGTTCGGAACGGCAACAGCTTCGAGCAAAAGGAGAAACTCAACTATAAAGCAAATGAGCTTTATCATGTTACCTTACTTGCTGATCTGGACTCGAAAGCGTATAACGTTTATATCGCTCCGCAGGGCAAACCGGAAATTCAGATTGCGGACCACTTCGCGTTTCTGACCGGAGCTCCTGACCTAATGGATATTGGTAAATTGGTAATGAATAGTCCAGTTGATGATCAGCTTCGGATTAATAACCATACGGTAGGTCTTCCGGATTTCATTGAATTAGATGTGAACTCAGATGCATACGTGTGGGCAGCAAATCCAACGACAAACTATGGAACCGGTAAAAAGCTGGAGGTAAGAAACTCAACTAGTTCAAGTGTGTTTCGCCATTCTTACCTACGATTTGATTTAGGTGATCTACCGTCAGATTTAACCTCATTTACTGCGAAACTACGGCTGACATCAGCTTCAGCGGGAACATTTACCGATCAAGCGCAGTTTGTCCAGGATGATTCTTGGGGAGAAACGTCAATTAACTATAATAACAAGCCAGCAGGAGGGGCACTCTTAGGGGAATGGAGTATGCCATCGGCTGAGAATTCTGTGGAGCTGAATATCAGTTCTCAATTTAACACCGAACTTGTCGGAGACAAGAAGTTAAGTGTAGTTATTACTTCACAGACGAAAAACAATGTTTCTCACTATTATTATTCGAAGGAGAACGGAGGAGGCAAACCGAAGATTGTGATTTACACGAAATAAGCTACGGGTAGCAATAAAGCTTCATATCATGAGAATTGGTGATTCAAAGAAGCCGCCTAGCCTAAGTGCCAGGCGGCTTTTGTATATTTGACTGAGGCGAGTCTTGCCTGTGCACCGTTGAGTCGTATATAGTTGGGACAGCAATGCTGAACGGTGCTAAGTCTATTTTATTGTAAGATGCTAGGAGGAGAACGGCATGGGGACAACAGGAAAGCTGGATATACGTCATGAATGTCCTTCAGTGGAACAGTATTTAGCGCTGAGAAAAGAGGCTGGACTGAGTGCAATGAGCGCGGAAGGTGCTGCAATAGGGTTGCCTCGTTCTATTTTTGCGGTAACCTTGTATGAGGAGAATACCTTAGTCGGGATGGGCAGGGTGATTGGCGACGGGGGATGCTTTTTTCAGGTTACGGATATTGCAGTTAAGCCTTCACATCAAGGACGGAGTTTAGGGAAATTGGTCATGCGAGAAATCAGTGAGTTCCTTCATACTATACCGGACAAGGCTTATGTAAGTTTGATTGCAGATGGGGAAGCTTCTAAATTATATGCACAATATGGTTTTGAATCGGTCATGCCACGTTCTCAGGGTATGTTTTTGCGTCGTTAATGCGAGTACATGCGCTTATTAGGGAGTGCCCCTTGTATTGGCTAAGGGGTTTTTCGTCTGGAAGCTAATTGCTGGGGATCTGATTTCAATGGGATCTCATGGGATAAATAATGTTTAAAGGCTGTAAGGGAAAAGCTATTAAGATGAGTATTGAAAATATAAATAACAAGGAAGGTCGTACGCTGGCCTTACCCGGAAAAAGTGAGGAAAATACAGATGGATGTTGTAGTATTGGGTGCATCAGGAACGATTGGAAAGGCGATTGTACAGGAGGCTTTAAAAAGAAAACATGAGGTAACAGCTGCGGTACGGAATCCAGAATCAGTAACCCTTGAACATGAACGTCTGCACATCACGACTGTAGATGTTCTAGATCCTGCTTCAGTCGCAGCTGCAGTCCGTGGACATGAGGAGGTAATCAGTGCCTACGGTCCAGCACTCGGCCGAGAGAAGGATTTGATAACAGCAGCTAAGGCAATTGTAGAGGGAATGCAAGAAGCTGGGCTAAATCGACTGCTAGTTGTGGGTGGTGCAGGTAGTTTGAAGACTGAATCTGGAGAGCTGTTGATGGATACGGCAGATTTCCCTGCTCAGATTAGACCACTGGCAGAGGCACATGCGGAAGCTTATGAAATTTACAAAAACACAGAACTGGATTATACGTATGCCAGTCCTGCTGCGGTAGTTCATTCAGGTCGACGTACAGGTCAATTCCGCATTGGACTCGACCGTCTCGTTTTTGATGAGAATGGCGAAAGTATAATCAGTGTAGAGGATTTTGCTGTAGCTATGGTGGACGAGCTGGAGGAAGGGAATTTTAGCCGGACGAGATTTACTGTAGCTTATTGATATCAAGCTAGTTGTGGATTGAAGTGTAGCGGAAAGGGGCCGAACCATGTATCTGGTAACTGCTGAGCAAATGCGGCGGCTGGATGGAGAAACGATCCAGCGGCTGGGGATTCCAGCTATTGCGCTGATGGAGAATGCGGGAAGAGTGATCGCAGAGGAGATCATTGCGCTGTGCCGGCGGAGAGGTGGAGAGGGCTGCAGGAATGCAGTCAATGCGGAAGACGCCGGGAAGGATGCCGCGCTGGCTGGCGCGGCATTTCAGGTCAGCGCAGATCATGCGCTGACCCTGGACAATGCCGCCGCCGAGCGATGGTTCATCCTCGTCGGCAAAGGCAACAACGGCGGCGATGGCCTCGCCGCCGCACGGTATCTTCGCGAGACGGGCATCGCCGTCACGCTTGTCTATGCGGTGCCGCCGGAGTCGCTCTCCGGCGAGGCCGCCCTGCAGCGCGATGCGGCTGCAGCCATGGGCCTCCCTGCCGTGGTATACGGCAGGGATCGGCTGGACCTTGCCGAGTGCAGCGGCATCTTGGATGCGCTGCTCGGCACTGGCGCCGCGGGAGCCCCGCGCGGCGCCTATGCGGAGCTGATTGCCGCAGCGAATAGCAGCGGCAAAGTGATCGTGTCCGCGGACATCCCGAGTGGTCTGAACGCGGACACGGGCGAGACGCATGAGCCTTGCATTCATGCGTCAGTGACGGTATGCCTCGCGTTTCTCAAGCGAGGGCTCCTGCAATACCCCGGCGCAAGCGCAGCGGGGCATGTGAAGGTCCGAGCCATCGGCATTCCGACTTCTCTGGCCACTAACATTGGTGTGCAGGTTCACCTGCTGACACCGGAAGTGCTGCATGCCCATCTGGGCGTAGATCTGGCCCGCCGGCGTTCGCCTGAAGGCCATAAGGGGACTTATGGGCATGTCCTTCTTGCCGCCGGCACCTTAAGAATGAGCGGTGCCGGACTGCTCTCTGCCCGTGCTGCGCTTCGGGCCGGTTGCGGATTGGTGACATGGGCGCTTCCTCAGAAGCTGCTGTCCTGTATCATCGGTTCTGCCCCTGAACTGATGCTGGCCGATGTTGGCGGCAATGAAGATGGAACCTGGCAAGCAGGGAGCGTTTCAGAGCTACTGAAGCTAAGTAAAGAGCGAGACGTCATCGCTATTGGTCCCGGTCTGGGTCGATTCGAGGCTGATACAGAATGGCTTCGCAATCTCTGGGAAGGGACGGATTGTCCTCTGGTTATTGATGCGGACGCCTTGAATATATTAGCTGAGGCTGATTACAAGGGCTGGGCAAGTAGACGCCATCCGGTGATTCTGACGCCTCATCCTGGTGAGATGGCCAGGCTTGCCAATATAACAACAGCTGAGGTGCAACGAGACCGCATCGGTCTGGCTATGGACTACGCTAAAGAGCACGGGATCACGCTCGTATTAAAAGGAGCGCATACCGTTATAGCAACGCCTGAAGGGCAAGCTTATGTAAACACCACAGGCCATCCCGGCATGGGCACTGGTGGAGCGGGTGATGTGCTAACGGGCATCATTTCCAGCCTGCTGGCTCAAGGACTAAATGCTACGCAGGCAGCAGCTTTTGGTGTATATCTGCACGGTTTAGCAGGGGAGAGGGCCGCCCGTCAGCGGAATCATCCAGCGGCTATTATTGCCGGTGATATCATAGAAGCACTCTGAGTGCGGCTTATAACAGCAGTAAGCAGAGCAGTGGTAGAAATAGTGCAAACACAGGCAGTAACAGAGGGGATCGCTCCACGCCCAGCTGCGTCACACGCAGCAGCAACAATCCCAAAATTCCTGCCAGACCCCATAGCAGTAGCTCTGCACCTTGTTCTGCTGCCAGCCATAGACCTGCACCGAAACCTGCTACAACATATACGACAAGGGAAACGACATGGGATGTGGAACGCAGGAGGCGCAGCAGAACATCGGCTACTAGTGCAGCCGGCAGTCCATAAGCATAAATAGCATAAGGGATCGAAAGAGGCCAACCGTCAGGTACGCCATTATGTTGTGGAAACCCAAGCATAAGTAAGGAGATAAGGACGTACGTTAGCCCTGCGCAGGCTAATTTTGATAATGCGTACATGCCACTTGTTAAACGGATAGAAGGAATATCATAGTCAGGTATCTTGTTCATAGGTATACATTCCTCTCGTGGTGTGTTGTGTATCAGCTTGTACCCATGTCTTCACCGTTGACATGAATACACGTTGGCGGGGATTCATCTGATGGTCTAGATCTAACTGGCGGCTTTGGTGCTGTGTGGGGAAAGTGATAGGTTGCTCCTTACGTACTGTTCGTTCCCCATAATAGGGGTAGGTGGGATTCATTTTTCTAATACACTCCTCCTTGCCTTCTATCTTCCGTATATTTCTATGCATGCGCCCAGAAAAGCGTGCGCTATCTTCAATACATACATATGCGTTCATAAACCCAAGTCGGAGGAGGCGCTTATTCAAAATGAAGGATTGGCGAAAAATCGATGATTTGAATCGTGGAACCGCAGTTCAGAAAGAGGTCTATAACCTTCTTACAGAGCTGGAGATTATGAATTTGCTAATGGACTATAATCCTTTGTTGGTTGGAACAGTACCGCTTGGAATTCAAGTCGAGGGCAGCGATTTGGATATCATTTGTGAGGTTCATGATCCTGTGGAGTTTAAGGCGCTAGTTGTTCGGTATTTTGGATCCATAGACGGGCTTGTTAGCGAATCGCGAGTGGTTCAAGGCATCCCTCGAATAAAAGTTAACTTTATGGCAAAGGGCTGGCCTATAGAACTGTTTGGACAGCCGAAGCGAACGGAGCTCCAGAATGGTTATTTGCATATGATCGTTGAAGCTGAAATTTTAGCTCAAATGGATGATGATTTTCGCGAGCGGATCATTTTTTTAAAGACAAGTGGATGGAAGACAGAACCTGCCTTTGCGAAAGCTCTGGGATTAGAGGGCGATCCTTACGAAGCGCTGCTGGAGCTGGAAAAGCTGCCTCGGAGCGCTCTTCATGCTTTATGCCATTCTGCGTTATCTGGCGCATAACCGAGGCTTTAGCCAGATTTGTGAGAACGAAGATGGCCAGATGGTAGGTACGGCATTATGCGGGCATGATGGGCGAAGAGGCTACATGTATCATGTTGCTGTTCATAATGACTGCCGGGGAATGGGTGTTGGTCGTAAGCTTGTGACTCGCTGTCTTGAGAATCTCCGTACAGCCGGTATTGCCAAGTGCCACCTGATGGTTATTGGAACCAACGAACAAGGAAGAGGGTTCTGGGAAGGGATGGGCTGGCAGTATAGAGGTGGAATTATGCTGTACTCCCAGGATATCTTGTGATACTCAGGACATGAAATACAAATACTATCCTCTGAATACGGAATGTTAGGCATATTTATATCACAGCAAATGTCACGGTGAACTCCGACTGCTGGTGCAGTATACTATATAGGAGTACGATAATTGCCTATTCTTGCAGGCAGGAGGTCTTTTATGCGTTTTAAGGATGTATTTTCAATTATTGGTCCGGCAATGGTCGGTCCTTCAAGCTCACATACCGCTGGGGCGGCACGGATCGGGAGGGCTGCGAGGCAGGTGTTAGGTGAAGTTCCGCGTGTGGCCGAAGTAACGTTTTTTGGTTCTTTTGCAGCGACATATCAGGGACATGGCACAGATCGAGCGATTGTTGGAGGGCTGCTTGATTTCACCACCGACGATCATCGGCTTCCAGATTCCCTAGAGCTGGCAGCAGAAGCCGGGATGGAAGTTTCTTTTAAGCAGGGAACAGGCCTGTTTCCACATCCGAATACGGTTAAGCTGCATCTTATCGGACAAGAAACAGGAAGCGAACTGACGTTAACAGGGACATCTATTGGTGGCGGGAACATCGAGATTGTTGATATCGACGGTTTTGGAGTGAAGCTCACGGGGATCTATCCGACGGTTCTGATTAATCATATGGATTATTTGGGTGTTCTGGCGAGTGTTACGGAAGTGATGCGTAACGGACAGTTTAATATAGGGCATATGTCTCTTGATCGTAAGAATCGCAGTGGTGCAGCCTTAACGGTGCTGGAGCTGGATGAAGCGGCTACACCGGAGCTTATTGAAGCGCTTAAAGCGCTTACTGCTGTGAAATCCGTGAAGCTGGTTAATTTAAATGAAGGTAAGCAAGATGAGAAGGGGAAGGAAAGTTTAACATGAATTTTCAAACACTTAGCGAGCTGGCTGTATTGTGTGAGGAACGCGGTCTCACGATTGGAGCACTTATGCTCGAAGAGCAAAGCGCGGAATCTGGACGTTCCAGTGATCATGAATTTTCCACGATGCGTGAATATTATGGCGTGATGAAAGAGGCTGTTCATCGCGGGATGCATGAAGATACAACTTCACGGAGCGGTCTTACAGGCATGGACGCCCAGCGTGTAGGCGCATATAATGCAGCTGATGAACCGTGCCTAGGTGGACCTGCAGGTCAAGCTATGGCTTACGCGCTGGCTGTATCTGAAGTCAACGCTTCTATGGGCCGGATCATTGCGACGCCTACTGCCGGTTCATGCGGGATTATTCCGGGTGTATTTCTCAGCTGTCAGGAACGGTTTGGCTGGGATGACGACTACATGGTATCCGGATTGTTCGCGGCCGGGGCCATCGGTTATGTCATTGCCAATAATTCGTTTGTATCAGGCGCGGAAGGTGGCTGCCAAGCCGAGGTAGGTTCTGCTATTGGGATGGCCGCAGGCGCGTTAACCGAGCTGCGCGGCGGAACGCCTGCACAAGCAGTGCATGCTGTAGGGCTAGCACTTAAGAACACTTTAGGCCTGATTTGTGATCCGGTTGGCGGACTTGTAGAGATTCCTTGTATAGTTAGAAACGGATTCGGTGCAGTTACCGCACTTGCCGCTGCAGATATGGCACTGGCTGGTGTTCGTAGTGTGATTCCTTCAGATGAAGTCATCAAGGTCATGCTCGAGGTAGGCTCAGCTATGCCAGAGAAACACCGCGAGACTGCAGGTGGCGGTTTAGCACAGACACCTACCGGTCGTAAAATCATGCAGGATTTACGCAAAAAGAAGTAATTAATACGTCTTGAATCAGAATTCGTATTTAGAGCATTTTGAAACGTTCCAGCTGATCCCATAGACCTTCTTGCCGAAGGATTTCTGCCTGCCTAGGTCCAATAAGGTCGAAGTGGGGAAACGATGAACGATTATGAATATATTGGGCAGGCAATCCATTCTCCTCGCACCAGTGTTTCAGTGTGGTAAGATCACTACAGCCCACCTTGGTGACGGTAGTGATGCCGGGAAAGCGTGGATCCACCCAATAATGAGTCAAGAAGGCGATCTCTCCTGCGGAGACCGCTTTTTTCCACCGGGATAATTCTTCTCTATTGATGCCGAAGGCCATAAAGTCTCATCCTTATCTATTGTAGTTGACAACATTATAACCCATGAAAGGGGATTACATCATGAACGGACAAGTAAGAGCGGATATTCGTCCTGGGCTTGAAGTGGATATTGTACTTAAGCAGGATCAGCCTACAGGCAAGCTAACACACGGTACGGTAAAAGATATTCTCACGAACTCACCTCGACATCCGCATGGCATTAAGGTCAGATTGACTAGCGGACAGGTAGGACGAGTTAAGAATATTACAGGGAACTAAATAAACCCCACTTCTCCACATTAAAAAGCGACCCTAATCTTAAGGCGTCTGTTCACGAGAACAGAATGACCTCTGAGATTAGGGCTTTTTGGTTTAAGAGGTTATATTCGGCCCATAAAATCCTCAACAGATTTATCAGCTTTAGTCTGATTACATAACGTACAAGCGCAGACGCAATTATCTGGGGTTGTATGGCCACCTTTAGCACGTGGCAGTAAATGGTCAATAGTGTCCCCATAAGCGCCGCAGAAGTAGCAGGTATAGTTGTCTCTGGCTAGTATATAAGCGCGAAAATCCTTATTGCTATACAATCGCCTTATGGTTCGGCGATTCACAACGATAGCGGCATGTTCCCTAACTAGCGTAATCGCAAGCGCTAGATCGATCTCCTGATGCCAGCGCCGCCCTTTATCACTATGGCCGCGCATTAGAATCATCCCTTTAGCAGAAGGAATCAATTGGGTTGGATCTTCAGGATTTAGCTTCGCGCCTTGAGAATGTGGCTGTTTTCTTCGCTGCTCCAAACCTCGTACGCGTCGGTTCGGATTAGATTGTCCTGAGGAAGCAGGAGTGGAAGATGGCTTTCCCTCTTTGGGACGTTCCAATAGAGGGTGCTGATGGGTTTGGATCGTATCAAGCTTCACCAGTAAGGGGTTTGCTGTGAGCTTTATATTTAGTGTTTCCCGTTGTCTCCGACATTCACGACAGGCACCACGGCGTGACTGCCCCTTGGAACGTTTGCCTGTACGTCTGCGAAATTCAGAAAGCGGCTTCTGCTTGTGGCAATAAGCACACTGTTTAGTAGCTAGAAGGTCAGTATCGTTCATAGGTATGTTAGGTGCAGCGCATGTGCACGCATGTCCTGTCTCCTTGTTTTTAATATAAGAAACTATAAGTTTCACACCATACTTTATGTCATATATTTCAGGCTTAAATGCTTACCGCCCTTTTAAGGACGCAGAAGATACTTATAGTATAACGTAAAGCGCTGCTGTTCACATCGTACGTAAAAAAAGCGAAATCCCTGCTAAGTTTGTGATATGCATCTCGGCGGTAAACAGTAAAAACTTGTAAAATAGAAGGAGGGTGAAATCGTTATCAAAATAGGGTTGCTCTAATTCTTATATTGAAATGGGGTAGTGAAATGGAATTAACGAAGGGAAGGCCGGGTACAGTAACATGGCTTTATATTCTTCTTATTTTTTTGGGGGTTGGAGCGTTAGGAGGGGGCGGTGCTCTTGTAATAGATCCTAGCGGCGATCTAATGAAAATGCCGACTTCTATGCTGGAAAGATCGCCATTCTCAGATTTTTTATTTCCGGGTATTCTGCTATTTATCGTATTTGGTTTACTGCCTCTGCTCGTTGTCTATGGTTTGATCAAGAGACCCCAGTGGCACTTAGTGGAACGATTAAATCCTTTTAAGAAGTTATATAGCTTCTGGGCTATGTCTCTATATATCGGGTTTGGGCAAATCATTTGGATAACGGTGCAGACGTACATGCTGAATAGTGTTGCAATGATACATCTGATCTATATGAGTCTAGGGCTGTTGATTCAGGCCGTTACACTACTCCCCTCTGTACAATGTTACTTTTCGCTGGACGGAGGTACGGAAAGACGTTAAAATTGCAGTGAACAAAAGACATTCATTTGTCTGGGCAAGGAGCGAGCCGAATTGACAACGATATACGATATTGCCAAAAGAACCGGTTACTCTCCAACAACGGTTTCTAAGGCGTTTAATAATTATTCCGATGTACGGGAGAAGACTCGCCAGGAAATATTTCGGGTTGCCCAAGAAATGGGATATTTGCCGAATTCACATGCCCGTACACTGACTACTAAGAAATCATGGACCATCGGCGTGCTGTTCGTAGAGAATACAGGATTTGGTATTCGCCATCCTTTTTTTAGTGCTGTGATCGAGAGCTTTAAGAAGGTTGCTGTTGAAAAGGGTTATGCCCTCATGTTTATCTCCAAAGATGTCGGTGGTAAGCAAAGCGGTTATTTAGAGAATTGCAGGATTCGTGGCGTAGACGGCGTTGTTGTCTTCTTGTCCGATTATGAGGATCCGTACTTCCGTGAACTGCTTGAGAGTGATATTCCAACGGTTATTATTGATTTTGAGACTTCTGAGACGCATACGGTATGTTCGGATAATACAGCTGGGGCAGAGCTGGCAGTGGAGTACCTAGCTTCTTTGGGGCATCGCAAGATTGCCCATATATCCGGAGGCATGAACACATTTCCAGGTAAAATGCGGGAGCTGGGTTACAAGACCGCTATGAAGCAGCGAGGGTTTAAAGTACCCAAGTCCTATGTTGTAGACGGAGCCTTTTATTCTCGAGAAAGCGGCTATAACGCGATGCTTGAGCTTCTTAAGCTCCCTGAACGTCCAACCGCCATCTTTGCTTCTGGTGACTTGCTAGCCTTAGGGGCTATTATGGCTGCTAAAGATAGTGGACTTTCCGTACCAATGGATATTTCAGTTATGGGGTACGATGACATCGATCTTGCCGAGTATGTTTCACCTGCATTGACAACGGTGCGTCAGGATACGGAACTTCTTGGAAGTAGAGCGGCAGACATTCTATTAACTACAATTGAAGGCAAGGTGTTAGATAAGGAAGCGATTTTAATTCCGGTAGAAGTGGTTGAACGGGAATCCTGTGCACCTCCGATTAGCGGAAATTAGTCTGATAAATCTTGACGAACTGAAAAGAGTCCTGCTAAAGTAAAAGACAGTATAGCTTTCAATTGTTCTTATAAGATGAGATAGTGGTATTTGGCACATCTTATTAAGTGAGATGGAGCTATAATCGACGTATTGTTATAAATGCTCTTTCAATTGATTTGGAAGATCATTTTTTTTCGAAACAATCGAAACCGGTTTCGATTGTTTCGAATGGATGGCTCATTGCTCCGAATTTACAACATCGGAAGATGATCCAGTAAAGACTAGTGCTTTGGTAAGAAAACAATTCAGAGGAGATGGATGAAATGACAAAGGTTCAAACTGTAGTAACTGCAAAAGATACAGGGGAACGCTTAACTCCGAAAGATGCAATTGTTTTTAGCGCAAGAGTAGGATCTGGGTCTGCTGATGTGGAGCTTAAGCCAGAGCAGGAGTTTCAAAAGTTGATTGGATTTGGCGGCGCTTTCACTGAAGCTGCAGCTTATACGTTATCACGCCTGAGCTCCGAGAAACGAGCAGAGGTTATTCATCGGTACTTCCATCCTGTAGAGGGATTAGGCTATAGCATGGGGCGTGTTCATATTCACAGCTGTGATTTTGCCCTCGGAAATTATACCTATGTTGCTGATCATGATATAGAGCTAGCTACTTTTGATATCTCTCATGATCATAAGTGGGTACTTCCGCTGATAAAAGACGCCATGGAAGTAAGAGGCGGTGCATTCACAATGCTGGCTTCTCCTTGGAGCCCTCCGGCATGGATGAAAACAAATGGAGAAATGAATAACGGTGGCTCATTGAAACCGGAATACGCAGAAGTTTGGGCACGCTACTATACGAAGTTCATTGAAGCTTATGGAAAAGAGGGAGTACCGATTTGGGCGGTTTCCGTACAAAATGAGCCGGCTGCCGTTCAGGTCTGGGATTCATGTATTTATAGTGCGGAAGAGGAGCGGGATTTTGTTAAAAATCATCTTGGACCGGTAATGCATCAAACCGGCCATTCAGATGTGAACATTGTAATCTGGGATCATAACCGCGATATTATGGTCGAGCGTGCTTCGGCCGTATTATCTGATCCTGACGCAGCAAAGTATGTGTGGGGTACAGGTATTCACTGGTACGGAGGCGAGGAGTTCGACAAGGTAGAAAAGGTGCATGATTTATTTCCTGACAAGCATCTGTTGTTCACAGAGGGCTGCCAAGAGGGCGGTGTTAAGCTGGGGGAATGGTTTACTGGCGAACGTTATGGCAGAAACATGATTGGAGATCTCAATGCGTGGACAGAAGGATATCTGGACTGGAACCTGGTACTGGATGAGACTGGAGGTCCCAACCATGTAGGCAATCTCTGCGATGCGCCGATTATTGCAGATACGACAACGGATGAAGTGCACTATAACAGCTCCTATTATTACATTGGGCATTTCAGTAAATTCATTACACCAGGTGCGGTACGGATCGGATTTACGTCTGAAGCGGAAGGTATCCTGACCACAGCATTCCGTAATCCTGACGGTAGCATTGCTGTTGTGCTGATGAATGAAAGTGAAGATGTACACAGTGTAACGCTAGGTCTAGGCGAAGAGATTGCGAGCTGCGAGCTAGCGCCTCATTCCATCGTAACGCATTTGATTTCATAAATAATCTACAACTTAGGAGGACATAAATATGAGCAATTATTATTTCGAATCAGGTAGATTTGTAATGGAGCAATTTGACGAAGGAAAGCCTTTTTCCAGTTTTCTACCGGGTCTTGCCGGACTGAAGGGAATTCCGATGTGGACTTTTTATGTGAACCGGGGTCAGGCCATTTGCAGCTTCGGGGTACGCGATAAGAACTCACCGATCATGGAGTTCTCCCCCGCAAATATCTCTTATAAAAACGTAGGGATGACCGGGTTCAGAACCTTTATCAAAATTAAAGGCGAGCAAGAGATTTATGAACCGTTTCAATCTGCACGTCCGGATTCTGCTGCTAAGCGAATCATGACTATTTTACCTAACGGACTTACCATTGAAGAAAGCCATGCCGGGCATGGTCTGAAGACGACCGTACACTATTTCAATCTGCCTAATGACGATTATGCAGCGTTAGTACGTCGGGTAGAGATTGAGAACATCGGCGGTAAAGAGATCGAGCTGGAGTTGATGGATGGTCTGCCTGAAATCTTGCCTTACGGCGTAGAGAACAGTGGATATAAGGAAATAGGGAATCTGCTACGCAGCTGGATGGACGTATACAACCTAGAGAATGGCATTCCGTTCTATAAGCTTCGTTCCAGTACCAATGATGATGCACAGGTTAGCGAAATCACGAATGGCCATTTCTACCTGTCGTTCACTGGTGAAGGAGAAAAAGTCTCACCCATCGTAGATTTCGAGCTTGTCTTTGGTGGCAACACCTCGCTTACTTACCCAGACCGCTTTGCAGGATTAACCCTGTCAGAACTGGGCGAGCTTCCACAATATCCGGTCAACAAGGTTCCGTGCGGTTTTAGTGGAGTGGCAAGACGTTTGGCGCCGGGTAGCAGTTTGATCTTGAACACTCTGGTTGGACATGTAAATGACATCGATAAAATCAATAAGAAGGCGGAGCAGCTATGCCGCGATGAATATATCTTGTCTAAATCTCAAGAGGCCGCTGGTCTGACTGAAGCGTTGACGGAAGACATTGCTACTCACACTTCATCGGCTGTGTTTGATGCGTATTGCCGTCAATCCTATCTCGATAACTTCCTGCGTGGAGGCTATCCTTTTGTCTTTGACAATGGTGGTGATGGCTTTGTAGTTCACTTATACTCGCGTAAGCACGGTGACTTGGAGCGTGACTACAATTTCTTCTCACTCGCCCCAGAATATTATTCACAGGGGAACGGAAACTTCCGTGATATGAATCAGAATCGTCGGAATGATGTGTTTTTTAATCCGAAGGTGGGTAGCTTCAACATCAAAATGTTCTATAGCTTGATTCAGGCGGACGGTTACAACCCACTGAGTGTGCAAGGAACAACCTTTGAAGTGAAACCGGATAGTAAGGCGCAAGCTGCGGAGTGGATCGGAGAAGCTGCGGCAGATCATCAAGCTGAGCTTGTAAAGCTGTGTAGCAGTCGATTCACACCAGGTAGCCTAGTGAACTATATTGCGGATCATAATGTTACCTTGAAGGTAAGCGAGCAACAATTTTTGTCGGGACTACTAGCCCTGTCACAGCAAAACATTGAAGCTGCTTTTGGCGAAGGCTTCTGGTCGGATCACTGGACATATAATATGGATCTGGTAGTAGGTTATTTAGATATCTTCCCTGACAAAAAGCAGGAGCTTCTATTTGGGGATAACACTTATGCGTTCTATGACAGCCCAGCGTATGTGCTGCCACGAAGTGAGAAATATGTAATCAGTGACGGAAAGGCTCGGCAATATGGTGCACTCCTTGAGGATGAGGAGAAGCTGCACAAGCTGAAATGGAAAGCTGGAGATACACATTGGCTGCGTACTGAAGGCGGTCACGGCGCCATTTACCACACCAATTTGTTCGTGAAGATGTTGTCCCTTGCCTTGAATAAATTTGCTACACTTGACCCTTTCGGTATGGGTGTAGAGATGGAAGGCAATAAGCCGGGCTGGAACGATGCTATGAATGGACTGCCAGGATTGTTCGGCTCCGGAATGAGTGAGACTTTTGAGCTGAAACGTACCGTAGTCTTTTTGTTAGATGCTCTGAACGACAAAGAGAACGTCCAAGGAGCTGTAGATCTGCCAGAAGAAATTGCTCAGCTGCTTGAAGAGGTATATCGAGCGGTAACAGCTGTTCTTTCGGGAGATTTGGAACAATTTAATTATTGGGACACTGTAGCTTCAGCGCGTGAGGCCTATAGAGCACGTATCCGTTTTGGTATTACTGGGGTTGAGTCTGAAGTAAACTTAGAATACATTCGTGAGGCCCTTTCCAAGTTCTTGGTCAAAATCGATGAGGGGATCAACAAGGCGGTAAAGCTCGGTAATGGGCTTACCCCAACCTATTTCCGCTTTGAGGCGAAGAAATTCCAGCAGGTGACAGACGCTGAAGGTCAACCGGTACTTAGCGGATACGGCCTCCCAAAAGCTGTGGTAGAGGAGTTTGAGGTATTTGCATTGCCATATTTCCTTGAGGGACCTACTCGTTGGTTGAAGACACTGAAGGATCCGGTGCAAGCCAAAGAAATCTATAATTTGATTAAGCAAACAGAGCTATATGATCCGACTACGTCTATGTATCAAACCTCGGTTAGTCTAGAGGGAGAGTCTCATGAGATCGGACGAATGAGAGCCTTTACGCCAGGCTGGCTAGAGCGGGAGTCTAACTTCTTGCATATGTCCTACAAGTATTTGCTTGAGCTGCTGAAGGGCGGGCTATACGAGGAATTCTACGGCGAGCTGAAGACCTCTCTAGTTCCGTTCCTGGATCCGGCTGTCTATGGACGCAGCACGCTTGAAAATTCATCCTTTATTGCGACTGGAGGCAATCCTGATCCTAATAATCACGGTAGAGGGTTCGTAGCAAGACTAAGTGGATCGACTGCTGAATTCCTGAGTATGTGGAGAACGATGATGGCCGGAAGCCATGTTTTCAGAGTAGAAGATGGACAGCTTACGTTATCTTTGGATCCGGTTCTACCAGGCTGGCTATTTGATGAACAAGGCAATCTATCTTTCAAATTCCTAGGTGGCACGGAAGTAACGTATTCGAACCCACAATGTGAGAATACGTTTGGTGAGAAGAAGGCTGTTATTCAGAGCATGACGCTCTTCTATCACGATGGAACGGTGACCGAAATTTCTGGAGCACTCGTTCGTGGTGAAGAGGCGGAGGCTCTGCGGCGTGGAGAGATCAAGCAAATTCGAGCAATAATGGCATAACACTAGAGGGGGGAGGGCCTAGGCCCTCCCTTATCTTTTGCTCCAAATATAAGAAAGTATAAGTTTTACGTTATACATCATCCTTATATTTCTCGCATAAACGCTTACCGTCCTTAAAGGGCACCGAAAGCGTTTTAGCTTGAAACCGAAAAATGGAACCTATAATCCGAAATTCGATGCCTTACGGAGACAGGCAAAAGCAAATACAATGAATATATAAATATTGTAAGCGCTTTAGAATATAAATACAGATATAATAGCCTGGAGGTCCATAGGATGGAGAAAAAGAACAGTATGGAAGTAAGCCCAGCGATGAAGCCGTTAATTCCTGGCAATTTCGAAACCGGTAAAGTTAATCGAAGCCCGCTTTGGAAGAGGCTCATTGCCCAGCGTCATTTGCAGACAATGGCTCTATTGGGCATTGCGTGGATGATTATCTTCAACTACATTCCGATGTATGGAATCATCATTGCTTTTAAAGATTACAACATCGTCAAAACGATTGCTGAAGCCCCATGGGCGGGACTGAAGCATTTCAAAGAATTTCTGGATGATGATAATCTATCGAATGTAATTAAAAATACACTCGGTATTAGCTTGTTTAAGTTAATCATCGGGTTTCCGCTCCCAATTATATTTGCTCTATTCCTCAACGAGGTTCGTTCGATAAGATTCAAGAAAAGCATTCAGACGATTTCGTATTTACCCCACTTTCTCTCATGGGTGGTACTCGGGGGGATCTTGGCTACATGGCTCGCGGATGTTGGGATTATCAATAATATTTTGCTAGCGCTTCATCTCATCGATCAGCCAATTACATACTTGGCTGAGCCCAGTTACTTTTGGACGATTATTATCTCCTCTGATATCTGGAAAGAACTTGGATGGTCAGCAATTATTTATTTAGCAGCAATCTCCGGTGTTTCTCCTGAAATGTATGAGGCAGCGACGATCGACGGCGCTGGTAGATTTCAGAAGATGTGGTATGTTACCTTGCCGGCGATTAAATCGACAATCAGCATTCTCTTTATTCTCGCAGTCAGCGGAGTGCTGAACTCCAACTTTGATCAGATTCTGGTCCTGCGCAACTCATTAAATGATAGTGCAAGTAATGTAATTGATTACTATGTTTATTATACAGGGATTCTATCGGGCCGATTCTCTTACTCAACAGCAGTTGGATTGTTAAAATCGGTTATCGCTCTAATTTTGCTGTTGATTGCCAACCAAGTATCTAAAAAAATCAACGATACATCGTTGTTCTAGGATAAGGAGGACCATATATGTTTGCACTTAAGCGTAAAACGAAGGGCGAGGCCCTATTCGATATCATCAATAACATTATCATGCTGTGTATCTGCTTCATAACGCTATACCCGATCTGGTACGTATTGGTTAACGCCTTCAATAACGGTAGTGATGCCATGCGGGGAGGGATCTACTGGTGGCCGCGGGTGTTCAGCTTTGAGAATTTCGAGGCCGTTTTTGCCAGTCCCGGTATTATGCAGGCGATGTGGATCACTGTTGCTAAAACAGTCTTGGGGACAGTGCTACACGTATTTTTCACAGCGATGGTAGCTTATGCATTCTCCCGTAAAAACCTTATTGGCGGTAAGTTCTACATGCTTATGGGTACAGTGACTCTCTTTTTTGGCGGGGGACTCATTCCTACTTTTCTGCTGATGAAGGATCTTCACTTATTGGAGAATTTCCTAGTCTATATTATTCCGGTAATGTTCAGTTTTTTTGATCTCATTATCTTCATGACCTTTTTCCGGGAGATCCCCGAAGGACTTGAAGAAGCGGCACGGATTGACGGTGCTAATGATTGGTCTATCTTTTTAAGAATTGTACTTCCAGTATCCATGCCTGTAATTGCTACCATTGCGCTATTCCACGGCGTGTATCAATGGAATGATTACTTTACCGGTATGATCTATATCAATAACACAGATTTACAGCCGATTCAGACCTATTTATTTCGAGTCGTAGCACAATCGAGCTCTAGTCAAATGATGGTTGCTGTACAGGGCAGCAGCGTTACGAGAAGCGTAACGTCACAGTCCATTAAGCTGGCGACGATGGTAGTGACCACACTGCCGATAGTATTCGTATATCCGTTCCTGCAGCGTTATTTCGTTAAAGGTATGATGATCGGTTCGATTAAGGGCTGATCAGAAACAAAGGTAACTCCTCCAGATGCTTACAGCTGTAGGCACTGGGGTTGAGCTTATAATTAACTTTCATAGAAAAGGGGTAAACAAGCATGGGCATGAAACGTAAGCCAAAAACAATGGGAGTTCTGCTTCTCGCAATAATGATGACCTTGTCAGCCGCAGGCTGCTCCAGCGGGAATAATGCTGGCAAGAATGCCGAAGGCAATGCTAACAGCGCTAAGGCTACTAATACGGGGGCAAGTGCAGAACCGACTGCTGCTGCATTATCGGCAGATGAACCTGGCTGGAAAATTGATACTTCACCGATTACGTTTGACTGGTACCTGAATTTCTCATGGTTCCCTAATAAATGGGGCGTGGACCCAACCTCCCAATATGTAACAAAGAAGACCGGGGTTGATATTAACTTCATCGTTCCTGCTGGTAACGAGAATGAGAAGCTTAACACTTTGATTGCCTCCGGTAAATTGCCTGACTTCATCACTTTGGGCTTCTGGGAAGATGCGATTAAGAAAATGGTCGAAGGTGAACTTGTTCTTCCATTGAATAAGATTGCTGAAGAATACGATCCATACTTCTTTAAAGTATCCGATCCTGACAAGCTCGGTTGGTACACTCAGGATGATGGTAATGTATATGGCTATCCTAACTCTTCTTCCTCACCTGCAGATTACGAGAAATATGGAGATGAATACGTATCCAACCAAGTATTTGCGGTCCGTAAAGATATGTATGAAGCTATTGGAAGTCCGGATATGCGTACACCAGAAGGTTTCTTGAATGCGCTTAAATTAGCCAAAGAGAAATTCCCAGAAGTGAACGGTCAACCGCTTATTCCACTCGGTCTGCATGAGTTTACTGAGAACGGCAACGATTCTTTGGAAGGCTACCTGCAGAACTTCTTGGCAATCCCGAGAGAAAAAGATGGCAAGGTATACGCTCGTGAAACCGACCCAGAATATATCCGCTGGATGAAGGCTCTTCGTCAAGCCAATCAAGATGGTTTGCTGGCTAAAGATATCTTTATCGACAAACGTCCACAAATGGAAGAAAAAATTGCACAAGGTCGTTATTTCGCAATGCTGTATCAACGTACAGACTTTGCAGCACAGTTAGGAACGATTTACCAACAGGATCCAACCAAAACTTATATCGCTGTTGATGGTCCTTCCAATACAAACCTAGATAAACCAACCCTTGATGGCCCTGGTATCTCCGGTTGGACGGTAACATTGATCTCCAAAGATGTTAAGGATAAAGCACGTGCTATCCGCTTCCTGAGTTATTTGAACAGTGAAGAAGGTAATAAAGACTTATTCTTGGGCGAAAAAGGTGTCAGTTACGACACTATTGATGGAAAAGATCAATTTAAACCAGAAGTATTCGATCTGATGAACAAAGATCGCTCGGCGTTTGATAAGCAAATCGGTTCTTCATTTACATTCTGGATGATGCAAAATACGAATATCACCAATCAATGGGCTCCTAAATCTGTAGAACCATTCAAGCAATTGGAGGATTGGACTAAAGGTAAATCGATTAGTTCCTCTGTATTCCAACAAATCGAACCTACAGGAAACTCTCCTGAAGGAATCATCGCTACTAAGCTGAAACAACTACGCGGTAAAACTATGCCGAAATTGCTTATGGCTTCTTCTGATGCGGAATTCGACAAGATTTGGAATGAGTATTTAGACAAGAGAAAGAAGGACGGCGAAGATGTATTTGATGCCTACCAACAGAAGAAGTATGAAGAGAATAAAGTGAAGCTGTCCGTAAAATAAAAAAGCATAACCCAAAATGCCCGCTAAATGCGGGCTTTTGGGTTATTTTTAATCGATAATATGGTATAAAGTTAAGTATGTGAAGCATTCCTATTTAGCGAGGTGGACAGGACAGAAGTGTATAGAGTGAATAGGCGAGAGCGAGCCAGAGCAACATGGCATTCATTTAGTTATTGGTGGGGTCGAAGATCCCTTCAGAGTCGTTTAATTGCAGCCTATGTTTTTATTATTCTTGGCCCCTGTTTGTTGGTATCTGTCTACTTCTATAAGTCGATCAATAATACTTATCTTCGTGATGCCCTGGAGAAAAATGATTATTTGCTGCAAATGGAAAAATTGCATATCTATAATCAAATTGAGGCCATGGAACGTGCTGCGCAGATGGCATATTCTGATGAAGATGTGGAAGAATTCCTAGCGAATGTAACGGAGCCACAACTAATAGATTTGGTTAATTTCAATACAAATGCCTATGTGAATATGACTCGTATTCAATTTAACAATCCGAATATTGAGCATTTGCGGCTATATTCGAGAAGTAATACGGTACATGAAATTTGGCCGATTATCTTTCGCGAAGAGCGAGTTTCTTCCACTCCATGGTTTCAGAAAGCGCTTCAATTGAAGGGGCAGGAATACTGGTCTTTTCAGAAAAGTGACCCGGATTTGATGCAGAGATACTTGGGAGCACCGACAGAGAGTCTGCCAAAGGTTTCGTTGCTGCGTGAGAAGAGTCGTCCAGCAGATAATCATATCGGCATGGTGCAGGTGGATATGATGCTGAGCCGATTTACACCCAAGACGTATACAGATGTCCGGGATAATCAGACCCAAATGTTCCTTGTGGATAGCGAAATGCAGTTATTTACTCGGCCGGACCATTCCTTTTTACAGGATAATTCGGAAATGGCTAATGTTATTGCAGATCGGTATAGGAATTTTCGGGCAACAGGGGAATGGGACAGTGATTATTCAGAGAATGGAAAATCGTTCTTATTTATTAACACCCCCTTGGATCGCATAGATGCTTATTTGCTAAATGTAGTGTCGATGGATGGAGTTATGGGGGATATCTCTCGGAGTCGCAATTTTATCATTGGTGCTAATATTGGAATCATTGTCTTGTTAACACTGATCGCTTACATTATGAATGCATTCATCCTGAAAAATCTGCGCAGATTGACCGAAACGATGAAAAGCGTGCGCAGAGGTGAAGCGTATAGTGGAATTACGATTCGGGGTGGGGGAGAAGTCGGTGAGCTTGCCCATCATTTCTCTAAGCTAATGAATACAATTAATACGTTGGTCGCTCAGGCTGTGAGCAAGCAGGCGTTATCCAAAGAGGCCGAGCTGCGCACGCTGCATAACCAAATTGATGCACATTTTTTGTATAACACGCTTGAAAATATTAAAATGCTTGCTGAAATTGAGAATCAACGCACGATATCAGACGCACTAACTTCACTCGGTGGGATGATGCGCTATAATTTCAAATGGTCTGGGGAATATGTGAAGCTTCGGGATGAGGTTCGCCACATTGAGAATTACATTGAAGTAATGAATATTCGTTTTGAGTATCCGGTTAAGCTTGTGCTTCATATTGAACCTCGATATTTGGAGCTGGAGGTGCTGAAAATGTCACTGCAGCCTATTGTAGAGAACAGTGTTAAGCATGCTTGGAACGGTGAGAAAGAGAATTTAGAGAACCCGAACATTCATATTCATATTTCGGAAACGAAGGGTGATATTTTCATAGAGCTTCGTGATAATGGTATGGGCCTAACTCCTGAGCGTCTGGTTGCTTTAAACGAGGCGATTTATGCAAAGGATGAATATTGCGACAGCTCTTGTGAACCGAAGGATGTAAACCGGAGAGCAGGTGGTATAGGACTGCGAAATGTACACCAGCGTCTGCAAATCTTTTATGGCGAAGAATACGGGCTTGTAGTACAGAGCGAGGCAGGGAGTTGGACCATGGTACGTCTGACCTTGCCGAAAGTTCTTTTGACGGGAGAAAAACAACCATGAAGAAATTACTGATCGTTGATGATGAGAAAAATATTCGTGTAGGCCTGAAGATCATGATCGAAAGGGAATTTCCGTCCGCTTATACGATCGTAATGGCGAGCAACGGCGCAGAGGCGCTCGAGGTATTTAAGACAGACGGTGCAGATATTATTATTACGGATATTCGTATGCCGGTGATGGATGGAATTACGCTTTTGGAGCAGCTATCAGTGGAGGTAGGGGGCGAGAGAAAACCAGCAGTGGTGATCCTAAGTGGGTATGATGATTTCGAATATGCTAAATGTGCCATACGTTATCGTGTGAAGGATTATTTACTTAAGCCGATTCGCCGAGATGAGCTGTTCGAAATCCTGCTGCATATCCATAAGGAACAGGAAGAACAGGAGTTCAGCGTCAAGAAAATAGAGCGGGAAGCAGAACAGTTTCGCAAAGAGCTACGCTCCAGCCGTTTACGGGGACTGCTGCAGCAGCAGGAGGTTCAGTTGGAGCCCGAGCAGCAAGAGGAGCTAAATGGTTTGGAGGTTCCTTTTACAGTTGGCGTGCTGAATTACTATTTTAATGATGGGACTCGGATGAAGGCGACAGAAGTTCAGGGTCTGGTCGAACGGCTGATGGGGCCGATTGAGAAGTGTTTTTCGGAAATTTTAACCGACTGGGAAGGTAAGTTAGTATTAATCGGGACTAGTTCACAGAGCTTCATGGAGCTGTCCCGTCAAGCTGAAGCCAGAGAGATAACTGGTTTGTCGATCGGAATCAGCAGTGAGGGAAAAGGTCTCGAAGAACTTCGTTCCTGTTACAAGGAAGCATGCCGGGCACTACAGTATACTTTTTTATTTCCGCAAGAAGGATTTTTGAATTATGAGGATGTCAGTCAAAAGCGGCGTAACTTTCCTTTGCCGAAGGAGGAGCTTCGTAAGCTGCTTAATATGCTGGGGACAGAACGTGAGAAGGAAATAAAATGCCTGCTGTCTGTTATTTTTCAAACTGAGTATTTGAAGGAAATGGACTTGTCTTATCTCGAGAGCGTGGGGCAGAGTATCAATGAGCAGGTACTGGATGAAGTATTTCGGCTGTATGGGGAAGCCTCGGTTGAGGTGTTAAAGCTATATCGTACGGTTGGTAACATGTATAACTATCGCCATTTCCATGATTACTATCGTGCGCTTGAGAATTTGCTCCTGAGTGTGAGTGATTATATTGTAGGGGTGCGCTCTGCTCATACGGAGCATGCTGACATGGAGGAAGCGCTGAACTATATTGAAAAGAACTATGCTCGTCCACTAAATATGGCTATGGTTAGTAACCATGTTTCTTTGAATTATTCCTATTTTAGCGAAGCCTTCAAGGCATATACTGGTGAGAATTTTGTTATTTATTTAAAAAAGGTACGCATCCGCCATGCTAAAGAACTGCTAGCGAAAGACTGTGGCAAGCTTGCTGAAGTTTCGGAGAAAGTAGGTTTTGAGAACAGTAAACAATTTGCCCGTGTATTCAAAGAGTTGGAAGGGATCTCTCCAGGGGATTATAGAGCCAAAATGCTGTCTAAAGATTTGTCGTAAACGGCAGGATAGGAGCTTTAGTATAAATATCATTGCTGTACTGTACCTTGATGGGCGTTAAGGGTGTCGTTAGAAGTGATCCTCCTATATAATGGCAGTGAGAAGCGTTGCTAGGATTAGCAGCAAGAGAGTTTGGAGGAATGAAGGGTGGAAGAAATTCAAGGCAATTTGATTACAGTTCAGACGTTGGCAGAGGATTTTCGGCGACTGGGTGTAAAGGCGGGGATGACGATTATACTGCATTCGTCCTTCAAATCACTAGGCCAATGGGTGGCAGGTGGCCCGGTTGCCGTTATTTTGGCGCTTGAGGAGGTCCTTGGAGAGTCAGGTACACTTGTGATGCCCACGCATTCTAGTGATCTGACGGACCCCGCTGGCTGGAGTAACCCGCCGGTGCCCGAATCTTGGTGGCAGAGTATCCGTGAGCAGATGCCGGCTTATGATCCAGACCTGACCCCACTGAGGGGAATGGGGGTTATTCCGGATTGCTTCCGTAGACAAAAAGAGGTAAAGCGCAGCGATCACCCCATTCATTCATTTGCGGCTTGGGGCAAGCATAGGGATGAGATTATATATGGCCACTCCCTCGAATACGGTTTGGGGGATGACTCTCCATTAGCTCGTATTTATGATCTGGGGGGAAGTGTGCTGCTGCTAGGCGTAGGGAATCTAAATAATACTTCATTACATCTTGCTGAATGCCGGGCCTTCTATGAAGGAAAGAAGGAAGTCATTGGCGGGGCACCTATACTAGTGGATGGTCATAGACAGTGGGTGGAATTCAAGGAGCTAGATTGGAACTCTGACGATTTCGTTGAACTTGCTGAGCAATTCGGGCAAGAGACAGGGCTCATTACAAATGGTCATATCGCCTCAGCTGCAGCTCAATTGATTCCACAGCGTGAAATTGTTGACTATGCGGTGAACTGGATGGAGCGAAACAGGAAGTAGACTATCTCTGGATTTGGGATTAGGAGGAGAAGCAACGGATGAGTACTACAACGATATATCTAACGCGGCATGGACAGACAGAATGGAATGTGCAGAATCGTATGCAAGGTCATATGGATTCTGCGCTGACGACGCTTGGCGTACAACAGGCGGAATGGTTAAGCCGGGGAATGCAGGCTAAACATCTTGATGTCATTTATGCAAGCTCCAGCCCAAGAGCGCTGCGTACAGCTGAGATTATACGCGGAGAGCGGGATGTTCCGCTGAAGATTTCCGATGCTTTCAAAGAAATTGGCATGGGCGTATGGGAAGGCCGAGATTCTGCTGAACTGGCAGCTCAGTATTCAGACCAGCATCGTTATTTCTGGAAGGAACCCGACCGGTTTAAAGTGGAGGGTAGCGAGACCTTTGCAGAGGTGCAGACAAGAGCGCTAGAGAAGCTTCAGGAAATTCTTACTGCCCATCAGGGGGAGACGATTCTTATCGTAACGCATACGGTAGTGATCAAGCTCTTGATGGCTTATTTTGAGGGCAGAGAGTTGCCTAAGCTATGGGATCTGCCTTACATATATCCAACCTGCTTATCCAGGATTGATTTTACGGAGGGCGTGCCGGAGATTCTGCTGCACGGGGATACAAGTCATTATGAAGAGAATGAGGCTGGGATGGAAAGTTGATTCTAAAAAAAGAGACGATTCCTTAGAGCGTACGGCACCTTGGAAATCGTCTTTTTTTTTCTGCTATTTATCTGCCGGTTGTTGTGGAAGCTCAAGCCGCTCTAATCCGTCCATATATTTGCGCAGCGCCTGAGGAATATAGATAGAACCATCCTCTTGCTGGTGATTCTCCAGCAGCGGAATCAGAATTCTTGGTGTAGCCACTGCGGTATTATTTAAGGTATGGCAGTATTGTAAGCGACCTTCCGCATCCCGATAACGGATGCCCGAACGACGAGCTTGGAAATCAAGAAGATTAGAAGCCGAATGGGTCTCACCGTATGCGCCTCTGCTTGGCATCCAAGTCTCAATGTCATACTGCTTATGCGTCTTCAGGGACATATCCCCTGTGCAGACGGCCATGACTCGATAGGGCAGCTCTAATAGCTGGAGAATGTGCTCGGCATTCGCGAGGATCTCGTGAAGCATATGGTTCGAAACACCTTCGTCATTCCGGCATAAGACGACTTGTTCGATCTTCGAGAACTGATGTACACGGTATAGTCCGCGCACATCTCGCCCCGCTGATCCAACTTCACGGCGGAAGCAAGTCGACATTCCAGCTAGTAGCATGGGTGTGTCTAGCTCCACAATCTCGTCGCTGTACAGTGAAACTAGCGACACTTCCGATGTGCCTACGAGCCAGCGATTATCTCCGCTTAACTCATACGTCTGATCCATCCCTCCAGGGAAGAAACCAGTGCGTTCCAGCGCTTCCGGTCGGACAATTACGGGAACATCCATCGCGGTGAATCCGCGTGCAGTGAGTACATCTAGGGCCAGTCTTTGTACAGCGAGATGTAACATCAGGCCGGCTCCTTTGAGCACATAGCTGCGAGGACCGCCTGCTTTGACGCCACGGGGAATATCAATGATATCGTGGAGTTCACCTAGCTCTACATGATCACGAGGCGCAAAGCCGAATTCCGGCACCGCTCCGTTCAACCGCAGTTCTACATTATCGTTATCATCGTGGCCGATGGGTGTATCCTGCGACACCGGATTCGGTGCGAGCAGCATGAGCTCTCTACAGCGGCGTTCAGCCTCGTTCAGATCTGTTTCCAGCAGGCTTAGCCGATGATTGAGTTCTCGTACCTGTGCTTTGACGATTTCTCCAGCAGGGCGGTCACCCTGCCGTAATAATCGTTCAACCTCTTTGGTTAGCCCATTACGTTCGGCTCTCAGTTGTTCTGTTTCTTGTCGCAGGCCCCGGCGCTTCTCATCCCAATCCAGTAATTCATTCAGTGGGAAGTCGATTCTTTTCCAGGTGGCAGTGTTTCTTACTAGTTCTTGATTATCCTTAATCCAGTTCATTTCCAGCATATCGCTCGCTCCTTTTTGTTTAAAAGATAAGAAAGTGTAAGTTTCACACTTCACTTTATCCTTCTATTTCTCGCACAAAACTTACCGTCCTTATAAGACGCCGAAGATATTTATGCTTGAAAAAACGCAAAAAACGCCCTCATCCATGGGACGAGGAGCGTCAGCTCGCGGTGCCACCCAGGTTGATCGAATCTCCTTAACAACAGGAAAAAATTCGACCCTCTTTGGTCTTCGCGGTAACGGGCGAAACCCGGTGAACTTAGGGAGTCATTATAGGCTCCGGTCGCAGACGCCTCACGGTTGGATGCCGGTCATTGGCCTGATTCTTGGATTTAATATTGTTGCTTAGTATATCGCAAGAGTGGGATGAGCGCAAGCGTTTATGGTTTGACAATAATATCTAATCTGCGATAGGATTAATATTAATTTAAAGTATTCCTGTCGGGATAAATGTTTGCAGTGTGAGCTGCTTAATGGGATGAAAGAGGTGGAGAAGTGGCTAAAATTGTTGTGATTAACGGAACGCCTTCTTTGGTATCGCGCATCAATGCAGTTATAGAGTATGCGGAGGCAGGCTTAACGGATCAGGGTTTTGAGGTTGAGCGTATTAACGTTGCAGAGCTGCCAGCGGAAGATTTGATTCATACCAAGTTTGAGAGTGATTCTATCGTCAAAGCGAACGGTCTTGTAGCCGAAGCGGATGCGGTAATCGTGGTTAGCCCTGTTTATAAGGCCTCTTATACAGGTGTACTAAAGACCTTCTTGGATCTAGTGCCACAGAAGGGATTAGCCGGCAAAATCGTACTCCCGCTCTTCATGGGTGGCAGTCTTGCACATCTTCTCACGATTGATTATGCTTTGAAACCTGTGTTGTCTGTACTCGGTGCACGCTACATTCTTGGTGGAGTGTATGCTGTGGATTCTCAGGTGGTTCGTAATGATCACGGAGTGGTAGAGCTTGCTGAGGAGCTGAAGCTACGTCTGAATGATGCGTTAGCTGAGCTTGCAGAAGAAACTACACATCGTGTGGAACGTAAGGCATAAGATAAACAGCACTCCGATGTGGAGTGCTCCATAATAAACGTATAAGCGTCTCTTTCCTACCTGGTATCAGGGAAAGGGACGCTTTTTGCATACTATTTCATTTTTGGATGTGGGGAATAGAATTGAAGAACGGACGTTTATTTCTTATCATAGCCTATTTATTGCTTGTTATTTCAGCTTGCAGTCCACAGGATGATCGGGTCAGTGATGCCAAACCAGATGAAGCATATCAACGATGGAGTTATGACGTTGGTTCCATATTTGGAGACAAACCGTTTAAGCTTCCAGTCTATGATCCAACAATAGGCCCTCTTGAGATGGTCTACAATATCTCTGAATCTTCTTTTTCATTCGAGTTATACCGTTCAGAGGCTTATGGAATCCGAAAGGAGCTATCAGGTCTCCATACCGTAAATGATCTCTATTACTCTTTTTCTTATATGGATCCAAAGCGAAGGTTAAGCGATTCCGAGATTGCCTCCCGTTTTGGTCTTGAAGTGGAGCCATCTCCCAGCCTTTCAAAATATGAGAGGGGAGATATCCAGATTTATCAGCTGGATGGTAATGACAATGGTGAAAGGCAACAATCCATCCTGAATTTTTTGGAGGAAAAAAAGATTAACTCTGCCCAGATTCTAATCTTCGACTTGGAGAATAATACGAATCTAGAATTTCATTTCGTGAGGGAAGAGCATAGTGAAGTAATATCATTTTCTGTGCAAGCGCTAAACGAATTGGCAAGGTATCTGGGGGATATCGACAAGGAGTAGACATTGTAGACATAGCAAAAAGGCCATCTCACTGTGAAAGTAGAGAATGGCCTCTTTTTATATACGGATCGTTATATATCCAGTCTTACAAATCGTCGAATCCGTTATCGTCGCCAACTTTACCATAGTTACGGGACTTGGCTTCGAAGAAATCGGTTTTCGTAGCATTCAGTGCATCGTCGGAGAAAGGCTTGATCCAAGGCATGCAGTTAACATCAACACCTTGGTAAGCTTTTTCCATACCCATCAAAGTCAGACGCTTGTTCGCTGTATATTTGATGTAGTCGCTAAGCTCGTTAAGGTCAATACCGCGAACATTAGTAAGGGTGTAGTAAGCCCAGTTGGTTTCAAGCTCTACTGCGCGGTCGATCGTACGATACACGTAATCCATGTTCTCTTTAGTGTTCAACTCAGGGAAATCTACAAGCAGCTGCTTAAATACTTCTGCGAAGAAGTAGCAGTGCTGATTCTCGTCACGTTGGATATAAGAGATCATTTGGCTGGTCGCCATCATCTTCTGGTCACGGGCCAGATTGTAGAAGAAGGCGAAGGTGCTGTAGAAGAAAATCCCTTCCAAGATGAGATCCGCTACCAGCGCATGGAAAAAGGTCTGTCTCGTAGGGTTATCACGGAACTCTTGATAAATATCAGAGATAAACTGATTGCGTTCCAGCAGGACAGGGTCTTTTTTCCAATATTCAAAAATTTCTTTCTGCTCACTTTCCGACACGATAGAGGAAAGAACATAGGAATAGGATTGGTTATGCACCACTTCTTGTTGGCCAATAATGGCAGAGATAGCTTCTAGAGAAGAGTCAGTAAAATAACGCTTCACGTCGCTTACGAACATCGTCTGCATCGAATCCAGCACAGCGAGTAGGGAGATATTAATCTTAAATACGCGTTGTTCCTCGGCATCCAGCATCGGGAATTGTTGCGCATCCTTGGACATTGGGATTTCATCCGCGATCCAGTGATTAAGCAGCAGCACCTTGTACAGCTTGTACATATGTGGCATGCGGATATCGTTCCAGTTCAGAATACCGGAGCACTCACCGTCGATGATGCGTGTGGATTGGTTGGGCGCTTCAGTGTTAAAAATCTTTTGTAGTTGCATTTATTTTCCCTCCATTTTTTTGCGCGGTTAATTCGTCTTGTCTGATCTTTAATTAAATTAGGTTGATGAAGTAACGGAGAGAAAGTTTGGAGCTGTAGGAGCGATAGCGTTCGCCTTTATCCTCGGATTTCTACCGTGAAGACGGTATAAATCAAGAAACCTGAGGATAACAGCGACCGGAAGCCCAAACATTTCTCGCAGTTACGATTAAATCACCAAATTTTTTAAAGCAGTAAGACTCTTAGCTAGCGCAAGAATCACACTCTTCTATTGTCAAAGCACGGCTACGCACATAATAAGTTGATTTCAATCCGCCCTTCCAGGCATTCAGATGCAGCTCAAGGAACTCGGTAGCCTTGATGTCAGGACGAACATACAGGTTGAAGCTTTGGCCTTGATCGACGTGACGCTGACGAGCAGAAGCCATGCGAATCGACCAGTTTTGGTCAATCGTAAATGCAGTTTTGTAGTACCAAATCGTCTTGTCGGACAGATCCGGTGCTGGGTTAGCGATCTTGTAAGTTGTTTTCTCTTCATAGGAAAGCAGTTCATACAAAGGATCAATGCTGGCTGTGGAGCCGGCAATAATCGATGTGGAGCCGTTCGGTGCAATCGCGAACATCCATGCGTTACGAACACCGTCTTTAGCCACTTCTTCTTGCAGCTCGCGCCATTGTTCAGTGGTTACATATTTACCTTCTTGTTCACCGCTAACGTAGCCTCGTGAAGTAAAGTATGCACCTGTCTCCCAATCGGAACCGGCGAACTTCGGATAACGGCCTTTTTCACGGGCAAGCTCCATGCTCGAACGAACCAACAGGTAGTTGATGTGTTCATACAAATGATTGTTATATTCTACGGCTTCATCGGATTCCCAACGAATGCCCTTGAGTGCCAATAGGTGATGCAAGCCGAATGTGCCGAGACCTACTGCGCGGTACTGGCTGTTCGTGTATTGTGCTTGCAGAACTTCAATATTATTAATGTCGATTACGTTGTCCAGCATACGTACTTGGATAGGTACAAGTCTTTCCAGCACACCAGCTGGAATTGCACGTGCCAAGTGAATTGAATTCAGGTTGCAGACTACGAAGTCCCCAGGGATTTTGGAGATAACAATCCGGGTCTTGCCATCTTTGGTTACTAATTCTTCCTGTTCAATAACGGTAGCGGATTGATTCTGCATAATTTCAGTACATAGGTTGGAAGAGAAGACCATACCTTGGTGACGGTTCGGGTTCGTCCGGTTAACCGTATCACGGTAGAACATATACGGAGTACCTGTTTCAAGTTGCGATTTCATAATCCGTTTCATGATGTCGATCGCAGGAACGGTAATCCGGGACAATTCCAGATTGGCTGTAGCTTCAGCATATTTTTCACGGAAAGTACCTTTACCAAGCTCTTCATCGTAGAAGTCTTCCAGACCGAGTGGACGACCATTCTCATCCGTCCAGCCCATAACCTTCTTCACTTCATGTGGGCAGAAGAGGTTCCAGTGGCTGCGTGATTCTACAGCTTCCATGAACAAGTCCGGCAGGGTTACACCGTGGAACACGTCATGTGCACGCATACGCTCGTCACCATTGTTCAGCTTAAGATCAAGGAAAGCGAGAATATCTTTATGGAATACATCAAGGTAGACAGCGACAGCACCTTTACGTGTACCAAGCTGATCTACGCTGACTGCTGTATTGTTCAATTGGCGAATCCAAGGGATTACGCCGGAGCTAGTGTTCTTGTGGCCACGGATATCCGAACCGCGTGCCCGTACTTTACCAAGGTAGACGCCGATACCGCCGCCCATTTTGCTAAGGCGCGCTACATCTGTATTGGAATCAAAGATGCCTTCTAGGGAATCGTCTACCGTATCGATGAAGCAGCTGGAGAGCTGTCCAGCGACCTTTTTGCCGGCATTGGACATTGTAGGGGTAGCAGCTGTCATGTAGATGTTACTCATAGCCCAGTAAGCTTCTTTTACAAGCTCAAGACGTTTCTCGGCTGGCTCAGTGTGCATGAGGTACATAGCGATAATCATGTAACGTTCTTGCGGAAGCTCCATTACACGGCCGTCAAAATCATGCGCTAAATAACGGTCGGATAGCGTAAGCAGACCAATATAATCGAATAGAAGGTCGCGCGTATAATCGATACATCCACCTAGCTCGACGATTTGTTCTTTAGTGTAGTGAGTTAGAAGCTCTTCACGATAGATTCCTTTTTTAACAAGATCCGTAATTAGTGGGTACAGCTCACCGTATGGCTCTTCTGGATAAGCTTTATAGCGGCGATGAACGGCTGCTTTTTTATAAAGGGTAGTCAGAAGGGCACGGGCAGCTGCAAACTTCCAAGTAGGCTCTTCTTTCGTTACAAGCTCAAGAGCGCTCATAGTGAAGGCGTTGCTGATTTCTTCTCCGCTTACGGAGTCACGGCGCAGTTTGGAAATTACTCCCCGCAGCAAAGTTTCTTTATTCAGTTGATCAAGACCATCCAAGATACGGTCGGCGTAGACGGAAAGGCGGTTCTCATCAAAAGCCAGTTGGCGATTGTCTGGTTTTACTACGAATTGTGGCATAGTTATTTCATCCCTTCTCATTTTGGGTAAATTTTCAATATCAAAAATTGATATATTATAGCGCAGTAGGCTGCCACAGAAAGACCTCCGAGCCGTGCATACTGGCCGGAATGTCGATTATGCGTTGGTTAGAGCTTCCTCGGTAAGGAAGTGTAGTATCTTTCAAATCTTCTATAAATCGTCCATCTATTAATACTTGACACTGTGAAAGTAGATTCCACTCCGGCGAACCGGGAAGGGCTGTAATTTCCTCGTACGTATAACCGCTGTAAATCCAGATGGAGAACCCTGGCAGCACGGTGCGAAGCTCATGGATGAACCCAAGCACCTCTTCTGCAGAGAAAAAAGGATCGCCGCCTGCCAGTGTTAGACCATCCAGCAAAGGGTTAGCGGCGATTTCTGCAATAATTTCATGTTGACGTTCTAAGGTGAAGACTTCTCCATATTTAAAGTTCCAGGTCTCGGGATTAAAACATCCCGGGCAACGATGGCGGCAGCCGCTGAGAAAGAGGACGGCCCGCATGCCCTCTCCCTCGTTAATCGACTCCGGATAGTAACCACAAATATTCATAGATGCTTAACGCGATCCCGTACTTCGGCTTGTTTGGCGGCATTAAAGCGGGTCTGATAGTCGCCAGTTAAATAACCAGTAACTCTGCGCAAACGACGGATGTGCACGTCATTCTCATGTGCGTCGCAGGAAGGACAGTTTGTCCCAATTACGCCTTCGTATCCGCAGCCGGAGCAGCGGTCAATCGGATGGTTAATGCTGAAATAGCTAACCTGTTGTTCGAGCGCGTATTTAATGATTTTGATAAAAGCGGATGGATTACTACGGGCATTGCCATTTAATTCGACATAAGAAATAGCCCCGGCATTGCAGTATTCATGGAAAGGAGCTTCCAAGCTGATTTTCTGAGCAGCACCTAGATCATAGTATACAGGGATGTGGAAAGAGTTCGTATAATACTCACGGTCAGTTACACCTGGGATCGAGCCCAGCACCTTGCGATCAATCTTGGTGAATTTACCGGACAAGCCTTCTGCTGGTGTTGCGAACAAAGTGATGTTGAGATTCAGTTCCTCACTTTTCCGATCGCAATACTCCCGCATATGACGCACGATAGCCACGGCTTTGGCATGTATTTCCATATCCTCGCCATGGTGTTTGCCATACATAGCTTTCATGCATTCCGCCATACCAATAAAGCCAAGGGATAGACTACCATGCTTCAGTAGTTCACCTACAGAGTCTTCAGGAGCGAGATTCTCGCCGCCTTCCCAGACGCCTTCTCGCATCATGAAATCGGACGCTTTAGCTTTTTGTGCGGCTTGGATGTTGAAACGATGAAGAAGTCCTTCCAGCGCAATGTCCATATAATGATTTAGATCTTCATAGAAGCCAGCTTCGTCTGCGACAGTACGGCGGCCGGTTACTGTGCCATGTGCCAGACCGAGTCGAACCAGATTCAAAGTATTGAAGGAAAGGTTACCCTTCCCGGAGCAATGATTACGCCCAAAACGGTCACCGAGCACTCGTGTTCGGCAGCCCATTGTGGCAAATTCCGTATCAGGATCACTTGGATTATAATACTGCAAGTTGAGCGGAGCGTCCAGATTAGCGAAGTTCGGATATAGTCTGCGTGCAGAACATTTCGCCGCTTTTAGGAACAATTCATAGTTAGGATCGCCTTGCTGTTGGTTGATTCCTTGCTTACATTTAAAAATCTGAATCGGGAACACGGGTGTTTCTCCGCTGCCAAGTCCGTTCATCGTTGCTGTTAGCAGGGAGCTGATCACAAGCTGACCTTCTGGTGAAGTACAAGTTCCGTAGTTAATGCTGGTGAACGGAATTTGCCCACCGGATCGGCTGGACATGGTATTCAAATTATGTACCATACTTTCCGCCGCTTGTAGGGTTTCAATTTCGGTCTCTTTCAGTGCAAAACGGAACGCCTTCGGATATAACTCCGCCAGATCGGTCCGGCTCATCGTAATCTCGCCCAAAGATTCATCAGCTTGTCCTTCTTCAAAATAATCCAGACCCTTGCGGAACAGCTTAGCGAAGGATTTAGTTACATAAGGTGCTAGATCATAGTCGAGCTTATTGGCGGATACACCGCCATATTGAGCATTTTGCTGGGATTGAAAAATGATTGCTACCAGTGACATAGCCGTCATTATGGAGTTCGGAGGACGAACACTGCCGTTGCCGGTGTTGAAGCCTTCGCGGAGAAGCTTATCAAACGGGATAAAAATACAGTTCGTCGTTCCAATCGCATATTGATCCAGATCATGCACATAGACAACATTGTCATCAATGGCCTGCACTAGCTGTGGTGGCATCGTAAAGTTACGGGCATACCATTTCGAATATTCACTGCCGAACTTGCTCATTTTACCGGAGAAACTCTCTCCGTTCAAATTGGCATTCTCGCGCAGTAGGTCCAAATCCCGGCTGTCGATAATATCACGCCCTAAATCAATGAGCTCCTCTAAAAGAACTTCTCGTGCATTTGTTGTACCGTTAAATTGTCTCTCCAACAACGTCATTGTATAGCTCTCCTCTCAGTATAAAAGAAAAACATCTATCGTTCTATCATTAAGAAGTTGGACCACATAAGCGGCCGTATATTCATTGTGATCTCATAAAAAAAGCATCCCCTAGCGAGGATGGCAGAAAATGCCCGATGCGTTATGTAAATATCCACATAGATATTTGCAGTGGTCTATAAGAAGATGACCGCATGCGGACACCGTTCCTGTTCCTCGCAGGCATTCATATGTTGGTGTCGTCGAAACAGGCAGGTCTCCTGGCTTCCGTAGGACCTCTCAGCGCCTTCCCAAGGGTCTTCATAACCCTCAGTGGCTTCTGCCAGGAGATCTGTCCATCTTAAGCTTCTAAAAGCTTGTGAAGGGCATCCGGTTACAGTGGCGGGACCGCAGCGGATTTTCACCGTACTTCCCTATTAAGCTCTAACTCCTATAAAGGATCAAAGCGCCTGTCTCCACTATATTTTGTTGTCGTTAGATAAAAATAACCCAAGATGTTGTGTTTGTAAACAGTTTTTTAGAAAACCCGCGCGGGGAGTGGGTTCTTCAAAAGTACTCCACAAATGATCCACAGGCTGTCCATAAGTAATCCACAATTGATCCACAGGCACATGGAAAATGATTCATAAATTGTCCGAAAAAACGCCACAAAGAGTCCATAAATGTAGTGCGGACGACCCTAGAATTCATGTAAGAAAAAATACCTGTGGCGAAAGGCATGTTTCGGAGTACTTGGAGGAAAAGAAGGGGTATAATAACGCTGGCATCGTTTGTGGGAGATCGGTGAAGTTGTTACAATAGAAGAAGACACATACTTTTTAAATTCCGAGGAGGTATTCTCATGCCTATTGCTGAAGTAACCGTTATTCCGATTGGAACAGGCAGTACCAGCCTTAGCAGCTATGTTGCGGATATGCAGCGAGTGCTGAAGACGGTAGAAGGAATTACTTATGAACTTACATCCATGGGAACAATCATCGAAGGGTCTCTTCAGCGTATTTTTGCAGCAGTCGAAGCGCTGCATGAATCTCCTTTTGCTGCAGGTGCAGAGCGTGTCTCTACCTCACTTAAAATAGACGACCGCCGCGATAAGCCCTCCACTAGCCGTGGAAAGCTGGAGTCTGTGGAGTGTAAACTACAGGTGGAATAGTAGTTCGGGAGAGTAGGGGATAGGGAGAAATTGGCTTGCGTTTCTGACTGAAAGTTGTATAATATTTTTTGTTTGACAGAAAAATCAGCCTTAAGCTGGTGTAGCTCAGGGGTAGAGCAACGCACTCGTAATGCGTAGGCCGGGGGTTCAATTCCCTTCACCAGCATATCTAAGAATTGCGCAATGGCACGGTTTCCTGGATTTCGGGACCGTGCCATTTGTCTTGAAATCACCTATCTTCTAACATTCTTCTAACCTTTGCCTGCGGTCGGGGCTCTAAATGGATAGACATCTAATTACCAATTTACCCAAGCGATATAGTAGGGATTGCATAAGCTAAGATGAACTTAAATGCAAAGGAGGAAATTTAAAATGAGCGAAAATGTTGCTGGTTTTGGTGGTGTTGGATATGGTGGTGGTATCGGAGGAGCCTTTACATCTACCGGTGCAATCTTGGTACTGTTTATCCTCCTTGTAATTATTTCTAAGACTATCTTGCTATAAAATGTGAAGGACATTTTGGTTGGAAGCTTGAGGATGTTCTTCCACTGAGTTATATCAGCCTTATTCTGGTGTAGCCCAGGAGTTCAATTCCCTTCATCAGCATATCTAAGAATGGCATAACGGCGCGGTTTTCGGGGATCCCGGAACCGTGCCGTTTGTCTTGAAAACACCTATCTTCTAGCCTTTACTCAAGTAAAATGGAGGAATGACCCAGTCTCTCTTGTGTGATATTTGGGTGTACACCGAAGACGAGATTCGCCCCGAAGACTATACATCAATCATACGTGCAGGCAGGTTGCAGTGCTTACCTTTAGGTAAGTACGTGAACTAAAAGTGCATACTTACGCGATGGCAAGATGGGAGGTATACTCAAGTCCTAAATCTGATTCAAACATGGAGGATACACCATTGAAAACACTTATTGTCGTCACACACCCAAGCATCGAAACATCTGTTGTTAATAAACGCTGGATCGAAGAACTCCGTAAATATCCAGACAAATATACGGTGCACGAGCTGCACAAAGCCTATCCCGATGAAAAAATCAACGTGGAAAAGGAACAACAACTGATTGAAGCGCATGATAAGCTTGTCTTACAATTCCCTGTCTATTGGTTTAGTAGTCCACCTCTGCTTAAAAAGTGGCTGGACGAAGTATTTACTTACGGATGGGCATACGGCTCGAAGAGTGATAAATTAAGAAATCGAAAAATCGCATTGGCTGTCACCGCCGGAGGAAGAGAAAAAGACTTTAGTGAAGAAGGTAAACTCCGCTACGGGCTTGACCGTATTTTATCTCCCTTTGACACGACTTTTTTGTACTGCAACGCTGATTATCGTTTCTTCTATGCCTTCTATGGCACGGAATATGAAACGGTAGGAAGTACGGATTACTTAAAGAAATTGGACATCAGTTCGCAAGGCTATGTTGAATTTATCGAAAATATGTAATTAGAGTTGAAACAAAAAGCAGCATTTTCATTAATGAAAATGCTGCTTTTATCATAAGTCGTTAAATTGTAATCGGTATTGTTATCTCTTGCGCGGCTGGAACGAAGTTTTTCTCTCCCCAAGTGCACATCATATCCAGCACCGGAATAAGCGATTGGCCTTTCTCGGTCAAGGAATACTCAACTTTAGGGGGAATCTGGGGGAATTCCTCGCGCCTGACGAGACAGTCCGCTTCCAGTTCTTTCAACATAACGCTTAACGTCTTAAAAGGTATTGTACCGATACCCCGTTGCAGCTCATTGAACCGCACGATCTTGTTTTCAGAGAGATAGTAGAGAATAGTCATTTTATATTTACCATTAATGATAGACAAGGTGTAGCCGAAGCTAGTGTCCTTCTGTTGAATGCCAGGCAGTATACAGATTTCATCACTCATGGGCTATTACCCTCCTTCAGAAAATATTCAACGAAAAGGCAAACGCCTGCTGCCGCTCCGTACTCAGGTCACGACTTTATTATGTTTTACAACCTGCTATCAAGTCATCCTGCGAACAACGAACTCACTATATCATTTTTAAAAAAAAAGTTCAAAGCACTCGATGGCTAACTATCAATCGGTCGATTTTCTCTGTCAGTGAAGCGGGCTTCTTTGGTTGGAAATCAAAAGTGTAATTCAAGCGGATAGCCTAAGCGACGAATTGAAGTTTTTAATGTAATTTTCATGTGAGCATCATCTTATTTTCAGGTTCGAGGTATATATTGAAGACACCAAACACCCCCCAGTGTTTTGTGGTATAAATCTCTCAGGTCTTGCCAACTCCCATGGTAAGGCCTATTTTTTTTGTTCGCTAATTGAATGGGGGGAGGGGGCGCAGCTTCTTACGCAGCTTTACTTAATCTGATATTGCTCTTCATAGCTCTTAAAAGATGAAATATCCAGTCCCAGATATCTGCGCATATGAATGGCAGCTTGGGCAGCAACGATGTCGTTTAACAGCAGCATTCGTTCATGGTATCCACGGCATATGAATTTGGCTTCGATCCCCGTGTTAAGTCTGTTCTGCTCATATACCTTGATTCTCCGTTTTCTCATCTCCGAACGAACATCTCTTAGATCTGTCGTAGCAACTGCCGCGGCGGTTCCAAGAACCTCCAAATAGGGGGCGGGTGTTCGTAAATGTGTAGATAGAATGGCGGAGTCCCGTTCGAAAGCTGATAAAATCATCGGAAGCAATAAATAAGATTTCACCAGCATGTTGTCCCTGCTTTCAGCTCTATGCATGAATCTCATCACCTCTAATGGGAACGTATATTCGTATTCTACCCCGATATCCCAAAAATAATCAATGGTATTTCTAAACAGCTAATCCAATGTGACAAAATTCACAACTAAATCAAAAAGAATAAAATATATTAAAATTGTAATAATAAAAATTAATGCTTTAGACTTATAAAAAGGAGAATTAAAATGAAAGAGGAAGGAAGTCTCCTCCGTGGAATGGTATTTGGTTTGATTCTAAGTATTCCATTATGGATATCGATATTGGGCTATATAAAGTTACTTTAAAATTGAAGAAAAACCTTTATGTGAAGCGCCTTTAGGCGCTTTTTTTGTGGCTGCTAACATGTGTGATTATCAAAAGGAATTGATTGACAATTGTGGGGATAGAGCGCTAAACTATCATTAGTCCAAAAGTATTAAAAGTCATAGACGATTATTTAATAGGATGCTTAAAATGCTAGTTCTAATTTGCACGGAAATACATATATTATCATGATAATAGCAAACCGCCTGAAAGGGTGGGACGCAAAGTCCAGGAGTCTAAAGTGTCTTAAAGGCGCTATGACCGTCCGACTGCCATGAGAAGGGAATTCCACTTCTTTTTGGCGGTCTTTTTTGTTATTAGGTCCTTAGAGTTTCTGGTAATTATTCTGATTAAATATAAATCATAGATTTAGGAGGTGTGCTTTTTGAAAAGAAGAATGAAACCGCTGCTTGCACTAGTATTAGCTGGGGTATTGACGGTAGGTAGTGGGCTTTCCTCTTTGGGAGCCGGGACTGTTAATGCTAGTTCTACTACACTCGGGATTGCAGGAAACTACAATGTGTTTGTCCTAGGGGATGTTACAACCTTCTCGGATACGGAGGGAAGGTTTGCTGCTGGAGGTAATGTTACTTTAACCAACTACAGCGTTGGTGATAGGCTAAGTGCTGCTGAGGTCTCCTTCACTGACACCCTTGTTGTTGGAGGAAATCTTACTTTCAACAATGGCTCTGTTTACGGGAATATCGTGCATGGTGGAATCTATGCTGGTAATGCAACGCTCCTTAAAGGAGGCAAGAGAACTCAGGGAAGTCCGATTGATTTTGCAGCTGTAGGTCAGTCTTTGAGAGATAAATCAGCTGAACTTGCAGCATTGCCGGCGAATGGAACAACAGTGTACCAATATGGCAGTCTTACCTTGACAGGTGCAGATCCTGTGGTCAATGTTTTTAATGTTCCAGGAGATAACGTTTCTAGTACCTACGGAATTACAATAAATGTTCCTTCAGGATCTACTGCAATTATTAATATTGATGGTTCTAACGTAAAAATGAAAAACTTCGGATTTTTACCTAATAACGTATTGAACAGTAAGAAAATTTTGCTTAACTTTAGCCAAGCCGCGTATCTTGATATGGCAGGCATAGGTGTAATGGGAAGCATACTTGCCCCCTATGCTCATGTTGATTTTATTAATGGTCAGGTTAACGGAACATTCGTGGCGGCTTCGCTCACAGGTACTGGTGGTGGCGAATTTCACCACCATCCATACGATGGCGATGATCCAGGAACGACGCCAACACCAACGCCGACCGTGACACCGACGCCGACCGTGACACCAACGCCGACACCGACCGTGACACCAACACCGACGCCGACCGTGACACCGACGCCAACCGTGACACCAACACCGACATCAACCGTGACACCAACACCGACGCCAACCGTGACACCAACACCGACGCCGAGCGTGACACCAACACCGACGCCGATCGTGACGCCGACGCCATGCGTGACACCGACACCGAAGCCAACACCGACGCCGAAGCCAACACACACACCAAAGCCAACACCGACACCGAAGCCAACGCACACACCGAAACCGACACACACACCAAAACCAACACCAACGCCGATCGTGACACCAACACCAACGCCGATCGTGACACCAACACCAACGCCGATCGTGACACCAACACCAACGCCGATCGTGACACCAACACCAACGCCGATCGTGACACCAACACCAACGCCGATCGTGACACCAACACCAACGCCGATCGTGACACCAACACCAACGCCGATCGTGACACCAACACCAACGCCGGTCGTAACACCAACACCGACGCCGATTGTGACGCCAACACCAACGCCGATCGTGACGCCAACACCAACGCCGATCGTGACACCAACACCAACGCCGATCGTGACACCAACACCAACGCCGGTCGTGACACCAACACCAACGCCGATCGTGACACCAACACCAACGCCGATCGTGACACCAACACCAACGCCGATCGTGACGCCAACACCAACGTCGATCGTGACACCAACACCAACGCCGATCGTGACACCAACACCAACGCCGGTCGTGACACCAACACCAACGCCGGTCGTGACACCAACACCGACGCCGGTCGTAACGCCAACACCAACGCCGGTCGTGACACCAACACCAACGCCGGAAGTGACGCCAACACCGACGCCGATCGTGACACCAACACCAACGCCGATCGTGACGCCAACACCGACGCCGATCGTGACACCGACACCAACGCCGATCGTGACGCCAACACCGACGCCGGTCGTAACGCCAACACCAACGCCGGTCGTGACACCAACACCAACGCCGGAAGTGACGCCAACACCGACACCATCGTCGGAAGCAACACCAACGCCGACACCGTCATCGGAGGTAACGCCAACACCGACACCATCGTCAGAAGCAACACCAACGCCAACACCGTCGTCGGAAGCAACGCCAACACCAACACCAACACCGGAGGCTCCGGTGTTCCCAACACCGACGCCGTCATTCGTAATCGGCACTATCGTTGTTAATGATGATCCTGTGCCGCTAGGTCCTGTAGCATCGTCGACTCCAGCACCAGTGCCAACACCAACACCGTCGAGCAACACAGAGATACTTGTTGATGATGATGAGATTCCATTAGGACCAGTACCGGTAGTAACACCATCGCCGGCACCAGGTGATATCGCTGTAGTGGATGATACAATTCCGCTAGGTAATCCACCTGTGGATGAGCTTCCAAAAACGGGAGAATCTAGTCCAGTCCCTTATTATGTAGCTGGTCTAGGTTTTGCACTTATCGGATTGCTGATGAGAAATAGATTCTCGAGCAAGAAATAATAAACGGTGATTGTAGCGTGAACACAAGCTATGCCGTGAAGAATAGTAAAGCCGCTTTCGGGACATATTCCGATAGCGGTTTTATTTTGTCATGATTGTTATATTTTGGCGCAATCTAAGTAGATGGTATACTGATTTACAACGGATATGAGGAAAGGACGGGGAAGATGAATTGGTATGGTTCTTCATTAGCGCTGTTATCGTCATAGTAGCTCTGATCTATGCGGGCTTTTTCTTTTATGGAATTGCTATTAAACGAGCACCGAAGGAATTCTTGAGTAATAATCGTGATTTGAAGGTTGATCCCCCGGTTGCCGGGGCTTCTTGGGGTGAGGGGAAGGATTGGATCTCCAGTCAGAGCTTTGAGAATGTTGAGATTACATCTGAGGACGGACTACAACTAAGAGGATACTTGCTCCTTTCGGATCGTGCTGAAGGACGTACAGCGATTATAGCCCACGGTTATTCTGGAAAAGGCAAGGATATGGGGGCGTACGCCAAAATCTATTACGAGAGACTGGGCTTTAATATTCTGATTCCCGATGCCAGAGGACATGGGGAAAGCGCTGGGGATTATATTGGTTTTGGTTGGCATGAGCGTAAGGATTATTTACAGTGGATTGAATATATGATTAAAAAGACTGGGCCGAGTGCTCAAGTGGTGCTTCATGGGGTCTCTATGGGTGGTGCTACAGTGCTAATGACCTCAGGAGAAAATCTACCACCGCAAGTCAAAGCGGTTGTCTCGGACTGCGCTTACAGCTCAGTTAAAGCACAATTAGCCTACCAACTACGGCGTATGTATCGCTTGCCAAGCTTCCCTTTTATTCAAAGTGCGAGTCTAATTACTCGTTTGAAAGCAGGGTATGGTTTTAGTGAAGCGTCTGCCTTGAAACAGGTACGAAAGGCGAAGGTGCCGATTCTTTTTATTCATGGCGATGCCGATAACTTTGTACCTTATAGTATGATGAATGAATTGTATGAGGCATGTCAGAGTCCCAAAGAGAAGTTCGTAGTGCCTCAAGCAGGGCATGGGTTAGCTTATGATATGAATAAGACGGGGTATATAAACGTAGTAACAGCTTTTGTGAATCAATATGTAAATTAGAAGTCCTGAACGTAGACAGCGCCCGATATCCGCTAGGTAGCGGTTATCGGGCGCCTATATTTTTCCACACATGGCATGTGTCCTTATGTAAGGTTCGTACAGCCATGCTTTTTCGTTATATTCATCCCCCGCCGTTCGTGAGTAACGGGTGTCTTAATTCCTTGTTATTTCCAGCAGCCGTGTGGCGAGAATAATCCTTCCAATACGACAAAAGCCCTACCTCTCTTTTGCCCTTGCGGCTCCATTGACCGCGCCAGTGTGAATCGGAATGCTATATTTCGAATTTAGTCTCATAAAAAGGAAAGTTTCTGCAAGAAAACATGAAGCCTCTGTGTCCAAAATGCCGAAGTGTAAAATAGTCGGCCTGACATCTTCTTGATGGGGATATTCAATATATCGAAAAACAAATACGATATAAATATAACACAGTATTGTTTAAAAGGCAAATATAATAATGAATTCCAAGATAAGGGTTGTTTGCTTTAGAAGGGGAACAAGCAGAGCAAGAGAGAGCGTTTGATTTGAATATATCGTATGCTGGATTATTTGTGGATTAATTCGGAAAAGCTAGAAAGCCAGAGTAAATGGAGCTGTGGTGGTTATTTTGCGTGCCTATTTTGTGAACTGTTCTCTAAAACTTACATTAAACCCCAACATTGATTGAAGGATTGGGGGTAGACCGTTATAATTAATAAGTCTGGTTTTTAATTAAAAAATAAGGGAGATTTTTATGAAACGCGCAGATGTGTGGTTGATTTCCATCGTGTTGATTGCTGCGCTCGCTTTTCTCGCACCGAGATGGTTTTCGGACAATGATGATAAAGGTGGGGCCGGTAAAAATCTCGTAGCCAATGTAACGGTGGACGGCGAGTTATTTAAAACGGTAAAGCTTACAAAAGAAGAACAAACCATTGAGGTCCGTACCGATCGAGGTTACAACATCTTGAAGGTGCATGATTACGGGATTGAAATGTATGATGCCGACTGCCCGGATCAAGTATGCTTAGGTTTTGGTTTTATTACCCTGCCCAAACAGACGATTGTCTGTCTACCGCATAGAGTATTAGTGGAAATCACAAGTGCGTCGGGGGAGGATGATATAGATGCCTATGTCCAGTAGTGAATCTGCAACAGCTTTAAAAAGAACGGTAATTATTGCGATTTTCGCTGCAGTGGCGGTAGTGCTTAGTCTAATAGAGGCACAGATTCCGTTATCAGGAATGGGACTGGTGCCTGGTGCTAAACTAGGATTAGCTAACATTATGATTTTGACGTGTATTTACTTTTTACGTGGACGGGATGCATTCCTGCTTGTCATACTCAAAACGTTGCTTACTGCATTTCTCCTAGGTACTTTTTCAAGCTTACTATTCAGTTTATTCGGTTCGCTGTTTAGCTTTGTTGTAATGTTCGTGTTAATGCTGATTAGTGGCAAAGGCAAGAGTATAAGCTTGATCGGAATTAGTATAGCTGGTGGGATTGCACATAATATTGGTCAGCTGCTGGCAGCTTCTATGGTATTCTCATCCCTTAGTATTTTTTATTATCTTCCCATGCTGCTGATCACTGGAGTAGTAACAGGAATTGCCGTGGGCTATGCAGTCCGTTATTTGGTGGCTTCATTGTCAAAAATATCGCTGTTTGAAGAATTTTTGGACTGATTAGTCACATCAGCGGAAGGATGACTAACATGAATGAATCATATGAAGGTCAAGAATTAGAGGGAGAAGGACAAGCTATCATCTCTCTGGATGGGGTATCGTTTGGTTATGATCCTGAGCATCCGATTCTTCAAAATATAACGTTATCTATTTCACAGGGACAATGGGTTAGCTTGGTTGGTCCTAATGGCTGCGGGAAGTCTACGTTAGTTAAGCTACTAAATGCTTTGTTACCTAAGAGTGCTGGCGAGATTGTGGTTAGTGGTATGCAACTAAGTGAGGAAACGATCGGAAGTATTCGGCAATGCATCGGTATGGTGTTCCAAAATCCAGATAATCAGTTTATTGGAGCCACTGTAGAGGAAGATATCTTATTCGGCCTGGAAGGGCTTTGTTTGTCGTACGAAGATATGGCAGAACGCCTGCATGCGTATACGACGAGGCTGGGAATAAATCATCTATTGTCCAAGCACCCAGGTGAGCTCTCTGGAGGTCAGAAGCAGCGTGTCGCTATTGCCTCCATTCTTGCTATGGAACCAGGCATCGTCATTTTCGACGAGGCCTCTTCTATGTTGGATGAGGGAAGCAGAAATGATCTTCTTGGCATTTTGCAGGATATGCGAGCGGAAGGGAAGTATACGATCCTTATGATTACGCATGATGCAGATGAGATTTTGGCATCGGACCGGGTGCTTGCGCTGCATGGAGGTGGTTTGGCTGCTGATGTTACACCGGCGGAGCTGTTCCGGGACGAGGAGCTTATGCAAAAATGCCATCTGCGCGAACCGTATCCGTGGCGTCTTGCCCGCGAGCTGCAGAAGCAGGGTATTCATGTGGATGTTCCCGCCAGTGAAAAGGAGCTTATAGACACGTTATGGCCATAGAATTACAGCAAGTAAGTTACTCCTATGCTGACCGAAGCCTATGGAAGCTGACGGCGCTCCGCGACATTAATCTCAGCGTTCCACTAGGCTCTATGGTTGGTATTGCTGGGGCGACAGGCTCTGGTAAATCGACGCTGCTGCAGTTGTTTAACGGGATATTGAAACCAACGGAGGGTACGGTAAAAGTACTCGATGTAACCATCAAGGCGGGTGAGAAATCACCTAAGCTAATGCCACTACGCCGTAGAGTCGGATTGGTATTTCAATTTCCAGAGCAGCAAATGTTTGAAGAGACGGTCGAAAAGGATCTTATCTTCGGTCCACTTAACTTCGGCATGAGCCCCGAAGAGGCAAAGGCACGTGCGAGACAGGCTATGTTGGATATGGGTCTGGATCTGGCGCTGCTAGAGCGGAATCCTTTTAAATTGAGCGGTGGGCAAATGCGCAAGGCAGCTATCGCATCCGTGCTAGCTATGGACCCTGAGGTCATCGTTCTAGATGAACCTACGGCTACGCTTGATCCCATCAGCCGTGCAGAGCTAATCCGCTTGCTGGAGCGATTATGTCGTGAGCAGGGCAGAACGATCATCGTCGTCACACATCGGATGGATGAGCTATTGCCTTACGCGGACAACTGGCTTGTCCTTAAAGAGGGCAGCACGGCGTTTCAGGGCAGCGTTAAGGCGCTGGCAGATAACCCTTCGATTCTGGAACAGTGTGGCTTGACGGTTCCGCAGTCCCTTCGTTACTGGCGTGCAGTAGCTGATCGCTTTGGTCTTACGGATGAAGCGCCTCGCTTAACGGCAGAGAGCTTAGCGGAGCTAATCGCTTCGCTGCCATCTGGATCAGGCAACTCTAGCGAGCAGCACGAAGGAAAGAGGGATGGCCATGAATGAGAAGCTAATCATAGGGCGCAGTATTGAGACCGGTTCATGGGTGCACAAGCTAGATGCGCGTGCCAAAATCACCGGAATGCTATTATACGTAGCCGTTATCCTGCTCTCCCGTTCATGGATGGCTATGGCGCTGCTGGCTATTTTCTCAATAGCTGTTATGGCTTCCACTCGGATTCCGCTTAAATACTTCCTGAAAGCAGCTAAGCCTTTACGTTATTTAATGCTATTCATCTTTATCGTACAGCTGCTGTCTGTGAAGACGGGGGAGGCGGTGCTGACGCTTGGTTCGTGGTCTGTTTATGAGGGAGGGCTAAGATTAGGCGCATTTTCGGTCATCCGCATGTTCTTTCTGATCACTTTCACGGCGCTACTTACATTCACCACAACGCCGGGTAAGCTGAATCAAGGGCTGGAGGGGATTTTGGCTCCTTTCAAAAAGTTTGGCTTAAAGCCCGACCGTATCACACTGATGATCAGCATTTCCCTTCGTTTCATACCTACGATTCTAGATGAGTCGCAGATTATCATGAAAGCGCAGGCCTCACGGGGTGCCGATCTGAAAGAGCTGCCTTTGAAGGAAAAGGGACGAATGTTAGTCTCTCTGCTGGTTCCGATTATCGCTAGTGCGTTTAGGCGTGCACAGGATCTGGTGTATTCCATGGAAGCCCGTGGCTTTCGTATGGATGCTCCGCGTAGTCAGTATCACCGCCTAAGGTGGGGTATATTCGATACTGTTTTTATTACTATGTTTATTGTAATGGGGATTGCAGTAGCTTTGGTGTAAAGTACAACTTGTATGGAGAGTATCAACTTGGGAGGGAACTTGAATGGCACGTTATTTTAACGGTAGAGAGATTGAATTATTAGCACCCGCAGGAACGTTTGAGATTTTCAAGGAAGTGATCCAGTCACGATGTGATGCAGTGTACTTTGGTGGACCCGTATTGAATATGAGAATGATGCGAAAAGGATATAATCTGTCTCATGAGGAGATCGTAGAGGCGCTAGATATTGCTCACCGTCTAGACAAAAAAGTGTATATCACAGTGAATAACCTATTTAGCGAAGAAGATGTGGAAGAGGCTAGAGAATATCTGCGTTTCCTTGACAGTGCTCGTCCGGATGCATTGATTGTTCAGGATATGGCAGTACTGGAGCTAATTCGCGAGATGGAGCTTAATCTTGCTATTCACTCTTCGGTCATGATGAATGTTCACAATCTGGAAATGATCTACGCATTGCGTGATCTGGGTGTAAGTCGTGTGGTTACTTCGCGGGAAATGGATTTGCAGACAGCTAAGCTGCTAGGTCAGCGGAGTGGGATGGAACTGGAGTATTTTATTCACGGGGATATGTGCTCGGTTCACGGTGCGAATTGTTATTTCAGCTCCCATGTATTCGGTATGAGCAGTAACCGTGGGAAATGTATGAAGCCATGCCGCTGGGATTATCGGGTTAAAAAAGACGGGTATGTATATCCGGCTGAATACCCACTAGCTGTAAAAGATATGTTCATGTATGAGCATCTTCCGGAATTGATTGAATCAGGGATTACCTCCTTCAAAATAGAGGGCCGCATGCGGGATAAGGAATTTATGGTTATGCTAGCGAATAGCTACGGCGAAGCTATTGATCGCTATATTGATGATCCGATAGGTTTTGATCGCACGGTCGATACGAAAGAACTTTATAACAACCGTAAACGTGACTTTTCGACGGCGTATGCTTTCGGCAAACCAGGTCTGGCTAACATTAACCGCCGTTATGAAGGTACTGGTAAATTCTATAGCACTGGAAAAGTATTCAGTACACCAACTGCAGAGCGTGAGTTGTCTGAGAAACGAGTTGAGCAGCTGCGGGAAAGATTGGCTGAGGTCAAGCAGCCGCAGAAGACAAAAGCTAAGTTAGCTGTACGTGTGAATAATATGGATCAGGCACGGATGGTCTTAGAGCTTGGCGTAGATAGCCTGTACTTGCCAGGGGATGTATTTGAACCAGATAAACCTTTTACAAAGCGTGACATCAAGGAACTGGGTGAACTGAAGGGCGATAGCAAAATCTACTTGGGATTGCCACGTATGATGACCGAGCTGCATTTTGACCAATATGATCAATTGCTTGGCGGAGAACGCTTGCCGATTGACGGTCTTATCGTTACAAATTTAGGAGCCATTCGTCGTTATAACAATACAGGTTATCCGCTAATTGGGGACAGTAATTTAAATGTATACAATCATCTTTCAGCGCAATTATATACTAACTTAGGTTTGACTCAGCTTTCGGTGTCTCCGGAAATGACGTTAGAGCATTTTGCTACCTTTGCCTCTAGTTGTGAAACGCCTTTGGAAGTTGTTGTTCATGGTACGCCTGCACTAATGTATATGGAACATGATCTTTATGAGAATACGGAGTTAATGGAGCCTATTGCTGAAGAGGATAATCAATATGTACACAATAATGTATTGGTCCTAAAGACAGACAAAGGTGAGAATCCGGTATATCGTGATCAGCACGGCCGTTGCCATCTTTTATTCGCAAAAGAGCTCTGCTATTTACCTTTGTTGAGTGAGATGAGTGGACTAGGAATATCAAGCTTCCGCATTGAAGGAGCAACCTATAGCGTCGAACAGCTACGTGAAATTATTGTTTCTTATCAACAGGCAATTAACGGAGTAGATAAGAAGGAAGACATGCTTGGTGGCCTTAAGCCAATCTATGCTGGGTATACTTTGGGCTCGCTGCAGTTCAACTAATTGTATTTAAATGGGAACTAGATATCACCGAGTGATAGGGTGATGCACAGGACTCTATGAATAAGTTACTATTTTCACAAAAAGGAGAGAACCCTTCATGGAACAACAAGACTTCATCGGAAGAGAAGCAGTAGCATCCAAACGTAAGCAGTATTTCTATCCTTGTACACAGCATTTTTACCGTGATGCACCTCAGCTTGTTCGTGGTTCAATGCAGTTTGTTTATGATGAGAAGGGTAAATCCTATACCGATTTCTTTGCGGGTGTATCCGTAGTCGCATGTGGTCACTGTAATCCAGCCATAACGGTACGCACGATTGAGCAGCTGCAGCAGCTGCAGCATACGACAACTATCTACTTAACTCAACCGAGTGTAGACTTGGCTGAACGTTTGGAAGAGGTTATGCCGGGTGGACTACGTCGGACCTTCTTCGTTAACAGTGGCTCTGAGGCTAATGAAGGAGCTTTGCTGCTCGCCCGGATGTATACGGGACGTAAAGGGTTTATAGCGCTGGAGAGCGGATTACATGGCCGTACCAATCTAACTATGAGTGTGACAGGTCTGCCTATGTGGCGTACCGATAAATACTTGGATCATGATGTAGAGTTTATACCGCGCCCTTATCATCCGGATTTATCGCTGGAGGAAGCGGCATCGTTATCCCTGGAATCGCTAGAGCGGGTGCTTGAAGAGAAGGGGAACACTATCGCTGCCATGATCGTAGAGCCAATCCAAGGCAACGGTGGAATGATTATGCCAACCCGAACCTACTTCCGTGATGTAAAAGCATTGTTAGAGAGATACGGTGTACTCCTAATCGCTGATGAAATCCAAACTGGATTTGGACGTACTGGTAAAATGTTTGCTATGGAGCATTTTGACGTTGTGCCCGATATTATAAGTATGGCCAAAGCACTCGGTAACGGAATTCCAGTTGCAGCCTTCGCTACAACCGATGAGATTGCCCTTGCCCTAAATCGTCCTTCAGCTTCCACATTTGGGGGGAATCCGGTATCTGCTGCAACAGCGCTGGCTGTGCTTGATTATATTCGAGATGAACGGCTTCCTGAACGCTCGGTACAACTCGGAGAAAGATTGAAGGCAGGTCTGGAGACTCTACAAGCTCGGTATCCTTCGTTAATCGTTGATGTACGGGGAACTGGACTTATGTTAGGGGCGGAGCTAGCTGGTGCAGATGCTGAAGGCGCAGCGGCACTTACAGATCAAGTGCTGGAGGCGATGAAGGACCGAGGTTATCTAATTGGCAAAAATGGCATAGGGCGCAATGTACTGGCCTTCCAGCCACCGATGATTATTACGGAAGAGGATATCGACGGGATGCTTATCGTCCTGAACGAAGTTCTTGCAGACCATAATCATTAATGGAATTAAACACAGTAGTGAAGAAAGAGGAATGCACGAATGGCGATTCTAAACATATGTAAAACTGCAGGTCTAAAACTAAAAATGTTCAGCGAATTGGTAATGTTCTCTCATACGCTTTTTTCGCTACCATTTGCTATTATATCGATGGTATGGGCTGCAGGGGGCTGGCCATCGGGACATGTGATGATCTGGGGATTGATTGCGTTGATAGGTGCCCGTAATGGCGCAAATGCATTCAATCGGCTGGCGGACCGTACGTTCGATGAACAGAATCCTCGTACGGCACATCGACATCTGCCTCAACGCTTACTGGCGGAAAAAGAAGTTGTTGTCTTTGTTATTGTCAACTATGCCATTTTCATTGTGGCTTCAGGCATGCTTAATTTGCTCTGCTTGATCTTGTCACCAGTGGCGATCGTATTGATATCAACCTATTCTTACACGAAGCGGTTTACTTTTCTCAGCCATTTATATTTAGGGTTTGTTATTGCTTCTGCACCGATTGGTGCATGGTTCGCTGTAACCGGAAATATCGCATTTACACCGTTTGTTATCGGAACGGTGGTTATGCTTTGGATTGCCGGCTTTGATATTATTTACGGCACGCAGGATATCGACTTTGATCGGCGTCATGGTCTATGGTCTATTCCTAGTTTCTTTGGACTGGAGAATGCCCTGCGCATTGCAAAAGGTCTACATTTCATCATGATTATGCTGCTATTGTTCTTATATTTATGGCGGGATCTCGGCTGGATGTATCTGGTGGGGATTGGCATTGCGACGCTGCTCCTGATGACCGAGCATAAGATTATAAAACCATCGAATCGTAAGCTGATGAAGGTGGCTTCTTATAATTTGAATCAGGTGATCAGCATAGTGATTTTATTGTGTACACTGATTGATTTTTTTTATGTTAGCTAGGGAGCAATAAGGCGGTGGTTAGGAAGCAGCACTGCGTGGAATGTTGGACTTTCGATCGCTGTTATTCTCGGATTTCTTTGATTTGAACCGCTATTTGCGGTAGAAATCCGAGAATAGCGTATGCTTTCGAAGTGAGCTTTCCTACGGAAAGCTTTCGGGCGAGCGCTACGCTTCTACAGTTCCAAAATTCCACTCCGTTCCGTCCTAACCTCCAAGCTAACAACAAAAGACAATAGCCTACCCAAAAGGGGGGAGGCAATGGGATCGGAAGCTGGCTACGCGGCTTTCCTTTTTTGTTTTTGTGGGCATCTGCGAGGGGGGGAGAGCAGTGTGAGAGGGCTGAACTAATCTAAGGTAGACTTATAGGGGAAAACTCCCTATATTTCCGAGCTTAAGTGACTTTCGATCTTGTTATAGGGAAAGTCTCCCTCTAAATTGGCTGATTAGTCTATAAACCATACAAATTCAAGTTTTTAGAATCTCCGAGAGCTAAACACGCTCGCGGGCGCTGCGCTACGTTCGGCTTGTTTAGCAAGCACACAAAAAAACGGATACCAACCCAAGTAAATGGGTGGTATCCGTTTTTGATTGCTCCGAGAGCAGGTCCTTAGCGATCACGGTCGGCAAAATATTGCAGTAGCGTATCCAGGTCGGCATGCGCCGGATAGGAGGAAAGCTGCTGAACAATCGCTCCAGCCTTATCCAGGTAGTTCTGACTGAACTGTTCGGCGCGAGCTAGGGCATCGCTTTTTTTAATAAGGGCGAGTACATATGCTACCTCGGCGTCGGAAGAATCAGGGCCGATTGCACGAATCACAGGCGAAAGCTTTGGATCCTGTAATGCATAAAGCACTGGCAGGGTAACCTGACCATGGCGCAGATCGCTGCCAGCTGGCTTACCCAGTACAGCCTCGGACTGAGTGAAATCCAGCAGGTCATCTTGTATTTGAAATGACATCCCTAAGGCTTCACCAAAGGTATACAGAAGGTTGGCGACTTCCTCTGAGCTTTCAGTGGATAATGCACCCACACGTAAGCAGGTAGCCATAAGAAGAGCCGTTTTGTTTAAGGACTTCTCCAGATACTGGTCCATTGTAATTTCATAATCAAAGGCATGTTCCATTTGCTGATACTCACCTAGGCAGAGCTGAGCGGTAGCTACAGAAGATAAGTCATGAACATATTTGTTTTTGTCTCCGGTATATTTGCTTAGCAGTTCGATAACCCGGGCGGACATATAATTGCCAATATGCACAGCTGATAGTGTGCCCGTCTTAGTATGTAGGGCGGGTTTGCCCCGCCGTAACTCAGAATCGTCAATGATATCATCATGAATTAATGAGGCAACATGAATAAATTCAGCGGCAGCAGCTAATTGAAGCGCTCTTCGACCCGTATCCTTTCGGCCAAAGCGACTGCCAACAATGACCATAAGAGGACGGAGGCGTTTACCTCCAGAATTTATAAGCTCAAGAACACTCTGCCCGAGTTGAGATTTCTTAGGAACATCCTTATCACGTGCCACAAGATTTACAATTTCACGATTAATTTCATTTATGTCTATGTTTAAGGACTCATGCAGCTTCATCTTATAGATCCCACCTGTCAAATGGCTTTGCTTGTGCGACTACGCTGTCTGCACTCTTGAATCAAGAACTGTTCGATTCCAGCCGCTGGATCATGTTCCGCGAAGTCTCCATTTGACCGTCTAATTTGCATTTTTTTGATCGAAGGAGCTAGATAAGCAACTAGGTCGAGCTCACGGCATTTCACCGCAAACTGAAGGTAAAAGCTATACAAATAATCTCCATCCAAAATGTTGCGTGTAAGGTCGGGATGATGTGGGATACATTCCATATGGCGCTCAGCTGCCAAAGTGAGAATAGTGTAAATACCCAGCAAATTGACTTTGCGGTTGTATTCCAGATCATGGCGTTCTAGTACCGAGATTAGCTGCTCACATGCAGCCGGAGAGGGATTAAGCTCAATTCCGGCAATAGGTGACATTTCAGTATGCAACAACCGGAGGGTATCTTCTATGAGTTGTTTGTTCACAAGATTCTCTCCTTCTTGTCGGTTTTGCCGGAAGCAACCATACCCTTGATCATCCCTACAAAACCATTCATTAAAGAATAAATTCACCATTTCCTGATATTAGGAAGATTATTTTCTTCTTGTAAATAAGGAGAGTAATGTGTCCTAGGGACACATTACTCTGAAGTACATCCATATTTAGCTTTACTGACATATAATCTACATATTTGTTTTGAAATAAATTACACGAATTCAGGACTTAATAATCAGTCGGTGTAAAGATACCAGCGTCTGACGATCGGAATTCTCTTCCAATGTTTCTTAAGCCAAGGAAGTACATAGTAATCTAGGCCAAACGTGCTGCCCGATCCGCCGATGCAGGCGATACCCGCGCCAACATACCATAACATTTCTGTAGAAGCCATTTTGGTCGACCAGATCATGACGGACATGGCTATCGTCGCTATAGAAGCAATAGCTGTGAATAGGCCAACGATGAGCATAATACCGAACACGATTTCTGCACATACCATACCGATTTGGAACCATTTCGCGAGGAAAGTATAACTTCCGTCGTTGTTGTAGAACATCAAATCCATGAACCAATTTGTAATATTATACACAAAACCAGGAACTGGTAATGCTTCAACCGCTTCTTTTGCAGTGGATACTGCTGAAGCTGCAGATTGTGCATCTACTGTTGTTTTAACTGCATCCACCGCTACACTGGCTGCTGATGAAGCATCCGTTGCAAAAGGAGCGGCAGGAATTAGGAATATCTTGTTCGGATCTTCCCAAATTTTCCGTAGCTTATCAATACCTTCATATAACCACATTCCACCAAGCAGCATGCGAAGCGGAACGAGCCAGAAGTTAGGTGAACGCTTGGAGAAGTGTCCGCCCAAGAAACTCTTTCGGTTCTCAACATGGAAGAACTCATGCATCATGTAAGTCCATACTTTATTGAAGCCGACAACCTGAGACAGGTAGAACATATTGATAAAGTGTTTGGATAGCATTGCCATGAAGCCAGTAAGCATAAAGAACTTGCCTGGCAGACCAACGTTTGCTACCCCGTAGCGGCTACCGATGGACACCATGGTACCGTGGAAGCCTGGTTTGTAAGCTTTTTTAGCAGTGTTTTGAATGTCAGCTGCAATGTTACCAGCAACGATCGGAGCTGCTTGTTCAGCATTCTCAACCATTTGTGGTACAGGACGAGTTTCACCTTCAGGAATGAAGAAAATATTGTCCCCTACTACATATACGTTCTTATGATCTACACTTTCAAGGTTCTCATTCGTAACAATACGTTTGCGTCCTTGTTGTTGTACTTCAAGTCCACCAACGACTTCAGAACCTTCAACACCTGCAGTCCAAACGATGGTTTGTGAAGCGACAACGTTTTTCTCACCAAGGGCAACACTACCTTCGCCTACTTCAGTGATCTTGGCGCCTGTAACAATTTCCACGTTCAGTTTGCGAAGGTGAGCTTCAGCTTTTTGAATCAGCTTATCTGGAAGGATAGGCAGAATCTTCGGAGCCATATCAGCCACAATCAATCTTACTTCGGATGGGTCGATATAGAACTCCTTGCACAATTCCTCGCGTTGCTCAGCCATTTCCCCAACAAGCTCGACACCTGTAAAGCCGGCACCAATGATAACGAAAGTTAGCATTGCACGGCGTACAGTTGGATTTTTCTCCATAGCGGCTTTGGTATACATGTCGCGGATTTGACGTTTCAATGCTACCGCATCATCGTAAGACCAGAAGGAAAAGGTATTCTCTTCTGCACCTGGAATGCCGAAGAAGGTTGGTTTGCTACCTGTTCCGATTACAAGGTAATCGTACGCATAGGTAGTTTTATTGGATTTAAGTTTCTTACCTTTGAAATCAATATTGCTGATTTCGTCAAGAACAACATTCACTTTAAGACCAGCAAAGATTTTCTTTAGATCGATCTTGATTGAATCCTCTGGTGCACGGTTCGCGGCAACCTCATGCAGCTCAGTCAATAGAGTGTGATATGGATTCCGGTCGATCAGTGTGATTTCAACATCTTTGTTTTTCTTAAATTTCTTTGCCAGTTTCTTAGCCGTAAGTACGCCGCCGTAGCCGCCGCCCAAAATGACTATTTTTTTCAAAAGAAATTCACCTCATTCGTCTGATTAACTGCAGAAGGTTATGCGAAATTATTTCGCGCCTTCGAGTGCTTTTTCAGCAAGTGTAAAATATTCACCAACATGAATACTCACGCCGGAAATTGCATCAGTTTTACCTTCAGCTGTAAGTTCTGGAGCAGTACCTTTTTCAAGGAAGTATTGCTCAACTTTTGCGATCTCTTCATGCCATTCAGCGGAAGCACCGCCAGCCTTCATACCATACTTACCATCGACGGAGAATTGTTTCTTGTCGTCGCCAGCAGCATTTACACCGCTGAATTTAACAGCAACGATATTACCGTTAGCAACAGTCAAGTCCACAGTGGATTTCCAACCGGAGTCTTTATCCATTTCGCCTTCAGCATGGTAGCCTCCGTCTTTGTATTGACCAGCTTCAACAGGTCCAGCAGCCAGAGCAGCTTGAGCAGCTTTCACAAAGTCAGATACGTGTACAGATACACCAGAGATAGCATCAGTTTTCCCCTCAGCGTCTAAAGTTATAGCTGCTGGATCTTGTTTTTCAATCAGGAAAGCTTCAGCTTTTGCTGCCTGCTCGTGCCATTCAGAAGAAGCACCGCCAGCTTTCATGCCATATTTACCATCTTCAGAAAGTTTTTTCTTCAAGTCGCCAGCAGTGTTTACGTTAAAAGCATCCCAGTCAGCCTTAGTGATCTTTCCACCTTCTACAGTTAGAAGTGCGAAATATTGCCAGCCAGTTTTAGCGTCAACATCAGCAGTAGCGTAGTAAGTTCCGTCTTTGTACTGACCGGCTTCAGTTCCAGTGTTACCGGAATTTGTTGCAGGAGCAGTTGTTTCAGCAGGTGCGTTAGTAGGGGCTGCGGTGTTGTCTGTGTTGTTACCACAACCTGCGAGCAATCCAAGGATAAGTGCGCTCGACAAGATAACAGAAGCTTTTTTCATTTCAAATGACCTCCAAAAATATAGTTTAAAATATATATATTAAAATGTAAAACATTTTAATAGTGGAGCGAAGTGATAAAAATCACTTTATAAATGATATTTGTCACTTTTATTTCATGGACTAATACCGGTTTGTAACAGTGTCATGACATATATCGGTGTGGATTAGAAAAAAATTTAATGATGTTGTTTTATCTCCGATGGCATTCTAGCACACGAAGCAGGTAAAGTATTGTGAAAAAAATCACTTAAAAAATTAAATATTTAATTTATATATTCATTATATCAAATTTTAAGAGATTTGAATACCTATTTTAAAGACTATTATGTGACAGAATACGACCTGGTTTGATAATCCCTTGGAAAAAGCAAAGATTCATCGCGAATAAGGAAGGGTAAAGTATAGATAACACAGGATAATAATCCTACCCTACTTAAAGCTAAGGAGATGAGCATATAATGGACAACAATGTGTTTAAAGGAAAATGGAAGCAGCTCAAAGGCGAGGCTAAAAAACAATGGGGCAAGCTTACAGATGACGATCTTGATGTGATTGATGGTGAAAAGGATAAATTGGTAGGAAAACTACAAGAGCGTTATGGCCATTCGAAAGAAGACGCTGAGAAAGAGTACCAAAGCTGGGGACGTTCCTATCGCGATTAATTCGCACTAATAAGATTTATATAAAAGTCCATAAGAAGAGCGCAAATCGCATCTGATTTGCGCTCTTCTTATGCGATGATTGGTGGTTAGATGTTGTATTGAATGGAGGCTTAGGCTTTGTGTGAATGCAGAAATACGGATTCATGAAGTCAGCGCACTAATATGATAGTATTATGAGATGAAATCTGTAATTTATCTTGTGCAAGTGGGAGCGAATCTATGGGGTATCTTAAAATATTTTTCGGGAATACCGCAATTCTTATAGCTGTGGCCTATTTGGCTAATCTGATATATAAACATACAATTTCAAATACAACTGTAGGAATAAAGAAGACAAGCTGGGTGATCCTGGCGATCTTTGCTGGTTGGATCAGTATTCTTTTTGGTTATAATCTGGACGACCATGTGATCTTTGATTTGCGGTTTGTACCCCTAATCATCTCGACGCTGGCGTATCCTAGACCCATCACACTTATATTGATCGGTATAGGAACGGGACTTACAAGGTTAACTTTTGGGGTGAATGAGGCAGCGGTTGCAGGAATGATTAATTTATTTATTTTGGGGGCTATTTGTGCGGCGCTTAGCTATTGGGTCAGACGCTCAACCCTCGGTATTGTGAAACAAGGTCTGATCGTTATTCTGATCGTAAATCTAATGAATGCCATAAACATTATGGTGTTAGGCGTTATCCCTGTGGAAGAGTACATAAGAGAGATCATGCCAATTACGTTCCCTGCAGGGTTAATTTTAAGCATATTGTTCTCATTAATTATCCGTGATTTTCAACTCGGTCTTCTAAGGAATGAGCAAATCCAGCATGCTAACGAACAGTTGTCTGCTCAGACAGAAGAATTACATAAGAATAAGCTTGTGCTTGAAGAACGTGCTAATCAATTAATGATGGCGTCCCAATTCAAGTCCGAATTTCTTGCCAACATGTCACATGAGCTTAGAACTCCACTGAATAGCATCATTAATTTATCGCAGTTAATTGAAGAAAATGATGATTCGCTTACTGAAGCAGAAATAAGAGAATATGCAGCCATTATCCATCGTTCGGGTGATGAGTTATTGATGATCATCAGCGATATTCTGGATTTATCCAAGGTTGAGGCAGGTCGATTAGATATTATAAATGAAGAATTAAATGTTAGCGAGATCCCAGATTTGCTGGCAATGCAGTTCACTGTAACGGCCAAACAAAAAGGACTGAATTTTAATATCTCCATGGATGAGAATGTCCCTCCAATGATTCATTCCGATCCACATCGAGTGCAGCAGATTTTGCGTAATTTGCTCTCAAATGCTTTTAAATTTACAAAAACAGGTTACGTATCGCTGCATATCCACGAGCAGGAATGTGGGGAAGGGGATGCCGTGCAACATTGGCTTGTATTTGATGTGGAGGATAGTGGCATAGGAATCGCACCGGAGAAGCATGTCATGATCTTTGAAGCCTTTCAACAGGCAGACAGAACGACTAGCCGGAAATATGGTGGAACAGGACTAGGACTTTCTATTAGTAATGACTTGGCCAGATTGCTCGGCGGGTTCATTTCTATGGAGAGCAAGGAAGGGAAGGGAAGTCGATTTTCGCTTTATCTGCCCCTTGAAATGGATAGTGAGTAAAGCTCCAATATTATTTGGTGATTTGGCGTATTGACAGTAGATTGATGCGGAGTAGAATGAAGCCAATGCCGCATCAAAGGAGTGTTACTGCCTCTATGGACAACATGGATAATAAGCATAAGGTTACGGTTTCAAAACGTGCTCGTAAACCCTCAGTACATCGCAGAAATTTGCGTATAGCTACGTTGGAGGGTGTACCGTCAACTATTTTTCAGGTATTGCTGCAAGGGCAGTTCCTAACAGGATTCCTACTATATTTAGGAGCCACCTCTAGTCAAATCGGATTTGTGCTAGCGCTTACTACATTGGTTAATGTGGCGCAGATTGGTGTAGCTTTTCTGATTCAGAAGTTGCCAAGTCGCAAATGGGCCATGGTTACTTTTATCGGACTGCATAGGATACTTTGGGGTTCTACGGGACTGATACCGTTTATTTTTCCTAAAGAATATTGGGTTATCGCATTTATTGCCTTATACACTACTGCTTTTATTGCCAATACTGCTGGTGGTGTGCTGTGGAGCTCTGTGATCAGCGATCTAGTTCCAGCACGGGTACGTGGACGTTATTTTGGGATTCGTAATACTGTCCTGAATGCACTTGGAAGTTTGGTTATGTATGGCGGAGGTATTATTCTGGACCGTTATCCCGGGGGTCATGGTTTTCTGATTCTATATATTGTTGTATGGATCTTCTCGATATCGAATGTCGTAGTATTCTTTTTTTATCCGGATGTACCGTTCGAGAAATCAGAAGAGCATAAATTTTTGCCCATGTTTAAGAAACCGCTTAAAGATACATTATTTATGAAGTCAACCTTGTTTCTGGCTGCCTGGCTGTTGTTGCAGAACCTAACGGTTCCGCTATACTCTTATGTCATGTTGCAGTTACTTCATATTAATTATGAAACGTTGTCATTGCTTAATGTGTCCCAGACCGTGTTTATGATGGCTAGCTTCTACGTTTGGGGTAATCTAAATGCGAAATACAGCAACAAGCGACTGTTGTTCTTTACTTTACCGATTATTGCGTTGTCTTCATTGATGTGGGGACTCTTGTCTGTGATGCCGATGCTGCTGGTGTTATTTGCGGCCCATATCGTTTTTGGTGTTGGTGTAGGCGGTTTCAACCAGCTGGCCTTTAATTTTATTATTGGAGACACGCCGAAAAAAGAACGTCCGATGTATATGGCCACATATGCGGCGCTTACGGGTTTATCATCCTTTTTTGGCCCGCTTATTGGCGGTCAGCTCTATGAAAAAATTGCGCACTGGCCGCAATGGACTCAGGTATACGGTATGCAGCTAGTGGTAGGGACGCTGATGATTGCACTTGCGTTTCTGCTAGGTCGTCGTATTCTAAAGGACGAATAGAAGTAAAGGGGGTTATTCCTTGTTAAGGATAGCGATGGTATTAGGTGCCACCGGATTGGTAGGCAAAGCAGTTACGGAGGAATTGTTAAATCGTGATGGCTGGGAAGAAGTGAGGGTGCTTGTACGGACACCGTTAGCTATAGAACATCCTAAGCTTAAACAAATCGTTGTAGATTGGGAGAACCTAAGAAACTATACAGAGTCGTTCGAAGGGGTACATTCCATCTTCTGTTGTTTGGGGACTACGATAAAAAAGGCGGGTTCACAAGAAAAGTTTGAGCGAGTCGATCTAAACTATCCGCTTGATGCTGCAGCCATAGCGAGAGAACAGGGTGTTAAACAGTTTTTGGTCGTCTCTTCTATAGGGGCAAATGCGAAGTCGAGTAATTTCTACAGTAGGACTAAGGGAAAAGCGGAAGAAGGTTTAACCGCTATTGGATTTCAAGGTTTGCATATATTTCGTCCTTCCTTGCTACTGGGACAACGTGAAGAATTCAGATTAGGGGAGAGAATCGGAGCTAGTTTGATGAAAGCGCTGGATTTTGTAATGGTGGGTAAGGCGGCTAAATACCGTGCCATACCTGGCACGACAGTCGCAAAAGCTATGGTTAACATTGCGTCTGCGGATACCCATGGATTACATATTTATATGAATGAAGTAATACATGTGATTGGGAAACGCTAAGCTCTCTGGGGCTCTAATAAATTTGCATTAAGATGAGAACAGGACTTACAATAAGCAATAAATAATCAGCGCATAATGGAGAGGGGTAATAAAATGAGTAAAAAACAAGTAGCTACAACCAAAGCACCCGGAGCAATCGGTCCTTATAGTCAAGCTATAACCACGGGGAGCTGGGTTTACACTTCAGGACAACTTGGCCTGAATCCGGAAACGGGTAATTTGGCTGAGGGCGTACAAGAACAAGCGCGTCAAGCGCTTAACAATGTACAAGCCATTCTTGAAGAAGCTGGTGCAACGCTAGATCATGTAGTAAAGACAACCGTATTCTTAAAGGATATGAATGATTTCGCGGCCGTTAATGAGGTTTATAGCACCTTCTTTAAAGAACCTTATCCTGCTCGCAGTGCTATTGAGGTTGCACGTCTGCCTAAAGACGGACTTGTTGAGATTGAAGCGGTAGCTCGTAAGAAATAAGGAGTTATCCTTTTGCACTTTTATTATTTTAAACAATGGCAGGCTAAGGTGGATAACCTTAGCCTGCTATTTTTATATTAGGATCAGTAACTTCTGTATCTGTTGTACCTACTACGACGTGGTGTAAGCAGTAGCCAGATGCTGTAGAGCAGCAGGAGGCCTGCTGTAATCATCCCAGTTATATAGACATTGTTGGTCTCTTTGTGTTCCAAGGCAATTGCGATGAAAGCCCATACGAATACCAGTGGATAGATGCTATCTCGGTAAGGATAGCTGACCACAACCGCAAGCAGGGTTCCCACGCAGAGCATGATAACGGCCCAAGTGCTACCGCTAAGACCCCAGCCTTCCCAATGATTCTTCTCTAGAACAACGCTGACGTTCACGATAGTGGCCACAGAGATCCAGCCAAGGTATATACTGAAGGGTAGCTTCATCAGCCAATTCTCACCTGAAGTAGGATTTGCGATCAGGCGTGTTTTTCGATAAATGACAATCAGTGTGATTAACATGAGCACCATAGCAACCAGAGAGAGCTCAATGTATAAATATTGCCAGAGGAAGAGCCAGCTCATATTAAAAATACAGCTCAGAACAAACCAAAACTGAATCTTCCGTACAGAATCTCTAGAGGCTGTATAAGAGCGGAATTGATAAATAACGAAGCCGGCTAACAGTAGATAAATCACTGACCAGATGGAGAATGCGTAACCAGCAGGGGTCAAGTAGGTATGATATTTGTCGGAGATTTCACCGGTGCTGTGACCACCTAATGGCAAGGTTACCGAGAGCACATTCACGATAATCACACCTAAAAAGAACAAAAGATTCCACCACTTATAAGGATTATAACGTCTCAAAGAATTCACTCCCTAGCTTTTTTAATAGGGCAATTCCTACTTAGAATATACCCGCTTTCGGCACAATTAAGACTATAAACAGAAAAGAAGTGACTAGTGAGTCATAATGTTCATGGATAACATGGCAGTGGTACAGGGTATTTTACGATGAAGGGTAGAATCTTTGATTAAAAATAAGCTGAAATGAACCAAATTCGTGGGTGTTTCTATGTACTTCAACTTTATTTGCACAAAAATCTACAGAAAATATGCAGAAACGTTTTTAAATCAGCGCTTTTTCGTATAAGATGAAGAGATGAAGATTCAAGAGCAGATTAGTTTTATCCTAGTTCTTTATCCTTATATTTCTTACAGGAGTGTATCTCATCTCTAAAAGGATGGAGAAACTACTTCTACTTGTATAGCTTCAAAATTTATTTCTCGTGGAAAAGGTTGCAGTTACCACCCGATGGTGGCGGACTGGTTCTTTTTTTGCTTGCTTAAAAGACAGGAGATCACCGATGACTAAGCATCTTTATGCAATATGGTTGGGGGATGTGTTATTTTGCTTCTCTGGCGAAACTTCGGAGCCGAAGGTTGACGCTTGGACCCGAGTGGTGAAGCGGCTGGAGCTGCGGGGAGGAGTGCGCCCTTTTGCGAGTGCTGCTCTGCGGCTGGCAGAAGTGAAATATCCGGCTCCTCCTGTAGAGGGGAAGCCAGCACGCCGTGGATTGCCCGGACGAACATTCGAAGGGCTCGCCTTAGTCCCTAGCGATGCATTTGAACTGCTTCTGGCATGGGATGAGACGTTATGCCGAGATCAGGGAGTGGAGCCTGGTGGCGAATTGCGCTATTGGGCGGCGGCAGCTCGTTTTGCGCTGGAGCTGATGGGTACAGGGGGAATTACGCCAGGAGCCTTGCCCCCACGTCCGGTAGGTTCGCGGCGTCGTGGTGGTGAACAGGCAGCGACGGTTTGCTGGTCTCCAGCTTTTCGAAAGCAGGAGGATAAGGAGATCTTTCTGCAGCTGGCGGCTTCCATGCCGGTATTGGCCCTAGGGACGCATATCGCTGAGGCGGGGGATTTATCCTCGCGGGAAGAGGCTGGTGCCTATGTGCTGTACTCCTTTATGCAGGCGGTAATGACTGCGGAGATAAAAAAAGTGATTGCGGGTATTGAGAGTGAACTTACACCTTTCAAAGCTAATTATCGCCGCGGATACTCCCCTTTAACTGAGCTATGGTGGAATAGTCTTCTTACAGGTAGCCGGGATATACCCGTGCAGGGAACGCAAGCAGAGGTGACAGATCTTCTGGCCACCGTGAATGAAACAGCTGGTAGTGATGTTCCGCAATCAGAACCTGAAGAAGCGCGGAGTGGACAGCTAGGTCTTGGGCTACGTCTGGAGCCACCTGGAGACAATGACGAAATCTGGCGGTTAACCTTCTGGGCGGAGAACAAGGAAGAAGGGGAATTCTGGATTCCGGCAAAATCCATTTGGAGCAGTAAAGAACGAGAGTTTACGTTATGGGGGAAACGCTATCGTAATATACAGCAGCAGCTTCTTATAGCGCTGGGGCGAGCAGCAAGAATCTCACCAGATATTCAACGCGCTCTGGATAAGCCTGCACCTACGGGAGCGGATTTGGAGCCAGAACGTCTTTATTTCTTTTTGAAGGAGACGGTGCAGCAGCTGCGTGAGCGGGGAATAACCGTGCAAATGCCATCACGCTGGAGCCGTGAGGGACGCCGCCGGATTGGCATGAAGATGAAAATGCAGCCGACCGTTAGTGGAATTGATAGTCCTGCACCTGTGGCTCTTGGGATGGAAGAGCTGATTTCATTCCGCATTGAAGCTTCACTTGGGGAGAGTACAATCAGCGAAGAAGAACTGAACGCATTAGTGGAAGCTGGTGTACCTTTTGTTCGTTTCCGTGGGGAATGGATTGAGATAGACCCTAAAGAAATTCGCCAGGTTCTTAGATATATGAAACGCCACGAAAATGGGGAAATGACCGCAGCCGATTGGATGCGGCTAGAGGCTGAGGATGGGGAAGAACGGCTCTGGAAAGGGATGTCGGTCACGGGGATGGAAACATCCGGACTACTGTCATCGCTGATGCGGGGTGACGTATTGCGTAATCTTCCAGTCCGTCCTGTGCCAGAAGGTCTGCATGGAACCCTAAGACCTTATCAGGAGCGCGGTTATCAGTGGCTTTCAGTCCTTAGTGGTCTGGGCTTTGGGGTGTGTCTGGCCGATGACATGGGTCTCGGTAAGACGGTTCAGGTCATTACCTGTCTGCTGGATCGGGCATTAAGTGCTCCACTTGAAGAGAAGCAGGAGCCCGTGCTGATTCTATGTCCAACATCACTTCTGGGGAACTGGCAGCGTGAATTGCAGCGCTTTGCGCCTTCGCTTAAAGTTCACATTCATCATGGTGGACGCCGTGTGCGGGGGGACAGCTTTTTAGAGCTGGCTGCCAGTCATGATATTGTATTGACGACCTATCACTTAGCGGGTCGTGACAGCGAGGATTTAGCGAATGTTCACTGGTCCACTGTAGTGCTGGATGAAGCTCAGTATATTAAGAATCACCGGACGAAACAGGCGCAAAGTGTGATGAAGCTATCAGCGCCGCATCGCATAGCTATGACAGGGACTCCAGTAGAGAACAGACTAGGCGAGTTATGGTCTATTTTTCACTTTTTAAACCCGGGCTATTTAGGAACCTATCATTCCTTCCGGCAGCGTTATGTGTCTGGTGAGGGCGGGGAACGATTGAAGGAATTACATCGCTTGGTGTCCCCTTTCTTGTTGCGGCGCCTGAAGAGTGATCCGGATATCTCTAAAGATTTACCGGAGAAGCTGGAGCTGAAGTCTTATTGCCCGTTGACGGAAACACAGGCGGCCCTGTATCAGGGTGTCGTGGATGAAATGCTTGGTGTGATCGGAGAGAGCAGTGGGATGGCTCGCAGAGGACTCGTATTGTCTTCTCTAACGAAGCTGAAGCAGATTTGTAATCATCCTCAGCTATTCCGCAAAGAAGAAGGCCGGGGTCCACGAAGTGAGCATTCCGGTAAAATGGAGGTCATGTTCGAGATTCTGGACAGCATTGCGGAGGTCGGAGAATCTGTGTTGATTTTTACTCAATATGTAGCGATGGGCGAGCTCTTGGTTAGCAAGCTGACTAAGCGTTATGGAACCGCGCCGCTCTTCTTGCACGGCGGAATTCCAAAACGAGAGCGCGACGAGATGGTTCATGATTTTCAAGAGGGGAAGGGCCCGTCCTTCTTTGTACTTTCTCTTAAAGCGGGTGGCGTAGGTTTGAACCTTACAAGGGCTAATCACGTGATCCATTACGACCGTTGGTGGAATCCGGCAGTTGAGAATCAGGCCACAGACCGGGCATTCCGAATTGGTCAGGATAAAAATGTTCAAGTCCATAAGCTGATTTGCCAAGGTACGTTGGAAGAACGTATCGATGAATTGATTGAGCGCAAGAAAAATCTTTCCGAGCAGGTTGTTGGCTCTGGAGAAACATGGTTGACTGAGATGTCTAATCATGAGCTGAAGGAACTGATTGAACTGCAGGATCAGGACTGGATGTAAGACAGATATGAGTGTTACGGAGGGATCAAACAATGAGTGAACGGTTAGAGATGCGACTGGAAGTTGTGCCTGGATTAGTAAAAGCAGCATGGACGGTGCTACCTGAGAAAGTGACGGGAGGGTCACGGTCAAAGGGTGAATGGAACGCCAGTGCTCCTGCTCAGGAACAACAAGCGGATCAACCTCTCTCTCTGAAGGTTCCGGTATGGCATGCTGCCCGAAGAAAAGAAATATTACGAAGTTTGGCACTAAGTCCGGGGGAAGTATTTGCCTTGCTGCAAGGGCGTTTGACGGGCGAGCTGGCAGAGCTTGAGCTTCTACCTACGGATAGTGAGCTGGAGCAAGCCCTTTTTGAGGGTGAGGGTGTGGAGCATAAGGCGGAGACTCTGAAGCTTATTAAAGAACGTCTTGCTGAAGAGCCACTGCTGGCACTTTCGCTGAGAGGATTTACTAAAGGAGAGCTTTTGGACGGAATTTTTGCCCTTTGGGCTGAAGGGGGTATTTCTAGCGACGAAGCTGAGACAGAGGAAGAAGAAGTCTCGGTTAGTGATCTTTCTACGGAATTGGCTCGGCTTGAACGCAAGGGTCCGGCCATTTCCTCTGGAGAATGGCTGGCAGAAGCGGCTGCAGAAGGTTCGCTACATCAGCCTGGCCCGCAATTCCATGAGATCGCGGCGAGACCGTTTCCTTCGCCGGTGGTAGTAGCTGAAGTTACAGAAGACTGGGGAACGTTGCTGCCTCAGACACCAAAAGCCATTGAGGGACTAACTTTAATTATGCAACGTGTTGCAGAGGCAGCTGCGCGTCGGGCGAATAAGGGCCTGATTAAGCAGTAGTTGGACATACGAAAGCCGCATCTCTGTTGAGAATGCGGCTTTTAGTTATTCTAATGCTGTCCACTGGAGGGAGAATCACCCTCGGAAAGTTCTAGAATCTCGCGGCGAAGACGCAGCATTTTTTGATCTAGTTCATCAGCGGCGCGTGCGGCTTCTTTCAGTTCCTCAGCGACATGTGAAGGAAGCTGTTTATCGAATTTATAATACAGAATATGTTCCATGCTTGCCCAAAAGTCCATAGCCAGGGTTCGCAGCTGTATCTCAGCCTTAACCCAGCGTGTTCCTTCCAGCAGGACGAGTGGGATTCCCACTATAAGATGGAGGCTTTGATATCCGTTTGGTTTAGGATGAGCTATATAATCTTTAATCTCAAGCACGCGGATGTCTTCGCGTGTACTAAGATGATCTACTAAACGGTATATATCTTTAACGAAGGCACATACAATCCGCATTCCGGCAATATCGTGAATGTATTGCTCCATATTTTCCAAGCTGAAACCGTAGCCTTTGCGCTCCATCTTTTGAAGAATACTCTTGGGTTCTTTGATCCGGCATTTGACATGTTCGATGGGACTGAAGCCGTCGCGGGATTGCCATTCTGTCTTGATCACATCGATTTTATTCTGAAGATCATTTAACGCGTGGCGATAGAGTGCCGGTAAGGCTTCGAACTCGTTAACCAGTTTGGCGAAATCCTCGTTGCTGTTACCTTGCCACTGTTGCAGATCCTTTACGTGTACCTGTAGCTGACTAAGCGTAAGCTGTGTGCTCTCATGTTCTTCCACTGAAACTCTCCCGATTTCGTTATTTGTGATAATTCTATTTTAACCGATGTAGAACCCCTGACGCAAAATTACATTCAAAATCAGGAAATATAATCCATAAGTGTAAGAGCAGAGTGGCATAAATCAATTAGTATGGGTTTTATAGGAACATTCTCCTCTAAATCGCGTATTAAAGCACATTAATGAATCTACTCGATACATTTGGTATGATAGAAACACGTATCGCTGGAGAGGGAGGAACTGTAATGAGTTTTATCAAAAAAATTAAAGATAGCGCGAGCCGGGTTACCGAAAAAGCCCAAAACTCAGTAGAGATCGGCAAGCTGAACGGACTTATTTCCGATGTTGAACAAGAGATGGAAGTTGAATTTACGAAAATGGGCAGACTTTTTTATGAAGGATATCGTTCAAAGGATATGTCGGTAGCTGAAGGTAAAATGGTGGAGCTGTCCCGTAACTGTTCTAAGCTTCAGGAAAAAATCGAAGTCCTGCGTACACGAATTGCTGAGCTGAAAAATGAGCGGCTATGTTCATGTGGTCATATTGTGGCGCTTGATGCAAACTTTTGTCCGAAATGCGGAAGTAAGCTGGAACCATTGTCCGCTTCGAGAAAGGTGCCTTCTACACCGGTATTTGTTCAATCTGTGAATGAAGATGAAGAGGATCAATATTATGGCGCAGATGAGCTTACGGATGAAGAGAAGGAAATTGCAATGAAGCTGCATCCGCAGAGTGTTGTATATGCTGAAGTTCAGCATATGGATGATGAGCTGCCACTCGAAGAATATAAGGCGAGCGAACAAGATATTGAGCGGGAACGTAAACAAGCCGAGCAGCTGGAACGGGAAAGAAAAAGACAACTTGAACTAGACCGTCGCTTCGGAGAATGGCACAAGAATGAGCATCAGGAGGAATCTGCGGTCACTGAGGACAATGGTGTACGAGATATGATCCAGTGCCAAATCTGTCGGAATGAATTACCTAAGGGCTCCTTATGGTGTCCGCGATGTGGGTCAGAGCAAATATAGTACGGATTTCAGTCAGCTTAGGGGGACAACAAGATGGAACAGCTGCTGCTGCACCTGCGCAATCTGGGCTTCACGGAGATGGAGTCCAAAATTATGGTCGAGCTTGCGACAAAAGGTCAGGCTTCTGGCTATGAGGTTGCCAAACAGCTCGGAGTTTCAAGATCGAATGTGTATGCGGCGCTACAACGCCTTACGCAGCAGGGATATGTACGATGTGGCGAAGGAGAACCTGCGCGGTACAGTGTTCTCAATCCAGAGGAGCTAGCGACCATGATCTCGGGACGGGTTCAAGCTTCACTGACTTATATGGAAAGTGAGATGCCCCGCGGGGGACCGGTTAGCCCTTCGTTTTATAATGTGGAAGGTGACCGAAATGTATTGGGCGCTCTTATTCGCCAACTTAATATGGCTGAGCAGGAGATCGTAGTGGATATGTGGCGCGAGGAAGCGTCACTTCTGCGGAGTGAACTTGAACAGGCTGAACTGCGTGGCGTTCGACTCTTATGGGCGTTTGACGGAGGCAATGCTGCTCCTGGCTCTTTTCCGGTATGGCCGCCTCTTGGAAGAGATTCACAGCGAACAGATGGACGGAAGTTCTCATTCGTGATCGATCGGAGCTGGTGTATGCTCGGGATGCGCTATGAAGATGGATCGGCGCAAGCGGTTGTAACCGAGCACCCGGTGTTAGTAGATCTGCTATTGAATCATTTTACGCAGGAAATGGTACTGTTCGAGCTGGAGCAGGATATGGGCGCAGAATTAGAAGCGCGTTATGGTGAACGTTACAGCAAAATTCACAGCAAATATGTGATGCATGATCCAGGCGATGGTGGGGAAGAACAGGCGCAGTAGCTATTACAGGGAGGTGAAAAGCATGGAATGTATCGTACATTTTGAAGTGGTGCATGAGGATGGTCCTAAGAAATTGCGTGGACTGCTGTTTCTGGATAAGGGCGCAAGTCCCGGAGAAGCAGAGCTAGTTGAAATGTTCAAGGACATGAAATTTAACGTGAGACTGGAAGATCGCGAGAAATTGATCTTTAAGCCGGTAAATCCGGGCGATTTCGTGGAGATTCGAATTACGGGTTATGATAACGGGCAAGAAAAGAGCAAAGATGATCATAATTTAAAATCTATCGTTGGAAATTTATTGCCACAAAAACCGACAGGTCTATAAAGTGGGGAGAAAGGATTCATTGATGGGAGAAGGAGGAGCACTATGGAGCTGTTGAGACAAAAGGTGTTAAAAGAAGGTATTGTACTCGGGCAAGGCGTGCTCAAGGTAGATTCTTTTCTGAATCATCAGATGGACCCCTTTCTAATGCGTGAGGTTGGCCGTGAGTTTACCCGCCGTTTTTCCGGCGAAGAGATTACGAAGGTACTGACGATCGAATCTTCGGGAATTGCTCCGGGGATTATGACGGCATTAGAGCTGGAGGTTCCGCTGATTTTTGCCCGTAAGCAGAAATCCTTGACACTGACAGAGGATATTTATGTAGAAAAGGTTTACTCCTTCACGAAGAAAGAAACGAATGAGATTACCGTTTCCAAGAAGTTCATCGCTCCGGGTGAGCGGGTTCTGATTGTCGATGATTTCTTGGCGAATGGCGAAGCCGCCTTCGGACTTGCTCGTATTGTTGAGCAGGCAGGAGGAAGTGTGGTTGGGATTGGTATTGTGATCGAAAAAGCATTCCAGCCAGGGAATCGGCTTCTGCAGGAAGCTGGCTACCGGATAGAATCGCTCGTGCGAATCGCTTCGCTGGAGGACGGAAGAATTTCTTTCGTGGAAGAAGAGGAAGGGCTGCTTAGCTGAGACTCTTCTTTAGAGTAGATTCGGATGAAGTTAACAAAAAAACAGCAAGAGACAGGTTTATAAGCCCGTCTCTTGCTGTTTTTTTGTGATGCACGGGTATGGCTTACGCGTTGCCACCGCATGCCGCTGCAGGATCGGCGTGGCGCTGCGCGCTAACCGCCGCCAGCGGCGAGACACCCGCAGCGCCCCTGGCTCGCAGCGCACGGCAAGCGGCCCTTTGCCGAAGCTCTCGCCATCGCCGATCGCCGGCCGGGCCTCTGCGAAGTTGACGGCTACGCTACGTCCACGCAGCATCGACACGAAGGGCAACGCTACATGCTTGCCCTTCAGTACCGTTGGGAACAGCCGCAGCAGTTGCCCGCGGCTGCACCCATGAACGACGCAGACGTCGAAGCTGGCCGTCATCGGCCTTCGCCTGCGGGCAGATCAAAAGCCCGCCGCCGTAGCTGGGCAGGTTGCAGACCGAGACCAGCCATGCCTTCTCAAAGACGTGCTCCGTCCCGTCGCACGCAACACTCACCCGGCATGGCTTAAACGTCATCAGCGTATGCAATATGCCGATGATATAAGCCAGTTGGCCTGCGCCAATGGCATTGCACAGCCGTTTGTAACGGCTGGCATTCACATTCTCGGCCACCTGAGCGTCAAAGCCGTTGGCAACGGCTGTTAAAGTCAGTCCGTTTGCGCCTGAGATCAGATCGGCTTCGATATAACGTTCGCTGAGTGCAGCTTCCAGCGCGGATTCAGTAGAAAGTGGAATGCCGAAGCCACGTGCGGAGTCGTTACCGGAGCCGGCAGGGATGATTGCCATGGGAATGTTTTTGCCGCGAAGGGCGCCCAAAATGCTGTGTAGCGTACCATCGCCGCCTATTACAATCACGGATTTCCAGTCCTCACGATGTTTAAGTGTATTTAGAACGAGGGCTTCTGCACCCTCTGCGCTATGCGTAAACAAGGTCATATAAGGCAGCATCCGCTCTTTCATGAGCGCCTCTACAGTATGCCAGGTCCGCCCGCCCGCACCCCCGCCGGAACGCGGGTTTATGATGAATAGATACATTTAAATTCCTCCAGCCTGTAGAATTCCGTTGATGCCCGTCTTCTCATTGTAAGGAGTGGATGGGCAAAAGGGAATACTTTTCAGCAATAAGAGGTGTTAGTTCAGAGGTGCTTATAGATGTCGAATCTGACTTTCTGCGATATCCCCAACCCAAGGAAGCTTATACCATCTGCTGCTCAAAGCATGATAGATCATAAGTAGCCACACAGCAAAGCTAACAAGAGAAAGGATTGCACTCAGCAGGGAACCTAGAAAAGGGATAAATCCGGTTAGAACATGGAGAATCATCAGCACGCCGAACGTAAGTAGTGATTGCAGAGCGTGGAACAGCACGAAGCGGTTGCGTTTCTCCAGAGCAAGAAAGACTACGCCTCCGATAAAAGGGAAAAAATAGCACAGCGCGCCCGCAATATTATCGGGCAATCCGGTGGATGATTTGAAAGGGGACAAAGGGATCACACTCCTTCTACTTGGAGAAGAAGGGGTTGTTTCTCTGATCCTTCTTCCTTAAAAGCCTATGACTTGTCAGGAAAAAGTATGTTTAGCTCATTGTGGGTATAATATACTTTTCCAATAGCTTGCGGGGGTTCTTCCAATTGTTTGTCTTGCTCTCTGCTGTAAAGACCACAACCGCATCAAGCTTGGGTAGGAGAATAATTTGCTGTCCACCATGCCCGTGGGCAAGCTTGTAGGGTTGGCCGGTCATCGTACCCATCCAGAACTGATACCCGTAATCTCCAAATGCTGGATATCCCGTAGTCTGTGCGGTCAGTGCTTCTTGCAGCCAATGCTTCGGAATGATCTGCTGCTTCGCAAATACACCATTATTAAGTAGACAGATACCGAATTTAGCCATATCTCTTGAGTTCAAGTACAGACCAATATGTCCCATGCTGTGTCCTTCGGGACTCGGTAACCAAGCCGTGTACGTCATTCTGAGAGGGCTGAATAAATGCTCAGCAGCATAGGTGAATGCATCGAGACCTGTAGATTCAGTAAGGATCATCGAAATCAGATGGGAGTCGATACTGCGGTATTGAAATTGACCGATATGTTCCGGGATTATGTTCATACTAAGGGCAAAGGATCCCCAGCGACGACTGCGATGGAGGTTCCGGACGAAAGGCTCACCTAGCTTCTTGCCCGTGATCCAACTAAAACCGGAAGTCATGGTGAGCAGATGACGGAGAGTGATTTTTGATAAATGAGGGGAATGTAAGTATGGAACGTGTTTACGAAGAACCTTGGAAACCGAGACATCAATATCAGGGATATCTCCCGATCAATAGCGATTCCGGTAATTATGCTGATAAAGCTTTTAGTCGCAGATCGAAGATCATTTAATGCCCCGGCATGATGGTTGCCGTAATAACGTTCGAAGATGAGCTTGCCATGGCGAACAATAAGCATACTATGCATCTTTGGGTATTCTTTCTGAATAGCATAATGAGCTTGTTCAAGACCCTCCCGGCGTGTTGCAGTTTCCTCTGGTAGCGCGGTAGTCATCACGGGAACTACGTTATAAGATGAAGTCAGTAATGGTGTAGGTTGGCTCATAGAGATCTCCTTTTCTTGCTGTGGTAAGTAATAGGTGTGACCTGCTGTAGAGCATATTGTATTTTAACCCAACACGAGCAATATGACTTACGGAAAGTATTATAAAAAATAAAAATTTTCCAATTAGCACATTTTACAAGGAAAGGTGGAAGTTGGACCGGAATATGATACAATATAACGATAAGGCCCGAAAGGGGTGATTCAGTAAGTGGCTCTTCGGGTAATAAAAGTGTCAAGGAGCTTCCGTTCAACAGGCGTCCTTACTCTCAGCCCAAATCACGACGAACCTGCTTCACCGGCGAACCAGTATCTCAAGGCTTTGAAGCTTTGAATTTTACGTTTTGGCGGATAATGCAAGCCACGTATGTGTAATGGTTACTTCACTTGCATTCGAGGTTACGGCGTACTTTTCATCATGCATTCTCTACAACGGAGCATTCATTTTCAATGTTTTGGGAGGGAACTGATCATGGCAAGTAAAGGTCATAACGAAGTCAAGGAAAGTTTACGGGAAATGACACGCATTTTCCGGCCCAAAGATCCCAAAGAAATTCGTAAAGGAGTACGTCCGAAAATATCGGATTACCGGAGGCTATGAAGAAGAACTGACCATGGTCGTGGAGCATGAGCTGGTAAAGATGAATTCATCCGTCTCCTAGCTAACAGATACGAGTGTCACTTACTTTTGACATCATTTTGAGTAATAACATCCACGAGGATTCTTATAAACCGTGCCCGAGCAGCGTTTGTTGCAGGAATCGGTTTTTTGTATGTACTTTTATGAATAAGAAATATTGTCTCTCATAAAATAGTCAAATGAATTAATAGACACATTTCACAATGAATGCGCTTTAATGATCATTTTTTATTTGATTGCGTTTTCAAAAATGCGCAAAAATGCAGGTGGGACAAGGGAATATTATGTCGAAAATTACAATGTGAACTAGTTGTGAACGATTGACAAAACTTTCCCTTAAACTTATATTAATAGTGATTGTTATAATTGACAGAAAAAAACAGGAACCTACGAAATCGGGAAAAGCGGGGTAGATCAATGATGAAAACGTGGCAGGCTGTAAAGCGACTCCTTCCCATGACCGCTATGTTTGGTCTCTTTCTTGCCGGGTGCGGCCGTGAGGACTTGTCAGTGCTCAGACCACAGGGACCTCAGGCGGAAATGTCTTACGGATTAATGGAGCTGTCGATCAGTATTATGATCGTCGTGTTGCTGATTGTCTTTACGATTGCAGCTTATGTACTGATCCGTTTCCGTCGAAAGCCGGGTCAGAATGAAATCCCTGAGCAGGTTGAGGGTAGCATCAAGCTTGAGATTCTCTGGACAGTCATTCCGCTTATCCTCGTAGTGGTACTGGCAGTTCCAACGGTGAAAGCAGTGTTCGCCGCAGGAGATGATCATGCCAATGACAAGGATGCGATTAAGGTTAAAGTAACCGGCCACCAATATTGGTGGGAGTTTGAGTATACCGATTACAAGGTGACTACAGCGCAGGATCTGATTATTCCAGTAGGCAAGGATATTGCTTTGAACTGGAAACTAAAGACGTGCTGCACTCTTTCTGGGTCCCTTCCCTTTCCGGTAAAATCGACACTAACCCAGCCGGAACGATTAACCGCTTCAGCTTCAGTGCACCTAATGAAGGCGTTTACCGCGGGAAATGTGCGGAGCTATGCGGACCGTCTCATGGACTCATGGAATTTAAGGTGAAATCGGTTAGTGAACAAGATTTTCAGAAGTGGATAGATTCGATGAAAGCACCTGTAGCTGTGCTGCCAGAGGATCCTGCTTTAGCTGAGAAGTTCAAAGCGGCGTGTCTGACTTGCCACGCTGTAGGTGATCAAGGGATTAATAATGCGCCGAACTTGACCGGAATTGGTTCTCGGGAGTCGATTGCAGGGATCCTGCTCAACGATGACACGAGGGAAGATGGTGCGCCAATTGAGGAGAATCTCAAAACTTGGCTGCATGATCCACAATCGGTAAAACCGGGCAATCTGATGCCTAACCCCAAAGATCTAGGCCTAAGTGATGCGGAGATTGACGGCATTGCTGAGTATCTGGCCAACTATAAGCTGGACTAATGCCTTAGCCTAAAGGCGGGCGGAACTTTCGAAAAGGGGTACGAACTTTGGCTCAAGCAGCGCATACCTTGAATTCATCCAAGCCTCTGGGGCATGGCCACAGTGTGAAGCGCCATACAGGACTTATGGATTGGCTAACAACCGTCGATCATAAAAAATCGCAATTTTGTACCTATGGGCCGGAGGATTGTTTTTGGGATCGGCGGAATTGAAGCGCTTCTGATTCGCTGGCAACTCATCAAACCCATGAATGACTTTTTGGACGCCCAAACGTTTAATGAACTTATTACTATGCATGGTACGACGATGATCTTCCTCGGCGTCATGCCAATCATCTTCGCCTTAATGAATGCCGTCATACCGCTGCAGATCGGTGCACGTGACGTAGCCTTTCCTTTTCTAAATGCACTTGGCTTCTGGACCTTCCTATTCGGCGGAATTCTACTGAATCTCAGCTGGGTAATGGGTGGCGCTCCTGATGCCGGATGGACCTCCTACACCCCACTATCTACGAGTACATACAGCACTACACATGGTGTAGACTTTTATACGATTGGTCTTCAAATTGCCGGATTAGGCACCCTCATCGGGGGATTAACTTTCTAGCCACGATCATTACGATGCGCGCGCCGGGAATGACCTACATGCGGATGCCGATGTTTGCTTGGACTACATTTATTACTTCCGCAATTATTTTGTTTGCATTTCCAGCAGTTACAGTAGGTTTAGTACTGCTGACATTCGACCGTATTCTTGGTGCCAATTTCTTCGAGGTTGGAGCTGGGGTAATCCGGTGCTATGGCAACATATCTTCTGGATATTTGGCCATCCGGAAGTATACATCCTCATTCTACCTGCCTTCGGAATTATTTCGGAGGTCATCCCGACTTTTTCGCGGAAGCGACTGTTCGGGTATAGCTCAATGGTGTTCGCAACCATCCTGATTGCCTTCCTGGGCTTCATGGTTTGGGCTCACCATATGTTCACTACCGGACTTGGGCCCGTAGCTAACGCTTTGTTCTCTGTATCGACGATGTTGATTGCGGTTCCGACCGGAATCAAGATCTTTAACTGGTTGTTCACGATGTGGGGCGGGCAAGTACGTTTCACGACACCGAACCTGTTCGCGGCAGGATTCATTCCTACCTTTACAATGGGTGGCGTGACTGGGGTCATGCTGGCTTCTGCTCCTGCTGACTTTCAGTTCCATGATACGTATTTTGTTGTAGCGCATTTTCACTATGTTATTGTGGGCGGCTTGGTGCTTGGCCTGTTTGCAGGTCTACATTACTGGTGGCCTAAGATGTTCGGTCGGATGCTAAGTGAAAAGCTGGGCAAATGGACCTTCTGGACGTTTATCATCGGATTCCATTTGACATTCTTTGTACAGCATTTCCTTGGACTTATGGGGATGCAGCGTCGGGTATTCACGTATTTGCCGAATCAGCAATTCGATTTGCTAAATTTAGTGAGTACAATCGGAGCTGGACTGATGAGTGTTGGTATGATTATCTTCTTGGTCAACATCTTCCTGACTTCAAGAAAGCCAGCGGATGCAGGTAATGATCCGTGGGAGGATGGACGTACACTAGAATGGACGATTCCTTCGCCACCACCAGAATATAACTTCAAGCAAACCCCACTTATCCGTGGTATTGATGCATTCTGGAAAGAAAAGATGGCAGGAAATAAAGGGATGACTCCGGCAGAACCGGTCGGCTCGATCCATATGCCGTCTGCAACCATATTGCCGTTCACTATGTCTGTTGGGATTTTCATCGCCGGCCTCGGCTTTATGTTCAGTCGGGATGACTTCGGCAACGCCTTTATGAGCTTTTTGTTTAATAATTATATCGTTACTGCGATTGGTCTTATTATTACATTTGGATCTATGCTGATACGTTCACTGTATGATGATCACGGATGGCATATTGAACCCGAAGAAGCTCGGAAGGAAGTGAGCGGACATGACAACGGCACATGCAGAAGCTTCTAAGGAAGAATTTCCTCACGAGCCGGAAAAAGCTACGCTCGAAGGACGAAACAAGGTTCTTGCCTTTTGGTTGTTTCTAGGTGGGGAAGCGGTATTGTTCGGCACGTTGTTCGCTACGTTCCTCGCATTGCGTAATCAGACGAATGAGGGGCCATCGGCGAATGAACTGTTTCACCTGCCGCTGGTAGCTGCTGCAACATTCATTCTTCTGGTAAGCAGTCTGACGAGTGTATTCGCTATCCAAGCGATGCATAGAAACCGTCCGGCTGTGCTTCGTAACTGGCTTTTGGTAACTGTAGTCTTAGGGCTTGGCTTCCTGATTCTGGAGATCTATGAGTTTACTCAATATGTGAGACATGAAGACTTCGGAATGACTACAAGTGCATTTAGTTCGGCATTCTATACATTAGTAGGGTTCCACGGTGCGCACGTAGCTTTCGGGATTGCATGGATCTCCGTCCTGATTGGGCAACTCATGCGTAAAGGATTAACCGTAGTTACTGCACCGAAAGTGTATGTGTCAGCCATGTACTGGCATTTTATTGATGTGGTATGGGTGTTCATCTTTACGGTTGTATACCTACTTGGAAAGGTGGGCTAGACACTATGACGACAGATCAGCATGTGCCAGAGAACGACAGGTATAAGCATCGTCATCGGCATGAAGGGCCACAGAGGCATATTGTTGTCTTTATACTGTCCATTGTCTTGACCTTAATTGCTTTCGCCGCTGTTGCGGCTGGAGGCGTGAATGCCACCTTTGCGGTTATTCTACTACTGGTGATGGCAGTCATTCAGGTCATTGTACAGATGGGCTTCTGGATGCACCTGAAAGATAAAGGACATCTAATCCCGATTATCTTCATGCTGGGTGGTTTTTTACCGCCGGTACCTGTATTGTCATGTCGCTGTATTGGGTTTGGTGGAATTAACGGACAAGAAAGAAAGAGGCGGGCTGCGATGCCCCCTCTTTTGGTGTTTTAATAGAACCTGCGCTAGGAGGTTAGGGATATGCTAGGATTACAATATTTTAGCTTTGCTGAACTATGGAGCCCGCTGTTTCTGGCGGTCATGCTGCTGCTGACGGCGGGTTATTTCGTTTGGATTGGTCCGATTGCTGGACGTTATGCCGATTCAATTCCGGTTCCGTTCTGGCGTAGAGCATTATTTGTGTGTGGCATGCTAGCGCTTTATCTGGCACAAGGGGTCCCGTTAGTCTATTAGGGCATATGATGTTTTCCTTCCATATGGTTAGCATGGCCTTGTCATATCTGGTGGCGGTGCCGCTGATTATGCTGGGGATTCCGGATTTTATCTGGCGCAGCATATTGAAAGTAAATCCATTTCGTCGGCTGTCTTTTTTAGCTCGACCGGTGGTAGCTGCTCTAATGTTTAATGGACTATTTTCCTTGTACCATATTCCTGTTATCCATGATTATGTGATGCTGCATTTTACCGTTCACCGAATCTACTATATTGTTTTATTCCTAACAGCTGCCTTAATGTGGTGGACATTGATCAATCCGCTACCGGAGCGCCGAATGGCGAGTGGGCTGGGCAAGATTGGGTTTATTTTTCTTAACATGGTATTGCTGACTCCAGCATGTGGACTGATTATTTTTGCAGATCAGCCGCTTTATGCCACATACAGTGATCCGGAGACTTGGGCACTTGCGATGGGCTATTGCATATCGGGTGATCCTTCTGCTTTACTTCAGAATTTTGGGGGTCCTGCGTTCTTTGAATTGATGTCACCAAAGGTGGATCAGCAGGTGGGAGGCATCGCGATGAAGTTCATTCAGGAATTTATTTTTGCCTCTATGCTTGCTTATGTGTTCTATCATTGGTATAAAAGAGAACGGACAAGGCGATGATGAAATATTGACGCCATCCTCAGCACTCGAGGAGAGCACCTTGACCCGTGCATAACTGGTAGACTGCCAAGGAGGAGAATCATGGATATTTTTACGGTGTTTCCAACTATTAGTACATCGTTCATCGTGCTCAGTGCGGTGCTCGTTGCTATTGGCTGGTGGCTCATCATTAAGGGCAAACGCGAGGCGCACAAGAAGACGATGATTGCTGCCGCTATCGCTGCGCTCCTGTTTTTATTGTTTACGTATCTAGAACGTTGTTTGTGGGAAATACCTCATGGGGCGGACCGGATGAACTTCAGACGATTTATCAAGTGTTTCTGATCTTCCATATCGTGCTGGCAACGGTAGCTGCGGTATTCGGACTTACTACTTTAACTCTTGGATTTAAGGCGAAGTACTCCAAGCACCGGAAGTGGGGTAGAGTGACATCCATAATCTGGTTCATTACCGCGATTACTGGCGTTATGGTGTATGTGCTGCTTTATGTTCTGTATCCAGGTGGACACACCAAGCCGGTGTGGGAAGTTATTTTGGGCGCGTAAGTTAGCAACGCAAATAGAGCGTGTGAATTAGTGTGAATAGTAGTGAAATGAGCCTGTGCATCTGCATTTTCCTTAATAGGAAGGTGGATGACGGGCTTATTTTAGTTTCTGGAATTGGGAGACTTCTGAATTCGTGGAATTGTACTGTGAAACCACTTGTGATCTGAATGGTGGCGTGAAGCGGCCACAGTGGGGGAATGAACTAGGTAAAGAGCCGAAGGAGTGGAGTATGGAATTTGGTAGGAGATCCGAGCGAAAAGGAGTCTGGAAGAAGAATTGAGAAGGAAAAGTGAGAAGGAAAGTACTCAAAAAGTAATCTATTTGCTTACTTTTAGGGAAAACCTCTCTGAAAAGATGAGTTTTGAGCTGGAAAAACGATAATTAGTTATGATGAACGAAAGGCAGCCCCTGTTCGCACACCGTAGGTTAAAATGGAAGTTGAAGGACAACCATTTCAGAGCTAAATGCGAAAGGAGCTGTTACTATGAAGAATACCATAAAATACGTAGGTTTGGATGTGTCAAAAGAAAAAATTGCGGTGGCAATTGCAGACGAAGGTCGAGAATCAGCACGATATTATGGAGCTATTCCCCATACCCCGGATGCAGTGGCTCGAATGATTCGGAAACTCAAAGGTTTAGGAATTACACTAGAAGTCTGCTATGAAGCCGGGCCTACGGGGTACGACTTATATCGCTGGCTGACAAAGATGGGGATTTCCTGTGTGGTGATCGCACCTTCGCGTATGCCACAGCGCCCCGGCGATGCCATAAAAACCGACCGACGGGATGCAGAAAAACTGGCTCAGCTGCATCGAGCTGGAGAATTGACCGCGATCTATGTGCCGACTCCAGAACTCGAAGCCTTACGAGATCTCATTCGTGCGCGAGAAGATGCTAGGCAAGACCTACATCGGGCTCGGCAACGACTCATTCATTTTCTGTTGCGCCACCAAATTCACAAGCCAGAGGGCATGAAAAACGCTGGACCAAAAGGTACAGGGAATGGCTCTCTATGTTGAAGTTTAATAATGTAGCTCAAGAACGGGTATTCACCGAATCCCTGCAACAGCTCCGGGAAGTGGAGGAGCGAATCAAGCGACTTGAAGCCGCAATGCGAGAAGAAGCACAGATCTGTCCGTACGCACCTGTCATTCAAGCGTTACAAGGTCTGAGGGAATCGCCCTGCTGACGGCTATGACTTTAGTTGTCGAGATTGGGAATTTTGAACGTTTTCGTTCACCGGCTCAGCTCATGAGTTATCTGGGACTCGTGCCACGGGAGTATTCATCGGGAGCAAGTACCAAAAGAGGTAGTCTTACAAAAGTCGGAAATTCCGGAGTACGGCGCGCACTGGTGGAGTCCGCATGGAGTTACCGTCACCGCCCTGCTGTTAAAGGAGACTTAGCAGTGCGCCTAGAGGGGCAAAGTGCTCATGTCCATGAAACGTCGTGGAAAGCCCAAGAACGGTTACACAGCAAGTATTTAAAATTAGTCAGACGTGGGAACCACCGAAATTTAACCATGGCAGCGGTGGGTCGTGAGTTAATTGGATTCATCTGGTCGATTGCGGTAGACGCAGAACGAAAAATGGCGTAGATAAAACGGAAAAAACATAAAAAAACACCCAAAAGATTTGAATCCTTGGGGCATGGAGACAAAGAGAAAGGTTCGAAGAGAATCCGTGAATTCCCTGTGCACAGGATCTATGATCTGACGTGCGAAATTAGTTTGCGGAAGCTCTTTCGACGTAGGCATAATATGTGGTAACCAACCCACGGATAGCAGATTGCCAGCCGACGACTCGCATTTTGTCTCTGTGCCCAAGGGATTGAAAACCCTTTGGTTTAAAGGGGAAAACAGGGGAATTGACTAATTCGTTCATAGCAGGGAATTCCTCCCTGTTTTTTAACGTTTTTAGCGTTAAAACGCAGAAATGGCCGAATTTTTAGGGAGGATTTCCCTAAAAACGTTGATTTCAGGCTAAATCAAAGTACTTTTAGGGACATTTTCCCTAATTATTGATTCCACTTCATATGATGTCATACCTCAGCATTTAGTCGAAGGTATAGATTTGACCCACCTCGCATTCACCCCCGCAGTTGCATCTAGCAGTTACACCCACCGAACGATCCCATCCACCCAGCAGTAGCACCCGCCGAGCCTTCGCATCCATTGAGCGATCGCATCCACCCAGCGCTCACTCCCGCCCAGCAGCAACACACCTAGCACCCGCCTCCTGATCTATTACTCATTAGCGAAGTAACAATGAAGATAACCTCTCTCTCGTCCTTCGCTCAACCTCTCCACAAGAACCATTTAATCCTCTGATTAGTTAATCCCAGTAATGATCAGTTTCCCATACGTGCAAAGCCTTCTCCAAAGGGCGGGAAGTTAATACCTCCCAATATACTTGAATAATTTCCATTTACAGGATTGACAATGGTAAATTAAGGGCATATACTGTGTATATAGATATACACAGTAAGCACAGGGATATGAACACCTGCTTCCGCAAGACACTGAAGACATTGTAAAGCGAGGTTAGCATTAATGAGAACAATAAAGGATTCGTGGTTTATCATTTGCTCTGATTTTCGAGGAGACAAATTAAAAGTATTTGGAACACTCATAACTACAATTATCTTTATGGGTTATCTGGCAGGGATGACTAGCTTGGTAACAAATGATGTACTAGGTGATCAAGATCGGACAATGATAGCGGATTTTTTGCTCCTCTCGCTAATGCCACTAATCGGTTGCTCATTCTCCCGTCGTTCTATGAAATATTGGAGTGAAGACTCCTACACGAGAATGTTGGTTTACTTACGATCTTTACCGATTCCTATCACTGTAGTATTAACTCGGAGAAAGTTTCAGGCGATAGGCTCCTTTGCTCTAAATGGTGTATTGTACTTCGGTATTGTTTACTTGCTCGGTGAGAATTTCCGAAAGGAATTGACGTTACCCTCGTATATTGCTTTTGCCCTTACTTGGATCGGTGTAGGTCTCATTGTTTCAGGACTATATATTTTCATTGAGTATCTATTTAGTGGTAAAGCCTACTTAGCTCTAACAGCGCTAATCGTGGTGGTATCTTGGGGAATAGCGTTCCTAGTTTTGCTAGGGGGAGGCAACCTATTCATGTATAGTATCTCTCTTTCTAAGGAATGGGGGCTGCTATCTCCGATCATGTGGGGGTCACTTTTACTGGGGACAATATCAGTTCAATTATTCTCTAAATGGACTATCCATCGACTGAAGAGTCGCAATCTCGTATGAAGAAGCTGAAACGGCAAGGATGGCGCTCTAGCATGCTAGAGTGGAAGGCGAGGTGTAAATAATGTGGATACCCGTACAAATCAACGAAAATAGTGCTGAACCCCTCTATCATCAGATAGAGACTCAGCTTAGATCATTAATCATTAGTGGAGTCATTACAGAAGGTACGCTGCTACCCTCCATTCGTGAGTTCGCTGGAGACCTGAAATGCAGTGTGATTACGGTACGACGCGTGTATCAGGATCTAGAGAACGAAGGGTTGCTACGAACAAGACAAGGAACAGGTACCTTTGTATCCCATGTAGGTGCCTCTGCGATGGAGGAGTATAAGCGGGAAGCGATCAGCAAAGCGCTTGAGAGTGCAGTAGATATCGGTCGATCGGTACATTGCAGCAAGGAAGAGCTTGAGCAGATTTTTCAGGAAATTGTAGAACGTAAATATAGAGAGCAGGAATGAAAGGTGGGCGATTACTCAGATGGTACAGATGGCGATAGAAATGCGGAATGTACGTAAACAGCGGCGTAGCAAGACAATTGGACCGCTAAACCTGAATCTGCCTCAAGGCTATATTACAGCTTTGGTAGGTCAGAATGGATCTGGCAAAAGCACGCTGCTGAATCTACTGCTACAGCTGTCGAACCCAGAGGAAGGCGATATTTATTGGTTTGAAAATAAGTATGATAGCGAGCTGCCTTTAGAGCTTCGACAGTCTATCGCTTATGTCCCTGAGAATTCGATTACGGAAGAGAATCACTGGAATGCGGAACAAGCATCCCGATTTCGACAGCACTGGTATCCGAACTGGGACGAGTCATATTTTCAGGATCTAATGGATCGCTTTGAGGTTCCATATCGTACGAGGCTTTCTAAGCTGTCTAAGGGTGAGCGTCGGAAATTCGAAATTGCCGCAGCACTTGCGTCACGCCCACGTCTGTTGTTACTGGATGAGCCCTCTTCTGGCCTTGATCCCTTTGCCTGGAAGATTATGATGGAGACGCTTCGTGAGTACATGGAAGAGACCAATGCAACGATGATTATCTCTACACACATTGTGGAAGAGGTGCGGCGGTTGGCAGATTATATCGTGCTTATGCATAGGGGTGAACTGCTGGGTATGGCGGAGAAAGACAGTCTATTCGGTGCTTGGACTGAGGTGTGGGTACAGGTTGCAGATGAAGAGGAGCTTGCTGAGTTATCAGCGGAATTACCGGGAGGTCTAAACTTTACTATGGATACGCCGGGTGTAGCTTCTTTTATCATAGAACAATTTTCTAAGAACGAGAAACGCATTCAGGACTTGGGCGTAAAGGTTATCAAGAGTCGAAGTTTAGAATTAGACGAAATATTGGGTTTATGGACACAGGGACACCGTCCTATCCTGATTGATCACAAGAGAGGGGACTAGAGAAATGGAAGCCTTAAAGCTGGAAAGTGTAATGAAGCAATATGGAGAAAAAACCGCTGTAAACGGAATTAACCTAACGGTAGGCAAGGGGGAAATTTACGGATTACTGGGGGCAAATGGTGCAGGGAAGACAACCACTATGCGCATGGTGCTTGGTCTAATTTACCCTGATGGTGGAAATATTTTGTATAATGGAAAGCCGTATAACAGCGAACTTCAGCAAATCATGGGCTATCTACCCGAAGAAAGAGGATTATATCCAAAGGTAAAGGTAAGCGATCAAATCGTCTACTTGGCACGCCTGCGTGGGATGTCAGCTAGTGATGCAGATAAGAGCCTTCGCTATTGGCTTGATCGGTTTGAGGTTCCGGACTATTACAATAAGAAGATTGAAGAGCTCTCCAAAGGGAATCAGCAGAAAATGGGCTTTATCGCTGCAGTCGTTCATAAGCCACAAATTCTCATCCTAGATGAAGCCTTCAGCGGTTTGGACCCTGTTAACGTAGAACTACTGAAAGATACGGTAAAAGAATTGCGTGATCAAGGAACGAGTATCCTATTCTCTACTCACCGGATGGAGCATGTTGAAGAGCTTTGCCGTAATATTACGATATTGGATCGTTCCAATACTGTCGTACAGGGCGACATTCGTACGATCAAGAATGGGTATCCTCGTGAACAAGTATTGTTGCGTACGGCTAATGAAGTGACCGGCCTAGAGTCTATTACAGGCGTAACTGCAGTACAGCGGCAAGAGCGGGGTTATCTGTTGTCGATCAGTGAGATCGGCGCAGCACAGCGTATCCTACAGCAGGCGTTGGCGCAGGGTGAAGTGGAGCATTTTGAAATTAAGGAACCAACATTAAATCAAATCTTTATCAGAGCGGTGGGTGAATCTCATGAATAAGATGGGGACAATTATTGGTTTTACCTTTAAAAATAAAGTAAGAACGAAATCATTCATGATTACTACTTTAATTCTAGTGTTATTGCTCAGTATTGGCATGAATCTTCCATACATCATCGATCAGTTTAAGGGTGATTCTGCAACAAACGCAGAGACTCAAATTGCTGTGATCGCAGAAGAAGGAAATCAGGCTGCAGAGTTGTTGAAGGCATATACTTCACCTGAAGGAATGCCGCAGGCAAAAGTTGTGCAATACACTTCTGCCGATGATGCAGAGCTAAAGAAAGCATTAGATGAAGGGACTGTAGAGGGGTATGTTACTTTTGCAGAACCAACTGGCGAAGGACTTCCACCCGTTACTTACCATAGTAAAGATGGCGAACTGAGCGGAGATGCACAAATCTATCTCCAAAATGCCCTTCAGCAGGCCAATACACAGTTCATCGTTGGCGACAAGCTGACGCAGGAACAGATTGCTGCTATGTCAACACCTGTGCAGATAGCTACTCAGCAGCTCAACGCGGATGGAACTGCGGGAGATAAAGATGCGTCTCAGGAATCGACTCCGGCAATCAATTACGTCATTGTATACGCCATGCTTATGCTGTTCTTCATGTCTATCATGATGACCGGTAATATGATCGCAGCTGAGATTACTTCGGAGAAGAGCTCGCGGATCATGGAGATTCTGATTACAAGTGCGTCGCCTTTAGCGCAAATGTTCGGTAAAGTTATCGGTGTTTTCTTAGTAGGATTATTACAAATCGGCATTATTATCGTAGCGGTAGTCGTCAATCTTAAGCTTCCGCATAATGCAACGATTTTGAAAGATTTAGACCTAGATTTAGGTCAGCTTAATATTAACTTATTACTTTATGGGATTGTACTTTATGTGCTAGGTTATTTCCTCTATGCCTTGATGTATGCAGCTGTAGGTTCGATTGTCAGCCGTACGGAGGATCTGGGCCAAGCGGTTATGCCAATCATGATGTTAGGCTTCGTAGCATTCTATGTTCCACTGTTCAGTATCTCCAATGCGGATACTCTACTGGTTAAGGTAGCAAGTTATGTGCCTTTCACCTCTCCATTGACCATGCTGCTTCGAATTGGTGTTGGTGAAGTTGCGATCTGGCAGGTTATTGTGTCATTGGCCATCCTGCTTGTTACCACGTTTATCTTTGGTTGGTTGGCTGCCAAGATCTATCGCACGGGCGTATTGATGTACGGTAAACGTCCAAGTATTAAAGAGATCAGAAAAGCGATGAAGGCTTACAAGATCTAAGTGGCTTCGTATTACTTTTAAGGAGTGGTAATCATGACTAAAAGTGAACAATACAATATGATGCTTTTAATGAGTTCGGTATCTCTGGCTACGGTTAGTAGAATGCTCTCGACCAATGGGTCCACTTTAATGGATTTCACTCAGGGTGTATTGACTGGTATTGCCATGGTGGGGATGATTGCGGGATTGTGGATGTACGGTAAGGCGCGTAAGAGTAAAGCGTAATAGTAGGAAATAAGGAAGCTGCGGCATGTGCCGTGGCTTCTTTCTTTTTTGTGTACGTATCGTAAAAGTTATGTAGAGGGACGGTATCTCCTTTTCTGATATTCATTATGACGGAGTAGATCTTAGCTATGTGGAGCTTGATTCTGATGATGGCTTATTGGAATCAAGCTTCCTCCGGACTCAGAAGGCGTTATTTGCGAATAAACTGCCTTTGGAAGATAGTTGCGGACTTCAGTGCCCCTATTCGATATGAATGGGGCTGCGCTCAAATATCTTTTCCCTTTGAGGGATTATACAACGGACAAATTACCACTAGGCAGCAAATCCTCTTGAGCAGTCATTTGCTCCCGCACATGCCTAAGCTGCGCTTTCAGTACAGGAACACTCTTTTGCAGAATGATGCTTATTTGAGGTAAAGATAGCTTTAGACCGTACCACATCACTTTTACGAGCTGCTCCTCCCAAGGCAATGCCTTGGCAGACAGGAGAGACCGGCGTGCGTAATAATCGGCGCATTGTCGGATACAAGAGCGGTAAGCTTCGATAGAGAATAGCTGGCTTTCGAAGCTTTTTTGACGAAATATTTTATGAAGCTCTTTAAAAGTACGGATAGTAACCTTCTCGGCTTCTGCTGATTGTTGTAACAACATGGAACTGAGCGTATAGATTTCATTCGTACACTTTTGAACACACTCTGCAAATATAGTACTGCGTCTTGATTCGGCAGGTAAGGGGTCAGGCATGATAAACACGATCCTTTCAGAATGAGTAATGGGATGAACCTATAATATAGAAAAGTAAGAAATGGATTTGTTGATAAGCTCGTTGGTATCAGGTTCTGGATAGCTATGTTTTTGAAGCGCAACACTGGACATTGCTTTAGACGGTTTATAGTATAGCCGCCCTCCTCTGGAATCTCTTCCACCGGCGACCGCTCTGTACAGACGACCTTGCTCAATATGACCTGCAAATGATTTACCCTGCAGCTTGGCTTTTAAATCCTGTAAAGCACCTTGAACTAGCTCAAACTGAGTCTGATCCCACTCTGAACCATGGATACGCACTTTATCTATGGCTTCCTCAAGTCGGCAATGGTATATCATTCTGAGAAAAGAGCTCCATTTAATGAGGTCGAAGGTTTTGGTATTGGCAGAGATAAGACACGCTCCCCAGCTGCTACCTCCTTTGCAGGTAAGTTTCAGAATGCCATAACGACTGTCTGGTTCGGCCTCCATTCCATAGTGAATAGGCTCAGGTGAATCAAAGACGAATACTTCAATGCGAGATAGTCTTCGCTGGTCCATGACAGGTTTCTCCTCCTTAGTTTTGCAAAAGCTTAAGCTCAACATGGTGAGCGACGTTAGCCTTCTCTATATAAGCGAGCATTTCAGCTTCGTTCTCACAGACTGCGGCATGCTCCAGCCATAGTCGGAATTTCTGTTTGCGTATAACGGATAAATGTAAGGGAAAAGTGTTGCGGGATCTCATTACGTACCAACCGACAGCAACATCTTTCCAAGGTTCTTTAAAGGCAGTGAGCCAAGGGAAACGTTGGTGTGCTGCCCAATCCTGCAGCTGCTGTTTTTCTCGGATATTTTTATATATTTCGTATATAATTTTTCGGTCCATACAGCGTTCACAAGTAGAAGGGTTGCTGAAATGGCGCAGTGCTTCAATCTGGTTCTGACCAAATGCATAGCCGACAATAGTTCTGTGATGATCTTCTTCGAACCATAACGCTCCAAAGCAAACATAATTTAGACTTATCGGCTCAAGTAGCCCTTGCTGAGTTCCCCAATAATAGTGTTTCATTCCTTTCACCCCGTCCAGCATGCTATTACCCGAGTAGGTTCAGGTAACGCAAAAACCGCAGCAAGAGGAGGACCTCTGCTGCGGTTTTGGATTACAGGTGTATACACACCTGTGCCAAAGCGTGGCGGATCAAGGGTCTCTCTCTTTACGCTTACGAGGTTAGCTGTCGGATTCGGACGGTGAGAGTCGCCCTACCTATGCGAGACTTGAATAGTCTCCTTCGGATTCACCCCAAGTAGGCCATGTGGCCTGATGGTTCCCCCGCTCCCTGCAAATGCAGGAACTCAGCGTTGATTTCATTTCGTGAATTAGATTCAACCCGAATCATACTCTTTTCAAGGTGTTTCTGTAAAAACAGAAAGTGTTCTTTTGAGCGCAATTTAAACCATATCCTGCCGACTGCGACGAAAAAGGAAGCTATATAGGTATTTATTACGAGTTATCGAGCCTCTTCCTCGCTTAATCTCGGTTTCTTGTTTCCTTACCTATAAAGGCGATTTTTGGTGATTTCTCCATTTGTGGTGAATAAAATCACATGGTAAGACCATTTTTCGCTAATTGAGCCAAAATGGAGCAAACAAGAGATATAGAGAGATTGGATATCAAGTAAGCGCTATCCAATGCTAAAATAGTTTTTAATTTGCATTATTTTGGCATCAATCAGGTTTTACAATACTTCCTGCATAAGGGTATGATTACTCCTGTTTCAACAACAATCGAATATTTGATCCGCTTAATTTCCGATAAGGAAAGCGGGGGAACCAACAATCGGCAGACGATGTGAGAGTCGGAAGCCGGTTATGGGGTGAATCCTGTAGAGGGTGCGAGTGAGCTTGCATCTATACAGGTAGGGCGACTCTCACCGCCCGAATCCGACAGCTAACCTCGTAAGCGTATGTAGAGAGGATGAGTGCAATGTGACCGCTAGCGAGCCACAGAGGAGATCCTTTGTGGCTTTTTGCTGTGCTTTTTATTAGCAAAGCATATATGGAGACCCTCACGAAGAGGTCGTTAAATTCATCATTAGCGGTAGCTTTTCTTAAATGATCAGGGTGAACACTTTCTGATCTTACAAGTAAAGCATTTGAGGAGAATAAGAGATGACGGATCAGAATGAATATGTGCTTGTATGTGCGCCAACGAAGGCTGGAGAACATTTCATTAAACTACTGAAATTCAGAGGTATTAAGATGGCGGGATTGACCAACAATGTGGCTGAGAAAACCTTACTCGAGGAGATGGGTGTTGAGCAGGTCATTCTAGTAGATACCCGCCATCAGAACACTTGGTTTCGCCCACCGTTCCCGGTAGGCAGGGTATATCTGTTCGAGAGCAGTTTTACGTTATGCTGCCGCTACATTCAGATGTGCCGCACCTGGACGACGCAGCCGATTTTTGTAATCACAAGCTCAATAAATCCTAGATTGGTCTATAAAAGACTTGGCGCGAGTTATGTAATCTATTCCCACAGTGGTGATGCTGATTTTCTGATCGATAAATCACCTCATCAAGGATAAAAGAAGGAGTGCGGGAGATATGATGGATCTGTATATGGTGGCTTCATTAGCTGTAATTTACGGGTTATTTTATGGATTTATGCGCTGGTGCGCAGGTGTAGTTGAGGATACAGGGAGGGATAAGCTGTGATTCTAGTAATCGCTGTTACCCTACTGCTGTTTGTATATCTGGTTTACGCATTGATTCATCCGGAGAAATTTTAAGGAGGGGCATTCATGGGCATTTTACAAATTGTTGCTGTAATCGTAATTCTCATCTTGCTGGTTAAGCCGATGGGCACATATTTATATCATGTATTTTCTAATGAACCGAACCGTACGGATCGATGGTTTGGAGGCATGGAAAAAGGAATTTATAAGCTGCTCGGCCTGAAAAAACGGGACGGTATGACCTGGAAGAAGTACGCCCTCAGCTTTGTTTTAACGAATATCGTACTCGTTACTTTCAGTTATATTGTTCTTAGATTACAGCGAGGACTACCGTTAAATCCGAATGGAATTGCGGATATGGAACAGACGCTTTCATTTAATACAGTAATCAGCTTTATGACCAATACGAACCTGCAGCATTACAGCGGGGAGACGGGACTTTCGTATTTTTCACAAATGGCTGTCATCACGATGATGATGTTCACGTCTGCAGCGAGCGGATTTTCTGTTGCGGTGGCCTTTGTCAGAGGGATCACAGGACGGAAATCAGTAGGGAACTTCTTCGAGGATTTCGTTAAAGCACATATTCGTGTGTTCATTCCGCTAGCTTTGCTAGTTTCGTTGGTACTGGTAGGACTACATGTGCCGCAAACGCTCAAGCCATCACTTGAAGTCACTACACTAGAGGGCCAAACACAACAAATTGCTATCGGTCCAGTCGCTTCTTTGGAGTCGATCAAACATCTGGGCACCAATGGTGGCGGCTTCTTCGGAGCCAATTCATCCCATCCTTTTGAGAACCCTAATCCACTTACGAACGTGCTGGAGATTCTCTCTATGTGGATGCTGCCAGCTTCGCTCCCTTATATGTACGGATTGTTTGCCAAGAACAAACGTCAGGGCTGGGTTATTTTTACCGCAATGATGACCTTGTTCGTACTACTTCTGGGATTGAACTATTATGCTGAATCGAAGGGTAATCCGGCGATCAATGCACTAGGAATCGAATCTTCACAAGGTAGCATGGAAGGTAAAGAGGTGCGCTTCGGCATACCGCAGTCTTCCTTGTTTACTTCAGTAACAACCGCAGCTACGACAGGTAGTGTTAACAATATGCATGATACGCTGACACCGCTGGGAGGCATTACGCCTCTTGCACTGATGATGCTCAACAATGTCTTCGGAGGTAAAGGTGTCGGACTGATCAATATGCTGATGTATGCGATTCTGGGGGTCTTCCTATGCGGTCTGATGGTCGGTAGGACACCGGAATTCCTCGGACGGAAGATAGAGGCTAAGGAGATGAAGCTGATTGCCATTGCGATCCTTGTTCATCCATTCATTATCCTTGTGCCAACCGCAGCTGCATTTCTGACCGATTTGGGCCAAGGGGCGATTACGAACACTGGATTCCATGGACTCAGCCAAGTGTTATATGAATATGTCTCATCTGCCGCGAACAATGGTTCAGGATTTGAAGGACTTGCAGACAACACAACCTTCTGGAATGTTACAACCGGGATTGTCATGCTGCTAGGTCGTTATGTCTCTATTATCGCAATGCTGGCGGTGGCAGGTTCTCTGCTTAAGAAGAAGCCGGTTCCTGAGACGATTGGCACATTCCGCACAGACAATGGTCTGTTTACCGGTATTCTGATTGGTACCGTAGTAATTATCGGTGCGCTGACGTTCCTGCCGGTCATTGTACTCGGCCCCATTGCAGAATATCTAACCTTACGGTAGGAAGAGGGAGAATAAGATGAGTACTGTAAAAAGAAAAAAGCTGCTGACGGGACCCATACTCCTTAGCGCTGTAAAGGATAGTTTTATAAAGCTTAACCCAGTAACGCTAATCAAAAATCCAGTCATGTTCGTGGTAGAGGTCGGCACGATCATTGTCCTCCTCATGGTGCTGGCTCCTGGATATTTTAATGCAGAGCAATCGATAGGCTTCAATATCACAGTGTTGTTCATTCTGCTGTTTACAGTGCTGTTTGCGAACTTCGCTGAAGCACTGGCGGAAGGCCGGGGTAAAGCCCAAGCCGATTCGCTCAAAAAAACAAAACAAGATATCACAGCTAACAAACTAGTTGGAGGAGCGGTGAAGACAGTCTCTTCCTCAGAGCTGCGTAAAGGAGATATCGTCATCGTCAGTCAGGGAGAACTCATCCCTGGTGACGGTGAAGTGATTGAAGGGCTGGCTTCCGTAGATGAATCAGCGATTACAGGTGAATCTGCACCTGTAATCAAGGAAGCTGGTGGGGACTTTGGTTCCGTTACAGGCGGCACGCGGGTCGTCAGTGATGAGATCAAAGTCAGAATTACTAGTGATCCTGGTGAGTCGTTTCTAGATCGGATGATTTCCCTCGTTGAAGGGGCGAAACGTCAGAAGACACCTAATGAAATCGCGCTAAATACGCTTTTGATCAGTCTGACGCTGATTTTCTTGATTGTAGTAGTGACCTTGCGGCCGATTGCGACTTATCTTGGTGTTGATCTAGACATTCCGGTGATGATCGCTTTGTTGGTCTGTCTAATCCCGACAACAATCGGGGGACTGCTCTCCGCAATCGGAATAGCGGGTATGGACCGAGTGACCCAGTTTAATGTACTCGCGATGTCGGGTAAGGCCGTTGAGGCTGCTGGTGATATTAATACGATGATCCTAGATAAGACCGGTACGATTACCTTTGGGAACCGGATGGCGAGTGAATTTGTACCTGTCGGAAATGAATCGGAAGCGGAGCTTACGGCATGGGCGGCCATTAGTTCCTTAAAGGATGAGACGCCTGAGGGACGATCTGTAATTGAGCTGGCCAAGAAGCTGGAACGCAGCTATGACAGCAAGCTTGCTGAAGGTGGGGAATTCGTAGAGTTTAAAGCGGAAACTCGGATGAGTGGTATTGATCTCCAAGATGGACGCTGCGTACGTAAAGGTGCGGTAGACTCCGTGAAGAAATGGGTACAGTCGAAAGGTGGGGTCATTCCCGCGAACCTGGACAGTAATTCTGATGCTATCGCTCGGATGGGGGGAACCCCATTAGCGGTTGCGGTAGACAACCGGATCTATGGACTTATTTACTTGAAAGATACAGTTAAGCCAGGTATGAAAGAGCGGTTTGATGAGCTGCGGAAAATGGGGATCAAGACCATCATGTGTACGGGTGACAATCCGCTGACCGCAGCTACAATTGCCCGCGAAGCGGGTGTAGATGATTTCATCGCTGAAAGTACACCTGAGGATAAAATAGCAGTCATTCGCCGCGAACAGAACGAGGGCAAGCTGGTTGCGATGACAGGGGATGGTACGAATGATGCTCCTGCCCTTGCACAAGCTGATGTGGGCTTAGCCATGAACAGCGGTACTACAGCTGCTAAGGAAGCAGCAAATATGGTCGATTTGGACTCTGACCCTTCGAAGATTATTGAGGTCGTTGCGATTGGTAAACAGCTGCTGATGACGCGGGGTGCGTTGACAACATTCAGTATTGCTAATGACATCGCGAAGTATTTCGCCATTATTCCAGCGATGTTCATGCTCGCCATTCCGGAAATGGAAGCCCTAAATGTCATGGGGCTAGGCTCGCCAAGCTCGGCTATAATATCCGCCTTAATATTTAATGCGATTATTATTCCGCTGCTCATCCCACTGGCTATGAAGGGTGTCTCGTATAAAGCTATGAGCTCTACGAAGCTGCTCGGACGTAATATTTTTATCTATGGGCTAGGCGGAGTGGTTGTTCCTTTTGCGGGCATTAAGCTCATTGATATGATCGTAAGTGTATGGATTTAATGACGTATTGACTAATCATTGAAAGGGTGAGAGCATCGTGAATAACGGAAACTCCATGGAGGACACTGAAGAGCAGTTATCATCTTCGAAAGGTGCTTATTTCTTTATTATTGTACGACTAAGTCTAGTATTTATTGTTCTTTGCGGAGTGATCTATCCTCTGACGACTACAGCGCTTGCCCAGGTTCTGATGCCGTCGCAAGCGAACGGTAGCTTGCTTAAGGATGATGCTGGAGTAGTTGTAGGCTCGGAACTCATCGGGCAGAACTTTACGAACCCAGCTTTATTTCATGGTCGTGTATCTAGTATTGAGTATAAAGCAGAAGCTTCAGGCTCCAATAACTACGCGCCATCCAATCCGGATATGCTGCAGCGGACAAAGGATTTCATTACGCAGTGGCAGCTCGATAACCCAGATGTGCCTATGAACAAATTGCCAGTCGATCTGGTAACCAACTCGGGTTCGGGGCTTGATCCGCATATTACACCTGCTTCGGCTATTGTGCAGATTCCTCGGATTAGCAATTTAACCGGTATTCCTGCCTCACAGCTGGAAGAGCTCGTGAATAAGCATACCGAGGGTCGTGATTTGGGGCTGTTCGGTGAAGAACGGGTAAATGTGTTGAAGCTGAACATGGATCTTCAGAAACTATCGAACAAATAAATATAGCAAATGTCCCTGCCAGATCTCTAGAATCGGGCAGGGATATCTTGCTTTCTTGGAACAGAAGGGTACATGCATGATCGGGTTTATTAAGGAGTGGTCTTGATGGGAACATACCGGAGGAAGACGCCGGAGGAACTGCTGCTCTCGATCTATGAGCTGCATCGGGGACGTCTGAAGATCTATATCGGGCCCGTCAGTGGGTCAGGTAAAACGTATCAGATGCTTCGTGAGGGCCAGGCGCTAAAAACGCAGGGAATCGATGTCGTGATCTGTGCGGTTTCGACGAATCAGAGTCCAGAAACTAAGGATCAGCTGGGCGATTTGGAACGCATACCGAGTATTCATTGGTTTCAGAAGGATATCGAGAAGAAGGATCTTGATGTAGAAGCTATTGTGGCACGTAATCCGGAAGTTGTGCTAACCGATGGCTTGGCTCACCAGAATCGCGAGGGTGCGGAGAGGTCTGGAAGACTGGAAGATATCAAATTTTTATTAAGCAATGGGATTAGTGTCATTACAACTGTAAACGTATACGAACTGGAGGGTGCAGCGGATTTAGCGCGGAAGTGGACCGGGATTGAGGTAGAGCATTCTCTTCCTGCTGAGGTGCTTACCCTTGCCGATGATATCGTTCTAATTGATGTGACTCCAGAAAAAATACTTCAACGCTTGTCCGATGGACATTTAGGGAAGCACCAGCAGAGATCGCTTTTTAACAAGGGTAATTTAAGCAAGCTGCGGGAGCTGGCACTTCGGATGGTCGCTGAGGATGTTAATGATTCACTGGAGAAACACCGGGAAGAACAAGGGTTACAGGGAGCTTCGGGGATCGCAGAGAAGGTGCTGGTGTCCGCACAGTATTATTGGAATGGCTCGATCCATATCCGACGTGGACAGCAGATCGCCAAGCGGTTAAATGGGGATCTTTCAGTAGTGTCATTCTGGAAGCAGGGGCTCACCCTTTCTAAGGAAGCAGCTACCTTTAAGCGTTCTCTCTGGAAGCTGACCGAGAAGATTGGTGCCTCTATGGAGGAGATTACCTTTCGCTCGAAGCGGGAGATCCCTCGTCTGTTGGTAGAATACGCAACGCGGCACAATATTACCCGAATCGTTATGGGACACTCCAAGCAGACCGCTTGGCAGGAATTATTGAAAGGCTCGATCGCCAATTCATTACTGAAGCAAATCCGAGGTGTGGATGTGTTCTTCGTGGCGGATCGCGCAGATCGGGAGGGAGAACGTGTACTTCCAACCCGGCAGAGTCGTAATGAACGCAAATCCGATGCCTATCACAGGTTAAGCAGTCAGGAAGTAAAGGATAAAATCGATGCGATTCGCAGAGGAACCTTTAAGGTATATATTGGGGCAGCTCCCGGTGTGGGCAAGACTTATAAGATGCTACGTGAAGGGAACGATCTCTTGAAGAGAGGGATCGATGTCGTAATCGGGCTCCTGGAGACACATGGCCGTAAAGAAACCCTTGAACAAATCGGCGATTTGGAGACCCTTCCACGTCTACGTATGGAGTACCGCGGGACTGTTCTTGAGGAAATGGATACGGCAGCAATTATTAAGCGTAATCCAGAAGTCGTGCTAGTGGATGAGCTTGCTCATACCAATATGCCAGGTAGCAAACATAAGAAGCGTTATATGGATGTTATGGAACTGCTGGATGCGGGAATATCTGTGATCTCTACCGTGAATGTTCAGCATTTAGAAAGTCTGAATGACGCAGTAGAGCAAATTACAGGCGTTAGAGTAAGAGAGACTTTTCCGGACAGCATTCTACAGCGGGCTAATGAGGTAGAACTTATCGATGTATCCCCCAAAACACTTCAAGAGCGGATGAAGGACGGGAAAATATATGCCATGGCCAAGGTGGATCAGGCGCTGGGGGCTTTTTTCAAAATCGGGAATTTAATTGCCCTTCGGGAGTTAGCGTTGCGGGAAATTGCTGACGATGTAGATGAACGGTTAGAATCTTGGGAACGTGTCGGTTCGCTACGGGGGCCTTGGCGGCGTCAGGAAGTCATTTATGTGTGTATCACCTTGGGGGATCATGCAGAGCGCTTAATTCGGCGTGGTTTTAGGATTGCTTATCGTCTAAAAGCTTGCTGGTATGTTACGTATGTTCAGGAATTAAAACAGAATGGACCCGTTTATGATAAACGTATAAATGATTTAAAGGAATTGACGGAACGACTGGGTGGGACGTTTAAGATGATTGAGAGTGGGCTCCCCGCACGAGTGGCGTCCTTGCTGCTTGAAAGATCTCAAGCACTGCAGAGCACTCAGATTATTATCGGTCAGTCACAACGCTCATGGCTGCGAAAAAGTCTTCGCGGCGATGTTACCAAGCAGATTCTGCGTTCTGCCAGAAATGTGGATGTACTGGTCGTGGCAGATCTCATCCGTGAGGAAGCATAGACTTATCACTAATGAAAAAGGGTACCTTCAAGCCGTCGGCTATGAGGATACCCTTTTTTTTGCAGCTATGAATTTCATCATGTACTGAATAGTTTAATGGCTGAATTATTGAGCAGCTTCAACGAGTGCTTTAAGCGCAGGAAGATTAAATCCTTTGATCGCTTGATCCCCTGCTACGGTGATGGGAACACCCATGAATCCAAGCTTCTCAACTTCCTCTTGATAGACTGTGCTGGTCATAACATCTCTTACTTCAAAAGGGACACCCTGCTCGGTAAGATAATTTTTAACCAAATTACAGTCACTGCACCCTGCGGTTGAATAGACAATCACTGGCTCACTCATTGGTTCACAGCCTCTTTGATAGCATCTCTTGTGATCTTCCAGTGGGAAGTATTCCAGCGAACCTCATTGTCCTCAAGCAGGAAGAGTTGTGGAGATTCATGTTTGATGCCAAAATCCTCAGCAATTTGATTAGAAACGGGACGATCCTCGATGACTAAGACCACTGCAGCGGCAGTATCCGCATCCTTCAGATAAGCCTGAAACTCTTCATTAGCTTTAGCGCTAATCGGGCAGGTCGTGCTGTGTTTGAACAGCAGCTTCTTGCCAGGCTTAGCTACATATTGCTCAAGATCCTCCAGCGTATGGAGTTGTTGAATAGACATAGATATCACCCTCCTGGGATCGTTATTTTGCTAACAATTGTGTTGTTAACAACCTGTAATCATGATTGTAACATATATCAAAATTAAAACAAAAAGGATTCTGAAAGGCTTGCACAAGAGCCGATATACCTGAAACCAATCGCGTTGAAAAAAAGAGTTCAGCATGCTAAGGTGAAAAGAAGTAACATGCCTAACCATATCGCTACGAGATAGGAGTGTTCAGAAGAATGAAGAAAGTTGCATGTGTGACTGGAGCTGATCGGGGGCTCGGACTGTCGCTTGTACGTTCGCTGTTGGCCAAACAATTCTCTGTATTTGCAGGACAGTTTTTGAAAGAATCAGAAGATTTGAAAGCGCTTAAAGAGCGATACTCTGAACAGTTGGAGCTTATCCCCCTAGATATCAGCAATAAAGACAGTGTAAGGCAGGCCGCAAGAGTAATAGCAAGTAAAACTGGTTATGTCGATATTATTATTAATAATGCAGGTATTATTCGTTCTGCTGATAATGCTACTGTGCTGGTAGAGCTGGATGATGAAGGCATGGCAGAAATATATAATGTAAATACGCTTGGTGCGTTAAGAGTCAGCAATGCACTTATGGGACTGTTGCTGCAAAGTGAGGATAAATTAATCGTTAATATTTCATCGGAAGCGGGCAGTATTGGCCGAAATAAGCGTATCAACATGTATGGCTATTGTATGTCGAAGGCAGCACTGAATATGCAGTCCTCCTTGATGCACAATCATCTGAAAACGCTTGGCGGTCAAGTGATGGTGTTCCATCCTGGCTGGCTGCAGACTTATATGCATGGTAAGAAGGATGAGCAAGCGGAAATGACTCCGGAAAAGTCGGCAGAGCAGATTATCGACCTTGTTCTGGATTATAAAAAATATATGGGCGAGGAACCGGCCTATCTGGATATGGATGGCAGCTCATGGCCGTGGTAGAACAGATATCTCAAAATAGATAAGAAGAAAGGCGCTGATAACATGTCTACACTAAAAGCACTTGCACTTGGAAGCTACTCGGAAGTTAAGTATCACCCTTTTGCTGGCGTAGATCGGGAGATCGAGCAAATCCTTGCTAATGACCTACAGGTATTCTCTTCAGAGGATTATGGGTTACTTAATAAAGAAACGTTGTCTGACTACAAGCTAGTAATCTCCTACACCGAATTTTCGGATGACAAAATCCCGGCGGAACAAAGTGGTGCTTTGCTCTCCTATGTGGCTGGCGGGGGCGGTCTACTAGTGGTACATAACGGAATTTCCTTACAGCGCAATCAGGAGCTGGGCGCAATGCTGGGCGCACATTTCACCCATCATCCAGAGTATACTTCGCTGCAGATGTCCATACCCGCACTCGAGCATCCTATTATGCAGGGAATTGAAGAATTTGTGATCGAAGATGAGCCGTATTATTTTGAGATGCATCCTTATTTCGAAACGACGGTGCTCGCTGAATATCCTCATGAGGGAGCTATGCGACAAGCGGCTTGGTGTCACGAATTTGGCTTGGGTCGGGTTGTTTATTTAATGCCAGGGCATCATTTGCCTTCATTTTCAGTAGAGCCATTCCGCGAAATGATTCGTAGAGGTGGACTATGGGCGGCAGGATTATTGTAGGATGGTAAGATTACCAACGGTCCAACTGTGGGATAACTACGGTTGGATTTTTTTGTTGACTCTTACATTGGTGTCAGGGTTTATACTGGTGTAGAACAATTCTCATGAACCCCGGGGAGAATGCTATGAAAATAGGTGAGCTTGCTAAACTGACGGGCGTAAGCGTCCGTTCACTTCGTTATTATGAGAATCAAGGATTAATCTCGCCGATCCGCCAGGCCAACGGATATCGGGAGTACTCTCCGCTAGCTGTGGAGACGGTAGAAACGATTAAATTATATTTGAACCTAGGTCTGTCCACAGAGCAGATCGCGGGCTTTCTACATTGTGTCTTGAAGAACAAGGAAGCTTTCTGCGCAGAAGTGATGCCACTATACCGTAGTAAGCTTGAAGATATTGAACGTCAGCTTGTAGAACTGAATCAGATTAAACGCAATTTGGAAGAAAGAATGGCATCTATCTTGCAAGAGCAGAACGAGAGTAGTTTAGGGGCATGTACACTGGAGAACTTGGACTAGGTACTGCTGGTGTTGAAAACTGTGAGGAGGAATGGCAAATGGCTATTACAAATGCAGATAGCGCTGATTGGGTACGAGCAGAAATAAGCGGTGGTGGAACGGTATTGGTAGATTACGGTGCGCCATGGTGTCCCCCTTGCAAGGTGCTGCTGCCTCTTCTGGAAGATCTTCATCAGGAATATGGAGAGGATGTTTCTATTGTAAAGGTGAATTGTGACGAATTGCCGGATCTGGCTGGAGAAGCTGGTGTTATGGGGATGCCTACAGTCATTGTGTATAAAGATGGGCAGCCAATGGAAAAGTTGGTTGGCTTACGTCCGAAAGCAGCCTACCAAGGTATATTGAACAAGGTTATTCTAGCATAGGGAAATAATTATAAAGATGAACTTAGGGAGACCCCATATTGTGGGGTCTTTTTTGTATGCATGAATTATCCATCTTCGGTAAAAAATACGGTCACAGCTATAAAGGAGGTGTTAGGGGTGTGGAATGAGGCAATAGAATTAATTCCAAGTTGGGGTGTAGTTTTCCAAGGGATTATGATTTTCTGTGTCCCTTACTTCCTACTTCGTACAATAAGCTGGGCTAAAGCCAAAGAAGACAGGAAAACCACTAGAGCGGAAAAAGCTACTGGCAGCAAAGGTGGAGGTGTTCCTTACGGAGAAGCATCTGGAGAAAAAAGCATCAAAGAAGGACCTGAGCAGCAGCATAGCTCGGCTGAAGTTACTAAGGATGATGGTTTAAGAATAACTTATAGTGGCCATTTTGAGGATGATTTGCAGAAATTCAAAGAGATCAGCAGCGATATGCATGATGTGAATGTAAGGGAGCTGCGAATCGGAAGCATAAAGACGAGGGCAGCACTTTTGTACGTAGACGGCTTAACGGACAAGGACAAATTGGATCAGAATATATTGAAGCCATTAATGAATGCATATCAGCCATTTAAGGATATGAACTCGGTACCAGCAGCAAAGGATCTACAAGATATTCTTATCCATGAGATCTTACTTATCTCGGAAGTTGAGCTTACGGATAATGCATACCTCTCCCTTCAGAAAGCGTTATTTGGATCTGCCGTGCTGCTCGTGGAGGGGATATCAGAGGCTTTTGTGCTTAGTAGTCCAAAGGGGGCTACAAGAGGGATTCAAGAGCCAGAATCTGAAGCAGTCTTACGGGGCTCGCGAAGTGGATTTAACGAGACATTAAGTGATAATACAGCAATGCTACGTAGACACGGACAGAGTACAGAATTAGCGATGATTTCCTTTACTGTAGGAAAGAGAATGCAGAAGGAATTAATCTTAACCTATATCAAGGATATTGCGAATGATGAGCTTGTAGAAGAGGTCAAACGAAGAATTAGAACGATAGATTTAGATGATGTTCAAGAATCTGGTTATGTTGAGCAATTAATCGAAGATAATGGCTACAGTCCTTTCCAGCAGATTCAGAATACAGAAAGACCGGACCGTGTAATGGCAGCACTCTTGGAAGGAAGAGTAGCTATTTTACTTGACGGTACACCCTTTGCATTGATTATGCCAGTAACCTTCGGGATGTTACTGCAATCTCCAGAGGATTATAACGATCGCTGGATGGTAGGGTCGCTGCTACGTCTGTTACGTTTTTTTGCGGCAACGATATCACTTTTTGCACCGGCACTATATATCTCCTTTCTCTCGTTCCAACCTGGATTGATTCCAACGAAGCTGGCCATTTCCATTATCGCCTCCAGGCAAGGCGTTCCCTTCACTGTATTAATCGAAGCATTGATTATGGAGATCTCGATTGAAATCTTACGGGAGGCTGGACTTCGCTTGCCTAAACCTATCGGTCCGGCGATGGGGATTGTCGGCGGTCTAATCATCGGCCAGGCCGCCGTAGAAGCCGGAATTGTGAGTCCAATCCTAGTCATTGTAGTGTCTGTTACGGCTGTTTCTTCCTTCTCTATGCCTATGTATAGTGCTGGGATGACGCTTCGTATGCTCCGGTTTGCAGCTATGTTTTTTGCAGCTATTTTTGGATTATACGGCGTTGTATTGTTTTTTCTTTTGCTTAGTAGTCATTTAATTAAGCTGAAGAGCTTTGGTGTTCCCTATCTTGGTCTGGCAGTCCCGAATAAGACCGTAAATTGGAAAGATTTTATATTCCGAATGCCTTTACAATTTCTAACAGGGCGCCCTACGTTGTTGAAACCAAAGGACCCCTTGCGTAAAGGGTGAGAAGTCTAGGTAAAGGAGGAAGAGAACATGAGCGCCGAGGTAAAGGACCGAATTACTGCTATTCAAGCGACAATCATTCTAGCCAATTACACAATTGCGGCAGGGGTACTTACGCTTCCTCGGACCATTGTAGAGGCCAGTGATAGTCCAGATGTATGGATTAGTATTTTGTTAGGGGGAGTAATCTCTTTTCTGTCAGGATTGATCATTGTGAAGCTTAGTCAACGGTTCCCAGGTCAAACCTTCTTTCAATATATCGGGAAGATTATCGGCAAACCACTCGGAACAGTTCTTACTATAGGAGTCATGGGTTATTTCCTGAGTATCGCCGGCTTTGAGATACGTTCGGTGCAGGAGGTAACCTCTTTTTTTCTACTGGAAGGTACACCTCCTTGGGCGATCGTGGCTGCTTTTATGTGGATTGCCTTCTATTTATGCAGAGGGGGAATTAATGCTATCACTAGTATGTGCAGACTCATTGTTCCGATTACCTGGACAGTGTTTCTTGGGGTTTGTCTGCTTAGTTTTGAAGTTTTCGACCTCAATAATCTGCTTCCAGTACTTGGAGATGGATTGGAACCTGTGTGGAAAGGGATCAGACCAACCATCCTAACCTTTACAGCTGGAGAAGCAATGCTGTTCGTTGTTGCTTTTATGGACAAGCCTCAAAAAGCAGTAAAGGTAATTATTGCTGGTACTTGTATATCGACAATATTTTATACCTTAGCTGTTGTAGCGACCATAGGTGCTTTTTCTATAGATGGAGTGATCACAAGAACCTGGCCGTTTCTCGATCTTGTACGGAGCTTTGAAGTGAACTATCTCATTTTTGAAAGATTTGAGTCGTTGTTGTTGGTGATCTGGATTATGCAGATCTTCTGCACCTTTTGTATTGCAATATATGCAGCGTCTTTAGGATTGTCTCAAGTCATTCATAAAAACTTCAAAAGTTGTTTGTTGGCTATCCTTCCGGTTGTCTATGTAATTTCTAGAATTCCACCAAATGTGAATGCTCTGTTTGCTTTAGGATCAGGTATCGGTAATTGTATGCTTATTCTATTCGGACTGCTTCCGTTGCCATTGTTAATTATTACATATTTCCGGAGGGCTGCTTCATGAAAAAATGGAGGTTGTGGATCGTACTCTCTGTACTATGTTCTCTGTTATCAGGCTGCTGGAGCAGCACACCGATTGAGGAATTAAACATGCAGATTGGTGTTGCACTGGACAGTGCGGAGGAGTCAGGAGGCGAGGAAGTAGCTAATCCGGAAGGTGGGCACCATAAGAAACCTGAAAAAATAATAAGTACCTATCAATTTACGATTCCACAAGGATCGGGAGGCGCCGTCATGAAGTCTTCTGCCAGTTCATCCTCCTTTAAGAATTACTATAATATGAGTGAAACTAGCGATTCTATCTTTGAAGCGATGCGGCAGCTTTCACTGCGTACTAGACGCACTCCGATTGGCCATCATCTAAAGGTCATTGTGATTAGTGAAAAACTCGCGCGTTCCAATAACCTTACTAAAATCATAGATTTCTTTACTCGGGATAATGATATCCGTCCGAGTGTTATGTTATTTGTCAGTAAGGGAATGGCCAAGGATGTATTGGAAAATGCATTGCCGGGTCAGACTCCTGCCTTTGTACTTGAAGGAATATTCAATAACAGAGACCGGAATATGGGGATATGGGAGCCGGTATCTCTGGCTAAAGTAGTTGGCCCGTTGCAAGGAAAGAAAAGCTTTTTATTGCAAAATGTTATCCCTATTGATCAGGAGACAAAGCTATCAGGAGCTGGAGTATTCAACGGGGGAACGGGAAAGCTTGTTGGCTTTTTGGATGAGTCGGAGCTAGAGGGGATGGCCTGGCTGACCGGAAAGGGGCTAGGAGGGGTACTCAAGACGTATAATCCGGAGAACAATGACCTCTTAACCTATGAGGTGAAATCGATGCATAGCAAGATCAAAGCCAATGTGAATAATGGCCAGATCTCTTTTAACGTGAAAATAAAATCTACAGGTAGATATGCTGAGGTCTTTGCCGAGAAATCGAAGAAATTACACGACGGAATTGTAAAGAAGGATAAAGCCTTGCTACAGAAGCGTGTGCTAGAAATGGTGCAAACTACTGTAACAAAAATGCAGAAGGAACTGCATACCGAAGCTGCCGGTTTCGGCACCAGTTTACATAATCAGCATCCAGCCGTATGGCGGAGCGTAAAGGATAACTGGGACGAAACCTTCAGCAAAATTCCGATTACCTATGAAGTAAACCTGAATATTGAAGAATACGGCGCGTCAGATACAACGGCTGAATAGAAAGGTTGTAGACAATTCAGTGCTACTTCAAGTGATGTGTGACAGGTATTACATCATTTTGATGCAGCGCATCGAGTACTTCAGTTTTTAATTGTGAAGTGAAGGTATTCCATGTTTTTTTGCCGATATCCAGTTCTTCACGTCCAATAGCGTTTAGTGTATCTAACCAAAGACGTTTATCGTTAATCAGCCCGAGCTGATCTTGGATCTGTTTATATATTTCCTCATGGGCATGGAATTTCTGATTTAACGCAAAAGAGGCGGCACTAGCGGTATATCGCAGTTCCTTAGCAGCTATCCTCAGCTCGTGCAATGTGTCAAAGGCTGCTTCTGATTCGGCATCTTGTCCCCGAAATATGGCTTTGCAAGCTTTTTTCTTCTGCTCATAAGCTACCTCAAGTTCGCGCATGACAACGTTGGCGTCTTTTTTCGCTACCAGTGCCTCAAGCTGTTCACTTAGGAAGGCTTTCCACTTCTCATCCAGATCTTCATTAATTAGCTTAGGCAGCTCATCGGCCAGCTTCTTACGATAAGTTTTGCGCTTGTCCTTTTGGTGATCGATCACTGCCTTCAACAATTCTGCGGTCTTTGTATCGCCATCTTCCTTAGCCTGTGTGCGTTTAGTCTTGAACGATTCAATGAGAACGTCTGCATCTCTGACCTTGCCTAATCTCTTTTGGGCTTTCTCAAAAAGGGGGTACAGCCCTAGAGTATGGCCCGGATCGAGAATGGATAGCAGTGTCAACAGCTTGCGGCAGTTCACTCTTGCTTGGTGAATGTCCTGGTCATCGAATTTGCTAAGTGCATCATGGCAGTAATCCCAAAAATCAATATACAGCAGGTTAAGTGCCTGTTCCCATTGTCTTGTCTTGGTTGACTGTCGTTCCTTCATCACTTCCACTGTCATGCAGCATCACTCCTTAACGTTGTGTATAGCATGAACCTAAGGCTACCCCCTTTTCGAGCTGGGGCACGTTCGTATACTATAAGGATAGCGTTATCATAACCTCATTTCAATTCTGATTTCGCACTAGCGAGGCAGATCGGTTACAATATCACGGATAATACGGGAAAGAGGGGAATTGGTGAATACTCGGGAGTACGATGCAATGATCAATGGATCATTTAATAGAAGTAAGGAAGCCATCGGACTTCCTGCAGAAATGGGACTTTTCCAGCATCTAATCTTAAAGGATAACAGTAAAGCTACGGAAGCAGGGAGATCCGGGGAGATGTTGATCCCGTTCGCCTTTGAGGAAACCCTTTGCAGGGATGTCGGAGCGGGACTTGTTCCTCCAAGTCTGCACTTATGGAGTCATTCTGGAGGTGTTGCGCTCGGGCTACGGGACAGTAAGCTTCCGTACGCGGCTCAAGCGATGGCTAAGTTAGAGCAGCAAGGAATTCGTACAGCGGTAAGACATTCCGGTGGTGCTGCGGTGCCTCTGGATAATGGAATTGTTAATGTTTCGCTAGTTCTACCCAAAGGACGCGGAAAGCTGGACTTTCATGATGACTTTAGGCTTCTGGCTTCTCTGATCACCGAGGCAGTTGCTATGAGTCATCCACAGGCTGCGGCTCAAATTGAGGCTGGTGAAATTGTTGGTTCTTACTGCCCGGGGGACTTCGATTTGGCGATCGGTGGGCGAAAATTTTGCGGCATTGCTCAGCGCAGACAAAATAATGCCTATTTCGTACATGCATTTGTAGTGGTTTCGGGTTCGGGACTGGAACGTGGTGAACTCATTCATAAATTCTATGAGCAAGCCTCAGGAGGAGACTCAGCATTATCTTATCCGCGGGTTCGTCCAGAGACGATCGCTGGGCTTGGCGAACTAGGTGGACCGAATGCTACTGAAGTATTTGCCGAAGGCATTAGACAAGCATTAGCCCACCGTGGAGTGGTGCTTAAATCCTCTGACAGGCTGCAGCAGGAGACCGGATATTTCTTGGACTATGAAGATCCGCGTGTTCTGGATGCTGCGCGAGTCCTGCATGAACGATATTCCCAAGGATAAAAGGACGTTGGGCAATGTTAAGAAGGACGTAACAGAACTCTGGCGAGTAGCCAGCCTCTGTTACGTCCTTTTTAATTATATAAGTCCGGACGTCTGTCTGCAAAAATCGGGATTTGTGCTCGAATTTCACGCACCATATGTAAATCGATATCCCCTGTTAGGATTTCTTCCCCTTCAGAAGCTTCACATAAAATATCTCCCCAAGGATCAATTATCATAGAATGTCCAGCAAAGGTATTGTTAGGATCGCTGCCTGCACGGTTGCAGGCTACTACATAACATTGGTTCTCGATCGCTCTGCTGATCAGTAGCGCGCGCCAGTGGGGCAATCTAGATAAAGGCCATTCTGCACTGACGAACAAGATTTCTGCGCCTTGCGCGGTATGGGCACGAACCCATTCTGGAAATCGGATATCATAACAGATTAATCCGGCACATAACGTACCTTCCAATGTGAAGAGGCCTTTATCTTCTCCAGGCTGCAAATATAGATGTTCATCCATTAGCTGAAACAAATGCAGCTTACTGTATTCGCCAACAAGTTCTCCAGATCGATTAAATACAAACATACGATTAGTTACACCGGAGGCCTGTCTGGTAGCAACTGAACCAGCTACAATATTGGTGTTGTATTGTTTGGCTAATCTGGAGATGAATTCCTTGGTAATTTCTCCTTCTGAATCTCCAATATTTTCTAGTCGGGTTAGATCATAGCCAGTGGTCCAAAGCTCAGGGAGAATAAGACAGTCGGGGGCTGCAGCGGCAGCTGCACTAATTTTATTTGCTACTGTAGCATAATTCATATCGGGATTGCCAAATGCTATATCCAGCTGAATCAGGGATATTCTCATAGGATTCCTCCTTTTTGTTCAAGCCTATATCACCTTAAAGTGATAAGCAATGTTGATTTTTTAAAAATGATTTGATATATTAGTTGACGGGTCAATGATTATAAGTTAGTATAATTTCATACAAAACAATTGCATACAATTGAATTTGTAAAGGAGGTATATTTTGACGGAGCACTATCCTGAGGAAGACCGCATATTTGAACTGCTGCAGGCATTAAACAAGGGAATCTGTCCGAAATTCGAACGATGTGCTGGGATCAGCCCCACACGGCTTCGCCTCCTGAATGAACTATTCCAGGTAGATGAAGTCAGCCAAATTACTCTGCAAAAGGGCATGGATATAGATGCGGCCGCCGTCACTCGACACTTGAAAGGGATGGAAGAGAGCGGTACGATCACTCGCCGCAACAACCCAGCAGATAACAGGGTTACATTGGTCTCATTAACGGATCAAGGGCGGGAAAGAATGATTCAATATAGCGAAGAGAAGAGGCGGTTTGTCGCTACTCTGCTTACTGGATTTAACGATCAGGAGCGAACAGTGCTCATAGATATGCTTAATCGTCTGCAATCTAATATCAATCTGTTGTAACTGTAACTACCCAAATTACACATTCAAAGGAGAAATACACATATGAACGCTACACAAACACAAACCAATGATTTTAAAGAAATTATCACAGGTCGTCGCTCTATCCGCAAATATGATCCATCCGTTAAGATCAGCAAAGAAGAGATGACACAGATTCTTACGGAGGCTACCCTTGCACCTTCTTCTGTAAACATGCAGCCTTGGCGGTTTCTTGTCATTGAAAGTGAAGAAGCTAAAGCTACTCTAGCTCCTCTTGCTCGCTTTAATGGCGTACAAGTAGAAACCTCTGCAGCTATGATTGCCATCTTCGGTGATTTGAACAATTTCGACTTTGCTGAGGAGATTTATGGTACAGCTGTTGAACGTGGACTAATGCCTGCTGAAGTAAAAGAAAACCAATTGACTAGATTATCCGCTCACTTTGCTACCTTGCCACGTGAAGTTAACAAAGACACTGTGCTCATCGATGGTGCTCTTGTAGCGATGCAGTTGATGCTGGTTGCCCGTGCACATGGTTACGATACAAACCCAATTGGTGGTTATGAGAAAGATCAAATCGCAGAAGCGTTTGGTATGGAAAAAGATCGTTATGTTCCTGTAATGTTGCTTTCCATCGGTAAGGCTGTTGATGCAGGTTACCCATCTGTCCGTTTGCCTATCGATAAGATTGCTGAGTGGAAATAATATTTTTACACCTTAGGAGGAATTTACAATGATTATTATCCATGCTGTGCTAAAAGTGAATCCAGAACGTCGCGAGCAATTTTTGGCGGAGTCCAAAACACTGCTCACTGCTACTCACGCTGAAGAGGGAAATCTATCTTACGAGCTGTATGAGAATGCTGGAGAAGCAAACTCATTTATTATGGTGGAGACATGGCGCGACGCTGAAGCCGTATCCAGCCACAATACGAGCCCTCATTTTACCGCGTTCTCAGCTAAAGCTGCTGAATTCTTGGCTGCGCCACTAGACGTAAAAGTATTTAGCGCAGAGCAAGTGAAATAAGTTATCTCGATTCTTAGTGAATCTTGTTCCATCCTAAACAGGGATGTTCCATAGCCACAATGGCTGCGGGGCATTCCTGTTTTTATGTTCCCCGTTTATAAGGAGGAGTTCAAGGGTATCTATCCTTACGATTGATACATATCCACTCACAATAAAGATAGGGGATCTTACATATGGAAATAGAGAAAAATATGATCGACATCCTGAACTATTATTTATCAGGCGGTTCACTTGTCCGCATTATGGGCGAAGCAGGAGAAGAGGCGGAGCGCCGGCTAAAGGGGATCGACTTGGAGGCGGCTAGAGCATACCGTCAGTCCATTGGCGGAGTCATTACGGAGGGTAAGCAGCTATTTCAGGTTCCTGGATTTAGCCCAAGATTGCTGGGGAAACTTACTGAAGTATTAGGCAGATTAAATTCAGATAAGCTAAAGGTTCTGGCGCCACAAACTACATGGAATAATCGAGTAGATCCTTACGTGAATGGACCCGAGTGCCTTGGGATGATAATAGAAGAAATAAAGAAGGCACAGCATTATATTCACCTGTCCGTGATGCTCTTCTTTAATGATCATTCAGGTAATCTGGTTGCAGATGAATTATTTCATGCCCTTAACCGGGGAGTGAAGGTACGGATCATGGTCAATTACACGCTGACAGCTTTAGGGTATGAGAATAATCTGACGTTTGGTGAATTCTCCAAGATTTCTGAAAGGCTTGAGAATGCAGGAGCTAAGCTGCTGAATACCTTTAATTCGTATTATACAGCCGTAGAATGGCGTGTGAAGCGAAAGATGCTGGAGCAGCAAGGTGTACCGGAAAGCATTTTGTTTTTGCAGGATAAAGTACAAGAGGACGTTGAAATCACAGGGCTGAATGTCATTGATCATCGGAAGTTTATAGTCATTGATGGGGTAACCTCTATTATTGGCAGCCTGAATATTGGTGATCAATACACGTATGTGACGCCTGTTCAGGCATCATCTGCGGTCAGTATAGAAGGACATCTACAAGGGATTCCTAGTAAAAAAGAGGAGTGGCATGATGGCTGCTTCCGGATTCGTGGCGCGGCGGCGCAGCCTCTAAATGCTATGTTTCACTCCCGATGGTTACTTCTGGGTGGTGATCATTTTGACGTGGATGACGCTTTCTACCATCCGAATGTAAATTATCATTTTGGGGAGGAAGAATGCACGCTGTTTGCAAGCTTTCCGGGCAATCCAGTTAACTTAATTCAGCAATATTACTTGAATTTAATTACCTATGCGACTGAGGAGACGGTAATTGTAAATCCTTATTTGATTGATCAAGAGTTTTGGGATCGGCTGGGGGAGCTGGGGCCAGACTGTTCCTGTCATCTGAGCATCTGCAATCCGCTGAAGGTTAATGATCATCCTACCAATTCTGCGGCAGTACGAGGCAATATGTATAAGCCGTTTATCAATGGGGTTTCTTTTTATGATTACAGCTTCACAGGTCGGTTTTCACATTGGAAAATAACCTATGACCATAGATCACGGGCGGTATTTCATGGCTCCTACAACATCAATGAGAGAAGCGCCTGCCACGATTTCGAGCTGGGAATGCTGGTAAAAGGGGAGGCCTTCGCTGAGCGGATAAAGTCTATAATCGATTATGATCTGGGTGTCTCACGGAGAATTACGAAGAAAAGTGAGTTCTTTAAGCATCCTTGGCTGCATCCTAGTACGTATCTGAACAAGGTTACCCAGAATTACACTTGATAATATGGGTTCATTGTCATGTATAATGATCGTTATAAATTATCAAGGTGGAGTAATGGCTATGAAACTCAAAATTACAAAGTGTGGTTTGAAAAAGGACGAGGTATACTTTCGCACAGATTTCGGCGAGGGCCGGGGGATCTGGTGCGGTGCTCCTGCGGAGCCAGATACGGAAAGGGATGTCGAATTCGAGCTTTCGGAGCTGCTCATGAGATGGGTGGATATTCTGCCTGTACCTGCCAGTGAGTTCGGCATCAGGTTAGATGGAGATAAGGTTATTTTTACCGGTGTGCTGGAGAATATTGAAGAGGACGGAACTGGATTTTTGCGATTAGGGGAAGGTTTAGTGATGTTCGAGTGTCTTGGTGAGCCTATGGCACTTGGTGTTTTTGTAGAAGTACAGGTTCGTAATGTGAGCATCTACCCCTTGAATATTTGACGCTTATAAGGGACTAAGATAACATACAAAGATAACCTTAGATTCAGAAGTAAGCTATGAGGAGTAGAAGTCTATGAACACCGAAATTCAGCAATTTAAGACCGAATTCTTCAAGGCGCTGGCTCATCCGATGCGAATCCGTATACTGGAACTGCTCTGCGAAGGTGAGAAGAATGTGAATGAGCTACAAGCCATTCTAGGATCGGAAGGCTCTGCTGTATCCCAGCAGTTAGCTGTTTTACGCGCCAAGAATGTAGTAGCCAGTGTAAAAGAAGGTACCACTGTGATCTATTCGTTACGTGATCCTCTGATTAAAGATCTTCTGGTCGTAGCTAAACAAATATTTGATAACCATCTGGTGAATACCATTTCATTGCTCGAGGGTATGCGCGGAGAATAAAGGAATAACATTATTTTGGCGTTGACAACAGTCGCGTCCTAGAGTAATGTTCTTCTTATATTCAAATAATCAGATATTTAAAGAAAAGAAGGTTTGATCATGACAGGGTGGGGCCGGTATAAAGGCTACAACATGAATGCATTTCGCAAGGATTTGATTTCAGGGACAATCGTCGGTGTTATTGCCATTCCATTGGGGATGGCATTTGCTATTGCATCCGGTGTAAAACCGGAATATGGGATCTACACGACGATTGTTGCCGGCATATGTATTTCATTGTTCGGAGGATCAAAATTTCAGATTGGTGGGCCGACAGGTGCTTTTATTCCTATCTTGTTTGCCATTGCGATGGAGTATGGCTATGAGAACCTGCTTATTGCTGGGATGATGGCAGGAGTTATTCTAGTTCTCATGGGATTATTAAAGCTGGGTGTACTGATCAAGTTTATTCCGAGGCCAGTAACGATTGGTTTCACAGCGGGGATAGCGGTCATTATCTTCACTGGACAGATTGCTAATTTTCTTGGATTAAGGAATATAGAACGGCATGAGAGCTTTGTAGATAACATGAAAGAAATTGGGCTTCATTTATCTACAGTGAATGGGTACAGTATCATGACTGCCGTGATTTGTCTGGTTGTTGTCATTCTGGCGATTCGCTTCGCTCCGAAGGTACCGGGTTCATTGGTGGGTCTTTTATGCGCGACTGTGATTGCTGCTTTATTCTTTAGCGGCAAGGTGACTACGATTGGCTCTGCTTACGGAGATATTCCTAATACCTTACCAAGCTTTCGATTTCCGAACATCACTTGGGAACGAATTACACTGCTGATTCGTCCGGCCTTCATCATTGCGATGCTCGGTGCTATAGAGTCATTGCTATCCGCTGTTGTAGCGGATGGAATGACGGGCAGCCGTCATAATAGCAACCGTGAGCTAATTGGTCAGGGGATCGCTAATATTGCCGCTCCTTTGTTCGGAGGCATACCGGCCACAGGTGCCATTGCCAGAACAGCAACGAACATTAAGAGTGGCGCTGTTTCTCCGATCTCAGGGATCGTTCACGGTGTTGTAGTGTTTCTAATTCTACTGTTGTTCGCACCCTATGCTTCCAGTATTCCTTTGGCTGCGATGGCACCTATCTTAATGGTAGTAGCTTGGAATATGAGTGAGCGCAAAGAATTTCTTCATCTGCTTAAGATCAAGACTGGCGATTCCTTGGTGTTATTCATCACTTTCTTGTTAACGATATTTGCGGATTTAACGCTGGCTGTAGAGGTGGGATTAATTCTTGCGGTCATTCTGTTTGTGAAACGAATGGGCGAGGTTCACCTGGTAGCCAAAGTACTGCCTGATCCGAATTCCGTTAAGGTAGAGGCGCATATGGTTACAGAGAGTCATGATTGTCCGCAAATTGGCATTTACACGGTGGAAGGTCCGCTCTTTTTTGGCGCTGCTTATCGATTCGATGACACTATGCCAAGCTATGGCTCAGATCAACCTAGAATTATATTAATGCGGATGGGGAAAGTACCCTTCATGGATACCACGGGCGAATCCAATCTGGCGGAGCTGGTGCGGCATTTACAAGCTGTTGGAGGGAAACTAATGATCTCTGGTATTCAGCCACAGCCGCTTGAGCTACTAAAGAGAACTGGACTGTATGACACCATAGGTAAGGCTCAGTTTTATCCGCATACCGGTGAAGCGATTAATGAAGCCCTTAACAGCATTAATCACAGCAAGTGTATTGGATGTACCCATGCCGCTTTTAGGGAGTGTACAGCGTTCTCCTGTCTGGAAGAGGCGGGAAGTTTACGCGGTTTGAAAGGGCGAAAGAAACCTGTAATTGCACCTGAACTAAATGGTGGTCTCTGAGTTAAATAGAAAAGAGTCAGCCCAGGCGTTTCTACGTCTGGGTTTTTCAGTTCAAATATAAGAATTTAAGTTTCGCATCATATATTATCCTTATATTTCTCGCATAAACGCTTATCGTCCTAATAAGGACGACAAAGGCGTTTATGCTTGAGATTGGACTTGAGAATGCCAAATTTGTACAATTGGGTATAAGTTAAATGTAAACTATATCGATAAGGAGAAATAAGCTCATGAAGGAATTGAATTATCCGAAGGTGTTTATGCTCTTGGCGGGATTGTCTGTCGCGACAATGGCCGTATATCGTGTAGTGTCACTTCAGACGGATTCGTTTTATGCATTTTTAATCTGGAATTTGTTCTTAGCCTGGATTCCGTTCCTATTCTCTATGGCTGCTTATGAACTGGATAAAAGGAAGATAGGGGGCTTGCTGCTTGTTCCGCTAGGCGTCGCTTGGCTGCTATTTTTTCCGAACGCGCCTTATCTCATGACGGATCTGGTGCATTTAACGGTAAGAAAAAGCAGATATATCGTGGATGGTACCATTCAGAATCGGTATTGGTATGATCTGGTTACCCTCCTATTGTTCACTTGGAGCGGTTGGTTGACCGGGTTCTTCTCTTTATACCAGTTCCAGACGGTTGTTTATCGTAAAAGCAACCTGCTGCTGTCTTGGGTATTCGTACTCGCAGCCTGCGCGCTTGGTGGATATGGTGTGCTGCTGGGCCGAGTCTACAGGCTGAATAGCTGGGATGTACTGACGGACCGCCATCAGTTATATCAGTTAGTTATAGACAGTCTGAATTGGCAGTCGGTATTTTTTAGTTTGTTTATTGCTTTTGTACTGCTGGTTATCTATGCGACGATGTATTGCTTGCTTAATGCGCTGGGTACCGGTGAAAGACGTAGTGTTAGCAGAGGGCGTTAATCAATACACTCTTCCGGAACATACTGGAATTTCTGCAGATCCACCACGTTTTTTTCATCAAAAATAACTCCTTCATCCTGTAGGTAGAGCTTCTGAAGGGAGCTGGACTCATCTTCAGTCAGCGAGATCATGCCCTTGGCATTTATAACCCGATGCCAGGGGAGTTTATGTTTTCTGCTCATGGAGTGAAGGATACGAACCACCTGTCTCGCTCCTCTTGGGCTTCCTGCGGCACGGGCAACGCCTCCGTAAGTCATCACTTTTCCTTCAGGTATAGATTGTATGATACGAATTACTTGTTCCGTAAATGGTGTCATAGGGAGCTCCTATCTCTTATTTTCATCAAATTATACCAGATGATCACTACAATCATAAACATTCAACATGCCGCTGCAAAAGCGGCTTTTTTTATTTTTACGGATAGAGTTTTCTCTCCTTTGCGAAGAAGTCCATCCCTTTTCAGTATAATTTTGGCGGATAGTATTTAGTGAGACGGGGGATAATTTCTAAGAAACCTATTGTGACAGGAGTGACTACTGTGGAGAAACAATCAGCACAGGGTGGCAGTAACCCTTCTCAAAATAACAATAAGCCTGAGCAGACTCTTAGTACGTCACTAGATGAAATGATGAATCTGTTTCGACAAATTTTCAAGGATGATGGAACACTTAGGATAAGAGTGCTAAATAATATTCATAGTGAAGGTATCCGCTGCGGATTAGTCTATATTGACGGTATGGTTGATAGGGAAATGATTCAGTACGGGGTGATCAAGCCCCTAATGGATTTTGATTTTACAGCAATGGATAGTGCGAATACAGCTGAGCTGATGGAGAAAATCCGGACGCTGGTTATTAACATTAGCGATGTGGTTTGCTCTACGAGTTTGGATGAGATGGTTAACGCGGTCGTAGCTGGAAAGACATTGTTTTTGATGGATGGCTTTGCTGGTGCGCTTAACATTAGTGCGCAGGGGTGGGAAACGAAGGCCATCGCGGAGCCTGTGACAGAAAAAAGTGTAAAGGGTCCGCGAGAAGGTTTTACAGAGTCGCTGCTTGTAAACTTGACGCTCATTCGCCGAAGAGTACAAACTCCGGACTTAAAGATTATTTATGGTCAAGTCGGGACTCGCTCCAAGACGCAAACGTGTATTTGTTATATCGAAGGAGTGGCCTCGCCGGATATTGTTAAAGAGCTGCAGAATCGAATTCAGCAGGTGGACATAGATGTTGTACTGGATACGTCAGTTTTATCAGAGCTTATTCGAGATGAACCCTTTTCACCCTTTGAAATTACAGGAAGCACAGAACGTCCTGATTCTGTAGTAAGCAAAATTATGGAGGGTAGAGTTGCCTTATTAATGGAAGGCAGTCCATATGCAATGACAGTGCCCTATTTGTTTGTGGAGAATTTTCAGGCCAGTTCTGATTATTATATTAACTATTACTTTGGTTCGTTTAACCGAATGATAAGGGTACTTGGAGCTTTTTTGTCTATTAGTATTCCTGCTTTGTACGTAGCTTTGGTTACCTATAGTCAGGAAATGCTGCCTACCATGTTGTTGCTTAGTATTTCAACATCGAGAGTAGCTGTTCCTTTTCCAACTGTAGTGGAGGTCTTGTTCATGCTAACAATATTTGAAATTCTGCGAGAGGCAGGAGAACGAATACCGACCTACATTGGCCAGGCGATTAGCATCGTGGGCGCACTTGTGCTGGGTCAGGCGGCTGTGGAAGCGAGAATAGTTAGCGCACCTATGATTATTGTAGTGGGTTTAACAGGAATTATGGCTTTGCTTAACTCTACACTGACGGGTCCTCTAATCGTGGTAAGGTCGCTATTGCTGTTAGCTACCTTTTTCCTGGGGTTATATGGGTATTTTTTAGGTGTGATCGGTTTAGTTATTCATTTGATGAGTTTACGTTCCTTTGGGGTTCAGTACATGCTTGGAGTTGGCTCTATTCGCCCGCAAGACATTAAGGATACAGCTATAAGGGCGCCGTGGTGGCATATGTATCTACGTCCAGCGATGATGGGGGCGCGTAACCGAAAGAGAAAAGCGACAAATAAAGTAAGGAATCGGTCATGAAAAAAATCAAAAAAGGGTTGCTAGCTTGTATATCGCTATTACTTCTGGTCAGTATCTTGGGCTGTTGGGATTACGCTGAAATTGAAGATAGGGCGGTTGTAGCAGGCATTGGCATCGATAAAGATTCTGACGGGAAGCTGTTAGCAACGGTCGAAATTGTGGATACCAAAGAGGGGATGAAATCTAGTCAAGCGGGTTATAAGATGGTTAGTCTTTCTGGTAAAACGTTGTTTGAAATTGTGCGAGGCATGATTTCAATCACGGGAAAGAAATTATTCTGGAGCCATTCTAAGGCGATCATTCTCAGTGAGGAGGTAGCGAAGGAAGGGGTTGTAAAAGTAATTGATTGGTACAACAGAGATACAGAAACTCGATCAGATGTATACGTGTTTGTTTCTAAAGAGAAGACGGCTCAGGAAGTAATTAATTTAAACAGCTCAACAGAAACTATTATGTCTTATGGTCTTGCCCAGCAGATGGCGATTGAAAAAAATGTAAGTACGGCTCCGGTTGTGGAAATTTGGGACTTCATTGAAAAGCTGGAGACACCCGGGGATTGTGCGATAGCTCCTCTTATTTATATTCACGAAAAAAACGGTCAGAAGAATCCACGTGTTAGTGGAACTGCTATATTCAAAATGGACAAAATGATTGGCAAGCTGAGTGGTGAAGAGACCAAGTACATGTTGTTTGTTAAAGATGAGATTAAGGGAGGGGTGTTAACCGTGAATGACGAAGAGGGAACTCCTGACTTTACACTTGAAATTTTCTCTAATAAAACAAAGATAAAGCCTGTTTGGGTCAACGGTAAGCTCCAATTACAGATTCATACGATCACACATACCGGGCTTGACGAGGTGATGACTACTGAAGGATTCACGAGTCTGAATAGTAAAAATATTATAGAAAAGCGTGCTGCAAAGGAATTAGAGGAGAATATACGCTCTGTAATTAAGAAGGTGCAGTCGGATTACCAGTCCGATGTTTTTGGATTTGGGGAGATTATCTATGAGAATATGCCTGAGACCTGGACCGAGTTAGATAAAGATTGGGAACGGGAATTCTCTGATCTAGATGTGGTTGTAAATTCAACAGTAATTATTGAGAGTAGTGCTGAAACCTCAAGATCTATCCAGATCCATCAAGAATAGGTGATTAAATTGGCTGTTATCGTTGTGATGATCTACTTTTTTGTTGTACTGATGGATCCTTACGGATTGTTAAAGCAAGGGATGAAACGGGATTTTTATGTGTGTTGTACAATATGTCTGTTTTCTTTCTGTATAGCTTTTGCATTGGCCATGAAATGGCAGCTTCCTAGTCCTTCACCTTTAATTGTAAGCTGGATCAGCAAGTTATTCTAGTTACAAGCCCAAGAGGAGATTTAAGCATGAAAAAAGAGATCATACCCACAGGGCATTCTATAAGTATTGTTGTTCTATTTATTATTGGGACTTCACTATTCATGGGACTGCCGGGAAAATCAGGCAACAGTAGCTGGATTGCTCTACTTTTTGCCATATCGTTAACGGTTCCCCTGCTGTTTATGTACGCCAGATTTCATGTGCTTTTTCCGGGTAAGGATCTATTTGATATATTGATCACGGTATTTGGGCCTATTTTTGGGAGAGTAGTTTCCTGTGTGTATATATGGTATGCGTTGCATATGGGGGCGCTCGTCCTACGGAATTTTGGGGAATTTACTAAAACGGTTGCCTTGACAGAGACGCCTATGATTGCACCTATGTTATGCATTGGCCTGTTGTGTATTTGGGTGGTTAAGGCAGGAATTGAGGTGATTGGGAGATGTGCTAAGCTATTTTTACTGCTTCTATTGGCTGAGGTTTTTTTTATTGAAATCTTAGCTATTCCCAAGCTCAAGTATCACTATTTGAAGCCTTTTCTTGACACTGGATGGTCACCGGTATTTGCAGATACATTTGGATCATTTACTTTTCCTTTTGCTGAAATTGTTCTTTTTATGGGAGTGTTTAGTCATTTACCGGCAAAAGACTCAGCTAAAAAGATTCTGCTAAGCGGATTGCTGATTTCTGGTGGGGTGATTTTGCTCGTTTCTCTACGGAATTTGCTGATTCTCAATCCTGATATTGTTCAAAGTTTATACTTCCCCTCATATGTAGCGGTTAGTCGGATTAATATAGGGGATTTTTTGACCCGAATGGAGGCATCATCAGCACTTGGATTTGTAATCACGATATTCATAAAGGCCAGCATATGTTTATATGTGGCTAGTGTTGGAGTCGCTAAGTTATTCAAACTGAAGAGCTACCGATCCGTTGTGCTTCAGCTGGGATTGATTATGGTTTATTTCTCTCAATTTATCTTCAAGGATATTATGGAGATGCAACATTTTGCCTATAATATTTATCCAATATATGCGCTTCCATTTCAGGTGATTATTCCACTGGTATTATGGATTTGCGCTGAAATTATGGTTAGTAGAAGTAAACATAAGCAGCAGACAGCGTCACAACAATAAGCCTTCATTCGACTATTCCTGATCTCTAGTGGAGATTAGGAATTCTTTGATTTCAAAACTAAACATAAGTTAGCTATAATGATAGATACATAGAATGGCTGTTTTAGAAGAGAGGGGAACATGTATGAACGTCAGCAATATCATTATGTCCTCTTATTGGGGGAGAGAGGTTAGACATAAATATATCACCCAAGGATCCAAGGCGCTGGCTGTTATTTTTCCGGGGAAAAATTACTCGGCTGAACGCCCTCTGCTAGATTATGCGGCCAAAGCAGCTCGGGAACATAATTGCGATGTCCTGCTGCTTGAATATGGCTACCAGAGTGCGAGAGTAGGTTTCAAGCGTGATGAAATGATTATTCTCATTCAGGAATGTAAGGCAGCCATTGCATCTCTTCCTGAATACAAAAAGATTCTATTTATCAGCAAAAGCGTGGGTGCGGTCATCGCAGGGAGAATTGCAGAAGAGCTGGAGATACAGAAGAAGACTTCTCATCTATTTATAACACCATTACCTGAGGCGATCCCTCTGATTCAGCAGAGTAAGGGTAGTGTTATTTATGGCGGAGGCGATCCTTTATTTAGTGAACAGCATTCCGGTGAAATTAGTGGACTGCATCATTTAAAAGTGTATAGAATCGATGATGCTAATCATAGCCTTGAGGTAGAGCAGGTCAACGAGTCACTAGCCATTTTGCTTGTTATTATTAATTTTTATCATGAATTTTTCCGTGATGCTTTAAATACATAACCTATGGAGGATGTTGAGTATGATTTTGGAAGCTGCGATGCTGCAAGTGAAGCCTGGTTTGACTACTGAATTTGAAAAAAGCTTCAAGGAGGCATCAAGCTTAATTTCTTCGATCGAAGGCTACATAGGGCATGAACTGCAACATTGCTTGGAGGATGATCATAAGTATCTGCTGCTTGTAAAGTGGAGAACGCTTGAAGATCATACCATAGGATTCAGAGAATCCAGCCAGTATCAGGAATGGAAGGCGCTGCTTCACCATTATTACGAACCATTTCCGGTAGTTGAGCATTTTACCCGCATTAATCTGGACTAAATGGAGGAAGCTGAATGAAGGCGAAGCTTGTTGGGGAAGGCAGAACAGCGGAGATCTGGCAGCATGACGATCAGAAGATTCTTAAATTGTACCGGGAGGATATATCAGAGCAAAACGTCAGCCGGGAATATAAAATCTGCCAGTTTGTACATGCACAGGGGGTTCGGACACCGCAGCCTTTTGAGCTTATTTCTGAACAGACAAGGAAAGGTATCGTTTTTCAACAAATTCAGGGTCCCTCCCTGCTAAAGTTGATGGGTGAGAAGCCTTGGAAAGTTACCCAATATGCCAGGATGATGGCGGGGCTTCACTTTGATTTGCATAAGCTTGAAATTACCGAGGAAATCGGACAGCAAAAGGATATGTTAAAGTGGAATATCATGGGGGCTCCTATGCTTAGTGAAGATGAGAAGTCAGTCATTCTAAGCTATCTGGAGAAGTTACCGGAAGGAACGCATTTATGTCATGGGGATTTCCATCCTGACAATGTGCTTATGGACGATCAGCTCTGGGTGATCGACTGGATGACTGGCGTCGTGGGAGAACCTGCTGGAGATGCTGCGCGCTCCGTAGTGATGTTCAGTTTGGGAGCTATGCCTCCGGGTGCATCTGCTTTCTCCAAATTGATGTTAGGTTTTATCAGGAAAAGATTAACTAAGGGGTATATTCAAGAGTATCTCAGATTATCAGGATACACCTATGAGGAAGTAGACCGCTGGATTCTGCCAATCGCTGCCGCACGTCTGGTGGAAGGGCTTCCGCCACCTGAGAAAGAGCTTCTAGTTAAAGAAGTTCGTAAACGTCTGCAGACCTTAACTGTGGACCTAAGCTGATCCTGACAAGAAACGGAGTGTATTCCATGACTACCTTTATTGCACTACTGCGTGGTATTAACGTCGGTGGCAACAAAATCATTAAGATGCAGGATCTGAAGACGATGTTGCAGTCCCTTGGTTTTCACAATGTACGAACGTATATTCAGAGCGGAAATGTAGTATTTGAAAGTGATGAGGAATCGGAGAGCCTCCTTAGCGGAGTCATTGAACGCCAGATTCATGAGGTGTTTGGTTTTGAGGTATCTGTTATGATTCGTACACTGGCTGAGATGGAGGAAGTAATCGCTAATAATCCCTTTCAGCTATCCGAGCCGGAGGCGTTCAAAAAATGGTATGTTTCTTTTCTGCCAGCAGAGCCTTCAGCTGAAGCGCTAGATAAGCTGCGTATTTATGAGGATGGACCGGATAAACTGCGTTTTGTCGGCAGAGAGATGTACGTATTATATGATGTCAGTGTGAGCCAATCGCCGCTTTTCAAGGTTCCTTTTGACAAAATATTGGGTATGCCTGTTACAGCACGTAACTGGAATACAGTGAATAAGCTCGTTGCTATGGGCAGGATGGAATAGTCTATTTTAAAATTTTTGCTTGGGTTGGGATTTGAACAGAAAGCCTCCACAATTATGGGGCTTTTTTTGCGTTCTGGCGGCCTTGTATATTCAGCAAACATTCAGCTTGGACTCATTGAGAGTTAAGGTAAGGGTGAAATAATAAACCTACAGAAAGATTGAACCGGGGGCACAGAACTGCCGGAATATAGACGATCAAAGGATAGGAGTGGATGGAGATGAATAGGGGCAAAAAAACAAGCTCGGATCTTATACTCTGGCTCATTTTATTACTTGCCGCTTTTTTGTACGGTTATGGAGTTTGGAATGACCACTATGTGAATACATACTACACCACCGCGGTGGGAAGTATGCTGCAGAACTTTCATAATTTCTTCTTCGCTTCACTGGACTCCGCGGGTTCAGTAACGGTGGATAAACCACCGGTTACCTTTTGGATTCAGACGCTTAGCGCACTCATCTTCGGGTTGCATGGTTGGAGTGTGATTTTGCCGCAAGCCCTTGGGGGCGTCGGCTCTGTGCTACTTCTATACCTGCTAGTTAAGCCTACCTTCGGTAGAGCGGCAGCACGTTTAGCGGCTCTAGTTATGGCAACCACTCCCGTAGCAGCGGCAGTCAGCCGGACGAATAACATTGATGCGCTGCTTGTATTCACCCTTCTACTCGCGGCATGGTTTCTATTTAAAGGAACGAAGAATAACAAAATGGGCAGTCTTCTCACAGCATTTGCGTTAATCGGTGTTGGGTTTAACGAGAAGATGCTGCAGGCTTATATGGTTTTACCGGCTTTTTATCTCTTTTATGTTTTGGCTGCTAAAGTGAACTGGAAGAGAAAGACGGGAGTATTGGCAGCCTCCACAGCAATATTGCTTGTAGTCTCCTTATCCTGGGCAGTGATCGTGGATTCGATTCCCGCCAGCAAACGACCTTATATCGGCAGTAGCGGCACAAATTCAGTGCTGAATCTTGCCTTTGGTTATAATGGCGTTGCGCGATTGACGGGGGACCGTGGGGCAGGCGGAGGCGGAGGTGGAATGCCTCCTATGAATGGTGGCGAGATGCCGGCTATGAATGGCGAGATGCCGAACATGAATGGTGAGATGCCCGCTATGAATGGCACAGATGCTACAAATAGGACGGAAGGTGGACGTGGAGAATTTTCGGGCCGGCAAGGCACAAATTCGACCTCGAATAGCCAGACTGGTGACGATGATGGAAGTGCACCAGGGCAACCTTCTGGTGGAACAGACAGTCAAGGTCGGCAATTTGGTGGTGACGACGGCGGCCGAGGAAATCGCGGTGGCATGAATGGCGGTGGAAGCGGAGGCGGGATGTTCAATACAGGAACAGCAGGCCCGCTGCGCTTATTCCAATCAGAGCTGTCAGGTCAAGCTAGCTGGATGCTACCTTTCGTATTGTTTGGCTGCATTGGATTATTCGCCAATCTGCGGAGAAAAAACTTTACCCAAGCGCATAAGGAAGCTCTTTTCTGGCTGGCATGGCTGTTGCCTATTATGGGATTCTTCAGTATCGCAGGGTTCTTCCATCAATATTATCTGGTGATGATGGCTCCGCCAATTGCAGCGTTAGTCGGTGCAGGCTGGTCAAAGCTGTGGACGCTATATCGCGAGCACTCTTCTGGTTGGCTATCTTGGCTATTGCCTGCCGCAACGCTGGTTACAGCAGGTTTCCAGTGGTACATCGTTCATCCTTATGACGATACGATTGGCAGCGGCTGGTCCAATGGGATTTTAGCTGCAGGAATAGTGGTTTCACTGGTACTGGTAGTTCTTAAAGGTAAACAGAAATCCTTTATTTATGCGACCGGTATTGCAGCAGCACTAGTATTGTTAATTGGGCCTCTCTATTGGGCAGCTACTCCAATTACTTATGGCTTGAACAGTCAAACCCCTGAGGCAGGCCCGAGCAGTAGTGAGGGTAGAGGGGGAATGGGCGGCAATTCAAGCAATTTTGGACGTAATAGCGCCACAAGTGCAAATGAGAGTCTGTTGTCCTATTTGGAGGAGAACAATACTGGGGAGACTTATCTATTTGCTACATTGGATTATGGCACAGCAGCTCCTTATATCGTGGACAAAGGTGCATCGGTTGTTATTTTGAACGGATTTTCTAACTCAGACACAGTGTATACCCCTGATACCTTAAAGGCGTTTGTTGAGAGTGGAAAGGTGAAGTACTTCCTGATCAATAGCGTTGGTATGGGTGGTGGACGTGGAGGCAACTCCGAGTTGACGACTTGGATCACGGAGAATGGTACAGAAGTTGCAGCGGCTGATTGGGCAGGAAACGATGCTGGAAACAGCGGGACGTTATACAAAGTCACAGTAAACTAGACGAATGTTAATCATATGAGGCGTGTTATGAGATGGATCTGGCACGCTTCAGTATTCAAATTTAAGGAGGAGCTGCTCATGAGTACCAACGTGCGCTATTCCATTATTATACCAATGTTTAACGAAGAGGCAGTTATTCAGGAGACTTATCGTCGGATCAAAAAAGTAATGGGTTTAACGGGTGAAGTGTATGAGCTAATCTTCGTGAATGACGGGAGCACAGACAATTGTGCCCAGATGATTGAGGAATATAGCTACTGGGATGAGAGTGTGAAGCTGATCGATTTGTCTCGTAACTTTGGACATCAGATCGCCATTACTGCCGGAATGGATTATGCCTTAGGAGATGCAGTCGTCATCATTGATGCCGATTTGCAAGATCCGCCGGAACTGATTCTGGACATGATTGCGGAATGGAAGAAGGGTTATGAAGTTGTATATGCCAAAAGGATAAAGCGAAACGGAGAATCCTTATTCAAAAAGTGGACGGCCAGCCTATTTTATAGAGTGCTTCGTTATTCAACCGATATTTCTATCCCTGTGGATACGGGGGATTTTCGCCTCATAGATCGTAAGGTCTGCGAAGAGCTCAAACGTCTGCCGGAGAAAAATCGATTCGTACGCGGTCTGGTCAGCTGGGTCGGTTTCCGCCAAAAAGCCATTGAATATGAGCGTGATGAACGTCTGGCTGGAGAGACAAAATATCCGCTGAAGCGCATGATCAAGCTCTCCCTGGACGGAATTACCTCCTTCTCTTATAAGCCACTGAAGCTGGCAGGATACCTTGGCGCATTGCTATCGGCCTCCGGTTTCCTATATCTGATGTATGTGCTTTATCTGGTGATCTTTACGGATTCAGTCGTTAAAGGCTGGGCATCAATGATCGGAATCACACTAACCTTTAATGGCTTTGTACTCATTATGTTAGGGATTCTGGGTGAGTATGTGGGCCGGATTTATGATGAGACTAAGGGCCGTCCGCTCTATATTGTCCAAGAGTTCTATGAAGGTAAGAAACAGCAGGATGTTCGTGAGCAGCAAGTCCTACATCGTCAATAAATGCAAGGGAGGGATTCGGTGTGAAGATTAGAAAAGCGGTTATTCCCGCCGCGGGCCTAGGCACTCGGTTCCTGCCTGCAACTAAGGCACAGCCCAAGGAAATGCTGCCCATTGTGGATAAGCCGGCGATTCAATACATCGTAGAAGAAGCTGTTCGATCCGGTATTGAAAGCATCATTATCGTGACGGGCCGCAACAAGAAGTCGATTGAAGATCATTTTGATAAATCAGTGGAACTGGAACAGACGCTATTGGAAAAAGGAAAAGAGGAGCTGCTTCGTGAAGTCCAGGCGATTAGCGAACTAGCTAGCATTCATTACATTAGGCAAAAAGAGCCGCTTGGACTAGGTCACGCCATCCTTTGTGCGGAACAGTTCATTGGGGATGAGCCCTTTGCAGTTCTGCTAGGTGACGATATTATGGTCTCGGAGGACCCGGCGCTGCTGCAAATGATGCGATTGTATGAACAAGAGGAGCAGACCATCGTCGGTGTTCAGCAGGTGCCACGGCAGGAGGTTCATAAATATGGGATTATATCCTCGAGCGGCTCACTAAATGGAGTTCATGAAGTAAAAGGATTGGTGGAGAAGCCTTCCCCGGAAGCAGCACCTTCAGAAAATGCTATTATGGGACGTTACATTTTGGAGCCTTCGATATTTTCGGTGCTGGCTAAGCTCGAGCGTGGAGCAGGCGGCGAATATCAACTGACAGATGCATTGCATGAAGTATGCCGGAATGAAGGTCTGCTGGCGCTGGATTTGATCGGACAACGTTATGATATCGGCGATAAATTTGGCTATATTCAGGCTACGCTGGAGGTCGGATTGATGCGTGAGGAGTTGCGTCCATTATTAGTTCCGTATTTGCAGAAGCTGGCGGCTAGTCTGAAGGAAAATGAAGAAGTGGGGGCGTTACCTTGGGGTACACGCTAGTGATTGAAGGAGACTGTTCCAAACAACCTTAACATCGTCTTCGGCGGCGGTGGGATGATGTTTGGGGCAGTTTTTTTGCGTGTGGCGTTTAAAGGGCAGGTGGGGATGGACAATTAAGTGTACTTTATACAATTAAAAATCGCATCAAACCGCTACGAATCGATGTAGTTGCACTTTATACACTTAGTTCTTTAAAATCCAATGGAAATACTCTTTCCATCTGTTTTTAGTTGTATAAACTACACTTAAAAGAGTCATAGAGGGGCTAAAGTATGAAATAGCTGCACCAAATGCAGTTATATTATGCAATATAAAAAATCCGGAGGACAGATTCCTAAGAATCGTCTCCGGAGCTATGTTTAAATTCATTGATTAAGCCTTTAATACATCATGATCCACGTAACGTGCACCATTTAACTCACTAATCACGTTAATCGCTACCTTCGCGCCATCGCCTGCCGTAATAATGGCATGTACACTTACTCCGGCAACGGTCCCTGCAGCCCAAATGCCTTCAATATTTGTTTTGCCTTCTGGGTTAACAGCGACTACTGTTTTGATTCTTGGCTCTGTACCATCCTTAGTCTCCACGCCAGCTTTAGCGGCTAGATCCGTAAGGGCGCCTGTTGCAAGAATAACATGTTTGGCTTCATAAATGATCCCATCTTCGGTTTCGATGACGAAACCGTTGCCGCTAGAAGTGAGGTTGATAGCTTGTTCAGAAACTAGCTCAGCACCAAATTTGACGGCTTGCTTATGTCCGGTTTCTACGAGATCAGGACCGCCTACTTCGGAAATTCCATAAAAGTTCTCAAACCATCCTCTGCGTGTCATGCCCTTATCATTGTCGATCAGCAGCGTTTTTTTGCCCGCCTTGGCGGCGAACAGGGCTGCGCTTGCACCGGCAGGACCGGCTCCAATTACGGCGATTTCGTACATTTTTTGACCTCCTCAAAGTTTTGCGGAGCGTGGCTCCTTAGAATGGACAACATAGCAAAACTGGCATCGTAGACATAGGCTTAAGTCTATCATCTATTATAACGGTTGTTACTCTCTCTTGGCTAATCCTTCCTCGCAAGGAAGGGTAACCCTAAAGGTTGTTCCCTCACCGAGGGTGCTGCTTACACTAATCTTGCCGTGATGTGCCTCCACGATAGACTTTGTAATTGAAAGACCGAGTCCAGATCCACCGTATTTACGCGTGCGTGAGGAATCGCTGCGGTAGAAGCGATCGAAGATATGCGGGATATGCTTTGTAGAGATTCCGCAACCATTGTCCCGTACCGTTAGAATGGCTTCATTTCCTCTAGCATGTAAAGAGAGAGATATGCTTCCAGATTGTGGATCGGTATGTTGAACTGCATTGTGAAACAGATTCAGAATCACCTGCTTGATCTTATTGGGTTCATATTTACCATGGATGCCATACGAGATATCAAATGTAACCTTGCGCTGGTCCGCCAACAAGAGCAGATGGGGCTTCATTTCGGAAATCACCTCTCCGAGAAGCAGATCCGTCATCCGTAGTTGGGGAGCGCCATCCATCCGAGCGAGCAGCAGCAAATCCTCCACCAGCTTGTTGATCCGTTTCGATTCACCGTGCATGCTCCGCAATGAATTGTATAACTGTTCTTTGTTGTCTGCAGCGCCTCGCAGTAAGACCTCCAGAAAACCATGAATCGAGGTCAGCGGCGTTCGCAGCTCGTGAGAAGCATCGGCAGCGAAGCGGCGCATCTGTTCCTTGGCTTCCCGTTCATTATGAAAGGATATTTCAAGACGCTCGAGCATACCATTGAATGAATGAGCCAGCTTGTCGATCTCAGTCTGTCCTTGGTTAATTGGAAAACGGATATCCAGATTCCCGGCATCAATGATCTCGGCGGACTCGCCCATATTTGAGAGAGGAACCAGCGTCTTTCGAAGGGCAGGCAAGTATAGGAAGAAGCCAGCCATTAAAGCAACCACTGACAAACCTGCGTAGATCATCAATTGCTGCAAGATTACATCCGTAAGCGGTCCTGTATTCACACTCATTTGAAGTAGCAATCTAGGATTTCCAGGTCTATAGAGGTTCACGAATATGGCTAGATGCTCAGTGCCGTCTTCGCCCTCTATGAGCTTGTAATTTCCTGTTGCTCTATCCGTGGTATGAATGAGTAGATTATTGTACTCCTCATTCGTTAATTTAGGCGCGGCTGATTCAGATAAAGTCATTTGCTGTAAGTCTCTGAAAGTGCCATCCGAGCTATAAATTGCGAGGGTTGTATGGGCATCCAGCAGGAGTGGACGCCTATTCTCACCGGTTCGTAGACCCTCTGGAATTTTATTCTGGCCGTTTCTTTCACCCGGCAAATTGCCATTATGCTCGGAGTTTTCCTCATTCGGAGTTGTAGTATCCTCGTCATAGGAATTGAAAAAATTGAAAAACATCTCACGGGGAACAGAACGTATTTGCGCTTCCATAGACTCCGCTCTATTGCTGTATATGAAATCCCGCATGAGTATATATTGTAATACTCCGATTAGCAGCAGCAATCCTGATAGAATGAGCAGCGAAATGGCTAGCAGCTGCTTGCGCAGAGAACGTGGTGCAGGCAGCCTACGAAACCATTTAGAGATGCGCGTACTCATAGATCCACCCGGTAGCCTGCTCCCCGCAGGGTACGGATAATACGGTGCTCCTTATCCCCGAGCTTCTCGCGAAGCGATCGGATATAGACCTCAACAATATTTTCCTCACCGCCAAAATCATAGCCCCACACCTTATCAAGAATCATAGGCTTACTTAATACAAGGCCGTGATTGATAACGAGATACTGCAGTAACTCGTATTCCGTGGGGGAGAGTTCAAGCACTTCCTCCTTGAAGCGAATTTCTTTTCTGCGGCTGTCAATTCGGAATGGACCGCAGCGCACCTCGCCGAGCAGACCTGGAAACTGATTGCGTAGCCGCGCTTGAATTCGGGCAAGCAATTCGTCGAAGCTGAAGGGCTTGACCATATAATCGTCAGCACCAATAGTGAGACCCTTGACTCGATCGTCCACTTCATCCTTTGCAGTTAGCATAATGACGGCTAATTCCGTCTCCTCCGAGCGCAGGTAATGACATAACTCGAATCCATCCATGCCGGGCATCATGACATCTAGGATGGCTACATGTGGCTTGAACTCAGCGGCGACCGAGATGGCTGTAATTCCGTCGGGTGCGGTTCTGACTTCGAATCCTTCATTGAGGAGGCCCAGCTCCAGAAATTGTAGTATATGAGGCTCATCATCTACGAGCAGTAGTCGAACGCCTTGAGCTGCTTTCATCATAGGTACCTCCAAATCAGTGATAGATAGCTACATTATGACATATTCGGTTGAATGTTTGCTGAAGATCCGTCCCTATGCTTTACGATTAAATGAGCCTTTTTTCTTTCGTGATGATTCAAAGGGGTTAATTTAGTTATAAGTAATATTAATGTGTTTAATAACAAACAAGGTTAAAAAATCCGGATTTTTGGAAATGTGATAAAGGGTTTTGACGGCGGATATAGAACACTTTACAATAAGGATAATCTCCTGATTTTGGTGAAAGTTACCCATTTTAGGTTAGATTATTCGTTCGTGTTAAATCTTCTTCCACGCTTTTTTCAACTTTGTCCATCTTCCTATCAAGGCTCATTTCTTTCAAGTGTATTTCTTGTTAATTCACTTCTTTCTGGAACTTCTGTTCATTCAACCTGTGCTTGCTGAAACTTCATATTACCCATAAGTCAAGGGAGGCGTTTCCATGAAGAAAAAAGAAATGGTAGCCATGCTATTGGCTGGAGGCCAAGGCAAAAGATTGAAAGGTTTAACCAAATCGCTTGCCAAGCCCGCTGTTTATTTTGGAGGGACCTATCGGATCATCGACTTCCCTTTAAGTAACTGCTCCAATTCAGGGATTGATACAGTTGGTGTGCTGACTCAATATGAGCCGCTCATACTGCATTCTTACATCGGAGTAGGCAGCGATTGGGATTTGAACCGTAAGAACGGTGGGGTATTCGTATTGCCACCGCATGAACGCGAGAATGGAAGCAGCTGGTATCGGGGAACAGCCGATGCGATTTATCGGAATCTTAAGTTTGTGGATCAGTTTGATCCAGAGCATGTTCTTATTCTGTCCGGTGATCACATTTATAAAATGGATTATCATGCGATGCTTCAATACCACAAGGAAAGAAACGCCGATTGCACGATTTCTGTCATTGACGTTCCGCTGGAGGAAGCAAGCCGATTTGGAATCTTGAATACGGAGGACGATCTGAAAATTTACGAATTTGAGGAGAAGCCCTCTCAACCCAAAAGCACGTTAGCTTCTATGGGCGTGTATATCTTCAAATGGGAGATTCTCCGCAAGCATCTATTAGAAGACGGGGAAAATGTGGGTTCTTCGCACGATTTCGGCAAGGATATCATTCCATTAATGCTGGAGGACGGAAACTCCTTATTTGCGTACCCTTTTGAAGGATATTGGAGAGATGTAGGTACAATAACTAGCTTATGGGAAGCTAATATGGATTTGCTGAGCGATACCCCGCCACTTAATCTAAATGATCCCAGCTGGCGCATTTTTACACGTAATCCGAATCAACCTGCCCAATATGTCGCTCCAGGGGCGAAAGTGTCAGGCTGCATTATTAATGAAGGCTGCATTGTGCACGGAGAAGTGAATCACTCGGTCCTCTTTTATGGCGTAGAAGTGGGTGAAGGAAGTGTAATTACGGACTCCGTGATTATGCCTAAGGTTAAGATTGGCAAGAACGTACGCATTCATAAAGCGATTATTAGTGAGAATACGGTAATCGACGATTATATGGAAATAGGCATCGAACGGGAGAATGAGAATGAAATTCTGCTGATCGACAATAAAAGCAAGAAGCGAAAATCAGTAGTAGCCAAAACCATATAATCAAGCTAAAACGCCTTCGGCGTCCTTCTAGGGACGGTAAGCGTTTATGCGAGATTTATAAGGATAAAGTATATCGTGAAACTTATACTTTCTTATAAATTATAAGAGGACGGTGGATTCCGATGAAGCAACTCATGGGTGTAATTAATCTGGATCATGAACTCGACAAACTAAATGAACTCACTTATTTCCGCTGTGGTGCAGCCGTACCTTTTGCCAGTCGTTATCGGTTGATTGATTTCGTGCTTTCTAATATGATGCGTGCAGACCTGGAGAGCGTTGGCCTGTTCGTCCGGCGTAAATACCGTTCGCTTATGGACCATTTGGGTGACGGAAAATCCTGGGATATGAACCGCAAGCATGGGGGATTATTCATTTTGCCTCCAGACTGGAACGATCCAACGGATACTTCCCTTGGGGACTTACAGCATTATCATAACAATCTGGATCTTTTTAAACGGGGATCTGCTAAATATATCGTGTTTTCGGGCAGCCAGCATATCAATACGATCAATCTTCAGGATTTGTATAGTTACCATCTGGAGAAGGGTGCCGACGTTACAGTAGTGTATAAAAAGATTGAGGAACTGCAGCCAGAACATGATCTATGCCAGCGTATTGAAGTAGACGAAGAGAATAAGGTGACTAATATCCATCATGAGAAAGACCATCCTAATTTATATCTGGATATCTTCATTATGGAGAAGAAGCTGTTCTTGGAGCAGGTGGAGCATTGCATTGCGCATGGAGAAAGCTATTTTTTCCGTGATGTAATTCAGAAGAACCGACACAAATTTAATATCGCCGCATACGAATATCATGGCTATCATGCCGTAATTAATTCATTAGAGAGTTATTATAAGAACAGTTTGGAGCTGCTCCAACAGGAGAATTACTTCAGTTTGTTCAAAGAAAGTCCGGTACAGACGAAGATTAAATATGAAGCTCCAACCCGATACTTGGAGAGCGCGAATGTCAGCAATTCACTTGTGGCTAATGGCTGCATTATAGGTGGAACGGTGGAGAATAGCGTGATCTTTCGGGGGGTTCAGGTCCGTAAGGGAGCGAAAATCATCAACTCAGTAATTATGCAAAAGTGCATCATCGAGGAGAATGCTGTTATTGAGAATGTGATTATGGATAAGGACGTACATTTAAGTAAAAATAGAATTCTCGTCGGGGATAGTAAACGTCCATTTGTCATCGCCAAGAGCAGTAAGATATAAACAAGTGGATTAGATAAAACCAAACAGTATAACCTATTTGATCTAAAGGCATAGTCTAATGCATTCCCAAAAAAAGCTTTTGTCAGGAGGAACCTGCTGTTGTTTAACGATAAAGAAACTTTCAAACAGGTGTTTCGCGAGACGCTCATCAGTAAATTAGGCAAACCTTTGGAGGAAGCCTCGAATGCTGATGTCTATAAGATACTAGGCAACATGATTCGCGAGAATGCTGGGAAAAATTGGGCGAATACCAATCAAAAGTACAAGACGGATAAGGATAAGCAGGTATACTATTTTTCTATGGAGTTTCTGATCGGAAGACTTCTGGGGAACAATCTGCTGAATATGGGCGTGCTGGAGGTTGTGCGTGAGGGACTGGCCGATCTTGGGTTCTCGTTGCAGGATATTGAGGAAGAAGAAGCGGACGCTGGGTTAGGGAATGGAGGACTCGGTCGTTTGGCTGCCTGCTTCCTGGATTCACTTGCTTCCTTGCAATATGCGGGACATGGCTGCGGCATACGGTATAAATATGGCCTATTCGAACAGAAGATCGTTGACGGGTATCAGGTGGAACTGCCTGATTACTGGCTGCAGAATGATAATGTATGGGAAGTGCGCCGCGAAGACAAGCAGGTTGAAGTTAGGTTCTGGGGGGTTATTGAGACCCGCGAAGAGAACGGGCGGCTTATCTTTGATCATACGCAATATGAGGCTGTGCGTGCAGTGCCTTATGATGTCCCTATCATTGGTGCAGATCGCCGGCATGTGAATACACTGCGTAACTGGAGTGCGGAATCCATCACTCAGCCCTCTAGAACCTTTGGTTCTTTTGCCGGAACGGACTATCATAAGTTCTTGGAATATAAGCGTTCTGTAGAATCCATTTCGGAGTTTCTATATCCAGATGACTCTCAATACGAAGGCAAGCTGCTTCGCCTGAAGCAGCAGTACTTCCTCTGTAGCGCGGGCCTGCAAAGTATTCTGCGAACCTATGCCAAGCTTGGGCTCCCTATAGAATCGCTGCCAGACAAGGTTGCTCTTCATATTAATGATACACATCCAACACTCGTGATTCCTGAATTAATGAGGATTCTGATGGATGTACATGGTTTAGGATGGGATGAGGCATGGAGTATCACGACGCGCATGGTCTCTTATACCAATCATACGATTCTGAGTGAAGCGCTGGAAAAATGGCCAATTCAAATGGTTAGAGAGCTACTTCCACGTATTTTTCTCATCATTGAAGAGATCAATGCCCGCTTCTGCGGCGAGCTGATGAGTCGTTATCCTGGTGATCAGGACCGAATCTCACAGATGGCGATCATTCATGATGATCAGGTGCGGATGGCACATCTGGCGATTGTAGCTAGTCATAGTGTTAATGGAGTGGCGGCACTGCATACGGAAATATTGATGAAGCGCGAAATGCGACTTTTTAATGAAATGTATCCACACCGTTTCAATAATAAGACGAACGGAATTACCCATCGGCGATGGTTGCTGCATGCCAATCCAGATCTGGCTAATTTGATTAATCAATCGATTGGGACCCGTTGGGTGAGCCATCCTCAAGAAATGATTGGCTTGATTAAATATTGTGAGGATGCTTCCTTCCAGGAACAAGTAGCCAGTATTAAGCGCCAGAATAAGCTTCGTCTTGCAGAGTATATCTACAGTAAGCATTCAGTACATGTTGATCCTGACTCTATCTTTGATGTACAGGTGAAACGTCTGCATGCCTACAAGCGCCAGTTGCTTAATATTTTGCATATTCTGCATTTGTATAATCAAATCAAAGATAATCCTTCGATGGATATGGTCCCACGCACGTTTATATTCGGGGCAAAGGCAGCGCCAAGTTATCATTTGGCAAAGCGGATTATCAAACTGATTAATACAGTAGCGGAGGTAGTCAACAAAGATCAGGATGTTAAAGGGAAAATTCATATTTTTTTCCTTGAAAATTATTCGGTATCCCTAGCAGAAAAGATCATTCCTGCAGCGGACATCAGTGAGCAGATTTCTACAGCCAGCAAAGAAGCATCCGGTACCGGGAATATGAAGTTTATGATGAACGGTGCATTGACGGTAGGGACGATGGATGGCGCAAATGTAGAAATGCATGAAATGGTGGGAGACAACAATATGTTCCTGTTCGGACTTCGTGCTGAGCAGGTCATGGATTACTACCAGCATGGCGGTTATCATGCGCGTGATATTTACAACGGGGATAGTCGTGTGAAAGAAGTGCTGGATCAGTTAATCAAACCAGGACCCATCTGTTGTCATGCTACGGAGTTTGAGAGCATTTTCCACTCTCTTCTGGATAATAACGATGAATTTTTTGTGCTTAAAGATTTCGCTAGTTACGTTGAGACACACGTCGAAATTGATCGGGCATACCGCAACCGGCAAGAATGGCTGAAGAAGTCCATTATTAATATTGGTCATTCCGGTAAATTCTCCAGCGATAACACAATTAGTCGCTATGCAGCGGAGATTTGGAATATAAGCCCGGTTCGACTGTAAGATTATCAGAAAAAGGCTGTCTTATAAGTAGGTAACGCCTACAAATGAGACAGCCTTTTTTCTTATGGGATATAAAACGAAGAAATTTTTAGATAGCTTCCGATACTAAAGCTGCGAACCGCTCCAGAAACCGGCGTTCTTCATCATCAAAGCGATCCTTGAGCGGACTGTCGATATCAAGTACGCCAAGCAAGCGATCATCCTTTATTAAAGGAACAACAATCTCGCTGTTAGAGGCTGCATCACAGGCAATATGACCTGGGAATGCATGCACATCTCCTACTACAAGTGTGCGCCGCTCTGCAGCAGCCGTTCCGCACACCCCGCGAGATAGCGGAATTCGAATGCAGGCAGGGAGGCCTTGAAAAGGTCCAAGCACTAGCTCCTTACCGTCAAATAAATAAAAACCGGCCCAATTCGTATCCGGCATTGCGTGTTTAAGTAGTGCTGAAGCATTAGCCAGATTGGCTGTGGCACTTGGTTCGTCCTTCATCAATGCTTCGAGTTGGATTAGAACAGCTTCAAACTGCTCGCTGCGCGTTCCATCATAGGGCATAGCTTGAAACATGAAGCATCACCTTCCTGTACTTTAAAGTCAATATGAAACCATAACTGTAACTAACAACATAGTACAGCTATGCGGGGTACGTCAAGACACAACATTGTTTTGTGATATTTTGGAATGAGTTATGATCCCCCTGATAGTGCTGAACCCTTGTGATGATGTTTCCAATGAACGGTCATAGGGTAATGCAAGAGTAAATACCGAAGGCTTTGTAGCCAGAAGGAGTGGAATATGCGCGCCGATGTACAGAACTTGTTCATAGGAATTCACATGCTTTATTGTGCACATGATAAAGATGTGACGATCTCGGAGATGCTGCTCGGACTGGAAGACATGGGGTATCGAGTAGGTGAACGCGAAGTGAAACAGGAATTGGAAAAGCTGACGCTGGACAACTTTCTGACTGCACACAGCGAAGGGTACAGTATTACTGGTACGGGGATTGAAGAGTTCAAGGATATTCGTGCCAAACTTCAGGTGTTGTGTAGTGAAGTTGTGAATTGACGGAATGGAATCATTAATAGGTAAAGTTTTTAAAAAGCGTTTGGATCAAGCGGTGAATGCGCCGCCTGATCCAGACGCTTTTTAAAATATAAGAAAGTATAAGTTTTACGCTATATATTATCCTTATATTTCTCGTATAAACGCTAACCGTCCTTATGGGGACGCCAAAGGCGTTTTTGCTTGCATGTAAGATGTTAAAGAAATTAGAACTTTTAGCTTAAGGATATACTCATGAATGATGTATAATTGATAAGTTGAAGGGGGCGCGGAGAATTGTATTTATGCAATGGAGTGACACCTACACTGATCGGTAAAAGATTAAAATTATGTGCTATGACTACTGAACATGCTTCAGCGTTATTCCAGGTTTGGTCTCATCCGGAAGTTTCTCTCTGGCTGGGTGCACCGGCATTATCCTCTATAGAAGAAACGAAGCAGCTTATCAATCTTCTATCACAGATGGCTCAGGAAGAGGAGAGCTTACGTTGGAGTATTATTGGACCCGGGGAGGAAGTCATTGGTAGCTGTGGTTATAACCATTGGCAGCTTCAGGGAGCTTACCGTGGTGAAATAGGCTGTGATCTGTCGCCTGCCTTTTGGGGGCTTGGATATATGAAAGAAGCGCTGGGGCTTGTACTCGATTTTGGCTTTAATATTATGGGCTTGAATCGGATAGAAGCGCTCTGTCATCCTGATAATATCCGTGCGGAGAGGCTGGTATATGCGCTTGGATTTCAGAAGGAAGGCGTATTGCGTCAATATCGGCAGATCGCTTCCGGCTTTCAGGATGCTGCTCTCCATACTCTATTGCGCGAGGAGTGGCAATCCACTTAATACATAAAGAGAGGGTTTGGAACATTGAAGTCAACAGGGGATTTAGAACGCAAACTGATTTTAACAGGGGTACTACTGGCCACGTTTCTGGCCGCAATTGAGGGAACTGTAACAGGGCCAGCAGGGCCGGCGATTGTAGGCGAATTTCAGGGGATGCAGTGGCTGAGCTGGATTTTTACTTCATATTTGCTGGCAATGGCTATTACAACACCTATTTTCGGCAAAATCAGTGATCTGTTCGGACGCAAGCCTGTATTCATGTGGGGAGCGGCTGTTTTTTTATTAGGCTCATTATTATGCGGCATATCGCAAAGTATGGAACAGCTGATCCTGTTTCGTGCGATACAGGGGATCGGTGCGGGTGCACTTATTCCAATGACCTTTACCATCATCGGTGATATTTACAGTATTGAAGAAAGAGCAAAGACACAAGGGCTGCTAAGCTCTGTATGGGGGATTTCCTCTTTGGTAGGGCCACTGCTTGGTGGCTATGTGGTAGATTACTTAAGCTGGCGCTGGGTTTTTGTATTCAACCTGCCATTTGGTGTGTTGGCAATGGTATTTATTGCGCGCTACCTGAAGGAAGAAAAGGTGCGTCGGAAGACACAGATCGATGTGGCAGGCGTTCTTCTTTTCGCAGCAGGCATGGGTGCTCTACTCTTTGGACTATCCACGGGAGGGCAGAACCTGGCATGGACCTCTCCGTTACTACTCGCAATACTGGGTGCAGCAGTTATCCTGTTAATCCTGTTTCTGTTTGTGGAGCGCCGTGCACCAGAGCCTATGCTTCCACTAAATCTATTCTCCAATCGTAACATCGCGGTATCAACGGGTGCTAACCTGCTGGTAAGCACATTAATTATTGGACTTTCTACGTATATCCCTTTATGGGTTCAGGGCGTTTCTGGAAAAAGCGCTGCGATCTCAGGCTTGCTGCTTGCACCAATGTCTGTAGGTTGGATGTTTGGGTCAATCGCAGGCGGACGGATGATTCTGCGAGCGGGTTCTCGCCGAACGGCAATGCTTGGATTGATGATGATTGCTGCCGGAGCTATTGGTCTGGTTTTCTTGACTGGAGAGTCTTCGCAGCTAATTCTCTTATGCTTGATGCTAGTCTGTGGGGTAGGCTTCGGATACTCCTCTACGGTCTTCACGATTATCGCTCAGTCCTCGGTTGCCTATGATCAACGTGGTGCGTCCACGGCGCTTAATGCGTTTACAAGGTCACTAGGTCAGACCATTGGGGTGGCTATCTTCGGTTCATGGCTGAACTTGAATATTGATCAGCTGTTGCGAAAACAACCGGATTCAAACGTTACAGGTGATGACATTAATAAGCTGCTAGGCTCCCATACAGGAACTAACCTGTCCGGTGAAGTATCAAACAGTTTACGTGGTGCACTTGAAGGGGGACTTCATTCACTATTTATCGTGATGGCAGTTTTCGCGGTTATGTCACTAGTTATATCTTGGGGTTTGCGCAAGGGTGTTCCTTCAGTAGAGGATGCTACGTCATCTTTGAAAAAGGCATAACTCATTTTTTGACACATAAAGAAGCCCGACCAGGCGTTTGCCGGTCGGGCTTCTTCGTGCGATAACAGCTTGTCTAACAAATATGAAGTAAAAAGCAGCCTAGACTCTAGCTCTACTTACGGGGAAGAGGGGAAAGCTTCTCAGCTTGCAGCCCCATCTTCTTGAGCAGAGTGATCATTTGTTCCTTCTCTTCATCATTCAGTCCGCTGAAAGCAAGATGAAGACGCTCTGAGTATTTCGGATACATCTCATTCATGAGACGTTCGCCTTCCGCGGTCAACTCTGCGAAAATCACACGACGATCACTTGGACAAGGCTTGCGTTGCAAATAGCCGCGTTCTTCGAGCTTGTCGATAACGTAAGTCACGTTGCCGCTTTGTAGCAGCAGTTTGGCGCCGATTTGTTGAATGGGCTGTGGTCCCTTATAGTACAACACTTCCATGACGGCAAAGGCAGTAGGATTAAAACCTTCAATTTTGCTGCCGGTAACAGCATGCTCATTAATGCTCTTAAAGGATTTGGCAAATACCCGGTACAAATGTAATGTCAACTGTGTATCACGTTCATAAGATTGTATCATGCTTCTCCACCCTTTATCGTTAATCATGTGAACTCGTCGCACGTTGTGTAATCATATTTATTAGTGCACGGTTTACCTGTGCAACGAACTTTGAGATAACAATAGAATACGTGAAAGATCGAATGAAGAACATGTGATTTGTCACAATGAGCAACTTTTAATTATTAAAAATCAAACAATTTTTTGAAGATGTTGAAATTGAATGTTTTTTTACTTCAGTCTCTGAAAGGATATCAATTTCATCCCCTGGTTCAAGTGCTATTTACGCCTCCAGACGGATGAATGACGATCTCCAATATTTTACTATTATTTCATCGAGAAATAGTAACGGGGAGTGAAGTGAGGGTGGAAGAACAGCTTATTCATGATTCAAAAGAAAATAAGCTAACCGCGAATAAGCCATTCATGTTGCTTATCGCGGCACAGCTTGTATCGAATGTAGGAGACTGGTTGCATATACTAGCACTGCTGACGATGGTAGGATTCAAATGGAATGCTACACCGTGGGAAATTACGGCTATATCTTTATGTATGGCAGTGCCTTTGCTGTTAGGAGGTCCGTTTGCCGGCTATTTAAGCGACCGTTTTAACCGCAAGGCACTAATGATTGGTTCGGATATAGCCCGTGCAGGGGTTGTTATTGGTTTGGTATTTGCAGGCTCGCTGTGGCAGGTTTATGTGCTGCTGCTGGCTAAGGGATGTATGGATGTGCTGTTCTCTCCGGCCAAAAGCGGAAAGATTAAGGAGCTTGTTCCTGCAGCTCAGATGGATAAAGCAATGGCGCTTAGCTCATCGATAGAACAGATAACCAAAATTGTAGGTCCAGCCCTCGGCGGACTTCTGGTTGCAGCCTTTGGTATAGCTGCTTGTTACATGATTGATTCTGCTACGTTCCTCTTATCAGCGATTATTTTGCTTGGGTTACCGCGCATAGCTGCGACAAAAAGGGAAGACGCGGAAGCAAGTACGGGTGAGACGGAGGTACGTAAATCCTTCCGCCAAGAAATGTCGGCGGGTCTGCATGTGATTGCGGGAATGCCTGTAGTGCTATGTGGCATTGTCATGTTGGTACTGGTGCTGCTTATGCTGCAAATTGGTGACTCTCAGATTGTAACGTTATTCCGGGAGATTCCAGGTGTGAACGGAGATTTGCTGGGTTGGTGTGTAGCAGCCAGTGGCTTTGGAACCTTGCTATCTGCACTACTTGTAAGCCGATTAGGCAGTGGTAAGCATCCGCTCATTTTTATGGGATTAGGGGCTGTAATCATGGGTATTGTCTTCTCGAGTGCAGGGATCGTAACTGCTCATGGTCAAGCCGGAATCTGGATGAACATTGCTTTGTTTGGGTCCTTCATGTTTGCTGGTGTGGGTGCAGGACTAGCGTTTATCCCCTTCAATTCAATGCTCCAGCAACGGACACCTGCTGAATACACGGGTCGTGTATTTGGAACCATAGGCAGCCTGACAAGCGCAGCTGTTATTCTAGGACCTGTAGCCGGTGGAGCCTTAGTGACAGCATCGGGCCCGGTGTCTGCTTTTATTCTATCTGGTTTGCTTACAGGATTGCTGGGGCTGGGGCTGTTAATGCTGCGTGGCAAAATTGAGCGCAGGGATGAAGCGGCGATCAAGAAGCAGGAAGAAATAGTAGCAATGAATAACATCGACCTTGTAGGACAGACCTCCCTTTAATGGGAGGTTTCTTTTGTTCGCTATTGCGCAGGGCTTAAGTTATTATTGTAAAAAAAGCAGCTTGATTATTTTCAGGAAAAATATATAGTACGATTAGATAAGTTGCGATAGCCTCTGTTGATCATTTGAATATCATTCATATACGTAATAGAGAATGCAATTTATAATAGTACCTATTAGAAGTATTTAGGAGATGGAGAGTATGGAGAAGGTAGATACAATGGTGGATACCGAGAGCTACGACGACATTGTGCTCGATGTTGAGATCGATGAAGCTGGCTATGAAGCGGGAGATCCTTGCATATTCGATATTTCTTTTCAGGTAAAGCGAGGTCAATTGCTCGGTTTGATCGGACCTAATGGTGCTGGAAAAAGTACAACCATTAAGACCCTGCTTGGTTTGCTGAAAAACACCAAGGCTAAAGTGTCTTTTAGTGGAGTTAATAAATCTTATGCCTATGTACCGGAGCAGCCTGTGTTTTATGAGGATTTGACGTTGTGGGAGCATTTGGATTTAGCGGCCGCTGCTTATGGACTGAAGTACGAACAGTTCGAAGAAACTTCAGAAAGACTGTTGAAGCAGTTTGGTATGGGCCATGTGCGCAATGATCTTCCAGCTGGATTCTCTAAGGGCATGAAACAAAAAATGATGCTAATGCTTGGATTCTTGGTACAGCCGGATGTTTATATTGTGGACGAGCCTTTTATCGGTTTAGATCCTCGCGCCACTAAAGATTTCCTGCGACTGCTGGAAGCGGAGCGGAAGCGCGGGGCTGGTGTATTAATGTCCACGCATGTGCTGGATACAGCAGAGAAGATATGCGATGATTTCGTATTGATCTCCGGGGGAAGGGTTGCCGCCTCAGGAACACTCGAAGATATACGTGATTATGCTGGACTGCCGGAGGCGTCGTTGTTTGATTGCTTCGACGAACTGACATGAGTAAGCAGGGACAGCGGGCGTTTGCTTTTTCTAACGCCAAACAACTATTCAGACGGCGGCTATTCTCTCATTGGCGTGAGCAATCCGCTATTATCCGTACGGCGGCTGATTGGACCGTTCTCTTATATATTCTTATTCCAGGGGGATTGCTCGGAGGGCGTTTGTATTATGGATTCTGGAATGAGGCGCTCCCGGCTTGGAGTATGAATTTGCCGTTTATGTTCATTCCTTCATTATTAGTGCTCCTGATCTGCAATGGGGGATTGGTGTTATTATTGCAGGAAGGGGATCTATTATTTCTTAGACAACGGCAGCGATGGATTCATACGATCGTATTTCGCGGATTAATCTACAGCCTGATTGTAACCTCGCTGAAGTTCTGTGTAGCTTTTGCACTGTTGTTGCCCTTTCTGATTAGGGGATTTGAAATGACGTCAACGGAGGTATGGGCACTGTTCGCGCTGACCTTGGCGTGCAGCTGGTGTGTGAAGCTACTGGGACATCTTGTAAAAGTACAGAAGCAAGGTTGGCGCCGCTGGTTGTGGCTCTTTCTGGCGATCTCCGTCCCGAACGCTATTTATTTCAGAGTAGCCAGCCTTTGGAATGATCGCCCGCTCATCATATTGCTGAGTGCGGTTGTATTTACAGTCGTTGCAATAATTGCTTTCCGGTGGCGCTTACTGATGCGTGGGACATTTATGAACGATGTGCGTGAGGATTACAAGCAGAGAATGAAGATTGCAGCCATATTGCTACGCAATGTTCTCGATAAACCTCGTCCAACTCGCCATAAGCCGTGGATTTTCCGGAAGTCACAGCCTTTGCTTAAATCAAAGACTGCTGAGAGTCGTTTCTCTGCGGCAGCGATTAAGGCACTCGTACGGAATCCGGCCCATTTGAAGCTTTACTTAGCTTTTACAGCTGTGTCTGCCGTAGCAATCCTTATTATTCCATCGGGATTTAAATGGCTGGGATTTGTAGTCTTAACATCGCTTATGACTTTTTGGTTGTTCTCGTTCTGGTCGTTGTTTGTTGGTGATGATTACATTGGGATACTTCCATTTACGAAAGAACAAAAGGCTGAAGCGGGTATGCATGCGGTCCCTATTTTATTGCTTCCCTTTACAATGATTACCTCCGCACTAATCTGTCTCTCTTTATATGGATGGTGGGGGATCATCCTGTTCGTTCCGGTTGGATACATGGTCGGACTCTTTATCAGCAGAATATTTGGTACGTTCCGATTAGGGAAAGATTGATTGATAGATAGATTAAAAAACAGCGTGACTTGAGAGGCCTCTCAAGTCACGCTGTTTTTAGTTGCATCGTATTAGCTAAGATTAGCTAAGGCGAAGGTCAGCAGCATGTTTACCTGCTGTATACCCAGTAGAGAACGCGGCTGTTATATTGTAGCCACCAGTGTAGCCATGGATATCGAGTACCTCTCCACAGAAGAATAGCCCTTGCATAAGCTTGGATTCCATTCTCTTGGGGTCGATCTCCTTTAGATTTACTCCGCCGCCCGTAACAAAGGCTTCGGACAGAGAACGAGTACCATGAACAAAGACGGGCATCCGTTTCAAGATACCAGCTAGCGCAAGCAATCCATTCTTGGAGACGTGATGGCCTGTTGTATCCCCATCCAGCTCAGCTTTAGCCAACAAGAGGGGGATGAGACGTTCTGGCAGCAGCCCCTTCAATGAATTGCGGATCGCTTTCTTCGGCTCCTGGTCCAGCTTGTCCTGCAGTAGTGATTCCACTTCTGGCGAGTTCAGATCAGGGAAGAGGTCGATGGACATTTCGACAGTGTCTGTGCCGGATTTACGCTGGACCTGTCTCAGAAATTGGCTGCAGCGCAGTGCAATTGGGCCGGATAGTCCAAAATGGGTGAAAATCATATCTCCACGATGAGAGATAACCTTCTTTCCTTTTGGATTCCAGACCGTAAGCGCCACATCGCGTAGCGACAATCCTTGCAGCTCACCAGACTTGATCCACTCTTCGCGTGAAAGAATCGGAACCTCAGTCGGAAACAGCTCTGTAATTGTATGGCCTGCGGCTTCTGCCCACGGGTAGCCATCTCCAGTTGAGCCGGTCTGCGGCACTGACTTCCCTCCGGTGGCGATGATGACAGCAGCAGTGGAAATCGTTTTGCCCGAGCGCAGCTGGACGCCCTTAACAGCCCCTTCTTCATATATTATATGTGACACAGGGCTGTCCGTCATAATCTGCACGCCTAGACTCCGTACTTTGTTAATTAAGGCAGAGACGACGCTGGAGGCCTTATCGGAAACGGGGAACATCCGCCCGTTGTCTTCTTCCTTTAATGCAATACCTAAGCCTTCAAAAAAGGCAATGATGTCTTGATTATTAAAATGGTCAAAGGCGCTATACAAAAAACGTCCGTTTCCCGGGATATGGGAGATTAACTCATCTCTCTCCTTGACGTTCGTTACATTACAGCGTCCGCCACCAGATATCCCGAGCTTTCTTCCTAGCTTGGCTCCCTTATCGATTAGCAGTACGGATGCCCCGTGTTCTGCTGCGGCCACGCTTGCCATCAATCCCGAAGGGCCGCCCCCTATGACGATCACATCGTAGTTGCTCATGAAATTTTACCCCTTTACATTGTTAAGACACGGGTGTTACTTCGTGTTTTCCTAACGAAATCATACCATTCTGACTGTCATGTAACCAGTCTTGTTCACTCACTTGGTTATAATCGTTGTCAGGAGAGTGATCCTGTGCTTTAATCTAGACATGTAGGGTAATTTGTCCATTTTGGGGTGTGATTGTAATTATTGGCGCAATCAAGGATATATTATTGCAAATATCGGCAGCATGCTCCTTTCTTTTTCTGATTCAATGGTGGGTGGACAGAGGGCTTGTGGCGCGAAAAAAAGGTAAGTTTCTGGATAATCAAACTTTTTTGGTTTTGGCGTGTACGTTAAGTCTGATTCTGTGCTCTATTCTTTCGACGACTTTATTTGGTATTGCTTATTTGAATTTAGGAATGATCCCTGCTTATATCGGTATTTTATATGGAACTGTACGTTCAGGCATTCTGCTGTCCATCTGTTTGCTTATCTGTAATATATTGATTGCAGAGCCAACAGGAATAAGTAATATGATATTAAATTCAGGAATATTATTATATCCGTTGCTGTTTGGGCTAGCTAAGCCTTTTAAGAAAGGCACAGTGGTAGAGAAGATAGGGATATTATGGATGGTTCTTTGTCCGAATATGTTGTTTATTGCACTTGTACCTATTATAGGTGGAAAAAATATATATGAGGCTCATTCTAGCGAGTCACTTTTAATTACTTTGTATCTATTTTTCGCCATCGCGCTGGGTGGTATTTTTGTTTATTTTGTTGAAATGGTCTGGAGTAGATGGCGGGCTAAAGTACATATGGAAAATATAAGTGATAATTTCCAGTGGGAGTCTGAGAAGCTACAGCAGATTACAAATGTAGTACCCCTCAGTATTATGTCTCTGGATGATCACGGAGTTGTGGCAGACCTTAATGATTGTATGATGGGAATGATAAGAATTCATTATCCCCATTTGCGAAGGGAAGATATTATTGGCAAGCGGGTCAGGGAATTTTTTAGCGGTTCAGCGGATGCTGATGGCTATAAGCGGGTACGAGATAACATTCAGCATAAACGGCGTTCCCATGAACGAATCATTCATGGATCGCAGATCTACCAGATTTACTCAGCACCGCTAATGTATAGGAACTCAGGATTAACGAGTGGAGTAGTGCTCATTGCACAGGATATTACGGATGAAGTGAAACTCCGCTCAGAGCTGGATCATGTGGAACGTTTGAGCTTAGTAGGACAGATGGCTGCTGGAATTACCCATGAGATTCGTAATCCTATGGCGGTAGTGCGAGGATTTTTGCAGCTGATGAGAGAAAAGAGTTCAGATGATTTGGATTCTTATTATCAGATCGTGTTAGAGGAGCTGGATCGGGCGAATAGCATTATTAATGATTTCCTATCGCTGGCGCAGAGCCGGATATCAGATAAGGAGCAGGTGCTATTACACCGAGTTATAGAAGAGGTCAGTCCGCTGCTGTGGGCTGATGCTAATCTTCGTGGTCAAAGTGTTGAGCTAAAGCTGAACGCATCCATTCATGAATTGGAGTTGAACGTTCGGGAAATAAAGCAGCTCATCCTTAATTTAGGACGTAACGCCATGGAGGCTATGGGGCCTAAGGGGGTTCTCACATTAGAAACACATAGTACTCAGGATAAAGTGGAGCTGATTGTAAGGGATAAAGGGATCGGCATGTCGCAAAGTCAACGAGAGAAGTTGTTTTCACCCTTTTTCACGACCAAAAGGGAGGGGACGGGTCTGGGGTTATCCTTGTGTCTCAGTATTGTGGAACGGCATAACGGTAAAATTAATGTAGAGTCTGTGGAAGGAGAGGGTACGGTATTTACCATCTCATTTCCTTTAGTAATTGAAGAATATAGCGGAGCCACACTTGCAGATTGAATCAGGTTACTGTAGCATCTCTTGCTTTCACAGAGTATGAATGTATAATAAAGTTAGTAAGTACTGCTGTAATGTTATCTGACAAAACAGTAATTAGTGAAGGAGAGTGCAGAGAAATGTCCATGTCTTTTAATCAATATATGAGAGATTCGATTCAGCCTATGCGTGATGACCTTACAAGCATTGGGTTTCAGGAGCTTATGACTCCAGAAGAGGTGGAAGCCACTCTTCCTACCGCAAAAGGTACGGCGCTTGTAGTCGTGAATTCGGTCTGTGGTTGTGCCGCTGGACAATGTCGTCCTGGTGTAGCTCAGGCATTGCAAAATGAGATCACTCCGGATCACTTGTTCACAGTGTTTGCAGGTCAAGAGAAAGAGGCTACTGCTAAAGCACGTGAATATTTTGCTCCTTATCCGCCATCTTCCCCTTCCATCGCATTGATGAAGGATGGAGAGCTCGTTCATTTTATTGAACGTCATAGTGTAGAGAACCGTTCGGCTGCTGAAATTGCTGCTGAATTGAAAGAAGCCTTTGATCGTTTGTGCCAGTAAAAAAAGTTATTCCATACAATCTCGCATTAGTCGGTAATTCGGCTGTTGCGGGATTTTTCAAAATATAAGAGCGATAATGGGATAGAATATACTTAGAAGCATAGAGCTTCACTTGGTATGGATATTTTGATGGATATGGAAGCATTTCTGATGGAACGGGGTGTGGTTTGTGAGTTTACAGGAAGAAATTATTGCGGATCTTGGCGTGAAGCCAACGATTGATGTAGAAGCAGAGGTACGTAAACGAGTTGATTTCCTAAAGTCGTACGTACTGCAAGCAGGTGCCAAAGGATTATTGATCGCCATTAGTGGCGGGGTAGACAGCGCGGTAGCTGCGGGTCTATGTAAGCAGGCTACGGACGAGCTGTCGGCACAGCAAGGCGCAGAGTATATTACGCTTGGCGTATACCAGCCATATGGTGTTCAAGAGGATATCCAGCACAGTTACGATGTCGCAAAAGCTTTTAATCTGACCCATACAGTGGAGACTAATATTGAGGAAGCTGTAAATGAGATTGCGCTTGAAGTTGAGCATAGCCTGAAGTCCTTGGGCCAACATCGTCATATGACCCATCAAGGCAAGGGTAATGTTAAAGCGAGAACACGTATGGTTATGCAATATGCGCTCTCTTTTGAGAACAATCTGATTGTAGTAGGAACGGATCATGCTTCTGAAGCTATTACGGGTTTCTACACCAAGTGGGGGGATGGTGCTGTAGATATTACACCTCTATCCACACTTAACAAACGTCAGGTTCGTCAATTAGCTGCTCATATTGGAGTGCCTGCGGATATTGTCACTAAAGCGCCTACAGCAGGCTTATGGCCGGGGCAGACAGATGAAATCGAGCTGGGCATTACTTATGACGATAATAGCGATTATCTGGAAGGCAAACAGATTAATCCTGAGGTAGCGGAGAAACTTGAGAATTATTACCGGAGAACGGCGCATAAGCGTAATGTCATTCCTGGAATTTAGAATAGGTTGAACTAGGAACCGCCACGGATCTGCGTTGTAGCAGAACTCGTGGCGGTTTTTAGCCTATCAGAAAGTATATATTTGGGGCCTCCGCAAAGTACTTGAGTACTTATCAAAACAAAGCCTCACTTTGTAGGGATATCTTATGAGATTGACAAGCTATAAGAATAACTCGTTGGCCAGCGTTTGATCGATAAAATCAGTGGTCGAAGCAATCGCAAGCTCCAATTGTGGGGTAGTTTCAGCAAAAGGATGGACAGTGCCGAAGGTATGATTACCCTCAGGGATCTGCACCCAGTTAATATCCGGTCGGAGTTCGGTAAGCTGCTCAGATCCTTGCCTAAGATGTGCGCCATCCTGACTGCCTTGAATAAGGACAACCGGAAAGGAAGCTGTCTTCATACGTTCAAGGATGTTATAACGTTCTTGTTGGTTCTCCATATCTTCTAAAATAACAGCATCCAGCGGCATTTGTTGGCCAGTACGTCCATTTAGGACATGGGTTCGTCCTATTTCCTTCATCTCCTGCTTTTGTTCTTCCGTCAGCAAATCGAGCTTAGTAACCCCGTTCCAGGAGATGACCCCGCAAACTTCATTGGGATGATCAAGCGTGTAAACTAGACAAATTCCCCCTCCAAGACTATGCCCGAGAAGGAATAAGGGTAAGGTGCCAAATTTCGGATGCTGGCTAAGATAAGACAACAGAATTTCCATGTCCTTCAGCTCACGACGAAAGGTGTTGCGGGCGAATTTCTCAAGCTCAGTAAAATGCAGCAGATCCTCACCGATTCCAGCATGAGAGAAGTTGAAGGTGATCACTTCATGATCTTGGCTGAGAGCAGTGGCTATGTAAGGAAACATCCCCCAATCTTTGAAGCCCTTGTAGCCGTGTGCAATAACGATAAGGCTCTTAGGCACTCCTTGGGCAGGAAAGTGCGAGCAGCGGAGAACAGCATCTTCACCGGCTGGTAATTCGAAATTACGATGCTTCATAGGGTAATTCCCTCTCTCTATATAAAAATGAAGTAAATCTGCAAGTCCATCACGAAGGCGCCTAGATAGACTTCCAAAGCATTTTCTTTTAAGATAGCAGAAAGAATCTTACAGGACTATAGTTTTAAATGGATATAAATGACCTGTATAATGATCATACCATTATTGAAGTAGTATAGGATACACGTCCATAAGGAGCGTGAAATTTTGATTTACGGAATCGGACATGATGTGTTAGAAATTGAACGAATTTCAGAGGTAATGCGTAGGGGACAGGGTAAGAAATTTAACCAGCGTATTCTAACGGAACAAGAGTATGGGCTTGCTGAGCAACGAAGCGGAAGGTTAGCTGAGTTCGTAGCAGGGCGCTTTGCTGCCAAGGAAGCCATTGTGAAGGCTTTAGGCTGTGGCATCGGTAATGTAGTTGGTTTTCAGGATATTGAGATATTACCTGACCGTAATGGTAAACCGGAAGTAACCTTATCATTCGAAGCTTGGAGCAGATTAGATCTACCTGAAGGACAGAAGTATACTATTCATCTTACGATAACACATGGCCGTGATTTGGCTTCAGCTTTTGCAGTTGTAGAGGGGCTAGGTTCATGAATTGAAACCGTGATTATAGAAGGGCAAGGAGAGTTACAATGAAACAACAAGAAAGACAGGAACAGGTGGATTTAAAAGAAGGGCAAGATCAACAAGATCGGGAGCTGCGGGAGGCCAAGCAATATTTCAGTTATCATTTGCTGGAGTGGTATCAAGGGCAGAAACGAGATTTGCCATGGCGCAGGCACCGCAATCCTTATTATATTTGGATTTCTGAAATCATGCTGCAGCAGACAAGGGTAGATACGGTGATCCCTTATTTTAATCGTTTTATTGAACGATTTCCAACGGTGGAGTCACTCGCTGACGCTCCTGAAGAAGACGTACTTAAGTGCTGGGAAGGACTAGGATATTATTCCCGTGCACGCAATATACAGCATGCAGCCAAGCAGGTAAAGGAGCTTTACGGTGGACAAGTACCGAACGACCGTGAAGCGGTGTTCAGCTTAAAGGGAGTGGGACCTTACACAGCAGGGGCCATCCTTAGTATCGCGTTTAATAGGCCGGAACCCGCGGTGGACGGTAATGTGATGCGGGTGTTGTCCCGATACTTCCTCATCGAGGATGATATCGCTAAGGGACCCACCCGCGTGAAAATGGAGCGCCTGGCGGCTGAGCTGATCCCGGAAGGGGAGGCTGCCTCCTTTAATCAGGCGCTTATGGAGCTCGGGGCGCTCGTATGCACCCCGAAATCACCGAGCTGCTTAACCTGCCCGGTGATGGAGCATTGCGCTGCGCGCCTGGCGGGCTGCGAGACTTCGCTGCCCGTCAAGACCAAGGCCAAGCCGCCGCGCCCAGAGGAGCGGCTTGCGGCCTTAATTGAGGGCCGCGGTGCCCACGCGGGCCAAGTGCTTATCCGGCAGCGGCCACAAAGCGGGCTGTTAGCCCGCATGTGGGAGCTGCCGCATTGGCAGGCGCCGCCAGCGGAAGGCGGCGGCAAGAGCGCGCGGCTGCCGGAGGCCGCAGCGCTGGACCGGCTGCGCCGGTCACTGCGGCAGGCCGGGATCTCCGCCCGGCCTGAGGAGCACTGGATGGCTGCTGAGCATATCTTCAGCCATATTGTGTGGACCCTGCAGGTGTATCGCTGCAGGGAGGAGGACGCCCTTCCGCTGCCAATAGCCGCAGAAGGACGAGCAGTGTACAACGCGGATACGGGGCTGTTTCCAGAGATGGACAGCAGCGTACCCGTCGAGAGATTTGAGGATGGTAAGGCTAGTCCTGAGGACGGCGGAGCTGTGCGCTGGATCAGCCGTGAGGACATGGCTAATTATGCGTTTCCAAATGTCTTCTTGAAGCTGCTGAACCTTTATTTCGATGAGCAGGAAGAGCAGGCGAAGTCAGGGAAGTAGCAGATTATCCGATGTGGCAGAAGAATGAGTTGTAAGAGAAGCAGCAGACATATGAGAAGTGCCTGAAGTAAGTAAAGTACGCTGAAGTGGATGAAATAAGAAATATATCCAAAGTCTCTGGGGTAGGAAATGTGTTGAATCTGTTGATGTGTTAAATGTGTTAAATGTGTTAAATGCGTCGATTGTGTTAAGTGTGTTAAGTGTGTTAAGTGTGCTTAGTGAGTTGATGCGTTAAATGTGTTGAATGAGTTGAAGTGTTAAATGTGCTAAATGTGCTAAATGCTTGGATTACTTTAAGTGAGTTTAATGAGTTGATGTGTTAGATATGTTGAATGCGTAGTTTGATGTGTTGAGTATATAAGTTGTGTGAAGAGAGAGTGAGGTTCACTTCTAACTTATGAGCACTACTTCACCCCCGCGGCCGAATTTTAGGGAATTACTCCCTATAAAACTGGCTGAAGGGACCTGTATTTGATGTTTTTAGGGAAAACCTCCCTATAATTTGGGTGGAAACCTGAATTATGCTCCAAAATGGATGATTTAGGGGGAGGTTTTCCCTAATTACTCGTATTTAAGTGTTTATGAGCAGAATTAGAGGGAGTTATTCCCTAATCAGAGGCAGAATGCCTCATTTAGGCGTCTTTCCAACAGCGGTACGATAAAGGGGGAGTTTCGGTCCATATTCATGGTTCGAATTCATTCGGCGTAAAAAAGCGATGTCCGAGGATAAAGATCTGCTCTATTTGTTTCTAACGAACCCTGTTTCTAACGAACCCTGTTTCTAACGAACCCTGTTTCTAACGAACCCTGTTTCTAACGAACCTTGTTTTTAACGAATCTGCTTCTAAACGAAATTAGTCTCAAACAAACTCTCTACACACCCCACCCAAATAAACGACCCAAACACAAAAGAAGGTATCCCTTAGCCATAACGGCTCGGAGATACCTTCTTTGTTTATATTTAGTTAAACGGCAAATCCACAGCCTTGAAGGCTATGACTTTATCCGTAATTTAATTCCTTATTTCGCGCTTTCGTAACGTTTGCCAACTTCTTCCCAGTTTACTACGTTCCAGAACGCTTTGATGTAATCAGGGCGTTTGTTTTGGTAGTTCAGGTAGTAAGCGTGCTCCCATACATCAAGTCCGAGGATTGGAGTAGCACCTTCGCTGATTGGGTTGTCTTGGTTAGGTGTGCTTGTTACTGCCAATTTGCCATCTTTAACAACTAGCCAAGCCCAGCCACTGCCGAAACGAGTAGTTGCTGCTGCTGCGAAATCTTCTTTGAATTTTTCGAATCCGCCCAGTTCGCTATCAATAGCTGCTGCAAGTGCGCCAGTTGGTGCGCCGCCGCCGTTTGGTCCGATAACTTCCCAGAACAGGGTGTGGTTAGCGTGTCCGCCACCATTGTTACGAACAGCAGTACGGATAGCTTCTGGTACAGCGTTCAGATCTGTAAGAAGTTCTTCGATGCTTTTGCTTTGCAATTCAGGTGCCTTTTCCAAAGCTGCGTTCAGATTAGTCACATATGTGTTATGGTGTCTATCATGGTGAATTTCCATCGTCAAAGCGTCGATGTGTGGTTCGAGTGCGTTGTTTGCATAAGGAAGTGCTGGTAATTGAAATGCCATGGAAAAATCCCTCCTGAGTATATTAGAATTTGTATAGATAAAGAACTTCGGCGGTTTATCGTCAAAATTCTTTATTGTTGATATGTACTATAGGGTATCTCCCAATAGGATACTTTAATTAAACAGTATCTGGATCAATAATGCAACACTAAACAAACATAAATGTTTATAAAGTATGATGGGAGTGTAAACAGGATTATCAATTGTGTTTAAAATGTTAAAAGTAAGAGCCTTCACCCTATAGACATGTATCCTTATAATTACCCTTATAATGAAACAATGAATCTCAGTCGAAATGTAAACGCTTGATATTAACCGCTTTCAAAAGAAAAGTGATGATATCACGAGAAAAGTGTGCTTTAATAGATTTAAAAGCAGGTATTCCTCGGTATTTGATGCTTTTTTTTATTTTCTCAATGTTAAGGGAACCCCTTCTTTTTGTTAAATTCATAAGCCATAGACAAGGGAGATTTTAAAGAATGCACGTTCGTTCCTTTCAATTAAGCGACGTTAGCCCTGTGACTGATTTGCTGCAAACAGCATTATCGGAAGAATGTTTCGAGAACACTATCGAGCCTTTCTCCAGGCAGCTTTCATGGGATTCAGATCTCATTGTAGTTGCGGAAGATGAAGAAGAAATTGTTGGAGCACTGATTGGTACGATTGAGAAAAACCACGGTTGTTATTTCCGGATTGCTGTACATCCTGATTATCGCCGCAGAGGAGTCGGTAGAAGTCTGGTATCGGCTATGGAATCCAGGTTTCATGCTCGTAAGGTTAGTGGTATCTTCGTAGCCGTCGATGAGCATAATTCTTTTGCATTGCCATTGTATGAAGCTATGGGATATAGCGAGAATCAAATTTTCAAATCCGTTCGGAAGCTGAGCATTGTTGGGTAATTTTAATCACTCAGCTGCGTAAGCGGAAACATTTTCTAAATAAAGAACTATAGTTGATGATATAGTCTGTTTCATTCATACTCAAGCGTATTTTCCAGAAGTCCATTGCTAATGGCTGGGAGATATGCTTTTTTATTGTTATAATATCTGCAAGTATAGACATCAATAATCAAGAATAAGAGGTGACATATTGAGTCAGGAGCCCCAAGTAGAGTTCATGCGTAATCGGAAGCAGAGACATAGAGCCACTAGATCAAAAAAAGGCTTTGGAGGCCGTTTGGCCGCAGAATTGAAGGATTGGTTGCTTACAGCGGTAGTTGTTTTTGCGGTGATGTCGGTTCTTAATGTCTTTGTGTTCAATATATCAACCGTTAAAGGTCAGTCTATGCAGCCAACGCTTGTGGAAGGTGAGAGGCTCTTCATTAATAAGCTCTCATTGATGTTTGTAAACCCGAGACACGGGGATGTCGTCATTCTTCATGATCCTAGCACCGGACCCAGCCGTAAGGAGTTTTTAGTGAAACGAGTCATTGGCATACCTGGAGATATCATAGAAGTGAAGGATCACCAGTTATATGTGAATGGAAAAATAGTGAATGAGCCGTATATAGATACCGAGATTGAAGACCCGGATTTCGCGGCCTTAACTGTGGAGAGCGGAAGCTATTTTGTCATGGGAGATAACCGTCACGCTTCAGCAAGCAAAGATAGTCGTTATTTCGGCTCGATCCCTCAGGACATGATTGTAGGCAGAGCAGATTATATCTGGTGGCCGTTGTCTAAACTGAAAGGGTTATAATAATTTTATCGATAACATAAAAAGGAGAAGGCGGAAATGAAGGATACATTTCAGTCACCGTATGCACCCCCGCCTTCCAAGTGGGCACAGCTTAAAGCGGAGATTCAAGAGGCTGCGACGTCACTCGGTATTGATGATATCGGGTTTACTACAGCAGAGCCTTTTTTATATTTAAAAAATATTTTGCAAGACCACCGAGACAAAGGATACGAATCTGGTTTCGAGGAACCGGATCTGGATAAAAGGACAATCCCCGCACTGAGCTCTGGGGACAAGCCCTTGTCTATTATTTCGATTGCTGTGGCCTACCCTTCCAAGATGGAGAACCCTCCGAAGTCTGAGCCAGGTGCGCGAAGAGGGATTCTCGCCCGAGCATCATGGGGCAGGGATTATCATCATGTGCTGAGGGAGGCATTAAGTAAGCTAGAGGACTTTATTCGTGAGCGTGTACCGGAGGCTGTGCTTGAGAGCATGGTGGATACCGGTGTATTGGTAGATAGAGCGGTCGCGGAAAGAGCGGGAATAGGCTTCAGCGCCAAAAACTGTTCTATCATCTCACCCAAATGGGGATCTTGGATTTACCTAGGGGAGATGGTTACGAACATTCCTTTTGCTCCGGATGAGCCTGTTGAGGAAGGGTGCGGGGAGTGTACCAAGTGTATTGATGCCTGTCCAACTGGAGCATTGGTGGGTCCGGGTCAGCTTAACGCACAGGCTTGTATCTCTTTTCTGACGCAGACCAAAGGATTTCTGAGTGACGAATACATGACCAAGATTGGCAACCGTCTATACGGCTGTGACACCTGCCAGATTGTATGTCCCAAGAATAGAGGGAAGAACTGGAATCATCGTCCTCAGATGCTGCCTGATCCTGAGATCGTGAAGCCATTGCTTATGCCGATCCTGGATCTTAGCAATCGTGAATTTAAAGAGAGATTCGGTAATAGTTCGGCTGCCTGGAGAGGCAAAAAGCCGATGCAACGGAATGCGATCATCGCCCTCGGCAATTTCAAGGAAGTAGAGGCTGTGCCAAAGCTAACAGAAATTGTTCTAAAAGAGCCGCGGCCTGAGATGCGAGGCACTGCTGCTTGGGCGCTGGGACGTATTGGTGGTGAGGAGGCTCTAGCTGCTGTTGAATCGGCTTTAGCGCGCGAAGAGCATGACACGGTAAGGCAAATGCTGAGCCGGGCACAGGATGTGCTTCTTACTGCGAAGCAGGCACGAGAGGACAGTGATGTTAATGAAGGAAAAAGATCATAGACAGGTTGTATATTCCCAATTGCTGTCCAGTTCTCGAAATGCTATGATAGATTCGCGCGCCATATGGCGATGCAGACAATAGAGTGTAGAGGTGGGCTTTAGATGAATATCGCATTACCTATTATTACATTGGTCGTAGGTCTCATCGGTGGATTTTTTATCGGTGTGTATTATCTGCGCAGACAAATGACAACTATGCAGAATGATCCTGAAATGCTGCAAAAGGTTGCAAAACAAATGGGTTATAACCTGAATGGGAAACAAATGCAACGTGCCCAACAGATGATGAAGAATCAGAATCAGACAGGTGCCCGCCCAGGAGCAGCAAAAGGGAATAAACGTAGAAGTAAGTAACCGGGTCCGGATAGAATTTATACGGGTGCGGAAGGGGGAGACATCATGGGGAACATCAATGAATACGTGAACGGTAAAGTATCAGAGAACCGTGAGCAAATCGAGTATCACGTTGAGAAAATATTAGAATTAATCGGTGAAGATACCGACCGCGAGGGACTGCTTGAAACACCAGCACGTGTTACGCGGATGTACGAGGAGATATTCGGCGGTTATTCGATAGATCCCCGCGAGGCGCTCGGTGTTACTTTTGATGAGTCTCATGAAGAGCTAGTAATCGTGAAGGATATCGTCTATTACAGCCAATGTGAGCATCACATGGCTCCTTTCTTCGGTAAAGTGCATATTGGGTACATTCCGAGCGGACGTATTGCTGGGCTCAGCAAATTAGCTCGCCTTGTTGAAGCAGTGAGTCGGCGTTTGCAGGTTCAAGAACGCATTACGACGCAAATTGCGGATATTATGACGGAGGTACTAGGTCCTCACGGCGTTATGGTCGTTGTGGAAGGTGAACATCTTTGTATGTGTGCACGCGGAGTGAAGAAACCAGGTAGTAAGACGGTAACCATGTCTACTAGAGGAGTCTTCCGGGAGGATGCCGCCGCTCGTGCGGAGTTTCTGAACTTGATTAAAGAATAGTATATAGAGGTGTTTATACCTCGAAAATAGAAGGACCCATCATTCACTTTTTGTGAACGATGGGTCCTTTTGGATCAGTAAATGGGAACAGAGGTGATGCTCTCTTCGAAGTGGAATGAAATCAGTAAGGCTTCCATGCCAGTTTACTAGCGGCAGCATAACGCTCTGACACATAGGGCCAGTTGACGACTTTCCACCAATCGTTAATATAATCCGCGCGATTATTCTGATGTTTTAGATAGTAGGCGTGTTCCCATACATCTAAGGCCAAGAGCGGTACAACGTCCCATTGCGATAAATTCTGATGTTTTTCTGCAGTAAGAATTTCTAGTCTATGGCTACGTGGACTCCAGACGAGAATGGCCCATCCGCCACCTTCTACTTTATTCGCAGCTTCAGTGAACTGTTTCTTAAAGCTGTCATAGCTTCCAAAGCTTTGTTCTATAGCTTCTAGTAAAGCACCTGTTGGGCGGCCCCCACCTTGCGGAGACATCACGTTCCAAAAGATCGTGTGGAGATAATGGCCTGCGCCATTAAAGGCTAACTCTCTTTCCCAATGTTTAACGAGATCGAAGTCACCGTTCTTACGGGAGTCAGCTAGTTTAACTTCAGCCTTGTTTAATCCATCTACATAACTTTGATGATGTTTATCGTGGTGAATCCGCATGGTCTTTTCATCAATGTACGGTTCTAGTGCATTATAAGCATAAGGCAATGGAGGTAGCTTATGACCTCCAATGGGTACCACGTCGTTTTTATCGCGGATTTCAGGAACAGTATCAGTAAAAGTAGAGAATCCATCATTCCGCGTGATATCGTCTGTATCGATGTTTACAACATAATCCTCTGTGTGATCGCGCATGATTTGCGATAACTTCCCTGGCGAGCTGAGCGTCATTAGAACGGCGAGGAAGTATTCCGATTCACGAATAATATGCAGAATCACAGTGGTTGCAAGAGGGACGGCTTTGACCGCAGCGCTACTCTCCATGATGGCAAAGAGCTGTCGGACGAATTCTTGGGATTGATTGCAAGAGATATGTAGCAGCTTCTCCGTTTCCGCAGTGAGTTCTGCCTGTGGCGGAGGAGAAGAGGAAAGGGCAGCATTTAATAGCTGCTGTGCCGCCTGCTCAGTTGCACCGAAAACAACGGCCCATTCATTAAGGAGCTTCACATAAGGCTCCTCCAACTTAGGCACGATCGCTTTGATGACTTCGGTATGCTCTTTCTCTTGTCTTTTCCAAAATACGATTTCTTCCAGAATACGCACTGGCAGCATCGGCCCATATACATATAGCATGCCAAGAAAACCTCCCGTGATATGTCTTTATCAGTCCATTATATGAGCGGTCTTGTAAGGTTATGAAGAACATAAGAGAGATACGATAATATCGTTGACAACATTCCTCATGGATGAAATAATACAGGGAAATAAAGGCAATGCTACCGAAAGGTACAACCTCGCGAAATGGGGGTTGTACCTTTTTTATTTGTCATTTGAACTGCGATGTAGCCAAATTTATGAGAAAAGAGATGCTGGAATGAACAAGCTTGAGAAAAAAGAATTCTATAATCAGCTGTTTAAATTAGCAATACCAATATCCCTCCAAAGTCTGATTATGGCTGTTCTATATTTAGTAGATCAATTGATGGTGGGCCAGCTTGGGGGTGTAGCCATCGCTTCGGTTGGGATGTCTAGTAAAATCTATAGTGTAATTTCTGTAGTTCTGGCGGGTCTGGCTACTGGTCTCACAGTATATGCGGCCCAATATTGGGGGAACAAGGATTCTAAGAGCATTACACCACTACTTGGTTTGAGTCTCGGAATTGGACTGCTGCTCTCGGGCTCATTTACGATATTCGTCTTCTTCAATCCAAGTCTATGCCTGTCAATCTTTACGACGGATAGGGCAGTGCTGGAGAATGGGCACGTTTTTCTTAAAATCGTTTCACTTAGCTATATTCCGACGATGTTAACGATGCTCTACTCAGCGGTTCTGCGAAGTACAGGACATGTGAAATTCCCAATGGCTGTCAGTATAGCCGCTGTAGGATTAAACATTGTATTAAACTATGCGCTTATTTTTGGGCATTGGGGATTTCCTGAGCTAGGACTTGCGGGTGCGGCATATGCAACTTTAATCTCCCGTATAGTTGAGAGTGCATTGATTGTCGGGGCAGTGTATCGCGGGAAGTTGCCAGGGGCTGGAGGAATCAAGGCACTGAGTTCGTTCTCCAAAACGCGGAGCATACCTTTTTTGAGAACGATAGCTCCTATCGTACTAACTGAATTGGTGTGGGTATTGGGAGAGGCTTGTTATTCCGTGATATACAGTCGTATGGGTACAGCTGAGATGACTGCCATGACCGTCACATTTCCGTTGCAGGGTCTGATGATTAGGCTCCTTGCAGGACTTTCAGGCGCTGCAGGGATTATGGTCGGACATAAGCTGGGTGAGAATAATAATGCAGGGGCTTTTAGTTATGCGCGTTATTTAGTTCGAATTGGCATAGGGATTTCATTGCTGCTTGGAGTCGTTATTGCAGTGGTGGCACCACTCTACGTTTCAGCATTTAACATAACCATGGAAGAGCGGCGGTTAGCCACCTCTGTAATCTGTTTTTTCGCTCTTTTTTTATGGATAAAGGTGGGGAATATGATGATCGCGGGAGGTATTCTGCAGAGCGGTGGCGATAGCAAATTCGTCTTTATTATGGAAGCCTCCACAACCTGGCTACTCGGGGTGCCCCTTGGGCTTCTTCTATCCTGGGGATGGAAACAGCCTCTTCCTTGGGTATACTTCTTTCTGTCCCTAGAAGAGGCTGTTCGTTTGGTTATAGGTTACGTACGTTTTCGTCGCGGTAAATGGTTAAACCAGCTGACTCATCAGAGCGCAGAAGTGGAGATTAGCACTTAGTTAATTACTTGCCAGTACTGGCTGATCACCCTTAGTGCTTTTGGCCAGATGAACATTTCCTAGGAAAGCGGAGACCCGTCGCAAATACTCACGGGGATGCTCGCGGAACAACAGCTCATGATGACTGCCCTCAATGATCCAGGAATCGGAGAAAGGATTCTGCTGGTTCGCTGCTAGTTCTTCGGCAATAGGATAAGGCGCTTTATCGTCTTTGGTTCCATGCATGAATAGGATCGGGAAAGGATAGTCTTTAGATTTGACCTTTGCATAAGGAATTTGATCTAGTCCTGTACCGTTTAGTACTGGGAACAGCATTTCCATGATCGCCAGGGAAGGCTGTCGCGGTAGGTCGATATTCTGCTTAATATTATGATACAGCGTGTCTGGTTCTAACAAAAAGGTGCTGTCCAGAATCATCGCGTCGATATCCTCAGATACCAATCCTGCTTGCAGTGCTGTGCCAGCACCCATGGAGAAGCCCCAAACAACGAGCTCTTTTGCCCCACGTTCCTTAGCGAAATCAATGGCGCCAAGAAGCTGTTGGGATTCTTTTTTGCCGCCGGTTGCAATATCCTTGTTACTTTGGGCAGCAAATCCGTAGTCAAACATTACGACATTGAAATTCAGACTGTGTGCATAGTGAGCGAGATCGTACATAGGTACCCATGACTCTTCTCGGTTAGCACCATAGCCATGACTGAACACGATAGTCTTGGTAGCGCCCTTGGCTGGAATATACCAGCCGTTCATCATACGACTGCCATCCTTAGCTGGAAAGGTTACATCCTCGTAGGCGAGCCCTTTGGCCATCATAGGATTGGAGTACAGTGGCGCGACCGTTGGATTGGATAGTACCCAGGCGATGTAGCCATGAAGCGAGACAAAACAAAATACTAAAAAGAAAAATATAGATAATAGCAATGCAACGATAATATGCTTAACACGGATCATCCGCAGCGATAGTCGTGATGAACTGCCCTGTTTAGGTAGTTTAGGACGACGGGAGACTGACGTGCCGGTTCGGCTGGTTGTCAGATCCATAAGGTCCCCTCCTAAGTATGATGTGAGTACTAGTGCCTAGGATAATTTGTCGAAAATGATACTAAAGCATTAGTATATTTAATATGTTTATCGTAAGTTGAAGCCCTTACAAAGTCAATGAATTGGACCGTTTTGTAATGTAACTGTAAAGTGCGGGCCAGTCTTTTCCGGCTCAGTGAATATACTGGACTTTCCGTAGAGTTTTGCACTAAGATAGAGTTATTAATAATGTAACCGCGTTTCATTTGATGAAACACGAGGGGGGATTACTGTGGAGGACCGAAAGCTAACGGTACGCGCGGTAGAACGTGCGCTTGACATATTACTTTGTTTTACCCAAGACCGTGATTTAGGGTTGACGGAGATCGCATCGAAGATTGACTTACATAAGAGTACAGTCCACAGATTACTGGCAACACTTGAGGAAAAGGGCTTTCTCATTCGCAATCCGGCGACAGAAAAATATAGGCTGGGTATACGAATCTGGGAGCTGTCCACGCATTTGCCTGCTTTTGACGAGTCTGCAGCGGTATTACTACCCTCTATGGAACGGCTGAGAGATCGACTCGGAGAGACGGTCAGTCTTTACTTACGGGATGGTATTGAACGCGTGCGTATTCAGGCGGTACAGAGCCAGCAGGCGATTCGTAGAGTCGCACAGATCGGTGCGAGGCTGCCATTATCTGTAGGCGCATCGAGTAAAGTGCTGGCAGCGTATGCACCACCTGAGGTGCTGAGAGAACTGCTGGAGAGTTCGGAGTGGCCGGATTACGTTGAGAAGAGCGTATACAAAGATCAGCTTAACGAGATCATTCGGCTGGGGTATGCGACCAGTTTCGAAGAACGTGAGTCTGGTGCGGCCGCTGTGGCGGTACCTGTCACCGGTCGTAGTGGAAATGTGATCGCTGCATTGTCGCTATCAGGCCCAGTCAGCCGCCTGTCTAGGGATACGTTAGTAGAGTATGCTGCGATCTTGAAGGAAGCAGCAAGTGAAATGGGCATGATGATTCCATAAGAAGAACAGGGCGGTCTCATAAAGTGGATATTCACTGAATGAGGCAGACTGTTAAGATGTAGAGCAGCGATCCTCCGTTACTGGGGATCGCTGTTTTGTTTTTTTTGGAAGGGGTAGCTTGCTCTAGAATAAGAAACCCGTAACGCGAAACCCGTAACGCGTAACCCGTAACCCGTAACCCGTGCCTCATAATTCGAACACCAGTAACCATTCGGTTGCTCTTCAGATGTTTCCTTAGCCTTCCGGACTCAGTGGGCGCTATTAGTCCATATTGAATCTTTTTGGAAGAGTATTGGACTCCAGTGCAGCTATTCGTTCGAAAGAGCTCCAATATGTGTGTTTTTCATGCCAATAGCGACTATGAGGTTCGATAGCACGTCAAATGTCGGATAATCCTCCATTTAGGATCACCTGAGTCCGATAGGCCAAACCCTAAGCGTCCCCTTAGCCTTCCGGACTCAGGGGGCGCTATTAGCCCATATTGAATCTTTTTGGAAAAGTATTGGACTCCAGTGCAGCTATTCGTTCGAAAGAGCTCCAATATGTGTGTTTTTCATGCCAATAGCGACTATGAGGTCCGATAGCACGTCAAATGTCGGATAATCCTCCATTTAGGATCACCTGAGTCCGATAGGCCAAACCCTAAGCGCCCCCTTAGCCTTCCGGACTCAGTGGGCGCTATTAGCCCATATTGAATCTTTTTGGAAGAGTATTGGACTCCAGTGCAACTATTCGTTCGAAAGAGAACCAATATGTGTGCTTTTCATGCCAATAGCGACTATGAGGTCCGATAGCACACCAAATGTCGGATAATCCTCCATTTAGGGTCATCTGAGTCCGATAGCGCCAAACCCTAAGCGTTCCCTAGCCTTCCGGACTCAGTGGACGCTATTAGCCCATTTAGAGTCTTTTTGGAAGAGATTCGGACCCCAGTGCAGCTATTGCACAAAAACAGGCCTATTTATTGTGCTTTTCATGCCAATAGCGACTATGAGGTCCGATAGAACGTCAAATGTCGGATAATCCTCCATTTAGGGTCATCTGAGTCCGATAGCGCCAAACCCTAAGCGTTCCCTAGCCTTCCGGACTCAGTGGACGCTATTAGCCCAATTAGAGCCTTTTTGGAAGAGATTCGGACCCCAGTGCAGCTATTGCACAAAAACAGGCTTATTTATTGTGCTTTTCATGCCAATAGCGACTATGGGGTCCGATAGCACGCCAAATGTGGACTAATTCTACGTTTAACGTCAGCTGAGACCGATAGCATCGAGTACTAACCACCCCCTGAGTCCGATACCGCCGAATCACAATCATCCCCTATGTCTGATAGCTACTTCATACGCGCAAATATCAATGAATCAAGCGTAGCCAGAGTTTGGTACGAACGCCCGCGGGGGGAAGAAGAAGAAAACGGGGGTGTCTCAGCAGCCCATTCGATTCATGGCTGTAAGAACACCCCTCAATCTATACAAGCCCCTAATAACTACACAAAAAAACTGCCTCACAGCCACTCATGGCCGCGAGACAGTTCCTATTTAAATCTATTCTACCGATACAGCTGAAGAATCTGTGGCATCCGCCAGCATTTGACGAAGCACAGTTTGTAGAATACCACCATTGCGATAGTAATCAATATCAACCGTACTGTCGAGTCGTGCAGTAACAGGGAAGTCGAATTGAGTACCGTCTTCACGGGTAGCGGTAACAGTTAGATCTTGGCTTGGCGTCACCTCGTTATCGAGACCGGTAATGTTGAAGGTCTCACGTCCGGTCAGTCCCAAGCTGCTCCAGCCGTGGCCTTCCTGGAATTGTAGTGGAAGCACACCCATACCAACCAGATTGCTGCGGTGAATCCGCTCAAAGCTCTCGGCGATAACAGCTTTAACGCCTAGCAGAAGCGTGCCCTTGGCCGCCCAGTCACGTGAGCTTCCTGTGCCGTATTCTTTACCGGCGATAACGATGAGATTCTGTCCAGCGTCCTGGTACAGCATGGAAGCGTCATAGATGGACATGACTTCATCGCTTGGCAGGAAGGTTGTAACTCCGCCTTCTGTACCTGGAGCTACTGCATTACGAATCCGAATATTAGCGAATGTACCACGCATCATGACTTCATGATTTCCGCGGCGTGAGCCGTAGGAGTTGAAGTCTGCACGTTCTACACCATGATCGCGTAAATATTCACCAGCAGGACCAGAGGTAGAGATATTACCTGCAGGTGAGATATGGTCGGTCGTTACGGAATCAGCAAGCAGCGCCAGAACGCGTGCATCCTTGATATCCTTGATGTCTCCCAGACCGTCTGCCAGATGTTCGAAGAACGGCGGATTCTGAATATACGTGGAGTTGTCATCCCACTCATACAGCTCGCCTTGTGGAACAGGGATAGAGTTCCAACGTTCATTAGCAGTAAATACATTTTCGTATTTACGGCGGAACATCTCTGGGCTAAGGGAAAGATTGATCGCTTCACGAATTTCAGCAGTAGTTGGCCAAATATCCTTCAGGAATACTGGCTCACCTTGTGGATCAAATCCGAGCGGTTCAGTCTGTAAATCGATATTTACAGTACCAGCCAGTGCGTAAGCAACTACGAGCGGCGGTGAAGCCAAGTAGTTGGCTTTGACCTGAGCATGTACGCGGCCTTCAAAGTTACGGTTACCGGAGATTACAGCAGCCACGGTCATATCGTTATCAGTAATGGCTTGGCTAACCTCTTCAGGCAATGGACCAGAGTTACCGATACAAGTAGCGCAGCCATAACCAGCCAAGTAGAAGCCCAGTGCTTCGAGTGGCTTCAGCAGGTTTGCTTTTTCCAAATATTCAGTAACTACCAATGATCCTGGAGTCAAGCTGCTCTTAACGTATGCTGGTTTGGTCAGACCGCGTTCCACGGCTTTTTTCGCCAAAAGGCCTGCTCCAAGCATAACGCTAGGGTTGGAAGTATTCGTACAGCTTGTAATCGCTGCGATCACGACTGCGCCTGTGCTGAGCTTGCTTGTGGTGCCATTTTTATGTTCTATTTCTACAACTTGGGCGATTTTCTCATCGCTGAGACCATAACCGCCTTTGTCTACAGGTGTACGGATAATACCTTCGAAATTTTCTTTCATATGCGTAAGCTCGATCCGGTCTTGCGGACGTTTAGGTCCAGCTAAGCTTGGAACGACAGAAGCTAGGTCAAGTTCAATTACATCGCTGAACTCAGGATCTGGTGTATTCGAAGTGCGGAACATACCTTGTGCTTTGTAATAAGATTCAACGAGCTCTACCAGATCATCTGGACGACCTGTACTGCGAAGATAAGCAAGTGTCTCCTCATCTACAGGGAAGAAACCGATCGTTGCTCCGTATTCTGGCGCCATGTTAGCAACCGTTGCCCGGTCAGCAAGACTGATGTTAGCAAGACCTGGACCGTAGAATTCGACGAATTTGCCGACTACGCCTTTTTTACGCAACATTTCAGTAACTGTCAGTGCCAAGTCCGTTGCTGTAGCCCCTTCGATAAGGCTGCCTGTAAGCTTAAAGCCCACTACATCTGGTGTAACAAAATAGAGCGGTTGTCCGAGCATACCTGCTTCAGCTTCAATACCGCCTACACCCCAGCCCACAACACCAAGTCCATTGATCATCGTAGTATGGGAGTCCGTTCCAACAAGGGAATCTGGATAAACGACAGTTTCACCATCGATAGTTTTAGTAGTGGCTACGGAAGCCAAATACTCCAAATTCACCTGATGCACGATACCGGTAGCTGGAGGAACTGCACGGAAGTTATTGAAAGCGGTCTGTGCCCAGCGAAGGAAACGGTAACGTTCCTCATTGCGCTCAAACTCCACGTTCATATTGTATTCCAAAGCGTCTGCCGTACCGAAAGCATCAACCATAACAGAGTGGTCAATTACAAGGTCAACGGGAACGAGCGGGTTGATCTGTTTAGGATCTCCGCCGGCTTTCTTTACAGTATCACGCATAGCTGCCAGATCTACTACTACCGGAACACCGGTAAAGTCCTGAAGTACGATACGAGCAGGGATAAATGGAATTTCTTTATTGCGATCAATGTCGCCTGACCAGTCAGCCAATTGTTTTACATGTTCTTCTGTAATCGCCCGTCCGTCAAACTGACGAACAGCCGCCTCAAGTAATACTTTGATCGAGAAAGGAAGGGAAGAGATAGAGCCCAATCCTTGTTCCTCAAGGGAGTTAAGATCATAATAGCGATAAGATTTGCCACCTGATTCCAGGGTGCGGGCCAACGAGAAATGATCCTTGCTTGGCATATGTGCGCCTCCTTGTTTCATCTATTGAAACTCAATTTCACATTGCATGTTATTTAATTATAACGGTTACAAAGAGGGGAGTAAAGTTTTTTTTCCTATATATAAAGCCCGAATATCGCATCTCAGAAACCATTTAGAGTTACCTCCAAAACGTGAGCTATAAGCAAAGTATTTGCCTTACCATGTAAATTGAAGCGATCTGTATAGCGGCCTGTTTCCTTTCATATACATAGAGCAGTAGTTAAAAGGGAATGAAGGGGTGCGAGTATAATGGAACAACAGTGGAAGCAGAGTCTATATGTATATGTAGATCAAGTGAATAAGGCCAGGGTGGAGCCTAAGTCCTCATCGCAAACAGTTTCCGTATCCGTTAAGGATCCGCGCTTTCTGGTGGAGCAAGGGGAACGTTCACGCCGGATCGCTGAATGGTATAACGCTCGTGGGATAACTCCGCTGCGGGGGGAAACAGGCGTTAAGACTTTACGGACCGTCCGGCAGACTCCGACTGAGGTGGTAGCAGAGGTTACGCTGCATAGTGCACTCTATTATGAAAAAGGAGGCGTTAACCACCGCGAGTATAGGGTTGAGCTGGAGCGGTTGACCTTTGTGCGAGACGGAGGGGGCTGGGAAATCGCCGCTATAGAACGAACCATTCCTGAAAGAAATACGGTTCATAGAGCGGAGGTGGAGTTATCTGGCAAGTTGTCCAAATGGGGGGAAGCATTGCCTGCTCCGCTGCCATCACAGCCCCTTCTAAACCGGAATATTCTTGGTGAGATCTCGGGCTCAAGAGAGGTTCGCTACAACCGTGAAGAAGCGGTGGCTTATGCCGATCGTTGGTGGAAAGACGGGAATCCGGAGTTCGAAACGTTTGAGGTTGATTGTACGAATTATGTCTCCCAATGCCTCTTTGCAGGGGGAGCGCCTATCAACTATACTGGTAAAAGAGAAACGGGCTGGTGGTACAAAGGCTACCAAGGGAAACAAGAATGGTGGAGTTATAGCTGGGCTGTATCAGACAGTCTGCAGCGCTATTTGAGCGTTAGCCGGAGCAATGGCTTGCGTGCGGAAGTTATGGAGCGGCCGGAGCAATTGATGCTGGGCGATATTATTCAATATGACTGGGACGGCAACGGGCAATATCAGCACAGCACAATCGTCACAGCCTTTGATGCTGGTGGTATGCCACTTGTGAATGCACGTACAGTTAGCAGTCGTCATCGCTTCTGGGACTATCGTGATTCCTACGCATGGACGGATCAAACGAAATACCGTTTTTTTCATATTAACGACTATTTATAAGACAGAAAGAGGTTATAAAGGTATGGGGAACGCAAAACTAACCGTAGGGCTAGTGTACGGGGGTAAATCCGGAGAACATGAGGTATCGCTACAGACGGCTTTTGCCGTGATGAACTCATTTGATTACGATAAATATGAGATTATTCCTTTTTACATTTCAAAACAGGGTTTGTGGAAAGTCGGAGAGACATTATCGGCACCTTATAGTGAGGTGGAGCAGCTCAAGCTTGCAGATGCAACTGAAGATATGGGGACAGCCCTGAATGTAGTATTTAGTGGACTATCCGGTGCGGAAAAAACGGTGGACGTCATGTTCCCACTGCTGCACGGCACGTATGGTGAGGACGGAACGATTCAAGGGTTGTTCGAAATGGCGAATATTCCTTACATCGGGGCTGGTGTTCTTGCCTCTTCGGCAGGTATGGATAAGGTTGTTATGAAGAAGCTGTTCGCTGATGCCGGTCTGGATCAATGCGAGTTTTGCTATTTTAATATCAGCGCTTGGAAAAGAAAAAGTCATGAGTTGATTGTGGGTGTAGAGGATAAACTGGGGTATCCGGTATTCGTGAAGCCTGCTAATCTGGGCTCAAGTGTGGGTATTTCTAAGGCAATTGATAAGGAGAGTCTTGTAAAAGCTATAGATTTTGCCTTCCGTTACGATACCAAAGTCATTATTGAGGAATTCGTGGATGCTCGTGAGGTAGAGGTCGGTGTGCTCGGAAATGATGAGCCAGAGGCCTCTGTCCCGGGTGAAATCGTTTCTTCTGGAGAATATTATGACTACGCAGCTAAATATACGGACGGCAAATCACAAATGATGATTCCTGCGCCAGTTGATTCTGAAGTTGCCGATCGTCTGCGGGAGTCCGCGATAACCGCTTTTCGAGCAATTGAGGGCAGCGGGATTACCCGGGCGGACTTCTTCCTGCGGAGATCGGATGGTAAAATTCTAATTAACGAAGTGAATACGATGCCTGGCTTCACTCCTTACAGCATGTATCCGCTATTGTGGCGTGAGACAGGTGTATCCTATAGAGCTCTGTTAGACCGTATGATTGAGTTAGCTTTAGAGCGCTATAATTTCAAACAAGGTCTTAAGTATGACAACGAGTAATTGAAGCTACTAGCGGGTTCATCCCGACTGGAAAGGAGCCAAAAAATATGGGTTTTCAAACTGAATTCAATTCCGTCTGTAAGTTCAAGAATGAACAAGAGCTGTACGAGCTGCTGGAGTATGGGCGTACCAAAATGGTGAAGCAGGGCTTTCGCGTGTATCCGACGGGTCAGAAGGTGATTGCCTACACACCTGAGAATGTAGCTGTAGCGATTGTCAAAATCTCAGCCTCGATCGCAGAGATTAATTTTCAGGGGCATGAGGTTACAGCGGTTGAAATGGAACTCGTGCGTAAATTGAATGAAGAAGAGTCTAGAGTGCAGACTGCACTAGCAGATGAGATGTTTTTTGGAGCACGGGGATGATTGTCCGTTTTGGATATGTAGCGATGTCCACCGTTATCAAAGACTGCTCACCATCCAAGACCATGACGATGGCCTCCTTCAAAAAGCTGGATGACCGCGAGGCGGCACTACGGCGTCTGGAGAACCTCGCGCGAACGAATCTGCATAATACGCTGCGATTGATGAAGCATAATGTGGCTTCTGACATCATGGTGTACCGTCTCACTTCCAAATTGATTCCTTTAGCGACGCATCCGGATTTGCAGGACTGGAATCCGTTTGCGGCGCTTACGGAGGAATTCGCGGAAGTGGGGCAATATGTGAAGAAGCATGGGCTGCGAGTGTCGTTTCATCCAGATCACTTTACAGTACTTAGTACACCCCGTCCGGAGGTGCTGGTCAACTCCGTACGGGATTTACAGTACCATTCGGACATGCTGGTGGCCATGGGCCTTCCTGCCATGGCGAAGAACAATATTCATATTGGCGGAGCTTATGGGGACAAGCCTGTAGCGTCCAAGCGATTTGAGGCGCATTTCCGCGAGCTGCCGGCAGCGCTGCAGGAGCGTATTACGCTGGAGAATGATGATAAAACCTTCACAGCCCCTGAGACACTAGCGGTCTGCCAGAATGTAGGTCTGCCAATGGTGCTGGATATTCACCATCAATGGGTGAATAATGAAGGTGAGCTCCCTTGGGAGCTGTGGCCTGATATTCAGCAGACTTGGCGAAGCGAGCTTGCACAGAAGGATGTTCCATCGGGAGTGCTTTTGCCCCCTAAGATTCATGTATCTAGTCCGCGCAGTCCGTCTGATCCACGCAGCCATGCAGATGGTGTGGAGCCTGCGCCGTTAGTAGCTTTTTTAAAGCGTATTGCCGCAGATACCCCTGCTGTCGATGTTATGATTGAGGCAAAACTAAAAGATGGTGCGTTATTTGGATTGATGGAAGCAATGAAGGAGCTGGCTGATGCCGGTAACGGAATTTCTGTATTAAATGGGGCAAGTGTGAATATCGAACCTTAAACAATGAAAATAAGGCGATAGGTCCCGAATACGGGCCCTATCATGACTTGATATGTAACTTGAAATAGGGTACGTTGAATGAAACTTTATTACGTTTATCATTTAAGGGATCATACTAGAATTGGGTATCCATTATGGCGGAACTTTGAGAACGTTTTGGAGTATTGAACGGTATTGTGAATAGGATTGCTTTAAAATTCATGCCAATGGCGATTATGTTCAAGGAAGCGGAGTGAAGATATGAGTCCTTTAAAACCAGAGGGTAAAAAAGAACGTGAACCCTATGTAGTAACGAGCAAGGGACATACGGCGGTAGCCATTAATGCTGCTGCCAAAGCAGGAGAATGGATAAAGAGCAGACAGGGCCTGGTGAAGGAGCTTAATACGAAGACATCGGCACAGGATCTGGTTACGGAAGTAGATAAAGGCGTTGAACAGATGATTCGCAGGTTGATTCTGACACATTACCCAGATCATGCGATCCTGGGTGAGGAAGGCGTATCCCCGGGTGCAGCAGCAGCAACCGCTGCATTGGAAGAAGCTCGTGAGCATGAATATCTGTGGATTGTAGATCCTGTAGATGGTACGACTAATTTTGTACACGGATTTCCTTTTTACTGTGTATCCATTGCATTGGTGATTCGTGGAGAATTAACGGTTGGCGTAATTTACGATCCAATTCGTGATGAAATGTTCGTTGCTGAAAAAGGTAAGGGAGCCTACATGCATGGTGTTCCTACCGCAGTCTCTACGGAGAACGTTTTCGGAGACAGCTTGATTGCTATGGGCTTTCCACCGGACCGTGAATTTGCGCAACCTGTGAATATGGCGGGATTGCAGAGCGTTCTTCCGCAGATTCGTGGAATTCGTGCAGGAGGCTCGGCTGCTCTACATTTGGCTTATGTGGCAGCAGGAAGGGTAGACGGATACTGGGAAGTGGGCTTAAGCCCTTGGGACTGTGCAGCAGGAGTGCTGCTAGTGCTTGAATCAGGGGGCAGAATCACGGATACGCTTGGACGCCCATACGATATTGGCACTCGGCATGTAGTAGCAAGTAATGGTCATATTCACGAATATTTGGTTTCGTCACTGAAGAATGCTGAAGCAACAGGATATAAGCTTTAGGGAGGACGATGCATCATGAGTGAGAAGGATGATCTGGAACGCAAGCTAAGCGAAATGTTGGTAGATGGCGAGATGGAGCAGGGCGACCGTATAGCTAAAGAAATCCGTGAAATCTCTCCGAAGTATGAAATTCGTATCCAGACCACAATGGATCCCATTGTGGAGGAGACGCTGCGTTATCGTAAGATTGGACAGGAACTAGACGATCGTTATGATAAATATCTTGAGCGTGCCGGAAAGAATTTGAATTCACAAGAGGATTCAGATAAAGGATAAGACATTCGTTTCCAGCTGTGATCATATTAGTGATTTGGAGGGCGGGCTCCCGAATATGGGAGGCCGCTCTTTTGCGTTGGTATCAGGGATGGTAGAATGAGAATTAGAACATTTTGGGAGGGATACGATGCTAAGCAAGTGGAGAAGAATTTTAGCAGCTAGCACATGCAGTATGCTTTTGTTGTCTGTGCTGATTGGCGTAGGGGCCGGATCGGCAAATGCGGCTGACGCGTCTGCAACACTAGACGCAAGTCAGGATATCTTTCGCATCGTAGCTCTTGGCGATTCGATTACTGCCGGATATGAGCCGGGAATGACGGATGTGAATACCAAGCCGTACGGTTATGCGGAGCGACTGCTGGAACAGGGTTGGTATCATGGCCGAAGCGAGCTTACCAATTATGGTATTCTTGGACTGACTACTGCTGGATTAAGTAATTACACTGGAGCCATTAAGGATGGCTCAGCGATTACCGCTGAAGGTATTCAGTCAGGTCTTCCAGATCCACGGATAGACCAATTCGTAAAGTTAACCCCGCAGATCGCATCAGAGCTGAAGGAAGCCGATCTGATTACGATTACAATTGGGGGGAATGATGTAAGCCGTCTTTTCTTACAGGTTAAGGAGCTGACGGATACAGATTTCGAATCACAGCTGAAGCAGAAGCTAGCGGATTACAATACGAATGTGAAAGCGAGTCTTGAGAATATTCGTGCGATAAATCCTCAAGCAACAATTATACTGGCTGACCAATATCAGCCTGCTCCTAAGATCGCTCTTGGTGCGATGTACACCAAATTGATGACCGCAGCAGCTCAATTTACAGATTCGGCAGATCGTGTGGCTGCAAGCGTGAATCAAGAGGGAGCAAAGGTATTAGTAGCTCATGTGGCGGCAAAGTTTGCTGGTTCAGAGGGATCACTCACGCATATTATTGGGGCAGGACAAGCGGATTTTCACCCTACGCAGCTCGGATACGAGACCATTGCAAAAGTATTTGCTGAATTACAATGGGGGGAATACCGCATTCCCACTGTAGCGGCAATGGCTACGGACACTGTACCGATGTCGATTGTTGTAAAGGGCGTAGAGTTAAATACACCGAATAAGCCTATTTTGAAGAATGGTCAGAATTTTCTGGCGCTTAAAGATATTCTAAATGCCGTAGGTGCTAACGGAAAGTGGGATAATAAGACCTCCAGTGCGACTATTGAATACGGTGGACGGACGGTTGTAATTACGATCGGCAGCAAATTTATTAAGGTGAATGGACAGAATGTAGCCATCGATACCCCAGCTTTTCTGCAAAAGGTAGGCAAAGAAGATAAAACTTATCTTCCCCTTGCCGCATTGGCGACCGGACTTGGATTCGATGTTAATTATAGTAGCAAACTGCGAACTGCTTTCATAAATCCATAAATCTGCATACTATATCATAAGTACTTTAAATTAAGCCCGTAAGGCAAAGGTGGATGGAATATTGTCTAGTTCAAAATTTAGTGCTGAATATATCATCACTATGGATGATATTGTACGGGAAGGTCATCCCGTGCTTCGTACCGTAGCTCAACCAGTGGAGCTTCCTTTACAGGAGGAAGATCGTGAGACTCTGCAATGTATGCTTCAGTTTCTGAAGAACAGCCAGGACCCGGAGATTTCCGAAGAATATAATTTACGCTCTGGCGTAGGTCTGTCGGCGAATCAAATCGGACTGTTGAAGCGTATGTTCGTGATGTATTCTATGGACGAGAGAGGGAGAATTGTAGAGCATGCTTGGGTTAACCCTAAGATCATCAGTCACTCACTAACCATGGTGTACTTACCGGAGAGCGAGGGATGTCTGTCTGTTGATCGACCGGTACATGGTTTTGTACCTCGTTATGAATCTGTGAAGGTAAAAGGATATGATCTTGAAGGTAAGGAAGTGGTCCTTAAATTTAAGGGCTACCAAGCCATCATCATCCAGCATGAGATTGATCATCTCGATGGGATCATGTTCTACGACCGAATCAATAAGGAAAATCCATTCAAGCTTCCTCAGGGAGTGGAAATCCGTAACTTGTACGAGTAAGTAGAAGACGACTTCGAATTAAGAAAACGTGCGGTCTTACAGCATAAAGCTGATAGACGCACGTTTTTTTGCTATTTGGAGGATTAAATGATTTCAAATATTTTACAAAATAATCCATAGGAGGTACCATTATAACTAATGGGTTGAAATTAAATTTAAGGATCAGAAGGAGGCTTTTAAAATGGGTTGGAGTAGAATGCCAATAAGAGGCGTGGTCAACGAATACAATGATGAGGTTAAGAAGATTGATGAGCAGATTTTGACTCTGATTCAGGAACGTAAAGCTATAACAGGCAAAAAACGGTTCTCCCCCGAAAGTGAGCTCCTTGAGGAATGGTCAACTAGATTCGAGTTGGACACTTCTCAGATTGTACAGTATATACACAGTATGAATGAGGCTGTGCCCAGACGGAAATATTGGGAAGAGCCCGGTTTACTGCTCGGCGTACTTCCGATTGTGAAGCGGATAGTCCTCGAAGATTGCGAATATACACTTACACATGCTATGCAGTATGAAACGCTCAGTATAGTTACTGTGGAGATTAAGTATTTAAAAGAAACAGTGGAGCGCGTTCATCTTAGACCCGCTCTAACATTGGAGATTTTAAGCGAGGCAGCCTATGAAATCCAGCCGCATGGGGGTCACGGAGGGGGAGCTCATACACAAATGCAGTTCTTGGTCTCGCCACCGCTGCCAGCGGATCTAGATACGGTTCAATTTGCCTTAATACCCGGAGGAGATCAAATGTTTGGACCTGCAATGACGGAGATTATATTGGACAAGCAAATTGATTTCGAATAGTGCCTATGCAAAAAAAACCTACCACCAGAAGCTTGGTGGTAGGTTTTAGTATGTTTAGTGGCTGTAAATAACGTCTTATTTCTCAGCCGCCATAGCGCGGAATGATTCTTCTGCTGCAATCAGCGTAGCGTCGATATCCGCATCGGTATGTGCTGTCGTTAGGAACCAAGCTTCATATTTCGAAGGGGCAAGGTTAATCCCACGGTTTAACATGTGACGGAAGAAGCTACCGAACAATTCTCCATCTGTATCCTGTGCCTCATCGTAATTCGTAACTGGATGCTTACAGAAATGAGTAGAGAATGAACCACGGATGCGGTTGATTGTCAGTGGAATGCAATGACGGTCAGCAGATGCCTGAAGACCGTCGACAAGGCGGATCGCAAGCCGTTCCATCTCATCATATACGCCTTCTGCGCTCAGCACTTCCAGACAGGCGATCCCTGCGGAAATGGAAGCAGGATTTCCTGCCATTGTTCCCGCTTGGTATGCCGGTCCTAGTGGGGCTACTTGTTCCATCACATGCTTACGTCCGCCGTACGCGCCGATCGGTAGGCCGCCGCCGATGATTTTGCCGAGTGCTGTAAGGTCAGGAGTGATGTCTTCATGGTTATCCAGTCCTGCATATGTCTGCGTGGAACCATAGTGGAAACGGAAGGCCGTAATGACTTCGTCATAAATAACGAGTGAGCCATTATCATGAGCCAGCTTGCAGAGCCCTTCGAGGAATCCAGGTTTAGGCATAACCATACCGAAATTACCAACGATCGGTTCAACCATAACAGCGGCGACATCTTCGCCCCATTTTTCCAATGCCTCTTGCAGGCTTTTCAGATCATTAAAAGGAACAGTGATTACTTCCTGTGCAATACTGCTAGGAACGCCGGCACTATCTGGAATGCCAAGCGTAGAAGGCCCGGATCCTGCTGCTACCAGCACTAGATCAGAGTGGCCGTGATAACAGCCAGCGAATTTTACGATTTTGCTGCGCTTTGTATAAGCACGAGCAACACGAATGGTAGTCATAACCGCTTCTGTACCGGAATTGACAAACCGGACTTTATCCATAGACGGAATAGCTTCTTTAAGCATTTTAGCAAGCTTAATTTCGAGCTCTGTTGGGGTTCCGTAAAGAACACCATTCTCTGCTGCAGTGGTAATTGCCTTCGTTATATGTGGGTGAGCATGGCCGGTAATGATCGGTCCATAGGCTTGGAGATAGTCGATATATTCATTGCCATCTACATCCCAGAAATGAGATCCGCTGGCACGTTTCATAAATACAGGTGCTCCGCCTCCAACGGCTTTAAAAGAGCGGGAAGGGCTATTTACACCTCCAACGATATGTTGAAGGGCTTCGTGATAAAGTTGCTCAGATGTGGAACGATTCATAATGTGATCATCCTTTCGATTGTTGGTACTCATGGCAACGGGCGAACAACGGTGTTTCCGCTGTCCGCCCGTATTATACCATTGCCTGTAGTGTCTACTTGTGAACGTTGCTTGTCAGATCTTTATTGGGTTCCGCTAGTGTTACTATTTGAAGTAGTCTCTGGTGAAGTTGAAGTTGAAGGTGTAGGCGTTGGCTCAGGGCCATTTAAGGTATCCTGAACAAATTCCTTTAATTTCTTCTCACTGCGAATGCCTATAACCTGCGATCCGTCACTTGTAGTTTCCTCTTTGAGCAGATCCATTGGCGGAATTTGCTCACTACCGCCCATGGTACTATCGTACCCGACGGTTGCAAGCTTCCACATATCATTTACTGTCAGATTGGTTTCGATATAAGGCGTAACTTGAGACAGGATATTCGGTAGCTTGATTATGGATGTGGTCTTGATCAGCTTGTCAGCCACAACCTTGAGAAATGCACGCTGGCGCTCGGTCCGAGTGAAGTCGGAGGTAGCGTCATGTCGAAAACGTACATATTGCAGAGCTTTATTACCGTCGAGATGCTGATATCCTTTTTTAAGATCAATGTCATACTCGGGACCATCTGCAATGGTCTTGTACACCATATCTTTCTCGACTTCATAATCTACACCACCAACGGCATCTACTAGCTTGATGAATCCTTGGAAGTCCGTGTAGACATAATATTGAATCGGGATGCCGAGCAGATCGCTTACAGTCTGCATCGCCGTGTTAGGTCCATAAATGATAGCTGAATTAATACGTTTTTCGCCGTGATCTGGAATCGGAACGTAAGTGTCTCTAAGAATTGAGAATACGCTGATTTTCTTCTTCACGGGATCAAGTGAGGCGACAAGCATTGTATCGGAACGAGGAATTTCCCCCTTCTTGACACCGCGGGCATCCACGCCCATTAGTAGTATATTAACAGGCTCTGTACCTTCCCACTTTGGAGGTTCTGGCGTGTCAACATCAACGGTCTCAGCATCCTTGAATGGTGAATTCTCGGTGTTCGACATGCTGCCAAGCTCATTGACAATGGAAGTGAAGTAGTAAGTGGCCCCACCGATAATAAGGAGGAGTATAATGGCCAGTATCCAAAGCAGCGGTTTCTTTTTTGACTTATTAGTCTTTGCGTGCCTTTTCTTTCTAGGTGGCATTTCTCGTTCTTCCTTTCGCATTCACATTCTCTACATTATAATTTCTTTTGGGGATACGCGCAATTCATGCTCGATCCTCCAATATCAAGAAGGAGTGGATATAACTTGAACGTAGTAGCTATTGGACAAAAAGTACCGAATTTCACTCTTCCGTCTTCCAACGGGCAAGAGGTTAGTTTAAGTGATTACCTGGGCCGAAAGGTCATTTTATATTTTTATCCTAAAAATATGACACCAGCCTGTACGCAGGAGGCCTGCGAATTCCGGGACGCCCATGATCAGATTACTACGCTTGGTGCGGTTGTTCTAGGCATCAGTCCAGATCCTTTGGCTTCGCATATGAGATTTACGGAGAAGAACAGTCTACCCTTTCCACTGTTGTCTGATGAGGATCATAAGGTCAGTGAAATGTTCGGCGTATGGCAGCTTAAGAAGCTCTATGGTAGAGAATTCATGGGTATTGTGCGTTCAACTTTTCTGATTGATGAGCAGGGGATCTTAGTTGAAGAATGGCGGAAAGTACGAGTGAAAGGTCATGTAGCATCTACCATAGAAGAGATTTCCAAATCATAAAGTTTGTTAATAACTTTTTGTAAAAGTCTGTTACATTTTTAACAGCTTTCATAAGGTGTTGTCATGATATAGTTTCCTCATAATTGCTTCAAATTTGGAGCAAGACGAGGTGGTGTAGTGATAATGCTGCGTATTGGCCTTGATATCGGATCAACTACTGCGAAATTGGTTGTCATAGAGCGTAACACTATTGTTTATCAGGACTATGTAAGACATTATAGCGATATAAAAAAAGCAGCCCTCTCTCTTCTATCTGACGTACAGATCAGATTTCCAGAGAGAGGAGCGGTTCTAACTGTAAGCGGTTCCTCAGGCTTGTCTTTATCCAAACTGGGAGGTGTACCGTTCGTTCAGGAGGTGATCGCCTGTACGAAGGCGATTGGTGAGCTGATTCCAGAATGCGATACGGCGATTGAACTAGGCGGTGAGGATGCCAAGATCGTCTATCTCCGAGGCGGCATTGAGCAGCGTATGAATACGGCTTGCGCGGGTGGAACGGGAGCATTCATCGATCAAATGGCATCGCTGCTACAGACCGACCCAGCAGGCTTAAATGCGTTGGCAGAGAAGCATGAGCGAATCTATCCTATCGCTTCACGCTGCGGTGTATTCGCCAAAAGTGATGTGCAGCCGCTACTAAACGAGGGGGCTCGCCGGGAGGATGTGGCGGCTTCAATTTTTCAGAGTATTGTTAATCAGACGATCAGTGGTCTCGCTTGCGGACGTCCGATTCGTGGACGGGTGGCATTCCTTGGCGGTCCACTAACCTTCCTGCCAGCCCTGCGTCACCGTTTTGCGGAGACACTTGAACTTGCAGAGTCGGATATTCTTTTCCCCGAGCGGTCACAGTATTTCGTAGCGATTGGATCTGCACTTTCTGAAGCGGCGGATCCTACTATTTTGCCGCTTTCAGGTTGGATCGCGCGAATAGCGGCCGTGGATTTTACAGCGGACCGGGCCGCAGATGCTGAATTACCACCGCTGTTTGAGAACCCCGATGAGCTTGCTGCGTTCCGTCTTCGCCATGGTAAAGCTTCTGCTGCCAGATCAGACTTGGCTGTGTATCGTGGCCCTTGCTATCTGGGGATCGATGCGGGTTCAACAACAACCAAACTTGTATTGACTGGCTCTGCTGACGAGATTCTATATACCTTTTATGGCAGCAACAAGGGAAATCCCTTGTATTCTGTCAGTGAGGCACTGAAGGAAATGTATCGTGTTCTACCAGAAGGCTGTTATATTGCAGGTTCTTATGTGACAGGTTACGGAGAGGGGTTAATCAAAGCCGCTTTATGGACGGACGGCGGTGAAGTGGAGACGGTTGCTCATTACAAGGCCGCTTCTAAGTTCATGCCAGAGGTAGACTTTATTCTGGATATCGGCGGACAGGACATGAAATGCATCAAGATCCGCGGCGGCGCTATCGACAGTCTGATGCTCAATGAAGCCTGTTCGGCAGGCTGCGGCTCTTTTCTGGAGAGCTTTGCTTCTGCGCTCGGTCTTGGTATCGAGGAGTTCGCCAAGTCAGCGCTGGAAGCGACCAAACCGGTTAATTTGGGTTCGCGCTGTACAGTATTCATGAATTCTAAAGTGAAGCAGGTTCAGAAGGAAGGCGCGTCGCTGGCGGATCTTTCGGCAGGTCTTGCCTATTCCGTGATTAAGAATGCCCTGCAAAAAGTAATTAAAATTCGTAACCCTGAGGATTTAGGGCGAAATATTATTGTTCAGGGCGGCACCTTCTATAACGAAGCTGTATTGCGGGCCTTTGAGCGCCTAACGGGGAGAACGGTAGTCAGACCGGATATTGCTGGCGTTATGGGAGCGTACGGTTGTGCACTGATTGCCCGTGAGCAAGCAGGGGCTGACGGAAAGAGTACACTGCTTGGACCGGAGGAAATTGCCAACTTTAAGTACGAGGTATCTTCAGGTCGCTGTGGCCGTTGTGGAAATAACTGTGCGTTAACGATCAGTCGGTTCCCGGATAAGAGCTTCTACGTTACAGGTAATCGCTGCGAGCGTGGTGCAGGAGGCCGGAAAGAGAAGAATGCTCTGCCAAATTTGATGCAATATAAGTATGAGCGCTTTTTCGACTATGAGGCATTACCGGAGGCAGATGCAGTACGGGGCACTGTCGGTATTCCACGTACGATGAATATGTTCGAGAATTACCCGTTCTGGCACACTTTTTTCACCCAACTTGGCTATCGGGTGATTCTCTCTCCCAAATCAAGCAAAAAGCTTTTCGAGAGTGGGATGGATACGATTCCTTCAGAGTCGATCTGTTATCCAGCGAAGATGGCGCATGGACATGTGCAGAGCTTGATTGGTAAAGGTGTCGATTTTATTTTTTATCCTGCGGTGGTCTATGAGAAGAAGGAAGATGAAGCAGCGGATAATCATTTCAATTGTCCGGTGGTCGCCTCTTATCCTGAGGTCATTCGCAACAATTTGGATGGGCTTAGAGAGAATGGAATCACGCTGGTCAGCCCATTTCTGACTTTCGACGATAGATCTGCGCTTACCAAGGGACTCGTGAAGACATTTACAGGGATTCCGAGAGAAGAGATTGCGATTGCTGTGCAGGCAGGACTTGCAGAAGCTGATCGCGCTAAAAGTGATGTGCGCACCAAAGGTGAAGAGACGCTTGCGTATCTTGCCAGCAGTGGGAACAAGGGAATACTCCTCTGTGGTCATCCTTATCATGCGGATCCTGAAATTAATCATGGCATAGCAGATATGATTACCGGGATGGGACTCGCCGTGCTGACAGAAGATTCTGTCTGCCATCTGGACCGAAGTGAAGGGGATGTGGCGGTTGTCAATCAGTGGACCTATCATGCTCGAATGTATCGCGCAGCCCGCCTTGCAGCAGTCCGAACCGACCTGGAGCTTGTGCAATTGACTTCCTTCGGTTGTGGGATTGATGCGATTACATGTGATGCCGTACAAGAGATTATGGAAAGGCATAACAAAGTATATACGCTGATCAAAATCGATGAGATTAGCAACCTAGGTGCAGCGCGCATTCGGCTGCGTTCACTGCTGGCAGCGATGCGCGAGCGTGAAAAAGGCAAGGTGATGCCACAGAAGCCACCCAAAGTACAGGCTAATGTTGCATTTACGAAGGAAATGAAAGAAACGTACACGATCCTTGCGCCGCAGATGTCGCCTATTCATTTTGAATTGTTTGAGCAGGTCTTCAGGGCTGCGGGATACCGTCTGAAGATACTCGAGACCACTGGACCTGAAGAGACGGAAGAAGGTCTAAGATACGTTAACAATGATGCATGTTATCCTGCAATCGTAACAATAGGGCAGATTCTGTCGGCACTGAAGAGTGGGGACTATGATCCGAATCGTACCGCTGTAATTATGTCACAGACGGGCGGAGGCTGCCGGGCGACGAATTATATTTCTTTGCTCCGCAAAGCCTTAAAGGATTCAGACCTCGAACAAATTCCTGTGATTTCGCTAAATGCTTCTGGAATGGAGAACCAGCCAGGCTTCCGCATCAGTCTTAAACTGGCGAATCGGCTGATCGCTGCGGCTTGCTATGGTGATCTTATGATGCGGTTGCTAAATCACTTTAGACCGTATGAGGTTGTTCCAGGGAGTGCTGAGCGTTTATTTCGCCAAGGGATGGAGCGCTGTAAGGCTAGCTTAGTCACTTTCTCGTTCCGAGAGTACAAACGACTGATTCGCGAAATCGTAGCCGATTTCTGTAAGCTGCCAGTTACAGGCGTTACTAAACCAAGAGTAGGAATTGTTGGAGAAATCCTGATTAAATTTCACCCGGATGCCAACAACCGTATCATCGAGATGATTGAGGCAGAGGGCGGAGAAGCAGTAATGCCGGACTTCTTGGATTTCATCTTTTATTGCGTGTATAATCCGATCTACAAAGCCGAGCAATTCGGCAAAAGCAAACGGCTGGGATACATTAATCCGATGTTGATCTCCTATCTAGAGATTTACCGTAAGCCAATTAAGCTTACGCTTGAGGATGCGGGATTGGCTAAAGGACGGGAGAATATTTATGGTCTAGCTGAGAAGGCCAGCCGACTGGTGTCCGTAGGAAATCAGATGGGTGAGGGATGGTTCCTGACTGCAGAAATGATGGATCTGATGGATAATGGTGTGAATAATATTGCATGTATTCAGCCGTTCGCCTGCTTGCCTAACCATATTACCGGACGTGGGATGATTAAGGGCCTTAAGGAGTTATATCCAGGCGCGAATATCGTCGCCATTGATTATGATGCTGGAGTTAGTGTAGTTAACCAAGCGAATCGGATCAAGCTGATGATGTCGATTGCTAGCAGTCAGGAAGGGAATGCTGTGTCTGATTTAGAACCATCACTTAAACCGCTACAGCAGACCCTGCTTGAAGGCTCATACAGCCTGACCTGAGCTTAATAAGACAATTATATAGACAAAATGCATCTAAAAAACGGACCAAGAATTCACCTGGTCCGCTTTTTTGTGCTGATTATTAATGGGTTGAAGGAGAGCTGGACACGCCTCTCCACCGTTTTAGATGAGGCAGTTGTTCGTCGAGTAATTTACGGGCGACAGCCTCGTCCATTCCTTCTTGAACCAGGTAGCCTGTACAAATGTCAGCCATTTCTTGCAGCGTAATGTCAGGCTGTTTAAATGCTCCATCTTCGTAGCAGTATACACAATAATCCTCGATCTTTTGCCCTTCCTTGTTCGTTCCAAGTAAATCTTCCGTAGGCATAGGCATCCCACAGCTTTGACAAAATTTCGGTTCGCCTTGCATTTGCCCTACATGTTCTTGATTCATATACAGCACTCCTTTTAAAAGTATGCGAAGCTTATGAGCAATCGCTTTAAGTTCATTATAGAGCTATGAATCTGACAACATACCGTCAGGTTTAAAGCGTTAGGTTGTATATTTTTTGGCTATCCCAAGAGCCAACTCACCGAGCTTATGACGGATATGCTCTGGCTCTAGCACTTCTAAAGATGTTCCGAAGCTGAGCAAGAAACCATAGAGCCATCCGTCCTCGGGATAATGGATGGTTATGTTATATCCACCTTGCCCGTCCGGCTGAAGCTCTGTGGAGTCAAAGCGATCTTCTGCTAGATGTTTGCCTTCAGCTGTGAAGTGCAGAAGGATTGGCAATATTGCTGCAGCTGAAGTCACTCGCTGATAATCAGTGCTCCAGGGCAGCTCCTGCATGTCCTTATCTTCTCTTATGAATTCCCGGTTTTCTTTAACGAGTCCTTTCATACGATGTAGCTTGAATAATCTGAAATCCTGGCGTTGCAGACAGTGACCATATAAGTACCATGCTTGTCCTTTTAAGACTAAAGTATAGGGCTCGACAGAACGCTGGCTGGATTGCCCCTCGGCATTGACATAATCAAAAGCCACAGTCTTGTTTTCTTCCAGTGCCTCTTTTAAAGTTGCAATCTTCTCTTCTAGGATAGGCTGAAGCCCCCAGGGAGAGAAATCGATGATAAGCTGGGTCGTTTTGCTTCGGAAAGCGGCGGACTGTGAGGGCGGGATTACGCTGCTGATCTTCTCCATGAGCAGAGTGTGTTCAGTTCCGCCATAAGAGGAAACGCTTTGCAGAGCGGAGAAAATATCAGCCAGCTCGCGGTCGGTCAACACATTGCGGTCTAACCGATAGCCTTCCATGAGGCCGATGCCACCGCCCGATCCCTGATAGGTGACGATAGGAATTCCAGCTCCATTAATACTTTCAATATCACGATAAATGGTGCGCACGGACACTTCGAACATGTCGGCGAGCTCCTTCGCCTGAATGAGACGCCGGTTCATTAGTAGAATGACGATAGAGAGCAATCGATCAATTTTCAAAAGGTAGAGCCCTCCTTTTCGGATAATTTCGTAATGTAATGATGTACTACATCTTAGCAAATTCTTGAAAATAAAGCATTGTCATAAAATAATAATTCGATTAATATCTAATTAGATATTTATAAAAATAGATAAAGTGAGGTTTAGAGTGATGGGTAACCAACCAGCTATTGCAATTTTTAAAGCTCAAAAGGGATATTCACGTCTATTCACTGCCGGACTTATCAATGGAATCGGTGATCGTTTTACTAGTGTTGCCGTGCTGGCGTTGGTGCTGCAATTAACGGGGTCAGGGATGGCGGTGGGGATATCGTTAGGTGTAAGGCTGCTTCCTTATTTGTTTCTGGCACCGCTTGGAGGTGTACTTGGCAGCAAATTTCCTCGTAAATACATTATGATCGCTACGGATGTGCTTAGGGTTCCGGTTGCGCTAGCCTTTTTGTGGGTGGATGGGGAAGATAAGCTATGGCTGTTATATACGGCGAGTTTTTTGCTGGCGGCGGGGGAAGCGATCTACAGTCCAGTTCGGAAATCCTCCATTCCTTTGTTGGTGACCAAAGACTCTCTGCTGACCGTTAATGGACTAGAGCAGTTTATGAGTGGCTGTGTACTTATATTGGGTGCATTAAGTGGGGGTGTAGTCTCGATGTGGTTCGGTCCAGAGGCAGCATTCGTGATGAATGCAGTATCCTTTTTAGTCGCTGCGCTCTTCATTTACGGCATCGACTTTCCGGAGAATACTACTAGGGTGAATGAAGATAAGAGAGAGATAGATTCCCCTGATGAACTCAAAGCTCAAGCGGACCGCCCGCTGAAGACAAGTCAAATGCGTGCGCTCCGGATTATAATCAGCGGGAGTATCACCTTACAAGTTATTTTCGGGTATGAGCTGCTTGTTCCAATGCTAAATGGACTGGATAATGTGCTGATTAGCGTATATGCAGTACAGGAATTTCAAGCAGGTGATATGGGCGTAGGGGCTTTTTATGCAGCGCTCGGGATCGGGCTTAGTCTAAGCTTTTTTGCTGGAAGATATGTAACAAAAGGGCTGCTGAGTGTCGCAATTGGTGGGCTCATGATCGAAGGATTACTGCTGATGGGCATCAGTATTAGCAATCATTTTGCGATCGCTTTTCTGTTATATATTCTATTATCTTTTGCCGGAGGGACAGGGAATGCTTGCCTGGATACACTGGTTATGCGAGAGACACCGTCCATTATGCAACCTGTTATTTTTGGACTCTTGTCAGCCGTAGGAAATACGCTGCTTGGGTTATCTATGCTGCTTGCGGGGTGGCTATTAGAATGGGTGGAGCCTCGGGTGCTGGGCTTTGCTGGGGGAGCAGGGTTTTCTGGAATTGCTATACTGCTGGCAGGATATGCTTTGGTACGCAGAAGAAAGAGCGGTGACTTCACCGCCCCTTGGAAGGTTTTTTAATCTGAGCCTGAATTCGAGTGGCAGCTTTGCGAGGGAAGATACGGTCGCGGATGCTTTTGCGGTAGCGGTAAATGATCACTAGGGCTGCTATAGCCGCACCAACGGAGACAATCCAAAGCGCATAGGACTCGAACAAATGGAAGATGCCCATCCACTGTGGACCAAACACCTTTCCGATACTAAGAAACAGCACTACCCAGAATACGGCACCACTATAAGCATAAAATGCGAATTTACGGAAGGGAAGCGCGATAATACCAGCAAAATAGCCAGTAAAGTGACGGACCCCTGGAATAAAATAACCGATAAAAATAAGAAAGCTGCCGTATCTCTCGAACCATTTCTGTGTTTTCGCAAACTTAGTAGGCGAGAATAGAAACCATTTGCCATATCGCTGAATAAAGGGCATCCCGGCTTTTAATCCGACAAAATAGGTGAGGGTCATCCCAGCTGTGGTGCCTGCAAAAGCAACTACAATTAGCGTAAAGAAATCAAGCCTTCCGGTATAGGAAAGGAAACCGGCAAACGCCATAGTGGTTTCTCCGGGAAAGGGTAAGGCAACGAACTCGAGAAGTAATCCAAAAAATAATACGCTATATCCATATTTGGTGAATAATTCTTGTATAAAGCTCAGCATTTCCATAAGATTGTCACTCTCCAAGAGGCAGTTGCCTTATTCTATTTTACAGCTTGTCTTCATACAATCTACCAAATGGCTTTTAAGCCAATAGAATGCTGGAGGTAGAGAAGATGAAGGGTAACAAAAGCGCACACAGCCGCCGAAAGTTGAAAAGCGGATTGCTCGTTATGGTTGTAATATTCATCGTAATGCTCGGATGGAGTATAGGGGAAAATTTGAATTCATGGGAGCTCCGATCCTTGCAGCCCGCTAGCGCGGAGTCTGTATCTGTTAAGAATAAGCTTACCGCAGCGGCGATGCAAGATTTTCCAACGGACCCAGAACCACTCGCTTCTGCATCTCCGGAAGTGCACTCCCCTTCAAGCGCAGCTCTTACTGTGACTCAAATCCCTCAAGCAAGTGGAGTAGAGAAAATATCCAAGGCTTCGACAACGAGTTCTGCAATTACAGCTGCAAAAAAATCTGAAAAAACAGTCTATATTACATTTGACGACGGACCTAGTGAGAACACCTTCAATGTTCTTGAAATTTTACATCAGGAAGGTGTGAAGGCCACCTTTTTTGTCCTTGGTAATCAAGCAAAAAGCCATCCTGAGCTCATCGACTCCATATGGGAACAGGGCCATGCCATTGGCAATCATACCTATAATCATAATTACCATGATTTATATAGTGGATTCACGGAATTTTGGAGTCAAATTAAACAGACTGAAAGAATTGTTCAGGGGATTACAGGAGTTCGTCCGCAGCTTATCCGCGCCCCAGGCGGGACCTATGATCATTTTGATAATACCTACTTCAATTTATTGAAGCAAGCAGGGTATAGGGTGATGGATTGGACGGTGGATAGCGGCGATTCTAAACGGAAAGGTGTGCCAGCCTCAGAAATTTTGAAGGAATCCACAATGGATATGAAGTCTTCTCAGGTTATTTTGCTGCTACATGATGGGGGCGGTCATCAAGAGAGCGTCAAAGCGCTGCCGGAGATTATTGCACGCTATAAGGCGGCTGGATATAATTTTGGCGTATTGGATGAAACGGTGGAGCCTGTACAATTTAGAGTCTCTTCAAAAGCCACTAATTTGGGGCGGGTAAAGCCCTCAGAAGCTTGGATCGCTTCAAATATCACACCGAATGCGGAGCTGTTTGCGCCTGGAAAGCCACTGGTTCTGGAGATAGGAAAGCTGGAGACAAAGCTGAAGCCCGGGGAATATTCCGTGCGAGATGGACAGTATATGGTTCCGCTTCGTGCTGTAATTGAACGGCTTGGAGGGCAAGTTAGCTGGGATGTGAATAGTCGAAGTGGAGAAATAGATTGGAACGGGAAAGAGATCATTGCCGATGTGGTGAATAAGCAATTGATTGTAAATCTCCCTGATAACGTAAAAAAGACAATCGACGCGAGGGTAGAAATGATTGGCGGATCGATCTGGGTATCGCTACGAGATCTGCTGGAGACATCAGGTCATCCTCCGCTTAATATAAGCGTTACTGAAGTGGAACGCCGAGTGAAAACATTCTGAAAGAAGAGCTGAGGCGGTCTATTAAAAAGAAAAAGCAAATGTCTGGGCACCCTTTTTCATGGGAAGAATAGATAGTAATAAGTTCCTGAGCTGGGAACAAGTCTATGACCAAAGGATGGGTGTCCCATTGTCCTCTACATCACTAATTAATCAACAGAAGAAAGATGCCGGAAGTGTCAAAAGCTTCTCTTATCCGCGTAGCCGAAGTGCTCTGATTGAATGGTTAAGGATGCTGACTGTGGCTGGAATTATAGGTGCTTTATATGTTTGGCGAGGGGGCGCATCTTTGCTGTTTCTCCTGATTGTTGTTGGAGTTATTATGCTTGGTGGACTTATGCTTCAGCTCTCTGGTCCGAGGACGATTAAGCTCGTTCGTACGATTACTCCTGCGAGGCCGATGGCTGGAAATACACTTCATGTGAAGGTAGAGCTGAGCTTCTCTTCTAGGTTGCCTCTCCCTTGGATGACCATTGCCGATTACTGGGGCGATAGCTATCATCAGAAGCTGCTATTTCCTGGATTCAAACGTTCTTTTTCATACACATACACGATTGAGAATTTATCTCGCGGCCATCATCATCTGCTGGGCTGTAGAGTAACTTGGGGAGATTTTCCGGGTTGGTTCACGGGAAGATCTGAACCGGATGGAGGACAGAGTTTTAAGGTGCTGCCAGCTCCTTTATACTTTGGTGGAACTGTACCAGATAGCGGTTTTATGACGGGAGACACCTTATATTCTAGACGCGGAAGAAGCATCAGTGATGAGGCCTTGCAATCCAGGGAATATGAGCCAGGAGATCCACTTAGTCGAATTCATTGGAAGAATAGTGCACGAACGGGAGCGCTGCAGAGTAAAGTTCCAGAGCGGGAAAAGGCAAGAATGACCTGTATCGTGTTGGCTAATGACCCGCTCAGCTACGAGGTTCCTACAGATGCGCTTAAACCTCGTGGAAGCCGAGACGATTCGCCTCCAGCATTTGAGAAAGCGGTGTCGACAGCGATGGGACTGCTGCTCGCCGCTGAGCGTTCAGGTGCTTATGTTCAGTTGTTCAGCGGTGGTTGGCCAGAAGGTATGGCTAGACATGAAGGGCTGGGCAAAATCCCAGGGAGAGTGTTGGATATTCTTACTGAAATTTCCCTTGATGGCACTAGAAACCTGTCGCTGCTGCTTGATGATGCTTCCCGAGGCTGGATTCCGGGGATGACAGTAGCCATTATTACGGGACGATTAGAAGAGGAATCTGCCAAGGTCATTGCCAAGTTCTTGATGCAAGGTGTGAAGGTGGAGCTTTATTATGCCTGGGACCAATCAGCACCGAAGCCAGGGGAGGCTCCTCAGCCTGGAAGGGGAACTGTCGGAGACAGTTTAGCTCGTCTCGGAGCACGAATGTTTTGTCTGGATGATGCACTGCCAGCATTCAGATTCAGGGAGGTAGAGTTCCATGAATCATCCGGAAAACCAACGCTACGGTAAGGGAACATCGGGTGATACAGAACTGGCTATAAATGGCTTCCAGTTCAATTTGGGGCAAATGGAGAACAGTCATGCCGGTAAGCAGAGAAAAGTGCCTCTGTACTATCGTTTGCTGTTCTCTTTGGCCATTATGGGGCTATTTATTGAATGGTTACTCCCTTTATATAGATCTGCTTTTTTAGAAGATACCTCCAAGATGTTACAAGTTCTAATGGTATTGGCGGCAGTGCTGCTGTTATGGGGAATATTTCAGATTCCGGGATGGCTACTGCTAAGTATCCAATTTCTTATCATTGCTTCAGCGTGGCTTTACTTATGCAGTGGAGGCGAAGGCATAGGATGGTTAGGGATTTATGCGGACGAAATTCCGAATGATCTCATTCTGCTTCTCTCTGGACATGTCTCTCAGCTAAGTGAGATTAGCAGGCTATTGATCTTGATTGTAGGCTGGGGGCTATTGGTATCCTCAGTGCAGCAGCTTGCTCTCTTTCGAGGGAGTACGGTGCTATTCACAGCAGTTACAATCATTTACTTGCTAGTCTTGGATATTGGCTTTGATGTTAATACCACGATGGATATTGTGATCTCGATGGGTCTTATCTTTTGGATGCACGCGATGAGTGGTCTGCTGCGTCTTCGAGAGCGTGAGGGTGTTACGGGGATTACTCCATTGCCTTATGCTCGTTGGGGAGCGATGACTTTGGCTGCAGCTATCGTCGTGATGACAACAGCATGGTTCGGTGGGCAGTTGTTGGGGGCAAGGCCAACCAGCGAGCTTACGTTGCAATCGACCTTTCAGAAGCTGCAGACTTGGGCTTCAGGTCACTTGGCAGAAGATATAGCTACTAATTCTTCAGGAACAACAGGGTATAGTTCGAATGACGGTGAACTCGGTGCCCCGTTATCTCGCAGTACTGAACCTGTCTTTACCGCTATTACTAGCGAGCGTACTTACTGGCGAGGTGAGAGCATTGCTTATTATGATGGTCGCCGTTGGATCAGGGGCGGCGAAGAGTTTATGCCACTTAATCTGTCCGGCATTCCAAAGAGTCCTTCATCGGAGCTAAGCGGCGAAAAGGGAAATAGAACACTTCAACAGCGGATACAATTTGCCACCCCTTCTTCTGGTGGAATTCCTTTATTCAATGCGGGAATAATAACGGATGTTGAGTCGATTGGGCTTTCCAACGGTAGTAAACTGGGCTATGTTCTGGCTAACATGGAGAGAGAGAGTTTTCGTCTGCCTGATGCGATAGGTTCTGCACGGATCACAGAATATACAGTGGAGTCCTTACTTCCTGACAGTGATCCAGTGCTGCTTCGCGGTTTAAACAGTGACGACCCGCAGGAAATTAAGGGCAAGTATTTGCAATTGCCAGATTTGTTACCCGTACGAGTGAGAGATCTGGCGGAGAAGCTTACAGCTTCTTCTGGTAACCGCTATGACTCCGTAACGGCCATTAAGGATTACTTACAAGATGGATATTCCTATACGTTGAACACAACGGTTCCGCCATCCGGATCTGATTTTGTGGATCACTTTTTATTTGAGGCGAAACAAGGCTACTGTGTACATTTTGCAACAGCTATGACCGTACTGCTGCGCAGTGCAGAAATTCCTGCTCGTTATGTCCAAGGCTATGGGCCAGGAACCTTGCAGGACGACACTATGCCGGCGAAGTATTTAGTCACCCAGGGCGATGCCCATGCTTGGGTGGAGGTCTATTTCGCCGGCGCCGGTTGGGTCCCATTTGACCCAACGCCTGGCCCCGCGCTTGCCGCAGGCTTCGCCGCGCCGGCGCTGCCTGCGGCAGCCTCGCTCGCGCCGCAAGCTGCGCGAAGCGCGGGTCTGCCCGCCCTGCCGATGGCGGGCGGCACTTCCGCAGCGCCGCTTGCTGCTGCGGCGCTGCTTCCCGTCGCCGCCGCTTGGCGCTGGCGGCGTAGCCTGGCTCTGCTGCTGGCAGCGCGGAGCGCCAGCAGCATGAGCCGCGAGAGGCAGCTGCGCGCTGCCTCTCTAGCTTGGCACGGGCTGGCGGAGCGGTATGGACCGCCGCCGCCCGGTGTCACTGGCAGGAGTATGTGGACTCCCTGCAGATTTACGACGCCGGACTAAGCGAAGCCGTCCGGCAGTTCGTACGCCAGTGGGAAACGCTGGCGTACGCGCCCGCGACTTCAGACTTCGTCGCGGCCAATCCCGCAAAGGAAATTGCAGCAATATCTACCATATCAGCAATTCCTGCAATCTCTGCGGCGCCAGCCTCTCCCGCTGACATCAGTGAGCTTACTACTCCTGATGCGTACGCGTTTATACGTGAATGCCTGATCATCACCTTTCGGTTAACTTAATCGATCAGAAGAGTTGATGCTGCTATACAATTCCTTCCATGGAAAGGATTGTTCTTCATGAAGTTTAGGTCTCTCCTATTATGAAAAGTGTACTCTCCTTTCCTTGACGATGAGAATTAACCATGAGTATAATGAATCCAATAATCAAGGGAGGCTCGTAATGAATAAGCCAAATGAAATTATCGTCGTTCTCGATTTTGGGGGACAATACAACCAACTTATCGCGCGCAGAATTCGGGACCTGGGAGTATACAGCGAACTTTTGCCGTACAATACGCCAGTAGACAAGATCAAAGCACTTGCACCTAAAGGGATTATCTTCTCTGGTGGTCCTAGCAGTGTGTATGCTGAAGATGCTCCACATGTGGATCCAGCGATCTATGATTTAGGAGTACCGATCTTCGGTATTTGCTATGGTATGCAGCTAATGGCTCACCAGCTTGACGGTAAAGTGGAACGCTCCGCTAAACGTGAATATGGTAAAGCTGACATTGACTTTGAACAAGGTACTGCATTAGTGGCTGGGCTAGAGAGCCGCCAGACGGTATGGATGAGCCATGGTGACCATGTGGTTGAACTTCCAACAGGATTCAAGCTGGATGCAGGAACTGAAAGTGCTCCAATCGCTGCAATGAGCAATGATGAGCGCAAGTTGTTCGCGGTTCAATTCCACCCAGAAGTGCGTCACTCTGTACATGGTAACGAGATGATCTCGAACTTCTTGTATCAAATTTGTGGTTGCGACGGCAAATGGACGATGGAATCGTTTATCGATGAAGCCATTCAAGATATTCGTAACCAAGTTGGAGATAAAAAAGTACTCTGCGCACTTAGCGGTGGCGTGGATTCCTCTGTGGTTGCAATGCTCATTCACCGTGCAATTGGTGACCAATTGACTTGTATGTTTATTGATCACGGCCTTCTTCGTAAAGGTGAAGCAGAAAGCGTAATGGAAACCTTCGTAGGTAAGTTCGATATTCATGTCGTGAAAATCGATGCCCGCGAACGCTTCATGAGCAAGCTTGCAGGTGTTGAAGATCCAGAGCAAAAACGTAAAATCATTGGTAATGAGTTTATCTACTGCTTCGACGAAGAGTCTGCTAAGCTCGGAGATTTCGCTTTCCTTGCGCAAGGTACACTGTATACGGATATCGTTGAGAGCGGAACAGCTACGGCACAAACGATTAAATCTCACCACAATGTGGGCGGTCTGCCGGAGGATATGAAGTTCAGCTTGATCGAGCCATTAAACACATTGTTTAAAGATGAGGTTCGTAAACTAGGTGAAGAACTGGGAATGCCACGTGCTATCGTTTGGCGTCAGCCTTTCCCTGGTCCAGGTCTTGCTATTCGTGTCTTGGGTGAAGTAACAGAGGACAAGCTTACTATCGTTCGCGACTCTGACTACATTCTGCAAGAGGAAATTGCTAAGGCGGGATTAGACCGTGAAATTTGGCAATACTTCACAGCCCTGCCTAACATGAAGAGTGTTGGTGTTATGGGAGATGCTCGTACTTATTCCTACACAGTAGGCGTCCGTGCAGTAACTTCCATCGATGGTATGACTGCTGACTGGGCACGTATCCCTTGGGATATTCTAGAGAAAATCTCTGTACGTATCGTCAACGAAGTGGAGAACGTAAACCGCGTAGTGTATGACATTACTTCGAAACCACCAGCAACGATTGAGTGGGAATAATAATAGATTAACAAAAACTCCCTTTTATCTGCGTTATCTAGCAGAGAGAAGGGAGTTTTTTTGTTCCAAATCAAAGAGTTTTTCGAGGGTTGATTAATTAATGCAAAATAAATCCTTCCTCTTCGGCCTCATTGCTTGGCAGGAAAGGCAGCTTCGGGTTTGTTTTCAATAAAGTTTCCATCAGCGCATGATCAAAATTATGCTTTACTGTACAGTTGCGGTCAAAAATCATGGTTGCCTCATCTCCCGGTTTACATGCCGGCCACTGTGGGAGGGAAGGGAGGCTAGGATTGCCATAGCGTGCAAAGCTTACCCAGGCACCGCTGATGCGTTCCTCCATCCGATCGGAAACACCCGGAATAAGGCACACGGGAACACGTTCCGTATTGTGGAATACGAAAGGGATCTCAGCACAGTGCCATGCTGTCTTGCCGCCTTCAAAAGGAAATTCATAAGCAAACAAGTAGGAGTAGATAGGTGCTTCTCCGTGTAAGGATTTTTTCTCAATAAAGTCCTTGGTTGGAATGCGGAAGAAGGTATCCAAGAATAGCAGGTCGGACAAGTGTTTATCCGGATACGCTTCCCTAAATTGTGTAACTAGCTCCTCCGTATGATTGCCATACTTTTGGGTCAGCATCTCCATGGTAGCTTCCTCAGGCAAGCCCTCCTTGTTAGGGACACCGGGACCAAAAGCAAACTCACCAAATACGCTACCAATCAACACCGGAATGCTTTTCGCATGCTCGGTAAAGCCCACCTCTCTAGGGTCGCCTACATAGAATTCATTAGGCATAGGATTGCCGCCAATGTATTCCCCTTGCATTGCGAGCGCCGGTGCAACTTTATTATAAGCGGCAGCTAACTGAGGATAAGGAATCGCTTCCAATTGTTCCACTTCGTTCTCGCCCAGATTAAGCTCTGCCAACAGTGCCTTTACAATGGCGGTGCTATCGGTCTTGCGGGTATCCAAAAATCCATCAATTAATCCGCTCTGGATAACGCCCTTATGGAACAGGCCGTCTGCTGCCGGCGTATTCATTAGTGTCCATACCTTCATACCGCCACCTGACTGTCCGAAGATGGTCACATTGTCCGGGTCGCCGCCGAAAGCTGTAATGTTTTCCTGAATCCATTTTAGAGCTGCTACCATATCGGCATTTCCGGCATTGGCGGAATTGACGTATTTATCTCCAAAAGGAGACAGGTTCATGTATCCCAGAATATTCAATCGATGATTTAGGGTTACTACGACCACATCGCCGAACTCGCTAAGCTTGTCTCCTTCATAAGCTACCTGTTCAATAGAAGAGCCAGCTGCGAAACCGCCCCCGTGCAGCCATACCATAACAGGCTTTTTGGCCTGCGGTTCAATGCTTTGGGTCCAGATGTTCAGATACTGACAATTTTCATCCATAGGCCAGTAACGGTGAGGAACCAGCACTTCCATTTGGGGGTGATCCTGGGTTAGCATGGGAGACACATAACCGTAAGCCAGTGCATCCTTAACCCCATCCCATGGGGCTACCTCTGTGGGCATCTGGAAACGTTTGGCATCTGCATACTTGATACCGTGGTAGATATACGTGCCGTTCACCTGAAAGCCTCTTATTTTTCCAGCTTTAGTCTGTACAATGGGTTCTGCTGAGGAACATACGAAATTTTTTGCTGTCATCATCGAAATCCTCCTTACCTAAGATAGCCCCATTATAATAAAAGAACGATAGTGAAAAATACAGGAAACTTATCTGCTTTATCCTTATTCTTTGCTTCTTTTCTGGAGGTCAGCAGATCTGGCCTCAGGATAAGAAAATAATCGTGATAAAAAAGTCAAGAATTCCTCATGTAGCAAAATTCATCACCATCCTCTAGCTGATTGCTAAGTACGAAAAAAATGTGGAATAATGTCCATATGAAAACTACCTATGAGGTCATCACAACCAATCGTTATACTCCGTTCCGGTTATTGCTTCATCGCCCGAATCATGTGCAGATGCATTGGCATGAAAATTTAGAGATCATTTTTGTCCTGAAGGGCACGATCGAGTTGTTTCGGCAACAAGAGCGGCATCTTCTGCACGAATCAGCCATTACCGTTATTAATTCGAAGGAGGTTCATTCGATCAGGGGCGATGAGAACAGCTTGATCTTAGCGCTGCAGGTGTCTCATTCTTATATAGAAGAGCAGTTTACAGTAATTAAAGAGCTGCAGTTCCATTGTGATTCTTATCTATACGACCATCAGCATCAGATCGAGTTCGATCCGATCCGGCAGATGTTGGCGTACATGATGCTGACGTATACGAAACAAGCACTGGGTTATGAGCTAGAGCTGAAAGGTCTGTTGTTCCGGCTCATGGCGTATCTTGTTAAATACTATTCCAAGCCATTGCAGGGCAAAGATACATCATCCGATGTGAAGTTCATGGATCGCCTCTTGGCCATTACCGAGTTCATTCAACATAATTATGCGAAGCCGATCTCTTTAACAGAGATTGCTGAGCAAGAATTTTTGTCGGTGCACTATTTGTCTCGATTTTTTCAAAAGTTTTTGGGTACGACCTTCTCTCAATATCTTAACGGTGTGCGTCTGGAGCATGCTTTAGATGAATTGAATTACAATGATTTAACGATCACCCAAGTGGCGCTGAATAACGGATTTCCCAGTATCAAATCATTTAATAAGGTATTCAAAGAGTTTTACGGAACAACGCCGAGAGAGTATCGAGCGAAGCGCGCGGGAGATATGTCCGCTTATGCGAATGCGAGAGCATCGAAGACTCCTAATTATCTGGAAATGAATCAACAGGATGCCTTCAAGGAGCTATTCAAATATTTGCCGAGCGAATCTAAGGAATCCGACTTTATTATGCAAGATAAAATGATCGTAAAGACAGAGAGCATCCACCTCGATGTAAATACTGCAACGCCGCTTATGCATACTTGGCGAAGATTGACTTCGATTGGCAAAGCGAAAGAGGGCTTATTCGGAGAGGTGCAGCGGCAGCTCATCCAGCTTCAGAAGGATATCGGTTTCTCCTATATCCGGTTTCATGGCATCTTCGACGACGAGATGATGGTGTATCATGAAAACGGACGAGGCGAGCCTTATTATCTGTTTACTTATGTGGATCAGCTATTTGACTTTTTCCTGAGCATTGGCCTGAAGCCTTTCATCGAGCTTGGGTTTATGCCTTCGAAGCTGGCGTCCGGAGATGCGACAATTTTCGTGAAAAAGAGTAATGTCAGCTATCCCAATCAATTAACGCGCTGGATGGGGCTCGTCGAAGCACTGATGGACCACTGTATCGAGCGGTACGGCGTTGAAGAGGTGACGACATGGTATGTTGAAGTATGGAATGAACCTGATGTTATCTCCTTTTGGAGCGGCACGCAAGAGCAGTATTTCACCTTCTATCAGGCAACCCATGAAGTGATCCGAAAGTATCCGAAGCTGAGAATGGGGGGGCCAAGCTTGTTGTCTCCAACGATTCTTAATGATACTTGGTTACAGGATTTTCTGTACTTCTGCATGCAGAATCATTGTTTACCTGACTTTATATCGTTCCATAGCTACCCGTTCGATCAGATTTTTTATGATGCCATGCAGCTCGATGGGGGGATGTCGGAGGAATTCGTTTGGACGGCAGAGGAAATGTCGAGGTATTGGACACTGTCCGCGGCTGAAGATTATCTATCGCAGGTCATCGCTAAAGCGCGTGATATTGTTGTTGAATCCGGAGCTAATATCAAGGAAATTCACTTGACGGAGTGGAATTCGAGCGGCAACCAACGAGATTTGATTCATGATACATGCTATCAATCCGCTTATATCGTGAAGAACGTCATCGATACGATCGACCAAGTGGATAGTCTTTGTTATTGGACGAGTACAGATTTTCTGGAAGAGTTTCTTGTGCCGAATCAAGTGTTTCACGGCGGACTCGGGCTGATGACGAACAACGGAATTGAGAAAGCTGCTTATCACGCTTATCAAATGCTTGCCAAATTAGGTTCTGAGATGATCCAGCGCGGCGAGAACTATTGTATTACGAGACAAGGGAATGAGATTCAGGTGCTCTTATTCCATTATGTACATACAGATGCCTTGTATCGTCGTAATGACGTCTCTCATTTGAATGAATACGACCGATACCGCATTTTCAAGCATAACGATCCGCTCGAGCTTACCTTGGAATTGTCGGGGCTTGCGCCAGGCAGCTATCAGATTCGCAAAACATCATTGAACCGGCAATGGGGCAGCTCCTACGATCGTTGGGTGGATATGGGACACCCCGTACATCTTCATTCGGAGGATATTGCCTACCTAAGGAGTGCGAGTCTGCCGAAACGGGAAATTTTCGTTCAACTCATCGATCAGCAATTTAATCTCAAAGCAGAGCTTTCACCGCATGAAGTCCAATTGTATGAAATGAAAAGAATCTAATCTATGATAAATCGACCCCTAGCAGGCATGTAGGGGTCTTTTTTGTCTTCTGACAGGTTCATATTTGACCTCACTACAATTTCACTAAGCTTAATAAGGTTTCAAAGAGGTTAAATTTGCGATGGAACAGGGATAAATAGCGGGAAGTTATTGTTGTTAGCGCTTACTATAATGAAAGCATGATAATGAGCAGGAGGTAAACACATATGTCAACCAAACAAGTACCATGGTTTGAACGAATCAGCTATTCACTTACCGATACTGCATCCAATCTCGTCTTTCAAGTAGTAACAACCTATTTGTTGTTCTACTACACAGATTCGATCGGAATGAGTGCGGCTGCTGTAGGTACATTATTTTTAATCGCCCGGGTTATCGATGCTTTTGACAGCCCTTTCTTCGGGATCATGATCGATAAGACAAATACCAGATGGGGGAAATCGCGTCCATGGTTCCTATGGTTAGCCTTGCCATTTTCCGTTATCGCTGTGCTAACGTTCTCTGTACCGGATATTAGTCCGTCGGGACAAATTGTGTACGCTTACGTGACCTATATCCTGTTAGGGATTTTATATGCAGGTATCAATTTGCCGGTCACTTCTATTCTGCCGAGTCTATCGAGTGATCCGCAAGAGAGAACGGTTATTGGTACGATCCGTGTCCTGTTCGCCATGGTAGGGACGATTGCTGTAACCACCTTTACATTGCCGATTGTTCATAAATTAGGGCAAGGCAATGATGCCAAAGGCTTTACCTGGACGATGATTATTTTTGCATCAATTGCATTTGTGCTGTTCATCAATGCATTCTTCAATACGAAAGAGCGCGTAGTATCCGCTTCATCTCAGAAATCTTTACCGGTCAAAGAGGGTATGAAGGCGATCAAAGGCAATTGGCCGTGGGCCATCATGTTGTTCATAAACTTTATTTTCTGGGTGGCGAACATCATGAAGACCCAGACAACAACCTATTATTTCACGTATAAAATTGAAAGACCTGATCTGATTCCAATGGTAATGGGCTTGAACCTAGTCATGATCTTGACCTTAGTCATCGTGCCGTCCTTAACCAAAAAATTTGGTAAACGGAATATCATGATATTCGGATTAATCGTTTCAATCATTGGTCAACTGATCATGTTCATGGGAGATCAAGCGGGCAGCATTGCATTACTAATTACGGGAAGTGTTGTTGTTAGTCTTGGTGGCGGTTTTGCAGGCGGTTTGTTGTTCATTATGATCGTGGATACCGTGGATTACGGCGAGTGGAAAACAGGGGTTCGTGCACAAGGCTTGCTGACAGCTTCCTCTAGCTTCGGTGTAAAGTTCGGTATGGGTATTGGCGGCGCGTTATCAGCCTGGATGCTTGGACTTAGCGGTTATAAAGCGGGAGCAGTGCAGACGGGTTCGGCATTGCGGGCCATCGAACTAAATTTTATTTGGATTCCTATTGTTTGTTACGTCTTAGCCGTTATCGCACTATTGTTCTATACCTTAGATAAAGATGAGAGTCAGATGCTAGCCGATTTGAAAGCACGCAATAACATTGCATTATAAATTCAAGGATATCGAGAGGAGAAAACAATATGCTACATCAAGTAGATTTGACGAAGAAACCATTTAACCTGAACGAACAAGATATTACATGGGTACAAGAAACATTAGAAGGCTTAACGTTAGAAGAAAAAGTCGGACAGCTCTTTTGCCCGGTAGGGATGGGTGACAACGCGGCTTTGATCGATATGGTGAAGAAATACCAGCCTGGCGGATTAATGTATCGTCCGGGCCCAGCGAATGAGATCCGCTCAGCGCATAAAGCCATGCAGGAGAACAGTAAAATACCGATGCTTCTCGCAGCGAACCTGGAAAATGGGGGAGATGGGGTTGCAACGGAAGGCACTTACTTCGGGAAGCAGCTTCAAGTGGCGGCAACGAATGATCCGGATATGGCGTATAAGCTAGGGACTGTGGCTTGTAGTGAAGGAAGAGCTGTGGGATTGAACTGGTCCTTTGGACCAATTGTCGACATTAATATGAATTTCCGCAATCCGATTACGAATGTTCGTACCTTCGGCGATCGTCCAGAGACCGTGCTTGATATGGGACTTGCTTATATGAAGGCAGCCCACGAGAACGGTATGGCGGTATCGATTAAGCATTTTCCGGGTGACGGGGTCGATGATCGGGATCAGCACTTGCTGACATCTATAAATTCACTCTCCACAGAAGAGTGGGATGCGACTTTTGGACATGTATATCAGACGTTAATTGATGAAGGCGCTAATACGGTCATGGTGGGACACATTATGCAGCCAGCCTACCAACGTCATTTTAATCCGGAATTAAAGGATGAGGATTTGCTTCCAAGTTCGTTGTCGTCAGAAATTCTACAGAATTTGCTGCGCGAGAAGATGAACTTTAACGGTGTTATCGTCAGTGATGCCACGCTAATGGCCGGATTTACAATAGCAGAACGTCGTGAACTGGCTGTACCAAAAGCGATTGCTGCGGGGTGCGATATCTTCCTCTTCAATCGGAACTTCGAGGAAGATCTAGAGTATATGCTAAGCGGCATTCGTAACGGCATTCTGACGGAAGAACGCTTGAACCAAGCTGTAACGCGCATTCTTGGCTTGAAGGCATCTTTAAGATTGCATGAGCAAGCTCGTACGAATACCTTGGTTCCTGATGAGTCAGCTTTAGCGGTCATCGGGTCTGAGCAGCATCACCAATGGGCACAGGCTTGCGCCGACCAATCCGTAACATTAGTGAAAGATACGCAGCAATTACTACCGGTTACACCGGAAACGCATAAGAGAATGCTGCTCGTCGTGTTAGGTGATGAGGAAGGAAGCTTCTCCGCGGGAGGAACCCATAAGCCATTCGTAGAGAAGCTGCGGACTGCTGGATTTGAAGTTACCGTCCATCATCCGATGGACATGCAAGCCATGTTCATGTCGGTTCGGGATTATGTGAAACAATATGACTTCGCGCTTTACTTCGCGAACTACGCGACAGCGAGCAATAAGACAGATCTGCGGATTAACTATACACCGCCATATGGTGGGGATATTCCATGGTTTATTAAAGAATTGCCAACGATGTTCATATCCGTGGCGAACCCGTTCCATTTGCAGGATGTGCCGCGTATTCCGACGTTCATCAATGCATACTCAGGAAATGAATATTCCTTAAATGCGATCGTTGATAAAATTCAAGGCAAATCCGAATTTAAAGGAACCAATCCGGTTGATCCGTTCTGCGGCTATTGGGAAGCCAGACTATGATGCGTGCCGTTATATTTGACCTTGACGGTGTACTGGTATCGACGGATCATTTTCATTATAAGGCTTGGAAGCAAATCGCAGATCGGCTGAACATTCCTTTCGATGAGGATGTCAATAACCGATTGCGCGGTGTGAGTCGCATGGAGAGTCTGGATATTATTTTATCCGGTGCTTCGGACAAGCAATTTACAGATGACCAGAAGCAATCGTTAGCAGAGGAGAAAAATACAGTTTATCGTAAGTTTCTGGAGCAGCTTTCACCTGCTGACATCTTGCCCGGTGTAACGGAAACCTTGGAAGGATTGAAGGTGAAGGGGGTCGCCGCCGCTGTAGGGTCTTCCAGTAAGAATGCGCGGTTCATTCTTGAACAAGTAGGCTTGTTAGATTGGTTTGCCGTCATAGTCGACGGTAATCAAATCTCAAGAAGCAAGCCGGACTCGGAAGTGTTTTTGCTCGCAGCAAGTCAGCTGGAATGTGATGCATCTGAATGCCTGGTTGTCGAAGATGCGGTAGCCGGAGTGCAAGCAGGCGTCCATGCAGGAATGAAAGTTGCGGCGGTAGGTGACGCGGTGAACAGCAAGGAAGCGACCTATACGCTTCAACGAATAGATCACCTACTCAAGCTGATCTAAAATAAGAAGTAATGATGAAGTGGGAATAGATATAAAAAGTCGAAAAACCTTGTAGTTTAGGGTTTTCGACTTTTTTTATTATATATTAAGTTCTACTAGATTATTAATGTATTGCCAACTAGCTGGAAAGTCTAAAATACAGTACTTTTGCTAAAAATCTATTGTAAGATCTGCGACAATATCGACTCAAATGTTTTTGCTTGATAGGATTGGTCGAGTTCATATAATACATCGATTGCGGATTGAGCGAGTGTTGTTCCTTCTTCTTTGTTGTTCCTTTTAATTTTAATCAAACCATTATAATACTTAGTTACAATCTTGAAAAATATCGTTTGATATTGATTGCTATTTTTATTTAGATCTTCGTTTAAGATCTCTGCGTAGCCTAACTCATCGTTCATTATTAATTCGTGAATCATATTTGTTAGCATTACACAAATGACATCCCGTCCTCGATCGTAGTTTTCATATTTTTTCATGGACTTGATAAGTGTCTTGAAAAGAATATCTTTCTGATTGTATTCTATGTATTCTAAAGTATTTGAGAACAACTGCATTTCTTGGAGGGTCCAAGATTGTAGATTATTGAGGTAGTTAGTGATCGTCTCGATATCTTCTACCCGAATGATATTCTTCTCAAGCGTATCAGTTACGTTGAAGTACTTTAATAATCTAATACGGGACCTTACTTCTGCTAGATGAACTTTAGAGATCAGATCCTGTCTCTGATACAGTTCTTGATATAGAGTTATTAATGCTTCTATATCATTGTTATTTGCTGCTTTGGAATATTTGTTGATAAATTCTTCATAATTAGATGGTTTATAACCTCGGTAAATATAGAAAAACTCGTCAATCTCCATCATAAGTCGATCTAAAATTTGTTCTAACAATCCTAATGAGAGATCATGGTTTCCTTTTTCAAATTCAATAGCATATGATTTCGAGATAATATTTAAATAAACTTCTTTTTGAGTTAACCCCTTATTTGTTCGGATATTTCGAATAACCTCACCGTATGTCTTCAAATCGCTCGCCTACCTTTATTTATTTATTTTCCTAAAGATGTAACTGGAGTGAATGTTGACTTGGAGATAAATCATAGAGGACTTAAAAATATAGGTTTTTATTATAATTCAGAGAGCATCCAATTTGTTTACGAAAAAATCATAATTTATAGTAGCTAGCCTTTATGATATATATATAAATTGGTGATTTTTTCGAAAAAAAAGTCCTATTTATAAGACCTTTGTCGTAATTGGACAGAAATGAAACTATGATGTAAGTACTTCAAATTGATTTTCAAAACCTGTTACAACTTAGACAGAATGATCTCCATGTTGTAGAGAGCAGAGTCTATTATTTATGGGAAGGATTTGATTTATTATGAAGAATAAAAGTGATTTTTTCAGATTTGAGCGTAAAAACGATGATTTTCCGTTCTACAGTGAACTGTCATCGCCTAGTCTAAATTTGAAGAGCAGCCTCATTTTTCTTGTTTCTGTCGCGGTTGGTTTTGCTCTGTTTCTTATTATGTTTGGAGGTCCCAATGTACAGCCCTTTATGAATGTGATTTTTCCTTTAGCAGCAGTAATCTTTGTGGCACGAAGTCAATGGACATCATTATTCAGAAAATTAGTAGCTAAAGATATTCTTTTGATTCTTGGAACTTACGTTGCGAATTTGATTGTGACAGGTATTGTCGGTTTCCTTATTACGAAATTGTTTAGTACGAGCGCTAATCCAGCAACCGATAGTTTCAATGGTAATTTTGCTGATGCAATTCCGTTCTTCTTGAGAACGATCCCGATGCTGTTTGGTGAAGAATTAATCACGATACTTCCATTCTTGGTCGTGCTATCATTTGGAGTTAAGAAACTTAAGATGAGTAGAAAGTCTGCTATAATTTTAGCCTGCATAGTTTCAGCTATTTTATTTGGCGCATATCATTTACCAACATATAATTGGAATATTGTCCAAGCTATTCTCGGTATTGGTATTGCACGGATTGTTCTGCTATATCCATATCTTAAGACTAAAAATATATGGACATCGTTTATAGTGCACGTGATGAATGACTGGACAATGTTTGCTTTGGCCTTTTGGGCATCCACTCGCTAATTTGATCTCATAGGATTTTTTGCGATAGAGTCTTATCAAAAACCTGCAACTCCTTATTGAATAAAGGGCTGCGGTTTTTTTTATTCAAAAAAATGTGATAGACGCTATATAGCTGCTCTATATGAATGTGATAAAATAGCAAAGATCTATCATAGGGAGAAATTAACATGGGGTTTTCTCTTCTCGGCACACTAATGGCATTAATCCTCCTTGCACCTAGTTTGCTAATGATTAAGTTTCCACCTGAAAATGTACCTGCTGGTGTTCGAGATGCAGGACCGGTTTTTACAATTTTCGAGAGAATAGGGCAATTGGGTTGTATAGGCATTCTTGCAATCTCAAAGGATAACTTCCAATATGTGAAATTCGGTATTCTAGCTGCCCTAATCGTCTTGTTTATCATGATTTATTATGGTCTTTGGATTCGATATATCGTTAAGGGGCAGCAATTTAAATTATTATGGGACCCTTTAGTCTTTATTCCGATCCCGATGGCAGTCATCCCAGTATGTGCATTCGGATTGGCAGCGATTTGGGGCAAATCCATTTGGTTAAGTCTTGCAGTAGTGTGTTTAGCGATAGGGCATTTAGCTAATTCTTGGCATAGTTATAAGTACACTAAAGATCAATAACTAGAAACATAGTCAAATATACCCATACGAAAAGTGATTGAATAGTTAATAAGCTGCACAACTAGAAGGGGTTTGACGATAGATAAAAGCATGAAATTGTGTGATTTACGAACAATGGAAAAAATAAAGTCGAAAATGTTCGCTTTTTATCATTGACAACTTATGTGGTATCCACCTAAAATGATAGAGCACAACAACATAATTCTTTCGTATATTTCCGGGAATTGGCCTGGAAGTTTCTACGAGGTCACCGTAATGACCTAGCTACGATTAAGAAGAGCAGAGCAACCCCGCATTGTCCTTGATTTAGGACTATGGTCATGGGGGACTACTCTTTTTTTCGAGCCGGTGTCTAACAGATACCGGCTTTTTGTTGCTGTCAGCCACAACATACCTTAGGGGGAGAACAATTTGAATCGGTTTTTCAAGTTGAAAGAGAACGGCACTACAGTACGTACAGAGATCATGGCGGGCTTGACCACGTTCATGGCAATGGCTTACATCTTGTCGGTTAATCCGAGTACTTTAACAGCATTTGGCCGTATTGATATGGGCTGGTACTCTGTATTTCTAGCGACGGCGCTGGCAGCAGGTATTTTCACCATCGCAATGGGCGTGTTCATAAACTTTCCAGTGGCATTGGCACCTGGTATGGGACTTAACGCATATTTTGCTTCCGTAATTCTATCTTCCGCCACATCAGAGCATCCATTCACTTGGCAAATGGGTCTGACAGCCGTATTTATTTCCGGTTTGATCTTTATCTTGCTAACTGTAACTCGAGTACGGCAGATCTTACTAACTGCAATCCCTGATAGCTTGAAGCATGCAATTACAGTAGGTATCGGGATGTTTATTACGATCCTTGGTCTTAAGAACAGTGGACTCATGACGATTGGTGTTGAAGCTGGTAAAGACATTCCTGCTAACACATTCACGGATGTCCTTTCCTTTGAAACTATCATTCATATGGGTAGCCTAGAGAATACGAATGTCCAATTGGTAATTATCGGTCTTCTTCTAATCTCCATCTTGATGGTACTGAACGTTAAAGGCGCAATTTTGTTTGGTATCTTGGGAACAACTGTCGCTGGTATGTTGATGGGCGTAGTTGATTTCAGCGCACTGTCCAGTCCGGCAACGCCTTGGGTTCCTGACTTCACGCAATTGAACTTTTTCCAATTTGACTGGGATGGTATCCTGCACACAGGTATCGTTTCGGCAATCGCAACTTTCACCTTTGTAGAGTTGTTTGATACATTTGGTACGCTTGTAGGTACGGCTCAACGCGCAGGTATTATGGATAACCCTGAAGAAGGTAATAGACGTGTAGGTAATGCAATGTTTGTCGATGCAGTTGCTGTAGCAGGTGGTGCTGCACTGGGTACTTCTACTACTACTGCTTTTGTAGAAAGCGCGGCAGGTGTTGCTGAGGGTGGACGTACAGGTCTGACAGCTGTAACAACGGGTGTATGTTTCTTGCTTGCCTTATTCCTTGCTCCAGTCGTTGCTCTTATTCCTGGATCTGCTACAGCCGCAGCATTGATCGTCGTAGGTGTGCTGATGGCACAATCGATCCGTCAAATTGATTTTCAAGATATGGTTGTTGCAATTCCAGCATTCCTGACTCTTGTTATCATGCCTTTCACTTATAATATTGCTAACGGTATCTCCTTTGGTATCGTAACTTATGTAATCCTTGCTTCTGTAGCTAACCTTGCGGGTAAGAAGAAATACGATATTCACTGGATGATGTGGGTACTAGCGATCCTGATTGTTCTCCGTTATGTATTTCTTGGTAGTGAGGGCTAATATATATAGAGAGTATAGATGTGCATTCAGCGGCTCCCTCATAACAGAGGGGGCTATTTTTTTTATTTTCGATTATGTATTCTCCTGTTTAACTTGTTGTACGTTCTGCCTTTCCATCATCCAATATTTAGATTATATTGTTGAAGAGGTGATGAATGTTGTCCACAAAGTTTAGCAATTGGTATTCTTATTTCAAGAACAATCCTTGGCCGCTCTTATTGTTTTTGCTGGGGGCTGTAATTCGTATTCTTTACTTTGGTTCTATCCCAGGTGGATTAAATCAGGATGAGGCATCTATAGGTTATGATGCTTACGCTATCCTTCATTATGGAATAGACCGCAATGGTATTCATTTACCTATTCACCTCATTGCTTGGGGAAGCGGGCAGAATGCACTTTACGCTTATTTATCAATGCCCTTCATATTAATGTTCGGACTCACTTCAATGTCTATACGAGCGGTTAGCTTAATCATGGGTCTCCTGGGTATGCTCGTATTCTATCTTCTTTCCAAAGAGCTGTTTAATTCCAGAACTGCCGGTATTGCTGCCATGTTTTTTATCGCAATTAATCCTTGGCATATTATGATGTCAAGATGGGCACTGGAATCCAATTTATTTCCCACAATGATTTTGCTCTCCGTTTATATGTTACTTAAGTCCTTTCAAACTCCTAAGTGGTTTTACGGATTTACTCTTGCGCTTGCTCTTTCACTGTATGCTTATGGTACTTCCTATTTTTTTGTGCCGATATTTGCTTTAGGTACTGGAATTCTTCTATTCTATAAAAGGGCATTACAGCTTCGGACCATTCTATGGAACATTGCGCTGTTTATCTTGTTGGCACTGCCAATATTCTTATTTGTTGTGATCAATCGATTGTCGCTAGAAGGGATTTCTACTCCGATCTTCTCTATTCCGAAATTGACAACACCGCGAATGGATCAGGTAACATCGATATTCGGTGGGCAACTATTACATACGGCTTTAAGTAATTTTCAGGAATTCATGAAAATATTGATTAGTGGATCAGATGGATTGCTTTGGAATTCGATTTCACCTTATGGCTATGCTTATCCTATCGCGTTACCTTTTGTAATTATAGGGCTTATAGTTATGTTAAGAACATTAAGGAACCGTGGTCATGAGCAAACAGGATTGATCGTTGTGTTGCTTTGGTTTTTTGTGTCGGTGCTGATGGCCTTTGTTACGAATGTAAATATTAATCGCATTAATGTTATTTTTTATCCAATTATTTTACTGATTGTTGCAGGGTTTATATGGTTGATCCAGAAAGTGAAAGCATTGGGAATTCTTTCGGCGATAACCTTCAGCTTGTTTTTTGTTCTATTCTCTACAGTTTATTTCCGTGATTATCCTAAAGAGATAGGACCAGCTTTCTATGAATCTTTCGGTGAGGCTATACAATATGCTTCTGAAGAGAGTGCTGGGAACATCTACGTAACTGATAAAGTTAATATGCCTTATATTTATGTCCTTTTTTATGAGCAGATTAATCCCCATGATTTCTTAGCAACCGTTAATTATTCTAATCCTGGAGGTGCATTTCAGCAGGTATCTTCCTTTGGAAAATATAGATTTGGAAATTCAAGCATAGTTCCGGGAGAGGCAGTGACATATATTTTTTGGAATGGTGATGCCATTCCTGCTGAAAGCGATAATTATACGGTTAAACGGTTTGCCAACTACACGGTTGTGAAGGCTATGACTGGAGAAGTAGAGGGAATCTCGGAATTTACAAATGGAGGATTTGAAGAGGGGATATCAGGCTGGAACTTTTCATCCGGTACGGGTGTGGCGACTAATAATCCCTATAATGGAAGTTATTTGGCCTATCTTGATCCGGGATTTGACAAAACCATTACACAATCTATCAGAATAGCAGAACCTGGAGAATATAAGCTTGGTATAATGGTTAGTGCCGGTGGAGAAGAAGGAAGAGTTGGCGTCCGAGTTAATGGCGTAGTGCGGGCGGAGACGAAAATACCTGCTAGTGAGGTTTATCAAGAGCTTACACTTCCAATGGTATCTATCGGTCAGAATGAACAAACTGAAATTTTTATTAATGGCGGTAAAGGCTGGATTAATATAGACGAGGTGAGGTTGGAACGATGATCAAGAGTACACGTACGGCCGCAATGACTGTATTGATGCTGTTATTGTTTTTGCTTCCTGTAACAAGCATTTATGCAGATGGGAATCTATTGCAGAACCCTGGATTTGAGGAGGGAGGAGAGGATGCTCCTTCTAACTGGACTAAGGATATGTGGATTTCAGGAGACAACTCTGGCCTACTTTCAATCCAATCGGACGAGGTTCACTCCGGTAGTAAAGCTGCAGTCATTGAGAATATCGAACCCAATCATTTGAAATGGGTGCAGACGATTAAGGCAACACCGGACAGCTATTATAAAATCTCTGGATGGATCAAAGTAGTAAGTACCGCAGGCGAAGGAATGGGCGCCAATATACTTGCCGTTGGAGTAGGTGGGGGTTATCCAAGTGTAACGGATACGGCGGGAGAGTGGCAGTATCTTGAATACATAGGTCAGACAGGACCTAAGCAGAAAGAATTCGGCATAGGTGCAAGTTTGGGAGGCTACTCCAGCTTGATTCAAGGTAAGGCTTATTTTGATGATTTGTCTGTAGAAAAATTAGAGGCTGCTCCCGAAGGAGCCAACGTCATTTCTCTGGACAGTGCAGCAGTTAGTCAGGGTGCTGGTGACAAAAAAGCGGACGCCCCACATAAAGTATCTCCAACCAAGATGCTGCTGATCTCAGCGCTTTTCAGTGTGTTTTTTGCAGTGCTTTATACCAAGGCATTCCGCAGTGAGAAGCTTATGAAGCAACCTGAGAATGTCTATTCCAAATGGCTGAGCATAGCCATCGGAATTGCTTTTATCCTAAGGGTCTGGATTGGTCTGACTGCTCAAGGCTATCAGAATGACATGAATACCTTTATCGCGTGGGGCCAGCGTATGGTTGATTTAGGTCCAGGCAAGTTTTATGAAGAAGGGTATTTTGCTGATTATCCACCTGGTTATTTGTACATTTTGTACATGCTTAGTCTTATTCGTGGTGTATTTGGCTTTGCACATGGTTCGGGCGGAGAGAATTTGCTGTTCAAACTACCAGCGATTATTTCTGATTTAGTGCTGGGTTACTTCATATATCAAATGTCCCGCAAAAAACTCGGCTCAGGGATCGCCTTTGGCTTAATGCTATTATTTCTGTTTAATCCGGCGGTCCTTGTTAATTCAGCGGCGTGGGGACAAGCGGATTCGTTCTTTTTGATTTTCCTGTTGCTTAGTATTCATGGTGCTGCGAACAAAAAGTTTGTTCAATCCGCGATTTTGTTTGCACTAGCAACTTTAGTTAAACCACAAGCGTTAATATTTACACCGGTATTGATGTTTGCTTTCTATCATCACCGGGCTTGGAAGCAGCTTGGATTTGGAGCTTTGTATGGATTAGGAATATTCGGATTGCTGGCGGCACCATTTTTCTGGAATAACGGTGGTTTAGTTGGCCTTATTAATCTGTATAAGAGTACGTTATCTTCCTATCCCTATTCTTCTGTGAATGCATTTAATCTATATGCACTGACTGACCCGATGTGGTCATCTCTAGATCTGACTTGGTTAGGTATCACTTACCGTGTATGGGGCTTCATATTTATTTTAGTGGCAGTAGCCGTAGCAACATTTTATTCCTTTAAAAAGGATCGTTTGGACCTGTCCAAATCCTACTTTATCGGTATGGCACTCATTGTAGTAGTCTTTGTGCTCGGAACCAAAATGCATGAACGCTATATGTTCCCTGCTGTTATTCTCTGTATGTTCACTTATATAGCAAGTCGGGATCGTAGGTTTTTATTCCTATTCCTTGGATTCAGCTTAACGCAGTATATCAATGTGGCTTATACGTTGACCCATCTAAATGCAGGTGTAAATCCAGGTGCTGATGGAATCGTTTTGGTCACCTCTATTGCTAACCTATCATTATTGCTATACATGCTCTACATCGGTTACGACGTGTATGTTCGTGGGGGAGTAAAACCTCTTCCAGCACCACCAACACCTGAAGAAAAATATCAAGAAGACCTTAAAGTTGTCGAGCAAATAAGACCGCACCAGAAGGGAGGGAGATTGAGCGATGAAGTTTAAGCGTATAGATTGGATATGTATACTTGCAATTACTGCCGTTTACGCGGCGATTGCTTTATACAATCTTGGATCTACTAAATCTCCGGAGACATTATGGGAGCCAGCTGCCAGCGGTGAAAGCTTTTATGTAGATCTAGGACAGAGCAAACAATTGGAACGAGTGAATATCTTCGGTGGTGTAGGTACCGGGAAGTTTAAGCTCGAATTCAGTGAATCCCCTGATGTCTGGAGTAATCCGCTAGATGTGAGCGAGGATGTTGGGAATGTCTTCATCTGGAAAAGCCAACCTCTGAACGTTGCGGCAAGATACGTGAAGTTTACAGTCACCTCTCCAGGGTTCACTTTAAATGAAATGGCCTTTTATGAGCAGGGAGGCGAAAGAGTGCCTCTTCCTATAGGGGGTGTAACACCGGATGCTAATGCAGTTGCTAAAAGAGGAGAGCCTGCCAATCTTTTTGACGAGCAGTCACTCGTCCCTGAATACTCTAACTTTATGAACAGCACTTATTTTGACGAGATCTATCATGCACGAACGGCTTATGAATATACACATGGGATTGTGCCTTACGAGAACACGCATCCACCGCTCGGCAAGCTATTGATCGCAGTTGGGATGGAACTGTTCGGAGTCAATCCATTCGGCTGGCGTATTATCGGAACATTGTTCGGGATAGCGATGCTGCCTCTCATTTATGTAATGGCACTACGTCTCTTTAAAAAGAGTAAATACGCAGCACTTGCAGCTGGGTTGTTCGCACTGGATTTCATGCATTTCACACAAACAAGAATCTCTACGATCGATGTATACGGAGTATTCTTCATCATGTTAATGTTTTATTTCATGCAGCGATATTACACGATGAACTTCTTCAGGCAGCCCTTAAGAAAAACACTAATTCCGCTATTCTGGTCCGGTCTATTCTTCGGAATTGGTGTCGCCTCCAAGTGGATTGTACTGTACGGAGGAGCTGGGCTGGCCATTATGCTAGCTATCTCGCTCTTCGAGCGTTACAGAGAATACCAAGCTTCGGGACGGTTGCTCGCGGAAGGGAAGATCAAAGACAAGGAACTGCTAGGCACCTGTCGCGAAGCCGTAAATTCCTTCTGGAAGAATACCATCATTACCTTAGCTAGTTGTGTTGCATTCTTCGTAATCATACCGGTCATTATTTATAGTTTATCTTTTGTTCCTGGTTTATCTGCATCCGCAGAGGGCTTTACTATAAAAGGCTTGATTGATTCCCAAAAGAATATGTACAACTACCACAGTCAGCTTGTAGCTACACATCCTTTTGCGTCCTCCTGGTGGCAATGGCCGTTTATGAAGAGACCTGTTTGGTTCTTCAGTGGCAGTGAAGGATTACCGGCAGGTCAGGTCAGCAGTATTGTGACTATGGGGAATCCGCTTATTTGGTGGACTGGTATTTTTGCAATGCTGGCAACGCTGTGGATTACGCTGAAACGCAAAGATAAGAACCTGTATATGATCTGGATCGCCTTTTTCTCACAGTATGTTCCGTGGATGCTTGTCCCAAGGGAAACCTTTATCTACCATTATTTTGCTATGGTACCTTTTATGATTCTTGGTATTGTATATATAATGAAGTTACTAGATAGTAAATATCCTGAAGCTCGTTACGTTCGTTATGTCTATGTGGCTGTTGCTTTACTGCTGTTTATCGCGTTCTACCCAGTCCTATCAGGGATGCAGGTTAGCGGAGATTATGTGAAGAACATGCTACGTTGGTTCCCTTCTTGGGTTTTCTAGATTTATTAAAAAGTATCTATAACAATAAGTTTATGCTCACAGCGTTATTATGAAGAATATTAAGATGTAACGCTCCATAAAGCTTTTAGGAGGAATAAAGGTGAAAGCCAGATATAGTGTAATTGTACCCATGTTCAATGAGGAGCAAGTAATTAGCGTTACTTATGAACGTTTGAAAAAAGTAATGGACGAATGCGGCGATACTTATGAGCTAGTCTTCGTAAATGACGGAAGTCGTGATCGTTCGGCCCAGATGATTCGGGAGATCAGTGATCGGGATGAATGCGTCAAGCTAATTGACTTCTCGCGTAATTTCGGACATCAGGTAGCGATTACAGCTGGCATGGACTATGCAGAAGGTCAAGCGGTCGTTGTTATTGACGCTGACCTTCAAGATCCACCAGAGGTCATTTTGCAAATGATCGAGAAGTGGAAAGAGGGCTATGATGTTGTGTATGCGAAGCGTCTGAAGCGCCGTGGAGAAACGATGTTCAAAAAGGTAACGGCTAAGCTCTTCTATCGGTTGCTCAGCAGCATGACAAGTGTAGACATTCCTACGGATACAGGTGATTTCCGTCTTATTGATCGTAAGGTATGTGATGTCTTGCGGGGGCTTAAGGAAAAAAATCGGTATGTCAGAGGTTTGGTAAGCTGGGTCGGCTTTAAGCAGACGATGGTGGAATATGAGCGGGAAGAACGTTTTGCAGGAGAAACCAAGTATCCTCTCAAGAAAATGATTCGTTTTGCGCTGGATGGGATCACTTCCTTTTCGCATAAGCCACTTAAGATTGCTACGTATGTCGGATTCTTTCTTTCCTTCTCTAGCTTTCTCTATTTATTCTTCGTATTGTTTCAAAGAATCTTCTTCACCTCATGGACGGTTCCAGGCTGGGCTTCCATTGTAGGGGTCAATTTGCTCTTTAACGGTATTGTTCTGATGCTGTTAGGTGTAATCGGAGAGTATATCGGACGGATTTATGACGAGTCTAAGGATAGACCGTTGTATATTGTCAGTGAGACTATAGGATATCGTAACGAAGAAGAAGTAGATCGCCGGAAGGATTACAAAGATGTCAGATAAGAACTTTCGGACTGCATTCATACAGTTTCTCAAATTTAATGCTGTAGGTCTGGTAAATACCCTCATTGATTTCGTAATTTTCACATTACTGAACTCACTTGGGATGGTATATGCGTTAGCACAGGTGATTTCTTATAGTGCAGGAACAGCGAACAGCTTTATTTTGAATAAAAAAGTAACCTTCAAGGATCGTGATCGTGGCAATAAAGAGGGTTTTGATAAGACGCAGTTGTTGAAGTTTATCGTACTGAACCTGGTAGTGCTAGGAATATCGCTGTTGCTAATGCATCTGTTGACTGACAAACTAGGCATTCAAGTGTTGATCTCTAAGGTACTAGTAACGTTTGTGACGGTGATCATTAACTTCTTCGGAAGTCGGAAATGGGTATTCTAAAGTTCAGTAGAACCAATCCACGGAGGTGAAAATCATGCGTAAATTCTCGTATGTGCTCATACTGGCTGGGATCCTTATCATGCTCTATCCAAAAGCTAACGAATGGTATAACGACTGGCAGCAGGATAAGCTATTAGAATCGGCTGAACTGAGGACCAGTGAAAGTACTCCACCACCTGATCTGAAGAGCAGATATGCCGAGGTCACTCAGCTACTAGCGGAGGAATCAGCTCTAGATGCACAAGCACAGCCGCAAGAAACAGAAAAGCCAGAACCGGAAATTGAAGTGGGTGGCAAAGTCATCGCATTAATTCAGATCGATAAGATCGATCTGAAGCTGCCTGTATTAGAAGGGGCTACTAAAGCGAATATGAAGCATGCTGCGGCCCATATGAAAGAAACGACTCCAATTGGAGAAATAGGGAACGCCGCAATAGCTGCACATAGAGCTAGAACTGCGGGCAGATTGTTTAACAGATTGAATGAGGTTGTTATTGGGGATACGATTACGGTAAAGACTAGCGATCAGACTTATAATTACGAGGTTTATGATATTTCTGTTGTACTTCCTAGTGATGTGTCTGTTCTAGACGGGAATAACAAGGATAAAATTCTTACTCTAATTACGTGTGACCCACTAGTAGATCCTACACATCGCTTGATTGTTCATGCCAAACTTTTCTAATAACAGATGAGAAATGACAAGAGAATTTAAATACAGAGAAATAACTATAAAATAATAGCAAATCTAGCAATTTTGTTCTTGTTTAAGAGGATAAATATGGTAGTATAAGACTATAAAAGCTAAACACGATAAACGGCAAACCTATCGAAAGGTAGGGACGCAAAGCTAAAGGGCCTTCCCGAAAGGATGGCAGCCAGTTACCGAATGAAGAGGCTTTTTTTGTTTGTTTTAAATGGATTCTATTAATTTGTCTAGTGAAATTAGGACAGATAGAGCTTATACGATAACGGCAAACCTATCGAAAGGTAGGGACGCAAAGCTAAAGGGCCTTCCCGAAAGGATGGCAGCCAGCTACCGAAAGGGGTTTTATCCGTGAAAAAGGTTTATTTTATGATGGTCGCGCTGTTCGTACTGATTACTGCGGTTCCGGTAAGCACAGCTCAAGCCGCAAGTGTAGATGCGGGCTGGTTGATTACATCGAAAGTGGCTCAAGGTGTTATTGGGATTAACTATGATATTCCGAAAGATAAAAGAATCAAACTCATGATCACTAAAGACAACAGCAGCTATACATATAACTTATATGCTTCTGGACAAGCTGAGGACTTCCCTTTACAACAAGGTAATGGTACTTATAAGGTTTCTGTTCTTGAGAACACAACCGGTAATAAATACAAAGCGTTATATTCCGAAGTAGTAGATGTAACCATGAGTGACTCGAATTCCGTATATTTGGGCTCCGTACAGAATGTGAAATGGAGTTCTTCAGATAAAGCGATCCTTAAGGCCAAAGAGCTTACAAAAGGCAAAACAACAGATGAAGAGAAAGTTAAGGCAATCTATAACTATGTAGTTGCTAATGTACAATACGACTATTCTCTTGCTAATAACGTAACAACTGATTACATTCCGAACATTAACAACACTTTGAATACTAAAAAAGGAATCTGCTATGATTATGCTTCCCTTTTTGCCGCAATGCTGCGTAGTGTAGATGTGCCTGCTAAATTGGTGATGGGAAACACTAGCTACGTTACGCAATACCATGCATGGAATGAAGTATTGATGGATGGAAAATGGGTTACTATTGATACCACGGTGGATGCTTCGGCAGCGAAGAGTAAGAAGGATACGGATTTTATTAAGGCTTCTAGTAAATATACCGCAGCAAAATACTATTAATTTGCATAGCTAGAATCATAACTCTATTAAATAAACAACCAGCTTAATAATTAAGCTGGTTGTTTATTTTTCTATTAGGGGTTGCTTTTCTATGAATAGATAGGTTATTATAGTTAAGCGTTGTTAGACAGCGTACAGGCAATGTTTGAGAGAGTTACATAAACGGCTTTCGAAAAATAAAGCTTGCATTACTGAGAACAACATGATATATTATAAGAGTTGCTGCTGAGACATTAAACGGCGCCAACGAGAACTTGATCTTTGAAAACTGAACAACGAGTGAGTAGGAAATCACGAAAGTGAAATCCAAAATTAGAGAATTAATTTTCTCGTCAGATGTTTCAAAATGAGCATATCGCTCTTTTCAATACTAATTGGAGAGTTTGATCCTGGCTCAGGACGAACGCTGGCGGCGTGCCTAATACATGCAAGTCGAGCGGAGTTACTTTGAAAGCTTGCTTTCAAAGTAACTTAGCGGCGGACGGGTGAGTAACACGTAGGCAACCTGCCCCTTAGACTGGGATAACTACCGGAAACGGTAGCTAATACCGGATAATTTCTTTTTTCTCCTGAAGGAAGAATCAAAGACGGAGCAATCTGTCACTGAGGGATGGGCCTGCGGCGCATTAGCTAGTTGGTGGGGTAACGGCCCACCAAGGCGACGATGCGTAGCCGACCTGAGAGGGTGAACGGCCACACTGGGACTGAGACACGGCCCAGACTCCTACGGGAGGCAGCAGTAGGGAATCTTCCGCAATGGACGAAAGTCTGACGGAGCAACGCCGCGTGAGTGATGAAGGTTTTCGGATCGTAAAGCTCTGTTGCCAGGGAAGAACGTCCGGTAGAGTAACTGCTATCGGAGTGACGGTACCTGAGAAGAAAGCCCCGGCTAACTACGTGCCAGCAGCCGCGGTAATACGTAGGGGCAAGCGTTGTCCGGAATTATTGGGCGTAAAGCGCGCGCAGGCGGTCATTTAAGTCTGGTGTTTAAACCTTGGGCTCAACCTAAGGTCGCACTGGAAACTGGGTGACTTGAGTACAGAAGAGGAAAGTGGAATTCCACGTGTAGCGGTGAAATGCGTAGATATGTGGAGGAACACCAGTGGCGAAGGCGACTTTCTGGGCTGTAACTGACGCTGAGGCGCGAAAGCGTGGGGAGCAAACAGGATTAGATACCCTGGTAGTCCACGCCGTAAACGATGAGTGCTAGGTGTTAGGGGTTTCGATACCCTTGGTGCCGAAGTTAACACAGTAAGCACTCCGCCTGGGGAGTACGGTCGCAAGACTGAAACTCAAAGGAATTGACGGGGACCCGCACAAGCAGTGGAGTATGTGGTTTAATTCGAAGCAACGCGAAGAACCTTACCAGGTCTTGACATCCCTCTGAATCTGCTAGAGATAGCAGCGGCCTTCGGGACAGAGGAGACAGGTGGTGCATGGTTGTCGTCAGCTCGTGTCGTGAGATGTTGGGTTAAGTCCCGCAACGAGCGCAACCCTTAACTTTAGTTGCCAGCAAGTAATGTTGGGCACTCTAGAGTGACTGCCGGTGACAAACCGGAGGAAGGTGGGGATGACGTCAAATCATCATGCCCCTTATGACCTGGGCTACACACGTACTACAATGGCCGGTACAACGGGAAGCGAAGCCGCGAGGTGAAGCCAATCCCATCAAAGCCGGTCTCAGTTCGGATTGCAGGCTGCAACTCGCCTGCATGAAGTCGGAATTGCTAGTAATCGCGGATCAGCATGCCGCGGTGAATACGTTCCCGGGTCTTGTACACACCGCCCGTCACACCACGAGAGTTTACAACACCCGAAGTCGGTGGGGTAACCCGCAAGGGAGCCAGCCGCCGAAGGTGGGGTAGATGATTGGGGTGAAGTCGTAACAAGGTAGCCGTATCGGAAGGTGCGGCTGGATCACCTCCTTTCTATGGAGAATCGTTTCCTGCAATGGAAACATTCAAATCGGAAGTTAAACTTCCAAATCTCAGGTTTAGGCCTGTTACTCACTCGTTGCTCAGTTTTGAGAGTTTAAGCTCTCAAGTAAGACTTGATCCTTGAAAACTGGATACCGAAACGAATTTGCGTTTTAGAACATCTTTTAGCAACTTGTGCAAACAAGTAAATGTTATTAGTGAGATTTTTGTCGAAAGAGAAATCAAGGTTAAGCTAATAAGAGCACACGGAGGATGCCTAGGCGCCAGGAGCCGACGAAGGACGTGGCGAACAACGAAACTGCCTCGGGGAGCTGTAAGCAAGCTTTGATCCGGGGGTGTCCGAATGGGGAAACCCAGCTGTGGTAATTCGCAGTTACTCATTTCTGAATACATAGGAAATGTAGAGGCAGACCAGGGGAACTGAAACATCTAAGTACCCTGAGGAAGAGAAAACAATAGTGATTCCGTCAGTAGCGGCGAGCGAACGCGGAACAGCCTAAACCTAAGAGCTTGCTCTTAGGGGTTGTGGGACGTCTCACATGGAGTTACAAAGGAATATGGTAGGCGAAGAGGTCTGGAAAGGCCCGCGATAGAGGTAAAAGCCCTGTAGCCTAAACTGTGTTCTCTCCGAGACGGATCCCGAGTAGTGCGGGGCACGTGAAACCCCGTATGAATCCAGCAGGACCATCTGCTAAGGCTAAATACTACCTGGCGACCGATAGTGAAACAGTACCGTGAGGGAAAGGTGAAAAGCACCCCGGAAGGGGAGTGAAATAGAACCTGAAACCGTGTGCTTACAAAAAGTCAGAGCCCTATTCATGGGTGATGGCGTGCCTTTTGTAGAATGAACCGGCGAGTTACGTTTAACATGCAAGGTTAAGCCGAGAAGGTGGAGCCGCAGCGAAAGCGAGTCTGAATAGGGCGATTTAGTATGTGGACGTAGACCCGAAACCGTGTGATCTACCCCTGTCCAGGGTGAAGGTGCGGTAACACGCACTGGAGGCCCGAACCCACGTACGTTGAAAAGTGCGGGGATGAGGTGGGGGTAGCGGAGAAATTCCAATCGAACTCGGAGATAGCTGGTTCTCCCCGAAATAGCTTTAGGGCTAGCCTCGGTATAAGAGTAGTGGAGGTAGAGCACTGATTGGGTGCGGGGTCCGCAAGGATTACCAAGCTCAGTCAAACTCCGAATGCCATATACTTATTGCCGGGAGTCAGACAGTGAGTGCTAAGATCCATTGTCAAAAGGGAAACAGCCCAGACCATCAGCTAAGGTCCCCAAGTGTGTGTTAAGTGGGAAAGGATGTGGAGTTGCACAGACAACCAGGATGTTGGCTTAGAAGCAGCCACCATTGAAAGAGTGCGTAATAGCTCACTGGTCGAGTGACTCTGCGCCGAAAATGTAACGGGGCTAAACACACCACCGAAGCTATGGCTAGATACGTATGTATCTGGGGTAGGGAGCGTTGTATGTGGGTTGAAGGTGTACCGTAAGGAGCGCTGGACAGCATACAAGTGAGAATGCCGGTATGAGTAACGAAAAGATCAGTGAGAATCTGATCCGCCGAAAGCCCAAGGTTTCCTGAGGAAGGCTCGTCCGCTCAGGGTAAGTCGGGACCTAAGGCGAGGCCGAAAGGCGTAGTCGAAGGACAACAGTTTGAAATTACTGTACCACCGTAATCCGCTATGAGCGATGGGGTGACGCAGGAGGGTAGTGACGCGGACTGATGGATATGTCCGTCTAAGCAGTGAGGCTGATGTGTAGGCAAATCCGCACATCGTTAAGGCTGGGCTGTGATGGGGAGCGAAAATTGTAGTAGCGAAGGTCATGATCTCACACTGCCAAGAAAAGCCTCTAGCCAGGAGAAGGTGCCCGTACCGCAAACCGACACAGGTAGGCGAGAAGAGAATTCTAAGGCGCGCGGAAGAACTCTCGTTAAGGAACTCGGCAAAATGACCCCGTAACTTCGGGAGAAGGGGTGCCCCGGTAGTGTGAATAGCACGAGGGGGCCGCAGTGAAAAGGCCCAAGCGACTGTTTAGCAAAAACACAGGTCTGTGCGAAGCCGCAAGGCGAAGTATACGGGCTGACGCCTGCCCGGTGCTGGAAGGTTAAGGGGAGTGGTTAGGGGTAACCCGAAGCTATGAACCGAAGCCCCAGTAAACGGCGGCCGTAACTATAACGGTCCTAAGGTAGCGAAATTCCTTGTCAGGTAAATTCTGACCCGCACGAATGGCGTAACGACTTGGGCGCTGTCTCAACGAGAGATCCGGTGAAATTTTAATACCTGTGAAGATGCAGGTTACCCGCGACAAGACGGAAAGACCCCATGGAGCTTTACTGCAGCTTGATATTGAATTTGGGTACGATCTGTACAGGATAGGTGGGAGCCGTAGAAATCGGAGCGCAAGCTTCGGTGGAGGCGCCGTTGGGATACCACCCTGATCGTATCTAGGTTCTAACCTAGTGCCCTTATCGGGTACGGGGACCGTGTCAGGCGGGCAGTTTGACTGGGGCGGTCGCCTCCTAAAGAGTAACGGAGGCGTTCCAAGGTTCCCTCAGAATGGTTGGAAATCATTCGAAGAGTGCAAAGGCATAAGGGAGCTTGACTGCGAGACCTACAAGTCGAGCAGGGACGAAGAGTCGGACTTAGTGATCCGGTGGTACCGCATGGAAGGGCCATCGCTCAACGGATAAAAGCTACCCTGGGGATAACAGGCTTATCTCCCCCAAGAGTCCACATCGACGGGGAGGTTTGGCACCTCGATGTCGGCTCATCGCATCCTGGGGCTGAAGTAGGTCCCAAGGGTTGGGCTGTTCGCCCATTAAAGCGGTACGCGAGCTGGGTTCAGAACGTCGTGAGACAGTTCGGTCCCTATCTGTCGTGGGCGCAGGAAATTTGAGAGGAGCTGTCCTTAGTACGAGAGGACCGGGATGGACGTACCGCTGGTGCACCAGTTGTTTCGCCAGAAGCATGGCTGGGTAGCTACGTACGGACGGGATAAGCGCTGAAAGCATCTAAGCGTGAAGCCCCCTCAAGATGAGATTTCCCAATTAGTAAGACCCCTTGAAGACGACGAGGTAGATAGGTTGGAGGTGGAAGTGCAGTAATGCATGGAGCTGACCAATACTAATCGGTCGAGGGCTTATCCTATACTTAGAACGCAAATTCAATTCGGATTCAGTTTTCAGGCGATTAAGCCTGAGCATTTACGCTGTAAATGCCCGTTTGGTGGCGATAGCGGAGGGGTTCCACGCGTACCCATCCCGAACACGACCGTTAAGCCCTCCAGCGCCGATGGTACTTGGACCGAAGGGTCCTGGGAGAGTAGGACGTTGCCAAGCACACGAAGCCATTGTTGATTTATCAACAATGGCTTTTTTGTTCCCTTTATCGTTGAATTTAAATAATGTGGATAAGTTATGGGGAAATAACGAAAAAATAAAAGTTACTAACATGTGGATGAAAGAATCAAATATATTCAAAATCGAAAGTAGTCCCCAATTTATGTGGATAGAGCAGTGGGATATGTGGATACTTCAAGTGAATGCAAGGATATTTTGCATGGCAGGAGGATAAACAATGGACAACAGTAGCAAACTTGTGTGGATAGAGCAATTTTCTGTTCATACGAGTGATACGGATTATCGATCGAAGGGCAAGTTATCCTTTATTCTGGATATTATGCAATGCGCTGCGGACTTCGCAGTGGGCAATTTGGGGATAAGTATAGAAGAGATTTTGAATGCCGGAATGGGCTGGATGATGATTACGCTCGATCTTGAATTGAAGCGTGTTCCTCGTCCAAATGATCAGCTGACTGTTCGTACTTGGAGTAAAGGTACTAAAGGGGCGTTATGGCAGCGGGATTTTCGTATTTTTGATGAGGATGATATAGAGATCGCTACAGCACGTTCAATATGGGCCTTAGTTGATATTGAGAAGAGAAAAATACTCAGACCGAGCGCTCTTCCAGTTCAGGTGAAGCATTATAATGGCGACTCAGTAGGTGATATGCCTGTTAAGGTAACGATCCCTTCTGATATCCCTATGAATGAAGGCTATCGGTATCAAGTAAGATACAGTGGGCTGGATAACAACGGACATTTGAATAATGCCCGATATGGGGATTTGTGTTGTGATGCGCTCAGTTTAACGGAATGGGATACGGCAGAGATCAAACGATTCCGGATTACTTATGCACAGGAAGCTAAGCTTGGGGATGAACTGACTGTTTTACGTTCAGCTGTAACGGATGCTGGAATATATGTACGTGGCCAGAATAGTGATACTGCATTTTTTGAAGCATGTATAGAGTTGAGAGATAACGATAAATAAGTAAATTGTTTGTAAATATGGAATATTATTATATAAGCGATTCTCCGAACTTCACTCAGGGCAATCGCTTTTTTATTTAAAGTGTGTTGATGCTTTTAACATATTTGGAAGAAATTTTTGGGCCTGTCACAATTAAAGGGATCAGATTCGTTATATAGTTGTAGTCAATAACAAGGAGGTGATTCTTTGGAACGTCACAGCCCCGGGGCCCAAATGAATCAAACAATAATTGAAGAGGCTATAAACCAGGTTCTTGCGGGTAACCGAGAAGCCTATAGAACTATAATACAAGCCTACGAAAGAAGGATTTATACTTACTGCTACTATATTTTGAGAAGTCATGAGGAAGCAGAAGATGCCGTGCAAGATATCTTTGTAAAAGTGTATCAAGAACTCAGACGTTATGAGAAACGAGTATCTTTTAATGCATGGCTGTATAAAGTGGCCTACAATCATTGCCTAGACGAGATTCGCAAACGAAAGCGATGGAACAGACTGTTGTCACTATATAAAGAACAACAGCCCAAAGCCTTTATAATCCAAACGACGAGGAGCCATTGCAGAAGTTGTTTATGGATGACCTGACAGCCGAAGAGAGCAATCTTCTGATTCTTAAGGTGGTAGAGCAGTACAGTTTTGAAGAAATGGGTCAGATTATGGATTGTAATTCAGCTACTTTACGTAAAAAATTTGAACGTCTACGCAAAAAGTTAGTCCGGCAAAGAATGAATGAAGGAGGAAGTCCTCATGGAGAAATGGCAAGATCTAACTGAAAGTCAGAAGATGGAGCACATTCGTCAAACGTTCCAAAATCATGAGATGCCGGTAGATAGTTTTAGCGATTCAATTATGAAGCGAATAGGAGACGATGAAATGGAAAAAGAACGTCTAGAAACCGTGGCAATAAGTTCTTGAGTAAAACATTGGTGGCCGCCTCTGCAGCAGCAGTGTTGGGTGCGGGGATAATCGGTAGCGGATTTGTATCCCCAGTCATGGCTGAAACACTGAAGCAGATTCCTGTTGTGGGAAGTATTTTTAAGGATATTGACGATAAAGGTCTTAATGCTGCTGAGAAAAAGGATTATCTACTGCCCCTAACCAAAGCATTACCCATGATGGAGTGACCTTAAAGGTTACCGATGCCTATTATGACGGCTCGCGGTTGGCTTTTGCGATTGAACGGGAAGGCATTGATAATGATAAGATGATGGCAGAAATGATTATTGAACCGATTGAGTACGATCCAGAGGTAATAGTACAGCAGTATGCGAAAGTGACAATGAACCAGTCAGAAAGAGGTTTGTTGGGCTCAGCAGAAGTAAAATTGCCGAATGGAAAAAATCTGGAGAGCCAAATGTCATCATTTGGTGATGTTGAGGAAAAAGAATACTATTTTATATGATTATAGAAATCTAAGTAATATAGAGACTTTGGGAAATGAATTTGAATTAAGCATCAGTGTGCCGGTTACACAAATTGATGATCCTTTTGAAATTAAGGTGCCGGTGAAAAAAGTAACGGAAGGAATTATCAAGCTTGATCTGAACCAAACGAAAGGGACACAAGAATTCAGTTATACCATTACCAAACTAGAATTAACCCCTGCGACAAGCAGATTAATCCTTAACGAAGAAGGTAAAGTGCCAAGCGTGAAAGAAAAGGATGGATACGGAACCTCTGAAATGTTCTATGAAATTGTGGATGATCAGGGCAATGCGTATTCTTCAGGTGGGGCATTCAACTTGCCGTCTACAACGCATCCTATGGTAGACAAAGATTTCAGTCCGTTCCCGCAAACACCAAAGACAATTACAGTTAAGCCGTTTACTTACTCCATTGACGAGGATCATAAAGCATTAAAGGATGAAGAGGGAAAACAAGTTAAACATTATTATCCAGAGCTTGAGCAAACGATTCAGGTGGAGCAAGAGTAATTAATAATCCAATAAGCAAAAAAGAGTCCGTGTCTGCCTAGCAGATACGGATTTTTCTAATGGGATGTAGATTTCACCCAATGAGTTTTAGTTGATTGGTGTATTTAATGTGTAATGGAGTCATCCGGTAAAGCCTGACGATATTTGCTAACATTCATTTAATGCTATAATGAAATTTGATGTGGAAAGGGGAGCATTATGAAGACATTAGTATTGGCGGAGAAGCCGTCTGTTGCACGCGAGATCGCACGGGTCATGGGATGTAATAATAAACAGAAGAGCTATATTGAAGGTCCAAAATATGTGGTTACCTGGGCGCTGGGACATTTGGTCGGCCTGGCAGAGCCTGAGGATTATAATAAAAAGTTTGCAACTTGGGCTTTGGAGGATCTGCCGATTTTACCGGAGAAGAGCAAACTGAAGGTGCTTCGGGAGACGAACCAACAATACAAGGCTGTTCAGCATCTAATGAAGCGTCAGGACATTGAGGAGCTTATTGTTGCTACAGATGCTGCCCGTGAAGGGGGCTGCTGGCTCGCTGGATTATGAATATGGCTGGGTGGAAAAAGCCGTTCCGGAGGCTCTGGATATCCTCTCAGACGGATAAAGCGATAAAGAAGGATTCGCAAAGCTCCGACCAGGTCGCGATTTTGATCGTCTGTATGAATCTGCACGTTGCCGCGCAGAGGCGGATTGGATGATTGGATTGAATGTCACGAGAGCTTTGACTTGCAAGTTTGGTTCGCCGCTTTCCGCAGGACGGGTACAAACGCCGACATTAGGGATGATTATGGATCGTGAACAGGAGATTACGGGTTTCCGTTCCGTTGATTTTGAGACGTTGACTGCAGATTTCGGGGATTTCCAAGCGGCTTGGCGGGCTAGTAATGGAGATGGACGGATATTCGAAAAGGATAAGACAGTCAGCTTAAAGGATAAGCTTACAGGACGCAGCGGCCGTATTATAAAGGTACAGAAGAGTGAGAAGAGCGAACCGCATCCTCTTGCGTATGATCTGACTGAATTACAGCGTGATGCGAACCGGAAGTTCGGCTTCTCCGCCAAGCAGACCTCCAGTGTGCTTCAACGGCTATATGAGCAGCACAAGCTGGTCACTTACCCGCAGTACGGACAGCCGTTACTTAACTTCAGATATGACAGGCACACTCAAGGAAAGATTGGACAGTGTGGCTGTCGGTCCATATGCAGCTTTGGCACGTCCACTGCTGCGCAAACCGCTGCCGATTACGAAGCGAATCGTGGATGATAGCAAAGTAAGCGATCACCATGCTATTATTCCGACAGAGCAGACCGTATTGTTAAATGGTCTGAGTACCGAGGAACGTAAGCTGTATGATCTGATTGTGCGGCGTTTTATCAGCTTGTTCTTCCCACCAGCTCGTTATGATGCGGTAGCTGTCACCGTCAATGTGGAAGGCGAGAACTTCCATGTCAAAGGAACGACGGTAAAAGATGCTGGCTGGCGTGAAGTGTACGGCGGAGATATGAGTAACGATGACGACGAGGAGCCATCGGATGAGCCAGCAGCTGGGAGTGTGAAGCTACCTGAGCTGCGCGAAGGGGCAACTGTCACGATTGGTCGATGTATGGTTCGTCCTGGACGAACACAGCCACCGAAGCGTTATAATGAAGCATCGCTTTTGACGCAAATGGAGAAGCACGGACTGGGAACCCCGGCAACCCGCGCGGATATTATCGAGAAGCTGGTAGCTCCGATACCATTGAACGCCAAGGGAATCTGCTGCATCCGACTGGTAAAGGCAAGCAGCTTATTGAGTTGGTATCCACACAGCTACGGACACCAGATCTAACCGCTCGCTGGGAAGCTGAGCTGGAGAAAATAGCGCGTGGTCAAGGCAAGCCAGAGCTCTTCTTGCAAGGCATCCGCAGTATGGCACAGGAACTTGTAACTGGCGTCAAAACTAGTGGAGCAGAATACAAACCGCATAATGTCTCAAACAGTAATTGTCCGGAATGCGGTACAAGACTACTGGAGAAAAGAGCAAACGTGGCAAGCTGCTTGTGTGCCCTGCAGATAACTGTGGTTATACCCGCGCCGGAGAGAAAAGACTATCGAATCGCCGCTGCCCACAGTGCCATAAGAAAATGGAGCTTAAAGAAGGTAAAGCAGGCATGTTCGTACAATGTCTGGGCTGTGGAATCACAGAAACCTTGGATAAAGACCACAAGCATGTAAATAAACGTGAACAGCAAAAGCTGGTGCAGCAATATAGTAAACAAGAAAGCATTGGCTCTAACCTTGGGGAACTGCTGAAAGCAGCGCTTGAAGGAGCAAAAGAAGGAGAAGTAGAGAGGGAGGCTAACCTGTTGTTGCTACTAACTTCTGCTTAAATAATGAAGGCTGCTGAGTGTGCTCAGTAGCCTTTTTTCTGTCCGCGTAAGTTTTTGTGGTTTACAGATAGGCTTTGAATTAGAATGTTAAGCAAATACATAGAGCAGGTGATTAGGGTGGCAGCTGAACAACAAGTGGATCAACTAAAAGCAGCAGATAGCCCGCAGGGGCTGGGTGGTAGCAGGTTTTTCTTTCTCGTTATTGTATTTATGTTCTGGTTCTCTTCTTATATTTATGTTCCGGTGCTTTCCCCTTATGTGGAGCATTTGGGAGCATCGTATTTTATGGTGGGTATGGTGCTTGGCGTATATGGGCTAATGCAGATTCTGTTCCGACTGCCAATTGGCATAGGTTCGGATTATTTGAATCGGCGTCGTCCGTTTATCTATCTGGGATTGATTGCGAGCGGAGCCAGCTGCTTTCTTTTTATGTGGGGAGCACAACCTGGTTGGGCATTGGCAGCACGTGCAGTATCCGGTATAGCGGCTTCCGCGTGGGTTGTGTACACTGTGATGTTCGCGGGATATTTCCCGAAAGAGGAAGCTGGAAAAGCAATGGGCATGCTGCAATTCACTACGGTAATCGCCCAATTGACCAGTATGATGATCAGTGGCTATATGGTGGAGCATTGGGGCTGGAATACCCCGTTTCTGATTGGCGGAATCGTAGCGATTGCGGCACTACTGCTTGCTCTGCGATTGCCTGAACAAAAACAGGAGAAACGGCAAAGTGCGATCCAGCTCAAAGATTTGGCGGGTGTTATGAAGGAGCCACTTCTGGTAAGAGTTTCACTGCTGTCAGTGTTGGCACATTGTGTGCTATTCATAACGATGTTCGGATATACGCCGAACCAAGCTCTGAATATCGGAGCAAGCAAAGAAAGCTTGGGCTGGTTGACGCTCGCTTTTATGATTCCACATGCTATCGCGACCCTCTACGGCTCACGGACATTCGGAAGGCTACTGGGAGACAGGGGAACGCTTCTCATAGGCTTCGCGGGAAGTGCACTATTTACACTTCTTATTCCTTCTATGCCGACGCTAGCGATGCTCTGTCTAACTCAGGTAGGAAACGGATTTATGCAGGGACTTATTTTCCCATTGTTGCTAGGCAAGTCGGTGTCAGAAGTAGATCCATATAAACGAGCAACAGCTATGGGATTCTATCAAGCTGTCTATGCGGTAGGTATGTCGGCGGGACCGTTCGTAGCAGGCTGGATGAGCGGTATATATGGTTTGACCGGGGGTTTCTGGCTGGGCGGGATTGCGGCGGCGCTGGCTGCGGTGTTGTCATGGATATGGATGAAGGAAACGAAGCAGTGAAACGTAAAAGGCGGGCTGAGAAGTTATCAGAACGTGTAAGGATGATTGGTTTTTGTGAAAAAGAGGAATATAATAGAGATAGATAGGAAGCAAGGAGGAGAGCCCGGGAGAATGGTCAAGGTTATAATGTTGTGGTTTGTGGTAATTAATATTATCGGATATGTAGTGATGTCCGAAGACAAGAACAAAGCCCGTAAACGGCGAGAACGTGTACCTGAGAAGACACTTTTTCTGCTGGCAGCTATGGGCGGGGCACTAGGCGTGCTGATTGCCATGTATCGTAAGCGCCACAAGACGCGACATATGTCCTTTAGGATCGGAATTCCGTTACTTCTGTTGCTGAATATCTTTTTGTACAGCTATTTTTTAAGGTGATAGTCTTTATGATTACAAACTAGAAAAAGAGGTGGCGTACATGTTATTCTCTAAAATTTTACTCGCCTATGATGGATCTAAGGCTTCTAATCAAGCATTGGAGCGCGCAATCGAACTCGCAAAAGTAACTCCAGGTTCTATGCTGCACGTCGTACACGCATTTGAATTCCCAAGATTTTTTATCGGAGAAGCTCTTGCACCACTACCGGCTTCAGTAAATAAAGAATATTATGATTTAGCAGTGCAGACTACGGAAGAGGTGAAGGGACGCCTTGAGGCTGAAGGCTTGAATGCTGAGGTTGAGTTATTACAAGGATCTCCCGCTGAAGTGATTTTGAAATATGCTAAGGAACATGCTATAGATGTAATTGTTATCGGCAGCCGCGGACTTGGCGGAATACGTGAATTTGTTCTGGGCAGTGTCAGCCATAATGTAGTACAAAGCGCTCGCATTCCAGTGCTGGTAGTAAAATAATATGAAGTTAAAAGGGACGCTTATGGCGTTCCTTTTTCATTATTAAGAAAGGAAATGACTAAATTCATATCCAGTAAAGGAATTATATGTATTTCCATGAAGCCTATTCTACAGTTAATATAACATCTGTTGTTAGAGCTAATAGTGTACGGAAAGAAGTCTTTATCATCAAAATAAGTGGCTATTGAGAAATTAAATACGCCTAAAAGCGAACGATTATTAATCGGAATTTACCAATGTTCGTGTTTGAGTTGACATCCTGTGTAGGGGATTGTTAAACTGATGTCATGAGCAACTCGTATAAAACCGGGGATATGGCCCGGAAGTTTCTACCGGGAACCGTAAATTACCGGACTACGAGGAAATAGGATGATAGAATGCGGCAATGCGGTCCGGGTAACGGAATGATGCATTATGCCATTTTCCGCGCTTAATGCAGCCTAGTGATAGGCACGCGGATTATTTTTTCCTAATTTCTTTACTAGTCCGATCCTCCCGCAGCAAAATGCGTCTGGTCATCGGGCTTTTTAATTCGAATTTACAAGATAAAGATATCCATACTAGTGACTGGAAGGTAGGTCGAATCATGTCTGTGCAGGTAGCTGTTATCATGGGCAGTAAATCGGATTGGGATACGATGGAGCACGCTTGTACGGTGCTTGAAGAGCTGGGATTATCTTATGAGAAGAAGGTAGTATCTGCGCACCGGACACCGGACTTGATGTTCAGCTATGCAGAGGAAGCCGCGGGCCGAGGCATTCGCGTCATTATTGCAGGAGCGGGTGGTGCAGCGCATTTACCGGGTATGGTGGCAGCAAAGACGATCCTGCCTGTGATTGGAGTGCCAGTGCAGTCGAAGGCGCTTAATGGCCTAGATTCGCTTCTCTCCATTGTGCAGATGCCAGGAGGCATTCCAGTGGCAACGGTAGCGATTGGTAAGGCAGGAGCCATTAATGCAGGCCTCCTGGCCGCACAGATTATCGGAGCGTTCGATCCAGAAGTGCAGCAGCGCGCGCAGCTGCGGCGGGATGCGATCCGTGACGAAGTCCTTGAAAGCAGCGACAGCTTATGAGACCGGAGGAGCTGAAGCTGAAGGAGGCTGGCGGCGGAAATTCGCCAGCCGCTATGGATACGTCCGGCACGGACACCGTCCGGACGCTACTGCCCGGCGCGACCGTCGGCGTGCTCGGCGGCGGGCAGCTCGGGCGCATGATGGCGCTGGCTGGCAGCGCCATGGGCTACCGCTTCGTGGCGCTGGACCCTGCGCCGGATGCGCCTAGCGGTCAAGTTACGCCGCAGATTACAGCGGCGTATAACGACCGGGAGGCGGCGCGGGAGCTAGCCCGCCGCTCGGACGTCATCACGTACGAGTTCGAGAACGTTGACGCGGGCGTTGCCGCGCTGTTGACGGAGGAATCGTACGTGCCGCAGGGCAGCGCGCTGCTGTATACGACGCAGCATCGGCTGCGCGAAAAAGCCGCCATCGAGGCGGCAGGCGTACCCGTCGCCCCGTACCGGAAGGTGGATAACCTTGCGGAGCTGAAAATGGCGGCGGCTGAGCTTGGACTACCCTGTGTGCTGAAGACAGCCACAGGCGGTTATGACGGCAAGGGACAAGCCGTGATCCGTCAGGAGGAAGAGCTGGAAGAAGCCTTCCGGCAAGTAGCACCTGGAGCCGTTGTACCGGAGCTTGTGCTTGAGAAGTTTATAGCTTTTAAGTGTGAAATATCCGTTGTTGCTGCACGCAGTGCTTCTGGTGAGGTTAAGAGCTTCCCGCCGTCGGAAAATATTCATGTGAATAATATTTTGCATCTGTCCATTGTGCCTGCAAGAGTGGCAGAGGACATTCAGCGGAGAGCATGCGAATTGGCAGAGACATTAATCGCTGGACTTGATGCGGTTGGACTGCTAGCAGTAGAAATGTTCGTCACAGAGGACGGACAATTGTTCGTCAATGAGCTGGCACCAAGGCCGCATAACTCAGGGCATTACACCATGGATGCTTGCACGACTTCACAGTTCGAGCAGCATGTCCGGGCGATTTGTAATCTGCCGCTAGGCGATACAACGCTTTTGACACCTGTAGTTATGGTGAATGTACTAGGCCAGCATTTGGATGGCGCCATTAAAGCGACCTGTACACAGGACGAAAAAGATAATAAGCTGGGTGTTGTACCTAAGCTTCATATATATGGCAAGACTGAGAGTAAGACCGGCCGCAAGATGGGCCATATCAATCTGCTCTGCAAGGATACCGGAGACGGCTTGTCCTGGGTGGAGCAATCTAAACTTTGGAGGAACTAAAGAATATGATCGAACGTTACAGCAGACCTGAGATGCGAGCTATTTGGACGGAGAAAAATAAATTCAAAGCGTGGCTGGAAGTTGAGATTTGCGCTTGTGAAGCATGGGCTGAGCTGGGAGTCATCCCGCACGAAGATGCAGCTAAGCTACGTAAGGACGCTAAATTCGACATCGCGCGCATTGATGAAATAGAACAAGAAACACGTCATGACGTTATCGCATTTACACGTGCGGTTTCTGAGAGCCTTGGCGCAGAACGCAAATGGGTACACTACGGTCTTACTTCTACTGACGTGGTAGATACGGCACTGGGTTACTTGCTCCGTCAGGCGAACGAGATTCTAGAGAAGGATATCATCAATTTTATTGAGATCCTTAAAGACAAAGCTATTGCTTACAAAGATACGCCGATGATGGGTCGTACGCATGGTGTTCATGCCGAGCCAACTACCTTCGGTCTGAAAATGGCACTATGGTACGAAGAAATGAAACGTAACCTGGAGCGTTTCCGTCATGCTGCGAACGGTGTGCAATTCGGTAAAATTTCCGGAGCCGTCGGTACGTATGCTAACATCGATCCTTTCGTAGAAGAATTCGTTTGCCGCAAGCTTGGTACAAGCCCTGCTCCGATCTCGACGCAAACTCTGCAGCGTGACCGTCACGCTGAATACATGGCTGCTCTTGCTTTGGTAGCGACATCGTTAGACAAATTCGCTACCGAAATCCGCGCTCTGCAAAAGAGTGAGATTCGTGAAGTGGAAGAAGCCTTTGCCAAAGGTCAAAAGGGTTCATCCGCTATGCCTCACAAACGAAACCCTATTGGCTGCGAGAACATTTCCGGCCTGTCCCGCGTGATTCGCGGACATATGGTTACAGCTTACGAGAACGTGCCACTCTGGCATGAACGCGATATTTCGCACTCCTCAGTGGAACGTATCATTCTTCCGGATGCGACAATGCTGCTCAACTACATGCTGAACCGTTTCGGTAACATCGTGAAGAACCTGACTGTATTCCCTGAGAATATGAAGCGTAACATGAATCGTACCTTCGGTGTTCCTTTCTCCGGTCGGATCTTGACTAAACTGATCGACAAAGGTCTTAGCCGTGAGCAAGCATACGATACCGTTCAACCGCGTGCGATGCAAGCATGGGAAGAGCAAAAGCAATTCCGCGATATCGTGGAAGCTACACCTGAGATCACTAACGTTCTTACCCCAGAAGAAATTGAAGATGCATTTAACCCTTCTTGGCACCTTAAGCATGTGGACACCATCTTCCGCAAGCTAGAACTTATCTAAAAAAAGATAGGTTAGTGGTGAACTAAGGAGCTTGGAATAGTACGAGCGGTTAGCGTTGTGCAGAATTGAAATACCGATGGTTAATAAGGAACGAAGAGAATTTTTGGAACTGTAGAAGCGTTAGCGTTCGCCTTTATCCTCGGATTTCTACCGCGAAAAGCAGTTCAAATCAAGAAATCTGAGGATAACAGCGATCGGAAGTCCAAATATTTCTTGTAGTGGACCGATTGACCAATAGATATTTCGCCTTTGTAAGTGACGCTTTCGCTCAAGTAATAATTAATGATCATTAGTTCAAGGGAGGAAAGGTCATGACATCGTCGGCCGTATCCACAGCCGTGGAACTCATCAATGCGCCGCTGCTCTATAAAGGGAAGGTTCGTGAGCTATACGATTTAGGGGAGAATGTACTGATCGTCGTCACGGATCGGATATCTGCTTTTGACTATGTGCTGGACCCAGCGGTACCTGAAAAGGGCAATGTGCTTAACCGTCTGAGTGCGTTCTGGTTCGGAAAGACCAAAGAGCTAATGGAGAATCATGTCGTTCATATTGATGTGGATCTGCTCGGAGATATCGTTAAGGACAAGGAAGCTCTCAGAAACCGTGTTATGGTGGTACGCAAAGCAGAGCGCATCGATATCGAATGTGTTGTGCGTGGGTGCATCACCGGTGGGGGCTGGAGACAGTATCAAGAAACTGGCAAAGTGAATGGTATTGAGCTTCCTAAGAACTTGCGCAAAAATGCGCTGCTGGCACAGCCAATCTTTACCCCTGCGGCTAAAAACGATGTAGGTCATGATGAGGATATTCCTTTTGAAAAGATGCAGGAGCTAATCGGTGCTGATCTGGCACTCGAGCTACAGGAGAAGAGCTTGCAATTGTTCTCTTTTGCCAGAGAGTATTGTGCTGAGCGGGGAATCATTCTAGCAGATTGCAAATTTGAATTCGGCTTGCTGGATGGCAAGGTGATTCTGATTGATGAGATTTTTACGCCGGATGCTTCACGTTTCTGGGCCAAGGACAAATACGCTCTTGATATCGAAATTGATAGTATGGATAAAGAACCCGTTCGTACGTATCTATCTGCATCCTCCTGGGATAAAAATAGCAAACCTGATCCACTTCCACTAGAAGTAGTTGAAGAAACAACGCGCCGTTATCTGGACATTTATCATCGTCTTACTGGCAAGTCTTTATAGCTCAACATTGTGTGTTTACTCATGGGAATAAATGAAGTGTATGTTTTTAAAGCTAGAGTTACTTTTAGTAGAGTTTCAGCTTTCAGAAAGTATATACACATAAAAATTTAGGAGGAACTACAAGCATATGTTAAAAGCGACGGTATATGTCACCATTAAGAAGAGCGTTCTCGATCCACAAGGTGTAGCAGTGCAAGGAGCACTTCATTCGGTAGGTTTTCAAGAAGTTGAAAGTTTGCGTATTGGGAAATATATGGAGCTGACTTTGGATACGGATAACCGTGCTGAAGCAGAAGTGCGTCTCAAGGAAATGTGCGAAAAGCTACTTGCCAACACGGTGATCGAGGATTACCGCTACGAATTGGAGGACTAAACGACATGAAATTTGCTGTACTTGTCTTCCCAGGCTCTAACTGTGATATTGATTGCTACAAGGCGGTAGAGGACAGACTCGGCGAACCAGTCGATTATGTGTGGCATACAGCGACAGATTTGTCGGCGTATGATTGCATTTTGGTTCCAGGCGGATTCTCATATGGTGATTACCTGCGCTGCGGCGCGATTTCAAGATTTGCTCCTGTAATGGCTGAAGTTGCTAAAGCAGCAGAGCAAGGGAAATTCGTGCTAGGCATTTGCAATGGGTTCCAAATTCTTACTGAGGCTGGTTTGTTGCCAGGCGCGCTGCGTCGTAACATGTCCATGAAGTTCCGTTGTCATGATACCGTGCTTAAGGTTGTTAATAACGAAACCCCATTTACTATTGATTATGCTAAGGATGAAGAAATCATCATCCCAATCGCTCACGGCGAAGGAAACTATTACTGTGATGAAGAGACTTTAGCAGAACTGAAAGCTAACAATCAGATTGTGTTCACATATAGCGATAATCCTAACGGCTCTGTAGCTGATATTGCGGGTGTTAGTAATGTGCAGGGGAATGTAGTCGGCATGATGCCTCACCCTGAGCGTGCAGCTAACAGCTTGCTCGGATCTGAAGATGGCAAACGAATGTTCACATCTATACTGAAGACTTGGAGGGATCGTCATGACGCAGCAAGTATCCGTTAAGGAACCGACCGCAGAACAGATCGCAGAGCAGAAAATTTACAGCCAATTCGGTGTGTCGGACAGCGAATATGAGCTCATCAAGTCTTTTATGGGACGTTTGCCGAACTATACTGAAATCGGCGTATTCAGCGTAATGTGGTCCGAACACTGTGCATACAAGAACTCTAAGCCATTGTTGAAACGTTTCCCAGTTACTGGTCCACGTGTCCTGATGGGACCTGGCGAGGGCGCAGGGATTGTAGATATCGGAGACAACCAAGCGGTTGTATTCAAAATCGAAAGTCATAACCACCCCTCTGCGGTAGAACCTTTTCAAGGTGCGGCAACAGGCGTAGGTGGTATCATTCGTGATATTTTTTCCATGGGCTCAAGACCTATCGCACTGCTGAATTCCTTGCGTTTCGGCAAGCTGGAAAGCGATCGCGTGAAATATTTGTTCGAGCATGTCGTGTCGGGTATTGCTGGTTATGGTAACTGTATCGGGATTCCAACCGTGGGCGGCGAAATCATGTTCGATGATAGCTATGACGGTAACCCGCTTGTTAACGCAATGTGTGTCGGTCTAATTGATCATGATAAAATCCAACGCGGTGTCGCTAAAGGTGTAGGGAACCCAGTCTTCTACGTAGGTCCTCCTACTGGACGTGATGGGATTCATGGGGCTACTTTTGCATCCGTGGAACTAAGTGAAGAGTCCGAAGCAAAACGTACAGCTGTACAAGTAGGCGATCCATTTATGGAGAAACTCGTAATGGAATCTTGCCTGGAATTGATCGACAGCGGCATCGTTATTGGGATTCAGGATATGGGTGCGGCTGGACTTACCTGCTCTAGTGCAGAGATGGCAAGCAAAGCTGGTAATGGTCTGGAACTGTATCTTGATCAGGTGCCACAACGTGAAGACGGCATGACCCCTTATGAAATGATGCTTTCGGAATCGCAAGAACGGATGTTGTTCGTAGTAGAACCGAAGGATGAAGCTCAGGCGCAAGAGATTTTTGATCGCTGGGGTGTAATCTGCTGTAAGGTCGGTAAAGTTACGGATGACGGTCGCTTGAAGCTGTACCATCACGGTGAGGTTGTTGGTGACATGCCAGTAACAGCGCTTGTTGATGAGTGTCCAGTCTACAACAAACCATCTGAGGTTCCTGCTTATTATGTAGAAAATGAATCGGTAGATACGCTTCGTTACGCGGAAGTTACAGATCTAGGCGGCGCACTTCGTACTGTTCTTGGATCACCAACCGTAGCAAGCAAAGCTTGGGTATACAACCAATATGATTACATGGTGCGGACTAGTACGGCTGTTCGACCTGGATCTGATGCGGCTGTAGTTACCATTCATGGTACACGTAAAGGACTCGCGATGACTACGGACTGTAACGGTCGTTACGTTTATCTTGATCCTGAAGTGGGCGGACGGATTGCAGTCAGCGAAGCGGCACGTAACATCGTTTGTTCCGGTGCTGAACCGCTAGCTATTACAGATAACTTAAACTTCGGAAACCCTGAGAAGCCTGATGTGTTCTGGCAAATGGAGCGTGCGGTTGATGGTATGGCTGAAGCTTGTCGTGTGCTGGATACTCCGGTTATTGGCGGGAATGTCAGTCTTTATAACGAAAATACGACGGGATCCATTTACCCAACACCGGTTGTCGGCATGGTTGGTTTAGTAACGGATACGGATCATATTACGACTCAAGGCTTCAAACAAGAAGGAGATTCCATTCTTCTGCTAGGTGTAACAAAAGCTGAGCTTGGTGGTAGTGAATTTCAATATGCTGTTCATGGTGTAACCGAAGGCCGCCCTCCAGCTTTGGATTTGGCTACTGAGAAAACACTGCTGAGCGCAGTGCTTACCTCGATTCGCGGCGGTCTGGTGCGTTCAGCACATGACTTGTCCGAAGGCGGTCTTGCTGTAGCACTTGCAGAGAGCTGTATCAGTGGTGGTATTGGTGCGAACGTTGAACTTTCTGCTAATGGACTTAGATCCGATGTAGCTTTGTTCAGTGAGAGCCAATCACGTATCGTGCTGACGGCAGCGCCTGAACGTGCGGAAGAGCTAAAAGCAGCGATTGCTGCCAGCGGCGTTCCAGTGGAAATCATCGGAACTGTAGGTGGAGACAGACTGCGCGTAAATCTGGACGGTGCATCCGTATTAGATGAAGCTGTAGCAGAATTGAAATTCGTTTGGGAGGATGCTATTCCATGTCTTATGAAATAAAGACCGGGAAAGAGCAGGAGACTCCTATCCTGTGGACTGGTGACTTTTACAATGAAGGAACGGGCTCGGGAGATATTTTTGACACATTAAAAGAAGAATGCGGCGTTTTCGGGGTCTTCGGACACCCGGAAGCGGCGTCCATGTCTTATTACGGCTTGCACGCCTTACAGCACCGTGGGGAAGAAAGTGCGGGCATCTGCGTAGCAGATGGTCGTGATTTCAATTATCACCGCGGGATGGGGTTAGTAAAAGAAGTATTCGACAAGGACAAAATTGCCTCACTAGTTGGAGACATGTCCATCGGGCATGTACGTTATTCCACCAGCGGAGACAGCCGCTTAACCAATGCACAGCCGCTCGTATTCAAATATCGTGACGGTGATTTGGCGATTGCTACGAACGGTAACATAGTAAATGAACCGTTGATTCGTAAACAGCTTGAGCAAAGCGGATCGATCTTCCAAACCACAAGTGATACAGAAGTGCTGGCACATCTGATTGCGCGTTCATCTAAGGATTTTGTTGAGGCGGCTAAGGATGCGCTAAAACAACTGGTTGGCGGGTTCGCTTTTCTGCTCATGACGAATGACAAATTAATTGTCGCTTCGGATTCCCATGGTTTGCGTCCGCTTGTAATGGGACGGATCGGCGATGCCTATATTTTTGCTTCCGAATCTTGCGCCTTAGAAGTTATCGGAGCACAGTTAGTCCGCGATATCGAACCTGGCGAACTGCTCGTGCTTGATAAAAATGGCCTCTTAGAGGACCGTTTTACCGAGCCAAAACGTAAAGCGCTATGCGCGATGGAGTATATTTACTTCTCTCGCCCAGACAGTGATATGAATGGCGCTAACCTGCACACCGCCCGTAAGCGGATGGGTAGCCGCATGGCATTAGAAGCTTTCGTAGATGCTGACCTCGTAACTGGTGTACCGGATTCAAGTATCTCGGCAGCGATTGGATTTGCGGAGCAGACGGGCATTCCTTATGAGCTTGGGCTTATCAAGAATAAGTATACAGGCCGGACCTTCATCCAGCCGAGCCAAGAGCTGCGTGAGCAAGGTGTGAAAATGAAGCTAAGCGCCGTGCGCAGTGTGGTCGATGGCAAACGTGTTGTCATGATCGATGATTCCATCGTGCGTGGAACAACTTCACGGCGGATCGTCAATCTGCTTCGTGAAGCGGGAGCCGTCGAAGTGCATGTGAGGATTACATCGCCGCCCTTCAAGAATCCTTGCTTCTACGGCATTGATACCCCAGACCGCCGCGATCTCATCGCGTCCTACAAGACCATTGCGGAAATGTGCGAAGAGATTAATGCCGATTCCTTGGCATTTTTGTCACCAGAAGGCTTAATCACTTCCATTGGTGGTCACAACAAAGATGATTACAAAGGCGGGCTATGCCTTTCCTGCTTCGATAACGATTACCCGACGCAGGTTGATTTTGGCGGGGAAGAGAAAGATGGCTGCTCATGTTGACATCCCCCTAAGTCCCCCTTGCAAAGGGGGATTCCGAAGGGCTCTGCCCTCCGGCCACCCGAAAGCTCGGCGGTAGGAGTTGGGTTATAACTTGCTAAGAAGACTTGGGTACGAGTGCTCGCTTTGTCCCTGTGTGCTACGCACGGACGGGACACGCTTTACGGCGCTCCGCCCCCCGGCTGCATACCGCCGCCGGGAATGGCTCGCCAAGCTAGTCGCTAGTCTCGCTAAGGAAGGCGCTCGGCTGCACCTTGAGCGCCAAGAGCAAGCTCGCCAAGCTCGTCCCTGTTTGCTGCGCAAATGCAGGACCCGCTTGTTTCGCTTAAGGAGGTGCATGGCGCAGCTCATGCACCGAGGTCTTGAGGTCCATGTGCAAGGCGCGCACTGCGGCTTGCAGTAGGGTGAAAGCGGTGGTTGGAGGGAGTTATGGAGAGGAAGTTTGGAACTGTAGAAGCGTAGCGCTCGCCTTTATGTTTGGATTTCTACCGCGAAGAGCGGTTTAAATCAGGAAATCCAAACATAACAGCGATCGGAAGTCCAAACATTCCTTGTAATAGCTCCCATAACCACCAAACAAGTCCCGAATGCCCCGCAAACGCGCTCTAAACTAATTAAAAGATGAGGTGTCCCAAGTGTCGGAAGCTTATAAAAACGCCGGAGTGGATATTGCGGCTGGTAACGAAGCGGTAGAACGCATGAAAAAGCACGTAAAACGTACTTACCGTCCAGAAGTAATGACGGATCTTGGTGGGTTCGGAGCGCTGTTTGGCCTCAATAAAGATAAATATGAAGAGCCAGTGCTCGTATCGGGAACCGATGGTGTAGGCACGAAGCTCAAGATCGCGTTCGCTGCGGATCGCCATGACACGATTGGGATCGACGCTGTAGCTATGTGCGTGAACGACATTGTAGTGCAAGGCGCGGAGCCGCTATTTTTCCTCGATTATCTGGCTTGCGACAAAGTAGTACCGGAAAAAATCGAAGCGATCGTAGCAGGAATCGCAGAGGGCTGTCACCAAGCAGGTTGTGCGCTGATTGGCGGCGAAACAGCTGAAATGCCTGGCATGTATTCAGCGGGTGAGTATGATATCGCTGGATTCACAGTTGGCGTAGCTGACAAAGCGAAGCTGGTAACAGGTGCTAACATCGCTGCTGGAGACACAGTGATTGGTTTAGCTTCTAGCGGCGTGCACAGCAATGGCTTCTCACTGGTGCGTAAGCTTTTGCTTGAGGAAGATGGCTATGGCCTGAATGATGTGCTTCCCGAGCTTGGAGCTCCGCTTGTGGATGTACTTCTTGCACCAACTAAGATTTATGTGAAGCCTTTGCTGGCGCTCTTGGAGCAGCTTCCGGTGAAAGGGATGGCACATATTACGGGTGGCGGATTCATCGAGAATATCCCGCGCGTATTGCCTGACGGTGTAGATGTGGAGATTAATTACGGATCGTGGCCGATTCTGCCGATCTTCGGATTGATGCAGAACAAAGGAAACGTAAGCAACCGTGATATGTTTACTACTTTTAATATGGGAATTGGACTTGTTCTGGTAGTTAGTGGTGCTGATGGGGAACGTGCTCTTGAACTGCTCAAAGCGAACGGAGAAGAGGCGTATATCATTGGTAAAGTGACAGAAGGGGAACGCAAAGTAACCTTTACTGGAGCTGAAGTGTGATGCAATGGAGTCGAATCGCTGTTTTTGCTTCTGGGCAAGGCAGTAATTTTGCTGCACTGATCGATGCACAGAGAGCGGGCTTGCTTGGTGAGGGCACTATTGAGTTGCTTGTATCCGACAAGCCAGAGGCACCTGTAGCTAAGCGTGCAGAGGATGCGGGCATTCCCGCCCTCTTGCTGCGGCCAAAAGACTTCGCCAGCCGTGAACTCTACGAAGCAGAGATTGTAGCAGAGCTTCAGCGGCGGGAAATCGGGCTGGTTGTGCTGGCAGGATACATGCGTCTTATTACGCCAGTGCTCTTAACGCCTTATGCTGGACGAATTATTAACATTCATCCATCGCTGCTGCCTGCTTTTGCAGGAAAAGATGCAATCGGACAAGCGCTGGATTATGGCGTGAAGCTGACGGGCGTTACTGTGCATTTTGTCGATGGAGGTATGGATACCGGGCCTGTTATTGCTCAGCGCAGCGTAGCCCTGCAGGATAACGACACGGCGGATTCATTGGCAGAACGTATTCATAAGGTTGAGTATGAGCTGTATCCCGAAGTGGTTGGCGCTTTTGCCAGCGGGAAAGTGGAACTGAGTGGAAGAAAGACGATTATCCGCGAAAAGTAAGCTGAACCGCAGCCATTCGAAGTTTTGGATCGACATTTGGTGACAGACCGAGATGTTTCAGGGTATTTCTCGGGAAATATTGCATAAGCGGCGTTATGTGTCGCGTTGTGGGTTTTCTTCATATTAAATCGCACGTACAACCTGAAGGAGGACTATTCAAAGTGAGTATCAAAAGAGCGCTAGTCAGCGTATCGGATAAACAAGGTATCGTGGATTTTTGCCGCGAGTTGTCTGCATTAGGCGTAGAAATTATCTCTACAGGTGGAACAAGCACGCTTTTGGCTAAAGAAGGTGTTCCAGTTATCGGGATTTCCGATGTGACAGGATTCCCAGAAATCATGGACGGACGTGTCAAAACCTTGCACCCTGCTGTACACAGTGGATTGCTTGCAGTTCGTGATAACGAGGAGCACACGCGTCAAATGAAGGAGCTTGGTCTGGACTACATCGATCTGGTTGTTGTGAATCTGTATCCGTTCGCGGAAACTATCGCAAAACCTGACGTATCCTACGAGGAAGCCATCGAGAATATCGATATCGGCGGACCTACGATGCTGCGTTCTGCGGCGAAGAACCATGCTTTTGTCAGTGTAGTGGTGGATGCTAATGACTACGCTACTGTACTTGAAGAGGTTCGCGCAGGTGGAGATACAACGCTAGAAACACGCAAACGTCTTGCGGCAAAAGTGTTCCGTCATACGGCGGCTTACGATGCCTTGATTTCCGATTATTTGGCTAACGTTACTGGCGAGCCTCTACCAGAGCGCTACACCGTGACTTATGAGAAAATTCAGGATCTGCGTTATGGCGAGAATCCGCATCAAAAAGCAGCGTTCTATCGCAAGCCATTGGCGGCACTTGATACACTCACTGCGGCTGAACAATTGCACGGAAAAGAGTTGTCTTATAACAATATCAACGATGCTAACGCAGCACTGCAAATTGTGAAAGAATTCGAAGAGCCTGCTGTCGTGGCGGTTAAACATATGAACCCTTGTGGTGTAGGTGTGGGTGAAAGTGTATACGAAGCTTATCAAAAAGCTTACAACGCGGATCCAACATCCATCTTTGGCGGAATTGTAGCAGCAAACCGCATTATTGATGCAGACACAGCGAACCTGCTGAAAGATATTTTCCTCGAAATCGTCTTGGCACCAGGCTTTACGGAAGAAGCACTGGAAATCCTTACGAAGAAAAAGAATCTCCGTTTGCTTAAAATCGGTAATCTTAGTACGGCTAGTGCGCGTAAGAGCAGCTTCGTAGTAACCTCCATCGATGGAGGAATGGTTGTACAGGAGAGCGATGTGCACTCTGTGAACCCAGATGATCTACAAGTCGTTACGGACCGTAAACCAACCGAGGAAGAATTAAAACAATTGTTGTTCGGATGGAAAGTAGTTAAGCATGTGAAATCTAATGCGATTGTGCTGGCTGCTGATGATATGACCGTTGGCGTAGGTGCAGGACAGATGAACCGCGTTGGTGCAGCTAAAATTGCAATCGAACAAGCTGGAGATAAGTCTAAGGGAGCCGTACTCGCTTCCGACGCTTTCTTCCCAATGGGTGATACGCTTGAAATGGCAGCAAAAGCAGGAATCACTGCAGTGATTCAGCCAGGCGGCTCCATTAAAGACGAAGAATCGATTAAGGTCGCTAATGAGTATGGTATTGCTATGGTCTTCACAGGCGTCCGTCACTTCAAACACTAGAGCACTGGGAGGATCATATTCAGATGGATATTTTAGTGGTTGGCGGCGGTGGCCGGGAGCACGCAATTATTTGGAGTCTATCCCAAAGCCCCGAGGCAGGTGAAATCTATTGCGCACCCGGCAACGCCGGGATTGCGCAGTTAGCCGAATGTGTGCCGATCGGAGTATTTGAGTTCGATCGCCTGACGGCTTTTGCGAAAGAGAAGGAAGTAGGTCTTGTAGTAATTGGGCCAGATGATCCGCTCGCTGCTGGGATTGTGGACGCTTTTGAGGCACAGGATATTCCTGTGTTTGGCCCACGCAAGAATGCGGCGGAGATCGAAGGCAGCAAAACCTTTATGAAGGATCTTTTGCATAAATATAATATTCCGACAGCAGCCTATGAGAAGTTCGACGACTATGAAGCTGCGCTAGCTTATTTGCGGGAACAGCCGCTGCCGATCGTCATCAAGGCAGATGGTCTGGCCGCTGGCAAAGGCGTGACGGTTGCTTATGCTCGGGAAGAAGCAGAGCAAGCGCTCGCTGATATTATGGTCACTAAGGTATTCGGTGACGCTGGCGCTCAGGTTGTTATTGAAGAATTTCTAGCTGGACAGGAAATGTCGATTCTGGCTTTTGTCGATGGAGAGACGGTACGTCCTATGGCTGCTGCCCAGGATCATAAGCCCGTATTTGATGGGGATAAAGGTCCTAATACCGGCGGAATGGGTACCTATTCACCGTTACCGCATATTGATGAGGCCATTATCCAAGAAGCGATCGAGACCATCATTAAGCCGACGGCAAAAGCTATGGTGGACGAAGGTCGTCCCTTTTGCGGTGTACTATTTGCAGGACTGATGATTTCTCCTGAGGGGAAACCAAAGACGATTGAGTTTAATGCTCGTTTCGGTGATCCTGAGACACAGGTCGTGTTGCCTAGACTCAAGAGTGACTTGCTAGAAATCTTTCTGGCGGTCACAGAGGGTAGACTTGCAGATATCGACATTGAATGGAGCGACGAAGCGGCTGTATGCGTAGTTCTCGCGTCGGGAGGATATCCAGGTCCTTATCCAAAGGGTGTACCGATTGAAGGTCTTGAAGACAGCCAAGGAGGGCTGATCTTCCATGCCGGAACAGCGCGTGCTGAAGACGGAAGCTGGGTGACGAATGGTGGTCGGGTACTAGGCGTGGTAGGCCTAGGTGCTACGATTGCTGAAGCTCGTTCTGCAGCTTACGCTAGGGCCGAAGGAATTTCTTTTTCCGGAAAACAAAGCCGCAGCGACATCGCTATGAAAGCTTTGGTATAAGGATAAAGAACTGTATCTAGCATTTTTTGCGCTTAAAGTCCTAAAAAAGGACTGACAAGTGATAGAAGAAGTGCTATAATACTACACGTACGGGGGAAAATGTGCGGATATATACAGATAAGGGTCTTTCCGATCATGGGAAGGCCCTTTTAAATCGGAGTCCTTCAGACTTTGTGAAGTAACCTTTTAAAGGATGCCTCGTGCCTGGAAATGATGATACTTATAGTGCATACTAGCGATACGCTTATGGCGAATGGCTACTCACAGATTTAAGGAGGAATTCGTTTTGAGTAAGATTGGAAGAAATGATATGTGTCCTTGCGGAAGCGGGAAAAAATATAAGAAATGCTGCCTTGGTAAAGAACCTTCTGCAGTAGAGTCCATCATGCAACTTGTAAACAAGGAAGAAGCGGCAGCTAGTGAGACTGTAGCTGAGAAACAGGAACCCGTAGCACAACCTGAAGTAAAGCTTACTCTTGCTACACTTAGAAAAAAAGTGTCACGTGATCTGAAATGGGAGCATCCAGCACATGAACAACTGGCGCTGCACCTTATTGAGAGTATGAGAGAAAGCTATGATAGAGAGCTTATTTGGGAAGCTCTAGTTCTGTGGAATGGTTATTCCCGTAAGACTAAGCCTGCTGTGAAGAAAATGGGCTCTTTCTGCGCGGCGATCGAATTTATTTTGTCTGAGGAATATGGCTTCTCCCTAACGCAAGCGGATCTTGCTACCAAACATGAGGTTACTACGCCTACGATTTCTAGAAAAGTTAAAGAGATGCTCAATTACATTGAGGAATATGGCATGGGTGGTGCAGAGGAAGAATTACTTCTGCTGAATGTCTCAGATAGTCCAAAGGATCAAGAGCAGGCGCTATTACAAAAGGCGATGGAAACTAACTCCTCCAAACGTCGGATACAGTTAGCTGAAGCTGCACTTGAAGTTTATCCGGATAGTCCGGATGCCTATCTCATTTTGGCTGAGGAAGCAGAGAATGAAACAGATGCTCGTGCTTTTCTGAAAGCAGGGATGGATGCAGGTGAACGTGAGCTTGGAGAGTCCTTTTTTGCTGCGAACAAAGGACATTTCTGGAACCTCCACGAGACTCGTCCATACATTCGAATCTGTAAAAGCTACGCTGACTCCTGTTGGTTTAGCGGAAATGCAGAAGAAGCACAAAAAGTACTTGAGCACATTCTAGAGCTAAACCCTGAAGATAATACAGGTGCGCGTTACCTTTTAACGGCTGCGTATCTCTACACCAACAAGCTCAAGAAGACAGAAAAGGTGCTGGAAAAGTTCGGTAATGATGCAGCAGCGACAGTAGCTTACGACCGTATGGTCTTAGAATATAAGAAAAATGGGATTACTTCCCAACTGAAAATGTTGTACCGCGTAGCGCGGAATGTGAACAAGCATGTGCCGGATTATTTGTTAGGAATTAAGAGATTGCCGCATAACCTACCGGATTTCGTAGGTATGGGCGATGCAAACGAAGCGATCGAATATGTGATTGTACACTCACGCTTGTGGACAAGCCTGCCTGATTTGCTGAAGTGGATGCTGAAGCAACAGGATTAGTAGAATTCAGATCTTGGACGTACATGAACTTAAAGAGACTATGGGAGATTCCTGTAGTCTTTTTTTAATATAAGAAAGTATAAGATTTGCATCGAAAATTGTATTGCTTCCAGCGGACAATGCTTGAAAAAATGTCTTTGGGAGAGTATGTTTACAAGAAGTAGAATGAATAGATGATAGTGAGGCGAGAGGGTTATGAGAGAAGAGGAAGACCGAATCGTAGGAATGGAAGATATCGTACGGGCTCATCACGTACTGCGGGAGGTCATCATCCGGACTCCACTACAGCGTGACGCCGTACTATCGGCCAAGTATGATTGCGATGTATATTTGAAGCGTGAGGATTTACAGATTGTCCGTTCTTTTAAAATCCGCGGAGCTTATAATATGATTCGTAGTTTATCCGCAGAAGATAGAGCCAAAGGTATTGTCTGCGCGAGTGCAGGAAACCATGCACAAGGTGTTGCCTATTCCTGTAAGGCACTTGGAATTAAGGGCAAGGTATATATGCCAAGCACAACACCTAATCAGAAGGTTAAACAAGTACGACGGTTCGGTGGCGAATTTGTTGAGGTCATTCTGAAGGGCGATACCTTCGATGATGCTTATGATGAAGCGCTGCAAGCTTGTATAGATCATGGAATGACTTTGATCCACCCGTTTGACGAGCCGAGAATTATTGCAGGCAATGGAACAATAGCGATGGAAGTAATGGAGAATCTGGACCATCCTGCGGATTTTATGTTCGTAACGATTGGTGGGGGCGGCCTGGCAGCAGGAATAGCCACTTATGTGAAGACGGTAAGTCCATCCACTAAGCTGATTGGCGTGGAACCGCTTGGTGCTGCTTCAATGACTGAAGCGATCAAGCTTGGAGAAGTGGTAACGCTAAAAGAAATCAACAAGTTCGTGGACGGAGCGGCTGTAAAGCGCGTGGGCGGACTGACTTATGATATTTGTTCCCGACATCTGGATGACATCGTGATGGTGCCTGAAGGCAAGGCTTGTACCACCATTCTGGAGCTGTATAACGAGAATGCTATAGTGGTTGAGCCAGCGGGCTCCTTACCTATCGCAGCACTTGATCAATACCGTGATCAAATCCGCGGGAAGACGGTCGTCTGTATCATTAGTGGGGGTAACAACGATATTGACCGTATGCAGGAGATCAAAGAGCGGTCACTGATTTACGAAGGCTTAAAGCACTACTTCATGGTGAACTTCCCACAACGGGCAGGTGCCCTGCGTGAATTCTTGGACGAAATCCTCGGTCCAGAGGACGATATTACCCGTTTCGAGTACATCAAGAAGCATGATAAAGAGAATGGTCCCGCGCTTGTAGGCATAGAGCTATTGTCCATTGAAGCTTATGAACCACTTATCGAACGGATGCAGCAGAAGGGTGTAGATTATGTAGAAATCAATAAGGATTCCAATCTCTTTAATATCCTTATTTAATTTCTTTCATCACTTTAATCATTTCGTTAATGAACATAGAAAGGCCCGTCCCAGAATGAATTGGGGCGGGCCTTTTGTAGTTGTAGTAGCATACTTACTAGAGTGGCAAGGTAGTCTTACGGTACTGCTCGACTTCGTCAGTTAGTTTATAATCTTTATCCTTCATCAATTTCATGAAGTTATCTAGTTTCTGCAGGAATGGGCTGCTGTCGTTATTCTTGGTCAAAATGCTGGAGTAGGCTTTCTGCGCCTCCAAGTCCATTTCAAGATTGTCATAGTGGAAAAGGGGCGTGTTGTTCTGACCGTAGAACGTATTGTTAACATAAATGGAATATAAGGATTTTACGGCTGAAATTCGGTTAGATTTCGGATAATTTTGAATAAATTGCTCTTGAGCCAGTGCGCGTGCAGCTACATCGGTCCAACCAATGACTAGCCCGTTGTCCTTGGAGGAGGGCAGATCAGACTCCGTGGCCATAATAGAAATATAAGAACTGATATCATTAGTAACGTAAAGCTTATATTTGCGATAAGCTCCATAATCGATCACAGGGAAAAAAGTACCTTCCGCAGTCTCCAGTTTATATCCACTTTCACTGGCACTCTTTAGTAGTGTGCGCAGTGTGAGATCCTCTGTGGTCTCAGCAAGCGTCTTCATACTTGCGTCAGCCTTATAGATGGCGGTGAGCTTCCGCTGGACATTGCTGGTACTGAATTTGCTCTCCCACGCCGGAAGCGCCGCCTTATGCAAATTCTCAAGCTTCAGTGTCATTATCGTGGCACGATACGAACCTACCGCATACATATTGGCGTTCAAATATTTTATAGCTTCGGGTAACTTGTTAGAGGAAGACAACAACGGCAGTGCAGCTTTATAGATAGCCTCGGCATGATTATTGTTAGCTGTCAGGGGATTTGCCTTAGCGCCTCCTACAGGAGGGCTGACAGCGCCTTCAGCGTGAATCGTTCCTATAGGCACAGCGCCTAGCCCCAAAGTCACTGCTAGAACAGAATAGAGAATGTATTGCTTCTTATTCATGAAAGATCCTCCTGTCTATCGGATGGAATGCGGGTGAAGCATGACTACTATTTTTTGAAAAATATAAACTTTAGTCCAATTGCCCCAATCAGGGAAAGAATTAAGCTTACCCACGGGGATAATGTGATGACGGGAAACAAACGGTCGAGGTACAAGCCAATGAATACGGCAACTACGGCGATTCCGATATAGACGCCAAGGCCCTTGATATCAAAGGGTTTGGCTTTAGGCGCATCACTCTCAGACAAGGATGTCATCCATTTCATAATAAGCTCAATCAAGATAATGGAACCTGCCCCCACAGCGAAGAGTGTGAAGAGGCTAATCTGTCCGAACATCCCGGGTGATCCGTTAGTCCATTGCAAGAAGAGTCCACCTATAGCTAAGATTCCGAACAGACAGGTTAGAGCCGCGAAGGGAATCATCAAGTAATAGTTCCATTTGCTGCGCGCCGGGCGTGTGGGAACGCTGTCTATGATCTCTTTAAAATAATCATCTGGATTGTCGCCAAACACTTGTTTAGCATTTTTGCCTTTCTTTTGTTCTTTCAGAAGCAGCTTGGCTGCATCCAGTAAAAGTTCTTCAGCGCGGAGAGCTTCTACCTTACTGGCCCGCATCGTTAGGATCATATCTTCAAGATAGGATCGATTAAAAGGCGTCATCTGCTCGCGCAGGGCGTTATTTTCTTTAATCATATCTTTCACTTTCATAATTTGGATGTAAACCTCCAGTAGTGTAATCGGTATAGTCTTTAACCTAGAGTATACGTTTGCCTGATAGGTCTGCGCAAGGACAAGCATTTCTATTTTCCTATGCATAATCCTTTTATAAGAGTGAACACTGATAATGTTGTTGCTTGATCAATATAGCTTTGGGAAAGGTTGGGAGCTTTATGGAACATGAGAACAAGAAAGAACAGGAAAGTGTCATGGGCAACGGTTTCGAGCCTACGCCCAATCATTCAATGGGCGATTGGGGCGGTTCCGATGGATTCAGCATGTGGGATTCCACGGAAGAAGCGGCAAAAGAGGGCCTGCTTAACGATTGGGAAGGCAGTCAAGAAACCCATGGGATGTTTAACGACAGCTATGATTGATTGACGACCCTGGAAGCTCATCATGATAAAAACAACAGAACAGCGATCCTCCGTTTACTGGGGGTTCGCTGTTTTGTGTTTTTGTGAGGGGGAATTGGTTCAAATCGTCGGAAACGCTGGAACCGCATGAATGAGGGAACATTGATGTGCTGGATCCCTGGAATGTTAGAGTGCCGGACTGCGGGAACACGGGAACATTGGATCACGGAAACAGTAGAACACGGAAACAGTAGAACATTGGAACACGGAATGACACCAACTGCAAACTGAAAAACCTCTACCCGCCACCCGTCAAACTACAAACCACCAACCACCAACCACCAACCACCAACCACCAACCACCAACCATCAACCACCAACCACCAACCACCAACCGCCAACCGCCAACCGCCAACCGCCAACCCCAACCCTCCAAGTACCCGAGAACCTCTGGTTGTCGTAAGCCTACACTTAAGTTTTCGGACTCAGAAGACGTTATTTGCGAATTTATCGTCTTTTAGGCAGGGTTTCGGACCCAAGGGACGCTATTCCTCGAAAAGAGGCCATATTTGCTATTTTTCAGGGCAATAGCGACCATGGGGTCCGATAGTATTCAAAAAGTGGGTTAAAGCTGCGAATAGGGTCAGCTGAGTCCGCCAAGCTGCTTGATCCGCATAAATGTTATCTAAACCAAAGGAGGGGAGTGTTTAGATCAAAAGGTAGGACCAGGAGGTAGGAGCAAAAGGACGACGTGGGTGTCTGGAGTCATGATCATGACTTACGGAATAACTGATTTGTTATACTGACCAGTGTTCAATACTCTCCTCAGATGATTAGGAATTGTCCCGTTCCTGTTGACAATATGAACGAAATATTTATAATAAGAGTATAATTCACACTAAGTTAATCGGAATTCTATTAAATTAAAATAATGATTAAATATAGGAGGTTACGGCAATGGAACGGAATATTGTAATTCGGCATAACGGCGAAGAATTGACAGCGAGCATCCATTATCCAAGTAAAGAGAAGGGAACTTCCACACGTTGCAAGGACAGATTACCATTAGCCGTAATTTGCCATGGATTTGTGGGTAACCGGATTGGAGTCGATCGGATATTTGTCAAAGCAGCTCGTGAGCTGGCGCAAGACGGATATATGGTCATTCGATTTGATTATGTGGGCTGCGGTGAGAGCAGCGGTAATTACGGCGGAGAGGATATGGAGTCGATGATCGCTCAGACTAGAGCGGTGCTTGATTACGGAATTAGCTCTGCCGATGTGGATCCACAGCGTGTGACGCTTATTGGCCACAGTCTGGGTGGAGCGGTTGCGCTTCTGACAAGTATTCGTGATCGCCGCGTGAAGAATCTTGTGCTGTGGGCCTCCGTGGGTTACCCCTTCAATGATATTGTGAAGATCGTAGGGCGGGAGGCGTATGATCGATCGGTGAAGAATGGATCAGCGGATTATGTAGGCTATTCGTTCACGCCGGTATATTTCAATTCTTTGGCGGCCTTCCAGCCTTTCCAAGAGGCTAGTAAGTTTAGCGGGGATGTACTCGTCATTCATGGTACGTCTGACGATGTCATCCCCGTGGATTATGCTTTCCTTTATCAAAAATTATTCTGGACGCGTCCTGAAGGACGTTGCGATAAAGAAATTATTTTTCAAGGCGATCATACCTTTTCGTCTGGTCCAGCACAGCAGCAACTGCTTAAACGGACAAGAGAGTGGATGAACGAGCAGGAGCATGTGCAGACAGAATGGCAAAATTGGATGATATAGGTGATGGACTTTACTCGCAATAACTTGCAATAAGCGGTAAAATAAAGATGCACACCATATACTGGGTTATGGAGGTTGGCATCCTATGAAATTACCGTCATTTTTTATCGCGCACGGTTCTCCGCTCCTCGCACTAGAGGATAACGAGTATACCCGTTTTCTGGAGCGGCTTGGTCAAGAACTAGAAGCACCGCGGGGTATAGTAGTATTCTCAGCGCATTGGGATAGCCCTGAACAGCTACTCACCATGGATGAGAAGCACGAGACTCAACATGACTTCTACGGATTCCCTGAAGAAATGTACACGCTGACCTATCCAGCCCCGGGCGATCCAGCTCTAACCAAGCGGATTTCCGAGCTCTTTAAGAGTAACAATCTTTCACATCAGCCCGTTCTGGGGCGAGGACTCGATCACGGAGTCTGGGTAATACTGAAAAAAATGTTTCCGAAAGCCGACATTCCGGTAATTGCTTTATCCGTCGATTCACTGCGTTCTCCCAAGGAACAGTACAATATCGGGCGGATGTTAGCCCCTCTGCGTGACGAAGGCATACTGCTGATAGGAAGCGGTGGACTTGTTCACAATTTGCGGATGCTTAATGAAAGTGATCAGCCTGAAGAGTGGGCGCTTGAATTCGATGCGTGGATTGCCAAGGGATTAGAATCTTGGGATTTACCTTCACTGTTTGCTTATGAGAAAAAAGCTCCGCATGTTCGAGATGCGGTTCCATCTTACGGAAGAGAGCATTTCGCACCTCTCTTTTATGCGATGGGAACAGCGGATGGCAGTAGGAAGGCAGAGCGGATATTTCAAGCGTATCAATATGGGACATTAAGCCTCAATTGCTGGAAGCTAGACTAAATGGATAAGATACACGCAGGGTGCAGCCGGAGATCGGCTGTGCCCTTTTTTAAAATATAAGAAAGTAAAAGTTTCACGCTATGCATTATCCTTATATTTCTCGCTTAAACGTATATCGTCCTAATAAGGACGCTGAAGTCGATTACACTTGATGCAAGCGGATCAAGACAAATGGGACTGGCTGTGATTAAATGGAAGAAACCAGTTAAGATACATAAAACGTTTAGGAGGAACTACAAGCTTATGAAAGTAAACTGCTCTTCTTCCCGTCTATTATCTGCCCTTGTACTAAGTACCCTATTGCTCTCCGCTTGCGGAACAGAGAGTGCAAATAATGTAATTGCCCCGACACAGCAACCTACAGCAGATCCCGCGCCAATTGAAACGATCCAGCCATCGCCTACTGCAGATCCATCTGCTGAACTCGTTTCGGGATTAACAGGTCTTCCGGTTTCTGAAAACAGTCTCCCACGTCCCTTAGCGGTTATGATTAATAATGCTCCAGCGGCCCGGCCACAGTCGGGGGTGAGTGAAGCGGATATTTTATATGAGATCCTTGCTGAAGGTGGCATTACGCGGTTGATTGGTATTTTTCAAAGTCATACTGGAGTGGTCAAAATCGGACCGATTCGCAGTATCCGTCCTTATCTGCTCGATATTGGCGAGAGCTACGGTGGTGTGACGGTGCATGCCGGGGGGAGCCCCGCGGCTTATGCCATTTTGCAAAAAGAGAAAAAAGCAGATATGGACGAGATCGGTCGTGCCGGAGCCTATTTCTGGCGGGACAAAACACGTAAAGCCCCTCATAATCTCTACAGTAACGCAGCGAAGCTGCGAGAAGGCTCCGAGAAGCTTGGCTATGAGAAAAGCGTGAAGGTGCCGGGGTATCTTTTTAACAATCCAGATTACATACCGACAGGCGGAGAGCAGGCCGCAGAATTTAGCGTAAACTTCTTACTTAAAAGCTATAATATTGACTATAAATACGATACTCAGAACCAGACCTATCAGCGTTACGTGAATGGTAAACCACATCTGGATCTGAATAACAATAAGCCAGTAGAAGCTGCAAATGTGATAGTGATGGGTTCCGATCATAAAGTGCTTGATGATGTTGGAAGACTTCAGGTTGATGTGGAGCTAGGTGGAGAAGCGTTGCTTTTTCAGCGGGGACAGGTCACGAAGGGCAGATGGTCGCGTGAGCCAGGTGATGTGATCCGGTTTGTGAAGGATGGTAAAGAAGTGTTGATGTATCCAGGAATAACCCATATTTTGGTGGTCCCTAATGCGCCTTCATTTAGCAGTCATGTGGTATATGGCGGGGCAGATAGTGCAACCTAAGAAAGTCGGAATATCCAGTGTTATACAGATTTGTGTTCGGAATTATGGGTAAGTGTTAATAGAGTGTAAAAAAGTTCATTTCTATAGCTTCTATACCTTCTACGGATATGTTAAGATAACAAGGGTTGTCATTCATTTTCATGCTTTTTACATATGGGTGGCTCTGTACTCACGGTAATATTATGTAAAGGGGTTTAAAACAATGAAGTTGAGAAAAAAGGACATATTCTTTGAGACGCTAGAAAATATGGCGGATACCATTGTCCAAGCAGCAGACTATTTTGCTCAGAATATCACTGATCTTCAGAATAATGTCGATAATTTCGCTGCAGAGATGAAGAAGTACGAATCCCAATGTGATACTTACACGCACACCGTAATTAAGGAATTGAACAAGACGTTTATTACGCCACTTGAGCGTGATGACATTATGGATTTGATTACAAGCATGGATGATGTCATTGATGGCTTGGAGGCATCTGCCTCACGTTTCTATATGTACAACCTGTTAGACCCGGATGAATACATTGTACAATTCGCCGAAATTCTTCGCCAATGCGCCTATGAAATTCAAAAAGCAGTTCATTTGCTCTCCCAGAAGAAGCTACTGGCCATTCGTGAATATACGATCCGTCTAAATGACCTTGAGAATCAAGGGGACGAAGTCCTTCGTATTTGTACCAAAGCTCTATTTGAAACCGTTAAGGACCCGATTGAGCTGATTAAGCGCAAGGAATTATATGAGCGACTCGAGACCACTACAGATAAATGTGAAGATGTAGCCAACATGTTGGAATCGATCATCATGCGCAACTCATAAGGGGTACTAGAATATGGAAACATCGATATGGATTCTTGGAATTGTTATATTTCTCGCGCTTGCGTTTGACTTTATTAATGGTTTCCATGATACGGCCAACGCAATTGCTACCTCTGTCTCTACACGTGCGTTAAAACCTCGAACAGCTATTATTATGGCGGCACTGATGAACTTTGTCGGAGCTTTGATGTTTACAGGCGTAGCTAAGAAAATTGGCGGAAGTATCACAGACCCCACGTTGCTGGAAAATGGTCTGGATATCATAATAGCCACGCTGATTGCTGCGATTATTTGGAATTTGATCACCTGGTGGCTCGGAATTCCGTCCTCCTCCTCTCATGCACTGATCGGCGCTTTGGCTGGTGCAGTATATGTGGGTGCAGGTTCGTCGCATATAAACTGGGGCGGATTTGTGGAAATTGTCGAGGGCTTGATCTTCTCGCCAATTATTGCATTTGTTATCGGTTATATCATCATGACAGTCCTGAAATGGATTTTTGCAAAGCGTAGTCCACATACGGTTAATAAGGGCTTCCGTTCCATGCAGGTTGTGACGGCGGCATTACAGTCGTTTACACATGGTACGAATGATGCGCAGAAGGCGATGGGGATCATTACCTTTGCCCTCGTTACATCAGGACGCCAAGAGACTATGGATGTAATCCCTCTATGGGTTAAGATTGCTGCGGCTACGGCTATGGCACTCGGTACCTCCATTGGTGGCTGGAAGATTATCAAGACCATGGGTACGAAGATTTTCAAAATCGAGCCGATCAACGGCTTCGCGGCTGATATTTCCGCGGCTTCCGTTATTTTCTCAGCAACACTGCTGCATTTGCCAGTCAGCTCGACACATGCGATCACTTCAGCGATCCTGGGTGTTGGCTCCGCAAAACGCTTCTCTGCTGTGAAATGGGGAGTAGCTGGACGTATTGTAGTCACTTGGTTTATTACGATTCCAATCAGTGCGGTATTAGCAGGTCTGATTTTCAAAATCATTTTTTAAATCCCTTTAATAAAAAGATGTCAGTTAGCCTTTGGCTGCGGACATCTTTTTTTGTTGTTTGGGTGGTGAGGGGAAAGAGCGGTATAAATCCCTTAGAATTAGCTAAGTTACGTCGAAGAAGCATAAAGAGGGGTATAAATGCCCTAGATTTGCAGAGTCTAGCTCGTACAACCGAGAGTGGTTAAAGCTTGGATAAGGTGTTTATGAGTTTATGTCTGGACGTAGCTTTTTGTGCATCTGTCGAATCAAGGCGGCGGGTTAGAATTTAAACTAACTAATCATTAATCAAATCACTCGATACGATTTGATTAAGTACGGTGACAACCCAACCCTATTTACTCTATCCATTCTATCCCCGCCAACTGAGGAGCATCGTTATATACACTATGAGCCGAATGATCAGAGGGAGAAGAGGATGAACGATACTTACTAAAGAGTATTCCATCCTTTCCGGAATGGGACACTATAGAGTAATGGAACCTCAGAGCTACGATTCCTCGACTGAGATTCTTTTTTGTTATTTTTGGAAGAGTCGTCTTCTTGCGGTACAATAGATGCGTGGAAGAAGATGAAGCGGAGGAACATTTATGATACGTACACTTGCGGTGACGCATACAGGTGAGGTGCTGACAGACATACCTTTGCAGGATATCCGGCGGGAGGATTATGCATGGATATGGGCAGATTTTGCTACACCTACGGCAGAGGAGACATTGCTGCTGGATCACTATTTTCATTTTCACCCTTTGGCGATTGAGGACTGTATGCATGTGCTGCAGCGGCCAAAGCTGGATCATTATGAGGAAGTGCAGTTTTTTGTGCTGCACGCGCTGAATGAAGAGACGCTCGATGCTGAAGAGATTGACCTTTTTTTGAGCGCGAATTACCTCGTGTCCTATCATCATCAGGAAAAAACAGAGATGAATGAAGCCTGGGAGCAGGTGAAGCGTGAAATACATAGTCGTAAAGGCTGGTCGGGTGGTCCCATGGCGGCTGCATATACAGTAATGGACAAGCTGGTAGATAAGTATTTTCCATGCCTCTACAGTTTAGAGGACGAGCTTGCCGATCTGGAGAGCAATGGCGGCAGTGAGTCAGTGGAGGATTTGATGAGCCAAGTGTTTGGCCTGCGTGGAAGGCTGCTCAAGATGCGGCGGACAATTGTGCCTATGCGCGATTTGATGTATCGGATCGTGAATTCACAGCATGTCCAGAGTAACGGTGAGGAACGAATTTATTTTGGCGACATCTATGACCATTTATTAAAGTTGTCCGATATGATTGAGGCTGACCGAGAAATGACCGCGGATCTGCGTGATAGTTACATTTCTCTCAATTCCAACCGGATGAATTCAATTATGAAAACATTAACAGTAATCACCACCGTATTCATGCCGCTGACACTGATCGCCGGGATCTATGGGATGAACTTTGTGGTGATGCCTGAACTCGAATGGAAATATGGTTATTTTGGGGTTCTGCTGTTTATGCTGGTAGTGGGCGTTAGCATGTTCAGATGGTTCCGGCGCAGTGGATGGTTTAAATAAAAAAATAAAAACGTCACCGCTATTTGCGGCGACGTTTTCCAGTAGAGGGAGTAGAGCGCCGGCGTGTGGTTGTGGTTTTGGACGATTTGCGACGCCCAGAGGTGGAGCGTCTTTTTTTGCGTCGACTTGGGCTGAACAGCGCGGCATCTTCTTCGGCTGCTAATGCACCTGCTGCACCTTTTCCTTTTCCGAAGCTACCCATAAAAAGCTTAACCATTGGGGCCATCTGTTGAAAACCAGACATCACCTTTTGTACCTTACCCATAGAGTTTACGATCCCGTCAATGCCGCCCATCCGGTCGATCAGGCCTTTGATTTGATCCATATTCCCGGCGATTCCTCCACCGCCGCCTAAGCCGCTAAGTAAACCGGCAAGCCCACCGCTGGCTTTTGTTGTGGCTTCAGCAGCAGGAAGCGCTAGCGCCGTTTCAGCAGCAGCTTCTGCTCCTATAGCGGGAAGGATTCCGCTCTCTACTGGGAGGGATGAAGGTGCATATGGACTGAGGCCGGGGTAGGCAGAGGCATTATAAGAATCGCTCAGCGAACGCTGATTCCGGCGGGAATGATTATAGTAATGATCAGGCATAATATCACATTCCTTTGTTAGTGGTTTGCTATACTGTATGTCATGGGCGAACATACGGTATAGACGAATGCCCGGGTTACCCGGGATAGGAGCGGAAAAGGGCGAATGCCTATAATCGTCTTTAAGAAGTGAAAAAAGCGTGTACATGCTTGATTTTCGGCGCTTATGTAGTACTATAGTGTAGGTGCTATTTTCTTAGGTACGGAGAAACAAACGTAGGTTGGTTCATTATTAGTGTGCGTCAGGGGTGGACGTTTGTCCGTCGATTTCGCTCTTTACAGCGTGAAATCGTTAATGCTTGAAAAATGCGCTCCAGTGCAATATAGTAGAGCAAGAAAGACACATTAGGGGATGATAATCTTATGCAGCTGAAGAAGCTAAACGATAAAAGTATCGACCAATTATTTGAAGCTATTTTAACGTTAAAAAATATGGAAGAATGTTACGTGTTCTTTGATGATTTGTGCACTGTGAACGAGATTCAATCGCTGTCGCAGCGACTGGAAGTAGCGCGTATGCTCGGCAAAGGCTCGACCTACAACCAGATCGAAGCAGAGACGGGTGCAAGCACAGCTACGATATCCCGTGTAAAACGTTGCCTGAACTATGGCAATGATGGTTATAAATTAACATTGGAACGTTTGGGACGCTAATTTATGGTACCGGGCGTACTTATTATCAGTCATGGCTCTCGCGACGAGGCTTGGGTGTCGATCGTGGAGGAAGCCGTAAGCGGATTATCGCTAGGTGAAAAGATTCCTGTGGTGGTCTCTTTTTTAGAGCTGGTAGAGGGCCGTCTGATTCAAGATGGAATAAATGAGCTAGAACACGCAGGGGTCACAGATATTATTGTGATCCCATTGTTCGTTTCCTCAGGAAGCACACATGTTGATGAGATAGAATATGCACTAGGCGCCAAACCTGAGCCTGAACGTGAGACGGATTTAGCGTTGTTCTCAGTGAAAGCTAAAGTTCACTATGGTTATCCTATCGACGATGATCCGGACATCGCTGTAATGATCTGGGACAAGCTGCGTGAGCTGTCTACGGAACCCAAGCGAGAGACGATTCTACTGGTGGGTCATGGCAGTATCTATGATGGTTTCCGGCAGCGGTGGCAGCAAGGAATATCTTCGCTGGCGGGGCGAGTACGTGAGGTAAGTGGTGTAGCGGCGGCTGACTATGGTCTGCTGAGTCCGGATAGTGTAAGAAGCAAGGTAGAGTATTGGCAGGAGCAGGGTCACGAGGTACTGGTGGCGCCGCTTTTTTTGAGTGAAGGCTATTTTACTAAGCATGTGGTTCCGAACAGACTTAAAGGGCTAACCTATAAGTATTCTGGTCAAACGCTTCTGCCCCATCCCCTTCTTCCGCATTGGATTGAGAGACAGGTAGAGGCACTCCTCGAACAGATTCGAATGAAACGATAAAGCACCTACCCTTGAGCACACTTAATCATAAAAAAAGTGCCCACATCCATGGATAATACGGGATTTGTTGCATACACATATAAATAGTTGTTTTTCTCTAACTTAGTGTCATTAATTGCTGTATAATGGAATATTTGCATGAAAGGGCCTTTAACATTGATTGTAGTGGTCCGAATTAGGTATAATCAATTAGGTTATTCTATTATAAAAACAGGTGGCGTTCCGGTAATGAAAACTGCGAGATTGATTTATAATCCCACTTCTGGACGGGAAGAAATGAAGAAGCGGCTCGCCGATATTTTGGACCGGCTGGATATTGGTGGCATTGAAGCCACCTGCCATGCAACAACCGGAGAAGGCGATGCTATGCTAGCTGCTGCAGATGCAGTAGAACGCGGTTATGATTTGATCATAGCAGCCGGTGGCGACGGCACTTTAAATGAGGTTATTAATGGTATGGCGGAGAAGCCTAATCTTCCCCCGCTCGGCGTTTTGCCGCTTGGTACTACTAATGATTTTGCACGTGCAATGGGGATCCCGAAGAACTGGGAAGATTCCTGTGATCTGATCATTCGCCAAGAGACACGTCCGATTGACATCGGTAAGGCAAATGACCGTTATTTTATTAATATAGCAGGCGGCGGTAGTCTAACCGAACTGACATATGAAGTTCCTAGTAAGCTGAAGACCATGATAGGGCAGCTTGCGTACTATTTAAAAGGTATTGAAAAAATGGTCAGCCTGTCACCTCAGGAACTAATCATTCGTGCCAATGGACAGGAAGTTATTCATGATGAGTTCATGCTGTTCCTGATTGCAAATACGAATTCTGTTGGCGGCTTTGAAAAGCTTGCTCCCGGCGCTCGTATCGATGACGGTCTGTTAGACGTTATTGCAGTTAAAAAATGCAACCTGGCAGAGTTTGTTCGTTTGGTCAGATTGGCCCTTCGCGGCGAGCATTTGAATGATAAAAAGGTTGTTTATTTCCGTACGGATGCGATGGATGTAATCTCTCCAGGACATGTCCAATTGAACTTGGATGGAGAATTGGGTGGAGAATTGCCAGGGCGATTCCGGATTTTGCCACAGCATTTGCGGATTTTTGCTGAGAATAACTAAAGCTCGATGCAAAGCTAAGAATAACCTGAAGATATAGTGGGTTTATACAGCGATGATAATGAAAGAAGTGAACTATAAATAATGAGTAAACACCGCAGTGGACGCAGCACCAGCCGCCCAGTCGGCAAGGCGCCTGTCGCCGGACTGCCTGTGAATAAAAATGATGAGGTTATGCTCGATATCATCGGCATGACCCATGAAGGTGAAGGGGTAGGCCGCGTTGAAGGCTTTACCCTTTTTGTGCAGGGAGCTCTTCCCGGAGAGAAGGTCCGGGCAAAGGTGCTCAAGACGAAAAAGCAGTATGGCTACGCCAAGCTGCTGAATTTAGTAGAGGCGAGCAGCGCCCGCATCGCGGCGCCTTGCGAGATCTATGACCAATGCGGCGGCTGCCAGCTGCAGCATATGGACTATGCGGCACAGCTGGCGTGGAAACGGCAGCTGGTGGTGGACAACCTGGAGCGGATTGGGAAGCTCCAGGTGAGTGGTGATGCTGGCGGGAACGCTGAAGCGGCTCAGACAGATGGTATTGTCGTCCGCCCAACACTGGGCATGGACGAGCCTTGGCGTTATCGCAACAAGGCGCAGGTGCCGATTGGCGTAACAGAAGGCGGCCTTGTGGGTGGTTTTTACGCACGGGGTAGTCACCGCATCATCGATATGGAAACCTGCTTGATTCAGCATGAAGACAACGATGACGTTGTACGCAAGGTGAAAGATATCGGACGGAAGCTCGGCATTTCCGCTTACGACGAAGAATCCGGCAAAGGCTTACTGCGTCACGTTGTCGTGAAAGTTGCCTTCCGCACAGGTGAGATGATGGTCGTCCTCGTCACGAACGGTGACCGTATCCCACATCTTGACGAATGGATCGCTGAGATCCGCCGTGAAATCCCAGCCGTAACAAGCATTTGCCAGAACGTGAACACTAAGAAGACAAATGTAATCTTCGGTGATACAACGCGTACCCTGTGGGGGAACGACGTTATTTACGATTATATCGGCGATGTGAAATTTGCAATCTCTGCGCGTTCTTTCTATCAGGTTAACCCGGCTCAAACCGAGGTACTCTATGGTAAGACGGTGGAGTATGCTGGACTTACTGGCAACGAGACTGTTATAGATGCTTATTGCGGTATCGGAACGATTTCGTTGTTCCTTGCACAGCATGCTAAACAGGTCTACGGTGTAGAAATCGTACGTGAAGCGATTGAAGATGCTCGAGCGAATGCCACTTTGAATGGTATGGATAACGTGGTGTTTGAGGTAGGCGCATCTGAGGATGTCATTCCTAACTGGAAAGAGCAGGGGGTTACGGCAGATGTTATCGTGGTCGATCCTCCGCGTAAGGGCTGCGATCCACGACTTTTGGAGACGATCCTGGCAATGAAGCCGGAACGTGTGGTGTATGTATCGTGTAATCCATCGACACTGGCAAGGGACTTGCGGGTGCTCGAAGATGGAGGGTACAAGACAGTGGAGGTAACTCCGGTGGATATGTTCCCGCATACGGTACATGTGGAGTCGGTGGCGTTGTTGGTTAGGAATAGTACAGTGAAATGAAATTCTTCTATTTACTGGGGTTTTCCAATATGGTACAGATTAAAAATGTCGGTGGTACAGATGGCGTAGAACAGACTTGATGTAAAATTGATGTAAAAATTCACCGAATTTCAGCTTAAATGAACAGAAGACACCGGGAAACTCTCCTGTGCGTCTTCTTTTTTATGCATGTGCAGAGTCAGATGCAAATATCGATATTACAGTAATTGTTCAAAGAAAATAGCTGAAAAATAAAATCTATGGCATTCTTGAACTGGAAATAAAGCCCTAGATAGCCCTGACGATTTAACTAACGTGTCCCGTTAGCCATCTATGTCGCTCACGCGACACCACAGATTATGGAAGTAATTGCGTTCTTCCATGGGAGCTCAATAATCAATTAGAACATTATCTGCTACGATGGTGAATTCCCTTAAAGGACTTCCAAATAAAACGTTAAGCTGAAAACCAGCATCTGTGGAGTAAACCTCGTCATAAAGCCAGTAACTGCCTATACTTAAGTCAGCAGGTTGAAGGTTTTTCACGCCTATAAATGTTAATTTTACATCGGTGTAATAATAATATCCTCCTCTAGAATCTAAGGTTATTATGAACGTGTCCTCAGAAGGTATTTCAAGTGAAAGTACTCTTGGATCGTGTAACGACTTTTCACACAATTGAACAACATTGTCTGGGAGTGAGTCCTTTATCGACTTATAGCTTCGAAGGTATTCATTTCCAATAATGCTCATACGCTTATCGTACTCATTTCGCCACTGCTCAGCCATTTTTCTAAGTTCTACCGAAGGGAAATGCGAATTTACCTTTCCGTTATGAATATAGGGGTGAAAGATCTTAGGGAGAAATTTTAGTAAGTCATTTTTCAAATACGCTAATCCGTCCCTACAGATTTCTTCAAAGTTCATCCCTACCGCTTTATAAGAAGCGACATCTTCTTCCCAATCCTTTTCCGTTTCATGGAATACCAAAAACCCTCTAATCTGTATTTCCTCATACCACTCTTTTGTGAAATAGTTCATGTTCCGTCCTCTATGCTATATGTATCTAACTTACTACATACTTTAACGTACGTATGGGAGTTTTGTTGTGTTAATCTGCCCGTTAGTTGAATAAGAATAAGGCTTCACCCCATATTGAAATAAAGCACCCGTTAGTTTATGTGTTATTTCTCACAAACATATAATATTATTCAGGTGAATAGACAGAGAAATTAGAATTATACATAAGTATTCGATAGATCGTTAGTGTCTATATTATAAATGGGGGAGGCTTGAAATACATGGACAGCGTATTGCCTATTGGAAAGAAACATGGATGTTTTACTATAATCGGTGGTTTTGAAGCATATCAAGAAGAAGTTGCTAAAGAAGGAATTGCAGACCTAGAACAAAATAAGCAAAAGTTTATAAATGGGGAAAGAAGTATTGAGCATAATATTGATTCTGTCGATTTTTTTGATAGCTGGATACAATTATATAAGTCTTACATGAATTACAAATGCCAGTGTAAATGCGGAAAAGTACATTATATTAATGGAACTACTTTATTAAGAAAAAAATCGAGAGATTGCGGGGATGATTGTGCGATAAAGCAAGAGCGTATTAAAAAGAGACTAGCTTCGTACCCTAGAGTAAAGGATACAAGCTATAATATTGATTATTCCAATACCATACATGAATCATTAGAGATATTAGAGTGTATTGATGATGGTTATGAGGAAGAACCTGTAATATTTAATAAACAAAAAAAGAATGGGGGCACATTTAAAGTATTCAAGTTATATAAATGTCATTGCTATCTTTGTGGTAAAGAATATCAATTTAAATCATCAGATTTTGAGATAAAAATTGATGCATACGGATATAGAGCGAAAGAAGGATATTATTGTGATGCTTATTGTGACTGTCATAACATTTCATCATTTCAATGGCGAACTATAAAAATACTGAGAGAATATAATGTAGCATATAGAGTTGAAGTTGAGTTTCAAGACTTATATGGTGTAGGGCATAAGAAATTGTTGCGTTATGATTTTGCTGTTCTCGGTTCAGATAATAGCATTAAATGTCTTATTGAGTGTCAAGGTGAACAGCATTATAAGCCTATAGCTGAGTTCGGTGGTGTTTCACAATATCAGTCTCAAGTAAAGAATGACGAATTAAAACGTGTTTATGCCAAGTCACATAATATATCTTTATTCGAAATTCCGTATACTTGTAATACATACGAAAAGGAAATAGAATTTCTTAAAACAGCTAGAATTATTTAATCACATATTTTCAGATATCGATTAACTTAACGGCTCTTGTCAAGATGCACTGAGTTAATGAGATAATGATTGTTGGATATCGGATTAAGAGAGCATAAAATTCCAATTTATCGGTGAGCTGGATTTGAAAGCACATAAGACACTTCGGTGTCTTTTTTTATATCATCGCCAACTTTCCCAGTCACACCTAATTGTTATTTCTTCCACTAACCTGCCCATTAGCTTAATCAAACACCCTCAATCTACTACTTTGTTTTCTGAGTCTAATACTTTATTTTTCAGTCTAGAACTTTATTTTCTTTTGACAATAATGGCTTCACTGTGTTTTGTATGTATCCCTCTGGAGTAGCAATCTTATATAGAGACGGATCTGCAGTAGCGATCATTTTATCTTTGGAGTCCAAAGGTGCTTACCAAGTTTATCGTGGTTTAAGTACCGGTATACAGATCGAGGTAGCAAAGGGTCATTTTAAGCAGACTCCGGAGTTGGCAGTTACCGGCTCAAATATCAATTACGTTTATGATTCTGCGCTCGATGATGTACTACAAACAATTCCTGATCCGCCAAAAGAGCATGTTTATATTTACAATATTGAATTGAATAGTGCTACCGGGGAGATTCAAAAGATCAGGCTTTCTGATAACCAAGCAATTATCAGTGCATCAAAGGTAAAATGTGATTAAGAACTGGCTAAAAAACATAGGGACTGGCTAAGAGTAGCCGGCCCCTATGTTTTTTAATTATTAGTTCGAAATTTCCACCCGCATTCGGAAGGATCAGACCGCGGAACAAAGTAGCAGAAGGCGATTCTATCAGTAAAAATCCGGAGTAGAGAGTTTTTGAAGCTGAATATGGTTACCATTTAATTAAGAGGGAAGGGGTTACAATTTAAGCAGAATGCCAACACCGCCAGATCCCCAGAGATATATGCATATCTTCCTGGTACATTTTCTGCGCCGCAATCGTCGCAATTGCCAATAGTTAATATAGCATTACGCCAATCACTCTCTTGACGCATTTGTTCTGCTTCCTCTTCTGACTGCAGATAAGCCTTTACTTCCTCGCTCCACTCCTCCAGACTTTCAATTGCTGCAGGCAAAGATCTATAATACTTGAAATTGTCGTCCACGATTTCCTGGAGGTTGATATCTAACTGATCCTTTCCAAAATCTTCAGTGTTGCTACTGATAAAATATAATTCTTGGTTAGAATCGTCCATGTATTCAAGGATACTGAAAAAAATAACCGCATCCCCCATGCTTTTCTTTTTATCTTTTTTAAAAAAGGGCTCTTTATTCATAAGCACATCGTCAATTAACGATGACTTCTTTGCTTCACTTAAGTTTATGTGTACGGTTTTTTTACTGTTAAATAAGTTATCAATACGTTGAGATAAATCTGTATATTCTTGAAGTATTGCAGGTTTTAATTCTTTAAGCAAAGTCATGCTCAATTCTAGCTGAGCACTTATTTCGGTATGCTTTGAAGATTTTGCGATTTTTAATGCCTCATTTATTGTATTTTTAGCTGCATTCAAGTAGTGATCTGTTGCAACTAGAATGCGCTCATTTTTGATTCTATTCCATTCGTGGGCTATTTGAGTGGGCACAACTAGTTTAATGTGATAATCCATAACAAGGTTTTCCAGTATAGTAAGCATGCGCTTTTCATATTTGCCTTTAACTAAATCTATCCATATACATGTATCAATAACAACACTGGGTTTAGGTCCACGATACATCAATTTGCTCGACTCCTCTTTTTCACACGATTCCCTTGCTATGCTGATTTCTATAATAGCACATAGCCCGATTGGTAAAACGGTATTTTCCCACAATCGAGCCAGTATGAGGATCTGCAGGAGTTGGCACGATGTCGGCGCTGCTCGTATTGAGCAGCCTTGTACCTAGATGGCCAGTACAATAGAATTTTGGCCACGAAACCCCACCACCCACTAAAAGTCCAAGCGACTGGCAGGAAAAGCACTTGCCCACACTTGCCGTTCCATTGGGCTTTTTTGCTGCGCAACCGTGGGTACCCGGTGGCGTGGGAGGGCAAGACCTGAAGAGAGCCGGAAGGCGCGGCCTGGATGACACTTGCCGCTCGCTGCAAAGCTTATCAGGGCGCTTGAAAGGGTCCAGGATTTTCCACTGCGCGTTTCTCCTGCCAGCAGAAAATAAAGTATTAGACTGGATGTTCTTATTCCCCGCGGTATTTTGAATCGTCATACCGTCAGACTCCATAAAATAAGTTTTAGACTTACCCTAGAAATTGAAACAGCGACAGCAAAGGACGAGAAAATAAAGTCCTAGACTATCGCTGTTTCATTGAACTAACGTTTCCAGTTAGTTCAATATGCGTCCCCTGTAATGCTACTAGCTCAAAAAATTGCCCTCACTTATGATAAGGTTCACCATAGTGGATGTAAGTGAGATTTTTAGGAAATTCGGCACTCACTAAAATTACTATATGATACAATAATATATATAGTAGGGTTTAAATACATATCTAATGAGGTGGATTATGAGCAATCAAGTCACGCTACTTAATATTTTGCTAGAAGAGTTTTTGAGGGAAAGTAATCTGAAAAATGCAGACATAGCATTCGAATCATTTGCAACAAATCAAATATTTAAGGATTATGATATTAGTTTTGAAGAAATACAGCTTGGATTAGTTGGAGAGAAAAAAGATTATGGTATTGATGGCATATTTATATTTGCTAATGATGAGCTAATTAATTCTGAAGAAGAATTTCAAGCAAGCAATAAACCAGTATTTGATTTCCACTTTTTACAATACAAAAACACTGATACTATTTCCGAAGATGTTATTAATAAGTTCATCGTAGCTAGTGAAGAATTATTTAATTTAGAAAAGGATTTTAATACTCTTGAGGGAGTGATATCCGAAACACTTAAAGACAAAATATTACTAATTCACAAACTTATTAAACTGACTGCTTCAAAACATCCTAGAATTAATATTAATTTCTATCATGTTTGTAAAGGCGATGCTTCAAACATCTATGGTCCAAGACATAACAATTATAGTTACATTCATAAAATTGAAACACTAAGAACAAAAATTACAGAAACAAACTTAGGTAATATTACTTTTGACTTTAAAATAATTGATGCATCAACTATTTTAACGTTAGCTCGTAAAGAACCTAGTTACTCGCTTCAACTAAAATTAAATGAGAATCCAATTGCACTAGAATATAAAGAGACTGATGAAAGAGGTTATATCGCTTCAGTAAATGTAATTGAATACTTCAAATTTCTTGTTGATTCAACGGATAATTCTTTAAGGAAATATCTATTTGAATCTAATATTCGTGATTATCAAAACAACACAACTGTTAATTCTGAAATAATACAAACATTAAAAAATAAGAATGAATTAGATTTTTGGTGGTTAAATAATGGAATTACGATTATAGCTGAAAATGGCACCTTAACAGGAAAGACTTTGCATTTGGATAATGTTCAAATAGTTAACGGTTTACAAACTTCTCATTCAATATACCATACATTTGCAGAGGGACTTCCAGAATCAGACTCTCGATCTATTTTACTGAAAATAATAATTACGGATAAAAAAGAAACAACCGATGTAATAATAAAATCAAATAACTCTCATAATCCTGTTCCACCTGCTTTATTAAGGGCAACAGATAAAGTGCAAAGAGATATTGAAGACTATTTACTATCTCATGATCTTTATTATGATAGAAGAAAAAACTATTATAAAAATTTAAAAAAACCTACTAAACAAATTATTTCAATAAATTATTTATCACAATGTTTAACTGCCTTAGTCGAAAAGAATCCCTCAAAAGCAAGGTCCAATCCAACAATCTTAACAAAAAACGAACAAGATTATAACAGATTATTTCCAACCACTAGACCAATGGAAGTATATTCAAACTCAATTAAATTAATGAAAAAAATTGAAGCTTATCTAAAACAATCTTTTATTGCTGAAGATGAAGTAGATGTAGCAGTTGCGACGTATTATCATTTCCATATTGGTAGAGTATTAATATCTTATCTTTCAAATCAAGCAAGATTTAATGGGGAAAGACTCCTAAAAACATTTGATTTAAATCAAATTATTGACTCAAAGATAAATGTTGCTTTAAGAATAACCAAACAACTTGTATTAGACTATGCTTCTCATAATCAACAGCATAATTTAACTTATATATCTAAACAAATACCATTTAGTGATTATATAAATACTAATCTTGATTCTTTACTAACATCATAGTTTCCTACAGGTTGATTTTTTGGATAGTTAAGACTTCACTACGATACGGTTCAGCGTAATGTATCTAAACTCAAAGTACAGTTTGACTATAAGATTTACATATCGATTTTAACAAAAACCCATTCCCTTAACGGGAAGTGGGTTTTTAAACTATCGTTTTCGGTTAGAGTTTAACCACTTAATTATTTCATTGATTTGCTAACGTGACAATTTCCTCTTTAGTCAAATCTCCGCTGTCGAATTTAATGAAAGTACCATTTTGTAACAATCATAGATATCCCTCCTGGTATATGGTTAGCCCAAGGTTCAAATCGCCCTTCGATTCTGTTTATGTTAAATTTCTCTCCACGTTCATTATAATTAAATCTTCGCCTATATTTCTTGTTGTACTTGTTTGGTTACGGATATCGATGCTAGTGACAACTTGGTTTATTTTATGACCAACCGCCTTATGATATTCAATCGCAAACAAATATGTCTCTCCTGAGGCATCAAAAAAATGAAGTCTAACTTTTGAGTCTGATTGACTAAGAACAAGCGGATATGGTTCGTTAATTTCTAACTTATATATTTGAACCGAGTAAGACGGTGTAAGTAATTTAAAATCCGCAACATTTTTCAGCTTTTCCAATTCAACATTTGGATAAGCTAGCGTAGGTTTAGCTGATGCGATGAGTAGCCCATTGCTGATTCCAATATATAGCGAAAAGATAAGAACCAATGAAATAATCCGTTTAAACAAGGGCTGTTCCTCCAAATTTTTTGGTAATATTGTGCTCTTGTTTAATTCAACTAACATACCTGTAAATTTAATGTTCTCTACAGTCTAGTATTTTTTTGAGATGAACACTTTATTTTTCAGTCTAAAGCATTATTTTCTTCTGACAGTACCGACAGTGCAGGGATAAACTGCAGCTGACGAACTGAAATAATAGATATTAGCAATAAATCGCCTTGACCTATAGTTCCTATATTGCTATATTTACCAGTATATGAGACTAGCAATGAATAGTCTTTTAGTATAGACACTTCACTGCTACATGCTACATTACAAATTGGGAGTTGATATGTGTATGACAAAGGATTTTTCTGATCTCTTGGAGAGTGTACGAATACGAAACGGATGGACGCAGGAATACTTGGCTTATATGTTGGGATATAGTGCTTCACACATTAGTAAAATTTTGAGAGGGGATAATTCCGTCACTATTGGTTTTATTAATCAGGTTATTGGGCCGCTCAATATCTCGCGGTATCAAGCTTTGGTTTCATTTTACCGCAATAGTGCCTTCGTTAAGCTTGGAGTTGATGTTCGAGGGGAGTTCATTCCTGAATCCGTTGCACTAAGAGCAGTGGAGGGCGGTAATTATCAGATCACAACATATTGGCCATCATTTCTTAGTTACAGATATTTAGATAAAACTGATAGTAAAAATATACAATGGGAGTTCAAAGATCTTACCGATCTTTCTACTGAGACGGGGATTAGCCAGGAACGATTAAAGGAAATTTTTGATTGTTACTACATACGCTGTGCTCCGGTCAAAGTCGAGGAAACGATACGCCTGTGTAAGGCTTTAGATAAGAGCTGGCATGAACTATTTGCTCTTACCTGCTATGATCTCCAAGACGAGTACATCGTGAACGTAGCTGTTACGGTGGATCGTTATGTAGAGCACCAGAGGAGGAAGAGGGACGATCGTTTTCAGCAGCTACCAGTTAATAATCTTAGTGAAGAGGAGGCTGCCTTTTTGCTTGAAATGTTAAAAACCTACCGAAAACTACACTTAGCGCCGGTTATGAAATAAGGCGAATTTGGTGCTGGCCAGCGAAGCGATCACGACGATTTTTGGCTACAATAGTCTGAAGCTGGCCGTTTTGGGTGGAAAATCATTGCCTCTGCAATGCTTTGGCCAGCTTTTGTGGTAAGCATCCTATTATATGGTAGGAAGGGCGCTTGGGAATTGTCCCGGTCTATATCGATTCATCTTTCATATTTAATACGTAATGTTTAAAATTTTGATAGTTAATGGTATCCGGTATGTTAAAGGACGTGGTGCAATCCTCCGGTGTACCGTACATCCGATAAGACCAGCATGGTGTTGGGCGGACTGGATATATCATGCAGCTGCCATCGTCGCCAATCAAGGGACAAAGAAGAAGATTTAGATTAAAATACTTGTCCTTCACGGAATCTTAGTTCTTTATAATTTCAAGCATCTGAGAGCCATTTTTAGGGGGGCTAACTCTTTATTCAGAAAATCCACCGCATCACAAAAATGCGTCTTTGCGCCCGTTTTAGCGTTTCCCGATCGTAGTTCCGTTGCAAATGGTTCAAAATGATATCCGTTTCAAACTCATTGGTAACAATGGCATGTTTGCGGCATGCGGTACAACCTTTTTGACATGATGTTTGAAGACCTAGGCGCGTTTCTGCTTGATTAATGAAGTCTTCTAATTTGACTAAAACCTCGCCTATACTCCCGGTGTTGTACCTTTCCCCCGCTGAAAGCCCATGGTGGGTGCTCTTTTACACAATTGACAAGGTCTTTGTCGGCTTCCTGATTGAGTAGTTCAATTCTTGTTACATCCATACTCTGACCTTCCTTGATGTGCTACATTTAACACCACCATACCCCTAATTTCGCAAGCTGTCGTCGAAATCAGTCAAAACCTTTAAGGACGATATATTCCAAAAAACTCTAATTTCGGACTAGTCTTTATTATCCTTGTGTATTATCAGATGTGAAAAACGTTTCGAATTTATCAGCTGCAGCTTGGTCGGCAGTGCGGAGCGCATGTCCATAAATATTCATAGTGGTGGCGATGCTCCCATGTCCAAGTCGCTCTGAGATGATCTTAGCATGAACGCCTTGGTTAATCAGAATTGTGGCTGAGGTATGCCGGAGATCATGAAACCGAATGTACCGAAAGCCATTTTTCTTTATGAACTGTCGAAACCAAAGGTAGGGACGCTCATGATGAAAAGGTTGTCCATCGGGATGTGAGAACATAAAAAACCAATCTCCGCTATACCATGAATCGCCAACGTCATTTCGTTCTTGCATTCTGTAAGCGTAGTATTCTTTCAGCTCCTTTAACATAGAACTTGGTAACGCTACTTTCCGAATAGATTTTTTTGTTTTGGGAGATTTGACAATGACCTCGCCTTTAAGAGCATGAATCAGTGATTGTGACACATCCAAAATCCCATTGTTAAAATCAAGATGCTTCCATTCCAGTCCGAGTAATTCACCTCGCCGTAATCCGGTTGTAAGAGCCAAGGTAATCATGATCCTCCAGTGATAGGGCTCATGTTGTAACGCTCGAAGCATTTGTTCTACCTCTGCTTCATTGTAGGGGATGATCTCTTTTGAATTGACCTTTGGTTTCTGCACATCGTTAACCGGATTGCGCTTAATAATTCTCCATTCTACTGCACGTTTGAGTATGCTTTTTAAGATACGGTGCTGAATTTCAATTGTACCAGAGGCTAATCCTCCTGTTTTTTTATCTTCACGACTTCCTTCCTTTTCGAGTTGATTCAGAAAGTTTACGATGTGAAGTGGTTTAATTTCCTCAAGTCTCAGATGCTCAAAGTACGGAAGAATTCGGGTCTTAAGATTAGAGTCATATGTGTATAATGTCTTGAAACCCAAATGCTTTACGGCATACTTATCTCTCCATTCTTCGACGAACGCCCCAAATGTTAGTTTCTGAGGCGACACATATTCATCCGCTTCCACTTCCATCCGAAATTTAGCATATTCGCTTTCCACTTCTCTTTTTGTTCGGCAATGAACGGTTCTTGTGAAACGAACATATTTTCCTCTAGCGTCTTTACCGGCATTAACTGTTAAGAACCATGAATTATCACCACGTTTTTGAATATTAGCCAACTTAAACCACCTTCTACAATGGATTTTTTTATATTATTCATTATGTCCATTCATGAAAAAGTGAGACCTTAGCTTAATGGATTAATATTTGATTGATATCGTTTAGGTATCTTCGAGAATCTTAGTCAAATCATTCAATGGTGGTACATAACGCAACGTTGTTCCTACATTTTTATGGCGCAGCTGATGCTGAATATCGATGATGCTCATACCACCTGTCTGCATCAAATATCCCGCTGTTCGTCTAAGATCATGAGGCCGAATATGCCTGTCAAGACCTGTATCATGAGTTAAATCGGATAGTATACCTTTAATCTTATCGACGGTCATGATTTTTCCATGTTGATGGAATAGGTATTCATCCCCCTGATTCGCATACCTAAGATATTCAGGATGTTGGACGTACCGTTCAAGTTCTGCCGTGAGATCCTGAGGGAGGGCTACAGGTCGTTTCTCGGTTTTTTGTGCATCAAAAACATGGACGATCCGTGTGTCCAAGTGTACCCGTTTCCGCCTTAGGAAACGGACCTCTGAGAGTCGAAGACCCGTGATCAGCATGAACCAGAGAAACACAAACTCTTGCCGGTAGAACGGGCTCTTATGCAATGCAGCTTGTAGAAGGGCAAGACACTCAGCTTTCGACAAGGCAGTGTTTTGAATGGAGGACTCGAATTTTGGCCTAGGATATCCGAGCAGTGGGTTATGTTGAATCAGATCCGCTTCATACAGGAATTCAAAGAAACATCGTAACACGGTAATGGTTGCTGCTAAATTCATATTCGACATATGTTCATGATGTTTTAAGTCAATAAAAAAACGATCAAAGACCTTTCGTTGAATGGGGAGGAATCTGCCAGGATGCTCACGACTGGCATGAAATTGATCAAAATCAAGTTCTCCTTCAAAACCATTGTCAAGTAGGAAGGCTTCGAATTTTTTGAGTACGCTAATATATTTTTGTTTGGTTGAACTTCTTAATGTGAATTGGTTGCTCCAGATCTGGAAGTAGGCGGACTGAAGTAAAAAAGCCATAGGGATCGCCTCCTGATTCAAAAGAGATCGCTTGCATTGAGCTGAGCGAGGGGATGCTGGTCGATTGCTTTAACTAGCATACTATCAAATAATTTTAAATAAACCTCAGTGGAACTCAGCCACGAATGCCTCATGAGCTCCTTGATCGTGTATAGATTTACGCCGGACTCAAGCAGATAAAGAGCAAAGGAATGCCGTAGAGAGTGTACGGATAGCTGATAAGGTTTTTTATCGGATTCGGGTATAGATGTTGCTTGATCAATCAATGAAGCAAACATCTTCTGAACTGTGCTTTCGTGTAGAGGGGATTTTCCTCTGTCATCCGAAAAAATATATCGTTCTAAATAATCTTGCGCATCTTTTACGCCATGGTACCGAAAGTTCACGTAGGTGCTTAGTATTTCAAGGGACGATTTGGTTATTTTGCTAGGCTGCTTATATCCACGTTTTCCTTTTCCTCGTACAAGGATCTCTTGTCGGGATACAACAATATCGCCAATCTGTAGATGTAACAATTCACTTAGCCGAATACCCGAACCTAAAAAGGTCCATAAAATAGTGAAATTCCGGTGGGCTTCGCGGCCAAGTCGAACAAGACACAGCAGCTCATCCAGCTGTTCTTTGGCAAATGCACGTGGCTCACGGTTTTGATCAATTTCCATAGAGAGGGTTCGTTTGAGTTTTCGGATATCCTGGTTGAAGAAATGAGCAAAAACCTCGCCTAAAAAACTTCTTAAAAAAGCAGCTTTCTTGCTACGTGTATTCAGTTTTTGAACAGGGGCTAAATAGTCGTTTAAAAAGGCTGCGGATGAAATCTCCTTGAGGTTTGGGTTAGTTCCTTTTAAGCGCTCGCAATACCGTAAGAACAAATCCATTTCATAGCGATATGCTTGTTGCGAGGTTTTTGCTAAGCTCTGAAACGCATCACTCTCGTAATAATGGAGAACCGCAACATCCAGCAGAACCGATTCCTTCACTTTTATCGCTTCAGCATGGTTTTGAGGAGATAGGCGCTGCAACATACGTTTAAACGTATCCGGTCCGTGTTGATCCGCCAGTTGGATTAAGCTTTCTTCAAAAGCAATATCGTTGGCTATCGTATCATCAAATATAGGCATAACAGGTACCTCCTTCTTATTCATACTGGAGCAAATCAATTTGACGAATCATGTGCTGGTCTCGGTGCGCCATATGAATATATAGCCCGACGGTATCCAGCATACGTACACGGGCTAATTCCTTTATCGCTTGCGGGAGGATGCCTTTATAGGCAAGACGCGTTATAAACATATGACGGAAAATATGAACGCCGCCTGGAAACGGCCAGCCGGCAATCATTGCATAGAGAATGAAATATTCATATACATCGTGTTTAATCGTAGAGATTCTTTGTCCCAAGAGGTAGGTTGTCCTCGGCTTGGTTTGAAGCTCTTGTAAAAGGGAACAAAGTTTTCCTGACAGTGGTAAAATGTGACTCTTGTTACCTTTGCTATGGATAACAATCGTTCGTGTTCCTAAATTAATATCACTCCATTTGATATGTGCCACTTCAGATAATCGGAGCCCCAGATGGAACATCAAACGATACCCAATCTGTTCACGGACAGGATTTCTTGCATACTGCTCCACCACATGAAAAAAGGCTTCGATTTGCTGATCCGTTGGAAGCTCACGAGGGCTGTATCGGGGTGCCTTAATGGAACGGAAGCGCTGTAAAGGAGACTCAAAGCCAAATCTTTCATGTAAAAAACGATAGAATGAGCGAATGGCATATATACTATGTGTAAATGAGATTTGACTGCACTCTCCATCCCTTACGAGCTTAAGTTTGTAGGTGCGGTACATCAGCAAATGTTCATTTTGAATTTGAAAAACGGAGATTGTGTCAGGAGTAGCTTGCTTAAATGTCTGGACGTTTGCACAAAGCCAAACAAAGAACTGGGTTACGTGGGTAGATGTGTTTCGAATATGTTTACGAGAAAATCCTTTCTCCTCCATATGCATTTGGAAGCCCAGGATTCTCGGATGCATATTTGTCTGCTTGTCTGATGCTTTAAAGAATGGAAAGATCTTTTCTAACCTTCCGCTTTGAATGGATCTTCGCATTAAAAATTGGAATAGAGTTGATGTGTACGCATCCTTCGCTAGGTGTTCGAACCCCTGATGAAGGGTTTTGGGATCAAGCAAGTGTCCATCTTCAATCTGAGAAGGTGCGATCTCAAAAAGTTCTGCAGTGTGAAGCAACAGGTTGCGAGTGAGTTGGAATTTCCTGAAAAAGACATGGGGTGCATTGCGCATACTACGACTTAAATACTCTCGTAATAAGCTTTGAGATATTTCAGCTTGTACTTTGTTCTCCCAGATCCATTGATTAATACCTTTTGCACCTAGATAGGCCTTGTCTTCAATAGGTTGAATTTCAGGTATCAATTGTTTGGCATACAGCATATGTTCCACCTTCTCACGCGTGACTTTTCTAATATCATGATCGTCACTGAGAGTGGGAAACATACCCTGAACGTCAAGAATCTTTTCGGCAAAAGAAAAATTCTGCCGAAAAGATTCTTGGGTTTCGTCATGGTTCGAATGCTCGTTCTTAGTGATTAAATGGCTGTCGTAATCCATTATTTAGCCCTCCATGTTTTATCTTTAGGATGGCCGTGTTTGGGATGGATTTTAAAATTTCTCAGTTTAAATGAGAAAGCCGCCTCCAGATGGAGACGGCTTAGTGGGGCTACCTAAGTTGATAATGGACTGTAGCATCCCTAAATCCCTTAAATTCTGTAATGAGTCCTTTATAGTCCTGCTCTCGTCCCGCTTTTGGCATCATAATCCAAAGGGATCTCATATTTGATCTAAATGGTACATAGGTTGTTATCACATCGTTAGCAAATGGAAATACGTTAAGGATGCGTTTCTGTAAAGCCTTGTCCATTACGGGCTCATGGTGGAGATGGAACTCAAAGTAATCCATTTCGGGATAAGTGGTAACCCAGCGTCCGGTCACAGGAGGTGTTTCTAATGAAAATACTTCCTGGGGGTTTAAAATGACAAAACCTGCAATGCTTTTTACTTGGGCTCTCTCCTTAGAAAGATCCTTAATGTGTATCTTTTTTGCAACTCCGGGGTCGAAGTACTCTGCTGGCGAAGAGTATGAAAATTCCTCTGGGTCATTTTTGTTAACCAATTGCCACGGATGATTGAGCAAAATGGAAAGTTTGAATGGTCTGGGCCAATGTGGCATACCAGATGAATTAAATAAGTTATGTGCGGCGCCTGCTCTTGTAGCAGAATATCCAAGTGCTTCTGCTACATCAGGCTCTGAAAGATTAAATAATTTTCTGCAGAGCGTGCGTCTAAAATACAGGTCTGGATCATTCATAAGTGCATGCCAAAGTTCAAAGGAGTTCTGCAACGCTAGCACATCCACATAATCTAACCGACATAACTTGCGTTTTGTTGATTTTAGTTTTGCTTGTAGCTGTTTTAAATCACTTGAATTATTGAGCTTATCCGTTATCGTAAAATACTCATCTACAAGGGAACGAATATGACTTTGATAGACGCCATCATATTTGATGGTAGTGTTCATAGCATCACCACTAACCATATTAATGCATATAGGTGAGCATTATAGAAACTCTCAGTTGAACTGAGAAATTTGAACCAATGTATTGAATGGGGGAAACTGATATTAAGACACCTCCGAAGTACTGTTGTTGAAAAGCTTCTTGATGTTGATTGGAGGAATTAAGTACTCTGTAGTACCTCGGGATTTGCTTAAATATTTACATCTGTAAGTCCCAGGTACAACTTAGGTATGCTGGAGTGAGTTAATAACTGATGCTTAACATTACTGAAACTGCGATTATATAAACAAAGATGTTAAAACTCCAAAGTATAGGCATTCCGACAATAGTACATCCATAAGAAATCATTTCAAGTTGGGTTCTTTATTCTTAAAGCTCAAATCAAGAGCATCAATCACTGCAACTATTAATTTATGTAAAGTGTTGAATTAAATAACATTCTTGGAGGTGATCATTATGAGCGAATATGAATTATTACGAATTCAATTATTAAAAACACTTGTACAAATGGAAGAAAAGTTGTTAGTCTGTGTCGAGAAGGAAAAGTTTCAATCTTACACTACTGTTGAAAGTAGAGACGAGAATTTAACCTTTAGCCAAAATAATCTTCAGCAGAAAGCTGTATTGTCTGTATTGGAATTGTCTGATTATCTTGGTGTTTCATCAGACAGTATCTATACAATGGTACGTGAAAAACAAATACCCTTTATAAGAGTACGAAGAAGAATATTATTTGACAGAGATTCAATCAATTCATGGATTCACACTAACACCCCATATCCTGAATAACGGTTCTACGTTAATTAGTCTTAATAACTTCAATAAATCAGAAAAAAAACCACCACAAAAAATCCCTCCGATTCGGATGAATTTAACTGTGGTGGTTTAATATTTGATATTACAATAGGATTAACATTCAAAACAAGTGGTAAAAAATTCATATATATATTCAGTGGCGTTAAATTAGCGTAGACAGCTTTCTACGGTTCATTTACAAGTGATAAAGAGTGCCATAAATAAGTCTAGTGAGGATCATCGTCCAATATGGATAAAAGTATATTATCCGAAAACGAAAGAGTGATACTCGGGAGCGTAATGATTATAGATGATCAGCTACAACGAATTGAAATGAGGACTAGCAGGGATCAATCAGGATGGATATAATTATAGGATACTTAAAATTTAAAGCATTATTCGAACTGGAGAGTTAATGATATTACTGCCAAACAACTGTAGACTTCACTATTCTTACCACCTCCTAAAGCCCAAGCGGCGGGTTGAGCCATTCCACTGGGCTGGTAACGGTAGCAGGGAAGTTTAAGGGCATGCGGAGAGGAGGGCTTCCGGCTACCCCCTCAGATAAGCGAATCTACCGGCCGCCATACCCAGCTATTTCATGACTAAACTTCCGATCAAAGAATTCTTGAATTCTGCCAAAGTCAGTCACCGCATAACGTATCGGTGCATTTGGGTATAATTCTATATCTGTTTCAGGACCACGCTCGTAAGGCATAGTATAGGTTGAACCCGCGTCACGATAGGCACGGTACACTTGCCATGGAAGTGCCTCTGAAATCACCTTAAATTTTGAACCTAGTTGACTACAATGCCCATTAGGAGTCAAGGTCTGAACTGGGAAAGCATAATTGGTATAAATCCAATTGTTGCATAAGCTGTAATGATCTATTTTTGTCGAGAAGTAAGCAATTCCGTCGTAGTTGGACTTTCTAACCCACTGCAGAAGCATTTGGGGAATGATATACTCTGGCTTAAATGCATCATTTACTTGCCGTACACAAATTGAGCAGACAAAGATTAGCGGCCAGATTTGAAGATATGTATTTAAGCTCGATAACGGCTCAGTCGCGCTTGGATCACCGTAGTTTTTAGTGAAAACAGATTTAAGGTAATCTCGAACAAAAGCTGGATTAGCACTAAGATCGATATAGCGAATATCTTCTTTGGGGGCAAAGAGAGAAGTCTGAACGTTATTGAGATCAGGACGTCCAAGTTCTTCCCAACAAATTAACGGGGTATTTCCGAGATACACGCACGGAAGACCTGGAATGCTGTAGCGGTTAGTTTTAACTAAACCCCGCTTTTCAAAAGGAATATGAAACATTTCGTCAGCACTATAGTTTGTATTACCACCTGTACGCATCTTATACAAAGTTGGCTGACCGTTTTGTCCCATCATTGCACTGGTATATTCCAATAGTGAGTTTATGTGTTGCAGACCCATGTCTAGTTTCGAAAAGGCTGCATGGGGTTCACCACTTAGAAATGCTTCTATAGATGATATAATGGCAGATGATAAAAAAGATATTTGCGTAACTGCGGCGACGCCTATTGCTTCTAGATGAACATGGCTCGTAATGAAGTTGATGTAATCATTAAGGTATTTGGAAACGAATTCTAAAAAGTTAGCGTCTCTCGGCTGATTCTTAGGTAGCTTGCCTGTTTCATTCAACAGTTCAAGGATTGGAACAACCTCATTTGTCCATTCTACAAGAAACTCTACCCGAGAACGATTTAGGTTGCCTGGAACGACGACTCCGTTTTTCACAACAGAAATCAGCTCGTTTTGTGAGTTACTAAAGTTAGGCGCGAGCTGCGCATTCTGGAGTTCTTCAAAAAGAGCAAATGCTTCGGCTTGAAGAGCATCATCAACATCCGTAATTTCCTTTAGGCGCTTTTCAATAAGTTTAATGATCTCTGTACATTTCATTTTTAAATTTTTTCTCCTCTCTAAATTGCCTATGTTACGATTATATCCCATAACTAATCTCTCACATGTAATTCTATTAGAAAGACCGACAGCAACCTGACTTTATTTCCTGTGGTCAGACGGAGAATAAGTAGCCTACTAATAAAAAAACCGCAATTAGATTGGTCGAATAAATACTTCTCCATATTGGCTTTGGAAAGCAATAAAATGTGAAGATATATGGATTTTCTCTTAGCGCTTTGACAACCTTAGGATAAGTGGATTTCCACTTTTCACAGAAGGTTTCTAGAGCTGCACGATCAGATACACGGACCTTATGAGCGATATTACACGCTAAATGTACACAGCACGTTTGGTATTTGGCCTGTGGATAGACTTCTCCAATGGCATCTACAATCCTTTTCATTCCATAGGAGTTTTAAAATGAAATAAGCACTCAATACTGAGTGCTTATTTCATACGGTATCTTTTAGAAAAGAGTATCACCAGATTGTTTACTGAGTCCTTTTTTCTTTAATGTTTCAGGTAACCAATGGCCTTTCTTAATACGTAGCTTTTTCATATCGTCGGTAAATAGAGTGTTTTTGTTTCGTTGTATGTCATCGATGTATGTTTTCTGAGAATCCAAATCATTAAGTCTTTTATTGATTAAATCCACACTACCCAGTTCAACGCCGATCCATTTACGCTTCATTATTTCAGCTACAGCATAGGTTGTACCGCTTCCGCCAAAGGGATCGAATACTAGATCACCTTCGTTGGAGGACAGGCTAATGACACGTTCTAGCAGCTTCATTGAAAGTTCGTTGCTGTCTCTTGTTTTGTATTTACTATGTCGGACAGGAGGGATGTCATACCAAACGTCAGTAAGGTTAATACCAAGAGTGTTTAACTTGTCCTTGTAGCCCCCATAGTCACGAATATCTCCTCCGCATTTACGACAAATCTCCAATGGTAGTCTCTGCTCATTAAAGGTATTTGCTTTTTCACCCTTCGTGTAATAAAGAAGTGAATAGTGTGATGGATAGAGTTTGTTTTTTATTGGAAGTCTGTATTTGATATCAACGGCAATCCAATGCTTAAAGGTTAGTCGCTGGTTCAATATGTCTGAAATATAAGTGTTCCACTTAGGAAGATTCCAAATGAATAAAGAGCCACCTTCTTTGAGTAAATCGACACACTTCAATACCCATTCCTCAGTCCAACGTAGGTATTCCTCATCCGTTATCTTATCATTCATTCCTGATTCATATACTTTATCTAAGTTGAAGGGTGGATCAGCGAAAATTAAATCTACTGAACCATTTTTCATGGTATTCATAAGAGAAATACAATCACCTTGATACATCTTTCCATAGGGGGTTTCAAACGCAAAGTCATGTTTTGTGGCTGGCTTTATTTCGTATTGATCTTTTTTAAGGATATTACTAACCTCTTTGGAATGAAGCTGAAGTAGGTCCAGAATTGAATTATCTAAAATACCCAGATTTATTTTCAACTCCAATTCAGACATACCTGTCATATGAAGCATGGTTTCAAGGTCTACGGGGAAAGGAAGTATCCCTTGATCATTATAATATTTCAATTTGGCCGTAGTAATCTTGGATTTTTTAGAAAATATTTTCAGATCATCATTTGTCTTTATATTTAAGGTTTTAAATAGACGGTTTTCAAACAATTTATTACACTCCTTCGAAGACTATAGTACGCATAATGTCTTCCTAATACTAACATAATAACATTGGGTTGTTAAGGTGGTTACTTTCATTTGCAGACTATAGTCCGTGGACTGATTGTCTCATTTCCCCTGAAAATTGGAAACAAGAAAGGGGGACAACTTCTTGAATCCAGAAAAGGCATTTGGAATAACTTTAAAGAAGTATCGTGGTATGGTCTGCCTGACTCAGGAAGCACTAGCTTATCAATGCAACCTTGATCGTACATATATTAGTCTTTTGGAGCGTGGTTTGAGAAGACCTACACTAAATACAATAATAGTTATTTCCGAGAGTCTTAATATAAAACCAAGTGAAATAGTTCAAGAAGTTGAACAACTACTCAATGAACATAACAAGAGTGAAGACACTGGTAAATAAGGGGTACTTCTCCCAAACTGATGATTACAAAATAATTAGGCAACAGATCGAACACGCAACGTATAGCATTCAGAATCCACCTGGGAGTGGTAAGTTCTATCTTCATGAGAAAGTAAAGGGTAATGGTGTTGTTCCAATTAAAGATTCATTCATAACGACGTTGAATTCCTTTGGATGGGAAGATGAGAAAATAGTTTCTGACCCTGAAGTGAAAAGAAGAAAGTTTGATACAGCAGTTAAACTTAGTAATGGTAGGTATTTTGCCGTTGAATGGGAAACAGGTAATATTTCATCAAGTCATAGAGCAATCAACAGAATCGTTCTTGGCATTTTGGATGGTGTTATTGATGGGGGAATACTTATATTGCCTTCCAGAAAAATGTATAAGTATCTGACTGATCGTATTGGGAATTTCCAAGAACTTGAACCTTATTTTAAAGTATGGGAAGCACTGGAACCCAGTATACATAATGGACTTATCGAGGTATTTGAAATTGAGCACGATGGTGTTAGCATGGACATTCCTCCTATCAGAAAAGGCACAGATGGTAGGGCACTCCTATGAAAATTTTGAGAGTAGAAACCCTCATTAATAAAGGCACATTTCGTGACAGTACTTTATATGATACGGTTTTGAATAATGTAATTGAAGCTATTAAATGTATCGAACATCCTGTGGGAACAGGCAACTTTATACTTCATGATATGAAACATGCCAATGGAGTTACTCCTATAAAGAATAACTTTGTGAAGCAATTGGATTTGTTTGGTTGGAAAAATGAGAGAATTGCAGATAAAGAAGTGAAAAAGAGAAAGTTTGACTCATCCATAAAACTAGAAGATGGAAGATACTTCGCTGTTGAGTGGGAGACAGGGAATATATCTTCGAGTCATCGAGCCCTAAATAGAATTTTTTTGGGTATGAAAAGCGGGATTTTTAGTGGTGGTTTTTTAGTGTTACCCTCCAAGAATATGTATGATTTATTAACTGATAGAGTGGGTAATTTTAAAGAATTAGAAGGTTTTTTTGAAGTTTGGAGACTACTTGGACATTATATTGATGACGGTGTAATTGAGATAATTGAGATAGAGCATGATGGTGTGAGTAAGTCAATTAAACCGATTAAAAAGGGCGGGGACGGAAACTCTAAGAAAAAGAAAGCTAAAAAGCTAGCAGTAAAGAAAGTAAATATATAGATTCATTTGAATTCTATCTATAGGGTTCTTTTCTTTGTCTCATAAACGACCATTAATATCTCCAAATCTAAGCCTACTAATAGTGAATTTATTACCATAGTAACCGATAAGCATCGCTGCTTGCAACGTGAAATCGCTTCTGTTGTAAACACTGGAATAGCTGTAACGAAGACGGTACTAGCTCCTAAGCGATTTGTGGTGGACAGAACAAATAATAAGAATTGTGAAACAAGGTTGAGATAACAAAGATTCTTGGCAAAAGTAGAAATATAAATGCATTTATTGGTTATTATAGATTTTTTTAATATAGTCAAAATCGGTTGTGAACGGAAGAAGTTAGATGGTGCTCAAACTCTTTTTGAGTATGCGAGGACATAGCTTTAAAACGAGGCGCCACATTGAGTGGCGGGTGCAGTTTAACTTGATTGATGTAAAATTGATGTAAAACATCAACTGAAACCATCGAAATGTAGCATCACAAAACAGAAGGCCATCGTCAAAAAGCCCGGAAAATCAAGGTTTCTGCGGAGTACTACAGAACACATCTCAAGATAACATGTTCCCGCATACGGTGCATGTGGAGTCGGTAGCTTTGTTGGTGAGGAACCCTTGTCAAGTAGACACTAAATAATTGGGCAATTTTAATTCCACTAACAGAGAATGATAAAAGAGCAGCGAGTTAGACGAGCGTAGCCCCTAGGCTCCACCATAAAAAACCGCCCTGTTCGCAATGTTGCTGATGAAGTGACCCCTTAAAGTTAGACAGGTATATAATTAAGCGACTTGTTGGGCCTGAGTTCGGTACTGTACCGGACTCAGGCCTTTTAGTTTTGCCTTAATTCGCTTGTTGTTGTAATAATCGATGTATTTTGATAGCTCTTGTTTGAAATGTGTGATACTTTCGAATTCCTTTAAATATAGAAATTCAGATTTCATGATACCAAAGAAGTTCTCAATGACGGCGTTGTCGTAGCAATTACCTTTACGGGACATACTTTGCTTGATATCGCGTTCTTCAAGGGCATGACGATACTGCTTCATCTGATAGTGCCAGCCTTGGTCAGAATGAATAAGGAGGTTATCTTCATCGGTTAATCGACGGAATGCTTGATCTAACATCGTTGAAACAAGCGAGTAGACCGGTCTTGAACCGATTGTATACGTAATAATCTCACCATTATATAGATCTAGGATTGGAGATAAGTACAGCTTTTCTCCAAATAATTTAAACTCTGTAATATCCGTAACCCACTTCTCATTTGGATTCTCAGCGTGGAAGTTACGTTCTAATATGTTCGGTGCGAGTTTGCCAATCGTCCCTTTATAGGAACGATATTTCTTCATACGTACCACACACTTTAAACCCAATACCTGCATCAAGCGTTGTACCTTTTTATGATTTACATGGTGTCCTCGATTCACTAACTCGTCACGAATACGACGATAACCATAACGCCCCTCATGCTCCTCGTAAATCGCTTGAATAACGTCTTTTAGCTCCTTATCTCTATCGGGCATACCAAACGTTTTTACCACGAAATAATACGTACTACGAGGGATATCTGCTAGCTGTAGGAGTGCTTTCACCGAAAATTCGTTCCTTAGTTCATAGACTACTCGTGCTTTGTCTTGTTTGGTGATTTTTCCTTGTTTTGAACTAAGGCATTCAACTTTTTTAAATATGCATTTTCCATTCTCAAACGCTCTACCTCTGCTTGTAATGCCTCAACAGACCCTTCTTTTAACGTTTGAATCTTTCGTTTATTAGGTTCTTTTTTCATGGATGGACACCCCTTCTTCTTTGGTTGTAGGGCGTCCATTTCATGTAACTCTAAGCTTCTATGCCAGCTTAAAATGGTACTATGACTCGCGATATTAAATATCGCAGCCGTTTCTCTAACAGACGTCCCGAATTCGTTCATATAATTAAGTACGTCTAGTTTAATCTTTGCAGGATATGATGTATAGCCCTTTTTAAAAGCTTCTTCACCATGATGCTCATATTGACTAATCCAGTTTGAAAAGACAGAATGGTGAATCCCGATTGATTTTGCAATGGTTTTCAAGCTCTCGGATCCCTTTTTATAACGCATAACGGCTTGGATTTTTTCGTCTGTACTGTACCTGGTCATAAAAAAACTGCACCTCCAAATGTTAGTTGTGTCTAACAATTGGGGTGCAGTTCACTGACAGGGCGGTTTCCTATGTCATAGAGGGCAGCTTGAAAGTTAGCAGTCAACCTGCACTCTACAAACTATCTTGCACATAAACGTACCTTATAATAGGATTGAAGCCCTCTGCAGCACCCCATGGATGCTATGCTCGGAGCCGCCTTCTATCAATACGGTTGGACGGAAATCTATTTGCCGCTTGCCAAGCTGCTGATGATGGCCGTTATTTTCTTCGGCGTGGGCATCAATTTAGTAGAACGCCTCGGCAATTAGGCGCCACCATATATAAACACGACGCAACCTCGAGGGGTTGCGTTTTTTATGTGGCGGATTGCTTAGAGGACATTGATAGAAAATAAGTAGGACCCAAGGAGGTAAGCGCTATCTTTATACCTATAAAAACGCGACGTGAAGGCCTTCATGTCAACAAGTGTATACCCGATGTCATTAATTATCTATTTGAAAGAAAGGCCACTTTTCATAATGTTACTATAAGGACATTGACATATGTTATAAGCTTCTATGGCGTGTCGGAATCTCGGAAGGGAGGAAAGAGCATCGAGGTAAGCTGAAATGGAAGCGCATACCATTTAGGAGATTGATGTTTCTTGACTCAAGAATCAGAAGGGAGTTCGTACGATATGAAGAGGAGTAGAAAATGGGTAGCTCTCGTTATGGTTGCGATCATGATCGTAACGATGATGCCGATCGCGCAAGCGGAAGAGGCGCTGCCGCCTACACAGACAGAGGGACAGACACCAGTGAACCCGCCGGGCGAAGCCGATCCGGTCGAGGTGACGAATCCATCAGACCTACCGGGAGCGGGTACGGAGGGTGTTATTGCGTCAGTGTATGGGGCGGTATATCACAATCTTGCAGCGGGCTTATCTTATGAGTGGTCGCAAGAGCCGGAAGCTTCCTATCCGGATGAAGGCAACACACTTACGGATGGTATATATGGGGCAAGCAATAGATCTGACGTAGCATGGGTTGGACATCATTTGGGTAAGACACGCGAAGTTGTGTTTGATTTGGGGGCGAAGAAATCACTCACGGGTATTAAAGCCAATTTCCTCGAAGATTGGCCAACGAACAATGTACTCGTGCCACTCACGGTATCGATGTACGTCTCCGATGACAAGGTGAACTGGGGACTGCTCAAAGACAATGCCACGCAGAAGCTGTGGAATGACGGCAAATACACGGAGACCTATGTGTGGGACGGCAGCAAGGACGGCATTAAAGCGGTCGGCCCAGATGCGAAAATCGCGTATGCTCGGTACGTGAAAGTGACATTCACAATGCATACGCGTGCAATGAGCTTCGTGGATGAGATTGAAATCCTCGGTGAAGACGGCAAAGTTGCCGGAGCCGTAACTGTTCCAACGCATACGCCGAAATTCTTGGCGGCAGGCGGAGCGACAGCGGGTATCGAGCATCTTGGACTTTTGTATAACGGGCAATATGCGAATGACTTAGGCATCTGGACGAAAGAACGGATCATTCCGAACATTAGTTATGTCGATAAGGACGGCAAGATTAAGGATCGACTCTTCGACGGTGTCCTGTATCTTGGCATTAACTCTCCAAATCCAGGTCATGATTTCGGCGGGCGGGCTTATCTGGAAGATTGGCAATGGTATCTGGATAAAACCTTTGCGGTAGGCGGCGATATGGATGCGTTAAACGCAGCGGCTAAGGAAGTATCCGATGCGCTGAACGAGTCTGGCGTGAAGGAAAAGGTTGTCCTCATGATTCCAGATCCAGGTGAATCGATCACTAATTTTGGAGCTGTTGAACAAGGTGGTGAATCGCTGAACTTCAATGATTCCGTTGGCAAAGAGAAAGCCCTTGCGAACCGTGAAAAAGCAGTTCAATGGTGGCTGCAGCAAGTCAAATCGAGATGGGAAGCAAAAGGTTACGCTAACCTCGAGCTTGTAGGTATGTACTGGTTCGAAGAGCAAATCAGCACAAGCCAATCCGGACCGGATCTGATCCGTTCGGTGAGCAGCACCCTGCATGACATGCAAATTAGCGGCAAGGACCTGAAGTTCTTCTGGATTCCGCACTTCTTCGCTTATAAAGCGTTCATGTGGAAGGATGTTGGCTTCGATGCGGTGACGATCCAACCGAACTACTTCTTCGAGCCGACGGATATCGAGCGCTTGGAGGATTCTGCGAATCTGGCGAAGCAGTATGGCATGTCCAATGAACTCGAGTTCGATGATCGGATGCTGACGGACGGCGTGTTCCGCGAGCGGTATATCGATTACTTGAACAGCGGTGCGAAGACAGGGCTCATGAAGGATGGCTTCAAATCGTATTACCAAGGCAACAATGCAGTCTATAACACCGCGGTAAGTAAAGATCCAGCGACACGCGTTCTTTACGACTGGCTGTATCAATTTGTTAAAGGAACGTATCAGGTCAACGAGGCTCCGCCTTCCGAGGTAGACGTGCAGATGAACGGCAAGCCTTTCCAGAGCGGGATGAAGCTGCCCGATTCAGAATCCGTATCCTTTACATGGAAGCTTAGAACGGATGATGGTCTGACGAAAGTGACGGTGACGTATGACGGCAAGCCTTATACAGCGGGTACCGTTATTTCGCTTGCAGGCAAGCTTGGCAAGCATGAGCTTAACATTACCGTTACGGCGGGGCATATGGTGACAAAGTCATATGTTATCGAAGCAACGACAAATGCATCTGGTATGAAAGCGTTAGTCGACCGCTTCGAAAAAGCGAAGCAATTTACCAATTCTGCAAGGGTGCGTTCTTTGAACAACTATTTGGAAATGATGAAGCGCTATGAAGGGAAAGATGCAGCGCAAGTCACCAAGTATCTCCAAGGCTTTAACGCAAAGCTGGATGAATTCAAGAAGGCAGGTACGATAAAAGATGAGGCGTACAATACGCTGAAGGAAAGCGTCTATTACCTGATAGGCAATTTGGCGCAGAATAAAACGGTAGAAGCTTCATCGACCGAAGGCAATAATGCGAATTATGCACCGGCTAAAGCCGTCGATGGATTCCCTGCTTCAAGATGGGCGAGCGAATACGTGGACAATACTTGGTTCCTGGTCGATCTCGATGAAGTGAAGGAAATGGATACGGTTCGAATCGATTGGGAATATGCTCGCGCCGATAAATACAAACTTCTTGTGTCGAACGATAAGCAGAACTGGATCAATGTCATGCCAAATGACGGAATTATTACCGCGCATGATGGCAAAGAAACGATTCAGTTCAACCCGGTCAAGGCAAAATACATGAAGTTTCAAGGCATAAAAAGAGCAACCGATTACGGATATTCCATCTACGAGTTTGGTGTCTATAACCTCTCGGGCGCTGTAGACGTGAAGGGCATTGAGGGCATACAAGTAAAGGTTGACGAGGAAGCGAAAAAAGTAACGATTGATGGATTGCTGATGAATGGCGTCCTTACAAATGTGAAGTTGAAGGTGCTTGATCCGAAAGGCAAGGTTCAACTCGAAGATGAGACGAAGAGTACAGTCGCGGGAAGCTTCCAATTCACATTCAAACTTACGGGTAATTTAAAGGGAACCAATGAGGTGTATCTATCGACTGGCTATATGAGCGAGCCTGTAAAAGTGACCTTTGAATACTTAAAAGAAAACCCGGGTAAAGGTCACGATAAGTAATGGAGAAATAATCCATCCAAGCAGCAATACGACCCGCGCTGAAACTTCCTGTACCGGTTATTGAATTATCTGTCCGAGTAAGACTAATAACCGAAGTAAAAACGTTTGAGGCGTAACATAACAAGCCGATTAGGTGCCAGACCACGGGGTCTATACCTAATCGGCTTGTTTCTATGTAGACGTGACAAATAGAGGATTAGGTTATATCAAGATATTATTCAGGTTTTAGTGGGATTGTATTATGTATTGTATAATAGAACGACTGCCTCAACAGGTTTTTATAACATAAAACATAGGAGGATCCATGTCCTGGAGCAAATTAAAACAACAACTGGAGAGTTTTCTCTGTCCTGCGTTATACGGCAGGGTTGAATATCGCGCAAGCAGTTACCGTTATTTACCTGATAAATCAGGGAATTGTTATATTTCGGTAGATAAAAAGAACGTACTTAATATGAATGATAGAACTAGCTCAATTAGATGGTATCAGACGGAGCAGGAGATTAAGAATGATTCAGATCTTCAAATTCCTATCAACCATGAAGACATTGAAGCGGTTAGAAAAGATAGTAAGGGGATCATCCCGGAGGATCGGCTAATAGTCATTGCAAGAAGCAGAAAAATATCAGAAGTTGCAAAGGAGCTTTTGTCAGCACAGACATCATTAAGTAAATCGAACTTTATTGTTATAGCTACTAAGTATTTATCTATTTCCATAGAGGAGAGCTTAGAAAGCGACGATATCTTATTGAATATTCTAGCTTTAGTGGACAGACGAGTTGGAAAAAAGCGGATTTTAAACATGAGCGAGAAGATGAAGTTAAAGCATCCAAGTGTGCAATATTTTTATGAACTAAGGCGTAGTATATTATAAAAATAAATAACTTCATTGAATATTCAAGAAACACTCTCTACAAAAATCCCTAATTCTACATGACTTTTTCCCACCATAACAATAGCCATGATAATGAGAGGGATGTTCGCATATGGTGCATATGGAATCGGAGAGTGTCGCTCTACTGGTAAGGAAGGATACAGTGTTATGAAATCCTTATATTTATTGGACTTTACGGACAAGTATGAGGAAAAATCGTTGTTAAAGAGATGGCATCATTGCCGTCTCTTTTTTGTTTCACTTTTTTAGTATTGCGCTGACTCTGGTTCCCGCTACCGCATCTTACGATCACAAGTACGAAGACTGCAGCATAATTAGCGTTGATGCTTATGTTCAAGCTCTCTCTGCTCTGCTCTGCTAGGTGACGGGAATCATAGACGTACTTGCGTGAGGTTGCTACGATGTTCCATGGAAATTAAGTGAAAGTGATCACAAGAAATTACAGAAGGAGTTATTTATCGTGAAAAGAATCGTAACACTGAGCACCCGCAAACTGATGGATACCGCAAAACACGGCGGATGCGGCGCATGCCAGACATCTTGCCAGTCCGCTTGTAAAACTTCCTGCGGCGTTGCAAACCAGAAGTGTGAAAATGCAATGAACAGATAGGATTCGGAATTTTACCGCCCATTGCTCTGCTGATGGGCGGCTATTTTTAAGAAATGGACGCTTCCTCTAAAGGATGGCAAAGCCGTTTCTACTTGTGTGCAAAAGGAGCTTGATTAGTAAGCATGATTCATCAATATAAACTAAATGGATACAATATCGTGCTCGACACTTACAGTGGCTCAGTACATGTTGTTGATGACCTAGCATATGAAATTATAGCGGATTATGAGAAAACTTCTGCCGAAAAAATCGTGTCAACGCTGTTGGATAAATATAAAGATGATTCCAGCATTTCCGAGAGCGACATTCGAGAAACCATCGCGGATATCGAGGAACTTAAAAATGATGGACAGCTCTTTACAAAAGATGAGTATGAGAACCTCTCGCTCGATTTAAAAAAAAGAAAAACTTATGTCAAGGCACTCTGCCTCAATGTTGCACATACCTGTAATTTGTCATGCGACTATTGCTTCGCTAGCCAAGGGAAATACAACGGAGATAGGGCAATCATGAGCTATGAGGTTGGACAAAAAGCTATCGATTACCTGCTTGAAAATTCGGGTCATCATCGAAACCTGGACATCGACTTTTTCGGCGGGGAACCGCTTTTGGCCTGGAAAGTGGTTAAACAGATCGTAGCTTATGCAAGAAGCAAAGAACAAGAATACAAAAAGAAGTTCCGCTTCACCTTTACGACGAACGGGATGCTGCTGAACGATGAGGTCACCGAGTTTTTAAATCAGGAAATGTACAATGTCGTATTAAGCCTGGATGGAAGAAAAGAGGTTCATGACCGACTTCGCCAAACGGTTAATGGAAAAGGCAGCTACGATCATATTGTTCCGAAGTTCCAGGAATTCGTTCGTAAGCGCGGAGACCAAGAGTACTATGTACGAGGAACCTACACTCGTAACAATGTCGATTTCACCAACGATATATTTCATATTGCAGACCTTGGTTTTGACAAAATCTCTATGGAACCAGTCATCTGTGATCCAAAGGAACCCTATGCACTTACCGAGGAGGACCTGCCGGAGATCTACAACCAGTACGAAATTCTCGCCAAGGAAATGATTGGACGTGATGAGCAGGGCAAGGGGTTTACCTTTTATCACTACATGCTTGACCTCTCGGAAGGACCTTGCATCCAGAAGAGAATTACTGGCTGTGGTTCAGGAACCGAATATCTTGCTGTCACCCCTTGGGGAGAGCTTTTTCCTTGTCACCAGTTCGTCGGGGATGAAGAATACAGCATGGGAAACCTCTGGGATGGCATCACACAACCTGAGCTGCAATGTCAATTCCAAGAGAGCAACTGCTACTCGAAGCCGGAATGCAAGGACTGCTGGGCTAAACTCTACTGCAGCGGTGGTTGTCCTGCCAATGCACTGCACGCGACGGGTTCCCTCGTCGGAACCTATGACTTCAGCTGTGACGTCTTCCGCAAAAGAGTCGAATGTTCCATGATGGTAAAGGTTGATGAATCTATTAGAGCGATGGAAGAGCAATCTAGCTAGTTAACGTAACGGATGAAAAAACTCTAACCGAGAAATAGACACTTTTAAATAAAGTGCCTTTCTCGGTTTTTTTGTATTAACTAGAACTATGATCATAGATCGTTTTTTCCATCGGCAATCAGGATGAGGAATTCAAAACGTGACGGCCTAATCTGTTTAATAGACAGAGAGGGCTTTTTTAATGTGCGAATCTATGATTTTTTCTTTGAACGCAAATATATATGACTAAAGTCATATTAAATTCGTGATTTATCGTATTTTTTTTGTCGAAAATTAAACTATTTTCTAAGAAATGTCGATATAATAGGATAGAAATCTGCTTTTCTGTATTAACTGCAATTACGGAAGCGTTAACAATTATATGAATAGTCATTCGACAAGGAGGAAAGCAATGTTAAAAAAGTTAGGCAAGATTGGATTGGCTTTTATATTAGTCATTGGACTGCTGCCGATGATTTCACTCCGGGCATACGCTGCCATCCCCTCATTCACCAAAACGGTGGACTTTCCCATTCAGACTCCAGTTACAAACGCCTCGGGTAAGAATGTTTCTGATGTTGATGTTCTTCCTGACGGAAGTACCGCAGTAGTGTTGAACACATTCGCTTATCAAGGCAATTCCTATGTTTATTCTTATTTTTTAAAGATTTTTGACCGCACGGGAGCACTTAGATCAGATGTTGATCTTAGTAGTCTAATGGATACCTATTACAAAATGATTGATGTGAATATGCTTGCGCTAAGTGATGGAAGGATTCTGATTACTTACCATAAAAGCGACAGCGGCGATAACAATTTGCAATTGGGAACCGTTAGGGAGAGTACTCCCAATGCCTATTTCATGGTGCTAAACCAGTCAGGACAAAAGGTGGTCGGTCAGACACAGATTAATACATACTCTGCCGCCAGTACCCCGGCACTCACGCGCTTTGTCTCTATAACGGAATTGTCTGACGGCAATATAGCTTTTTCCTGGCAACGGAACGACAATATTAGCACGGCTACGCGTGTGTTCACTGTTGAGGGTAACCCAGTTTCGGGAGAAACACTTCTGGTTTCCCATAATGCGAGCATGTCTAATGTATCCGCTGGAGACGGTGTATATATGGTTGCTTACAATTCAGGAGTAGGACCCCAGACGGATACTGTTTATCTGAAAATATTCAGTAATAGTGGGACTCTGTTAAATACGATTAATAAAGGAATAAGAACGGATGAAAAACAGCTGTTTCTATCCACGTTGAACAACGGGAATTTCATGTTCAGCCAATATAGCTATAGAAACGGCACATCAACAGTCTCCTTATATGATAAGAACGGTACGAACAAAGGTGATTTTACGGTAAATGGCTCTCTGGGTGAATCTTCGGCTGCTATTTATAGGGATGGTGCAAATCCGGGCTTTGTAACCGTAAGTACGGACCCCACTTCTACCAATGCCATCAATGATGCGTACAACAACTTTAAAGAATGGTCGGGAACGCAGTATGCTTACCTGAATTATTATGACAATGACGGTAACTTAGTCTTTACATCGGATCAGCCGGTGGATTCCGCTCCGGTGGCTATGCAGGGTTTCAATGAAGCCACTTGGATGTACGCTGTGGAATATTATCCAAGCTTCAAATTGTATCCCACCTTTGGTGACAAGCTTGTCTTGGTGACAACCGATAATACGGATGCTGATCATTATAGAATAACCGCTAAAATATTTGAGACGGGAGCTCCGGCACCAGCGGCTATCATTGACTATGCAGCTGAGCAACTGACCGGACTGACGCCAAACAGCGCGTACTCGGTTAACAACGGTACGGCGGTAACGGCGACAGCGGATGGTAAGCTAGCTATAGACATCAGCTGGTTGGGAACGTCAGTGAGCATCGTTAAGAAAGGTGATGGCTCGACGACAACGGATAGCCCGGCACAAACGCTGACTATTCCATTCCGTCCAGGGGCACCGACTGGTGTAACGGCGACGAATGAAACGGCGATAAGTGCTAACGATGGTACATTGACTAACGTAACAACTGCGATGGAGTACAAGAAGGGTGTGGCGGGTACTTGGACGAATATTTCAGGTGCAACCGTAACGAGACTTGATCCGGACATCTACTATGTCCGGACAAAAGCGACGGTGACGGCGTTTGCGTCAGAAGCGAAGAGCATGACGGTGGCTACGTTCGTGGCAACACCGGAAGTGACACCGGCAGCCATCATTGATTATACGGCAGAGCAGTTAACCGGTCTGGTGCCAAACGGCTCGTATACGGTGAACGGTACGGCAGTAACAGCGACAACAGATGGTAAGCTGGCCATTAACAGTGGTTGGTTGGATACGTCGCTGAGCATCGTGAAAAAAGGCAATGCCTCGACGACATTGGATAGCGCGGCGCAGACGCTAAGCACTCCGCCTCGTGCAGGGGCGCCGACTGGTGTGATGGCGACGGATGAAACGGCGATCAGTGTTAACGATGGTACATTGACGAACGTGACAACCGCGATGGAATACAAGAAGGGTACAGCAGGTGCATGGACGAATGTAGCAGGTGTAACCGTAACAGGACTTTTTCCGGACACGTATTATGTGCGGACGAAAGCGACGACTACGGCATTTGCTTCAGAAGCGAAGATCGTGACGGTGGCTACGTTTGTGCCAACGCCGGAAGCGGCACCGGTAGCCACCATTGATTATGCGGCTGAGCAGTTAACAGGTTTAACGGCAAGCGGCTCGTACACGGTAAACGGGGCTTCGCTAACAGCGACAGCTGATGGCAAGCTAGCTATTGATAGCATTTGGTTGGGGACGTCATTGAGCATCGTGAAGAAGGGCAATAGTTCTACGACAACGGATAGCACAGCGCAGACGCTAAGCATTCCGATCCGTCCAGGGGCGCCGATAGGTGTAACGGCGACAGACGAAACGGCGATAAATGCTAACAATGGTACATTGACGAACGTGACAACCGAGATGGAATACAAGAAGGGTGCGGCAGGTGCATGGAAAGATGCGACGGGTGTAACCGTAACGGGACTGACTCCAGACACGTACCATGTGCGGACGAAAGCGACTGGGGCGGCATTTGCGTCAGCTTCAGTGCAAGTGGCGGTGGTTGCTTTTGTAGCAACACCGGAAGTGGCGCCGACAGCTGTTATTGATTATTCGGCCGAACAATTGACAGGTCTCACGCCAAACAGCTCGTACACAGTAAACGGAGCTTTGGTAACAGCGACAGCAGATGGCAAATTAGCTATTGGTAACAGTTGGTTGGGAACGTCGCTGAGTATTGTGAAGAAAGGCAATGGCTCGACGACAACGGATAGTGCAGCGCAGACGCTAAGTATTCCGTCCCGTTCAGGGGTGCCGACTGGTGTAACGGCGACGGATGAAACGGCGATAAATGCCAACGATGGCAAATTGACGAACGTAACAAACGCGTTGGAATACAAGAAGGGCACAGCAGGGGCATGGATAGATGTGTCGGGCACAACCGTAACAGGATTAACTCCAGACACGTACCATGTACGGACGAAAGCGACGGCGACGGCATTTGCGTCAGAATCGAAGAGCGTGACGGTAGCTACGTTCGTGCCAACACCGGAAGCGACACCAACAGCCGTCATTGATTATGTGGCAGAGCAGTTGAAAGGCTTGACGCCAAGTGGCTCGTACACGGTAAATGGTTCAGCGGTTACGGCGACAGCAGATGGTAAGCTGGACATTAATAGTAGTTGGATAGGAACATCGCTAAGCATCGTGAAGAAGGGCAACAGCTCGACGACAACGGATAGCGCGGTGCAGACGCTAAGCATTCCGTCCCGTTCAGTGGCGCCGATTGGTGTGACAGCAACGGGTGAAACGGGATTGAACACAAACGATGGTACGCTCATCAATGTTACTACTGCAATGGAATACAAGAAAGGTACAGCAGGTGCATGGACAGATGTACCTGGTACAAGCGTGACGGGGCTTACTCCAGACACGTATTATGTGCGGACGAAAGCAACAGGGATGGCATTTACCTCGGCTTCGGTGCAAGTGACGGTATCGGCATTCACGAAAATGCCAGAAGCGACGCCAGCGGCCATCATCGACTATGCTACTGAACAGTTGGCAGGCCTGATGCCAAGTGGCTCATACATGGTAAACGATACAGCGATTACGGTGCCAGTAGATGGCAAGCTGGAAATTGATAGCAGCTGGTTGGGAACGTCACTGAGCATCCTTAAGAAAGGTGACGGTTCAACAACTACGGATAGTGCGGTACAGACGTTAAGCATTCCATCTCGTGCAGCGGCTCCGGTAGGTGTGACTGTCACGGATGTGACGTACAATGGGGCTAATAATGGCACCATTCAGAATCTGACAGTCCAAATGGAATACAAAATAGGCAGCACTGGTCTTTGGACAGAAGTTACAGACACAATGATTACTGACCTTGCGCCGGACACGTATTATGTTCGGGAAAAGGCAACGGCGACAGCATTCGCATCTATTGCTGTTCAGGTTATCGTTCATGACTCGAATGCGGTCATCCCGTCCGCACCTGAAGTCACAGCAGAAGATCTGAGCAATACGATTGTTGGTCTGGACACAAGTATGGAATTTTCAGTGGACGACGGACCTTACGTGCGGTACGACGGAACCAACTTGCCGGATTTGAGTGGTGAGCACATCGTTAAGGTACGTGTGGTAGCTAGCGGGTCCGTTCCGGCGGGGCCGGCAACCACGCTGACCTTTACAATTAATATGCTTAACCCTGCGGGTGGCTTGAACGTGATCGCCATCGATCCAAGTGGCTCGGCAAATAACGGCTATACACAAATCACCGTTATACCTGCGCTGGCTGAAGGACATAAGCTCTTTTATAAGAACTTTGGCGCTGGTAGCGTAGTCGTACCAAATGTGGGAGATGTCCTGGTTGGATACACGCTTGTAGGCATTGAGGGATTGGTTCCTGCGGCCAATGGGGATATGATTGGGATTGCAGAGGTAGATGCTGACGGCAAAGTGGTGAAATACGGTAGTGCAACAGCAGCTGTGGTGGCTGATACCGTAACACCTGGTACTGATCCGGTCAGCCCAGGATCAGGAAGCAACTCGAATAGCGGAACAACCCCCGGTAACGCGAACACAGTCGTTACCGATGTGATCGTCCTTGTTAACGGTAAGGAAGAGAACGCGGGCAAAGCAACAACAACGGCCTTAGGAAACGTGGCAACAACTATTATCGTCGTCGACCCAGCTAAACTCCAAGCGAAGCTAGATGCGGAAGGTAATGGGGCGGTGGTGACCGTTCCTGTGACGCTGGATTCCAACGTCATTGTCGCTGAGTTAAATGGTCAAATAATTAAGAACATGGAGAACGCATCGGCTACTCTAGTGTTTCAGACAAGCAAAGGGACTTATACTTTGCCAGCCGACGAAATCAACATCAGTGCGTTAGCTAAGAAACTTGGAAATGGCTTGAAGCTGGAAGATATCACACTGAAGATTACGATCAGCGAATCCTCAGCATCCATGAACCAGGTAGTGGCGGGTGCGGCAAGTAGAGGTGGCTTTACACTCGTTACACCGTCACTAGATTTCACTGTTACCGCTACTTACGGTACATCGACAGTGGAAGTGAGTCAGTTCAATGCTTACGTAGAGCGGATAGTGGCACTTCCAGGTGGTATTGATCCGAATCGGATTACGACTGGAGTCGTTGTGGAGCCAGATGGCACAGTGCGCCATGTGCCGACCAGATTCGTTCTGAAGGACGGCAAATACTACGCAGTTATTAAGAGTGTGACGAACAGCTCGTATTCGGTGATCTGGCATCCGCTGACTTTTGCGGATGTGGAGAATAATTGGGCGAAGGACGCAGTGAACGATATGGGATCTCGTCTAGTAATTAATGGAGTGAACAAAACGACGTTTAACCCGAATGCAGATATCACCCGGGCAGAGTTCGCGGCGATCATCGTACGTGGTCTGGGACTGAAGCTTGGGGAAGGGAAGACAGCATTTGAGGATGTGCCAGCGAATAGCTGGTATGCAGGGGCTGTTGAAACGGCATCCAAGTACGGTCTGATCACCGGATTTGAGGACGGGACATTCCAACCGAATGCTCCAATCACACGCGAGCAGGCCATGAACATTATCGCTAAAGCGATGAAGTTAACTGGCCTTGCGGACCAGACTGGCACAGTGGATGCGACAAGTGTACTTGCTGCCTTTACAGATGCAGGCAACATAGGTGTCTGGGCTAAGGACAGCCTGGCGTTTGCAGCCAAAGCTGGCTTGATTAGCGGCCGTGGCGACAATAAGCTGGAGGCAAAGACTAATGTCACCCGTGCGGAAGTGGCAGTTCTGATTCAGCGGTTGCTGCAGAAGTCGGGGCTTATTGATTAGATCGAAATGAGTAATGGAAGAGCGGATTCAGCTTAGGCTGAATCCGCTTTTTTGTAAGATAGGGCTTCGTAAAGATCTGTTTGGAGAAGGATTGGTCAAGGCACGTTTTATTATTTTTTGTTTATTTGTGTAATTTCGGGTTCTTCCTTTATCATATGCAGCAGTCTGTCTTTATAAGATGAACCCTATCAATTGATTCGTGTTGATTTGATAGAAATAGTAATTGGACAAATTCAAGCCTTTAATAAGGAATTGGTATTTGTGAAAATGCAGTTGCAATACATAGAGAAGTATAAACATAATGCGGATTTTGTCTGCTTGCTGGAGCAGGATTAATCCAATTTGATTAAATATCTCGCACCTATTGTCTAAATGGATGATGTAGATGAGCATGCCAAACGCTTTGATAATTTAATATATGGTTTAATGCTTGCACAGGCTGAGGAATCACCTCAATAGAAGAAGGGGAAAAAACAACTGATAGAGGTGGCTACAGCCCTTTTGCAGCGTACAACTATACCGCAGGTTAGAGTAAAACTGACGCTTATTTAAACTATAGGAACAGATGAGTTCTGGGAAAGTGCTAATATACTGAATTTTGAAAAAGTACGCACGGAGCTAGGCAATATCATTAAATATTTCGTGGATGTAGGCGAAAAAAACCGATTTATAACAACCTTGTCGATGAGGTTCTTGAAGTCCACGGACGAAAAGCGATATATGAGGCTTATACCTTTGAGGATTATAAGTTCAGGTCAACCGCTTTATTGAGAATAACCGGGACAATCTTGTGATTCACAAGTTCTGTAATATATTCCGTTAACAGCTCTGGACTATGAGGCCTTGCAGAAAATCTTTACAGGCGAACTTGGCACAACTGAAGATTATCAGCGAGAATTCAAGGACACCCAGTTTGGCTTGCTGATGCGCAAAATCGCCAAACTGGAGAATGAGGCGGCAAAGGCTGCTTTTTTGGAATTCATCAATGACCAGTCGCTGAGTCAGGGGAAGATTGTCTTTGTTAAAAAGGTAATTGAGCACATAGTTCAGAGCAGTTATATCGACAATGTGTCTTAACTGATTAAACCACCGTTGACAAGCCGCAGAATTTCATTAAGTTGTTTGATGGGTCGAGGCAAAAAAGACTTGTAGAGATGGTTACACAGATTAAAGAGAATGTGGTTAGGATTATCGGGTGATGGAGGGCAGAATTTATAGTTTTGCCTAAGTTTGTGGATTATGCTCATAGTAGTTTGAAAAACATGTGCCAAACCACGATTTTCCGCGGTCTGGCTTTCATTTGATGTGCGCACATCGTATTAAGGTTGATCACTCGGAACACTTGATACATGTGGAGAGTGTAGCTCTACTGGTAATAAATATATCTTTTGATAACAATCTTCCTTTAGTATATACCCAAATCAAAACGCTACTGGAATCATAATCTAATACAATAAAGCCACCATAAAAACTCCGAATCTAATGGTCGGGGTTTCGTGGTAGCCCAACTGTTTAAATAGCGTAGAAGTATTGATAATGCTAAACAGAGAAATCACGATTTTACTTTTTATTAAATAGCCAATGTAAACCTCCGGCACTTACGCCGATAAACACCGCTGCTAAAGAAGTGTAAAAATAGAATTCTTTTGCCGCAAATGTTTTTGCAAAGTATGTTCCTAGTAATAATCCTCCAGCACCTATCATGGTCATAACACCAAAAAATATAGATTTGCTCCATTTTCTCTTTACTTCGATTAATAGTTCCACTTTATATATTGCATCATCTTCGTCTTTTGATGAAAAAGCCAGAGAAGAACTTTGGTTTCTAAACTCTATGGCTCGCGTATTCAATCTTATAAATGAAGTATCTACTTCATTCCCTTTTGGGATACCTCCGCTTAAATCTATTACTTTATCATCTTTGGTGATATCCACTTGTACACTTCCACTTGTTTTATCATAAGTTAACACTTCGGATACATACTCTTCTTCATCGTCGAGTATTAGAAAACTCCTTTTCTGTAATCTGTTGTAGTGGAACATTTTTATTTTTCTGTTTTTTACACTTTTTATTGATTTTATATAAATGAATTTAATCTGTTTAAAATAAGGCTTGATCCTTTCGATCAAATTGACCCACTTTTCAGATGATATTTGACTAATAATAATGTTTGAAACAAATGTATTTGGGGGGAATTGTGAGGGCGTATTCAATCCGTCACTAATTTCACAATTAACAAAATCCCCTAATTCCAGATAGAAATTAACATATCCAAGTTCTTCGCTAACATATACATCAATCACTTTAACTTGCCGAACCGGAATATTTCGTAAGCCTAAGTCTTCGGTAACGCTATAAAAAATGATACCTTGATCACCAATTGCAGACATAATATTACGTCTAATATCATTATCTATATCTGTCTCTTGATAACGGAACTGTATAACATATTGCTTTGGGAAAGCGAGGACTTTGTAAATATCTTCAATATATAGTTGCCTTTGCTGAGAACTAAAGAAACCTATCATTGTTATCTTCCTCTACTGTAGTTATTTCCATAATTATACTATATATAAGCCGCTTAAGTTACTACATATAGGAGGGTATTTAAAAAAAGCCTTATTGTTGGTTACTACTCATTCATTGTTGCAACTTTGCCACTTACTCAAGCTATGTATATGAAAGACCGTCTACGTAGGGAATGGCTACTAATATGACGATGTAAAGAGGACGAGAGTTAGATCAAAGCGTGTACATAGGTAACAACAATGAGGAATGTATGACTGATTAGTTGGAAGTGAGCACAGTGGCGGAAAGGATGAGCTTGTCCTTTCCGCTTTTGTCTGCATTTAAACACTTAGCCGGGAGGCCGGATAGAAAATGAATAAACTTATCGAGTTGATTATAGGAGAAGCATTCAAGGAAGGAGTGCATAAGTTGTTCGGTTAAAAGCCTGAGTGGGCCAAGGATACCGTCGGAAGTATTGGTTATCTGCTCATTATAATGATGGCGGCTTTGTACCCCATCGGTATTTATTGGCTGAAGCCACGATTAGTAGTAGGATTATTCTGGTAAGAACACATCTGCACATGGTCATTGTATCTGCTTGAATTATGGGTTAGTTACTATGTTCACAAGTTTATTCTGTATTGTTTGAAAGCGGCCCCGTTCCATACGCTAATATCGTTAGGCTTCGCTTGGTTTGTATGGCAAGCCTTTAACAGAGGCTGAATATAAGAGGTTTTTTAAAGTTACGTTACAAAAAGGGAGAATCCATGATATATATTGTCGTATAAAAAGGAAATAAGCTAAACTTATAGAGCCATTCATCATGTTTAAATGTGGAGCAGAGGTGAAAAGGCTTGGAAATACAATGTCACACCCAATAGATAGTTTTTAGGTAGAGAATAATGTTTTAGACTGGGCAATGGCCTATTAATAAGATTATTAGTTGTATATAATAAGACAAACGAGTGTTCGTGTTGATGTGTCTATTAGAAACGAGCTCTTTATAGAATTTTATTACTGATGTCACTAACAGCCTGAATAATTTAGTAGGATAAAGATTATTAAACCATTTGAATAATATCAGTGAAAGCGGGATTGTATGGCTAGCAAAGCGACGAAAAAAAATAAACAAAAATCAGAGTTTTTACCGTTTAATCCATCTTTGGATTCTTATCAAAAAGAGGTTTTTATAATTATAGTCAAAGGAGCATTAGAAACCTTTGTTGATCGTAGAGTTGCCTTTATCAATGAGAAAATTGAAAATCTCAAATTGATTACTTTTGATAATGACGTGGAGGGCTCTAAGCTTTTATCTGCATTGAGCATATTAAGGGATTTGATTTCTCAGGGCTGGAGAATGATGCTTGAAGATGACATAGCACAACTCGCCCCACCAAAACAATTAAGAAGTGAAAGTAAGGATTACTTGAGACAGCAACTGAGACATGAAAGAGACGCTCAATTTTCAGTGTTGAGCGTGAAAAAATTTATTTTAAGAATGGAAAAGGTAAAGAGGTTTAATGGAAGAGATGTAAGTATTTTAAATCTCATTGGAGATAGTGAATTAATAGCGGCTAGAACAAGAGAAATTCAAACTGCTGCGGATGAGACTCAACGTGATAATTTGGCGAGAGAAGCAGTAAAGCCATATATTCAACTGGTTAGTAATAATGTGTGTACACATACAGGCTATAAGCTAATGGATATATGGAGATATTTTCGTTATACCTGGTCTATACCTTATAAATCTACTCCAGGAAGAAATTTGTTTTATATAATAAGGGACGCTGCCCAACCAGATCATCCTGTTATGGGAATTGCAGCACTTGGTAACTGTGTGCTTCAGCTAACCCATAGGGATAATAATATTGGATGGACAACAGAAGCAATAAAGCTCTGCTTAAAGAAGAAGGTTAAAACGGAAAGATACGAGGAACTCTTAAAGGGGCAAAATGGCTTAAAGAGATCGGTTGAGAAGACAACGGAACTGGAGAGTGAAGAAGAGTATCAAATTAGAGTACTGTTAGAAAGTAGCAAAATCCTAAGTCGGCTTGAATTTTTTCTGAATGAGGCTATCAACGATATAAATCATGAGGGACTATTAACGCCAGAAGAAATTGAAACTCCTAAGAAGGACACTATCGCGAGATTACAAGAGACTGCTGCAGGGCTTAAAAATCAACAGTTAAATAATAAAAGAACTTCTGGTAAGATAAATTGGAAGGAAGAATCTTCCTCAGCCTTGTTCACTAAGAAAAGAGCAATTGAATTGGCAAAACTCTTGGATGCTAAGCTAATTTTTGACGATGTAATGAAAGAAGGAATGAATGAACTTCAGGTATTAAGGAAATTGTTGGCTACTGATAAGGGAAAGGTTGTTAACATTGCTCTACAGGCAAATCGCAAGAGAAAAATAGGTTCCAATCTCATGGAAATTATAGTCTGTGGAGCTGTGCCGCCTTACAATGAGATACTAGCAGGCAAGCTAGTTAGCATACTGATTTGTAGCCCTATCGTAATTAAAGATTATAATGATAGATATTCTACTCAGATTAGTGAAATTGCATCTAGAATGAAAGGAGAGGAAATTGTCCGTGATTCTAGGCTTGCTTTTTTAGGGACAACAAGCCTCTACCATATGGGAAGCAGTCAATATAATCGTATAAAGGTACCTATTAAAGAAAAAGGTTACTTAGAGTATAAACGACTAGGGGAAACAGAGGGCTTTGGTTCAGTATTTTTTTCTAGAGAGACAACTAGACAAATTAGCCATACAGTTGAAATGATTGATGGTGGTAGAAAGATTAATAATGTTTTTGGAGAAGGAACAAGTCCGCGACTTCGACTCATTCGATCAGGATTAGCGGCTTTAGGCATTTCTTCTGAAGCTTTTCTAAAACATCATACTAGAAGAATTGTTTATGGTATAGAACTTGCATCAAACACAAGGGAGTTTCTTAATGGTGAGGAGAATTATTTAGATTACTATGCTCCTTTGAATGATGATAATGCAGAAATGTATACAAATCAACTTATTGAGTATTGGAGAAAGCGCTGGTTTGTTAATCGAGGTGAAAACGTAGATATACAGCAAAGACTACAACGTTTCGACAGAAGCTCTATTTTATTAAGTAATTACTTTTAGGGATGGGATGAATATGAGGTTCGATTTAGATTTCATTGCTAAGTTATATAATAATAGAAATAGCTATGCTGATGTGTTTACAGATGATGAGTTAAGGGCACTTCATGTCGAATCAGGAATTGAATCGCTTTTAGTAAAATATATAGAGCAAAAAAAACAGATTTATTTGACTGGGAATCCGGGTGATGGTAAAACACACTTAATTAAGTCGTTGGGAAAGATATTAAGTAAATATGATGTGTTTGTAGAACTTGATGCAAACAGCGTAAAGGATGAAGGGGATTTTGTAAAAAGGCTTAGTAATGCTGTTGCTAATGGAAGACCATGCATTATTGCAATTAACGAATTCCCACTGCTTTCTCTTATGGAATCACTAGGTGAGCAGATCCCTGGACTGGAGCAAATATATTTACAGCGGGATAGAGGAATCATCTATAACAGAGGTGATGAGCATCAAATTAAAGATGTTGTAGTTATTGATTTAAATAATCGTAATTTACTGTCCTTAAATATGGTTACAAAAACACTGGAGAAGGTTTTAGCAATAAGCGAAGCATCCGATGAATGCTTAAGAACGAATTGCTGTCCTTCCCCTCATAATTTAGAAAAGCTAAAGCATCCGATTGTCCAAGAAAGATTGCTGTCCTTAATTGAGAAGATAGGTAGTATAGGGTTGCACGTCGTTATGAGGGATCTCATTGGTTTCTTTGCTTACATTATTACTTCAGGTAAGAAGTGTATTGTAAAAAAAGATGAAAAATATAATGACAATCAGTATTATAATCTTACTTTTAGTGGTTCAAATCAATTGTTTTCGGCAATTTCAGTTTTTGATCCATATCGTTATACACATCCAGAGATAGATGAAAGCCTTTGGAACGGTACGTTAAAAGAGGGTTGGCTATTTGAAGATGATTATGAAATACCAGGAAATGCAGAAGATCCTATAGAAGCTATAGAAGCATTTAAAAACCTAAAGAGGAAGTTCTATTTTGAAAATAAGAGGGGGGGAGAACTTCTGAATTTATTGCCTCCTGAGTATCAGGCATTTTACGAGGTACTAAAAAACGGCTATGATCGAGACCACGAGATTATTAAGAGGATTATTGCTGGTATTAATAAATTTTTCAATCCAGAAGACCTTGAAGACGATAAACTTAGAATCTGGACAACACATAAGTATGAATTACGTACCTATCCTAAAGTTGCTGTTTCAAGTAGAGATATATACTCTAATCAGGCAGAACTGCTTGTTCCTAAGATCCCTTCGTACTTAACAGGAATGGAGTATGTACCAGATCATTTCCTATTTTGTGTTTATCAAACACAGAATAACTCGAATTTTGTTAAATTAAGAGTTGATTTAAACCTTTACCGTGTACTTATGCTAGTACAAAAGGGATATCCCTCGCAGCTTGTGCCAGAGCAACATCAGTTTAAATTACTTCGTTTTATGAATGAACTGTCATCCTTAGATTCTAACATACGATATAATGATTTTATTATTAGAGATATGGATAATCGAACCTCCTATAAAGTAAAGGTCAATGATGCACAATTTATCTCAAAACGGGGTTAGCACATGAAAAATAGACTTAGAGATTATGGTAATCAAGTATGTGAGGAATATATTAAGTATAAGCCAACATCATCATCTGTTAAGCCAGTGCACATTGCTAATGGCTTATTTAGACTAATTTCTGGAGAAAGCTATACAGTCGAAGCTCTTAATGACTGGATTATCCGTTGGAAGCAGGGTGAAGAGATATGCTCTGCCAGTCAAATCCGTGAAAAGTATAGCACGGCATTTGATGCAAATAGCTTCGACGATGATGAGATAAATAAACTTAGACATTATATGAACATTATTTTTAATGCAGACGGTGCTGCTTATCCAAGTGCAAGTAATACCGTTCTTACAATTAGCTCTAAGACACAAGTACGTAGCTCCGTTCCTGGGGAAGCTAGTATAAATAACTTTTTATATAATGTTCTTTTATCAGATGTGAATGGAAAAGCTTCTCCATGCATTCAATTAATTAAGGAAGCATTAAATGACGAAAAAGATGATTTGAGTAGAATAGCCTCTCCACTTACAAACTTTTCAATAAAAAAGAGCGTAGAGAGCCATAAAAAATTAAGTAACTATACTCTATCTGGAGTGGAGGGCAGAATACGAGACTCATTTGATAGATTAGCAGAGAACTCTAAGTCATATAATAAATTGCTCACTTTAGAGAGAATTATACTGCTTGGATGCTTTGCAATCATAAGCCATCTTTCTTCAAGAGTACTTGATATATCTCCAAATTATACTCAATATGATCGTGTTCCGATGCTATTTGACGCTGATGGATCATTGCCAGCTATAAAATTTGCAAGTGAAGAAACCTTACAGGTTGCAAAGCTAATGGTTGAGGAGTTCTTTGAAAAAGGACTGGAGGATATTTTACAACGAGAGGGATATGATAAATACTCTCATGAGAAGATGTTATCTCGGATCGAGGATCTCCCTATGGAGGATAGCTCTAAAAAAACCACGAGTAAACAGACTGAGGATGTAAAGCGTAAAAGCTACAAGGCACTGTATTTAGGATATTATGAGCAATATAGAGATCCCTTTCAAGCATTTGTAAAAGCGACTAGGTTTAAGTTATTTGCCGATGAGTTTTCTACTGACCCCAGTGCTTTTATTGCAAGTTTAGGTGGTAAGATTGCATTATTAACTCCTAGAGCACAGACAAGCGGAAGAAAGAGATATTCACCAGACCCATTAATGCTTGAAATTATTCTTCATTCAATTTTAGATGCCAACAAGAAGTTTACATTAGGTGATTTTGGTCATGAACTATGGAATAGTTATGGCATAATTATTGGAGCTAATCCAGAAACTGATTTGGAGCATTTAAAAAAATGGAGAGTTAGTCAGATAGTACCTGGAGATCTTGCAGGTGAACTGGCTAAAAATGCTGAAAAAATAGCCGATATCTTGATTTCTATGGGATATGGGAAAAAGTATGCTGATGGAGTTACTGTAATTTCATTGTAGGGGTGATCTGATGTCTTCTCAAATTGTACTTTCAGATATATTAGCTTCAATAGTTTCGAAAAAGGTTTTAAATGAAAGCTATGGTGTGTTATTAAAGGATCTTCCCAGTTTTTCGTACACGCATTTTTTGGAATCATTGGAATTAAAGATACGAGAGTATAGCTTAACACAGCCTAATATATTCTTTGTGGGTTTTTCAAATGATGAGATCAATGAACTTAAAGCAAGCATAGCTAAGCAACTTTGCTTACTTCCACTTTACTACTCAGTCGAAGAAGCCGAGGACTTTAGAAATAATGGTGATGAAACAGGAACTCGTATTGTTATAGTAAAAAGAATGACACCTAAGCTATCATCATTACAATGGTATGAAATGATCAGTGCCGATGTTATCTACAAAGAAATCTGCAAATCCGCTGAAAAACAAATAGGTGGAATAAATGATTATTTAAAGAATATTTGGAGAGCATTGGATTTTAAAAAAATGAGAGATATCATTTCTTTAGAGAGGTTAATTGACTATTATCAGCAATTGATTATAGATGATGATGATATTCCAAAGCAGTCAATAGAACAATTGTTTAGATTAGGATTGCTTATTGATGATAGCTTATTCATTAATAGTAGCATTGATGCTATTCGAAAAAGAATTATAAATAATTGGAATTTGGTTTCCCGTATAGGTAATCTTAATAGTGACAAAGAAGATATGAGAATACTACAGTCAAATTTTGATTCTGAAAAATATTATTCAATTCGAGCCAATGTTCTTAAATTTTACGGAACAAGAGAACTTTCGGTTCTTAGAAAAATGAAATATCAAGAGGTATTGGAACTTTTCTCTAGAGTAAAGAAGGATAAAATAAAGAAAAAGAAAGGGAATAATATTGAAGATTACGATTCAAATGAAAATATTTTCACTAAGAAAAAGCCGGATTCACCTGAAGCAGCAGCAGTCAACTTGCTCCTTGAGCACGAGACGGAAAAAGTGCAAGAAATTATAGAGGAAATAGATAATAAGTATAATGAGTGGGAGAAGGGAAAGCGGAGTAGGGAAAAAGTAGATAATAGTTCAGATAATAATATACAAATTGAATTTATACCGGAAATTCATACGTTAGTTGAAACATTTGTAGGTGAAAATGCATATGGTGGAGTGATTAGGGCAAATGTAAGAAACCCTACAGATGCATTACGTTCTTTAGGGCAATTTAAGGTTCAAACGTTTGATAATGACTACATTCAGCATATAAAAGAGGTAATACAAACCTTTGAAGAGGAATTTAATGAGGTTAAGGGTCTATTAAATAATTTTAATAGCTTTTTACAGATTAGGTCCTCCTTGGTCTCTGCGGCACATAGACTTGCAGATTGTCCTATGCTTAAAATTGTTGAAACTGAAGAATTAATGAATAACTGTATGTCTTACATGGATATTTATTCAAAAATTCTTAAGCAGGTTAAGGAGCATTATAGTTTATTTTCATCGTTTAGCCCAAGAGGTTCAAAACAATTAGTAGCCAATTTGAATTCAATTGACATGATTTACATTATAGGTGACGACAACATCCATGCGACTATGACACCGCTATATCCGCTTCATCTATGGAAGTACATTGAATTGACTGCTAGATTACGTGAGTCCTCCCCAAACTTAAACGAGATCGATAAAGATTTTCTATTGCGGAAGTCGGATGAAATTCCTAACCCATTGCCAACGTCATTTATTAGTAATTTTATTTCTAATCAGGGTGATACAGTTATACCTGAGGTTGGAGCATTGGGTAAGCTGCCCTTATATTCAAGCGAACAACAGGTTAATCAGGCAATTGATGGACTACAATTAATCGAGAATTCACTTATAAAGCTTATGAAGGTCTATCCACATAGTTCCTTTGGGGTAAGGGTAGCTTTTGTTAATCCACCTAGTGTAAAGCATGTATTAGATATCTATAAAAGACTGCTTCAGAATAAAGACATTAATTTTGAGGGTGCTCATATTCATATTTATAAAACTAAAGAAACCCCAGAAAATTGGGCTAGTTTTGATGCTGTTGATGACACAATACACAGTAGATTTGCTCTTTCTAATGACTCTAACTTTTCTATAAAAATCGATACTACTGTGATTAGCTTTAAAGGTTTAGTGGATTCTATAAAAAGACATCCATTTCATGCCGTAGTTATTTTTGATCCTTGCGGTAAAGCAATAACTAATACTAGAAGGAACCCTTTATTGAAAATTCATCCTTTATGTATTCCAAAGGTTTTTGAATATGATCCGATCTATGATCGTGTTGAAATACTGCCAGCTTCTGATGGTAATATTTTTTCTGATCATCATGATTTAATTGCTAGACTGAACGATAAGCCGCAAGGTTGGCATCATACAGTAGTTCTAGAGCTTGAGACTAGCAAAGAGGAATTTGAGCAGATTTTAAACTCAACTCAATGGCTTATAATTGCAGATGAAAATCTTAAGAATTTAGAGTTTAGTGTGATTGGCTCAGATAAATGCATTTTCTACCAATCAAAGGCTTTTAGAGATATTGGTATATATACAAATGATTGGACAAAGTTAACTAGAGGAATGGATCGCTCTATTCGTTCTATTGGGAATTATGATCCAAAGGAACAATGTGTAACTCGTGTGCTGAGAACTATTCAGGGCTTAAATGAAAAGGGAGTGCTTCAACTCGCGTCTTCACGTGTTGATAAAACCTTTAATTTGAGCCATACAAAGGGAGCATTGGGAACAGCTATTTCAGCTATATGGTCTAAGCAATACCTAAAAAATCATATTCTTGTTAGTCTTGATACGGATTTATCTCAAAATTGGCTAGATGAACGTGATAATGGAGCCTTTTCAGATTTACTCGGTATTAACTTCAATGAAAATCAAGCATCAATTGATATTATCGAAGTTAAAACCTATGATGGTGCATATCAGGTTAGCCAAGGTGAAATTTCTGGTAAAGCTATAGATCAAATAAATTCAGTCAGACAGATAATTAATGAAATATTTTCCGAAAGAGACAAGATAACAAGTACTTCACGTAAAGAGCTATTAAGGTTTCAGGTATTCAGAGCTTTTTATCAGTTGCCGCTTACAAGAGCAGAAAAGAAGGAATGGACATATCAGTTGAATCGACTATTCGCAGGGGAGATTCCTGTAAATGTAAATTCTTATATTCACCATGTCCGATTTAGTGAGCTAGGAACTACGACAAATAATCAATTTGATTCTAATTATAAGATAAGTCTTGTTGAAATTCGTGATGATTTTATTAATCAGGTTCTCGTTAATTGCTCAGGGCTACAGCTAGAAAACGATTTTGGCTCAATAGGTTCTAAGCGTGATAGAACAGATAATCAGAATGAATTTAAAATAGAATTGAATGTGGATAGTTTAAATATCTCTGAGAAAGGTGAACTCAACAGTTCGTTAAGTTCAGAGCAGCAAATTAATTTATCAACACAAGGGTTCTTAAAAGATCCCTTCATAGATTCTAGTGAAACTGATAATGAATCTTTGAATGCTTCTACAGATCTGGCAACAATTGAGGTCGCACGAAAAACAGCAGGAGATCTCTTTCAAGCACTAAGGGATTATTCAATTGATGTTTCTGCGGTTGATCCGGATATGGCACTTATAGCTTCTAGGTTCATTAGGTACAGAGTGAGGCTGCGACCAGGTGAGACGCTTCAGAAGCTTCAGAGATATCGTACAGATATAAGTAGAGAGATAGAGGCAGAAGCGGATATTTTGGTCGGAAACGAACGTGGTACGCAGTTTGTATACGTAGATGTTCCACGAAAGAACAGCGATTCTATAGAGCTATTAGAGCATTTATCTATGCTTTCTAATGAGGAACCAGTCGGAAATCTAAATGTTGTAATAGGGCAAGAGCCAAATGGAGAGTTTAAACTACTCAATATTGCACAAGCTCCTCACCTACTGACGGCTGGATCTACTGGCTCTGGTAAGACAATATTCTTATACAGCTTAATAGTGAGTTTAATAGCTCAATATACACATGAAAGCTTAGAACTTGTTATTATTGATCCAAAGCAGACCGATTTTATCTTTTTTGAGGGTTTACCACATCTTCGAAACGGTGAAGTTATATTAGATGCAGAACAGGCTGTCGCAATTTTAACTGACTTAACAGAAAATGAACTAGAAAGAAGAACAGAGCAACTGAGAAAATCAAGGAGTAGAGATCTTTTTAGCTACAATCAAAAAAATCCAGATACTCCATTGAAGCCAATTGTTGTTATAATTGATGAGTATGCAGATCTTGTTCAGGTTGCAGATATGGAAAACAGGAAGAAAGATTTTGAAAGACAGATGATTCGGTTGGCACAGCGTTCACGAAATGTAGGAATCCATTTAGTTGTCGCTACTCAAAGGCCTAGTGCTGATATTGTTACTTCTAATCTAAAAACGAACATCCCATGTCGAGTTTCTTTTAGATTGCCTGCACACCAAGATTCTATGACTATTCTTGATTCTCCAGGGGCTGAGGATCTATTAGGGAAAGGTGATATGCTTTTTTCTCTAAATGGTGAGATAACAAGGCTGCAAGGACTTTATATTAGCGAAGAGGATCTCGAGAGTTTTTTGAAAAAATATATTTAGCTTTAATGCCGTTAGGGGAGAGGGCTGCCCGTGACGGCATTTTTATGAATGAGGGGATTAATTTGAATTACGGTACAGAACTGGTTAATGGTGTTTTTATTGAAGAAAGTAAGAATAGATTTTTATGTAAAGTTATGATAAACGGCGAGCTGTGTGAATGCTATGTGCCCAGTTCATCGAGAATTGAAAATTATTTAAAGTTAAAGAACAAGGAGGTATTGCTGTCCATTAATAAGGGTGTCGATAAGCGGACCAAGTATTCCTTGTTTGCTGTTAAATACTATAGAGGATATATATTATTAAATCTAAATTTAATAAATACAATCGTTGAGTCATTGATTAATCAAGATAAAATTAAGCTATTAAAAGCAAAAAACATTCAGCGAGAGCAAGTAGTAAATGGCTATAAGACTGACTTGCTCCTTACTAATAAGAGTAATGAAGTAATTATAGTTGAGATTAAAGGGATAATATCCTCAAGGAAAGAAGCTGATTTCCCAAGTGTTTATTCGGAGAGAGCAATAACACAACTATATAAAATCAGGGATATGCTGCTGAAAGGGGAAAAAATTTATTATTTAGTTGTTTCACTGAGTCCGAGTGTAAGAAGCATAAATATCGATGAAAAATATGAAGAGTACGTAAAACTGCTAATGGAGTGTCAAGGCTTAGGGATGGTTATTTCTTCATTTTCAATAGTATTCAAAAACAATGTAGTTCAATATAATAAAAAGATTAAAGTGAACTATCCTGACATCCATTTTTAGCCATCGGGTAGAGGGAGGCTATTTAAATTTCAGATTCCTCGCTGTAGTGAATGCCTGATGTCTGTTTAATAGAGGAATACTGTCTAGTAAATAACTTTAATGGGAGGTAATGACGACCTCATTCTATGGATATGAGCAAAGATGCCTTTTAAATAGCAAAAAAAGTATTTCTAGGAGAATTAACAAGAAGTGAAGCGAAAATTAAAATTAACAAGTGTATGGGGATGAATGAAGGTTCGGCACAGGATTGTATTACTATTTTTTGGATATAATGAGTGCGAAAGTTTATAAGAGGGCCTTTAATAATGCTACTAGTAAATTCTTTCTTGAAAGTATCAGACAACAATTTGGAGACGAATCTTATAGAAATGCTTTAAAAGCTGTCCAGCAGCATATAGATTATTACTCTACTTTGGGTAAAGTGAAATTAACAGGATTACAACGGATTGTAGATCAAATGAAGTAACACCAAATTCATTAAAAAGCATGTAAAACAGGAGCATTATTCATGAGGAATATGAGGTGATGAACCCCTGTGCTAAAGTTATTATTGCCGTAAATCTTCTGCAAATAATCGTATTGAAATATGATGAACTAAGAGAATACTGATTATAGAAAAACTAAAAAACTAGTTTCTACGCAATTTTATGCGATTCTATACAGAAGGTAAAACAATTAGGGTGGATTTCCGCACAGTGCCATTCACTATTAGTTTGGAACGGGAATAACGAATGAGAAGTTAATACGGGAATACCCTCTCTATATTGAGAGGGTATTATTTTGTCGTCAACAAGGGTGAGGGAGTTACAACCATCCATTAGGATTGGGTTGAAGCAAAATGAATGTCTCTAATATCGATACGAAAAAACCACCACTAGCAGTTCCATCCATAAGGTGAGGAAGAGTAAGGATACTTTTTTTAGTTTAAGAAGTTCTACTTTCTACTAGCACGATGGATGTCACCTGTAAGCGGACCGAAGGATACAAAGCTAGGGCCAGAAGTTGCTTAAGTTCTCCATCTTTTGAGACGTTATAGGTACGTACTTACGCTTAATTGCCAAATCTCTTTCAGCACCATAGTCATCCCCATTATCCTTTCATTCACTCTCCCCCAGCAACTCCCCAACGGAAACATCCAGCGCTTTCGCAATGGCAACCACCTCATAATCCTGCACGAGTCTATATTGACCTTCCAATCGCGATAAACTGGTTGGACTGATGTCTAAACCGAAGGTTTGCAACTTGGCGAGGAAGTCTTTTTGCTTCATTTGCTTAGCTTTTCGAATAGCTATAACTCGGGTCCCGATGATGTTTTTGTCACCTGGGGGCTCTTTTCGATGTCTCATTTCCGTGTCACCTCACAATTTAACCAAATTGTATGCGAGGTAAAGGTTGTTTTAATGCGAATATCGAATTAAATTAAAATAAAATAAACCGATAAACGCATTAAAGTCTATGCACATCGTCTACAAACATAGCTTTTCCAGGAAGGTGGGGGTGCAATGCAACATCTGAAGCACAAATATGAGGAGGAAAAGCGAAAGCTGAATGTACTCGGACAGAAATCACTGGAGCAGGGAATTCCGTTAAGCAGCAATGAAGCGGTTCAGGCTCAGAGTCGTAAGGTTGACGAACTCATTAATCGGATGTACCAAGAAAAAAACGGACATGCAGCGTCATTTCGTTTGAGTTTCTATCTTGGAGGGGATATGTTGAGCTTTCCTGCATGGTTTTTACAGACGATTCAAGGTCGATTGGATGAGGTGACCGCACAGATTGAACATCAATCCGAACCTAGGCATGTTTTTGAAGAAGAGCGAAAAGCTTTTCAAGCGTTGTTTGACTCCATGGACATTGCAGGTATGCCAGAGTTTGAGTACTGGGAGGATAAGCTTCAATTGAAGCAAGCCGTTCTTTATGAACGTCTATATCTACAAGGACTAAAGGATGGCATGCAGCTTGCAAATGCCTTTAATGCCCCTTCAGTTCTCACGGACTAAGACATGCCCTGTTGCTGCCGGAAAAGCACATAGGGATCGGAACCATAGGGGATAAACGCATACTTTATTTTCGGACTGTCATGCGACAGTCTTTTTTTTTACGTAAATGTAAGGATGCACACGAACCAGAGTATGGAGAGAAGGAGGAAAAAAGGCAATAGGATGCCCGGGATTTATTGATAAAAAAATTTTAAAGGCCTGGCGACAAGGATTAAGAGACTACCGGCGGCGAGTCAAGCTGCACATTGTAGCCCAAAGATGCCAATTGTTTGACTAATCGCCATGCTCTGACGTGTTGATTCAAATGATCTAAGTAATCTACGCCAAGTTCTACATAGGGCTGCTGTCGAAGGAGCATGTGATAAATCATGGTGAGCATCTTGTGTGCTGTTGCAATCAACGCTTTTTTCTTTCCTCGGCGGGCAGCTAACTTCCAGTATTTTTAGGCTAAATATGTTTTTTTCGTTCGGGATGCGGCCCACGCGGACTCGGCAAGGATCGATTTTAGGTGGGGATTGCCGTGGAGGATGCGTGAGGACTTTTTTTTCCAGCACTTTCGTAGTTGCCTGGGGATAAACCGGCCCAAGAAGCCAGATGGCGCTGGGAATGAAACTGAAGCATATCCGCACCAACCTCAGCTAAAATCGCGGAAGCGGCGGTGACATCCACGCCTGGAAGAGTTCGAAGAATATCGATCTCGACACGATAGGGTACTAAATGAGAGTCTATCGTTTCATCGAACGCCTGAATGGAATGTTCCAGATGAGTAAGGTGTTGCCAAGACTGTGCGAGAAGAAAGCGATGGTGTGAGGAAAGTTTGCCTTGCAGTGCATCCATGAGTTGGGGAACTTTATTTTTGATTTGTCCTTTGACGAGGGAACGAACGGATTCCTGATCCAGTCTGCCGTTGTCCATAAGTTGACGCAACAAGGCACGCCCCGTCACACCGAAAACGTCGGAGATCACGGAAGCGAGTTTGATGCCAGCAGATTCAAGAACCTTCTGGATACGATTTTTTTCTGCGGTCATATGATGAACGAGCTTCTTCCGGTGACGTGTGAGTTCACGAAGTTCGCGAATGTCTTGAGGCGGAACAAAGCTACCCTCGATAAGACCGGAGCGAAGGAGTTTGGCGATCCATTCCGCGTCGGAGATATCTGTTTTGCGCCCAGGAACATTCTTGATACGCTGAGCGTTGGCCAATCTGATCTCGCAAGATTCCTCGAGTACATGGTAAACAGGTTTCCAATAAACTCCCGTGCTTTCCATAGCCACGTGAGTGCAAGAAGCAGTTTGAAGCCAGGCCGCAAGTTCATGTAAGCCCTTGGACATGGTTGAAAAGGTGCGAATATCTTTGTGGGGACGATCTTGGAGATTACCAGTTAAGAGGCAGGCCACGACCGTATCCCGGTGGACGTCGAGTCCACAGCAGTGTTCTAAAATAGCTTCCATAGAAATAACCCTCCAAACGAAAAGTATGGAGGGACAGAGTAGGCTGCTGAGAAAGTAAGGATTTTTTTACACGTGCTCATCCGAAGATGGCGACAATGGGTTGTACTCATGACCAGCCGTAGACGGTTTTTTGTACGGGGTTATACCACCATTAAAGACCTCGTGTTTCTTCTGTCCCTCTATTCATAGAATAGACAGAAATAGCTGGATTAAGACATAGATGGCAACGAGCGAATAACATTTTCATTCTGGGATGTGAGCCGATGGCTCATGAAAGTTTTTTGTATATATGTTTGGATTTTTTGCTTTTTTTGATGCTGTTCATTTAAAAAGCGAGCAGGCCTCCATTCATAATCTGAATAAAGGTAAACCTTCCCATTTTGTCGAATAACCATACATATTGTAAATCTATATCAGACGAGGTTTTGCTATGTTTAGAGCGCTAAAGTCCTTCTTTAGAAAATCCGACACTAAGCCACCACAGGCAGTGCGCAAGACACAAACTCCCAAGTCGAAACCGAAGGTTGCTTCCACACGAATTGGAGAGTTAGGTGAGCATAAAATCAATATTCAACTCGACCAGTTACCTAAGGAGTGTAAATCATTAAGCGATCTAATGCTCCCTAATCCCAAGTCTCGAACAGGTTACACCCAGATTTATCATATCGTTATTTCCCCGTATTGCTTATTTGTCATTGAGACGAAAAACTACAATGGAGAAATTAAAGGTGGGCGAACGGATCAACAATGGTCAGTGAGCAATCGTTACAAGATGTATAATCCGCTGAAGCAAAACTATGGACATATTAAGGCCATCGAAAGTCTGATTCAAGGTATAGCTGCAGTGAAGTTCATTTCTATGGTTTCATTCACGATGAGATGTCGGTTCAGTATTGATCCGGATCTTCGGAAAATCCACTCGGACGAACTGGTTGTCTATGATGTGGAACTAAGTGAGTTTATCTCTAGGAAGCTGATCAGTTTAAAAACAGGAACTCCTGAACCTTCTATCTCTCCGGCGCAAATACAAACGATTTATGAGCATTTGCTTCAGGCCAATATAACCGATGCGGAGATTCGCAAGCTTCACGTACAGAGAATAAAGCAAAAAAACTAGAAGTACCTGTAAGTTACCTATCATTGGACTAAGGGAGTTAACATAAATGATCAAACAACTACGAAGCTGGTGGAAGGATACAGAGATTACTAACCTAATTGGTCGGAAAAAGGTGGACTTTTCCATTTTTCGTGATGGCACTCATATTCCAGTTGAGTTTCATCCAGATTTTTTGGAAGCTAACCAAGGTCAACAGCCTAGTTTAGGTGAAGGGCGAAAAGTTAAGCTGATCCATGAAGATCGGAACTATGAAGCCACACTATTTAAAATTGATCAAGTATCTGCTAGTCGGGAAGCTCTTCAACTCCGTTATAACGGAAATCAAACGTTGAAGAATTTGTTAATTGAAACCTTCTCGCATTCATATTCCTACATTATGCAAAAGAGAACGAACCAACAAGCAGATGATGCGAAGAGACCTCAGGTTGTTGTTCCTGAAGATCAAGCTGAATACATAGATTTCTTTGCCACAGGAGTTCCTTTCGAATACCGTTTAGAGTTTATAACGTTTAAGTCGAAGCCTAATGTTTGGTGGGTGAATCAGGGAACGACTATTCAAGCGGAGAAGGAGGAGGGGATTCTGTGGGCGCCCCTACTGAATTCGCAAGGCCGAAAGCTATATCATTGGGAGACGATGAAGGATGTTAAACAAGGAGATATCATCCTCCATTATTCAAATAAAGCTATTCGTTATGTAAGCCAGGTAACAGATGCTGCGGTGGAAGCACCCAAGCCAGGCTCTATGGCCAATACGAACTGGCAAGAGGATGGCCGTTTGGTTCGAACAGAGTATGTGGAACTCATTCCGCCCATTATGCTACAACAGTTTAATCAGCAAATTATGCAAGTGAGCTTAACCCAAGGTCCGCTTCATTCTGGAGGCGGAGTTAATCAAGGATATTTGTTTCGCTTTTCAAGACAAGGACTTCAAGTGCTTCAATCGCTAACTCCAGAGGTCACTTGGCCTGATTTTACCATTCTAGATCAAGATGAGGCCGCCTCCAATACGGAGAGCCCGCATGAGGTGATTCCTATTCTACCACCATCAGATTCTAGTATTACAACATTGCTCCACCAAATCCAATCCCACATCCGCCGCAAAGGCTTCTTCTTCCCTGAGCACCTTATTGAAAACTTTTACCTCTCGCTTAAGACTAAGCCTTTTGTCATTCTGGCAGGTATATCGGGAACAGGAAAGACTCGGTTGGTGAAGCTGTTTGCAGAAGCTCTTGGTGCAACGGGGATTAACGGTCAGTTTACCTTGATCCCAGTGCGGCCAGATTGGAGTGATCCTGCGGATCTGATGGGGTACAAAGATCTTTCGGGCAGGTTCAAACCGGGTCCGCTCACGGAAGTATTAGTAGAGGCGCGGAATCAGGAGAATCAGCATAAGCCTTATTTTATCTGTATGGATGAGATGAATCTGGCGCGGGTAGAGCATTATTTCAGTGACCTATTAAGTGTGCTGGAAACACAGGACTGGCAGGAGGGGAGGATCCAAACACAGGATCTCATATCTTCTACTATGCTGGAAGCACCTGAGGATCAAGTGAAGTTTGGCAGCCTGGGTATCCCGGAGAATGTGTTCTTAATCGGGACTGTGAACATGGACGAAACGACACATCCTTTTAGCAAAAAGGTACTAGACCGAGCCAACACACTAGAATTCAATTACATCAATCTGCAACAGTATCCGGATTTGGGTGAGCAGGTAGAGAACAATGATAGTTCTGACGCCAGCAAACTAAATCATTTATTTCTTCGTTCTGATTATTTGCAGCTAGTGGATGCCTATGATACCAACAAAGAGCTTGTTGTACGGACGACAGAGAGATTGGTTAAGATCAATGCCTTGCTTGAGGATATCCACGCTCATGTAGGTTTTCGGGTACGGGATGCGATTTGCTTCTATATGATCTATAACGAACGGTACAAGCTGATGAGTGAAGAAGAAGCTTTTGACTGGCAACTGCTGCAAAAGATACTGCCGCGTATTCAAGGGAGCCATTCTTCGGTTCGCCGGGTATTGTTGAACTTGATGAAAGGGGCTCTTGGTACCGGATCTGGTGTTACAGTAGACTTCCAAGCTTTTATGGATGATGCTTCTCCACTCTACCTGAAATGGGCTGCTGGCCAAACTCCACCTACGGCCAAACATCCACAAAGTGCTCGAAAATTGGCTTTTATGCTTAGGAGGTTAGAGGAAGATGGATTTACCTCTTACTGGCTCTCTTAATCAGACGGTAGAATTGCTCCGTGTAGAAACGGAGCTCTTTACGCTTTTTCTTCAAGGACGGCCTTATCATCCTACTGTGGAGACATTGCAGCTTCATCGTTCTTCAGGTCAGGAATGGGTGAGTGCGCAGCTAGGGATTTTTTGCTCCGAACGGCTTGGTAATGTTCAGATTAAAGTCTTTTCCCCTGATGCCCATGGGATGGTGGACTGGCAGCAGAGGGAGTCTGCTTTTCCTTGTTTTTATGAGACACAGTCGTATGAGCTGGTGATTCAGAAGAAGACCGCTGCTAACCTATCTTTTTATCATGAAAATGTGCTGCTTCGGCAAGCGATTAAGCCCCTAGGTGAGTCTATTCTTGCGGGTGTGCTGAACTTTGGGAATGAGGTCGGTTTGACGGAATGGGAGATCCGCAGTTCGGGACAGGCTTTACTGCGGGTAGAGATGGAGATCTTCCCCTCTAAAATGGATTACAAGCTGGATTACCAGAATATTTTAAATGAAGTGAATGAGCAGATTTATAATTTGGCCTTTGATTTTTTGCGCAAAACCTACCAACTAACAGGCTTGCGGGAAACGCAGCATCAGAGCTTAACTGAGTTCTTCACAATACTACAGCATGTCTTTAGACAGCTCTTGGATGCTGTTGAGCGGATTAACAAAAATCCTAATTACGCTCTGCTTCAGGACCGCCGACTAGTGGACGCCAATCGGGTCAAAAAGGCCGGAAGAGAGAACATCCGCGAGCTCGCGAAGCATCCTGAACGATTAAGAGAAGACATGAACCATGGATTCTTGAGCATCGGCAGCCGAAATTACACAGCCACACATTTAATGGAGACACGAAGACGCCTCGCCTATGATACTAATGAGAACCGGTTCATCCGCTGGATGCTGGAACGCATTCATGGAAAGCTGAAAGAGCTCAAGAGTCGCTGGAAGATTAAAAACCGAACCCCAGATCCATTACTAATAAAAAGGATAGACACCATGCTCACTCAGCTAGAGCGGGTGCTCAAAATGGATTTCTTGCGTGAGGCTGGAGTACTGAAGCAAATGTCCGTTACGCTGGTGCTGCAGATGGCCCCTGGATACCGCGAAGTCTATCGCTGTTATCTAATGCTGCTTAAAGGCCTGTCCATCCAAAGCGATCTGTTTCGCTTATCCATGAAGGATGTCGCTCGGCTCTATGAGTACTGGTGCTTCTTAAAGCTGAATCAGCTCCTGGGGCAGAAGTATAAACTGGTGAAGCAGGATATTATTAAGGTGAATCGGAACGGTATTTTTGTTACACTTGACCGCTCGCAGAGCGCTAAGATGGTGTACGAGAATCCAGTTAACGGAGAGCAGTTCATCCTGTATTATAATGCGATTCCTAGCTCGGATAGGACCCCGACGCTCAGTCAGCGTCCGGATAATGTACTGACACTGAAGAAGAAGGATGCTGGCAAAATCAAAGAGTATAAGTATGTCTTCGATGCAAAGTACCGGTTAAATCCTGCTTATGAGGGGACTTCCTATCATCAGAAATATGGACAACCTGGACCGGAAGAGGATGACATCAACACGATGCACCGCTATCGGGACGCCATAGTGTATCAGGAGAAAGATTCGGGGGAATACGAACGAAGTATGTTCGGTGCCTATGTGTTATTTCCCTATCCGGATGAGGAGCGGTATAAGACCCACCAATTTTACAAAAGCATCGAGCTATTGAATATTGGCGCTTTGCCATTCCTACCGAATTCTACAAGCCTGGTGGAGCAATTCTTGGATGAGATTATTCAGGATAGTCCGGAAAAGGCTTATGAACGATCTACTCGTCCACGCGGTACGAAAGAATACTATGCCAACCAACTCGCGGGTAAAAATGTTCTTGTCGGCTCTGTTCGTGGCCCCAAACAAGTGGAGGTGGCCAGGCAGCATTCTTTTTACCATGTACCTGTGGAGAACCTTGCAAGCCAGAAGATAATAACCCAAATCGAATATGTAGCGATGTGCCAATCCAGAAGAAAATTCATCGATCCTGCAAAGACAGGGATTCATTGGGTGGGTAAAGTGGTAGATTGGGAAGTGGTGAAACGAAAGGAAATAAAGGAGATTGTCCCTGAGCCTCATAAGGAAGAGAAAGATTATGTTAGATTCACTGTCGAGGAATGGATACCTTTAAAGCCTCACATTGCTTTAGGGGGACAGGGAATAAATACAGTCCTTTACACAAGCAAATATGTCCTAGACCGAGCGCTGGAAATCGCGGAGCTTCGCTTGGAAACGGAGGAAGATCTTCGTGAATGGCGTGAGAAGCGCCGAAAGGGCAGAGTGAAGGTGAAGGTGGATCATGAGCAGTTTGTGGATTTAGGAAAGGTTGTGGAAGTTCGGAATATTTAAAGTTAGTGAAAATGAAGTAAGGTTATTGTCCTGCCATTTATCAAGCATCCCGCTGGATAATGGCAGGATTTTTAAATTGGGCAAATACAAAACATCCTGTTAATAGACGGTACTTGGAATGAACATGTTATGATAACAGTTATATAGAAAGAGATCACATGGAAAAGCTTATAGATGCACTGGATGTACAAGTGTTTTGTATAGATTCTGAAAGTCTTGAAGTACATAGTTATGAAATCATTGAATTATAGCGCTGAGATTCTCCCCTTCTCTCCCACACATATATCCACCCCGCAACTCAAGTATCGATGCTTTCGCGGATTGTGATCTTTCACCTGTTTCCCACCCTCCCACAATTATCAAAACATTTGTTAATGGTTTGGGCTTTTCTACGTATTAACTTATGTAAGTTTCTTCACAACAAATTGCGCAATTTGTTTAGCTTTTCGATGAAGGTGAGGTGGAAGGAGGGTGAAGATGGAAGTTATCCAAGGTACTGCGGACCGTTACAAGAATATCGAAAGATCACGTGGTGCCATGATGTCAAACGAGGAATTTACCCGGATGTACGATACGTACTACAAACGTGTTTACAAATATATTAGTTATCGTATTAATAACCACCACGTGTCGGAGGACATTTGTAGTCAGGTGTTTGAGACGGTGATGTGTAAGTATTACAGCTTTTCAGAAGAAAAATCGAATTTTGAGGTTTGGCTGTTTGCCATTGTAAGGAACGCTGTGACGGATTACTTCCGGGGGCAGAAGAAAAGAAGCTACACCTCACTAGATTCTTTGCTGGAGCTCATATTTCCCAAGCCGTCTCCGGAGGAACTGGCGATTCGTGAGGATAATAATCAAGCACTGTTTAAGGCGCTCTCCAAGCTGCGTGAGAAGGAACGTAATATCATTGCAATGAAATATGGGGCTGGGCTGAAAAATTCCGAAGTCGCACAGATCATGGGCGTCAGTGAGTCCAATATTGGTGTCGTATTGCATAGAAGTCTGAAGAAACTGCATATTTCCTTAAAAGCAGGAGGATTCAACCATGAATAAGAAAAATGATGATCTCACAAAATTCAGCAAAACCATAGAGCTGCTTGAGAATGTTGAACAGGATAACACTGCCGCCAAGGAAAGAATTTATAACCGTTTAGTATACAAGCTGGACCATGGAGCTCTTGAACTCAAATCAGAGAAAAAGGACGGGATAACGATGAAAAAAAGTAGCTGGAGAAATGCAATAGTGATTGGTAGTGCAGTAATTTGTCTAGGTGGAGCATTCTCTGCAACCTCCTATGCACAGGATATGTTCCAATCGATCATGGCAAAGTTTGAAGTAGGAAATCTCGAAATCACGCAATACGATAAGGAAATCCCTTCGGCTGCACAGTCAATGACTCCATCTGAAGAGGGGAAAGGCGGGGAGAATGTTGCCATTGAATTGCCGGTTGCAGCTAAGTTGAGCCTGGATGAAGCACGTGCGGAGCTTGGAATGAACTTCCCGGCACCAACCTGGATGGCAGACTATGAGTTTGTGAATGTTGTTCTTCAGGGGACCAGCATGGTTGAAGTGCAGTATAACTCCGGGGATAAAGCTGTCAATTTCCTAATTTCCAAGGGCGGCGACAATGGGATCAGTACTACGGAAGAAGTGAAGACAGAAGTAATTAACGGGACTAAAGTTTATTTTGCAAATGGAATTGTGATTTGGGAAAAAGATGGCTTTACCGTTGAACTGTATGCTCAAGAAGACTTTGACAAAGCTACACTTGGGAAGATCATCGGTAGTTTTAGCATCGGTGCTCCTGTGCAGTCCTTAGGGACTGAAGAAGTGAAAGAGAATTTACAGAAGAATGAAGGAGTAGTTGCAGCTCCAGCTTCTGTTCCGGTTGTAGATTCAAAATAAGATGGTCTACTTAGGGTAGAGATGCCCGTAGATACACATAAAGAAGACGCTAGGGGATTACCCTGAGCGTCTTCTTTATATCGTTTTCGTTTTCAGTTTTTCTAAAAGATCTTTCCACCAGTGAATAGATTGCTCTAGTTGAGAAACGTAGTAGCTTTCCATGAAATCTACGACTTCACGAGTGGAGCTAACTACATCTATTTGATGGTAAATTTGATTTAATTGATCTTTTCTTATCAGTGACTGTTCAATTTTCTTCTCGATAATAGGGATCACTTTATCAGTCTCTACAAAACGAAGATTCACAAGAGCGACAATCATCTCTGAAATAGATTCTGCATTTTCTATTACCTTATAAATTTTGAGCGGAAGTTCTTTACGCCCTTTATCAGTAATGGAAAACACCTGTTTGTCTGGGCGATGTTCTTCTTTGATAATCTCTACCTGTTCAACTAAGCCCTGTTTCGAAAGAGATTCAAAGTGATAATATAGCTTGCTTTCAGATAGATTGAGCAATTTATCAAAAGGAATAGGGGTGGATAGTTCTTTTTTTAATTTATAAGGATAATTATTTTCATCCATTAACTTACTTAAGATATAAATTTGAATTGACATCACAGAACCCACTCCTAATTGTTGGCTAAACTCTATCTTACCAAACCTAGGCGGTTATTTCAGCTGTATTTTTAACTTCAACGGGCAGTATAGCTTCTTTAGTCACAGGGACAGGTTTATGAACAAACCGGACGATTACAATGTTAATCATCATAGCCCCGGCAAATACGCCTGCTAATCCCCATAAGAAGGGTGCTGGACTGATGGAACCAAACATTTGTGCCAAATAAGCTTGTACAGAATAATACATCGGTGTGATGCGGCCGAACCAATCATATGGTGTATACATCATATCACGAGGCATGGTAGCACCATTGGCGATGGTTTGCATGAGCAGGATTGGAATATTTAAGACCATACCGCCTTCGCCAACTAGGAAGACCATAATCGCACATACGTTAAATGCAGCCATATACATTAGAATTTGCTGAGCACCAACTGGTAACAGTAAGGATAGGTCTACATCTGCAATAGAGAATGCTATGGCTAAAGCAACGACTGTTGATAATACAGCGATTAATAAAGCTGTTAATTGAACGAACATAAACAGTTTTGTCTTGCTCGCTTTCCCGCGGTTCGCTTTAAAAGAAGCAACTAATTGCATGGATGCAATCATTGCCCCAACATAACCAGCCATAGTTAAGAACATAGGTAGCATGTTGTTGTGCATGCCGTCCGGAACATCATTGATGACAACATAATTCCCGACATAACTATTTTCAATTTGTGTAGCCATTGCGGTTGCTTGTTCTTCTGGTACGTTAAAGTTCATTAACACACCTTTTGCGGTTTGCTCTGAGAAGTTCGCGCTTAATTGTTTGTTAATTTCTCCTACAACAGAAGACATGGCTGAAGATACCATGGTGGCAGAAGCTTCGTTGACTGTGAAATCAATACTAGCGGATACCTTACCGCTTTGAACGTTGGCGGAAAATTCTTCTGGAATATGGACAACTAGAGCTAACTTATTATGCTCTAATTCATCCATCGCCTTTTTATTCGACACATCGGTTTTTATCGTTTTGAATGGTAAGCTCTCCGAAAATTGACTCGAAATCTGAGCCCCATATTGACCTGCATCATCATTGACGATAGCAATTTTTAAATCATCCATGTTCCCTGGAAGTGCTGTATACCCTGGTAAGAAAATACCAAGCATCGCAATGGCATAGAACACACCCATAAAAATAGAACCAATGGCTCCTTTGGACTTCAAAAACTGTGAAAACTTCAACTGTATACCTTCTTTCTTCTGAATAACACTTTTATTTTAGTACTCTAATTAAAGTACTTTTAACTGAGTGAGATTTATAGTATGATAATTCATTAGAAATGTCAAATTTAAGATACAATGGGTAAGTAGTGAATGATTAAAAAAATGAATAACTGAAGGGACTTCGGACATGAACAAGGTTATTGTAATTGGTGCAGGGATATTAGGGGCTTCAGCAGCTTATCAGCTAAGTAAGTTAGGTGCTGAGGTCATCATTATAGATCGTAAGGATGTTGGACAAGCAACGGATGCAGCAGCAGGGATTATTTGTCCATGGTTGTCTCAACGCAGAAACAAAGCATGGTATCGTCTTGCTAAAGCGGGAGCAAGCTTTTATCCGGCACTTATTCAAGAGTTGGAAGAGGCCGGAGAAGCGAAGACTGGATACGCAAAAGTAGGAGCGATATGTATTCATGATGATCTGAAAAAATTACATGCGATGAAAGAAAGAGCGGAGCTTCGCAGAGAGGACGCCCCTGAAATAGGTGAGCTTACGATGCTGACGGATCTTGAAGCACAAGAGAAGTTTCCCTTATTATCGGAAGGTTATCATGCGCTGCATGTATCGGGTGCAGCAAGAGTGGATGGACGTGAATTACGTGATGCTTTGCTAAGGGCGGCACAACGTAACGGTGCGCAAATGATTGAGGGAGATGCAATTCTTGAGCATGATGATCATGAAATTAAAGGGGTTCGCGTAGGAGAACAGACATTCACAGCTGATGAGGTGATTGTGTGCGCAGGGGCTTGGTCCAATGTGGTGCTTCATCCGCTCGGGATCATGCTCCAGGTGCGTTATCAGAAGGCTCAAATTATGCACTTGAAGCTTGCTGAACAAGCGAGTACAGAGCAATGGCCTGTGGTAATGCCGCCTACAGATCAATATATCCTTGCATTTGCGGATCAAAATATCGTAGTAGGTGCTACTCACGAAAATGATGTTGTGGGTTATGATACCTCTGTAACCGCAGGTGGAATGCAAGAAATTTTAAATAAAGGTCTTCAAACGGCTTCCGGTCTTGCAGATTGCAGCCTAAATGAAATAAGAGTAGGCTTCCGTCCATTTACAGCAGATTTTCTTCCCGTGTTGGGCAGGGTTCAAGGATGGAATAAACTAATTGTTGCTAATGGACTAGGTTCATCGGGATTAACGATGGGACCCTTTCTTGGTGAGCAGCTATCCAAGCTAGCCATGGATCAACAGGTTGATATTCCGCTTGAAGATTATGCATTAGAGCATGCGATAAATGAGTAGTGAAAAAAGGAAGGTCAGCGATTCGATCCGCTAAGTGCCACCATACGTATTCCTCAAAACGACAGAGATGTCGTTTTTATTTTTTTCTAACTAAACATATATTCCTGCTTATTGTAAGACGCTCTCAAAAAAGCTATTTCTCTGCAAACTTGGTGCCCTTCTGTTTGGCATTAGTCAACTCTAGATGCCTCTTCGAGAGAATGAATGAGAAATCTATGATCGATCGGTGAAGACATAACAATCAGGATCGTATAGGTTCCATACTTATCACATTGATTGCCAAACTCTTCAAGAGCATGTGTAGATTCGGTCACTACTTTTAATAAATAGCTGTGTTCTCCACTTATACGGTGGCACTCGGCAACTTGGGGAGATGCATGGACGAAATCAAGAAATGCCAGGCAGTCTCTAGTCCGAAACAACATATAGGCTGCCGCATTTTTTCCGATTTTTTCAGGGGAGATGATGGTGCGATATTCCTCAATGATTCCTTTCTCTTCCATTCTTCTAACTCGTTCCGTTACAGCAGGTTGGGACAGACCTACGCATTTCCCCAGTTCTGTCATTGAAATCCTCGCTTGATTTTGAAGATAGAAGAGAATTTGTTTGTCTACATGATCCACTTTGGATGCCCTCCTTTAGATTTAAGGTAATTCATTAAAACTCCTTTAATTACTTTGTTAAATCATCATAATTGATTGATTTTAATATGTAAAATGAATAATTTACATTATATAATATGACTCTCACCAAAATGATGATCTACACTTGAAAAGTTAGAGAGGATGGCTACCATTGAGAAAGTTTGATTTAAATAAGGTAGGTACAGAAGATTTACAGGCACGTATTGATGAGTCTGGAGGAAACTCCCAATGAGGCTCTCCCACTCCCGCAATAATATAATCACATTAGCTGCTATATGTTTGTCCGCATTGATGTTTGGCCTCGAAATTTCCAGTGTGCCTGTGATACTCCCTACCCTGGAAAAGGTATTGCACGGCAACCTCAAGGATATGCAATGGATTATGAACGCCTACACCATTGCCTGTGCGACAGTTCTGATGGCTGTTGGAACGCTGGCTGATCGGTATGGAAGGAGGCGTATTTTTATTATCAGCCTCATCTTGTTCGGTATTACATCTTTGATTTGTGGCTTGGCGCAAAGCACATCGGTTCTGATCGTCAGCCGGTTTCTTCAAGGCGTGGGTGCTGGCGCGATGCAGATTTGCCAGATAGCCATTCTTTCACATCGGTTTCAGGAAGGAGAAGAACGCAGCAAAGCCTTTAGCACATGGGGGATCGTGTTCGGTATCGGTCTCGGTTTTGGACCTATCATTGGCGGTATGATAGTGGCTGTATTGAACTGGCATTGGGTTTTTCTGGTCCATGTCCCACTGACCATTTTTACTTTGATCCTTGTCTTCAGCGGCGTGGAGGAGTCCAGCGATCCACAGGCGAAAAAGCTGGACATTATCGGCATCGTCACGCTTTCGTTGACGGTTTTTGGCCTGGTCTATTTTATCACACAAGGGTCGGAACTTGGCTTTACCAGTACAGCATCCATCAGCACCCTTGTTGCAGTGGCGATAAGTTTCATTGTATTTCTATTTGCGGAGAAGCACAGTGCCCATCCAATGTTCGACTTTTCCGTATTCAAGATACGTAATTTTTCTGGTGCTCTCCTTGGCTCCATCGGGATGAATTTCAGTTTTTGGCCATTCATGATCTATCTTCCGATTTATTTCCAGAGCGGGCTTGGTTACGGCATCGTAATCGCCGGGTTGTCTGTTCTGGCTTATGCACTGCCCACCCTGGTAATTCCGCCTCTGGCAGAGCGATTTTCGCTCCGCTATCAACCGCGCATAGTTATCCCATTGGGTCTATTCGTTATCGGCTGGGGCTTCATTTTGATGAAGTATGGCAGCGGCGGCGATCACGCCAGCTGGTTGACTATGCTCCCCGGCTCTCTGTTGGCTGGTATTGGGCTGGGATTAACCAACACGCCTGTGACCAACACGACTACCGGCTCGGTACCTAGTACCCGTGCAGGCATGGCTTCCGGCATAGACATGAGTGCCAGATTAATCAGCCTAGCCATCAACATCGCCGTAATGGGCTTCATTTTACAGGAAGGCATCTTTTCTTATTTGAAGAGGGCTCTCCCTGAGACTGTCGATGCATTACAATTGCGATCTTTGGCCGAAAAAACAGCTGCCGGAAACACTTCGTCTCTCCATCAGGGTTTTCCAGAACTATCCTCACTGGATGCATCCGGAGCTATCGTCCATGCATCACTTGTACACGGCTTTGGTTTGGTGATGCTCTATGGCGGTATTGGTGTCTGGGTTTTGGCCGCGATCAGTTTTATTATTTTTGGATCCAAGAGAGCATTGTTGCATAAGTAGAGGGTCAAAACTATCGCGCCCACAGGCGATTCGTGAGTCTGAACTGATTAAACCGCCTAGTATTATGACGTAAAGTGCGTTGCATTATTGCTTTGGAACGGTACTGAAAAGAAGTAACCTATAAAAACCCCTTCTAGCGAAGGTTTTTTTTATCCTTTATACTGAAAAGACCAATTTATCTTCCTAGGAGTTGTCTAACGAATCATGATAAAGAAAGAAGTCGCGCATATACGCAAGCAATTTAAGCTAGATCACGATTTAATGAATATTTACGATATTCTCAACGTGTATATTATGAAGGAAAGCAACGAGATCTATCATTGGGAGCGCCTGCCGTTTGGAATGGTGGATAGAGAGAAGCAGGAGCTGTATATGGGCAATTTCAAAAAGCTCTTGACCGGCGAACTGGATCAGAAATTGTTCGAGTTGAAGTTTCAGGCGGAAGCGGAGGAACCAGCGCAGGTGATGCTTCACCAAGCTTTGGTGACAGGGGATCCAGATGAATGGCAGGACCTGATGCTGCTGTTGGTGGACAGAATGATGGCGGATACTCATTATGAACGGGATACGGTGATCACTTTCGTTCGCGGACAGTATTACCGCCCGACCAAAGATAGAAACGATGAAGCCGAGGAAAGTGAGAAAAACGAAATGTTCGCGCATCCGTTTATTCTATGCAGCGTGAATTCCACGGAGAAGCAACGGAAAGCTCTCTTATTTGATTATGTGGAAAGGGAATTTAAGTACAATGTCATTGTAGATCCGATCGTCAAGTTAAGTACGCCGGAGCAGGGCTTCTTTTACCCAAGCGTGACGGATAATTATTCCGATGTGAACCGCATTCTATATTGTACGGGAAAATCGAACTTTCCAGATCCGCATTTCATCGAGCAGGTCTTGAACGCCGAAAGATCCGTGACGGCACTGGAAGAGAGAGCTATTTTCGAAGACATTGTGAAGGAAGTGGCGGGCGAACAACTTGACGCGACCACCATTGCTCAGTTGTACGAGGAAATCCATCAGGTCATCGAAACCAATCAAGATGAAGAAGAACCTCCTAAGCTCGACTATAGAGATGTAGAACGTGTGCTGAAGGTAAGCGGGGTTGAAGACGTGACGATGGAAAAAGTGGAACGTGCGTTTGAAACCATCGTAGACGACAAGCACTATGAAATGAAGGCAAGTAGTGTGATGCCGAAATTCACTACAAAATCGATAAAGATCGAAACAAAGGTAGCTACGATTTCGGTCAGTCCGCAGGATTTGAAATATGTGAAGCAAGTGAATTATCAAGGTAGACGTTGCATTTTGATTGAGGTTGACGAAGATGCTGTGATCGAAGGATTTACACTCACTACAGAAACACTTTAGATTTTTTAATAGCGGGCTATCCTTAAAGTCTTTTATCAAGACTTGGGATAGCCCTTTTTGTATCAAATATGGTACTTAAAGATATAGTTGATATATTCTTTTGCACTAGTATTAATTTCTTCATCGCTGGCTTGAAATGAAGTTCCAAGCGTTGTAGCCTTTGAATAGGTTTGCGCGTCATTTGAATCAAACTGATTTTACAGAATTGTTATCAAACTATTAAAAAAAAGTAGGGTTGTTCAAATCCCATGGTATAGCCAATGAAAGCGTTTCTATTGATTTTGCGACCGTTATCCCCGAAAGAAATTGGCATTATTTAGTGCTTGAAGTTCCTCTGATTTGGATATTTTATTTAGTTATTGTTTTATTTCAATAGGATAATGTTACCTTACCGTCACTCTGTCCTATGTTTCTAGGAATATAATGAGATTGTATTCGACACCAACCTTTATAAACCATCGGAGGAAACACAATGAAAATTAAGAAAACATTATCCGTTGCATTATGTGTAGCAGCAGTCGCATCTTTCTCATCTCAAGCAATGGCCAATCCTGTCACAACGCCAACCAGTTCAACCGTAGCATCATCCACTAATCAAGTTGGACAAAAATTTACACTAGCTGGTGTTAAAACGAACGCCAATACAGTATTGATAGCAACAAGCACGGTTGATCTTGATTTGGATGGCGTGAAGGACACTTTATATCTCATCGGTGACAAAAATGAATCTCCTGATTTCGACAACATTAATCTCATCGTTGTAAACGGCAAAACAAACAAAGTGTTAAACGCAGGGATTAAAGACTTTGGTGGTTTGAACGCGAAAATCAGCTATGTGAGTGATTTCAATAATGACCATGCACTTGATGTGATGATTACTGCGTACTCCGGTGGTAACCAAGGTTCTACCAATGCTAGAATCGTAACTTTCAAGAATGATACCCCTTCTATTATTCTGGGTGGGGATTTGAAGGTAAAAGGCGAACGTGCATTATTCAGAACATTAGAAGCAGTCGATGTGGAAAATGATGGCGTGAACGAACTGCTTGGAATCAGAATCCTCCATGGTGAAGCTACTTCAGTGGTAAAAGGCTATGAAAAAGTATGGTTTGCGTACAAAAACGGCGAATTCCAAGTTAGCAAAACAGAAACTACTAAAGAAGACCCATTTAAACAACCTGCACTTGGTGAACTGACTGTTGGCCAACCTTTCGCATTGCAAGGTGTTAACACAACAGATAAGACTGTTCTTATCAGAAAACAAGTTAACGATGTTAATAAAGACGGTGTCCAAGATAAAATCTATCTGATCGGTGACAAAGCAGATGAGCTTGGTTATGTAAGCAACATCAACCTGGTTGTTGTCGATGGCAAAACAAACACATTGAAGGATGCAAAAATCAGCGGTTTCGATGGCTTTAAACCAGAAATTCAATGGATTGGTGATTTCAACGGGGACAAAGCAAATGATGTAATGTTTACAGCATTCTCCGGTGGTAACAATGGTACAACAGATGCTTACATATTGTCTTTCACAGGTGATAAGGTACAACCACTTTTGAGTGTAAAACCTGTTGTGGATGGTAAACCAGCATTTTTCAATACTTTAGAGCAAGTAGATCTTAATAAAGATGGTGTATATGATCTGGTAGGGACTAGAAAAATTCGCGGTGACGCTGAAGCTATAGTTCTAGGTGAGGAAAAAACAACATTCACATTCAAAGACGGTGCTTTCAAGGTTGTGGGTACAGAAACCATTAAATCCGATAGCAAACCAGCGACTACACCATCAACTACAACAAGTGATTTCACCGTTGGCAAACGTTTTGAGCTTAAGGGGATTACAACAACAGCAAAAACAATCCTGCTTGCGAAACAACAAGTGGATGTAACTGGTAATGATGTTGCGGATAATGTCTTACTGATTGGTAACAAGGATGCCGCAAATGGTGGACTGGTTACAGATATCAACATCATCGTTATTGAAGGAAAAACTAAAAAAGTGATCAACAGTAATCTCAAAGGCTTCACGGGTTACCAGCCAAAAATTAACTTCGTTGGAGATTTCAACGGAGATAAATCTAAAGATGTCATGATTACTGTATACTCTGGCGGTAACAACGGCAGCACTAATGCTTACGTAGTATCCTTCAAAGATAGTGGTGTGAAAGTTCTTCTTAACGAGTACGTGAAAGTGAATGGCAAACGTTCACTCTACAATACAATGAAAGCATCTGATGTAGATAAAAATGGAGTCTATGAGATTGTTGCAACAAAAACGATTCATGGTGAAGCTACTTCCGTAATTAAAGGCGAAGAAACCGCTGTTCTTGCTTACAAAAATGGAGCATTTCAAGTTCGTTCGACAACTATGAAGAATTCGAAATAATCTTATAGCAAAAACCTAATTGTGAGGGAGTCTCCTAGTAGCCATAAAAAAGTGGCTACCGGGGGACTCTCTTTTTTGGAGTTGGATTGACTTGTGCTCTTGGTGAGAACGCCTAAAACTAAACTCTCCCTTGCTCAATGAGCTATCCGGATTCATTATTAAATTACAAAATGACCCGCTGTTCTAAAGGAGAGAAAACAATCTTATGGAACTGAAAAAAATAAATGAATCTATTTATTATTCAGAAAATGTTAGAGAAACAGACAGACCTGTTTTGGGATATGTTGTAGGTGAGAACTTTTCAATTATGATTGATTGTGGCAATTCAAAATCGCATTTTGATGCCTTTATAAAGGGTTTGGATGATCACAATCTACCACGTCCCAAATATGCTTTGATTACGCACTGGCATTGGGATCATACCTTTGGCATGCATGCTTTTGAGGGGGAATCCATAGTATCTTCAGCAACGAATGAGGTACTAAAACGATTGAAAGCGTGGAAATGGGATGAAGAGTCCGTTGTAAAACGTTTAGAGACAAAAGAAGAAATAGAATTCGCCTATAACTGTATGAAAAAAGAATATGATACGTTCGATAAGATTTCGGTCAGCACAGGATCGATTATTTTCGAGGATTCTTTAACATTGGATTTAGGGGGCATCACTTGCCAAATCCTCAAGGTAGGAGGGCCGCATGAAGCAGACTCTTGTGTTGTATATGTTAAAGAAGCGGAGGTTTTATTTGCAGGTGATGCACATAGTGGAGATTATTATCATGGAGAAGGTAAAATTGATCCCATAAAAATGAAGGAATATGTTGAGTTTTTAAAAAATCTTTCATTCACTACGTATATCCCAGGGCACGACGCCCCTATGAGCAAGGAGCAAATCATTCATGTGTTAAGTAGATTTTGTGAAGTGAAGTAAACAGGGACTCCCTTTCCCTATACCCACCCCGTAAACTCCAATATAGATGCTTTTGCAGATTGGGCTTCGGAATGTGCGGCTTTACGCCATTGTTTGGGAGATTCGCCCATAAGCTTGGAGAAACATCGGTTGAAGCTGGAAATGGACTGAAAGCCGACTTGTTCAGAGATGGAGAGGATGGAAGCATCCGTGCTTTTTAACTGCTTGCAGGCCTCTTCAATGCGGGTACTGTTTAGGAAATCTAGAGGTGCGGTCCCCATGATCTCATGGAATTTTCTGCGAAAATGAGTGGTGCTTAGATGGCACAGATCAGCCAGATCATCAATGGTGATAGGTGTCATATAGTTTTTGGTGATGTACTCCAGAACCGGAGAGATGACAAAATCACCTTTCAGGTTATGCTCTATTTCTTGCTCTGCCAAAGGTTCATTCCGGGAATGGATTCTAAGCAGTTCTATATAAAGGGATAATAATAAGCCGTAGGCGCTTTCCTGATAGTAAGGATTTTTGTGCTTCAATTCCTCTACGACCGATGTCGCAAGGGTATAAACCTTGGGATGTTCCTCCTTGTTCAAAATACAATTCATTCCCTTGATCGCCCACAAATTTGGCTCGAAGTCACTATAAGCGCTTTTGAATGAATGCTGAAAAAGGTCCTCTGGCGAAAAAAAGATATAAGACCAAAGACTAGCTTCATTTGGCGAACTATACGTGGTATGAGGCAGATACCTAGGGATGAAGGTCACATCTCCGGCTTTAAAGGGTACGGATTCACCTTTGATCTCCATGATGCCGCTATCCGAATGACAAATGCCAATCTCTAAATGGTTATGGAAATGGAGATGTTCACTTTTGATATCGGAAATCTTCCAACGTTCACCGCTTAACAGTAGAATAGGGAAGTTTATCGGCAAGCTGTAGTGGCGGTATTCAATGACGGGCTTCTTTTTTCTGGGCATATTCTCAATACTCCCATTCTTATTACGTAGGTTGAGTAGATTATAGGTTAAAGTGATTTCAAGTTCAACAATATAGATGTACTTTACAACTTGAGGAAAGGGAAAGAAGCGGTGGAGGGGAATTTTGGAACTGTAGGAGCGTTAGCGTCCGCCTTTGTCTCCGGATTTCAACCGCTAATAGCGGTACAAATCAAGAAATCTGGAGACAACAGCGGCCGGAAGTCCAACATTCCCCGGAATTGCGACTGACCCTGTACTCTTAATGGTTGAAATTGCACAGTTTAGTTATGAATATGCTTAGAATCAGACCATTTTACTCCTTACAATAGAGTTAGTAAAGCGTTTACATAGGACGGACAGCTCTCAGCGCCAATGGGGGCGTGTGCGAAAGAGAGGAGAATCAAGATGCTTCAATTAACTTATGACAGAGAAGAGATTCTAAGCGTCATCGACAAAGTAGTTAGAAAAACAATGACGATGGATTTAACATGGGACTGGCCTTGTGGTGTGGCTTATTATGGGGTATCCAGAGCTTATAAAACGACAGGTAATAAAGAGTATCTGGATATGCTTGTCGAGTGGGCAGATGAATATATCGAGCTGGGCCTGCCGGACTGGACGGTAAACACCTGTGCCATGGGCCATATGCTGATCACCTTGTATGAAGAAACAGGCAATCAGAAATATTGGGATATTGTAATGAGCAAGGTGGATTATCTGCAGAACCATGCGCTCAGATTCGGAGATCATGTGTTGCAGCATACCGTATCCGTCTCTAATGATTTTCCAGAGCAGGCATGGGCAGATACATTGTTTATGGCGGCATTTTTTCTGCTCCGTGTTGGAAGCAAATTAAACGATCAGGAAATGATCCAAGATGCCTTGAATCAATATTACTGGCATATTAAATATCTGCAAGACCCTAGCAGCGGCCTCTGGTACCATGGCTACAATAATGTGAAGCAGGATCACATGTCCGGATTATATTGGGGTAGAGCAAATGCTTGGGGCGCATATACCATGTCGCAAGTCAAAAAGCTTTTGAAGGAATGGTATTTGTATCCGCAGTGTATGGACGTGGAGTGTTCGCTGCGCGATCAATTGGCGGCACTTAAGCTTGTGCAAACGGAGAACGGCCTGTGGCGGACCGTACTGGATGACGAAGAATCCTATGAAGAAGTATCTGCCTCTTGTGGGATAGCGGCTGCAATGATCAATAACGGCAATCCGCTGCATACCAAATATGTGCAAAAGGCCCTGAAGGGTGTCCTAAGCAATATCAGCGAGGATGGACGTGTACTGGGAGTATCGGGCGGAACAGCGGTTATGAAGGACCGGGAAGGCTATCGCAATATTCCAAAAGACTGGATTCAAGGCTGGGGCCAAGGCTTAGCACTGTCTTTTCTGTCCGATATGCTTAAATAGGAGGGATCCAAGTTGTCCAAGCAAACAACGGGGGCCTTTACACTACCGGGCGAATCCGGTTATGAGGCACTGACCTTAGAGTTAGCTGAACGGTGGGGTGCCGATGTCATCCGTGACAGTGACGGTACACAGTTGTCCGATGAGATTATCAACGCAGGATACGGCATTTATTCTACAATCTGTATCATCAGAGATCATAACGAATGGGCTTCTCAAAACCCTGATAAGCTACAGCAGAGCTTTTTAATAACCAATCCTAAGGTAGCGGTCGAAGATTATTTATCGATCTATTTAATGGAAGATTTTTTCGCTGAACAATTCCGAGTGAATGACTCCAAAGAGGCGTTTAAATACTGGCAGGTTTTTGACCGAACGACCGGCAATGAGATTCCAAAGGAACAGTGGAATTATGAACGGGAATCAGGAAATGTAGTCATTACTGGAATTGCGCCTTGGCACAAATATACGGTCAGCTTCATGGTCTACCGGATTTGGGAAGAGATCTCCATGTACAATCACACCACGAATCACTGGGAAAAAGAACATCTGATGCAGATTGACCCCATCTATGTTGAAACGCAAAAGTATCTGCTCAACTGGATCGAAGATTGGTGTCAGCATCATAAGGAAACAACGGTTGTTCGGTTTACATCCCTATTTTATAATTTCGCCTGGATCTGGGGCAGCAATGAGCGTAACCGCCATTTGTTCTCGGACTGGGGTTCATATGATTTTACCGTAAGCGCTAGAGCACTTGATCTGTTTGCTCAAAAATATGGGTATTCGCTCACGGCCGAGGATTTTGTGAATGGTGGAAAATATCGTGTCAGTCATATCCCGGCGCAGCAGCGCAAGCTGGACTGGATGGCATTTATCAATGATTTTGTCATCGAATTTAGTAAGAAATTAATTGATATTGTGCATGGACACGACAAGCTGGCATATGTCTTCTATGATGACAGTTGGGTTGGCATGGAGCCTTACAATGATCGTTTCGAGGAGTTTGGCTTCGACGGGATGATTAAATGTGTGTTCTCAGGGTTCGAGGCAAGAATGTGTTCAGGTGTAAAAGTAGATACCCATGAGATTCGGCTGCATCCCTACTTATTTCCGGTTGGGTTAGGTGGACTGCCTACCTTTAAGGAGGGAGGGAACCCTACATTAGATGCCAAAAAATATTGGATTAATATCCGGCGTGCTCTACTCAGAGAGCCTATAGATCGAATTGGATTGGGCGGATATTTGCATCTTGTAGAGCCTTATCCGGATTTTTGTGATTATATCGAAAAGATTGCGGGTGAATTCAGAGAAATTAAAGAGCTGCATCATAAAGGTAAACCGTATCATATAAAGACGAAGGTAGCCATTCTGCACGCTTGGGGTAAATTGAGATCGTGGACCTTGTCCGGGCATTTCCATGAAACGTATATGCATGATTTGATTCATATCAACGAGGCTTTATCCGGATTGCCGATTCAAGTACAGTTCATTGATTTTGAGGATATCCGTCAGGGAATTTTAAAAGATTATGATGTGGTGATCAATGCCGGATCTGCTGGTTCAGCATGGAGTGGTGGAGAACACTGGAGGGACAACAAGTGCGTGGATCTACTGACAAAATGGGTCTATGAAGGTGGTACTTTTATAGGTGTGAATCAGCCTTCGGCGCTTGAAGGGTATGACAGCTTTTTCAGAATGGCACATGTGCTCGGTCTGGATGAAGATACAGGCTCCAGAGTAGCGCATGGAAAATGGACATATGAAGTGAAGGATGAGTTTGGTTTAGTGCCTGCTGGGGCTAGCATAACACCCAAAAATAACATTTATCTTACCGATGGAGCAGCAGCGGTTGTGAATGAAACGGATGGGCTGATCACTCTATCCACGCATGACTTTGGTAAAGGAAAGGGGATCTACCTTCCTTCTTTCACATTCAGTTTTGAAAATACAAGGTTGCTGCTGAATTTGATTCGGTTTGCGGGTAATGAGTTCACGGAGACCAAGTACATTACGGATAACTTATATACAGAGTGTGCTTATTATCCAGAAAGCAAAATCCTCGTGATGATTAACAATAGCGATCAGCTTCAAAAAACTACGATTCATACGGAATATGGACAGCAAACCCTGGAATTAGATCCTTTTGACACGATGATTAAAATGATTGGGGATTAATAATATCGGCATAGGAACGGAAAAACCATTCATGGTTATAACATTTAAAAGCTCAAGCTGCGGCTAACCTGCCGATGCTTGAGCTTTTTGCTGTAAAGCGAATATGCTATACGTTGAGTTTGCAGTCTATTTTAATACTAATTTAGGAGTTGCAATACAGCTTGAGGATTCTGATTTGCTTGTGCCAGCATTGCTTGGGCAGCTTGAGTTAATATGTTGGTTTTTGTGAAATTCATCATTTCTTTAGCTATGTCCGCATCACGGATACGTGATTCTGCCGAAGCTAAGTTCTCTGCAGAGTTTTTCACATTGTTCAATGTGTGCTCCATACGGTTTTGTAATGCACCATACATCCCTCTATAGTTTATTACTTTTCCTATGGCTTTATCTATTTGAGCTAATGTCTTATCAGGTATACCGGGTGGCAATATTCCCATATTTGCAATGCCCAATCCTTGAGAGGTTACATTGAACAGGGGGATGATGATTGTTTGATTATGATTAGCCCCTGCTTGAATATCGAGACTTGGTGGAACATAGTCAATATCCTTTATATCCGTTTTCACTGTTGTTTCAATATGCTTAGTTTCTACTAGTTCATGTGTTAGTTCAAATACATCAAGATTTAATGAAAACGGACCATAATTGAAGCCCAATGTTACACTCGTACCAGAGGGTATAGTGAGTTGCCAATCAAAATTTATTTGTGGTTGACCTGCTGCCGGATTATTAATCGTAAGCTCTGTAGGCGCCAGAAATCCAAGTGAATCATCAAATTTTAAGCCAGCGTTGGCATCTGATCCCGTTAGGTTAAATGAACTTCCTGAAGGTGGATTTATTATGGTATTTCCGGTAGCTAACGGATTTCCTCCTGCATCAGTGATAACTGAATTTATTGGAGGGGCGATTATATTATCTAGTTTAATATTGGCATCGGTTGGATCCATATTATTAATTACATATTTGATTTCCATGGAGTTATCAGCCAGTACAGTCCTATGTCTCATAATTGATAGGTTTGTGCCGGGGAACCACATATGATCCCAGGCAGGATCTGATCCTGAACCACTGCGAGATGTATACTCGATGGGTCTGAAACTTCCATTAACTTCAATATTTTCGTGCATTGAACCGTATACATCACCAAGATCTTTGGGTCCAAAACTGGTTTTATTCATTCCAACAGAGAACCAGTAGGCAGGTGTAGCATATTGTGGATCGTTTGATGCTGTTAACGTTTCATAAACAGTATTATTTATGTCCGTCTTAGTTGTTGTTTCAATATCAATATTATATTCATTATAGCCTGCTCTTCCATCTGGAGAGGCGATTGGAGAAATATTATTGGTATTTGAATATGTATTGGTCGTTACTGATGTATCTGAACTACTAATTACATGTCTTGTTTCTGCTGATGTTCCTTGAGGTTTGTAGACTATACTGTTAGTTACTCTAGTAGTTGGTGGCGGGTCACTGATAGTATAGGCTGTATTACTGCTCGATCGATCAGCAAGTATCGTATAATCATCTCTAGCCAACAAGTTAATTGAATTAAATTCTGTTCTCCTTGAAAGGCTGTCTATTTCTTGGGTAAGTTGTTGTATTTCAGCCTCAATCTGTTGCCTGTCGTTATCCGTATTCGTATCATTTAGACCCTGAATAATCAATTCCCTTTGTCTTTGTAATATATCATTTATCTCTTGTAGGCCGCCCTCTGCTGTTTGAAGGAGTGAAGCGCCGTCCTGTATATTTCTGGATGCCTGATCCAGTCCTCTAATTTGTCCCCTCATTTTTTCAGATATTGACAATCCTGCAGCATCATCAGAAGCTTTATTGATGCGTAAGCCTGATGATAGATTTTCCATACTACTAGAACCAGCTTTAGCATTTTTCCGTAACAAGTTATTTGTATTTAGAGCAGACAAATTGTGCATTATTATCATAATTGATACCTCTAGGAGAAATAATGTGAATTCCCATACATATTATCACAATAATAGATATTGCGTCCATGAATGCATTAAAGCAGCTTTGCAGAATGAATCGGCTTATTTTTTTTTGGATTTTTTTAAATCCTTACTATATTTGAAAAGTTTTATTTATATGAAGACCCGGGTTAGCCATTCCGAAATTAGATAATCCCTATCCGATGAAACTCTAGGAGGTGTTTTTTTATTATGAAAAAAGGAAAGAGCATGCTCTCAAAGATGAACCTTATTAATGAGGTAGGCGCTTACGTTAATACAATCGATCAATTGTATAAATCTAGCATCCTTAATCGTAGAGGTAAGACAACGAATGGCGAATTATTCACAGAAGTAATTGCTGAAGAATTGTTGAGATTGGATATAAAAAATCGGCTGAAAGAGATCAATGAAGTAGTTAGAGAGAGTGGGTATCGTGTGATCACGCATGACGGGGTTGTTACTACCGGGCACAAGGAAGAGGATTCTAATCGAAAAGAAGAGAGAGTTGCTATTCAATTATTTAACTTAAGTCAAAGTGGAAAAATATTTAATGGTATTGGAAGGATTATGGACTATCAAGTCCCTTTGAAAAATAGTAGTGCGGATAAGGGACTAGGTAAGATTGATTTAATTTCTTTGGTGGATGATTGTATGGTTCTGATCGAATTTAAAATTAATGAAAATAGAGAAACCCTCTTAAGATGTGTGCTTGAAATCGCTACATATTATCAGGTGCTGTCAAAGTCCAAGTTTTTGAATAGTTATTCGAATGAATTTGGATCACCTAAACGCATAAAGAAAGCGGTTTTGATCGTTATAGATTCCTTACATTATAAGGAAATGTTGGAACTTCGTAATGGGGAAAGAAGGCACTTGGAAAAGCTTATGGATACGCTGGAAGTCCAAGTGTTTTGTATGGATCCTGTAAGCTTCGAAGTGCAGACTCTATAAAAATATGTTCACAATATCTTTCGCAATTATGAATATAACTAAACTCTCCCTTGCTGAGCATAGCCTGCCTCATCCATTATTTAACTAAGAAATGATTTGCAGCGCCATAAAAGATTGGAGACGATGTTTATTCATGAGGGACTTTGTAATCCGAAATCCGAAGGATGAAGATGCGGAGCAAATTGAAAGCATGGACTTTGTTCTAAAAATGCTATATCTGTACCATGGAGATCTGGATAAGCGAAATATGTTCTGTGCAGTGAGTGGCGACGGAGAGGTTCTGGCCGTTGCTCATCTGATGGAGCATGATACTTTTCATGCGGTTGGACATGATAAAGACCCAAACTTCAAACGATATCTTAATTACGAAATTATATTTGCAGAGAACGCAGAGGATGAAGGTATCAAAGCTGCACTGATTGAAGCATTAATCGGACGGGTCAAAGAAATTAAAGCTGGGTATCAAGAGAAACGCATTATCATGGCTCAATATCTCGACACAGATGATCTCGAAGAGTTGAGCTTCTGTCTAGCGCGTGGATTTACGATTTGCGATACGATTGTCGTATATAAATATGACTTGAGTAGGGAGATTCCTAAGTATCCTTTACCAGAAGGGGTTCTGGTGAAGCCAACTGCACTGAACAATAGTGAAGCTCAGGAACAATATCGTCAAGCTGAACTTGCTTCCTTTGACGGTGTGGCTTGGAGCTTGAATCACTTGGGATGGATGCAGGGATCTCCCGAAATCGTTAATTTCTGCGCGTTTCATGGCGATCAATTGATCGGCAACACCTCAACCTGGAGAATCACCGACGAGAGAAGTGCAACGGAGAATGTATTCGTCATTCCTGAATGGCAGAAAAAAGGTGTCGCTCGTAACATCATCTGCACCGCACTGAATTATCTAAAGCAGCAGGGCAAAACAATCGCTACTTTGGGCACGCATGGAGATAATAAGAAAGCTATTAGGCTATATACTCAGATCGGTTATGAGTTGTGCTGTTCAAGATTTACCGTTGGCTATGAAATCGATTAAGTAAGTTACTAGTTGAACAGCGATTGCTTGCTACTAAGCTCTGTAGAGTTTCTACAGAGCTTTTTATTATTGTTATAATTCATTTCAATATTTTACCGCCTATGTTACTATGTCTACGATCATAAAAGGAATAATTTAGAAGATTGGGTGGATTTAATGGAAATCGGTGCTGTAACTTTGATTGTAAAAGACATGGAAAAGATGGTCACATTCTATCGGGACGTCATGAATATGGCTATAGAATGGGATGGTGGCGTATTTACCGGGGTTCAGCTAAAGAGTGGTGTATTTTTTAATTTGTGTCAGCGGGATGCGCTGAGTATTTCAGGACTAGGTTATCCCAATGGGTTGAATGGGACAATGGAAGTCTCATTTGGCGTTCTCTCACCTGAAGAGGTCGACAAGGAATTTGAGCGTCTGGTGAAGGCAGGTGCAACTCCTATAAAAGAACCTATTTCACAGCCCTATGGGTTGCGTGAAGCTGTTGTGGCTGACCCAGAAGGCAATTTGCTTGAGATCGTAGCTGGCATTCCACAAGAATAATTGGATATATACAATCACCAGAAAGGAAGAATTGCTCTTGAGAACCTCTATAACTAATGTAAACTGGCTTGAACACCATGAAATCATGGATGAGCTACTCTATCATGAAGCCAGCTTAACCACGCATCCGATGGATGATGGCTTTGAAGCTGAGGTTCTAAAGATCAACCTAGATCAGGAAAGCTATGTCTTGAAAACATGGAGTAAGAGCTCCAAACCAGATGTTCAGCTTCAATACCGTTTATTGGAAGTCCTGTCCGAACGAGGGGTAGCCGTCTCTAAACCAGTGGGTTGGGGAATCAATCCGGATGGGAATAAGGTGTTGTTAACAAGCTTTGACGGAACGCCAATTCATAAAGTGAATAATAAGACAATGAAGGAGCTCGCGAGCATTTTAGCCAGAATTCATCAAATAGATATCGCTGAGCTGGAACATATACAACTACCTAAGTACGATTTCATCGACTACTTTTTTCCTGAAGTGAGAGAGCATACAGACCTTAATCAAGCTGTGATTTCTCTAGTGGAGCAAACGCCTATGAAACAAGATCGTATCATTCATGGAGATTTTCATTTAGGAAATATAGTAGAGGAACAACAGCGATTTACCGTCATCGATTGGACGAACGGCCAGTTGGGAGACCCTAGATATGATTTTGCATGGTCACTTATTCTGCTGAAAGTCCACATCTCCGAGCGTTACGCTGATATGTTCCGTTCTGCTTATCTATTGGAGAATTTTATGGAGCAGGAAGAGCTTGAGGTCTTCGAAGCATGGGCTTGTCTTAGATGGATCTTGCTGAATAGACGAGGTAGTACACCCAAAGGGCCTAATGTAACGAAGAGGGTAAAGAGCATACTAGGAAGTAATCGCTTCCTGAAAGATTTGGATTTCCAAGGGTTTAAATGAACTTCATCTTAAAAAGAATTACAATACAGACCGCAACCCTTTGCGAGGGCGGCGGTCTATTTACGTTTGTTCGCTGCTTTCATTCAATATTCAGTTTGGGTGTTTATAATGCTTTTTATGAATCGGGGGATGTACTTGTGTAGGACTTCAACTGTGTAAAGGAGGTTTTCCATGGTAAGGGCAATTCAAAAAACATTGTATCTCATACTGGCATGCTTCATAGGACTGTTTATCGCTTCCTCCTTTTTTATCCGGGCGAAATATAATTATTTCGTATATGGGGACACGCCCGTTTTGGAGAAGCAACAGCTCGGCCTTTTTATTCTAGGGATTGTGGTGGTGCTGGCGTTAAGCGTTATTTTGTATAAAATATGCCTGAAGCTTAATCAGTACAGTTGGAAAATCGTCATTCCTGTCACATTTCTATGTTCTTTTGCCATTCAGCTCGTGATCATTTTTCTATCTCCTCGCTTGCCGACGGATGATTCGCAGACGGTGCTTTCACTGGCACTTGATATGCTGTACAGGAATGATTATTCATCTTTTGACACGACGGGTTATCTGCATATGTTCCCGTTTAACTTCTCGATTGTTGTGTACTTAAAGACGTTGCTACAGTTATTTCCGGATAATTACTTGGTGATCAAAGTATTCAATATTCTATTTACACTCTTAACCTCGTTAATGATTTACCTGCTGTATAAAGAGCTCAAGGGTAAGTCTAAGGATCATGATTATGGCATTCTCGTGTTTGCCGCTACCTATATCCCTTCTTTGTTTATGAGTAATTTAATTTATAACGATGTGATCGCGACTGCCTTTCTGACAAGTGCTTTATATTTTGCCGTGAAATTTATCAAAAGAAAGTCCTTAAAGGATATTGTCTTCGCAGCCATCTTCCTGGCAGTCGGCAACTATTTCCGAAGTATCGGTGTTATTTTTCTGATTGCTGTGGTAGTCAGTCTTTTGTTCAACATGCGTGCGATCGGGGTGAAAAAGGCTCTAAGCGCGTTGTTTATTACGGCTTTATTGTTTAATGTTCCAGGTTGGACGCAAAATGCTGTGCTGCAGGCGACGAATGTCGTAGATGAACCGATTAACGAAAATTCCGCACCGGTCCATATGTGGCTGAATATGGGGATCAATCTGGAGACGTTTGGATTCTGGGATAACAGGGAGAGCTACGCTATCTATCAGCAGGATGCAAATTATAATAAGGCAGAAAGTACGCAGCTATTTAAAAAGGAAATCAGCCATAAACTCTCTGAGGCGAGCCTAAGCGACGTAGTGAAAATGTATTATAAAAAAATCGTTTGGACCTGGACAGAAGGAACCTACCAGATGGAACGATATGGACTTGGGAATGATGGATCATCCAGTAACGGTGGAAGAATGGGCTTTGTCATGGACCATTATAGCTACACTAATGCTGCTACGGATCTATTTAAGGGGGATTCGAGCTACCGCAGCGGGCTACTGTGGTTGCTGTATGTCCTGAATTTTCTGATGTATGTTTGTATACTCGTTTGCTTAATCGGTGGAATAAGAGCCAAAAGATTTGAAGAGACCTCTTTGATTCTTGTGGTGCTGGGCTTTATCGGATTTTATCTACTATGGGAGATTAAGTCTCGATATATTTACCCGGTATATCCGCTGCTGATCGTGTTATCCTACATGGGTTTTAAAGATGTATATGATTATATGTTAAAAAGATATTTTCCACGTTGACCATGTTTGCTCGGAAAGAGGGGGTTCAAAGATGCGGATCAAGCGATATCTCGCTTTGCTCATAGTAGTGCTTAGTTGTTCCATGGTGCTCGTCTCCTGTGATGCCATTACCGCGCAGAAGATATCAAGTACAGATTCTGGTTCAAAGGCGAACGGGGGACAGGGCTTTAACGGTGGTCGGGGTAAAGATGGAGGTAGCTCTCCCGGCATGAATGGCGGGACAAGAAGAAACGGCAACCCAGATACGGATGGCGGTGGCGCACAAAGTGGGCGGCAGTGAATAAATTTCATCAACTTGCCCCAAGCCTACGAAGATTAAGTATGATAGGATAAGGTTACATTTAAATTCCCCGCGGGGGTAAGAAAAGAGAAAAGGGAGCATCATGAGAATCATTATATCACCTGCCAAGAAGATGAAGATGGATACTGATTTTATGGATTGCCGCCATATGCCGCAATTTATAAGTGAATCCCAGACGCTTCTGGCCTTATTACAAAAGTTGGATTATGAAGAAGCCAAATCGCTATGGAAATGCAATGATGCCATCGCCACGCTGAATGTGGAACGGATTCGGGATATGGATGTATCACGGAATCTTACACCGGCTATCTTTTCTTATGAGGGTATCCAGTACCAGTACATGGCACCTGGGGTACTTCAAATGGAGGAGCTGGAATATCTTCAGCAGCATTTACGGATATTGTCCGGGTTCTATGGTATTGTCCGGCCGTTTGACGGCGTTGTTCCGTACAGGCTGGAGATGCAGGCTAAGCTTAGCGGACCAGGTTTCAGCTCTATCTACGAGTTCTGGAACAGGAAGCTGGCGGATGAGCTATTTTCGGAGAGTGACATCATTCTGAATCTGGCCTCCAAGGAATACAGCAAGTGCATCTCTCCGTATGTTGGCGGAAACGTTCGAATGATTAGCTGTGTATTCGGGCAGGAAATCGGCGGTAAGATCGTTGAGAGAGCGACTTTGGTTAAAATGGCCAGAGGTGAAATGGTACATTTCATGGCTGAGCGGCAAATCACCTGTGTGGAGGGTATCAAAGCCTTCGACGGGTTTGATTTCAGCTTTGCTGATGAGCTGTCGGATGAGAGTACGTATGTGTTTATACAAAAAAAGAATGAATAGAGTAAGTAGTACTACGGGTAATCTTGGAGGTGGTTGAACAACCAGCTTCAGGGTTACCTTTATTTTTGATTAGCGAAACTATATGGGGAATTCTAGTTTTTTAAAGGGGATAGATTGCGGTATAGAGAATAAAGTCCGGATGGAATAAGAACAGGTGAAAGAGGAGGGCTTATGATTTTTAAAAGAGATCCATTGGACAAACAGAGCTTACTTAAAGAATTGGATTCACTAGGCTATTCCGACAGAGTCAAAAAAGTAGCGATATTAGGCCGTGATCATCTTGGATCTGTCCAGTACTCCCAATTACTAGCCTCCTTGCTGGAGGATGGCGTTTATGAAGCACGACTTGCCTTAATTGGTGCCATTGCAACACATGATGCCCCTATTATTCTGTCAGCCCTGCGGCATCCCATGGCAAGTATCAGAAATACGGCTGCGGGTCTTTTGGCAAAGGTGGCTTCAGATGCTGATATTGAACGTGAGCTCCCCGATTTATCATATGATTGCCGCCGTAAGCTGCTGCACAGTATTTCACAGATTAACCGTCAGGAATTGGCGGAACGTTTATTACCTGTGGTGTACGACCGATGGGGAGCGGAGGAGGCAGCGATTGTACTGCAGGCCTGTTACTCGGAAACAGTTAGTAAGTGGCTTGCTGATATAGGATATGCCATAAAAGACTGGAAGAAACTAGCCAGCAGGCATCTTGACGTAGTAGCGGAATATTTTGAAACAACGCTAGAAAGCACACCACTCAGGGAAAAGGGATATGTCTGGTGGAGGTTCTCATCAGCTATGGAGATTCTATGCAATCTGAAGGCAGATCTGGTACTTGCATGTGCGATGAATCATGGACCCGAGGGTATCATACATCCTGCGTTAAAGGAACAACTTGGCACGCTAGTACGCCAAAATCCGAATATGGTGTATCAGCTGCTGACACGAACGGAGTCGCGGAGCGATCTGATTTCTTATGGTGTGCCTGAAGGGGTACTACAAAGAAAAAAATATTTATCCATGAATCAATGGATTGAGATAGCGAAATTACTCGCAGATCACCCAATGCATTTAGCGAAGTTGCTGCATAATATTGCACCTTCCAACCGCCAAGTGATTTTTGATGCCGTGTATGAAGAAGATAAACGCCAAGACCATGTTTTTCCGGAAAGATTACTTTATGTATTACCGCATGCCTTGCGTGACAAGGAAGCCACCCGGATGCTTGGCCTTCGTGAAATCAATGATGACCGGGAGAGAACAATCAGACTCACCGCTTGCCGTTCGATTCTTCATTCAAGAGCGGGGCTTGAACAAGCAACAAAGGTATCCAGTTCAGAAGAACGTTCCACGGCGCTTATGCAACTGATCAGAAGTACGGTTCTGTCGAGACAGGGTATGCATGAGACTTTGGTATTTTTGGGCCGGATTAGAAATGAGCAAGATCCTGTTCGAGGTTTTGTGTTTAAGGAGCTTTCAGAAAGTCCTGCATCTGTGTTCACCGATGCCCATGTACAAGAACTTACTATGCTTGTTGATAGTGTTATAGATGCCAGAGATACTTCATATGGTACGAAGTTTTCCGTTCAACAACTGGCATTTGCTATTCTCCGGCATAACGCATTAAATCCTCACAGTGAGTTGTTCAAGTTCTCTTTAAATACGATCCGGAAACTGGCCCAGCAGAACGGACAGCTTTCACTTCCATCATTGGAGAAGAATTTACCCCAAGGAGTAAAAGAGGTCATCTTTGATGAAATCTATACATTAGCTGTACAGGGCAACAAAAGAGAAGACTACAATCTGGTGCTTAGCCTGGCTAGCTCATTTGGTAAAAGAGGTTACGGCATCATAAAACTTCAGAATCTGTTAAAGGAAGCAACGAGGGCAAAGGCAGATTCTACAGCCATACAAGCGGCCAGATACTGGCTTGCGCCTCGTACAACACGTGATGCCAGAGTTAAGGAATTATTAGCTTTAGATAAATCGTATATTACGATCCATGAAGTATTCCAGCATCTGCATCTGAAGCGTCAAGAATGGCTCGATCCTTTTATTTCAGGGGCTGTCATTAAGGGCAAGTTCCTATCAGGCAAAACTATCTATCTTGTGCCGGCCGCGGATGGATTCCACAGATGGCTGCCACGTCAGCAACAAGCATTAAGTGCCTTATTAGAAAAAATTGCATACGATGCCAAACGTAATCTTTGGGAGCGTGCAAGAGTTATTAAGATCATGGCAAGCATGCCTGATCTCGGTTCGGATAGGTTACTTGGGCTTATGCAGGATAAGGAAGTAACTGTAGTAGAAGCTGCACTTCATGCCTTTTCACTTATGGAAGAACCGGAGAAGGCACTTCCCATTCTGCTGGAGAATCTGGATGGGGACCGGGCACGTGTAGCCATGTACTCGATACCCAGATGCATCCGCAGGGTGAATCCGGTGTTACTGGTTACCATGCTGAAAGAGCTTCTGAATCGGGATAAGCTGAAGATCACTGTCAGAAAAGAGGCCATCCGCTTACTGGGTGCTTATAGAAGCGATGACAGCATTCCGCTATTGATGAACGAGTTCGAGAAACCAAATGCACACAAGGATGTAATCATTGCCATAGGGCATGCTGCAAAACAGCTTTTAGATGATGAGCGCGCTTGGGAGATTTTAAGTGCAATGGCTGCTTCATCAGAAAGTGATATCGCAAGAAGCTTGTTATCCCAACAGCCTAATGATCTTCCGCTAGACTATAGACTTCGCTATTTAAAATTAATCATTGAAATCGGAAATCATCCGGATGGGTTTGTCGGCAAGTATGCTTTCAGTTCTATGATGTGGTGGACCAATGGAAATGAAGGCATTGTTGCAGCTGCCACCGCTCAGGCTATTATGGATTTGGAAGACAGCAACAGATGGGAATTTGCCATGAACACGCTGATACAAACCTGCCGCGATGGTAAGATCAATGAGGTTGTAATCGGCGTTTGTCAGAAATTAGCTAGTGCGGCGATAAGGGATGAATGGAATGCAACTACCAGTAGAGATTTGCCTCATCGGCAACGTCTCCTGAAACTCATCAACCAGCTGAACGCTTTGCCAACAATCACCCGGGTGCACCTTAAACCTTTGTATACGGGATTGATTGAGTGTCTAACATCGGATGAGACTTTACAGCAAGTTGTGATGAGGCTTTATATAGCAATAATAGACTGGAATAATGTGAAGGAATCCGCCGCTTATTTGAATCAGATGGTTAACTGTATTTCAAATCAGCCGCAGCTGTTGAGCGATGCCTACAAGCAGGTTGCGTATAATTTAAAAGACAGCACAGGCTACTGGAGTCCGGAGACTTTATTGGATATTGTAGATGTGCTAGGGTCTGAGGGGAGTTACGAATCTCAGTATATTGGACTTTCGTTGCTTGAGGTTGCCGGAAGTGCTCTACTCTGGAGTCCAGAGTCTGCAGAGCGTTTGAGGGTGTACAGAAATCACACGAATATTGCGGTTCGCTCACTTGCGCTAAATATTTGGACGGTGATAGATTAGTTTTCATATTTTTAATAAAATATAAACACCAAAAAAGCTCAGGCTACAATTCGACCTGAGCTTTTTTGGTGTTTATTCAATTAAGCTTCCATCTTCTGCGCCGTATAAAGGCGGTGGTAAAGACCTTTTTGTGCGATAAGCTCATCATGTGAGCCGCTTTCTGCGATGCCTTTGTTAGATACATACATAATGCGGTCGCAGTTTTTTACGGTGGACAGGCGGTGCGCGATAATGAATGAGGTACGTCCTTTAAGGAGCTCATTCAGACCTTTTTGCAGCAAACGCTCAGTCTTCGCATCGATCGATGAAGTGGCTTCATCTAATATGAGAATTCTCGGATCAGCCAAAAGCGTTCTTGCGAACGAGATGAGCTGCCGCTGTCCCTGAGACAGCTTGGAGCCACGCTCGTTGACCTCTGTCAGGTAGCCTTGATCGAATTCACGGATGAATTCGTCGGCGCAAACAGCTTTCGCGGCAGCGATCACTTCTTCCTCGGTGGCATCGAGTTTACCGTAACGAATATTGTCCAAGATCGTACCGGAGAAGATGAAGCTGTCTTGTAGCATAATCCCCATCTGGCTGCGCAGGGACTTCAGCGTAACCTGCGAGATATCCTGATCGTCTATAAGAATCTTACCGCTTGAAATATTATAGAAGCGCGAGATCAGATTGACGACTGTAGTTTTGCCTGCACCTGTTGGTCCCACTAGAGCGATGCTTTCTCCCGCTTTGATCTTAAAGGAGATATTCTCTAGAATATTGAGTCCTGGGTCATAGGCAAAGGTCACATCGTCGAAAGTGACATGGCCCTCTACAGGTCGCAGTGTCTTCGCATCCGGAATATCACTTACGGTAACGGGCTCATCCAGCGTCTCGAAGATACGCTCGAGATAGGCAACGGCGTTGATGAAGTTATTGTACAGGTTCGAAAGATTCAGAATCGGCTGCCAGAAGCGGGCAGCGTAGCTGCTCATCGCCAGAATGACGCCGAGGGTCATGTCTTGTGGACTCAGTGTTAGTAGGCCTACAAGGAAAATCAATGATGTAACGATCGTAGACAAGTTGTCTACGGAGAACGGAATAAGTAAGTTGTAACGTTGAGCCTTCATCCATTCTGTACGGAAATTACCCGCGAGACGTGTGAAGATTCCTTCGTTGCGTTGTTCCCGGGAGAACATTTGCGTCACACCAATACCGCTGATACTTTCTTGCAAATAGGCGTTCAGGTTGGAGCTTTTATTGGATACTGCTTGCCAAGCCCGGCGTTGCCGAGTTTTGATCAGCATCATGATGACAAAGAATACTGGCAGCCCTGCAAGGATGACAAATGATAGACGCACATCAACAGCGAACATGAAGGCTGCGATAAAGAGCAAATTCACGATTTCTAGAATAAAGTTGATAATACCATTGGATAACACATCTGAAACGGCGTTAACGTAGTTTACGACCCGGATGAGAATCTTGCCCTGCGGACGGTCGTCATAATACTTGAAGGGCAACTCTTGCAGATGCTTAAACAAATCTGTTCGGATGTCAAAAATAATATCCTGCCCAACACTCGTCATGATACGTGAACGAATGGTAGCCAGATAAACGCTGACCACAATGGTCAGAAGCATCAGTCCAGCCCAGCCCAGTAGCGCAAGCTTCGCTTTTGCCGGAATGGTCACGTCGATCACATGCTGCATGATCAGTGGAGCTGATAGTGAAATGGCCGCTGAAAGTGCACTGAGGATAAATGCAACAATCATTGGCGTTTTCTTTCGTTTGATGTATACCATCGCACGCCGGAAGTGTTTTATATTAAACGGCGATTCCAGATTCTCATCGACGTCGAATTTATTCCTTGCCACTTGCGGTCACCTGCCTTCCAATACCCTCGTTCTGCAGTTTAAACACATCGTAGTAGTAGCCTCGTTTCGCTAGCAGTTCGGCGTGGGTGCCTTCCTCAACCAGCTTCCCGTTATCCAGAATGAGAATACGGTCAGCCTGCGCGGTCGTAGATACACGCTGCGCGATAATAATCTTCGTGCAAGGATAATCCAGCTCGCGTAGACTTTTCTGAATATGCTCCTCCGTCTCAAGATCGACAGCAGAGGTCGTATCATCCAGAATGAGGATCGGACGGCGAACTGCCAAAGCACGTGCTAAAGCGATACGCTGTTTTTGACCTCCAGATAAGCCGACTCCTCGTTCTCCGACAACGGTATCATAACCTTCAGGCATTTTGGTAATGAAGTCGTGTGCGGCTGCGAGCTCGGCAAAGCTTATCGCATCCTCTTCCGGAAGATCAGGATCACCATAGGCGATGTTTCCATCGATAGTATCAGAGAACAAGAGCACATCTTGGGTCGCCATGCCGATATTATCGCGCAGCTCATCGAGCTCCAGCTTTCGGACATCAACGCCGTCGACGAGTACACGTCCTTCGGCTACGTCATAGAAGCGAGGAATCAGGTTGATGATGGTTGTTTTGCCTGATCCGGTCGAGCCCATGATCGCTATGGTTTCACCAGGTTCAACGGTAAAGCTAACATCGTCAAGTACGATAGCGCTGTCATATTTGAAGCGGACATGATCGAACTCAATACGGCCTTCGTAACGGCGTTTGTTAGTAGACGTATGCTCGTTTACGATATTAGGCTTTGCGTAATAGATATCAATGATTTTGGACAAGCTCGCAAAAAAGCGCTGAATGTCGTTGATAATAATCCCAATGTTGCGCATAGGGTTGGATATAGCCCAGATCAGTGAAGAGAAAGCTGTAAATTCACCGAAGGTGATTCGGCCGTTCATAAGGAATAAACCACCTGCCAGCATTAGAATGACGTTGAAGCCCTGAGCGAAGGATTCCAGATAAGGAAAGTAATCAAGCCATACAAGAGCGGCCTTTTTGTTCGCTGTAGAATAATTGACATTCTTCTCCGTGAATTTTTGCACCTCGAACTCTTCGCGGGCAAAAGCCTTAACCACACGGTTGCCTGAAATATTCTCCTGAGTAGTCGTGTTAAGCTGGGAGAGCCGCTCACGCAGGTCAATATACATAGGACGGACGCGTTTAGCGAATATGTAAGCCACGATAAAAATGGGCGGTGACAGGATTAGCATCCACAGCGTTAGCTGAGCATCTATGGTGAAAAAATAGATAACAGCAGCAATGAAGATCGTTAGCGATTCAATGATCGTTTTGAAAATCCATGCCATCGAGTGCCGAACCATATCCAGATCCCCGGTCATCTTGGTCATAAGATCGCCGGTACGGTTACGGTCGTAATATTCTCTGTCCTGTCCCTGAATCTTGTTGTACAAAAAAATCCGGATGTTGTACATCATGTTTTGCGAGGATTTTTCGTACTGCATAGTTGTAAAATAAGCAAGTCCTGTACGCAGTAGAGAAAATCCAATCATGCCGAGGCAGAGCATAATCAATAATTGCCGTTCTTGTGTAAGATTCTGCAGCGCATTGTCACCTGCTATAAACGTATCGACAATGCGCTGACTGATGTAAGGGTTTACAATCGTAAGACTTGAACCCACTACCGAGAGGCAGAGCGCTAGAATGTACCGTGTCCGGTTGCCCTCTAAGTTCTGCCATAGCCATTTCAGTTCGAACATCTGATCACCTGTTTCTGATTGTTCTTGTTTTTTCACTCTTGCCTGAAAAGAGTGAATAAAACAAAGTGATTATAACATTATCAATTGACTAAGTATCGTTTACGGTAAAATTTCCTTGTTACATTATTGTTACAAAAAAATGAACTTATTAATGATGTGAATTTATCCTTGAGTAATGAGGGTTTGCCATTCGGGCTTGGGCGTTCTAATTATGATAAACTGAAACAATGTAAAGTGATTAGGCTTGGTTTGGATAGAGACAGGAGGATGGAGAATGAGCTTTGTTGCTGTCAAAAATGAGTACAAGCGTTACAAAATGGGTGAAAGTGTGATCGTTGCCAACGACGGAATTGATTTTGAGATAAATAAAGGTGAGTTTGCAGTGATTGTCGGCCCCAGCGGTGCGGGCAAATCGACGGTGCTTAATATTCTTGGCGGGATGGATTCTGCTGACGAAGGCCAGGTCATTGTGGACGGTACGGACATTGCCAAGTTCAGTGCCAAAGAGTTGACGGGCTACCGCCGCAATGACGTGGGTTTTGTGTTCCAGTTCTATAACTTAGTGCCGAATCTTACCACACTGGAGAATGTTGAGCTTGCTTCTCAGATTTCCCCGCGTGCACTAGATGCGCGTAAGGTGTTGGAGGATGTGGGATTAGGTGCACGGCTGGATAATTTTCCGGCTCAGCTGTCTGGTGGTGAGCAGCAACGTGTCGCTATCGCCAGAGCGCTAGCTAAACAGCCGAAGCTGCTCCTTTGCGATGAGCCAACAGGTGCGCTAGATTACAATACTGGTAAGCAAGTGCTTAAGCTGCTTCAGGATACCTGCCGTAACACAGGCACTACGGTCATCGTAATCACGCATAATTTGGCGATTGCGCCAATGGCAGACCGGGTTATTGAGATTAATAATGCTAAGGTACGGAAGATGGTAACCAATCCTTCGCCAGTATCCGTTGAAGATATCGAATGGTAAGGAGAAGTCACCTATGAAAAAGCGTGCGTTATGGAAAGATATTTTTCGTGAAATTAGGCACACTAAGGCCCGATTTATTTCGATTTTTGCAATCATTATGCTGGGCGTTAGTTTCTTTTCTGGCATCAAGTCAGCCGGTCCAGATATGCTGGATACAGCCGGAACCTTTTACCAAGAGACGAGACTAATGGATCTGAAGGTGCAGACCAACTATGGTCTGACCGAAGATAACATAGATCTGCTGAGCGATGTACCGGGGATCGATGAGGTCCAGCCGGGTTATAGCGCGGATGTGTTCAGTGGTGATAATGCTTTGATTCTCAAGGTCCATTCCTACAATAGAGATAAACCTCTTAACCAGTACAGTATGATTGAAGGACGTCTTCCGGAGGATTCCGGAGAAATCGTATTGGATGACAAGCTGGCTGGAAAGTATGCGCTGGGCGACAAAATAACGTTCAGCGGAGCTGGAACAGATGCGGAGTTGTCAAACAACTTTGAGACATTGAATTATACTGTCGTGGGCTTTGTGCGAAGTCCTCAATTTATTGAGAAGAGTACCCGGGGCACCAGCGGAATTGGTAAAGGGACGGCGGATGCATTCGCAGCGATCCCAGAGTCGGATTTTAAGCTCCCGGTCTATACGGAAGCCTATCTATCCTTCAAGGATACAACCGGAGTGAAGGCTTATTCACCAGAGTATGAGGGATTGATCGAACAGCATACCAAGTCAGTAGAGCAGGCGATGTCCAGTGTGCCGGAAGCTCGGCTTGCGGAGATGCGCGCGGAAGGCGAGAAAGAGCTGTCCAGTGGACGAGGCAAGGTGGCCGCCGTCGAGAAGCAGCTCGCCGATTTAAAGCGCCAGCCAGAAGTGGTGCAGCAGGGACAAGCTGCAAACATGAAAGCCATTGCTGATGGGCTGGTCTCTGCCAAGGCGGAACTGGCTGCAGGGGAGCAAAAGCTTGCAGAACTAGGGCTCCCGAAGGTCTATGTCACTGACCGCAGTGCCAATCCGGGATATGCCGAATATAAAGACAACGCTGATCGGTTGTCGGCAATTGCGAGTGCGTTCCCGGTATTCTTTTTCCTGATTGCTGCGCTGGTCAGCTTGACGACTATGACTCGAATGGTCGAGGAGCATCGTTTGCAGATCGGGACACTTAAAGCGCTTGGGTATGGCAACCGTGACATTATGGCCAAATTTTTGGTTTATGGTACGCTTGCCAGCTTGACGGCTTCGGTTGCGGGGCTTGTGCTCGGTTTTACCATGTTTCCAACCATTATCTATAATGCGTACAGTTCGCTTTATAATCTGCCGGATCTTATCAAAAGCTTCTATCCGTCGTATTCCATCATTTCCATTATAGTAGCGCTTATCTGCACTACATTGACGGCTTGGATTGCCGCACGTGTAGAGCTGCGTAGCAATGCTTCTGTGTTAATGCGTCCGAAGGCGCCAAAGAGCGGGCAGCGGATTCTACTGGAGAGAGTTACATTTGTATGGAAACGGTTGAGCTTTGTTCAAAAGGTTACTGCACGGAATTTATTCCGCTATAAGCAGCGGATGTTCATGACTGTGTTCGGCGTGGCCGGCTGTACGGCGCTGATTCTGACCGGGTTTGGTCTTAAAGACTCGATCGGCAGCATTGCCCCCCAGCAGTTCGGCACGATTATGAAATATGATGCACTTGTAGCGCTGCATGAAGATGCGTCTGCTGATGCGCGGGATGCCTACGAGCAATTGATCACTGGCGAGTCCACTATAACTGGATCACTAAGTGTGGCACAGGAAACGATGAAAGCGCACAGCAGTGGTGTAAATGATCAGGATGTGCATATGTTCATCCCTGCATCTGTTGATGCGATATCCGATTATGTGGAGCTGCGGGATCGAGTGAGTGGAGAAAAACGCACGCTTTCGGACGAGGGCGCTATAATCTCGGAGAAGCTGGCTAAATTATACGGGCTTGAGCCCGGCGACCAGTTGAATGTGGTGGACAAGGATAACGAGACATTCAAGATTAAGGTCATAGGGATTACAGAGAACTATGTAATGCACTATGTTTATATGACACCTGCGTATTATTCTTCCGTATTTGGACAAGAACCGGTGTTCAACACAGAGCTGCTGAAGTATACCACGCACGATAAAGCATGGGAGGACAAGTTCGGCGAGAAGCTAACGGACAATGAGGGAGTGGCCGCGGTCAGCTTTTCCAGCAACGTAGGTACTGCCTTTGATGACACCATGAAGAGTATGGATGTTGTAACCTTGGTACTCATTGTATCAGCTGCTGCTTTGGCTTTTGTCGTCCTCTACAATTTGACCAATATTAATGTCTCTGAGCGGATCAGGGAACTATCAACCATCAAGGTATTGGGATTTTATGATAAGGAAGTAACGTTGTATATTTACCGCGAGAATATGCTGCTAAGCCTACTTGGTATTGTAGCCGGATCGGGTCTTGGCATTATATTGCACAGCTTCGTCTTGAATACAGCTGAGCTGGATGCGACGATGTTCGCGCCGATTATTAAGTGGCCAAGCTATGTGTATGCCGCACTCTTAACACTGCTGTTCTCAGGCATAGTCATGGCTTTCATGCATATTAAGCTCAAACGGATTCATATGATTGAGGCATTAAAGTCGGTAGAATAGCATCTAGAATACCAAACGTCGCTGATTGGATCACATTCTCACGTACAATGCTGCTATCGGACACAGATGATCTTATTTGCAGTATTTTCCGCTAATGGAGATGTCAACGGACCGCATAGCCGCTATTGGCATGAAAAATACCCTAAATGAATACCTTTTGGTGAAATAGCTTCATTGGAGTCCGAAACGCTGATAAAGAAGCTAGAAATTCGCAAATAACGTCATCTGGGTCCGCAACCCGCGGGGAACGATGATTACGTGGTGTAGGTGATCTACACACTAATACACAAAAGAACAGAGCAGTGATTCTCCATTACCAGGAGAATCGCTACTCTGTTCTTTTTTTGCAATTAGAAGTTTCATTCATAAGTAAAATCTACTTTCGGTTCATATGCAGGATAGGAAAAGGATTCCCCTGTTCATCTAGCGGAGAACGCTCAAAAACTTGAAAACCCATATGCTCATAGAATCCTAAGGCCTGCGGATTTTGTTCATTTACATCAACGTAGCGTACGTTCAGTGTCTGTATAGCATAAGCAACGAGCGATTTACCAATTCCTTTTCCCATTGCAGCAGGTTCTACGAACAGCATTTCAATCTTGTTATCCTGAACCCCTATGAAGCCTAGCGGCTGATCATGATCATCTATAAAAGCAAGCAGATGACTTATATGCTCCATCCCCTGTAAAACCAGTGGGTGCAACGCAGCAATGTCCTGTTCAGATAAGAATAGATGCGTATGGCGCACAGATGAATCCCAAATATTCAGTAGGCGGTATAAACATTCTTCATTTCTATTGGTGATGAGTTGTATCGAGTCCATGTCTTCCCTCGCTATACATATTAATTGGAAGAAGAAGCTATAGCCGCAGTAGATGCGGCTGCAGCAGCCCCAGCAAGAGCAGCTTGCTGTGCGATCACAATATTGGTGATACTGGTGGAGAGCATCGAGGTTACGATCCCATTTTGTACATCCTCCACATATTTAAAGGCTACCAGCGCAGCGGACAGCAGTAGCAATTCCTGCTTTACAATGGACCAGTTGCCAAAGCCTTTTTTGGTACGTAGTAATTCGTAGGTCTCCGAGACTTCCGTAACCATGTCCTTATTGTTGGATGGGAGCAAGGATAGCACGCCCAGCGAGGAAAGTGTAAATTCCTTATCTAACCGGATGCCTTCTGCACGGAACGCATCTCGTAAAGCCAGTACACGGTCCGCTGCTTCTGGAGCTTCTTTTCCAAGAACCAACACTTGTGTTAGAGCTTGCACGCTGTTCCCCGACATAAATTCAGGCTTTAGTGTAGTGTAAAGCTGCTCCATTCGGTCAATGCCGCTGTCCACTTCGATATCGGAAAGGCCGAGCATAGCAGAGAAGATATAATCATCGTGTCCAGTGAGAAAACGGTGTTTCGCTTTCATGCTATCGTAAAACATTTTTGCACGTTCTACCGTACGCTGATACTGATCTGTTGTCGTATTTGCAGCAATTTGGTAAGCGGCCACAACGAGATAATCAGAGGCTCTGAATTTGAGGTCCTTCATTAAGTCATACACGGTGAGCGTGTTTGCAAGCTGTTGTTCCTTGTCAGCAGAAAGAGAGAGCAGCGTAGCGATGCTGATTGCCGAGTTCCCCCTAAACGAAGAAAACATTCCGGTGTTTTCCTTAATAAGCTCGTGGCTCGCACGAATCGCATCCTCATCTGCACTTTTATTCTCGGCTGTATATAGTAATCCCGCCAAACGGCTAACCATAACATTTTGCCAAGGAAAAGCCTTTTTGATCTTCTGCGCGTTCTCTGCGAACAATTCAACCCTTGCTGTATACTGCTCGTTCATTGGACACACCCCTCATTTACCTTTTATTTCATATTATTACGAAGATTCTTTGCTGAGGATTCATTTGATGGCGTGTTTTTTATATTAGGTCCTAATCAGCTCTTTGGCAGACTGTTTGCCTGCCATGAGGAGGTTGTCGCTCAGTTCAGGATTATTTACAGTTCTTGCAAGAATAAGAGAGCCAACCATGGTACTAAACAGTGCGCTACCTTTGGATGTGTCGATTCCAGCCAGAGTGGAGATGAAGGTAACCATCCGCTCTAGTTCCTGCGTGAATACCTGCCGAACTTCTTCAGAGGAACGGGCTATTTCGGCAGAAAGGGCAGGAATAATGCAGCCCATCTCTGTTTTGTCGCGGTGATACGGACTTAAATAATAGTCAATGACAGCATTGATTTTGGGATTCCGCTCTTCCTGGGCAGCAACTTCCTGCAGAAGTGCGATGGTATCGCTGATGGCATACCGGCAGGCTTCGGCGACCAGCTGTTCTTTGTTATCAAAATGTGAATAGAACCCGCCATGCGTCAGTCCGGCTCCCTTCATAATGAATGGAACACTTACATCGTGAATACCATGAGAGCGAAAAGCCTGGGCAGCACTTTCAACAATCTTATTCCGTACTTTTATTTTATGGCCTTTGGGATAGGGCATTATAATCACTCCGTAGCATCATAATTCTACTTTTAAAATATTATAATCATCATAATAAAACCTGTCAATTTAGCGTTTCTGAGCATTGTTAGCTTATGAAAGGATAAACACGGTTGTTGACGGCTTTAAAATATGATGGTTATAATATATTGCGATCATCATATTTTGAAAAAATATATACAGGAGGGATCGGGAGATGAGTAAGTTTGAATCCGTAGAAACGTTGGTTATTGGATCAGGCCCGGGAGGGTATGTGGCGGCGCTGCGAGCTGCACAGCTTGGGATGAAGACAGCCATTGTTGAACGCAATCAGCTTGGTGGAGTATGCACAAATGTTGGGTGTATTCCCTCCAAAGCATTGATTGCAGAATCCCATCGTTACGAGTTGCTCAAACTGTTCAACTCTGTAGATGCGGCAGCGTCATTTAAGAATGCTCAGGAGTTCAAGCAGGGGATTGTGAATAAGCAGGCAGGCGGAGTCAGCTATTTATTAAAGACGGCAGGAGTAAGTATTCTGGAAGGAGAGGCAAGGTTGGTTGATGAGCATACGGCTATTATCAGTCAGTCTGGGCAGGAGAAAACCCTTTCTTTTAAAAACGCCATCCTGGCTACAGGATCTCGTCCGATTGAGCTGCAAGCCTTTCCGGTTGGGGGACGTGTTTTGTCTTCCACAGAAGCACTGTCGCTGCCAGAGATTCCAAATAGCCTAGTAGTTATAGGTGGGGGATATATAGGTGTTGAGCTGGGGCAAATGTATGCCAAATTTGGAACAAAGGTAACGATTCTGGAGGGAGGAGATCAAGTGCTGCCTGGATTTGAGCCGGAGCTTGTGAGCCCTGTTGGAAGGCAGTTGAAAGCTGATGGGATTAAGATGATTACCGGAGCGACAGCTGTGAACGTAGTGCAGAGTCCGGATGCCATTACACTACATTATTTAAAAAATCAGGAGCAACAGCATGTGACAGCGGAATATGTGTTAGTCACTGTCGGCAGAAAAGCAAATACAGACGGCAATTTAGGGCTGGACCGTATAGGTTTGCCAGTGACGAGCAGGGGTTTAATTGAGACAGATGAACAGTGTAGAACGGCTATCCGGAATATTTTTGCAATTGGAGATATTACGTCAGGTCCAGCCCTTGCTCACAAAGCGTCCTATGAAGCCAAGATTGCGGCAGAAGCCATTGCAGGTCTTCCCTCCGAGGTTGATTATAGAGCCATTCCGCTTGTTGTTTTTTCTGATCCGGAGCTGGCCAGTGTTGGCTTAAGTGAAACAGAAGCAAAGGCAAAAGGCATCCCGCTGGTTATTGGCAAATCTACCTTTGGGATTAATGGGAGAGCATTGGCTTTGAGGCGAACTGAAGGTTTCGTCAAAATTGTAGCGGACCCGACCTCGGGAATTGTTATTGGTGCCCAAATTGTTGGAGTAGAAGCCTCCACACTGGTATCGGAGCTTGCCCTTGCTATTGAGATGGGAGCAACTGTAGAGGACTTGGCGATGACCATTTACCCTCATCCTACATTGGGAGAAGTGATTATGGAGGCTGCTGAAAATGTGGTTAGAAAAATGGTAAAGGGAGAGAGTGGAAAATGAAGATAAAAGCAGGTTTATATATAGGAATTGCTATTGTGTTGATCGTTGGTGGGGCGCTTCTTGCTGTAAAAGGAAAGGATGCTGTCAGTCAGGCTGAGAGCAGGAAACAAGGGATTCTTGATGCGGAGCAAAAGACTATATTTTATCAGAACAGTCCAGGTGCAATTGTTGAGGTCGGTGTGGCTGTAGGTGATTCTATTAAGCAGGGAGAGGTACTGTTCAAGGTTAAATCCGCTGAAGAAGGAGAAATAGTTGTACTCGCGCCGGAGGACGGATCGGTCAACAGGATTGTTGTAAAGCCGGGAGATCAAGTACAGCAAGGAATGCCAATGGCGGTTTTGCAAAAAAACAACTTTTATACAGACCTCTACATACAGGAAAGTGAAATTCAAAAGCTAGAGGTGAATCAAAGTATTGGCGTTCATTTTCCGTATTTGGACCATCCAGCCGAGGTGACGGGTATCGTTACTTCCATCGCAGCCGCCCCTCAATTTGCAAGCTTACGCATGTCACGTGAAAAAGGGCAAGCTGATTTAAGCATGTTTCTTGTCCGTATAGCTATGGATGCGAATGCTGAGTTGCTTCCGGGGATGACAGCGGAGGTGAAGCTCGATGAAATCACTGATTGACGAGTGGAAGTACGTGGCGGGCAGTAAGTATTTACGCCTGATTTTTATTGGTCCGCTTATCGCGGCTATATTTTTTGGCTTGATGTTCTCGAAGAATCAAATCAGCGAATCGCATGTTGTAGTCATTGATGAGGATCACAGCTCGTATTCACGACAGCTGATCTCTAAAATAAATGCTTCTCCATATATGAAGGTAACCAATGTATACTCCAGTCGCCTGAATCCAGAAACATTATTGGCAAATGAGCAGGCTGTCGCGGTCATCACCCTTCCCAAAGCGTTAGAGCAACATCAGCAGCAGGGGATATCAACGAATATCGGCATCTTCATGGATAACACCATGCCATCAGGGCTAACCGGCATCCGAACTGCGATTCAGGAAGTCATCCAGACGGAAAATATGACTCTTTCTATGACCCGTCTCCTTCAAAAGGGGATGGATGCCGAAACCTCTAAAGGGCTTGCTTCGCCGTTGTCCCTGCAGCAGCGGATGTTGTTTAATCCGACCACAAGTTATGTGAGCTTTATGGTCATTGGATTTGTGAATATTGTGGTGCTGATGATTACAACAAGCGCAGCTGGCTCGATTGTCCCTCGCTTGCGGCTGGAAGGGAAGCTCTTTGCAAACGGCAAGTCGCCTTTGCAGATTTGGATGCGTAGCGTACCTTACGCTGTCTTGACCACCCTTTCGCTGCTCCTATGTTATGGCTTATTAAAGCAGGTAGGGGGAATGCGCTTTGAAGCAGAGCCTTATCTGTTTGTCATTCCGCTGCTGCTGTATGCTTTTGCCTTGTCACTTATGGGCCTACTGATTGGCTATACTGCCAAAGACGTATCCAAAGTTAATTTACGAACCAATTTCGTATTGTATCCGTCGTTTCTGGCCACTGGAATCCAACTGAGTCCATTAGCGTTTCCGGAGTTTTTTCAAATTTCCGCATGGGTATTACCGATGAACTGGCTGAATCGCCTCATACGCGGGATGGCTTATCGGGATGGGGCGCTAACAGCCTACAGTCAGGAGCTGGGAGCACTGCTGATCATTATTGGCGTTGTATCCTTATTCATCGGATTGCTGGTGATCAGGGAAGCGAAGAAACCCGAGGTTCAGCTCTCGAAATCAGTCCCAGCTTCAGTAATCTAATCTACTCTAGTCGTGCAAAACGTTGTTCTGTGTTATTAAGATGCTTCACCCGCTCTTCTAAGCTGCGATCTGACATCCCGGCATAATTATACCAACGGAGGTTCTTCCGTATTCCCATTTTGCGAAAGGTTCCTCTGAACAGGATTTTGGTGATGGGGTTGCCAAAAATCCAGCGATAAAAGAAGTCGGGAGTGTTCATAACGGTCAGCAGGGATACTCCTTTAAGATTCGTGAGCAAGCACTTGAAGGGCCGTCCAGGTTTGATTTCTTCGTAGACAATGCCTTTTGCAAATACCTTATCAAGAAAGCCTTTGGTAAGAGCGGGCATGGCCTCCCACCAAATGGGGAATAGGAAGACGATATGATCTGCTGCCATAAGCCGCTGCTGATAATTGACGACTAGAGGGTCAATAGTTTTCTTTTGTCGCCAAGCAGCAAGTTCTTCGTACGACATGACTGGATTAAATCCATCGGCATGCAAATCGATAAGATCGATCGAATGGCCTTTAGTGGTAAGACCTCGCATCACGGAGGCTAGCAGGGCTGCGGAATAGCTTCGCTGATGTGGGACATTCTCGGATGCTGATGCTCCGTAGGGATGATCAAAAATAATTAAGACATTCATATAAATACCTTCTCTTCGTTTTATTGTTTCCTAGAAATTAAATATTAACTACGGAAATAATAATACATTTTAAGTTTCCTTGTTGTCAATATTATTTCTAGGAAACTTTATTTTTGAGCGGTGTCTTGTTAAAATGATCATAAGATGAATTTACGAGGAGACTTAACAGTGACACATTCTTTCGAGAACCTACCGAATAAGGATATTTTGATAAAAAAACTGATAGAGATGATTCCTCAATTACAAAAGCGATTTCAATCAGAGGATGATGAAGAAAAGGAATGGCTGCTCCAGAACTGTAGTAATCCCCTTATCATTGATTTCCTCCAAGACTCCACAGTCATGATGCTGCATGTAATAGATGCGATTGGACAGCTAGAGCCGGTGAATGGCACTACCATTTCGAAGCATTTCGGAATTCCGAAAGGCAGCGTGTCCAAAATCACTAGAAAATTAGTGCAGCAGCAAATTATTCGCACGGAGTTTCTCCCCGACAATAAAAAAGAAGTGCTGTTTCTTACAACACCTCTGGGAAAAGAAATATTCGTTTTGCATCAAGCTCTACATCATCAGATGAATAAAGGGATAAATCGGTTTCTTCAGAGATACAACGCAGATGAATTGTTATTCCTAATCCAAGCGTTCGAAGATACTTTGGAAGCCTCATGGGTTCATTCGGAATCGGTTGCTGAAGAAGAACTATTAAATGCTGGAGAATCTCTTGAGGGAATGGACAACGATGAAATGAGTCAAATCGTAGACATGCTTAACCAATTGGATACACGCAACCTTAAAAAGGCTAAGGTGATTCTCCAAGATGTATTTTTCACCTCTTTTGAGTAGCTTTATATTTTTTGATATTGGCTTATTTTCTTATCACCTTTCCACAATTGCTCTAAAAGCATGGCCAGTATAGTGCCGACAAGCAGACCATTACTGCAAATATATCGAAGTGTGGAAGGAAGACTCTGAAATACCGCTGGAGGCAAAAACATAAGTCCGATGCTCACCAACAACGTTATTCCTAGTATCGTTAATCGGCGATGATCAAGCTGTTCCCGCAACAAGGATTGGAATGCAATCCCTATGATTTGTACAAAAGTAGCTAGAAGTGCTGCACTGGCTACTGGCGCTGGAAGTAACGCTAGCACATTGACAACAGACGGCATAAGCGCGATTACGGTTAGTAACAGACAGGCCATAAGAAATGGCCGAATTCGCTTTTGCCCCGTTAATTTCATAAAGCCCGCCGAGGCTGGCAATGGAACAACGCCTATCGTTGAGAATAAGGCGGCTAGTATATGAGAGATCCCTCCCGTCCAAATCCCTCGACTTAATGCTGTTTTTTCATCTTTCGGTCCAACCGGAACTACTTGTTTTACAGCGGAAATGGAAGAAATTGTATTGGATACTAACAGAAACGTAAACAACAGTGAGGTAATTACGATCCCTAGATCAAATTGAGGTACTCCCCAAGCAAAAATTTGAGGGAACTTCAAGATGGGAGTTGAAGCTGCAAATGTTGGCCCCACTTTCCCGAATGCTACAAATAATGCCGAACCCAAGCCGATTCCAATCAGTACGGCGTAACTACTAATCCATCCTCTTCCTTTAATAGAGAGAAAAATAACAAGTCCAAAAATAAAAAAGGATATGAGTGCTGCCATAACATCTGGTTCGGCGCTTGTTCCCTGTAATCCAAGCATGCCCTTGACTAATACACCACTTAATTGCAAGGCGAGAATGAACAAAAATGAACCCGAAACTAAGGGTGTAAATAAAAATTGAAGCCTATAAACTAGCCCTGTAGTTCCTAATACGAAGAGAAGAAGACCGGCTACGATTAATCCTCCTTCTAGAATTTGTAATGTGTGCATCTGATCTAACCCTTGAATGAAGGCTAAGTTGCCTAATATGACAAAGATACTTACCCATGATCCCGCAGGTCCATCTGCAATAGGGTATTTATGTCCGAAGCATCCCTGAATAAACGAACTGATTCCTACAACGAAAAATGTCCGTTGCATTAAGGTTGAAATTTGTTCAAACGACAATTGAAAAATACCTCCAATGACAATGGGCAGAGCCACTGCATTGGCTAGCAAAAAAATAAACCATTGTACAGTACTGAGACTATTAGTAACACGTTTGTTCTCCATATCAACTCACCTTTACTATTGTTAACTATACAATCTATACGGAAAATGAAAGCCACCTTTCGATTTGAAATCGTTAAAAGGTGGCTTGCTTCTTAATCTATTACCATTTGCGATATGGCAAAAACTTTCCGTTCATCGTCAGAATGATGCGGTCACCGTTCGGATCTTCTTGCTTTTGTACATCGAATTGGAAATCGATTGCGCTCATGATACCTTCGCCAAGCTTCTCCAAAACAAGTTCTCTAATCGTTGGACCGTATACAAGCAGCATTTCGTATAGGCGATACAATCCTGGATCTGTAGGCGGCATATCGATGACATCGCCACGGTGTGGGATTTGTGTGAGTGCTTGAACCACTTGTTCGTCGAGTTCAAGCAATTTCCCCATTTTATCTGCTTCATTACGCGTCATTGTCGCTTGGCCCAACAGTGCAGTTACAACCCAGCTCTCTGAATGCTCACTTTCCTTTGCGATTTCGCCCCAAGTTAATCCTTTTGCAAATTTAGCGTCCAATATCTGTTGTGTCGCTTCTTTTCTATTCATATTTCATTGCTCCCTTTAGTTTAGTATAATGAGTATCGCTTAGTGCTTGTCGTGGCCTGTTACTTGTTCATATCCATTTACAATCAGATCGAGTTTACCAGTGTCTGGTGCTATCACCAGACCATGAACAGCTACCTCTTTCGGAATGAGCGGATGATTTCGTACCAGATCTATGTTTCCTTTAATCGAATCTACGACATTCGTAAAGCCGAACAACCATTTATGAAGATCGATACCTGCATATTCAAGTGAAGAAAGAATTTCTGGTGTCGCGACTCCGCGATCCATTATTTTTTGAAGTGTTCCTTCAGGGTTACTTTGACTCATGCCACAATTGTGGTGACCGATGATATAAATTTCTTCCGCATTCAGTTCGTAGACAGCCGTTACGATACTGCGCATGATGCTTCCAAATGCATGGGTAATCGTTCCACCTGCTGTTTTGATGACTTTGGCATCCCCATTGTGTATATTTAGAGCTTTAGGCAGCAGCTCAATCAGTCGAGCATCCATGCACGTTACGATAATCATGCGTTTTTTAGGAAACTTCGTTCCCTCATAAGGTAGATACTCCTTGTCTTCTACGAACTGATCGTTATACTCCAAAATTTCTTGTAATAGCATTCTTGGGCCTCCTTTGAAGTGTTTTAGTTATCACTGTTTCAATGGCTACTAACTAGTGAATCAGGATATAACTAAGTATAGATATTCATGCTTAAATGCTGAATAAGTTGGCGAAACGCTATATGTCCATTTGCTTTCATGACGAAAGGATTGATTTTTATTTTTGATCATATCGATTTTGCGATACTAGCATTACTAAAAGAAAACTCCAGAATTCAGTGGAAGGATATCGGCCAAAAGATACATATGACCGGCCAAGCCGTCGGAAATCGCATTAGGCGTTTAGAAGATTTGGGGGTTATCGAGCAATATACGATCGTTACTAATAAAGCAAAGCTAGGTCTGTCTATCACAGCCTTTATTACATTTTTTGTGGAATCAGCCAATCATCCTTTATTCCAGAAGTTCGTGATGGCAGAGGATGCTATCACCGAAGTGCATCGAATTAGCGGAGAAGGATGTTATGTGTTAACCGGACATTTTGCTTCTAATGAGGAGCTTGAGGCATTTCTGGCTCAACTTTTGAATCATGGTAATTATCGAGTGAGTCTATCCATCGGAAAAATAAAATCTTAATCCATACAAAAAAAAGAGGGGCGTAGACCCCTCTTTTCTTTTTCCAATTTATAATTTTTGATAATGATGTAAGAGATTCTCTATTCTATTCTGAATCATTTGTTTCAAGCCTTCAGGCTTCACCGCTCTAACATATTGACCATATCTCATGAAATAATTAGCTAGAAATTCTTCTTCGCCTAGATTATAGAATCCCTTTATGACTGTTTTCGGGCCAGCTTCTATTTTCATAGAGGGATAATGCTCTTTATAAAAAATATCCTTAGCTTGCTCCGCAATCTCAACTTCAAAGTGAATGCTGTTCTCGGATTGATAAAATTCTAAGGAACGATTAAGAAGTTCTTCTATAGAATAGCGGGCTGTGCGTTCCTCTTCTTCAATGAAGGTTATTCGATCACATCTAAACACCCTATATGTATTCGTATTTAACTCTATTCCAGTAGCATACCATTGACCAAACTTCGCGGAAATTCTGAAGAATTGAACGGGGTAGCTTTTTGTCTGGTTATTTTTTGTGTATTCAATGTTACAGGCACATTCATTTAGAATACTTGCCAGGATTTTATCTAAAAAACGACTAACATGCTTATGCTGATACATTTCAAATTGCAGAACCTTTTTCATTTTATGAATGTGGTGGATTTGTGTACTCGATAGACAGTGCTCGAACTTTTCGTTTAGCTTGTTAACACTTAAATGAAAAGGTGTAGATTGATAAGATTCTAGCGTCAGCATAGCAAAGTACAGTGCATAGACTTCATCTATCGTGAAAATAATAGGGGATAACAATCTATTTTTTAAAAGTCCATAACGTCCGTGTCTGCCATGCTCTGAATAAATAGGCATTCCTAATTGTTCTAATGAACTAATATCACGTAGCGCTGTGCTTTTTGAAATATTGTATTTCTCCATAAGGTCACTTAGATTAAAAAACTCTCGTCCGTTTAAGTATCTCATCATGTCATTTAATCGTTCTGATTTCTTCATATATAAAGCTCCTTATTAAGGTGTCATGTTTTGATACCTTTTTATATGATAATAAGTTTAAGATCACATATCAAATTTACGAAGGAGATTTATACTATGAGTACAACACTAGAAGTAGCTATTTTCTTATCGATGAAGGGAAGAGCAAAGGAAGCTATAGAATTTTACAAAAAGCATTTTAATGCAGAGGAATTGTTACGTGTTACCTATCAACAACTAGCAGAACGTGACAGCTCCATACAGCTTACGGATGAAAATAAGGATTATATTACTCACTCTGTCTTGTTAATCGGCAAAACCAAACTAATGATCGCAGAAGAAACCATGAATCCAAGTGAAGAATATACAGTGGGTAATAACACTTCATTATGTATTCAAAGTGCTGACTTAGAGGAAATTGAACACTTCTATAGTAGCTTAATCACAGATGAGGGAGTAAAAGTCATTGTTCCTTTATCTAGTAATGTGTTTAGTAAAGCCTACGGTATCATTGAAGATCCCTTTGGTATTCAAATTCAACTAATGTTTGATGAAAGATTACATTAACCCAAGCACGTTTATGCATTTAAAGTAAACCCATTTCACCGCTCAGCTGATCATAATTCAGGAATTATCCTGACGTTGGTCGGCTTTTTTGCATGTATTGAGGTTTATTTTTTATGAAAACTATTGAATTATTATGCATAGAGATGTATAGTATTTTTTAATTAACGTTAATTAAGTAAGTAAGGGATGTGGAATGTCTTGACCAAAAACAAGTTGAAAGAAGTAGCGATGCGACTATTCGGAGAGAAGGGTTACGAGGGTACGGCTCTCTCTGAAATTACGAAGGAAGTTGGCGTGAAGACTCCGGCGATCTATGCCTTTTTTGAGAATAAAGAGGATTTGTTTATGACGGTCTTTCGTGAGGCTATGCAGTCCTATAACACTTATATTCAAGAGCTGTCGGAAGAACAGAAAGTACTGAGTGCGCAGGAAAGTCTACGAGGCATATTGTCTAGACAGTATGAGTTCTATCAGAAGAGTCCTGAAGCAAGCAAAATTGTGCTGAGGTATGTGGTCTTCCCACCGGCATTCTTAAAGGAAACGATTGAGGAAGCATTTCTAGAGTCCGACGCGATGCTGACGAAGATCATTGAACAATTCATCTCAAAAGGGATGGAAGAGGGCGTAATTCGCGATCAATCCGTGCAGCTTCTCACAGATGCTTTTCTCAACTTGATGGATGGATTAAGCATGCAGTATTTCTATTACACTTCTAAAGGAATTTATGAGCGTAAGCTAAACCATGCGTTTGAAATGTACTGGAAGGGTGCGTCCTCATAGCACTACAGAAGAAGATAACAACAAGGGGATGGGGAGAATGGCAGAAGTAAGTGAAGTAAAGGGGAACGAGCTTAGCTCGGGGGATTTTGAGAGAGAGCCGGTTCCAGCGCATTTGCGTAAAAAATGGCTATCTATGTCGCTCGTCTGGATCGCCATCGGGATTGACCTATCAGCGATGTTCTTGGGTGCTCAGCTTGGCAATGGAATGAATCTGACGGATTCACTCACAGCAACAATAATCGGTTCGTTAATCCTAGGGGTGATCGGAGCGTTATGTGCGTATGTAGGGGCGAAAACAGGGTTATCGACATCGATGATCTCTCGGTTTCTATTCGGAAATGTGGGTGCACGTGTCGTAGCGGTTATCCTCGGTATTTTCTCACTCGGTTGGTTTGGGGTGCAGGTCGGGTTCTTCGCTTCGAATATGCAGACTGCTTTTAGTCAATTATGGGATATTCATCTGTCCTTAGGGGTGCTTTCATTCATAGGTGGGCTTCTGATGATGTCGACAGCTATTTGGGGATATCAATCTATTGAACGACTAAGCACCTGGTCCGTACCATTGCTTATTTTGTTTATCGGAGTGGCTATTTATTCCGCGTTCCACACCAAAGGAGCTTCAGCCGTGTGGGAACCGATTAGCGGAGCAGCGATCCCGATGGGGACAGCGATCTCGCTTGTTATTGGTATCTTTATTGTCGGCACGGTGCTTTCACCGGATATCGCTCGTTGGGCGCGCACACCGAAGCATGCTATAACCGCGGCCTTTATCGGCTTTTTTGTGGGTAACAGCTTCATGACGATTGTAGCTATTTTCCTATCTCGAATTATGGACACAGATGATCTGACGAATATTTTCATTGCGCTAGGACTTGGTCTTCCAGCCATTATCGTCTTAACCCTTGCCCAATGGACGACAAACACGAACAATTTATATTCTGCTTCGCTAGGGTTCTCTGTCGTGTTCCAAAAGGTTCCGAAAAAGCTAATTACTATTGTAGCAGGTATCTTTGCTACGTTGCTTGCCGTACTTGGCATCTATGATAAGTTTTTATCTTTCCTAAATATTATTACGGTGTTTGTCTCTCCAATCGGGGGGATCTACACGTCCGAATTTTTGCTTGTAGATCGAAAGAAATTCACTTTTGAGGGTCTGGATCGCAACAAAAACTGGGTGATTCGCTCCTTAGCGGTATGGGTTGCAGCTACGTTGTTCGCTTTTATGACAACCGCAGCGCCAGATGGATTTGGATGGTTCCAAATCACGAGCGTACCGGCACTAGATGCGTTTATGTTCGCCTTTATCGTGCAGTGGATTGTCGGCAAAATCATGACTAAGAAGGGATAACATCATGAGAAATCACAAACTAACAGAATTAAATGAGCAAGCGGTGCAATACATTGCTGTAGGTGCAGCCGTTCTTGGAACAGGTGGGGGCGGTGACCCGCATATTGGTAAATTGATGGCGATGGAAGCCATTCGCAAATACGGTCCTGTTCGTGTAATAAGTCCGGAGGATCTGGAAGACGATGCTTTGGTTGTTCCTATATCCATGATTGGTGCACCTACGGTTATGAATGAGAAGATTCCTTCGATTCAGCAAATGATCAAGCCTTTGGATATGATTGAGAAAGAGCTTGGACGTAAGGTGAGCGCCATTATGCCGATTGAGGTCGGTGGCGGTAACTCATTGGTTCCTGTGATTACGGCTGCGGAACGCAATATTCCTATCGTAGATGCGGATGCCATGGGCCGTGCTTTTCCAGAATCGCAAATGGTGACATTCTACTTGGACGGTATTGACTGTAGTCCGATTACGATGGCAGATGAACGCGGCAACGGTGTACTTATGCATGCGATCGACGGTGTTTGGGAAGAGCGGATGGCGCGTGCGGTTACGATTCAAATGGGCGGATCGGCTTCGATTTGTGATTATCCGGTGACTGGAGCGCAGGTAAAGAAAAGTGCAATTCCGCATACCTTGACGCTTGCGTATGAAATCGGAAAAACATTGTTCGAATCTAAGGAATTGAAGCAGAATCCCATCGAAATGCTGTTGAAGCAGTTGAATGGATATGCTTTGTTCCAAGGGAAGGCAGTAGATATCCGTCGTCGTACAGAAGGCGGATTTACACGCGGTGAAGCGATCTTCGAAGGTACAGATGCTAAAAAGGGACGTACGATGACTTTGTTCTTCCAGAATGAGTTCCTTCTTGCCACAGAAGATGGACATTCAATTGCTATTACTCCTGACCTGATCTCTGTGCTTGACCAGGATACTGGTATGCCAATCACGACTGAGAATTTGAAATACGGTGCCCGGGTGAGTGTGGTTGGTTTCCCTTGTGATCCGAAATGGCGTTCACCAAAGGGCCTCGAGACGGTAGGTCCACAATATTTTGGCTATGATGCACCTTATGTTCCAATTGAACAATTGGCAGCAGAGAAAGGGGGAGCAGAGTAATGTCTCATACGAATGTAGACAACATGGAAGAAATATACCGCATTGGGATTGATGTCGGCGGGACCAATACAGATGCAGCCTTGCTCGACTCCAAGTTAAACACCATTCATACGATAAAAGTGCATACCACACGTGATGTGAATGAAGGCATTACTGAATCCATCCGTCGTTTGTTAGCAGAGAGTAGTGTGAATCCGGCGCAGATTCGTCATGCAATGCTCGGAACTACGCACTGTACGAATGCTATTGTAGAGCGCAAGCACTTGGGGAAAGTCGGCTTGATTCGAATCGGGGCACCGGCAACAACTGCGGTTCCTCCACTTGCGGATTGGGACGATACACTTAAGGCAACGGTTTGCCCACATGCTTATGTTGTTCATGGTGGATATGAATATGATGGCCGCACGATTGTTGAAATGGATGAAGAAGAGATTCTAGACTGCTTTTTGAAAATGAAGGGTGAAGTCGAAGCGGTTGCGATCTGTGGTGTGTTCTCCCCAGTGAATACCTCGCAGGAGAAACGTGTCGAAGAACTAGCAAAGCAAATACTTGGCACAGATATGCCTGTGACGTTGTCTCATGAGATTGGAAGTATTGGATTGCTCGAGCGTGAGAACGCGTCGTTGCTGAACGGCGCATTACTTAACGTCATTGCTGGAGTCGTAAAGGGCTTCGAAGAGGCGCTTCACACTTATGGAATTGACGCGAGCCTATACATCTGTCAGAACGATGGAACACTGATGTACAGTGAATATGCGCTTCGTTACCCGATTCTGACGATTGCTTGCGGTCCGACGAATTCCATTCGGGGCGCGGCACACTTGTCAGGTCTGAATGATGCACTTGTTGTTGATATCGGTGGCACCACGACAGATATCGGCGTCCTGATGCAAGGCTTCCCGCGTCAATCCTCCGCTGCGGTTGAGATTGGCGGGATTCGCACGAACTTCCGCATGCCGGATATCTTATCGATCGGGATCGGCGGCGGTACAATCGTTCGCTTGGATGAAACGCAGGATCAGGTAACAGTGGGTCCGGATAGCGTGGGGTACGAGCTATTGAAGCGCGGCCTCATCTTTGGTGGTGATACGCTCACAGCAACGGATGTGGCGGTGAAGCTTAATCGATACGAGTGGAAAGATGCGCAGACTGAGGCACTTGATGAATTGATCTGCAAGAGAGCAGATGAGATCATTACGCGGGATATCGAGGAAGCGATTGATCGGATGAAGACAAGCTCAGACTCTGTTGACGTCATCTTGGTCGGCGGCGGAAGCATTCTTGTGGCAGACAAGCTTGAAGGTGTAGCACGGATTGTAAGACCGGATCACTATGATGCTGCGAATGCGATTGGCGCTGCGTTAGGTGAGGTGAGTGGGGAGACAGAGCGGATTTATTCCCTGGACGAAATGTCTTATGATGAGGCTAAGGAAGATGCCCGCAGCCATGCAATAGAGCAAGCTGTTCTAGCCGGTGCAGATCGCGATACCGTTCAGATCGTATTGTCTGAGGATATTCCGATTGCATACTTGCCGGGCAATGCCTTGCTGGTAAAAGTAAAAGCGGCTGGACGTTTATAAGATGATTATGGATCTGCCTTGAGGAGTGAACTCTTCGAGGCGGATCTTTTTTAAAATATAAGAAAGTATAAGTTTCACGCTATACATTATCCTTATATTTCTCGCATAAACGCATACCGTCCTTTAGGGACGCCGAAGGCGTTTTTGCTTGCTTACACAATGGTATGACCAGAAGAAAGGGTATTTAGAATAGCTGTCGAAGTGGGTTATGTACATATTTTAACGATGGGAGAGAGGACAATGAAAGTGATTAGCACATTAGAAATCGTAGATGTACAGACAGGGGAACGTACTGCGCTCCGCTCATTTGATTACTTAATCGAGGCACCCAATTGGACGAGCAATGGTAAGCGTCTTATTTATAATAGTCGAGGTTGTCTCTATTCGTTCGACATAGCAATCGGTGAGAGCATTCGTATTGATTCGGGATTTGCTACGGAATGTAATAACGATCATGTTCTGTCTTTTGACAACACCAAGATCGCAATTAGTCATCATACAAAAGAAGATGGTAAATCTCGTATATATACTCTTCCCATGGAGGGTGGCGAACCGGTTCTAGTTACACCGAATGCTCCAAGCTATTTACATGGTTGGTCTCCAAATGGTGCTGAATTGGCCTATTGTGCAGAGCGCAACGGTCAGTATGATATTTATACCATTCCAGTAGACGGGGGAGTAGAGGTACAACTGACGGATTCGCCTGGGCTGGATGATGGGCCTGAATATTCACCAGATGGACGGCATATTTGGTTCAATTCGGTGCGTACAGGGCTAATGCAGGTGTGGCGAATGAATGCCGACGGCAGTGAGCAAACGCAGATGACTTTTGATGAGAGTAATAACTGGTTCCCGCATGTATCGCCAGATGGTCAGACGATTGCCTACCTTAGTTACCGCAAAGGAGATGTAGATCCTGGCGATCACCCTGCGAATAAGGATGTTGAGATTCGATTGATGGCAAGCACGGGAGGCGAGTATCGCACACTAGTACAGCTGTTCGGAGGTCAGGGTACGATTAACGTGAATTCGTGGTCCCCGGATAGTAAGAGATTGGCGTTTGTAAGTTATGTGGTGGAGGAATAGGCATAAAATACCGATAAAAATTATAGTGTTTTTATTTATACATAGATGGGGGAAAAGTTGGATGAAGAGGATTTTTAGTGTTTTGCTAATGGTATTACTAGTTATACCAGCGCTCGGCACTACAACCTTTGCGAGCAGTACGGTGAAGGCTAAGGTGACCGAGAGCAGTACATATTTTGACGGAGAACAAAGGGATCTGAAAGGGTTCAATATCTCGAACAACAATTATTTCCGGCTGCGCGATGTAGCGGAGTATTTCTCGGGAACAGCCAGTCAATTTGATATCACTTGGAATAAAGCAAACAATGCGATAGAGATCATAACCGGGCAAGCCTATACTCCTGAAAAGAAAGCTAGCAGCAACTATTATAGTCGCAATAGAAATTATTCAGCTACGCTGTCGACCTCTAAAGTGCTAGTGGATGGGCAGCTGCAGTCTATTACGGCATACAATATTGATGAGAATAACTATGTTCAGTTGCGAGATTTGGCGGGAAAGATTCCATTCGATATCGATTATGATGTTCAGTCTGATCGTATATCACTGTTCTCTAAAGTTCCAGATCATGCTTACCGGGTGAAGTCGGCGGTGGAAACCGAAAGTAACGCTGTATCTTCTTATTTTCCCAGATGGAAAAGTACGGCCACTTCCTATCTCGTGAATAATAATGACGGGACTGTAAGTGTCCTTGAGGCGAATAAGGAAGTTACGATTGAATCATATAATGAGAAGTTTGAACTAACTGGAAATAAGAGTATCCCTTTTGAGCTTCCGATATTTGGTGGTTTCTATAGTGGGGAGAAGTATAACTACATTGCTTTTGGACAAGAGAATCGCGAAGAGAATGATAGCAAAGAAGTGATTCGTATTGTCCGTTATGATAAAAGCTTTAATAGAGTAGATAGTGTCTCCATTAAGGGTGGCGAGAGTTATACGGTTAGCCCTTTTGATTCTGGCTCTGGTAATATGGCCGAGACTGGTGATACGCTTGTATTCCACACCTCACGTACAAGATACACGACAGAAGATAAACTAAATCATCAATCCCAGCTGACCATTATCGTGAATACCCAAACTATGATCGTGACGAATGATCTGGGAAGATTCCAGAAGAATCATGTTAGCCACTCTTTTGATCAATATGTATTGTTTGATGGTGCTACGCATGTTCTAGTGGATCATGGTGATGCCTATCCTCGTTCGATTGTGCTGAATAAAGGAAATGGAACCAGCTATAACGAGGTAGACCTGTTTAATATCCCCGGCAAAATCGGAGCGAACACCACAGGCGTTTCTATAGGCGGATTTGAGATATCTTCGGCGAACTATATTGTCGCTATGAATACGATTGACCATTCGCTTGTCAAGGAATATACGTCTTATGAGATGGTGGGACTGGAGAAGGACCAGAGAGATATCGTTCTTAGTGTACTGCCAAAAGCTAACCTGTCTAGCACAGCAGTGAACCACATCACCTTGGCTAAATATGTAGGTACGAACCAGATCGCTTCCATTCCTAAACTAGTGAAAATAACAGACGATAGGCTGATGGTGCTGTGGCAGGAATTTGATAAGGAGAATCATCCGGGTGACTTGAAATATGTTCTTATAAATGGAGAGGGTGCAACCACTGGCGGTATCCAAACGATTAAGAACTTTGCACTATCAGAAAGCAACCCTATTGTTAGTGGGGACAAAATTGTATGGTATACCAATAACAAAGGATCCAGACTGTTTTATTCGATCTCATTAAATTAATTCACAATCTTTTTTGAATTGTAAGTAGCATACACGAGCGATTTAAATCGAATTCCCAGCAAAAGGTTATCCTGTTAATGCCAATATGAGGTATACAGGATAGCCTCTTTTCATTAAGCAGCATTCTAGACGTCGTCTTTGTTGGAAATCATGACATGCTAACATTTGTACCCCTGATCATCTAACAAAAAGACACCCGTGTACGCGTCAGACTTCTCACTCCAACAATATGACTCCCCATCGCTAACACCTGTCTGTTCCGCATACCTGACTCCTTAGATAAAATGAAAGCGCATACTTCTTTTGAAAAGGAGTCCAACGATATGAACTTTAATCTTAACGAGGTACCCTTCAGCCGAAGAGGCACCTTTCTGGCTATTTCTGAACTACCTGAATCGGATGTTAGGGCGGAGGGACTTTATTTACGAACTGTGCGTGGTGGTGATGATAAATTTGGTGAAGCTTTTCAAATTGAACTGCTGGACGAGAATAATCAGTATATCCCGTATGAGGCCAAGGCCGAGCCTACGCTGCTTCGTTTGAATACGGATACCGAAAACATCTATGCGGAAATCTGTATTACAGATGGCCGTACGGTCCGGTTCAAGAGCAGAGGATGTGGCATTCGCCTCGCCTTCCGTACCTCAGCCTACGATTATGCTTATGAACACACCGCAGGCAGTTGGGAAGTAAACAGCTTCACCCATGAATGCCGGTTCATGCTCACCCGGCTAACCGGGGCGCTTCGGATGGAGGTACCTTGGGACAAAATCAAAAGTTCCCGCATTGTGGCGGAGTTCGTCCCTGAAGCGGGTACGGAAATTGCCGAGTTCGCGGTGGAAGAATTCCGTACGGTATGGGAACAGCGTGAGGCCTGGAGGTCATGGGAGGAAGCGGTACTAGAGGTGCAACAGGAATATGACCAGTGGCTGGGTGCCAGCTTGACAGTTCCCGAACGCTGGCAGGACGGCCGTGAACTGGCGGCTTATATTACCTGGTCCTGTCTGGTTCCCGCGGAAGGATGCTTGACCCGACCTGCTATGTATATGTCGAAGAACTGGATGACGAATATTTGGAGCTGGGATCACTGCTTCAATGCGATGGCTCTTGTAAGACATCATCCAGAGCTGGCCTGGGACCAGTTTATGATCTTCTTCGACCGCCAGGATGAGAGCGGCCTGATTCCGGACTTTATCAACGACAAGTACGAGCTTTGGAACTGCAACAAGCCGCCTATTCATGGCTGGACGCTGGCCTGGATGATGCAGCGGACGGATTATATTAAGGAATCCCATCTTCGAGAAGTGTATGGACCCTTGAGCAAGTGGACGAACTGGTGGTTCCATTACCGGGATAACGACAAGGACGGTATACCACAGTACAATCATGGAAACGATTCGGGTTGGGACAACAGTACTGCCTTTAATAACGGGATTCCGGTGGAGAGTCCGGATCTGGCAGCATTTTTGATCCTGCAGATCGAACTGCTTGCCGAAATTGCTGGGCTTCTGGGGCTTACCGACGAAAGCACCGCATGGAGACGATTAGGCGAGGAGACCCTGGAGAAAATGCTGCGTCATTTCTGGAAGGATGGAAGGTTCACCGCTTGCCGTTCTGGAACTCACGAAGCATCCGACGGCGACAGCCTGCTGCTCTTCGTGCCCATTCTGCTTGGCAAGCGGCTGCCGGAGCCAATCCTGCGCGCACTGCTGGATGGCCTGCGGGATGAGAGCCGCTTCTTGACGCCGAACGGCTGGGCTACAGAGAGTGTGAAGAGCCCTTACTACACGCCGGATGGCTATTGGCGAGGCCCAATCTGGGCGCCATCAACCATGCTGCTCGTGGAAGGTGTGGCCGCGGCGGGGGATGTTGAGCTGGCAAGTGAGGTAGCCCGGCGATTCTGCAATATGCTGAACAAGAGTGGCATGGCCGAGAACTTCGATGCCCTGACGGGTCAAGGGCTTCGCGACAGGGCGTTTACTTGGACCTCAAGTGTCTTCTTAATCCTAGGGCACGAGTATACAACCTAAAAACATACGGGCACTTCCTCCTGGTCAAGACCGGCGTGAGGGGAAGTGCTTTCCCATTTTCCGAGATATTCCCGAGTGTGCCAGTCCGTGCTACACTTCAACTATAAAAATGAAATATATAAGGCGGGGATGAGAAGTCATGTGGAGTCATTTCTTTAAGAAGTTATATCATCGCTTCTCTATTCGCTCTTATTTCAGCATCCGGACTAAGCTGCTCTTTTGCTTTCTTATTGTCGCGATTATTCCGCTACTGTCACTGGGAGCCTTGAACTATTATCAATCCGCTATAGTCATTAACTCCCAATTCGGGAAATACGGGGAGAACACCGTGGCACAACTTGATCAGCAGATCAGCTCCGCTTTGAACCGGATGAATCAGACGACAGGAACGATCTATTCATATCTCCTTGATCCTGCGCGGGTGGGACTAGGTGATCACGTTCCGACTACGTATCAGGAGATTATGGATAAAGATGACTTCGAGGCGCTGCTTAAATCACTTAAGACGGATCTGACGAGAGGGATTTATCTGATTACCCGCTCTGGTTATTACTATGGAGAGAATAATCTGGATGTCAGTAAGCTTAATGATATTCCTGCCTGGCGGGCCCTTACTTATTCATCCAAAGGTCCCTATTGGCTGGGCTTCTATCCTATGAATCATGGCATGGAAGCTTCGGATACCGGAGATCCTATCCTGGGGCTCGCTGTACGGATTAATAATCCGGCTGGAACCCAGCATGGAAGCACGATCTTAATAGAAGAGAATGCGCAGGTTCTTCTAGATATGTTCCATATGTTTGAGGAAGATACCAAAGCGCATTTGACGATAACTGGTTCTGAAGGGCAACCCATTTACCAGTCAGATTCTCCATTCACTCCAGACGATAGTGATGTGGTGTGGAATAGGACACTGGCAGCCAACGGATGGAAGATTGAAGCAAGGCTGCCAGCCAAAGCATTTTATTTTTCCTCGAGCCTGATCCGCTCCAACACAGTACTTGTAGCCATTGTTTCTTGTCTGCTTGCCTTTGGGCTAGCTTATATATTCTCATCGAAATTCACAGCTCGAATTCGCAGGCTGAAAGACTCGATGCAGAAGGTCAGCTTTGGCAAGCTACACACGAGGACCCTGGTGGAAGGCAAGGATGAACTCGGCAGCCTGGACACCAGCTTCAACCGTATGGTAGGGGGAATTCAATCCCTTGTGCAGGAAGTGGAGCAGAGTGAGCGGCTGAAGAAGGAGGCCGAGCTTAAGGCATTCCACTACCAAATTAATCCACACCTGCTCTTTAATACGCTGAATTCTATCCAGTGGAAGGCAAGGCTCCAAGGGGCAGAGGATATCCGCCAGATGCTCTATCATCTGACGATGGTGCTCGAAGGTAATCTGGATATCTCTCAGGAGTTGATCACGTTAGGCCGTGAACTCCGAATGATTGAGCATTTTTTGAAAATACAAGAGATCCGTTACGGGTCCGCATTCAGTTATGAACAGACCTGTGACGAAGAGTTTAAGCCGTATCTGATTCCCCGTATGACCCTTCAGCCGCTCTTCGAGAACATCTTTTTTCATGGATTTGAAGATGGGGCGGGTAACATCTCGTTAAGTGTACGGGAGGAAGGCGATCATCTGTTGTTAACATTGTCTGATGACGGTGCAGGGATCACTGCAGAGAAGCTGAAGGCGCTTATGCGTGCAAAGCCGGAAAGCAAACCGCAGGGACGCGGAGGACTCGGCGTTCAGAACGCGAATCAGAAGTTCAAGCTTCATTTCGGACAGCAGTATGGCTTGACGGTGCATTCTACGAAAGGTGAAGGCACTACTATCGTAATTAGGTGGCCCAAGAAGGAGGAGAGTCCGCATGGAGACAACCAAGACCATTAAAGTGTTAATTGCAGATGATGAGAGTATCGTGCGCAAAGGACTTCGCTCTACAATTCCTTGGCATAAGTATGGGATGGAAGTGGTGGCGGATGCGCCGAACGGCCTTAAAGCCTGGGAGGCCTATCAGATTCACCTGCCTCAAATAGTGATCACCGATATCGTCATGCCGGAGATGAATGGGATTGAACTGTTACGCAAAGTTAAAGAGGTCGATAAGGACACCCGGATTATTCTGCTGAGCTGTCACCGTGACTTTGAGTTTGCTCAGCAGGGAATTAAGCTTGGGGCTTCAGGATATCTGCTTAAGACGGCCTTTGAAGATGAAGAGCTGGAAGGAATGCTGGAGAAGTTCCAGAGGGAGCTGACATCGTCTGCTCCCATAGCAGATGCTGAAACAAGCGAAATCTATGGAGAACGTCTGGGCTCTCTCTTGTTTGCCTGGCAGAGTGGACACAGCAGCAAATTTGTTGACGAAATAGATAAGCTCATTAGGGAGAAGCTGCCGCTGAATAGGGAACCCTTGTACATTTATCTGATCAAGACCTGTGGATGCGATTGTACTTACCTGGATCTCGTCAAGCTTAATGAGGATGAGAATAGCCGGATGCCCCACAGCGCATCTGTTATCATCCCATACGGTGAGGACCTTTGCTACTGGATTGTACCTGGTGACGAGCTGGAGATTGCGGACAGTCTGCTCGTTCAGATGAAAAGCCAAATCGAGAAGCTGAAATGGGCTAAGAGAGGACCGCTGGGCAACGCTGAAGATTTAAGCAAGGCCATCATGGCGCTTCACAAGGAAGCGGAAGTGGAGAAGCTGCATGGTATTTCGTCTCAGGACTGGCCTGAACCGATATGGAAGGCCGTGAAGCTTCTGCATGAGAACCCTGGAGCGGATTGGTCGGTTAGCGATTTGGCGAGCCAGGTGGGACTTAGCCGAAGCCATTTCTCGATCTTATTTAAGAAGACGGTTGGCGACAGCTTTGTGGCTTTTCAATATAAAAGGAAGCTTAAGCTGGCCAAGGCATTGCTACGGGATACGCAGTTGACGATGCAGGATATTGCGGAGCGGACAGGGCTGGGCGACAGTAAATATTTCAGCAAATGGTTCAAGCGCTGCACGGGTCAGACGCCTAGTTATTACCGCATACAACAAAAAGACGCCGTGATTCGAACAGATGGACACCCCGGCCTGTAAATCGAACAAAAGTACGCAAACATTCGAATAGATATCGGTTTTGAACCGCTTTCATAAAAGTTAAGATGAAAGCGGTTCAATTATTATTACCTCATTCAAAGGGGAGGCTGCCACAGTGAAAAAGAAAATTTCTCTTATTGTACTTGCCACTACGTTAATGGCAACTATGGTCACAGCTTGCGGGGGGAACAGTGAGCCTTCATCATCCACAGGTGCCGCAGGCTCAGGGGAGACGAAGACGCTTCGTTTTGCGACATGGGATACCGGAGACGCGCTCAAGATTGAGCAAGACATCGCCAAGAAATTCGAAGCAGCCCATCCGGGCACGAAGGTTCAGGTAGAGGCTTATGCAGACGGTTTTGACCAGAAGCTTGCCGCTGGATTCGGGGCGACCAATCCGCCTGATGTGATGTATATGTGGGATTTCCCAACCTATCATCAATCTCTAGAACCGCTGGACAGCTATTCGAGCAATGATAAAGAATTGAACATCGAAGATTTCTATCCGGGATTGTTCAACTATGGCAAAATTGACGGCAAGCTATATGGCATTCCGGCAGGGTTCACCACACGCGTGGTCTATTACAACAAGAAGCTGTTCGAGGATGCCAAGATCCCTTATCCGAAGGATGGATGGACATGGACGGAGTTCCAGGACATCGCGGCCAAGCTCAGCGATAAGTCGAAGAAGCAGTACGGATTCGGGGTTCGCGCAGAGAACGATACGTATGACCTTCAGAGCTTCGTATGGAGCAACGGAAGCTCGTTCATCTCCGATGACGGGAAAACGATTGAAGGATTTATGAACAGCAAAGAGACAGCTGAGTCCATCCAGATGCTCGGCGACATGGTTAAGAACGGCTCGGCTGTGCTGACCGGAGGCAAAGGCCAGCAGAGCGGAGATGACATTTTTAAAGCGGGTAAAATCGCTATGTGGGAGAGCGGTATCTGGCCGCTGGAATCGTTCAAGACGGCAGGCATAAATGTAGGTACGGTCGAAATTCCTGCGTTCCCGGGCAAACCGGTCAAAGGCGTGCTCGCGGAGTCCGCTTTGTCCATCGCCAAGGATTCGAAGCAGAAAGATCTGGCCTGGGAATTCGTGAAATTCTATGTGTCTAATGATTCGATCAAGATGCGTGTGGCAGATCTGCCTGTAAGGGTCAGTGTCGTAAACGAGCTGAAGAAAGATCAGGACCCGCTCTATAAACCGTATTACACAATGCTGGAACGTTCCAGCAATACACCTGCGTTCCTGCTAAATCCGAAATGGAATGAAGTGAACCGCCAGCTCTCTGCTGCGGTGGAAGCGGTTATGCACGGCAGCAATGCCCAGGAAGTGCTGAATCAGGCTGTTAAAGATAGTCAACGTTATTTGAAATAACACTTTACAGAAAGAAGGTTAAGAGATGGCTCAGACCTTTCTGCATCAAGCAGGGGAGCCTATGGCCCAGCTCAAGCCTACACGAAGACGTAGTTGGGGTAGGGCTGTTCCCTACCTCTTCATTTTTCCTTGGATCTTCGGATTCCTCGTGTTCACCTTGGGGCCATTGTTATTTTCCCTTATCATCTCTTTTTTTGATTGGCCGATTGTCGGCGAAGTGCACTTTATCGGGTTTGGCAATTATGCGGAAATGTTTACGGATGACCCGTTATTCTGGACCTCACTCGGGGTCACCCTCAAATTTGCGGCTCTGTTCGTTCCATTGAACATCATTGTGGCGCTTGGCCTTGCGATTCTCTTGAATCAGAAGACACGGGGCAGTGCTATATTCCGAACCGCCTTTTATATTCCCTCCGTTATATCCGGTGTCGCTCTGGCAATGATCTGGTCTTGGGTATACAGCGGTGATTATGGGATTCTGAATTACTTCCTGTCTCTAATCGGTATTCAGGGCCCTGATTGGCTCAACGATAAGCAATGGTCATTAGTAGCAATGGTGATTGCAAGTCTTTGGGGACAAGGCTCGATGATGCTGATCTTTCTGGCTGGTCTTAAAGGGATTCCAAAAGATCTTTATGAATCCGCTTCCATTGATGGGGCAGGTAAGCTCAGACAATTCTTCAGTGTGACGATTCCGATGATCACTCCGACGATTTTATTCAACTTAATTACTTCCATTATTGCAGCCTTCCAGCAGCTGACTCTGGCTTTATTGCTGACCGGAGGCGGTCCAATGAAAGCAACCTATTTCTATGCCATGTACATGTATGAGAATGCGTTTAAGTATTTCAAAATGGGATATTCGGCAGCTAACGCCTGGTTCATGTTCCTGATCGTGCTCGGCTTGACCTTTCTTGTGTTCAAATCCTCGGAAGCCTGGGTGTTCTACGAAGGTGAAATGAAGAAGAATCCTCAGGAGAAGCTGAAGGCTCAAGGAAGGAGACGTTCTTTGTGAAGAAAATACTCGTATACGTTCTGCTGCTCTTTTTTTCACTGTTGTTCATAGCCCCGCTGTTCTGGGCGGTTACGACTGCGCTCAAGTCACAGTCCGAGCTGTATCTTTTTCCACCTAAATGGATTCCTTCTGTATGGAAGTTCAGCAATTTTGCAGAGGCGTGGAACATTCAGCCCTTCAATATGTTTCTGAAAAACACACTGATTATTACCATCCTGTCAACGTTCGGCCAACTGATTTCATGCACGCTCGTAGCCTATGGATTCGCCAGATTTCAGTTCAAGGGCAGGGACTTTCTGTTCCTGGTTGTGTTGGCAACAATGATGATTCCTTGGGAAGTCACTATGATTCCGCAGTATATGCTATTCAACGTTCTGGGATGGATTAATACGCTCAAATCCCTTATTGTTCCGTCTTTCTTCGGATCCGCCTATTTCATTTTCCTGCTGCGGCAGTTCATTCTCACCATCCCGCGTGAGTTAGACGAAGCAGCTACAATCGACGGTGCCAATAAGCTAACCGTATTGACGCGGATTATTGTCCCGCTGATGGGGCCTTCGCTGATCCTGGTCGCTGTGTTCCAGATAATGGGCTGTTGGAATGATTATCTTGGGCCGCTCATTTTCCTTAACGACCAAACAAAATACACATTGACCCTAGGACTCTCACAATTCAAAGGGATGTACGGTGTGGATATGCAGTCCATTATGGCGATTACAGTTCTGATCTCGATCCCGCCGCTGGCAATCTTCTTTTTCGCCCAGCGCTACATCGTTGGCGGCATTGCGACTACAGGCATTAAAGGTTAGTTCGCCGCAGCGGGTTCGGAAATCTAATAACAGCACACAGCGCAGAGTAGAGAAAAGAGAGGAGAAATGAACCATGTCACAGCAAACTATCAGGAGGGATTGGGATGATCTTGGCATCCTTCAGCGAGGGCGGGCCAAAAGCCGGGCCTACTTCATCCCCTATTCTGACTGGTCAGAGGCACTAACTTACAATAGGGGAAGCTCACCCTGGTTCAAATCCTTGAATGGTATGTGGAAGTTCAACTATGCAAAGGGGCCAAAGTGGGCGCCGGAACACTTCTACGAGGAGGAATATGAGACTTCCGGCTGGGATGAGATTCAGGTACCGGGACACTGGCAGCTACAAGGGTACGGAACTCCGCATTATACGGATTTATATTATCCGTTTCCGGCAGACCCCCCGCATGTGCCTGATGAGAATCCGACGGGCAGTTATGTGAGAGCGTTCATGCTGCCCGAATCCTGGAACGGGCGGAATGTCGCCATTAAGTTCGACGGGGTGGATAGTGCGTTTCATATCTGGGTGAACGGTAAATTGGCCGGATACAGTCAGGGCAGCCGCCTGACCTCAGAATTCGATCTCACTCCTTATGTGAAACCGGGCCACAATACCTTAGCAGTTAGAGTGTATCAATGGTCGGACGGCAGTTATCTGGAAGATCAGGATATGTGGTGGATGAGTGGGATTTTTAGAGATGTGTATTTGCTCTCCGAGCCTACTTCGCTCCGCATTGCCGATTATCGGATTATAACGGAACTGGATGAATCAAGTCGTGATGGGATCTTATCCGTTCATGTGAACATACAAGGGGAACCTGCTGAACAGGGCAGTCTGCGGCTTGAACTGCTTAAGCGAAGTGGTGAATCTGTTGCATGGGCTGAGGATCGGGTTACTGCAGGAAAGAATGTGCAGCTTATAATGCCTGTAGGACAGCCGGAACTGTGGAGTGCGGAATCGCCCAATTTGTACCATCTGAAGATCACTTTGTTGGATGAAAATGGAGAGACAGTAGAGATGACGGCCCAGCGAGTTGGATTCCGCACAGTTGAGGTGCGCGGCGGACAATTCCTGGTGAATGGAAAGGCGATTCAACTCAAGGGAGTCAATCGTCACGATCATCACCCGGATACAGGTCGCACTGTCACCGTCTCCACCATGCTGCAGGACATCAAGATGATGAAGCAGCACAATATCAACGCCGTAAGAACCGCGCACTATCCGAATGATCCCCGGTTCTATGATCTGTGTGATGAGTACGGCTTATATGTTATGGAAGAGACCGATCTGGAGACACACGGATTCGAACTGCTAGGCAACATTTCCAGACTCAGCGATGATCCTGCCTGGCAGGAAGCCTACGTGGAGCGCGTTCAGCGAATGGTTGAGCGCGACAAGAATCATCCTTCCGTGATCTTCTGGTCGCTTGGGAATGAGTCCGGCTTCGGCTGCAATTTCCGGGCGATGGCGCAGTGGTGCAGAGAAGCTGACCCAACACGGCTTATTCATTACGAAGAAGATCGCGAAGCTGAGGTCTGTGATGTGGTAAGCACGATGTACTCCTCCGTTGAGAAGATGGAAGGCTTCGGTCAGTTGACTGATCATCCGAAGCCGCATATTCTGTGTGAATTCGCGCATGCCATGGGCAACGGCCCCGGTGGATTAAGTCCTTATTTTGATACTTTTGACAAGTACGATAGACTGCAGGGCGGCTTTGTGTGGGAATGGATTGACCACGGGCTGAGCTGGAAGACGGCGGATGGGAAGGCTGATTATGCTTATGGCGGGGACTTCGGGGATGTGCCCAATAACAGCAACTTCGTCATAGATGGTCTAGTCCGGCCGGACCGAACGCCATCACCGGGCCTGCTTGAATATAAGAAAATTATCGAGCCGGTTCGGGTCGAGTATATAAGCAGGAACAAGGTTAATGTGATTAACCGCTATGATTTCCTGACACTGGATCACCTATATGCTGATTGGAGCATTACCATGGATGGACGTACCGTTCAAAGCGGGGTTCTTGCACTCCCAGAGATTGAAGCGGGCGGACAGGCAGAAGTGGAGATTCCTTATGACCACAGTCTTTATGCTCTCCTTCGCAGTGAGGATGCGGAACAGTGGCTGAACATCAGCTTCTCGATCGCCGCTGACTGTCTTTGGGCGGATCAGGGTCATGAAGTGGCTTGGGCTCAGTTTCTAATGCAGGATGAGTTAGGCAATCGTGTTGGTGATAGTCATACAGAGCATTCAGATGACCCCTCCCATGCTGCTACCCGGATGGGAAGTCAACTGATCAGGCAGAATCTTCACTGCACAGAGGCTGCTGGGCAGATCATTCTCGCAAATGATGATTTCCGTATGACCTTTGACACGCGGAGCGGTCGAATCGGTTCGCTTCGTCTGAATGGCAAGGAACTAATGAAAGCCGGACCGCGCCTGAATTTCTGGCGTCCGCCGATCGACAATGACATGTATGTGCTACCGGACTGGCGTAAAGCACACCTGGACCGGCTAACAGAACGTGTTGGTGAGGTTAGCTGGACCCGGCTTGACGAAGGAACTATCTGTATTACTGTCAGCTCAAGGATTGCTCCACCAGTCTTTGATTGGGGTTTCCGATGTGTAACTACCTATACCGTAACCAGCATAGGGCAAATCACTATGGATGTGCAGGGCACACCGGAGGGCAAACCGCCAGAAATGCTGCCTAAGATTGGACTCCAGATGGAGATTCCAGACGACATGGATCGGGTGAAATGGTATGGCCGGGGTCCCGGTGAGAATTATTCGGACAGCAAAGAGGCATGCCGTGTTGGAGTGTATACAGCTTCAATTGATGGATTATTCACTCCATATATATATCCGCAGGAGAATGGAAACCGGATGGATGTTAGATGGATATCCGTCACAGACGCATCCGGACTTGGTCTACTTGCTGCGGGTATTCCGACTCTTGAATTCAGCGCGCGTCGTTATACGGACAAGGATCTTGAAGAAGCACAACATGAAAGCGAGCTTGTTCCGCGAGACTTCATCACGCTGAATCTGGATTACCGGCAGAATGGGCTGGGCAGCAACAGTTGTGGACCTGCCCAGATGCCGGATCATAAGGTAACATCGGAAGCTTTTAAATTCCGCATTTTGCTCATTCCGTTTTTATCAGAAGATACCACGCCGGAGTGGCTTGCTAGACAAATGCTGTACGGGTTACCACAGCCACATTAATGAGAGGAGGGCACAGCATGCTCCACACACAGGATGTACTCAATTTAAGCGGAAAGATAGCTGTTGTTACCGGAGGTGCTTCAGGTATTGGCCTTGCTACGGCCGGACTGCTTGCAGATTTCGGAGCACACGTGGTTGTGCTGGACATCAATGTAAGGCAGGGGGAGCAGGCTGTTCATGAGATTAAAGGGCGGGGAGGGGAAGGAAGCTTCCACCGCTGCGATGTCTCCTCTTCGGAGGACTGCAAGCGTGCCGCCTCAGAGATTGAGAACGCGCACGGCAAAGTCGATATTCTGTTCAACAATGCAGGGATAATCCGCCGCAAGACCGTTGTCGAGCTTGAGGAAGCCGACTGGGATCTGGTGATGGATGTATCACTTAAGGGCGTCTATCTGCTCTCCAAATATATGATCCCGGTGATGGAGCACGGAGGCGGTGGCAGCATCATTAATACCGGCTCCGGCTGGGGCCTTAAAGGCGGGGACCGCGCCGCTTCCTACTGTGCAGCCAAGGCTGGAGTGGTCAATCTCACCCGAGCCATGGCCATTGACCACGGTCCCGCGAACATTCGCGTGAACTGCGTGTCCCCAGGCGACACGGATACGCCGCTTTTACGCGATGAAGCCAAGCAGCTTCAACAGGACGAAGCTACCTTCCTCGTAGCCTCTGCTGGGGGACGTCCATTGGAGCGATTGGGTACACCACGTGATATCGCAAATGCGGTATTGTTCCTAGCCAGCGATCTGTCTTCCTGGGTCACCGGAAGCGTACTTGTTGTGGATGGCGGGGGCATTGCCTAACGACTAAGAAATGAACACTTAACATCAACCTTTTAAGGACGGAGGCGTTAACCTTGTCTGAACACAGAACTTATGCCCATCCCTATATTCCGAACACAGTACCAGAAGTCCGGGAGGCCATGCTGAAGGAAATCGGCCTGAGCTCCATCGACCAGCTGCATGATGCGATTCCGGATAGTCTGAAGCTCAAGCGGGAGATGAATCTTCCTTCAGCTATGAATGAATATGAGCTTCGTCGACATATCGAGGCTCTGCTTGCGAAGAACAAGCATGGCGCCGATTATATCAACTTCCTCGGGGCTGGCTGTTGGCAGCATTTCGTTCCGGCGGTATGCGACGAAATTAATCAGCGCTCGGAGTTCGTGACGGCTTATGCAGGAGAGCCTTACGAAGACCACGGCCGATTTCAGTCCTTGTTCGAGTATCAAAGCCTGATGGCCGAACTGGTTGATATGGACGTAGTTAACGTTCCAACCTTCGACTGGGCACAGGCGGCCTCCACAGCCATTCGAATGGCTGGTCGGATTACAGGCCGTAGGATTGCGCTGCTCTCCAGCTCCGTCGATCCGGATAAAGCCAAGATTATAAGCAATTACTGTACACCTGTAATGGAAATTAGGTACGTGGAAATTGATCCGGTGACTGGAAAGATAGATCTGGAGGATCTGCAGGGTAAGCTTGAGGAAGGAACAGCGGCGTTCTACTTCGAGAATCCGGGGTATCTGGGAGTTATAGAGGATCAGGGCGCTGAAATATCTGAGCTTGTGCACGCGGTGAATGCTATTACTATTGTGGGCGTTGATCCGATATCCCTTGGCGTACTGGAACCTCCAAGCCGCTACGGTGCTGATATTGTCTGTGGGGATTTGCAGCCGCTAGGCATGCATATGAACTATGGCGGGGGTCAAGCCGGATTCATCGCTACCCGGGATGAAGAGACATATGTGATGGAATATCCGTCCCGCCTGTTCGGTATTGTTCCAACAGAAGTGGAAGGCGAGTATGGCTTCGGAGATGTGGCCTATGAGCGTACATCCTTTGCCCTTCGGGAGAAGGGGAAGGAATCGGTTGGAACACAGACAGCGCTGTGGGGAATTACCGCTGGAGTCTACCTATCCCTGCTTGGACCAGCGGGTATGCAGGAAGTAGGGGAGACCATTATGCAGAAATCCCAGTATGCTGCGGATAAGCTGTGTGCCATTCCCGGGGTCTCTTTGCGATTCAAAGATACAGCCTTTTTCAAAGAATTTATCTTAGATTTCAACGAGACCGGAATGTCTGTCGCTGAGATTAACAAGTGTCTTTTGGAAAAAGGGATTTTTGGAGGAAAAGATCTGTCGTCTGCTTATCCCCAGTGGGGACAATGTGCTCTTTATTGCGTAACTGAAATTCATATGCAGTCAGATCTGGACCGGCTTGCGTCAGCTATCGAGAGCATTGTCTGCAAGCCTCAATAATACAGAAGAGTAGGAGGAAAGCCATGAAACGGATTCGTAGAGATCATAAGGTGCGCCGCTTTCACCAAGCCAAATGGGATGAACCGGTGATCTTCGAGCTTCACCGACCGGGTGAGCGCGGAGTGATCCCGCCAGGCACTGAGGCTGGAATTGCCGAGGTTGTCGGTCAAGGCTCAGCCCGAATTCCATCAGCCATGCGGAGAAAAGAAGCGCCGGCACTTCCCGAAATTGGTCAGGCTAAAGTTCTTAGACATTATTTAAGACTCTCTCAAGAGACTTTAGGTTCCGATCTTAACGTAGAGATCGGACAGGGGACATGTACGATGAAGTATATTCCCCGTATCAATGAAATGCTTATACGTACCCCAAATCTGATGGAGCTGCATCCACTGCAGGATGCCGGATCCGTTCAGGGGATCCTGGAAATCTACTATAAGCTGGACCTGATGATGCGTGAAATATCAGGGATGGACGCCTTCTCGTTCCAGCCGAGCAGTGGCACCCAGGCCTTGCTGGCCATGGCTTCCATTGTCCGCGCATATCACGATTCACGGGGCGAGGGAGACCAACGGGATGAGATCATTACGACCATCTTCTCACATCCGTCCCAAGCGGCAACCGCAGCGGTTAAGGGGTATAAGATCATTACACTGCATCCTGATGAAGACGGATTCCCTGATCTGGAGAAGCTGAAGAATGCCATTTCCGAACGCACGGCGGGTTTCGTCGTGGCCAATCCGGAAGACACAGGTATATACAACCATCGCATCCGCGAGTTCACGGACGTGGTTCATGAAGCAGGAGGAATCTGCTTCTACGATCAGGCGAACGCGAATGGGCTACTGGGTATCACTCGAGCCAAAGAAGCCGGGTTTGATATGTGTTTCTTCAACCTGCATAAGACCTTTGCCGCACCTCACATGTGCGGAGGGCCAGCTACTGGGGCTCTTGGGGTAACTGATTCCCTTAAGCGTTTCCTGCCGGGGCCGCTTGTTGACTGGGACGGAAGTCGTTATGTCCTTGCAGAGCAAAGCGATGACAGCATTGGCAAAGTACGCAGCTTCCACGGCGTGGCCCAGACTGTGCTTCGTTCCTACGCTTGGATTATGAGCCTGGGGCCGGACGGTCTTAAGAATGTAGCCCAGATCGCTGTACTGAATAATAACTATCTGTATCACAAAATTCTGCAAATCCGTGGAGCCAGTGCTCCTTACATCAAAGGTCGGCGTCTTGAACAGGTAAGGTACAGTTGGAAGCAGCTTACGGATGAGACTGGGGTAACAACGGAAGACATCACCCGCCGGATGTGTGATTTCGGCCTGCATTATTGGACATCCCATCATCCGTACATCGTTGCGCAGCCGTTCACGCTGGAGCCAACTGAATCTTATTCGAAGGAAGATCTTGATGAATATATCGAGGCGCTGACCCATATTTCGAATGAAGCTTACACGCAGCCGCATATCGTCAAATTAGCTCCGCACAACAGCACCGTTCACCGGAATGTGGAATCTTCTCTTGATGATCCTGCAAAGTGGTGTATTACGTGGCGGGCTTATCTAAAGAAGACAGAGCCGGAATAGGGCTTGGTCCTTACAATTAAAATATACATTTGAAAGTAGAGGGGCTCCGAATGGAGCCCTTCCTATTTGACTGTATCACCAAGGAAAGGGGTTATGGGTATGTCTGGGTATATGAGGAACTTGCTGCGCCTGTCTGTCGGCGTCCGCCGGTTTCTTATGACCGAAGCCATGTATGGCATCGGCATCGGTATGTATTCGCTAGTTCTTAATTTGCACTTGCTGTCCAAAGGGATGAAGGAGGATGAAATCGGGCTGCTCATGTCCATAGGTATACTGATCATGGGTGCATTGGCTATTCCTGTATCCATATCGGCAAACCGTATAGGTCGTAAAAAGCTGCTAGTATCCGGCATCCTGTTTATAGCGGCAGGAAGTGCACTTTATGCGATTGGCAATCATTCCGGCATATTCTATTTGGCTCAAACTTTGGTCTCAATTGGCCTTACTCTTGTGGAGACGACTGAGGTGCAGTTGCTATTCCACTATTGTGGCTCGCGAAAGGAAGAAGCAAGTGCCTTCTCCCTGATGTTTGCCGTGTTTACTGCATTTACAGGGGCAGGAACCCTGGCTGCCGGATACTTGCCGAATTCGGCTGATAGTGGGGATGGGTATGGGCTTACGCTACTGCTTGCTGCACTAGTTTTCGTTGTTCACAGTATGATTAGAGGACTCTGGCTTCCCTCTGAGGGGAGGGAAAGCGAAACGGTTAGAACCTCTGAAGTTCTGGAAGTGAACCGTGAAGTCTCTAGCTTGAGGAAAAAGCTGCCTTCCGGCACACTCTGGCTGTTCTCGGTATTCATGGCCCTGCTCGGAGGCGCGATAGCCATCACTGGGTCATTCCTTAATGTAATTGTGAAGTATAGACTGAACTGGATGGATGATAAAGTGTCCATTCTGCTGGCGGTAAGCGGAGTTGTTTTGTTTGCAGCTTCTTTAATGACGCCTTATGTATTAGAGCGTTTTGGCCACAATGTGGCCATCGTATCTGTCTTTTTGGCTAACATACTCGTGTTCGCCTCATTATCCTGGGCTATGCCAGTCTGGATGTTCACAATTGTGTTCCTGGTTCGCGGGGGAGGGCTTACGATGCTGTCTAATCTGCTGGATAGTCAGTTGATGTCTGCCTTTAAGGAGCGGGAGAGGAATCTCTACGCAGGGATGAGATCCGTATTTCGGAGCCTCGGATCATCCGGCGCCGCTCTGCTTACGGGATGGATTTTGATTGGACAGGATTATGAAATCCCCTTTTTTCTGACATCTGTAGTACTGCTTCTCTGTCTGGTTTATTATATCTGGTTCATCCGCCCAATTCTGGATAAAAGGCTGAAAGAATGAATCGCTGTCATCGTCGGCGCAGCGTTCGGTATGGCTTACATAGGGGATTCATCGTTTGAAATTTAAGCTTGGAACGTATCGCATTCATTTGAATTAATATGTATAGCAAGTTATACTTTGATGAGAAATACGGACCCGCTTATCCTTTAACAGATCCGTCCTTAATAAGGTAGGGATCTTATTTTTCGTAGGTATAATTTCATTCAGATATGGAGGCGTAACCTTGCAGCTAATTAATCAATCCGAAATACAAGAGAGGATCGACCTGCTTAAAGATCAGGATCTATATATCCATCTTGAGATGACGACGGGAGCATACGCTGCCCATTTCGATAGTTCTAAGCACCCAGCGGCTACTTTCATTACTAATGCTGTGATCCGATATTCTCATGGTTCGATTTCCGGTCATGGACCTTATCGCGTCGGCCTAAAAATGTCACAGGGCTGGGTGTACTCGGAAGGACTAACTCACTATGAAGAGAGTGAGACCGAAAGATTAATTCTGGCCGGGCATGACAGCCAAGGCAAACTGGTCGTATCCTTACAATTAAGCCGGGAGCCGTTCTAATGGTAGAGGAGATGAGGAGTTCAGTGGAAAGACATATTCTAGTTATATTACCGCATCCGGATGACGAGGCCTTCGGTATATCTGGAACACTAGCTAAACATGTGCAAAACGGCACCCAAGTTACCTATGCTTGTCTGACACTTGGAGAGATGGGCCGGAATATGGGCGTGCCGCCTTTTGCGAATCGGGTAACCCTCCCAGAGATCCGTAAAAAAGAGCTGGAAGAATCCTGCCGGGCGATTGGAATACAGGATTTGAGAATGCTTGGTTTCCACGATAAGACCATTGAATTTGAGGATCAAGCTCTGCTTGAGGGCCATATTGATGCGCTTCTGAAGGAGCTTAACCCCTCACTGGTCATTACGTTCTATCCGGGGTACAGCGTTCATCCTGATCATGATGCTACCGGAGCTGCAGTGGTTCGAACGGTTGGTAGAATGCCCAAGGCAGAGAGACCTCCTGTTCACTGTATAGCTTTCGCCAATAATATTGAAGAGATTGGAAAGCCTCAGGTTATCATTGATGTGAAAGATTTCTTGAAGCAAAAGATGGCGTCCATTCAGGCGCATAAATCCCAATTCCAAGCCGCTGAACTGTTAGGCAGCAAAACGCTAGAGGATAAAGAAATCCAAGATCGTTTTGGAACAGAGCGTTTCTGGATCTATCCATTTGAATGATATTAAGTCCGAGCATAAACGCTCGGGCTTTTTCTTTGTGGCCCACCAGTGGGCATGCTTTGTTTTTCTAATATAAGGCATGAATAGCTGTGCCTTTTTTCAAATATATGGTAAGGGCTAGGAGGTTGATCAACCAAACCGGTTTCGTCAGGCAAGGAGGCGTATTCGTTTGAAAAAATCATATATCAATCTCATTTGTGGAATAGTCATTCTTTTGCTGGTATTCACTGCATGCAGTAAGGCGAGACCCAAGTATGCTGAGCTTTTCACACATGTGGAAGAGCATCGGGCTGTCTTCATGCAGCCGCGTGAAGAAGGGCTTGCTGCTTTGCAAATTGCGGATGCTGTGGGTGAATACGATACAACCTTGGGTACAATTATGCAGGATGATATCTTATCCGTGAATCAAAAGGAGTTTATACAGCAGATTGTGGTAGATGTTAAGACCAATAAAATCATTGGTTACCGGGTAGGAACGGTTTTCCCCAGATCGGAAAGCGGTTATCAAGATGCGAGAGAGCTGGTACGTGCTTTTATGAACCAATACAAACCTGCGGATGAGGAGGCGGCTGAAAAAGTCGAAAAATCTATCCTAACGATTGACAGGATGACTCTTCCGCTAAAGCCATTAACAGGCTCTATCAAAGAATCATGGTCATACGGCAAGGGCGAGGATAAATTGTATATCACCTACAGGATGTCGAACAGTTTACAAAGTGATGATGAATTGCCTTTGAACTTTTATTTCAGCTATGAGGGGAAGTAAGGAACGAAGAAACAAGATGTGATTTACAAAAAAATACATAAAGACTATTATATTTCTATAGGTAATTATATCCTTTTTTTCCTAAACTATTGTTTGAACAAAGTAACTGGAGGATCAAATGAAAAAGCACGACAAAATCATTTCCTTCATCTTCATACTTGTTATGATGGTGACGGCTATTTACTGGGCAATTACGACCGATACTTGGACCGTGATGGGCACCCTTGCTTCGGTGATCTGTTTTGTAATTTTTGTATTATTAGGGCTTCGCACTATCCCTGTTTTGACAGAATTTGTGCTAACGAATCCAGCCCTTGAAGTGACTCGAGAAAGTAAAGAGCGGGATAGAAGGCAGGCTTGGCTACGTATTATTGGCTGGATATTGGCGAGTCGTATCCTGCTTATGCTCATCGGTTATGCATTTTTGATTATCCAGAATGGTTATTCCGGGGGGCTGTTTAGCAAAATCACCGACACCTGGCATATATTCGGGATCGACGCTTCACATTATTTGGGGATTGCTGAGAACTGGTACCAGACGGAGGGAGATCCGAGGTACCATATTGTGTTTTTTCCTTTTTTTCCAAATTTAATTAAAGTAGTTAAGGTATTTGTAGGGAACTATCTTGTTGCTGGCTTTATCGTTTCAAATATCTCTTCCATTGTCGCCGCTTTGGTCGCTTATGAGCTTGCTGCACTAGATATGCATCGGAAGAATGCCATGCGAGTCGTTAAGTATATTTTTATATTCCCGGCTGCGTTCTTTTTCTTCATTCCAATGACTGAAGCTCTATTTCTGGCTTTATCTTTGTTGTGTTTATATTTTGTGAGAAAAAAAGAATGGTTCATCGGATGCTTATGCGGTGCACTTGCAGCGTATACTCGTTCTCCTGGGGTGCTGCTTATTGTGCCGGTTGCGATTGAATTTGGACGGGATCTGATAGGCAACTATAAATTGTTAAATAAAAAAGCGTTTATACATAGGATTACCACCGCCGTTAGCTGTCTCGCTATCATATCATTAGGTTTGCTGGCTTATCTGTATATCAATTACTACGTGACGGGAAATGCGTTTCAGTTCAGTATTTACCAGAGGGAGCATTGGTCTCAGCGATTTTATCTCTTTTTTGATACCGTAAGATATCAGATGGAATACGCTGTGGGTACCTTTAAGAGTGGAGATCATCGTTCTTTCCTTGGGATGTGGCTGCCCAATTTAATCGCTATATTCTCAGCACTAATTATCATGTTCATGGGTGCGAAAAAGATACGTCCTTCATACACCGCCTATTTCATCGTGTACTTTGCATTCGTAGTGGGAGCTACCTGGCTGCTGTCAGCCCCGCGGTATTTGCTGGTTGCGTTTCCACTAGCTTTTGCTGCTGTCGCGCTTACTGAAGAGAAATCAAAGGATGTTATCCTTACTGTAGTTTCTGTTGCGGGGAGTCTTTTGTATTTAGCGATGTTTGTGGCAGGATATCCAGTGTATTGAGGACCCTTTCATTTTTTTATAATTTAATATAAAATGATTGAAACTGGTTTCAAAAACTGTCCCTATCTGGAGTGAGTGTAGAAATGGCAAATATTTTAGATGTGGCGCGTTTAGCAGGAGTGTCTAAGACGACCGTATCCCGAGTAATCAATAACTATCCTCATATTTCAGCAGATAAAAGAGAATTGGTATTACAAGCAATGGAAGAGCTTGAATATACCCCGAATCTCTCGGCAAGAAGATTAAGAGGACAAGTGACAACGACGATAGCTGTCGTAGTTCCTAGAATTGTGAATCCTTTTTTCTCCTATTTAGTTGATTCCATAGAGAAGGTTGGTTACAGAAACGGCTACCAAACCTTGATATGTCAGACTAATGAGGATAAAGAGAGAGAATTAACCTATTTGAATTTGTTGAAGACCAAACAAGCGGACGGCATCATTATGGCATCCATTGAGAATGATTGGGAAGTCATTGAACCGTATACTGAATTCGGGCCTATTGTGTTATGTAATGAATATGTGAGTAATGCAAAAATCCCAATGATTCGGCTGGATCAATTTAAAGGTACATACTTAGGAATCAAGCACCTAATAGAAAGAGGACACCGTAAAATTGCTTACTGTACGGGAGGTCTGTTTACCGAGTTCGGAAAAGATAAAGACCGTAACCTAGGTTATCAAAAAGCATTAGAGGAAGCCGGTATTCAAGTGAACCCTAACTGGATTTTGGTCAACCAGCATACCATTGAAGATGGGAAAAGAGTAATGAAGCTCTTGCTTGAAATGAAGGATCGTCCAACCGCTGTGTTTACGGGTAGTGATGAAATTGCTGGTGGTTTGATGATGGCTGCGAAAAAGGAAGGGCTAAGTATCCCACGAGATCTAGCGATCATTGGATTCGATGACCAACCCCTCGCAGAAATGTTGAATCCCGCATTAACCACTATACGGCAGCCTATAGAGCAGATGGGGCGTAAGGCAGGGGAAGTTCTTATGGAGATGCTGGATAATTCCGATGTAGAGCCAGCTACTTATGAGCTCCCGGTTGAACTGGTAGTTCGAGAATCTACGTAACACCGATAAGCGAATTTGCAATGCAGACTCGCTTTTTTTATTTATCTTTATTGGTACCGATACCACACGATATAAATAAGAATAAAACTAAAATAACCTTATATACCAGTTGAAGTTCCGGTTATTTTATAAACTTAGTTTTAAATTGTATTGAAACCGATACCAAGTGATGTTACAATACAGGCAAGAAAGCTTTCTAGTATATAAACCAACTGAATTTATGAAGAGTTTTTTGAATTGATGAAAACGGTATCAATCTGATGTTCAGACTTTTATAGGGGTCTAGCATATAAAAAAGCACAAAATGGAGGGGTTTTGTTTGAAAAAGATATCTGTTTTATTATTTGTTCTTTTGCTTGCTGTTTCATTGACAGCTTGTGGAGGATCCAACGGAGCGGGCTCCAGTCCGGCAGCGAACTCGAAGGATGAGCAAGTCAGCATAATTATTACGAACGGTAAAGGTGAAATCGCTTCCCAATGGGAACAGGCGGCTAAAGATTTCATGGCAGCGAATCCGAATATCAAGGTTGAGGCTGTCTCTGGAGCTGTTGGAGATACCGTTAATTTGCTGGATAAACTTACGGCATCCGGTAAAACGGTAACTATGGCGATGATGTCCCCCGATTCCATTGTGAACAAATATAAAGATTTCGGTATAGAACTTTCAGGTGAGAAGTGGAATGAAGAGACGGTTTACGGCGTTAAAGACGCAGAGGGGAAAATTGCAGGTTTTCCATTTTCAATAGAAGGCTTCGGTCTCGTGTACAACAAGAGCGTACTTGATAAGGCTGTTGGCGGTACTTTCGATCCGCACTCTATCAATACTCGTGACAAGCTAAAACAATTACTGGATCAAATTAAAGCTTCCGGCGTGAAATATCCGGTTGCATATCAAACCGAAAACTGGTCCGTAGCGAACCATTACAGTACACAGTTTGTGAATCAGGAAGAAGATCCAAATACGATTGTAGAGCAACTAAAAGCCGGAACATTTGATTTGGCAAGTAATGATGTTTGGAATGGTTACTACGATACGATGGATCTGCTGGTATCCAAAGAATACAACAAATACGGTGAACGTCCACTCGGCAAGTACTATGACGATGCGCATGTAAGTGTAGGAAAAGGGGAGTCAGCTATCCTGTTTAACGGGAACTGGGCTTATGATTCATTGCAGGCGGTTAGTGGAGAATCCTTCGGATTTATACCTGTCCCAGTAGATAACAATCCAGACAATCCGCTGAACAATAAGATTGCTGCAGGTCCAACTAATATTCTGGTGATTAATAAAGCGGCAACCCCGGCTGAGCAAGAAGCAGCTAAGAAGTTCCTGAACTGGCTCGTTTATGATGAAAAAGGTCAAGATTTTCTGGTGAACCAGTCGCAAGTCGTCTCAGCCTTTAAGAACAACTCTTTGAAAGTTAACAATCCACTCGGATCAGCGATTGCGGATGCTGTGGTGGCCGGCAATACGATGCCGTTCAGCTCAAACTATGTAAAGGTCGAAGATTGGGGTAACATTCTTGCACCGGATATTCAGAAATATATCGCCCAAAAAGAATCCCGTGCTGATCTTGCCAAAGCTATTGAAACCTATTACAAAAGCCAAAAGTAATTAATCATTTGCTGAATTGCGGGAAACGGGTTGGGGTGACTCTCGCCTGTTTCCTCCTTAAAGCAATTAGGGGTGTGCTAAACGTATGATATCAGAAAAACGTCTGATCAAACGAATGGGCAACCAGTTATTTTTCACCGGTCCCACGATCATTTTCTTTACGATTGCCGTGCTGATTCCTTTTGCATATGGATTATATCTGACCTTTACCAATATGACCTCTCCATTAAATCCAATAGAGTTCTCAGGTTTAGCTAACTATAAGACAGCATTTACGGACTCCAAGTTTTGGGATTCTCTTTTATTGACCGTTAAGTTTGTCGTGACAACCGTTATTATCATCAATATTCTCGGTTTTATATTGGCTTATTTAGTGACTTCCGGCGTGAAGATGCAAAATTTCTTTCGAACTTCCCTGTTTACACCGAATTTAATTGGTGGCTTGATTCTGGGTTACATCTGGCAGTTTATATTCGTACAAACCATGCCTTCTATTGGTGAAAAGTTTGGGATAGAATGGCTGCGTTTAGGGTGGCTAGGGGATGAACATTTAGCTTTCTGGGCCATTGTTATTGTGTCGATCTGGCAATCAGCGGGTTATATGATGATCATTTTTGTCGCTGGCTTAGTCAATGTGCCAAAAGATGTAGTGGAAGCAGCCACAATTGATGGCGCCAATGGATGGCAACGGTTGAGAAAGGTTACTTTGCCGCTGATGGTTCCTTCCTTTGTAGTGACTATCTTTTTAACTCTGAAGAATGCCTTTATGGTTTACGACGTTAACTATTCTCTAACAGCAGGCGGACCATATGATAGTACAACTATGGTATCGATGCATGTGGTAAAAAAGGCCTTTGTTGAAAATAATTATGGCGTAGGCCAAGCGGAAGCCTTTGTGTTGTTTGCTATCGTTGCGGTTGTTACCGGTCTGCAGGTTTATTTCAGTAAGAAATTGGAGGTTGCTGCATGATGAGTGCTAGACGAAAAACTTCCGTGATTCTGACTTATTTATTTTTAGTTGTGTTTTTCATCATTTTTGTTTTTCCATTCTTTCTTATGATCGTCAATTCCTTCAAGAGCAATGGTCAAATTCTCGAAAGCCCTTTTTCACTGCCGACCAGCTTAAACTTTGGACATTTTGCTGAAGTCATTGATAAAATGAATTTCTTTGTCTCGTTTAGAAACACAGTCGTAGTCACCTTTTTCAGTGTCCTATTCATTGGTGTCTTTGCAGCAATGACCGCCTATTACATGGTGAGACATTCGACTAAATTTAATAATGGTTTCTTTGCTCTAATGGTGGCTTCCATGATTATTCCGTTTCAGTCCATTATGATTCCCCTGATTTATATCTACGGGGCAAAGCTTCACTGGATCGATGCGGCGCCTATTCCATTATTGATTATTTTGTACATTGGCTTCGGAAGTGCGTTATCGGTATTTATGTACCATGGTTTTGTGAAGTCGATTCCTTATGAATTGGAAGAGGCGTCACTGCTCGATGGATGTAATCGTAGACAGACTTTCTTTAAGATTGTACTGCCTATGTTGGCTCCAACATCAGTGACAATTGCGATTCTGAATGTGTTATGGATTTGGAATGATTATCTGCTACCTTCATTGGTGCTGACTAAGGATAACCATTTTACTATGCCTATTAAGATGAAAGTGTTTAACGGAACGTATATGAATAACTGGGAGCTGTTGATACCAGCACTTCTGTTAACGATCCTGCCGATTCTTATTGCTTATTTGTTTGGTCAACGTTACATCATCAGAGGCGTCAGCCAAGGCGCTATTAAATAAGATAAAGAAAGCCCTAGACTCGGGTGCTGGAGGAAGTGTGGAGTTATGGAGACTAGAGACAGCAACTGGTGGAAAGAAAGTGTGGTTTATCAAATTTACCCGCGGAGTTTTCAGGATTCAAATGGAGATGGAGTAGGGGATTTGCGTGGAATCATTAACCGACTCGGGTATTTAAAGGATTTGGGCATCAATGTTATTTGGTTGTGTCCGGTCTACGATTCACCTAATGATGACAATGGGTATGACATTCGGGATTTCTATAAAATTCAGGATGAGTTTGGAAGTATGGAAGATATGCTGGAATTGATCACACAAGCAGAAGCTTACGGAATTCGTATGATTATGGATCTGGTAGCGAATCACACCTCGGATGAACATGCTTGGTTTATGGAGTCCAGAAGTTCTAAGGAGAGTCCAAAGCGTGACTGGTATATATGGAAGCCGGGGAATGAAGGTCAGGAACCGACCAACTGGGAATCGAACTTTGGAGGTTCAGCTTGGGAATATGACGAGATCTCACAGGAATATTATTTACATTGTTTCTCTAAGAAACAACCGGATCTCAATTGGGAGAATCCCGAAGTTCGCCAAAGCATCTTTTCCATGATGGATTGGTGGATTGACCGGGGAATAGCCGGATTTCGCATTGATGCGATCACATTTATTAAAAAGAATCAGCAATTTCCACACCTTAAGTCTGAAGACGATCGCCGCTATGTGCCTCTGGCAGAAGCTTGTTTGAATCAATCCGGAATTTTGGATTTTCTTCACGAGATGAAACAGGAGGTTCTGGAACCTCGCAATGTGATGACGGTTGCGGAAGCTCCAGGGGTTCCGATAGAGCAAATTCATGAATATGTAGATGAGCAGAACGGCGTCTTTAATATGATATTTCAATTTGATCATGTAGATCTGGATGCCAAGCCCATGGCTAAAGGAATCTATCATCCTTGGAAGCTGACTGAATTTAAGCACGCGTTATCTAAATGGCAGATTGAGACAGCCAATAAGGGCTGGATGGCACTTTTTATGGAGAATCATGACCATGTGCGTTCGGTTTCGAAATTTGGCAACGACGGGATTTACCATAAAGAATCAGCCAAAATGCTGGCCGCCTATTATTTCTTAATGCGCGGAACACCGTTTATATATCAAGGACAAGAGATTGGGATGACCAATTATTTCATGGCTTCAATTGAAGAGTATAGAGATATTGAGAGCTTAAATTATCACCGTAATGAAACTGCACTGGGTAGGCCGGAGGCAGATATCCTGAACTATTTAGCGATCAGAAGCCGAGATCAGGGCCGCACACCGATGCAATGGAGTTCAGAACCTATGGCCGGATTTACGGATGGGGAGCCATGGATTCATGTGAATCCGAATTACTCGTCGATTAATGTGGAGGAAGAGCTACAAGACGGTAATTCTATCCTTCACTTTTATCGGGAATTAATCAAGCTGAGACGGGACAATAAAGCGTTAATTTATGGAGATTATCATGAGATTTATGTGGACTCGAATGAGCTTGGTGGATATGTTCGAACTTACGGGAAGGAGTGTTGGACGGTAATTTGTAATTTTACGGATCAAACGATTCCATTAACCGACCCTCTTGAAGGTTATGTTGTGCTGTCTAACATTAATAATCATGATGACGGTCTGTTGAAGCCTTATGAGGCTTTAATATGCAAAGGGGAAAAGAACGCAGATGCAGCTGCTATCTAATGAGGGGGATTTGTGATGCAAATTAAGAATGAAGCTATGTTGATTACCTATGCGGATAGCCTCGGGCGTGACTTAAAAGAATTACACGAAGTATTAGATAAGCATCTGCGAGGCGTCGTTGGAGGTGTTCATTTACTACCCTTTTATCCTTCTTCGGGAGACAGAGGTTTTGCACCAATGGATTATACCAAGGTAGATCCTGCATTCGGAGATTGGTCGGACGTCGAGATGATGAGTAAAGATTATTATATGATGTTTGATTTTATGATTAATCATATCTCCAGACAATCACCTTATTTTCAGGACTTTCTTGAGAAAAAGGATGAATCAGAATATGCGGATTTGTTTATCCGTTACAAGGATTTTTGGCCGAACGGGGAGCCCTCTCAGGAAGATGTAGATTTAATCTATAAGCGTAAACCACGTGCTCCATACGTAGAGGTTGCCTTTAAGGATGGTAGCTTGGAGAAAGTATGGTGTACCTTTGATGAAGAGCAGATTGATCTGGATGTGACAACAGAAACGACGCGGAAATTCATAACGGACAATCTTACTTTTTTGGCGGAAAAAGGAGCCTCAATTATTCGACTAGATGCTTTCGCATATGCAAACAAAAAAATCGGCACGAATTGTTTCTTTGTTGAGCCGGATATTTGGGAGATGCTGAATCACTCTGAGCAGACCGTTGCCCCTTATGGCGTGACCGTTTTGCCTGAAATTCATGAGCATTATAGCATCCAGTTAAAAATCGCAGATCAAGATTACTATGTATATGATTTTGCGTTACCGATGCTAGTGCTACATGCTTTATTTAGTGGGAAAGTAAACCGGCTGGTTCATTGGCTGGAGATCTGCCCGAGAAAGCAGTTTACAACACTAGACACGCATGATGGTATTGGTGTGGTGGATGTAAAGGATCTTTTGAGCGATGAAGAAGCAGAAATGACAAGAGAAAGTCTCTATAGCCAAGGAGCTAATGTCAAAAAAATATATAGCACTGAAGCATATAACAACCTTGATATTTACCAAATCAACTGTACCTATTATTCAGCACTTGGGAATGATGATCAGGCTTATTTGCTGGCGAGAGCCATCCAATGCTTTGCCCCAGGTATACCGCAGATTTATTATGTGGGGTTATTAGCTGGAGTGAATGATATAGAGCTTCTGGAAAAGACGAAAGAAGGACGGAATATTAATCGGCATTATTATACCCAGGATGAGATTGATGTTGAAGTAGGGCGTCCGGTTGTGCAAAAGCTCTTTAGCATTTTGAAGTTCCGAAATAGTAATCCGGCCTTTGACGGTGATATTCAGATTGAACAGTTGGATGAGAATAATGTGGTGATCACCTGGAAAAACTCGATGAATGAAGCAAAATTGGAAGCAAATCTGTTGACAAAGGCTTTTACAATTTCGCAAAAAGGACAGACAGCGGATTGGGAAATGGTTGCATTGTAAAGGAATATCCAGTGTGTTGAGGAATCATGTTAAAATAGGGGGACGCTAAAACGCGTTCTTCTTTTTTTTGCGAATAACCTTATAGAAACGATGGTGGGTATGAAGATTGATTACGACAATCAGGTGATCGAGTTTAATGTTCAATATGGAAATGGCAAGAAAATCTCCATTCATATAGATTCTTCAGGGCGTATAACGCTCAAAGCTCCCAAGAAAACAAGTGAAGAGACGATTAAAAGCGTGGTAGAGCGTAATGGGAAATTAATAGTGGAGAAGCTGCAAAGCATTGAAGCGAACCGAGAAACGCCAAAGGTTAAAGAGTATGAAGACGAGGGTAAGTTCCTGTATCTAGGCAAATATTATTCGCTGCAAGAGCTAATAGAGACAGGGGATTTAAATGAGGAAGAGCTTAAACTTAAGCTGAAGAAATTCTATTTCGCTAGCTGTAAGAAGATTGTAGGCGAACGGATCAATAAATATCAGACACAGCTTAGGGTAAAGCCTAAGACGATTGATATTGTAGAGTCTAGAACCAAGTGGGGAAGCTGTAGCTCGGATAAAAAGCTAACCTTTAACTATCGCTTAGCGATGGCTCCAGTGGAGGTTATCGACTATGTGATCATCCATGAACTGTGTCATTTGCTTCATATGAATCATGATCGTTCCTTTTGGCGGCGTGTTGGCAGTCTAATGCCGGATTATAAGGAGAAGGAAGAGTATTTAGCTAGATATGGGCGTGCTATGACGCTGTGATAAATTAGTATTGATTCACGATTTGAAACAACACAAGGATGTCCCTAATGAAGGGATATCCTTGTTTATTGTTAATGCGTTCCTCATGATGTTAAAGGGTACGAACGCTATCTCTTTTTATTAGCTCGCTAGGAAGCATGACATGATGAATAGCTTGTTGTTTCTCTAGTAGATCTATGAGAATCTGAGCAGCGTTGGTACCTAGCTCGTATTTATGTTGGTTCACTGTAGTCAAAGCTGGTGTGCAATACGCTGTCAGATCAATATTATCATAACCAATAATTGAAATATCCTCGGGCACCGATTTTCCGGCTTCCTTCACACCCTGCATAGCTCCGAACGCCATCAAATCACTTGCACAAAAAATAGCAGTGACTTCAGGATGGCTGGACATCATTTGCTGAGCCGCTTCTTTTCCTCCTTGTTCGGAGAATAATCCGTTAAACACGAGGGATTCGTCAAAAGGAATACCGTAATTCTCAAGAGCGAGTCTATAACCTTCTAATCGAAGAAGCGTTACATCTGCTTGCGTATGTCCGTTAATCATAGCGATATGGCGATGTCCTGATTCCAGCAGATGAGTTACTGCGTGAAGCGCCCCTTTTGTATTATCAGAGGTGACATAACCGACATTTGGCCCTTCAAGTGTAATATCAATGAGCACGCAAGGAATATCAGAGGATACGATTTCCTTGAGATAGGGATCATCTAGTCGAATCCCCATAATAATGACACCATCTACACCTCTTTCCTGGCATAATGTCTTATAAGATTTCACTCTTTGCTTCTGAGGGGTTGTGCTGAAGAGTACAAGGTCATAATCCAGCTCTCCTGAACGATCATTGATCCCGCATAACACTTCAAAGGCTATATTGTCTTTGGAACTATCTCTTGTAACGTTGGAGAGTAGGAGACCTAGCGTTTTTGTTTTTTTAGATATAAGAGATCTCGCAGCCATGTTAGGGCTATAGCCTAATTGGTCTGCAATAGTTTTGATCTTGAGCCTAGTACCTTCGTTAACATCGTCATAACCATTTAAAGCTCGGGAGACGGTAGTTACGGATACGCTGGCGGCTTTGGCAATATCTTTTATAGTAACCATAGGATACCTCCTTCATATTTAGGGACAATAAGGCAATATGTAGTATTTAAATATTAAAAAAATAAAATATAAAAAGCATCTTGTAAATGCTTTCATCATGATTTATAATTCGATTATACCTTATCCGAAACGTTTTGGTAAGTCTGTGAGCATTAGATTATTTGAAGTCATATATTTTTTTATGCTTTTTCCGAAACGTTTCGGATACACAGCGAAGAAATGAGGGGAAGTTTTGAATTATCGAGTTATTAAAGAAAATGATCTGTTTTTAATGACGGACAAAGGTGGGGACATTCCGGACAATGATCAATCGGGTCTAGGTCTCTATACCAGAGATACCCGGTTCTTAAGCCGAATGGAAATCCGAATTAATAATCAGCGACCGATATTGTTATCCTCAGCTGCCGATGAGAATTATATCTCTACCATTCGTCTTACCAATCCTCATATGGAGGAAGACGGTAAATTGATTTTATGGCGTGAGTCTGTAGAGATTGAACGTACGCGCTTTATTTATGAGGGTGCATTATACGAGACCTTCAAGCTAACAAGTTATTATCCAAAAGCAATCCAATTCGATTTCTCTGTGCTGTTAGATGCGGATTTTACAGATATGTTCGTGATTCGTGGGTTTCAGCATGGCAAGCTAGGAAGTAAGACAGGTGAACGAAGAGCTTCAGGTGAAAGAGTGATCAGTTATCTCGGAGCAGATGAGCTGCTGAGAGAAACCAAGGTGAAATGGGATACTCAGGAAAGCCGAATAAGCGAGACAGGCGAGGTGCATTTCGATGTCGAGCTGAAGCATCAGGAAAGTGTTGAAATCGCTTTCTTCATTGCTCCGATGATAGATGGCAACGAGCCGCTGCAGTATGAAACTAAGGAAGCAATGAATAAGCTCAGAGCATCCTACGCTACTTGGAATGCTTCATCAACTTCCATCAGCAGCGATATGCCATTATTTAACAAGCTGTACCATCGAGGGGTTCAAGATTTACGGGTACTGCTTACAGACCTCGGTTATGGACAGTTTCCGGTTGCGGGCTTGCCTTGGTACTCCGTTCCCTTTGGACGCGACAGCCTGATTGCAGCGCTGCAGATGTTATCTCTGAATCCTCAAATTGCTAAGGGAACCTTACTTACAATGGCTGCTTACCAAGGACAGAAGGAAGATGAGTGGCGCGACGAGCAGCCAGGCAAAGTGATGCACGAAATCCGATATGGTGAATTAGCCGCTACTAACCAGGTTCCGTTCACACCTTATTACGGCACAATCGATGCAACACCTCTGTTCCTACTGCTTACCGCCGAGTATTACCACTGGACAGGAGATCTTGAATTTGTTAGCTCATTAATGCCGCATCTTAACGCTGCGTTGAATTGGATTAAAGAATATGGCGATTATGATAATGATTCCTTTGTGGAGTATTATCAGAAGTCGTCCAAGGGAATTGCCAATCAGGGATGGAAGGATTCTGCGGATTCCGTTATTCATAGTAATGGTGATTATGCGGAGGCCCCGATCGCACTAGTTGAGGTTCAAGGTTATGTGTATCAGGCGCTGACTCGACTTGCTCCTATCTTCAAGAGCCTAGGTCACGAAGAACAGGCCGAGGTTATGGAAAAAGATGCAGCTCAGCTGCAAACCCGTTTCGAGGAAGACTTCTGGATGGACGATGAGCAATTCTATGCAATCGCCTTGGATAAGGATAAGAAACGGGTAGACTCTGTTACTTCGAATGCAGGACATATTCTGATGTCAGGAATTGCTTCGCCAGAGCGGGCAAAAGCAGTTGCTGCAAGACTAGTAGCCCCTGATCTCTTCGGAGGATACGGTATTCGAACCATGAGTACTGCAGCTACGGGTTATAATCCGATGAGCTATCATGACGGAAGTGTATGGCCACATGATAACTCACTCTGTTTGCTCGGCCTTAGTCAGTCCGGGTTCACAGAGGAAGCAATCACCGTTATGCAAGGATTGCTGAACGCAGCTGACCAATTTGAATATTACAGATTGCCTGAATTGTACTGTGGTTACAGTGATCAACTCGGCGCTCCTGTTCCTTACCCGGTAGCCTGTTCTCCACAGGCATGGGCGGCTGGAACACCATTGACGTTCGTGCAAGCGCTGCTTGGTCTTCAACCGAATGCTCTAACCCGACAAATTACGATCAAGCCTGCACTGCTAAACGGTATGAATGACTTAAAGGTGGAGCAATTACAGATTGGCAATGGCACACTCAGCCTACGCATTAGTCGTGTGGATAACGAGCTAAAGCTGGAGGTTTTATCTAACCAGACGGGTTATGAACTAGTGATTCTATAGGCATTACGTAATTTTTTTATATAAAAAGCCTGACAATACTAAGGAGGTTGTATTGAAAATGAGAAAATCGGGGTTAATAATTCTATCTTTGATGCTGGTTACTGGGCTAATGTTGACTGCATGTGGTGGCAACAAAACAAACAGTAACACAGGAGCAGCAGCAACAAATAATGGCACAAATAAAGAAACAGCAGCACCGACAACGGATGAGCCGGTTACGATTACACTAGCAGGCTGGGGAGCGAGTCCAGAAGAGCAGGATCTGCTAAATCAGACGCTGAAGGAGTTCGAAACTAAATATCCGAATGTGAAGGTTAACTACGAGGTTATTGCCGATCAATACATGGATGTTATCAAGACTAGACTTATCGGTGGAGAAGGTCCTGACGTCTTCTATCTGGACGCATTCGAGGCGCCTGGTCTCATTGAAGCTAATGTACTGGAGCCATTGGACAGCTATGTAACACCTGAGTTTGATGTTGCAGACTTTGAACAGCCCATGGTTGATGCTTTTAAGAAAGATAATGTATCCTACGGATTCCCTAAGGATTTCTCTACGCTCGCTATGTTCTACAATAAAAAGGATTTTTCCGAAGCGGGAATTACAACTCCTCCAACAACTTGGGATGAACTGAAAGCAGACGCGATTAAGCTGACCAAAAAAGAGGGTGATAAAGTCACTCGTTATGGTTTCGGCGTCGCTCCTGAGCTTGCGCGTCAAATGTTCATGATCCAAGCTTTTGGTGGAAAAGTTTCGGACGAAGAAGGTAAAGCAACCTTCGCATCTGCGGAAGCTCTCCCAGGCTTACAGCTTGTTGTAGATATGCACAACGTTGACAAATCCTCCGGTGAGCCTAAGGAAGTAGGCGCTGGCTGGGGTGGAGAAATGTTCGGGCAAGGCAAGGCTTCTATCGTATTCGAAGGCAACTGGGCGATTCCATTCCTGGAATCCAACTATAAGGAACTGGATTATGCTACCGCTGAGCTTCCGACGGTGAACGGCACTAAAGGCACAATGGCCTTTACGGTAGCCTATGTAATGAACAAGCAATCGAAGAAGAAAGAAGCGGCTTGGCAGCTAATCTCTTTCTTGACAGGCAAGGACGGAATGAAAACATGGACCAGCAAAGGGTTCGCACTTCCTACACGGAAATCGGTCGCACAGGAGCTGGGCTACGACAAGGATGAACTGCGTGGAGCAATTGTAGCGGGTGCCTCCTATGCAACGCCATGGCAAGCCGCATCTACGCTGCCTACCATCACTAATAACTTCAATAACCAATTTGTAGATACATTTATGGGCAACTCCAAGCTTGAGGATGCTATGAAGAAAGCTGAAGATGTAGCGAATAAGGAAATTGAAGCAGCAAAATAAACGGATTGAAGAGGGGAGGGTCTTCGGACCACCCCTTCATTCTTTCATTCTGATACGAAAGGAAAAGTGAAGCATGACTCAAGTCTCAACATTTAAAAAGAAGCTAAGAAATAATGTGACGGCCTATCTGTTCCTGCTTCCTACTATTCTTGTACTGGGCACTTTTTTGTTCCTGCCTGTTTTTTATTCGCTTTATCTATCAGGACATAAGGTAAATTTACTTGGTGATGTCAGTTACAAGTGGGTTGGATTCAATAACTTTACACGTATGGCCGGTGACGAGAGAGCTTGGATTGCACTGAAAAACACAGCATCCTTCGCGCTGTTCGTTGTACCGTTGCAGACTGCATTTGCTATTTTATTAGCCGTTATTTTGAATGCTAAGCTTAGATTTAAAAATTTCTTCCGAATCGTCTTTTTTATGCCGACGGTTACTTCCTCGGCGGTATTGTCACTTATTTTTATGTGGATTTACAATTCAAACGGTCTGCTGAACCGTGTGCTTGAGTTCGTAGGTTTACATGGTTTCAACTGGCTTGGAGATCCGGCGGTCGCTCTTAAGGCGATCATGCTTATGAATATATGGTCTACTGCTCCGTTTTTTATGGTAGTCTTCTTAGCTGCACTGCAAGATATCCCTGATGCATTGTACGAGTCGGCCATGCTGGATGGGGCAGGAGGATTTAGACGTTTCATTTCTATTACGCTTCCTATGATTAAGCCAGCGACCTTCTTCACGGTAGTCATGGGAATCATCGGTACCTTTCAGCTCTTCGATCAATCGTATATTTTTTCGGCTGGCTCCGGCGGTCCGAATAACTCCACCTTAACGGTGGCTCTGCTTATCTATCAGTATGCGTTTAAAAATCTCGACTTCGGTTACGCTTCTGCGCTCGCTGTTATGTTGGCTGCGGTCATTATGATCGTAACGCTGATCCAGCGGAAGCTATTCTCCGAAGAGAAGCTGAACTAGGAGGACGATCAGGTGGTAATTAACTATTCCAAAGGGGTTAAGGTGGTACTGTATTTCCTGTTATTCGCATACGGGTGCGTAACGGTCATACCTTTCCTATGGGCACTATCCTCGTCGTTTAAACCGTTAAGCGAGATTGTGTCAGGAAGTATCAACTTTATACCGAAACAGTTCACATTCCAGAACTATTACGACATCTTCGTGAAGGAACCACTGTTCCTCAGATGGATGTTCAACAGTGCACTTATCGCTGTAGTTTCAACGCTGTGCAATATCTTGTTCAACTCTATGGCAGGCTATGCCCTTGCGCGTATTGATTTTACAGGCAGCAAGGTTGTGTTTTTTCTTATCTTGGCAGTACAGATGATTCCCGGTCAATTGACTATCGTGCCTGCTTATCTGATCATGAAACAGCTTGATTTGTTGAACACTTATGCCGCGCTGACGCTGCCGATGATGGTAAATGCGACGTTCATCTTTATGATGCGGCAATTCTTCCTGAGCTTTCCGAAAGAGCTGGAAGAGGCTGCCGAGATGGACGGTCTAAATAAGTTCGGAACATTTTTCCGCATTGCTCTGCCACTGGCTATCCCCGCATTGGCAGCTCAGACGATCTTTGTATTCATGGGAGCATGGAATGAATTTCTGAAGCCACTGATGTTCATGTCAGACAAGTCGATGTTCACACTGACACTCGGTCTCAATACATTTAAGGGCCAGTATATTAGCCATTGGAATTATATTATGGCCGCATCGATGGTGTTTACCCTACCCGCACTACTTATTTATGCATTCTTCAACCGCTTCTTTATAAAAGGAATTACGTTTACCGGAAGCAAATAATTCGATTTACTAGGACCGCCACTGATCTTAAATCAGGGCGGTTTTTTGATATGTTCATGAATTGTTACCATTCTATCGATCTTATATGGGGAAGTTGGGGTATAAAAGGAAGGGAAGAGGTAAAACTATGTTCACTAAATAGAACTGGAAGAAATTTAAATGCGGAGGTAAATGATGACACAGAATAAAGGAAATTCACAACGTCAGATTCGAACTTCAATTCTTTGTTTGATCTGTGCCTGCACCGTCCTATTAAGTGGCTGCTCTAAAGCTGCCAATGAAACCACACAAGTAACTCCAACGCCTACAACAGAAGCCACTGCACCTGCAGCTACGAACAGTGCCACTGAACAACCCAATACCTCGTCCGGTACAAATACAGAGGGACTTCCGGCGGGTGTTAGTGTTAAGAGGGTGATTAAGGAAGTTGCTTTAAAGGATGGCTATCATAAAAAGATTGAGCTGCTGACAGACGGCGGCAAGCGGGTTACCATAACGGATGCGACTCAAAAGATTGTTTTGCAGCAGATTGAATATGATGGGAGGATTACTACGTCTAAAGGTAAACAGGTTACCATTAAAGTCGAAGGTGGGGGAGAGCAAAGCATAACCATTCCCGATCATTTAGTGATCGAAGATGAGGACAAGCTTGGATTGATGCCAGGTGTTGATATCGAGTGGACAGTGAATGCCGAGGGGCAAATCGAAAGTGTTGAACTGGAGGATTAAAAGAGATACTGAGGTGGCTGGCTAGATGAAATTTCTAATCGTATTTGGCAGTATAGTGGTTCCCATCGTGATGCTAATGATACAACATAAATGGATAAAGTGGCGTATTGTTTTTAATGTCGCTTCTGTGTTATCTACGCTTATTTTAGGTAATATTTCTGCCCTAGCCATATATGAAATATTAAGAGATAACACGGTATTTATGACCTCGATCCATGCGATTTTTCTGAATCCGATGTTCCTTTTGACAGGAGCCTATCTTGGAGTATATCTGGTCTATCGCTTGATGTTGATGACTTATGAAGAAGTATACGTATGATGTACTTAAAAGTAGGAGTGTCCCCGTGAAGGGACACTCCTATTCATGTTATGCAGCGAAAGCTAAGAAGACTTTCCTACAACGTTTGTTCCACTCTTCGTGATCTTGTACGTAAGGATATCACCATTCCAGAAGTGGAATTTCAGGATAACCTCTCCGTCTTTAACATCTTTAAAGAACGCTGGTAGCAGCTTGATTTCTTTCGTGTTATAAGAGGGAGAGAAGGTATTGCCGAACTCCTTGAATGGAGTCCAGTCCTGCGGGCCTGCATTGCCACCAGCGGTATAGACAGCCTCCATCGTGGCAAGCTGGTTACCGTTAAAGGTAGTTGGAATCGCAAACGATTCAGTCGTCCCTTTGGCATCGCTTAATTTGGCAGTGTCATTCACGATGATCTTTAGTCTCCACGCAACACCTTTGTTGAATTTCAGCGTTAGCACGGCATTTTCACCGTATTTTTGCGAAGCTGTGAGTTTTTTGAGTTGGCTGGCCTTGAGTGTGAGCTCCTCGCCATTCAAGGTGTAATCTTTGCCCTTGGTTAAATATTTCCCATTTACACTAATCGTTGTTAGCTTATTGCCGTTTAGGTTCAGCTTCACCTTGGTGTCTTTGATCGTTGCACCTTTTTTTAGATAGACCAGATCGCTCTCGGTGCTGGAGGAACGTTCCTTCAGACCAGACATTAATACGTTGTGGAGCTCGGAATCGGACCACTTATACGTTTTGCGGTTGAAATGTTGCCCGTTATCCCAGAGCATGGAAGTCATTTTCTTTTCTTTTAAATAATAGGTAAGATACTCGAAGAATTTCAGTTTCTCGCCTTGTTCAATCACACCTGTGTCTTTATCGAAGCCCAGTAGTCCGAACTCACCGACGATGACAGGAATACCTTTAGCTACAAATGTGTTGTAAACGTTATCAAAAGTTTGGATGATATCGTTTTTTGTATCTTTTTCAAACGTGGTGTAACCAGCGATATTCACACTGAACGGCCAGAAGCCATAGTAGTGAACGGTCGCGATTATGTTCGGATCTTTAAGAGCTGTAATCGTCTTGTAAAGCTGATCCATTCTAGGTTGCGTAGGAGAAGTCTCTAATGAAGGTAGAACTAGCGGACGGACATCATTCTTTCCACCGGAGTTCCGAACGATCTGATGGAAGGAAGTGTTGAGCTCTGTAAGCATTTGCTCCATCTTCGCTTCATCGGTGCTTCCGCCATCTGTGAAGCGGGGTTCATTGATGCTTTCGAACATCAGCTTATCGGATTTATCCTTGAAGCGGTCCGCAATTTGAGTCCATGCTGCATTATAACGCGCCAGTGTCTCATCATGCTTCTCTTCTATATGACTTACCCATAACCAGGAGTCGTGATGGACGTTAATCATTACATATAACTTGGCGTCCAGCGCCCAGCCTACAACTTCTTCGACACGGTCGAGGTAAGCTTTTTCAATAGTGTAGTTCGGTGCTTCGCCTATGTGTGAATCCCAAGTGATAGGAATACGGATACTTTTGTAGCCTTGTGCGGCGATTTTCTTAATCAGTTCTTGGGTCACACGCGGATTGCCCCAGGAGGTTTCATCCTCACCTGTAGCATCTAGAGTATTGCCAAGGTTCCATCCGGGCTGCATATCGTCTACATAGGATTGGATCTTACTCTTTGGTGCTGCCTTAGCTTGTTGCTCGTCCTTAGTAGCAGCGGCGGCAATGGATGAGAACAAAGAGAGCAGAAGAGCGGTGACAAGGGTCAATGATAAGAAGGATTTCTGGATTCGAGTAGTCATTGAATTCTCCTTTGTAAGATCATTTTTGAGGATGCTTAAACCTGACCTTCCTTAGTACTTTGGTGCTTAGATGAACACGTACACCTCCAATATTTTGTTGTAAACGCTTACCAAATACCCTAACATAGAACATTTGCTGTGAGTACCTTACTAATTTGTGGTAAATTCATATATGAATTAGTGATTTGAAGTGATTCCAAAGTTATGGAGGGCAATCCAGTGAGCAGATTTCATTACATAGGCTCGGCTACAGAGCTTCCGTTAGGAGAAAGAGGCAGTGTGCTGTCAGCAAAGACATATAATGAAGTGAAAAATTCCCCGGAGTATAAGAAACAAAGAGAGGCTCTGCGCCTGCAAGGCATAATTCCTTTGGATGACATCGCAGATCTATCTCATTTAAGAGATGAGGACTGTCTTGTATATGACTCGGAAGAAGATGCAGCGGGAGTTTTTATAGAGGAACTTGGGTATTGGAACGATGAGATTCGCAAGCATTTTCGGAGTCCGTATGTGTACCGGATTTCACCGAATTGGGGTGGCTTCTCTGTATCGCCTAAGCTAAAAGATACTCTACCGGGATCGTATAACGCCTCACTCAAGTGTTGTAAGGAGTTATTTAAGCTTATGACAGATTATGGGGTATCTGGTGCCGAGTTTGAGCTTTATACATGCTGGGCTGAGGAAGAAGGGCTCCCACGTAATAAAAAGTATGATCGAATCCTTGATTTGGCCTCTTTGTCACTGGAGGAGGGCTTTGAGCTGAGGGAAAAAGAGTATATTGTGGTTAAAATGATTTGATATTCAATAGGATTATCGCTAGCTACTCGTTATACAAAAAACAAATATTGCATGACAAAAGCAACTATATTAGATATGATGAAGCATGAAAAAATTAATATTAGCAATAGGTGCCAATTATGAATGTTTCGGAGATACAATCATAGATTGGTTAAATGGAAAGCGGGTGTGAATCCCGCGCGGTCCCGCCGCTGTGAAAGAGGAATCCTTGCAAGGTACCACTGGGAAACTGGGAAGGTAGCAAGGGTGATGATACTTGAGCCAGAATATCTGCCTGTTTCTGATACACCATTAAACTCTACGAGCGATAGAGAGGTGTTTGATATAGTATATGCCTGCTATTGTTGCGGTTCACTATCTTAAACCTCTTGACGTTATGTTGAGTGGTTTTTTTGTAGTGTTAAAAATATAAGAAAGTATAAGTTTAGCATCTATACTCTATGTCTTATATTTCTCGCTAAACGCATACCGTCCTTATAAGGACGCCGAGGGCGTTATGCTTGGAAAGTTTATTCTGTTTTTTAACATAGGAAGAGAAGGGAAGGGTTATGGAAACATGAAGAAAAATAAGTTTTTAGCTTGGTTACTTATTGTAGCAGTATTTATCACGACGTTCTCTACAAGTATAATCCCGGCTCATGCGAATGAAGCAATTGCTGATAGTGCAGTTGTAAGAACAGAGGTTGATCAAGCTCTACTAGAGCAGATTAATGCGCTAGTACAAGAGCCAGATACAGAGAAGCCTACTATTTCAATAGAAGGTATACAAGATAAACAGGAAGTATCCAGTAAAGATGTAAGCTTCAAAGTAGTGGTTACAGACAATGTTTATAAAGACATTATACCAGTAGTAAAGCTGAACCAAGTCGTTCTGACAGCTACTAATGGTGAGTACAAAGCATCTCTAAACCCAGGTAGTAACGTAATCGCAGTAACAGCTATAGATGGCGCAGGAAACAAAGCAGATAATGTAACCTATCAGGTTACTTATAAAATCACTGCTAAAGAACAGTTAGATAAAAGCTTGGCCTACATCGTTAACACCGTAAAGAATCCGTCATTTGGAACAGGTAGCGGAGAATGGTCGATTCTTTCTCTAGCACGTGCGAACTACAAGGTTCCTAACGGTTATTACAATCTCTATTACAACAATGTAGCAACGCGAATAGCAACGATAATTAAGGATGGAAAACTCGACGCTAATAAAAGCACAGAGAATTCCAGAGCAATTCTAGGACTGACCTCTATCGGAAAAGATATCACGAATGTTGCAGGTCATGATCTAAGAAATGCACTCGCTGATTATCAATATATTCAGAAGCAAGGGAACAACGGTCCCATATTTGCTCTGATTGCACTAGATAGTCATAACTATGACATTCCAGTATTATTCCCTGATCCTGATGAGAAGGGAGTAATATATCAAAGCACAAGAGAAAACCTGGTTCAGTACATCTTAGATAGAGAAGTTAAAAAAGGTGCAGCAGATGCCGGGGGCTGGGCTTTAGGTGTAACCAAAGCCGACGTCGATATGACCGGGATGGCGATGCAAGCACTTGCGCCTTATTACGCAAAGGATTCTAATGTAAAAGCTGCCGTGGATCGGGCGATTACATGGTTATCGAGTGTACAAAATGCTCAAGGTGGATTTACAAGCTGGGGAAGCACAAGCAGTGAGAGCATCGCACAGGTTGTTGTTGCCTTAACTGGCGTAGGTGTAGACCCGCACAGTGACCCTAGGTTTATTAAAGAAGGAAATTCACTTATAGATGCTTTACTTAGCTTCTCTGGGCCGGATGGTGGATTCAAGCATATTCTCACCGGAAAAGTAGACGCTATGGCTACGGATCAAGGTACATATGCACTCGTATCCTATGATCGTCTGATCAATAATAGCAACCGTCTCTATGACATGAATGATGTTCAATTAGAGCAGCCGGAAGTGCCGACTTCAGATGTAGCCAAGCTACATTTGGATAAGAGCCTTGCCTATCTTGTTAAAACCGTAACGAATCCGACCTATTTCGGAGAGTGGTCCATTCTTTCTTTAGCACGTGCAAACTACGATGTGCCTAATGGTTATTATGATCTCTATTACAACAATATAGCTACGAAAGTAGCAGCCTTAATAAAGGATGGAAAACTCGATACTACTGTAAGTACAGAGTATTCCAGATTGATTTTAGGACTTACCTCTATTGGAAAAGATATCACTAATGTCGCGGGGTATGATCTGAGAAAAACGCTTGCTGATTATCAATACATTCAGAAGCAAGGAAATAATGGTCCTATATTTGCTCTGATTGCGCTAGATAGTCATAACTATGATATTCCCGTAGCGCCAGCAGGTAAAGTTCAAACCACAAGAGAAAACCTGATTCAGTATATTTTAGATAATGAGATTAAAAAGGGTACAGTAGAAGCCGGTGGTTGGGCATTAGGTACGGCGAAAGCCGATGTCGATATGACTGCTATGGCAATACAAGCACTTGCACCTTATTACGCAAAGGATTCTAATGTAAAAGCTGCCGTAGATCGGGCCATTCTATGGTTATCAATTAATCAAAATAATGATGGTAGTTATACAAGCTGGGGAAGCACAAGTAGTGAAAGCATCTCGCAAGTTATTGTTGCTTTAACTAGCGTAGGTGTAAACCCAGACAATGATGTTAGGTTTATCAAGAATGGCAAGTCCCTTATTGATGCATTACTTGCCTTTGCTGCACCTGATGGTGGATTTAAGCACACCTTAACAGGATCAGTAAATGGAATGGCTACGGATCAAGGTACGTATGCACTCGTATCTTATGATCGTCTGCTTAAGGATAGTAACCGTCTCTTTGATATGAATGATGTGAAATTGGAACAACCAGAAGGACCGGGACCTGGGCAACCAGAGGGTCCAAAAGAACTTCCTTTACCGTCTGGTGATAACCCAAAAGTTGATATCCCAAATGACTCTCAAGATTATATCGTTCCGATCAGCACAGGAGATAGCAACAAGGAAATAACGGTAGTTATTCCTAAAGACCAACAATCGAAAGTTAGTGTTAGTTTACCTAGTAACAGCGACCTTCCTCAGATAGAGGCTACCAAAGGTGACGTATCTGTAGTCATTCCTAAGGGTGCAAAAGTTACCAGTGGAGATGCCTCAGCGATTGAACTGATGTCACCTTTAACAGGCACAGAAGCTGCACTAAAAGATAGTCTGAATCAGATTATTTCCCAGGATAAGAAGCTGGAGAGCATTATTCAAGCGTTTTCCATGGGTGGCAGCGCAAGAGTAGAATTTAGTCAATTTATAACATTAACCTTTAAGGACCTTAAAGGAAAAGATGCAGCTTATATTCAAGAGGGTACACCTCATGCGATTCAAAAATTTGCAAGTGATGACTTAGGCATTGCGAGCGGCAAGTCTGAGTATGCCTTTGATAGTGGAAATGACTTAATCGTAAAAACCAATCACTTCACTGATTACATTGCGTACACATCCAGTGTAGTTCAGACACCTGGTGGCGACGGTGGTAGTGGCAATGGTGAAGGAAATGGCGGTGGCAATGGTGGAGGAACTACTCCATCGAAGCAATATGTAACCCTATCCGTGGATAAGCTTACGATTAAGAAGGGATACGTTGTTCCATCTGTACAGGTAGAGCTACAATCTGGTGACACAGTGTGGTCTTTATTCGAAAGAGTACTAGATAGCCGCGGTATCGACTATAGATATTCTTGGAACAGTACATTTGGAAGTGTGTATGTTGAATCCATAGCTGGTGATGGAGAATTTGACCATGGTAGCGGTAGTGGCTGGATGTATAATGTGAACGGAGTTTATCCTAATTATGGTGCATCTTCATATAACCTAAGTGCCGGGGATAGAATTCAGTGGCGTTATACTACGAATTTGGGTGTGGATCTAAATGCACCGATACCAACAGCGAGTCCGACTCCAAAACCAACACCTAAACCTAGCGGTACTCCTGCTCCGGGTGATGTAACTATTCCGGAAGGTAACGGTAATCCGACAGCGAGTCCATCTCCAACAGCGACTCCTAATGATATCAAGCAAGTGTATAAAGACGCCGATAAGATCTCATCATGGGCGTTCTCAGCGATTGAAACAGCTACAGTAAAAGGGTACATCCAAGGTAACAATGGTCAGGTGAATCCGAAGGATTACATTACAAAAGCAGAATTTACTAAGATCCTAGTATCAGCATTGGAACTGGATACCAAGAGTGACAAAGGCATTACCTATAAGGATGTAGCTCTGGGAGATTGGTTCTATCCATATGTGAATGCTGCTCATAAAGCAGGGTTAATTACAGGCTTTAATAATGAATTTAAGCCAAATGACAAGATTACTCGCGAGCAAATGGCAGCCATAATCGTCAGAGCATTATCAATCCCGGCTACGAAGCCAGGGACAGCCATTAAAGATATCAATACCGCGTCCGCGTGGGCAAAAGCAGATGTGGAAACCATTGTTGCCACCGGACTTATGTTAGGCGATAATAATCAGTTTAAGCCTAAAGAGCTTGTAACTAGAGAAATGGCAGCTGTGGTAGCTACTAGAACCCATGATTATAAGAGTGGCGACAAAGCAGTTAGTCCATATATTCAAAACACAGCAGCCTTTTTGCAAAAAACAGTAACAAACCCGGTCATCGCCTCGGTTGGCGGGGATTGGACAGTGTTTGGGCTGGCACGTTCTGGTGTGAAGGTTCCAGATAGTTATTACGCTAAGTACTATGCGAATGTAGAAGCAACCCTTAAAGAAAAAGCTGGGAAGCTGCATAGCGTAAAATATACGGAATATGATAGAGTTATTTTGGCATTAACTTCAATCGGTAAAAATATTGATAAAGTGGCGGGTTATAACCTACTGGAACCGCTCGCGGATTTTGATACTGTAATCAAGCAAGGTATTAATGGACCTGTGTTTGCCTTGATTGCACTGGATAGTAATCATTACGACATTCCAGTGGTTAAGGATGTTAAGACGCAGACAACAAGAGAGATGCTCATTGATTACATTTTGGGCAGAGAGATCAACGGTGGCGGATGGGCACTAGGCAGTAATGCTACTGCGGCCGATCCGGATATCACTGGGATGGTTATTCAAAGCTTGACCCCTTATTACAAAACGAATGCCAAAGTAACGGCTGCTGTGGATCGTGGAATTGCTTGGTTATCCAAAACGCAAACAGCAGACGGAGGTTATGCAAGCTGGGAGTCTACGAACTCCGAAAGCATTGCTCAGGTGATCGTAGCTTTAGCTGGCCTTGGTATAGATCCGCATAAGGATTCCAGATTCATTAAAAATGGCCGATCAGCGGTAGATGCGTTGCTTGGCTTTGCTGCACCTGAAGGTGGCTTCTATCACGTGAAGCAGGGTGGAGTAGGTAACGGGGGCGCGAAACCCGGAGAAGTAGATCTTATGGCTACGGATCAAGCGATGTATGCAACGGTCGCTTATGATCGGCTGGTTAAGGGTCAGACGAGTCTTTATGACATGAAAGACGTTAAATAGAACTTTATTTAAAGAGATAAGCAAGGGTAGCATGTATACCCTTGCTTATTATTTAAGGTGGGGAACTTAAGAAATGAATAAGAAAAAATGGCTAACAGCGATACTAATTATTGGTGTGTTGGCGATTGCCTTCTTTTGGGGCGGGAATTATCAGAAGAGCCCGAACAAGGTTGCAAGTAACAATGTTGAATCTCAAGTTGTAGAATCAGCCAATACGGCTTCCAATCAGAATGTTGATGTAGAGCCTACAACCTCAAGTGATGCAGAGACAACGGAGATAGCTCCTACAGCTACACCTGATGAAACAGCTAAGCCTGTTGAAACGGTAAAACCAACAGAAGAGGTAACGCCAACCGAAACTGCGGTAACAGAGGTTGAAAAGCCGACCGCAACACCTAAATCGGATACACAGGCACAACCGACCGCAACACCGAAAGCGGCTAAAACATCCGTGCCGGAAACGAAAGCGACGGCAAAACCAGTAACCAAACCGGATTCAAAAGTAGCGACAACAGAAACCAAGCAGGAACCGAAAAAGGATAAATTCCTTACCGATCCAGTGCCGAGCGGGAAACCTAAGCCCGTGGAATGGCAAGATGCAACGGTAGATAAGAAGAAGCAATTAACGGCTACTTTGTCTGTGTCGGCAGCAACGATTTTAGATAATATGGATATTTTCAATAAGGATAAGGTTGAAGTATTGCCTGCAGATGGTATCATTTATAAAGCGCAGAAGGTAACCTTTTATGAAGGGGAGTCTGTGTTTGATGTTTTGCTAAGAGAGATGAAGAAGAATAAAATCCATATGGAATTCAGCATGACCCCGATCTATAACAGTAATTATATTGAAGGCATAAATAATCTGTATGAATTTGATGCTGGAGAGCTCAGTGGATGGATGTACAAAGTAAATGGCTGGTTCCCTAACTATGGCAGCAGTCGTTATGTGCTTAAGGACGGCGATGTCGTTGAATGGGTATACACCTGTGATTTAGGTCGAGATGTAGGTGGTTATGTAGCCACAGGAGGAGCACAGAAATAATGAAGGATAGCTTTTCTACCTTTCATCCGTTTGTGAATTTTCTTTATTTTGTTGTTGTGTTGTTATTTAGCATGGTGTTCATGCATCCCATATTTCAGGTGATTGCCCTTATCAGTGCAGTGGTCTACTCCTTTATGTTAAAAGGCAAGAAAGCCGTTCGATTTAATCTGCTGTACATGGTTCCGTTTCTACTATTTATGGCGATTATGAACCCTGTTTTTAATCATCAAGGGGTAACGATCTTGTTCTATTTGCACAATGGAAATCCCATTACGAAGGAATCCATTCTTTATGGCATAGCAGCGGCGTGCATGTTTGTGACGGTAATCATATGGTTCTCCTGTTATAACGTTGTGATGACCTCGGATAAGTTTATTTATATATTCGGAAAAATACTGCCGGCACTGTCGTTGATTTTTTCGATGGTGCTTCGTTTTGTTCCTAGATATTTAGCGCAAATCAAGGTAATTTCGAATGCTCAAAAATGTATTGGCCGGGATGTCACGCAGGGAAATCTCCTCGCGCGAGCGCGGAATGGGATTACGATCCTATCGATAATGACCACCTGGGCCCTGGAAAATGCGATTGAGACGGCGGATTCCATGAAGTCAAGAGGATATGGATTGCCTGGACGTACAAGCTTTTCGATCTTCCGTCTAGATGCCCGGGACAAAGTAGCCCTTTTGATCATGACAGGCTTAATTACGATGGTAGCCGTCGGCGCAGCGATGGGTGAGAACACGATGAGATATTATCCGTCGATTAAAGCGAGCGCAATTACACCTTTTAGTATCCTTGTATATATCGCTTATTTTGCGCTATGTATGATCCCTGTGCTCATCAATATGGTGGAGGCAATGAAATGGAAATCTATCGAATCGAAGAACTAAGCTTTGCTTTTCCTGAACAAGAGCAGATGGCTCTTTCGAATATTAATCTTACGATTGCAAGCGGAGACTTTGTTACTGTTTGTGGAAAGTCAGGCTGCGGCAAAAGTACCTTACTAAGACAACTGAAAACAATCCTAACCCCACATGGCAAACGCCAAGGGGCGATTTATTATAAGGGTCAACCTGTAGAGGAGATCGATCAACGGACACAAGCAGCGGAAATCGGTTATGTACTCCAAAGTCCGGACAATCAAATTGTGACAGACAAGGTGTGGCATGAGCTGGCTTTTGGTCTTGAAAGCTTAGGTTATGACAATTCTACGATTCGTTTGCGCGTGGCTGAGATGGCGAGCTTTTTCGGAATTCAGACCTGGTTCCATAAAAGTGTGACTGAGCTATCGGGTGGCCAGAAGCAGCTACTCAATTTAGCGGCGATTATGGCTATGCATCCCTCGGTTCTAATCCTTGATGAGCCTACCTCTCAGTTAGATCCTATCGCGGCTTCCGATTTTTTGGAGACGGTTAAAAAGATTAATCGCGAGCTTGGAACAACCGTTATCATGACCGAGCATCGTCTAGAGGATGTTCTTCCGCTTACAGATCGGCTGATTGTGCTGAATGAGGGCATCGTGATTGCTGATGATACCCCGCAAAGGGTTGGAGAAGCTCTAAGCAAGCTGAACCATCCGATGTTTCTGTCCATGCCCTCACCGATGCAAATTTACGCAGGCGTAGAGAATGACTTAGCATGGCCTGTTACAGTAAAGGAAGGACGCCAATGGTTGGATGCTTTTCTAGAGGATAAGACACCTGCAACGATCGCGGAATCTCCGCCAAGCACGAAAGAGGACGGCCCAGTAGTCATAAAGTTCAAGGATGTATGGTTTAAATATGATAAGCACGGACCGGATATTATTAAAGATTTGTCCTTTGAAGTGAAGCAGGGACAGTTCTATTGCATTGTTGGTGGAAACGGAACGGGCAAGACATCGACGCTGTCGCTAATGAGCGGCATTCTTCAGCCCTATAGAGGCAAAGTTCAAATTGGCGGGAACAACCCTGCGAAGATGAATGCCAAAGAACTGTTTACTAACAATCTGGGCATCCTCCCGCAAAATCCGCAAACCTTATTTGTGAAGAAAACAGTCGAGTTAGATTTATACGAAATGTTATCCCAGCTCCCTTTAACGAAGGAAGAAAAGACGGCTAAAGTTGAGGCCGTGGTTAAGTTCGCAGAACTGGAACATCTTCTCTCCATGCATCCGTATGATCTTAGCGGGGGAGAACAGCAGCGGGCGGCGCTGGCTAAGGTGCTTTTGTTAGAACCAAAGATTCTGCTGCTGGATGAACCGACTAAAGGATTGGATGGACCTTTTAAGGAGAAACTCGCTTTATTCCTACAGAAGCTTATTGCCGATGGTGTTACCATCGTAATGGTCTCGCATGATGTTGAATTCTGTGCCAAATACGCGGAAGTTTGCGCGATGTTCTTTGATGGAAGTATCATCACTACGAATGAAGCCCAGAAGTTTTTTGCGGGAAACAGCTTCTATACGACTGCCGCCAACCGTATGGCGCGTCATGTATGGAGCGAGGGAGTAACGATAGAGGGTGTGATTGCTTTATGTCAACGAAGCAGGTAACAGGTCGTCGTTTGAGTCGTCGAACTTTATTAGCGGGACTACTAATCTTTATAGTTATTCCAGCTACAATTTTGTTAGGTATCTTTGTCCTAGACGATCGCAAATATTACTTTATTAGTCTCTTGATCGTCCTCTATACGATGATTCCGTTTGCGATGGTGTTCGAGAATCGGAAGCCGCAGGCGAGGGAACTGATTGTCATAGCGGTGCTAGCAGCGATTGCCGTTGCTGGACGTGCAGCCTTTTTCATGTTGCCGCAGTTTAAGCCGGTGGTTGCTATAGTAATCATCGCAGGTGTGAGTTTGGGTGCTGAGGCAGGATTTCTGGTGGGTGCTGTTGCGGGCTTCGTCTCCAATTTCTTCTTTGGGCAGGGACCTTGGACGCCTTGGCAAATGTTTTGTTTTGGCATCATTGGCTTCCTGGCGGGTATTTTCTTCAAGAAAGGTCTGCTTAAAAAGACTAAGCTATCGCTGTGTATATTCGGAGGGCTAGCGACATTCTTGGTATATGGTGGCATTATCAATATAGGCTCGCTGATGATGTTCACTTCAGAGTTCTCATGGTCGGCTTTGATGACGACTTATGTTTCCGCCTTTTGGTTTGATATGGTGCATGCGATTTCGACGGTGGTGTTTTTGTTTTTTATTGCTCATCCTATGATTGAGAAGTTGGATCGGATAAAAACGAAGTATGGGTTGATTGAGCCTTAGGGTGTTTGTGCGGGGTGTTGTGCGCTTTGCGCTGGCGGATGCTCCGAGAACGGACTGTTGTTACAATCGCTGTTGTGTCCAGATTTTTTTGAATTTTTCCCCTAGGGTAAAATCCGTACACAAAGGCGAACGCTCCGCTTTTCCACAATCAGTCCGTTCTCTCCGCTGCTATCAGCGCGAAACCCAAACCCACATCGACGAAAGGCTCAAAGAACCCCCCATCGGTTTTTAGCCGAAGGGGGGCGGTAGTACCTAGTGGCTGGAGGTTTGGCCATTATAAGATATTACAATCGGTATGGAATTCTAGTAGCGATGCTCCTAGATCTAACCTTAAAAAACAGGCGATGCTCCGGTCTACCGGTATCGCCTGTTTTTTGATTATTCTCTTACGATATCCATAGGTGCTGAGGTATCTTCAAAGGGCTTAAGGCTCTTTCGGCTGGGAGCAGAAAGGGAGACTGGCAACCTAACGATAATTGTCGTTCCCTCTCCAACCGCACCATCTACCTCTATGCTTCCCTGATGCAGAGAGACAATTTTTTTTACGATCGCAAGTCCCAGACCGTTGCCATTGTTGTTTCCGTTCCGCGATTTGTCTATTTTATAAAATCTTTGGAATACGGCGTTGAACTCTTCCGGGGACATCCCGATTCCATTATCGCTGATGGTGACGGATACTTCTGCCGCACTACTATCTATACTGATGCGGATATTCCCGCCTACCGGTGTAAATTTGATGCTGTTGCTGAGCAAATTCATCCATACTTGCTTCAGCTGATCTTCATCACCCTTAATTTTGACCGCTTCCGGCAGCTCTAGATCGATAACGATACCTTTGGCTGACCATTGGGGCTCACAGGTCACAACGATGGTTCTAATCTGCTCGTCAAGATTGAAGGGACTTGCGTTGAAGGGATGATGTTCAGAATCTAGTGAAGCGAGCTTCAGTAAATTATCACTTAACCTCGACAGACGTTCACTCTCCGCAATGATGATATCAAGATATTCGCTGCGTTCCTCTTCCACAATCAAATCATGGTTCTGCAACGCCTTGGCAAAGCCGGAAATAGATGTGAGCGGTGTCTGGATTTCATGAGAAACGTTGGATACGAAATCCTGTCTCATCTGTTCCAACTGCTTCAGCTCTCCTGCCATCTCCACATAGCTCTGTGTCAATTCCCCGATTTCATCTATTCGGTTCACTTTAAGCTCCACCTCGAAATCACCCTTGGCCAGCCTTTTTGTCGCATTCGTCAGTGCTTTGATCGGCTCCACCAAATATCTGGCGGCAATAAGAATGCATACACTCCCCAGCAAAAGCACGAGTAAAAGCACAAAGAGCATCATCCGATTGACGACATTTTCGTTCTCAGCAGAATACTGCAAGAACATCGCACGCCACTCCCCGTCCAACATAAAGGGCATCCCGATAAAAATGTCCTTATCTTCCTCGGAGGAACGGTAGAGCTTTCCTTGCAGCACTTGTTTGACAGCTTCGAGAGGTACAGTGACAGCCGGACTACCTTTGAGCCCATAAAAAGTATGTTCACCGGCATGATTGTACAGGTGGATAGGGTATGCGGATACCTTAACCATACTATTCAGGAACTCGTCCGTATCCTTTGGTGTGGCATCATCATAGCGGTGAATGATCTCTTTTCCCACTAGGATCATTTCATTCTGTCCCTCGTAACTTATCTGTTTCTGAAAGACATACAAGCCAATGAAAAAGGAACAGATTAGACTAAAGATAATGATGCCTAGAAACGTGAGAATGACGCGTACGTATAACGTCTTGATCATGGCGTAGGGATCAGCCGATATCCCAGACCGCGGGCCGTTTCGATTTGGAATTGCTCGCCTTTGCCGCTGAATTTCTCCCTCAACCGACTTATATGCACATCTACAGTTCGGCCGTCTCCTTCATAATTTAATCCCCAGATTTGAAGGATCAATTGTTCTCTTGTGAAGATTTGCCCAGGATGACTGGCCAGCAGAAACAGCAGCTCAAATTCCTTCAAAGGAATTGTGACCGGTTCTTCTCCACGCGTGACCTGAAAAGTGCGGCGGTTAAGCGCCACATTGCCCAACTGCACAGACTGGGAAGAAACGACCAGCGAGCGTTTAAGCAAAGCTTTTACTCGCATCACTAGTTCAAGCGGATCAAACGGTTTGGTCAGATAGTCATCCGTACCAAGTTGAAAGCCTTTTACTTTGTGTGCGGATTCCGCTTTAGCCGTCACCATGAGGAGGGGGATGTTGGCATCCCAGCGCCTGATTTCTCTGCATAGATCCCAACCATCCAATCCTGGCATCATAATATCTAGAATGACGAGATCGACTCGCGAGTTCTGTATAATGGACAGGGCTTTGGTACCATCCCTGGCTTCTTTGAGGTCAAAGCCTTCTTTTCGCAAAAATAAAGACATTAGCTTTCGGATGTTATCATCATCATCAGCGATAAGTATAGTAGCCACGATTTTCCTCCTCTATTAAGCTTTCATTATATCTGATTTGTTCTTGGCAAGTAATGGCGTTATCCGAACTGCCAACCCAACAGATTCCAATAGTAGAAGAACAGAGTCATCGCCACAGCCGAAAGCGCCACTAACGTATAATGCACACGCTTGAAAGCTGTCCAGTACTTATTCTTCCAAACCAGTATAGCCGAGATTAACAGAGCTAAAGTCAAACCAACCAAAATGATTGGCATAACTAAACTGAGAGAAAGCGAAAGACTGATCCCGCTGAACTTCTGCATCATGTCCATGGACATAACCACCATGAATATCGTGACGAAAGATAGCAGCGCCCAACCAGCAGTTCCCGCAGATAGGCGGATGGCCCATTTTTCCGGAGGCGTCATCGCTTTGATCTTGCGTCTGGAGAAGATTAGTCCAAGTAATGAAGTGATGAAGATCAACCCCAAGAACCCTAGGACGATAAGCCAAAATTTATTCTGATCCAAGAGAGGCGTACGCTCCAGCGGCATATCCGGTACCATTCCTAAGATCATATGTGTAACTTTACCGGAATCATTTGTGCGGAAGGCAATCTGTTCGGTACCTCCCTCGAGTTGGAACAGATTTGGACCGACTTCTCTATACAATTGTTGTTCACTACCACTTCCCAAGGATAGCTTATTATCCTCAACCGAGACATTCAGCTGAGCGAAAAAGTTAAAAAACTTATCAATATCACTGATGTTTCGGCGTGTAAATTGATAGGCTCCTGCATATTTTTGAATAGATTCATCAGAAGCGATAAATTCAGGCTGACTCACATCAGGAGCAGGGTAGTAGCGGTTGAAAAAGGCTTGGATGAGGTCTTCTGCGGAATCACCGCCCTCACCGCCGTTGTAGGATACAAAGATGCCTACATGCTTGGCAGGCACAAGATATAATCCCGTATTAAACATGGGGTCAGAACCACCATGAGTGATCAGCGTGAGCCCATTGATTTGTTTCTCTGCGAACCCAAGATCCACTCCCGGCAGACGTTTATCAAATTGAAACGCCGTTGAATGCATTAGTTCTGCCGTCTCGGGTCTCAGAATCTGCTGATCACCATATTTCCCGTTCTGAAGATGGGCGATCATGAAATGCGCCATATCTACTGCAGATACGGTACCCGAGCCGGCAGGACGAAAGCCGCCCTCGAATGTAGGTGTGCCCGGAATAAAACTGCCATTCTCGCTCTTGTACCCCACAACTTTGTTGGGCATAAATGACTCTGGTAAAGGTTCTACCACAGTCGAATATTTCATGTCGAGCGGATCAAATATATATTTCTTTATATAATCATTGTAAGGAACACCGCTAACTTCTTCTACAATTAGACCCGCGAGTGTAGCTCCGTAGTTCGAATAAGAACTTATCTGTCCGGGTGGTCTTACCCGTGCCAACCTATGCTTATTGAGTGTTTCCGAGATTGACCCCGGCAATTTGGCAGGGTCTGTAGTGATTTGATAACCAACTCCACCTTCCTCGAACCCTGCTGTATGTGTCATCAAATGGCGCATAGTGATAGGCTCAGGATAAGTAGCAGGGATCTTCACTGATTTCAGGTAGATGTTAATATCCGTGTCTAGATCAATTTTGCCTTGCTCGACCAGTTGCATCACCGCTGTCCAGGTGAACAGCTTTGTCGTTGAAGCGATTCGAAACATGCTGGTTGTCGGGTCAACGGGGGCTGCTGCCTCTAGATTGGAACTACCATAACCTTTAGCCAAAATAATCTTGTCATCTTTTACGATGGAGATCACGGCTCCCGGAATTTGTAGCCGATTCATATCTTTTTCCATGATGCCATCAACGAAGGTAGTCAGACTCTCGGTATCATCGAGATTGGCAGGGGCTTCAGTCTGAGTTAAAGTTAGCGCGGTTTGATCCGTCTTAGTCTCGGCCGATGCCTGTTTCCCGGGCAACACCAGGCTTGCGCCTAATCCGGCACTAATCACAGCCAATAGGGTTAGACCAGCGATCAGTCTTTTTTTTATAGATGTTAACATTATTATCCTCCGCATCATCATTTATTGGGCTTGGATGATCATCCACCTAACGCTTATGAGATTATCAGAGTAGTGTGAATGGAACGTTAACAAGACTATAAAAAAATAGACTGCCATCCACCGCATTTAACGACAGATGGTAGTCTATTTTCATTCTTTCATCGTTCAGCTACAACACCTTGTGACGGAACTTCCACAACGGGGCGCCTATGGGTGGCCTCAAGGATGGAAAGGTCACCATCCAGCGCTTTGAGTCCGGGGAGTAGCAAGGCTGCGCTAGCACAGAGCATTGGAAGCAGTCCGGCGATTATAAAAAGTACGGGCACCCCATAATGCTGGGCAATCGCACCACCGGCAAAAGCACCAAAAGGCTGCAAGCTGCCACCGATCAGAAAGCGAATAGAATTGACTCTTCCTTGCAGATTGCTCGGAACTAGACGTCCATGGAGTGAAGAGCTTAACGAACCGAAGAAGGGAGCTAACGTTCCAGTAGCAAATACGGCAGCGAGAGCAAAAGAAAAACTAGGAAATAACCCCCATAATGTAGTCACTAAACCTATGGTCCCCAGACTGCCAAGCATAACAAGCCGCCTTTTTTTAATTTCCCCTATCATGGAAATCACACTTAGCCCGACTAATGTTCCCAGCGCGAAAACTGTACTTAGTGTGCCCATCGTCGCCGCATCACGGTGGAGCACTTCGCGTACAAAAGGGACCATCATCGTCCAGACGGCAATTGAGCTTAAATTACTGATGGAGGCCATGATCATAATCGTAAGCATTGCAGGGAATTGTTTATAGAAGGTAAAGCCCTCGGCTATCTCACGAACGTAAACGGAGATGGAGAAACGGCCTGGGGCTGGAGAAGGTTTCGGCAGCTTTTTCAAGCACAGCAGGGTAGTGATAGCGGCTAAGTAACATAACATGTTGATGCCGAGGGCTGGCAGCGCTCCACTAGCAGCAGTCAATGCGCCTGCTAAGGCAGGTCCCAGCAGGACTGCTGCGCTTTTGCTGCCATCGATGATTGCAAAAGCCCGCACCAGCTTCCGGCTGTCGGCAACGCCGGGAATAACAGCCATCGCCGTTGGCATGAACAGGGCGGCGCAGGCTCCGCTTAGACCGGCGGCGACAAACAGATGCCACAGCTGCAGTTGGCCAGCCAGGCCCATGCCGAGTGGCAATGCTATAGCCAGCAAGCGAATGGCTGCCAAGCAGGCCATAAAACGGACGCGGTGCAGCCGATCGGACAACGGTGAACCGAGCAAGCGCAGCAGCAGCTCAGGTATGCCCGAGCTGAGCGCGAGTGCTCCCATCGCTAGCTTAGAACCGGTCAGCTCATAAACAAGCCATTCCATAGCCAGCAAGCCAAAAGCATCTCCAAAAGCGCTTAAAGTAATGGTCGAAAGAAGACCATAATAGCTGCGTTTTATCATTGCTTGGTAGCTCCTTTCTTAACTCTCCAAATACGCCCCAATCTGCTGAGGCAGCCCGTTTAAGGCCTCTAAACGTAGGCTGTACGAAGTGCTTTTAATATTGCTATGAACAATGACCAGCCCAGCCGCTCGAAGCGCAATGAGATGGTAGTGAATTGTACTTTTGGAAAGCCCGACCTCTCGTACGATTTCTGTGAAATTGAGCTGCTTGCCTGTGAGCAAACGGAGGATATATAGCCGCGTCTCATCGGAGAGTGCTCGGGTAAGGCGAAGTAGTGCAGGAGCAGGCCGTCCAGCTTCCGGAGGGAGAACATCGCAAGAGTAGCTAGTGAACACGAATTCATCATAAATAGAGGTAGTAACCAACGGACGAGCATGATATTGCGGAATGATAATGACCTGCTTCAGATGCTCAGTTGGATATAGGCGCATTCCGGCGGTAGCTGTTTCAAAGACTTCCATGTCATTGTTTCCGTTCAACATTGTTCGTCTTGATTCGGCTTCCTGCTCAAGCCCCTTGATGATATTAGGGTCGATTCCGCTGAAGTATCCTGTATTCCATTCGCGCAGGATATCAGAGGCAGTGTCCCTGAGCTCCGCGAGATTGGAGGGAACCGATTGGCCGAAGCGTCCGGATATTTCATACAGTTCGCCCGACGTTAAACCATCGAACCAATCCAAAAAGCCGTCAACCGAACGTTCTCCCGGACAGCTCCATATATAGGGAGCCAAACTGAAATCATCGAGTTTCTTAACGACCTCTTGCATTTTACGAAGTAGCATGGGTGCGAATCTTGCCTGAACATCGCGAACCCAGAGCTTGCCGGAATCCATGGCAGTATGGTTCTGCTTGCTTAGAAAAGAAGTCATACTACTAACGCATTCATACATAGGTGCAAAATCGACTTCTACTTTATAATCCATGAGCTGCTCCATTCTTTCAGTGAGATACTGAATTGAATACTTGTTCTATAAATATAGAACTAATTATTTGTTTTATTGTAAACGAACTAATCTTTCTTTTCAATAGCCTTTTCGCCGAAAAATTCAAACTCAAAATATTGTTCGAATATAATCAATTGATTATATAAGTGTTTGATTATATAATGAATCTGAAAATTAGATGAAGAAGGTGTTATGAGATTTGAAGGACTTAAAGGACGCAAACGATTTAACTCAGGGTTCTATTATGCCTACCTTAATGAAATTAACGCTTCCCATTATTGCGACGAATTTCATCTCTACTACTTATGGTTTAGTCGATATGATTTGGGTTGGAAGATTAGGAAGTGGTCCGGTTGCCGCGATTGGTACAGCGAGTTTTTTCATTAATCTAGCGATTGCTTTATCGACTATGGTTACGATCGGCACAGGGATTAAGGTGGCGCATTGTATGGGATCTGGCCAGATAGAGAAGGCTAAATCTTATATAAAGAACGGATTTATGATGTCTATTTTATTAGGACTGCTCTATATGAGTTTAGTGCTATTAACCAAGAATCAGTTGATTGGTTTTTTTTGATCTTGGAAGTGATGAAGTAGAGCGGATGGCTAGACAATTTCTAATGATTTCGATATTTGGATCGGTATTTTCTATCGTGAATACGTTATTCGCAACTCTCTTAAACGCTATGGGAAATAGTAAACAACCGTTTCAGATCTTCTCCATTGGTCTTATGGTTAATATTGTCCTTGATCCATTTTTGATTTTTGGCTGGGGCAGTTTTGAGGGATGGGGAGTAGCGGGGGCAGCTATTGCAACATTAACGGCGAACATCTTGGTTACGGCTCTTTTTATCCTAAAGACAAGAAAGTCAGAGATCATTTCAAACACATCCGTGTGGAACAGTCGTCAAATGAAAGAAGTCATCCGTATGGGGCTTCCGATAACGATCCAACGGGTCACCTTTACGATCATATCGATCATCATTGCCAAGATCATCGTGCGTTTTGGAGCGGATGCCATAGCGGTTCAAAAAGTAGGAATCCAAATTGAATCTATTTCCTATATGACCATTGGAGGACTACAGGGAGCTATTGCCGCCTTTTTTGGCCAAAATTATGGAGCACGTCGATTAGATCGTATTAGGCAGGGGTATCGGCAGGCCTTGATTTTAACCTCCATCTTCGGTGTGATCGTGTCGCTTATATTTATTGCGTTCCCGCAGCAGTTATTTTCATTGTTTTTATCAGATCAGACAAGTCTGGAATTGGGCGCAGATTATATGCGGATCATCGGTTACTCACAATTATTCATGTGTATGGAATTGATGACAGTTGGTGCTTTTAACGGCATGGGTCAAACCCACATTCCACCGATATTCAGTATTACATTTACTGCACTCCGAATTCCGCTAGCCATACTCTTATCCGGTCCTTTTGGCTTGAATGGAGTGTGGATGTCGATTGCTCTAAGTAGTGTGTTCAAAGGAGTCATTCTTGTGTTCTGGTTTAGAAGATCTTTATTCAGAATGAACAAACAGCAGGTAACAACTTAGCAAAGGATGATAGTAGACATGGCATTATTAAATCGTAAACTCATAAAGCTTCTGACGGATCACCATCTAAATAAGGAACTTTTCCACGGGCAATTTGGTTTAGAAAAAGAAAATGTCAGAGTGGATCCAGAGGGAAGACTTGCGCTGACACCACATCCAAAAGCCTTTGGCAACAAGCTGGAGAACCCATATATTCAAACGGATTTCTCAGAGAGTCAGATTGAAATGGTGACACCCTCTTTTGATTCTATTGAAGAGACTTACAACTTTCTGGAGGCGCTGCAGGATATTGTGTCGCTAGAGCTTAATGAAGAATATCTGTGGCCGAGTAGTAATCCTCCCATGCTACCGAATGATAAGGCCATTCCCATTGCCAAAATGGGCAATCCGGTAGAGGACAAATATAGACATCAGCTAGCCGACAAGTATGGTCGTAAAAGACAATTGCTGAGCGGGATCCATTATAATTTCTCTTTTGACGAACAATTTCTTAAGCAGCTTCATGACATTGTAAATCCGCAGTTGAGTTTTAAAGATTTCAAAGACGCGACTTATTTAAAAATAGCCCGCAACCTATTGCGATACCGCTGGCTTTTAATCTATTTAACAGGTGCTAGCCCTGTTTTTGATAAGACTTATATGGAGCAATGTGTCGCACGAGGCGAGTCGGATGACCAGAATAGCTATTATGTTCAAAATATGAATTCACTTCGGAATAGCGAATGCGGATATCGAAATGAAAAACCTCTTTATGTGTCTTTTGATTCGCTTACGGACTATGTACATGATTTACAAGCGTTGATTGAATCGGAACACTTATTAAGTGTAAAAGAGTTCTATAGCCCGGTTAGACTGAAGACGACAAGAGGCAAACATCCGTTAGAGGAGCTGCTGCAGGATGGGATTGCCTATTTGGAGCTTCGTTTTATTGATCTCAATCCACTCTACAAAATAGGAATTAGCAAAGAAACGATGATTTTCATTCATCTGTTTATCCTCTATATGCTACTGAAAGAGGACGAACCGTTCGGGGTAGAGGATCAGAAGATGGCGAACCTTAATCATGATCAATTGATCATGGAGGGGATAAAAGGCTGCTTGCATGATTACGGAGATTCTTGTGGGGCGATGGAACAGAAGGCTTTAATTTGTATTCAAGAGATGCAGGATATGATTCAGCTGTTGAACCCAGAAGATAAACAGTTTCCGAACGTTTTGAAAGTAGCCAAGGATAAGATTCTAAATCCGGATCAGAGCTTTGCAGTGATTGTGAAGTCGGAGGTTCAACAATCCTCTTTTGTACACTATCATCTGAATAAAGCTAAACAATATGCTAAGGAAAGTCTTGCGAATGGATACCGATTTGCGGGATATGAGGATCTGGAGCTATCTACACAGCTTCTACTGAAGGCAGCAGTTAAACGTGGGATTAAGTTTCAATTGCTCGATCGGGAAGAGAACTTCGTTCTACTTACGAACGGCGATCATAAAGAATACGTTAAGCAGGCTACGAAGACATCCCTGGATTCTTACAGCACAGTACTAATTATGGAGAATAAAATTGTTACGAAGGAAGTACTCAAACAACAAGGCATTCGTGTTCCCGCAGGTGAGGCTTTTGGAGATTTGGAAGCGGCGATGGAGGCATATGGCACTTATCATAATAAAGCAATCGTGATCAAACCCAAATCAACGAATTTTGGACTTGGCATTACTATTTTTACAGATGAATTCTCCAAAGAGGATTATCAAAAAGCCTTCACAATCGCCTTCGAGCATGATCGAACAGTGCTGCTTGAGGAATTTATGACGGGGAAAGAATATCGTTTTCTAGTGATGGGCGATGAGGTAGTCGGAGTATTGCACCGGGTTCCGGCAAATGTGGTCGGTGATGGTGTACATACGATCGAAGAGCTGGTCCACGAAAAGAACAAAGATCCGTTAAGGGGTCATGGGTATAAAACACCCCTTGAACAAATTCAGATCGGCGAAGCAGAAGAGATGTTCTTGAAGAACCATGCTCAGACTTGGAGCGATATCCCTCCATTGAATGAGATCATCTACCTGCGGGAGAATTCGAATATTAGTACAGGTGGAGACAGCTTAGACTTTACAGATGAGATTCCGGACAGCTATAAAGATCTAGCGATCCAGTCGGCTAAAGCTGCGGGGGCTACTATTTGTGGCGTAGATATGATGATTGATGATATTAAGGAAGATGCCACGGGTACCAATTACAGCATTATTGAGATCAATTTTAATCCAGCGATTCATATCCACTGTTATCCCTATAAAGGAAAGAATCGCAAAGTGGATGAACGGATTCTGGATCTGTTGTTTGATTCCCACCCCTTGTGACACTCTTGTAACAGAGATTCGTTACGATTGGCTACGAGGTGAGAAAATGAAGAAATCTAAAGCTTTTATCGTGTTGATCTTATTGTTGGTTGTCGGATGCAGTTCGGTGCCACCGCAAGCCAATCCAGAACTGAAGAAAGAAGAGAAGAAGGAAGAAACGAAAGAAAGGAATGAGAAGTTAGCCTTCTGGGATAGCCAGAGAAAAGGAACCAACTTCATGAATTCGAAATCTTTACCGGATAACTATGAAGCTGCCAAAGAGCAGAATATTGAATTCATTCGTTTGGCACCAGATAAATGGGCTAAAGACAGTGACTTTTTATTTAATGACAAACCGGATGCGAACCCGGATAAAGATTTTCTAATAGGGAATGCAGATAAGTATGAAGGGATTGTTGAGGAGGATTTTGCCGAGTTAAAAGCGGACCTAGATGCAGCCGAGGCTCGGGGCTCCAAAGTGGTGCTGACCGTCCTCAGTCTCCCCGGAGATCGCTGGAGACAGTTCAATAATTACAAAAATGATGACCGGATATGGAAAGATTTTAGTTATCATGAACAAGCGGCAGTGTTTTGGAGAGATCTAGCAAGCCGGTTGAAAGACCATCCTGCGGTAATCGGTTATAACCTGATTAATGAGCCGCATCCAGAGACCGCCACGGGATTTAATGACTTCTGGACACAGGATTACAGCGAATGGTATAGCTCAGTAGAGAACACCCCTGCGGATTTGAATCTTTTATATGAGACGATAGTGACCGCTATTCGTACCGTAGATACCAAGACACCAATTATCGTAAATTCTGGCCTGTATGCTACACCTTGGGCTTTTAAATATTTAAAACCGATCGATGATGAGAATGTGTTGTATGCTTTTCATATGTACGAGCCTTACGAGCTAACCAGTCAAAATAAGAAAAAAGGGTTAACCTATGAATATCCTGGAACGATAAAAGTAGGAGAAGATAAAACGGAAAAAGCTTTTAACAAGGAAGCCTTAAAGGAATTTCTAGAACCTGTTGCACAGTGGGCAAAGGAAAATAACATCCCCGCAAATCGGATTGTTGCAGAAGAGTTTGGAACGAATCGGCTAGTAAAAGGTGCAGATCAATACATGGCTGATTTAATTTCGATTTTTGATGATTACGGCTGGCACTGGGCGTTTTATGCCTTCCGCGAGGATACTTGGGACGGTATGGATTATGAATTGGGAAGTAAGCCCCCAACCTGGGAATATTGGCAAGCGATAGAGAAAGGCGAACAGCCTCCTCGAAAAGCAGTCGACAGCCCGATATGGGAAGTATTGAAGAAAGGACTTGAAGGAAAGGAGTAAATGATGCTAATTGAACATTCTAATTGCGGATGATGAGAAACATATGACCAACATATTGAAGACTTATTTTGAAAAAGAGGGCTATAACGTTTGGGTAGCTGCGGATGGGGAGGAGGCGCTAGAGCTCTTTTTTTCGAATAAGATCGATCTTGTGGTACTGGATTGGATGATGCCTAAGCGAAGCGGGATTGAGGTTTGTAATGAAATCAAGCAGGTTAGTTTAGCTAAGGTGGTCATGTTGACCGCTCGTTCTTCCCATGATGATGAATTTAGCGCATTAGATATAGGTGCAGATGAATATATAAGAAAACCATTCGATCCACGGATCTTAATGCTGAGAATCAAAAAAATGCTAGGGACCGAAAAAGTTGCAGCTATACGGGACTTAGAAATTGATTTTGAGCGGAAGAAAGTATATAAGAATGGGGAGGAACTGTCCCTTTATAAAAAAGAGTTTGAACTGCTAACCTTCCTATATGAGAATAAAGGCCGGATTTTGTCCAGAGATTCTTTGTTATCTTCTGTTTGGGGGATGGATTACCTTGGCGAAGAACGAACCGTGGATACACATATCAAAAGATTACGCGATAAGATTGGGGCTGACCACGTAATCACACACAGGGGAATGGGGTACAGCTTCCATGATAAAAATCAATAAAATAAGCACGAAGTTATTGATTATGGTAAGTATAATTCTGCTGATTGTGTTTGGGACGTCCTATTCATTGCACAATTTTTTCTCGTCTGATTATTACCTTTATAAAATGAAAACCAAGATCAGCTCCATTTATGATGAAGTGAAGGATTTGAGTCTGGAACAGCTCCAGGAGAAAGAATCAGCGATCGAGAACAAAAACAACATAACGATTGTTAGGGTTGAAAACAGAGGAAGCACAACAGAAATTAACGATAACATACAATTTGCTCTCTTTAAAGATAAGGTGGCCCTTAATAAGTTCTGGATCACGGAAAAAGTATTGGAAAAGGTAAACGAAGGAAATACGGTGAATCTATTATTTAATCAGGGGAAATTGAAGTCCAGCCTGTTAACGAAAATATATGAGCAGGATGGCAGTCTAATCCTCATCGGCACTGTGGTTGTGCATAATACAGATGCTTTAAACATCGTAAATCAATTCAGCTTCTATTCCATTCTTTTGGGGATTATTATCAGTTTGCTGTTAGTGGCTTATTTTTCGAGGAAAATCATTACTCCGTTAGAGCAATTGCAGGATGTGGCGAAGGATATCTCCAATCTTGATTTTAAACAAGTGACGATTAAATCGGGGGATGAAATCGAAGAATTATCAAAGAGCATTAACCAGATGAGTCAGCGTTTGAAAAGCGCACATGCAGAGCTGGAGAAGAAAAATCAAAGCTTAAACACATTGATCTCAAGCATCTCACATGAGGTGAAAACACCGTTATCCTTAATCCAAGCTTATACGATTGGTATTCAAGACGATCTGGATGATGGCACGTATACGGATATCATTTTAGAGCAGGTAAAATATACGTCTGATATGGTGGATTACTTAATTAAACTATCCAAGATCCAAAAGACCGTAGTGCATAAAGAAAAATTCGATCTTAAAGAGCTTCTGCTCAAAGTGATCTCACAATATAATATTACGTTCAAAAATAAAAACCTGATCTTACAGACCGACTTCCATTCGGTTGAACGATCCATCGTTGAGGAGGATAGCAGCCAGATAGAGATTGTATTCAACAACTTAATTAGTAATGCCATTAAATATGGGGAAGAGAATGTCTTTAGCATCTCATTAGCGAGTGACACACACAATGCACTGAAATTCACCATTACTAATAAAACCACGCGCCTGAAAGAGGAGCATTTAGCGTATATTTGGGACCCGTTCTATGTCATCGAGGAGTCTCGTAATAAAGAAATCTCCGGTACTGGACTTGGCCTGTCTATCGTCGCGGAGATTCTAGCTAAGAATGGTCTGAAATACGAAGCCACATTAGAGGATTCGTATATTAGTTTTAGTGTTTGGTTTGATGTTGAGGTTACAGAAAATAATTGCTAGTGGGAGGAAAATGTCCCTTAAGAAATCTTCAGTTATTGTTGCAACTCTTTCACTCTTAATCAACCTCATAATGAATATGTATCAGGCACTATCAATGATTAAATGTTTAGATTAGGGAAAACCTCCCTAATTATGTGAGATTTATCGTGCTCCAAGCGATAATTAGGGAAAATCTCCCCAATTATCAGGGTGTTTCATTCATAAAGAGGGTATTCTCGTATTTATTAGGGAGGATTTCCCTAATCCGCAAAGTGGTGTGATGTGAAGCTTAATGCAACGCTAGTGGAATTGAATTGCAGCTCATAATAAATGAAGCACTCCTTCAAGGAGGATTCATTCGCTTTAAAGCTATCGGCAGAGACACGATTCTACACATAATCGTGAATGGTTTTTAGATTTAAACCATAAATATGGTGAAAAGTAACGGAGGGAATTTTGGAACTGTAGGAGCGGAGCGTTCGCCTTTGTCTCCGGATGTTATCCGCTGATAGCGGTAAAATCAAAAACATCTGGAGACAACAGCGACCGTAAGTCCAAACATTCCCGCAGTTACGTCCCGTCACCAGATTTATCGTATTATCTCCTTAGCCATCACCTAATCCATCAATTCAGCTTCAAGATCGAAGCATTATCAACAAAAGTAGCCGTATTAAACAACATCAATACATCCTTAATATCATTCTGAGCCATATAATCACTGATACTCCCGTTATAATAACGGATGTCGATCACGTGGATCTCAGGCACATGCTGAGTCAGAAAAGGGATGACACTATGCGCATAGGAGTCCTTGATGACGAGCAGCTTCTCCTGTTTGATCACTTTAGGATCAAGCTGGCTTGTGATTTTCATAAGGGCATGAACGCCGCCTAGGAAATAAGAGTATTTATCTTTTTTCTCCAGATAGCTTGGATCGTACATACTTGTTAAAGTCTCACCCGTATCTACAATATGCATCTTGGTGGATACATCATGAACAGGTTTATACACTTGAATGGAATCTCGCGCCACTCCGATAAATTGACTCCGCGTATGGTAGCTTCCAAGGAACGAATTGCTTACCGTCTCAATCTCGAATTCGCTCTGGGACAGAGGTTGCCATCCCATACTTTTAGCATAAGCTACGTAAGCCAAATAAGCGCCGTAGGTTGTCCAGTGATGATCGGTCCGATAATAAATGTCCTCTGCGGCATGAGGAGCAAGAACATTAAATCCATTTATAAAAGTAAGGCTATTCCCTACATCCTCAGCAATCGTTTGATTCACCTCGGCCTGCGAATATACGGGTGCTAACCAGGGCAGACGCTCGTTGTACAAGCCTACCGATGTCGGCGCAAGCAGAAAGGTCGTTTTGGCTTCCGCATTTTTATCGGCAAAACGCTTCACAGCCGCTGTATATTGCTGAACCTTATTGTGATCAGGGACCTCGAATTTTTCGAATAAGTAGCCGTCTTTGCCCTTATAAATTCCGTTATTTTCTTGCTGTAACCTCATTTTCTCCACCGCCGATTTCACCCATACCCATTTGGCTCGGAAAGGGAAATGATCGGTTACAAAGCTTTCCGCCTCTTCCGCATAGGTGTGGGATAATAAATTGTCCCATGTCAGATGGGGAGCGCTTTGTAAATATCGGTTTTCTAGCTCAGAGAAACGTTGAGCAGGCAGTAAGAAAAAGGTTATACCCACCAGAAACAGCGTCGCGACAAATCCCACCACTAGTATTCGATCCGTTCTCTGCTTCATAAACAATCACCCCCTAGAATCGGAAATATAAGAATGGGTTAAAGGTAGCATCCACTAAGTAAGCGACAGATAGGAAGAATAGCACGCCATACCAAACCAGAGAAGGAATCGTTTCAGCATCCACACGCTTGGAGAGTTTCAAAGGTACAGATGCTAATATGAGTACCACAAGTAGAATCGCGTTTGTGTAAGTGAAGTATAAAGTTGTGTTATTCCACAATGGCTGACCATTAAAACCGAGCATCGCTTGCAAGTAACTCAGCACCAACGGAAGTTCTTCAAAGGCAAACAAGACCCATCCGATGAGGATAAGTACAATGGCATAGAGATGCCTAGTCCAGCGCGGTAGACGGCTCAGCAGTTTTAGTCCCCACCATTTTTCAAAGATAAGAATGACCCCAAAGTATAATCCCCAGAACAGAAAGTTCCAGCTCGCCCCGTGCCAGATTCCCGTGAGCAGCCACACAATAAGGATATTGCGCACCTGAATGCCTAAACCCCGGCGGTTGCCTCCAAGCGGGATATATACGTAGTCACGAAACCAACTGCTAAGGGAAATATGCCATCTCCGCCAGAAGTCCGTAATGCTCTGTGAAATATAAGGTTTGTTGAAGTTCTCGTTAAAGCAGAAGCCGAACATAAGCCCGAGGCCAATAGCCATATCCGAATACCCACTGAAATCAAAATAGATCTGAAAGGCAAACGCAATTATGCCAAGCCAAGCGGTTAAAGCGGGCATGGACTCCAAATTGGAGCTGGATATGGTGTGCCAGAGCAGACCAATGTTGTTGGCGAGCAGCACTTTTTTGGCTAGTCCGATAATGAATCTTCGTACACCCTCTGCGAACATGGGGATATCCACCGAACGCTCACGTAATTGCTCTGCAATGGTGTTATATTGAACGATAGGACCGGCTACTAATTGTGGAAACAGGGCTACAAACGTCCCGAAATCAATCCAATTCCGCTGTGCTTTGGTAGTTCCTCTATAGACGTCAATGATGTAGGACATAGATTGAAAAGTATAAAATGAAATCCCTATAGGTAACGGTAAGTCCGTGAATGGAATATGAGTACCGAGGAGCCCATTTATATTTTGAATGAGAAAATCTGCGTATTTAAAATACGACAATAAGCCCAGGTTAATAACCATAGAGCTAACCACAATCCACTTGCGCTGTACCGTGGTTAGCTTCGGTCTACTGAGAAGTAGACCAAAGCCGTAATCCGTAATGGTGGACAGCAACATAATTACAATGTAGACGGGTTCGCCCCAAGCATAAAATACCAGACTGCTTAAGAACAATATGAGGTTTTTGATTCGCCAAGGCGAAACATAATAGAGTGCGAGGACAGCCGGCAGAAACAGGAATAGGAAGAGTAGGCTGCTGAATACCATCGCTAATTATTTTTTAGTAAACAAGGTATCGAATTCAGTCACCAGCTGATCAGCACTCTCCGAAATCACGAATAAGATGTAATTTCCTTTTGTGACCAGCTTATAATTTTGGGCGTTCTCATACTGATCCGGAAGGTATTGTTCGAATTGCTTTTGAATATCAGTAGCACGCTCTTTGACGGCGGTTTCGACAGTAGAGATATCTTTTGCATCTTTAACTTTTAAAATGGCAATTTCGTTACTTTTCACATTCATCATTGGCATTCTAATGCTATAATCTTCAAGTAATGATGGAGCTAGATGGTACAGCTGAGCCACCATATCTGCTTCAACTTCAATTAATGAAGGTTGTTCCACTTTTGCGAGCATTTCGTCGACCATTTCTTTCGGTGTCAGATTGGTTTCGACTGCGGCTTCATTGTTACTACTGGAACAGGCGCTAAGCACCACACTTAATACAATAGTTAACGCTAGAATGAAGGTATGTTTTTTCAATTAGGTCACTCTCCTTGGTGTGTTTGATCTACATTTCTCTAGTTAATTAACGTATAGAGTCTATAGAATGTTGCGCGACACTTTCTTTCGAATACTTTACCCCAATTTTGTGGAAATATGTTTGAATGAAAAGGTCATGCAAAGATCTTCCTCACTTAGCTTGCGCAATGGTTGGTTATACTGTTAATGTTAGATAGATAGTTTTGAATAGAAGGGGATTGAACGGAATGATCGAAGAACTGAACAATAATGGACTACCGGAGAATTACGAGGAATTAAAGAAAGCTGCCAACCGCTCTGCGGATTGGAGAGCCCGTCTAGAAGCAGTTGAAGAACTGGGTCAGACGAACCACAAACAAATTATCGATATCCTGACGCGTTTAATGGAGAGCGATCCTGTATATACAGTTCAAGAAGCTGCTTACCTTAAACTGAAGGCATTCGGCGAAGATGTTAAAGCACCTTCCAAGAATAAACCGGAGCTAGTAAAAGGCGTATCCAAAATACTCCTGAGAATCAAGAAGAGCCTGCCAAGAGATCATTCGTACGAAGATTTCAAAGAGAAGCTGAAGAAGATGAGAATCGACGTGTACGATACCTATGAAGGCGAAAAGGGCGATGACTTCGACGCGTGGCTGATGAAAATGTGGACTTCCGCGAACAAGTAAAGGATGACAACATGCAAACCAACAAATTAACAGAACAATTTCAAGAATATCTTAAGCTTTCTGCTGACTTACGTCCTGACTATATTGCCAGCTTAGGCAAGGGTGATAATGAAGAGAAGCTGACGGTGATTGTTCCAGAAGCCCCTGAACTACTGAAAGCTATTTATAGCATAGTTTCAGGTACAAGCAGTGAGGAAGAAGAACCAAGTCTGATCGAATTTATTCCAGGGTATCGTCTAATTCATATTAATGAATATGAAGCAGAGATGAAGATTTTAACTGGAATATTGGAGGAAAAAGGCCATCAAGTGGATGGCGTTATCTTGCCGATCTTAACGAACTACGGTAGCGACTTCATTTGTTACTACAAATCTGCAGATGGTGTGGAACGTGTATGTGACCTGCTGCATGATTTTGGGGATCTGATTGTGATGTATGAATCACCTGAAAAGTTCCTGGAGACTTTATGTGAGTTCTACAAGCAGGATGTTTATTTCCTGGATGAAGAGGGATATCTCGATTGCGATTTAGTAAAAGAGGGCGAAGTAGGCGCGGCTCTGAACCCAGATGCGAAATATTGGTCCGAGTAACGAGCTAATACCCTATAAAGAAGAGCAGCAGTCCGATTACGGACTAGCTGCTCTTTGTTTTAAATATCTACTGTTATGTTACTCCTGCGCAGCACGTTTCTCCTGCTCACGAAGCTCTACTCTCCGTATTTTTCCGGAGGTCGTCTTTGGAAGATCTTGAATGAACTCGATTTTGCGTGGATATTTATAAGGAGCGGTCCACTCTTTAACATGGGATTGCAGCTCCTTCATAAGCTCAGGAGAAGCGGCGGTCTCATCTTTTAGTACAATAAAAGCTTTAACGATGTGACCGCGGATTTCATCCGGACTAGCAACGACCGCGCATTCCTTAACCGAAGCATGCTTCATAAGGGCTTCTTCTACTTCGAAAGGACCAATGGTGTAACCTGAGCTAATGATAATGTCATCTCCACGGCCCTCGAACCAGAAATAACCTTCTTCATCTTTCCGTGCCCGGTCTCCAGTTATGAAGAACTCACCGTGAGTACTGCTTTCTTTTCTACCAGGATCTTTGTAATAGGTATGAAATAACGCTGGCATACTTAAGTGTACTGCGATATCTCCAACGACTCCAGCAGGTACCGGAATGCCGTCTTCGTCTACTACTTCAACTAGCCCCGGAGCAATAGACTTACCCATAGAACCTATCCGAATAGGAGTATCTTTGAGTGTTCCGATGATAAGCGTACTTTCTGTTTGACCATAACCATCACGAATCGTGATATTGAATTCACGTTGGAAGGTGTTGATGACCTCTTGATTCAGTGGCTCTCCAGCGGAAACTGCGCAGCGAAGGTGGGACAAGTCATAATGACTGAGATCTTCTAACTTGGCCATCAAACGATATTCAGTTGGCGTACAGCATAATACCTCGATGTTGTGATCCTGCAGCAGCTGTAAATATTTTTTGGGATGAAAAGATCCACTATATACAAACCCGGTCGCCCCGTTGCCAAGGACGGATAAGAAGGGGCTCCAGATCCATTTTTGCCAGCCCGGTGCCGCTGTTGCCCAGACGGTGTCTGTTTCTTTAATATCGAGCCATTGAGGCGATGTGATCCGCAAGTGAGCATAACCCCAGCCATGACTATGAACGACTGCTTTGGGGTTGCCGGTTGTTCCAGAGGTATATGCCAAGATTGCCATATCGTCCCGGTGGCTTTCGACTGCTGTGAACATATCTGGCTGATTAATCATTAGACTTTCCAGATCTAGCCATCCATGACCGAGCTCGTCAGGGGCGCCGGATACGGAAAGACGGTAATCCAGAGCAGGCAGATCGTCCGAGATTTTATTAACTTCATCAGTGATCTCGGACCAGGCAATAACGGCTCTGGCTTCGGAATGCCGCAGACGATAGGATAAATCCTTAGCGCGAAGCATTTCTGATGAAGGGATAATGGCAAGTCCTAGCTTCAGACATGCTAAATAGATGACATAAGCGATGATTCGGCGTGGAACCATTACAAGAACACGATCCCCTTGCTGGAGGCCAATTGCTGCGAGCCCTCCAGCAAGTCGGTTAGCTTGCTTGCGAAGATCTCCGTAAGTGATTTTTTCGTAGTCTCCTTGTTCATTCAACCACTTAAGTGCAATCTTTTCCGGAGCATGACGTTCCATTTCCGAAGTGAGATTGTAGTACTCAGGTGCGATCCACTGCTGATTATTCAATATGAACCTCTCCTATATAAAACAAGATGGTATAACTGTTATGCTTAGTATAGCACGTTATCCTAGTACCAGGTACTAGTACCTTGATGCTTAAATTTGATATCATAGGGTTCAGAAGGTTAAAATAACTTGTGTAAATATAAATCCAGAAAGTGAGAACTATGTTATGAATCACACAACTTTTGATGAAATATTCGCTATTATGGAAGCCTCTTTTCCTACCTCCGAGATCAGAACCTATGAGGGACAACAGGAGTTATTGGATGTTCCACATTATCGATTGATTACCGAAGTGAATGCTGAGGGGAAAATCATTGCTTTTATAGCTTGCTGGGAGTTTCCAGGATTTCGATTTGTAGAACATATCGCAGTGGACCCAAGTATAAGAGGGGGAGGCATTGGCAAAAAGCTGATGGAAGAATATATCCGTCAGTCGGGCAAGCCTGTGCTTCTTGAAGTAGAGCCGCCACTGGGTGAAATGGAACAACGTAGAATTGGCTTTTATGAGCGACTAGGGTTCCATTTGAATCCTTATGCTTATGTGCAGCCCCCTCTGCGTGAGGAAAATGCTGATTTACCGCTTCAAATCATGACTTACCCTAACCCTGTCGATGAAGAAGAATTCAATCTATACCGAGAAATTTTATATACAGAAGTGTATAAGGTTACAACACCGTATCAAAGTTAATCTCTAACAGCAATCCGTACGATCCTTTTTAGGACAAGCGGGTTGCTGTTTTTATTTTTGGTTAAATTAATGGTATTTTGATTTTTTTAATTACAAAATGGGTACAAGTAAGAAACAACTTAGAGACATAATCTTATTTTGTTTGAGCTAAAGTAAGAACAAAGATTGAACTTTCAAGGAGGGCTTACTTATGAAAAACAAAAAAATAATTATAGCAACAATGGTGTTTGGGATGGTAGTCACAGGATCAGCCGGTGTGTACGCAGGGACTAAACTTCAGAAAATTACGGCATATCTCAATCACAGCATTGGATTTAAGGTGAATGGCACAGCTTATACGCCAGTTGATAATAAAGGAAATGCACTGGCACCAATTACTTATAACAATACAACCTATCTTCCTGTACGTGCGATTGCTGATGTGATGAAGGTGCCTGTGACCTTTGATGCGGTGAACAATCAGGTTATTCTTGGCACAGGAGGCTCGGTGACTGACACTATTTCTCTGACACCTGTACAATACAGCAGCACTCAGAAAGAAGAGCTTGTTAAAGCCTTCGCCAATTTCCAAGGTTTCGAAACAGCCTATGCACCTACTCAAATGGTGAGTGGAGATGCATTTCAAAAAGTAGTAGGTTCTGATGATGGTGTTAACTTTCTGTTTAAGCAGATGAAGGTGAATATCTCTCCTCGTGATTACTCTTATGAATATAAAGGTGAAACCGTAAAACTCTCTAACGGAACCGAAGCTAAATGGTACAGCCCATCCAGTGATACATTGTTCTTGACCTATAAACTGGATGATCGTTTTGTTACGATTAGTTCCCCAAATAAAACACTGAGTAAGACGCAATTAGAAAAAGTAGCAGTGAATGTAGTGAAATGGACGAAATAAGCCCTCATTAGTACTTAAGTACTTATCTTTGTGCCCTAAAAAGTAAAGCAGCAAGTCTCCCATAATTAGAGAGGCTTGCTGCTTTTTTTGTCGTGTTTGGGAGCCAATGATTTAAACGCTTTTACTTACTGTGTTGTTTATTTGGAAGCTTTTGACTTGGTGTACTTTTACCGTGATGTTCTTTATTCTTTTCAGCTTTCTTTTGGGTGTCGTGTACTTTTTCTACAAAAGCATGAGTATCGTCCATGTTTATCCTCCTTGATTGGCAACCTTGCCGTTACTGTAACCACTTTTGTAAGAATACATACACGATGTACTTTACAAACTTCTATGTTTATAAAGACATTGCGAAAATATTTAATAGTTACTATAAATGGATGCAAGCATTTCATAGAACAGTAAGGGAGACTGATTATGAACAGGTTATTTAAACAAGCTGTATCCATGACCTTAGCTTTCGTTATGGTACTGGGAATTACATTCACAGGAATACCAGCTTATGCTGAAGACAGCAATGGGGATGCTGGATTACTGCAATTACAATCGCTAGAGCCTGTTGCATTATTGGCAGGGAATTCTACGTGGAAGTATCTAGATAACGGAACGAATCAAGGCACAGCATGGCGGTCTGTGTATGAAGATTCAACATGGGCGTCTGGCCAAGCGCCGCTTGGTTATAAAGATAGTGGATCCGGAGTCAGCAGCAAGCAATTTGGTGCTCTGAAAACAAATATAAGCTACGGTTCTGATAAAAAGAAGAAATACATCACTTCCTATTTCCGTACAAATGTAACTGTGAACAAGGAAGATATTACGAAATCCGATAAAATTTTGGGCAACTTCGCATTTGATGATGGAGTTGTGCTGTATCTGAACGGTAAAGAAATCTACCGTGAGGCTATGCCTGCAGGTGAAATCAACTATCAAACACTGAGTACAACTAGTGCCAGTGATCCAAATGAGTATACAAAGGTTGATCTAACGGAACTCGTAAAGGCTAATTTGAAAGATGGAGGAAATGAACTTTCAGCTGAAGTTCATCAGACAGGTGAAAATAGTTCTGACCTGTATTGGGATATGAGCCTGATTGCTTATCCAGCGACACAGGTTGTAGATCCGGTTGATCCAGTAGATCCAGGAGTTGGTAAACCTGAGTCAATCGCACTTACCTTTAACGGAAACCCTCAGACTAGTATGGGGTTCAATTGGTATGCACCTGAGAAGGTGACGGGTACCAAGCTTGAAGTAGTAGAAGCTTCTAAATTAGTGGACGGTCAGTTCCCAGTAGGTGCACAAACTTACGAAGGAACATCTGTTACAACAAGCGTGTATATGACAAAAGCGGATAAGTCAGCTAAGAAACCAGTGGTACTGACTAGCCATAAGGTCATTGCTGACAATTTGCAGCCGGGAACGGAGTATGCTTACCGTGCTGGGGATGGACAAGCTGATAATTGGAGTGACGTCGGAACGTTTACAACAGAAAGCTCCAGTAATCAAGCCTTTAAGTTCTTATATACAACGGATTCTCAAGGAACAACTGAAGGTGATTTTGATATTTGGAATCATACCCTTCAAGAGGGATTGGCTAAATTTCCGACAAGTGAATTCATTCTGAATTCCGGAGATTTGGTAGACAACGGTGATATTGAGGAGCAATGGGGATGGTTTTTCAATAAACCAAAGGATATTCTAGCAAATATTCCATTGGTTCCACTGGTAGGTAATCACGAAAGCAAGAGTTATAGCAATTATACAACTCATTTTAATTTACCTAATGTCTCGAATACGGGAGCAAAACCAGATGGCTCTGTATATTCTTTTGACTACGGTTCAGCGCACTTTATGGTAATCAATACAGAGTATTATGGTGCTAGCTCGAGTCTTGAGAATAACGAAATTTACAATAAGCAAGTACAGTGGCTGCGCAGTGAAGCTGCGAAAAGCGATCAGAAGTGGAAGGTTGTGCTTTTGCATAAATCGCCTTATTCCGTTGCCAGTCATACAAATGATACAGATGTACTCTATTACAGAGCTAATTTGACAAAGGTATTTGATGAGCTTGGTATTGACATGGTTATCGGTGGACATGACCACACCTATACTAGAAGCTATCAAATGTACAACAATCAGCCGTTAACGGATATTAAGCCGGACACAAACGGAGTGGTAACTGATCCTAAGGGTACGTTATACCTGATTACAAATGCAGCGGGCAATAAAAAATATAATGTAGCCGCAGGCACATTCCCTTTTGCAGCTAAATACGAGCAGCCTGGTAAGGAAATGTTCACAGGAATGACAGTAACAAACGATCAATTCTCGTACGAAGCCTACACCACGACAACTGGTGGATCTACTGACTTGTATGATAAATACAGCATTCATAAGTCTGACGTAGCTGTTAAACCTGTGCAAAATGCAAAAGCTACTGTAGAAGATGGCGGTAAAATCACGTTAACTTGGGATGCGCCTGCATCTGGCGCACCGGTGTCAGGATATCGCATTTATGAGAAAAATGATCTGGTATCTGCAAACTGGATGGTCAGTGTTCCTAATACGGAAGGTCAAACTTCTTACAGTTACACTGTAGAAAATACTAATCCTAACCAAACCTATCAATTTGTTATCAAAGCAGTAAGTGACAGAACAAATTCTGAAGCTACTATTGCTTCTACAGATTCGATCAAAAAAGTTACAGTTACCTTTAATGGTGATCCAGTTAGTTCTAAAGGGTTCACTTGGTACACAGCCACGAAGTCTGCAGGAAGTGATCTTCAAGTTGTAGAGAACACCGGCGTTACTCCAGACTTTGCTAAGTCTATTGAATTTAAAGGACGTTCAGCGGTTTCTAGAAATTCTAAAGATGAATTAGTTCATAAAGCGGAAGCTTCTGGCTTGAAGGCTGATACGAAATACTACTTCCGTGTAGGTGATAAATCACTTGGTCTTTGGAGTGAGGTAGGATCTTTCGAAACTGCCGCTAAGACAGGTGCATTTACTTTCATCGATCTGGCGGACACGCAAGCAAAGACGGAAGAAGAGGCTATCCTTTCTGGAGAAACGATGGCAAAAGCTCTTACCACATTCCCCAATGCTGAGTTTGTGGCCATTAACGGAGATATTGTAGATACGGGAACTAATGAAGAACAGTGGAATTGGTTGCTCGGTCATTCGCAGGAAACCTTGCTCAATACGACTATTGTTCCAGTTGCAGGGAACCATGAGGATAAAGCGAATGCCTTCTATGAGCACTACAATATTAAGGAAGCAGCAGGCTCTCCAACAGAAACAGGAGCGTACTATTCCTATGATTATAGCAATGCGCACTTTGTAGTCTTGAACACGAATGAGAATTCGGACGAATATGCTAACTTCAGCAAAGCACAGTTGGATTGGATGAAGGCTGATGTAAAAGCAGCGAAGGCTGCTGGAGCAAAGTGGATCATCGTCGCTATGCATAAAGGACCATACACAACCTCTAACCACGCTACTGACAAAGATATTATGGGCGCTAATGGAGAAAGAGCGAAAGTTGCTCCAATGATGGCTGAATTAGGCATTGACCTGGTGCTTCAAGGTCACGATCATATCTATGCACGAACCAAGCCAATCAAGGCTGACGGAACTGCAGCAGACACAGTGAAAATCAAGGAAAGCTTCAATGGTCAAACGGTAGAGTACACAGTAAACCCAGATGGAACAATCTATCTGATTCCAGCTACAGCAGGAGCGAAGGTTTACTATAAGAACATGAAGAAAGAATTGGGAGATGCGTACTATAATCTCTTTGAAGTAGCCAATGAGAATACAGCTGCTAAATACGGAGCGGACCCAAGTGATGCTACGCGTCCAATGCGCGGTCAAGTTCAGACCTTTGTTGGCATCACTGTAGATGCAGGGAAGCTGACAGCTGTATCTTATGAGATTGATCAGAATGTTAATGAGGCTAAACCATACGTTCTAGAAGAGTTTGGTATTGTTAAAGGTGATGAAAATGGTGGAGTCACACCAACACCAACACCAAAACCAACAACAGCGCCGACAACAGCGCCGACAGTTGCGCCAACAGCTACACCAGCACCAACAACGGCGCCTTCACCAACTGCAACGCCAGTTAGTAAGCCATCTTTAACGGATACTAGCAATCACTGGGCGGCAGCAGTTATCGAGAAAGCAGTAGCAGCAGGCTTCGTTAGTGGTTATCCGGATGATACTTTCCGTCCTAATCAGAAAGTGAATCGGGTTGAATTTATCACTATGCTGGCACGTGCATTGCAATTGCCGGACAATGGTGACACTTCAAGCTTTAAGGATTCTGCGAAGATTCCAGCATGGGCTAAGTCTTTTGTGGCACAGGCTGTATCTCTACAAATTATCAGTGGCTATGATGACGGGACATTCCGTCCTACACAGGAGCTAACACGTACAGAATTAGCAGTTATGGTTGTTCGTGCTCTGGGTATTACAGTAGATCCGAAAGCGACATTAACCTTCAATGATGCTAAGGATGTACCAGCATGGGCTGTGCCGTATATTGCAGCAGCAGCGAAATCAGGCCTTGTAAATGGTGTAGGACAGAATCAATTTGCACCTAACCAGAAGGCAACAAGAGCAGAGGCGGTTACCATAATCCTTGCCTTGTTAGAAAAAGGGCAGAAGTAATCTAGTATCAGGGTGAATTGAACTCAGCTTAGTAAGTATTGAACAAAGGGGTCTCAGCATATCAGCTGGGGCTCTTTTGTATTTGTTACGTTTAATATAAGAAATCTAACACTATCCCAGAGCTGGCCTAATTAAGCGAAGGATTATGATGAAGAAGTAACGGTATAAGAAATAAAATGATTTTTAAAATAATACTTGCAATGAATCTCTATACATGATATATTCTATTTCTGGCCGAGAAACACACATGCCGAGCTCGAAAAATAATTAAAAAAAGCTTGACATTAAACGGCCGAACATGATATAGTATAAGAGTTGCTGCTGAGACATTAAACGGCGCCAACGAGAACTTGATCTTTGAAAACTGAACAACGAGTGAGTAGGAAATCACGAAAGTGAAATCCAAAATAGAGAATTAATTTTCTCGTCAGATGTTTCAAAATGAGCATATCGCTCTTTTCAATACTAATTGGAGAGTTTGATCCTGGCTCAGGACGAACGCTGGCGGCGTGCCTAATACATGCAAGTCGAGCGGAGTACTTTTGAAAGCTTGCTTTCAAAAGTACTTAGCGGCGGACGGGTGAGTAACACGTAGGCAACCTGCCCCTTAGACTGGGATAACTACCGGAAACGGTAGCTAATACCGGATAATTTCTTTTTTCTCCTGAAGGAAGAATGAAAGACGGAGCAATCTGTCACTGAGGGATGGGCCTGCGGCGCATTAGCTAGTTGGTGGGGTAACGGCCCACCAAGGCGACGATGCGTAGCCGACCTGAGAGGGTGAACGGCCACACTGGGACTGAGACACGGCCCAGACTCCTACGGGAGGCAGCAGTAGGGAATCTTCCGCAATGGACGAAAGTCTGACGGAGCAACGCCGCGTGAGTGATGAAGGTTTTCGGATCGTAAAGCTCTGTTGCCAGGGAAGAACGTCCGGTAGAGTAACTGCTATCGGAGTGACGGTACCTGAGAAGAAAGCCCCGGCTAACTACGTGCCAGCAGCCGCGGTAATACGTAGGGGGCAAGCGTTGTCCGGAATTATTGGGCGTAAAGCGCGCGCAGGCGGTCATTTAAGTCTGGTGTTTAAACCTTGGGCTCAACCTAAGGTCGCACTGGAAACTGGGTGACTTGAGTACAGAAGAGGAAAGTGGAATTCCACGTGTAGCGGTGAAATGCGTAGATATGTGGAGGAACACCAGTGGCGAAGGCGACTTTCTGGGCTGTAACTGACGCTGAGGCGCGAAAGCGTGGGGAGCAAACAGGATTAGATACCCTGGTAGTCCACGCCGTAAACGATGAGTGCTAGGTGTTAGGGGTTTCGATACCCTTGGTGCCGAAGTTAACACAGTAAGCACTCCGCCTGGGGAGTACGGTCGCAAGACTGAAACTCAAAGGAATTGACGGGGACCCGCACAAGCAGTGGAGTATGTGGTTTAATTCGAAGCAACGCGAAGAACCTTACCAGGTCTTGACATCCCTCTGAATCTGCTAGAGATAGCAGCGGCCTTCGGGACAGAGGAGACAGGTGGTGCATGGTTGTCGTCAGCTCGTGTCGTGAGATGTTGGGTTAAGTCCCGCAACGAGCGCAACCCTTAACTTTAGTTGCCAGCAAGTCATGTTGGGCACTCTAGAGTGACTGCCGGTGACAAACCGGAGGAAGGTGGGGATGACGTCAAATCATCATGCCCCTTATGACCTGGGCTACACACGTACTACAATGGCCGGTACAACGGGAAGCGAAGCCGCGAGGTGAAGCCAATCCCATCAAAGCCGGTCTCAGTTCGGATTGCAGGCTGCAACTCGCCTGCATGAAGTCGGAATTGCTAGTAATCGCGGATCAGCATGCCGCGGTGAATACGTTCCCGGGTCTTGTACACACCGCCCGTCACACCACGAGAGTTTACAACACCCGAAGTCGGTGGGGTAACCCGCAAGGGAGCCAGCCGCCGAAGGTGGGGTAGATGATTGGGGTGAAGTCGTAACAAGGTAGCCGTATCGGAAGGTGCGGCTGGATCACCTCCTTTCTATGGAGAATCGTTTCCTGCAATGGAGACATTCAAATCGGAAGTTAAACTTCCAAATCTCAGGTTTAGGCCTGTTACTCACTCGTTGCTCAGTTTTGAGAGTTTAAGCTCTCAAGTAAGACTTGATCCTTGAAAACTGGATACCGAAACGAATTTGCGTTTTAGAACATCTTTTAGCAACTTGTGCAAACAAGTAAATGTTATTAGTGAGATGATTCCAAGAGAAATGTCATTGTATGATATTTTCCTGCGGAAAAATCAAGGTTAAGCTAATAAGAGCACACGGAGGATGCCTAGGCGCCAGGAGCCGACGAAGGACGTGGCGAACAACGAAACTGCCTCGGGGAGCTGTAAGCAAGCTTTGATCCGGGGGTGTCCGAATGGGGAAACCCAGCTGTGGTAATTCGCAGTTACTCATTTCTGAATACATAGGAAATGTAGAGGCAGACCAGGGGAACTGAAACATCTAAGTACCCTGAGGAAGAGAAAACAATAGTGATTCCGTCAGTAGCGGCGAGCGAACGCGGAACAGCCTAAACCTAAGAGCTTGCTCTTAGGGGTTGTGGGACGTCTCACATGGAGTTACAAAGGAATATGGTAGGCGAAGAGGTCTGGAAAGGCCCGCGATAGAGGTAAAAGCCCTGTAGCCTAAACTGTGTTCTCTCCGAGACGGATCCCGAGTAGTGCGGGGCACGTGAAACCCCGTATGAATCCAGCAGGACCATCTGCTAAGGCTAAATACTACCTGGCGACCGATAGTGAAACAGTACCGTGAGGGAAAGGTGAAAAGCACCCCGGAAGGGGAGTGAAATAGAACCTGAAACCGTGTGCTTACAAAAAGTCAGAGCCCTATTTATGGGTGATGGCGTGCCTTTTGTAGAATGAACCGGCGAGTTACGTTTAACATGCAAGGTTAAGCCGAGAAGGTGGAGCCGCAGCGAAAGCGAGTCTGAATAGGGCGATTTAGTATGTGGACGTAGACCCGAAACCGTGTGATCTACCCCTGTCCAGGGTGAAGGTGCGGTAACACGCACTGGAGGCCCGAACCCACGTACGTTGAAAAGTGCGGGGATGAGGTGGGGGTAGCGGAGAAATTCCAATCGAACTCGGAGATAGCTGGTTCTCCCCGAAATAGCTTTAGGGCTAGCCTCGGTATAAGAGTAGTGGAGGTAGAGCACTGATTGGGTGCGGGGTCCGCAAGGATTACCAAGCTCAGTCAAACTCCGAATGCCATATACTTATTGCCGGGAGTCAGACAGTGAGTGCTAAGATCCATTGTCAAAAGGGAAACAGCCCAGACCATCAGCTAAGGTCCCCAAGTGTGTGTTAAGTGGGAAAGGATGTGGAGTTGCACAGACAACCAGGATGTTGGCTTAGAAGCAGCCACCATTGAAAGAGTGCGTAATAGCTCACTGGTCGAGTGACTCTGCGCCGAAAATGTAACGGGGCTAAACACACCACCGAAGCTATGGCTAGATACGTATGTATCTGGGGTAGGGGAGCGTTGTATGTGGGTTGAAGGTGTACCGTAAGGAGCGCTGGACAGCATACAAGTGAGAATGCCGGTATGAGTAACGAAAAGATCAGTGAGAATCTGATCCGCCGAAAGCCCAAGGTTTCCTGAGGAAGGCTCGTCCGCTCAGGGTAAGTCGGGACCTAAGGCGAGGCCGAAAGGCGTAGTCGAAGGACAACAGTTTGAAATTACTGTACCACCGTAATCCGCTATGAGCGATGGGGTGACGCAGGAGGGTAGTGACGCGGACTGATGGATATGTCCGTCTAAGCAGTGAGGCTGATGTGTAGGCAAATCCGCACATCATTAAGGCTGGGCTGTGATGGGGAGCGAAAATTGTAGTAGCGAAGGTCATGATCTCACACTGCCAAGAAAAGCCTCTAGCCAGGAGAAGGTGCCCGTACCGCAAACCGACACAGGTAGGCGAGAAGAGAATTCTAAGGCGCGCGGAAGAACTCTCGTTAAGGAACTCGGCAAAATGACCCCGTAACTTCGGGAGAAGGGGTGCCCCGGTAGTGTGAATAGCACGAGGGGGCCGCAGTGAAAAGGCCCAAGCGACTGTTTAGCAAAAACACAGGTCTGTGCGAAGCCGCAAGGCGAAGTATACGGGCTGACGCCTGCCCGGTGCTGGAAGGTTAAGGGGAGTGGTTAGGGGTAACCCGAAGCTATGAACCGAAGCCCCAGTAAACGGCGGCCGTAACTATAACGGTCCTAAGGTAGCGAAATTCCTTGTCAGGTAAATTCTGACCCGCACGAATGGCGTAACGACTTGGGCGCTGTCTCAACGAGAGATCCGGTGAAATTTTAATACCTGTGAAGATGCAGGTTACCCGCGACAAGACGGAAAGACCCCATGGAGCTTTACTGCAGCTTGATATTGAATTTGGGTACGATCTGTACAGGATAGGTGGGAGCCGTAGAAATCGGAGCGCAAGCTTCGGTGGAGGCGCCGTTGGGATACCACCCTGATCGTATCTAGGTTCTAACCTAGTACCCTTATCGGGTACGGGGACCGTGTCAGGCGGGCAGTTTGACTGGGGCGGTCGCCTCCTAAAGAGTAACGGAGGCGTTCCAAGGTTCCCTCAGAATGGTTGGAAATCATTCGAAGAGTGCAAAGGCATAAGGGAGCTTGACTGCGAGACCTACAAGTCGAGCAGGGACGAAAGTCGGACTTAGTGATCCGGTGGTACCGCATGGAAGGGCCATCGCTCAACGGATAAAAGCTACCCTGGGGATAACAGGCTTATCTCCCCCAAGAGTCCACATCGACGGGGAGGTTTGGCACCTCGATGTCGGCTCATCGCATCCTGGGGCTGAAGTAGGTCCCAAGGGTTGGGCTGTTCGCCCATTAAAGCGGTACGCGAGCTGGGTTCAGAACGTCGTGAGACAGTTCGGTCCCTATCTGTCGTGGGCGCAGGAAATTTGAGAGGAGCTGTCCTTAGTACGAGAGGACCGGGATGGACGTACCGCTGGTGCACCAGTTGTTTCGCCAGAAGCATGGCTGGGTAGCTACGTACGGACGGGATAAGCGCTGAAAGCATCTAAGCGTGAAGCCCCCCTCAAGATGAGATTTCCCAATTAGTAAGACCCCTTGAAGACGACGAGGTAGATAGGTTGGAGGTGGAAGTGCAGTAATGCATGGAGCTGACCAATACTAATCGGTCGAGGGCTTATCCTATACTTAGAACGCAAATTCAATTCGGATTCAGTTTTCAGGCGACTCAAGCCTGAGCATTTACGCTGTAAATGCCCGTTTGGTGGCGATAGCGGAGGGGTTCCACACGTACCCATCCCGAACACGACCGTTAAGCCCTCCAGCGCCGATGGTACTTGGACCGAAGGGTCCTGGGAGAGTAGGACGCCGCCAAGCGGAAAACCACATTACCCGTGGTATTTTTTTTGCCCTTAATATTGATGTGTCTTAAAAAGGGCCTTTAGCTCAGCTGGTTAGAGCGCACCCCTGATAAGGGTGAGGTCGGTGGTTCGAGTCCACTAAGGCCCACCATATTCCCTGATAGCTCAGTTGGTAGAGCACTCGACTGTTAATCGAGTTGTCACAGGTTCGAGTCCTGTTCGGGGAGCCATTTATGGAGAGGTGTCCGAGTTTGGCCGAAGGAGCACGATTGGAAATCGTGTAGGCGCCACAAGCGTCTCGAGGGTTCGAATCCCTCTCTCTCCGCCACAAAGTTTATTAGCATGGCCCGTTGGTCAAGGGGTTAAGACACCTCCCTTTCACGGAGGTAACATGGGTTCGAATCCCATACGGGTCATAACATGGAGGCTTAGCTCAGCTGGGAGAGCATCTGCCTTACAAGCAGAGGGTCGGGGGTTCGATCCCCTCAGCCTCCACCATATTCATTTAAGAACGACGCGGGGTGGAGCAGCCCGGTAGCTCGTCGGGCTCATAACCCGAAGGCCGCAGGTTCAAATCCTGCCCCCGCAACCAAATTTTCCTTAAGCATGATGTTTTGGGACTAGCTGGCGTAGTGTAAATGAATAGTATATACTTATTAAATGACGCGGGGTGGAGCAGCCCGGTAGCTCGTCGGGCTCATAACCCGAAGGCCGCAGGTTCAAATCCTGCCCCCGCAACCAATTTACTCTTATGCATTATGTCTATGGAACCGTGGTGTAGTTGGCCTAACATGCCTGCCTGTCACGCAGGAGATCGCGAGTTCGAATCTCGTCGGTTCCGCCATTTAGTTAATTATTGTTGGGGATTAGCCAAGCGGTAAGGCAACGGACTTTGACTCCGTCATGCATAGGTTCAAATCCTATATCCCCAGCCATTAATGAGAGCCATTAGCTCAGTTGGTAGAGCACCTGACTTTTAATCAGGGTGTCGAAGGTTCGAGTCCTTCATGGCTCACCATTATTTTTAAAGTGTGCGCGTGTGGCGGAATGGCAGACGCACCAGACTTAGGATCTGGCGTTTCACGACGTGGGGGTTCAAGTCCCTTCACGCGCACCATATTTTGCGGAAGTGGCTCAGCGGTAGAGCATCGCCTTGCCAAGGCGAGGGTCGCGGGTTCGATTCCCGTCTTCCGCTCCATAATTTTTGCGCCCTTAGCTCAGCTGGATAGAGCGTTTGACTACGAATCAAAAGGCCGGGAGTTCGAATCTCTCAGGGCGCGCCATTTTTATTAATAAGTAATTACATGTTTTGACGGGATGTAGCTCAGCTTGGTAGAGCACCTGGTTTGGGACCAGGGGGTCGCATGTTCAAATCGTGTCATCCCGATTTTATACCTTTGCGGGTGTAGTTCAATGGTAGAACTTCAGCCTTCCAAGCTGATAGCGTGGGTTCGATTCCCATCACCCGCTTATAATTAAGAAACACCTGTCTATTATAGACAGGTGTTTTTTTGTATAGTTACATTCATATGGATACAATAGAACTTAGGGATTTTAGTTGAGGAGGTAGCTATGTTCGAATTTGAAGCTAAATTAGTGAGACCTGATGCAAGTGGGAGCTGGACTTATCTTAACGTCCCTTATGATACTGAAGAAATATTTGATACAAAGTCCAGGATACAGGTAAAAGGAAATGTAAATGGAATCCCCTATAGAGGAACGCTTATGCCCCATGGAAACGGAAAGCATTTTATGGTGGTAAAGAAGGAACTGCGAGATCTAGCCAAAGCTCAACCTGGTGATAATGTGCGCGTGACGATGGAGCAAGATCATCAATTACGTGAGGTAGAAGTCCCAGAAGATTTTCTCGATGCGCTGAATAGTCATCAGCAGGCAGAGGCTTTTTTTAACAGTCTGGCTTATTCTTATCAGAAGGAGTATGTGACTTGGATCGAAGGAGCGAAAAGACCCGAAACCAGAGCATCTCGTATTGAAAAATCAATTAGTAAGCTGGCTGAAGGATTGCGGCTTAAATAAGAGTGTGAAGTGTTAGCAGGCTGAATAGATGAACAGCGTCCTCTTCCAATAGGATTGAAAAGGGACGCTGTTAATGTTGGTGGATATGTGCGAGTTGGCTTAAATAAGAACGGCTACCTCACCACAATTCACAAACTTAATACTTTCGATCTTTACCGATAACTCACCTGAAGGTATAGCTAACTGACATGTACTGCCGATTTGAGCTAACAGCAGCTGCATGCCAATAGGCGAGAGCATTGAAATCTTGTTATCATTAGGTTCTGCCTGGTTTGGAAATACGATGGTGTAGGAATCTGTAGTATTGTCGTCTAAGTAGCGTAGCTGAAGCTGACTTCCAATCAATACGAGGGAGTTCAATTCTTCTCCATTAAAACGGGAAAGTAATTGTTCCAGCTCGGAGCAATAACGGGACAACAGCGTTTCAGCATTACTTCTTTCTTTGCTTCGTTCCGGGAAATACTGATTTAGAAATGCGATTTTTTCCTCATCAAAATAAATAAGCTGCTGGACCAGTTGTGTCCTTGAACCTTCATAAATTAGACTATGGCTCATAGTAGATTTCACCCCCTCTAAGTAGCACATTCTTTGCAAATTTGTTATGACGCGTTGCCATATTAAAATCCCTCCTATACAAATAGAGGTCCCCTAGAGGGAACCTTCTGATCAGTATAACAGCTTCTATATGTAAATCCAATCCATTTTGTGAAGGCAATTAATTCTTACTAAATATTGTATTTAAAACGTTTGACTATTGTATAGTTGGGTGCTATGATAGGCTGATGTTATAGGCATTTCGTAGAAAACTGCGGAATGCCTATACTATATTTCGAAGATAATTTTACATTAAATGTTACCAGGGGAGTGATACGCCATGTACATTTCGTTGAGTTTACCTATAGAATCTAGACATAAAAAGTAACTAAAATTTATTAAAGGAGAGATCAGGATGATTCAAGTAAAAGAGTTTGTAGATGCTGATAATTCGTATGCTGAGAATAAGGCTAATGAGTTCTTGGCAGGGCTGCGTGAGGAACAGGTTGTGAATATCTGTTACGGTTCGGTAGTTAAATCTTCACGTGATGGGGCAGAGCATCAAAGAAGCAGTATACTGGTCGTGTATAAGACAAATGAAGGGCAATAACTGGAATACTTTTTTTTCGTGCTTATCTGTTGTCTCCACGCTATGCATCGTGATCGTTCTTATATATTATATGTTTTAGCAATCAATAGCTTTTCTTATGAAAAAAGAGGACCTTTCCCATTTACGGGTAAAGGTCCTCTTTGATTGTATAAGTGCATTTACAGTCTTATACTCCGTCTGGGACGGATAATCCTAATCCGGATGCAACACGCTGTCCCAGTTCGGGATCAGCTTTATAGAAATGAGCAATTTGTCGAAATTTAATATCGTTACTTTCTACTGGTGTCATAGCGCCTACGATATTTTGAACAAGACGGGTACGTTCTTCTTCACTCATCAGGCGATACAAGTCACCAGGTTGTGTATAATGGTCATCACTATTATAGGAGACACTGTCGGCATTTCCAGATACTTCGAAAGGTGATGTTTTGTACTGTGGTGCTTCTTTAGGTCCACCTAAGCTGTTAGGTTCGTAATAGGCACCGGATCCGCCATTGTTGCCGAGTGCCATGCCACCGTCACGTTGATAGTTCTTCACTTCTACTTTTGGACGGTTGATAGGCAGGCTGTTATGGTTAGGACCTACACGGTGACGGTGAGCATCGCCGTAAGCAAACAGTCGACCCTGTAGCAATTTATCAGGAGAAGCTTCAATACCAGGGACGAAAGAGCCAGGTGAGAACGTAACTTGCTCTACTTCCGCGAAGTAGTTCTCTGGATTGCGATCCAGTACCATGCGGCCAACCTCAATTAATGGATAATCTTTTTGCGACCATACTTTAGTTACATCGAATGGATCGAAGTGGTAAGTGTTCGCATCTTCGATCGGCATAATCTGCACGTAGAGCTTCCACGCTGGGAAATCTCCTTTATCAATAGCATTGAACAAGTCTTCTGTATGATAATCTGGGTTCTCCCCAGCGATTTTGGCGGCAAGATCTGGAGCAAGGTTCTTAATGCCTTGTTCTGTTTTGAAATGATATTTCACCCAGACAGCATTGCCTTCGGCATTTACCCACTTGAAGGTGTGGCTTCCGAACCCGTGCATATGTCTTAGCGTAGCTGGAATTCCGCGATCTGACATCAAAATCGTAACCTGATGTAGAGATTCCGGTGATAAAGACCAGAAGTCCCAAACGGCATTAGGGTTCTTTAAGTGTGTCTGTGGATCGCGCTTCTGTGTATGAATAAAGTCCGGGAACTTGATTGCGTCACGAACGAAGAATACGGGTGTGTTGTTACCTACGAGATCATAGTTTCCTTCTTCGGTATAGAATTTCACAGCAAAACCACGAGGATCCCGTACAGTATCAGCAGAACCTAGCTCACCAGCTACGGTTGAGAAACGGATAAACATAGGGGTACGCTTGCCTACCTCAGATAAGAAATTAGCTTTTGTATATTGAGTTAAATCCTGAGTGACCTCAAAATAACCATGAGCGCCAGCACCCTTAGCATGAACGACACGTTCAGGAACACGTTCTCTGTTAAAGTGGGCTAATTTTTCAAGCAGATGGACATCTTGCAGCAAAGTAGGACCGCGATCACCGGCTGTCATTGAATTTTGATTGTCGCCTACTGGAGCACCCCAGCTGGTCGTAAGATTATTATTGGAGCTCATTAATAGAATCACCTCATAAGATTTGATTTTAGATTTAGTATAAGTTCTATATTAATGTTTTTTGGGGAAAATGCAACACTTTTTGAATAATTGACACATTACAGTATGTGGTAATCGTCGTCCCATTCAGATATATATGATAGATAGAGTGATTAATTACTAAGCAGAGTTAAAAAAGAAACAGCGCACCTCTACCATCACTGGAGGGTGCGCTGTTCTATTTTAATATAGAAATATCTGTTTCCTATACTTAGCCTTTAATGTACATTTTGTTGTAATACTCATCTAACATTCTTTTAGTGGCAAATTCAGTACGAGTGGTTTCAATACTCTTCTTCATCATTTGTACCCACTGTTCACGATTCTCATAATAGGTTGGGAGTACTCGATTCAATAGGGTGTCGTATAGCGCATCACTATCATGCTTATCCAGAACCTCGAAGTCAGTAGTCTCGAAGCCATCTCCAATCTGCCAGCCATTCTCGCCATCCATACAGGCTTCCGGCCACCAGCCATCTAAAATAGAGCAGTTCAATACGCCGTTCATGGCGGCCTTCATCCCGGAGGTTCCGCTAGCTTCCAGTGGTCTACGCGGATTGTTGAGCCAAATATCAGAACCGCGTGTCAGCTGTGCGCCGATAGTCATATCGTAATTCTCCAAGAAGACAACACTCTTCGGATATTTTTTCATCATCGCCACTAAATTGCTGACGATTTTTTTGCCGTTATCATCGAGTGGATGGGCTTTGCCAGAGAAGACGATTTGTATTTTGCCAGACTCCAGATAAGGCTCAATAATTTCCGGCTGCGAGAAAATCAGGTCACTACGTTTATAAGGAGCAGCTCTGCGTGAGAAGCCGATGAGTAGGTTGTCAGCATTTAGACTAATGCCGGACCGTTCTTTGATGAAGTCAATCAGTTCGCTTTTAATTTCTTTATGCACTGCCCATAGATTGCCATTTTCTTCATAGGCTTGAGTCATTCTTTCATCTACCCAGGTAGGGGTATGAATGGCATTTGTGATTCCAATGATGTCCGATCTTCCAGCAACCTCTTTCCACATTTTATTGGCTGTATCCGCATGAAGCTGCGCTACTGCATTAGATATGCGGGAGAGTCGCAGACCGGCTACCGTCATGTTGAACGGCTCACCACCGATGCGCTCCATCTGGTCGCGGGTTAAACCATTGAATGCACTCATATACTCTAGGCGGTCGAGCGGATGGGTTTCGTTGCCTTCTTTTATCGGCGTATGTGTAGTGAACACAACCTCTTCCCGAGTAGCTTTCCAAGCTTCCTCAAAGGTGCTGCCTCCGGACATTTTCTCGCGAATGAGCTCGATAGCTGCAAGGGCCGCATGACCTTCGTTGAAATGATAGACATCAATTGGAATGCCCAGAGCACGCATAGCTTTTACTCCGCCGATACCGAGTACGATCTCTTGCGCGATCCGTTCCTCGCCGAACCAGCCGTACAATTGTCCAGTAATCCAAGCATCGTTATTCTCGGGGATATCTGTATCCAGTAAATACAACGTGCTGTTGCGAAAATAATCAGTCTTCCATACTTTGCACACCACATCGATCTTTCTAACTTTAACGGTTACCTTCACCCCTGTATCTTCAAGGAAATCATAAACATAATTGTGATAGGAGTCGTACGGATTGCCGTTCGCATCAATTTTTTGGTCCGTATAACCTTGTTTCCACTTCAGCCCGATAGGGACGATAGGAGCATTGATGTCTTTGGCTCCCTTAATGTAGTCACCGGCGAGAATTCCAAGTCCTCCGGCATACATTTTGAAATCGGAATGTAACCCGTACTCCATACTGAAATAAGCTACTGATGGTAATTTTTGTTCGTTCACTTGATAAGCCTCCTAATCGCGGATTAGATTGAATTGCAGTAAAGCTGCTGGCATTATCTACGATGCAAACGTTTGCTCAAAAAATAGTAAACAATCGTTGTGGAAGCGATTGCACCATCATTCTAGCACACTTTATCTATAAAAGCATAACGTCAATTTGGTGAAAATATCCAATTAGGGGCAAAATCAACGGAAGTGATTGATAAAGTGAAGGGAAGACCCTAAGATAAAGAGATTGAAGAAATAATTAATGGTGGTGTCTAAGTTGAGTATAGTTGTGATTGGAAGCTTAAATATGGATATGGTAGTACGTACGAACCGGGCACCGAATGCAGGAGAAACGCTTATGGGACAAGCATTTGCTTTATCACCCGGTGGAAAGGGAGCAAATCAAGCCGTTGCTGCAGCACGTCTGGGTGCTGAGGTTAGTATGATCGGCAGCGTCGGAAAAGATACCTTTGGAAGCGAAATGCTGGAGATTATTAAGCAGGAAGGTATTCATATAGAACATATCTCGGTGAGTGAGACTGAGGCAACAGGTGTAGCATCAATCGTTATTGAAGAAGATGGAGAGAATCGGATTATCGTTGTACCCGGAGCGAATATTGATCTCTCTGTAGAGGATATACAAGCGTTAGAGCCTGTAATTAGTCAGGCTGAGCTGATTGTGATGCAGCTTGAAATGGAACTTGCGATGAGTGAGCATGCTATTGCCATTGCACATCGTTATGGAATTCCAGTTATTCTGAATCCAGCACCAGCTAGAGTACTTAAAGATGAGATGTTAGGTCAAGTATCGTATCTGACACCTAATGAGACGGAAGCAGGAATTTTGACTGGAATGACGGTAGATAGTTTAGAGGCTGCTGAGCAGGCGGCCCGTATTTTGCTGCAAAAAGGTGTTAAGAACGTGATCGTAACCTTGGGATCTAAAGGCGCACTGATCGTTAATGCTGAGGGTGCTAAGTCAGTGCCGGGATTCCCGGTCAAAGCGATAGATACGGTTGCTGCCGGAGACTCATTCAATGGGGCATTAGCCCAGCAATTGGTCTTAGGCAAAACGTTGGAGGAAGCAGTGAGCTTCGCTAATGCTGTTGGAGCACTGGCTGTAGGGAAAGAAGGCGCGATCCCATCGCTACCGCTGTTGTCAGAGGTTGAACAGTTTCTAAAGCATGTATCGGTAGTAGAATAAACAGTACAGAATCTATAGTAGACGATTGGATAAGGGGCTGAAATAATGAGCAGGACAGTAATCGTTAAAAATGTGATCATTGGCGAAGGAATCCCTAAAATATGTGTTCCGTTGATTGGAGCTACCTTGTCTGAACTGAAGCAGGAAGCCGAATCATTGAAAGAGCTTAGTCCCGATTTAGTGGAGTGGCGGACGGATTTTTTTGATGAAGTTGAAGATGTAGAGGCGATCAAGTCAGCGCTAAAAGAAATCCATTCTGTAATTCCGGAGTTACCGCTGATTTTTACTTTTCGGAGTGCCAAAGAAGGCGGCGAAAAGCAGGTCAGCACGGAATATTACATAACATTGAATATAGCTGCTGCCGAAAGCGGCCTAGTAGATATAATTGATGTTGAATTATTCAATGAGGAACAGGATGTTAAGCTACTAGTCGAGACTGCTCATTCTCATAACGTGTCTGTCATTATCTCGAATCATGACTTTCATGGAACACCTTCTCAAGAGGAGATCATCTCTAGACTATGCAAGGCACAGGAGCTTGGTGGTGATTTGCCCAAAATTGCGGTGATGCCTCAGAATGCGGGGGATGTACTGACTTTACTGGAAGCGACCCATACCATGAAGGAACAATATGCAGATCGCCCGATTATTACGATGTCTATGGCGGGTGCTGGGGTAATTAGCCGTCTAGCCGGTGAAATATTCGGTTCAGCGCTTACCTTCGGAGCGGCACATAAACCTTCTGCACCTGGGCAGGTAGCTGTGGTTGAGCTGCGAAATGCACTGTCTCTGCTGCATCGCAGTCTTTAAGGTTATTAGCAAGGTTCCGGATAATAGAAATAGAGCGTTGACCGGATTTCCGGTACCGCTCTATTTCTATTTTATTATTTTGTTCCCGTGTATACGTGAACGGCATCTCTTAAGAACGCTGCAAGTCCAGGGCGATGCTTGTCGTAGTAATTGGTAAAACGTTCATCATCCACATACATTTTCGCAACACCAGCATGTGCCTCTTTGGAATAGGAATCCCAGTAGAAGGATAGCCACTGGCGGTGTAGATCAGCACTTTTTTGTGCTAATACACTGGCAGGATCTCCATGCTCCATAGCCTGTACGAGCGTCTCGAACATTTCCTCCTCAAGCTGCTGTATAGCCGCATATTGCTCCTCTGTCATACCTTTAAGCTTCTTGTTGGATTGATCCACGGTGCTGTCTCCGTATTTTTCCCGGATTTCTTGACCATATTTCTTCTCGTTATCCTCTACCAGCTTTTGCTTAAAGCCTTCAAATTTTTCAGCGTCACTCATAGTAATTCTCCCTTCTTGGTGAGCCAGCGTCTGTTCGACGTTAGCGATTAATAGATCTAATTGCTGTCTCTTTTCAAGCAGTTTGTCATGATGCTCTCGTAGCGCTTTGGTCCCGTCGAATGAGGGTTCAGTCATAACAGCTTTGATACGTTCCAGACTTAAGCCAAGCTCCCGATAAAATAAAATTTGCTGTAGTAGATCTACTTCGGCGTGGCCATAGATACGATACCCCGAGGAGTTGATTCTCGCCGGCTTAAGAATGCCAAACTCATCGTAGTAGCGCAGGGTTCGCGTACTGATTCCAGCTAGCTCTGCGAGCTTCTGTACTGTGTATTCCGTAGTATCACCTCCCACAAATTCAATGTACACCTTTACGTAGCGTGAAGGTCAAATGTTTTTTTGGCGTATCCAAAACAGCGGCAGTTACCCGCTGAAGATCATTGGGAGGACTGCCGCTGCTATGATGATTTGCTGATGTTTAAAGTTATTTTTGACCCATCTGCGCCGCAAAATAATTCTGTAATTCCTCTAATTTCCGAGGATCGGTTAGGGTTGTTTTGTCTGAGAAGTAATGTTCGAGAACGAGGTCCCAGGTGGGCACTATTTTTTGTGAGTTCATCGCTTTAATAGCGACTTTGACTGTCTTGCGTTCTTTGGCATTAGAGAAGGTATCTACGTAATGCTGTGAGCGCTCGAAATCCAGATCGTTAAAGACAGCGCGGAAGATTTCCGAAGTCATCTTTGCATCATCCAACGCACGGTGAGCTGATCCAGACGGCTCAAGTTCAAACAAAGCCATCGCGCTTTCCACGCTGACATCATTGCTTAGGCCGCGAGCCCGCAGCACACCCTTCAGTAAATCGAAATACGTTGCGGACATCCAGTAGGAGTCGTCCATCTTGTGCATGCGCACATCCTGAATGATTCGTTTCATGTCCTCGCCACCCCAAGTAAGCAGCAGAACTCCTTCTGTACTTAGATCAAGCCACTCTCTAAACGCAGTGATGACTTTCGGGAAGCGGGGTGCGATATCGATTTCCTCTTGGGGAATGCCGGTTTTTTTCTTAATAAAAGAATTAAGGGTAGAGAAATATATGGGTTTGATCAAGGAAGAAAATTCATCCTTATACTGCAATGAAGAGTCTAACCGGACGGCTCCAATCTCAATGACCTCCATAGGGTGCTCGCTGGCAAACTTACGGCCGTTGAATTCGATGTCCAGAATAATATAATCCACAGGTACTTGCCTCCGTTCCATGACTGACGCTGTAGTGCTTAATACGTCGACTACTCTATTTTAACAAAAAAAGCGATGTAATGGGGAGTATGGGAACAAGCTAATATTGGAACATAAAAAAGAACCTGCACTATGCGGGTTCTTTTTATGTCTATAAATGAGCAAAAAAGATTGCAGGAAATAAAGTGAGACGATTAATGCTCCGGAACGGCAGTGGGTTCAGGCTGATGAATTGGCTGTTCCAGCAGGACAGATCCGTCTTCAAGACGAAGCCAGGTATCGAAGTCTTGGATGCCCTGGGTCATTCTGATGACGCGTGCACCCCGCATAAAGCCTTCTTTTCCATAAGTATTGTAACCCGTAGCTCGGCCATAGGAAAGACGTATGCCATACAGGCTGCCCGTAAAATCATTGATATGGTCATGTCCGCAGAAGGTGCCAAGCACATCACCCATTTCAAGCAAAGCCGAGAATAATCCCGAGTTAACCTCAGGTGAGCATACACGCTCATACTTATGCCCATGACAGACTTGTGTAGACCAGGCCTCACGATATTCCGGAATCGGGATATGGAAGAAAGCCAATGCAGGCAGCCTGTTCTCAGTAGTTTTAGGATTCAACCGAGCGGATTCAGCAGTTAGCCAGTTGATTTGATTCCGGCTAATCCAATTGTAGCCTGGGATATGCGCCATTTCGGAGTAGCTGCCAGAGTCAATAAAATAAAGGACAGCGGCTGCTTGGCCATCCTGATCTTTTATTTCAAGCGTGTAATTGCCTGAACCTTCAAGATCCTCTGGACCGGCTTCGGCCAGACAGTGGGGATGTTCCAAAGCAATCTGCATTAGTTCACTGCGGGAAATCAGGGTTTCTGTATCATGGTTGCCAAATACGAAGGCCCAAGGAGTACCCGTCTTCTCCACAGCAGCGACAGCATCCCGAAAAGCTTGGGCGGGGTCTTCACAAGCCTTTTCACCAGGTGATACAGGGGCGGTGTAAATTAGATCTCCCGTGAAAACGACAAGATCAGGTTGTTCCGCTTCCAGAACGCGTTCCATCAGTTCACGAGTACGCTGATCTTCGGCTCTTCCATCCATCCAGTGAAGATCAGTGAATTGTACAATTTTCAAGGTTCCATCTTGCTGAAATGATAAGCTGTGTCTCATTGGGGTTATCTCCCTTACTGTCTAATATAATTAGCCGATCCAGATCCGCTGGGTGAAATGGTCTCCGGAGCTTCTACCAATCATAATATCAAATTCCCCGGGTTCGAAGAGCAATTGATCGTCTTTTCCGTAGAACATCAGCATATCTCTAGTGATCTCGAAAGAAACCACTTGTTTCTCATGCGCTGCGAGTGTAATTTGTCGGAAGCCTTTTAGCTCTTTGACCGGGCGGACGACACTTGCGCTGACATCGTGGATATAGAGTTGAACGGTTTCCTTGCCGGCGATGTCTGAAGTATTCTCCACCTCAATGGAGGCAACAACCCGATCGGCAGCATCAACCTTGAAGTTGCTGTAATCAAAACTGGAGTAGCTCAAGCCATAACCAAAGCAGAATAGCGGATCATTTGGGCAATCCAGATATCGGGTTACATAACGCACATTGGGATACAGGGGATCATAGGGACGTCCCGTCTGATAAGCGTTGTAATAGACAGGAATTTGCCCAACCGAGTAAGGAAAGCTCATTGATAAACGACCGGACGGATTATAATCTCCGAACAGTACATCAGCTAGTGAGTTTCCGGATTCTGTACCCAGAAACCAGGCTTGCAGCAAAGCGTCGCTAGCCTCAAGAATTGGCTTCAGTTCCAGCGGTCGACCGCTAAATACAAGGGTAACAATCTTTTTACCGGTATCTTTCAGACGCCAGATTAGCTTCTCCTGATTGGTCGACAGACGCAGATTGGTCTTGCTTCCGCCTTCCCCGGTGTCCTGCTGATTCTCACCTACAGCAGCGAGAATTACATCGCAATCTTTCAGGCGCTGGAAGGCTTCTTCGATTTCATCCTCCACATCAAAAACACCCTCTAGCATGCTTCCCAGCTCACCAGTCATGGCCGTAATAATATCTGAGGCAGATGTTTTTTGAGAAACGCCATTGTAGAGTGATACGGCAGGATCTTTTTCCGTTCCAGACCAGCCGCCTAGCACATGAATGGAGGTGGCGAAGGGACCGGCCATACCAATCTTCATGCCGCGTTTAAGGGGCAGAGTGTCATTGTCATTCTTCAGCAGCACCACTGAGCTGGCACCCAGCTCTCTTGCGGCTTGCAAATGCTCCGCGCTTGGCGTAGTCGCTTCATCAACCAGCGGATCTGCATCCTTGAACGGATTGTCAAACAAGCCGAGCGCGTCTTTGAGTTCTAGCACCCGTATGACCGCCTCATCGATCAATGAGATATCAAGCTTGCCTTCCTCGACCAGATCAGCGCCGTGGTTAAGATAATGGGTGGACATCATTTCAATATCCAGTCCGGCAGCCAGACTTTTCTCCGCTGCTTCACGGCCATCCTGCGCAGCGCCATGAGGGATCAGCTCATTGACGGAATTGAAATCGGCAATCGTAACGCCGTTGAAGCCCCATTCCTCACGCAGAATTCCGCGGAGAAGTTTGGAATTGCCGCTTGCTGGTATACGATCAATCGTATTAAATGCGGCCATCACCATGGCTACACCAGCATCTACTGCAGCCTTATAGGCTGGCAGATAGAACTCTCGTAATACACCGAGAGACATATCCACCGTATTGTATTCTCGACCGCCTTCGGGAGCGCCATAGCCAGCGAAGTGCTTCACACAGGCAGCGATACGTCCTTTTTCTTTCAGGTCTTTGCCCTGATAGCCTCGTACCATGCTCTCGGTCACACGGGCATTCAGATAAGGATCTTCCCCAGATGTCTCCATCACCCGTCCCCAGCGTGGATCGCGTACGAGATCCGTCATAGGGGAGAAAGTGAGGTGAATGCCTGCAGCCGCGCTCTCTTTGGCTGCAATTTCAGCAAACCTTTCGCAGGCTTCAAGGTCAAAGCTACAACCTATCGCAAGCGGAATAGGAAGGATGGTTCTGTAACCATGAATGACATCTGCCATGATGAGAAGGGGAATCTTCTGTCGGCTGGATTGCAAATGCCGGGTCTGTAGATCAATCACATTCCTGGCACCAATGCCGTTTAGAACGCTTCCTATGTTCTCCATTACCTGCGGCTTAATGTTCAGTTCCTTGAATGGACCGGTTAAATCCACGGTATCATCCAAACCCCAATAGTGAGGGCCTAGCTGGGTTAATTGGGCCAATTTTTCTTCTAGCGTCATATCATTCACAAGATCTTGGATAAACGGTTTAGTCATGGTTAACACCTTCCTCGTGTACCGCATTGAAAGTTATTGTGACAAATAGATGTGCTATACCAATAAGAAAGCGCTTGCGATTTGAGTTCGCCGCTGTGCACACAGATAACTATTATTGGATGAGACATGAAATAGATTAGAACGGGGAGTTCATCGTCAGACATCATATATAGAGGCTGACATATGTGTGAAAGAACAGATAGAAACGTTTCCATTAACGATACATATCGATATTAGTCCGAAGACCATAAAAAGTCAATTATCTTCGTGAAATCAGCCGATTTATGATATTTAGGATGTGAAATGTGATTTTTATTACTAGAAAAACAAAAATAAAATGAATTGACAGCGCATACATCTAGGGAGTATGATTTTCGTACAGGGAGTTTCAAAGAAATTATGGAAACGTTTCTATATCATCCGATACGCTTTATCATAAAGGATGAGCAATCAGTTTCAAGCTGGTTGCGGGACAAGAAAGGAAGCTAAGTTATGCATGTGATGAAATGCATCTTTCAAATTGGAGGTGGGCTCATTGGCAAGAATTAAGCTTGCGGGTGGAAATATTGTCCGGGAAGTCATTAAGAACAAAGTGCTTTTTCTAATGTTGCTGCCTGTAATCCTATACTTCATTATTTTTCACTATGCCGTAATGCCTGGCGCTTACGTCGCATTCGTAGATTACAAGCTCAATAAGGGTATTTTCGGAAGTAACTTTATCGGTCTGAAAAACTTCGAGTTTTTGGTTCAAAATGGCGATCTGTGGAATATTACCAAGAACACGCTGCTCTACAACATCGTTTTCCTAGCTCTGGGTAACATTATTCAAATTGTGTTTGCCATTATGCTTTCGGAGATCTCGGGCAAGTGGTTCAAGAAAGTGTCTCAATCCGTTATTCTCCTACCTTACTTTATCTCTATGGTTATCGTCGGTGTGTTTGCCTACAATATATTCAATTTCAATTCCGGGTTCATCAATACGATGCTAACCGGAATGGGGCTAGACCGTTACGAGTTTTATTCTGATCCGGGCATATGGAAATATATCATTGTAGCCTTCAAGATCTGGGCCGCTACCGGATATGGAATGATTGTCTATCTGGCAACGATCACAGGGATTAATCATGATCTGTACGAGGCTGCTTATATGGACGGAGCCACTACCTGGCAGCGGATCCGTTATATGACCTTACCGATTCTGAAGCCAACCTTTATTCTGCTTTTACTGTTTGGTATGGGTGGAATTCTCAAGGGCTCCTTTGACCTTTTCTATAATCTGATCGGTACGAACTCGGTGCTGTATCCGCAGACGGATATTATCGATACCTATGTCTTCCGTTCACTGGTGGGACAATTCAACTTCTCTATGGGCGCCGCTGTGGGCTTCTACCAATCCATGTTTGGCCTGATTCTGGTGCTAGTAGTTAACTTTATTGTACGCAAGGTCGAGCCAGACAGCGCATTGTTCTAAAACCAGACACGAAACAGGGGTGATGAATATGGAAACTCAAAAAATCAAACAGGATTCGGGAAGTATTATCATAAAAGTGATTAGCTATATCTGCATTAGTATCTTTGCACTGTTCTGTGTATTTCCCTTCGCACTAATGATCTCATCATCGTTCATGAACGAGCAGGAAATTGTCCGTGAAGGCTACAAGCTGCTGCCTAAGGAATTTTCATTTAAGGCTTACGAATTGTTATTTAACAACTCTACGCAATTGGTAAATGCTTATAAGATTACTATTTTTATAACCGTAGTGGGTACGGTCCTTGGACTGTTCATGATGTCGATGGCTGGCTTCGTGCTTAACCGCAAGGATTTCAAGTATCGCAACTTCTTTTCCTTTCTAATTTATTTTACGACACTCTTCAGCGGTGGCTTGATTCCAACGTACATCCTGATGGTCAAGCACCTGCATATGAAAGACAACTTATTTGCCATGATTCTACCTGCTGTAGTTGGCGCATGGTCGATCTTCCTGATGCGTAATTTCATGAAGGCGATTCCGGATTCCTTATATGAATCTGCTACCATTGACGGTGCTGGCGACTTCCGTATTTATTGGCGGATATTTATTCCGCTGGCGGTTCCTTCCTTAGCTACCATCGGGCTTTTCTCGGCGATAGGCTTTTGGAATGAGTGGTACAACGGGATGTTATATATGGACTCCCCGACGAAATATCCACTCCAATACTTCTTGCAGCGAATGGTCAATCAGACGAATCTCGGTACACTAATCAACTCGGGGGCAGTTATCAATACGGCTGATCTTCCAACGCAATCCATCAAGATGGCTACAGCTGTGCTGGCCACCGGGCCAATTATTCTCCTCTATCCATTTGTACAGCGTTATTTCGTAACAGGCCTCACCGTCGGGGCTGTAAAGGGTTAATGGACGTCTCCTTTTCGAAGGCGCGTTTATTATAAATGCAATTCATAAATAGAAGAGAAAAGGGAGGCTTACCTAATGAAAGGTAAAAAAATTGCGTCTTCTTTAATTGCTGTACTCATGCTTACTGGGGCATTGACAGCCTGTTCATCGAAGAACAACGAGGCAAGTAATGATCCGGCAGCTACGAAGGCACCAGAAGCTTCAACGAATGCAGGAGGAGTAGATACTTCTAAAGAAGCTAAGTTGGTGTACTACCTGTGGGGCAGTGAAGGCGTTCAAAATAAGGCGATTCTTGCTGAGATTAACAAAAAGCTCAAGGCTGATCTCAACGCTACAATTGAAGTGAAGTATATTGACTGGCCGGATATCAATACGAAATATCCGTTGCTATTTGCTTCTGGTGAGCAGTTTGATATGTCTCATGCATCTCCTGGAGCACCAGTATCCTATTTTACATTAGCTAGTGAAGGCGCTTTAGTGGACCTTACCGATATGCTCGATAAAGTTGCTCCTAAGCTGAAAGCGGAAATCCCTGCTAGCGTGTGGGAGAATACTAAGTACAAAGGTAAAATCTATGGTGTTCCGAGTCTTTATAGCGAATACACACCAAATGGTTATGCTTATCGTGTAGACTTGCTGAAAAAATACGGCATGGAAAAAATTACAACTATCGATGATATGGTTAAATACATGGATAATGTTGTTGCCAATGAGTCCTTCCCACCAATTAACGGTAAGTCTGAAGATGCGGCCAATATGTTCAGAATGCTCGTAGATACTACAGGAATGTGGCTTAACGCACCTGGTATATCTTTGAATGAACTGAATCTTGTGACCAAAAGTCCAGAGGACTACAAGACCGTCTTCCATCCAGCATACACTCAAGAATTTGAAGATTGGGCTGTGAAGATGCGTGAATGGGCAGATAAAGGATACTGGGGCAAAGATGTGCTGTCTGCAACTCTTGGTAGCAAAGATAACTTCAGAGCAGCAAACTCCGCAGGTTATTTGACTCATGCTCAGGACTGGATCGGCCAATACGGTGCAGATTTGAAGGCACAACCAGAGGCAGAAACTGCATTCTTTACTTTTGCGGAAGCCAACAAGAAGATCAAACGTAAGATGGGCGTTGACAACTCGACTGTAATCAGCACGAACTCCGAGAATCCAGAGCGCTCTCTGATGGTGATCGAGAAGTTCATGACTGACGAAAGCTACTACAACCTCATCCAAAACGGTATTGAAGGCAAACAATATGTTATGGAAAATGGTGTTAAAAAGCAGCCTGCAGGTTTCAACGAAAAAACGGACGGCGGAGGTTTCGCTGCTTGGTCACTTCGTAATGACAAATTCGTAGTTCCTACGGATACAGAAAATCCAATTCGTAACTCCTTGTTTGCAGAGTGGGATAAAGTCGCTATCGATGATCCATACAATGGCTTTAGCTTTGATCCAGCTAATGTAACTACAGAAATTGCTTCTATCTCCAACGTGAATTCCCAGCTTGGTATTCAATTGATGCTTGGTAAAACAAGCAAAGATCCTAAAGCTGCTGTAGCGGATTACCGTGAGCAACTGAAAAAAGCAGGAATTGACAAGGTTATTGCCGAAGTAGAAAAGCAATTGGCTGAGTTTGTTCCAGTGAACTAAAGAACGTTAAAAGGTGTGAGGGAGCTATAGTAGCATATAGCTCCCTTACTCATAAGTGGGGGAGTACAGTGGACGTAAATATCAAGGATATCGCGCGGATTTCCGGTGTGGGCATCTCGACGGTTTCCAGGGTCATCAACAATAAGGGGCTGGTGAGTAAGGCTACACGGGAAAAGGTTCTGAATGTTGTTAAGGAATACAATTACATTCCCAATTCCAATGCAAGAAATCTAAAAACTACGGAGTCTAAGAACATTGCACTTATGGTTAAGGGGATTACGAATCCGTTCTTCTCCAATATGATCAAAGAAATCGAGCGGCAGGCTAATCTGCGAGGGTACCCTTTCCTCATTCATCAGGTAGAGGATGGGACGGATGAAATTAATGCTGCGATTCAGCTGACCAAAGAAAAGAATCTATGCGGAATCATCTTCATGGGCGGAACCTACAATCATTCTGAAGAGAAATTCAAGCAGCTGACGGTCCCATTTGTTCTGACAACGATCACCTCTACACAAGAGGTGGACCCTGATATTTTTTCCAGTGTCACCATTAATGAATTGAAAGAAGCCTACAAGGCTACCAATTATTTGATCTCACTTGGGCATGAGAATATCGGTTTTCTAGCTAAATCCCCATTACTGGATGAAACTACAGGGAACCGGCGATATTTGGGCTATAAAAAAGCACTGGAAGAACATAATCTGCCTTATGATGCACAACTGGTGGAGGATTGTGAATACAGTCCTAGCTCGGGATTTGATGCAGCGCGAAGACTGCTTAAAAGGAATAAGGGTGTAACCGCAATATTTGCGGCTTCTGACACGATTGCTATCGGTGCTGCCAAAGCGGTGCTTACCGCGGGGTTGTCTATTCCAGATGATATTTCAATCATTGGCTTTGACGGGATCGAAATGGCTGAATATTTTCATCCTTCACTTGATACGATCAGCCAACCGGGTACAGAAATGGCTTTATCTAGTGTGGGCGTTCTGTTTGATCTAATTTCTGGAAGGTCAGGTCATCAGCATATTGTCTACGATGCGGTATTGCTCAAGCGAGGCTCTTGCAAGATGATCAAAACACTTAAGGTATAATACTGACTATAACGCTATCATTGGAGTGGTAACCCAAATGCAAGACACATTAAGAATAGGTACTTTGGTTCGTGGCGGGGAGGCTGTCGCCGTTATTCCGCAAATTGTTCAGCATGGGTTTGAATCCTTTAACCTGAACTTTTGGCAGACCACTGGTGAAACCAATCTTGTTGAAACAGCTGCACGGCTCAGGGAACTAGCCGCTGAGCATGATTTCGTTATCTCTTCTGTTGGAATTTATGGTAATCCACTTTCAGGAACCGGCGACAACGCTGACACACTTGCTAGCTGGGAGCGGCTGATTGATCATGCGCATTTATTCGGCACGGATATTATCGGTGGTTTCACTGGACGTCTGCCGGGTTCGTCAATCGACGAGTCGATTCCGAAATTTGCAGAGGTGTTCGGAGAATTGTCCAAGAGGGCAGCGGATCGAGGTCTAAGAATTGCTTTTGAGAATTGTTCTATGGGTGGAAATTGGCAGGCGGGAGAGTGGAACATCGCTCACAATCCTTCAGCCTGGGAGAAAATGTTCAATGCTGTACCAGCAGACAATCTGGGTCTGGAATGGGAACCGTGCCACCAGCTGATCGGTCTGATCGATCCGATTCCGCAGCTGCGCAAATGGGTGGATAAGGTGTTCCATGTACATGGCAAGGATGCCACGATTGCCTGGGATATCGTCAAGGAATACGGAATTCATGGACCTAAGCCTTATGTGTGGGACAGGACGCCTGGCTTCGGGGATACGAATTGGGTGGATATCATTACGATTCTGCGCCAAGCCGGCTATAAGGGAACTATTGATATTGAAGGCTGGCATGATCCTGTGTACCAGGGTGAACTAGAAATGACTGGACAAGTACATGCGCTAAATTATTTGAAGTATTGCCGAGGTGGCAGTTTTGTCCCTAATCCGGTGTAAAGGATATCAGATAATAACAACCCAAAAATGACCTCAAAACCCACAGTGAAGTGGAGGATGAGGTCATTTTTACATACATAACTTTAATCCCGAATAAGATATCCTTGTCCAAGCTGGATTTCATTAAAGCCTGCCATGTGGCGAGCTTGAAAGCGAATCGGCATAAATCCACCAATAATAATGATGTTTTTGATATCCGCAGCCCCATCTGAAGGCAGTGAAAAGGATTTGATATAGGTGAATTCTTCCGCGAGTGTGGTGTGAATCGCGTTAATGAGTGGGTCATGTTCACCTTTTCCCATTAGATTCATTAGGAGATACCCTTCGGCATTCAGTTTTGAATGCGCGATGCTGAAAAATTCACTGGAGATTAAGTGCCTCGGTGTGCCCGCGGCGGTGAAAGCGTCCAAGATGATGTAATCATATTTCTGTGGCTCCTCACCTTCAAGGATCTGACGTCCGTCACCGATCACTACATTATCTGGGCTGTATCCAAAATAGCGGCGGCTTAATTCGACTACTTCGCTGTCTACCTCGGCAACTTTGAATCTTTTCTGCGGAAAATACCCGGCAATCGTTCCAACCCCGTGTCCAATAAGAAAGACGTCCTCGAAAGCGGTAAGGTTGAATTCCATTAAGTGAATGATGGCTTGCGGATATTCGAAGAGAATTCGTTCCCGATTATTAAGATCTATCGCACCTTGAGTGGCATTATTCGAGAATTGCATGACGCGGAATGCCCCTTTTTCTCCATATAGTTCTGTTGTGTCATAGACGGTGATTTCATGATTATTGCTGCTCGTGTGAAGCTGTGCTTGCAAGTGATCAATCTCCTTATACGATAGAAATTCGTTTATATTCATTGGGTGTGACGCCGACTACACGTTTGAAGAGCTTATTGAAATAGGCAGGATCGCCATATCCAACTTCCGCTCCAATCTCGTGAATCTTTAGGTCAGGGGCATTCTTGAGCAGATGTTTAGCTTTACGAAGCCTAATTTCCGTGATGTAGTCCGTTAATGTAAGTCCAGTCTCTTGTTTGAACAGCTTACTTAGATAGCTTGGTGTCAAAAAAACCATATTTGCCAAGGTATTCAGATCCGCATGTTGATTATAGTTGGCTGATATCCAGCGCTTTATGGTTTCTACGGCTGTACCGGACATCTCTAGACGATGGGCTCTGATCTCAAACAGAATGCTTGAAAAATGGTTGGTGAATACATGCTCGATTTCACTGAAGCTCATGCTGGACGCAATACTTTCATCCAGCCCGAGATAGGGTGAACCTTTGTAGAGGGTCTCGAATTCTTGCAGTTCTTTCTGTGCAGATTCAACAACCCATCGACAGACACGGAGAATTTGATCAGGCGCAGCTTGTTGTGATTTCAGCACTGAGAATAGGTTATGTACCCGCTCTAAAGCACCCTCCATATTCAGAATCTGCAGATTATGGATCAATGGTTCCTTGATCGTATTAAATGGATCAAGAAGATTTAAATCCGGCTGCTGAATGTTCTGGATATTCGCATAGTGCAATCGGTCAGGATTATAAATACCGACGCTGCAGGCTAACTTAGCATCTAGATACGCTTGTCTAAGCTTGGCAGTATTATTATAGGAACTGCTACTACCTACATGCAATATCATACCATTGGTAGAGATCCGAATCCTGTCGCCGATGTCTTTCCAATCGCTATCTGAGAGTGGCTTTGTAGAATAAAGAACACAGACATGCAGTCCATTTTGAATCTCTAAGCTGTCGATGCTAAATGCCTTCTCTTGCCGCAGACTGTCCACACAGAAACAGAAGGGTTCGCTTGATCTTCCTTTGAACACAAGGACTGAGAAATAAGGCTGGGGCAAGGTAAGGCTCGACAATAGCAAGGGGGAAGGGGGCTCATCGACTTGAAGAAGGGTCAGTAAGAGACCAGATCGGTGACGTATCTCCTTGTCACGAGAGAACTGCTGCTCTTCCTCCAATTGATAAAGCAGCTCGAATAATTGCTCCTTATCGATAGGCTTTAATAAGTAATCTACTGCAGAGCTGCGTATGGCTTCTCTGGCATAATTAAATTCCACAAATCCACTCATCAGAATGGAGCGGATTTGTGGGTGGCTCGCTTTTAACTGTTTAATTAATTCCAAGCCGTTGATTTGCGGCATACGAATATCAGTAATCACAACATCGAGTTGAAGTGAAGGTAACTCGTCAAGTAGATGTTTCCCGTCGGAGTAGGTGCCGATGACCAGAAATTCAGTGTTTTCTTTGCTGATCATTCGGGCTAGACCTTCGCGGATCAGGATTTCATCGTCAACAATTGCAATACGTAGCAATCAGAGCATCTCCTCTCCGTAATTCATATCATCTTCACTAGGAGTAGTGAAGGTAATGTCCTCAATGCGCAGCGTAACACGAGTACCCACCCCGAGCTTACTCTCTACAAGGAGCCCGAATGAGCTTCCGTAATGCAGGCGGATTCTCTCATTCACATTTCGTAGACCAATACCGAACATTTCACTTTCAGCCCCATTTTGCAGGCTATTATTTAAGGAACGAAGGGTAGCTTCATCCATACCGATGCCATCATCTTCTACACAGAATACTATATTTCTATGCTCACTCCATGCGGTGATGCTTAAGGTACCGAGTCCTACTTTTTGATCTAAACCGTGAAAGACTGCGTTCTCCACAATCGGTTGAAAGACAAGTTTGATTACAGGAAGATGTAGGAATTTCTCTGGTACATCAATGTGTAGACTGAACTTATCTGGGAACCGGATTTGTAACAGATGATAATAATTTCGGACATGATCTAGCTCTTGTCTGATCGTAACGGCTTCGTCGCTTCGGACAATGCTATAACGCATCTGAAGTCCAAGCAAATAGGTGAGCTTCGCTACACGGGGGTCATCATTGCTCTCTGCCAGCATACGGATAGACTCCAGCGTATTATAAATAAAATGGGGATTGATCTGGTTCTGAAGTGCCCTCATATCAGCCTTTTGCTTACGCTTCTCTGTGAGGGATACTTCCTGCAGCAGATCCTTGACCCTTATGATCATCCGATTAAAATGACTGCCAAGCATGCCAATCTCATCATTATATTTGGAGTGCTGCCAGACATCTAGATTACCGTGCTGTACCCGTTTCATTAAACGGACCAAAGATTTAAGAGGTTTAGTCAGGGCATGTGAGATGATCGTAGCAACACAAAGTGCAAAAGCAATAATGATCAGAGTAGTTAATATAAGAGCATTGCGATTCTTTTGTACAGGCGATAGGATACGGGCCAAAGGAATCGTAACCATAGTCGTCCAACCTGTCTGTTTTGAAACGGTATAAACTGCAAGATAGGACTGGCCATTCATTTCTATTTGAAAATGATCCTGTTGCTGATCAACATGCTGCAGCAAAAGCTGTGTGTTCAGATTTTGCTCTTCGCCAGCTTGCATCGAGTTTGCGAAGTCTTCACCGGTATAGATCAGTTCTCCGCTATTATCTACAATTAGTGTATTGCCTTGGGTAACAGCATTTACGGGATCAATGATCCCCTTAAACAAGTTGATGTCTACATCAAATACGAGAATTCCTATATTATCTAGCGTGCTTACAGAATTAATGGTGCGAAGTACACTAAAAACCTCTCTATGGACATTGGAGTTTATACGTATCGTATGTCTGCCTTGAATCACAGGAGCGGCCCCAGCATCTTCACTTAAGGTTCTCCATTCGGCTAGTCGTTCTTCAGGATACAGCTCGTGGATCCCGGGGACTCTATCATAAAAAACAGAGCCGTACTGATCCACCATGTACACGGCGATGATCTCTTCCTTCGTATGCTTCAAGTAGCTCAGGAACATCGCCATGCCAGTATTTTTATCCCAGTCGGTATTTTGCTGAGTTAGGTAGAATTGCACATCGGTGTTATACAGCGGCAGAGCTGTGTATCTTTTTAGATCAGCGACATAACGGTCAATGGTATCAGAGGCATTCGATGTCATCTGGTTCGCGCCTTCTGTTGCATTCACAAGAACAGAATTGAACATGGAGCGGGAGGACAAATAACTAACATAAGTGATTGGAAGCGAAATTAGAAAGACAAATACAACGATCAGCTTGCGCTCCATCGGAAGATTGGCAAGGAACAACCACATTTTGCGTAAGGCTAGCCGGATGTAAGATACCATTTGCGTTGTCCTTTCTTAAAGTGAACTGCCTTATTTAACAGCGCCGCTGGTTACGCCTTCAAAGATGTAGCGTTGTAGGAAGAAATATAGAATTATTGTTGGGAGCAGGATAAGTAGAATAGCCGCACAAATCAAATTCCATTCCCCCGAATTGACCCCTTGAAAACGCATCAGGATCGTCGTAACTACACCAAGGCTTTGCTTTGGCATATAGAGGTAAGGGATGTACATGTCATTATAGATACTAATGGTTTTTAGAATAATCAAAGTCGCCGTAGCTGGTGTAAGTAAAGGAAAAATAATCGACCGATAGATTCTGAATAAAGAAGCGCCTTCTACCATCGCACTTTCGTCGAGATCTACGGGAATATTACGGATGAATTGCAGATAAAGAATAATCTGAATTACATCTGCTCCAATATAGAGCACAATCGGGGCACCGAGTGTATTGTAGAGCCCCATGCTTTTGATAATACCAAAAGTTGCCACTTGTGTCGTGATACTAGGAATAATGGTGGCTACTAGATATGCACCGAAGACAACGGGTTTCAATTTGAAAGAGAAGCGTCCCAATACAAATGCTACCATAGTGCCGAACAGAATGTTCAGAATTAAAGTAATAGCTATAATAATTAACACGTTACCAAATCCGTTAAGCAGACCACCACGCTGGAAGACGGCAGTGAAATTATCGAAATTTAAAAAGCTTTTTGGCAGTGCCATGGAGCTACTGCTGTTAAATTCATCAGTCGATTTGAAAGCATTGACGATGACTACATAAGGAGGAAATAGTACAACAAATACACCGATAAGCAGCGAGAAGTATTTAATAATATCTGTGAAGCGGAATTTGGAGTATGTCATATCTATTTGTCTCCTCCCCGGCTAAGAACTAGTTGCTGCACTAATAGTACGATGACGACAAAGAAGAGCAGGATAATACTCATGGCAGAAGCGAGACCATAGTTGTTGTAAGCAAATGCAGTATCTACAACTTTCTGTACGTAAGTTTCGCTGGCGCCAGCAGGACCGCCCTTGGTCAATACGAAGGGGAGATCGAATACTTCCAGTGCCCCTGTGACGGTAAGAAATAAGTTAAGCTGGATGACTGGCTTCATATTCGGTAAAGTAATTCTCCAAAGGGTTTGGAAAGGCCCGGCACCATCGATCTTTGAGGCCTCATAGATATCGTTTGGTATGGCCTGCAAGGAGGCGATGTAGATGACCATGTTATAACCCATGAAACGCCAAAATCCTGTGGACGCCAGAGAATAGTTGACCAGTCCTTCTGTTCCAAGCCAGCTGGTCTGTCCTAGTCCGGTTAGACCGATGCTATTCAGGAACATATTCAGAGAGCCGTTAGTGGTGTCAAAGACATAACCAAACATAAAGGCGACGGCGACTCCGTTCATAATGTAAGGGAGGAAAAGTAAGATTCGAAATGCATTTTTCCCTTTCAGCTTACTATTCAGCACAATCGCAAAATAAATAGCGACGATATTCTGGAGAATCCCCATCGCGAAATAAGCAAAGTTATGAGTAAATACCTTGAAGATATCGGGATTGGAGAAGACCTCGCGGTAGTTATCCAGGCCAACCCAAGGCTTCTCAGGGCTATAGCCATCCCAGTTCGTAAAGCTGTAATAGATCAGCTTGAGTGCCGGGTAATACGTGAAGGTTGCAAGCAGCAACAAGGGAATCGTGAGGAAGGATACAATGATAATAGTCTTCTGTTTGTTATAGGAAAGTGTTCCGAACATCGCTAGCCCTTCTTTCATAAAAGCGTGGTATGGAAAGGCAAAATGGATTATCCGTAAAAGCAATAATCCATTTTGCACCGTAGTGTACTACTAATCAAAAGCTCAAATTAATAGCCGAGGTCTTTCTTGGCTTTGGCCCAAGCTTTATTCCACTTGTCTAATACAGTTTGTGGATCTTTGGCGAGCACAAATTCCTGTACAACGGCAGGGAGATCAAGCTGTGCCTTGTTGCCGATCTCTGTAACCTTCGCATCGTCAACAGTGCCTTCTACTAGCTCTACTCCGGTAGCTTGGAATTCTTTTAGCTGAGCCAGATTAGATTCTTTTCCTTTTAGTGGGGAGATAAAGCCCGCGAAATCCTCATAGCCCGAATCCTCAATCATCCATTTTACGAAAGCCTTGGCAGCTTCTAAATTTTTGCTGTTTTTGGCAACAGCATAGAAGAAGTCTGGGCTAAGAGTAGCAGATGGTTTACCTGAATTGTCATAAGGGAACGGGAAGAAGCCAACATTGTCTGAAGGAGCTCCTGCTCCAATAACTTGGTTAATGACCCAGTTGCCGAGATAGTACATGGCGAACTTACCGGAAGCGATGTCTTTTTTCGATTGCTCCCAGTTGGTGGAGTTGATGTCTTTTTCCAGATAACCTTTTTCGTTAAGCTCCTTGAGCAGGCTAAAGGCTTTACCATAGCCGTTGTCCATGGTGAATGGTGTCTCAGAGTTCAGCTTCTCATTAGGGAAGTCAGGGTTGCCTGCAATTAGGCGCGGAGTATCATAAGCCCAAGTACCGAGTGGCCATTTATCTTTGAAGTTAGAGGATAGTGGAATGACACCTTTTGCTTTCAGCTTCTCGCAGGCAGCCAGGAATTCATCCCAAGTCTTAGGGGTTTCTGTGATGCCAGCATCCGTAAATGCTTTTTTGTTATAAACAATTCCGGATGTCGAGTTCCCTGTGGTAATTCCGTACAGCTTGCCATCAAAGGATTTAAAGTCTTTAAAGGTGAGTTGATCGTTCAGGCCGAGATCATCCAGTGAAGCAAAGTATTTCGGCAGGTCGGAGTTAGGAATGGTTGGAATGAACATAACGTCTGGAAGCTCGCCGCTGGCCATTCTGACTTTAGCCTGTTGATTATAGTCGGTCTGGGAAGCCTCGAATTCGACTTTAATGTTTGGGTATTTTTCATTAAAGCGCTTTAAATACTCGTCGTACTCTTTGCCAATCATGTCTGTTCTGTTAGTTAGGAAAGTAATTTTGCCGCTGATATCAGCTCCCGCTGCAGGTTCGGCTGTTGCGTTGCTTGTCGTGTCACCGCCTGTAGTCTCTGTGTTCGTTGCTGCGGGCTTATCGGTTGCGGAAGCTCCGTTATTGCTGCTGCCATTGTTCGAGCCGCAGCCAGCAAGTGCTGATGATAAAACCATAACCATAACAAAAGATAACGAAAATAACTTATTTCTCATAATTTAATCCCCTTTTCATTATTTTGTTAGCGTTTACATTAACATTATAGCTTTAAATAAAGCGTTAATAAATGTATTGTATTATTATTTATTGTCTTTATTTGTTTTGTTTGAGGGATTATAATTAGCGTATACCTAACTAATAGATAACAAAATACAAAGAATATCAAATGGATTCAATGAAATGCTAGAAGAGGTATGTTATTTTGAAAGATGTATAGGCTTACAAAACTTAAGCGAACGCTTCCCGAAGCGAGTTTTGTACGAAGTCGTTCGGAGAAGCGTATGCTCTACAAAACTTTTAGGAGGGTACTATGAAACATCTAGAGATGAAGCTTGCGAATTGGGAATTTAGAGGCTGTGGAGATGAGGAGTGGCTTCCAGCTACTGTTCCAGGCACGGTCCATACGGATTTGCTGAAGAACGGAAAGATTGAGGATCCCTTCTATGGAACAAATGAACATGATCTACAGTGGATAGATAAGAAGGACTGGGAATATCAAACGACTTTGCAGCTTGGTGAAGAGTGGGTGGAGCTTACTTGCACGGAGCTGGTCTTTGAAGGTCTTGATACATATGCAGACGTGTATGTGAATAATGTACATGTGCTCGCTGCTGACAATATGTTTTTGGCGTGGAGAGTGGATGTTAAAGATCAGTTGAAGATTGGTGAAAACCATATACGAGTGAGATTCCGCTCTGTAGTTAAAGAGGATCTACCTAAGCTAGCGAAGCTGGGGTATGCGTTACCTGCACCGAATGATCAATCCGAGCTTGGGGGACTAGAGGAACAGCGGATTAGTATTTTTGCCCGCAAAGCACCTTATCATTACGGCTGGGATTGGGGTCCGCGTTTCTTGACCAGTGGAATATGGCGTAAGGCGGCCCTTAAGGGACGTGATTCAGTTCAAATTATAGATCTCTATATCCGCCAAAATGTGATCACAAAGGAAGAGGCTCAATTAACTGCAATTATTGAAGTAGATGCTCCTGTGGCATGGCAGGGAATGCTACGAATGAGTGCTGATGGTTTAGAGTCTATGCAAGCGGTTTCCTTAAAGAGTGGCAAGCAACAAATAGAGATGGATATCGTGGTAGATCAGCCGCAGCTATGGTGGTGTAGAGGGCTCGGAGAGCCTCATTTATATACCTTCCAAGCGGATTTGGTGCAAGGTACGGAAGTTGAAGTTAGCAAAAGCGTAAGAACCGGACTCCGTAGTATTCAATTGCTTCGGGAGCCTGATGCCAAAGGGGCTTCATTTTCTTTTGTGCTGAATGGTGTCTCGGTCTTCGCTAAAGGTGCCAACCATATTCCGAATGACAGCTTCATCACAGAAGTAACCAAGGAGCGGTATCGGCATGAAATTGCCACGGCGGTAGAGTCAAACATGAATATGCTGCGAGTGTGGGGCGGCGGTTTTTACGAAGAGGAGATATTTTACAAGCTCTGTGATGAATATGGGCTACTGGTCTGGCAGGACTTCATGTTTGCTTGCAGCATGTATCCGGGGGATGAAGCGTTCCTTGCGAATGTGAAGAAAGAAGCTGAGTATAACGTCAAAAGATTGCGCAATCATCCCTGTATCGCCTTATGGTGTGGAAATAACGAAATTGATTCGGCCTGGTCACAATTCGAGGGAAATATGGGCTGGGGCTGGAAAGAAAAACTCAGCGCTGAGCAAAGAGCTACAATGTGGGCTGATTATGAGGCAATATTCCACCGGATTCTGCCGGAGGCTGTAGCTGCGTTCCATCCAGGTGTGGACTATTGGCCGTCTTCGCCGATGCGGAATTTGACTGGAGATATGAATCAACACGCGACGCGGATTGTGGACGAAGGGGATGTTCATTACTGGGGCGTGTGGCACGGGATTGAGCCTTTTGAGAATTATAATACGAAGGTTGGTCGCTTTATGAGTGAATACGGATTCCAGTCGTTCCCGGAACTGAAGACCGTAATGAGCTATGCTGAAGAGCAGGATTTGGAGCTTACCTCAGAGGTGATGCTGGCTCATCAGAAGAATGGACGCGGAAATCTGCTGATCAAGGAATACATGGATATGTATCTGCCGCAGCCGAAGGATTTCAAATCATTTCTCTATATGAGTCAAATTCTACAGGCCGAAGCGATTCGAATCGCGATTGAAAGTCACCGAAGAAATAAACCTTATTGTATGGGCACTTTATACTGGCAGATGAATGATTGCTGGCCGGTCGCTTCATGGGCAGGGATGGATTACAACGGACGCTGGAAAGCTCTGCAGTATACCGTGCGCTCAAGCTTTCAAGATGTTCTGTTATCTATTGATGGTACAGATCGTGAGCGGATTGACGTTCATGTCGTATCTGATTTAAGAACAGCGGTTACCGCTGATTTGGTGTTTAAATTGTATCAGTTTAACGGTTCCCTACTGCAAGAGTGGACATATCCGGTTGAGCTGGGAGCTGATTCTGCGGCTATCGTATTCTCTTCTCCAGTGGCGGAACTGCTAGAAGGTCATAGATCGGACGATGTTTTGTTTGAGATCAGCCTGCTAGCTGATGGCGTGATGATAGACCGTAAGGTGCACTATTTTGTCCCGGAAAAAGAAATTCGGTTGCAGCGTTCAGTAATTAACATAATGGAAACTCCAGATAGCGGAGGTCTAAGCTTCACTGTGACAAGCGATGTATTAGCTAGAGGTGTATATCTGATCTCAGAAGATGAAGGAATATTCTCTGACAATTACTTTGATCTTCTACCAGGGCAGTCCAAGACGATAGCGTTCTCTCAACGCGGGAACGATGGAAGGGATTGGATTCCGGCCGCTCCTAAGGGGCTAAAGGTTCAATCGATGGTTGATTTTGTGAGCGAAGATTTACTGTGAATCTTAAGGAGAGAAGGACTAGCGCATGGGGATTTCTATTCAGGAAGATAAGGGACTATTCCATTTACAAAGTACAGGGATGAGTTATATTCTTCAGCTTATTAATGATTATCCGGCACATGTGTATTGGGGCAAGAAGCTGCGTAGGGACAGCAATTTGGACGGTCTGCTAAATCTTGGAGGAAATACGGGACTCGACCGACTTCCGCAGGAATATCCACAATACGGCGCAGGAGATTTCAGAACGCCTGCTTATCAAGTTCGGCTTGAAGACGGCACTCGTATCACGGAATTGAAATACAGTGGGTATCGCGTAATGGAGGGGAAACCAGCACTTGCCGGGTTGCCTTCAGTATATGTAGAGTCTGACCAAGAAGCACAGACGCTAGAGCTTACGCTTAAGGATGATTACGCCAAGCTAACTGTTATTTTACGATATACCATATATGAGCATTCCAACGTAATTACCCGCTCGGTCGAGTTCATAAATGATGGGGAAACGCAGCTCCAATTACAACGTGCACTGAGTGCTAGTGTCGATTTCTCATCTGGGGAAATGGATATGATCTATTTAGCAGGAGCTTGGTCAAGAGAAGGTAATCTGACTCGCAGACGTCTGGTGCAAGGTGGCACGACCATTGGGAGCCGCAGAGGAATGAGCAGCCACCAGTTAAATCCATTTGCTGCGCTGGTGAAACCTGAAACAGATGAAAATCATGGAGAGGCCTATGGCTTCAGTCTTGTGTATAGTGGAGGCTTTGAAGCTGAGGCAGAGGTCGATTCCTTTGGGATGACAAGGTTTACGATGGGGCCGAACGCTTTTGATTTCTCTTGGCTGCTGGAGCCGGGAGAACACTTCCAGACCCCAGAGGTAGTTATGGTGTATTCATCCGAGGGGATCGGGGAAATGTCGAGAACCTATCACCGCTTGTACCGGACTCGTTTGTGCAGAGGGTTATATAGAGATAAGGAACGGCCGATCTTGGTCAATAACTGGGAAGCCACCTATTTTAATTTCGATGCGGATAAATTGGAGTCGATAGCCGCCGAAGGAGCGAAGCTTGGGATCGAGCTATTCGTGCTGGATGATGGCTGGTTTGGCAAAAGAGACTCCGACAACTCTTCGCTCGGAGACTGGGTGGAGGATCTGCGCAAGCTTCCTGGTGGACTATCTGATGTCGCCCAGCGCGTGAACAATCTTGGCTTGCAGTTCGGCCTCTGGTTCGAACCGGAAATGATCTCACCGGATAGTGAGCTCTACCGGAAGCATCCCGACTGGTGCCTGCATGTGCCGGGACGACGCCGCAGCGAAGCGCGCTGGCAGCTGGTGCTCGACTATACGCGGGAGGATGTAAGGCAGTACATCTATGAGTCGTTAAGCCGAATTTTCTCCACCGTGCCGATTAGCTATGTGAAGTGGGATATGAACCGTAATTTAACGGAGATTGGCTCTGCGGAATTACCCCCTGAACGGCAAGGGGAAACTGCGCATCGTTATGTGCTAGGTTTGTATGAGCTTTTGGAGCGACTGACCTCAGAGTTTCCACATATTCTGTTCGAGAGCTGCTCCAGCGGAGGTGGCCGCTTCGACCCGGGCATGCTGCATTACATGCCGCAGACTTGGACCAGCGACAATACCGATGCTGTGGAGCGGCTGAAGATTCAGTATGGCACAAGTCTGGTGTATCCGATCAGCGCGATGGGTGCGCATGTGTCCGCTGTGCCGAACCATCAGGTAGGACGAATCACTCCCCTGTCCTTTCGTGGAGATGTGGCAATGTCCGGTAATTTCGGATATGAGCTTGATCTTACCAAGTTTACAGACGAAGAGAAGCAGCTTGTAAAGGAACAGGTTGCGAACTATAAACAAATCCGCACCCTTGTGCAGCAAGGTAATCTGTATCGTCTGCAAAGTCCGTTCGAGGGCAATGAAACAGCTTGGATGTTTGTATCCGATGACCAGCGTGAAGCGTTGGTGTATTATTTCCGGGTGATGGCTGTGCCGAACCCACCACGCCGGAGCTTGAAGCTGAACGGCTTGAATCCGGAGCTAAATTATACCCTGGAGGCAAGCGGTGAGGTTTACGGAGGTGACCGACTAATGCAGGTCGGACTGGCACTGCCGGATATTCAACAAGATTATGTTAGCGGATGCTTTAAACTGAAGGTGCAGGAACAGACAGTTATTTCAAAGGGAAACAAGTCATGAGCCCGGCTCTTGGTTTGTTTTTTTGTGCTGGTATAAGTGGATTTTGCCTGTTCATGCTCTGTTCATGTTAACGTCATGGGGAGTACATCTTCATTGGTTAGTCTTGTCTTAGAGTCGGATAGGGCGGTCCAATACACAGAGGATGACAGGAGAAAATACAAGTGAAAATAAAAGAGGGAATAACAACAAAGGTGGGCACGAGAACAAATAAAGTACTAAACATGCTTCTCAAAATAATAGGAGCAATAATCATAGCCATTGTGCTTTTTCTCGCCATTGTATATACAGTTAATCTGATCAGCAACAAATCGGAACAAAGAAAAATAGAGCCCTATGGTCAGTTAGTACCTGTAGATGGAAAAAATATGAATGTTTTGATTCAAGGACAAGGCGAAGAAACAGTTGTGCTATTACCAGGCTATGGTACTGCAGCACCAGCTCTTGATTTTAAAGCATTAATAGATGAGCTATCACCGTTTTATAAAGTTGTCATGATTGAGCCTTTTGGGTATGGATTAAGTGATCTGACCAACAAGGAGCGCAGCACAGAGAATATTGTAAGTGAAATTCATGAAGCTTTACAGGGGCTTAATATTGACCGTTATATTCTAATGGGCCACTCCATTTCGGGCATTTACGGACTAGATTATGTTAACAAATATGAAAATGAAGTGAGTGCATTTGTCGGGCTCGATAGTAGTGTTCCATCGCTAAGTGAGAGGAAGATTGAAGCTTCGGCATTAAGAACTTTAAATCTACTCAAAAAATCAGGTCTCGTCAGATTGCAAATGAAACTAAGTGCTGACCCCATTGCTGAACTACCGTTTGATGATACAACAAAAGATCAAATGAGAATGATTAATAACAAAAACATATATAATCCAACCCAATTAAATGAAGCCGGAAGTATGTATTCTAATTTTAAAACAGCTGAAAGTTTAACCTTCCCCAATAATCTTCCTTTAATATTCTTTGTACAAGCAAATCATCCAGCAACGGATAGATGGATACCAGAGCATGAAAAGCAAATAAAAGACTCTGTACATGGAAAAGTAATGACATTTGAAGAAGGACATTATTTATATCGTACTAAAGCAAAAGAGATCGTAGAAAACTTCAGAGTATTTATGGAAGAAGCTAAGTAAATGACTGTTGAGCCGGACGAACTTCAGGGTTTTCTCTGATTGTGGTTCGGTTTTTTCTCGTTTAACGTTTAAGGAATTATGATCCAAAAGCTTGACGGTACTTTACGGGGGACATCCCCTCAAACGTTCTGAACACTTTAATGAAATAGCTGGACTGGGCAAAACCGGACTGAGTCGCAACCTGAGCAATAGAGAGTCCAGTAGAAACCAGTAGAAGCTTGGCTCTGGCCAGTCGACAATCCGTTAAATAACGGTTTGGTGTTTTGCCCATAACCATTCGGAACAGCCGTAGAAAATGATAGCTGCTATACCCGGTTAGTCTTGCCATCGACTCCAGTGACCAAGGTCGAGCACATTCGACATGAATGATATCTGCGGCACTGCGGATAGACTGCCTGACCTCGTGTGGTACTGAGCCGTGAAGCGGTTCGGAATTCTGTAGCAATTTCACTAGAAGCTCATACAGAAGTGCGGATAGCCTTGGCTCACTACGTGTTACATAGGAAGCGCTCAGCAAGTACATTTCCTCGAACAGCTCGTCCAGCTTGGCCTCCAAGTCAAAGGTGAACAGGTATGCACGAGACTGGTCCACTTCCTCTAATAAGGGGAGTACAATTTCAGTGCTAAAATGAACCCAACGAACATCCCAAGGCTCCCCAGGATCTGAGCCGTACTGCTGATAAGCCCCTTTAGGATAAAGAAAACCTCGTCCTCTGCTCATCGGAATACGTTCGCCCTCATGGAATACATAACCCTTCCCACCAAAAATTAAATGCAGGTTATAGCTTCCCAGAAACCCCTCACTTCTTCTCTCGGTATGCTGTGGAAAGTGACTGTAATGTCCCAGAAATTCAGGATAACAGACATATTTTGAAAAAGCCGGTGTCGGCAAATACCATTGTTTCTTCATGTTATGTGGCACCCATTTCTATCGCGCTACAGAGCGCTAGTTGGATTGAAGTAATTAACGCAAGATTGTGATACGATCGCAATATTTTGTTATATAAGCCTTGTTAACACTGATACTACAATAGAATTATAAAATACTGAAAGCATATTTTTAATACTTTGGAGGTAATCATGAAGAAACCTGTCGCAATAGAAAAATTCGAGCTTGGCGTCTGTTATTATCCGGAGCACTGGCCGGAAAGCATGTGGGAGGACGATTATCGCCGAATGCGAGAACTAGGCTTTACGATCATTCGGATCGGGGAGTTTGCTTGGTCTATTTTTGAACCTGCTGAGGGTGAATTTCAGTTCGGGCTCTTTGATCGTGCGATTGATTTAGCTCATAAACATGGTCTTCAGGTTGTGCTCGGTACGCCGACGGCAACACCTCCAGCATGGCTGACCTATAAGTATCCAGAAGTATTGAACGTGACCTATGAAGGTGTTACCCTTCAGCATGGCATGCGTCGTCATTATAATTACAGTAGCCCTAAATATCGTGAGCTGTGTGCACGAATTACGGAACAGATGGCTGAACATTATGGCAATCATCCAGGTGTAGTCGGCTGGCAAATTGATAATGAGCTCAACTGCGAGATTAGTGAATTTTATTCCGAGAGTGACCATAAGGCTTTCCGGGAATGGCTGAAGCAGAAATATGTAACACTTGAGAAGCTAAACGAGGCTTGGGGGGCAGTTTTTTGGAATCAGAGCTACAGCAATTGGTCTCAGGTATATCTTCCACGGCCGACCCCAGTACCTAAGCAGCCTAATCCTCATCAGGCTTTGGATGAAAAGCGGTTTATATCGGACAATACAATTTCTTTTGCCAAAAACCAAGCGGATATCATCCGTAAACTTGCTCCAAAGCAATGGGTAACAACGAACGGTCTGTTTGGGCATCTCGACAGCCATGAATTGACGGATGAATTGCTGGATTTTTTCAGCTATGACTCTTATCCACAGTTCTCTACTATTTTTAATGATCCAAAGGAGCGGAATCCGCTGAATGACAGAGGCTGGGGACTTTCATTATCTGTTGTCCGTTCTATTTCCCCTAATTTCTGTATTATGGAGCAGCAGTCGGGACCGGGTGGCTGGGTGAACCGGATGGATATGCCTTCTCCCAAGCCAGGACAGATGCGGTTATGGACCTATCAATCGATCGCTCATGGCGCAGATATGGTGCTGTATTTCCGCTGGCGGACAGCTACGATGGGCAATGAAATTTATTGGCATGGCATTAACGACTACCATAACCAGCCGAACCGAAGAGTACAGGAAGCGGGACAGATCGGTCAAGAGTTGGCAGCGGCAGGTCAAGCACTTATCGGCACTCGTAATCAGGCTAACGTTGCTATTGTTCGTGATTATGCTAATGAGTGGGATGGAGAGTACGATGTATGGCATGGTCCATTTATGTGGAAGAGCAATAAGGAGTGGTACAAGGCACTCCAACGGAAGCATATCCCGAATAACGTACTCTATTTACGCAAAAAGACAACGCTGGAAGAACTCGCACGATACGACGTGCTTATCTATCCTCATCCGGCGATTATGACAGATGAGACAGCGTCGCTTCTGGATGAATACATTCAGCAAGGTGGAAAACTGATCTTCGGATGCAGAACTGGCTACAAAGATGAACGTGGTCAATGCTATATGCGGCCTTTCCCAGGTGCTGCTAGGGATTTATGCGGAATCACAGTCGAAGAATTCACCATGGTTAAGGGCAATCGTAAGCCCACAACGATTAGCTGGTCTGGTGAGGTCGAAGTTATTACGGGGGCAGATGATTTTAATGATATTCTCCGAATTGAGGATGATTCGGCCGAAGTCATGGCGGTTTATGCCTCGGATTATTACGCTGGGAAGGCAGCAGTTACGAGAAATCGTCGCGGCAAAGGCGAGGTTTGGTATCACGGAGCAGTCTTTAATGAGCAAGCTGCGTCTATGATCATAGATCAGATCGGTCTGCAGTCGCCAGTAGATTGGCTACTGCTCCCTGAAGATGTAGAGCTGCAAGTTCGAAACGGGGCTTCTTCCAGTTATACTTTTTTACTTAACTATAGTGAAGCTCCTGTCGCGATCCATCTTCATGAGACCAAAATGGATTTACTGAGCGGGACAACGTTATCGGGTGAGGTTACTATGGAAGGCTTTGGTGTATTGGTATTACATTAACGCTATGAATAAATAATGATATTAATGGAGTTGCGTATTAGAGAACTAATATGTAACTCTATTTTTTTATAGGAGATATTCAAAAGGATACTTTTTAAATATAGTTATTTATTCTAATGAAATACAACGAGCAACAGGTACAATATAAAGAATATTCTAGATTTGAAGGAGGGAAGTCTTATGATCACTGAAGCTGAGAAAGTAATGTTGCAGTATTCGTTTATCGATCCAATCATTGAATTCATTAGACATAATGAGAATATTACATTTAAAGTGACCGACAAAACGGATAACAAGGATTATTTGTTACGTATACATAAACCAATATCTGAAGGGTTCTCAGGCTTACAACATACCCGAGATGGATTACAGGCAGAAATGTTTTTTCTGCGAGAAATCGATCAGAAGAACATACTAAAAGTTCAAAGACCTGTTCTAAATCAAAAAGGGGAACTGGTTACTGAATATAGTTCGGAGCAATTTGGTACCAGTTTGGCAACTCTATTAGAATGGATCGAAGGCTCGACGCTTACCCAAGATGAAGACAATATTGAACAGATTGTTTATAGATTAGGTAGAAATCTTGCCAGTTTACATGAATTCTCACGAACGCTAATGCCCTTGGAGTTACATAGACCTGTATACAATGTCACAAAGATTGATGAAACTTTAATAGAACTTGGAAAGGGAACAGACAATGGAGCCCTTATTCAGGAGGACTACGAAGTTATTAGTAGTGTTCTACTCGTAGTAAAAGAACAACTAGCAGAACTAGACGCTAGGGACAACTCATGGGGATTCATTCATGCTGATTTTCAACTGGGGAATGTTATTGTGTCAGAACAAAACCCTATATTAATAGATTATTGTTTATTTGGTTATGGTTACTACCTGTTTGATTTGGGCTCAGCATCTTCCATGCTGAAAAGTAAGCTCCGTAAAACGCTTTTGGACGGTTATGCTTCTAAATCAAGCTTTTCGCTTGATGAGATTCGGTATATTGAAGGACAAATATTTATGGATATTTTTATTAGTTACGTATTTTTTATTCATGACCCTGAGAGGAACGGCTGGATAAAAGAGCACGCCTCCAAAATATGTAGCACGTTATGTCGCGATTTTCTTGAGGGGAAAGAGGTATATTATTCGTTTCTCGATAATTGAAATGGAAGTCATAGGTTCTTGTGAACAGGGTAAAATGGCAACAAAACACGAATAGCATTTAATATAAGTGAAGAACCTGCACGTGGAATAAATGCAGGAACAAAATCAATGGATATCTACTTGTCTGCGAGTAGCGATACTATAGTCAAAGGATTAAAAGTTGGTTCAAGAAAAAAATAGCGTCAATTGCGTCTTGGTTACGCTTTTGACGCTATTTTTGTTTTAGTGAGGTCCTTTGTTCTTAACTTGTGGCATAGCCTATTTAATCTCTGTTTTGGCAGAGGGCGTGTGGTTGAATTTGAAGCGTCTTAGGGTTATTCCATCTTGATCAATTAGAAAAAGACGTAACGTGGTGACGGATAGTGGTTTTGCATAGCCACGGTTCACCTCACCAATACCATGAAAAAACCGACCAAGGAGTCGGTTTTTTTGATTTTTTAGTTATGATAAGGAAATTCTTTTAATAGGCTAACGTGCAGAGTAGTGGAAGAAAGAGGAGGAAGACTGATTACGGAGAACATTATAATTTAAGAATTACGCGACCACGGCCAAACTCAGTAAACTATAATTTATATTCATTAAAAAAGAGTGTGATTGTAGGGGAGGAGTAGCTAATTATGAGGAGATTCTACTTAGTTTTGCTTAGTATGGTTATTTTGTTTTTATCGGCTTGTCAATCATCAGAACAATTAAAGCCGATTAAAGAAGAAACAATTAATTTTGATATAAACACTGCAAATGAAATGGTTGAGAAGAAAGAAAAAATGATCATTGATTTAGCGTTGCGAGAAAAGGTGTCAGAACTGGAGTATAAGGAATTAGAAAAATCTTTTACCGAAGAGTTTGGAGTCCATGCTAAGGATATTCTATCTATATTATTTATCAATAATATGGATTCCGATCCCGAGTCAGATATGTATGTACAACAGAACACATTATATCCAACTGTCTTTCATAAAGGAATAACTATAACAAATGCGGTCATTTATAAAAGTTACTTCGAGAATGAGTTTTTTAATCAAACTAGATTAAGCATTAAGGAAGAATATGTTGGTGATGATGAGAAATTAAAGGATTGGAATAGAGAATATATTTTTACTCCAAACAAAAATGGAGAGTGGGAATTAAATGGATTTTCTGGAGTGATGAATTACTTGGGAGAAGATTATAATATGAATTATATAGAATTAAAAAGATAAATAGTTAATCATTGAGGGTCATTATGTCAATATGGCAAAAGAATCTCATGGAGCACAAGCTACAAATTACCGAGGGGTCTTTTGCATACGATAGGAATTGTCTAATCCATATTGTTCAACTAACGGGAAACTATAGTTCAATTAAACAGCGACAGTCTAGGGCTTTCTTTTCCCCGTCCATGACCGTCGCTGTTTCTATTATTATCCGCGCTGCCCACGGACACAGGAGCATTTATTTGCTAAAAAGTAGCTCATTTGGGCCTTTCGCGGACTCCAGTGCAGCTATTGGCTAAAATCGGTGGTAATATGAGGTGTTTTGGAGTGAATAGTGCCTTCTAGGTCCGATAGCTGCCCCAAAAGGCATTTTTTTCGTAAATAGCGACTAAACAGTCCGTTAGACAGTGAGGACCCCCGCCAATCGTAGATCGTCCCCCCTACAGTCACGCACTCCCCCATCCAATCGTACACTCACCATGCAAGGTACACTTACCTCCCAAGGTACACTCGTCGTCGCTTAAGGCAAGCTCATCCAACCAATCCTAAGCTCACCCAACCTATCACACGCTCAACCCCATCACTTACATTCTCCCGCCAACCGTATGAGGAACGCCCCAGATAGTCACGCGCTGAGCACAGCATTTTCATGTTTTGATAAAAGGATGACCTTTTTCCCCATAATCTACATTGACTTGGGTTTGTCTCACCCCTATGATGATTATTAATATAAAATAAATGGCACGAAGAGGAGCGAAACATCATGGCTTTGGAGATCGAACGCAAGTTTCTGCTGCCGGAATTTCCGGAGCAGCTTATTCAAGAAGGCGAATTGAAGATTGTGACCCGGCATAATATCGATCAGACGTATCTGGCGATAGACGGCGGACAAGAGCTGCGTGTACGTAAAATTACGGATCTGGACTCAGGTGAGGTAACGTATACACACACGTTTAAGGATGGCAAAGGGATCAAACGCGAAGAGATCGAATATTTTATCTCGGAGGGTTTATATAATCAGATGATTGAGGCAGTAAATGCGGTAGCCTTGGTCAAAGAGCGGATTACGGCAGTGTGGAATGACACAACGGTTGAGATCGACGTCTATTCTCAGCTGAAATTGTCCGTTCTGGAGGTTGAATTTGAATCCTTGGAGGAAGCGGAAAGCTTCCAGGCACCGGAATGGTTCGGCAAGGATGTCAGCACGGAACGGCAGTACAGCAACAAAACCGTCTGGAAAGAGCTACAAAATAAGACAAAGAATTAACGGACTTTAGCGCGTAAACGTGGTAGTATATAGGGAAAACAAGCAACTATAAAGTGAAACTTATATTTATATATATTATATAGAGGGGTTCAGGAGGATGAGCATGAAGTATATAAGCACAAGAGGCAATGTGGAACCTAAAGGCTTTATCGATACGGTGTTGATGGGACTTGCCGATGACGGCGGATTGATGGTCCCTTCCGAGATTCCTGTCGTTTCAGCAGCTACTTTGGAAGAGTGGAGAAGTCTTAGCTATCAGGAGCTATTTCTGAAGATCTTCGCTTATTACACTAATGATGAGATTCCTTTAGAAGATTTGCAGGAAATGGTCAACACTAGTTATGGAAATTTCCGCACGCCGGAAGTAACGCCTATTCACCAAGTGAATGATTCCTTATATGTACTGGAATTGTTCCATGGTCCTACTTTTGCCTTCAAAGATGTAGCGTTGCAGTTTATGGGTGAGCTGTACTCTTATATTTCCAAAAAGCAGAACAAGATCATCCACATCCTCGGAGCAACCTCGGGGGATACTGGGGCGGCTGCCATTCAGGGCGTTCGTGGTAAAGAAGGAATCAAGATCTGTATTCTTCATCCCCATGGTAAGGTAAGTAAAGTGCAGGAGCTGCAGATGACTACGGTTGATGACAGTAATGTACTGAACCTGTCTGTTCATGGTAACTTTGATGATTGCCAGAAGGTGATTAAGGATCTGTTCGCGGATCTCGACTTTAAGAGTCGCTATCATCTGCGTGCGATCAACTCCATTAACTTTGTACGTATTCTGGCACAGACTGTCTATTATTTCTATGCGTATTTGCATGTCGATGGCAGCAGCGAGAAGAAGATTAACATCAGCGTGCCTTCCGGTAACTTCGGTAATATTTTCTCCGGATATTTGGCGAAGCAAATGGGATTACCGATTAACAAACTGATTATCGCAACGAATGAAAATAACATCTTGGAGCGTTTCGTGAATACGGGTGAATATAAACCGGGCGGCTTCACAAGCACATACAGTCCTTCTATGGATATCCAAGTGGCGAGCAATTTTGAGCGGTATTTGTATTATTTGGTAGGCGAGGATTCCGAGAAATTATCTGCATACATGTCCAAGCTGCAGACTGAGGGTAAGATTACGCTCGAAGGTGAAGCACTTCAGCAGGTGCAACGGGATTTTGCAGCGCTTGGCGTGAAGAATGATCAATGCTTGAATACAATTGCTAAGTATCAAAAAGAATTTAGCTATCTACTTGATCCGCATACTGCATGTGGAATCGCGGCTTACGAGGCTTTTAATGGCTCGGATGAGATTGGGATTTCCTTTGCGACCGCGCATCCAGCTAAGTTCGATGAGGCGATTACGCTGATCGACATAAAGCAGGAATTCCCGGCACCAATTAAAGCGTTGTTCGAGATGCCACAACACCAAACGGTAGTGGATCATGACAAGGATGAAATTGTGCGTCAATTGCAGGCTTTTTATAAATAAGTTGTAACTCAATATGGCACAGCAGGCTCCTGTTCTTAAGTTAAGAATGGGAGCCTTTTTTAACGTTTCAGAAAATATATTTGGGGTCCCCGCAAAGTACCTGATTATGCATCGAAGCAAAGGCCCACTTTGTGGGGATGTTTAACTGCATTCTTCGACAAATAATGTCGCTGTTTACTATGAATAGTTTGATATCGACAAAAGATAAGGAGTGGTTCTTTTTTTCACAAGGACGATCTATCGGAATTTGTCGGAAATTTGTCCTGAAAAGTAGACATGACTACCCAGAGAGTGAGAAAATAGCATATAGAGATTTAGTAAGAACTAAAAAGGACGGGATTATCATGACAATTCGTTTCGGGGTCATTGGAACAAACTTTATTACTGACCGCTTCGTGCAAGCCGGCTTGGAGAATGAGGAGTTTATCCTGACAGCCGTGTACTCCCGCACAATGGAGAAAGGTCAGGCCTTTGCTGCAAAATATGCTGGAGCTACAATTTATACGAATTTGGAAGATATGGTTTCCAGTAAAGATGTCGATGCTATTTACATTGCAAGCCCGAACTCCATGCATGCTGAGCAGGCGATTATGTGCTTAAATCATGGCAAGCATGTGCTCTGTGAGAAACCAGCTGCCTCAAACAGTGCGGAGCTTAGAGCAATGATTGAAGCCGCGCAGAACAATGATGTGTTGTTGGTAGAAGCAATGAAATCGACCTTCATGCCGAATTTCGGAGTGATCAGAGACAATTTGTATAAAATCGGCCAAGTTCGCCGTTATTTCGCGAGCTACTGTCAATATTCATCGAGATATGATGCCTATCGGCAGGGAACGGTGTTAAATGCTTTTAACCCAGCCTTCTCTAATGGCTCGTTGATGGATCTTGGCGTTTACTGTTTGTATCCTATGGTAGTGTTGTTCGGGAAACCAAATTCTGTGCAGGCCGTGGGTCTTATGCTCTCTTCTGGAGTGGATGGCGAAGGAAGCATCGTTATGCAGTACGATGATATGGACGCAGTTGTGATGCATTCCAAGATCGCTGATTCCTATTTGCCAGCTGAGATTCAAGGGGAAAGTGGTACAATGGTGATCGATAAGATCAACCAACCTTACCAAGTGAAGATTCATTATCGTGACGGGACCGTCGAGGAGCTTACACAGCCTCAGGTGTTCGAATCTATGTATTATGAGGTTGAGGAATTTATCAACTTAATTAAGAACGGAGACCGGGAAAGCAGAATTAACACGCATGCAAATTCCTTGGCGGTAGCAGAGGTTATGGAGGAAGCTAGAGCACAGATCGGCCTCCGCTATGCCGCAGATCTATAAATAGAAGGGGAGCAGCACTTGAAGACTTTTAAAAAGGTATATATTGAAATAACAAGCGTCTGCAACCTTGCCTGCAGCTTTTGTCCACAAACCGCACGAACGAAGAACTTTATGAAGCTCGATACTTTTAATACAATATTAGATGAAATTAAGCCACATAGTAATCATATTTACCTTCACGTAAAAGGTGAGCCATTGCTGCATCCCAAGATAGGTGAGCTGCTGGATGCCGCACATGCCAAAGGGTTCAAGGTCAATATTACAACCAATGGCACATTGATTCATAAAGCTGGGCCTAAGATTCTTGGCAAACCTGCACTACGTCAGATGAACTTCTCTCTGCACAGCTTTGATGGGCATGAGGGTTCTGAGAACCGCGAAGGGTATTTGGCGGAAATTATTTCTTTTGTACGGGAAGCTTCCGCGCAAGGGGTGATTATTTCGTTCCGGCTGTGGAATTTGACGGAGGATAATCTGACCAATCTGGAGAAGAATCGTAACCGTGAGACCCTTGCTGTGCTAGAGGAAGCCTTCAACCTTGATTTCAAGATCGAGGAAAAGGTTGTGCCTGGCAGTGGCGTCAAGATTGCCCCACGCGTGTATCTCAATCAGGACCATGAGTTCCGTTGGCCTGCACTGAACGAGCCGGAGGATGACGGAAAAGGGTTCTGTCATGCGCTGCGCAGCCAAGCGGCAATCCTTGTGGATGGTACCGTTGTGCCGTGCTGTCTGGATGGTGAGGGAGTCATTAACCTCGGAAACATTCATGAGACTCCGTTCTCAGAAATCGTAGAGGGTGAGCGAGCGAACAATCTATTTTATGGATTCTCTCGTAGAGAGGCGGTAGAAGAGCTGTGCCGCAAGTGCGGATATCGGCAACGGTTCGGAACTTAAATGTTGGAATGTAAACAGAACTGGGACATGGCTATTTCATGAGTCCTGGTTCTGTTTTTTAATTAACGGGAGTGTATATATAATAATAAGTCTTTATAATCTCCATTTTGGAGCGAAGGAGGAGTATATGCTGAAATCGCTGGAAGCCATCACCTTATACCATGAAGGAATACAAGATCATTTGGAGGATAACCTCTGGCTGAAGCTTATTGTCCAAGCGGAGGAGCAAATTGTTAATTTGGAACGTGTGGAATCTCTAGAGGAGCTGGATCGCAGGAATCCTGTGCTGGATTATGTGGAACGCAGTTTGCAGATTCTGGATCAACTTCCCTGCTCAATTTGGATAAAAGAGCTTGTGGAAGAAACGTTAATCTGGTCAGAAACGGCTAAGGGTGGCACATTGAAGGAGCGGTTACTTTGGCAGAAAGAAGGCATTAACTGTTTTGTACATAACATTGGCTCCGCACAATTATACGGGAAACATTTGGGCGGAACTGTCTCTGAAAAAAGCGCGTTGATTGAGCGGTTAATTGAAACCCATGGACTCATAGGACAGCAAATTCGTGGGGAGGTGCCTCCGGAAGTAAATAAGCCGCTGCGTGATCTTGTGGAAGAACAGTTACTGACTGCCGAGGAACTTGAACGCTTACTAACCGTACTTAATCATTGCATCATCGGAGCTGTATCCCCCGAGCTATGGCTGAATGTAGAGCATGAAGTGAAGCAGCTTATCGCTCTGATTTCATCCGGTGAACTTGCTAGCCCAATGCCGATGAAAGAAAGACTGCGCAGAATGCGGCTAGGTCCGATCTCCAGAGGAGAGGATTTTACTACGGAATGGGCAAAGCTGACACAGGAAGGCTTCCATGCGGAACGGTTGGAGTCTTTAAGTAAAACTATCTTCTGGTATGTGGAATCTGCAATGCAGACCTTCTCGTTGGAGCAATTTCTGAAGGTGATGGTGCTTGCTGCGCGAAGGGCTCAGAATGAACCCTTACGCCATATCAGCTTCGAGCAGGTTATGAACAGTATTTACTATGACTATAAGGGTGTTAAGAAGATCAATGTTTATAAGAAGCGAATTATAGAAAAATATTTATCGGAGCTTACATGGGAGGCTATCGAAAAAGGGACTTTACCTGCTGAGAACCCTCATCTAATGCTTCGGCCATATGCTAAGGAACATCTGCCCGACACGCTGTTTTTTCAGTTCCAATTCTCGGCAGCGGCAGAGAAGCTGATCGAATTCTGTATGGAAGCCGAAAAGTCACCTTTGTATGAACGTGCTGTATTGCTGTTATTCGATCTGTTCGAGCTACGCAGGGACGCCTTCGACCGTTTTCATAATGAAGATACCTACTTAAGTCAAATGAATGACACAGCAGATTATAAGGCTGTGATCCTGGAGCATGTCACAGGGCAAAAAGTGCTGGATATCGGCCCAGGCGGCGGTGTGCTGCTGGATTTGTTGGAAGAGCGTATGCCAGAGATTACCTCAATCGGCATTGATATATCGAGCAATGTAGTGGAAGCTTTGCGGCAGCGCAAGCAGCGGGAAGGTCGTCAATGGGAGGTCCTGCAGGGAGATGCGCTGAACCTTAAGGATTTCGTAGAGGCTGGAACGGTGGATACGGTAATTTTTTCTTCGATTTTGCATGAGCTATATTCTTATGTGCCGCTTAATGGTAAAAAGTTCAATCATGACACCGTTTCGGCCGCTCTGCGAAGTGCCTTTGATGTATTGTCAGTGCGCGGGGCTATCATTATTCGTGATGGGATTATGACCGAGCCCACAGCTTTGCTGCGGAGAGTTCGCTTTCTGGAGGAGGACGGTATGGCGTGGCTGGAGCGTTATGCGAAGGATTTTGCCGGACGTCAGATTCAGTATCAGAGATTAGGGGAACAAGAAGTGCTCATGCCCGTAAATGATGCCATGGAATTTTTATATACGTATACCTGGGGCGAAGAAGCTTTCATTCATGAGGTTCAGGAACAGTTTGGTTATTTTACTCCGACGGAGTTTGCCTCATTTATTGAACAGATTCTAGGAAAACAGGCGAAGATTGAAGTCTTCCGGCATTACTTGCAAGAAGGTTATACCGAAGCGCTGCGCGACAGAGTAAGGTTCATGGATGAGAGCGGACAGGAAGTGGCGCTGCCGGACAGTACCTGCTTTATTGTGATTCGGAAGGAATAGCCGTAGAACAACATCATCTGCATCTAAAAAAGCAATCGGCACACCCTCTGATGTAGAGGAGGTCCGATTGCTTTTTCAATATAGAGAAGCTTGTCCTTGTTAGATTAGTATTTCTAGCTGCGACTTCTCAGAATCTTCTGCTAAACGCTGAATTTCTTGGTAGGTGGCTAATTTCTCTGTCCGTTCCTGATCTTTAATTTTATCTCCGGTTTCTTTTATGGTATCGCCTAACGTTTCGTTCATTTCCGATATTCTATCTTCGATTTTGGATAACTGCTCACGTTTGGCTGTTGCAGAAAGAGTAGAACGAGCTTCATCCAATTCGATTTCCTTGGTCAGAACTCTTGCCTCGCCATGCATCTTAGTGTGGGTAGAAGAAACTACCTCCATTTGTGAAACATTTTGGCTTATAGCAACAATCGTAATCAATCTTTCGTTCTGTATCTCTTGCTCGGTTTTAGGTTCATCCGATGGATCTGCTTTTTGAGCATTTTCTAAGTTCTTTTGTTGCTCTTCGAAGTTGTATTTTGCAATTTGTTGGTCAATCGTTTGGAGCTGCTTGTCGAATTCCTTAAGTTGATCTTGAATAGAATCAAGGTTATGTGAGTTTTTGGTGGTTCTTTCAATTAGACTGTTCTTACTATCGATGATACTTTGTTTTTGTTTAAGCAGGGAGTCAACCATTCCACCCATCTTGGATTGACTTTGAAAAGCCGCCGTTGCGGATTTACTTATTGATAAGTTGTCTCCACTGCTACTTGTCTTGATGTTTGAATTTATGGTTTTATCGTTGGTTTGGTGACTAACAGCTACATTAAACCTCGTTCCCATAGCTGAGGTCATATTCGTTATATGCATGGCTCATTATCCTCCTACGACGATAAGATCTATCTATAATATATCGGTAGCTCAAGAGGAAGAATTAATAAAGAGAGCCGTAGCTTCAGAATGACCGATGAATAGAAGTTAAACAGCAAGATGTCAACGGGATCCCTTCCTAAACTCCGAAGGCGAGCATTTCATCGCTCTGCGAAACACTTTAATAAAATAGCTCACATTATCAAATCCGACCTCGAATGCGATGTCGGATATTTTTCTGTCGCTTTGTTGCAGTAGATCAGCGGCTTGGCGAATTCGGTAAGAGTTAATGTAATCTACTGGAGTCTTTCGGGTCATCTCTTTGAAAAAACGGCAGAACTGTCCTTCACTCATGGGAATCAGCTCGGAGAGGTCACGGGTTCGAATGGGCTCCTGATAGTTATCCTGAATATAGAGAATAATTTTCTTAAGACGATTGATTTTAGTAGTATCAGCGTCATCCAGCTGGCTGCGGTTCACGAAACGATCCTCAGGGGCAATCTGCGAGAGCATGATGAGTAGTGTGCCTTTAATAAAAGCTTCAAACCCGGGAGATTGCGCAGCATAGGCGTCCATCATACGTTCTAAGTGTCGCAGGAGTTCATTGTGCCATTTCACAGCGGGTGTTAGGTGGCGAGGAAAGCTTTGTCTTTTCTCCTGAAGGGGTAAGATGGTGTTCTGCTGGATCGCATCATATTGGGCACTATCCAGAAGATCAGGGAGAAACACAAGTGCGCAGAATCTGCAGGGAGTGTCCTCGTGCAGTACATAGGCGGCGTGAATATCACCCGATTCGATAAAAACAGCCTCACCGGCTTTAAGCGGGAAATATTCGGTGTCCACCTGAAACAGAATTTCTCCTTCTAGCAGCATAAAAAACTCCGCTTCTTCATGCCAATGGGTATCGAGTACATGTGTTCCAGCCGGCAATTCTATCCAATAAGCTGCAAGCGGAAACATGCTGTCGCCATGCACTCTGTCTTCTTTTAGCAAACTCTGGGTTGTACGGTCCATAAATGCCACTCCTTTCGTGAAAAACATCAAAATAGTGTTATAAATGAGCTATATAGTATTAGTTTTGTTTATTTTTTATCGGTATAATGCAACTATAAACACCAAATTGAAAGGTGGCAAGTACTCAATGAAATTTACTGATGGTCTCTGGCTGGTGCGTGATGGTATCACGATTAACGGTGCAGTTCAAAATTATGTTGTAGAAAAGACTCCAGAAGGATTAACAGCAATTACTCAAACAACTCCAATCACAGGGCGTTCAGCGACGTTGAATTCAACCCTGCTTACTGTAAAATTTCATTCCCCGCTTCCAGGTGTGGTAGGGGTTAAAATTATTCATCATGATGGCGTACAAGAACGCGGTCCGGTCTTCGAACTTACAAAAGGCACTGGCGATCATGTGAAAATTGAAGAAACCGATTCAGAGACTGTGCTGATTAGCGGCGGACTTCGTGTAGTGATTCGCAAAGGCGAGCAATGGGCAGTGGATTTCTATCGTGGCGACGAGAGAATTACAGGTAGCGGTTACAAATCAATGGCTTATATCACGGATCAAGACGACAACACGTATATGCGTGAAGAGCTGGATCTCGGTGTAGGCGAATTCGTATACGGTTTGGGCGAGCGTTTTACCGCTTTTGTTAAGAATGGACAGACCGTAGATCTTTGGAACAAAGACGGTGGTACTAGCTCCGAGCAAGCTTATAAGAACGTTCCTTTCTATGTAAGCAGCAAAGGTTACGGGGTATTTGTTAACCATCCTGAGCTCGTTTCGTATGAAATCGCTTCAGAAAAAGTGAAAAAAGCGCAATTCAGCGTAGCTGGAGAAAGCTTAGAATACTTCGTGATTGATGGTCCTACCATTAAGGAAGTTATTAGCAACTATACATCACTCACTGGCAAGCCTGCGCTTCCGCCAGCATGGACATTCGGCCTGTGGCTGACAACTTCTTTCACTACCGACTACGATGAAGCAACCGTAAATTCCTTCGTAGATGGTATGGCAGAGCGCGATTTACCACTGAGCGTATTCCACTTCGACTGTTTCTGGATGCGTGAATATCAATGGACCGATTTCCAGTGGGATGAGCGCGTATTCCCTGACCCAGTAGGCATGCTGAAACGCCTGAAAGATAAAGGGCTGAAGATCTGCGTATGGATCAACTCTTATATCGGGCAACGTTCCCGCTTGTTTGAAGAAGGCAAGAAAAATGGTTATCTGCTCAAAAAACCTAACGGTGACGTTTATCAATGTGATTTGTGGCAAGCGGGCATGGCACTGGTGGACTTCACCAACCCTGCGGCTTGTGAATGGTATGCCGGCTATCTGCGTGATTTGGTAGATATGGGCGTAGATAGCTTCAAGACAGATTTCGGCGAGCGTATTCCTACAGATGTAGTTTACTTCGACGGATCTGATCCGATGAAAATGCACAACTATTACACTCAACTGTACAACAAGGTTGTATTTGAAGTGCTAGAAGAGAAGCTTGGTAAAAATGAAGCGGCATTGTTCGCACGTTCTGCAACTGCCGGTGGCCAACAGTTCCCAGTTCACTGGGGCGGTGACTGCTACGCAGATTATGAATCCATGGCAGAGAGCCTTCGCGGTGGGTTGTCCCTAGGATTGTCTGGTTTCGGTTTCTGGAGTCATGATATCGGTGGCTTTGAGAACACGGCTCCGGCACATGTATTCAAACGCTGGTTGGCGTTTGGACTATTGTCCAGTCACAGCCGTCTGCATGGTAGCACTTCGTACCGTGTGCCTTGGGCTTATGATGATGAAGCTTGTGATGTTACCCGTTTCTTCACCAAACTCAAATGTAGCTTGATGCCTTATCTGTATGATGTAGCAGGACAGGCTCATGAACATGGCTGGGCTTCTATGCGGGCTATGGTTATGGAATTCCCGGAAGATCCAACATGTGAAGTACTTGATCGTCAATACATGCTGGGTGATTCCTTGCTCGTAGCTCCAATCTTCCAAGAAGACGGAGAAGCGAAATACTACTTGCCAGCTGGGCGCTGGACGCATCTGCTTAGTGGCGAAACTGTACAAGGCGGATCATGGCGCAAAGAGAAATATGATTTCTTCAGCCTGCCACTGTTCGTTCGTCAGAACTCCTTGCTGGCAAGCGGCAGTGTGGATAACAAACCAGATTACGACTATGCAAATGGCGTGAAATTTGGTCTGTATTCACTTGAAGATGGCACTACGACTTCTGCAACCGTTCGTGATCTCAAAGGTGCTCCTGAATTGACTGTGAAGGCTGACCGTAAAGGCAGCGTCGTAACAGTTACTGCAGAAGGCAGCGGTAAAGAATTCTCGCTTTCCCTTAAAGATCTGGGAGCTATCGCTTCAGTAGAAGGTGCAGAACAAGTCGATGAAACTACAGTAAAAGTAAACGCAGGTGCGAAATCTGTATCGTTTACCCTTACATTGAAATAAGACTGTTTCTCCAAGTATATTGATATAGCCATAACCTCTCCTGTACACTGGGTGGACGATCCGTTCCCTTGGTTTATTGGAGAGGTTTTAGTGTTACAATCTTACTGAATAACGGGGAAAGCGTTATGAATACTAATTTAACAAAGGGAAGTGGAGTATTGAACCAGACGGATTATACCTCAGCAACGGTTCTTTCAACTGCAGCGAATTTTATAATGAATAGGCAAGAACCGTTTACGCATACCTTCCGGACTTATATTCGTTTAAGGGAAAACGGTACGTTGAAGTTAAAGTTCTGGCATAGCAACTCGGTGGATTCTACATGGGATCAAGGGCAAGAAGCTGTAGGCAGTGAACCTGGAGGCGACTGGGTTATCGAGACAGCTTATATCGCTGACGGAGGAACAGAACCAGTCGGAACGATAACTGAAAATACACAGCATGCGATTACCTTTGAGGGCAAAGCCTCAAAAACCGTTGCGGCTGGCGAATGTTTCTGGAGTGATGAGACAAGCATTGTGCTACCGGAGGGTCATTACTTGGCGTTTACGTGGACGATTAAGACACTTACTGCAGGTAAATCGATTCCTTTCAATGTAGAAGGGATGCTGGCAACAGCTTATGACGCGCCCGGAAATCTTGCCGCACAGGAATCAGCGGATGGTTTCACTGCGTCTGATAATCTTTTGGTACTGCCAAGCTTCATTGGGTATAAGAAATCTGTGACCAAAAGACTAGTATTCTTAGGCGATTCAATTACTCAAGGCGTGCGGACATTAAAGGATGAGTACGAATATTGGGTCGCGAGAATTGCGGATGGTCTTGGCACAGATATCGGTGTATGGAATATCGGTTCGGGCTGGGCTAGAGCTTATGATGTTGCGGCGGATGGTCCATGGCTAAATAAAGCTAAGCAATGTGATGAACTGATGATCGTACTCGGAGTAAATGATATTGATATCGGCTGCCGTTCCGCAGACGAGCTTCTTGGTGATTTGCAGACCATTATTTCTAAGATCAAGGATGCAAATGCTGAAGCTAGTATTATTCTAAGTACGGTGCCACCGTTCAATTTTCAGGGTGAAAGAGAAGAGACTTGGCGCAAGGTGAATGAAGAGATCTTGTCTAATCCGCCTATAGGTGTGAGCCGGGTGTTTGATATAGCGAGCTTATTGTCGCTGCCTGCACCGGACGATCACCGGATCAGACCGGAGTTTATGAGTGGGACAGACGACCCACACCCGAACGGCATAGCCGGTAAGACGGTCGCGGATGCCTTTTTAAAAATATAAGAAAATTTAAGTTTCACGCTATACATTATCCTTATATTTCTACGAGAAACGGTTGTCTTCCATAAAAGAGACAACCGTTTTCTCGTAGAATGGTATTAATCAAATTTTAAACTGGTATCGGTAGTCCTTGGGTGATGCACCAACCTGTTTTTTGAATACCTTGCTAAAATACTTCACATCATGAAACCCGACCATTTCGGAAATTTGCGATAGCTTTAGACGAGGATTCTGCATAAGCAATTTAGCTTTATCTATCCGGACGTTAACGATGAAATCGGAGAAATTAATGCCGTATTCCTGTTTGAATCGGCGTGAAATATATTCGCGGCTAACAAAGAACTTTCCGGCAATCTCCTGTAAGGATAGATCAGAGGCGTAATTGAGTTCGATATATTTCACGATATCATGCATAGGATTGCTTTCTTTAGCTTGTTTAGCGGCTATCACTTCTGACATTCGCTCCATCAGATCAAATGACCAGTCACGCCAAGCAAATAAGGAGAACGAGTAACCGTTCGTATAAGGAGCTGGGTGAAGCTGGTCGGCCTGTTCTAGCTCGGCTAGTGCGCTATCGGCATCAGGGCCTAACGTTTCTCGTACCAACTGGGAACGGAATAGTAGTGCATCATTCTTCCACGAGTTTAGGATCTCCGGTGTAACAACTCCGCCTCGGCTAAGCTCGTCCACCCAGTGCTGTGCTGCCGAGGACAATACATCTGGACTTCTGCTGATAACTGCCATTTTCCAGTCTTCCTTCACATGTGCAAAGATAATCGGCGATGCATTTCCGTGAATTTCTGTTTTTGCGGTTTCATTGCGTTCTTTAAACTCTTCGGAGGAAGTGGAAAAATGGCAATAATCCTCATGAATTAATAAATTTCTACGCTGTAAGGCCTCGGCTACCTCTGCACGCTGATAAGATAATTGCTTAGGCAGGCTGCCGATGCAGCTAATTCCGAAATGCATTCGGACCTGTAAAGTAGAGTAGATACCCTGATTAATTCTCCCTATAAGCTCGACAACAGACGTTTGGATATCCCATAGAATAATGGCAATCTCGGAAGGACCTCCCCAGTAACGAAAAGCAACTCCCTTACGCTGGCCTTGTAAAAATTCATTGCAAATATTGACGATAGCGTAGTTCATGAGCCCGGTGTCTCCTCCAAAACGTTTTAGCAGGAGATTATTTCCTGTGTCTATTTGCACCAGTACTAGGCGTGATGAGGAGACGTTTTCCGGGATAACGCCATCGCTACACAACCTTCGGAAGGATAACTCCGAGTTGATCGGATCATCGATTAGCGCGGATAGCAGCTTTTCTCCGTAGATAGGCTTGAACTCATTGAGCTGAATGCTCTGCTTCTGTCGTTCGCTCCGGTCAGCTTCCTCTGAACGCCAAGCAGCCACTGCCTTAGCGACTGCTACATTTATTGCCTCCGCTTCAATGGGCTTAAGGATATAATCAATTCCACCATGACGTACGGTCTGGCGCACGAACTCGAAATCATTATGTCCGCTGACCACAATAAATTTGATGTTGCCGGCAAATTCGTTAACCCATGTCATTAATTCTACGCCATTACCGGATTCCATCATCATGTCCATAATGACCAAGGCTGGTTTAGCTTGCCGAATGATCTCAATGGCTTCATTTCCGTTTCCGGCTTCCAGAATTTCATCTATTTGATGTGCGTCCCAGTCGACAAGAAGTCTAACAGCTTTTCTAACTCTCGCCTCGTCATCAACAATTAACGCCTTCATATCGTCTCACGCTCCGCTATAATGTCTATTTCCAGTCTTACAACCACTCCACCTGCTCTGAGGTTGTCCACAGTCAAGATGGCGCTGTCTCCGCATACGAGCTTGAGCCGTGCCAGAACGTTCGGCAGACCAATACCAGATCCTGTAGCTTCCTTGTCTTGCTCTGTATTTCTTAGTAAATCTATATCGGTTCTAGTGGAATGTTGAAGCTTCTGCCGCAAAAGATCTAGTTTCGCTGATGGGATAGCATTTCCGTTGTTTTGAATACAGATTTCCATTCGCTTGTCGCCCAATTTTGCCGCGGTGATCTCAACAAATCCGTCAGAGCGGGAATGGTTAAAACCGTGTTTGAAATAATTTTCTACAATAGGCTGCAGAATCATCTTAGGCATAAATGTATCTAAAAGAGCTTCCTCCATATCGTAACGGAAACTGAATTTATTTTCAAAACGTTCCTTCTGTAGTTCGATGTAAGCTTTGACATGATCCAATTCATCCTTAACTGTGACAATCTTCTCCTCATTGTACATGCTGTAGCGCATCATTTTCGCTAGCGCCGAAAGAAGAGAGTAGATTTGGGGTACTTTAAGCTCCAAGGCAAGCGTACCGATGATCTGCAAGGTGTTGTTAAGGAAATGCGGATTGATTTGCGCTTGCAAAGCCCGTAGCTCATTCGTTTTATTAGTTAATTCTAGCTTGTATTCTCTTAGGATCAGATTGTTGATCGTATCCATCATACTGCGGAACCGTTCTGTAACGACACCGATCTCGTCTTTGCCCATGGGACGGATATCGATATCAAGCTTCCCGGTCTGGACCTGATTCATGTAGCGGGTCAATTGCTTGATCGGGGCAGTGATTCGAAAAGAGATTAGGATCGTTAGCGTTGTAATTGTAATCAGCAGCAGGACCATTAGTGCTATATTGATCGTTGCCGCCTCATTGGCTTCTCGGAAAAGATAAGATACGGGAATCTGCTTCACCAACGTCCAATTTAACCCTGGACCTTCGATATTCTGGTAAATAAACATAGCTTTGTCCTCTTCAAAGTATCCTTGTGAGCTTTGATTGTCCCTGATATTCGTATCGTACCAAACTGCATTCAGTTTCTTGCCGTATTCTTCACTATTGTCCCCATAGACAATGTTTCCGTTGCCATCCAGCAGCCAGATGTTCTCCTGCTTCTGATCATATAACTGACTGATGATGTCGGTTAGAGCCGTTAGCTTGACATCAATCGACAGATAGCCAAGCGCTTTTGTGGTAGGGACTCTTTCGATTCTTCTGTGTAAGGTAAACACTGGCTCCGGTATAAATTGCGGGATCGGTGCCTTTAGGCCATAGCTATGACTTAAATGCGTACTCTGTAAAGATACCGCAGAATCGGTAGTGATCTTGGAGTCAGGATAAGGTGGAACACCCTGCCAACGTTTCGGTGTATTTTGGGTGAGTAGAGTGGCTTTGCTGTCCTTGACACCGTATAAGTAGACCTGAGATATGTCAGGCATAGATGATGAAATGTAATTCAGAGAAGAATAAATTCGTGCATTTGCTAGCATATCCTCGTATCCAGCTTTGAGAGATCTGTAGAATTCTGAATCTGAATAGACGATAAGGGAGAGTCGATTGATTTCCTGAATCAGACTTTCAATGTTTCTAGTCCCTTGAAAGAGAAGATTCGTATTCTCATCTACGGCTCTTGTTCTTAAGGATTGAGTACTAAAGTGGTAGCTTATAAACATCGTGGCCATAATACAGATTAGCGTTGGAAGTAGGATGAAAACGATCATTTTTGTGCGAATCGTGTTCCATTTCATCGAAATTTGTCACATCCGATCAATATTTTACACCTGAAAGATCACTTCCGTAGGTGTGAGGTGCGCTCAAAAAAACAGATAATATGTGTATAAAGCATAAACAAGTAAGTGAGCAAAAGAAAGGGGGGGACAATAAATGCGCGGCACTAAGTTGTCCCAGTTAGGTCAACAGGTATTCTTCGTTGGTCCTGCAGTTTTGTTTTTCACCTTAATAACGATTATCCCATTCATCATGGGGATGTATTACTCCTTCACAGACTGGAACGGTGTATCTGGTAATGTAAGTTGGGTCGGGTTTCAAAACTTCTCCACTATATTTACGAATGACCCCGATTTCTGGTCTTCCTTTTGGTTTACAGTAAGATTTACTGTGTTAGGTGTAATTTTGACTAACGTGGTAGGATTTTTCCTAGCTTATCTGTTAACGAAACCATTAAAGACACGTAACATGCTTCGGACCATCTTCTTTATGCCGAACGTTATTGGGGGATTGTTGCTCGGTTTCATCTGGCAATTTATCTTCATCAAAGGGTTCGCAACTATGGGAGACCTCACAGGCTGGTCATTCTTTAATCTTCCTTGGCTAGGTGATGCAACAACTGGCTTCTGGGCAATTGTAATGGTTTTTGTTTGGCAGTCTTCCGGTTATCTGATGGTCATCTACATTGCTTCTCTCAGTAACGTATCCAAAGAAGTATTGGAAGCGGCTGATATTGATGGTGCCTCCCGTTGGCAGGTACTACGCAGCATCGTAGTTCCGTTGATTATGCCGGCTGTAACCATTGGTTTGTTCTTGGCCATTTCTTGGTCCTTCAAAATGTTCGACCTTAACCTTTCCTTGACGAAAGGTGGACCGTTCAAATCTACAGAATCGGTTGCTATGAATATTTACAATGAAGCCTTCCTGAACAATCGTTACGGTCTGGGTACTGCTAAAGCGCTGCTGTTCTTCGTTATCGTAGCGATTATCACTCTGATTCAGGTCCGTATTACGAAGAGCAAGGAGGTAGAAGCTTAATGAACGCTAAGACAAAAAGCAGATGGAATATCGGCGTGGAAGTGTTGATGATTCTTCTGGCCCTTCTCTTCCTTTCTCCCTTTTATTTCTTGCTAGCGAACTCAGTGAAATCCTTCGGTGAAATTCTGAGTGATGCTGCAAGCTGGCCGCAGACTTTTATGTGGTCGAACTATACAAGTGCTTGGAAATTGGCACGTTTCGGTGAAGCTTTCCGAAATTCGGTCATCATAACGGTTATCAGTGTTATTCTAATCTCTCTGTTTAGTGCGATGGCTTCCTATCGTATGGTACGGGCGAATACGAAATTTAATCAGTTTTTGCTACTGTTGTTCGTAGCCGCAATGGTTGTTCCGTTTCAAACGATCATGATTCCAATCTTGAAAGTCGTAAATGTAATAGGAGTAAACAACTCCTTCCTAGGTCTGATCATTACGAATCTAGGGATCAGTGTTCCAATGGCAATCTTCCTGTTCCATGGTTTTATCAAGTCCGTTCCACTTGAAATTGAAGAGGCGGCAACAGTTGATGGATGTAATCCAATTACCGTGTTCTTCCGCATAGTACTTCCTTTGCTGAAGCCAATGGTAATGACAACGATCGTGCTAAATGCACTTGGGATATGGAATGACTATCTGCTGCCTTCCTTGATTCTTCAGGCACCAGAGCTTCGTACCATTCCGCTGGCGACCTTCTCCTTCTTTGGTCAATATACCAAACAATGGGATATGGCGCTTCCGGCTCTCGTAATCGGGATTGCTCCAATTATCATCTTCTATCTATTTATGCAGCGTTACATTGTTGAGGGAATAGCGGCTGGCTCGGTGAAAGGTTAACACCGAGCCCTCCGTTCCAAATATTTCATCAGTAGTCCACTATCTTAAGGGGGAAAATATAATGAATAAGAAACGCTCAGCAGTTGCACTTTCGGCAGTAATGGCAATGAGTTTAGCATTAACAGCATGTGGTGGAGGCAATAACGCATCTAGTAACTCACAAAATGGAAGCGCTGGCACAGATAAAGGTGAAGTGAAGACCGTTAAGATCTTTCAATTCAAAACTGAAATTGTTGAAGGTCTTAATGAGCTTAAGGTTGAATTTGAAAAAGAACACCCTAACATCAAGCTGGATATTCAAACCGTTGGTGGTGGTGCCGATTATGCTGCAGCACTGAAGACTAAATTTGCTTCCGGCGACGCACCTGACATTTTCTCCAATGGTGGATATGCTGAAATGGAACTTTGGGGAGATAAGATGGAAGATCTGTCCGATCAACCTTGGGTGAAAGATCTAATTCCTATGGCTGCAGAGCCAATGACTAAAGATGGTAAAGTATATGGTATGCCAATGAACCTTGAAGGAATTGGTTTTGTATATAACAAAGACCTGTTCGAAAAAGCAGGCATCACTGAAACGCCAAAAACATTGTCACAACTAGAAGAAGCAGCTAAGAAATTGCAAGCGATTGGCGTAACTCCTTTTGGTAATGCGTATCAAGAATGGTGGCTCCTTGGTAACCAAGGCATCAGCGTAGCTTTTGCACAACAAGACGATGTAAATGGCTTCATTAAGAGCTTGAATGAGGGTACAGGTACAATCGTAGGTAACAAAGTGTTTGAGGATTGGAGCAACTTGCTCAACCTGACTTTGAAATATGGACAAAAAAATCCTTTGACCACAGATGCTAACACTCACTTGGCTATGTTTGCTAAAGGCGAGATTGCCATGATGCAAGAAGGTAACTGGGCACAAACCCTTGTTGATAACATCACACCTGATATGAACATCGGTATGTTCCCAATGCCAATCAATGAAGATGCTGAGAAGAACGACAAAATGACTGTAGGTATTCCTGCTAACCTTGTTGTCAATAAAGATTCCGGATCTAAAGAAGAAGCTAAAACCTTCTTGAACTGGTTGGTAACTTCTGATATGGGTAAAGAGTACATCGTTAAAAAATGGAAATTTATCCCTGCATTGTCCACCATCGAAGCAACTCCTGAAGATATCGGTAAGCTTGGATCTGACGTATGGAACTATGTAAAAGAAGACAAAGTCTATGGTTTGCAATCTTCTAAATTCCCTGATGGTGTAACACAAGAATTTGCTAGTGTTATTCAACAGATGATTGCTGGAAAAGTGGATGTGAATGGTTGGATGACTGGCATGCAAGCAGCTTGGGACAAGCTTAAGAAATAAGGAAAGCTTGTTCATAAAGATTAAAGACTAGTGGTTAACAAAGGCGTTCTCCGTATACCTCATCATTATGAGACGGGGAGCGCCTTTTATTTTAATGATAACAATATAGGGGGAGAGGGCGTAGATGAAACGATATGATTCTATTCAGATGGGTGTGGACTATTACCCGGAGCATTGGGAAGAATCCATGTGGGAACCGGATATCAGATTAATGAAGGAAACAGGTGTTAAGGTAGTTCGAGTCGCCGAGTTTGCATGGAGCCGGTTAGAGCCGACTAAGGGCAATTACCAGTTCGGGTGGCTGGACCGCGCGCTGGAGCTTTTTCACAAGTATGAACTACAGGTCGTGATCGGAACGCCGACAGCTACACCACCTAGATGGTTAACTACGAAATTTCGGGACGTGCTGCCGGTGTTTACGAATGGTGAGATCTTTCACCCGGGGGTGCGGGGACACCGCTGCTATAACAGTACATCTTTGCGCGAATACGGAAGCCGTATTACCCAGCGTCTTGCGGAGCATTATAGTGAACATCCGGCCGTGATTGGCTGGCAGACTGACAATGAATTCGGGATGTTAGATTGTCATTGTGACGCTTGTAATATAGCGTTTCGCACTTGGGTGAAAGCCAAATATGGGAACCTTGATCGGGTAAATGCAGAGTGGGGAACGGTTGTCTGGAGTGGAGAATACAGCGATTGGAATGAGCTTACCGTTCCACTGGGCGGATCGCCTCATCAGAATCCATCATTCCTGCTGGATTACCAGCGGTTTCAGTGGGATTCAGTGGTGGCATTCCAGAAGACGCAGATTGATATTTTGCGGTCTGTTTGTCCGCAGCATTTTATCACTCATAACTTTCATAGCTATCCGCAGCGTCTGGATATGTACGCAGTCGGTGCTGATCTGGATGTCGCTGCATTTGACTATTATCCGAATACTTCGCCAACCAAGCAAGCGACAACACCATATAGCGGAGCACTTTCATTAGACGTTACCCGTGGTATTAAACGTCAAAACTTCTGGATCATGGAGCAGCTAAGTGGTTCACCAGGTTGTTGGATGCCGATGTGGCGAACGCCATATCCTGGGATGATTCGTGCATATGCGTGGCAGACGATAGCCAGAGGCGCAGATACCGTCGTTCATTTCCGTTGGCGTAGTGCAGTCGCGGGAGCAGAGCAATTCTGGCATGGACTGATTGATCACAGCAATGTCCCAGGACGCAGGTTTGCGGAGTTCACTCAATTATGCCATGAGGTTAATACGCTCGGGGAGAAGCTGACAGGAACGACGCTAAAGAATGAAGTAGCTATACTCCATTCTCATGAAGAGAAAGCCGCGCTGGATATTCAGCCTCAGGCTGAAGGATTCAATTATTATGAGAATATTAAACAGATACACCGTGCGGTGACGAAGCTCGGTCTAGGTTGCGATGTCATCGATCTTAGACAATCGCTGGATGGTTATAAAGTAGTGATTGCTCCGAATTTATATTTGCTGGATGAGGAGGTCGTACGTAGTTTGGAGGATTTTGCACTAGCTGGCGGAACTTTGCTTATTACCAATCGAAGTGGCGCGAAAACTACAAATAACATCGCAGTCATGCAGCCACTACCGGGGCTACTGAGCTATTGCACAGGGGTTGAAGTGCTGGAGTATGATCCAATAGGTGCTGAAACCCATAAGGTCGTTGATGCTGAGGGGAACCAATATGAATGCACGCAGTGGTGCGACATCCTAAGACCTGTTGTGGCATGGCCGATTGCGTGGTATGGCGATGATTTCTATAGTGGAACTCCGGCTGTAACCGTCAATGCTTTTGGAAAAGGTCAGGTTTATTACTTTGGGACTCATATGGATGAGAGATTCTGGTCAGTTTTATTGGAGCGCCTTTCTAAACAGCAGGGGCTGTTTAGATTTGAGGGATTGCCGGATGGAGTACAGGCCTCCGTGCGTTCGGGAGATCAAGGAAGCTTCTTATTCTTGCTTAATTTGAATAGGGAGCCGGTGACGGTCCCGTTACCACAGGAGTATAACAGTCTGTTGGATCACTCGATTTGTTCAGGAGAACTGCAGCTTGAGCCGTATGGCGTAGAAATTTTGGAGATGTAGCGATTCTAAGTAACCGTTGATGTGGAGAGAGATTATCCTCCTTGGGGGTGAACCCTTGTGATTGAGATTGAGTTTGTGATATGTGATTGTGATTGCACTCTGTGCAATAGAATTCCTTTTTGGGTGGGGGAATTTGAGATCTGCTGCACTTTGTGCAATCAGATTAGTGGAAAACGTCGATTTTGATGGGTTTCACCAGATTCTAATGCACGAAGTGCAATAGAATGCTCGAAATGAGACAAAAAGGCAAATTCTATTGCATGAAGTGCAATTGAATGTACTTTTTTGAGGGTGGCGGTAGCTGTCGAGGAAAGCCAGTTGGTGTAGTGAAGAATGCTGCGTTTAGAGTGGAAGGCGATTTGGTGCGATGCGGAATTCTACACAGAGCGAATGGCTAGACGTGACACAGATGTTGCGCCGAAGCAGTTGGTAAGTTGGTACTGTGCGGAATAGCTGCACTTTCTACACTTATTTTGTATTTTCGGGCTATAAAATAGATTTAGTTGTACTTAGTGCAGCTATAATGCGAAGTATCGCGGTTCACAGCCAAATACGGAGGATATAACTGCACAGAATACACTTATATGGATATTTTTCTGCTGAACAGGCTGATTTAAGTGTACAAAATGCAGTTACTCTTTCGCACATGCCCATACTAATGAGATCCACCACACAGCGATGGGCTCCGTCATACGTAACCTTATGTGGTATTTCCCTACACAGGATCCAATCTAGCTTTACTCGTAGAGTGTTAGTGAAGTCGTCTAAATTGCTCCGGTGTAGTCCCCGACTGCTTGCGAAAGGTGGCTACATAATGGCTAACATCACGGAAACCGACTCTCTGCGAGATGACTTTTACAGTAAGATCTGGCTGGCTTACGAGCATTTCTTTGCTTTTACGGATACGTAGCCGTACGAAATAGGCATAAGGAGATAGCCCAAAGGTTTGTATGAATAGATTGTTGAGATATCGCCCTGATACGCTGAGCTGATCGGCTAGATCGTTAAGTCCGAGATCAGGATCACCATAATGGCTGTCCATCCATTTCAGTAGCGGCTGCAGCTTATCGACATTACGGGAAATGGTCGTATTGTTATGTAGTTGCCCGTATTTGCTTAAAGTAAGCAGAAAGCGATAAGCATCAGTGGAGGCGGCTAGACCAAACATGTCCTGTGAGGCGTCATAACGATCAAGTATTTCTCTTAGCAGCTTGGAGAGAGGCGCCTCTTTTTCCCAACTGTAAAAAGAATTCATATTCATCCCGAGCGTCTCCAAAATAGACCCTGCGGAGCTGCCTCCGAACGTTAAATAAGAGGTGCTCCAGTTAGCAGCCGAAGCTTCATAGCGATGTGGGGTATAGGGGAGAAGTAATACACCACTGCCTGCGGGAAGGAAGAAGCTTTTATTCTCAAAATGAATCACACCTTCACCCGATGCTGTTTGGAGCCAATGATAGGTTTCGTAGCCATCGGAGCGAGATACTTTTTCCTGCTGATGATTGTGACCAATACTGTCTAAAGTGATAGGTAGATGCTGTCCACCCTCATGGGGGAACACAATTCTACGATGCACGATTCCCTTCAATGACCTCATCTCCTCTTAGTTCCATATTATTATATGATGGGAAGATTATTTTATATTTATAGCGTGAGGTTAACCGATTACAATATATATATAATTATACTATAAAGGATGTGCGAAGTGTGATTAACGATAAATTACCTAAGATTTGGTACGGTGGAGATTACAATCCAGAGCAATGGGATGCGCCAGTATGGGCAGAGGATGAGCGTATGTTTAAGCTGGCAGGAATTGATGTTGCCACAATTAATGTATTTTCCTGGGCGCTGATCCAACCTTCCGAAGACACTTATGATTTCTCATCACTAGATCAATTAATGGATAGAATATATAAAAATGGTACTTACGTATGTCTGGCAACAGGTACAGGAGCGCACCCAGCTTGGATGGCTCATCGTTATCCTGAAGTTACTCGTGTTGATGTGAAGGGCAGAAAACGCAAGTTCGGTGGGCGTCATAACTCGAATCCAAACAGTCCAGTTTACCGCAAGTTTGCAGCGAAGCTGGCAGGAAAGCTGGCAGAACGTTACAAGGATCATCCGGCGCTAGTAGCTTGGCATGTTTCGAATGAGTTCAGTAACTATGATTATTCTGATTTATCTGAAGCGGCGTTCCGTGTCTGGCTGAAGGATCGTTATGGTTCTCTGGATGCATTAAACAAAGCATGGAATACCCGTTTTTGGGGACATACGTTTTATGATTGGGAAGAAATTGTCCTGCCTAGTGAGCTGAGCGAAGAATGGGATGGCAACCGCACCAACTTCCAAGGTATTTCATTAGACTTCCGTAGATTTATGTCACATAGCTTGCTGGAATGCTACAAAATTGAGAGCGATGCGATTAAGGAGCACAGCCCTAACGTACCTGTGACCACTAACTTGATGGGCTTTTATGATGAGCTGGACTATTTTGAGTGGGCTAAACATATGGACGTTATTTCTTGGGACAACTATCCTTCACTGGATACACCGGTCAGCTTCACAGCCATGGCGCATGATCTCATGCGTGGATTGAAGAATGGCCAACCGTTCATGCTGATGGAGCAAACGCCAAGCCAGCAGAACTGGCAACCATACAACTCTTTGAAACGTCCAGGGGTTATGCGCTTGTGGAGTTATCAGGCTGTAGCCCGTGGTGCAGACACTGTTCTGTTCTTCCAACTACGTCGTTCGATTGGTGCATGTGAGAAGTATCATGGAGCTGTTATTGAGCATGTCGGACATGAGCATACACGTGTATTCCGTGAAAGCGCTGAGCTAGGTAAAGAGCTTGGACAGCTTGGAGATCAACTATTGGATGCGCGTAGTGCAGCTAAAATAGGGATTATTTATGACTGGGAAAACCGTTGGGCTATCAACCTTTCAAGCGGACCATCCGTTGCTTTGGATTATGTGAATGAGATTCACAAATATTATGATGCACTCTATCAACAAAATATCGAAGCCGATATGATCGGTGTCGAAGAGAACCTGTTCAAATATGAGATTGTAATCGCACCTGTGATGTATATGGTTAAGCCAGGTTTTGCTGAGAAGGTTGAAGCTTTTGTAAAAGCAGGTGGTACATTCATTACGACTTATTTCAGCGGGATTGTTAATGAGAACGACCTTGTAACCGTAGGTGGCTACCCTGGGGAACTGCGCAACGTACTCGGGATCTGGGCAGAGGAAATTGATGCACTGCTACCAGGCATGAGCAATGAGATTGTGATGGACAAAGCGTGGGGCAATTTGAGTGGTTCTTACAAATGTGATTTGCTCTGCGATCTGATTCATGCCGAAGGCGCTGAGGTTCTGGCAGAGTACGGATCTGATTTCTATAAAGGAATGCCTGCCTTGACTGTCAATAACTTTGGCGAAGGTAAAGCTTATTACGTGGCTACTAGTCCAGAAGCTGAATTCTTGAAAGGATTCTTAGCGAATCTGTGTGCTGACAAGAACATTCAGCCACTAGTAGCTGCACCGGAAGGTATCGAATCTGTGCAACGTGTGAAGGAAGGCGTATCCTACCTATTCTTGCTGAACCACACTACTGGTGATTTGAGTTCGGATATTGGTGCTACTGAGCGTACGGATCTTCTGACTGGCAATAAAGTTAGTGGTTCTGCTGTTGTGCCAGCCCGTGGAGTATTGATTTTGTCGGATAAGAAATAATTTAATGTATCTAAAAAGATCTCCAGGGAACCAGCTTGTCCCCGGAGATCTTTTTTTGTTGCGCAGCAGCTCATTAGCTGCTGCTGTTCGTGCTGCCATCTGGAGCGGCTCCTCCGGGATTGCCGTTACTTAATGTAATGCTCTCCGCCACGGTGGAATCCGATTTAAGCGTATATTGAATGATATCATCAGCTTTCAGCTCTGCTAAGGTGATCGCAGTTTCTTGGCGCGTGCCATTGTCGAAGGTAACCGCTACGATTTTAGTGTCCGCATCAATAGTGATGTCTGTGGTTTCTTCAGAGAAGTTTTGCTGCATTCCACCTCCCTGTGGTCGACCACCTTGTCCACCACCTTCCGGCATTTCTCCCTGAGGCATCCCGCCTTCTGGTGCAGTGCCATTTCCTGCACCTTGATCGCCAGCGGGTTTTTCTGGTGGAGTACCGCCTTGACCGTTTTGCCCACCACCTTCTGCAGCACCTTGTGGTGGTGTAGGCATTTCCGATGTATAAACGGTAAGCGTAGTATCGCTGACACTCTTAATCTTACCAAAATTCATGGACATGTTGCGGCCGCCATTTTGCTGATCGGCGTTTGCTTGTGGTTGTTTGGCTGCTGAACCCGTGTCTGCTTGGTTATTTGCAGCAGTTGTTCCTTCGGCCTCCGAATTCGCGCTGCAGCCAGCCAATAATAGAGACGCGAGTAGGCCTCCAGATAATAGAATAGGGACGAACTTTCTCATTTTTCATTCCTCCTTAGTAGGTTAAAGATAGATTAGGAGAAATATAACAAATGGTTCTGAAAGTTTGCTTAATTTCCGCTGAGAGTTTGCCTAAAGAAATGAAGTATGAAAATGGTATATAATGAACAATTAAGTGGATTACAACGTTCAGGAAAGAGGCAGCACATGAAGACTTTACTAGTAACGGGGTATCGTGCGCACGAGCTCGGTATTTTTGACAATAAGCATCAAGGGATTCCGTATATCAAAAAGGCACTAGCTAACCGATTAAAACCTCTAATAGAAGATGGTGTGGAATGGGTGATTACACCCGGGCAATATGGTGTGGATCTATGGGCATGCGAGGTAGTAAGTGAACTCAAGACTCAATATCCGGAATTAAAATTAGGAATCATTACGGCGCATACTGGACAGGAAGAGAAGTGGAAGGAAGAGAAGCAGAACGAATATCGGCGCATTATTGCGGGTGCGGACTTCTTCGGGGCGGTCAGTAATGCTCCTTATGATGGTAGCTGGCAGTTTCGGGCTAGAGATGACTTGCTGTTCCGCAAAAGTGATGGAATATTGCTCTTTTATGATGAGGATGCGGCGGAAGGAAGTCCGAAGTTTTTTAAAGAACGAGCGCTGAAGCTGCATGCGGAAGGGGAGTATGAATTGTTTCTAATTCACTCCGATGAAATTCAGAATATTGCCGATGAAGAGAATCAGCGTGACTATGAGTAAGTATACGTAGAGTATGGAAAATGAAAAAGCCCGTGATCAGTGAATGAGACCATCACCGATTATGGGCTTTTAGAGATAAGAAGTGATCAGATAAAGCTCTTTAACGATGGTGCTTTTCGCACCTTGTAGTGCTGTTCATAAGCATAGGCGAGCTTGAAGAGTGTAGGCTCCTGATAAGCTTTCGCTGAGAAAGTCACCCCGAAAGGGGCACCTGCCGTGGTATAGCCGGAAGGCACAACGATAGACGGATATCCCGCTCTGGAGGTAATTCTGGCGCCGAAATCGGCGGGGAACAGCAGCGCATCCAGATTGTATTCCTTCATAGTGGCGTCGATTCCATCTTCCTTGCACAGCTTCAGGTCAGTCGCGCGGTGTCGCAAATAATTTGGTTCGGTTTGTGTACCGGAAGAGGTGAATTCCGCATCAATTAATGTAGCTTGACCATATTTCAAAGTCTCCACAGGATGTGCATGGTTAAAGTCGATAATATCTTTTAAGGTGCGCATCGGTGCCCCAGGACCCAAACGAGATAAATATGCGTTCAGTGCTGTTTTGAATTCGTTCAATACCACCGAAGAATAACTAATTTCCCGGGCAGTCTTAATATCCGCAGGATCAATGATGGTCGCTCCAAGCTCTCTCATTCTATCTACAGAAGCATTGAACAGTGCAAGTTGTTCTTCTGTCAGCTCTTCGAAGTAATAATCACGCGGGATACCTATACGGGCACCTTGCAAGCCATTCGCATCTAAAAATACAGTATAATCCTCGTGTATTTTACCTATATTTGTTCCCATAGCTGCATCGTGACTATCGTTGCCCAGCATTGCGTTTAGCAGCAGAACGGCATCACGAACGGTTCTGGCCATAGGGCCTGCAGTATCTTGTGTATTGGATAGCGGAAGGATTCCCGAACGGCTGAGCAGTCCAACGGTTGGCTTAATGCCAATAATGGAGCCCAAGTTACCAGGGTTAAGGATCGATCCCGAGGTCTCTGTGCCAACAGAAACTGTACAAAAGTTACAAGCGACAGCTACCGCGGAACCAGCACTGGAGCCACCTGTTGGTGTAGATATATTATAGGGGTTAAGGACTTGCCCGCCGCGGGAGCTGTATCCGGAGGGCATGCCGGTTGTCATAAAATTGGCGAATTCCGTCATATTAGCTTTACCCATAATGATTGCTCCGGCTTCACGCAGCTTGCTAACGATAAACGCATCTTCCCCGGCAAAAGAATTCGCCAAAGCCAACGAACCCGCGCTAGTATGCATTTTGTCCCCCGTATTGATGTTATCCTTCAATAACACAGGTATGCCGTGCAGGGGTCCCCGGGAGCCATTGATCGCACGTTCAACATCTAGAGATTCTGCGATAAATAATGCATCAGGATTGATCTCCAGCACAGAGTTAATCGTCAGGCCATTTTTGTCATGATCAGCTATGCGTTCATAATACATGAGAACTAGTTGTTTTGACGTAAGTTCTCCGGCTTCTAATGCAGCTTGGATCTCCGGTATAGTGGCTTCTACGATTTCAAAACTCATGTGCGTTCACGCTTCTTTCCCTTTAGGATATAGCTTCCCCTTCATCTAACCATAATTTGGGTTTTAGTGGTAGTATTCTTTTTATACTACAAATAATTGAATGATGGTCTCGGTAGTTAGAGGGGATATTAATGTTTTTTATTAGCGAAGTTTTGGGTAGAGCTTGCAAGCTTATAATTGAAAAGAGGTGCCCGAATCGCCAGATTAAATGGCCTTTAGGACACCTCTTTTTATTTTTAGATAGGAGTCATTATTACCCCAGTGCTGTAAATCCCTCTTCCGCTAAATATTCTTTAGCTTCCTCAAGTGTTTCAAAGGCCATTTCCAGATTGAGGTCGGCATAGACATACCATAAATCATCCTCAAGCTTTAGAGTCAGCGTATGACCCTCATCATTAGTCCAGAGTGAATCGGCTGCTGCCGCAGCCTTTTTCTTTCTTTTGCTGGCTACAGGGACGTCCGGAATGTAAATAGACAGTGAGGTGATGGAGGCATCCAACAGACTCCGTAGCTCGGATTCCGAGTAGTCGCGAATGTTCACAAAGCCCTTATCATCTGTCTCATAGCCCCGCAATAATCCTGCGAACACATAGCCATTCCCGTTAGGATGCAGGTGGTAAGCAACGGTTTTCTTATCATGCTGGCTTTCCTCGTAGTGATAGTTCACGCGCCCAAGGGATACGTTTTTGCGTTCCAGTTGGGGGTAAGAGTCGAGAATCGCTAATTTTTGTTCAAAAGTAAGCATATACAGCCTCCGGTTTTCGGTGTGATTGTGCACATGATTATACCATGACGATGGCCCGCAGACTATTTTTTAGTGATCAAGTGGTAGAGACAGCACGAAGGTGCAGCCTCCCTCGGAGTGCTCCTCAAGCACGAGGCTCCCGTTCATGGCTTCTGCCAGTAGACGGCTAAAGGTTAAGCCGAGTCCTAGACCACGTAGTGTGCTCTGTTTGTCGCTACCTCGGAAAAAAGCCTCGAAAACATGTTCACTATGCTTCGATGAGATGCCCAGCCCATTATCCTGAACACGAATTTCAGCCATGCCATGGCCTTGCTGTTCAAGCAACTCTACTGTAAGCTGCACCATTCGGTCTGGGGCTTTGGCTTGTACACTGTTATTAAGTAAATTGACGATAATTTGTTGGATGCGAAGCGAGTCTCCACGTAAAAATAAGGGATTTCTCGGCATATGGAGCACGGGCTCCGCAACTTCATCCGCTTGTGTCAGCTTCCATTGATATACGATTTCTGACAACAGCGGCATGGCATCCAGTCGGTCATGACGGACAGAAACGATTCCTGCAGTCAGGGCGTTGTAATCCAGAAGATCGGCAACCATCCGCTGCAATCGTCCAGCTTCCTGCAAAGCAATATCTAGAAATTCCACCGCTTCATCGTCTTCGACGACCCCTTCACGAACGGCATGGATCAGACCTTTAATAGAGGTAACTGGTGTCTTTAGCTCATGGGATACTCCGGCTAACATAACTGCACGGGACTGCTCAAATTGCTGTAGTTTGCCCGCCATTTCTTCAAAAGACAACATCAGTTCATGGATTTCTCGTTCTTTGGCGTCCTTATCCAGAACGATATCATAACGGCCATGGCTGATTTGAGCGGCTGCTTTGGCTACTTTCTGGATCGGTTTTGCCAGTTTACGAGACAAGAGGTAAATGGTTAGCCAACTTAATATGATTAGAAATAGCAACAGGATGGAGAAAAAAATGATCTCCTCCTGAGGGATATGCCTCAGCGATTTCTTGGATTGAAGGACAATCACCTGTCCAAGCGTTTTGCCATCCGATTGTATGGACGCTACTGCAGCTTTGAACTCCGGACTGCGAGAGTCGTTAAGACTATCATTAAGTTTATGCCTCATCTCATCTTCAGTTAGTGGTGGCATAGAGAACAGCATCTGATCTTGCTGATCCGTAATGATTACACACATTTCTACGGTTAACTTGAAGAATCGTTTTCGGTCTTCAATGAGCATTCCAAGATTTTGGCTGATCTCTATTGATCCCTCACGATTTACGCTCCGGTCGGCAATCTCCTGTGCTAATAATCCAGTAGTTTGCATCCGGTTACTCATAGCTTCTTGTTGGATCCACCAGAACGTCGTTAGTGCAGTTAGCAGGAGGCCAACACTAATGATGAGCAGGTAACGAATCGTCCAATAGGAGAGAATCGAAGTACGTTTGGGGCTGCTTTTCTTTAGGTTGTCCATAATTGATATCCTGTCCCTCTCAGGGTACGGATTTCCCCCTCATCTACTGGCCAATGCGACAGCGCTTGGCGAAGTCTTTTGATAGACAAGTCCACGGCTCGGTCACTTCCTTCGTAATCCATCTCCCAGACATGTTCTATTAATTGCTCGCGAGTACATATTTGATTAGGTCTTTCAGCCAGAAATAACATGACCGACATATCACGTGGACTAAGACTCAGCTCAACCCCGTTTAAAAAGACAGCTCGTGCAGTGAAGTCGATAAACAAACTGCCATAATGCCGTTTGCGGCTGCCATCGGACCACTGCGAAGGACGGCGTAATACAGCATTCACGCGGGCCACCACTTCCTCAGGAATAAAGGGCTTAGACATATAATCATCCGCACCGCCGTCGAGACCGGCTAGTCGGTCATTGATCCCGTCCCTTGCGGTGAGCATGATCACGGGACAGCTGCTTTTTTCACGGATCAGCTTTAGCAGTTCAAAGCCGTCCATGTTTGGCAGCATGATGTCGAGTAATACTAATGAGGGAGGTGTTATAGCAAAAGACTCCAGCGCAGCACGTCCGTCGGCTACACGGGTGACATGGAAGCCTGCTTTTTTCAGATAGGCACTGAGGACCCTGGAGATAGCTTCCTCATCTTCAACAATTAGAATGGATCTCATCATGTGGTGGTCCCCCAATCTATAAAATTACGACAAGTTTAACACATCATAGCTTGCTCTGCTCTGACTTCTTCCCGACTTATTGCTTTGTTAGAATGAGGGACAAGCTTGAAAATATACAGAATATTTTGAATATTGGAGGGAACAGGATGAAGAGAAAAAGAATAGCCTTGATCGCGGCCGGAGTCATTATCGTAGGAGTAGTCACTGGTTATACATTGCTGGATAAATCGCTGGGCAATAATGTAGAGATCGAGTCAGTGATTCCAGGGCAAGCCTCAACAGCAGGTAATGGAGAAAGCACGACTAACACTGGAGCATCAACAGGTGCGACGGTTACAGCGGAACAATTAAACGGTGACTGGACGGTTGCGGATGCTTCTAAAGTGTATTGGTCGGTAACCACCTCTAAAGAAACAGTAAACTTCGTGGATAACAAAGTTCAAGGTACCTGGAAAGTTAATATAGAGGATTCTACTTCGATGGCTGGGGAAGGAGCTGTGGATATGAGCGCTCTGGACTCTGGCAATAGTCAAAGAGATGAGCATGTAAAAGGGGAAGACTTCCTAGCCGTTACGGAATTCCCCCAATCTACGTTTGTAGTAAAATCATTCTCGGAGCTGCCAGCGGAATGGACCGAAGGAGCAACTGTACCGGTTGAAATGCAAGGAACGCTTACAGTGAAGGGTGTGGAAAAGGATGTTACCTTCCAGTCTCAAGCAGCTTACAGTGGTGGACAGCTGATGCTGTCGGGTACGACAACAGTGGCTTTTTCTGACTTTGGCTTAAGCAATCCACATACCGTTGTGCTAGATACGGAGAACAATCTTGAGGTTCGATTAGAGCTTGTATTGACGAAATAGCAGTCTTTCCGTAAGGAAGATGTTGCTGTGAATTTATAGAGAAATTGTACGGAGGAGACTTTCCCAGGCTTAATAGCTTTTGGGAGAGTCTCTTTGGTTTGGAATGAAATGTATGTTTTAATAGAAGTATCTGTCTAATAAACAGCAATAAAGGAGGTGTTCCTTGTGATCCAGGTGGCGGCAGCGATTATACATAATGAAGAAGGACAGATTCTTATTGCTCGGCGCAGGCAAGGTAAATCTCAGGCAGGTCTGTGGGAATTTCCTGGTGGCAAAATAGAGCAGGGTGAAAGCATCGCAGATTGTCTGCAGAGAGAGCTTCAGGAGGAGATGGGGATAATGATCCTTCCCTATGAAAGCTTTGGCATGAATGAGCACAACTATGGAGAGTTAACCATCCAATTGATTGCTTGGAAAGCCCAGTATCAGGGAGGTGTAATTGATCTTGTCGATCACGATGAATATAGGTGGATGTTTCCAGCTGAACTCGGTCAGTTCAAGTTTGCTCCTGCAGATATTCCTTTTGTAGAACGGCTAATGGTGGGGGCAAATCAAGTATGAAGGCAGTCTGAACATCAAGTAGAAAGGAAGAACTCAAGTGCCCGTATATGAAAAGCTAGTGCGTGATGGAATCCCCGATTTGATAGCTTCTCAAGGTAAAGACTTTAAAACAAGGATATTAGAGTCCAAAGAATACATAACTGAACTAACTAAAAAATTGAAAGAAGAGTCGGAGGAGTATTTTCGGGCAGTGAGTAATGAAGAAGCTCTAGAGGAGCTTGCCGACATGCTGGAAGTAATACAAGCGCTGGTGGAGACTCATGGGAGCAATAGCGCAGAGCTGGAGAAGCTTCGTGCGGAGAAAGCTGAACGTCGTGGTGGATTTAAGGAGCGGATATTTTTGATTGAAGTGGAAGGAGAATAACTAGAGATTATTGTTCTGTACAAGGAGGTTATTAATGTTGTCCAAAAACAAACTGATGATGATCTTAAGTGGTGTAGTGGCCTTGATTCCCGTAGCTATTTATTTATTCCTATATTCCAAAATGCCTGATAGGGTCCCGATCCATTACGATGGGAACATAGCTGATAGATTTGTAAGTAAATCTAGTCTGGAGGTTATTTTGCAAAGCGGGCTTGGTTGTTCGGGATTCATGATCATGAAGCTTCTCCAGTTCCTTCTGCAAAAAGCGTTTATTCAGAGCTCTAACGAGCCTTCAGCGGCTTTGAGTAAGATTTGGAATATTGCCATTTTGGTGGTGACGGTAGTATTCGCTGGCATCAGTTCCTATACATTCATTAGAATGGTCTGATAGAATTAGGGAGACTTAGTAGAAGGATGAGGAGGAACAATGCATATGAAAATGGATAACGCTTACAAGATAAGATGGGGAATTCTCAGTACAGGCTGGATTGCCCATCAGTTTGTTACTGATTTAGCTCACGCCAGTAATGGTGTGGCATATGCTGTGGGTTCACGTTCACAGGAAAGTGCGGATAAATTCGCGAGGGATCATGGAGTGCCGCATGCTTATGCCACCTATGAAGAATTGGTAAATGACCCGAATGTAGACGCGGTATATATTGGAACGCCACATCCTTTTCACAAAGAAAATGCATTATTGGCGCTGCGTGCAGGCAAAGCTGTCCTATGTGAGAAGCCTTTTACCGTGAATAGCGGAGAATTGGAAGAAGTCGTGTCCTATGCTAGAGAACATAAGCTGTTTCTGATGGAGGCCATGTGGAGTCGCTACATCCCGGCGATTGTGAAGGTTAGAGAATGGATTGCCGAGGATAGAATTGGCGAAGTTCGCTTGGTGAAGGCAGACTTAGGATTTCGCACCGACTGGAATCCGGAAAGCAGATTACTGAATCCGAAGCTGGGCGGGGGCGCGCTGCTGGATGTTGGGATTTATCCGGTTTCTTTTGCCTCGATGGTGTTTGGACCTCATCCTGAATCAATCTCCAGCACTGTGCATATTGGTGAGACTGGAGTGGACGAGCATTTCTCCATGCTGCTGGATTATGGGAATGGAAAAACCGCTTCGTTGAACGGTGGTATTCGTCTTAATACGCTGGAGGAAGCGCATGTGTTTGGAACAGAGGGCCGTATAATTGTTGAAGGGACGTTAGTGAACCCGAAATCTGCTTCGCTCTATATTGGGGATGAGAAGGTAGAGAGCTTTGTGGATGATCGAGCTTCTATTGGATATTGTTTTGAAGCAGAGGAAGTAGGACATTGTCTACAAGCAGGGCTAACAGAAAGCCCAGACATGTCACTGGATGAATCGTTAGCGATTCTGAAACTGCTGGATCAAATACGTGCGCAGTGGGGTCTTAAGTATCCTGGAGAATAAATTTTTAAAATAGAAATACCCCTCGGTTTATGTGCTACTTAGGTAGCTCCGAGGGGTGTTTGATATATCGATCGATAGGTGGGCGTCTAGTTCTGACTATTGGCGTTGTTACTTTTGCCTGCTTGGACCCATCCAGCCACTTCAACAGTACGCTTCGCTTGATGAAAAACAGCATCACGGATCCGATCCTGCTCTTCGATCATTTTACCGTCTCCATCTACACTGACACTTGTTCCGTACGGGTTGCCTCCCGCACCGAATGTGACGGGATCTGTGTATCCTGGTGCTGCGATAATCGCTCCCCAGTGATACATCGATGTGTAGAGTGCCAAAATCGTAGCTTCCTGTCCACCATGTGGATTCTGTGCTGAGCTCATGGCGCTAACGACTTTGTTTACGGTTAGTCCTTTGCCCCAAATTCCTCCGGTCGTATCAAGGAACTGCTTCATTTGAGAAGCGATGTTACCGAAACGGGTAGGAGAACTGAAAATAATCGCATCAGCCTCCACGATATCATCAGGTGTTGCAACGGGGATATCTTTTGTCTTCTCAGCCAGGGCCTTCATCGCCGGATTTGCAGCAATTTTGTCTTCGGGAACCAGTTCCTGCACCTTCAGCAGTTTTACCTCAGCTCCTGCTTTCTCGGCGCTTTCCGCGGCCCACTGTGCTAGCTGGTAGTTAGTTCCTGTGGCACTGTAGTAGATGACGGCTAATTTGATTTTTGACATGCTGTAGTCAGTCCCTTCGAGTGTAGTTCCATACTATTAATTACCCCATTGATGCTTTTATAACCTAAATCGATGATTCTACTCTAACTAGACAGACAGATGTCCACTTCCCCTATGTATACTGAACTCAATCACATGAAATGAGGGATAAGGATGAATACTTATTTTGTACAAAAACCGAAAATGACCTTGGCTGGGGTTAGCATACGTACGACAAATGAAGTGGAAATGGGTCCTGACGGGGGCTTGTCGCGGCTGTGGGAAACTTATTTTCAGAGTAATATTGCGGGGCAGATAGATACGGTTCAGCCTGAGTATATCTATTCCTTGTATACAGATTATGAGAGTGATGCGTCGGGTGCATATACCGTTGTGATCGGGCATGAAGTCGCTGGGGAGAGTCATTTGGAGGATAGCGGCCTCGCGAGTGCGGCTGTTCCGGAGAGCAAGTATATGGTTTTTACGACGAAAAAAGGTCCAGTATTCGAAGTTGTCGCACAAGCGTGGGGGGAGATTTGGGCGTATTTTAAGGAGTCCACAGAGGTAAGAACCTATACGGGCGATTTTGAGATTTATGATTCGCGGAATTTTGATCCTGCTAACACACAGGTTGAGATTTATATTGCGATTGAGTAGATCGGGTGATAGATTTCTTAGCTAAAGGGAATATTCTTGAGGATTGGGAGCTGCCGAGAGGTAGGTCCTTTTCTTTGCTGATGAGCTAAATCCCTCGGGTAAAGGTGAAGGGTTACTCAACGATTGAAACGAATATATATCAATAGAAGGAATGAGGAAACACTTAACAAATGAGTCCACTCTAAAGAACGGCAAAAATGCCTCGGATTAGGCTCTAAGGGCTAAAATAGCAAGAAAGAGGGGTAGAAATACCCTACATTTACCGCAAAGAGCTCAAATAGTGAGAAAGAAAGGTAAAAATACCCTACATTTCTCCTATTACCGCCAGACCGTTTGGGAGGGAACCGAGTTAGGGGAGTGTAAATGAAGTAACTGGTTGAGTGCATTTGTTTGATGGAGCAGGACTGTCCCTTCAAACAAAACACACACAAACCCAAACCCAAACCCAAACCAAAACGAAACGGAGAATACCAAATGGGGAAACAATTCACGGCTATACTACCTGCACATCAGGAGTTTATTCTTCGTCAGCATCTTTTTTTCGTAGGATCGGCGCCTCTTTCTGAAGAAGGGCATGTTAACCTTTCACCTAAGGGTCATGATTGCTTGCGGATTTTGTCTCCTAATCAGGTGGCTTATCTCGATATGACCGGTAGTGGTAATGAGACGAGCGCACATCTGCTGGAAAATGGAAGAGTGACGGTTATGTTTTGTGCGTTTGAAGGACCGCCGAATATTCTCAGATTGTATGGAACAGGGGCGGTAATCTTGCCTGGATCATCAGAATGGGAAACGCTGTACCCTATGTTCATGCCTCTGCCTGGAGCTAGACAGATCATTTTAATTGATGTTCATAAAGTACAGACTTCCTGCGGTTTTTCGGTTCCATTCATGAGTTATGATGGTGAGCGAGATACGTTACAACGTTGGTCTATCCAAAAGGGTGAAGCCGGCCTGAAAGAATATAGACAAGAGAAGAATACTACTAGTATAGACGGTCTACCAACACCTCTTGGACAAAAAAACTGAGCGGTACAGTTCCACATGTCTCTAAAGTTCACCTACATTCCCATAGGCTTGTCCTAACAGTCGTTACATTTATGCTACGAGTCGATGGGGATCACATTCGTCACGACGAGCGATCCCACAATTCGACTAAGCAGTTATCTCATAAGTTCTACTGCCTAAAGCTCATACTACCCACGGATTCCACCACAAACACAGGCACATATTGCTCTCCCATGTCCGTTCCAACAAGCTGATAACCGTTCTGATATTGACCACTAACTAACGCGTTACCTGTAACGGAACCCACTTCTCCTTGAAGGTAAATATAAACTCCATTCGAGTAAGCAAGCGTATTACCAAAGTTATCTACGACGATTTCACAGTGAAAAGATACCTTTTCAAAAGGATGAAGTGCTACATCGGAAGCTGAAATTACAGCATACTCCTGAACCATCTCAGCAAATTGATAGCTGCCATCTACTTTGCGGTAACGTGCCGTCTGTCCGTCAACACCGTCTCCAAGATCCGCGTTAGGTACGAGTATCGAATCATCGGACTGCAATTCGTAGCTATCACCTGAAATTGAAAATAACTGTGAAATACCTTCCGATTTCATTTCATATGCTGTAAAAAGTGTGCGTCCACCTTCGACCTCGGATTCAGCCAAAACCACGGGGGTACCAGAACCAGAAGAGGCAGCGAGCTGATCATTAAAATTAAGACTGCGCAGACTCTCGAATTTTGGTAAACTATTTCCAGTTAAAGTAATGACACTTTCGTCGTTATTCATTGCTGCATAATAGAGGACACCATTGCTATCCGTTCCAGCCACAATGACCTTCTTATCGTATAGTCCCTTGCTGGAGATGACATTGCCATATTTTCCTTGCTCTTCACTGCCGGGAAGGAGGCGCACAGGTTCGGCAATATTCCAAGCCAGCCTTGTAGCGGCAATCATTGAAGAGGTTTCCTCTAGCGGAGCAAGATCACCGTATAGCTGAATAGCTTCAGCATATTGACCTTTGCTGGTCATACGCTTGGCATTTTTCAGTAGCTTAGCTTTACTAGTATCCACTAAGGTCAGTACTTTGGATGAGGTGATACCTGCCGATCCTGCAAAATTACGATAGGCTACAGCATGCCCAGCAAAGGCGGTGATGTTATTGCTCTCTAGGTCTTTGTTGAGGATGATCTTTCCGCTGCTTTCTGCCTGCCCAAGTACCCATGGAGCTTCGTAACTATGCTGGTTGTAAGCATTCATCATGGAAAGAGCACTCTCCAGCATACCTGTAAAGTTTCCTGTGCCTGCTAAGGCTTTTAATTTAGCTGTATCATGGCTTTTAAACTTGGAGGCTAGCAACTCCGCCTTGGAAGCGGCGCTTCCATAATAAGCATCGGGAATCTGCAATAGATTCCATTTAAAAGTACCCTCTTCACCCGTATTATCACTCTGGCTCTGAGCAAGTTCGGTAAGAAACTGCTCCTTAAATTCTCGGAAGTAGGTTGTGAACTGGTCAGAAATGCCTGAATCAGTCGATAACTGGCGATAATAGGATTCATAGGGACCATCGGGCTTCATATATGTAGCTTTTAAGCTGAGGAGAGTTTCATAACTTTTCATAAATCCGGTGAAATCCTTAGTCGCAGCTTGTGCTTTAGCGGATGATACCAAGGCATTCAAACCTTGGCGGATGGCCGTGATTGGTGACAGTTCATTAAGCCGCTTCGCAACCTTTTCTTCCATATAAAGAATGGAATGGTTTGCCGCTGCTAAGCGATACTGATTCTCTGCACTAATCAGATCGCCTGCAGCATAGAGACGGTCAGCTTCCTTGGTCATTTGTATTTTGTCGGCGATGAGAAAAGCCTTCTGTCCAAGCATCACTAACATGCTTATACACAAAATGATCATAAAGTTTCGCAGGGTTATTAGTTGTTTGAACGTCATATAGAGTAGCCTCTTTTTTCAAAATATAAGAAAGCATAGTTTCACTTTAGTCTTTATCCTTATATTTCTACGAGAAACGATTGTCATCCATAACAGATGCCAATGCCGTTTCTTCTTGAAATATAAGAAAACATAGTTTCACATCATTCTTTATTCTATTGAACTTCCGGGTCCCAGCGGTATTTGTCTTCACGAATGTCAGCTACTCTTTGGTCCAAGCCGTTCCACGGTTCATGGGGATTCGCAGTAATGAGTTTGGATAACCGCATAAAGCGATCTTTAGGTAGATCTTGCACGTATCGGCCGATCATACTGGAATAGAGCAGGGCATAACGCTTCATTCTTACTGCTGCTCCGGCAACTCCCGTAAGGATGGTCATACCATTATTCATATGACGAATGTCTTCTTCATAGTTCTTCACGTACCGTAGTGTGCGATCCTTAATAAGATCAGGACGGACTTTAGCAATCTCGCCGATATATTCGGCTAGCAGCGGCTCGAAATCCTTCAGCAGAAGCTGCTCCAGTTCTAAATCCATATCCTTGCGAAGCAAAAACCCATGCAGCAAGGCGATACGTTGCCGTGCGATCCGGTCACCACGAAGCAGGATGGAGAGTTCACGTAGCTTCTCGTAGGCAAGCACATCATCCTCACGGAGTACGGAGACAGCCTCCTGACGGTTGATCTCTAGTCCCTCTTTGATGATGCCAATCCCTCGGCCAAGCAGCTCGTTAAGAGAACGAAGATTCTCGTTCTGCCGTACTTTTCGCTGCGTATAGTACAATAGTCCAATGAGGAGGATCCCTCCGGCACCACATAACAACATTTGCTCTATGCTATTTCCAAAATAGACGGAGGCTAGTGTAAGCAGTAAGATGAATAGGAGGCGCGTATGCATTTTTCTTCCTGCAATGGATGCGGATTGCTTCTCTACCGTAATAAGTGAGTCTTTACCGCATTTGGTGCATCGATCTTCACCGAGAGCGGTATATTGCCCGCAGTGGCGACAAATACGCAGCTTGTCATAAGCGTAACGAGGAGCTTTGAAAGGTCGAAAGGTAACAGGTCTTTTCTTATTCATGGCCTTTATCGCCTCCGTTCAAAGCGGCCAGTAGGCGGTCGTTAATATCATCACGAGTTAGTGGTTTACGCTGGCGTGTAGCATAGATGGAAATCTGAATTACGACAATTAGGAACGTAATCCCAAGAATGACGTATGAAATCATGGAACAGTCCTTTCTCATAGACGCCTCGCAGTCTGGATGGCTCATAGAATGATAACTCTATGCATCATTGCTACTTTGGTCCGGCGGTCCTAAAGTTGAAGTTTACAAGGTTTAATTATATCATAATGGCATACTATTTACAGATTTTAGCGATAGTGCTGAACCTGTCATATGTGCCTAATATAACACAAGAGGAGCCCTATTTATGCTTCGTAAATATCAAAGTAACAGAACAACTAAGACACTTATTCAACGTATCTTCCCTGCATTACTGCTGGCTCTATGTCTTGCTGCTTCACCATTTGCAGCTGTTCAGGCCTATGCGGCATCGTCGGCGCAATCTCACATTGATGCTGTGCTTCTTATCGATGTCAGTAACTCCATGAAGACTAGTGACAAGAACAAAATCGCCAACGAAGCGATGAAAATGTTCATAGATATGCTATCCACCCAAGGTGATAAGGTAGGTATTGTTGCCTATACCGACAAAGTACAGCGGGAGAAGGCTCTGCTGGAAATTAATTCAGAGACAGATAAACAAGATTTGAAGGATTTTATTGATGGACTGGACCGTGGAGCTTACACCGACATTGCTATTGGTGTAGAAGAAGCTGTGAAGGTGCTCCAGAATGGTAGCGATCCGAATCATGAGCCAATCATCGTAATGTTAGCTGATGGCAATAACGATTTCAACAAATCAACAGGCCGGACGCAAAGCGAATCGGATAAAGAACTGAACGCCGCTGTGGAGGTCGCCAAGAAGAATGGCTATCCCATTTATACGATTGGGCTTAATGCAGACGGCAAGCTGAATAAACAAAAACTCGCTGATCTATCCAATGAGACAGGTGGTAAAGCATTCTCGACAGACTCTGCAGATGATCTTCCGCAAATACTCAGTGAAATTTTTGCTAGTCATCTGAAACTGAAGGTAGTACCTGTGCAGTCGATCACTGCAAATGGGGATTACCAGGATGTGACTGTCAACGTGCCTAACGGCAGCGTTTTGGAAGCCAATATCTCAATTATGTCATCACAGCCTGTGACCGCGAAGCTAACGGATCCATCAGGAAATACTGTCGCCATCCCTTCCAAGGATGTTGTGCTGTCCAAGTCTTCTACTTATAGCTTGATCAAACTGTTGTCACCGCAGGAAGGAGATTGGAAGCTTCAGGTCAAAGGTGTGCCAAAGGATAAAATAGATATTAATCTAGTCTTTAACTATGATTTGGAGCTTAAGATCGATGCGTTGCCATCAGCAACCTATAAAAAAGGTGATAAAATTGATATTACCTCCCACCTGTTCAGCAATGGTACTCAGGTAACGCTCAGTAATTTGTATCAAGATATGAAGGCGGTACTGCTTGCTACAGATATCGATACAGGTGATGTACAGGAAATCGAACTTGATAACTCCGGGGATCTTTTTAAGGGCACCTTCGAGGTAAAAGAAAGCCATGACTATGAGCTGAAGGTTCGTGCAGAGGAAAGCAGTTTCTATCGTGAAAGTGCTCCTGTAAAAATCAGCGCGAAGACAGGTGGCGCTGCAACTACCAGTCCTTCGACAGGGACTGGCAAAGAAGAACCTCTGAAAGAAGCTTCGTCGAATACCTTGTATTACATTATAGGTGGTATTCTTTTGGTGTTGGCAGCCGCTGCGGCATGGTATGTGCTGAATAAGAAATCGGCACGTGGTTTTGTTGGACAGCTGGTCATTGAGGTTAAAGACGGCAATACGGGTGAGAAGACCTACCCACAATATAAGAAACTTGCTGGATTCAGAGGTAAGTTTACCCTTCATCAGCTGCTACAATTAGCACCTGAGCTGAAGGAAAGCGAGAGCATTATTTTCACACCAGCTAAGAATGACCGATTGCTGTTACGCAGTGGAGAAGGTATTACTGTAGAAAGATCTGGACGTGCTGCGGATGCCTCGCGTGGTCTTGAACTAAAAAGTGGTGACCGCGTTTCAGTATCCCTGAACACGGTAGATAAGACGATTTATCTCGAATATTTAGTATAGTAGGCAGTGTATGCCGCATAACTAGTTTTGCAAGAGATCTGAAGTACAGCTTCCGCAAAACTTTTAGGAGGATAAGCATATGAAACCAGTAGTAAGAGAGCATATACAGCAATTAGATGTATCACTAGGTGGCGGGATTGTCAGCGATAAGATCAGGGTGGATACGATTGATAATCCGATCCTGATCATTGGACTAGGTGGCACGGGCATTGATGCCCTGCTGCGTCTTAAATATCAGATTAACCGTCGCTTTAAGCTGCCGGAAGATCCGATATCCAAGAAGAAGCGGGACAAGCCGGATAATGTAGAGTTTCTAGCTTTTGAGACGAACGAACAGGACCGCGGCAAAAAATACAAAGGGATCGGACTCGATCCGCAAAATGAATTTGTATTGCTGGCGAATGCTGAAATCGGCGGACTGCTGCAGAACCGCAGTATTCTTGATTCGTACATTACGGATTGGCTGTCACCGGAGCTGAGTATCACAGATGGCATGAACGGTGCTGCTGGTGTGCGTCAGGCGGGACGTCTGCTCTTGTTCACCAAGATTAATCAGGTGGTAGGTGCGATTGATAAGAAGATCAAGACGTTATCCGTAGGCACTAACAAAAAGCTGATGGTCTTCCTTTTGACAGGTTTGTCAGGGGGTACAGGTAGTGGAGCGTTCCTTGATATTGCCTATATCGTACGCGGTATTATTGAACGTGATTATGGATCTGCCGGTATTGACCGTGTGAACACATTGGGTTACCTGTTTACACCGGACGTGAATTTGTCCAATAAAAGTTTAAGTGAGCACACGCGTGAATATATTCGCAAGAACGGTTATGCGGCGCTAAAAGAGCTGGATTACTGGATGAATGTAGACAGTCGCGGGGAGCGATTCCAGCAGCAATACGGGAATATTTTGACGGTAAATTCTCCGCTGCCTCCGTTTAATCTATGTCATTTGATCTCGGCAACGAATACCGAAGGTAAGCTGCTTGAGAATGCATACGATTACTGTATGAACGTAACGGCTGAGAATATCACGAACTTTATGGCAAGTGAGGAAAAGCAGTCAGGTGAAGAGTTCGCCATCCATGACTATATCAGTAATATCCGCACCAATATTGCACAGATGAATAAGACTTATCCAGCGAACTATGAGTACAACATTATCGGTGCCTCGTCTGCCGTGCTTCCGATTGAGGAAATGACGACTTATCTGGCCTTCCGCTTGTTTGATAAAATGGAAAAAATGTTCCAGCAGGCGCCTGGTCAAGAGGATGTAGAGAAATTCGCGCGCAAGCTTGGAATAGATCTCGACAGTATGATTAAAACATTTGAATCCCGTGTGCCTGAGCCATTGCCAGGCTACGAGAACAGCGAACGCTTGAGTCATGCCAATGTTGTTAAAAATCAAGTGGTAAGCATGGATACAGAGCTGGAGCAGAACTTCCTGGCTCGTGCCCGTGAAGAATATATCAAATCGAAAAAACAGCTGCCTGGTGAAATTGTTGGACGTTTCAGTGAAGAGCTGGAGCGCATCTTCCTGCACCCAGAGCAAGGTCCGTTCTACGTTTCCCGCCTGCTGTATACCGAGAAGGGCTTCTGTATTTTGAAGCTGATTCAGTCTTATATTGAGGCTTTACGTGAAAGCTTGCTGCGTTTGCCACGCGATATTGAGACAGCGCAGGACAGTGCGGATGAGAAGCTGAGCGATGCCCGCAGTGCTTTTGTATCCAAAGAGAAGAAGAAAAATGCCTATATTGATGCTAAAATCAATGAGTATTGGCTGCATGCCGATGTAGAACGCACGGAGCAAATGATTCAATTTTATGAGGACTTATACGAGCTCTTAAACGAAGAAAACAGCCGGATTTATGGTGTGTTTACAGAGATTCTTAGTGCACTTAGCTCGATTTTTGCCAAGAATGGGGACATCCTTATTAATGGTGAAGAGCAGGCAGATTATAAAGGAAACAAAACTTATTATTGGAACATTGTTAATGTGCCGGATATTTCGGCAACCATCTCCAAAATCATGGATCAGAAGGACGGCGACGACCTGATTCGCGACTTTACCCGTGAAATGCTGAAGCATTCCGGACGGTGGGTTAAGGAGCAAGAGATTGATATCGTTCGCTCGATTTCGGAGTTCCTTAGTGATAAGTTCGGGGATCTGATCACCCGTTCGATGGAAGATTTCCTTGTGATGAAATTCGGCCATGAAGAGCCGCTGGATAAGTTCGTTGAACGGATTATTGCCGGTAAATTAGACGAAGAGGCTGTACCTACCTTCCACTTAAGTAACAGCTCGGGCAGCTTGCATTTCCCATCATGGGGCTTCGTTTCCGTGCCTGTTAAAGCACCTGGCATCCTGAAAGGGATTCGTAATTATCAGAATAATGCGCTTGGCAAATCGCAATTTACGATCAAAGAAAGCCAAGTGAAAAACCGTATTTTCTGGCTTAACACACGTAATGGTGTGCCACTTTTCGTATACACGCCGCTGCGGGTGTTTGAAGAGAACTATGAGCGGACCATTCTCGATAAGGAAGGGATCGGCCGCCACTTAGTGATGACTGATAAGAACAACTGGACGTACCTGCCTTCTCCGATTCCGGAAAAATCATGGGGTGACACTTACGTCAATTCTCGTGTACGTGACTATAACGCCCGTGTGCGTGCAGATTTTGCAAAGGCATTGGCAAGTGGAGTGATCATCGAAAAAGGTGTAGACGAGAACACAAGCAACAGATACTCTGTTGTGTTCACGAAGCCATTTGATATGGATGCACTTTTGAGTGGATTCGATATGCAGTTAAATTCTTCGCGTCCGAATCTCGGAGAAGTGAAGAAGGCGGCTGATGAACTAAAGAATCTGCGTGAAAAGGGCTTGGAGCGCGAAGGCATTAAAGATATTTTTGGCAGCATTAACAAAGAAATGGCACAGGAGAATCTTATTCGTTCACCACAGCTGATTTCTCGTGTTCGTGTTGAGCTAGCCAAATATGCTGAACTGACTGCCAAAGCGACTGAGCTTGAGGGTCTGCTTCATCAATATCTGGATGAAGATAAGTGGATGGACCAATTCATCGAGGCGTTGTACACGGACAGCATTATCAAGAAAGGCGCACTCTACGTTTACGATCGTGACGAAGAAGAGGATGCATGGGAGCCGTTTGCCAACTTGATGAAAGAACGTAGCTACGTGGAATATGCCGTGTATCGCCACTTCCGCGAGCTGGATGAGAAGAGCCGGAGCGTTCTGCTACGTAAGGCAGCTCGTCGTGCAAGTGAAATGACTGCCGCTGAAGACGTAACTCCGCTGCTGTATAAGCTGGAAGGACTGTATGTATCGTTCCTGGAAGCACGCGACAGCTTGGAGTACGAACGGGTAGAGTATGAGAGCGGCGATGAAATGTACAGCTTCTACAAGAGTATGACTAGCAAACTCGGCAGTATCCGCAGAAAGTTGAAATAGGCCTATGATCAAAACACTGGCATTATCTTATGGTGAACAATATGCGGTACAGGAAGAGGCACAGCGCAGTAAAGGGGATGGACGCAGCAGCATCCATTACCCTGCCCTGTTTCTGTTCGTAGGCGACAAGGTTGCTCCGGCCATCGGTCCGGTGCTGGATAGCTGCGAACGGAAATGGGATAACGCCGGCGGTGTTATGGCATTACATGCTGTGTCAGGCGCAAAGAATGAGGAAACAGACAGAAGCAAGGTTGGATCTGATGCAGGAGGTAAAGACCGGGTGCTGGCCATGGCCTTGCCGGATATGACAGGGTCAGATCCACGCACTGTGCGTCATGAACTTTACCGTAAGTTTCATGAGGATACACATTATCTTGCTGAAATGAATAAAGTTATCCGGCGGCTGAGCAACAGTATTGCAGATTATGGACGTCTATATTCATCTTTTGATGTAATCCATCTCTCTATCATTACGCGGGTCGATGACCCGCTTAATGTATTGTTGCCCGAAATCACACTGCTGGCTCGTGCAATACTCAGCCAGTCCTTTAAGTCGGTACAGACGGATCTCTACGCTTTAATCAATGAGCGGGAGCAAGGGGATAATTTTGGATATTCCAGCTCGGTAGGGCTGGCTTTTCTGCGTGAATTGGACAGAATGCAAGCTACGGACTATACGTTTAATGGGCCGCTGCTTGTAACTGAAGATGGTCTGTCGATTCCAGTGGGTCATGGTCCTTCCGCATTATTTGACCTTGTGTATTTGCTCTCCGATAAGAATGAGCGCGGGATGATGTCGGCTCACGGCATGGATGATAACTATGAGATTATCTCCCATATCAGTCTACTTAAGAATCGTGTCCGTCCGACTTCTGATCAGGCTACCGGACACGGTGGCTATAACAATATGACCTTCAAAAGTGGCATCAGAGGCAGCACAGGAAGACAAGGCTACGCCTCCGCGGGCTTTTCTGGCGTAAGAAGACCTAATGTGCAAATTGCTTTGGCCGTACTGTATCACGCCTTCCGGCGTCTTGCAGCGGATATGCGTGAGGGCAGTCCATGGACGATGCGCGAGCGCCAATCCTTATTAGGACTGGATCCTGATAGTCTGCGAGAGCATGCGACGCAGCTAGTCCCGGAGAAAGACGGCCTGAATGAAATGACGGGGCTAATGAGTCACGGACGTCCGTCCTACAATGAGCTGAAGCAGTTGTCGCTACGTGAAGCTGAACAGCAGCTGTTCGGTGATGGTGGCGAAGCTTATTTCCGCAATAATTTTGTGTCAGAGTCTAATCGGAGAGTAGAGGGGATCCATCCTCTTCGTGGTTGGCGCACCACATTAGCGGCTCAGGAAACAGCCACGCCAGCAGTAACATTCTATCAACTAGCAGAGTGGACTGCTGATCGCGATGAGGGTGGCAGTGTGCTGCATGCTTTGCGCCAGCATATGACTGGATTGCGTTCAGCGATGGTCTCCGCGCAGGATGAGCTTGAGAATCTTTATGCAGAAAGCGTGGAGCGCCAGCCGTTCCAGCGTGTGCCGCTGTTTGACAAACGAACAGTACGCAACTTCATTCATTACTTATTCTCAGCGGTATATGGCCAAAAATATGAGCTATTATGTTTGGAAAGTGAGCTCGCGCTGTGCAGTCGTTTAGAATCTGCGCTTGAGCAGCTTCATGCGGAAAGTGTGGCTCGTGTGAAAGCTATGGAGACGCTCGAAGAAGAGTTACGTATTACTGTGATGGACAGCATTGGGCGAACGAACGAAACCACTGGCCAGAACGTGATGGAATATTACCGAGTTGTCACAGAAGAAGTAATGAAGGATATCGAGACCCGGCGTGGGCCAGGGATATTTTTCAGTGAGAAGTACATGGGCAGCATTTCTAAGCTATTAGAGCAAGGCAAAGAAGCGGTAGCGGAGCGTTTGATTGGCATTTGTCAGCGGGAAATCTTAACGGCAGATCCGTTTGCCTTATCTTTCGAGGAAGAGCTGCTGCGGCGTGCAAATGTTGCGGCTGCTTACGAGAACCGTCAGGTTTTATCTAAGGAAGAGTTGTTCAAGCGTCTGTACCGTAATCTGGAGGACGGCGCGACGATCAATGTTCGTCTGTTCGAATACACGCAAGAGCATCGTCATGAGGAAAAATATTTCTTCGGAGACAGCGCATCTGAATTCCTGCGCTACGCATTTGGTGTGGATGAGACGACTCGCGTCTACCGCTTGGGCTTCGTGCATGAACAGCGTAGGAGCGGAGTGGAGAAGCTGAATTTGATGGGAGGTTTCCATTTAGAAGATCTGCTTTATTACCGTAATGGTAAGGTCTATTATGAAACCTATGTTCAGAATGGTTATCAGCTTCATGGTCTGAGTCAAGAACAGCTTCCAGAGATGCGCTGATTACGTAATAGATGGCTATTCTCACTTGGAGTCTCTTTATTGCACTTTGTGCAATAGAATCATCGGATACAACCTTTAATTAGAGTTCTATTGTATTTGATACATTAGATTTAAGCAGATTTCTGGAACAGGGACATTTCTCCTTATTTCCAATGCACATTATGCAATAGAATAGAAATAGATGTTTCTTCTATTCCATTCTATTGCACAAAGTGCAATCTGGGGGATGATAACACATCCGGGCAGCCCGTTAATCGGGCTACATAACCCCCGAACAATGTTAAGGCCATAAGAATACAATTCAGGTTTCTCCCGGAAAGGAAGTATAAAGATGCAGCGAAAAATCAATCTGCTCCTGCTCTTCTTCAGTCTGATCGGTGGCGGGGTCGCCTTTCTTTTTGGCGAGTGGCTGCTAAGCTGGTATAACGATCTCCCTTCCATCTTGCTCGTAGGCATTTATTTTGCCATCGTAGCACTCGGTATCGGCATCGGTTGCCTGCTTGCAGAAATGATCTCACCACGGCTGAACGGAGCCTCATGGAAGCAGCGCTACTTAGGTCTATCCTGGAAGCTACTGCCTCTGATGATTGTCCTTGCACTTGGAGTTGGAGCATTAACAGAATTCGTTTATGAGCTGAATTTTGGCGGTGCTAAACCGGTTAAAAATGTAGTGATGGCTATCGATGACTCTGGCAGTATGGCGCAGAGTGATCCTGATAACAGCCGTTATTCAGCCGCTAAGGCGTTAATTGCGAGAATGGACAATGACAATCAGGTAGCGGTGGTGACATTTAACCACGAAGCTGTAGTCGTCCAGCCGTTAACACCACTCTCAGACTCGCAGAATCGTGAGAAGGTGTTGACAGCGATTGATAATCTGAAGCCAACTGAGGGTGGAACGAACATTAGCGGTGCGATCTCGGAAGCCCTTAAGGAGATAGACAGTGACGGCAGAAAAAATCAAGGCGCTATGGTCATCTTGCTGTCAGATGGAGTGAGTAATTTCGATACCTCACGAGAATTACAGACCTATATAGATCGTGGAATTGCCGTAAATACCATTGGTCTGGGGATGCAGGATCCTGCGGGTACCCAGCTGCTGCAGGATATTGCGAGAATAACGGGTGGTCACTATTATGATGTGACAGATACGGCCCTTCTGGGTGATGTATTCCAACAAATCTATGATCGTTTGGGAGATCGAACATTGCTTACGGTGCGCAGTGATGCTACGGCAGATAGTCCATACTATGCTGCGGTTCGTATTTTGTCGCTGATGCTAATCGGTGCTGCACTTGGACTCGGTCTTGGTATTATGTTTGACAACCGCCATTTAGCAAAAAGCTTCGGGATTGGCGGTGTAATCTCAGGGTTGTTTGCAGGGCTTATTTTGGAATTTGGACTTAGCGGACACAATTTTACTGACGGACTTATTCGCCTCCTAGCTGTTCTTATATTGGCTGCAATCATCTCATTATTTACAGGCGTCATTCCGGTAGGAGAAGGACGTATTTACCGTAATAGAAGAAACAATACAACTCCTACTCCACCGTCAGAAAGCTTTCCTGATCGACGGAGAAATCGGAACAGCAAAGGATTCTAGTAGTTGAAAGGGGCTTACAGTAATGAGGTACGCCGAGGATAATGCTTCCGCTCTCGTAATAACGGATGTGACATCTCAAGTGGATGACCGGTTCTGTACGCTGAGATGGCGCTGGCCGGACGGTGTGCAGGCGGTGTACATCCACAAGACCTCCGCAGAAGAGGCTTCCAGGGGAACCGGGGATATTCCACCGGTCGGAATGAAGCTCTACACTCGTGAGGAATATAAATCTAACAATGGATACCGTGACCGATTGGATGAGATCGGCCTAGTCTCCTATACCATATTTGCTCGCCTTGCTGAGAACGGAGAGACTTTGCTGGTGAAGCAAAGTAACGGTGCCAACCATGTGGTGGTCAGTGCAGGCAAAGCCAGAATCTATTATTCCATTCAACAAAAAAGAGGGTTATTTGGAAAACAAAAGACCGTACATATGGCGATTACGGCAGAAGTTCCAGTGGCTCGAGATGTCCTCTGTTATGTCAAGAAACGGGGAGGACATCCGGCAGGGAAAGAGGATGGTATTCTCTTTCCCTTCGTACAGGATTTCGCCCCTGGACGCAACGTACTCCCGCCGATTGAGATCGGCAAGGAGGATTTTGTACGCATCTTTTTCACCGATGGTCCTAAGTATGGACTTTATTACGAGTTGGTGCCGGAGTAAGGTCAGTCTACGCGTGCAAGCGAGTGTTGGGCATTGCCTGTTCATAGCAAGATACGCAGATACAACTTTTGGGAGGATGAGTAGATGTCTTTTTTTAGCCGTTTTATGAAAAAGAATCAGCCGGAGCCAAGGCCACTTTTTTACGATATCGTGTGCCCTTATTGCTTCACCAAATTCTCTCCGGAGGATGTGGTCTTTCGGGCTATGCATAGCCGAGAGGACGATGAGAATTACGCGCTGGGCGAGGATGATGCCTTAAATAAATACCGTGAGCGCTTTGGGCTCGATACGGTGGATGACATAGAAGCGATCATTAATCCGGCGGATATACCGGAAGAATACCATCATTATACCGATCATGTGTTAACAGGGCTTACGGATCGTTATGGAGTGCTCACACGCAGACGGCTTTGTCCATCCTGCCATAACGAGCTGCCTGTGACTGCAGGTAAGGTTCCTAGCAACATTATCTCGATTATCGGAGCTTCCCAAGTCGGGAAGTCAGTGTACATGACTGCGCTGATTCACACCTTGCAGCATACGACAGCAGGTCATTTTGATGCTGCCTGTATGCCACTTAATGCGGAAATTAGCCGTAAGTTCCGTACGCTGTATGAAGAACCGCTTTTTGAGCGCGGGGATCTGCTGGCCTCTACACAAAAGGAAAAAATGCAGGAGCCGTTTATTTTTCAATTTGTCTTTAAGGATGAAGAGAAGCCGCCACTGACGCTTGTGTTCTTCGATGTAGCGGGTGAGGGCATGGTGGATCAAGATTATCTGGGACTGCACGGTCAGCATATCAAGAACTCTGCCGGTATTCTGTTTATGGTCGATCCGCTGCAAATCCGTTCAATCCGTGAGAAGATTCATATTAACATTGGCGATCGTCCGGGGGAATGGGTTTCGCAATATGACGAGCCACGTGATGTTGTACTGACGATGTTCGGTGATTTTATCGCCTATCAGGAAAAGAGCAAAACTGACATTCCAACAGCAGTCGTTCTTGCGAAAAGTGATATGCTGCATTCGCTGAAGGATGAGGATGGCGATTACATCAAGTCCAACAGCAATGTATTCAATAACTATGTTCATCGTAAAACGCTAAATATGGACGAGTTCCACAATATCGACGGAGAAATCCGCAGATTTATTGGCAAGGTGGACAGACCTTTTAAAGATACAATGGATGTGTACTTCTCGAATACGGGCTATTTTGCGGTATCTGCGTTGGGCAGTAACCCTCTGAATCAGAAGATTGAGGGTGTAGTCAGCCCTATTCGCGTAGACGAGCCGTTTATTTGGCTGCTGCATAAGCTGAAGTATATTGAGGGGAGCGACGGCCCGTGAATGTTTTCTCAGGGTCTAAGATCGCCCAACAAATGTACACCCGCGAACGCCGCGGATTGTTTCGTTCCACAGAAGGCTTTGATACAGTAGCGAAATCGGACAGTCTGGACAATAATTTTATCAAAAAAACACTGCATCCCTTCTGCCTCTACGATGCTCCAGCAGAGCTGGCTGCCCGTGGGGAGAAGGATGAGTCTCTATATCCTAGTTCGCTGCACCTGTTCCATGCAGAGAATGGCGACACCGTGATTGGGATGAGTAGTTATCAAGCGACTGATTTTACGGGCCAGCGCAGCGCCTTTTTTGCACATAACTTTGTAGTTCCAGCCTCACGTTCAGAGGAAATCATTCATAGCTACGGGGACTTTCTTCATGCTGATTTCGCAAAAAGTTATGAAGGAGAGCTGGGCGGAACCTTGCCGGAGCTGTCTGCTATTCCGGTTATACGTACAGATCGTCGCCCTGATCCTATAGCGGGCTTACGCTTGTTAGGGATTAATGAAGGGATATTTAAGGCATTGCTGCAGGCGGTAATGCTCTCTGTGGCAGGTAAGAAAAAAATCTATATCGCTCTAAATGTACCGATCACGGAGCTGTCTGCACGTGCGGTGGAGCTTACAGAGATTTTATATAGTGTGCTGCCGTATGAATTCCGCCGTAGATTAGGCGTGATTACGTATGCTAATGAACCGCAAAGCCGTAAATATATACATCTTAGCTTTGTGGAAAAAGGCTCACTCCGTCCCGGTGATCGCAGCATCGAGAAGGATTTCACATTCGATTTGGTTTCAGGACGGATGGGGAATGTAGATTTTGGTGAGTCTCGCCAGCCTTATGCTGATCTGGTTTGGAAGCTGATGCTTTTGAATCCAGGGGATCTCGACGATTTCGTGAGTTTTGCCGATCAGATCCTGCGTGGAGAAAGTCCTGAGCATAAACTATCGCCAGCTTTCTATAATCAGTTAGCCGTATTTTATGAGATTGAGCAGGGAAATGAGCATTTATATACGGAGAACAAGAGCGCGGTGCTGAGTGGATTGCTCTCTTATCTTAAAGCGGAGGGTGCTATTCATTCCAGGATCCGACTGAATGATATTTTCTTGGAGCGGTTCGACCGAGAATTTGATTTAGTTCGGCAAAGGAATGTCCCGGAGCCTGCTATTATGGAGTGCTTTAAGGATTATTTTGTGCTCAAGGGTCATAATTACAAAGTCAGAATCGTCGATTATTTCATTAATGGAATGCTTCATAGCGTGGAAGCGGGACGCAAAGATGTTCTCAATGCAGCATACGGTATCATTGAGAGTAATGATGAGCTAAGCGCTACTTTTTTTCAAAGGGTAATGTCTGAATCGTATTTCCGCAAGCAGCTATTAGAGCCTTATATGGAGTCAAGACTTGTTGCTGCATCTAAATCTGTGGACATTCTGAGTTTTGTACTTCATTGGGGTCGGTTTCTGCCGGCTGCGTTAGAGCAACCCTTTGCTCAGGATGCAGTAAGAGATTACTTGCTAGAAAAGCTACAACTGGAGACTGATCCGGTTGCTGCGGTAGCTGAAATTCATGGCATTGTAGATAAAGCGGAAAAAGATCGACGTAGAGGGACAAGCGTTTCTCCAAAAGTAATCTCGCTCATGCTGGAGCTTGCAGCATCTGCTGACAGATTCCTGCTGAACCGGCTATCCCTTACTGAAATGACGCAGGAAGACTTACTAGAGGTTGTTTTCTTACGTTATGGCAATGTCGTGGATTGGCAACCGCCACTAGATAGAATTAGCAAGCAGAAAGAAAATGCACTCCGCGCTGCTTATCGCTGGTTTGGTGAAGAGAAGCCGAATGAAGAGATTTTTGCAGGCTTGTCTCCTAAGGAATTGGACGATGTACAGCTGCTCGGTCGCCGTTTACTAAAGGAAGCTCGAGTGCTAGAGCCGTTTGAACGTCTTCCTCTAGCCTTCTACTACACCAGTGAGCGTGAGAGTGGTCCGCTGGATTATGACGCATTACTGGAGTTAGTTAAGTATAAAGCGGGTACCGATAAGGATGTTATCTATCGATTCTTTGCATGGTCCCAAGGGAATTCTTTATTTGCGATATCCAATAAAAAGCTTTATCCGGGTTACCGCCGGGCGATTCTGAAGTATTTCCAGAGCAGTGACCGCGAAGCCTTCAAGAATCGTGATTTCCGCAAAAGCTATGTCGCTACCGCTCGGCCTGCTCTACAAAATGTCTATAATGAAGCTCGCTCCCAGCTCGCTTCCCCGCTGGCGCGCTGGATCAGCCGCAGTCGATTTCGACTCCTGATCTCCGGTTCCATTACTGGTATTCTGGTGATTATTGCAATTATCGTATTCAGTATGCTACGTCCGGAAGATCATAAGACGGCCCTGCCTGGGACAACCCCTGAGCCGACACCTGTTCAGAGTCCAGGTAGTATGCTTCCTCCGGCTTCCGTTTACCTGAAGGATCTAGCTACAGAAGAAGATAAAGGAAGCAGTGTATTGGTGTTTACGTTTGCCAAAGCGGATGATTGTGTGCAATTTAATCCGACGGAAATTAGTCTGATGACTTCATCCAATGTGGTGGATAAGAGCTTTAAGGTCACTGCTAGCCATGGAACTTGTCCAGTTCCGTCAGCGGATGCCACAGGCACTACTGCTGAAACGGCTGAAGGTGCGGACGCTACTAACGCAGGAGCCGATGCCACACCGTCTCCAACGCCTTCATCTGATGCGGAGAATAACACAGTGGAGCCATCCGCAACAGCTGTCACAGAAGGGGGACAGCCATCCTATCAGGTGGAGGTTACCTTAGAACCGGGCGCGACCATCGTAGAGAAAAGTATGATCAAGGCGGGGAGATTTACATTGATTGTAGATCCCGCTCCAAAGGATACACCGGATGTTAACGCAAGTGCTGAACCTTCGCCAACTGCAAGTCCAGAAGGAACAGCTGAATAAAGGAATTTCTGATCAGCAGGCCGATACCGAAAGGTTTGGTTCTGCTGTTCTTTTTTTTGTTACTCATACAAAGCTTTTCTATAGACATGCTATGTATTAATAGATATGATTATGAAAATAAGGTAATACCGCCCTTCATAGGGCGGTCTTTATGTTGTGCGCTCTTATTTTATGTAGTATCCATTCCTTTTATAGAAAGAGGTTGAACAATGAAGAAAATAGTCACCTCCAAGTTTTTTGTACTTGGACTGGCCATATTCATGGTCATTTCAATTTTAGGAACATCTCTTGCTCCGGCAGGAACCATCTTCGCAGAGGCAGGTGTTAGCACCGGACTAGATGAATCTAGCGATGCAGCTGCTCAGGCGGAGCGAATTAATGTTGCGGATGCGACCTATACAGCTGCAGAATTTATTCTAAAGGGTGGCGTGCAGTCGGATTGGCAAGCGATTGGGCTAGCTCAAGCAGGATATAAACTGCCTGCGAGTTACAGCCTATCCCTTGAGAAAAAGGTGAAGGATGCAGAGGGGAATTTCGCAAACGTCACGGATTATGCGAGAATCGTACTCGCAGTAAGAGCAATTGGTGCTGATCCTACCAACTTTGCTGGAAGCGGAACAACGCCTGGTTATAACTTAATAGAGAAGATCTATAATCATGACAAAATCAGTGGACAGACACTTAATAATCCAGTATATGCTTTGCTCGCACTGGACTCAGGTAAATATAACATTCCATATAACGCGAAATGGACAGCGGATAAGCTCATTGCTGAGATTCTCTCCAAGCAAAATCAAGATGGTGGCTTTGCCTTAACGACAGGCGCTAGTGAACCTGATATGACAGCGATAGCTTTGACCGCTCTAGCGGCACATAAGCGTAATCCAGAAGCTTACACAGCAGGGCTACAAGCCGTATCTTGGCTATCTAATGCTCAGGATAGTCATGGAGGTTACGGAGATAGTGCTGAGAGCGCAGCGCAAGCTATTCTAGGTCTCACATCCTTCGGTGTAGATCCAAGTGGATTAGAATACACCAAGAATAAAGTAAATCTGATCGGTAACCTGCTGAGCTACCGTCTCGCTGACGGCAGTTTCGCTCATAGCCGTGGCGGAAGCAGCAATATTCTAGCTACAGAGCAAGGCCTTCAGGCGCTTGTAGCCTACAATCTACTCTATAAAGGCAGCAACAGCAAGTTGTACGATTTTTCTAAGTCATCCGTTCAGAATGCCTTAATCTATGCACCTGTCACTGTAGAGGGTCCTAAGAGTACTCTAGTAAAGGGATATGGATACGCCAGCAACGTGCTTGGTGCACTAGAGAAGTTGGCTCTTCAGACGAACCTGAAGATCACGAATCCTTCCGGTGCTTATGTCACAGGAATCGGAAACATTCCGGCCGGAAGCTACGGCGGCTATGACGGATGGATGTATGCCGTATCCCGTAACGGTCAATGGATCAATCCTGATGTTGGAATGAGTGATTTTGCGCTTAAAGATTCAGATCAGGTGCTGGTTTATTATGCTGGAGATGATACTAAACTTGTAGATTCGGTAACGGTGTCCAAACCAAGCCCTAAAGAGGGCGATTCTTTTACTATAGTAGTGACTAGTAAGACATGGAAATGGGACGCTGTAACGAATACGTCCTCCCCGGTTACCGCCAAAGCTTCTGGCGTTCAGGTCCAAATTGGAAATCGCATCGTAACAACGAATGCTAAAGGCGAGGCGTTATTCTCAGGGAATGTTCCAGCAGGTGATTATAAGCTGACTGTAACAGGCTATCGTGATGGAAAAGCGCCATCGATAGCTAAATATACTCAAGATCTAAAGGTGATTCCTAAGAATGTAACGGCTTCACTTACCGTTGAGGGTCCGCAACGACTGATCGGTGAGGGGACTTTAAAGGCTTCCAATGCGCTTGAAGCTTTGCAGCAATTGGGGTCTTCCAATGATTTTAAAGTAGATATCACGAAATCGTCGTATGGTAATTTTGTATCAGGCATTCATGGAATTACACAAGGTCTTTATGATGGCTGGTGGAGCTTCGTAGTATGGCGTAGCGGTGAATGGATCTATCCAAGTGTGGGTATGGACGCTTTTGAATTACAGGAATCCGACCGCGTTCTTGTATATTATGCCGGAGAAACCACGCAGGTTGTTGATACTGCGGTTGTCTCCTCTGCACAACCGAAGCCGGGTGAAGCTTTCACAGTAACTGTTTCTCAGAAAAAATGGGTGTGGAATAAGGATACCTTTACTTCCGATCCAGTGACTTCTCCAGCCGCTGGCGTGCAGGTCTCGATCGGGGATAAGAAGGCAATCACAAATGCTAAGGGTGTAGCTGCTTTTGACGAAGGTCTGCCAGCGAATACCTATACGATTGTTGTAACCGGGTATGCTAAAGATAGTGTGCCTAGTGTGGCGCGTTATACTCAGTCACTAAACATTGCTTCAGATGTTATTGCTCCCGCTAAAGCTACTGCTACCCTTTCGGTCATTGGGAATAGCAAGAAGGGCACGATTCTGAACAGTACAACCGTATCGCTAAAAGAAGGTGAAACGGCTTATAGCTTACTGAGCAGTCAATTGGGCGATAAGGTAGTAACATCCGGAAACGCTGGTAGTAAATACGTGAAATCTATAGATGGTTTAGCTGAATTTGATGGCGGACCTAGCAGTGGATGGAAGTATAAGACGAATAGAGATTCTGATCCAAGTATAAGTGCAGACAGCTACATTTTAGAGAACGGTGATACGGTATATTGGTACTATTCATCGGGTGAATAAGTACGATTGATTATTCGTAAGACGGGCACTGCGATTCGGAGTATTAGCGGATCGAGTGTCCGTTTTTATTTTCTTTCGTTGCAATATTTGACAAAAGAAACTTTTTTTCGACAATTTTATTCATAATTTTATTAAAAATCATCAAACAATTCACCTCTCTAACCGATAAAAATAGATAGTGAGTTAGATTATGTGAAGGCGGAATGCAGATGAAGAATATGAAAGTGAAGTACAAAATTGGAATTCTTTTGGTATTTTCTGTAGTCATGTTGAACATCGTGGGGGTAACTGGCTTTATCACCATGGACAAAATGACCCAAAAAACAAAAGAGACGTACAATGAAAACTTGTTGCCAATTTCTTACGTGGGGCAAATGCGTACAAATAATCGGGCCATTGAAGCCTTTCTTTTGGAGCGTTTGATTAGCGTTGATGCAAACAAGAACAAAGATTTGTTAGAGAGCATTAAGGGGAAAGTTCAGGAAAATAATGATCTATTGAACAAGCTGAAGACCGTCCAGTACAATGATAGTGCCATTTTGAGTAAAATAAAGGAATATGAGTCCTCCTTAACAGACTATCGTGCACAAAGGGACAGTATTATTCAGATTGCCGATAGCAAAGGTAGACAAGAGGCCTTTCAAGTATTCACGGGGGATTTTAGTATTTCTCGTGAGAAAATGATCAATATGCTTAAAGGAATAAGCGATTCGTTGCTAAAGGGAGCTGGAGATTATAATTTAGAGTCCACTGCTACCGCTGAAAGAATGAAGACTAAAAGTTTAGTGTTGATATCGTTCTCTTGGATCATTTGTATCGTGCTTAGTGTTGCAATCATTCGACTGATTACGAAACCTCTTAAGGAACTGCAAGGTTTAATGAAGCGGGCGGAAGATGGAGATTTAACCGTCACAGCAACGTATACCGCTAAGGATGAAATCGGCCAAATTAATAACTCATTTAACAATATGCTGGAGAGCTTACGGAAGATGATGCAAGGCATTGCGGAGAGTGCAGAGTTGTTATCAGCCTCATCGCAAGAGATGAGCGCTAGTGCTGAGCAGACCTCACTGGCTTCGCAAATGATCGCCGAATCTTCAGGTGAGATTGCAGCGGGGTTTGATGAACAGACGGAAAGCATTAATCGTACTTCTCAGTCTATACAAGCTATGACTAATAATATTTCGGCCGTAGAAAGTAGCAGTTTTGAAATGTCCGACCTTATGGGAGTCGCTTCTGGTTCAACAGATCGAGGGGTAATCGCCGTAGATAACATCATTGAACAGATGAAGGAAATCGACTCCGGCGTATCTCAGAGCCAAGAGATCATTAGTAACCTTGGGCAGCTGTCTCAGGATATAAATACAATTATTACTACAATTAACGGAATTGCAACACAGACAAACTTGCTAGCGCTTAATGCTTCTATCGAAGCAGCGAGAGCTGGAGAACATGGACGTGGCTTTGCTGTAGTTGCTGGAGAAATTCGGGGTCTTGCAGAAGCGACGCGAAACAGTTCACTGAAGGTAACAGATATTATTACGCATATTCAAAAGCAAACTGAAAAAGCAGTAGAATCAATGGCTTCAGGCTCTGAGCTAGTCTCTAACGGAGTAGCTCAAAGTCAGCTCGTATCTCAAGCGTTTCATGAGATTCAAAGTTCTATTAAAGAAGCAACACTGCAGACGGAAGAGATTAGAGAGGCGGTTGCGCATGTCTCCTTAGAGTCACAAGGTGTAGCGGCAGCAATGGAACAGGTCAATGCTATATCCAATAGAGGGGCAGTGGGTGTTCAGGACACTAGCGCAGCTAGTCAGCAGCAACTGTCTGCTATGGAGGAAATGTCCGCATCCGCTCAGTATTTAGCGGTGCTGGCGGAAGATTTACAGAAGACTTTAGCACGATTTAGATTATAACGCGAATTGAAAAAAAAGGACGTCCCAGAGCCATTTAGGCTTTGGAGACGTCCTTTTGTGTGTTATTAAATGGAATTAAGCATACCAGCCCCATACGAAGATGAAGAGCGTACCAAAGATCGTAACTAAGCCAACAAATAAGGCATAGGCGATATTGATATAAAGTTCTTTCTTGGTATCCGCTGATTCTCCAATATGCATGAACAGGAAGAGCTGCAAGGAAGCCTGAATGAGCGCTGTAACAAGCAGGATAGCCATGTTCGCAGTATTGGATAGATCAAGGTAGATTACAGCAAGTGCAGCCACAGAAAGGACAAGAGAGGCTAAGAAACCCATCACATGGCGAATTGGAAACAGTTGCTTCATCATGCTACATCAGTCCTTTCAGATAGACGAAGCTGAAAATAAAGATCCAGACAACGTCCAAGAAATGCCAGTACAGCGAGAAGATAAAGGATTTATTGGCCGTAGCCGGAGTAATACCTTGACGCTTCAACTGGATTAGAATAGCTGCACCCCAGAGGAACCCGAACGATACGTGAGCTCCGTGAGTTCCTAGCAGTACAAAGAGACTGGATAGGAAACCGCTGGTTTGAAGTGTAGCCCCTTCGTGAACATAAGTGACAAACTCCGTGATTTCAATACCAAGGAAGCCGAGACCCATTAATAGGGTTAGTCCGAAAAAGACCATCATGGCTTTTTGGTAGCCGTGCCGCATAGCATGGACTGCAAGACCAATCGTGAACGAGCTTGTTAGCAGCAGCAATGTTTCGATCATTACTGGACCAATTTCAAAAAGGTCCGGCCCGCTAGGGCCGCTGGCAAAACGGTCTACCATTACAAAGTAAACTGTGAACAACGTAGCGAATAGTGCAATCTCTGCTCCTAGAAAGACCCAGAAGCCAAAGATTTTATTACTATTCTCCTCTGTTGAGTATTCAAGCGGCTTAGACGCATCTATTTTCATACTGTCTCACCCCGCAATTTCTTTTCAGTAGCAATAACTTCTTCAGCAGGGATGTAGAATCCGTGATCCCGATCGAAGGACATAAAAGCTAGAACGATGAGGATACCTACTCCGGAGATAATTGCTGGAATCCATAGGCTGAATACCAGAGAGAATCCTGCGACGAAGAAGATAACGCCCAAAATAAATGGTTTGCCGGTGTTGCTAGGCATATGGATCTTAGTAATCTTGTCTTCAAAGAGTGGTACTTTGTCCATTTTAGAAGTCCAGAACGCATCGCGTGTTTTTACAGTTGGAACCACTGCGAAGTTGTAAGCTGGAATCGGGCTCTTGGTTGCCCACTCTAGTGTACGTGCATCCCATGGATCTCCATCGGTATCTCTTGGCTCGTAACGAGTACTCCAGTAAATGTTATAAACCAGAATTACAAATCCAATAGCGAGACCGATCGCACCTACGAATGAGACCATACTCAGCGGACCAAATCCGGTATCCGCAGAATAAGTGTATTGTCGACGGGTCATGCCCTTGAGTCCGAGAATAAACAGCGGGAAGAACGATACGTTAAAGGAAATGATAATCCACCAGAAAGCATGCTTACCAAGACGTTCATTAAGACGGAAGCCGAATACTTTAGGGAACCAGTAATGGAAACCTGCGATAACGGCGAATACAGCACCTGGAATAAGAACGTAGTGGAAATGCGCTACCAGGAACATCGTATTATGGTACTGGTAATCGGCACTGGCCATTGCCAGCATGACACCTGTAACCCCACCAATCGTAAAGATCGGAATAAAGGCCAGGGTATAAAGCATCGGTGTCGTAAAGGATATTCGCCCTTTTCGTAAGGTGAATAGCCAGTTAAATATTTTCACACCCGTTGGTACCGCAATGGCCATGGTTGTAATCGAGAAGAAGCTGTTAACCATAGCGCCTTGACCCATTGTATAGAAATGGTGAGCCCATACTAAGAAGGACAAGAGGGAAATGATCAACATACTAAAGACCATGGATGTGTAACCATACAGGTTCTTTTTGGAGAAGGTGGCGATAATTTCGCTATAAATACCGAATGCCGGTAAGACAACGATATATACCTCTGGATGTCCCCATACCCAGAAGAGGTTGGCCCATAACATATCCATACCGCCGTTGGCCATCGTGAAGAATTGAGAGCCGAACAACCGGTCGAACATCATCAAAGCGAGCGCTACCGTAAGCACTGGGAAAGCGAATACGATAATTATGTTCGTGATTAGCACGGACCATGTAAACATTGGCATTTTCATCAGCTTCATGCCAGGTGCACGCATCTTCAGAATCGTTACAATAAAGTTAACGCCTGTGAGGAGTGTACCGATACCTGATATTTGTAGAGCGAGCGAGTAGTAGTTGTTACCCACCGTTGGGCTGAACTCTATACTTGCTAGTGGGAAGTACGCAGACCAACCAGCATCTGGCGATCCCCCGATAACAAACGAAATGTTAAGCAGCATTGCTCCGAAGAAGAAGAGCCAGAAGCTGACGGCGTTAAGACGTGGGAAGGCAACGTCTCTGGCGCCGATTTGTAACGGAACGATAACGTTCATCAGACCGATAATAAACGGCATGGCCATAAAGAGAATCATGATCAAGCCGTGTGTTGTAAATACCTCGTTGTAATGCTGTGCGTCAAGAAATTTCATGTCTGGGGCTGCGGTTTGCAGCTTCATCATAATAGCGTCAACGCCGCCGCGGAAAAGCATTAGTAGCGCAGCAAGGATATACATAACCCCGATACGTTTGTGGTCAACGGTAGTTAACCATTCGCGCCATAAGTATCCCCATTTTTTAAAATAGGTCAGGCCGACGATAATCCCGATCGTAGCTAAAACAATACTTGCCATAGCCCCGTAAATCAGGGGTTCGCCGTGGACCTTAAATTTATCCCAATCCATTAGGAATCGCTCCTTTCAAGTTGCTCAATTAACATTGACTAATGTCCTTCATGTGAAGTGCTCTGTTCATCCAGTTCTGGATTAGGCTCACTGTTGAATTCGGTCTCGCTAGATGGTGCAGGAGTCGGGTGGATTTCTTTATTATCCTGGTGCTCCACAGTTCCATTATCCATATCCATTTCTTTACCATTATTACTCATATGGTCGCCATGATCTCCCGGAGGAGGGCTAAAGGATAAGTGAGTGTTGGTATACGTTTTACGTCCGACATATTCCATTTTCAAAAGACCTTTGAATTCGTCTTCGGTTAGTGGACCTGCTGTTTCTTTAACGTCTTTGACCCATTCTTGATAGTCCTTATCCGTCATCGCAAGGGCTTCAAATTCCATGTGGGCAAAACCCTTACCATTAAAGTTCGCATTTCTACCGGTATAAGAACCTACAGTATCCGCTGAAAGATGCAGTGTTGTAAGCATGTCACTCATCGCGTATTTCTGTCCTCCCAATTGTGGGATCCAGAGACTTGAGATCGTACCGAAAGAGTACAATCTGAACTCGACAGCGCGGTGAACTGGAATGTTCACATAGTTTACAGTTTCAATACCTTCCTCAGGATAGCTGAAATGCCATTTCCAGTTGGAGGAGGAAGCATAGATTACAAGCGGTTTCTGATCTTTATAATCCGCTGCAACGTTTTCTACATCTACTGTCGTTTTGACAGTGACCACAGAGAGGAACGCCACGATAATAATCGGAATGGTGATCCAGATGGCCTCCAACCATTTGTTTCCTTCCTCGTGAGGAGGAATATAATCTTCGTTACTTTTCTTAGCGCGGTATTTCAATAGTACGAAGACATATAAGATGTAGACAACTGCTAGAACACCGAGCATCACAACAATGGAGAGGATGATCGTGTCAGACAGCGTTCTCGCAGCCGGCCCCTTCGGATTCAGAACAGCGATTGAACTGCATCCTGGCAAGAGTAAAATTAGGCTGAGAAATAAAGCGTATAACGGTCCCTTTTTGTTCATGCTTAAGCTCCTTCCTTCAATACTTCTATTAATTAACCCTCATCATTACCTTCATCTATAGTAAGAACTAATGAGAAAGAAAGCAAAAGACTTATTTTTCCATCTAAGCCATAATAGGCCTTAATAATGGCGATCAAGTTAAATATGTGTGATCATTTTGTTACAAGTTCCTAATGATATGATAAAGATCACTGTAGCCGCGCTGTTTAATGGTTATTTTTTTCTGTTCAAACTTTGTTCAATAATTTACTAATGTTGCTAATTTGGACACATCTATTTTGTGCAAAAGGATTGGAATTTAACCATTTTTTGTTGGTATGACAGGATTTGGCCAGAATACATACCTTGATGAATTTTGTCGAAATATCTGCAAGCCTTAAAAAGGGTAACAAATTATTCTGTATTAAGTTACAATCTCTCAAATTTCTATCTATTAATCTATGATAATGTTATAGGTAAATATACGAGATGGGAGATTTTTTAAGATGTTTAAAAAGAAAGTGTGGCTATTATTTATAGTATTATTCGTATGTACTGGTTTGGTACGAGAGATAGATACAGTGAATGCAGCGGGTGCGGCAGGATCCCTGAAATTAGGGGTGAACGATAAATTAACTAAAATTGATGCAGTGTCGATAAAGGATACATATTATGTTTCACTGCGTGATTTGTCCCTAGAACTGAATCTTAATCTTACCCTTCAGGGTGTTGGAATTCATGTTCAAGGGAACAACGGTTCCATCGAACTGCTGAATGATCACGCAACAGCTCTTCTCCCTAATGGAAAGACTATTCCGCTGAAAACATTTGTGGAAAATGGTAGAACGATGGTTCCTGTGAAGATGACCTCTCATCTTGGATTTTCAATTTCGTTTAAGCCAGCTCAATCTTTATTAAGAGTGTATAATTCCGGGGCTAAATTAGACGATGCTGCATTCGTGAATCAACATAAAAAGGATTTGCAACAAAATGTAACTACAGGGACGACGGGCACAAATGGGAAGGTCTTATATCTTAGCTTTGATGATGGCCCATCCGCTACAACCTCTCAACTACTTGATATCTTGGCGAAGTATGATGTGAAGGCAACCTTCTTTATGCTAGGAAATAACATGAACGCACACGCGTCTCAAGTAAAACGCTTAGTGAAAGATGGACATGCACCTGCTTTACACGGCATGACACATGTGAAAGATAAATTTTATGCATCTCCGGCGTCGGCGTTGAAAGAGATGAATGATGATAATGCGATTCTGAAGAAGATTACAGGTCAAAGTACAACGCTGATTCGTACACCTTATGGTAGTAAACCTTATTTAACAAAAGCTTATAGAGATAAGATACTAACTCAAGGGTATCATCTGTGGGATTGGAATGTTGACTCTGAGGATTGGAGATATAAGAACGATAGTAATTCCATCTATAGTACGGTTATGAGAGAAGTTCATAGTCTGAAGAAGAGCAGCCCAGTAATTTTAATGCATGATCAAAAGGCTACACTTAAAGTTCTTCCACGCATCCTAGAGGCGCTGAAGAAAGAAGGCTATGCGTTTCATATTATTACTTCAGATATGGAGCCTAACAATTTTTGGAACGATAAGCGCTAAATCTGATAGTAAAATTAAATCATTCATATTGATGAGGCGGCAGATTTGATCTGTCGTCTTTTTTTGTTGTCTGAAATCTTTGTAGATTTGACACATGTAGGCCTCTCTAATCTATCGACGTAGTTAATTTGTCATGTTATCATGATACTCTGATAACGTATTAGCGAACTAAAGCACACAGCGCTGTGTCAACGATGGGGGATAAAAGAGATGAAGAAAAATGCACTTTTAGTTTTATTTATGATCATGGTTATTGCAGCTTTATCAGGCTGTTCGTCTTCTGGGAGCAAGGATGGAAAGCTGGTAATCGGAATCGATGATAAGTTCGCTCCAATGGGCTTTAGAGATGAGAACAATGAAATTGTTGGGTTTGATATCGACTATGCCAGAGCTGCAGCTGAGAAAATGGGTAAAGAAATCACTTTTCAGCCTATTGACTGGTCGGCTAAGGAGTCAGAACTGAATAGTGGGCGCATTGATATGATTTGGAATGGTTATACCATCACAGATGAACGTAAGGAAAAGGTGTTATTCACTAAGCCATATCTTGAAAATAGCCAGGTAGTAGTGGTATTAGCGGATTCCTCTATTTCGAAGCTTAATGATTTGGCTGGTAAAGAGGTAGGCCTTCAAAGTCTATCCTCCGCAGCCGATGCTTTAAATGCTAATCCGATTAAAGAACAAATTGCTAATGTATCGGAATTTCCGGATAACGTGCTAGCGCTCACAGATTTGAAGACTAAGCGCCTGGACGGTGTAGTCATTGATGAAGTGGTAGCCAGATATTATATGTCAAAAGAGCCTAATACCTTTAAACTGCTAGATGAATCGCTTGCTCCTGAGCAGTACGGTATTGGAATTAAGAAAGGTAATGAGGCACTGCTGGAAGAACTTCAAAAAGCTTTAGATGAAATGAACAGCGATGGAACGGCTGAGAAGATCTCCACGAAGTGGTTTGGTGAGAATAAGGTATTGAAATAGAAGGTCAATATACAGAATTTATTGGAGAAATGAAAATGGATTATATTATACAAATATCCGGGCCGATGTTAGAAGGCGCGCGTACAACAGTTTTATTGTTTCTTATTGTTATTTTGGTATCGATTCCGCTTGGGTTCCTAGTCACCTTGATGGCGAAGAGTGTGATTAAGCCCTTGGCATGGATTGCACATACCTACATCTATGTCATGCGGGGAACACCTCTTTTACTGCAATTGTTATTTTTTTGCTTTGGTTTGCCACAGATTCCGGTGATTGGACAATATCTGGTCATGGACCGTTTCGTTGCGGCGAGTCTAGGGTTTATTCTTAACTATGGGGCATATTTCGCAGAGATCTTTCGTGGTGGCATGCTCTCCATTGATAAAGGGCAGCATGAAGCAGCCAAAGTACTCGGACTGAGTAAATGGCAAACGCTGCGCAAGGTAATTCTAGCTCAAATGTTCAGGGTAGCTTTGCCCGCTGTGGCCAATGAATCGATTTCCTTGGTCAAAGATACGGCTCTACTATATGCCGTTGCTGTACCTGAGCTTCTGAACTATGCCAAAACAGCAGTAAATCGAGACTTTACTGTAACTCCCTTTGTAGTGGCGGGAGTGATTTATTTACTGATGACGCTGGTGCTAACTTTATTCTTCAAAGCACTGGAGAAACGTTTCAAATTCGAGTAAAGGGACTGTCCGATTATGAGTAGCATGATAGAAGTAAGTGATTTACAGAAATCCTTCGGCAATTTGGATGTGTTGAAGAAGGTTAGTTTCAATATTCAGGCGGGTGAAGCCGTCGCTGTTATCGGACCTTCCGGTTCAGGTAAGAGTACAATGCTGCGTAGTCTAGTTCATCTAGAGGAAGTTACGGGTGGAAGCATCTTGATCCAAGGTAAGCCACTCGTGGAGAATGGAAAATACGCTAGTGGTGCAAGTGTTCGTGAGATCACGGCATCCATGGGTATGGTGTTTCAACACTTTAATCTATTTCCACACCTGACGGTGCGAGGCAATCTAGAGCTAGCTCCAAGGATGTTAAAGCGGGAGAGTGTGAAGGAGATTATGGCTAGAAGCAAGGACTTGCTCTCTAAGGTAGGCCTTTCTGAAAAAGCGGATGTGTATCCTGCAAAGCTGTCCGGTGGACAGAAGCAGCGGGTTGCCATCGCGAGAGCGTTAATGCTGAATCCGGATATTTTATTGTTCGATGAACCCACCTCCGCGCTTGATCCCGAACTCACCGGTGAGGTGCTACGCGTCATCCGTCAACTTGCTGAGGAGAATATGACGATGATTGTTGTTACTCATGAGATGAATTTTGCTCGTGATGTTGCGGATCGTGTGATTTTTATGGACAACGGTGAGATCACGGAGTCTGGAACACCGGAGCAGATTTTTGATCATCCACAGCAGGAACGTACCCGGGTTTTTCTGAGTCAAGAGTCGAGAGTGTGAATACCTCAAGCTAATAAAGTGTCTAATTATGAGAACAATCCCCACGGTGGTTTTATAGCTGCGGGGATTTTTTGCGTTGACATATTGCTTAAACTGTATTAATAATAGTAGTACAGTTAATACACACTATAATGGATTTAATGCAAGATAGTGGAAGGAGGAAAGTTATGTTCGAATTGGATGTTCGTAGTCGGAAGCCGATTTATGAGCAGCTGACCGATAAGGTCAAGGAAATGATTCTGCATGGTATATTGCAGACGGATGAACAGCTACCTTCTGTAAGGATGTTATCCCAGCAGCTAACCGTGAATCCCAATACGATTCAGAAGGCTTACCGTGAATTGGAACGTGAGGGATATATCTATTCACTGCAGGGGAAAGGGAGTTTTGTAGCCCCGATGAAAAAAGAACAAAATGAGATCAAAAAAGCTGAAGTCCGGGATGAGCTGCTCAGACTGATGGCGGAAGCGGTATATCTTGGGTTCACCGCAGCTGAGATTAGTTCATTGTATGAGCAAGTGGAGAAGCAGAGAGAAGGAGGGAAGAGTAATGATTGAGATTCGAGGAGTCAGCAAGTTATTTCAAGGGGAAAAGGCCGTTGATGATATCTCTTTAACGGTACGTAAAGGGACGATTTATGGGCTGCTCGGGTCTAATGGAGCGGGTAAAACTACGTTGCTGAAGACCTTAGCAGGTATTTACTCTCCAGATAAGGGGACCGTGAAGGTGGATGGTGAAGTGGTATTCGAACACCCAACAACTAAGCAACGGGTTATTTTTATGCCGGATTCTCCTTACTTTTTTCCACAATCCACCATGCTGCAAATGGCAGCCTTCTATCGCTCGATCTATCCGAGCTGGAATCAGAAGCGTTTTGAAGATTTGGGGACCGTCTTTCAGCTCGATAAGAAGCGTAAGCTTAGTCGTTTCTCCAAAGGGATGCAGCGGCAAGCGTCCTTCTGGTTATGTTTAAGCTGTATGCCAGATGTGCTAATTATGGATGAGCCGATTGACGGGTTAGATCCAGTTATGCGACGTCAGATCAAAAACCTGCTATTTCAGGAGGTTGCTGAACGCGAGCTAACGGTAATCATTTCTTCGCATAATCTACGTGAGATCGAGGATCTTTGTGATCATGTCGGGATTATGCATGGTGGAAAAATGTTGATTGAGAAGGATCTGGATGATCTTAAGGCGGATACACATAAAATTCAAGTGGCCTTCCGAGATGAACGACATGAAATTCCTTTAGCTGCGAAGCTGCAAATTCTGCATCAAGAGCGCCGGGGAAGTGTGAATCTATACATTGTAAAAGGGGATCGTGAACGTATCAATGCGGCCTTTCAGGTGTACGAGCCATACGTATTCGATTTGCTTCCATTGACGTTAGAAGAGATCTTTATTTATGAAATGGGGGATGTCGGATATGACGCGCAGCCATTACTACTTTAATAGCAGTATTTTTCGCCAGAACTTCCGCCAGCATGGCTGGATTGGGATCATATATGCACTTGGCTTATTATTCGCACTTCCATTGCAGCTCTTCATGAGCAACAATCCGAATGCAAAACCGCAGGAAATTGATCATTTATTTCGCATAGCAGGTAGTGTGCAAGCCTTGTTTATCATTACGATCCCAGTTGCCGCAGGACTATTCTTATTCCGATACCTTCAGGCAAAATCACCCGCAGATCTTTGGCATGGCCTGCCTTTACGCAGAGAGCATTTATTTATAGCTCATCTGACGAGTGGACTTACCTTACTGTTGGTGCCGGTTTGGTTAACTGCTGGGGTGGTTGCGGTTGTTAAGCATTGGAGTGGTAATTTTTATATTTTTCAAGGCGCAGATATTTGGCAATGGTGTATCACGGTTAGTATTCTGACTTTGTTCCTCTTCTGCTTTAGTGTTTTTGTGGGAATATGCACGGGCCAATCTATTCTTCAGGGAATTATCATTTATATTTTGCTTATTCTTCCTGTTGTACTGATCTCATTAATCAATAGCCATTTCGCCATGTATCTTTATGGTTATGCAAATGCAAATGTAAACTTCCGTAATTCTAGTTTGCAGATGTGGTCTCCGTTTGTTCATATTGTGTATTATTTTACCGGCGAGCCATTCACCAATACAGAGTTATGGATTTATGGGGTATTGGCACTTCTATTTATTGGGTTGTCCTATCTGTTATACCGTAAACGTAATACTGAAAAAGCGGGTCAGGCTATCGCTTTTGGATATTTCAACCCGCTGTTTAAAGCAGGGGTTATGTTATGTACTATGCTTATTGCCGGTAATTATTTTGCGCAAATGAAGCAACAGCAGATCGGCTGGGTGATTAGTGGATATACCATCGGAGCCATTATCGGCTATGTTGCTGCGGAAATGATTATTCGGAAAACATGGCAGATTATGACGCGTAAAATGGTAGCTGAGTTTGCAGTTTATGCGGTAATGATGGGGTTAATTCTGTATATCCCAGTATCAAGTATTACCGGGTATGAAGCTAGAGTGCCTTCTAGTGATAAGATTAGTGGTGTATATATGGGAAGTAACTACCACATGTATACCAAAATGGATGATATGTACACTACACCTTTTATGGGGCAGGATCCTTTTTCCGATAATAAAGATTATATAGAGGTTGTCCGTAAACTTCATCAAGCGGTAGTTGCGGTACGTCCAGAACATACCTCACAACAATATGTTTATGAATATTTTACTCTGGCCTATCAATTGGAGAACGGCAACAAGCTAGTGAGGGAATACTGGATTCCTAACAAGGGATTCGAAGCAGAGCTTAAGGTGATTAAGGAGACCGAGGACTTCAAGTATGAAAAGTATAATTTAACTCTGTTAGACAAAGACCTGGATTATATGTGGATTACCAACAGAAATAAAAAAGTAGCCATCTCTGATACCGGGGAAATTTTAGAGCTAAAGGAGATTATCAAACGCGAAATTTTGAATATGTCCTACGAAGTACAGCTAGATAAGGACGGAAAACCTGATGTGGCTAATATCCAAACAGAATTAAAGGTAAAAGAGGAAAGTGATCGGCCATCTTCAAGTTACGGTTATTATTATCCTTGGAAATCATCTTTTCATGAGTTGGAGAAATGGATGACAGATAAAGGATATGCTGACAAAGTTCGGTCAACCGCTGAAGATATACAGTCCGCAGAGATAATAAAAGATGACTTTATGGATAAGCAAACACCTAAGAATCCTACTAGTCCTGAACAAAGAGTAGTGCTTGCACGTGAAAATAATCGTACAGTTGTTACAAAGGATAAGGCACTATTAACGGATATTTTGAATCATCGTTTCAATTATGGCGTTGAGAATGGCAACTACATAGTGAAGTTGCTATATAAGGAGGGTTATAGCGATTTCGTAATGTTAAAAGATTCGGATATGACGCCTGAATTGAAGGCAATACTGAAATAAGATAAGAATAAGGTAAGTGGAAGATTAAAGATAAACAGACTACTGGTTGACAAAAACTGGATAGTTGGATTATGCTTTTGGAGATATGTTAAGGATGAAATGGAACTGAATAAAGTATAATTTGACTTGGGGGTAAGGACAGATGAATAACAATATGAATAATCAGCTATCGTATAATGCTTATCCATATTTGCGTCTATCTGTTACCTTGGCTTACAGGTCAGCCTCAGAACCAGTATATTCGTTTCCGGCGAATCAACAACGTTGTATTAACTGGTAAGAGTTCTGTATTTAGGTGAAGCCCGGCCATGGACGATGGAGTCCATGGTCTTTTTTGCATATTTAGAGGTTCTAAGGGAGGAAATGAGATGACAGAAATACATCCATCGATCATTCAGCAGCTTCGGACTATTGAATCTGAAGAAGATGTTCGCATTTTGTATGCGTGTGAATCGGGGAGCCGGGCTTGGGGATTTCCATCCAAAGATAGTGATTATGATGTTAGATTCCTATACATACGGAGACCTGAGGCGTATTTATCTATTTTTGGGCACAGGGATGTAATAGAACGGCCGATCAGTGAGATGCTTGATATTAACGGTTGGGACTTGAAGAAGGGGCTTAATCTATTTCGGAAATCTAATCCGCCTCTGCTGGAATGGTTAGAATCACCGATTCGCTATGAAGAAAAATACGCTGTAGCCGAAAGTATCCGTGAACTCTCGCCACAAAGCTTTTCGCCAAAATCATGCATTTACCACTATTTGAACATGGCGCGAGGAAATTACCGGGATTATCTGCAAGGCAGTGAGGTTAAAATTAAGAAATATTTTTACGTATTAAGACCACTCTTAGCATGCGCTTGGATTGAAAAATACAACGAAGTGCCGCCGCTCGATTTTAATGTGCTTGTACAGGATTTGATTCCACAAGGTTCAGAATTACAGGAAGCTGTACAGAGCCTGTTATTTCGTAAAATGTCCGGTGATGAACTAAATCTGGAGCCGCGCTTGGATGTTATCAATATTTATTTGGAGGAGCGAATTGCTCATTATGAGGCGGTTGCTTCTGCTTTTGAACAGAGTGTTGGTGTTATGGATGAAGCGTTAGATGTCTTGTTCCGATCAGCACTAATAGAGGTCTGGGGAGAAACGGGGCAATGGAACTGGTAAGTTCGCAATTCAATAATTGTTAATTAAGGAGAGATGAAGCTTATGCATTTGATCATCAAGGCGACGGGGTCAGGAGCGGGGATGTTGTCTCAACTACTGGCCAAAAACCCGCATAATTTATATGACAGGAGCGACAAAGAAAAGCACGTGAGCTGATATCCTCCCAATATGCCTATGTGGCTGAAGCCGCTTTGCTGGATCGGGAGCATCTTTTGGAGAAGCTGCGTGAGGCTGAAAGATCAGGGCGAGATGTTGCCTCGTGGATCCTGGAAATGGAGGAGAAGCTTCAGAATGCTCTTCTTTTTAAGGAAGCCTTCCAAAAGTATTGCTGGGACGTAAGTGGATTGGACGGGATTAAGATTGCTCCCTTCCACACGCTTGCGCATAGCGGACAAACTTTCTTTGAACACAGTCATCTTTGGCATATGGAGCATAATCGTGAGCTAGCTGAGGCGTCACCTTTGTTTATGGAGACTGAATATCGCACGGTTTGTAACGAAGCTGACGAGGAGCAGGTGATCCGTTGGTGGGAGGAAATGACGGAGGACGGGCATGAAGGGATTGTTATCAAGCCGGAAACTTTTATAACAAGTAATGGTGATAAAATGGTTCAGCCTGCACTCAAGGTGAGAGGGCGCAAATATCTGCATATTATCTATGGGATAGATTATTTACAGCCGGACAATCTTGTACGCCTCAAGCAGCGCAAAACAAGCAAAAAAGAGCGTCATGCCTTGATGGAATGTGCGCTTGGTCGGGAATCGGTGGAACGTTTTATTCGTAAAGAGCCGATAGAACGCGTACATGAATGTGTGCTTGCTGCATTGTCGCTGGAGTCTGATCCGGTAGATCCACGGTTGTAGAAAGGAACTCCGCCATCTACGCTTTATCACGGAACTCATGCTGGCGTTCTTTCAGTTATTTTGGAAGAGGGACTCCAATCAATGGGACGTCAATATGTTCATTTGTCCGAAGGGACACATTTTGCTAGTTTGGCTGGAAGCCGCAGAGGGAAATTGATTCTGCTGACCGTTGATACGATTAGTGCTGGTCAAATGGGTGTAACCTTTTATTATGCGGGTAATGAGGTATGGCTGGCGGACCCAATTCCTGCTTCCTGTCTTAATGTGTATACCCCATTGTAGAATTAGAACATCGTTTGGTTAGGAGGCATAATCACATGGATGAAATTCCAGATCACCTAGATCACGGATTACAGATTGTATTTATTGGTTTTAACCCGAGTATTCGCTCAGGTGAGGTAGGGCATCACTACGCGAATCCACGGAATAATTTCTGGAGAATTTTACACAATTCAGGACTTACTCCTCGGTTGTACGACGCGTCTGAGGACGGGGAACTGCTTAAGCTGGGGTATGGTTTTACGAATATTGTTGCCAGGCCCACACGCGGAATCGACGATATTACCCGTGAGGAATATAATGAGGGCCGCGAATTGCTTCGCTCCAAGCTGGAATTGTATCGCCCACAGGTCGCCTGTTTTGTAGGAAAAGGTGTATATACAGAGTTTAGTCGTAGGACTAAAGCAAACTGGGGATTTCAAGGGGATATACCTCCGATGGTGGACGGTGTACGTGAATTCGTAGCTCCCTCTTCTAGTGGTCTGGTAAGAATGCCAATGGAGGAGATTGTAGGGATTTACCGTAGGTTAGCCGAGTTTGCGCAAGCGAGTGATGGGTAAGATGATGTGTTTGGTTATCCTGCGAGTGGAACTAACGGACTCAGGAGTCGTTATATGAAGAAAATCGCCTTTCTTGGAGTGCTATCGGACACCAATGCAGCTATTGGCTTGAAAACTGCTGAATATGAGTACATTTATGGGCAATAGCGTCTCTGGAGTCCGAAACTGCCGCAAAAAGCTCGGAAATCCACAAATAACGCCTCCAGGGTCCGAAGGCCGCGAAAGTTTCGTCAGATCCGCGCAGCTCACCCCAAACCCAGTAGAAGCGGCTCAGTAGATCAGCGTCGATCGCCGTAAACGCAGTAGATCCGCGCAGCTCACCGCAGCTCCACTTAGATCCCGAGGATCTTGATAATCCGGCTCTCCCTAATAGCGTTAAACAAGAAACGAGCAAGTCTCCATATTGGAAACTTGCTCGTTTTTATTACTTCAATGGACTAGCCGATGCGATTGCTCTTGTACGATACTAATCCGCAAACAATACATCAAGTCTCGATTAGCAGCAGAATGATTGAGGATAAAGATAAGCAGACGCTGATCAAGCATAACACGGCAACGACTTGCTTCTGGCTCAGACCTGCACGGAGCAGGCGGTAATGAGCCTGGGTAGCGTCGGCCTGATAAATGGACTTGCCTTGGATAAAGCGTTTGACGACGACAAAAATATTGTCGAAGATCGGAACGCCCAGCGCCAAAATCGGGATGAACAGCGACAGGGCCGTGGCTTGCTTAAACGCACCGTCGAGTGCGATTACCGCAAGGATGAAGCCGAGAAAGGTAGCTCCGGCGTCGCCCATAAAGATTTTGGCAGGCGGTTTGTTATAGCGCAGATAAGCAATGGTGACACCGACGAGCGCAATCGCCATAATCGCAGAAGAGGATTGCCCCTTAGTTAATGCGACAATAAATAGTGTTATGGCCGAAATAGCAGTTAATGCACCAGCCAACCCATCCATACCATCCGAGAAATTAATGACAGTAGTTACGCCGAAGATCCAGATAATCGTCAACAGAAACTGTAATACAACGGGTAGAACGATATAATCCCCTGAGAAGGGGTTGTAGAAGCCTGTAAATGCGTTGCCGGAAAGATAAACGAGAACAGCCGCACTAACCTGTACAATCATTTTGGGCAGTGCAGGGAAATCTTTACCCTTTGTTTTGTACCAATCATCTATGGTGCCTATGGTCAGCAGCAGTACGCCACCTGCAAACAGTGCGACGGTCTCCATGGAGAATTCACGGGCAAATACCAAATAAGTAATGAAGAATCCGATGAATATGGCGTAACTGGCCGTAAGCGGTATTGGCTCTCTATGAATTTTACGCTCAACGTCCTGACGAGGCTTGTCCACAAAATCGAGTCGGAAAGCTAGTCTGCCGAGCGGCGGAATTAGAAAGTAGACGATAGAAAAAGACATTAGAAACGATAAAACGTATAATATGACGCTCACCACCGTTTTCTTTTTAAAATAACACAATTCGCTTAAAACTACCTTAAAAAAGTAAATTTTTGTCGTCTGACTGATAAGTTGACTTGATTGTATCACTGTAGTACCTTTTTGAGAAAAGAGTTTTGGGGGATATTATGAAATACGACGTTATTTTATTCGATGCTGACGATACACTGTTTGATTACGGAATGGCAGAAAGTCACGCATTATCTAACGCATTTCTACATGTTGGGATGCCCACAGGTGCAGAGGATTATGCTGTCAGTTATCAGGAGATTAATCATGCGCTGTGGCGGGATTTGGAGCAAGGGAAGATTAGTTCGGCGGCATTACGCGTGGAACGGTTTAATCGGTTATTCGCTGCGAATGCGCTGGAGCTAGATCCTGAGGCGTTTAGTGAAGCGTATCTACGTTTCTTAGGCGAGGGAACCTTTCTGATCCAGGGAGCGATCGAGCTTTGTGAGGAACTTGCTGATTGTCGACTGGCAATCATTACGAACGGAATTAAGGAAGTGCAGACTTCCAGAATCCAAGGGTCACCGCTTAGTGAAACATTTGAGCAGATCATTATTTCAGAGGAAGCTGGCTGTCAGAAGCCGGAGACAGGAATTTTTGATTATGCTTTTGCCAAACTGGGGATTTCGGATAAGGAAAAAGTACTGATTGTTGGAGACTCCTTAACCTCTGATATTCAAGGCGGCATTAATTATGGGATTGATACCTGCTGGTTTAACCCGCTCGGTAAAGAGAATTCGTCGGGTGTTCAACCAGAATACGAAATTCGAGATCTGTCGGAGCTATTAGACATTGTAGGGAAGACAGCTAATCCTCAATAAAAAAATAAGGTTTGAGCGCATAAGCGACTCACACCTTTTATTAAATGAACCGAGGAATCTTACTGCCGAGTATCCAGCGGTTTAAGATAAGCTTCGATTTGCTCACGCTTGGATTCCAGAAAAGGCGGCAATGCAAGGGATTCACCTAAACTTTCCATCGGCTCATCAGTAGCAAATCCGGGTCCGTCAGTAGCTAGCTCAAAAAGAATGCCGTTAGGCTCACGGAAATAAAGGGAGCGGAAGTAGAAACGATCCACGAATCCGGAGTTAGGAAGCTGAGCTGTGCGAATATGCTCAATCCATTGCTTTAATTCTTCCTCGTTATCCACACGGAATGCGACATGGTGTACACCGCCTCGTCCCAAATGCTCCTGATCTAGATCATTACGTTCTTCCAAGTGAACCTCTGCGCCCGATCCGCCTTCTCCAGTCTCGAATACGATCACATCTGGTTGACCCACTACTGTTGAAGGATAAGAGCCTTTACGGCGGAAGCCAAGCAAGTGCTCCAGTACAACCGCCGTATGCTCTGCACTTTCAACGGTAAGATGTGCGGGACCTAGACCAACAATTCCATACTCAGCAGGTACCGGGCTTTTGGCCCAAGGCGTACCGCCGGCAACACCATGATCATTTTCGTCAGATACGAGGATGAAACGTTGTCTCTCGTGATCACGGAAGGATAATGTCTGGCGGCCACCGAGTGTTTGAATCGTTCCATGCTCTACGTTAAGCTCAGTGAAGCGCTGCTCCCAATAGGTAAGTGCGGCATCGCTTGGCACTCGAAGAGAGAGCGCGGAGATGCTGTTATTCCCTTCGCGAGTGCGACCCGCCATTGGGAGTTCGAAGAAAGTTAATTCAGTTCCGGGATTACCCTTCTCATCACCATAGAATAAATGATACACTGAAATATCATCCTGATTGACTGTCTTTTTAATGAGACGCAGTCCAAGTACTTCAGTATAGAACTTGAAGTTTTCCTGCGCTTTACCTGTAATCGCGGATACGTGGTGTAGTCCTTTTAATGTTAAAGTCATGTGTAATTACCTCCGTGTAAATGCTAAATGTGAGCAAGTTATATTGTGATCGATAGAATATTAGTGAGTATTATTAAGTTACTATAATTTTAATAGTTAAGTGCGATTTTTGCAAGTAGAGATTTATGTTTCGCACAATCTAATCCATACATAAGGAGAGCGTATAATGCATACAACAGCTAGTTTGATGAAACAACTACAGGAACTTAAGCTTGATCCACGGGGGACCATTCTGGTTCATTCCTCTTTAAAAAGTATTGGCGAAGTAGAGGGTGGCGCGGACACGGTGCTGGATGTGCTCAGTGAATATATGAAGGACGGGCTACTTGTACTGCCAACCCATACATGGGCTTATATTAATGCAGACAATCCACGGTTCTCTGTTCAAGATTCCCCATCTTGTGTAGGGATATTACCGGAGCTGTTCCGTAAACGTCCCGGTGTCATTCGCTCTTGGCATCCGACGCATTCTGTAGCGGCGTTGGGTGAAGATGCAGAACAATTTACCACAGGAGATGAACGCTGGGATACGCCATGCGCCCGTGGCTCAGCGTGGGGCAAGCTGCTTGATCGTAAGGCGGAAATTGTATTGCTGGGTGTTGATCTTCGGCGGAATACGTTCATTCACGGGATCGAAGAGTGGGTGGATATTCCAGGCAGAATGACAGATAGCCATGAGGAGCTATATACGATAACACCAGGTGGTGATGAAATCATGGTGCCTTCGCGCAGACACTGTGGTCTCTCGTGGTCGGAGCATTTTTGGAAGGTAGAGCGAGAGCTTGAGGAAGGCGGAGCCATGCGTAAGGGCAATTTTGGAGATGCACTGGTTAGAGTATGTGGAACGGTTGAAACGACGGATATTCTAAGTCAGATGCTGAAGGAAAACCCTGATCTTTTCTCAGATAATGAACCGCTACATGGTGAAACCAAGCCGGATCCGCTTCCGAAGACGAGGCGTGAGCAGCCTTAGAAGAGGTTGATAGAATTGCGATAAAGCATTTTTCAAACTGGACAATCTGGAAGCCGCTATCAATGTATGGTATATTAATCTCACTAAAACATAGTAAGGAGATTGGAAATGGAAAAAACTTTGGTTTTTGGACACAAAAATCCGGATACGGATACCATTTGTTCTGCAATTGCTTATGCTGCACTCAAAAAGGAATTGGGCTGGGATGCTGAGGCCGTTCGTCTGGGTGACGTTAGTGGTGAAACGCAATTTGCGCTTGATCATTTCGGAGTAGCAGCTCCTCGTCTGGTAGAGAACGTAGCTGGTGAAGCAACTCAGGTTATTCTTGTTGACCATAACGAACGCCAACAAAGTGCGAATGACATTGATCAAGTGCGTGTGGTTGAAGTTATCGACCATCACCGGATCGCAAACTTTGAGACTGCACATCCGTTATACTATCGTGCTGAGCCAGTTGGCTGTACAGCTACTATTCTTAACAAGCTGTATAAAGAAAACGGAGTTGCTATCCCTAAAGAAATCGCCGGATTGATGCTGTCTGCGATCATTTCTGATTCCTTGCTGTTTAAATCACCAACATGCACAGCGGAAGATGTAGCTGCAGCACGCGAGCTTGCTGAAATCGCTGGTGTAGATGCAGAAAGCTACGGTCTCGACATGCTGAAGGCTGGCGCTGATCTTAGCGACAAGAGTATCGCTCAACTGATTTCCTTGGATGCTAAGGAATTCAAAATGGGTGAATACAAAGTCGAAATCGCTCAAGTGAACGCGGTTGACGTTAATGATGTTCTTTCCAAACAAGCTGAACTGGAAACTGCACTTACTTCCATTATTGCTGAAAAAGGATTGGATTTGTTCCTGTTCGTAGTTACAGATATCCTCAATAACGATTCCGTAGGTCTGGCTCTGGGCCGTGTTGCAGGTGCAGTTGAACAGGCGTACAACGTGAAGCTTGATGATAATAAAGCACTTCTCAAAGGTGTAGTATCCCGCAAATCGCAAATCGTACCTGTTCTTACAGAAACAATTGCTAAGCTGTAACGCATTTTGACAATTGCACTCTATTCTGTACAGTAGCACTCATATAAGAGCCACGTCATTCATTAGAAGTTATGATGGTGATGTGGTTCTTTTTGTTTTACGACGCATTCTGCTACAATATTTTGTGTGGTAAGAGTAATAACCAACATGTGGAATATAACAAAGAGACAGGGGATATTGAGAATGGAATTATTTGCAGCATTGGAGCGGGACGATTACGAGGAACTGTTATTTTGTCAGGATAAAGCATCAGGATTAAAGGCCATCATCGCCATTCATGACACGACATTAGGGCCCGCACTGGGTGGAACACGGATGTGGACCTATGCTACAGAAGAGGATGCAATTGTTGACGCGCTTCGATTAGCAAAAGGGATGACATACAAAAATGCAGTATCCGGCCTAAATTTAGGCGGTGGAAAAACAGTGATCATAGGGGATCCCAAGAAGGATAAGAATGAAGCTATGTTCCGTGCTTTTGGAAGATACATACAGGGCTTGAATGGACGCTACATCACAGCCGAGGATGTTGGTACTACCGAAGAAGATATGAACATTATCTATCAAGAGACAGATTATGTTACAGGAACATCACCTACATACGGTTCCTCGGGCAATCCTTCACCAGCTACGGCTTACGGCGTATACCAAGGGATGAAGGCAGCGGCCAAAGCAGCGTTTGGCAGTGATTCGCTCGAAGGGAAGACTGTAGCCGTTCAAGGCGTTGGGAATGTGGCTTTTTCGCTGTGCAAGCATCTTCATGAAGAAGGCGCTCAGCTTATCGTAACCGATATTCATAAAGAAGCTGTGGGGCGCGCGGTAGAGGCTTATGGCGCTAAAGCAGTCGATCCTGCAGATATTATCAGTACAGACTGTGATATCTATGCTCCATGTGCACTCGGAGCAACGATCAATGATGAATCCCTGCGGGTAATTAAGGCAAAGGTGATCGCAGGTGCGGCCAACAATCAGTTAAAAGAGGCCTATCATGGCGAGACTCTTTACGAAATGGGCATTGTGTATGCTCCTGATTATGTGATTAATGCCGGTGGCGTTATTAATATCGCGGATGAGCTGAATGGCTATAATAAGGAGCGTGCGTTTAAGCAGGTTTCAAAAATTTACGATAACATCACCCGCGTCCTTGAAATCTCACGTTTAAACGGAATTCCTACTTCTGTCGCAGCAAATCAGCTTGCAGAGGAACGGATATCCTTATTAAGAAATACTCGTAGTACTTTCCTGCGTAACGGTCAACATGCTCTTAGCAGAAGATCACTACGGGGATAAGTCACATAGATTCATCCATTAGTTATCCTTAATAAAAAAACTCGGCAGTCCATCCGAATTCTTTCCGGTTGGGAGCTTGCCGAGTTTTTTAAATATAAGAATTTATAAGTTTCACGCTATATATTATCCTTATATTTCTCGCATAAACGCTTACCGTCCATTAAGGACGCCGAAGGCGTTTTTGCTTATTATTGTACCTTTTGTGGTTCTGGGTAAGTGACGCCCAGTGTGTCGACGGTTACTTTCTTCATCACTGGTGGCTCTTCCGGACGATCGGAACCATCTCTTTTCAAGCCAACAATGGATTTAACCACTTCCATACCCTCGGTAACTTTACCAAAAGCGGCATAGCTTCCATCTAGGCTAGGGTATGCTGCATCCATAATAAAGAACTGGGAACCAGCAGAATCTGGAGCCTGCGATCTTGCCATGGACAGAACCCCTTCCGTATGCAACAGGTTATTGGTGAACCCGTTTCCGGAGAATTCTCCAGCGATACTATATCCAGGGCCACCCATGCCTGTACCATCAGGGTCACCGCCCTGAATCATGAAGTCAGGGATAACTCTATGGAAAATGGTGCCGTCATAAAATCCTTTTTGAATCAGTGAGATGAAGTTGTTCACAGTATTAGGGGCAACTTCAGGATAAAGCTCGGCTTTGATAATGCCTCCGTTATCCATCTCAATGGTCACTATGGGGTGGCTTGCTGTAGCTGAAGGCAGTCCCTCGGTAGCCCCAGGATTTGTCTCATTACTACTTGTGTTATTTCCTGCTGCGCCACTGCTGCTTCCGTTATTACCACTGGCATTGTTATTGGTAGGCTTATTACCGCAACCTGCTGCAATAACCATCACCAGGCATAACATGACCATTAGGATAGCAGATCTTGCTCGTGTAGACTTCACTAATCAATCTCTCCTTTTTCTTCAATAATCTCGTAGGTACTTCTCATAATAACCTCTTTGTCCCTTTACATGCAAAGGTCAGTTGTGACATGTGGGATTGGCACATCCTCAAAAGAGGTTTACAATAATAGGAATGTTTCCGCGAGAACATCAAGAAGGGATGTGTAGATCATGCGCTTTTCATGGAAACGGAACTTAATCGTGCTTTGGGTAGGTGTCTTTTTTTGTAGTACGGCGTATTCGATTTCTATTCCGTTCTTATCCATTTTTTTGAGTGACGAGCTTGGGGTTACGAATCATTTGGAAATTTGGTCTGGGGTTAGTTTTGGCATAACCTTTCTAGCCAGCGCTTTAATTTCTCCCTACTGGGGTTCCCTCGCCGACAAATACGGTCGGAAGCCGATGCTTATTCGCTCGGGCTTTAGTTTGGCAGCCTTATATCTGATTAATTATTTCGTGCATGATCCTTACGTCTTTCTGATCGTGCGCGTCCTGCAAGGGTTACTTGCAGGATTTGTTCCCGCTGCAATTGCCATGGTGGCCACGAACACACCTGAGAATAGAACCGGTTATGCGCTGAGTATTATGTCTACAGCTGGAGCAACGGGCAGTATCATTGGTCCGTTGATCGGCGGTGTAGTGAGTTTTTATACTAGCAATCGGGTTGCTTTTTTATTCTCGGCAGGTATTGTACTTGTTTCGGCACTTATCGCTACTTTTTTTGCTAAAGAGGAGAACTTTGACCGATCTGCCCCGAGGTCACATGTGAGTGATGATATCAAAGAAGCGAGAAGTAATCGCGCATTTATGACTTTGCTATCGCTGGCGGGGATTAGCACCTTTTCTGTTATGATTCTGGAGCCGCTTATTCCGATACATCTGCTAGACATGGGGATCGCCAAAAGCAGCGCCTCGCTAAGCTCAGGCATTGTATTCTCCGCTGTGGGTATTGCTACTGTGCTAATGGCTCCACAGTGGGGTAGAATCGGGAGCAGGAAGGGCTTCGGGATGATCTTGTTCATTGGATTAATCGGCGGAGGTATCGGTAACATTCTGCAATTCTTTGTTACAGGGTATGTGGAATTCGCCGTTCTTCGTTTTGCCTACGGCTTGTTCTATGCAGGTGTGCTTCCATCTGTAAATGCAATGATTGTACAAGTGATTGAGCCCGGGTTTCGCGGACGTGCTTTTGGTCTCAACCAAGCGGCCTCTCAACTCGCGACAATGGCCGGGCCTATTATAGGGGGCTTACTTGGAGCATTTATCCAGATCCGCTGGGTGTTTGTGATCAATGGGGTGATGCTGCTTGTAGCAGCGGTGTTGGTTAAGACCCGTAAGCTGGATGCTCAAATCGCAGCAGCACGTTCAGTAGAATAACCGAGGTTAGTGCTCATAATGAAAAACAAATAAAGCCGCCGGATTCTGAAGTGCACCCTGTCAAGTAGACAGTCTAAAAAACAAAAAAAGAGTTAGTTTAGATACCTCAACTCGTATTACCAGAGCTGAGGTATCTTCGTTATGCAGCACGTCGGTATTCGTTAGGTGACAAGCCATCCAAACATTCTACGTAGCGGTAATTATTATAGTAGTAAATATATTGGCTAACCTCTGTGAGGACATCTTCATAGGTATCATACTTTGTAAGATAATAGCTTTCTGACTTGTATGTACCCCAAAAACGCTCAATAGGTTGGTTGTCCAAACATCGGCTTACACGAGACATGCTTTTCTTAAATCCGTATTTCACATGAAGTCGGTTGTACTCATGAGAAGTATACTGGAAGCCTCTGTCGCTTTGTAGAAGAGGACTTACGCCAGGGTTCTTCGCGTAAGCCCTCTTCAACGTATCCATCACGAGTTTATTGTTGTTGGAGGGGCTTAATACCCATGAGACAATGGAATTATCATATACATCAATAATAGCGCTCAAATAGGCTTTGCGCCCATTCCCGTATTTCAGTTCTGTCACATCTGTACACCATTTTGAATTAGGAGAATTGGCATCAAAGTTACGGTTCATTACATTTTCAGCTACATGGATCTCCGTAGCTTTCACATAACTCGCTCGTTTTCTACGAATGACTGCTTTAAGCCCAAGAGCACACATAATTCGGTAATAACGCTTTTTGTTATACGGCTTTTTGAGCTTTCGGTTTAATTGCGTGCGCATTTGACGGTAGCCAAGAATCCCTTTTCGCTTGTCATATCGTAGCTTTACTTCTTTCGCTAACGCACGAGTTTCAAGTTCTATGCAAGAGGGTTTCCATTTTAACCACTTGTAATAGGCAGATCGAGCAACCCCAGCTAACGCACACAACTTCGTAATTGCGTGACCTTTTTCTTTGTTCAGTTCTTGAATCGCTTGATACAAGTTTACTTGTCTAACAAGGGTTAGCGTGTATTTCGTCGCTTGATCTCCGCCAACTTTTTTGCGAAGTCATTCTCCATCTCTAGGTATTCATTTCGCGCTTCTAGCTCTTTAATCCGTAGCTTAAGACGTTCATGGTCCTCTAGTTCTTCTACAGGCTTTTTACGACCTCGATTGTCCTGAAGAGCTTCCTCACGGCCAGCTTGATATTTCCGAACCCATGCGTAAACTTGCTGATAAGATACACCGTACTTTTCAATCGCTTTCTGATAATCCAATTCATTAGCGATGGTATATTGTGCAATTTCAATACGTTCTTCGAAAGTTGTTTTACGCCCTTTGTTCATATGAGATAGTCCTTTTCCTTTATGTGTAGGTTTTAATTCTATCTCATTAGTATACTTGGTAATCCATTTAATCAAAACACTTCTACTTGAAATATGATGCTTGTTTGTCGCCTCTTCAACGGAGAAACGACCAGACAACACTTCGTTAACAGCAGCTAGTTTGAATTCCTTAGAGTATGTTTTCCATGTTCTCGATTCCTTTAACCCGTCCAAACCATCTGCTTTATATTTCCTAATCCATTCTCTAATCGTGTGCGAACTAAGACCTCGCTGTTTTGCCTCATAGTTTGGATTCGACTTGTGCTCAAGGCACAGCCGTACGACATGTAATTTTACTTCTAAAGATGCTGGACTTCTTTTAGACATTAGAAAAACTCCCTTCATTGTAGCAGTAGAAGTTTTTGTTTTTTCTACTGTCTACTATGAAGGGAGCATATCATTCTAGTCCGGCGGCTTTATTTGTTCTAATCTCCCTGTGATCCGTTTATGATGTCCGTTCCAGGCATACCATCCACAGGTGGTGAAGCCGGGTCGATGATGGATCCTGGATACACCTCATCTGCATCAGGAATGTCTTCCAGAGGCGCTTCCTCCTCTTCCATCTCTAGTAGCTCCTCGTCCTCAGCGTAATCGATATCGCTGCTTGTTAGTCCTGCCGTTTCAGCAGCCAGAATTGCATCGGATTCCAGTAAGTCATTTCTTTCGAGCATTTCCTCCGGTTGGTTTAAACCAATATCCGCCGCCAAATATTTATCGCCAACCAACGCGGGGTCGGCATCTTCATTGACGACATCCTCTGCATCAATATCGGCATGTATATAACGCTCATATGCAAAATCGGCTTCAGTTTTATTAGGTGTATCTTCCATAGCCGTTCACTCCCTCAGTTAGATAAGTTTTAGACTTCTTATATGTATCTTTACCCGAATGCCTATGATCGAATCGTCTTACAAATAATCAGGGGAATAACACTGATAAATAACGTCTTTTTTCGAGAAAATTTACAAGAATAGGCAGGAATAGTGCGAAGGTTGTCGAAATTAAGAAGCATATATGAACATTTAAACAACTAATGAATTTACTGAGGTGCTACGATGAAGTTGCCAAAACCAAAGATAGCGGCTACTTTGCTATTATTTCTATTGCTAACTGCAATAGTGCCTTACGGTGCGGCGATAGTGAGTGCTGGATCTTCAGACTCTGCGCTACCAAGTTGGGAGATTAGATTTGGAAATACAGAAGCAGAGACTGTCGAAGAAGCTGTAGCAGCTTCAGACGATGAATGGATTCGCGTAACGCCTCATGATAGCAAACCAGAGACTCCAAGAGGTACATCCTCAGCGTGGCTCCGGTTTTCTTTGCCGCAAATGAGTGAGAAATCAGCGTTATTCATTAATAAGGTATATGGAAATAGCGTCAAGGCTTATGTGAATAACGCGTTAGTATATGATTCTGAGAATAAATATAATTTCAACGGCAGCAAAATTTTAATTCCTCTATCCAAAGAAGATGGAGGACAAGAACTATATATATGGACCCAGGGAGGTAGCAAGGATTTAGGGATAGAAGGCGAAATAAGAGTAGATCGCTATAGTAAGCTGTTGTCCATTTATGTGAAGCAGGGCTTAATGGATATCATCTTTGGGACGACGTTTATCTTTATAGCTATTGTCTTGTTGATTTGCTCATTATTCTTGAGAAAAGGATTTTTTACGGACGGATTTTTGTTAGTGATCATTCTTTTATCCATTGGAATCATAGTGGTTACGTATTCTTCATTCTTGCCGATCATCCTCGGGGATTATGGGAAAATCGTGCTTATCTTCTTTGATTTAGCCTTGTATACCTTATTGCCAACCTTAACATTTTATTTTGAGAAAGTGTTCGGTTCAGGGAAGAAACAAATCGTCACTCGATTCCGCAAGTTTCAGATGCTGTATTCTATATTCTGTTTTTCACTAATGGTTATTAATATCCTTCTGTCGTACCAGCTGGAAGACTTTTATAGAATCATGACTGCTAACGTTTTAGGTATTCTTATGATTGTGCAATTTATATTATTGTTAAGCTTGGCGTTTATTCATACTTATCGGGGTAACGGGGATGCTATTGTTTTCACCGCAGGTTTTACTATATTTGCATTTGTATCTCTAGGCGAATTAGTCGTGTACTACATATCCAGAGAAACCTATCAATTATATTGGTGGAAGTGGGGGATGATGTTTTTCGTATTATCCTTAATCGTCATTCTGGGCAGAAGGTTTACGAGAAACCATGAACAACTCGTTGAATATTCTCGAAAGCTTGAGACGTTCAATAATGATTTGCAGCGTTCCGAGAAAATGGAAATTATAAGTGAATTAGCGGCTTCTGTGGCGCATGAGGTGCGCAATCCCTTGCAGGTAACCCGTGGTTTCCTTCAGATCCTAGGAGAACGGTCAGATCATAAGGAGAGAGAATATATGCACATGGCCATCGCAGAACTGGACAGAGCCACGGTTATTATCTCGGACTTCCTTACCTTTGCTAAGCCGGGGCTAGAGACCATTGAGAGGCTTGATGTATCCGAAGAGTTACGGCATGTGTCGGGTATTCTCTCTCCGCTTGCGAATTTGCAAGGGGGAGTCATTGAACTTGACCTGCAGTCGGAACTCTGTGTGATTGGATCGTCTGCCAAATTCAAGCAAGCATTTATTAATATTATAAAAAATAGCATCGAAGCCATACAGGATAATGGACTTATTAGAATTACAGCCTGGAAATCCGAAGGCCATGTAATGATCAGTGTACGTGATAATGGGGAAGGAATGAGTAGTAGTGAACTGGCCCGATTGGGTGAGCCTTATTACTCTAATAAAACAAAAGGAACAGGGCTTGGACTTATGGTAACCTTCCGAATTATTGAGGCGATGGAAGGGACAACAGAGTTTCAGAGTGAGAAGGGGGAAGGAACGGAGATTATTATTAAATTGCCAAAGTATAGAAAAAATTAGGAGAACTTAATGTTTATTCCGTTTTTTAGGAGGAAAGGGTAGTGTAGTGAGCGAAGTAGTACACACAGAATATTGTTTCTGAAACTTCCTTCTGAGGTGCCTATATGCGCTTGATGGTTAGAATACTCCACATTACAATCACCCTTTCTTTCCTCCTTCTAGGTTATGGCTCTATCATTGTATCGGCGGCGAACCCATATCCATCTCAAGAAATTACAAAGTGGCAAATGAAATGGGAGGCAGAAGCAGGAGACACGGGAAAAGAGATTCCGTGGAGTGAAGGCCAGCAAAACTGGATGAACGTAGATTCTAAGAAGGGACTCCCGGAGTTACCTTCAGGGTTATCCTCTTCTTGGACCCGTATTTCCTTACCCGATTTTGAATATGTGTCTCCTTCAGTGTATATCGATACTTTATATGCTCTTCATGTGAGAGTGTATGTGGAGGATCGTTTGATCTTCGAAGAGAATCGTAAATATATCAAGGATAACTATTCTTTGCTGTTGCCTTTAAGTAAAGAAGATAACGGGAAAACACTGTATATCTGGACAGCAACGATGCAAGACAGAATTGGAATTAAAGAAAGTGTAGTGATTGGTGAACACAGTCAATTAGTTAATGAGTATATTGAGAATGGACTAAGTGATGTGATTTTGGGCTGCGCTTTTTTTCTGGTGGCTATCGTTCTATTTATAAGTGCTCTATACATAAACAAAGATTATTTCTCTAGTATTGCTTCACTAGCGGTGGTTATAGCGGCTACCGGGATTCTTTCTATAACCTACTCCCCTTTCATCTATATCTTTTACAGTAAATTGGGGCCGATCAGTAATGTATGTTTGGATTTAGCTCTTTTTTCACTTCTACCAGCGCTTACTTTTTTATTTGAAAAATTATTCGGTAGTGGTAAGTTCGCTGTCATTCGAAAATTTCGTCAATTTCAAGTACTGTACTCCTCATTTTGTTTGTTATGTCTTTTAATCAATCTCCTATCGAATAATCGTTATATTGAGTTCTATTATTTTGTTTCTACCACCATCATAGGGTTCATCCTCATTCTTCAGTTCATCCTGTTGATCGCATGTGTGATCATGTTCTCTCTTAAAGGAAATAAAGATGCTATTGTTTTTTCCATTGGATTTGGAATCGCTGCGTTTACTGTAGTTGCAGAGCTACTATGGTATTACATCCAAAAAGGGAACTACGATTTGTTCTTATGGAAGTGGGGGCTGGTTGCTTTCATTATTTCCCTGATCGTAATTCTGGAACGAAAATTGACCTATAGCCATCAACAGGTTATTAATTATTCTAGAGAGCTAGAGCGTTTCAATAATGAATTGGAGCGTTCAGAAAAAATGGAGATCATTAGCGAGCTTGCTGCATCCGTAGCGCATGAAGTACGAAACCCACTACAGGTCACTCGGGGTTTTCTTCAGCTGCTTAGCGAAAAATCCCTTAACGAAGAACAAATTTATATGTCAATGGCCTTAAGCGAACTAGATCGCGCCTCTAATATTATTACTGACTTCTTGACCTTTGCTAAACCAGAATTTGAGACGATCTCTAGTCTGAATTTATATGACGAATTCAAGCATATTGAGAGTATTATGCAGCCCCTTTGTCACATCAATGGTGGGAAAATGATTCTGGATGTATCCGGCCAATTATGGGTAAAAGGAAATTCCTCGAAATTTAAGCAGGCGTTCATCAACATTATCAAGAACAGCATTGAATCATTCCGTGAGGAAGGGTTCATTTATATGTCAGTGTACGGTGAAGATGATAAGGTGATTGTTCACATTAAAGACAACGGGGAAGGCATGGACGCTGATGTTCTGCACCGACTCGGAGAACCATATTTCACTAAGAAAAATAAAGGGACAGGTTTAGGATTAATGGTCACTTTCCGCATTATTGAAGCTATGCAAGGCGAAGTGAGATTTACAAGCAAAAAAGGAGTAGGAACCGAATCCATTACCATACTGCCATTGGCAGAAGCTCCGGATGATTCCTACTCCCTATGAGGTTAATCTTGCTGTCTTACCAAGAACCGCGTGGTGCTGCGGTTGCTTTCAATACATCTGATGATGGACTTGGTGGAATTACAAGATAGAATTCATTTGAACCTTCTTCAACGGCTTTCAAAGTAACACTGTCAGGAATGATTACGCCTAGCGCTTCTTGGAGAGCTGCTTTTGGATCTGCTAGTAATCTTTGCTTGAAACTTGGATCTTCCCATGCCTTTTGAATGACTTGATTTCTAAGAACTGCTTCTGACATAATAATCACCCTTTCCAAAATGTATATATTTACCTTTAATAATATAACATAGCAATTGTGCTAATACTATTCTTTTTATTACAAAATAATAGAATTATTGTATATTTTTTGACAAAAAATAAAATAAGCCGCCACCTTGTAAAAGCTGCTTCTCTGCTTCGATGGAATCGGAGATCTGTTGTAAGTTAGTCACCAGCATGGAGTGGAACGCTAAGAGATGGGGGACATCCAAACTGGAAGCCATCACTTTGCGATGGGTATCCTGCGCTAATTCGGCATAGGTACGTAGTCCGTTTGCCGTAAACAGGAAGAATTCGACTTCTTTTGATGTGAGTGTGGTTGCTTTATCAGTGGATAGATAGCTTCGTGTGAGTGAGAGGAGACAATTATAATTATAACTGCCTTCTGATAAATCTTCGTTCCAGTCTTCATAGTCGTCAAGCATTTGCAGTGTAAGCAGAACAGAATCGATCATTTCCTCAGACTGCGGTACAAGAGAATCCTTACCTGATAGCAGAAGGGCAGCGGTACTGGATAGTTTGAGCGGACTGGCTTTATAAGAAATTTTAATCCGATCGTTAAGAAAATAGTCGCTGGCGGTTTCATTACTGACACTGTCTGCCCATTGAGTAATATAACGATTGAACGAGGTCCAGAAAGAGGAGTCATTCGGCAACAAACCTCTGTAGATATTCAAAAATTCAACATAGAGTAGGTTCGCCAAAGGTAGTCTTTCGTATGTAGAGGATTCTTTGCTGTCCATCAGGTCATCCTGTATGAAAAAATATAACATGAAGAAGACATTGCCCATCGACATTTGATGGGTAATTTCTGCTGAGAGTCCGCAGCCTTTCTGAAGCCAAAAGGGTAATAGATAACATATGTAATTTTTGTGGCTTTCCGCATTGAATACGTTAAAATGTTCAAGATAGGACATGCCTTGTGAATTTAGAGGCTCTGGAAATTCGGAGATGATCTTTCTGCTCTCTTGAAATACTAAGCGGAGTTCTTCTTCGTAATCATTTAGCCAATCCATTGCATCCCTCCTACAATTAAACTACAAAAAACTGGTTCTTTCGCCCTGATTATATCCTTCTCTTTATTCCATTACAACTAAAATTTAGGAGGTTTCAGGACAAATGGAGTGCTATACTTTTGGCCAAATGCTTATGAATATTCGAATGGGGCAAAAGGCTGAGACGCCAGACGGCCGCATTGTGATGCGTACCTCAGCAGGACTTATTTGGACAAGTGGGATTTTGAATGGGAAAACAGTAGAAATCAAAGATTATTTGTTCTCTGATCTGTGGCAAATCTATGAGGATGAGGAAAGTAAGAAAGAGGGAATTGGCAGAGAAAAGCATGAAAAACGGGAGCGGGAGATGCTTGAAAATCAATATGAAGAGCTGCGCTTAGCGAGTCGGAAACGCTGAATTCAGCGTTCGACTCGCCAATTGCAGCAAGGATGAGGAATTACTTCGATTTCAATGCTTCGTATTGACCTCTTAGTCGCACAAGTCTCCAGATACTTTGATCTAACCCACCGAGTCGGTTGCGCTCGGTCCACAATAGACGATATTGATGAAGAAGAACATTCAAATCATTGATTTGCTCCGTAATCAGATTAGGTTCAATGGAATCTGGTGCGGATGCCAGCTGCAATTTAATTCTGCCAAGCTGTACAGCATGCTTCACAAAATGGATTCCGTTACTCAGTTCCTTTAGGACAAGTTCAGCATCATCGCATTGAAGATCAAGTCCCGAGAGACGTGCCTCGATAGAAAGCATGTATTCTTCGAGATTGTTGAAATGTTCTTTGGTAAGTTTCTCTACAATTAACAAATTATCGAGATTGGTGCGAAGCAGCAGAGACATTTCCGTATCATTTGAACGAATAATCTCAGATTCAAGCTGATAGTAATTTCCCAGATCAAGGAGTAGTTGACCAATACCCTCGGAGCGATCCGCGAAGATGAATGTATTTAAATACTTTGCAGTGTTCACATCTAGATTGTTATCTACATTCCAGGCAAGCGCAGCACCGTAAACATATCCAGTATAGCTGATTGGGAGATGCTGCCAGTGCCCGTGATCACCCCAATCGGTAATGAGATAGCCGATGGCACCATTGTTCTTGCCATGAATAGCTGCGCTACGCAGATTGGCAAACATATTGTCGCTACGCCCAGTAATAGAGTTCCATGAGCTGGTGCCTGGGCAGACATAGAAAGGAATGCCTGCTTCACGGAATTTGAGGGTATCCGACTCGAAAGGATGTTCCGCACTGTAGCCCCATTCCATAGCAATAATATCTTTAGGCAGATGAGGGATTAGTTCAGGATGCTGGATAATAATATCGCCCCAGAATTGCATTGTTTTGCCACGTTTCGTAACGAGCTCATAAATCTTCTGAAGAAAAGATAAATAGATCTGACCTTTGCCTTGTGCTTCAGCTAGCGCTTTGCTTTTGCCAAGACCAAGCTCATACGTCTCGTCACAGCCAACATTAAATTGATTAGAGGAGAAGTAAGGAAGTAGATCGTCGAACATTTTTTCTAGCAGAGGGAGTACGGCAGGATCTTCGGTATCAAATGTGCCTGGATGCATAAATAGTCCTTCTGGATATACATCTCCCATGTACAATTCCTTAGGAAGCATAAATCCCTCTGGGATTTCGGCCAAAGCATTGAATTCAGGACGGGAAAGCCAGCCTTCCATATGTCCAAAGCTGTTCTGGTTCGGAACAAGCTCAATATAACGCGCCTTGCAGTAGGCATCCAGAAGCAAGATTTCCTCTCCAGTGATCGGTGTCTCAAGCTCCCACACTTGAGGGAAAGATTCATATGCGAATGGAGCACCTTCTATATATAGCTGAAGCTGGTTCATCTTTAGATCGGCCATAAGGTCAATGATTCGGTACAAGGTTTCTTGCTTCGGGATTTTATTGCGGCTGATATCAATGGTTATCCCTCTCGCACCAAAATCAGGTTCATCGTGAATATGTAGATGAGGAATAGATCTGCCGCTTTGTTCTATGATTTGTTTCAGGGTTGTCACTGCGTAGAAGGCTCCGACAGGTGAGCTATAGGAGACAACGATACCGCTCTGATCAATAACAATCTCATATGCCTGCTCAGATAATAATGGCACATAGCGAAAGGTACAAGCGGATACAACCGTTGGGCGTGTGCCAATGGATAAGGTCAAATGAAGATTTAGGGCTTGTTTAATCACAGTTTGCAGCTTTTGTGCAGCTGGCTTTGCACATTGTTCTCCTGTACTAGGAAGCACGATGCTTCCGCTTATTGGGAAACGGAAGGAGCCTTGTGACAATGTGATTTCACGCGGATTAGGTAGAAGCAGTAGTGTAGAATGATTAAGCATAGCGTGGACACCTCTTATTCATGTAGAATATGATCAACTTCACCATAACCTTATCACTACTAAACAAGGGGAGGAATACCTATAATGTCCAAGCACATGGATTATATGATCAGTCCATATCCAATACGAATTATTGATCCGAAGGTTGAGTCCTCCAAGCTGAAGCTTAAAAATATAAGAGTAGGACAAGCCGGCCATTTGCCAGGAAGAACGTTATTCCGTTCCGGTGTAGTTTTTGAACACTGGGCTATTGTTTACATAGTATCAGGTGGTGGCACCTATATGGAGACTTCGGGGAAAGAACAGCAGGTGCGTGAAGGAAGCTTATTCTTTTTTCGCCCAGGATACAGCTACAATTTCGGCCCACCACCTGGAGGGAGCTGGGATGAGTATTATATTAATTTTAATGGGACACGTGTATCCGAATGGTTGGAATCGGGTTTAATCGCAGGCGGAAATGTGTTCCAAGCGAAATCGATTATGGGTCTTTCGACCTTATTTGAAGAAGTGCTAGAACGGATGGAGAGTGGAGAACCTGCAGATGCAGATCGGGCCGCACTACTCGTTGAAAGAATGCTATTGGAGTGTTCTTTTATAATAGAAGAGAAAAGCTGGAATGCTCAGGCAGATTATATGCGTCAGATTCGGGAAGACCTAAATTTATGTATTTATGGTGAAATGGACCTAGAGCAAATTGCGGCTAAACATCATATCTCGATGTCTACCCTTCGTCGTCTTGTTCGGCGTAGTAGCGGGTATCCACTTCATGAATATATTCACCGTCTTAAAATGGCTGAGGCCAAAAAGCTGCTTCTAAACACCTCATTACAAGTGAAAGAAATATCGGGCATGCTTCATTATAATGATCCATTCTATTTTTCACGGTTATTTAAAAAATATATGGGGATTGCGCCACAGCTTTGTCGTAGTAACATTTAAATCGACATCATACTACTAGAGTCCCAATGTGAATTGTTATAATTGTATAATTGTTGTCGTTTTATAAGATATGTTGAAAATTATGGATTAATATTACATAAATACGTTAGTTCTTAATAACTATAGTGGATAAAATGACAAATTTTAGGTATAAAATCTTCTGAAAAAATAATAAATTTTTTGTAACTATTTTTCAAATGGAAGCGTAAACATGGGAAATGTCAACTTGTTATTGTGATTTTTCTCATGTATGATGCTTTTATCGAGCACAGTACAATCTCGCATTTTCCAAAAAAACTGGAGAATAGGGTGGTGGGATGAAAATCAAACCAACTGCAGAAGACAAACTGATTGAGTATTACAGGTACTTCTCTTTGTCCCTCACATCGCTCATGTATCTTCTAGATAAAACGGGACCTTCCGTAATTTATAAATGCCTTGTTATTGCCATACTTTTTCTGTTTGCACAAACGTTCTCATTTTTTTATCGGAGGTTACGAAGCAGGCCAAAGACTCTCGTCCTGGCTGTTAGTATAGAGATGGTGGGAATTATTGTATTGACTTTGTTTACCGGTGGGTACGAGAGTTCCTTTAGACTCTATGTGCTAAACCCTGTATTGATTGCTGCAGGCTCATTGTCTATTTATTTTGGATGGTCGCTGCTTTTAAGTTACATCAGTATTTTTGCGGTGTTCTGTTATTTTTTTATCAATTCTGCGAACAAAACTTTTCTCGAAGTTGTGTATGTAAATGGGAATCTGTTTCTAACGCTGGTACTTGCGGTTATAATAATGCAGAGCGTTAATCGGATGAAGCGTCAACGTGAGGAATCGATTGCTCGCACGAAAGAGACGATGGAGCATATCAAATCGTTATATCATATCGTGGAAACCTCAAGCCAACATGATTTCATGAATATCGGTCAAGTGATCACCGATTATGTTGTTAAGCTAACGAAGCTGGATAAGGCTTTGTTTTGGTTCGCTAAGAAAAGCGGAGAACCAGCGCCGCAGAGCAGGCAGACCGGCTGGCAGCAGGAAGAGGAACAGTTCTTATTTTCTGAACTGGGAAAACATGAGCATGAATGGAGATTGCAGCGAGAGCCTATTTTTAGAAGTCTTCCGGGATTAGGGGACTTCCTGCTGATGCCTGTACGGATGAGCACCCGTTTTGTAGGGGTAATTGGACTCAAGCTGGAGTCTACAGAGGGGCTGGAAGGCCGGAGATGGTATATCCAGCAATTGATATTCCTATCTGAGCTAAGTGCGAATATTCTTGAACGTCATGAGCTAGGTGTGATTGAGAACCGTCTGATCATCACGAATGAGCAGAACCGGATTGCAGATGAAATGCATGACAGTGTATCCCAGAGTCTTTTTGGGATCGTGTATGCTACCCATTCGCTGAAGGAAACGTGGAAGAAAATGAAGGATTCTGAGCTGGAGGAGCAAATCGAGCTTATTCATGATTCTGCTACTAAGGTAGCCAAAGAACTGCGGATTACGATTTACAGTCTTAGCTCTAAGAAGAGCGGCGGACCTACATGGCTCGGTATGGTAAGATCACATTTGCAGAGTTTATCCAGATTAAATGATGTTGATATTGAATTAAAAATAACGGGAGATGATTTCAGTCTCCCTTATCCTTACCACAAGGCGCTTTTTCGGATTATCTCTGAAGCCACTGGAAATGCCATCAGGCATGGCGCTGCCAGTCGAGTGGATGTAGAACTGTCTCTGAAGCCGACTTGGATCCGATTATTGATTTGTGACAATGGTGTTGGTTTTGATACTGATTTGTTATGGATTGAATCCGAAGATAGTGCAAGTGGGCTTGGCATGAAGAATATGCAATATTTGACGCAGTCGCTAGGTGGCGACTTCCAGCTGTCCAGTAATGAAAATATGGGAACGAGAATCTTGATTTCCATTCCTGTGGGTGTAGCTGAATTAAAGAATGCATAAACTTTAGAGCGGGAGGTCGTTTCTATGAAAATCGTCATTGTAGATGATCATCCTCTAGTTAGAAGAGGGCTGGCATCCGTTATTTCGATGCAACCGAATGTGAAGTTTGCTGGAGAGGCGACGAACGGCCAAGAAGCGCTACTTGTGATTGAGGAGACGCAGCCTGACCTTGTACTCATTGATCTTAAACTAGCGGATGAATCAGGACTTGATGTCATCAAGACAGCACGTGCTCGTGGTATCGTTAGTAAGTTTATTCTGCTGACATCATCTGCAAGCAGAGAGGATTTTCTGAAAGCTGAGGAAGTGCTGGTAGACGGATATGTACTGAAAGAGGCATTGCCAGAAGAGTTACTATTTGCTATCCAATTGGTCCATAAAGGAAGAAAGTATTATGATCCTGGTCTGATGGAAGATAAGATGCGAATGAGTGGAAGTAGTCCGACCGATGAATTGACCCCGAAAGAGAAGGAAGTCTTAATCGAACTAGGACAGGGCGCTTGCAACAGAGAAATTGCCTCACGTCTTTTTATTAGTGAATTTACAGTGAAAAAGCATGTCAGTCAGATTTTAGCGAAATTACAGGTGGCAGATCGTACACAGGCAGCGCTTTACGCAAATGCTGTCGGATTGACCAAATATGAAATGTCTTATGAGTGAAAGTTGAACTAATTTATAAGCATTGTACATAAACACGGACTGGATGTCCGTGTTTTTTTGTGCGTCAAAACTTAAATTAGCCCTAAATATGGCACTAAAGTATACCTCACCCCCCTCTTAAGGAGTACAACGTCTTACTCCAAAGTGAAGAGGAAAGTGATGGTATGAGCCATGTGGCGAATGGTGTGGATTGATAGAATTAAAGCAACAACTGAAACTTTCATGAATGCTTTCAGAATGTAATTTTAGCGGAAGGAGGGTTACTGTGGAAAAGACGATTCTGGATTACATTAACCTGATTAAAAAAAGGTTTTGGCTCATCATGGTGTTCGTTTTGATCTCCTGTGCTACGACTTACTACGTTAGTAAAAACTTCGTTGAACCCGTCTATTCCGCTTCCGGACAGCTGCTTGTCAACAATATTGCCAAGGCTCCCGAGAGCAACAATCTTAATGATTTGAGCTTTAGCCTGAATTTAATTGAGAGTTACAAGGAAATTATGAAATCACCGACCATCATGAAAAGCGTAATAGAAAATCACCCGGAGTTTGGTCTGACGGCTGATGAACTAAGTCAGAAGCTTGAGATTAAAACTTCAGAGAAGAGCCAGGTGATCAACCTCAATGTTCAGGATGAAAACTACACCAAAGCTGCCGGGATCGTAAATGCGGTTTCGCAGACATTCATTCGTGAATTGCCATCGCTGATGAGGGTAGACAATGTTACCTTGCTGACACCGGCCGATCCGACTGATGTTCCAGGGCCCTCGAACGGCGGGTTTGCGATGAATCTCATCATCAGCTTTGTTGTATCGCTTATGGCTGCCCTAGGAATTATTTTGCTGATGGAAACTCTTAACGGCACATTAAGGTCTGAAAAGGAAGCGGAATATGACCTTGGTCTTCCGGTAATTGCTTCGATCGCAACCATTCGTAAACGTGATTTGGGTAAGGCGGCAGGCGACACCAGAGTAAAGGAGGGTGCTTATGTTGCGGCTAAATAAGAGTCTGGTTACAGACGTTAATCCATCCTCGCATATCTCCGAATCGTTCCGATCGCTACGCACATATATACGCCAGCTTGGAATAGCGCAGGGTAGTGGAGGAAAAGTGCTACTCTTTACGTCAGCAGAAGCTGGAGCAGGCAAGACGACGATTTTGTCAAATCTAGCGGTGTCTTTCGTCCAGGATGGCAAGAAGGTAGCGGTGGTGGACTGCAATCTGCGACATCCCGGTCTTCATACCGTGTTTGAAGTAGAGGGGAGTGACGGACTTGCGGCTTATTTAAGTGGGCAAGAGGAAGCGGATAACATCGCTGTCCTCGGAAATTTGGCCAATCTTTCGGTCATCCCGGCGGGTAAAACGCATGTTAGTCCGCCTGATTTGCTAGGTAACCCTAAAATGACCGCTTTGCTCGAGGAACTAAAAGAAAACTACGATCTGATCCTGCTGGATTCTCCTTCGGCAGTCGACTTCAGTGATGCTCGGATATTGGCACCTCAAGCAGATGGCGTGATCCTGGTGGCCAGATACGGAAAGTCCAAACGGGAATCGATTCGCAAAGCGAAGACGCTGCTTGAACAAACCGGCTCCAATCTAATCGGAATTGCCATGAATCAGGCTAAGTAAACGTTTATGCTTTCGAAGTGAGTTTTGTACGAAGTCAAATCATTGAAGCTAATGCTCACAAAACTTTTAGGAGGTAAAGTGCGATGAAAAAGGTGAAAAAAGTAATCATACCCGCGGCAGGACTAGGTACGCGCTTTCTTCCTGCAACAAAAGCCATGCCTAAAGAAATGCTTCCGATTATCAATAAACCAACGATTCAATACATTGTGGAGGAAGCAATTGCTTCCGGTATTGAAGATATCATCATTGTTACTGGTAAAGGTAAAAGAGCCATCGAGGATCATTTTGACAATGCGTTTGAGCTGGAGTCTCGGCTTCTGGAAGATGGAAAACTGGATCTGCTTAAAGAGGTTCAGCGTTCAGCCAAGGTAGAGATTCACTATATTCGCCAGAAAGAACCAAAGGGTCTGGGGCATGCCGTATGGTGTGCAAGACGGTTTATCGGTGATGAGCCATTTGGTGTCATGTTAGGCGATGATATCGTCACAGGAGCCGTACCTTGCCTTAAGCAGCTGATCGATCAATATGAAGAAACACAAAACTCGGTTATCGGAGTTCAAGAGATTCCTGATGAATTCACGAATCGTTACGGTATTATTGAACCGGATTTACAGGACGGTAAATTGTATCGGGTTAACAATTTTGTAGAGAAGCCGCCATTAGGTACTGCGCCTTCCAATCTGGCAATCATGGGCCGTTATGTGTTTACTCCGAAGATCTTTAAGTATCTTGATTTGATGGAAGAAGGCGCTGGCGGAGAGATCCAATTGACAGATGCCATTCAGAAGCTGAATCAAAGCGAACGGGTATATGCCTATAATTTTGACGGAACAAGATATGATGTCGGCGAACGGCTTGGATATATTTTGACAACACTTGAATTTGCACTGCAGAGCGAAGATTTGCGCTATCCGGTGATGGATGCAATGTCGGAATGGCTGAATAAAATGGGACAAACCAGCTTGAGTAGTTAAGTTGAGTTCGCAAAATTTTAGATGAGGAGGATGAGCATGCAAAAACTGCCGGAAGACTACGAGGCGGTCCTGCCGAAACTTTACATGCTGCATACCGATGAGAGAAGGAAAGAAGCGGAGTCCTATTTGATAATGAAACGGATGATCGATATCTTTTTTTCCGCTCTTGGTCTTCTCGTGTTAATGCCATTATTTGTTGTCGTGGCGATTCTGATCAAGCTGGAGGATCCGAAAGGAAAGGTGTTCTTTCGGCAAAACCGGGTTGGGAAGAATGAAATGCAGTTCCCGATGTATAAGTTCAGATCCATGGTTAGTAACGCTGAAGAGTTAAAAGAAAACCTGATGGCCTATAACGAAGTGAGCGGTGCCATGTTCAAGATTAAGAACGATCCGCGGATCACACAGATAGGGAGATTCCTGCGCAAGACGAGCATCGATGAGCTGCCTCAGCTGTGGAATGTGCTGATAGGTCAAATGAGTCTAGTCGGTCCTCGTCCTCCACTGCCTGAAGAGGTGGCTCAGTATACGGAATATGACAAACAGCGTTTGACGGTTACACCAGGCTGTACCGGATATTGGCAAGTGAATGCCCGAAACAGTGTCGGCTTCGACGAAATGGTACAGCTGGACTTAACCTACATCCATATTCGGAGCACCATGCTGGATCTAAAAATCATTGCTAAAACCGGACTGATGTTACTCGGTTCAAAAGATGCTTATTAATAATGTGGAAATTAGGTGAATGCCGATGCGTGAATACGGAGACGTTCCTAAGCTTTCCATTATCATCTGTACCTACAACAGAGCACCTTTATTGATCAAGACGCTTCAGTCACTTTTAAAGCTGGATCACTTAGAGCAGGCGGAGATCATTGTTGTGGATAATTGTTCCAAGGATGATACAGAAGCTTGCGTCAAAAAGTTTATAGGAAAGCATGGAGCTGATATAGATCTCCGCTACATGATGGAACCTATGCAGGGGCTTTCAGCGGCTAGAAATACAGGAATTCTGGCTTCCAAATCGCCGCTGATTGCCTTTCTCGATGATGATGCGATACCTTGCCAGCGATGGATAACAACGATTGTCAGTACTTTCGAGAGTAAACCGGAGGTCATGGCTATGGGAGGCAAAATCGCTCCTATATTCGAAAGTAAACGTCCGGACTGGTTGATTAAACCCTTTGAGCTTCCGTACACGATTGTTGATTTAGGTAGCCGGATTAAGGAATATCCCAAGCAACTTCATCCTTGTGGGGCCAATATGGCGATGCGGAAGCTCGTATTCGACATCAGCCTTTTTCCCCTAGATTTAGGAAGAAAGGGTGATTCTCTACTCTCCGGTGAAGAGACCTGGTTATTCGGACAGATTCAAAAAGAAGGGCATTCCATCCTCTACCATCCGGAAATGGCGGTTGACCATTTCGTTCCGGCGGCCCGTTTGACGGAAGATTGGATTATGAGGCGCTATTATAGCCAAGGTATCTCTAACGCTATGAAAAGCGAAGGACTAAAAGGCAAGCTGCTTCTAGTGGGAAAGACAGCCGCTAAGCTCGTGTATATTCTGGCTGATTCTATCCTCTCAAGAAGTAAAGGAAGAAGGCTTTTGAACAAATGCAGGCTGGAGAGTATTCGTGGAACGCTTCATATGATTCTTAATCGGGAGAGGCATTCCGCAGCGGGGTGAGGGATTAACATGACAAATTTTGAGTGGGGCTCCAAATTAAATGTTTTGCCATACGGGATGCTCTATCTCATGTCGGCCCTGTTCTTTGGAACGGCGGTCATCTACCAGCCGGTGATTGCGATAGCTGCCGTGCTTCTGATTATTTTGCTAGGAATCTCGATTTCACGGCCTGAACTGATCAGTTATTTCGTTCTAATCACGACAGCAATATCGATTAACTTTTTATATGATGGCAGCATGTTCGGAATGGAGATACTATCCCTTTATAAATTGGTTATCGTGATGCTGCTTGTTCCTTGTATTCTGGTCAATGGTTTGCGGTTTCGTCTGAGTCACCCCTTGTGGGCAATGGTAGCGCTGCTGGTGATTACCTTTGGATCTTCGATTTGGCTGCCGGAAATGACCTCATCCATTGCTGTTAAAGCTTTTATCGGTCTATCCATTCCATTCGTATTTTTATTAATCAACTGGAAAAAGAATGTAGCCGAGCTGCAAATCAAAATTATCTGTATGCTTCCCCTTGTTAGTGTAGTGGTTGGTTTGTTGCTGCAGCTTGCGCATGTTCATAATTTTCTCAACATCGAGTATACAGGCGCTGTACGGATTCAGGGGGCTAATATTCCTGCGCATCTAGCGATGCTGGCCTTTATGGGAGTAGCGATTCCATTTATAGAGGTGAAGCGGAATCCGCAGCAAGCACGCTTTTTCTATATCATGTTAGTTCTAAATTTCTTTATCTTGATTGGAACAGGAACAAGAGGGCCTATATTGGCACTTGGACTTACCGTTCTCTATTACTTCTATGATATTCTTCGTCAATATTTGAAGGGCAGAACCTATCTGCTAATTCCGTTGTTGGGTGCATTTTTCCTAATTGTAGTCGCTGTCTTTTGGCAGCTCGATAATTTTGAGAAACGTTCCTTTGAGAGACAGACAGATACGGCTGTAGATTTATCAGGAAGGTCGGAGGCATGGGAGTATTTCTTGAACAAAGCTGCAGATTCTCCTTGGTCTGGTAGAGGGCTTGGTGCAGTTACGGTAGCAAATGATGGAACATTGTACAAAGGTTTTGTGGTTCCGCACAACGAGTATATCCGCTTTTACTTCGATGGGGGATATATTGGCGCTATTCTGTTGATGTTCTCTTTATTGGCTGTATTTATTCTGGTGTACAGAGCATTGGCTCCACCGATCAAACCTTATTATCTGTTATTTATTGCAGCGTTTTTAATCTACTCATTCTCTGATAACACGCTGTCGACGGTCCAATTTATTATTCCGTTCTGTTGGTACCTGAACTGCCTGTATCGATCTTCACAGCCAACCGATTCCCCACAAAAAGAAGTGATACGATGAATCAAGTGAATATGTTCGATGTCAATTTTGATAACTATGATTTCATGGATTTGCTTGATTACATTGATAAAACCATTCAGGAGAGGAATCAGTCTTATATCCTCACTTGCAATGTAGATCATGTGATCAAGCTTCGTAAGGATAAAGAATTTCAAACGGTATATTCGAAGGCAGGGGCAGTTGTTGCTGACGGAATGCCACTGATCTGGGCATCCAAAATGCTAGGCAAGCCGCTTAAGCAGAAGGTATCCGGCGCGGATCTATTTAATCGATTGGGCAACGCCTTTGAGCAAAGGAAGTACCGGCTGTTCTTCTTAGGCTCAGCTGAAGGTGTGGCGGAACGGGCAGCAATGAATCTGAAAACAGCACATCCCGGAATAAATGTGGTTGGCTGTTATTCTCCATCCTATGGATTCGAGCACAATGAGGAGGAGAATGAACGCATTATAGAGATGCTGACAGAGTGCCAGCCAGATATCGTGTTTGTTGGTGTAGGAGCGCCTAAGCAGGAAAAGTGGATTTATCGCCACTATACCTCTTATCAAGCTCCGATATCGATCGGAGTGGGAGCGACCTTTGATTTTATGTCAGGATCAGTGAAACGAGCACCCAGCTTCATGCAGAAAACAGGGTTCGAATGGTTCTGGCGGCTTAGCCAGGAGCCGGGCCGGCTCTGGAAAAGATATCTTGTGGACGATGCACAATTTCTACTTTTATTACTTAAGGAACTGCGTAAGCGGGATAAGGTGAAGGAAGGAGGCTTGGAATGAGTGTATTTACGCCCCCATCACTCAGGTTCATCAAGACGGCTGGATTAATAGGGGGGACTGCTGCTGTAGGTGTCTCTCTTCCGCTGATCATCGGCTTCTCCAGTGCGATGCTAAGTTCATCGAACAGTCTGCAGGGAGCCATTCTCTCAGCCATCCTATTCCCGGCTTTCTTACTAGCCATACTTAGACCGAAAATGCTGGTTGCTTATACCTTGCTAATCTGGGCAGTAGCTCCAGAGCTACGCCGCATTGCTGACTGGTCAGAAGGAGTGTATCACTCTGTATCCTTGCTGAGTTTAGCCCCCTTGTTAACCGGTGTAACCTTGATTATTCCGTTGCTGAAGGAGATTCACAATATTCAAAAATCCTCCACGCGGATCATGTTAATGTTCGCAGTAGCGCTGGGTTATGGTGCTTTAATCGGTTTGGCTAAGAATGGCATGGGCTCAGTTTATGACTTAGCGAGTTATATTGTGCCACTGCTGTTATTGCCGTACTTCGCCGTCACGAAGTTCAAGCCGAAGGATATCGACCGACTGCTTACCGCTTTTGCCAATATTGCTGTCCTAGTTGCCATTTACGGGATTGTCCAGTATTTGACGGTGCCACCTTGGGATGTGTTCTGGATGAAACATGCGGACATGATGTCCATCGGGAATCCATATCCATTGGAAATTCGAGTGTTCTCCACACTCAACTCGCCAGGTCCAGCTGCAACATTCTTAGCATTTGCTTTAGTTCCAATGATTCTGGAGAAAAAATGGCGGGGAACACTGCGCTGGATTGGTGTTCTGTTGGTGGTAATCTGCCTGCTGACCACTTTAGTCCGCGCGGCATGGCTGATTCTTCTGGTGATGCTGCTCATGTATATTGGAACCTCTCCCTCTAAGGGAAAGTGGAAAACCTTGATCCAGTTAGTTTTTGTGGCTGCTGCGTTGTTCTGGGTTGTGCCTAAATTGCCTGGTGCTGAAGGACTGGTCGCTAGGGTAGAGACACTTTCTTCTGTTCAGGAAGATCATTCTTATAATGAACGGTTAAGCTTATGGCAAAACATGCTGCCGATGGTCGCTGCCAATCCAGTAGGTCAGGGAATTGGCAGTGTCGGTCAAGGGACTAAGCTTGGCAACGGCGGCGAGCTTGGAGAGTACGGAATTATGGATAACGGAGTTATCGCCTTACTGCTTACCTTTGGTGTTCTGGGTGCTGTTTTCTTCTTCGGGGCTTTAGGCGCAGTTGTCAAACAGATATTCACTAGAGTAATCAGCAAGGACCAATTGCAGCCATACGCCCGACTCGCGCTAGCTACTTGGACCGGTGCGATAGTCAGTCTGGTGTCAGATAATGGGTTTCCCGGACTCAAGGGATACTTAATCTGGATGCTGATCGGTCTTGGCCTCAGCGCAAGGGAGATTACTCAAAGTAGAAGGAAGGGAACACCATATGCAGCAGTTGAATGCAAAGTCTCTCCCCACTAGAACAATCTGGTCATCTTTTAGACTGTTCGCAAAAAGTAAGGACAACAGCTCGGCAGCCGTAAAAACTATGTTTGTCAGTGTCATGATCCTACTGATTAACATGTTAACGGGTGTACTGACCGCCCGTTATCTTGGACCGGCAGGACGTGGGGAACAGACGGCAATGATTAACTGGTCACAGTTTCTGGCGTTTAGCATGAGTTTTGGGATTCCATCAGCTCTGATTTATAACGCTAAGAAAAACCCGGAGGATGCCGGAGTGCTTTATCGAATGGCATTGCTGCTCGGTATCATTTTTGGGGTCATAGCAATGATTATAGGCATAGTGGTCTTACCCTATTGGCTGAAATCCTTCAGTCCGGAGGTTGTGACCTTTGCCCAGTGGTCAATGATTCTGTGTCCGATTATAGTGATCTCTCAAATTAACAATGCAGCTTTTCAATTCAGAGGTGAATACAAGAGGTTTAATTGGATTCGTTATCTAGTTCCATTGCTAACCCTAACGATAATCGGGATATTGATCGCACTGGATCGGATGAATCCTTTTACAACTGCAATTGCCTATCTCCTTCCGGGAGCGCCGCTGTTTATCGGAATGGCGATTTCCTTGCTGCGCACCTATAAGGTGAAGATGAGAGGAGCCTTTCAGAATTTAAAAAGATTGTTCACTTACGGGCTAGGTTCCTACGGCAATGATTTGCTTGGCAATTTCTCTTATTATATCGATCAGATCGTGATTGCTGGCTTGCTAAGACCTGCTGATTTGGGGCTGTATGTAGTGGCAGTGAGTTTGTCGCGGATGGTTAATTTTTTCTCAAGCTCGATTACTATCGTACTGTTTCCCAAGGCCTCTGAGCTGTCAAAAGAACAGGCAGTTGAGTTAACATTCAAAGCCTTTCGAATTAGTACGACCTTCACCATGCTTGGAGGAGTAGTCCTGATGCTCTTAGCCCCTTTAGTGATTCCGCTGATGTACGGCAAAGATTTCAACGCGGCATTAACCGTGTTTCGCCTGCTGCTCCTTGAAGTGACCATTAGCGGAGGGACGATCATTCTGGCGCAGGCCTTTATGGCGTTAGGCAAGCCAAAAGTTGTTTCGATGCTTCAAGGTTTTGGCTTACTCTTGGTTATCCCAATGTTGTTCTTGCTCATCCCTAAATTTGGCTTACTCGGAGCAGGGATAGCGATGCTGTCATCAGCAATCCTGCGATTCTTCTTCATTGTTCTCAATATAAAGTACACCTTGAAAGTTAAACTTCCCCGGCTGCTCATTACCCGGGAGGACATCCAGTGGATGAAGACGACGATGAATTCTTACATTCGCAAGAAACCGATGGATATGAATGGATAATGCGAAAGACAAAGGAGGAAACCTTCATGGATTCAGTAAAAAGCGTGGTAGGCGGCCCAGGCAATTATCCAATATCGGCTGTCATCATCGCTCAGGATGACGAAGTTCGAATATCTAAGGCCATACAATCCTGCAGGTTATTCGCCGACGAGGTGGTTGTGATTGACGGAGGCAGCAAAGACGGGACAGTTCAGCTTTCCGAAAGCTTGAATTGTCGTGTATACGTCAACCCATGGCCCGGATATGCGAAACAGAGGGAGTTCGGAGTAGAACGCGCGGTTCATGATTGGGTCTTCCTTATTGATACTGACGAAGTGGTCAGCGACGAGTTGGCCGCAAGTATTCTTGAACTGAAACCGGGGCTTATGGATCAATCGGTGGCCTATTCTATCTACCGGATCGGTGATTTTATGGGCAGATGGCTGGATCGTGGCGAATACCTAGTGCGCCTTTACAACCGCAAAGCGTATGGAATTCGAAACAGCTTGGTGCACGAGATGCCCGAGGTCTCTGAAGAGCGAACCATACGTTTGACAGGAACCCTCTGGCATTATGGTTACCGCAGTATTAACGATCATGTGGCACGTTTCAATAAGTATACTGACTTGGAAGCTGAAAGTGCGTATGCCAAGGGCAAACGATTTCGGGTCAGTCATCTGCTGTTAAGACCGCCAGCCCGTTTCCTGCAAAAGTATTTCTTACACGGTTTGTTCAAGAAGGGAATGTCAGGTTTCGGTGTATCCGTATTCTGGGTCATGTATGAATTCATGGTCGGCTTCAAGCATTACGAATTAATTAGATCGGGAAAGCTGACTCAGCACAATGCGCAGACGAGTCAGACCGAGAAGGAGAATAAAGGAGAGAGAAGCTATGCCGTACAGTGACGGATTGAACATTATGACGACTGGCCTTAGCTGGCCGTCGCTACAGCCGGGTGGGCTTAACACGTATTTCAAATCCGTTTGCGAGCAACTCTCCTCACGTAATCGGGTGCATGCGCTGATTTGCAGTCAAGAAACGCCTGCTACCCCTGAGGAATTGATTATTCACAATGCCGGAGATCCAAAAGATGGGATCTGGAAACGTAAGGATGCTTTCCAGCGTAAGGCGGCCGATCTGATGGGAGAGGGTAGTGGCCGTATAGATATTTTATACACTCACTTTGCTCCTTATGGTATTGGTCCAGCACTGGAAGCAAAGAAACGTGGGATTCCTGTAGTGATGACTTTTCATGGCCCATGGAATGAAGAAATGAAAATCGAAGGCCAAGGTATTAAGCATCGGGTCAAAACAACCATTGCCAAATCCATTGAACATAGAGCCTATAAGCTAGCGGATAAGTTCATCGTGCTTAGTGAGACGTTCCGCGACATTCTCCATAAGCTGCACGGAGTGCCTCTACACAAAATTATAGTGATTCCAGGAGCAGCTAATGTGGAACGTTTTATTCCCGCTACGAATCGATTGGCGATTCGCCGAAGCTTAAATTTACCTGAGGGAGCAACAACCGTGCTGACTGTCCGGCGGTTGGTCAATCGGATGGGACTACTACAGCTGCTTGAAGCCTGGAAGCAAGTTGCGGAGCGTTTCCCGAATGCAATTCTGCTGATTGGTGGTAAAGGGCCGTTGCGAGGAGAACTGGAAGAAAAGATCGCCGATTATGGCTTAAGCAATAAGGTAAGACTGCTAGGCTACATTCCCGATCATGAGCTAGTCTCTTATTATCAGGCAGCGGATATGTTCGTGGTTCCCTCACAGGCATTGGAGGGCTTTGGTTTGATTACCGTTGAAGCTTTATCTTCAGGATTGCCAGTGATGGCTACACCGATTGGCGGCAATAAGGAAATTTTGCAAGGCTTCCGGCCGGAATTGCTATTTAAGAGTTCAAGTAGTGACCACATGGCCGAAGGTATGATCCATATGCTTAGCAATCGAAAGCTGCTTCCAAGCCGGGATGAATGTAGAGAGCATGTACTGGAGAGATATACCTGGGAGCATGTTACGGATCAAGTAGAATCCGTGTTCCTGCAAGCCTTAGGAGAGGAGGTGACCACGTAATGCTTAGAGTGGCCTATATAGATCACACTGCTAAATGGAGTGGTGGAGAAGTTGCCCTGTTTAACATCCTTACCCATATTGGAGAACAGATTGATCCGCTGGTAATCCTGGCTGAGGATGGTGCGCTGGCTGAACGGCTACGTGAAAATGGGATGGATGTCCGTATTATTGCGCTGGATGAGAGTATCAGAAGTCGGGGGAGAAATGCAGTCAACTTGGGAGCACCTGCTGCAGCCTTCAAGCTGTTGGCTTATGGCCGCAAGCTTGCGCCGCTCTTAAAAGCGGAGAAGGTAGATTGCGTGCACACCAATTCCCTGAAATCTGCATTATACGGAGCCATCGCTGCAAAAATAGCGGGCGTTCCATTGATCTGGCACATCCGGGATCATATTGGAGCTCCCTATTTAAAGCCTATCGTTGCCAAAGGCATTCGTTTGCTGTCGCGCCTGCTCCCCAATGGAGTCATCGCGAATTCACATTCTACGCTGAATGCTTTGGAGCTGCCTCGATCGAAAAAAACGCTGGTCGTATACTCCGCATTCGCTAAAGCGATTGGTAATGGGATCGGCATGCGGGACCAGAAGGATTTCAACGTATTGCTAGTTGGTCGATTGGCGCATTGGAAGGGTCAGCATATTGTGCTGGAAGCCGCAAAAAGCTTTAAGAACGAACCTCGTGTGAAGTTCTGGCTGGCCGGAGACGCTCTGTTTGGAGAAGAGGCTTATAAGCAGGAATTGCTTCAAAAGATAAAAAACGACGAGCTTACTAATGTAAGCATGCTAGGGCATGTGGATGATATTCAGGGCCTTATGAATACTGCTGATTTACTGATTCACACTTCGGTAACTCCTGAGCCTTTTGGCCAAGTTATCGTTGAAGGAATGGCAGCGGGATTGCCGGTGATCGCCTCCAATGAAGGCGGGCCGGTAGAAATTGTAGTTCAAGGTGAGACAGGGCTACTGATAGAGCCTGGTGACGCGGCGATACTAGCAGACTCCATTAAATGGATGCTGGATCACCCAGAGGAAAGACGGCGGATGGCGGACAATGGGATGAAACGAGTGAAAGAGCATTTTGTTATCGAGAATACGGTCAAGGACATCGTTGACTACTATAAAGGTTTGTTGGCGGGCACCTGACAGATGATATGACGCGGTAATTCTGAAGATGATGCTCCATAAAACTTTGAGGATGATTCACATGAAAATTGCGATAGCGCACGATTACTTAATCCAAATGGGCGGCGCGGAAAGAGTGGTGGAAGTCTTTCATCACATGTATCCCGAGGCTCCAATCTACACAACGGTTTTTAACGGAAGCCGCCTTACTGACAATCTCAAAGATGCGGATATCCGTGCCTCCTGGCTGCAAAAGATTCCGGGGGTAAAGACCAATTTTAAAGGGGTGCTGCCACTTTATCCAATGGCCATCCGTGATTTGGACTTTCGCGGTTTCGATATCGTCCTGAGTTCCAGCAGTGCTTTTATGAAAAGTATTCAAGTTCCTAAACATACGTTTCATCTTTGTTACTGCCATACGCCTATGCGCTTCGCATGGGATTATGACACCTACATGGAACGTCAGTCGAATTCCGGGTTGTTCAAGAAAATGCTTAAGGTATACATGCAGCAGCTCAAAACGTGGGACCAACGGACTTCCAAAAATGTGAATCAGTTCGTAGCCAATTCTTCAGTAGTGAAGACGAGGATTCAGAATTATTATCACCGGGATGCAGATGTCATATTTCCACCGATTAATACAGCCCGGTTTACAAGCTCTTCTACCATTGGTGACTATTATTTAATTGTCTCTCGGCTTGTTTCCTACAAGCGGATTGATCTGGCAGTAGAGGCTTTTAACCGTAACGGTCTTAAGCTTTATATCGTAGGGGATGGACCGGATCGCAAGCGTCTCGAAGGCATGGCTAAGGATAATGTATCGTTTCTGGGCCGGCTAGAAGATGAGCAAGTGACTGGAATGATGGCACAGTGTAGAGCATTTATTTTTCCAGGAGAAGAGGACTTTGGAATTACACCGCTGGAAGCGAACGCTGCGGGAAGACCAGTAATTGCTTATCAAGCAGGTGGAGCACTAGATACTATTATTCCTTATGTAAATGGTGTGTTTTTTCAGCATCAAGAAGTGGAGGATCTGCTTAAGGCTATTTATGAGGTAGAGTCCTACGCTTGGGATATCGATCAAATCATGGAGCATGCACGTAAATTCGATGAGCAGGCGTTTATGGTTAAGTTCAAGCAGTATGTTGAGCAGGCCTACGTCAATTTTCTAAAAGGAGGATGATTGTATGAAGCTGACAGTAATCGGTACTGGGTATGTGGGTCTTGTATCTGGGGTGTGCTTTGCACTTAGCGGACATCATATCATCTGTGTGGATAAGGACGAGGAAAAGATTAAGAAGCTGAAACAGATGGAATCGCCCATCTATGAGCCGGGAATCGAGGAACTGATTGAACTGAATCTTCGTGAGGAACGGTTATCTTTTTCTGCAGATCTTCAAGAGTCGGTGCGCCGTTCAGATATTATCATTCTTGCTGTAGGTACGCCATCGCTGCCTAATGGCGAAGCAGACTTAACCTACATTGAGGGTGCAGCTGCTGAAATCGCTAAAGCGATGGAAGGGCACAAAATTATTATGACTAAATCTACAGTTCCCGTAGGGACAAACGAGAAAATCTCCAAAATGCTCTCTAAGTTTACCCATCATTCTTTTGATATCGTGTCTGCTCCCGAGTTTTTACGTGAGGGGTCAGCGATTCGCGATACTCTCCATCCCGACAGAATTGTCATTGGTCTTGATAATCCAGAGCTGGAACCAACCATGCGCGAGCTTCATAAGGGTTTCACTGAAAATGTATTTGTAACAGATATACGCAGTGCTGAAATGATCAAATATGCTTCAAATGCATTTTTGGCCACGAAGATTTCCTTTATTAACGAGATCGCCAATATTTGCGAAAAAGTGGGAGCTGATGTAACTGAGGTAGCCGAAGGAATGGGTATGGACCAAAGAATTGGGTCATCCTTCCTGCAGGCTGGCATCGGTTATGGAGGCTCCTGTTTCCCGAAAGACACTAATGCGCTCATTCAAATTGCAGGCAACGTCGATTACGAATTCAAATTATTGAAATCTGTAGTCGAAGTGAACAAGGGACAACGGTTTATGATCATCTCCAAGCTGCATGAATCACTTGGCAGCCTGCGTGGTTCGACGATAGGGATATGGGGGCTTGCTTTCAAGCCTAATACTGATGATGTCCGCGAAGCTCCAGCCAGAGAGATTGTTGAGGCGCTGGTGGCTGAGGGGGCAACAGTCAAACTATATGATCCAATTGCAGCTACAAATTTCAGGCAGCAATACGATCATTCGCAGCTTCGCTGGTGCAATCTGCCAGAGGAAGCGGCTGAGGGCAGCGACGCCGTATGCCTCCTGACGGATTGGAGCCTACTTAAGGAGATTGATCTGCATCAGCTGGCGAAAAGCATGCGTAATGGGGTATTGATCGATGGACGCAACGTGTATTCCAAGGAGCAAATCGAGGGTACCGGCCTCGTTTATCATTCTGTCGGCCGCCCGCAGATGGGTGGATTGAGTGGTTATTCTGCTAGTGTGGCTGGAGCGGTTTAATCATTTCTGTTAAGTGTCAGTCGCAACTCCGGTGAATGTTTGGACTTCCAGCCGCTGTTGTTTCCAGATTTCTTGATTTATACCGCTTAATAGCGGATGAAATCCGGAAAAGCTTATGCTTACGAAGTGAGCTTTCCTACGGAAAGCTTTTAGGCGGACGCTATCGCTCCTACAGTTCCAAAATTCCCCTCCGTCACTCCGTTCCCTTATCATAAGTTTTAAGCAATTTATAAAGTTAGAGTACTCTGATTGTTTATCGCAGTAGCAGATAACCTTGTTGTTGTAGTAGTACTTGCGTTGGCTGCTGCCTCCATAGGAGCAGAAGCAAATCTTTAGAAAAACGTGCTGCCTTCCGGCTGGTACAGCCCGGTGCAGTACGGTTCAAGCATTTAGAGGAAGTTGGTTAGGTAAAGAACGGAAAGGGAATTTGGAACTGTAGAAACGGAGTGTTCGCCTTTATCCTCGGATTTCTACCGCGAGAAGCGGTTCAATCAGGAAATCTGAGGATAACAGCGATCGGAAGTCCAAAATCCCTTGGAGTGGTTTCTACCTAACAAATTTTTTTAATGCATCCGCTCGAATTAAGGCTAAGCGGAAGCTATACGTTTTGATAACAATTTAATTATGCTCGATTTCCATAAATTGAGGAGGGTTCATCTATGAAAATGGTACTTCTATCAGGCGGTTCAGGTAAACGGTTATGGCCGTTGTCCAACGACTCACGTTCAAAGCAATTTCTAAAGGTACTTGAAAGCCCTCAAGGTGAACCAGAATCCATGGTACAACGTGTCTGGAGACAGCTGGAGGAAGCGGGGATGGCAGAATCATCTTATCTGGCCACCGGCCGCGGCCAAGTAGAAATGATACAAAGCCAACTGGGAAGTCATGTGCCGATTATCGTTGAACCGGAGCGTCGGGATACTTTTCCGGCTATCGCCTTAACAGCTACCTATCTTTATTCAGTGGCAGGTGTTTCTCCAGCGGAGACGGTAGCAATATTGCCTGTTGACCCTTATGTAGAAGCATCCTTTTTTGATACCATAGCTATGCTTGAGGGGACCATGCTGGAAAGTGGAGCAAATCTGGCACTAATGGGTGTTGTTCCTGAACATGCCTCAGAGAAATACGGATATATTATTCCTACCACCGATGAGGCGGGGGGAAATGGTTTTATGAAGGTGAGTCACTTTCAAGAGAAACCAGACCGTATACAAGCAGAACAGCTCATCGAGCAAAATGCATTGTGGAATTGTGGAGTGTTTGCCTTCCGCTTAGGGTACTTGTTAGATATTTTGCAGCGTAAAGGGTTGCCTTTAGGATATGAAGAATTGCAGAAGCAGTATAAGCTATTGTCTTCCATCAGCTTTGATTATGAAGTGGTGGAGAAAGAAGAACATATTGTAGTACAGCCGTATGATGGATTCTGGAAGGATCTTGGAACGTGGAATACGCTGACAGAGGAAATGAGCAGCAAGCATGTAGGAAAAGGTTTTGTAACGGCGGATTCTGAGGGGACTTGCTTGATTAATGAGCTGGATATTCCGATTACGGTAATTGGTGCGAAGGATCTGATCATTGCGGCTAGCCCGGATGGGATTCTAGTTACCCATAAAGCTGAGAGCCCACGGATTAAAGAAGTGCTGAAGACCTTTGAACAAAGACCGATGTACGAGGAACGCCGCTGGGGCCATTACAAAGTTATTGATTATGTGAAATATGATGAAGGCAATGAAGTGCTGACCAAACGGATTTTTATATCCGAGGGGAATAATATCAGCTATCAATTACATCGCAAGCGTAGTGAAATTTGGACAATCGTTAGCGGCGAAGCAAGTATTGTGCTGAATGAGAAAAAACATAATGTGAAGGCTGGGGACGTGGTACGTATACCGGAAGGAACGAAGCACGCGATCCTTGCTTTGACGGATGTTGAGTTTATAGAGGTACAGACGGGGTCTGAATTAGTAGAAGAAGATAACATACGTATTACTTTAGACTGGAATGATATAGAACTACAACAATTCATTTCATAGGTCTAACCTATCTATTTAACCAATTCAAAATTTCTTGAAACAGGTAAATTGACTCAATTATCAAAAAAAGTCATAAAAACACTAAATATATCATTAATTGTCGTCGATACTTACGGTAAGAGAGATTATTTCTCTTAAATTGAAAAGGCAAACCTATCGAAAGGTAGGGACGCAAAGCTATAGGGCCTTCGAAAGAGTGGCAGCCTGGCTACCGAAAGGGAGATTATTTTGAAAGCTTACCGTACGTATCGATTATTTGGCGCATTTCTGTCACTCGTCTTGTTTCTGACTGCACTTCCGCTTACTGTTGGAATTTCGCCGTCTGTTGTCATAGCTGCTTCAAATTCTGGAGCACCAGTTACCCCAGGAGCCTCACCTGAAGCCGTAAAGCTGCTTAACTATTTTTACTCGATCTCAGGAAAAGGTATTATTGCTGGTCAACATGACTATTTAGAAAGTCCAGATGAAATTAACAATATGCTGAAGGGAACTAGCGGACAAAATGCCGCTCTTCACGGTTATGAACTGGGCGCGATCAGCGGTCAGTCAGAAGGAACCATGGCCTGGCAACGTCAAAATGTGGTGAACAGCGCCATCAACTGGAATAAAGCGGGCGGAATCGTAGCTATGACTTTTCATGCTAACCTGCCGGGCACCTCTTATGACTGGGATAATGTAAAAAAAACGCTTAGTCAAGGTGAGTTCGATAGTTACGTTACACCGGGTACCAAGCAATATAACAGTCTGATCGCTGAACTTGATAAGGTGGCAGTCTCCCTAAAAAGCTTGCGTGATGCCAACGTTCCGGTGCTTTGGAGACCCTATCATGAAATGAACGGGAACTGGTTCTGGTGGGGGAAGAAAAATAACTTTTCTAAACTTTGGAATATTATTTATGACCGTTTTGTTAACGTTCATAAATTAAATAATTTATTATGGGTATGGAGTCCGAATGCTCCCAATGTTTGGTCAGATCCTTATGCGTTGACTTATCCAGGAGCGGATAAAGTAGATATTCTGGCAGCAGATATATACGAAAATGATTATCAGCAAAAATACTATGACAGTTTGTTGAGTCTAGCCGCAGGCAAACCGATTGCGATCGGGGAGAATGGTGAAATGCCTAATCTGGAGAAGCTTCAGCAATCACAAAGTAAATGGACGTATATGATGAGCTGGGGAAAAATGCTTTACGAGAATAACAGTGCAGATACAATCAAAACATTTATGAATAGCAACTATACCCTAACTAGAGATAAATTAAATACTAGTCTGGTACCGACACCTAGCGCTGCACCAGCGCCGGCACCTCCCGAAGAAGAGGGTGAGGCAGCAATTCCTCTTGCGAAGGGGCTTACAGGAGAATATTACAACAACATACAGCTATCGGGAGCAGCAGCTCTTACTAGAACTGATGCAATGATCGATTTCAATTGGCGGCAAGGCTCGCCGGATGCCGCCCTCGGGATTGATCGTTTCTCCATACGTTGGAGCGGTAAAATTAAGCCATTATATGATGAGCAATATACATTTTACACTACCTCAGATGATGGCATCCGTGTGTGGGTGAATGGGCAATCCGTGATTGATAGTTGGACTAAGCAAAGTGGTACTGAGCGTAAGGGTAATATAACGCTGAAGGCTGGTCAGCTATACGATATTAAGGTGGAGTATTACGAAAATGAAGGTGATGCGAGAGTCCGCTTGATGTGGGAAAGTGCTAGTCAAGCTAAAGAGACAGTTCCAGCAAGTGCACTTTATCTTCCGGATGTCTCCTGATTGATGAAAATTAAAGGTCGATCCTTAGTGGCTCTGCGTTATTGCAGAGCTACTAAGCTATAGTCCTCATTAGGTCAGAAGACGATTGTCCGATAACAGGTATGTTTATTTAGCACCTGTGGAGGCAGTACAGCTACCGAAAGGAGGATTTATTTGCGTAAATATTATAAGCAAAACAGATTGTTGTTTACTATATTACCGGTGTTTATTATTTTTTCCTTGCTGCCTTGGGGAGAGGTTAAGAGTCTTCCGAAGGCTATGAGTGTTTCTTCCTCTCTTCCTCCGGCTATACCAAGCAATCCATCAGCTTCCGAAGAAGCCAAGCAGCTGCTGAGTAATTTGGTGAATCTACGTGGTAAAGGAATCCTGTCTGGCCAGCATGATTATCTAGAAAGTCCAGATGAACTGGTTCATAAGCTGAAGAATACATCGGGACAAAATGCCGTTCTACATGGTTATGAATTGGGTGCAATTAATAATCAACCCGAAGGGACGATCGCAGAACAGCGACAAGCTGTTATAGACAGTGCAATTGAGTGGCATCAAGAGGGTGGCATAGTAGCCATGACCTTCCATCAGAGTTTGCCGGGGACTTCTCCGGAATGGTCCAATGTAAACAGAAGTCTCAGTCAAGAGAAGTTTAATGCTTATGTTACGCCTGGGACGGCTCAGTATAAGAGTCTAATCTCTGATCTAGACGAGATCGCTGGCTATTTGGGACAGCTGCGTGATGCCGGAGTTCCAGTCTTATGGCGACCTTACCATGAAATGAACGGCGGTTGGTTTTGGTGGGGAAAAAAGGACAATTTTTCATCGCTTTGGAATATTGTCTATGATCGTTTTGTAAACACACATCAACTGAATAATCTACTGTGGGTATGGAATCCGAATGCGCCGAATGAATGGGCAGATCCTTATGCTGCATATTATCCCGGTGCGGATAAACTCGATGTTCTGGCTGCGGATATCTACAATAACGATTATAAGCAGTCCTACTATGAGGATCTGCTCGCACTTGCTGAAGGTAAACCTATCGGAATCGGGGAGAGTGGACAGCTGCCGAACCCGGAAGTATTAACCGAGAAACAAAATAAATGGGTCTATATGATGACCTGGGGAAAATTACTGACAGAAAATAATACGCTACAGTCAATTAAAAGCTTTATGAATGACTCGTTTATAGTTTCGAGAGAGGATTACGTTCTCACAACAGGAGGCCCTTCGATAGCACCGGTAATCCCGGTAACTCCAACGGGTTTAACAGGAGAGTACTATAACAATACTGATTTAGAGGGAGAAGCGGCACTTATCCGCGATGATCGTAAGATTGATTTTAATTGGCATGGCGGGTCACCTGCACAGGAGATAGATGAAGATCATTTTTCTGTTCGCTGGAAAGGGAAGCTCAAACCTAAATTCAGTGAAAAATATACGATTTCGGCATCCTCTGATGATGGAGTCCGTGTCTGGATTGACGGAAAGCTGATCATCGACAATTGGAAAAATCAAAGTGCAACCCTTCATAAAGGAAGTATCCCGCTCACAGCCGGAACGCTTTATGATATCCAAATTGAATATTATGAGAATGAAGGAGATGCCAATCTTCGCTTGCTGTGGGAGAGTTCCAGCCAGAAGCAGCAGGTGATTCCACAAGGGGCATTGTTCCTTCCTTAATCTAATGAAATGATAGGGTTATACATTCCGGAAGAAAGAGAGGACCTATGGATGGGAATAACGAGGAGAATATCTAATAGAAAAAATAGGATATTTGCAAACAAACCATTACTGTTTTTACTGAAATTCACCGCATTAACCGTCTTGTTTCTGTTGTCTGTCTCTGTTTTCGGAACGAATAAGACGAACGATTATAAGGTAGGTGCCAATATACCAAGATTAGCTACAGGAAGTGATGTTGCAGCAGAAATACCGGATGGTACTGTGATCTGGAATCTGGGACAACATGATGGCTCCGCAGCTGAATTCGCTGCGAGTGGCACTTCTGGCAGCAAGAAGGAATTTAATGTTACTTCTTCGGTGCTCAAATCATCGGCTCTGCAGAGCTTGCCTGCAGGCTTGAATGGAAAGACCCAGCCGGAATTAACGATCACCTATCAGCTAAATAAGATCCCGGAGAATGGGGTCTTATTTAGCGTAGGTATTCTGGATGCTTATAAATCCGTGCCGCAAATGAGTGTGTTCTCCAATCATCAATTGTCGGGGATCATTCAAATTGCGGGCGTTGCTGGCACAGAAAGTGAATATAACTTTCAAAAGACCTATGAATTATATATTCCCAAGGAGCAATTGAAGATAGGAACGAATGAATTGAAGCTGCAAACGGTTCGCTGTTTATATTGCAGTGACAAAGAAGACGAATATTCCTGGTGGACTTGGGATAATCTCCGTTTAGAATCTCTTAACGCTCCAATTTCTGAGCCTATCCATGGTAGCTATACACTGACGGGAACAGTAGTGAATAATAAACAATTTTATTTCGATGAAGGTGCAGTTACGCACTTGCCTTATGTTATCAAATGGCTAGGAATGGCTTATAGCGGGAATGTGATGCGTACTAGCTGTGCCAGTGATGTCGGGAGATCCTGCTCAGATATGCTGGAATATTACAAGGTATTGCAGGATTACAACATGCAGGCGGTTGCTCTGTATTTGCATACTGGTGATATTAAGCTTAAGGCAGATGGATCGTTGCCTGCTGACGCGGAGAAAAAGCTGACAGATTATTTTGAGCAATATAGCCCCTATTTTCAATATTATGAGGTAGATAATGAGCCGGGATTATTCAATCGTTCTAAGGCAGTGAACCTGGCAATTGCGGACTGGCTGAATAAAAAGGGCAAGCAAATCGCGCCCCATTTACAAACTGTTGCTCCGGGCTGGGCGTATTGGCCGAGCTACAGTGAGGATTCCTGTGGTAATCAGAGGGGAACTGGGAAGGAATGTGGAGATCCGGATGGCTGGGAACGTGATCCAGAGCAACGTATGGAGCTGGAGAAGGTTACGGATTTGACCAATGGACATTCCTACGGCGACTCTTATATTTTTAGTAATGGAGGAAGCTTTACTGAGAATCTGAAGACCTTCACTGGCGCAGACAATGGACTCGGCAAAAAAATGCTGACGACTGAATTTGGTACCTCGGACAGTCATGTGGATGCCTATCAATACGGGGCAACGGAGCGGACAGCGGCTGTATTCGACCGGATCATGCGTGCGCATATTGGTTATGCGGATATGTTTGTGCAGCATGCTGCTTTTTTTAAGGATTTCAGTTTATTCAAATACGGGTTTAATTTAGAAGAGCATGATCCGGCGACCACAGAGATTTATTATACAAAAGAAAATGAGGATTCACGTGTCAGCATCATGAGAAGGCTCAGTCTTGCCTATGCTACACATGGAGCTCCGCTAACTTATCAAATAGCCAACAAAGATGTGTTAGCCGATAAGCTGGTTTATGTTCGGGCCGTGGATACTTCTACATTGAAGCCTCTTGCGGGAAGTGGAGCGACCTCAAATAAGGTGCTGGTTAATTTCGTTAACTTTGAGTCTACTCCACAAGCTGTGAGTGTAAATGTGACTATGCCGAAAAACGGAGTGTATGAAGGGGAACGTTTTGGAAACGGGGATACGTATGAAAAAGCAAGAAGTTATGTAACAGGGAAAAAGGCTACTCCCACGTTAAGCTTTACGGAGACACTTGCTCCAGGAGAGGCTGTGCAGTATATTTTGCAGCCATCCTCTGAAGTAAAGCCGTTGGCACCTAAAGGATTCAAAGCCGCAGCGACAAAAGGTTTAGCTGTAAAATTAAATTGGTTGGAGGCACCAGGAGCAAGCTATGAGCTGCTTCGCGCTGAAGGTAGCGGCGGGGAAATGAAGGTGGTAGCCACCGATGTGAAGCTTACAGAATATACGAATCATAATTTACGTGAAGGGACGTTATATACCTATGCGGTAAGGGTATCCGGCTCTAACTTACTGTCCGATAAAGTTCAGATTACAGCCACCGGACTGGTTCCTCTGGATCGTACTAAATGGAAGGTATCCTCAAATGTGAATACGGCAGCATCAGCTCCGAGTCTGGCCATCGATGGGGATCGGCGCACGCGCTGGGATACGGGGAAACATCAGGCTTCCGGAGAGTATTTTCAGATTGATCTGGGTGAAGCACATGAAATTGAAAGAATAGATTTGGATAGCACGCTATCACCTTTTGATTATCCAAGAGACTATGTAGTCTATATTTCTGACGATGCTCAAAACTGGAACAAACTCACGTCTGGAAAAGGTGCGAAAGAGCTTACTAAGATATCCTTTTCTAAAGTGAAGACGAGGTATATCAAAATTGTACAGAATGGAGCTGGCGGGAATTATTGGTCTATTCAAGAGCTACAGGTGTATTCCAGAGAATAAGGGTATCATTTGAAATTATATAATCGTTTATAGCGCATACTAAATAACCTGCAAAATACACCAAGTAGCTCACGGCAGAGACACCATGCGGACTCAGGAGACCTTATTTCGAAGAATTGGGGTATTTATTCGAGTTATCGGACTCAGTTGCAGCTATTCACATAAATATGGCCCAATATCGAGCAAATCATGTGTAATAAGAGCTATGCAGTCCGAAACTGGCGCAAAATGGGCCGATAATCAAAAATAACTGCAATGGGGTCCGAAACGCTAAAAAGACAAGCAGTAGCTCACGGCAGAGACACCATGCGGAATTAGGAGCATCGTACAATAAACGGAAGCCGTCCTTTTAAGGACGGCTTCCGTTTATTCTTGTTTAAATCCGTTAAATGAAACGAAGTCCAGACATATACGGTAAAGGAATGGCGTTGAAATCCTCTGAACTCGCTGGATCAAAGAGCAGCGAGAGCAGCTCCTTGTCGTCCTGCACGGACGACAAGTCGAGACCCTTGCGGCAGCCTTCGGTCTGCCGCAATAGCGCTGCCCGGTCTGCGATGCAGACCGTTCCGCTGTTCGCGCCGCCGCTTAAAGAGGCGCCGGCGTCCCGCAGGAGCGCGAGCAGGCTGCGCTCCTGCCACGGCACAGGCACTTGCAGCGTGCCAACGCCGCCGCACAAGGCCGCCTTGGCCAGCAGCGCCGCTACCGCGCTCGGCTGGCCGGCCCATTCCACCGCCGTCGCCGTGCTCGGCGCTGGCACATCCGCCGCCGCTGGCACAGCGACCGCGGCGAACCCCTCGATGCTGCCGTCCCGAACGGCTACGAGTGTGCGTTGGGCCAAGCCCAATACGCTCGCGTAAGCCTCGGTCCCCAGCAGCAGCGCCAGCTCACCCGGACTATATACATGTCCGGCTTCACGTTCATTGAGCAGCCGGTAGACGGCGAAGAAGTCGCCCGGCTGCATTGGCCGCAGCGTCCATTCCTCTCCTGCTGCGGCTGCAAGTGCCTGAGCTGAGCTTGCGTTCAGCTCGGCAAATTGCGTACCTCCGAACGGTACGCACCCAGCTCGGGTGTATAGCGAACGATCACCCGAGACAAAAATCAGCGATGCGTCGGACTCCGCAGCGTGTGCCTGGCATAGCTGTAGAAGTTGGCCAGCCAGCCCTTGGCCACGAAAAGCGGGATCGGTGCAGACAGCACCTATGGAGAATACATTCAGAAAAGCATCTCCAGTCTTGATCGTAGAGGGTACGAGTCCCATGAAAGCTGCAACCTTTCCGTCCTCAGTAATAGCCGCGTAGGAATGACTGAGTCCAGGGCGGAAAATAAGCGGAAACAGTTCTTTCATTGAAGTGGCACCCGGTTTACGAAAGATGGAATCTGCGAGCAGAGCCGCCTGGTCCAGCTCCGCAGGTTTAATTAATCTTAATTGCATAACATTCAGCCTCCTATATGTATACACGATGGGGAGAAAGCATTTACATAAAGTATAAGGCCCGGGGAATGAAATCTCCAATCTTGTTTATATTATTCAATGTCTCAAAAGGTTGTGGAGAAGGGTAATAAAGTACATAAATAAGGAAGCTTCTAATATTTTCAAGCTAGAAGAGAAAGGGAAGTGAATAATCGGTGTCCCAACTTGCAGATAATATTATATTATTGCTGGCAGCGCTCCTGCTTGTAGGCGTATTTTCCACCAAGTTCTCCACTAAATTTGGAATGCCAGCTTTAGTGCTATTTCTTGCTGCGGGGATGGTGCTAAGCCAATTTGTTTTTTTTAACAATGCCTCCTTAACGCAAATGGCCGGAATCTTCGCATTGGTTGTCATATTATTCGAAGGTGGCATGCAGACGAATATTAAGGATATTAAGCCTGTTATTCGGCCAGCATTATCTTTATCAACGGTAGGCGTAATCATGACGACAGCCATTGTAGGGGTATTCGCTAAGCTGATCCTTGATGTGTCATGGCCAGAAAGCTTTTTGTTTGGAGCGATTGTTGGATCGACAGATGCGGCTGCAGTCTTCTCGGTACTCGGCGGAAAGAATATTGATAAACGTCTGACCTCGACGTTAGAAGCAGAATCAGGAAGCAACGATCCAATGGCGGTTTTCTTGACAGTCTCGCTAATCGAATGGATACAGCATCCGGATATGGCAATATGGGGGCTTCTGTTGTCTTTCATATGGGAGATGGGCATTGGCTTAGTACTGGGTTTTGTACTGGGGAAGATCGCAGTTTTCTGTATCAATCGAATTAACCTGGATTCTACAGGTCTTTATCCAGTAATGGCCATTGGCTTTGCTGTGCTAACCTATGGTTTATCTGCATGGGTACATAGTAGCGGTCTGCTGGCTGTTTATGTTATGGGCCTTACGCTTGGCAATTCTGAGCTAATGTATCACCGTACCATTATGAATTTTAGTCATGGCTTTGCATGGATGATGCAAATATTTATGTTCATTCTGCTTGGCTTATTAGTATTTCCACAGGAGCTGGCGGAAGTGGCTTGGCAAGGTATCTTGTTATCCGTCATTCTGATGGTTGTAGCTAGACCAATCGGTGTATTTATAAGCTTGCACTTTTCCAAATTTTCGATTCGAGAAAAGACATTGATTTCTTGGGCCGGACTTCGTGGAGCCGTTCCGATTGTGCTAGCGACTTATCCGCTGCTCGCTGATCTGCCTCACGGACGACTATTCTTTAATGTTGTATTCTTTGTCGTACTGACCTCAGCGGTGATTCAGGGAACTAGTATTTCCCCGCTAGCATCCCGATTGAAGCTTGTGGGGCAAGAAGATTCAGATCAGCCTTCCCTGATGGAGCTAGTCGCTCTTGGCAAGACAGACTCGGAGTTTAACCATATTGGAATTAATCCCTATATGTCGATTGCTGGACAGAAAATTTCAGAAATAGGTCTGCCGGACGATATCTTGTTTACGGCAATTATCCGCAATAAAAAGATTGTCACCCCGCATGGCAGTACTGTTATTGAGCCTGGGGATACGGTGTATGTCCTAAGTCCAAAGAGTAAGCGTGATGAGATGAGGGCTTTTTTCCGCAGCAGGAAAGGAAAGACCGCGGAGGAGGATGTTTCTTTAATCTAGAGAAGAGACTCTTTTACCAAAGTGTGACACACATAATAGGCTTCATAACATAAGTTGTGCTAGAATCGGCACAACATATAATCTCCAGAATAGTTGCAAAACACGAAAGAGTGTGTTAAATTGTATATAGATTTAGAACGAGTCTAAATACAATTATAATAAATGAACCATAGGAGGTTTTATTAATGACAACACAATTAAAGAACCATACTGAACTGCAAGCTGCATTGAACCGCCAAACTGCGAACTGGTTCCTGCTCGGGGTAAAGCTTCATCATTATCACTGGTATGTTAGCGGATCTCAATTCTTCACACTGCATGAGAAGTTTGAAGAGCTATACAATGAAGCTGCGGGTTATGCAGATGATTTGGCTGAGCGGTTGCTTTCTATTGGTGGACAACCAGCCTCAACAATGAAGCAATATCTTGAACTGTCCGACTTACAAGAAGCTCGCGGCGGCGAAGATGCTAAGGGGATGGTACTCGAGCTCGTTAGAGACTTTAAGACCGTTGCTAAAGAACTGCAAGATGCAATTGCTACTGCAGAAGAATTGAGTGATCAACCAACTGCGGATCTGCTGATTGGGATCAGAAGCAGCATTGAGAAACATGCTTGGATGCTGAATGCCTTTATCGGCTAAGACAACATCCTTATAAGGATAGAATATACAAAGAGCGCCTGCGTATTGTTTACGCATGGCGCTCTTTCTTTTGAACACTTCTATTTAATAAAAACACCGCCAAATGGCACGGCTTCGCGCAGAAATCGTTTAATAATTCCATCATCATTATTATCTCTTTCAAATCTACGATTCTGGCGTCCGGCCTGAAACAACACAGGGCCGTGGCCCGTCATCTTCCAGTGATAACTCATATGCTGGCTAGCTAAATGGTTGCCGTAAACGGTTAGCTCCAGCTTCGCATTTTCAGGATAGGCAATAATGCTGCCTGCATCCACATAAAGTGGATTGTAAGGGTGAAGCTCAGCTTCACAGACCGTACCCTCGGTCAGAATGCCAATGATGCCATTGCCGGTAAATTTCACCTTCACAATATCTCTTGTCACAAGCACATTCTTCATACTCAGCACTCGTGTTTCCATCGTAACGCCCTTGCTGTAGAAGAAGAGATGTTTAAAGTCGTACAACAAATCGCTCTTCCCATCAAGCTGCAGAATCTTTACCCGATAACCCGGTGGAAGGGCGGCGACAAAATGGCAAGGGCCAGACATATCCGAACGAATCAATTTTCGCTTGCGATAGATGCCCTTTACATCCATAAATCTATCTGCCCGTCCAGTGGCTGACCCTTGATAAGCGATAATTTGCTGTGGGTGCAGCACATGAACCTCTTCTTTCTCCCCAAGGGAGAAGGCTACGGCTTGTCCGCTCCCGCTGTCGCTTTCATCTTGGACATCGATGTTCATATTTCATCTCCCTCATGCTGTAGGCGTGATCTTTACGAATGTTCAAGATTAACGTAGACGGTCTCCTTTTCTAGAACGGTGAAGCATGCTGAAACGAACAATACGGATGAGTATAAAATACCCCAGAATCAGACCAATTCCCGTAAAAATAGTCACTTTGATTTTATGATAATATTCTGCGCGTGCTGTCCGGTCATTTTGCAACTCATCAACCATCTGCGTGAGCTGACGATTCTGCTCCTGCAGGGCTTCGTTCTGTGTCCGGTAGGCCTCCATTTCCTGCATGGTATTCGAAAGCTTATCTTTCGCCTGTTGTAGCTCTTCAGCTGTCTGCTGGAATCCCTCTTTCAATTCATTGACTTCATTCGGAAGCTCAGAGAAGCTTTTGAATCCATTATAGATATCACTGAATATATTGGCTTTTGCTACTGGGGCCGGAAGAGATACGGAAAGAGTCAGCAGAAGCAGGAGCGAACATAACAGCTGTAGATATTTACGGTATTTACGTTGTTTCATCTATATAATCACCACCCAATTTAGGCTTGTATTTCTTTTATTTTAACACAGCTTGACAGCTTCTGACAGCGTACGCTAAGCGCAGATAGGGCTTCATGGGTCAGTAATTTTTGCCTGTCTGAAGTGAGGTTACACGTCCTTGTAAAGAACGATCAGGCTGTGCTCTTCATGATTGAGAAGAGGGACTATTTATCGTATACTTTGGACGGGAAGGGGCTGCTACGGAATGAATAAATGGCTTAAGACAATGTTATTTTTGGTCGGATCTGCTTTTTTGACGAGGTTAATTCCATTCTCATCTTTGTTTCGGAATTTGGACACGATGATTCATGAATTTGGTCATGCACTGGTGACTTTACTGCTGTCTGGCAGTGTGCTGCGGATCGAACTATACGCGAATCATAGTGGTGTCACCTATTCAGCCATTCAAGATGGAGGCAGAGCGATACTGGTGTCGCTATCCGGTTATATGCTAGCTTCCTTATTCGCATTGCTGCTCTTCTATCTCTACAGTAAAGGACGGCATGATTGGGGACTTATTTTAGCTACTACAGTAGCATTGATTATGCTGGTATTGTACGTGCGGGGAAGTTTCGGAATGATGTGGTTAGGTGGGTTTATTGCGCTGAATGTATTAATGCTGGTGGTGTGGAAAAAGGCCAGCAAATATTATTATTTGTTATTAGCTTTTTTGACCTTGGAAGAGTCTGTAATGGGGAGCTTATTTCTTGTATATGCGGCCGTTGTATCCCCATCTCGGGCGGGAGATGCCAGTAATCTGGCCAGGATGACATCTGTGCCGGCTATATTCTGGGCTATCCTATTTTTTATGTTTTCTCTGCTTTGCGCCAAATGGGCACTGGGACTATTTTTTAAGCGGGAGCGAGTGCAGCCTAAACTTCAGAGCCGCTAAAGATCAAAAATATAATATTTTCGTCATAAACAGACAAAAGGGGCTGTTTTTGCGAGAGTCAGTCTACTTAGTATGTAGAATGGCTCTTTTTTTGTCGATAATATAGAACCGAACATACATTCCATGACATGGAGTTGTCCGCCATTATTGGTACATTAATAGAAGACCCAAAATAAGAAAGAGGTGGAAAATATGATAGAAAGTATTCATCCTATATTTACGTGGGGTCAAGATCGTATTTTTGCAGGTGGAAATCGGGATGTTGTTTTACTTGTCGAATGGAAAGGTAATAGGCCTTCAGAACATAGCCGACCCAGCAGCCATAAAGTGGTTGCACGTGATATTGAACTACGAGTTTGGCTTGAGCCACATGTAACTTTTAAGCGCTGTTATGGATGTGAAATGGAGGCTGGAGAAGGAAATTCACTCCTGCTTAAGCTTGGAAAAATAAAAACAGGACAACGTAAATTCATAGGACTGGAGTTCACTACCTCTAGTTCTGTAGCAGGAAAGTATGAAGCATTATCCCTACAGTGGAAGTATAAAAAACCAACCGTAGAGCGTATTCGTGAACTCCCCGTGAAGGTGCTTGAGCTAGAGTACGCGCATCATACAAGCATTCTGAGCGATACTTGCAGCTTTTATGTTGAGAAGCATCTGGAATTGTTGAAGACGGCGGAAACGGTGGAAGAAGCAGCGACATTACGAAATAATGGCCAACACAGTGAAGCGCACGAGATGCTTAATCGACATGCGGATAAGCTGCTATTGCTCGCGGTACGCTCTGGAGATCCTTTGCTGCTTAAAGAGGCTGAAATGTTATATAAACAGATCGGGTTTGAGCATCAGCAACGAAGTAAAGCCGTTGGTGGAATTTAATATAGGACTCACTGCATGATGATGCACATAAACGAAAAAAGACCTATACATAAATCGGATTTTTTAGCGGATTCGGCGGAAAATTATAAGAAGAATTGTAATATAAAATGTGGTAACATAGTAAAAAAGTTCTATCACAATTTTACTTTTTTTCATAAAATAATGGGTCTATTTAACCATAAATCAAGGGGAACTGAATATGACAGACCGATTAATCCGACTGATGCGCATTATTACACTGGTTCAAGCCAAGCCGGGGATATTAGCCCGTGAATTGGCGGAACGCTGCGGCAACAGCGAGAGAACAATATACCGGGACATGGATGCGCTTAGCGCCATGCACATTCCTATTACCCACCTTGGGCATGGAAAAGGTTATGCTTTTATTGGGAATTTTGCACTCTATCCCTTGGATTGGTCGGAAGAAGAAGCATCCGCATTTTCGCAATTACGCTATATTATGGAAGATATAAAACCAGCATTGCCCATAGATTTTGAAAGCGCGTATGAAAAAGTAGTCGCAGCTGAATATAAACGAAAGGCGGAGAGAGAAGAAACGATAGAACGTGCAAGAAGAGAAGTAGGGGTGGGGTGGGCGGAAAGAAACAGTTCGCAGATGGAGCAACACTCTTTTCTTACTCCGATTCTGGAGGCTTTATTAAAGCAAAAGAGCATTCAAGCGAATTATAGTGAAAATGCATTAGAGGAGAAAGGGATTACTATTGATCCTTATTGTCTTGTCCCGCTGGAAAGTCGTTTTCATCTCATTGGATTTTGTCATCGCCAAGGTGTTATTCGTACATATCATATCAATGACTTTTCAAATGTGAAGCCACTAAATCGGTTTTTTTCGAAGGAAGCTTTTGATGTACAAGCCTTTATGAAGCAGAAATGGTCACTCGATCGGGATAGTTTACAGGTAGAGTTCAAAGTGAAGTTCTCGGAACGGATAATGGAAGGGATTAAGAAGGACGAATTGCCTTTTAAGCCTAACAAAGTGGATCGTCAAGCGAGATGTTTTTATTTTAAGGTTGCTGTGGAACAAGATATCGGATTTGTCCGCTGGATTAAGAGATTTGAAGAGGAAGCGGAAATCATTGAACCGTACTATTATCGTGAAGTAATCAGGCAGCAGTTGGAAAAATGGAGTTCGCACTATAAATAGTGATATATTCATTTGACCTTCGTTCAATTTTGAAAGATGGGGTGCTTGAGCAACCATTTAAATGGTTGCCGGGGGCATCCTTTTTTTGCGAGTAAGACGAGAATATAATCATTTTTAACTATCTAATTATAACAATATATAACTAAACATATTCAAACACAACTGAATCTATAGAAAATCGAAAAAACGTATGCTAGAATAGCATCTACATATATACATATGAAAATGGGAGGAATGGAAATGTTTAAGAAATGGTCAATTAGGATCCTTAGCGTATTGGCAATTTTTTTGGTTGTGAATTTATCTGTGGGCGCAGTGGGGGATGTAGAGGCAGCCTCCAAGAAGACAGAGATTATAGTATCCGCTGCAGCCAGCTTACAGGATAGTTTAGATAAAATGGCTCTGCTCTATGAGAAGAAGCATCCCGATATAGATTTGGTCTTTAATTATGCTGCATCCGGCACATTACAGAAGCAGATTGAGCAAGGTGCTCCGGCTGATCTATTCTTCTCTGCTGGTGATAAACAGATGAATGCGTTAGTAGATGCTGGACTGATCTCTGACCATAAGGTTCTGCTTAAGAATCAGTTGGTTCTAGTCGTACCTTCGAATTCAAACGCTTCATTAACTACGATCACTCAACTTACGGATAAAGCCTTTAAGAAGATAGCGGTAGGACAGCCTGAATCTGTGCCCGCAGGACAATATGCACAGCAATCATTGACTGCGAAGAAGGTATGGGACACACTGCAAAACAAGCTTGTTTTTGCGAAGGATGTTCGTCAGGTTCTGTCTTACGTCGAAACGGGAAATGTTGATGCTGGCTTTGTTTACAAGACAGATGCGTTGACTTCAAAGAAGACGAAGATCGCCCTTACCGTGGGTCCGCATGTTCACAAAGCCATTAATTATCCGGCGGGTATCGTGAAGGACTCGAAGAATCAGAAGGAAGCTAAAGAATTTTACAATTATCTTCAAAGTAAAGAGGCTAGTGATATTTTTGCAAGCTATGGCTTCTTGCTTCCTTAATAAGAAATCATGAGTAGAAGCGGGGTGAATAAGGATGGAAATAAATTGGACTGATTTCTTCGCCCCGGTGTGGCTTTCCGTTAAAATTTCAGTAATTACCAGCATCATTGTATTTATTCTGGCAACGGCTGCGGCCAAGGCTATGGCAGGTCGGAAATTTCCTGGCTATAGCTTGGTTGAGACTGTAATGCTTCTTCCTCTCGTATTGCCGCCGACAGTTGTCGGATTTGTGTTGTTGGTCGTCTTAGGTCGTCGCAGCTGGATTGGCAGATGGTATGAACAGATGACGGAGCATACGATCCTTTTCACATGGGGAGCTGCGGTTATCGCCGCGGTTGTCGTAGCTTTTCCTCTCGTTTACCGTACGGTGAAGGCGGGCTTTGAAGGCGTAGAAGCGGATCTTGAAGATGCGGCGCGTGCGCAGGGAGCGAGTGAACTGCAGGTACTGCGTTATGTCACATTGCCCCTTGCAGGTCGGTCACTCGCTGCTGGGTATGTTCTAGGTTTTGCCCGCGGTTTAGGAGAATTTGGCGCAACGATCATGGTAGCTGGAAATATTCCTGGCCGCACGCAGACTGTACCTACAGCGATCTATGTCGCAGTGGATGGCGGCAACATGACCCTTGCTTGGATGTGGGTGTGCTCCATTATTGTTATGTCTGCTGTGATGTTGATGTTTGTGAACCGGCGTACTTAATTAAGCGCGAGAGAGATCGCTCCGCTGACTTCAGTGGAATGTCGATTGGAAATCTTGATAAATTAAAAAAACCTAGTCCATCCAGGAGTAACCTGGGATGGACTAGGTTTTTTTCTTTAGAAACGCACCGGTAAAACAAAACCCCTTTAATAAGAAGCAAGCCTGTGACTATCAGGTCTCGTAAATAATCGTCCCGGTTTCCGTGAGATCATATCCGTGAATGGACCCGAGCTCACTTTGAAAGGCTGGCGAGCGTAAAATATCAATCACGGTGGTGATCCACTGCTCATTCTCCGGTTTCTTGAGCATCACTAGATCATAACACTCCTGAATCAAGGGAATGAAATCAACGCCGTCGACAATCTGGGCAGCCTTCTCGGTACCGATGGCCACATCGGCTTCTCCTCGTGCCACTTTACCGGCGACTGCCAAATGGCTATTCTCCTCCTGCTCATATCCAGATAGGCTTGCGGCAGGAATGCCGTGCAATCGGAGTTGTTCATCCAATAACACACGTGCACCAGCGCCTCGTTCTCTATTGATCAGTGTAAGTCCATCCTGTTGCAGATGAGACCATTCATGAAGACCTTTAGGATTTCCCTTTTGAACATACAATCCTGCACTTCGGGTCAACAGACGAACTACAACATAAGAGAAGCCCACAAGGATTTTACGAATATAGGGAAGGTTATATTCTCCAGTATCCCCGTCGAGCAGGTGCGTGCTGACGATGTCCGATTCGCCTTGATACATGGCAATCAGACTATCTAAACTGCCAGCGTAAGAACGAAGGGGACGCTCAGTGGGAAGGCAACGCTCCAAATAGGTGGCTAGAATATCGAGTGACATATCCTGACCGGTAATCACAAGGCTATGTCCTGCAGCTTTACTATTATTATAGCCAGAATATGCGGCAACATGAGTTAGATTTGCTCCAGCAAAAGTCAGCGGCAATGTCGATGGGGTTATGCCACTTCGAGTGTTCTGTTTGTAGGTTTCTAAATCGGATTGATCCACTCGCATCTGTTTTCCTACGCGGTAGGAGGGGAGCTCCCCTTTTTTGATCAGGTCATATACTTTTAATTTCGAGATTTTTAGTAAGCGGGCAATTTCCTCAGTCGTATAGGATGTATTATCAGACATGACAAAAGCCTCCAGAACTTCATAATAGGACAAGACTACCTTATTTTGAAGTCCTGTGCAATTAGGCTATTGTGGTTTGCCCGCCTGCTGTGTATTGGATAATTTGATCAATTCTGAAACGGTAACAAATCGAAAACCTTGCCTTTCTAATTCCGGCAAAATAATTTTGAGTGCTTCTCTGGTTTGAGATTGTCCATGCACATGATCATGAAACAGAACGATGTCCCCATTATGTGCATTTCGAATAACCTTGTTCGCGATACTCTGCACGCCAGGGCGATTCCAGTCGCGTGTATCTTGATGCCAGGACCATAAAATAGGCTTTAGTCCCATATTGTTTGAAGTATCAACTAGTGTCTCATCATACATGCCACCCGGGGGTCTGAACAAAGCGCTATGCTTTCCAGAGACCTTTATGATTTCCTCTTCGGTTAAATTCAGCTCCCGCTCAAACTGGGCTTTGTTAATAGGTTTTCTAAAATAAACGTGATTGTAGGTATGGTTAGCTAATTCATGCCCTTCAGAAATGACTCGTTTCGCCACGTCTGGATAAGCTGCAATTCTTTTCCCTATAGCGAAAAAGGTGCATTTTGCATGATATTGACTCAATACCTTTAATATTTGATCGGTTTCAGAAGGGTCAGGACCGTCATCAAACGTCAATGCAATCACTTTTTGGTTAGTATGTACTTCCCAAATCATGTCTCCTCTTTTTTCGTAGTAGTCCCGATTTTTGCTTGGACTGCCTAAGGCGGAGTTCGTGAAGCATAACAAGAGAGAGAGGGTAGTTATCATAATTTTGCTGCTAGTTTTCATGAATTCACCTGTTTTTTTTATTTTAGAATGCTCCTTTGGAGGGTCGAAATATTCATAGTTTTAGTTTTGTAAAGACAATCAGCCTTTTTTCATGCTCTTTCTTCTTTCTGCTATATCTTCCGGTACAGGTAATAAGATTCATTCTGGCTTCAGTAGACTTTCCGAAGATTCGTTCTAAGGGCGCTTCAGCTGTGGTGAAAATTTCTACAGTCTCTACAATATAAGTTAGTTTTCGCCCGTCTGAATTAGAAACGGTAATTTCATCCCCGTGCTTAAGCTTTTTGAGGTTGAAAAAAATAGCTGGACCTATATAACTATCCACATGTCCATCTAAAATTACATTTCCCTTCGCACCTGGCAAAATTCCCGGGTACAAAATTCCTGCGATGTTAGTGTCCTTGGGGACGTCCATTTGTCCATCCGAAAGCAGCGTAACTGGCTCTATTTTGGCGCTTACTTTAATGGCTGGAATGCTAAGCTGAGTAGGCAGGATAGGTTTGGGTAATGCTGGTTTAATATCGTTCTTTAGAATAGCTTTAGTGGGAGTTATCATTTCTTGTTGCTGTGTTTGTAACGACTTCGTTTCTGGGCTGCTTTCCTGCGAGTGTGAGTCAGTACAACTGGTAGTGGTTATAGTGATGATGGTAAAGATGAATAAAGATATCCATTTTTTCATGTTTAAGAAAAGAAAGAGGGGATTCCCCCTCTTTCATCCTCCCTATTCAGTTTGTTCGCTAGCACCGCCGTGGCCTGTTTTTGGCATTTTGGTTGCTTTCATGTGAATGCTCTTAGTGTTAATGCTTTTAGCCTTCATGCTCTTTGCATGAATTCCTTTAGTGGAATGGCTCTTCATATGCATTTTCTTTTCATGCATTTTATGTTCTTTTTCTTTCTTCATTTTCTCAGCATGCATTTTTTTCTCATGTTTCGTTTCGGTTGGTGCAGCAGAAGCAGAAGCCGCAGAAGCAACAGATAGCATTAAGCAAGTCGATAAAAGAGCTACGGACAATTTCTTCATAATCATTTAGTGGATTCCTCCTAGATGTTTTTTCCCTACGAAGATTAATATCTCCATTTCAGTTGCTTTTAGATTGGTGGATTGCTTCCATTGCAGTTTGGGATTGGCATAGCGTTTGTATTTTGATGTGAAAATTGTTATGAAAATGCCTTATAATGAAGTTCAATATATAGACATTTGGTTAGGGGTGGGAATATGACACTTATTGAAAAAAGAGAACACCGGCAATATCCGGAGATTACCCGCCTAGAAACGTCGAGAGCTGCTTATGAGCGTGATTATTCACGTTTGATTCATTCGCCTACTTTTCGTAGGCTGCAAGGCAAATCTCAAGTGTTCGGGGCTGGCACGGGTGACTATTACCGGACGCGTCTAACTCATTCACTTGAAGTGGCTCAGATTGCTCGTGAGGCTGCGAAAAGTCTGCTTAGATCTTACCCAGAAGTGGAGACAAGTAAAGCGGACAATCCGGGACTTGTAATAGATCCAGAGGTCGTAGAATGCGCGGCCATTGCTCATGATTTTGGTCATCCTCCTTTCGGACATAAGGGGGAAGAGGTGCTTGATACCATTTTGGACCAGCTTATTGAAAAAAAGACGAATGAGGCTGCTCTGCAAGCTGGAGCAACAGGTGCAGATAAGCTACTCATTCATGAGCAGATGAAGCAGCGCTATGAGCATTTTGAAGGCAACGCTCATAATTATCGGCTGATTATGTTTCTGGAGAAGCGTGAGAATATTGATGGACTAAATCTTTCAGATGCAGTGCTACTCGGAATTAATAAATATCCGTTTCCCGGCACCTCGCTGAAAAAGGGAATGTACCTTCACGAATGGGCATATATTTCGGAGATTCGCAAAGAGTGGGGAATACCAGCAGGTAAGAAAACGTTGGAAGCTCAGCTGATGGACCTTTGCGACGATATCGCCTATTCTGCACATGATCTGGAGGACGGGATTAAGGCTGGAAAGATTGAAGTGCATGAACACTTTATGCATGATTCCTATATTCAGCGGCTAATCGTAGAGAAAATCACAACGTTAGAGGATTTTTTCTGGAAGGGTTGGGAAGAAGAAGGCATTCGCGCTAAGGTCGAAGAGGTGCTTAGTTCATTTCTTAGAGTATGGATGGAGAAGATGCCAACCTGCGAGAACGACTATTCCAGAACTCGGCGTGAAGTTAAGGCTTACTGGGTCAGCACCTTCGTTGCTAGCCTGGGTGTGATCCCTGATGGAGACTGGAAGAAGGTCACCTTTATAAAGGAAGGAAAAGAAGATGAGGATATGCTACGGACCGTAAGTGTGCTGAAAAGCTTCGCTTGGGTCACGATGATTCGTGATCTACGTGTGCAGCGGCTTCAGAAGCGTAGTGAATGGATTTTGCGCCGTTTATGGGGAGCTTTTCTTGATCCGCAAACGTCCAAAGCCATTATTCCATCGGACTGGCTGCAACGCTTCGAGAAGGATCAGAAACAAGCCAATCCCATCTGGACGTGGGAGCATATGGTGATTGATTATATCGCAGGGATGACGGATGCCTTTGCTGAGAAAATATACAATGAGCTATATGGATTGAAAGTCGGGTCGATCTATGACTTGGATTAGATAAACGAGAAGATTAAAGCCAGTCTCCAATATTGGAGATTGGTTTTTTTGTGTTTTATTGAAAAATAAATATTTTGTTAGTGTTTTGTTATCGTATATTTGATTGTATTGATGTGTATTTACGGTGTTATCCAGTATTTTTTATAACAAAAAAACTGATTTTAGAAATAAGTTATTGTTTGTGTGCTTATATAATGCTAATATAATAACTAAATTATTATTGGTAATAAATGGGGAGGTGATAAAGAAGTTGAGTCTTCTACTTGAGTAATAATGAAAACCTTTACAAAACGGGAGGGTAAAACGAATGAAGAGGTTCAAAAAAAGCTTTGCTTTATTTCTTACAGCAGTAATGCTCGTTACAATGGCTGTGCCTGCGCTAGCTAACGGAAAAACAAATGATAACCTCAAGACGCACTGGGCTGGAGAAAGTATAGAGAAGTGGCAAGGTAATGGTGTTGTTCAAGGTTATCCGGACGGCTCTTTTAAGCCGGATCATAAAGTAACGCGTGCTGAGCTTGTAAGTATCATTAATAAGCTATTTGGATTTAGCACTCTTTCGGAAATGTCATTCTCGGACGTGCCTGCTAAAGCTTGGTATGCAAGCGCTTTATCTATAGCGAAGCAAGCTGGCTATTACAAAGGTTTTCCTGATAATAAAGCGAAAGCGGATACTGAGGTAACTCGTCAAGATGCTGCAGCATTGCTCGCTTCTGTTTTTTCACTGGAGCCAAATACTAAAGCGAGTGACTTTACAGATCAAGCATCCATCAGCGCTTATGCTAAAGAGGCTATCGGGGCATTGAGTGGAGTTCTATCCGGTTATCCAGATGGTACATTTCGTCCGAGCGACCCAATTACAAGGGCAGAGGTAGTCACTATCGTTGACAAATTGGTTGGCGGCTACTACAACACAGCCGGTACATTCACTGGGGGAGATATCCAAGGGAATGTTGTCATTAATCGTAGTGGGGTTGAACTGAAGAATATAGCTGCATCAGGGAACCTTTATCTTACCTCCGGTATTGGTAATGGTGAGGGTATCTTGGAGGATGTAGCTGTACAAGGGAATGTATTTATATCTGGTGGTGGCGAGCATTCGATTCATTTAAAAAATTCTAAATTCGCTGCTGTAAAAGTGAATCGTCCTGAAGGGAAAGTTCGGGTCGTTATAGAGGGCCGTACGGCCATCACTCAGCTGATTATTGATAGCGCTTCTATAATAGAAGTAGGCTCAGACTCTACAATCGATCAGCTTGTGGTTGGTAGTGGTGCAACGGGAACATTGATTACAACTAAAGGTACCATTAGCAAGCTTGTAGTAAGTGCTTCCTCTGTAGTCTTAAATGGAGTGACTCTAGTAGCAGGAACATACACTGTGAAGGATGGAGTTCTTGTAGGCCAAGGAACAAGCACACCGGCTCCTGGTGGCTCAGGGGGAACTAGTGTAGAGCCTACAGCAACGCCAGTACCAACGGCTACTCCAGAACCTACCGCAACAGTTGCTCCAACGGCAACGCCGGAAGCTGGGGTTCATATCGTTGACGAAGATGCATCGGCTGCTACCAAATCGTTGTTTGCTTATCTGGACAGCAAGAGCGGCAAACAAGTCATGTTCGGTCATCAGCATGATACTACCGTCTCTTTTGCCGGAAAGGATAAGAACGGAAATGTTATTTCTGATGTATACAGCTCCACGGGTGATTATCCTGCGGTTTTTGGTTGGGATACCCTTAGTTTAGATGGATATGAGAATCCTCCTGGAGTTAGCGGAGATTATGAAGCGAGTAGATTAGGACTATCTGCTGCCATGAAGCAGGCCCATGATTTGGGTGGTATTGTTACGCTGAGTACACATCCGTACAATTTTGTAACGGGTGGAAGCTTTAACGATACAGGGAATTCCAAAGGAGCAACCCGCTCGGTAGTAGCACGTATTTTGCCGGGTGGAGATAAGAATGGAGAGTTTAATAAATATCTGGATCGCATCTCTGATTTTGCGAACAATCTTAAGGACGACGATGGCAACCTAATTCCAGTTCTGTTCCGTCCTTTCCACGAACAAAATGGAGGTTGGTTCTGGTGGGGTGCGGCTACAACGACAAAGAGTGAATACGCGGAACTTTACAGATATACAGTCGAATACCTGCGTGATGTTAAAGGCGTTCATAACTTCCTTTATGTATTCTCACCAAACGGATCTTTTAATGGAAATGAAAGTGAATATTTAACAACTTATCCAGGTGATCAATTTGTTGATATTCTTGGAATGGATCAGTATGACAACAAGGAGAATGCCGGTTCGGAAGCTTTCCTCAATGGTCTTGTTAAAGACCTTAAGATGATTTCTCAGCTTGCTCAAGACAAAGGTAAAATTGTTACCCTATCTGAGTATGGTTATAGTGCTGCTGGTATGAAAACAACAGGCAATAATGAGCTGGAATGGTTCACTAAAGTATTGAATGCGATCAAGGCTGATCCTGATGCAGCAAAAATATCGTATATGCTGACTTGGGCGAACTTCGGTGAAGGTAATAATCTGTATGTTCCTTATAAGAATGTTCCTAATAAAGCAGATCATGAGTTGCTTCCTGATTTTGTGAATTTCTATAAAGATGATTTCACGGCTTTTGCGAGTGATGTGAAAGGAGATAATAAGTACAATCTCGAAGTTGAAGTTGCAGCAAAGAGACCTTTCCTGCACATCGTAACTCCGAATAATATCAGTACAGTAACAGATGCCGTGACCGTCATTCGGGCCAAGGTGCTGAATACAGTGCCTAGCAAAGTGACCTATACTGTGGGTGATTCTGGAGTAGAAGTGGAAATGACGCTCGGTACGGACGGCTACTATAGCGCTTCTTGGCAGCCAGATGCTAGTCTGAATGGCAGTTCAACTGAGATTACAGTGAGAGCATACGGTACAGGAGATACTACACTTACGCAAACTAACTCCGTATTCTTGAAAATCAATGAAGCGCCAATAAAGGTAATTACTTTTGATACAGAGAAGGATTTGGAGCAAATCCAAAACAATGGTACTTGGTCGGGGCTCGCCAATAACGCAGAGACGATCAAGACTGTCTTGCAACATACATCACTTGAAGCTGACGGTAAGCTTGTTATTAACATTACTGAAGGGCTGACCGCTGAGGATACTTGGCAGGAATTGAAGCTGCAATTGAATGATCTGGCACTGGGTGGAGTGGATCTTTCCCAAGTTACACGTGTGAAGTTCTCGGTGTTAATTCCAGAGTCTGCACAGAATGAGGCTAACAATGCTGCGGTACGCAGTGTGATTCAGTTGCCACCAGATTGGGATACGAAGTATGGCATGGATTCATCCTATAAATCTTTGTCCGATCTAGAGACAGTTAACATAGGTGGATTACAATATTATAAATTCGATGTTTCGATTGATCTGGATAATGCCGCTAAATCAGCAGAAGCGACTGGATTAGCGATATCTATTGTTGGCAGTGGTTTGGAAGTTGAAGGTGAATTGCCAATCTACGTAGATAATATCGGGCTTTATAATACGTATACTGCACCTGTTGCTGATAAGGCGCTGGTGGATAATTTTGAAGCATATGGCTCCAGTAATGAAGCCTTGGCAGCTAAATATCCTAAGGCTGGCGGAGATGATGTGAGCGTATCTTTAAGCTCCGAGCATAAGGCATCCGGGGATTACGGGATGAAACTGCACTATACGATTAATAATGCAGGTTATACCGGAGTAGGTAAAAGTCTGGGTTCGCTGGACTGGTCCGACTATAATGCACTCAGTATGTGGGTAGCTTCTGATGGAGACAACGCTTATGCAGAGAAAGGTGAACCGCTTAAGCTAGTGGTGCAGCTTGTCATTGATGGAGGATATTTCGAAGCTTATCCGGTCATTAATCCAGACAAGAACGGTAAAATAGTATTAAGTTTGAAGAATTTGACGGAGATGAGCTGGGGGAAAGCCGGAGAGCTTACACAGGAAAGATTGAAGCAAGTTCAGAGCTTCAACTTGTATGTGAATGCTATGGATGGACAGAGCCATGAAGGTTCGCTCTACTTTGATGATATTCAAGCGGTCTATGACCGGACACTTCCGGATATGTCGGAAGAAGGAAATGGAGGTTCCCAGGGACATGAGCCTGGCGTGTTGTACGCCTTCACTACAGAAGCTGATATTGCAGGATGGGCTACAACAAACGGTTCGTCTGCCAACGCTCAACCTCCAACATTTGATGGCAATGAAGAAGCGGCAAGTGTACAATTTGATTTGATTAATACTGGCAATGATGCAAATGGCAGCTCCAAAGAATCCTTTGAACTTGCTATTAATCCTGAGAAGCTGAATATTACAGGGCTGGAAACGATCAGCGCTAAGGTTAAGCTCTCGAGTGGTGCAGCTAAAGCGCGTCTATTCATCAAGACAGGTGCGGACTGGAAATGGAGCGACAGCGGCGATTCTGTACCTGTAGATTCTAAGGGTTATACGACCTTATCTATTTCACTGCCGACTGCAGCAGCAGGGGTGGGCGTAGATTTGGCTGCTGTAAAGACGATTGGGATTAAAATTGAGGATATTTCCAATGATGGAGGAACTGCGAAGCTTTATTTGAAGGAAGTGTCTCTGGAGAAAGCTGTCCCGGATGTGCACTATGGCTTCGAGACGGGAAATGACGGGTGGTCCTTCAATTGGGGTACAGCCACAGTATCAACTGATGTATATGCTGAAGGCAAGCAATCTTTGAAGCTTGATTTCGCATGGAATGGAGAGGATAAGGATCCTTTTATAGCAGCATCAAAAGTAGCTGCCCTTGATCTGAGCTCATTCTCCAAGCTTACTGCTAAAGTTAGAATCGTCTCTGACCATCCAGACGTACAAGCAAAGCTGTTTCTTCAATTAGGTGGCTATGCAGTGTGGGTAGATTCGGGTGCGAAGATAGCTGCTCAAGATGGATTCAAAGAGTTCATGATTGATCTCAGCAACAATTCCAATCTATCGCCTGAGAATTTGAAAAAAGTGGACGCCATTGGCATTCAGTTTGTTACGCCTTCTACAGCTGGAACGGCTACAGCTTATATTGACGAGATCATAGCTTCTAAATAAGAGCGCTGCAATCTAAGTGTGAAATAAGAGTCCCTGCATGTCCATTAGGATTGTCTAATGGGTAGCAGGGACTATTTTGTATGATTAGTTTATAGTTGATGATTTGAATACCATTCAAGCGCTGTTCTTTCTAGTTCGGTGACAAATGCTTCTTTCCCATCCATATAAGCCTCAATGTCCTTCGGGAATTGATTCGCAAGATCCTCTTTTAAATTACCGTATTGTTCTGCTGCCTCTGGATAACCTCCATTTTGCTAACCTCTCTTTATGTGTGACTCATGGATTTTTTTATTATAGAACAAGTGTTCCTAATAATCAAATCCTAAATTTAATATTGGCGAGCATAATCAACGAGATTTAGGGATGGAGTGCCAGTAGATAAATAGGAATTCATATTTTCGGTAAAAATATTTACGATTCGATTAGCGTATTGATCCGTTACACCAGCAGAATGAGGAGTGATGACTACCTGCTCCATAGTCCAAAGCGGATGATCCTGCGGTAGGGGTTCGGTTTCGAATACATCTAATCCGGCACCGCGAAGCTGTCCACGATTCAGTGCATGGATTAGAGCTTCAGTATCGGTAGTCGCTCCACGTCCAACGTTAATGTAATAGGAGCCTTGTTTAAAGGCAGAGAAGATTGCAGTATTAAATAAATGCTTAGTTTCATTGGTGATAGGGAGTATATTGATGATGAAGTCGCCTTGGCTAACAGCTTCTGGCAGGTGGTCAGTGGTATACACTTGATCAAAATCAGCGAGAGGCTTACCTGAGCGACTTACTCCGATCGTCTTCATCCGGAAGGCTTTAGCGATTCTAGCTGTTTCGCTGCCGATGGCTCCGGTTCCAACAATAACGGCTGTCTTTCCGAACAATTCACTTTCACTGCCGTCAGAATTCCAGTAGCGGTTCATCTGATTACGAACGGCTGTATGCAAATTACGCGTGAAGAGAAGCATGAAGCCGAAGATTACCGCAGAAATAGGCTCGGCGTGCACTCCGCTCCCACTAGTCAACAGGATTCCACGCTCCTTTAAACGCTCAAGTGGAAGCTTCTCAATTCCAGCAGACCAGGATTGGACCCAGCGAAGGGGTGTATCTGGACGAAGAAGCGTATCGCCGATGCCTTTGGCCCAGCCGATTACGATTTCAGCATCAGCAAGTAGCTGTAAATCCGGATTTTTGCCGTCTCCTTGTGTGAATGTATACCCGGGGGCTGCTGCTTTGACCCTTTCTTGTTGCTCGGCTGTAAGTGGTTGTAAACATACAATGGACTTAGTCATGATGTATTCCTCCTGCTCTATGGTTTGATGAAAGTGGATAATGTTATAGGATAAGGATACCAAATCTATAGGAGAAGGTGAAATTGATATGGATGCTAACGTGTCGGATAGAGATTCAGAACGATTGTTTATTGCTGTGAAATTACCCTCAGAACTTCAACAAGTTGTGGCGGATGAGTGCTCTAGACTATCTCAAGAGTATCATTTCGCAAAATGGACTCATCCAGAGGATTATCATATTACCCTGCAATTTTTGGGAGACACCCCGAAGACGGAAATCCCGGATTTAATCTTGGCGTTGAAGCAAATGGCAGAGCAATGTCGCCCGTTCAAACTATCCTTGGACAATTGGAATACATTCGGTCTTCACGAGGCTCCAAGAGTATTATGGATAGGGGTTTCTGGCGAATTAGAGGAGCTGAATTCACTAGCTGCGAGAGTACACTCTGCGACAGCTCCTTTAGGTTTTCCAGCCGAATCCAGGGAGTACAAACCACATCTCACAGTGGCTAGAAAGTACCGGGGAAAAATTTCATTTGATGATAAATTGCTGGAAATCTTACTGAAATTGGATGATGAAAAAAGATCAGAAATCTTTCATAGAGACTGGACGATTGATAGTTTTGTGTTGTATGCTACCAGAATGTATGCCATTCCTATGTATGAAATGATTGAAAATATTACATTTTGAATCGATAGTTTAGTTTTCAAAGCTTCCGTTTTCGGTTACATACAATAGGAATGTGCCGTGAAATAGGAGGAATATCATGTTAATCTTTAAACAAAACCGCTGTATCGCGTTGCTTGTTGGCGTTATACTAGTGTGTTTCTCTGCCATAAGCTTAATGCAGCCTAATCAGGTTGCCGAGGGGAAAATAGATAATGTGCAGATGGATAAGCTGCAATCCACCAGCCGAGCATCGGTAATTAGTTATTTGCAAGAAGATTCAATATCTAGTAAGACGAGGGGCACTACTAAAGTTTCACAAACGAATAAGCTTTATAACACAGTTAACCTGTTCAGTTCCACTTGGAAACCAAAGCAGAATGTAGAATGGCTTAGTAAAAATAAAATAAAGCCACAAAATACATCGCAGGCTTCCATAGTTCGGGTAAAGGCTGATGTAGCACAATCTAATCCAGCTGCGCAGAAGGCGACAGCAAAAAAGAGCGCTCAGACTGTGGTTAAGACAGTCTCAGCATCTCAGAAAAATCCCCTCACAACATTGTACTTCTCTCGGACCGAGCTATTAAGCCAGGAGCAGCAAAGTAAAGCAACCCGGCGCTACGCAGTATCCGAAGAAGAACTGCTTCTGCTACAAAAAATTGTAATGGCAGAGGCGGAAGGTGAACCGTACCAGGGCAAGGTGGCAGTTGCCAACGTTGTTCTGAATAGGCTACGGTCAGCCAATTTCCCCGACACGATATATAAGGTCATTTATCAAAAGCACCAATTCAGTCCTGTGGCTAACGGGCGTCTTAAACGTGTGAATCCTAATGATGATAGTATTAAAGCGGTGAACGCTGCGCTCTCCGGAGTAAAGGAAGTTCCCGATAATACTTATTATTTCCTATCGCTTAAGCTTGCGCAGGATCTTACCGTGCATCATTCGCAGGAGTATGTAAAGACCATTGGTAATCATACTTTTTATAAATAATTGACCTAATCTGTGAACCTCAGCTATTTATAGGGTAAACTAGACTATATAACCCTGGAGGTGGAAGAATTGTCATGAAGATCACTTATTTCGGACACTCAGCACTGCTGGTAGAGACAGAGCAAGCGAAAGTTATTATTGACCCTTTTTTGTCAGGAAATCCGAACTCCGGCATTTCACCTGATGACATTACTGTAGATGCTGTGCTACTGACTCACGGTCACTCTGATCATTTAGGTGATGCTGTGCAAATTGCCAAGCAGAATGATTGTCCGATCTTTGCTGTTTTTGAGCTTGCAGAATACTGTCGAATGAAGGGTGCCAAGGTTAAACATATGAATATAGGTGGCACTCATATTTATGATGCCATTACCGTTAAATATACTCAGGCGTTTCATTCCTCATCGATTCAGGAAGGCGACGTTTGGATTTATGCTGGGCAGCCTGCTGGGATTTTATTGACGATAGAAGGGAAGACGGTATTCCATGCTGGGGACACCGCATTATTCAGCGATCTGCGTCTGATTGGTGAGAGAACTGCGATTGACTTGGCGGCTCTGCCCATAGGCGATATGCTGACCATGGGACCGGATGATGCGCTCCTTGCTGCGCGCTGGCTGCAAGCGGACAAGGTCATACCGCTTCATTACAATACTTTTCCGGATATTGCTCAGGATGCTGCGGGTTTCTGTGATCGTCTGCGCCAAGAGGAGATAGAGGGATTTCCGCTTAAAGCTGGCGAAAGTATAGAAATATAATAAATCCCGATCACATGTTAACACAAAAAAAAGCAGGTATCCGGGGATTTCCCTGGCTACCTGCTTTTCTTTATGGTGTAATGCACACAGGCTCTTCGCCTCGGGCTTGAGATCTTGCTCCTCTGATATCAGCTGTTTTGTCTGCGGGGTTGCCTAACATCTGAAGAACGGTAGTCGCGCAGCTTTGCGGTTGATGCTTATCAGGGGCGAGACGGCGTTTGCGCTGCTCTTCGAGAACAGAATACTCACGGAGCATCATAGAGAACCATTTGTTCACTACCTCACAGTCGAGCACCTCTGCTAGTCCTAGCTCTACGAAATATTGGCAGTTTTTCTCTTCCTGACCTGGAATAGCTTTATAGAAGAGCATTGGAATTCCCTTTGCCTGACCTTCCGTACAGGTCATACCGCCAGGCTTTGTGATTAGAAGGTCGGAGGCATCCATCAGTTTATTGATTTCACTGGTGTATCCAAGAATCCTGACGTTAGGATGATTAAGTCTTGGATTGGACTTCATTTTGGCTATAAGCTTCTCGTTACTGCCCATACAGAAGATGAGCTGGATGTTATCCATTCTGGCTGTGAGTGAATTCATAATCTCTTTGCCGAACATCAGTCCCCAGCCTCCACCCATGATGAGTACAGTAGGGATATCGGCTAGACCTAGTTCCTTGCGGAGCAGCGTCTTGTTGGACCGTTCCCAGAACTTCGGATGGACAGGTATGCCGGTGACCGTTACAAGCTCAGGAGCAATCCCTCGGCCTGTTAGAATAGATTTGACGCGTGGGGTAGAGACGAGATATCGGTTGACCTCGGAATTTACCCAGCTACCATGTGCATCATAATCTGTAATTAACGTATACAGCGGGACCTCCAATCCACGACGCTTTAGTCTGGAAATGACAGCGGCCGGAATGGGGTGTGTGCAAATAATCAAATCAGGCTTTAGCTGCTCGATTACTTGAGAGGCATGTGTATAAAAAATCCGGTGAAGTGCCATCTTAGTCAACGGGTTCAATGATTTATGATATTGTGTCTTATACATCATGCCGACCAGCTTAGGCTGGCTGCTAACTGTTTTTCGGTAAGCGGAAAGAATCCATGGGGCGACCATCGGGTTAAGAAATTTTCCTAGCTCGATGACTCGGCACTGGACATCCGGATTCAGCAGCTTTATTCCTTCGGCCAGAGCATAGGCTGCTCCTGTGTGGCCCGTACCGAAGCCTTCCGAAAACAGCAGTACTCTTTTCTTTCGCATAAGTTCACCTGCTACTTTCCTTTTCAATAGAAATGCGGAATTTCTTCTCAATTAGATTAGGGAAAATTGTTCTCTACTCACATTATACAAATAAGACGTAAATAGAAAGTTAAAACCCTGCAATAAATAAAAAAATAAAAGATTTTCTAAAGTATTGCAAACTGCAAAGCTACATGTTAAAGTAATGAATGACCAATTGACCGGATTAGTAAAGTGGTCAGAAAGTCAGCGGTAACGATATTTTCTGGAGAAAGGAAGTGGGCACAGGTGGCAGTGGTGGATCGAAGACAGCAGGTGCTTCAGGCCGCAGCAAAATCTTTTTCATTATTCGGCTATAAGGCGACTACCATGGATCAGGTTGCTAAGATCGCAAATGTTGGAAAAGGAACCATCTACACCTTTTTTACGAACAAGGAGCAATTGTTTGACGAGATCCTGCGCGATATGATGGTAGAAATGAAGATGATTGCTGATCGCGAGATCAGGCGAGACAGACCTTTCTTTGATAACCTGCATCGTGTGCTGGATGCCCTGCTGGAATTTCGAAGTGAGCAGGAGCTATTCATCAAGCTTTCCCAGGAGAGTCGCGAGTTCGGAACGCCGCAGGCAGGAGAAGGGCTCGAGAAGATCGAGAACTTAGTTTTAGAATATTTAGAACGGGAGGTGCAACAAGCGCTCCAAAAGGGAGAAATCAAACCTTGCGATCCTAAAATCGTATCTGTAGTCATGTTCAGGTTATATATTGTATTGACTGCTGAACTGAATAAAACACATACTCCCTTGGACAAGGAACAGATCAAGATGTATTTTCATTTGTTTCTCGCCGAAGGATTGGCACAGTAAGCGTTAATTCAGGATAGGGATGGCGTGATCAGATTCGCTTTCCCTTAACCATTTCCAAGCTGTTTTAGGCATTGAAGAAGAGCCGAGAGGCGTTTTTTTATCCCCTAAATTGACCAAATGGGGAAAATGGTCATCTAGTGTTACGCAATATTTCGCAAACAAAGCATTTTAAAGAGAGCATAAGCTCATAAGGAGAGAACCAGAATGAAATCATTATCCGTATTTACCAAGGATCTTGGCGCAGCCCTGAGAAATCCAAAGGTGCTGATTCCGATGATTGCCATCCTATTTATTCCGGTGATGTATAGCGGATTCTTCCTAAAGGCATTCTGGGATCCGTATGGCAAGATGAATGAGTTACCGGTTGCTGTGGTCAACCAAGACGTCGGTGCCAATTATGAAGGAAAACAACTTCAGGCCGGAGAGGATCTGGTTGAAGAGCTTAAGGTAACCGATGGCTTTCAATGGAACTTTGTTTCATTAGAAGAAGCGCAAGCAGGAATGAAGGACAATACCTATTATATGGCGATTATTGTTCCAGAAGACTTCTCTGCTAAAGCAACAACGCTTTTGGATGATGAACCCCAACCGGCAAAGATTATTTATGAGCCAAATGAAGGCTACAACTTCCTGGCCGGTCAAATCGGTGGAACGGCTGTAGCAGAAATTAAATCTAAAGTATCTGCTAAGGTAACAGAGGCTTATGTAGATTCCGTATTCAATCAGATTACTGATGTATCTAAAGGACTTGGTGAAGCGGGAGACGGAGCTAACAAGATCGCCGATGGTGCAGGCAAGCTGGATGACGGCGCACTGAAGCTGAAAGAGAATCTTCTTGTACTGACTGAAGGTACGGGCAAGCTTCAAAATGGTTTAGAACCACTTACAAAAGGTGTAACTGATTTGAATTCAGGTGCTACCGCAATTCAAACGGGTTCTAGCACTTTGGCAGGCGGTTTGCAACAATTGTCGGACGCTCATAAACAGCTTCAAGATGGCGTTAAACAAAGCGCTGCCGGCAATAAACAGCTTAGCGATGGCTTGAAGCAAGCTGTAACAGGTGCTACACAGCTTCAAGCAGGAACGAAGTCTGCTGTGGACGGTACTACTAAACTGCAAGCAGGAACACAATCTTTAGTTGACGGTAGCGCGAAGCTGGAAGCAGGTCTAACCTCTTCCGTTGATGGTAGCGCAAAGCTGGAAGCGGGCTTGCAGGCTTCTGCAGAAGGCAGCACAAAGGTTACTGAGGGCGCTAAAGCGGTCGCTCAAGGTTTGCAGCAATTGGCACAGGCTAGTCCTGAGTTGGCACAAAATCCAGCCGTACAGAAGCTCCTAGCAGCTAGTACAGCTGTTGCACAAGGTAGTGAACAACTGCAACAAAGTCAACAACAGTTGCTACAAGGAGCAAGCGCACTACACAGTGGGCAAGAGCAGCTTGCACAAGGTGCAACTCAGCTCCATGCTGGTTCGCAGCAGGTTGATGCTGGAGTAACCCAATTGCATGATGGAGCACAGCAATTAAATGCTGGTAGCACTCAGCTCTTGGCAGGACAACAAAAATTAGCACAAGGTGCATCTGCACTTGTAACGGGTGGCGATAAGCTGCAAGCAGGTATGCAACAGTTCGGCGCGAAGCTTAGTGAAGCAGCAGCTGGAGGCAGCAAGCTAGCTGAGGGTGGTAAAGCGCTTGGAGATGGTACATCTAAGTTACTCAGTGGTGTTGGTGAACTAGGTAGCGGTATTGGTGCTGTAGCTGACGGTTCGAAACAATTAGCTGATGGTGCAGGCGAGCTGAAGAATGGGATGGATGATCTGAAATCTGGATCAACAGAGCTCGCAACTAAGCTTGGTGAAGCTGCTGAACAAACAGGCAGCGTGAACAAGTCAGATAAAATGATGGAAATGTTCGCACAACCAGTTGTGGTTGAGGATCAAGTTGTAAATCATGTACCGAACTACGGCACAGGGTTTGCTCCGTACTTCTTATCTCTTGGGTTGTTCGTAGGTGCCCTGATTTCTACGATTGTTATTCCAATGCGTGAATCAACTGTATTAGGTGCTAGCCGCCTGAATCGTTTTATCAGCCGTACGCTTACTTTCTCAATCATGAGCTTTATCCAGTCTATGCTGGCTGCTGTGGTTGTATTGTATGGTCTTGGACTAGAGGTACAAAGTGTACCGCTGTTCTTCCTATTTACATTCTTGACTAGTTTAGTTTACACATGGGTAGTTCAGTCCATTGTTACTTGGCTCGATCAACCGGGACGTTTTGTTGTTATCGTTATTCTTATTTTCCAATTAACAACTAGTGCCGGAACATTCCCACTTGAATTGATCCCGAACTGGATGAAATTCTTTAACCCACTGCTTCCAATGACTTACACAGTTAGTGGTCTTAAATCAGTAATTTCTACAGGGGACTTCAGTGCAATGTGGAGTGACGTAGGTGTGCTTGCAATCTTCGGTCTTGGGTTCCTTGCTCTTACTTTCGCTTACTTCATGACCCGCAGTCGGGACAATGAAGCTGGAATGAAAAGTGAACAAGCTATGACTGTATAATTTGAAAAAAAACAATTAAAAAGCGTCTCCTCCGGGAGACGCTTTTTTTGAGTCCAAATCACGGAACCCTTTTTCTTGCAAACGTTCAAGGGCAATGAAAATCCTTGAAACGCTTTCATTGCATAAGTTCTTATGCGTCATTTGTGCATAATTATACATAGATGAGTTTTTTTAAACTTTTGTCCACTAAAGCTGTGTCGCAAAAAGAAATGTTAATCAGCATCATAAAAAAGTTTAAATTGCGCTGTTGTTACCTCGGGTGATAAAATAATAGCACTAATCTGGCTTGAATAATTATTAAAATTTTAATCTGAAAAATTTTCCAAAGATTACGCCATACTTTATAATAGAAAGGTTGCGTTCGATGAGACACACTGAACTGCCCGGAAAACAGGGCCTGTATGATCCCCAGTTCGAAAAAGATGCTTGCGGCATGGGATTTGTAGCCCATATTAAAGGCAAACCGTCCCATGATATTGTTAGAAACGCTTTAACAATGCTCTTTAATATGGAGCATCGTGGAGGACAAGGTAGTGAACCCAACTCTGGTGACGGAGCAGGTATTATGCTTCAAATTCCGCACCGTTTCTTTGCTAGTGAAGCCCAGAAGCTTGGCTTTGCTTTGCCGGAACAAGGCCATTATGGCGTAGGTATGATTTTTCTATCTCATAACGAGAAGGTTCGGGCGCAACATGAGGCTCTCTTAAGCAAAATTATTGCTGAAGAAGGTCAAGAATTACTCGGCTATCGTGATGTACCTACCTATGATGAAATGCTTGGCAAGACAGCAAAGGCTGCAAAGCCTTTTGTACGCCAAGTGTTTATCGGTCGCTCGGCCTCGGTTAAGAGCGAATTGTCTTTTGAGCGTAAGCTTTATGTCATCCGCAAACGTGCAGAGCTTGCGATTCGCTATGGTGGTGTAGAAGAGGCTGAAGCCTTCTATATCCCAAGCTTGTCATGTCGTAAGATCGTATACAAAGGCATGCTGACTACAGAACAAGTCGGACAATTCTACCTGGATTTGCAGAACGAAGAGCTGGAATCAGCGATCGCGTTAGTTCACTCCCGTTTCAGTACGAATACTTTCCCAAGCTGGGAACGTGCGCATCCATACCGCTTTATGATCCACAATGGTGAGATCAATACCTTGCGCGGTAACGTGAACTGGATGCATGCTCGCCAGTCGCTGTTCAAGAGTGAAGTGTTCGGCGAAGATCTGAGCAAGATCAAACCTGTTATAAACCCGGATGGATCGGACACTGCAATGTTCGATAATACCTTTGAGTTTCTTTACTTGAGCGGACGCTCCTTGACACAGGTAGCCATGATGATGGTTCCTGAACCATGGAGCAATCATGACAGTATGGACGCCGATAAGAAAGCTTTTTACGAATACCACAGCACTTTGATGGAGCCATGGGACGGACCTGCTGCAATGGGCTTTACAGATGGTGTGCAAATCGGCGCGATTCTAGACCGTAACGGCTTGCGACCTGCTCGTTATTATGTAACAAAGGACGACATGATTATTCTATCCTCCGAAGCGGGTGTACTGGACATTCCAGCAGAGGACATCTTATATAAAGACCGCCTGAAGCCTGGACGCATGCTGCTCGTGGATACGAAGGAAGGTCGCATTATCTCCGATGAGGAAGTCAAATCGGCTATCGCCACAGAGAAGCCTTACCGCCAGTGGCTGGATGAGCATTTGATCAGTCTCGAGGAGCTTCCAGATGCGCCTGAGCTACCAAATCCTAAGCATGACAATGTGCAGCAGCTGCAGCAAGCATTCGGCTACACTTTTGAAGACTTGCGCAAGGTGCTTGAACCAATGGCATCTACTGGTGCTGAAGCTGTAGGTTCCATGGGTTATGATGCACCGCTCGCTGTGCTTTCAGACCGTCCACAGCGTCTATATAACTATTTTAAACAAATGTTTGCTCAGGTAACGAATCCACCAATCGATGCTATTCGCGAAGAGCTGGTTACCTCTACTACGACTACGATTGGACCAGAGCGTAACTTGCTAAAACCAGAACCAGAAAGCTGTCGCCAAATCTCGCTGCACACACCGATTCTTTCAAATGAAGATTTTGCTAAGATTCGTCATGTTCGTCGTGCAGGCTTCAAGTCGATGTCTATTCCAATTCTTTTCCCAGCTGAGCTCGGGGCAGAAGGAATGCGGATCGCGCTTGAGCGTATGAATGAGGCTGCTGATCGCGTTATGGCTAAAGGTCATAACATTCTGATTCTGACGGACCGCGGTGTGGACCGTGAGAATGCTGCGATTCCAGCTCTACTTGCGGTATCAAGTCTGCATCACCATCTGATCCGTCAAGGGACACGGACAAAAGTTAGTATTTTGCTCGAATCTGGTGAACCTCGTGAAGTCCATCATTATGCACTTCTGCTCGGTTATGGTGTAAGTGCAGTCAATCCGTATCTGGCATTTGAAAGCTTGGATGATATGATCGGCCAAGGCTTACTGCGGGGAATCTCGCATGAGAAGGCTGTGAAGAACTATATTAAAGCTGCGACTAAGAGCGTAGTTAAGATTCTTTCCAAAATGGGGATTTCGACTATTCAATCCTACCGGGGTGCACAGATCTTTGAAGCTGTGGGTCTGAACTCGGAATTCGTGGATCGTTACTTTACTTGGACACCTTCCCGCATTGGCGGTATTGGTCTGGAGGAAGTAGCAACCGAGGCACTTATCCATCATAACCGTGCTTTTACGGAAAAAGACGGAAATGATAAGGTGCTTGATTCCGGTGGTGATTATCAATGGCGAAATGATGGGGAAGATCATTTATTCAACCCACAGACTATTCATCTGCTTCAGCACTCCGTGCGTAGTGGGGATTATAAGATGTACAAGAAATATGCTGCACTTGTTCAAGGTGAAAGTGAGAAGCATCTGACGATTCGTTCCTTATTGCAGTTCAAGTCCGCTTATGAACCGATTCCATTAGAAGAAGTAGAACCAGTAGAATCCATTATGAAACGGTTTAAGACGGGTGCGATGTCCTTTGGTTCCATTAGTAAGGAAGCACATGAGACCCTCGCTATTGCGATGAACCGGATCGGTGGTAAGAGTAATACTGGTGAGGGCGGAGAAGATCCAGCCCGCTATATCCCGGACAGCAACGGCGATTCCCGTCGCAGTGCGATTAAACAAGTAGCTTCTGGACGTTTTGGAGTTACATCTAACTACCTTGTTAATGCTGATGAGATCCAGATTAAGATGGCTCAGGGCGCTAAACCAGGGGAAGGCGGACAGCTTCCAGGACGTAAAGTTTATCCTTGGGTGGCTGAAGTGCGTGGTTCAACAGCTGGTGTGGGCTTGATCTCACCTCCACCGCATCATGATATTTATTCGATTGAGGATTTGGCAGAGCTGATCTACGATCTGAAAAATGCCAATCCACGTGCAAGCATTAATGTTAAGCTCGTATCAGAAGTCGGCGTAGGTACGATTGCTGCTGGCGTAGCCAAAGGGCGCGCTGATATTATCCTGGTAAGTGGCTATGACGGGGGTACAGGTGCATCACCGATGAACTCCATTCGTCATGCAGGTCTTCCATGGGAGCTTGGCTTGGCCGAAACGCACCAGACGTTGATGCTTAACAATCTGCGTGACCGCGTTGTACTGGAAACAGACGGAAAAATGCTTAGCGGACGCGATCTAGCTGTAGCTGTATTATTGGGTGCCGAAGAGTATGGCTTCGCCACTGCTCCGCTAGTCGCTGTGGGCTGTATCATGATGCGTGTCTGCCAAATGGATACTTGTCCGGTTGGTGTAGCGACACAGAATCCGGATCTTCGTAAGAACTTTACGGGTGATCCGCAGCATGTAGTTAACTTTATGACCTTCGTGGCGCAGGATTTACGCGAAATTATGGCGAGTCTTGGCTTCCGTACGATTGAAGAGATGGTAGGCCGTACAGATTGCCTAGACGCTGCTCAAGCTTCACAGCATTGGAAGAAGAAGGGCGTAGATTTGAGCAGTCTGCTGCATACACCGGAAATGCCAGAGGGAAGCACACGCTTCTGCAGTAAACGTCAGAATCATGGTCTGGAAGAGACGCTTGATGTTTCCAAGCTGTTGGATTTGGCTGCACCTGCACTTGAATCTGGTACGGCTGTAGAAGCATCGCTACCGATTACGAACGTCAATCGTGCCGTTGGAACCATCCTTGGTAGTGAGCTGACACGTAAATACGGGGCAGCCGGCTTGCCTGATGATACGATTCGTCTTCATTTCACCGGATCTGCTGGTCAAAGCTTGGGTGCATTCGTGCCTAAGGGGATCACGCTTACGGTGGAAGGCGACTCCAATGACTATGTTGGTAAAGGATTGTCAGGTGGTAAGATTATTATTAAGCCATCTCCAAAAGCTACCTTTGCTGCTGAGGACAATATCATTATCGGAAATACTGCATTCTACGGGGCAACAGGTGGAGAAGCTTATATCAACGGTATCGCTGGTGAACGCTTTGCCGTCCGTAACTCTGGAGCGAAGGTTGTTGTAGAAGGCGTGGGCGACCACGGTTGTGAATATATGACTGGCGGCCGTGTGGTTGTTCTTGGCGAAACAGGCCGTAACTTTGCGGCAGGGATGTCTGGTGGTATTGCATATGTCTATGATCCAGATAGATCCTTCGTAGGCCGCTGCAATCTCGAGATGGTACTGCTCGAAAGAGTGGAAGAGCCTGAAGAGATCGAAGAGCTGCGCGAGCTGATTAGCCGTCATGTAGAGCTTACGGGCAGTGAGGCTGGAGCGCGGGTTCTGGATCAGTGGGCAGATTGCTTGCCGAAGTTCGTTCGTGTCATTCCGAAGGATTATAAACGGATGATGGAGCAGATTCGCAAAGTAGAACAAACCGGGTTGACCGGAGAAGCTGCTTTGATGGCTGCATTTGAAGCGAATATGCGTGAGCTTACTCGTGTAGGTGGCTAAATAGTTGCCGTGAAATAACAAAATATTGAATGAAGTGATTTAAGGGACTTGGACTCTTCCGATTGCGGGAGGCCAGGTCCTTTTTGCTCAAATAGAATCGAATCCTCGGTCTAAAGAACGTTAGACTGTTTCTTTTTTGTAATTTTCTGAAAAAAACGGTATGGTAAACTTGTTTGTAAATGAAAGGAAGTGATACTGTGTCAAATACAGAAATGTTGTCTGAACCTGTTGCTCGTTTGCAGGGGGTTACCAAGAAAATAGGCTCTAAGACGCTGGTGAGCAATTTAACGCTAGATATCCCACCGGGTCAAATATTCGGTTTTTTGGGACCAAACGGAGCAGGGAAGACGACAACCATTCGGATGATGGTAGGATTAATTTCCATTAGCAGTGGGGACGTCCTGATTAGTGGTCATAGTATTAAAAATAATTATAAAGAGGCCATCGCGAGTGTTGGGGCTATTGTAGAAAATCCTGAAATGTACAAGTTTCTGTCCGGGTATCAGAATCTTAGGCAATTTGCACGGATGGTACCGGGAGTCAGTAAGCAACGGATTGATGAGGTTGTGGAGCTGGTCGGGCTTGGCCAAAGAATTCATGACAAGGTGAAAACTTATTCTCTAGGTATGCGGCAGAGACTTGGAGTGGCTCAGGCGCTACTAAACCGGCCGAAGCTGCTGGTTCTAGATGAGCCAACCAATGGGCTTGATCCACAAGGCATACGTGAGCTTCGTGACTATCTGCGCCTACTATGTCGTGAAGAGGGAACAACCGTATTTGTCTCTAGCCATTTACTTTCCGAAATGGAGCTCATGTGTGACAGTGTAGCGATTATTCAGAATGGGCAACTGCTCGAGGTAAAACAGCTAAAAGAGGTAGGCAATGTTACCATGCCTATCGGAGAAACCTTGTTTGAGGTTGGTGATGCCGAAGCTGCTCTTGCTCTCATTGGACAAGGCACATTAAAGAGCGGTGGGCTTGTAGTTGAGGCAGCACGTGAAGATATTGCTGAGTTCAATGCCAGACTAGTGGCTGGTGGGATCAAAGTGTACAGTATCAAATCACTTGCCCGTACGCTAGAGGATCAATTCTTAGAGGTTACAGGAGGTGAAGGAATTGAGTAATTTTACAGCGTTGATACATAATGAGAACATCAAGATATATAGCCGTGCTCGCACATGGATTATGCTGATTATTCTAGCCGTGTTTAGTGCGTTTCTTCCGGCTCTTATGTTTTTCACAATGGATAACCCCGCATCACGCTTGGGAGTTTGGGACAGCTTCCAAATGATAGTGAGTGTTGTATTCTTTCTGAACACGATCTTTGTTGTTGTTATAGCCGCTGACTCCGTAGCGGGCGAATTTACCTGGGGAACCATCAAAATGCTGCTGATTCGCCCGTGGAGCCGTTCCCAGATCTTGCTCTCGAAATACATTAGCATTGTGTTGTTTAGCTTGCTTTGTACTGCAGTATTGATTGTTTTTGGTTTAGCTTCATCGTTTATTTTTGCCTCACCAACTGGAGATAGTATGTCTTCGATTGCAGCTTGGAGCCCTGCTGAGTATTCCTTTATGGATCTCCTATGCCGCTATGTCACTCTTTTCTTGACGGTTACGCTTGCTTTTATGATCTCTTCTGTATTCCGAGCAAGTGGACTGGCGATTGGTTTATCTATGTTTATCATGTTTGCCCAAGGTATTTTCGCTGCTTTGCTTAATCCAGATGTGTTCGAATGGGCCAGATATTTAATTTTCACTCATATGGATCTAAGGGTCTACATGGGATCTGATGTTGGTCCAGGTGGTGCTACACTTGGCTTCTCCATTGCTGTGCTAGCAGTGTACTATGTCATATTTTTAGCTGTTTCCTGGTTTGTATTCCGTAAACGGGACGTTGCTGGATAGAAACGGGCTTAACCGGCTTCAAGCGTTCCTTCTGCTTTGGAGGAGTGTTTTGCTGCCTTGTCCTTTTTCGTATTACTTTTGAGCTCACCTGCTTGTTCAGAGGTGGGCTGTTCTTGCATGGCAATGGATCCGTTAAGCAGGCTGCCCTCCATAATACTGAGTGCTCCTGCCGAAATATTGCCATGTAGCTCTCCAGTGCCAGTCATAATGAGCCTGCGGTCTGCGGTAACATCTCCATATACTTTACCGGCGATAACGATCTCTTCTGCTCTAATACTGGAGCGCACTGTGCCTTCCTCACCTATAGTGACTACACCACTGCATATAATTTCACCGCTAAAGGTACCTTCAATCCGCAGGTTCGTATCGCAATGGACCTTACCCTCCAGTGTTCCTCCGTGTCCGATCAGAGAGTCAGTAGACTTGAAAGGGACGCGCTGCTGCCGCTTGTTCCACATGTATATATTCCTCCTGTTCATATAGTTCTGACATTCAGGCTTAGGGTTTAACATAATCCAACGGATCTACAGTTTTATTCTGCTTCACTACCTGAAAATGAAGATGAGGTCCTGTGCTTCGGCCAGTGTTTCCAAGTAAGCCTATCTTCTGACCTTTGTTAACCTTGTCTCCTGGAGATACAATCATTCCCTTCAGATGCATATACCAGGTTTCAAGCCCGTTCGAATGCTTAATCACGATATACTTGCCTCTCGCGCCCATCTGCTCGGCGGTAACGACCTCTCCATCTAAGGCGGCATAAACAGGATCGCCTAAGTTCCCGGCAATATCGACACCCGAATGGAACGCGGATAAACCCTTGAAGGGATCTGTACGATAGCCGAAGCTTGAGGAGATGACCCTGGAATCGGTAGGCCAGAGCACTGCTGCATTTAGTCTGGCTTTTTCAGCTTGAGCCTTTTTTGCTTGTTGATTTGCTTGTACGTTATTGGCATGCTCTGCCAGAGTGATGGTCTGAGTAATACTTTCCACCATTTCATCAAGCATACCGTGGATCTCTTCGAAGTCGTCTTTTGTTTCCTCCACTAGATTCAGCGATTCGTTCTGATAAGCCGCGATATATTCCCCGCCTACCTGTGATGTGATTGTACCTTTAAAGGATGTCTCATTAGGGATTGGCACAGCGTTACGGCTTGATAAGCCTAAGGTTGAGTTTGAAGCGGTTGATCCCGTTTTTGATTCTTTTGTTTCAGCGGCGGAGCCTTTGCTTTTGTTAATCAATGACTGCAACTCCTGTTCCAACGCATTTACACTCTTCAGCTTGTCTTTAATATGATCTGCCTCTTCTGATAGCTCGCTGACTTGAGTACGAAGCTGCATTAGATCCTTATCCTTATCAGCGACCTTCATTTCCATGCGGAGATTGGTTAGTGATAGTGCGGCTGCCTCAGCTTCCAGTTGTGAGATCGACTGTGAGGCATGGAAATGCATAGAGGTGACCAGACTGGAGAGGGACAGGGCTGCTGCTGCCGGCAGGGCGAACGCAAGTGGCTTGGAGATATGGAGTTGTTTGACTGGGCGTCCGGCATCCCTTACGACGAGCAGCGTAATCCGGTTATGATCTGGCTGACTCTTCATGGCTTCTCCTTTCTGCGGCATATGGCAGCCGCCTTACGATACCCGAAGCTAACGACCTTACTTTGATTAGGCTCATCCCGAATTGTCTTACTACTCTATGTATTCCATATCTTTCGGGAACATGACAACGGTTTGTTTGAATAAAGAAAGAGAGTTACGGCAAAACCTGTACTAGAGTCGTCGCAGCGAGTCTATTGCAACTGTTTTATTAATGGAGGGGGTAGGGAATTGAAGACCTTTGCGATAATTCTAAGTCTTTTTATTGTACAGCTCGCAGTTATTGTATTTATGGAGTTCCGTCGGCCGCAAAGGGCTATGGCGTGGTTGTTCATTTCATTCTGTTGTCCGCCGCTGGGTCTGGCATTCTATTATTTTCTGGGCCGTGATTATAGACAGAATCGAAAATTAAACAAAAGATGTACTTCACTCTTTCGTGAAATTCGTTCGCATGTCTCTGGCAATATTAAGGTAGTAAAGGATGTTACTGAGAGTGGAAACGCTCAGTTTGAGAATAATAAAGGTCTATTGGATTTACTCTCGAAAATCGCAGAAGGACCTATTACTGGTCACAACAAGAGCAGGGTATTATCAACTGCTAGAGAAGCGTATGATGCTATGCTGGAAGCTATGGAAGAGGCGAAAGAGCATATACACATGGAATTCTATATTTATCGTGATGATGAGATTGGAGAGCAATTTCAAGATGTTATGATTCGGAAGGCGCGACAGGGCGTTAAGGTACGCTTGCTTTGTGATGGTCTGGGCAGTCATAAATTAAGTCGCAGGTTTATTCGAACGATGAGAAATGCTGGGGTGGAGTTCCACTTTTTTTTACCTCCGATTAGTTCTCTGTTGGACCGTCGTTTTAATTTCCGTAATCATCGGAAGATCCTGGTGGTGGATGGTCTCGTTGGCTTCACGGGTGGAATGAATATAGGGAATGATTATTTGGGGAAGGATCTCAAAATGGGATACTGGCGTGATACCCATCTGCGTCTCGAAGGAGACTCAGTATATTATATTCAGTATGTCTTCTTAAAGGATTGGAGACTGGCCTCTGGCGAAAGTACAAGCCATCCGCGTCTGTTCCCAAAACATAATTGTGAGTCACAAGAAGCCGTGCAGATTGTTGGGAGTGGTCCGGATGCTGCAATGGACGCCTCTCAAGAGATGTATTTTGCCGCCTTATGTGCAGCTAAACAGCGGATTTGGATTACTTCACCATATTTTATTCCTGATCCTGCCATCTGCCGGGCCTTGAAAAGTGCAGTACTTCGCGGAGTGGATGTAAGAATTATCATTCCGGCGAAGCCTGATAATGTGCTTGTCTATCATGCTTCTTTGTCTTATTTAGAAAATTTACAAGATGCAGGAGTGAAATTCTACCGCTATACGAAAGGATTTATGCATGCCAAAATCATGATTATCGATGATCTGCTCGCTACAGTGGGGAGTGCAAATCTGGATATGCGCAGCTTTTATTCTAACTTTGAATTGACTGCTGTACTGCTACATCCTGATGCTATATCCCCACTAGTCACAGGGTTTGAGAAGGATCAAAAGCACAGTGAATTTATAGATCCTGTAAAGTTTAAGGAGAGAGGGAGAGTTGTCAAACTCGGTGAAGGGCTGTGTCAGTTGTTATCTCCGCTATTATGACCGGAAAGAGGACTAAATCTGAACTTTTCGAAGGATATAACGTGTTCCATTCATTATTAGAGCTTATTTTGTGATATAATAATTGTATAAGAAGAAATGTAAGAAAGTATAGATTTTAATTATACTTCCGAATGTTTCAAAACTATACTGTTAAATTGTAGGGGGAGTTCTATGAATGTGAGTCCACAAATGATTGCCAAAGAGGAAAAGAACAAGCTGCAGAAGACCGGAACGCATAAAATGGCTAAGTTCGCGCAGCGAATGATCATGTTGTCCATAGGGGCAGCAATGATGGCTGTTGCACTTGAGATATTCCTCGTACCGAATCAAATGATTGATGGTGGGATTACCGGTATCTCCATTATTTTATCGCATCTATTCGACATTCCTCTGGGGATTTTATTGACGCTGTTAAACCTTCCGTTCTTGTTAATTGGTTATAAGCAAATCGGTAAGACCTTTGCCTTATCTACCTTATATGCTATCGTGCTTATGTCTATTGGTACTTCGATGTTGCATCATGTGAATGCCTTTACGGTTGAGCCTATGCTTGCTGCCGTTTTTGGGGGGATCATTCTTGGTGTAGGTGTAGGGTTAGTAGTACGTTTTGGCGGATCTCTAGATGGTACAGAAATTGTTGCTATTCTAGTAGCCAAGAAGCTTCCCTTCTCTGTAGGTGAAGTTGTTATGTTCTTCAACCTGTTCATCTTATCCGGAGCTGGATTTGTGTTCGGTTGGAATAATGCGATGTTCTCACTAATTGCGTATTACATTGCATTCAAGGTAATTGATATTACACTTGAGGGTCTAGATCAGTCGAAATCGGTATGGATTATTAGTGATAAATTCCGTGATATCGGTGAAGCCTTGACGGAGCGTCTTGGACGTGGTGTTACTTATTTAGATGGAGAAGGCGGATTTTCCGGGGAGAATAAGAAAGTGATCTTCGTGGTTATCACCCGTTTGGAAGAAGCCAAGCTTAAATCCATTGTTGAGGATTGGGATACTGGTGCATTCATCGCAATAGGTAACATTCATGATGTTAAAGGTGGCCGTTTCAAGAAGAAAGCAATTCATTAGAGTATTATTAACTGAAAGAAGGTATTTTTACGAATAATGGAGCAATAAATACGGTGAGCAAGACTCAATATGCCGTATTCTTAAACAATATACCTTCTGTCCTTGAGTGGGACGCCTGATAAGCCCGAAGCATGAATTGATGCTGCGGGCTTATTGCTGTTTTAGGAGCTTTTTATCTATAGCAATATGCAACTATGGAAGCTTAGCGATGACCTGTTCGACGGGCTGTGGTGGCACTTTTTCTAGAAGGTCACCCATGCGTTGCAGGCGTTCTTCAATATTAAGCAGATGAAAATCAGCAGGAGATACGTTCTGTTGAACCTCTGCCCAGAGCAATGGTGTGGATACCGTAGCAAGCGGCCTGGCACGTGGGGTGTAAGGTGCAGCTAATGTTTTACCACTATAATGCTGGAGATAGTCAAAATAGATTTTATCTCCGCGATTCTTCTTCAGACGCTCCAAGGTGAATAAATCGGGGTGCTTCTCGGTAACATACCGGCCGACAAAGTGTCCGATTTTTCGCAATCCATCAAAAGTAACGCCAGTCCCGATAGGAACGATGATTTGCACCCCAGTAGCGCCGGAGGTTTTGGGCACAGAGGATAATCCAAGGGAGGTTAGGACCGTCCCTACGATTGCAGTTGCTTCCATGATACGGGGCTCGACCTCACGTGACGGGTCTAGATCAATCATCCATTCACAAGGCAGATCGCTGCCTACATAATGCAAAGAAGGATGGAACTCCAAAGCAGCCAGATTTCCCAGCCAGATCAGCTCAGGTAAACCTTGCAGCTTGATATAGTTAATATTCTCGTGAACAGCGGTTTGAACAAAGGTTGGAAGAGGATCAGGTGCATTTTTCTGATAAAAGGACATCCCAGAGATCCCGTGCGGATAACGAATAACGGTAAGCAGCCGATCTCGACAATAACGCAGCAGGTAGGGGGAGAGAGCGGCAAGCTTTTCCAGATAGATCCGCTTCGTAATCCCGCAATCAGGCCATAGTAGCTTCTCTGGGTTGGTAATGGTGATCTCTTGGCCTTCTACGGTAATTGTACCTTTGATGGCTGCTGGCATCCTGAACCTCCTCTTTGTTATAGGAATGAGGGTATTATGTGCCAGTCTGTTTCTTTTCATGAAAAAAATATTTCCAAAGTGTCCCTTTTGAATGATCATAAGAGTTATAGAGTTATACGGTTATGTGAAAGGGGAGTTTGCTGATTTTGGACGGGATCGAACACACCGTCGTTCGGGTGCAGGCAGGCGAGGTAGAGTCCTATGCCCTTATCGTCGAAGCTTATCAAAAGCCGATTTACCGCTATTGCAGCCGGCTGCTTGGGAGCCGTACGGAAGCGGAGGATGCGGTGCAGGATATTCTGGTGAAGGCATATCAGCATATAGGCACATATCGTCCTATCGCGAGCTTTTCTTCCTGGTTATATAAAATTGCTTATCATCATTGCCTCAGCCTGATCCGCAAACGTCAAAGACATTTGAAGATTATGGCGCTTTTTCAACCAGATCCGCCTGCAGAAAGCCCGGAACAGTTGATGGACCGTTACATATTTAATGAACATCTGACTTTTGCCCTCGCGAAGCTGAAGACAGAGGAGCGAAACTTGTTAGTGCTGCGAATCTTTGAGGAACAGAGCTTCCCGGAAATTGCGGAGATCCTCGATAAGAATACTGATGCTGTGAAGAAGAAATACAGGCGTACAATTACGAAGCTTGGCAAAATGATGAATGCTCAGAAAGGGGGGACGGAATGGTGGGGCAACGAAGCTGTGTTGAAGAGAAAATGATAAAGAAAATGGACGCATTGGGGAACTGTGATGAACTAGATGTAAAAGCAGCAGTTATGAAGCGGGTAAGGGTAATTCATGATCAACAGAAAACGATGGGCGGGGAAATGACGAATCTCAGAGACGAGCTGGAGTCATTCTCAGAGCCGGGAGATCCCGTTATGCAGAAGCAAGCGAAGATACTCCCACATCCATCTAAATTTAGAAAAAGACTTCTCTCAGGGGTCTCCGCAGCTGTATTGCTGGGGATGATCGGATTTGGAGCCCTTCAGCTGTCTGGACTTGGAGGTTTAACGGAACATGGTAGCCAGTCTACAATTGATATCACCAAGCCTCCGGATGGAGCTATTACATTAGTGAACAGCGGAGGGAAGGCTGTTGTACAGACGGTGCACTATAATACCCCTGTTCCTTCGACCTCTCCTGCGATAGAGAAGTATCTGAGTTTATTAGCGACTTATAAAGAGCAGGTGGTTGCTCACTTGAATGCTGGAGAAATGGCTGCTTATTATGTGAATGATACTGAGTTTACTAAGTTGGCCAAAGGCTTAGGCTATGGAAATGAGTTGCAGTTCGCTTTCAGTTCTCCGGTGTATTCTAAATATCAAGATTTCGTAAAAGAATTAAAAGGGACTGGTGATTTCTGGCCCGAGCTGCCTTCCATACTTGCTAATGGTTATGAATTTGAGCAAGCCACTTTTAAAGCCGCCTCTCCTTACATGTCGATAAGCACGGAATATAAAGAAATGCTTGAACAACTTCAAAAGAAAGCTAAGGACAATAAAACAGGCCAAAAGCTGTTTATGGAGAAGATCGCTGTGAATGCCATAGAGAGTGCTGAGGTTACCTACCATAAGGGGGATCAAAGAATTACACTATCCTTAATGCAGAGTGCTTCTAGGGGTTATCCAACGCAAGTGTCTATCTTGGAAGGTCAGACTGCCGAAAAATGGTCTATGACAGGTACTGGTAAAGAAGCAGTTTTTATCGCAGCGAGTACAGAAAAGGGGGAGCAGACTTGGTCTTCCCGGAATCTTTTGTATTGGTATGATGAAGCCAGCCAGACGCTTCGTAGTCTAAATGATGGACTGAATGACAGCTTGACCCGTGAACAATGGCAAGTGATTGCCAATAGTTTTATTCGCTAGCTACAGCTGTTCTAGCTGTACATTATGAGAAGCTGTCTCAAAAGTAGTGAAATCTACTTAGGAGGCAGCTTTTTTTATAGAATAGGAAAAGTAATGGATTTTACTGTGCCATGTGACGATATGCCACGCGTAGTGTTCTATGCTACTGGTTGGGGCGATGTGCTATGTGCTATGTGTGATTTACTTGCGGCTTGCAGTAGATGATTTGTGGAATTAGTGGTATATGTGACGGTGGACTATGGGCGATACGTTCTGTGTTTGTGCAATGTATAGAATGCTTTAAACTAATTAGGGAAAAACTCCCTAAAAATAACCGATATTCGCTCTAAATGAACGAAATCAGGGAATTCCTCCCTAATAATCATAGGAATTTCTTTATTCGTTGCCGAATAGGCCAAATTTCAGGGAAGTTTTCCCTAATTATAAGTCCGATGAACAGAAATCTCTGAATTTTAGGGAGAAATTCCCTAATTACTCTATAGGTGTTTCACATATTGCATCACTTGGCGCGTCACTTGTAATGTTAAGAACAAAAAAAGAGGCTGTCCCAAAAGCCATGATGGTTGCTTGGGGCGGCCTCTTTTTTTGTAAGAAAAAGTCCCTTTTTCGCATGCTGGAGTGTTATAGAAGTGTAGTTAGAAGGAGGTGATTTAGAAATTGAAGCTAAATGATGAACTCAAAAAAACACTGATCGCGCTCTCAGCAGCAACCTTGTTAGGAACAGGAGTAGTTATGAGTGGGGTTGCGCCTGGCTTCTCCCTTTCGGTCGCCGCTGCCTCTGGACAGCAGACTGCAGTTCCAACCGATCAGAAGCTCCAGAAGGAACTGCAGGCCCTGGTAGCGGGATTGAAGGAAGGTACGTACTTGGCCTATTACGTACGTGATAAAGTCTCCAACCCTCAGGATACGATCAGCTTCTCTGGCAAAGGGTTTGTTTTTAAAGACTACAAATCCTTTGCAGCTAAATTCAAAGGGTTGAAGGGCCCAGCTACTCCACAGCCCGGAAATCTTCCTAAAGGCTTCGCTCTGGCGACAGCCATCATTTATCCACCGTCTGTAGCAAACGATTCAGAGCTGTATTTACAATTAGAGCAGGAACTAAAGGCAGCAGCGGCAGCAGGTGATCCCAACAAACAGTTGTTTAGCAAGATCATTAGTTGGAACCAGACGAATTTGTCTATGCAGCTGTATGCCAAAGGAAAAGCCAATTTTAGTATTGTAACTGGAGCACCGCCCGCCAAACTCCCCGAAGGAGCTGTGCCTTTTGTACGAGCTTCGGAAACTAAGAAAGAACTGAAGGTCAACGGTAGGAAAGTAATTCTTACTACCGATTCCGCTAAAGATGCAAGCTTCAACACTAAGCTAGTGTGGCTGGATAAATCAGGCGCGATACAATATACCCTTTCAGACAATCGGGTCAGTAAGCTGACGACAAATGAAATGTTGGCTGTAGCTAAAAGCATGATCAAATAACCAAGGGTTAAAGGAGGATATTATAATGATTATTAAAAAAAGTGCGGCCATCACGGCTTTGAGCCTGATAGTGTTAATGAGCGCGGTAAGTGGAACAGCAGGCGCAGTGCCTGCGGGGAGCAATAATAAAAGCAAAGGTACGGTTCCGGTTGAGCAGAAATCACCACCGGTATCGCCAACGATTAAGGATTTGATTGCCAAAGAATATGCTGTTCCCCTACAAGCGGGAGAAATTAAGGCTCTCTATGTTAATGACAAAAAATCTAATCCAGAGGAAGATTTGAGTGTAAGCTATATGCCATACAGATTCAGCTCTATAAACGAAGCAGCACAGAAGCTATCTTCATTAACTGGGAATTCACTCCTGATACCCGCTGCTCTACCAGACGAATATAAGTTGCAGGATGTCGTTTTAAATCCAGTGCTTCCGAAGTTTTTCAGTACAGAGTATAAAACCCTCAGAGATCAGGTGAAAGCTAAAGCACAAGCTGCTGGTAAAAAAGTGATTTCACAAAGCTTAAAATGGAGCGATACAGAAACCTCTATCACTTATCTGCGAAATGGGGAGAGATTGAATCTAAAATCAGCTCCAGCGTATACACTTCCGGAAGGAGTTACTTTAGCGCAGCTGCCTGGTGACCAGGATGAAAATTTGACCATCAACGGGATTGAAGCAGTCTACACGGTGTTTGGTCCTCACCATGGAGATCTAAAAGTCCAGCTTGTATGGTCCAGTGCGGATGGAAGTATTGATTATACGCTGACGAATACGAGAAATACTGCGCAGACAAAAGCAGAGCTGGAGGCTATTGTAACGAGCCAATAAGAAACGTCCTCTCGATAAATTCGGGAGGACGTTTTTTTGGAAAGAGTTTATCCTTTTTGCTCCATAGTGCATGATTCCGGGGGAAGATCTACCCTAGCTTGAGTAACAGGCTGGCGCAGAGTGCCTGAGGTATTCCATTCCAGAAAATGAACTTTGAAGACAAGCTTCGGTTTTATCCAAAAAGCACCCTTCCCTCGCTGGGGATCAGCTGTAAAGGGCATTTGATCTATTTTTAAATGCTGTACCTCTGCAGTTAAGTCGCGTTTATCCTGTACAGTCAATTTTCCTGGCCCGGCGTGTCCGATATAATGCAAATTCCCTTTATCATCATACAGCCCAAGAAGGAGCGCATTGACGATGCCGTCACGGAAGGTTACACCCCCGGCTACTGCCGTAATATCCGAAATGATTTTGCGTTTCTGCCAGCGCTTATCTTTTCCACCCGGAGCATAAGTACTGTTGATGTCCTTGCAGACGATACCCTCCAAGCTCTGACCCTGAGCGGCGGCGAACAGTTCAGTAGGATCTGTATAACTGGGTACGGCCTGTACGTGGGGATGCGGCAGCAGAATATCGCTTAGCAGCTGCTGCCGCAAGAATAAAGGCTGATCCATCGTCGATTGGCCATTGTAGAACAGAATATCAAAAATCATATAAATGACAGGAACCTGATACCTAACGACGGAAATGGTGGAGCCATTCTTTAAGCTGTCCCTCCGCATCACCTCGTGAAATGAGGGCTTGCCTTCCTTGAGTGCGATGATCTCACCATCAAGAATAGCGGAATCAGCCTTGCAGTAAGCAGATACATCAGTAAGCTCAGGGTATTGCGCTGTACGGTGATTGCCACGTCTGTTAATAAGCTGAGTATTGCTTCCGTCGTAATAGGACAACATGCGAACGCCATCCCATTTAATTTGTGCAATCCACTGGTTGCCTGCAGGAAGCTGCCCAGCCAGTATGGGTTCAAAAGGAATAATAGGCTGAAGCTTCATCAGCAGAGCCTCCTAAGATACGGTTGTTTTACTTTTTGGGCTGCGGCGTTTCGGTTTTGGTGCGATGACAGGAATAGGTCCAGAAGCCTCGTTCTGTTGCTCGGCAGGCTCGGCTGCTGCTGCTTTGGTCTTGGATGTTTTTCTTTTGGCAGCCGGAGTTGCTTTAGTCTTGGTCTTCTTAGTCCCTGATAATGAAGGACCAGGATCTGTAGGAATATGCTGTACAGCCTGAATACTGGCCTGTAATGCAGCCATTAGATCAATCACATTGCTCTCCTGCTTGGCGGGAGCGATATGAAATTCTTCGCCTGCAATTTTATGGGAGATCAGATCAAGCATACGCTGGCGATAATCATCGGTATATTTTGCCGGATCAAAAGGCGTAGACAGCTGGGAAATTAGCAGCTTGGCCATATCCAGCTCTTTATCATTTACCGTTCCTGCTTCGGGCAGGCCAGGCACTTGCGAGACCGGTCGCACTTCATCAGGATAAAAAATAGTCTCGATGGCGAGGCAATCCTCCAGCACACGAATCGCAGCCAGACTGCTTTTCGAGCGAATCGAAATTTTGGCGATGCCAATTTTACCTGTCTGCCGCATGGCCTCCATTAGAAGCCGATATGCATTTGAACCTGCCTGATCCGGGGATAAGTAATAGGTCTTTTGAAAATAAATCGGATCAATCTCTGTCAGGTCAACAAAATCGAGAATGGTAATGCTTTTGCTGCTTTCGTCGGTCAACTGATCCAGTTCTTCTTTTTCGAAGAGAACAAATTTCCCTTTTTCATATTCATAACCTTTACCGATTTCTTCCCACGCTACCTCTTTGTCACACACTGGACATTTTCGCACATACGACAGTGGGCTGCCGCATTCCTTATGGATATAACGCAGAGAAATGTCTTTATCTTCCGTAGCGGAGAACATTTTAACCGGAACATGCACTAGCCCGAAGCTGATGGCTCCTTTCCAAACGGTATGCATGAGAAACGCCTCCTGATCTAAGTTATTTGCTTTGGGTTAGTATGAGGCAGGACAGGCTTTTCTAGCCGGGTGCATTTTTTGAGAAGCATGGGAAAATATATAATCAGGCCTATAAAGCTGAGGAGGAGAATGCAAAGGAATGGAACCAAGAGGTAACGATTGGAGCGATGCACTAAGCGAGCAGGATATTCCAGCAACAGTTGTGGATTGGGATAGCATTATTGCTCCCCCGGAGGCTAGTCAGGTATCCGATTCGGAGAAGCTGGATGCAGAACGAACCCTCGAAGATACATCACCCTTAGAATCGTAAACTTTGGGAACAATAAAGGAGGAGAACAGTTGTGGATGTCAAACGAGCACAGGATATTTATGCTTCTAAAGAGACAGTGAGTGTACATTTGGATGGAGAACCGGTGTGGATTGAGCATGTGGATGCACAGAACGGAATGGCTACGGTGCAAGTAGGTTCAAGACCAACCAATACGCATACAGTAGGCGTGGAACGGTTAGAGGAGAAAGAGCATTAACAGTTGTCTACTCGTAGCGTATGAAAAAGCAGGATCAACCCTTCATAAAAGAGACTCTTTATGCTTACTTTTGCGTAGAGGTCTCTTTTTCTATTGTTGGAATACTGGCATGCAAGAATGAATAGGGACAGTTGTTGCGGTGGATGGAGCATACCGATATAATTAAATGTAATGGTTTTCGACAGGTATATTGTAAAAGGTGGTAGTTGTAGTTGGACAATACAGACGAAACGGTGTTTACATACCGTTCTTATAGCCTGCAGGATACGGAGCTACTCGCAAGTACCATAGCTGCTGCTTCTACCGCAGGGATGGTTATTGGTTTGGATGGTGATTTAGGCGCAGGAAAAACGGCATTCTCGCAAGGGTATGCTCGGCATCTCGGTGTAAAGGGGATCGTAAACAGTCCTACTTTTACAATTATTAAAGAGTACGAGGGCCGTCTGCCGCTTTATCATATGGATGTATATCGGATTTCGCTTCAGGAAGCGGACGAGCTAGGACTAGATGAGTATTTCTACGGGCAAGGTGTCTGCTTAGTGGAATGGAGCAGTATTATTACGGATTTAATGCCGCCGCGGCATATGCATATATACATGGAAACAGTGGGGCCAGATGAAAGAATGATTACGGTGACCGGAATCGGGGAGCCATATGGTGAGCTTTGCCGGCAGCTGATCCAGAAGTGGGGTTAAGGAAGATGACGAATCAGAATACAGAGCCGCGCAAGCGGCTTTTAGCGCTGGATACATCAACTGCAGTATTAGGCGTGGCAGTTACTGAGAATGGGGAACTACTGCATGAAATAAATGCTTCCGGAGAACGGAATCATTCGGTGCATTTACTGCCGATCATAGAGCAGGCGCTGCAAGCTACCGGAACTACTGCGGACATGCTGGGCGGGATTTCTGTTGGTGTGGGTCCTGGATCGTATACGGGAACGCGAATCGCAGTTACCGCTGCCAAAACACTCGCCTGGGCTTGGAATGTTCCTGTAGTTGGCATTTCGAGTCTACATGCAGTGGCATGGGGCGGATATCAAACAGCCCTCAAGAATAAGATGCAAGAAGAAGTAGGACAGGTCAATGCGATTAGTGGCTACGGGCCTGATTGGATCATTCCACTAATGGATGCACGTCGGGGACAGGTGTATACAGGACTGTTCGCAGCTGAGGGAAATAATGCTCCTAGCCGTCTTGAGCCTGATGCTATTCGCCTAATGGCAGATTGGGTGGAGTACTTAGGTGAACGTTTAGAACAGGCGGCAGTCGAGGGGAATAAGCCGGCTGTCCTATGGTTTGTCGGAGAGACTGCTGTACATGGCAGTGAGGAATCGCTTCGTCCACTAACGGATCTTGGTATTTCTATAGCAGTTCCTTATGAAATGGAAGGCCGCTGGACTGGATTTCTTGGAGAAGCGCGGCTGCAGGTAGGGAATGATGATATCCATAGTTTGATCCCTAACTATACTCAGATTTCAGAAGCGGAGGCCAATCTGCGGTTAAGCAGAGAAGGGGGCTTAAAGAAACCATGACGGAAGCGGAATCAATGAGAGCTCAGGAGGCTGAACTTGTTTTTCGTTTAATGAAGCTTACGGATATTCCTGACATTCTTATCATTGAACGGGAAGCCTTTACGATGCCTTGGACAGAGGAAGCTTTTCGCAACGAGCTGACGCATAATCATTTTGCAAAATATATGGTTATGGAGCTGGCAGGTCATATTATCGGTTATGCCGGTATGTGGGCCATCGTGGATGAGGCGCATGTGACGAATATAGCCTTGCTCGAAGCCTATCGTGGACGTAAATGGGGAGAGCGCCTGCTGGAAGAGCTTATGAAGACGGCGTCTTATGTGGGGATGAAATCCATCACACTTGAAGTACGAGTATCGAACGAGGTAGCACAGAATTTATATCGTAAAAAAGGCTTTCGTTCTGCCGGCACACGCAAAGGATACTATTCCGATAATCGCGAGGATGCGCTCATTATGTGGGCGGATCTGCCAGAGTACGAGGAGCATGGCAATATGGAAGGAAGCGTGGAATTGAAATGAAGACAGAAACGGGCGCAACTCAGCCTGTACTAATACTTGCTATTGAGACGAGTTGTGATGAAACGTCGGTGGCTGTAGTCAAGGATGGCTCTGAAGTGTTATCCAATATCATCTCGAGTCAGATTGAGACACATCGCGCCTTCGGGGGTGTGGTACCAGAAGTGGCTTCCCGTAAGCATGTGGAAGTAATTACACTGGTGATAGAAGAGGCACTCGCTACAGCAGGGGTTACACCAGACCAACTGTCGGCGGTGGCGGTTACGCAAGGCCCAGGTCTGGTGGGGGCTTTACTTGTCGGGGTAGTAGCTGCCAAGAGTCTTGCCCTCGCATGGGGTAAGCCGTTAATTGGCACACATCATATTGCAGGACATATTTATGCTAACCGTTTAGTGGCAGAGCTGCAGTATCCATGTATGACACTAGTGGTATCCGGCGGACATACTGAACTGGTTCATATGGAGCGGGAGGGTGAATTTCGAATTATCGGACGTACCCGTGATGATGCCGTAGGTGAAGCATATGATAAAGTGGCACGAGCACTAGGATTCCCTTATCCCGGTGGACCTCATGTGGATCGTCTGGCCCGCGAGGCGACTGAGGTTGTACCGTTACCAAGGGTATGGCTGGAGCCGGGTTCTTATGATTTTAGCTTCAGTGGCTTAAAGTCGGCTGTGCTGAACGTTGTGAATCAGAGCAAGATGAAGGGTCTCACACCAGATGTGGCAGGCATCGCCCGTGGGTTCCAAGAATCTGTGGTTGAGGTGCTGGTGGAGAAAGCGGTACGTGCTGTTAAAGCTACTAGCTCCAAGCAGTTGTTGCTGTGTGGAGGTGTAGCTGCTAATGCTGGACTGCGCTCGGCATTGATCTCGCGCTGTGAAGCGGAAGGTATTGAGCTTATTATTCCACCTCCGGTATACTGCACGGATAATGCAGCTATGATTGGCGCTGCTGCATACGTGAAGTGGCAGCATGATGGCGGTACGCCTCTGGATATGGTTGCAGACCCTGGGTTCTCACTGGAACAATGGTCTGTATCCGCCTATTGACATCATTTGGGGCTACGGGTATAATCAGTTCAATTATACAAGGAAACGCGATGAGCGGAAGTAGTAAGGATACTCTGGGATAAGAGAGCTGCGGGTAGGTGCGACGCAGTCGAAGGAGACCTGAACTCGTCTGGGAGCGGAACGGTGGAAGCATTACCGGCAATTGTCGCCGGAACGTTCGTACACCGTCTACGGGTAACCTCCGTGAAAGGGTGGTCGAGTATCTAACATACTGGACCGTAGAGTGGATGTTCAATTGGAATCGGCAGTAATTTAACCGGTACAGAGCATCAACAAGAGTGGTACCGCGAAGGTTAACAGCCTGTCGTCTCTTGAATGAGATGGCAGGCTTTTTTGTATGGATTTTGAGTAGTGAGTAATGTATATGATACACGCTAAGAACGGGAGTAATAGAGATTAACGGTGATCAGAGAGCTGCGGGGTGGTGCGACGCAGTCACCGGATGTCTTGAATCTCGCCCGGGAGCGGAGCGGCGGAAAGAAGAGTACGCTGCCTACGGCTGTCCCCGTTATCGGACCTTCCCGGTCCTATCCTGATATCCTCAGGATGGACTGGGAAGAGGAGCTGGACGCAGCTTAATGGCTTGATTATACTTATAGCCTATGCGTCAAAAAGAGTGGTACCGCGGAGGGGTAACCCGCCGTCTCTTTATTAGAGACGGCGGGTTTTTGCGTTCTTATAGGAGCGATTCGGGTTACGGACTCAGCGCTACATAAGACGCCAAGAGTGAACCCCCTGCACATTCCAAATGTGCAGAGGATTCATTCGTATCAGCTGCCGGCAGCAGTGGGTGGGGAATTTAGCAGGATCACAAGTCGACGTGTGGCTCTGCGCTGAAGCATAGGCTAGAGGTAAGGAATCCAATAAGAGGAAAACAGGAGGAATTCAGATGATTATTCCAGTAAAGAAACGTATACAAATTTTTGATACGACTCTGCGAGACGGTGAACAGGCTCCGGGTGCAAGTCTGACCCCAGAGCAAAAAATACTTCTGGCCTATAAGCTCGCAGATCTGGGTGTTGATGTGATGGAGCCTGGATTTCCGATCTCGAGCCCTGGTGATTTTGCAGCAGTACAGACGATTTCGCGTAAAGTACGAAATGTGGAAATTTGCGGTTTTGCACGGGCGGTTAAAGGGGATATTGACGCGGCAGTCCGGGCAACCCAAGATGCTGAACGCCGGCGGATTCACCTGTTCATCTCCTCTTCTGATATTCATTTGCAGCATCAATTGCGTATGAGCAGAGCTGAAGTCGTAGCTAAAGCCCGCGAGATGACGGCTTATGCGCGTCAATTCTCTGATGTCGTTGAATTCACGGCGATGGATGCTGCGCGAACAGGAATCGATGATCTGATTGAAATGATTGAAGCTGTTATTGAGGAAGGCGCTTCTATTATCAATCTGCCCGATACGGTCGGTTACGCATTGCCGCATGAATATGGGGAAATGTTCCGACGCGTGCGGCTTGGAGCAAGAGGTGGAGACACGGTAAGCTATAGTGCCCATTGTCACAATGATTTGGGGCTGGCTGTAGCTAACAGTCTGGCCGCCATTGATGGAGGCGCGACACAGATCGAAGTCACTGTAAATGGAGTAGGCGAGCGTACCGGGAACTGCGCGCTAGAAGAGCTTGTAATGGCGCTCGAAACTCGCGGGGATGCGATTGGAGCAGAAACAGGCATCGTGCTGGGTAAACTGTATGATACTTCGCGGCTGATTAGCGGAGCGATGCATTTTCCAATCGCCTATAACAAGCCAGTCGTCGGAAGAAATGCCTTCCAGCATGAGTCTGGAATTCATCAGGATGGCCTGCTCAAGGATCGTAGCACCTATGAGATTATGGATCCGGAGCGGCTGGGCATCCCACGTAGCATGATCATTCTTGGCAAGCATTCTGGCAGACATGCACTGAAGGACCGGGCGGCGAAGTATGGTATTACACTGGAGCCTGCGGAGCTGGATGCACTTTATGAATCATTTAAAGAGACCGCTGACCGTCAAAAGGTAGTCAGTGATGACCAGTTGCTGCAAATGGTGAGCAGTACTACCGGACAGCAAGCTCAGGTCTATGAACTGGGAGAGGTTCAAGTATTGGCAGGTAGTGCCCAGCGCCGGGTGGCCGCAGTTACGGTTCGCCATTTGAAGTCTGGACAGGAAACTTCTCATACTAGTACAGGGGATGGTCCGCTTGAGGCTATTATCGCTGCTATTGGGCAAGGGATCTCAGAGGACATCGATTTTGCGGGACTTGAGCTGCATTCACTCGGAAGTGGAGAGAACGCCCAAGCAGAAGCGGCTGTGATGGTAGAGTGGGAAGGTCTTAAATTCAGAGGCACAGCTACGCATCAAGATATTATCATGGCAGCGGGGATTGCCTATATTGCAGCTTGTAACGCTGCGCTGCTCTCTACACAGATCGTTTAATATATGAGGGACCCGCTGTCTGATTTAGTGATAGCGGGTTCTTTTTTAGCAGATAATGAGGGGTTCTTGGAGCGATTACGTCTTTTGTCAAGTTGTGGACAACGTTATCCACATATTCTGTCTGAGTTGTGTAAAAAGTGAGTAAAATCAGCAATGTCAGCTGTTTTTAAAATGCCCTTATAACCATTTTTGTTAGCAATGAAACCTTGTGGGAATTGTGGATAATGTGGATAATTCGGTGGATAATAATTCCTGTACTCCGAAAATACCGATTTAACGCATAAAAAAAGCCCCTTAGGGGCTTTTTTAGTAGGGAGTTATGCACGAAACCTGTGTATAGAGCTGTGGATAACTATTTATGAACAAATTGAGAAATGTGAAAAAATATTTATGAAGTGGTTTTTACATTATTCGTCAGCAAGGATTTCCCATTCGTTAAATAAATCTGTAAGTTGAGTTTTTTTGTTCTTCAGGTCCTCTTCATGACCTTGAAGTGCTAAATAATCCTGATAAACTTCAGGTTTAGTCATTTCATTCTCTATAAAAGCGATCGACTCTTCTAGTGAAGCAATGCCTTCCTCTAGCTCAGTGATGCGCCGCTTCCGGTTACGCTCTTCACGCTTGGCTTGCTTGTCCGCTTCGAAGGAGGAAACAGCGCTTTTTTCAGGAACTGCAGCATCCTTGTTGACGTTCTTGGAGGCTAACTCGGCGGCATCTTTCGCGATCTCTTCCAATTCTCGCTTTTTCTCGATATAGTCATCGTAGTTGCCAAGGTATTGGTCGATCCCCTCGGGATGAAGCTCCAGCACCCGTTCAGCCATTTTGTTAAGGAAATAACGGTCATGAGAAATGAAGAGCAATGTACCTTCGAAATCAATTAAAGCGGACTCTAGAACCTCACGACTGACCAAATCCAAATGGTTGGTTGGCTCATCGAGAATGAGCATATTTGCACCGCGCAACATAAGCTTCGATAATGCAACGCGTGCTTTTTCCCCACCGCTCAGCGCAGATATCTTCTTAAGAACATCTTCACCGCTGAAGAGGAAGTTGCCAAGGATCGTACGGATTCTGGCTTCCTCAATCATTGGATATTCACTCCATAGCTCTTCCATTACTGTGTTCTTTGGATTGAGGCGGGTCTGTTCCTGATCATAATAAGCGACCTTTACTTTAGTACCCCAATTCACGGTTCCTGATGAAGGCTCGCGGGTTCCGGTCATACACTGCAGCATTGTAGATTTGCCAATACCATTGGGACCGATGAGTGCAGCAGTTTCTCCCCGGCGCAGTTCGAAAGAAGCGTCCTTGAACAAAGGTGGGCCATCATTAAAGGCCACTGCAACATTACGAACTTGCAGCACTTCTTTACCAGACATGAAGTCGGGCTCGAAGGAGAAGCTGGCCTTTTTCAGATCGCCCATCGGCCGATCAATGCGGTCCATTTTCTCAAGTGCTTTGCGTCTGCTCTGCGCACGTTTCGTAGTAGATGCTCGAACAATATTTTTCTGAACGAAATCTTCCATCTTTGAAATTTCATCCTGCTGTTTCTCATACTGCTTCATCCGCGCTTCATATTCGGCAGCCTTCAAATCTACATATCTGCTGTAATTGCCTGTATAACGTCGAGATTGATGACGCTCGATCTCTACAATAGTAGTTACAAGCCGATCAAGGAAATAACGGTCATGAGATACAACCAGAATTCCGCCAGCATAACTGCGAAGATAATCCTCCAGCCAAGTTAAAGTTTCGATATCCAGATGGTTCGTCGGCTCATCCAGCATTAGAAGATCGGGCGCCTGAAGCAAAATGCGGGCTAATGCAAGACGAGTCTTCTGGCCACCACTAAGTGTGGAGATAGGTGTATCCGGTGGGAACTCACCGAAGCCCATACCGTGCAGGACACTGCGAATTCGCGTATTCATTTCGTAACCACCGTGATCCTTGAACCAATCAGATCGGCGGGCATATCGTTCGAGCAGTTCTTCGTACCGTTTTGGGTCTTCTGCCAGCTTAGGATCGGCAATACTTACTTCCATCTCTCTTAGCTCAGCCTCGGCTTCGATCAATGGAGCGAAAACGGCCATCATTTCTTCATGAATGGTTTTGTCGGATTGAAGTCCGCTATTTTGAGCTAAGTACCCGATAGTAGTTTCTTTTGATTTATGAATTTGACCGCTGTCATAGGACATTTCCCCAGCCAGAATTTGCAGAAAAGTTGATTTGCCGGCACCATTAACACCCACGAGTCCGACACGTTCCTTTTCATTCACCTGGAGGCTTATGCCGTCTAGTACGTTCTGTATACCATATGATTTTGTAATTCCTGTCGCTTGAAGAAGCATAACGATGAAACCTCCACCCTTGCATATTTCGCCTTGGTATTTATACCTCAGCCGTATGAACAACTTATTCTATAGTTTACATGAAAAGCGTTTCCCAAGCGAGAGCTCGATATATCGGAAGTAGGGATTAACGACCTGACCCAGAAACACAGTCCTATCCACCTTGGCGAACCGGGGAGAAGAGTGGTAAACTGGATTTACAAACAAGGATAAGCTTGGGATAAATATAGGGGGGTGGCCGACGATGTCAAGCAAGGAGTCGGTGATCTCCAAAGCAAAGCAACAACTAAGAACTGAGAAGACCATTGCCCGAAACGAGCTCTCCTCGGATCAGAGAAGGGAATTGTCTTTTCTGGTCTGCAAGCATGCATCAGAGTGGCTGAAGACGAAAGACATAGCCTCACTGATGGCCTATGTATCTTTCCGTTCTGAACTCGATACCAACGCGCTACTTTCACAGGCGTGGAAGGACCAGCGTAGGGTACTGCTGCCGCGTGTCATTCCGGCAAGTGGTGCGATGAGTGTCCATATGGTGAACGCGTGGAGTGAGCTTGAGCCGGGGGCGTATGGTATCCATGAACCTATTGTATCCGGCAAAGATTCACAAGAAATTGAAGTTGTTACACTACCGGAGGTTGTGTTTGTTCCGGGGCTGGCTTTTGATCTTCAGGGAGGTAGGCTTGGTTACGGCCGAGGATACTATGATCGACTGCGTGCGTCATGGGAGACGGAAGAGTATACCGCTGCGAAGCCCCCTGTCTGGATTGGGCTAGCCTTTGGTATGCAACTGGTTCCGAAAGTGCCCATGGATGAGCATGATGCCTTTATGGACATGCTGATTACTGAAAATGGCATAGTGCACTGCCGAAAAGGAGAGTGAGCCGTGGAATTGACCCATTTTAACGAGCAGGGAAGAGCTCGTATGGTGGATGTGAGTGAAAAGGAGATTACGAAGCGGACAGCTGTCGCGCGGAGTAAGATCAAGATGGCAACGGAGACGCTTAGTGCCATCAAGGAAGGTAAGATCAGTAAAGGAGACGTACTTGCCGTTGCGCAGATCGCTGGAATTATGGCGGCCAAGAAGACGTCTGACTGGATTCCGATGTGCCATCCGCTCCCACTTACCGGTATTGACATCCGCTTCTCCGATAACAGCGAAGATGAACTTTATATAGAAGCAACAGTCCATATTACCGGAAAGACCGGAGTTGAAATGGAGGCATTGACCGCTGTTTCTGCCTCAGCACTTACGGTCTACGACATGTGCAAGGCTCTTCAGAAGGACATGATTATCGGACCAACGCTCTTATTGTCTAAAAGTGGGGGCAAGAATGGAGATTACGCGCTTGAACCATGATCAGTGCTAACGTTCGATGCGCTGAAGCAATTGGGCTGCACTGTACAGCCAATTATACATAGAGAGGGAGGACAAACCTATGGCGTGGAAAACAGCAATCCTAACGGCCAGCGATAAAGGGGCCAGGGGCGAACGGGAAGACACGAGCGCCCAGGTTATTCGGGAGCTGGTGGAAGAGGAACTTGGGGGCGAGATCGTTGAATATCGAATCGTACCCGATGAACAAGATGAGATTATCGCAGCTTTGATAGAACTGACAGATTATTTTCAAGCAGATCTGGTATTGACTACCGGAGGTACGGATTTAGCGATACGCGATGTGACACCGGAGGCTACCCGGCGAGTAATCGAACGGGAAGTGCCTGGACTTTCAGAAGCGATGCGAAGTACGGTGATGCAAAAAAACCGTGCAGTGATGCTGTTCCGCGGGATATGCGGTATTCGTGGACGCACGTTGATTGTCAACTTACCAGGTACACCGAAGGGTGTCCATGAGAATTTGGCAGCCATTATGGATCAATTGCCGGAAGCATTACTCATGGTAACGGGCCAATACCGCCAATAACATTGTCATATTCTTGTCACGTCACAAGGATAAACTATTTATAGAAGATAGTGGATGTAACTGTGACATAAGTTATGGTATTATTAGTTTATCGTAAACGATACCATGCTCGGATAGACGGACAAGGAGGAATAATAATGTTTAGTGGAATTGGTACTCCTGGTATTATTTTGTTGGTTATACTGGCACTGCTCCTCTTTGGCCCGAATAAACTGCCAGAGTTAGGCCGCGCAGTTGGACGAACCTTCCGTGAATTTAAGGAAGGCGCACGTGAAATCATCGGTGATGGTGATCCGGTGAAGAAGAGCGAAGCTCCTGTGCCGACGGCCCCGCAGACGGTCGCTGCAGATATTCCTCAGGACAAACGCCTGCCGGAATAATAAAAGGTTTAACAATGGGGCAATCTCTCAAGTCTAATAGACTTAGGAGATGCCCCTTTTTCAATTTGCTTGTTGCTTTCTGCAGAAACGTACACAGCTTTACACAAAGTCGGTGTAACGCTTCTACTCTTGTCATGGGATGGTGTCAGGATGTCTCTCGAATCGGAAGAAATGTCGGTGGTGGATCATCTCACCGAGCTGCGTAAACGGATTATTTATGTGCTGATTGTATTTATTTTAGGATTGGTAGGGGGGCTGTTCTGTGCCAAACCAATCTACGATTATTTAATTAGTACAGATCTAGCACAAGGCTTTGTTCTGCATGCGTTCTCATTCTGGGATGGTATCGGAATGTATATGAAGATCGCGATGGCGGTTTCGCTAGTCATTTCAATCCCTTTTATTGCTTACCAATTGTGGGCGTTTATTAGTCCGGGTCTTCGACCGGAAGAGCGTAGTGCAACACTACGTTATGTTCCCTATGTTTTTGTTCTCTTTCTAATCGGCCTTTCTTTTGCTTATTATGTTGTATTTCCAATGGCACTTTCGTTCACGATCTCTATCACCCGGAGTATGGGACTGGAAGAGACCTACGGAATTGCGCAATATTTCAACTTCATGTTCAGTCTGGTGCTACCATTAGCACTGTTGTTTGAGCTGCCGCTACTGGTGATGTTTCTGACCAAACTGAGGGTTCTTAACCCGATACGCTTGCGTAAAATGCGTAGATACGCCTATTTCACGCTTGTCTTTATTGCTGTAGTCATTACTCCCCCGGATTTCATCTCGGACTTTCTGGTGACGATTCCACTGCTCATTTTGTATGAGTTCAGTGTATTCTTGTCTGCATTTGTCTATCGCAAGCAGCTTGCTGATGATGCGGCACGGGAGGCTCAGTACACTAAGCATGAGGAATGATGATAAGAGGGCTGTCACTAAGTAGATTTTTCTACGAAAGAGGCAGCTTTTTTGTTGTAAATCTTCGTCTTTTTGAAATGTTCGGGCGTAGGTGGTACAGTTGAGTCTACTGGAAGTCATACGCATATTTTAAGACCCTGTGGATAGAATGTATAGAGTGTGTGCTTAGGACAACCAGTGAAACGTTATTTTTTACGAAAACAAATGCGAATTTGTGTAAAAGGACTTGAAATTCGGGCTCAAGTTGAGTATCATAAAAATTGTTGTTAGCACTACAGACCGTCGAGTGCTAACGCTTATGAAAAATATGAGATGGACCAGAAATTCATAGCGTCCAATTGATATTTTTCATAAACACCAGAGAGTTAGAAGCAAGACCGTAAGTTCTAAACTATGTTTTGAAGCAAAATAACATAATTTTAAAGGAGGCTATTTTTTCATGATCAAACCTTTAGGTGAACGCGTATTGGTGCTACCGAGCGAGCAGGAGGAAACCACTTCATTCGGGATTGTGCTTCCAGACTCCTCGAAAGAAAAGCCACAAGAAGGAACAATTATTGCAGTAGGTAGCGGAGCTTTGAAAGATGGAGTACGTGTAGCGCTCGAAGTAAAAGAAGGCGACCGTGTTCTTTTCTCTAAATATGCAGGAACAGAAATCAAATACGAAGGTAAAGAATATTTGATTATGAAAGAAAGCGACATTCACGCGATTCTTGACTAAGCGAGAGTCGATCATAAGCTAAATCTAAACTACTTAAAGTAACGTGATATACAAAAAATTCTAGGAGGTAATTACACAATGGCTAAAGAAATTAAATTTAGTGAAGAAGCACGCCGCTCTATGCTGCGCGGTGTAGATGCTTTGGCAAATGCGGTAAAAGTTACACTTGGACCAAAAGGTCGCAACGTGGTACTTGAGAAGAAATTTGGTAGCCCGCTTATCACTAACGATGGTGTAACTATCGCTAAAGAAATTGAACTTGAAGATGCATTCGAGAACATGGGTGCTCAACTGGTTAAAGAAGTTGCTACTAAGACTAACGATGTAGCCGGTGACGGTACTACAACTGCAACGGTTCTGGCACAAGCTATGATCCGTGAAGGTCTGAAGAACGTAACTGCAGGCGCTAACCCAATGGTTATTCGCAAAGGGATCGACAAAGCAGTTCGTGCAGCAGTTGAAGAATTGCAAAAAATCGCTAAGCCAATCGAAGATTCCCAAGCTATCGCTCAAGTAGCTGCTATCTCTGCTGCTGACGAAGAAGTGGGCCAATTGATTGCTGAAGCTATGGAAAAAGTAGGTAAAGACGGTGTTATCACTGTTGAAGAATCCCGTGGATTCGCTACTGAACTTGAAGTTGTAGAAGGTATGCAGTTCGACCGTGGTTACATTTCCCCGTACATGATTACTGATACGGATAAAATGGAAGCTGTTCTGGAGAACCCATACATCTTGATCACTGATAAAAAAATCAGCAGCACTCAAGAAATCCTTCCATTGCTTGAAAAAATCGTTCAACAAGCTAGACCGCTTGTTATCATCGCTGAAGATATCGAAGGCGAAGCACAAGCTATGTTGATCGTGAACAAACTGCGTGGAACATTCAACGCTGTTGCTGTTAAAGCTCCTGGCTTTGGCGACCGCCGCGAAGCTATGCTGCAAGATATTGCTGCCCTGACTGGTGGCCAAGTGATCACTGAGAAGCTCGGTCTTGATCTGAAGAGCACTTCCATTGAACAACTGGGTAACGCACGTCAAGTACGCGTAACTAAAGAAAACACAACAATCGTAGACGGAAGCGGCGACAAAGCGGACATCAATGCTCGCGTAAGCCAAATTCGTGCTCAACTGGAAGAAACAACTTCCGAGTTCGACAAAGAAAAATTGCAAGAGCGTTTGGCTAAATTGGCTGGCGGCGTAGCCGTTGTCAAAGTTGGCGCTGCAACTGAAACTGAATTGAAAGAGCGTAAACTTCGCATCGAAGACGCCCTGAACGCAACTCGCGCTGCGGTTGAAGAAGGTATCGTTTCCGGTGGTGGTACTGCTCTTGTGAACGTATATAATGCTGTTGCTGCTGTAGATGTAACTGGCGACGAGAAAACAGGCGTTAACATCGTGCTTCGCGCGCTCGAAGAGCCAGTTCGTACCATTGCAGCTAACGCTGGTCAAGAAGGTTCCGTTATCGTGGATCGCTTGAAAAAAGAAGCTATCGGCATCGGCTACAACGCTGCTACTGGCGAGTGGGTGAACATGTTCGAAGCGGGTATCGTTGACCCTGCTAAAGTAACTCGTTCCGCGCTTCAAAATGCTGCATCCGTAGCGGCTATGTTCTTGACTACTGAAGCAGTAATTGCTGACAAGCCAGAACCAGAAAAACCAGGTATGCCTGATATGGGCGGCATGGGTGGAATGGGCGGCATGATGTAATAAGGCTGAATAAGCCTTGAAATAGGATTGATTAGAAGCCTCTCATGAGTTCATTGAACTCATGAGAGGCTTCTTTTGTGGCGTACCCAGATGCACGCACTAGTTGGTGATATGAAGATAGAGAACAGATTAATTTAAGGAAGTTAAATAAGTATACTTGAACGTTCAATACAGTGAATATATAATGAATTCAAGAGGTCAGTGCTGACCTTAATTTTTTGATTAATTATTTAACTTAATTTATTAATTATATTAATAATATAACGAGGAGGATATATGAAATCATTTTTGCCCAATGATATTAAAGATGAGAATAGAAAAATAGTCTTCGATATTTTGCTTCAATATCCTGAACTGGCGAAAGTCGAGATTACAGAAAAAACGGCAATGAGTTTTGTTACTGTAAGCAAGATTGTTACCTTTTTTGAACAGATTGGCTTATTGACTGTCACTGGTGAAAGTCGAGAAGGATCTGGCGGCTTGGGAAGAAAGCGTACGGTTTACAGATTTAATGAAAACAGCTATACGACAATCGGGATACAGATTATTGGCAACACGATTACAGCGGTACTTATTAATCTGTACGGCAAGGTCATAGATTCGTATTCGATTGAAATAGATATTCCGTTCTATAGCCAGCAGTTCACTTCGATATTTATAGAGATTGTGGAACATTTGAAGAGTAAAGCGAAGGAAACGGATAGTGTTGTATTGGGGATTGGTATTGGCGTTGATGGTGCGATCAATACAAGAAAGAAAACGATCCGGATGAGAACGCATCACAATAAAGAAAACGACTTTAAGTATGAAACGATTATTGAAACGCTCAAGAGCGAAATGAACTTGCCCATTCTTCTGGAGAATGATGTGAACGCAGCGACTGTGGCGGAATTTCGGAATCTTGAAAACTCAGATCAAGCACTGACGAGTCTCGTTCATGTTGCTGCAGGTGATGGGGTCGGAGGCGGCTTGATTATTAACAAAGAGCTTCACCGCGGCGTTAATGCAAGCGCGGGTGAGCTGGAGTATATGTGCTTTGATTCAGAATATAAACGGACTCCATCTTCAGTCGGTTGGCTGGAAAGCAAATTAGCCATTAAGTATTTGTTAAGCACATATGATTTGAATTCAACGAATGACGTAGAAGCTTGCATTGATTATGTTTCGAAGAATCTGGCATTAACGATTACCAATATGATCAGCATTTTGGATATCAACCAGGTCATTATTAGCGGTAAAACGGTAGCGTTGTTTCCGGAGCGAATATTGGACCGCACGAAAAGCTATGTCAAGCAATATACGGAGTGGACTCCTCAAATTTCGGTGAGTAAGTTGCATCAATCAACAGCAATCGGAGCAGCTATACTTATTCTCCAGCAAGAGATGATTAATGTCATTTCGGAGTAAACAAGAAGGAAGTGAACAACATGATCAAAATCTTTGAGAATGAAGAGGAAGTAGCAAACGAAATTGCTAGAGAGATGAGAGATCATTTATTTACTGATCAGCATCCCGTGTTCTGCCTGGCCTCAGGGAGTACTCCACAAAAAAGCTATCAGAAATTTTCCAATGATGCGGACCTCCGATTGAAAATCAAGAGGCTTAACATCGTTAGCTTGGATGAGTGGGTTGGCATTGACAAAAGCTCTGAAGGAAGCTGCTATCAGATGTTGAATCAAGATCTGTTCTCGCAGATTTCACTGGAAAGCAGACAGATTGTGTTTTTTGATGGAACATCGCCGGATATGAAGCAGGAATGCTTGCGAATTGATCGCTTTATCGAGCAACACCCAATTACATTCAGCTTGATGGGCGTAGGTATGAATGGACATATCGGATTAAATGAACCTGGTAGCCCAGTATTAAATTACAGCAGTGTTGTGGAGCTGTCGGAAACAACAAAGACTGTCGCTCAAAAGTATTTTCATGAGCAGACTGAATTAAAGCAAGGCATTACATTAGGTTTGGAACAGATTGTAAGTAGTAAAAGAGTGGTTATCGTCATAACTGGAGAGCGCAAAGCTGATATCGTGAAGGAGATCTTCACAAGCTCTGATGCACAGCTGCCTGCTCAGCAATTGCTCGGCTATGATCATATAGATTTCTTTTTAGATGCTGCAGCCGCCAAATATATTGATCAGTCATCATAGTTGAAGCGTAATATGAAAAGGAGCTTGAAGACAATGAAAAAGTTGAAGGTTATGTTAATCGGAGCAGGAAGTGTTTCCTTTGACCGAAATGTTCACGGCATTTTCTCATCTTGCGAAGATTTGGCAAACGACGAATTTGGAAGATGCATTAAGAGATGCTGACTTCTCCATCGTTGCGATTGAGGTAGAGAGGTATCACTACTGGTCACAAGATTTCCATATCCCACGGCGTTACGGCAGCAAGCAGCTATATGGTGAGAACGGCGGCCCAGGATCAATGTTCCACACTTTGAGAAATCTAGGTCCGATGTTGGAAATTGCAAAGACAATGGAGAAGGTGTGTCCAAATGCCTGGCTGATTAACTACACGAATCCAGAAGCGAAATTGGTGGAGGCGATCTCCAAATTAACTTCAATCAAAGTGGTAGGCTTGTGCCATGGTTTAGACATCGGTATTCATCAGCTAGCTGAATTTCTGGAGATGGATGGTAAAGATATCGCTGTTGAAGGCGGCGGATTGAACCACTTTGGCTTCTTCACGAAGATCTGGAACAAGAATACGGGAGAGGATTTATACCCTCGACTCCATGAAAAAGAAAAGCTAGCTAACCGTTTGGCACAATTCGATCATGTTGGATTATCCAGAACGTTGTACCGTACGTATGGCTACTTCCCTTACCCGGGTACTCACCATTGCGGCGAGTATATTTCTTGGGCAGAAGATTTCTATGCTGGACTACCTCTGCAGTTCCGTTACGATCCAATAAGTGAGCAGCTGTGGAAGAAAGACTCCAGAACACCTGACTTTGTATACTGTGCAAGCGGCAGTACTTTAGATAAAGGCTTGTCCGAGAAAACAATGAACCAAGAGCTCTGGATAGAGCAAGCTTATACGTTCGATAAAGAAAAGGTTCAAATTAGTAATGAATATGCAGTGCCAATTATTGAAGCGATCTTCTTCGATGATGAAACCGAGTTGAATGCTGTTAATATGCAAAACAATGGCGCTATTAAAGGACTTCCAGATGATATGGTCGTTGAAACATAAGCGATCGTTAACAAAAGTGGTATCAAATTTAAGCCAATGACGGTTGAACTGCCAACTGCCATTATCGGAACGATCCATATTCAAGGTACAATCCATAAGCTGTTACTTGAGGCGTTTGTTGAAGAGTCGAGAACAAAATTGCTGCAAGCGATTCTGCTTGATCCGCAAGCTCCAACATATTATCAAGCTTGTGCGATGATCGATGAAATGTGTGAACTGCAAAAAGATGTGCTGCCAAAGCTTGAGTGGAAATAAGTCTTTAAAAAATGGCCTCAGTCTGATGAAATTCAGGACTGAGGCCGTTAAACTTTTTATATTTGAGATGTCTTACTTAATTTCTAAATCCAAAAAAAGGTTGCACCAATCGCCGCACCTCATCGGTTGAATTCGTCTCCATCAATTGATTTTTTAGTTCGTCGGCACCATCAAATCCACGAATATAGATTTTGAAGAAGCTCCGAAGTGGATTAAATAGACGTGGTTCATGTTCTTTTGAATATTTATCGTGAAGATCTAGATGGAAAAGTAGTAGATTAAGAAGTTCCTCCACGCTATGTTCTTTAGGCTCTAGTTCGAAAGCGTATGGATTCTTGAAAATACCTCGGCCAATCATGACACCATCCACGCCGTATTGTTCGACTAATTTTAAGCCTGTTGCACGGTCAGGAATATCTCCGTTAATCGTTAACAACGTATTTGGAGCAATTTCATCGCGTAATTGTTTGATTTCAGGGATAAGCTCCCAGTGTGCATCTACTTTACTCATTTCTTTTTTGGTACGAAGGTGAATGGAAAGATTCGCAATATCTTGTTTGAATATATGTGTCAACCAATCGCGCCACTCGTCAATTTCGCTATAACCTAATCTTGTTTTCACACTAACCGGCAATCCACCAACTTTTGCTGCATGGATAATTTCTGCCGCTACTTTAGGATGTCGAATTAATCCAGCACCTTTTCCATTGGTTGCGACGTTTTTTACTGGGCATCCCATGTTAATATCGATACCACGAAAACCAAGCTTTTTCATATCCATGCACATCTGTTCAAAATACTCCGGTTTATTACCCCAAATATGAGCGACCATCGGTTGTTCATCTTCTGTGAACTTTAATCGACTAAGTACACTTTCTTTTACTTTTACTTTAGGGTGACAGTAATATTCTGTATTTGCGAATTCCGTGAAAAATACATCCGGTTTTGCAGCTGCACTAACCACGTGACGAAATACAACATCTGTGACATCTTCCATAGGTGCCAATATAAAAAACGGCTTTGGTAAATCAAGCCAAAAATTTTGTTCGTTACTCATTAAGTTCTCCTTCTTTTACAACATTTTGCCCATCATACATAGTATCATTTTTTTTCGCTTGCTGCACAAAATTGTAGAGGGTCTCTTTTTTTTCTATAATCGCTCGGGGTTATACCAGTACTGTTCTACAAACACAAACAGCTACGATTACGCCATTGCTTGCCAATCATGATTCTAAAGAAACTTGTTTATTGTATTACATAGAAAAGGATGAAAAAGCCATTTTCTATGGTCACGACAGCGGTTGGTTTCCCAAACAGACTTGGGACTGGTTGAAAGTAAAAAAACTGGATCTTGCTATTCTAGAATGTACGACTGGGAATGCCCCAAATTGTGAAGTTCACATGAATGTTGAGGATACTCTAAAAACACGGGAATGGTTAATCGAGAATTGTGTTATGAAAGCAGAAGGGCGAATCGTAGTCACTCATTTCTCTCATAATGCTCATCTGTTGCATGAAGATTTGGTTCATATTTTTGAGCCGAATGGGATTACAGTAGCATTTGATGGGATGCAACTGGACATATGAGTTAGCGTATAAGTGAAATGATCATAGTAGGGCTCTTTATTATTAGTGGAATCGTTAATCGTCATGCAAATCAAGGGAATTCGGCTCATTCCCATAGCCATTCTTTATGCAATTGTAGTAGGGATATGTGTTGCGGGGTATACATTAATGGATAAACTGATTGTCCAGCAATTATCTCCACTATCAACGCTTCTTCTTATTTTATGTTTTTGATGGCGATGAAGCTTGCTCCCTTAGCTTCAATTGCACCAATACGAGAAATTGGAACGGTTGTTGGTACGATTCTTGGCATACTTGTACTAAAAGAGAAGCAAGGAGTGCGAAGAATTATCATGTCGGCTGTGATTACCTGTGGGATCATCTCCATTGCCATATGGGGATAAGTTGGGATTAGCATTTGACCATATAGTATTAAAGGCCTCTCGTAGTAATACGAGAAGCCTTTTTTGTACTGTATACTTGGCAGGGTGCAATTCAGAGGAGGGTGTGCCTCATTCTAATTCTTGATCTAAAATCGGTTTTACTAAGCGACGTACTTCATCTGTTGACCTGGTGTCCATTAATTGGTTTCTTAGTTCGCCTGCGCCTCTAAATCCACGAACATAGATTTTGAAAAAGCGAAGAAGTGGTTTAAATGGACGTGGTTCGTTTTCTTTTGAATATTTATCGTGAAGATCCAACTGTAATAGAAGTAAATTGAGAAAATCCTTCGCACTATGCTCTTTAGGTTCTTTTTCAAAAGCAAATGGATTGGTGAAAATGCCGCGGCCAATCATGACGCCATCAACGCCATATTGTTCTACTAATTTTAATCCTGTTGCGCGGTCAGGAATATCTCCATTAATAGTTAACAACGTATTTGGAGCAATTTCATCGCGTAATTTTTTTATTTCAGGGATTAGTTCCCAGTGTGCATCTACTTTACTCATCTCTTTTTTTGTACGAAGGTGAATGGAAAGGTTCGCAATATCTTGTTTCAATATATGTCCTAGCCAATCGCGCCACTCGTCAATATCAGAGTAACCCAACCTTGTTTTAACACTAACCGGCAATCCACCGGCTTTTGCTGCTTGAATAATTTCTGCTGCAACCTCGGGATGTAGTATTAAACCAGCACCTTTACCATTGGATGCGACGTTTTGTGCGGGGCATCCCATGTTTAAATCGATACCGCGAAAACCAAGTTTTTTCATATCAATACTCATCTGTTCAAAAAATACAGGTTTATCACCCCAAATATGAGCGACAATCGGTTGCTCATCTTCTGTGAACGTTAATCGACCACGTACACTGTCTTTTCCTACAGGGTGACAATAGCTTTCTGTATTAGTGAATTCTGTGAAAAACACGTCGGGTTTGGCAGCTTCACTAATGACGTGACGAAATACAACATCTGTGACATCTTCCATGGGTGCTAATATAAAAAACGGCTTCGGTAAATCAAGCCAAAAGTTTTGTTCGTTACTCATATTATCTCCTCTTGTTGTAATATATAAAAACGATATAGGCTATAGCAAAGTCTTTTACCCATCATACATAGTATCATTTTTTTCGTTTGATGCACAGAATCAATGATGTGAGCGACAGCCATGTTTGTGGTGGTAGTATCCACCATTAAATAAGGCCATGGCCTATTTGTTTATAATCTGTTTATTGATACTTGTTATAATCCTGTAGATGAAAAGTTTGTAATTTAAAGTCGAATCATGTTAACGAATCGATTATAGACAAACGACATAACGCATCCAATGAACAGGGGGACAAGCAAGTGAACAAAAAGCAATGGATAAGCTCTATATTGGCTGCTGCTGTATTATCAAGTCCTATCATTATGCCGACCAAAGGATCGGCTGCAGCTTCATTTATTGATATTGATGGCTCATATGCAAAGAAAGCGATTGTTGAGCTATTCGATCAGGGGATAGTGACCGGTGTTGAAGAGAGTAAGTTCTATCCTGCGTCGAATATTACACGGCAGGATTTTGCAATTATTTTAGCAAAAACATTGAAGCTGGATGTCTCGAACCCTCCTGCGATGCCAACCTTTCTGGACGTTCCCAGAAGCAACTACGCATACAGCTATGTGGAGGCAGCTGTCAAAGCCGGATTGATTAAAGGTACAGGCAATAATCTTTTCGGTGCGGGGCAAAATATATCACGTCAGGATATGGTCGTCATGTTCGTGAGAGCACTGGGAGTCGATCCTACCGGTAAAGCTGGAGCTTTACAATTTGTTGATAGTAGCCAAATTGCTGATTATTCCAAAGATTTTATAGCTACCGCTGTGGAATATGGATTGATTACTGGATATAATAATTTTTTTAATCCTGCTGCCAAAGTAGATCGTCAGGCTGTAGCTCTAGTAGCCTCCAAGTTTTTGAAGTTTAAGGAGAACGGGAATACTGAGCAGCCAAGCTCCACCCCAACTCCTCAGCCGGGTAAAGAAGTGGTAACAGTACCTACTCCTGTTGTTGGAGGTTCCTCCTCTTCACAAAGTGGGCATAGCAGCAATTCAGATATTAATGCACCTATGGTTGATAGCACCAAGTTCGAGGCGATCGACAACTACAACGGGACACAAGATCAGCTTCACGGGTTAGCGGGAGCCATTGGCGAGCAAGGAGCAGCAGTACAAGCCTACCTGTGGACGGATACGAATGAGAACGGTGTAGTAGATGCCGATGAATTAGGAACAGCCATCACATTAGGTACCAGTGAAGCAGACGGATCTGTGAGTGCAACCAATATCGGTGATTTGCGCGCAGGAACGTATCGTTTCGTGATTACGGCTAAGGATGTATCCAATAATGAATCAGCGAAGGATGCTGCACATGCCGTTACGGTGACCTTGGACAAAAATGAAGTTCCGGATACGACTGCACCGGTAGTGGATGCAACCAAGTTCGAGGCAATCGACAACTACAACGGGACACAAGATCAGCTTCACGGGTTAGCAGGAGCAATAGGCGAGCAAGGAGCAGCAGTACAAGCCTACCTGTGGACGGATGCGAATGAGAACGGTGTAGTAGATGCCGATGAATTAGGAACAGCCATCGCATTAGGTACCAGTGAAGCAGATGGATCTGTGAGTGCAGCCAATGTTGGTGATCTGAACGCAGGAACGTATCGTTTTGTGATTACCGCTAAGGATTCATCCAATAATGAATCGGCGAAGGACGCTGCACATGCCGTTACGGTAACCTTGAGCAAGAACGAAGTTCCGGATACGACTGCACCGGTAGTGGATGCAACCAAGTTCGAGGCGATCGATAACTACAACGGGACACAAGATCAGCTTCACGGGTTAGCGGGAGCCATTGGCGAGCAAGGAGCAGCAGTACAAGCCTACCTGTGGACGGATGCGAATGAGAACGGTGTAGTAGATGCCGATGAATTAGGAACAGCCATCGTATTAGGCACCAGTGAAGCAGACGGATCTGTGAGTGCAGCCAATATCGGTGATCTGAACGCAGGAACGTATCGTTTCGTGATTACCGCTAAGGATTCATCCAATAATGAATCGGCGAAGGACGCAGCACATGCCGTTGCGATTGAGCTTGTTAGAGGTGTTCTGACCACACCTACGGTTACTAGCTCCATTTATGGCTTTGACGGAGGTATTTCAAAAACAAAACAGCTGATAATGGGTTCTAGGCAATCGCTCATTCGCTTTGACTTTTTTTCCGGAGAATCCTTTACGAATGCTGAAATTCAGGTAACGCTAGAAGGCATGACCTTTAACACAAACGACTATTACAGCATTAGCGGATGGACAAGTCCGACGAGTGATCAAATTAGTAATAATGGGCATACACTGACTTTCACAGGAAGCAACAGAGGTGTTTCGGATATTGCGTTTGAACTTCACGATAAAGTGATGCCGGCACCCGGGACCTATCTCATTAAGTTCAAAGCAGATGCAGATGGACCAGGAACAGCTAGATCTTACTCCGAGGAACAAGTTATTACCTTAATTATTTTGCCTCCGGCCTAAAAAAGAAGCTTCTCATGAGTTCTTTGAACTTGTGTGAAGCTTCTTTTTTTATGAAAAAGAGGATTGCTCAATATAGTCTAAATGAGTATTATGAGTAGGTATGTTCTTATAAAAATAGAGATAAATAGGATGGAGAGCACCATGAAAACATCACGACAGAACGCATTGATTTTCTCGTTTACTTTTATGGCGTTTATTCTGGGTACGACGGAGTATATTATCGTTGGTTTACTCTCGGAAATATCCTCGAGCCTCGGAGTAACGCTAGCGACAGCCGGGGGTTTGGTATCTGGTTTCGCGATCGCTTATGCCATTGGAACACCCATTATGATGTCCTTGTTCAGCCGTATCCCGAAACGGATTACCATTCTTGTGTCGCTTGTATTGATTCTGCTACTGAATTTGTGGAGCGCTATAACTGGAACCTACAGTATGCTGCTGGTGACTAGAATAGTTACTGCCGTACTATGTGGTTTTGTCCTTTCTGTAGCCATTACAGTAGCGAATGAAGCGGTTGACCGGGAGAAAAGAGGCAAAGCGATCGCTACAATTTTGAGCGGCTTCGCTGTTGCGAATGTATTTGGTGTACCGATCGGCACTTTTGTAGGACAGTATTTCAACTGGCCTGCAGCATTTGTTCTGAATGGGGTATTAGCTGGAATTGCCATAGCGCTAAATTATGCCTATATTCCACGCAAACTACCGAAGCCTGTGCCTAGCTCACTCAAGGATCAGATCGAACTGCTTACAAATGGACGCATTATTCTTGCATTTCTCATTCCAGTTACGGCAGTGGGAGCGGTTTTTGTGATGTACACTTACATTACACCATTGCTGGAGCAAGTCATGAATATTCCTAAGAGCTCGGTTAGTGGCGTGCTGTTTGTATACGGGATTGCCACGATTGTCAGCAACTGGATTGGAGGCAAGGTTGCGACCGGAAATGCGGTAAGTAAGCTTAGATTCGTATTTCTTATACAAGCTGTGGTCTATATCGTCTTTAGTATGACCGCATCGATTTCGATTCTAGGAATGATCGTACTAATGATGCTAGCCGTAATGTCGAGTATTGTAAGCGCACCAGCCCAGCTTTATTTGATAGATTTGGCCAAGCAGTTCTCACCACGATCGAAGGACCTTGCTGCATCGTTGAATCCAGTAGCTTCTAACCTGGGAATCGCAGGAGGATCCGCGATTGGGGGAGTGGTTGCCCAGCATGGAGGATTAATCTCCCTTCCTATAGCTGCTTCTATCCTGGCGATTTCGGCATGTGCGATTGCTTTGATATGCTATAAGTTGGATCAGCATACGCAAGAAGCGGTTATCTCAACATCATAACTTAACCTAAGCGTGTAGATGTACGTGGTGTAATGGAGGCGAAGGATATAGGAAGCTTCTCATAAGTTCACTGAACTTTTGAGAGGCTTCTTTTTTTATCTAATAATTCGTTCGTAATTAATTTTAATTGACTATAACTTTAATAATGTTATAATTCAAACATATGTTATTAATATAACATTGTGTATTGACAATATAACAAATGAAATACTATGAAAGAACTAGTTATTTGTAGTGCAATAACAATTGTTAGAATAGTTACATTTTAATCGATTTATAATTAATTATTAAGGGAGAAGTGAATAGAATGGATGTTAAAGATATATTAGGAAAAGTAGATCATACCTTGCTTGATGTTACTGCTACATGGGATGATATAAAGAATTTATGTGATGATGCGATGAAATACCAGACGGCCAGTGTTTGCATCCCAAGTGCTTATGTTAGAGAAGCTGCAAATTATGTAGAAGGCAAAATAGCAATATGCACAGTTATCGGATTTCCGAACGGTTATAGCACCCAAGCCGTTAAAGTATTTGAAGCAACGGATGCAATTACAAATGGAGCATCGGAAATTGATATGGTGATCAATGTGGGCTTCTTAAAAAGTGGACGTTATGAGGAAGTTTACGAAGAAATACAGGCCATTAAAAACGCATGTGGAAGTAAAATATTAAAGGTAATCGTTGAAACATGTTTGCTCACGCAAGAGGAAAAAGTGAAGGTTTGTGAGCTTGTTACAAAAGCTGGAGCGGATTATATCAAAACATCCACTGGATTTTCAAAAGCTGGAGCAACTAAAGAGGATGTCAGTCTGTTTGCACAGAACATAGGTCAGAACGTGAAGATTAAAGCAGCTGGAGGTATTCGCTCTTTAGATGATGCTAAAGCATTTATTGAACTAGGCGCAGACCGTTTAGGAACTAGTGCCATAGTTAAGATTGTAAAAGGGCAGGAAGTATTGGGTTATTAGATATGGTATAATTCTGATAATTATACTTTATTATTAGTAGTTAGGATGAACCGGTATGGATAAGCAAGAGAGAGTAAATACAATTGTATCAATCCTAAAAAATAAAAGTGGCGCATCTATCAAAGAGCTTTCACATCAACTTGATGTCACAGAAATGACTGTTCGCCGAGATATTAAATATCTAAAAGAAAATAAAATCGTGCAAGTTGTTTCAGGTGCGGTTATTTATAATGGTTCTGACCCAAATGAGAATAAACAAGATGAATATGATTTGACAACGCAAAAAAATAATCGAGCATCAGAAAAATATAATATAGGTAAGTTAGCAGCTTCATTAATCGAGCCTAACGATATTATTTTTATTGATATTGGTACAACAGCCGCTCAAATCATCGAACATATTCCGTCAAATCGTTCGGTAGAAATTGTTTGCTGCTCTATGAACGCATTAATTGAGATTCATAAAAAGGGATTTAAGGATTTTATTCTTATTGGTGGTCATTACCGTCCAGAACTTCAAATGTTTGAAAGCAGAGAAGGGTTGGATTTAATAAGTAGAACACGAACAACAAAAGCATTTATTTCTGCTGCTGGAGTTAATGCTAAACTAGGCATTACTTGCACGAACAGTTGTGAAGTAGACACAAAAAATGCGGCAATTCATTGTGCCCTTGAGAAAATTTTAGTGATTGATTCCTCAAAGTTTGATACGGTTAAATCCACCTACTTTGCTTCGTTAAATGATTTTGACGCTATTGTAACGGATAGAGGCTTATCAGAAGAATGGATTGAGAAAATCAAACAATTAAATATTTCTCTATATCTAGCTTAGAAATTCAGCGCGTGCCGATACTTAATCGGTGCGCGCTGTTTGCTTTTACACTTTTAAACTCGGTTCTTATATGTTATAACTAATGCTACATTCTGAAGATCAATTGGCATTTGATTAGTGGAGGGGAGATTTAGTTTTTGCATTCACCACAGACACAAGACAACAAGAAATCGTTATATATTATTTTACTCATTACGGGGATTGTTCTGGTAGCCTTTAATTTAAGACCCGCCATTACATCGGTAGGTCCATTAGTGGGCATTATTCAGGAAGATGTAGGGCTTGCACATTGGAGTGCAGGTTTATTAATGAGTATACCTTTGATCTCCTTCGCTGTTATGTCGTCTCTCGTTCCTAGAATCGCAGCTCGTTTGTCCAACGAGAAGACGCTATTGTTAGGTTTGATTGTTCTTTTGGTCGGTATCTGCATTCGTTCCATTTCAATGACGTTCTTTATTTTCTTTGGAACGCTATTAATTGGAGTAGGTATTGCCATCGGGAATGTTTTATTGCCTGTAGTTGTGAAGGAGAAATTCCCACAAAAGTTCGGTCTAATGACAAGTATCTATTCCACTTCAATGGGACTGTTCGCATCGTTAGCATCAGGTATTAGTATTCCTCTAGCCCATGATTTGAAGCTTGGGTGGGACGGAGCCTTAATTGTATGGGGAATTCCGACAATCATAGCGATCGTGGTATGGATCCTTCTAATTAGGTTAAATCCAGCCAAAGGTAATGTAGTAAAAAGTGTAAGAATCAGCGCGAAGCAAATCTGGCGTTCACCACTCGCTTGGAAAATAGCGCTATTCATGGGATTTCAGTCTTCATTATTTTATATAACGATGTCTTGGTTACCTGAAATCTTATATAACTATGGCATAAGTAGGGGTACAGCAGGCTGGTTATTATCCTTCACACAGATCGTTGGCGTACCTGTTAGTTTTCTTGTTCCTATTCTTGCAGGACGACTACGCTCTCAAGTATGGATTGCATTCGCATTAGGCATGTGCTCCATTGTTGGTTACGGTGGACTATGGATGGGCTCATCTTACCCCATAATGATCCTAAGTATTATCTTGATTGGTATCGCTTTGGGAGGGAATTTTCCACTGGCGCTTAGTTATATCGGAATTCGTGCCCGAAATGGAAATCAAGCTGCAGAATTATCTGGAATGGCTCAATCCACGGGATATATGCTTGCAGCCATAGGGCCTATATTGATCGGGTATTTATACGATATGACCCAAGTGTGGACGATTCCACTTATCACACTGATCGTTATCTCTGGAATAGTTACGACGTTTGGAATGTTGTCTGGCCGAGATAAGTATGTATAAAAAACTCCCCATGTAGTAGACAGGTGTAACAATGAACCCTGCTGCTGTATGGGGAGTTTTTTTAAATCGTTTTATTTAAAATGCTAAATATCTTTAAAGCTAATTGAATACGCAGCAACTCTTCTGAATGCTTTAAGTCCAGATTTAGGATTTCCTTTATTTTCTCAATGCGATAGATAAGTGTGTTTCTGTGTAAAAACATAGCCTTTGAAGTCTCGGTGACATTCAAATTGTTAATAAAGTAATTTTCTAAAGTTAACATATAACTTGTACCATGTAATTGATCATGATCATACACTTTACCTAGACACTTTCGGAAAAATTCTTCTAATGCAACGACTTTGATATTTGCTTCCAACAGATGGTAAACCGAATAATCTTCGAAATGTGAGACCTTGTTTTGAAGGTTTTTTTGTTGCATCAATTTAATCATTTCGTTCGCCTCAGAAAAGCTATTATGCAGCGAGCTGATTGTACTGTATTGCTGACCAATGCCCATTAAGAGTGTTTCCTTCGTTCTTTGAACAAGTATCTCAAGCAGATCATTTGCATATAGTTTGGCATCACTAATCGAAACAGGAGGTCTTTCTTCATTTTGCCCTACTAGAATGATGACTCTATTATTTCTATAAAAGCACTTGATTTCTCCAGTCGCTTGATGCGATAAGTCATAAATGATATCCAAACATTTTTTTGCAATGGACTCCATTTTGTACTTTCCAATAATCATATCTTCAAACTTGTCTGCTTCATTCATTTCAATATTTATCACCATACTGTAATACATATAGCTCGGATTTAATCCATGTAAATAACATAAGGTTTGCAGGGCTTCATGGGAGGATATTTTCCCCGAAAGTAAATCATCAATGGAGTCCTGCTTAATTCGTAATTCAAGTTCGCTAATTTCCTTTGCTTTGATCAGCTCGAGTGCCATGATGGTGGAGGCTTGCTGCAAAATAATGTAATCAAATTCAGATAGCTCTTGCACCGTCTGCCAAATCACAATGTAGCCATAAATATAGTTAGAAGCAGCGACAGGAATCACTCGACATTTTATTTCTGCACCTTCTGAATGATAGGTCCTCTTAATAGACTTCTTCATTTCATTTAGATTGGTAGGAATAGTATCGATGAACGCTTTATTAAACACAGGCTGTCGATTTGAAAAATCAAGATAATACTCAAGAGGACTGTTGTTCTTCGAATGTTCTGTGTGATGCAATAATCGCCAATCCTTGTCTACGATAATAATAGGATTACTAATCGTTTCGGATAACATGGAAGTTATTTTGGCAATACCACCGCCTTCGAGGGTGATTTTGAAGAACAAGTTATGTATATCTAAAGTCTTTCTATTGAGCAAATCATATCTTCCGGAAACCTTCTCATTAATGATCGAGATCATGTTAGAGAGTGTGTATTCAAAGGGCAGTTCTAGAAGGGGCAACCCATACTTATTAGCTTCATCAATCATGTTCTGAGGGAGCTTGTCAAAGTACCGCTTCATTTTCACAACCAATCCTGAACAGTTAAGCTCTGCAAGTTCCTTAATAATTCGATTTTGTAATTCTGCATTATTTTTAAAGATATAGCCTGTTGATAAGAGTAGTTCGTTAGGTGAAAGCCAGTCAAAGGCATCAGGATTCTCAATAATGTTAACGATAGATATGGATTTATCAATTCCTGTTTCACCAGCCACAATCTTTATCCCCTCTATAGCCTTGATCTTCATTAAGTCTTTAACGGTTAGCAATTTTCGGCACGCTCCTCAGACACACTTTTAACACATTCGCTTGTATAACATGCACAAATAGGATGCACTCTTTTTGGTTCGCTTAAACGATGACGATCCCTACCAGTATATTATATATTAAGTGCGTAAGGTAGTTACTCTCGTAGTTACCTTTGTACGATGTAACCAAATGAAATTATTTAATGTATTCATCCATCTGTAGAAGTGAAAAGGAGGTCAATCACCTTTTTGAAATATAAGGAATTAAAACAGAGGTGACTCTAGTGAGATTTGCAAAATCCGGTGATGGAGATTTTATTCAACGAATCATTCATCATAAGTTTCATGGTTTTGTTCATAGCACGTTTAATCGCACACTCAATATTCAATGTTTGGATAGTGGAGACTTGTATTCTATTGCGTGTAAGGGAATCGATAATGCTCCTAATACACTTATTATTGACTTAGAACACTTTGAAGAAGCAGATATCAGGGTGAATGATGTTGTAAGTTCGGATCATGCCATTTTATCGATTTCTAACAAGATGTTTATTCCAATGGATGGTATTAAGAAATGGAATTGTGAACTGCCTAAATATCCTTCAGAAGCTGATGTCTTAATAATGAATGTGTCCACCATGAAGCAATATATCAAACTTCACGGAAATAGCAGCAGAATTGAAAGGGCTTTCAAAGGTGGGAATCCTTTTGACGATGAAATGTCTAGAATGCTTCATGAACGGACGCAGTTACTTGTATTGGAATTGCAAAACAAGCGAATGTCTACTGCAATCAAACATGCAACTTCACTCATAGGCCTTGGACCAGGCTTAACGCCAGCCGGCGATGATTTCTTGGTGGGATTGTTTACCGTCTTTAACATCGAGAATCATCGATACTTTTCACACCAATCGTTTTGTGAAGAAGTCGTCTTACATGCAAAGACTTTAACCAATGATATCAGCTATATGGCATTAGCTAAAGCAGCCGTTGGCCAGGTTAGAGAGTCTATAAGTGCCTTAATGGAAGCTTTATTTAGAGGTAGTGAAGAGGAATTACTATTGGCTTTAGGCAGGGTATTAGCTATAGGATCTACTTCGGGTACAGATATAGCCCTTGGAATTGTTGCGGGGCTGGAAATGAACATGTAAATGGGAGGTACAAGTATGACTGTTCAAGTTTTAGTAAAACCAAACACTTATATCGATTCCGTATCTTTGATGTCACTCTCAACAAAAGCGAATCAGATCGAAATCGTAGAACAAGCCATTATTGCAATGGGTACTGAAATGAATAAAGAGGTCATTAGAAATGTGGGCTTGATGACACCTGAAGTGGAAAGTGCCAAGACGAGTGACTTAGTGATTATTGTGAAGGCTGCCTCTGAAGAGCTGTGTGAGGGCGCTTTCGAAAGCATCAATGAATTGTTAACGAAAAAGAAAGATTCCTCTAAAGGAAAGAGTGAGGTTAAATACTCAACAATTACCTCAGCTGTAAACGGTACTCCTGAAGCTAACTTAGCGATTATTGCCGTGAATGGGAGCTACGCTCCTAGAGAAGCAAGAAAAGCTCTTGAAAATAATCTTCACGTCATGCTGTTTAGCGACAATGTAAGTATTGAAGATGAAATTGAATTAAAGACTTTAGCCCAAGAAAAAGGCTTGCTAATGATGGGGCCAGACTGTGGTACTGCAATTATTGGTAATGTCGCTTTGTGCTTTGCCAATGCCGTGAGAAAAGGCAATATCGGGATCGTTGGCGCATCAGGAACAGGTAGCCAAGAGGTAACGGTTCGTATTCATGAATTTGGCGGTGGAATCACACAATTGATCGGTACAGGCGGTAGAGATCTAAGTGAAGAGGTTGGCGGCATTATGATGCTGGCCGGAATTAAAGCGTTAGAAGAGGACGATGCAACAAAGGTTATTGTTCTCGTATCTAAACCACCAGCACCGAGTGTAGAAGAGAAAGTACTAGCACAAATTAAACAATGTAAGAAACCAGTTGTGGTTTGGTTTGTGGGTGGGAATGAAGAAAAGGTCACCCAAGCTGGCGGTCACTTTGCAAAAATGTCAAAAGAAGCGGCACTTAAAGCGGTACTTTTAGCTGGAGCAGACGAATCGAAGCTTAACAAACGTACGTTAAATCTTCCGCTTATTGAAGAAGTGCGTGCGAAGTTAAAGCCTCAGCAAAAATATATCCGTGGACTATTCAGTGGCGGTACGCTCTGTGATGAAGCGATGCACATTGCTATGGAGAAATTCGATAATGTCTACAGTAACATTCAGAGGGAGCCTGAATATCGCTTAAAAGATGTTAGAGTAAGCCAAGATCATACCTTTATTGACTTCGGAGACGACCAATTTACACAAGGTAAGCCACATCCAATGATAGATCCATCCACTCGGATTGAAAGATTTATTCAAGAAGCGAAAGATCCTTCTGTCGGTGTTATTGTGATGGACTTTGTTCTAGGCTTCGGAGCGCACGAGGATCCTGTAGGCGCAATGCTTCCAGCGATTATCGAAGCGAAGCAAGCAGCCGAAGATGAAGGAAGACATCTAGAGATTATTGGATACATTCTTGGAACCGAGCTAGATAGTCAAAATATTGAAGGTCAAATTAATAAATTGTTAGCTTCTGGTGCTACACATGCTAGCAGCAGTCAGAACGCAGGTCTACTAGCAAGAGAATTCGTAGTGAAAGGAGAATAGTCATGAGTAAAATCAATGAACTTTTTACGAATAAACTAAATGTCATAAATGTAGGCATTGAGAACTTTAGAGATGATTTGTTAAAACAAAACGCGAATGTAACTCACTTGGAGTGGACGCCGCCAGGCAGAGGGAATCCAGAATTAATTGCTGCGCTGGATAAGCTTGAAGACCCAAGTGTTACAGATAAGATTGAAGCTGCTAACAAAGAGGCTGTTGAGCGAATTATTAACTCGCAACCGGTACTGATTGGCTTTGACCAAGCGATCAATGTGGTTCCTGGTATGACGAAAAATACGATTTTACATGCTGGCCCGCCAATCACTTGGGAACGAATGAATGGTCCGATGAAAGGTGCGGTAACAGGGGCTATTGTATTTGAAGGACTTGCCCCCAATATTGAAGAAGCAGCTGTACTAGCTGCGTCTGGAGAGATTGTTTTCTCGCCATGTCATGAACATAACTGTGTTGGTTCCATGGCTGGTGTAACATCGGCTTCCATGTTTATGCATATTGTTGAGAATAAAACGTATGGGAATATTGCCTATACAAATTTAAGTGAACAAATGTCCAAAATCCTTCGGATGGGTGCGAATGACGAGAGTGTTATCCAGCGTTTGATTTGGATGCGTGATGTATTGGGTCCTATTTTGAGAGATGCGATGAAGCTAAATCCAAATGGCATTGACTTGCGCTTAATGTTGTCACAAGCCCTTCATATGGGCGACGAATGTCATAACCGAAATGTAGCTGGAACAACCCTGCTCATCCAAGCGCTAACGCCTTATATTATCCAAACCAATTTCACCGTTGAACAGAAAAAAGAAGTGTTTGAATTCGTTAGCAGCAGCGACTATTTCTCAGGTCCGACATGGATGGCGCTTTGTAAATGTGCCCTTGATGCTGCGCATGGCATTGAGAATAGTACCATTGTTACCACAATGGCTCGCAACGGAGTGGAATTCGGTATTCGCGTGAGTGGAATCGCTGGAAACGTGTGGTTTACAGGTCCTGCACAACAAGTAATTGGACCTATGTTTGCTGGTTATAAACCAGAAGATTCTGGTCTTGATATTGGAGACAGTGCGATTACGGAGACCTATGGAATTGGCGGATTTGCTATGGCAACTGCACCGGCCATTGTTTCGCTTGTAGGTGGTACCGTTGATGATGCAATCAGCTACACCACAAAAATGGCAGAAATCACAACCACTGAAAATCCTAACGTGACGATTCCAATGCTTGACTTTATAGGGATTCCAACAGGTATTGATATTCAAAAAGTTATTCAAACAGGAATTATGCCGATTATTAATACAGCCATTGCACATAAAGATGCGGGGATTGGAATGATTGGTGCGGGTATCGTTAATCCTCCAATCGAAGCTTTTGAACAAGCATTACTTGCATTAAGTGAAAATATTAAATAAGAAGAGGGCTAACTTGCTTAGCCCATGATTCTTATTTCGAACTAGATGAACACACGTGCTAGGTTGTGAAGGAGTGAACAAATTTGGATAATCTATCCTTGAATACAAAACTTATTGAGGCGAGTGAACAGGGAGAACTGGCTTCTGTTGAGACACTATTAAATGAAGGTGCCAGTGTTGATTATAAAGATGCTGCAGGGCGAACAGCGTTAATGGCGGCAACTCAAAACAATCAAATCGCGATTGCTAAAAGATTAATAGAAGCAGGAAGTGACGTAAACACTAGAGATATTACACAGCTCTCACCGTTTATTTGCTCAGCAGCAAATGGCTTTTATGAAATCCTGCGTCTCATGATTGCTGGTGGAGCTGATCTGAAGAGCGTGAATCGATTTGGTGGAACAGCGCTGTTACCATCGAGCGAAAAGGGTTACTTAAAAACCGTAGAAGTGTGTATTGATGCTGGGGTTCCAGTGAATCATGTCAACAACTTAGGCTGGTCAGCCCTCCTCGAAGCAGTCATATTGGGAAATGGCGGACGACTATATTCTGACATTATTGAAGCGCTAGTTCATGCGGGGGCAGATGTGCATTTGCCTGATCGAGATGGGCTCTCATCCCTACAACGTGCCGAAGAGAATGGTCAGCATAAAGTCGTGAAGATTCTAGAACAAAGCTTCCCAGAAACTAACGAATATGTGAAGCAGGCAAAGGCTCTTGCTAACAACGATCAATATGAAGAAGCTATATCTGTCATAAGCAGGGCGCTGGAAGTGGATGCTGATAACCTGGATTTCATCTATTATAAAGGTTATTTCTTGCAGGAATTAAAGAGATACGAAGAGGCACTTCAATGCTATGAAAGCGTTTTATCTATGGATCCTGCTAATTTAGAATTTTATTTCTACACAGCGAATTGTTTAAGACTGTGGAAAAAACCGGAGGAAGCTCTTCAGGAATATGATAAAGCCTGTCAGTTAGCGCCTAATGAAACGTTCTATCGCTACCACAAATCTAATTATTTAAGAGAACTTGGGCGACACGAAGAAGCAGTTATCGAGATGGATAAGCTGCTAGCGCTTCAGCCGAATAGATATGACTTCTCCTTCCATAAGGCGAACAGTCTAAGATCGCTTGGTAAGCATAAAGAAGCTATTGAGGCTATCGAGAACGCAATTAAGAATGATCCAACGAATCCGTTATACCACTCACACAAAAAGCAATCTCTTGAATTACTCGATTAGAGCATGAGAATTGCAGCATAGGAGGCATCAGATGAAAGAAACTGTGATCGTTGCTATTGGCGGAAACTCATTGGTCAAGGAAAATGGCCTGGATTCAATTCATGACCAATCTGAAGCAGTAAAAGAAGTTGTCGTTAATATTGTTGATATGGTGCAAGAGGGCTACAATGTCGTCGTTACACACGGTAATGGACCGCAGGTAGGATTTGGGCTAAGAAGATCTGAAATTGCACATGAAATTGCCGGCATGTCTCCTGTTCCACTAGTAAATTGTGGGGCCGATACACAAGGGGGAATCGGTTATTTAATTCAACAAGCTTTAATTAATGAATTCGCAGTTAGAGGGATCCATAAGAATGTGGCTACGGTTATTACGCAAGTTGAAGTAAGCTCAGAAGATCCTAACTTCAAGAATCCGACGAAGCCGGTAGGATCTTTCTTTTCCCAAGAACAAGCGGAAGAAATGAAAAAAGAACATCCGGAATGGAGCTTTGTAGAAGACTCTGGTAGAGGATACCGTAGAGTAGTTCCATCCCCAAGACCTATAGATATTGTAGAGAAAGATGCGATTAAGTCATTAATCGATGGGGGCTTTGTCGTAGTTGCTGCAGGCGGTGGAGGTATTGCAGTCGTGAAGTCTGATGATAACACGTACAAAGGTATCGATGCAGTCATCGATAAGGATTTTGCTACGAGTCTTTTAGCAGAACAGATCCATGCGGAGACATTAATTATTACAACGGGAGTGTCTAGAGTTTGCATCAACTATGGTAAGCCGAATCAAAAGGAACTTTCCAAAATGACGATTGATGAGACTAAACAATATGTGCTAGAAAATCACTTTCCAGCAGGAAGCATGCTGCCTAAAATTGAGGCGAGTTTAAGCTTCTTAGAGAAAAGCGGAACGCGAGTTATTATTACGAATCCGGAAAGCTTGAAGGATGCGATTAATGAACAGGCAGGCACTCATATCGTGAAGTAGTTTAAGCGAGGGGAAGTGTAGATATGGATCAAGCAAAATTGGAACAAAATTATGATAGGTACAAATCATACGGTTACGGTGAGGAATTACTGCCCAAAAAGCCTGAGCAAAGAGACTGGGGGATGTCCAACTATATAACCCTCTGGATGGGCGCTGTTCATAATATTATGTCGTATATGACAGTAGCAGGTTTCTTCGTCCTAGGGCTGGATACAACACAGGTGCTCTTTGCCGTTATGCTTTCAGCCATTATTGTCTCCGCATTTTATGCTTTAAATGGGTATTCTGCCTCTAAATATGGGCTGCCATTCGCGATGTTGCTTCGTGATTCATTTGGGGTAAAGGGAGCCATTATACCTGCATTAATACGAGGACTTGTTGCCGGATTAGTATTCTTTGGAACCACAACCGTTGTAGGTGCAGAATCATTAAATGTTATATTTGCTAGATTTATTCCAAATTATATGGAGTTAGGCGGTGGCTTCACACTCTTCGGCTTAGCATTCCCGACAATGATCTCCTATGCAATTCTTTGGACAGCAACGGTTTTATTGTTCTTAGGTGGAATGAAAACATTAGGTAAGTTCGGTAACTGGTCATCCCCAGTAGTGTATGTGTTTATTATTGGTGCTGCTGTTTGGGCGATCAAGATTGCTGGTGGGTTTGGGCCAATTTTAGAGTATGTACCAGCGAACCCAAGTTCAAGTCCACTAGTCTTTATTGCTTGCGTGAGTGCATTGGTATCTAACTGGGCGGGTCCTGTTGTGAATATGTCGGACTTCACGCATCGTGCGAAATCACCAAGAGCGGCAATGATTGGATTACCAGTAGGGTTTATCCTGTCTTATATTCTTTTCGCCATCACTTGTGTGGCTTTAATCGCGGGGACTGAAATTGCGTTTGGTGAACCGATCTTCAATATCGTACATGCCATTGATAAAATTGAAAACACTTTCGCGGTTGTTGTATTGATTCTAGCGCTAAACGTAGGAGCTATCGCCTTCGTAGTGTTTGCAAACTTATTACCAGCTGGATTGCAAATGTCATCCCTTTTCCCGAAAAAATTCACTGTAAAGACTGCGGGTGTATTGACAGCTGTTGTTGGTACTTTGATTTTGCCATGGAAGCTTGTAGAAGGTACGACGACCTTATTTTTCTTTTATAGCTTTATTGGGTCCATCTTTGGTCCAATTGCGGGCATTATGCTTTCAAGCTTTTTTATTCATCGGAAAAGAGTATTAAATCTTGATAATATCTATGTCCCAGCAGGCAGCAATGGTGAATATAAGAATGGTTACAATCCTGTTGCGATGGCTGTTCTAGCAGTCAGCTTCATTCTTCCTATGTCAGGTGCATTTCTTAAGGGTGTCCCCTTCCTAGTTAGGATGAATGATTTTGCTTTCTTTAGTGGCTTAATTGTTTCGTTTGTTCTATACACCATCTTTAGCAAAACACTAAAATCATCCCATTTAAACTAGAGGAGGAATTTTGAAATGGATTACATGAAATTGGCCGTAGATGCAACGATCGAGGGTATGAATAAGAAATTTGGTGGCCCGTTTGGTGCAACGATTGTTCGAGGTGATGAAGTGATTGCAGCGGTTAGCAATACAATGATGAGAGACACGGATCCTTCTGCACATGCAGAAATGGTAGCTATCCGAGAAGCTTGCAAAAAGCTAGACACGATGGACTTATCGGATTGCGTAATTTATGCCACCTGTGAGCCGTGTCCAATGTGTATGGGTGCTATCATTTGGTCAGGGGTTAAGGAAGTTCATTATTGCAGCACTAGAGATGATGCGAAAGAGCATGGCTTCTCAGACATTCACCTTCGCGAATATTTTGTGGGTCATGATGAGAGTGTTGTTAATATGATTAAAGTGGAAGCTAGAGAGGATTGCGATCATTTATGGACGCATTTCCACGAATTAAACAAGAAATAATTCAGGCTGTCTCCTATATTTTCCGGCACTATTTTAGTGCCGGATTTTCCTGTTCTTTTACAGACCTACTCGGCAAGATGAAGCTGAAGAAAATCAATTACCTGATGAAGAGCTTTTTGCACAACAGGGTTATCGAAATCTTTTTCAAATACATGTTCTCCGTTAGGAATAGTAATGAGCTTTGCCGGTACGCCTTCTTTTACTAGCGCAGCTCTCATGAATACGGATTGTTCATACGGCACATCTACATCGTTCGTTCCGTGCAATAACAATGTAGGGGGGAAGTCTTTAGTTACATGATGAATAGGACAGAATTTGAGGAGTTCTTCCTTATGTAATGAAGGATTTAAGCCTGTGACTTCTTGGATCCATTGACCGGATTGTCTAGCATATAAATAGAGAAGAAAACGCTCGTCAACGCTTGCGTTCGTAATGATTTGATCGGACACTGTACTTTTTGCAATCTCTTTGGAGACGATATCTTTTTCACAATAGAATTTACTTGGTTCGAGTGCCCATGGTGCACTAATATCGCCATATCCATAGAAGGAAACAATCGCACGAGGCTTAAGGGTAAACGTTCCTGTACATAGTGCAAGGAATCCACCTGCCGAGCTTCCCACCACAGCAATCCTTGAGGGATCAATGGAGAATTGTTCAGGTCCTTCATTCGCTAACCAAAGAAGGCTATCTTGGACATCTTCAAGAATGTCAGAAAGTGTTGATCTAGGAGCTAATCTATAATCAATTGAAAATAGCGCAAAGCCATTATTGGTGTAAAGCTGTATCATTTCCTCGGAAAGATCTTCTCGATCACCCCAAAGTAGGCCGCCTCCGTGAATATATACAATAGCAGGGGCATGGGTACGGTTTGTTTCATAAAAATCAGCTTTAATTGTAAATTGATCATTTTCTTTAAAAATAATAGTCTTTTTCATAGCTATCCATTACACCTCATCAAGTAAGTAGTTTTTAAAGACTAGCACTACCTCTATTGTATATCATTCACGAATTTTGATGAAACCATAATCATGAATACCCAGGATTGGAGATACTGGCATGGATAGAAAGAGAAGATATCAGGCATTATTTGATAATATTAATCAATATAACTCGGGTGAGAAGGGCATCACTAGAATTGCCTATACAAATGAAGAGCAGACATGTACGAGTGCTTTTATGCGGATGTGTAAGGCTGAAAATTTAGATATCCGGATGGATCATTGCGGAAATGTGATTGCTAGAAGAAATGGGAAGATAGAAGGGCTCCCACCCGTTGTAATGGGCTCTCACTTGGATACGGTATATCAAGGTGGGAAGTACGATGGTGTAGTAGGTGTAACGGCTGCCTTGGAAGTGATCAAACGTCTAAACGAAAAAGGGATTGAAACGGATCATCCGATCGAAATTATTTCATTTGCCTGTGAAGAATCCTCACGGTTTGGTATTTCAACAGTAGGCAGCAAAGTAATGGCAGGGTTATTTCAGAAGGAGAAATACAAAGATTTAAAGGACAAAGATGGGGTTACCATGGAAAAGGCATTTTCGCTATGCGCATTAGATTACAACAGTATTGATCAGGCGAGTAGAAGGAATGAGGAATTAAAAGCGTTTTTTGAATTACACATCGAGCAAGGCCCTGTACTTATAAACAATAATAATAGAATTGGAATTGTGACTGGAATTGCTGCACCTGTGAGACTGTATATTCAAATATCAGGGAAAGCATCCCACTCCGGGACGACACCTATGAATATGAGAAAAGATGCTTTTCTGGGTGCTTCAGAAATAGCACTAGAGCTTGAGAAAGCAGCCAAACTGGAACAAGAATTTGGAACGGTTGCGACCCTCGGGGTGATAGAGATCTTGAATGGCGCTATGAACGTGGTTCCGGGAGAGGTAGAAATTAAAATTGATATCAGATCTACTTCCGTGGCATCCAGGCAACGTGTGTTAGACCATTTATATCAAACGATCTCCTCAGTACAAGAAAGCAGACAACTTGAAATTGTGAGTACGGAAATCATCTCCGAGGAACCTGTCCTATTATCGGATGAGATCAGTCATGTTCTAGAGTCCATTTGTGAAGAGAGGGGGATATCCAATCAACGTATGATCAGTGGGGCAGGGCATGATGCCATGAACATGAACAAACTTTGCCCAGTAGGACTTATCTTTGTGCCCTCCGTTGATGGACTTAGTCATCACCCCAATGAGTATACGGATTTAGATGATATTATTATGGGGATTGATATTCTAGAAGAAGCAGTTCTTCGTTATGCGTGCATTAGATAACCTTTTTTTGTAAAAAACAAAGCCTTTTCAAACATAAAAATAACATCTACTGCACTTTCTGCAATCAAACTATTTGGAAATGCGCTAATTAAATAGCGTTTTTATAGATTGATTGTACAGAATACAACAGAACTATAATTCAGCACGATTTTTTAAATTTCTGTTGCACAATGCAACGACCCAACCAGAACGGAGCATTAAGGACCACTTGGTCATGTGTAACGGACTCAGACACAGCTATTTTCACATTTTGAGGCTTTTGGGGAGAGTTGCGGACTCGGGTGACGTTAATCGTCAAATTCAGGGGCGATATTGTGTGTTTTCAGTCCAATAAAGTCTCTGGAGTCCGAACGCATTGCTGGTCAGGTAATAGATGAACATAAGGATAAGGTAGAAGCATTCTGGAAAATAACGGCGTAGTAGCAAAGAGCTACTCCGTTATTTCTGCATTTACAGATCAGCCTTCAACGGAAAGCAGTTTGTTCTTTATTGCGGCTGGTTGACAATAGTATGGGGTCTGTGTTAAATTTATCTTAAGTTAAAGATATTTAACATAAAGGTAATTTACAGAAGGATGTTGTGATTGTCATCAGAACGAAGCTTTTAAGGAATTTTTATTTAAGGGTTGTGTCACTGACTATTTTTTTAACTGATATCTTAACATTAAGATAATTCAATTATTCTTTCTTAAACTAGGGAATTATATTACAAAATCAAACTAAACTTTAGGAGTGTATAATCATGAGAAATTTAAAAGGGATTCACCACGTTACAGCCATCACAAGCAGCGCAGAGAAAAACTACGAGTTCTTTACTTACGTATTGGGAATGCGTTTAGTGAAGAAGACCGTCAATCAAGACGATATACAAACGTATCACTTGTTTTTTGCAGATGATAAGGGCAGTGCCGGAACGGATATGACGTTTTTTGACTTCCCTAACATCCCTAAAGGTGTACACGGAACCAATGAGATCGCCAAGACATCCTTCCGGGTACCAACTGATGCTGCATTAGACTACTGGGTAAAGCGTTTTGATCGTCTGGATGTGAAGCATACCGGAATTAAAGAGCAGTTTGGCAAAAAGACTTTATCCTTCGTAGATTTTGATGATCAACAATATCAGCTTATCTCCGATGAATTTAATGAAGGGGTCGCATCAGGTACACCATGGCAAAAAGGACCGATTCCTTTAGAGTTTGCGATAACTGGTTTGGGACCGATCTTTGTACGTATAGCTGACTTCAGCTATTTTAAAGAAATGTTGGAAAGAGTCATGTTGTTTAAAGAAATCGGTCAGGAAGAGGCTTATCATTTATTTGAAGTCGGCGAAGGCGGAAACGGTGCGCAAATAATTGTAGAGCATAACGAGGACTTACCGAATTCGCGTCAAGGTTTTGGAACTGTTCACCATGCGGCTTTCCGAGTAGAGGATCGTGCCATGCTAGATGAGTGGACTAAGCATTTTGAAGACTTTGGATTCCGTACCTCAGGTTATGTGGATCGTCATTTCTTCGAGTCGCTGTATACACGTGTTGCTCCACAAATCCTGTTTGAGCTTGCGACAGATGGACCTGGATTTATGGGCGATGAGGAATATGAAACGGTTGGAGAAAAGCTTTCATTGCCACCATTCTTGGAACTTAAACGTGAGCAAATCGAGAAATTAGTACGCCCTATTGATACCGTTAGAAGCACGATTGATTTCGTGAAAGAGTGAAGAAGGAGCTGGGGAGATTGATTTCGATTGATCCGAAGCAAAATAGTGAGCGGGAAAATTATAAATTATTAATTGGTACTGTAATTCCTAGGCCCATTGCTTTTGTTACTACACAATCAGAAGATGGCATTTTGAATGGTGCGCCCTTTAGCTATTTTAATATCGTCTCGTCTAATCCTCCAATGGTTTCACTGTCTATTCAAAGACCAGCGGGGCGATTAAAAGATACAGCCCGTAATATCTATAACAATCATCAGTTTGTTGTGCATATTGTAGATGATGAGAATGTTGGGAAAATCAATCAAACCGCTGCTTCATTGCCAAGAGCAGAAAGTGAAATTGAACTTGCCAATCTTACACCGGTCAAAAGTAAAAATATAGCTGTACCTGGTGTATTGGAAGCAAAGGTTCGAATGGAATGTAAGCTTGTACAAGCGATACCTCTAGGAGCAGAAGAACCTGGGAGTGATTTATTCATTGGCGAAATTGTTCAGTTTCATATCGATGAATCGATTTACCAGGAGGGGCGGATTGACCCTAGAGCCTTAAATGCAGTAAGTCGTTTAGCGGGAGCTAATTACGCTACGATTGGTGAGATTTTTGAAATTGAAAGACCCAAATAATAAACTAAGACCTGTTCGTAAGCGATGAAGCCTACCGAGCAGGTCTTTTTGTGGGCTAATTATAGTTCATCAGCTATGCCAAGCAAAACGTAAGGTTTTCTCTCGAAGTTTATCTGGACTGATCGTTCCAAATATGTTATATTGCCATTACGGGAGGTGTTACTCATGGCAAGGACAAGAGAGTTTAACGAGGATCAAGCACTACATCAAGCGATGCTGTTGTTTTGGAAAAAGGGTTATGAGGCAACAAGCATACCGGACTTGCTGCAGGTTATGGGCATTAGCCGATCTAGTCTTTACGATACTTTTTCTGACAAGCAAACGTTGTACATTGCCGCACTGGAACATTACAAAAAGGTTAGCTTCAATAGACAGGTCATTCTTGAACGGGCGTCAAGCGTTAGAGCAGGGATTCAACAATTTTTTGAGCAACATATTACTTCAGCGTACGATACGAGTCTACCCGGCGGGTGTTTTGTAACGAATGCAGCTACAACACTAGAGTCGCGGGATGAAAAAATAAATGAATTGATAAAGACTAGTTTTTTGAATTTAGAACAGGCTTTTTGCGAGCTTTTGGAAAAAGGCCGACAATCAGGCGAAATTGATAAAACTACTGATGTCAAAGCGTGGTCTTATTTATTGCTGAATTTACATCAAAGCATAAATATTATGGCAAAAGCAGATCAAGATCAGCAACGTGCCAAAGAGATGATAAGCTTTGTAATTGCAGGAATATAATTTTTTTTGGTTATTCTGGAACGATCGTTCCGTTATTCTAAATCATCCTTAATGCGGAGAAGAGACTTATGAAAATATCGTTTATCGGGCTTGGGAAAATGGGCTTTCCAATGGCCCAAAATTTGTTGGAAGCTGGTAATGAATTAATCGTTTTTAATCGTACTCGTGAAAAAGCGCAACCCCTAATAGATCAGGGAGCGCATTATTCCGAGACACCGTTGGAGGCAGCACAAAAGAGCGATATGGTCATAACCATGCTTTCTGACGATGCCGCTTTGAAGGAGATTGTTGAGGGTCCGAATGGAATTTTGAATGGATTATCAGAAAAAGGAATTCACATATCTGCCAGTACGATCAGTGTAGAGCTGGCTCGGAAATTATCCGCGGCGCATGCGGAGAGAAAGCAATACTTTGTGTCTGCCACAGTGCTGGGGCGTCCGGATGCCGCTAAAGCAGCTAAATTACGCATCATTTTGGCAGGTCCGGAGCAAGCCAGACAACAGTTAATTCCTGTTTTAGAACAATTAGGTCAGGAAATATTCGAGATTGGGGATTATAGCGAAGAAGGAAATGTTGTGAAAATAGGCGTAAACTTTTTAATTGCTTCTATGCTGGAAGCTTTATCAGAAACGCAGCTGATGGTAGAAAAGTATGGCATAGAGTCAGCCCGTTTTATGGATGTGGTGAATGCTCTTTTTCAATCTCCCTTATATCGGAACTATGGGGCGATAATGACAGAACAGCGGTTTGAACCAGCTGGTTTTAAAATGATGCTAGGGCTGAAGGATGTTGCACTGGCTATAGAGGCAGCGCAGTCCGTCCAAGCTCCTCTACCTTTGGGCCAACTTATTCATCATCATTTATCTGAAGGAATAGCCCATGGTTATGGTGAGATGGATTGGACAGCTTTAATCCGTTATCTAGAGCATTCTTCTTAAAAAATAGGGTTTCCCCAAATCTCTGTTGGTCGTAGTGCAGGAGAAAAATTAAAAGAGGTGTGATAAATCATGGAAATAGGTGTTACTTCGTTCGTAGAAACAAAGCCTGATATTGAGACTGGAATTGTGATGAGTCACGCACAGCGATTACGAGAAGTAGTCGAAGAAATCGTCCTTGCGGATCGGGTAGGACTTGATGTTTTTGGTATTGGTGAGCATCATCGTGAAGATTATGCAGCTTCTTCACCAGCAATCGTGTTGTCCGCTGCTGCGTCCTTAACTAAACGGATTCGCCTGACTAGTGCTGTGACGGTCCTTTCATCTGCTGATCCTGTACGTGTGTTTCAGGATTTTGCTATGCTTGACGGCATCTCCAATGGACGTGCCGAGATTATAGCGGGCCGGGGTTCATTCGTTGAATCCTTTCCGTTGTTTGGTTATGGCTTACATGACTATGATGAGCTATTTAATGAAAATATCGAACTGCTTATGAAAATACGGGAATCCGAGAAAGTAACATGGAAGGGAGGCCATCGGCCAGCCATTCATAATTTGGGCGTGTACCCGCGGCCCGTCCAGAACTCTTTACCTATATGGATTGGCAGCGGAGGTACGCAAAGCTCCACCGTGCGTGCAGGACTTTTGGGTCTGCCATTGATGTTGGCGATCATTGGCGGGAATCCAATGAATTTTGCGCCGCTTGTAGAGCTGTACAAGAAGGCGGCGGCCCGCGCTGGACATGATGTATCGAAGCTTCAGGTGGGATCTCATTCGATTGGTTTCGTCGCAGAAGATACGGAACGGGCAGCAGATATCTTTTTTCCATCTACCCAGTACGGCATGAACAAGCTCGGCAAAGAGCGAGGATGGTCGTATTACGACCGCTCCAGCTATGATGCGGCCCGAAGCTTTGAGGGCGCATTGTACGTTGGAGATCCGGAAACAGTTGCTCAGAAGATCATTCATCTACGGAAGCATGTAGGTATAACACGCTTTATGATGTATGTTCCACTAAGCACGATGCCGCATGAACTTGTGTTGCGGGCTATAGAACTGCTCGGAACGGAGGTTGCTCCACGAGTACGAGAGGAAATTGCCAAGTGGGAAGCTGAGAAGGAATAAGGATTATACAAGCAATCATTATTGTATTGGAGGGATTTTCATGAGTATCGATAAACGTATACTACCAGAATTAATAGAGGCATATTCACAATTTCCAGGGTTTCAATTGGAAGAGAATTTAGAGTGGAGCAGAAGTTTAGTGTCGGGTCCGCCAGTGAAGAGGTCAGAGCATGTAAACACAACCAGTCGAAAAATTCCGGGTGTTGCAGGGGAGATGCTGGTAAAAATTTATGAACCTGCTGGGCGAAATGCTGACAAGCTTCCAGCAATGTTGTGGATTCACGGGGGCGGATACGTGTTAGGACATCCTGATATGGACGACGAGTTGTGTGAACGCTTTGTTCAGACGGCTAGATGTGTTGTCGTGTCGGTTGATTATAGGCTGGCCCCCGAGCACCCCTATCCAGCTGCAATCGAAGATTGTTATGCTGGCTTGGTATGGATGACGGAGGAGGCGGAATCGCTTGGCATTGATGAGAATCGGGTTGCGATTGCTGGTGCAAGCGGTGGCGGCGGGCTGACAGCAGCACTTGCGCTGATGGCACGAGATAAAGGTGGACCATCCATTATCTTTCAGATGCCGTTGTACCCGATGCTCGACAACCGTAACATTACGCCATCAAGCCATGAGATTACGGAAGAAGGCGCAATCTGGAACCGGACGGACAACTTAACGGCTTGGAACATGTACCTGGGCGAGGAGAACGATGGCAGTGGGATATCTTCCTATGCGGTACCATCGAGAGCGGAGAACTTAGCAGGACTGCCACCAACCTATACATGTGTAGGCCAGCTTGATCTATTCCGAGATGAGACGATCGAATATGTAACACGACTTGCGCAAGCAGGTGTAGATGTCGAATTTCACCTGTATCCCGGATGCTTTCACCTTTTCGAAATATTCGTTCCAGAAGCGGAAGTGAGTCAGCGCGCCGTTCAGAGCTATATGGATGCGATGGCCCGGGCACTTCATCCCAAAAACTACCCCTCCACAAGCGAAGGCTATTAATAATGCAAACACAAACCACATGATCATTGCTCCTTGTTGTAAGGTGGTCATTTCATCACACGAAAAATACACCCCCTAGAATCGACCGGACAAACCATAGGTTTATCCAATGTCTATTCCAGGAGGTGTATTTCATAGTATTAAAGCGGGTTAATCTTAACGCAATGTTTTGAGCGCGCCACTCCAAGCCAATACTTGATCAAGCATGCCATTTACATTGGTAAGGTGCAGGTCTGCTGGTTTGAATACAGAACCGTTCTCGAAATCAGTGAACAGGGATAGGGCAGGATGTACACGTACGTCTGCTACAGACAGTTCTCCCAAAATTCCACGTAAATGCTCAGCTGCACGAGCGCCACCTACAGAACCATAACTCACGATACCCGCTGCTTTGTTGTTCCAAGCTTCACGTGCATAATCGAGTGCATTTTTCAGTGATGCGGAAATACTGTGATTGTATTCTTGAACGATAAATACGAAACCGTCTAACGTAGCAAGCTTTGTATTCCAAGCAGTTGCTTGCTCAGTAGCATCTACTTCTCCCATTAGTGGAAGTTTGAAGTCCGCGATATCCACGATCTCATAATTAGCATCTCCACGTGCATCTGCTACCTTTTTAACCCATTCTCCTACTTGTGGGCTTAAACGACCTTGACGAGTACTTCCCAGAATAATTCCGATGTTTAATTTAGACATTGTATGTTCCTCCTCGATTTTTGTTCTACCAAATAGTTTGGCTAGAAATCCCATGAATTACACAACCTTCAGATAAATAATATTAAGCGTGTTACGCTCTAGTTGTCTTTAAGTTAAGTATCTTTAACATGAGATAATAATATCGTGTTTAGTTTACTTTGTCAAGCAACTTAATAATAGTTAGTTTATAATTTTGTCTCACCTTTACAAATTTAGTTGTTTGGAATATAATTGTCTAAGCAACTATTTAAAATGAAGATGAAAAGAGAAGAGGGCTGATCATGACGACAACGCATAACCAATCCGAACTTACGTTAGGGTTTATGATGGGAACGACTTATCGTAAATTAAGCGCGTTATTCCAAAATGGGCTAAAAGAATATGATATAACACCTGAGCAATGGTCAGTGCTTTTTCAAGTCGACAGAACGGAAGGGCTGATTCAGAAGGATATAGCGAAGCGTTCCGGTAAGGATAAACCAACTACGACGCGAATTCTGGATCACTTGGAGGGAAAAAGCCTGGTCTATAAAAGAACAGGGGAGAATGATCGGCGTTCTTTTAAGGTTTATATTACGGAAAAAGGAAGAGCTTTGATTAAGGAGACCTTTCCTATTGAATATCAGGTTACAGATGAGATTATGAACTGTATTTCCAGTGATGAATATGAGCTGCTCATGGGGTTGCTGCTAAGAATAAACAATCATATTGATCAAATAAATGATGGAGAGTAGGAACGTAACTTATGCCAGAACAACAAGAACTACGTACGAAGCTTTGGACCAAATCTTTTATTGCTTTAACAATTAGTGCTTTATTTTTATTTATGAATTTACAGATGCTGCTATCTTCATTTCCGTCTTATGTAAAAAGTGAATTTCAAGCCGGAGATATTATGGTCAGCTTGGTTACAAGTGTGTTTGCACTAACAGCGATTGCTTCACGTTTTATGACTGCTTTTCTGATGCGGAGGGTTAGCCGCAATGTTCTATTATATATTGGCTTAGCCATCGCGGCCGCCATAACGGGTCTCTATGTGGCAGCAGACTCAATCGGGTCACTACTGTTGATGCGTGTAGGTTATGGGATTGGATTCGGGATTGCCAGCACGATTATCCCCACGATTGTCTCCCAGATTATCCCCAGCAAAAGAATGGGCGAAGGGATCGGCTATTTTGGTTTATCTACCAGTCTTGCGATGTCGATTGGTCCTATGATTGGCTTGAACGTAATGAAGCAATCGGGATTTGGAACACTGGCGATGATCGGAACATTCACCTTGCTCCTTGCCTTTCCAGTCCTATTTTTCTCACGTTCGCTTCCAGCTGTACCGAAAAAACAGCCTATTGAGCGATCCATTGTACCATCCAAACCACTCAAGGTTCCTTTTAATACAAAGTTAGTATTACCTGCAATACTGAATGTCCTGATCGCGATCACTTACGGGGGATTGCTTAGCTTTATCGCTTTGTTCGGTGAATCGGTGCATTTAGAGCAAGTGGGGTTGTTCTTCTTATTTAACGCGATTACGATCATCATTATTAGACCTATCTCCGGCAGATTATTTGATAAAAGAGGTCCCGCTGCTGTTCTGATTCCCGCAGCGGTTTGTGTCGTCGCGAGCTTAACGGTGCTCTCGTATACAACATCCATGCCAATGCTCATTGTATCCGCATTGCTCTATGGACTCGGCTTTGGAGCTATTCAGCCAACTATACAGGCATGGATGCTTCGGACATCTACACCTGCACAGTATGGTATGGCAAACAGTATGTTTTATAACTCAACAGATTTAGGGGTAGCGAGTGGGGCCATCATTCTTGGGGCGATCTCGGCAGCATCCAATTATGGGATGATGTACCGTTATTCTGCTGGGTTCATGGTGCTGTTCCTAATTATTTATATTGGGATTCAGATTACTAAGGCCAGAAATAACCCTTCAGCTTTAAGTCAATAAGGGATGATTTCAGATTAAGCTAATCTTTAGGTACTATTCATATCGTTTTAAGCTAAGGGGGTTATAGTAATTACATAACCCCCTTAAATATAGACCTTGACCCTGCCGGACGTTGGCAGGGTCCTTTTTTTGTTGATTAAGAGGGTAGAGATCGTTAGATTAAGCCAATCTTTATCTACTATTCATATTCTTTTAAGCTAAGAGGGTTATAGTAATCACATAACCCCCTTATAATATAGACCTTGACCCTGCCATACGTTGGCAGGGTCCTTTTTTTATGTTCTTGCGCATCCCGAAAACATAGGTAGTATACAGATTTTATCCACTAAGGACGGTATAATGAAGAAATCAGGGATGGCCAAAGAAGTAGAGGAGAGGTTCACGAATGAATATGACATGGAATCTGGATAGCTTATATCCTTCCTTTGAGTCGGAGAAGTTAAGACGGGATCGCGAGCTACTCGGTCAAATTATTATAGATTTAAAAGCCTGGGCTGAGGGCAATCTAAAGCATGAGGGTGTTTCCGTCGCAGCGATCGAGGACTTTCTAAGGCTCTACAACGATTATAAAAGCGTATATATATGTTTATTAGCCTATGCAGAGTTAACGCTTAGTGCAGACAGCAGTTCTGAGGAAGCCATGAATCTTGCTGATGATATTGAACATGTAAGCTCAGAGATTGCTGGGGTAGTTGCAGGTTTTAAACGTTGGATTAGTACTTGTGATCAAATAGATGAGCTTATCGTTAGCTCAACTTATCTTCTGAAACATCAATTTTATTTGAAGGAGCTTCTTCTGCAATCCCGTTATGTGTTAAATGAGGAAGTGGAAGTTGCGATTGCCAGAATGCAGAGCACGGGTTCCAAAGCGTGGGGAAGGCTCTACATGGAGAGCGTATCGAGTACACTAGCAGGTGTGATGGTACAAGGGGAAACTAAGAAAGTAACGCTTGCGGAACTAAGGGGCATGGCCTATGAGAATAACGCTAAATTAAGAAAAGCAGCTTATGAAGCCGAGGCTGAAGCTTGTGGTCATATTGCTGGGGTTTGTGCAGCTTGCATGAATGGAATAAGTGGTGAAGCGCTAACGATTTATGGTATGCGTGGATATCAATCTTCTCTGGATAAGGTGTTAGTGGCTTCGAGAATGGACAATGAAACTTTATCAGCTATGCTCGCCGCTCTTCGGGAGAGTTTGCCAGCCTTTCATACCTATTATCAAAAGAAAGCCGAACTGCTGGGACATTCCACAAAGCTGCCTTTTTACGATATTTTCGCACCGATTGGCGAAGAAGGTGTGAAAATTTCTTATGAAGACGCTCAAAAAACAATCGTATCGAGCTTTGCAACTTTTAGCAACGAATTGGCCAATTTAGCTCAAAGGGCTTTTGATCAGCAATGGATTGATGCAGAACCAAGAGCGGGCAAGGGTGGTTATGGGCTCTGCTTAGATATTTTTCCGATAGGCGAGAGCAGAATCATGACACAGTTCACTGGAAATGCTATAGATATTAGTATCCTTGCCCATGAGCTCGGCCATGCATATCATAGCTCCTGTCTGGGAAATGAAACGATGCTTAACACAGATTATCCGATACCGATTGCCGAAACGGCTTCGATCTTTTGTGAGACGATCGTAAATCAGGCACTACTTACTAATTCGACCAAGAAGGAAGCGCAGCTTCTATTGGAGAGAAGTATTTCCGATGCTGGGTATTATCTTGTAGACTTCTATGCCCGTTATTTATTTGAGCTTGAATTATATGAGAGAAGAGCATTCGGTCCGTTGCCTGTTCAAGAGCTAAATGACTTGATGATTGCTTGTATGATGGAAGCTTATGGTGAGGGCATTGATCCTGACACAATCCATCCGTACATGTGGATGAACAAGGCCGGATATTTTATGGCTGGTTATGAATTTATGAACTTCCCGTATTCTTTCGGACTGTTATTCGCTAAAGGACTCTACTCAGAATATTTAAAAAAGGGCGAGGAGTTCGTCGCCCGATATGGTCAGTTTCTTAGTGCTACCAGCAAGCATAATATTGCAGATATAGCGAAGTTTATGGATATTGATGTGCACTCCATTGATTTTTGGAGAGGTGCTTTAAAGCTGATTGAAACTGATATTGAGGCATTCATCAGCACAACCTAAACAACTCTCCAGTTGTGATTACAGGTAGCTTCAATTTGGCCGCGTTTTTCAATGTAATTCGTGACAATTTCAGACATGTCGATCAGTACTTCTTTGACAATCGGCTTGCCTTTATACATCTCATAATCTCCGCCACCGCTTGCTCTATAGTTGTTCATAACAACATCATATTCCTTAGAGTCCTCTACAGGCTGTCCACGATACAGCAGATGGAGGACTCTTTTGCCTACAGGTTTATTGATATGAAGCTCGTATTGTATACCTTCCCACATATCATAATTGTAATGTTGCGATTTAGGTTCTACATAAGCAGGGTTAATAATTACATTTCCCTCAATATCCTTTTGAAAATAGTTGGCGGTTTGTTCCAGTGCCTCTTTTATATCTTGTCCGGTCAGTCTTAGTACAGTTAGCGTGTTAGGATAAATGAAGTTGGAAAGAATGTCTCTCCGTGTAATGGTGTTACCGAAACCCTTGCAATCGTTACTGAGTAAAGCGGCTGTCGAGATCTCTACACCTGTAGCCTCCATTTGTACCTTATTCATGAATTCTATAAAGGGATGGTCAGCCAATCGGCATTCATCCGCACTAGAAATAGAAAGGTCACCGATAACTGTACCTATTCGCTCATCCAACCAGGCTTCTGTTTCTGATTCAAGCGTGCTGCTAAGCTCTAGAATTGTATCGTCTACAGGGGTCTTTTCGTCCACAGCAAGAAGCTCGGCTTGTTTACTCTTAATCTTCCAACGTTCGTTTTCTTTTTGAAAGACTACTGAAAGCTTACCGAGGGACTGTCCATTACAACCAGGCTGTATGATCGTCACACCATTTAGCTCGCTAGCTATGAAGCGATGCTGATGTCCGGTAATTAACACATCTAAGCCTTCAACCTCTGTGCACATTGCATAGGCCTGATTCTCTCCAGTTAGTCTCTCTACAGGTTCACCACTAAGGAGGTCGCGCTCGAATCCGCCATGATAAGCTACAACGAGTAAATCGGGCTGTTCTTCTTCTCTTATAGTTGCACACCAAAGCTTTACAGTCTCTAACGAATCCTTAAATTGAAGTCCTTCTATATAGACAGGATTCTCCCAGTGGGGAATGTAATGTGTGGTAACTCCTAGAATGGCTACTTTGATTTTTTTGTCTACCCATTTGATGATATAGGGTTTACCAAATGCAGGTTTACATGTTGCACTATCTATAATTCCAGCAGATAACCAAGGAAATTTGGAATCTTGAATAGCTTTATTTAGCAGTGGCTTACCAAAATTAAATTCATGGTTGCCAATAATTGCAGCGTCATATTTCAATTCGTTTAGTAGAGCTATGCCTGGATTTAATTCGTCACTGTACTGTGTGGCTGCATAATAAGCTAGCGGTGTACCTTGAATAAGATCACCGTTATCGAGAAGTATTAGCTCCGGACAATGGGATCTTTCTTGTTTAATAAGGCTAGCGATTGTTGCTAAGCCTTTTTGTCGTTTCTCACCCGTGCGGTAATCAATGGGCCCTAAATGCCCATGTAGATCACTTGTTATGAGGATTTCGCAGGTTAAGATGTTGTCTTTATTCATGGGTAGCCTCCTACGGATAATAAGTTCAGACCTCATTCTATCAGATAATTTGGAAATTTTAAGAGATTAAAATAAATTTTACATATATTTAATAGTTAGATGCCTTAGATTTAATACAAAATATTTATAGTCTAGAAGTACTAAAAAAAGAGAACAGTGGAGGTCTTTCGTTTGAGAAAAATAAGTAAATTCGTATTGCCGCTAATGATGTCTATTACTTTGCTTAGTGGTTGTGGTGCTAATAACACTACTAATACTGCAAACCAAGGATCGACGGATGGAGCAAATGCACCGAAAGAAACGGCAGCTCCTGTAGCAGAGGGTTATGTTCCAGAGAAGCTTACCGTACAATTTGTCCCTTCCCAAAATGCGGATACGCTCGAAGCTAAGGCGAAACCTCTTGAAAAATTACTGGGTGACAAACTCGGGATTCCTGTAGAAGTAAGTGTCTCTACTGATTACAACACTGTTATCGAAGCTATGGCTTCCAAAAAAGTGGATTTAGGTTTCCTTACTCCAACAGCTTACGTATTGGCAAAAGAAAAAGGAGCTGCTGAAGTTATTCTTCAAGCTCAACGTTTTGGTGTAAATGATGAAACGGGTGCTCCGACAGATGAATTGGCTGACTTCTATAAATCTATGATTATCGTTAAGAAAGATTCTGCGATCCAATCCGTTGCCGATTTGAAAGGCAAAAAAATCGCTTATCAAAATGTTACATCCTCAGCAGGGTTTGTATGGCCGGCTGCAACACTAATGGATGCAGGACTTGATCCGTTGAAGGATGTACAAGCTATCACGGTTAAGGGACATGACCAAGGCGTACTTGCTGTACTGAACGGTGATGTAGATGCCGCAGCTATTTTCCAAGATGCTCGTAATATAGTCGTTAAGGATTATCCGAAAGTATTTGAAGATACTCGTGTTCTCGCCTTTACTGATAAAATCCCTAACGACACGATTTCGGTCCGTTCAGATATGAACAAGGAATGGATTGAGAAAATTCAGCAGGCGTTCATTGATATCGCTGCTGACAAAGAAGGACATGAGATTATCAAAGATATCTACTCTCATGAAGGTTATTTGAAGTCACAAGATAGCAACTTTGACATTGTTCGTGAATACAACAATAAAGTAAAAACAGAGTAGTTCAGGCCGTTCAAGGATACAACGATGTTGGTGTATAACAGGAACTAAGGATAGCCAGCTCCGGATTCCCCCCCGGACCTGGCTATCTCTTTTATACGAATATACGAAAACACAAAAAGGAATGATTTGCATGATAGAGCTTCGTAATGTATCAAAGATGTATCCAAACGGAACCAAAGGCTTAAACAACATTAATCTGACCATCCCAGCCGGAGAATTTGTAGCTATTGTTGGTCTTTCAGGAGCGGGGAAGTCAACCCTACTACGATCCATTAACCGGCTTCATGATATCTCAGAGGGTGATATTCTAATAAATAGGCAGTCCATCACGAAGGCAAAGGGAAGCCAGCTACGAATGATCCGTAGAAGTATCGGAATGATCTTCCAAAGCTTTAACTTAGTGAAACGTACAACTGTGCTACGTAACGTTTTGGCAGGGCGGGTGGGCTATCATTCCACATTGCGGACCATACTGGGCAAATTTCCGAAAAAGGACATCAATTTAGCCTTCGAGTCGCTTGATCGGGTCAATATTGCTGAAAAGGCATATACACGTGCAGATCAGCTATCTGGAGGTCAACAGCAGCGGGTGGCCATTGCTCGTGTTCTTGCGCAGGAGGCGCAAATTATCCTCGCAGATGAACCTGTCGCTTCACTAGATCCGCTCACGACTAAGCAGGTTATGGATGATTTGAAAAAGATTAATGTGGAGCTTGGAATTACGACCATCGTGAATTTGCATTTTATCGACCTCGCTAGAGAATATGCCACCCGGATTATTGGGCTCCGGGCAGGAGAAGTGGTCTTCGATGGTCCTGTATCCGAGGCCACCGATGAGAAATTTGCTGAGATTTACGGCAGACCGATTCATCAGGATGAGTTGTTAGGTGAGCCTGTAAGCGGAGGCATGTGATATGAGTGCGAATGCAGAGAAGCTACATCCCAAACCGCCAAGGAAGATAAAGCATTATTTTACAGCCATTATATTAGTAGTATTACTGTGGAGAAGTGCAGTTTTGACCGATTCATCCATTGGTGAGCTGTTCTCTGGTCTGCCGAATATGCTGGATCTGCTTAAGGAAATGTTCCCTCCAAACTGGAGGTATTTTGACAATATTATAGATGCGATGCTGGAGACGATCCGGATGGCCTTGGTCGGTACAACATTTGGTGCCATTCTCGCGGTTCCCATTGCACTGCTGTGTGCAAGCAATATTACGCAAAGCCGATGGCTTCATTACCCGGTGCGTATGGTGCTGAATTTGATCCGCACAATTCCCGATCTGCTGTTGGCTTCTATCTTTGTCGCCATTTTTGGACTTGGTGCGCTTCCGGGAATATTTGCTTTGACGGTATTTTCGCTGGGGCTGATCGCCAAGCTTACCTATGAATCGTTGGAGACGATTGAACAGGGACCTTTGGAAGCAATGACTTCAGTCGGAGCGAATAAGGCTCAACGAATTATGTTCGGAGTCATTCCGCAGGTACAGGCTCATTTCATGTCTTATGTGCTATATGCCTTTGAGATCAATGTCCGTGCTGCAGCCGTTTTGGGTTTGGTAGGAGCGGGTGGAATCGGCCATTACTATGAAGTGACATTAGGCTTTTTGGAATACGATAAGACTTGCACCATCATCTTGTTCACATTAGCAGTAGTATTGATTATTGATTATGTAAGCACTAAGCTGCGGGAGAAATTAATATGAGTAAATCATGGAATACCCTAGTCCCCAAACCTCGTAAAAATCGTTTCCGTTGGCTGATTTATGTAGCATTAGCGGCAGTATACATTTGGGCTTTTTCGGGAGTGCCGTTTAATGGATTTAAAGAAACCGCCGGGATCATTACTAAGGCAATCTTTGCCGGGATATTCTCACCTGACTGGGCCTTCGTTTATTTACCAGATGGGGAGGATCTGCTTCGAGGCTTGCTTGAGACGTTAGCTATTTCAATTTTAGGGACTTTTATCTCGACCTTCATATGTATCCCATTTGCTTTTTGGGCTGCGGTCAACATGAGCAAGAGAAAGGCGATCTCGGGATCCGGCAAGCTAATGTTAAGCTTTATACGGACATTTCCTGAGATCATTATGGCTTTGCTGTTCATCAAGGCTGTTGGGCCGGGTTCATTTGCGGGTGTACTGGCTCTAGGACTGCATTCCGTCGGCATGCTCGGCAAATTGTTTGCGGATGAGATTGAGAATATTGATAACGGTCCACTAGAAGCCTTAATTTCTTCTGGCGCCAGCCGCATGCAGGTGTTATGGTTTGCTGTTGTGCCGCAGGTATTGCCAGGCTTTCTATCCTACACTTTATACAGGTTCGAAATTAACGTTCGCTCAGCTACGATTCTGGGTGTGATTGGAGCAGGTGGGATTGGTACACCGTTAATCTTCGCACTCAGTTCACGGAATTGGGACCGTGTCGGGATTATACTACTAGGCATCATTGCGATGATTACGATTATTGATCTGATTTCCGGCATGATTCGGAAGAAGCTAGTGTAACTGAGTCGCATAATTACATGTTAAGCAAAGACCTCCTTAGGGTATGAATCGAGCCTATGGGGGTCTTTTTATGATTAGCGCATCATCCGGAAAAGCTATATAGAAGTAATAATACTATTTGTGTTAACATATGTTGGTCTATCCGAACTTGTACCAAAGGAGTTGAAAGCTTGGAAACAGCGCTTATTGGCAGCTTTGTATCAGCAATGGCTACGGTGCTTGGAGCATTTCCGATCCTGTTCGTGAAGAGGTTATCTGAGAAATGGAAGGACGTTCTCGTTGCTTTTACAGCAGGTATTATGGTATCGGCTTCTACATTTGGACTCATGCCGCAAGCGATTAAAGAATCGGGGATTATCGCATTAACCTTGGGCCTGATTACAGGAGTGCTGCTGCTTGATTTAATTGAAAAAAACATCCCGCATATCGACGTGGAGAATAAACCCGGATATACCAATATGGATTCGAAGGCGCTGCTCGTTATGATCGCGCTGTTCATTCATAACATACCGGAGGGACTTAGTACGGGATTCAGTTATGCCAGTGAACAGGCGAGTCTAGGTCCTACCGTGGCCATAGCAATTGGTGCGCAAAATATGCCAGAAGGATTGATTCTCGCAGTCTTTTTGATGAATTCTAGAACAAGTAAGCTAAAAGCCTTGGGAATCGTTACACTTACCGGTTTAATGGAGATGGTGTCTGCGGTAATTGGGTATTTTACGGCAAGTTACCTACAGAATGTAGTGGGTTATGGTCTCGCTTTTGCAGCCGGGGCTATGCTATTCATCGTGTATAAGGAGCTTATTCCGGAGAGCCATGGTCATGGTTATGAACGGCCTTCGACGTATTCGTTTATCTTTGGATTATTGATTATGGTGTATATTACGCAGATATTTGGGTGAGTAGGGTAGAAGGAATTCCAGTGAATCCTGTCGAACAAGAATAGTTATGATGACAACACATAAACTTGAAAAGCTACCTTTTTACACCTTACTTATTTTTATCGTTGCTGGATCTATAGGAGCGGGGTATTTTTATACCCGTTCCTTTTTGGCGTTGTCTGCTGTGCTCTATGGAGTAACGGCCCTGTATATTTTTAATGCTAAAAAGCTTACGTTTCTACCGATTCATGGCTTCTTACTAGCATTCATTCTGTTGTATTGGCTCGCTGTAGGAAGTGCTGTTGATCAAGAACAGGCTGTGCTGGAAGCGATCAAGGTCTCCTTGCTCTTGCCCGTATCCTTATTATTCTCAAGTCTCTCTGGGAAAAGGCGTGATCAGATCTGGGTGACTTGGGTCTGGAGTGGCGCAGGGTTAACGCTTTGGGGGCTGGTCTTTGGTTTATTTCGGGAGGGACGGCTGGAATCGACGCTGGGATATGCGAATGTTTTTGCTGTGATTGTTGCGGCGGGAATGGCAGCGGGCTGGCGTGCTTTTATGCGCTCAAATCAAAAAAAGTATGTTGTGCTGTGTTTAATACAGCTATGTGGATTATTATTGTCGGGCTCTAGAGCGGTACTGATCCTGGTTGTGATGGGGGCCATCGCCTTTGTATGCATAAATAGGAAGAACAAACCAGGGCTGTTAGGCGGTGGAGTACTAATCGTTCTAATCCTGGTGATTGTTGCGGGAATGATCATGAACAGCGGTGGAAGCGTCCGAGAAATGACTTGGAATGCTTCAGAGTTTGAGTTACGCCGTATTTATTGGTTAGATGCCTTTCATTTATGGAAAGAGCATTGGCTGGCAGGTATTGGCGGTGGCGGTTTTGCGATTCTATACCCGTCTGTGTATGTGAAATATGTACATCAACAATTTTTGCAGGTTGCATTGGATGCTGGAGTGTTCGGGGTATTGGTGTTCTTCGCTATGATTGGTTCTGCGTTAAATGCGGCAAGGCGTCAAGGACGAAAAGGTATTGTGGTAATCCTAGCATTGTTACTATTCTGTGCCCATCTGGCATTCGATATTGATCTGGCATATCCTCTCGTATTCGGGTTGTTTATTATGCTGCTGACCAGTATGGAGATGGAGGGATATTCAAGCTGCGATAGGACTATTAATAAGCCAGTTCGAGTTGTAATGTTATCTCTGGGGATGATTATTGTAGTTATTTGTAGCTGGTTTACAGCAGGATATATCTTTAAGGGGCTTGGAGAACATGCAACGGCTCAGCAGGATTGGGAAGTAGGTAAACGTTGGTTGAAAAAAGCACAGGTATCTATTCCGTGGTCGAGTGAAGTTCACTACAAACAGGCTTTTCTCTACTCTTCCTGGGCACAAGCAGAACAGAATCAGTATTTTATGGACAAAGCAATTGAAGAAATGAGAATGGCAGCCGAAATGGTACCGTTAAGTAGAGAATACTCAAGGATGTTGAAGAAAGTCGGAGAATAAGTAGAATAGGGCTATTTTCATAGAAAAATCATTGTTATTTTATTCATCCCCAACTATTATAGAGGAGGTAATTTGTAAAAAAATTCTAATATAGGGGGGATAGTTCTGAAAACATTAATGCGTAAGATTAGTGCATCTGTGGCTCTAGTGATGTTATTGATATTAACTGCTCCGGTATTAACTTATGCGGCAAGTATACTAGATGTTTACTATGACGCTGCTACCGGACGGATCTCAGGAGTGATTTACTCCGACAAAAGAGATATTTCATTAAGTTTGGACAATGGGAGAGAAGAGTACCCAGTTTCACCAGAAGTGTTGGGAGAAGTGCAATATTCCGATACTGCCCACGTTTTTTGGGCTGAGGTTAACGGTCAGCTGGCTGCTGGACTTAATCCTGGAATTCTTAAGATAAGAGCAGGGGATGAGAAACAAGTTCCAGTAAGGGTGACGGATACTGTATATAGTTTCAATACTCCATTCTCATTACGTGCTCCCGTTTTTTATAATGATTTATTAGCCTATAATATTGTAAAGGACAAACATAAAAGTGATATCGATGTTGATTGGTATTCAATGGATGACTATGAAATGGTATTTGGTCGTTCTCACTACAACGTATACATAGATGGTGTTTTTTACAAATCTACAATGAAGCGTTATATACAGTTAACTGATTTACCGTATCATTCTCAGCACAATGTACAAGTAACTGCGGTGGATTGGTTTGGCAACGAGTCGGAGAAATCCTCGCTGTTCTTGCCACATGCTCCAGGATATATGGATGATGTGAAAGTGCTGTTTAGTGGTAGGAAGGGCGGAACTGCGCTTCAACCATTAGACGGACTTGTATCCTTTAGACCTTATTCCGAATCGTTATCTATTAACAATCAGGGATATCGTCTACAGCTATATTTAACGGATGCTTTCACCTATGACTATGTACGCGCTCCATATACAATTAATGAATCACAGTTATCCGCAAGCGATTTCGAGCTTGTAAAGGACGACGGAACAGTCATCCCAGTACAATCTTTTAGGGCTTGGAAAGGTACCACAATAACTTTTGAATTTTCTGATGTTTTGGACAGCGATGCATACTACACGTTGAGACTTTCAGCCACAGCCACTGGGGATGAGATTGCCCTCCCATTGGTAAATACGAGACAAGTAAATGTTTCTCTGTTTCTGACAACCAATGATGGCGATGAAGGACGCTACTTTTTTCATTTTAATGATGATATTAGCATCGGAACCTTCCCGAACACACCTACTAATCTAGCAGCATCAGGTGATGGCAAATTTAATGTCACCTGGGATAGCAACAAGGAAGTAGATCTGGTTGGATACTTGGTTTGGCTTGATGGTAAATTATTGACCGAATCGCCTATTCAGAAGACTAATTACTCCATAGAAGGGTTAACCAATGGGAAGAAATATCATGTTAATGTAGCCGCTGTTAATAAAGATGGTGGCCGCTCTTTACAAGCCTACATCTTCCCAGTTCCGTTGGCTTCCACGGGAACTAGTAATCCTGGCCCTGGCGGAGGTGGCGGTGGAGCTCCAGCAGTAACCGATACCACCACTACAGCTCCTGTCCTAAGTGTGGTCGACAAAGCTGGAGTCACAAAGTCTCTCAACACTGTATTAAAGAGTGAGAACAACATGGTGACAGTTTCCGTTGCAACTGACGTTAAGCAATTACTGCTACCTGTTGCAACAGATGTAATTAATAAAGACAATGCTTTAATCGTAACAAAAGATGATGTATCACTCCAAATTCCGGGTTCGGTTTTGGAACAGCTGAAGGGTTCCATTTCAGCAGACCAATTGAAGAATGCGAGAATCTCAGTAGGATTCACTCCGATAAGTACTGAAGATATCGCCAAGATTACAGGGAAATCAGCGAATACTATAATTACAGTAGCTGGTGTAGCCTATGACTTTACGTTGTCACTCCTTACGGCAGACGGTAAAGAGACAAAGCTTACTCAGTTTAATGCTCCAATTACCCTGAAGTTGAAAGTGAACGAAGGTAGTAACTCGAAATTGACGGGTGTCTATTACTTGAGTGAAAAAGGGGAACTACAATATATTGGTGGTCAGCTGGATAATGGCTATTTAACAGTAGTTATTAGTCACTTCAGCAAATATGCCGTACTGCAATATGATAAATCGTTTAGTGATGTTCCTTCTACACATTGGGCATCTCAAGCGATCAAATCTATGGTAGCACAGCAGGTGGTAACTGGAACAAGCGATACTACCTTCTCACCGAATCAGCAGGTTACACGCGCTGAATTTGCAGCTTTTATTGCTCGTAAATTGAACTTGAAAGCCACTGGAGCAAGTCGGTTTGCTGATGTAGCTTCTTCCAAGTGGTATGCGGATGAAGTAGCAGCAGTAACTGAAGCGGGAATTGTTAGCGGCCAGTCAGAGGCGAAGTTTGCGCCTGAGCGTACGATTTCCCGTCAGGAAATGGTTGTGATGTTGATGAAGGCTTATGTCTACAAGAACAACACGACTTTGAATGCAGGAGAGTCTGATCGTCCGTTTGCTGATGGTTCGGATATCGCAGGGTGGGCTAAGCCTTATGCTACTGCCGCACAGAAGCTTGGTTTCTTGCAAGGAAGCAGCGGTAATAAGCTCGAGCCTCATAAGAATGCTACCCGTGCTGAAGCGGTACAATTGATTTCTAAACTCTAATCTAAAAGGTTTTAAAAAAACGGCCAATGAAGTGCCAGAGCAGCTTAAGCTGCCTGACCTCATTGGCCTTCTTTATGGTTTAATCTATAATTATCCTCGCAAAATCGTCTCAATTTGTTCCAGCTCTTCTGCGCTTAGCTCCGGTGCATTCAAGGAAGCGACTGCATCTTCAATCTGGCTCACCTTACTTGCGCCGATCAAAGCTGAAGTGACTTTACCTCCGCGGAGTACCCAAGATAACGCTAGCTGAGACATTTTTTGACCACGTGCTGCAGCAATCTCGTTCAGTTTACGAACTTTTCCGATTGCCTCTTCAGTAATGGCATTCTCAGACAGGAATACACTTGGTCCAGCAGCACGGGAATCAGGAGCGATTCCATTCAGATAACGGTCGGTCAGAATGCCTCCTTGTAGTGGGGAGAACACAATCGAACCGATGCCTTCCTCAGCCAATACATCCTGCAAGCCATCTTCAATCCAGCGGGACATCATGGAGTAGTTAGGTTGATGAATCAGGCATGGCGTTCCAAGTCGGCGCAAAATCTGTGCCGCTTCACGTGTCTGTTCAGGGTTGTAATTCGAAATCCCAACATACAGCGCTTTACCTTGACGTACAATAAGATCCAGCGCAGCCATAGTTTCTTCCAGTGGTGTATTCGGATCTGGACGGTGATGGTAGAAAATATCTACATAATCAAGGCCCATACGTTTCAAGCTTTGGTCTAGACTGGAGACGAGATATTTCTTGGAGCCCCATTCGCCATAAGGACCGGCCCACATATAATATCCGGCTTTAGTCGAGATGACCATTTCATCACGATAAGGAGCAAGATCCTTCTTAAGGATTTGACCAAAGCTTTCTTCTGCGGAGCCAGCTGGAGGACCATAGTTATTAGCGAGATCAAAATGAGTGATTCCAAGATCGAAAGCTCTTCTTGCCATAGCGCGACCATTCTCGAATAAGTCGTTGCCGCCAAAATTATGCCATAATCCTAGCGAGATCGCCGGAAGGAGTAGACCGCTTTTACCAGTACGGTTATATTTCATATTGTCATATCTGGTAGCGCTTGCGTTATACATCATTATTTCCTCCTAAAAAGACTTTTTTCTGATTACATTACGTCCTTATTGTAGCGAAAGATCCCGGACAAACGTATGTCAGCAAGGAAGAAGTTTATAGCACAATGTCATTTTCGAGATGACGGACACGGTATTCTTTTGGAGAACAGCCTTTCACCTTCTTGAACATCCGCGAAAAGAGTAAGGGGTCCTGATAGCCGACAGAACGCGAAATCTCACCGATAGTACAAAGGGTCTCTGTCAGAAGCTCGCATGCTTTGGCGACTCGGTAATTCAATAAATACTGCTGCGGTGGCATGCCAATGGTTCGTTTGAACAAGGAAGATAAATATTTGCGATCCAGCTTGAGAGAAGAAGACAGCATTTCCACCGAAATGTTCTCGCAATAATGTGTATGCAAAAAGTGCAGACTTTGCTCGACGTAAATACTCTTTTGACGCGGTAAAGGAAGTACATCCGGAACAGCTGGCACTGCTTGAAGCAAGAGGGAGAAAAAATCATACATAATCGCTTTTAGCGGCAGGTCCAGACAATCCGAAGTGTCGGCTGCTTCTGTCAGGCGTTCGTAGAGATTAGGCATAAGCTGTTCATCCATCGGGAAGATTGGCTGCTCAGGTGACAAGGATGTTTTGGATAAAATATATGATACCTGTTCTCCGGTAAAGGCTACCCAGGAATAGATCCAGGGATTGTTCGGGTCCGCTGCATAAGAAGTAACGATATGAGGGTAGGTAAGAAAAGCTTGTCCCGCTTGCAGGATATGGGTCTGTTCACCCACAGATACCTTTCCTGTTCCCTCATGAATGAAATGTATTTTGTAAACATCACGAACCCCGGGTCCGAAAAAATGTCCGGGAAGACACTGTTCCTGCCCCCAGTAATGGAGATGAAGATCGGGATTGCTCCTATGGGGACGCTCAGAATTGTAATTGAAAATCGCCATGAATGCTTCAGTCACTTTCTTTTATAGAGTTAACCAAGGGTAATTTTGCCGCTTTCTTTTATTATACAGCATATTTAACAAGGAACATTAACTCTGAATGGTCAGCGAATTCAAAGATCGTAGTTTATCCCTGTCCAGTTTGGTTAAGTAAGCTATGAAGCTAAACGTATGAGCTAACTACAAAAATAGGAGGTTATGGAGATGAATAAGAGAATAGTGGGTGTCTTTGCCGCTGAACATGAGGCTTCGAGAGCTATAGAAGAATTGAAACGTCAAGGCTGCAGGACAGAGGACATATCGATTATCGCGAGAAATGCAGAGAGTGAGAATACGCTTAGAGATGAATCAGGTACCCAAGCACCGGAAGGTATGGCTACTGGTGCGGCTACTGGTGGTCTGCTAGGCGGATTGACAGGGCTTTTGATGGGGATAGGCGCTTTGGCTATTCCAGGCATCGGGCCGATTATTGCAGCCGGACCGCTTGCGGCAACACTTGCTGGAGCGGCAATAGGAGCAGGTAGCGGTGGGTTAGTCGGCGGTCTTATTGGACTCGGCATTCCTGAAGAAGAAGCCAAGCGTTACGATAACTACGTAGGTGAAGGCCATATTCTTGTAATGGTGGATGTGGAGGGCGAGCAGAGGGAGGAAGAAGTGAAGCGGATCTTCGTACAGCACAATAGTCTGAACGCGGACCGTATTGAAGATATTGCAAATATAAATACAGCTGAGAATCGAAATTATGATGGCAGTGTAAAGGAGAGCGATGCGCTCCGGGCAGCTGATCAACAAGAGGCGAGAAATTTAGCTCAAGCTACCGGAACCATGGATGCTATGGATACCTTAGCGAGTGAGCGCATTAGAAATAAATAATTAAAGAGTAGCCATATCGTAAAAGAACAGGCTATCTCACTAGCCAAGGGTGAGCTGGTGAGATAGCCTGTTCTTTGTGATTTTATAAAGAGGCAACATTCTGTCTAACGGTTAGTCCATCCGGTATTTCTTTGCCAGGCAGGAAATGAATGCTACGGATGTAGCGGATCGTTCGACTCTGTGCCCGCATGATGACTGAATGCGTCTCGGCGCGCTCTTTGCCGATAAAACGGACACCATTTAGGAACTCACCTGAGGTTACACCAGTGGCGGCAAAGAGTACGTCGCCCGTGCCAACCATGTCCTCCATGTATAACACTCGCGTAGGATTGGAAATCCCCATACGCACACAGCGCTGCTGCTCCAGAGGTCCATCGGGAAGCAATCGGCCCTGCATTTCCCCGCCAAGACATTTCAGCGCTGCTGCGGCAAGGACTCCTTCAGGTGCTCCGCCCGAGCCCATGTACAAATCGACATCGCTATCTGGTAGAGCTGCCGCAATAGCGCCAGCTACATCTCCGTGTCCTAGTAGTTTAATCCGTACACCGGCTTCACGAAGGCTATGAATAAGCTGCTCATGCCGTTTGCGGTCAAGTACCATGACGGTTAGCTCGGAGAGGGACTTGCCGCTGAAGTGGCATGCTTTCTGGAGAGTGACCTCTACAGGGTCTTCCAGACTAAGCTTTCCAGCAAGTTCAGGTCCGCAAGCGAGTTTCTCCATATAAATGTCTGGAGCATGCAGAAGACTGCCTTTATCTGCTATCGCAATTACAGATTGAGCATTGTGTAGACCACAGGCTACCACCTCAGTGCCTTCCAGAGGATCGACGGCTACATCGACAGAAGGACCCTTTTGATTCCCGACTTTCTCGCCAATATAGAGCATTGGAGCATCATCCATCTCTCCTTCACCAATGACGACCGTTCCGTCGATGGAGACCGAATCAAACATGGAGCGGATGGCAGTCGTAGCTGCATCATCGGCCGCATTTTTATCTCCTCGCCCGATCCAGCGGGCCGAGGATAATGCACCTAGTTCAGTTACCCGTACAATCTCAAGAGCCAGTTCGCGATCCATTCTAATTCCCTCCAGTGCATCCCATAAATTTTAATCTGAATGTTAGATATAACCCATAATAATGCCAGCGGTTTCTTCAATAGCTTTGTCGGAAATATCAATTACAGGACAGCCTAACTTATTGAACAGAGAAGAGGCATATTCCATTTCCTCTGTGATCCGTTCCAGACTTGCATATTGGGAGCCAGTCGGTAACCCCAGCACCTTCAGTCGTTCGGAGCGAATCTTCAGCATATACTCCGGCTTCATAGTTAGTCCGATCAGTCGGTTCGGCGGCAAGCTTAACAGCTCTTGCGGAGGAGCGATTTCCGGAATAATCGGATAGTTAACGACCTTCTTCCCCCTATGAGCCAAAAAGATACTTAGCGGTGTCTTCGAGGTACGGGACATTCCTAACAGAACGATATCGGCTTTCAGCATAGCCCCGAGATCGCGGCCATCATCACAGGCAACTGTGAATTCGATAGCCTCCATACGGCGGAAGTAGTTCTCATCAAGCTGGTGCAACAGCCCCGGTCGCTGCTGAGGAGCGTCGTCAAACGTATCAATGAAAGCTTGCATCATTGGGCCCATGATATCGACGATCCGAAGGTCAAGCCGTACAGCCTCTTCTTTAATCATTTCTCTTAGCTCCGGCTGGACTAGCGTATAGACGACAAAACCTTGATGCTGCGCGGCTTCTTCCATAAGCTTCCGGAGCTCATCTTCATGTCTAATGTTCCCGTATCTTTTGATGGTGATCTGCTGATTCTGGAATTGATGAATGACGGCCTGCACGACAGCTTCCGCCGTATCTCCTATAGAATCTGAGCAGATCGTTATTAGGTTGGAAGATTGCTCGATGCTCATGAATTCCTCCTGTTATCCTTTGGCTTCAAGTTCGAGGAGAAGTTTTACGATAGCAGTTTTCGTCAAACGTCCTACGACATCCAGTTTCGTACCACTGTCTTCAGTGGCGCTGGGTACAACTACCGGTAAACTATCTACCTCGTGGAAAATCATTTTATGTGCGGCATCAAGCACCGTCTCATCTGGTGAAGTTGTGACTACTTTGGGCTGTCGTGTCATGACCATGCTTACGGGCATGGAGACAGCACCCGGATTGCCAAGGGTTACCTTTAGAAAATCTTTGCGTGACGCAACACCGGTGAGCTTGCCCTCTTCGTCACAAATAATAAGGGTGCCAACATCCTGTAGAAATAGCGTAACTACAGCATCTTGAACCGTAGTAGTCTCACGGATAATAATAGGCACACTTTGAATCTCTTTTACCTTTGTCTCTTGCAATAAATAATTGCTTCCCAGACGATTGGATGATTTGAGTCCCGGGAAGTAACCGACTTTAGGTTTAGCATCGATATATTTGAGCATAACCAGAACAGAGAGATCGGAGCGAATCGTTGGCCGTGTTAAATTCAGACATTCGGCAATCTGTTCGCCGGTAATCGGAGCTCTTTTGTTCACAATATCAATGATTTCTAGTTGACGTGATGTCAGTTCGATCGCAATTCCCTCCACTTCACATAAAAAGGCATTCCTCTTTAGAAAAGAAGCGCCGTTAAGCGAATCCTCCTTTCATATATGAGTCATATATAGATGTATTTAATTTAACTTGGTTATATAATACGCAATAGTGGTCATAAATGCAATATATAGTACGTCATATATTCATTTTTTTTGACGCAGATGTACGGACCCTACGCTTTAGCATTAATTGCTTTAAGGCATCAGCGTTCACCAGGATGGTCCCAGCAATGATGGTGAATACACCGAGGATCGTAACCCAATTCACGGACTCATTGTAAAAGAAAAAGCCAACCCCTACCGCAATCGGCGGAGAGATATAGAGCCAGGTAGAAGGAAACACAGGATTTGTCTTAGCGACGAGCCAGTAGAACAACGAATGACCGACCATCGAGCCGATTACGATCAGATAGAGCAGTGAACCTGCGGTATCGTAAGAAAGAAGAAACTCAGGATGTACATTTTCGGTGGCAAAGGAAAGAAGGAATAACAACACGCCGCCATACATCATTTGGGCTGCATTTAGAGCGATCGGAGAGACCTCGGGCATGCTATTGATTACTTTTTTAGAATAAATCGCACCTACCGCGTAACAGCATTCCCCAATGAGGACGGCTGCGCAGCCGATGAGCCATAGCGGTGAAATATCAACGACAAGATTTGGAAGAACGAGCAGCAGTACGCCAGTCAATCCGATGATACAACCATATAGGGAGATGGCAGGTGCTTTTTGACGAAGAATTGAGGTTTGGAGCAACAGAATCATAATTGGACCCGTGGCAGAGAGTACAGCTGCAAGCCCAGAAGATACATATTGTTCAGCCCAGTAGAGACCTGCAAAGGTACCAAAGGTTAACGCAGATCCGGTGATGAGCATTTCTTTACGTAGGAGTAGAGAGAAGCTTGCCTTTCGTTTCCAGACCATCCATAAAAATAGAACAGCGCCCGCAACAAAAAATCGCAAGCCTGCTGAAAAGAAGGGTGGCGCACCGGCATCCACACCGATTTTGATAGCTAGAAAGGTCGTGCCGAAGATCAGACATACAAGTGCATAAGCGAATAAGATCATTTTGAAAGTCCCCTTTAGTGTGTTTATATAGCGATCCTTGAACTAGTCCGTTAATCATATAGGGGAGAACACAGAACAGTTTATGAAGAGTAGAACAGATGACTTCGAAAATCGTGTACAATACTTTAAATAGAAGTTGTTCGGAGAGGAGTTGATGTGAGGTGAAAAAGTCAGCGATCGTGGAGCATAATCATCCCTTGTTTCGGCAGGTATATGAATTTCTAGTGAATCGCATGGAGCGAGGGGAGTGGGGTGCACATGATAAGCTTCCTTCTATACGGCTGCTGGCGGAGGAATTAAAGGTACATCGACTGACGGTATTCAAAGCGTATAGACGGCTGACGGAGGATGGAAAGGTTTATGTAAAAGATAAATCAGGTTATTATGTATCACCAGAAAGCTTGCTTCCTATTGTAGAAGAAGGCGCAGCTGTGTCTGCCTATGCACTCACTAATCCTCTTTCGGATATACAGAGAATGCCAGCTAAGTATCAGTTCTCGCAGGCGCTGATTGATCCGGGGCTTTTGCCAAACCTTTTTCTATCGGACTATGTTAAAAAAGTGTTCGATTTATATCCCAAGGTGATGGGGACATACTCTTCGGTTCAGGGGGATGAAGAGCTACGGGAGACGCTAAGTCGTCATTTTCGGAAGAAGCATCGGCTACAGTTATCCTCGGAAGAGCTGCTTATTACTTCAGGTGCGCAGCAGGCGATCAATCTGATTGCACGAATTGTGCTCGGACCTATGGACACGGTGCTTGTGGAGCGACCAACCTACAGTGTGGCCATGGATATTTTTCGCCGGGAGGGGGCAAGGCTGGTTCCGGTGGAGATCACTCCGATGGGCTATGACTTGGAGGAAGTTGAAGCTCTGATGAAAAAGCATAGACCGCGCATGTTCTATATCAATCCAACTCATCATAATCCAACTGGATATACGGTGCCAGCGCAGCAACGTAAACTGTTGGTCGAGCTTGCCGAGCGTTATCGCTGTCTGTTAGTCGAAGATGATCCGTTCCGCGATATGTGTTTTGAAGAGGAGCCACCGCCACCTTTTTTTGCTTATGATACGGAGGGCTGGGTGATTTATATCAGCAGCTTCAGTAAATATGTAGCTCCAGGCTTACGGATCTGCGCGGTGGCTTGCCGCTATCCATTTATGGAGCGCTTGATTACAGCCAAATCACTTGCGGACAATGGGACTCCGCTGCTTAACCAAAAAATATTCCTGCACTACTATACTTCAGCACGCTTGCAACAGCACCTCGGTAAGCTACGTATTGCGCTTCAGGTGCATAAGGAAATTGTAGAGGAGGAGCTGGCTGCGACTGGGTGGGAGTGGACACCTCCGCAAGGGGGCTTAAATCTATGGGTGAAGCTGCCGGACCATCTTTCGGTGGATCGACTGTTTACCTCGAGTATGGTGGAGTCCATCGCCTTCGTTCCAGGGGGATTGTTTGATCCGCTTGGTGAGATGAAGTCGAGGATTCGAATAAGCTACTCCTTTGCAAGCGAAGGGGTGCTACGTGAGGGGATTCAGCGGTTGATTGCAATTGCTCGAGGGTTATGAGTAGGTACAGTAGACATGAGGGACTTATGAAGGCCAATTAGTGCGGAATTGACTAGACTTGTATAACTTGTTTGGAAATTGTTGTAACACTTTCTTCTTCTGTTCCGTCTGTAGAATAAAGAAGGAGGTTATTATGATGTTTAAGGCCAAGTTCCGCAGTCCACTTATGATGTTCCTAAGTATAACGTTAATATTTATGGCCTTGCTGACGGTGCGTCCCTCCGTTACTTATGCGTGTTCCTGTGTTGTACCTGCGGAGCCACTTGAGGCGCTGGAGTCAAGTTCAGCCGTCTTTACTGGGAAAGTAGTGGACAAAAAGGAGCCAAAGGGGACTATAATCTCATCTGCGGATTCAGTAAAAGTAACCTTTGAAGTCGATTCCAGCTGGAAAGGAGTTAAGGGGAATAAAGTTACCTTGACCACTGCTTTATCGTCTGCCAGCTGTGGGTTTGAATTCGTGGAAGGGGAAAGTTATATCGTCTATGCTTATGCTAATGACGAAGAGGATTCAGGTAAATTAGTGGCCAGCTTATGCAGTCGAACAAAGCTGCTTGCCTCGGCATCGGAGGATTTGAAGGAGCTTGGATCTAGTATATCGACGGGGACGCCAACAGCTTCTCCGGAGGTGACATCGAATCATTCCCCGGAACCCGAAGCTGGGAATAATGGGCCGACTGATGTTGAAGGAAAAACAGCTGCGGACAGTGACTCTTTTCCACTTGTTAATGTAGGGATCAGTGGAGTCATTATCGTTTTGATAGCGATAGCTGGCGCTGTACTCTACCGTCGTAGAGATGGTGGAACGCGTAAGAAATAAAATGTTGTTGTGATGAAGCGGTCGCCCGGGGGTTATTCGGGCGACCGCTTATTTGTTTGAGCTGACCTCAACAGTAACTAATATTTAGGGAATTCCTCCCCAAATTTATCGTGTTTTACTCGATATTATCGATAATCAGGGAGGATTTCCCTAAACTTAAGTCATACCCACCCAAACAATCGAGCAAGCTGAGCGACGGCAAACGTAACACCAATGGCGATGCCGAGCGGGATCACAGCTGAGAGTACAGCCCACTTCATACTTTTCGTTTCCTTGTAGATGTTCACGAGTGTGGTACCACAAGGATAGTGGAGCAGGGAGAACAGCATCATGTTAAGTGCGGTCAGCCAGGTCCAGCCATGTGATAAAAAGACATCTTTGATGCTGCCCAAGCTGTCAATATCGACCATAGCTCCAGAGGACATATAGCCCATAAGCAGGATCGGCAGTACGATTTCATTCGCGGGAAGTCCAAGAATAAAAGCCATGATGATAAAGCCATCCATGCCGAGCATGTGTGCAAAAGGATCGAAGAATGCAGCCATATGATTCAGGACAGAATCTCCGCCAATAAATAGGTTACCTAAGATCCAAGTGATAATTCCAGCAGGGGCAGCTACCACGATTGCCCGAGTAAGTACGTTAAGGGACTTATCTTTGGAGGAAATAAGTATGGTCTTCCAAATTTGTGGCCGGCGATAGGGAGGGAGCTCCAGTGTGTAATGTGTAGGGACACCGCGTAGCGCAGTTTTGGACATGACCCAGGAAACCGTGAGGGTAACGATGATGCCGATTAGCACCATCCCCATAAGTACGGAGGCGGTTGTGAGGGTGCGGAGTGCGCCTGTCGTAGCCGCTCCTGCCATGAATAAGGAAGACAATAGAATCAATGTCGGCCAGCGGCCGTTACATGGAACGAAATTGTTGGTCAAAATCGCGAGCATCCGTTCACGCGGTGATTCTATGATTCTGGTGGAGAGGATCGCGGCAGCATTACAGCCGAATCCCATAGACATGGTCAAAGCCTGTTTGCCGTGACCACCTGATTTCTTGAACAACCGGTCCATGTTAAAAGCAACCCTCGGCAGATACCCGAAATTTTCAAGCAACGCGAAGACTGGGAAAAATATCATCATTGGCGGCAGCATGACGCTGATGACCCATGAAGTTCCTCGATATAATCCAAGAACAAGCACACCGTGCAGCCAAGCTGGGGCATGAATCGCCTCGAATCCGGCAGTGAGATACCCTTCGATGAAGCCGAAGAAAGTAGCAAGCCAGCTTGAAGGATAGTTGGCGCCGGCAATCGTAATCCAGAACACGATACCGAGGATGGCGAGCATAATGGGGAATCCCCATATTTTTGAAGTTACGATATTATCAAGCTTATAAGTGCTGTTCAGCTTTTTCTTATCCCTATAGGTGACTGCATCCCCACAGATGCCTGCGGATACGCCATAAATGCCGCTGACAATCTCATCCCGTATCGCTCCACCGTCAGCAAGCTTTTTCGCTGTGGAGAGCAGGGAATCTAGAGGATCTAATCCCTTAGTGATATGCGGTAACTCCATGACCGATGACCTCCTTTGCTTCAGGTAAGTCTTTATTCTTCATATTCTCTTTAAGCGAAGTTAGCAGGCTTTCATCACCATCGAGCAGGCGCAGTGCAATCCAGCGACCCGGATATTTGCTGCCAATAGTTTGCTCTACCAGTGGTGTAAGCTCAGCAATTCCACGTTCAATCTCCTCGTTGTACGTAATACGCAGTGGCTGTGCAGTGCATGCGCCTGTAGCCACGCGTTCCACCTGATCCAATAACGCCTCAATACCAATTTTATTGCGAGCCGATATCGCAACTACAGGCACGCCGAGACGTTTGGAAATGCGCTTCAGATTGATGTCGATACCCAGTTTACGGGCTTCATCGATGAGGTTGATGCAGACAACAGCCCGACCGGTAATCTCCAGTACTTGCAAGGCAAGGTTGAGATTTCGTTCTAGCGAGGTAGCGTCAAGCACGACTAGTGTCACATCGGGCTGTTCAAAAATAATATAATCTCTAGCCGCTTCTTCATCAGCGGAATTGGAGTACAGCGAATACGTACCAGGAAGATCTACAGCGAGGTACGTATGGTCTTTATGCTTAAACTCACCTTCAGCAGTAATGACGGTTTTACCTGCCCAGTTTCCAGTATGCTGACGCATGCCGGTCAACAGATTGAAAAGCGTGCTTTTTCCAGTATTAGGATTGCCTGCAAAAGCGACTGTGAAATGACTCATGCTTCTACACCTCCGATGATTTCTCCAAATATTAAAGAGCTTTCTTCTCTACGCAATGCAATGGTCGTGTTGCTTACCCGAAAAGCTATAGGATCACCTAAGGGACTGCGCCGTAACACCTCAACGGCATTACCGACTACAAACCCGAGATCCAGCAATCTTCTTCTAAGTACACCCTGAACTTCAATACCGTTGATACGCAGCGTGCTGCCTTTAGCCGCTTCTGATAATGGAATAATAGTTCCAGTCATTAGATCGCCTTCTTTCATTTATGATATATTTGTATTTTTATGGTTATTATTTTGTGCAATGGAATTTTTCTTGTAGTATGACACAATAGTAGTATATGTGAACAACTTTGTCCCTGCAACAAGAATGTTTCCCTGAGGAAAGATTATTTTTGGCACAAAAAAAACCCTGACGGAAAGAAGGCTTGCGCTCCATCCGAGGGGCTAAGGTTAAATCTTCATAAGCTTGTCTTTAATTGAAACAGTCGTATTCAACTATAATTTGCCGTAAAGTTATGTCCAGCTTCCAAAATCAAGCGTGCGTCCAGTCTCTACTAAAGTCTTGGTATTACTTAGAACCTGCCACCAAGCGCTGATGCTGCCAGCATACGAAGGATCTTCAGGATGCCATTCATCGTGAATAAGCGTGAGCTTAGTAGTTCCGCCCACCGGTTCAAGCAGCCAAGAAATACGCGATTCATATCTTTCATGTCCTTTATGATAGGAAGGTCCTACCTTATGCGTGAAACGCAATGCTTTTTGCGGAGTGAACTCCAGCAGAGTCCCATAGACATGCAGCGTTTCATCTCCATCTGCACCGGGTCCGATGTATTCCAGTAATTCTCCTTCTTTGAAGGTTGAACGAATAACGCTGCCGTAATAAATCTGCTTCGTACCTTCCGGTGAGATCAATGTTTCCCATACCTGCTCTGGTGTTCCGTCAATATAAAATTCATAATGTAGTTCCTTCATTTGTTATTCCTCCTTGATGTATATTTTCATTTATTCCCTCAGACTCATTTACACTATACAAAAAGATCACTGACAACTACGGTCAGTGATCCTAAAGAATAATTTATGTCTTATAATGAGCTGCTAAATTAATGGCTATGTCCGCTAGTCTTTCTTTCAGGGAAGAAGGCTCCATGATGCGTAATGTGGTTCCATAAGGCAACAAGAAGTAGGGTACATAAGTCAGTAAAGAAGTTTCGTCCACTTGAAAGCGGGCTTGTCCTTCCATGCGCTGTACCAGCGTATGTCCGAACAACCAATGACTGCATAGATCATTCAAGACTCCCTCGTCGGATGCGATGACTACTGTAACTAGTTTCTCTTCAGTATTGCGTGCAGGCAGTAAGCTCTTTAACAAAAAATCACGTGCAGAGAAGTCAGCAGGACGAGCAAATACAGCTTCTGTTCGGTTCAGTTCAATGATTCTATCGAGCCGGAAACTGCGAATTTCTTGTCGCTCGTGGCAGTAAGCTACGGTGTACCATTGGCCCTTCCAGAGTACAAGTCCGTAAGGATCAATGGCACGAGATGATTTGGTTTCTCCATTACCCTTACGATATTCCATTTGCAGGGTGTATCCGTTCGCTGCCCCCAATTCCAATTCTTGAATCAGATGGCTAAGCGACGGGGAAGGAGAATGGATCGTCTCAATGCCATTCTCATGGCGCTCCATTTGTTCTAATTGCTGGGCATTACTATATCTTTTTAGCTTGGATAGGGCTCGGTCCAGAGCTTCAACATAAGGATATCCGGTCCCCCTGGCAAAAGAAGAAGCTTGTAGAAGGGCACGCTGCTCTTCGGAGTCAAAGAATAATGGAGCCTCAATAAAATGCTCTGGTAAGCTGTAACCGCCACCAGGCCCGCTATCCGCAATAACGGGTACACCACTGATGCATAACGCATCGATGTATCTGTACACAGACCGAACACTGATCTCTAACGCTTCCGCTAGTTCTCCGGCGGTTCTTCCCCGCTGCTTGAGCATCCAAAGAATGGATAACATATAATCAGCCTTGGACATAAATTCGGAACCTCCTTGCTAGGTTTATTGAATAATATAGCAAGTGTAACGTGAGAGTCACTGTTCCGCCAACTGAAGAGAAGTCTTTTATACCATTATTTTTTTGAGACTATGAATGTAACGAGATCGAGCAATAATGAAATAGAGGGTCTGCACAGCAAGGAATGTACCGGATGTAATTAGTACGGGAAGAGTTACATCGGTGATATTCATTTGCTTCAGTATGGGACGAATTACGACAAGGGTCTGAATGGTGGCAATCACAATCGGAATATAAAAGAGCACAGAAATTTGTTTGGTAGCAGAAGCTGACATTTCTTTGGTGCTTAAACCGATTTTGGATAAAGCATTGTACATTTGTTTGTCCGTGTTCAGCTCGGTATGAAGCTTAAAAAAGAGAAAGCTGGCCGATGAAAGCGAGAAAATCAGCGCGATAAAAATGCCAATAAAACTAAATATGGCTGTTCCCTGTTTGGTTGATAGATAGCTGTCTGCTCGTGCTGTCATTAAGGAGCTATATTGATTGTTAGAAATGTTGGATGCTTTACTCCACTGGATGAGCTCTTTAGTGATGACAGCTTCAGGTGAGCTGGCATTAGGAGTAGGACCGTCCCATGCAGGGATTTTATATAGGTATCTCACATATGGCCTGGTGTGTTTCTCTGCTGAAGAAAACTTCTCATAGAAGCCGTCATCTACGATTAAGAGTGAGCTTGCCATGGGGTCCATTGGATGTATCTTGGGCGTTCGCAGTTCTTTTAGCAGCAGCTCTTCATCTTTCTGATTTTTCAAAAGAACCGTTTGATTAGCAGCATAATTCTGTGTCTGGATATGAGGGCTCAGCAGTAATACAGCTTCTTTCTCAGATAAGGGTCCCACTTCGGGCACATTCATTTGAGGAGCCAATTGATTGAACTCTGACCGTGAAATGATATCAATGTTAAGTATGGTTTCTTTATCGATTCCTTGAATGGAAGCGGAGATTAGATCAACTTTATTCTCTGTATACTCGACCTTGGCATTCTGTAATTTGTTATGGATGTGTCCTAAATCAGGCATCTCTCCCTTTGGATTATAATTTGAATAATTCATTGCGAAGGAGGTTTTTTTATAGTGCTCCGTGTTCGCTTGATTAATGGACAAAAGAAATCCTGAAGCCATACAAGCAATCGAGGTAACTACCGTAACAAGGAATAACATTCTTGCATTGTCTTTGATCTTGTAGCTCATCTCGGAAATCCACAGCAGATTGGTTCCACGCCAAAGCCGTTTTCTGCTTAGCTTAAGCAATCGTATCCCTAGTACGGACAACTGAGAGTAGAAAAAATAGGTTCCCGCAATACCTGTGACAGCAGCGACTAGGAGTGAGCTGGGAGACAATTGCTTCCGTATAGCGAGAGCGCCGATGGTCAACAGTAGAAATCCGAAAAGCGAGAACAAGAAGGAGACATGAGGCTCTTTTTTAGGCTTAACATTTCCCTTAAGCAGTTCAAGGACTTGATGCTTGCGAATGAACAATAATGTGAAGATCGAAATGACCAGAAATAATGAAATGAAAGAGATAGAAGTAATTATTAATGCCTTCATTGGCCAATAAAATGGCAGTGGCTCCATGCCCATAATTGTCGTGCTTAGCAGCAAGAACAGCTTGGATAAAAGCATGCCGAAAGACATACCTGTTACTATAGAGAGCAGTCCGATCAGCATATTTTCTATAAGAATCAGCTTGTTGATCTGGCCAGGGCGTGCGCCTAAAATCATCAGTATGCCGAACTCCAGATTACGCATTTTCAGAAATGCACTAATCGAGTATAGAACGAAAAAGAACGCAAAGATAAACACGATATAAGAAGCAATTTGCATGCCGGAGGCTGAATTCGCACCCAGCGCGATGTTCGTAATACTAGGGTGGTAAATAAAGACTGAATAAGAGAAAAAGATCATGACCATAAAAGCACTGCTTAAGAAAAAGGCAAAATAAGCCCGTGAATTGCGCCGCACATTGTTAAACGCGAATTGAGGAAAGTTCATGACTATTCCCTCCCCAGAATGAAAGTGTATCGATAATCTTTTGGAAGAAGGCCTGACGGTTATCTCCCCGGTGAATTTCTGCCGCCAGTTTGCCGTCTTTTATAAAGACGATTCGATTACAGTAGCTCGCTGCCAGTGGATCATGCGTTACAAGCATTAGCGTCGTGCCCTCTATGTGGTTAATATTCTCCAGCGATTCCATTACCGTCCGTGAAGAGTTGGAGTCAAGCGCACCTGTAGGCTCATCGGCTAATATAATCGAAGGGGAGGTGATGATTGCCCGGGCAATTGCGGTCCGCTGACGTTGTCCCCCTGAAATTTCATAGGTGCGTTTACTAAGAATATCGGTAATGTTTAAGCGTTCTGCGACGCTTTGAAGCAAGATCTCCATCTGCGAGAGTTTACGGTTATCCAGCGTTAGGGGCAGTACAATATTCTCGGCGACGGTTAATGTCTCAAGCAGGTTAAAGTCCTGAAACACAAAGCCTAGTTGTTTGCGGCGAAAATGGGCGAGCTCTTTTTTATTCAAAAGGTAAGGGTTGCTGCTATTGATAATCACCTCACCAGAGGAGGGCTGGTCGATCGTGGACACCATGTTCAGCAATGTTGTTTTACCGCTACCAGAGGGTCCCATGATACCTACAAATTCACCTTTTTCAATATTGAGATGGATATCGGTGAGGGCTTGGGTCGCTATTTTGCCGGGGTATACCTTATGAAGTCCTTTGACTTCTACAACATTCATATCCTTCATTCCTTTCGCTACAAAAGTGATTTTATCCGTCACGAAGCAGGGACGGGTTATGTATATAATTTATAAGATCGGGTGATAAGCTGCTATGGATTTACCTTAACGTTATCTTACAATGTGCTTAAGGTTATGTTCGTATCTTACAAGGGTAGGGTATCTGCAAAAAAAAGAGGGACTACACAGCCATAAGTATGACTAGAAGTACCCCCAGGGCTTATTTCTGTAGATGATTACTGTTGCTGAATATAAGTCGCACACGGGTTCCTTCTCCGAGTCGGGATTGAATTTCCACCTTATGTTCGAGCCTGCTGCAAATCTCTCTTACGAGGTAAAGTCCCATACCTGTCGATTCATGATAATGTCGTCCACGATCACCCGTAAAGTAGGGATTAAAAACCCGCTTCAAATCCTCAGGAGAAATACCGATGCCTTGGTCGGTAATATCCAGAATCGTGTCGGTGCCTGCACGCTGAGCTGAGAGGGTAACAGTTTTAGCGGTACCGGAGGTGGAGGTATAATTTACGGCATTGGTTAAGATTTGGGTCAGCATAAACATCAACCATTTCGCATCGCTATATATCGCAAGATTGGTATCCACCTGTACATCTACTTTAATGCCTCGGCGTATGAAGAGTCTGCGATTCTCGGCTACCGCTTCACTAACTGTTTTGCGTAGAAGTAACGGTTCAACCTGGAAATCATCTTCAAACCGATCAAGCCTCGCTGTGTAAATAACCATCTCTAGCCCTCCGCGTAGACGTTCCAATTCCTCCTGAATACTTGTAGCGGCTTCCTCTTCAAGATCCTTTAGCGTGAGCTGAATTACAGAGAGTGGAGTTTTCATCTGATGAACCCAGCGGTTCATGAATACGATATGCTGATCCATTTGGCGGACATGCCCATTTACCTGCTCCTGATACTGGCGGTCAATAAGCTGTAATAACTCATGGATCGCTTCGGCAAGTGGAGTGTCTCCTAAGGATACGAGATGCTTTTGGAGCGTGTCCATAGGATCAGTTAATGCTGCATACAATCTCCGGTGCTGAACATATCGGTAGCCTAAAAATAATAAAAGAACTACGGTGCTCAGAGCGATTCCATAGAGCATGATAGAGATCGGTCTGTTCTCACCAGACAGCCAATATAGCAAGGGAATAAGTAGCATTTGAAACAGATAGAAAAGGATTAGCGAAATCTGGTCTCTCCAAAATAGCTTCATGGCAAATCCTTAGTGACATTAAGCCGATAGCCAGCGCCTCTTATGGTTTCCACAATATCGCCAAGACCGAGATCCTTAAGCTTTTTGCGGACACGGGTTATGTACACATTTAAAGTATTGTCATCTATAAAATGCTGATCCTTCCACATGAGATCCAGCAGACGCTCCCGGTTAACCACTCGACCTTCTTTTAGCAATAAGGCTTCCAGCAGAACCGCTTCTTTCTGTGTTAGCTCGCTCGTATGTCCATCATATAGGATTACATACCGCTCAGGATAAAGAATTAATTCTCCGGACTGGAGCTTCCGTTCCTCTTGAATCTGTGAGTAAGAGCCGTAAGCTCTGCGTAAATGGCTGCGGATTTTGGCAAGTACGACTTCATAATGAAAAGGCTTGGTGATGTAATCATCCCCGCCATTTTCAAGTGCCATCACCTGATCCATTCCACTATCTCGCGCGGATATAAATAGAATGGGGCAGAGTGAGGTGGTGCGAATCTGGCGACACCAGTAGAACCCATCATATTTAGGCAGGTTGACGTCCAGCAGGACAAGGTCGGGATTGGTGTGATTAAAAATCTCCAGTACCCTGTTGAAATCCTCTACTATCACCGTACGAAATTCATATTTAGATAGATACGTGCTTAGAAGGCTCGCGAGCTTAGCATCGTCCTCTATGATTAGAATAGTCTCCATAGTTGTGCTCCTTTGATCAAATATCAGAATGGGATGGTTCACACGGTTATACAGTAACACGGACTAGGAAAATTATGCAAAAAGGACGTCTAGCTGCCGAAAAATAATATGAGGAATAGTTGCACTTTGTACAATAGATTCTATCAAAAAGAAGATGGAACTTGATTCTATTGCACATTCTGCAACCCATGGATATCACAACGTCTCATTATTACAAGTGGGCCTTATTCTAATGTACACAGTACAACAGAATCCTATTTTCCTATTAAAAAAGGATGCTTCTATTGCACAAACTGCAATAGAAGCATCCAAAAGTATTCTTAGAAGCCGAAGCACGAAGTCTAGCAAAACGCTCGTACATAGCTCCTTGCTAGATCATTCTACTGATACTTAACCACAATCGCATTGCTAATCTGACGCCCAGGGGTCGTGAGATATTTGCCATTGTAGTAAAGTCCGCTCGATGCGCCGCCATCCAGATTCATGGCTTGATACGCTCCAGCCTGCTTCATCATTTCTGCCAGCTGTGGAATAGTAGCTCCACCAGTGGTCAGTAGAATCAGCTTGTGGTCGCGAGTGAGGCCGAGTGCGCTGCGGGCTCCGCCGCCTGTTAAGATTTTGGCATCCTTGAAGCCTTCTGCCGCAACATTAAGAGATACCTTACCGTTCACTAGTAGACGCGGTCCGGCTTGGAGCGCCCCTTCCATAGATCCGGAAGCGAAATGGTTCGTAAACTCTAGTCCGGGAATAAGCGAGGCTAGGTGATTGCTGTCATAGGTGAAAATCGTGCGGCGATCTCCAGAGCTATTTTTGAGCATTTTTCCACCACTGACCATGTAACCGTAAGGAGCTTTGTATGCCCCTTTGGTGTAGGCATCAAAGAACGTACCATTAATAGCCACTACGGCATTATTACGCTTGGCTAGACTGCTCAGTTCCTCCACTTTTCCCACCGTATTTCCTGCTAGTACAACGTCGAGCTTCACTTTAGGATGCAGTAGGGATATTGTGACCGTCTGGGCTTTGAAGGATCTGCCGCCCACCTTGAAAGTTTTACTAGCACTGACAACGGGGGAGGAATCTGCTTTGATAAGTGCGCCAGTCAGTACAGGTAGCGTTGATGAAATCCCGTTATTAGTAAGGGTTACAGAAGAGGCTTCCTGATTCCACTCTAATTGAAAGCCCAGCGTTTTGCTGATAAAAGACAAAGGGATATATACCGTACCGTTATCACTAAAAGCGGAGTCGGTTAGTGTAACTGGTTTGTCGTTGACGAGCGCAGTTGCTTGTCCTACAGTAAGTGTAATCTTAGTGTCTGCGTTCGTAATGGCTATACGTTTGTCACTAGCATTCCATTCAGCATGTATACCGGTGAAATTATTTAAGAGACGCAGCGGGATGTACGAGTGATTATTCTTGGTCACATACACGGTGTTTTTCGGAACTGGAGCAGCACCAGCAGTGGAGGTGCAAATTGTGTAAACCGGAACTAAACATAGTACAAATGCAAGAAAGAACGGGAACAATAACTTTTTCATATTAACCAAAATCTCCTTATCCATTAGCTGATGTAAAAAGCGATAAGGTTTATTATACCTCATGTTCTAAAACATGGATAACCTCATTTTTCAAATACGCATGGAAAGAATCTGATAGAATATAGATACCATTAAAAAAATAGCACTAGAACTCAACAACTAAAGGGAGATCTTTATGACTACAATAGGTTTAATTCGCCATGGAAGTACCGCGTGGAATAAGGAAGGCAGAGCGCAAGGGCATACGGATAATCCATTGGATGCTGAGGGTGTGCAGCAGGCGGTTCTTCTTGCCGAACGGCTCAGCACAGAACATTGGGACTATTTATATTCAAGTGATCTGCTTAGAGCGCGACAAACAGCAGAGGTAATTGCTACAAGGCTTGGTATGAAGATCGCCGGTTTAGTACCAGGTATCCGCGAGATGAACGCAGGGCAGATTGAAGGTACTACGGAACAAGATCGCGTTGAACGCTGGGGAAGTGAGTGGAAGAAGTTAGATTTGGGACTGGAAAGTCCAGAGGCCAGTGAGATCAGAGGCAGTCAGGCCATCGAAGATATCGCGGAGAAACATCCGGGCAGTCGTATATTGGTCGTTAGCCATGGTGCGATTTTACGGAGTAGTCTTAGAAGACTTTTTCCAGAACTGAATGTAACTGCTTTGCTGAGTAATACGTCTATCACCCAGATTATTAAATCCGATTCGACTTGGAATTGCGAGCTTTATAATTGTGCACGGCATTTGAAGGTATAATTAGTGTTCAGAAAATGTTCAGAGCATTTTAATATAGTAATTGCTCAGAAAGCAAATCATTTTTATAGTCAAAAGGATGTGCGAATTTAAGGTGGAAGAGGTCCAGATCTACTTACAAACGTTATTATCCCTTCTCATCGCAGCAGCGGCCGGTTATGCAGTACTAAGGATTTACCGGGATATTTCATCTAAAACGCCTCAAAAAAGAGCGATTCATACTGGTCTTTCCGCGATCATTATCGTCGCCTCCCTATGGATCATGCACCTGCTAGGTGTAAAAACCTTACTGGGAAATGAAGTAGCCGATGATGGGATTATCATACCGCTGTTGGTCTATGGTCTTTCGATAGCGCTAATCATGTTTTTACTTACACGAATGAACCTGGTACTGGCTGAACGAGAGCAATTGAAAGAACTGGCGTATAAGGATGCTTTAACCGGGCTATTGAATAAGAATGGAATGGATCATTTTTGGGATCGATGCAAAGTAAATGAGCAGCTTGCCGTTTTGTTTCTGGATCTGAATCGTTTCAAATCGATCAATGACAGCTTGGGGCATCATGTGGGGGACTTACTGCTGCAAGAAGTGGGTAAGAATTTAATTCAATTTTCCAGCAAAAGAAAACGTCATATTTTCCGCGTGGGCGGGGATGAATTTGTGATTGTCGCGAAAGGTAGCACCCAGAAGGAAGCGGAGCAGCTTGCTGTGCGGATTCTGGAGAAGACGACTAAGAGTTACCAGCTTGGCGAGCATAACTTGTTCGTATCCATGAGTATAGGGATCAGCATTAGTCATGGTAAGGTGGATCATTTTAGGCTGCTAAATGAAGCTGATACAGCGATGTACGCTGCCAAACAGCTTGGTACGGGGCGTTACTCCGTCTATAAGAATTAGAATTAAAATACAAGCGGCAGCCATGGACCTCTACAATAGGTCCTAGACTGCCGCTATTTTTATTGGACTAACTATTCCCTTTGAAATGAAATTATGCGCCAGGCGAATGAATGCTGTTAGTCACATCCTTGCGGCCTTTCATGAGGAACAAGCAGACAAGAGCAACGCCCATACTAATCGCCGCTACGTAGAACAGAATCGAGTAGTCAAAGATATCAATCATGAGTCCCAGTAGTGGAGGCGAACTGATGGCGGCAAGGGAAGAGACGAGATAATACATCCCTGTTCGTGTACCAATACTTTCTTCCGTCCCTGTTGCCACAACATAAGGATAGGAATTGATATTAATACAAGCCCAGAAGACTCCACCTAGCAACAGTAACCCTCGAAGGAGCAACAAGTCCTTTGCAAAACCGACGAGAGCAAAAATGGTCATTAGTCCGCATACGCCGATGATGATCATTTTTTTCTTCCCGAATCTTCCGCCTAGCCAGCCGCTAGGTATGGCGAACAGCACAAAAGCCAAAGAGAAGAAGGTGAGCGAGAAAGAGGCCGCCTGTTCGCTTAGGCCGAGATGATGTTTGCCATATAAGGTAAACAGGGTCTCAACGCCTTGATACGCTACGAACCAGAAGAAAATAGCTGCGAGCAGAAAGACTGTCGTGCGGTCAAGCTGACTTCGAAAGGAAATACGAGAGGGCTTGGTGGCAGCATCTGCTTCTGTAGGAAGCTTCATTTGCACGTTTACGCCGTCCCGATTTTCTTTAATGAAGCGAGATACGATAAACAGACATAACAAGGTAATTAGTCCAGCAACGATAAACGGTAGCGCTGGGTTTGATTTATACAGGATAGAACCTACACCGAAAGCGAGAATAGAACCGAACCCACCCATGAAATTAATCAGCCCGTTTGCCTTTGTACGCTGCTCTTCAGGCGTAATATCCGGCATAAGGGCGACGGTTGGTGAACGGTATAAGCTCATGGCCAGATTCATCAGCATCATAAATAACAGAAGTGTAAATAGTCCGGTATGAAACGGAATCAGCATGGTTAGCACGGCAGCGAAAGGCATACCGATCATAAGATAAGGCATTCTGCGTCCAAAACGCGAGGTCGTGCGGTCACTACGGTTGCCGATCCAAGGCTGCAGGAATAAGGCAAAGTAATTATCAATCGTCATCAAGAAGCTGATAAGCGCCACACTATGTACGTATTTTTCTAGAAAAAAGGGTACGAATGCGTTATACAGACTCCACGTAATGCTTATGCTGAAAAAGCCGAATCCGAGCAACCAGACTTTTTTCACACATTCACACTCCCTTATTAGCTAGAAGTCCAGCTAGGACATCCGGATGATCGGTAATTATACCCGACACTCCAGCTTCGATTAAAGCCTTCATCCGCTCTGGGTCATTAACCGTCCAAGGATTGTAGGCGATGCCATGCTTAGTTGCTTCTTCAACGAATTCAGGCAGTACCGCTTGATGATAAGCATGTAGTGCGTTTGCGCCAAGTGTAGCTGCATAATCCCAAGGACGATACAGACCTTCCCCGTATAGAATTCCTGTCTTGATCTCAGGTGCGATCGTTTTACTGTGAGCTAATGAATAATGGTTAAAGCTTGAAAAAATCACGCGATCGCTCATCTTGAACTCCCGTACAGCCGCGATAACCTTTTCCTCCATACCCGGGTAAAAGAAAGTACCATTTTTAAACTCGATGTTCAGTACTGTATCTCGACCTCGCAGCAGATCTAACAAATCTTCTAGCAAGGGGAGTTTCTCGCCTTTGAACTCAGGACTGAACCAAGAGCCCGCGTCCACTTCCAGAATTTCTGCAAGGGTTTTATCCTTCACATAGCCACTTCCGCTTGTCGTACGGTTTAGGGTTTCATCATGAATAAGAACAAGTCCGCCATCCTTGGTCATTTGTACATCGGTTTCAATCCCGGTTGCACCTAACGCAAGACCTTTGCGGAACGCTGCCATAGTATTTTCCGGACACACTGCCGATGCGCCGCGATGCGCAAAATTAATAATGTTTTTCATCAGCTATTCATCCCTCCAACTTAGTGTTTGCTGTCGCCCCTGTAGACGAGGGCTATTGTTCATATTCCACACAGAGTAAAGAAACCCTGTCTAGAAATTCTGACAGGGCTCTATTTCTTGAAATTTAACACACAGTTAACCTTACAGTAGTTTTCGGTTCAATAGTCCATAGCTCCATAAGGGATTCGTTCCAGCAGACCTGATCCATAGATGTCTTGCAGCTTCAGCTCTGGCATATGAATATAGCCGATATAACAGTCGCACACCTTCATTCGGCAGCTTCTTATAGCGGATAGACCCTCCAAACCATCACGGTATAGATTGCCAATAACACCTCTGTCCTTATAGCAGCGTTTCACCAGTCCAGCGCCTTGTACATAAAAGACTTCATTTCCAGCATTGCAGGTTTGACCCAGGCTTTCGTAATCCATAGCATTCACAGCAAAATGCGGATCAATCTTGCTAAGAATGGAAAGATCCTCGGCAGTATAGTAATCCGGTTTATCTTTATAAGCATTGACCCATAGATATACACTCTCTGGTAATGCTGCACGAAGCGAGGCTATAGCAGGAAAGGCGCTGCGGATCCCAACGCTCCCTACACTGAAAGGCACATCATTCTCGTACAAGGTCATGCATTGCGTTAGAAACTTATCCTCGCTCACCTGTCCGGGGTGGTAAGTAGCCCAAAAGGCAGCCTTGTTTCGATTCAGCTTATGAATGAAGTCAAGATTTGCTGAAAGGTTCGTCTGAATCGCTACCTTCTCCACATGCTCCATATTGGAGAGCGAGATCATCGCTTCTTTGTACCAGCGATGAATCAGCCCTTCGCCATAAGGATTGAAAAAGATAGATAGCCGATGGCCCCCTGCTCCTTGCAGAGAGGCCCACTCGACAAAGGTCTCCAGTCCTTGCCGATCCTTCGCGAGAGTGGCTGCGCTGTCTCTTGTTTTGCCGAAAGGACAGTAGGGGCAGTCATAGTTGCAGGAGGTGAGAGACCCACGGTAGTAGAGGACCGCTTTCATGGCAATACGAACCTTTCCATCTGCTCTCGGATCTCCCCTGAAATAAACCAATCACCGATGGAATCGGAGTAACCTAAACCTTCGGTAGTGAGGCGTAATACGCCATCTGCTTCTTTCCCTAAGCCGGTATGAAGCAGGTTAGACAGTTCAGGATAATCACTCCAGAGTGAGTTGCCGAAGCGTAGACTATAATCTTCAAGCTTCAGACCCTCACTATGTAAAATCGCCTTTAGAATAAAGCGGCGTTTCTGTTCTTCCAGATTTAGCACCATTCCGTAATCTGCCGTATCGTAACGATCCGTACTGACGTAATCGGCAATAATGCTCTCGGTTGCTTTACGGCTAACCCCATAACGGGAAGCGTAATGCACGTTGCGAGTATAGGATCTAGCCCCGCAGCCTAGCCCGACCATTCCTTCTTCCTGACAGCTATAGTCAAGAATGCGTTTATCTGTTCCTGCGGTTTCTTTGGCGAAACGACGCATGGAATATTGGCGATAACCTCTGGCTTTAAGCAGTTGACCAGCGGCCTTGTAGCAGTCTAGGCGAATATCCTCCTGACGCTGGATATCCCCTGGCTTTACGATGGTATGCTCACGGGTGTAGAGCGGATAAATAAAGATTTCTTCAGGATCATAGCTAAGCGTTTGATTTAGAGAATACAGCCAAGAGTCGACAGTTTGCCCCGGAAGACCATAGATCAAATCCAAATTTAGAATTGGAAAATCATATTTTCCCAGCAGCTCCAGTGCGCGATACACCTCATCCGGATTCTGCGGGCGATAGATGGCCGCTGATTCAGCCGCGACAAAGCTTTGGATGCCCATGCTGACCCGATCTACTGTATATTCTTTTAGAATATTCAGCTTTTCTGCGGTAAGGGTCTCTGGGGAGGTTTCCGCCGAGATGGAGGCTGAACTCGTCTCCAGTCCCATTGTATCAACGGCAATGTGGAACAAACGGCGCAGTTGATCTGCCGCCAGTAATGTAGGCGTACCCCCGCCAATCGCGAAACGAGCATACGGTTTATGTCTAGTGAACTCGGCCCACTGCTTGGCTTGACGTTCTAGCGCGTCTACGTATGTAGCGTGAACATTCGCGCGTTTATCAGGCAAGGTGAACAGGTTGCAGAATCCACAGCGAGCACCGCAAAACGGAATATGCATATATAGAAAAAAGGATTCAGCAGGCTCATCTCGCCATAAGGATTCTAGTGGAATCGGAGGCTGTAGATCCCTGTAAGCCGTTTTGTGTGGATAGGAATACAGATAAGATCGGTAAGGGTAAGCAGTAATATTGTCTTTCCATTGATGAAGCTCTTCTAAAGAGAAGGACGATAACGTCATAACAGTTCTCCATCCTTTCCTTTTCCTTTTATAAAATAAATTCCCGATAAGGGACGTTCCATACGGTATTGTGAGCCAGGCGATGCCCCTGATAGCCATCTTCGCCAAAAGCGGTTCCATGATCAGAAAACGCTAGACAGAAGGTAGGATTACCGCGTTCCCGGAAGGTATCGAATAATCGGCCCAGTTCACCATCCACATATCGGAGTGCGGCGCGCTGGCTGTCTACGGAGTCTTTTTTAGCGCCGGGTATAAAATAATGGTTCGGCCCGTGGATGGCAGAGACATTGAGGAACATGAACAATCTTTGCTCGCGCGGAGTATCCTTCAGCAGCTTCAAGGCATGATTTACCTGATGCTCTGTGGAACGCGGGTTGGTGACCCCAAACGTCATCCGCCAGTAGCTGTGCTGGAAATAGCTTGGTAACACACGAGCGAGTGGATTTTTTTTGGTGAAAAAAATAACGCCCCCAATACAAATCGTCCGGTAGCCCTCGGCAGCAAGTCCGGATACGATATCGGGTGTATCGAACAGCCAGGTATGCGGATGCGTCTTCATTCCGGTGTTTCGGGAATGGAACATGCGGATATGCTCTGTCTTATCCGTTGTGGCTGGAGTAGGCAAGAAACCGCCGAAGAAGGCGTGATGGGCCGCATAGGTGAAGCTGCCAGGGGTATGTCTTTTCTCCCATGATCCTGTTCCGCATAAGTTCGGACAGTTTGCTTCTTCCATAACAGCAGCATCATAACGTAGCGTATCGAGTGTGATCATAAGAATGTCATGCGTGCCGACGATGGTGTTCATATCCATTTAAGATAATCCTTCCTTTATAAGCGGTGTGGAGGGAGGCGTGATATAGTCTCTAGCCGACAATACCTTCATTTCCCATTCGTAGGTGCTGGAGCCACGGTATTTCACATCGTACAGCAAGTCGCCAAATGGATTGACATCCGCGACAAAACATTGCTGTGAACCCCCGGATACCAGTACATCGATTCCGGCTACCCCGGAACGGGGAAAAGCAGCCAGTGCTTGCACAGCGGTATTCCGCACCTGCTCCTGTACGGGTTCAGACAGACCGGCTTCCGAAAGAGACATCCGCTGGTTGCGTAAATGCAGATTCGTAATTGGTGTAGGACTGACCCGGGCAACCGCGTGGCAGGCCTCGCGGAGAACGACTAGCTGGCGAATATCGAATGCTTTTCCCTTAAGCCCGGCTTTAGGGATCCATTGCTCAGCATAAGCCCCGTGCTGGTAGATCCAGTTCACAATTCCCGAGATCGTGGCGGTATCCGTGTACCGTTGCAGTTTACCGGAATTATAGTAAATGGGTGGTCGAGTGATGTAATTCTCGACCCCCACTGTTGTTAAGGCAATTTCGGCACCCGTCACGGGATGGATCTGATAGGCGACCACCCCAGAAGCCGCAGAGCCGAAGGCCAGCTTAATGAATACCCGGTGCATGCGCCGGGATAACATCATCTCCCGGAGAGAGGCATAATCCGTAGGCTGCTGATCTTCGCCTACTGGGCGAGGGATTGGAATCCCTGCCTCGCTCAGAATCTGTTGTGTCTGGCGTTTATCGGTCATGGCCGCAATGTCAGTAGGGTCATTTAACCATAGCGAACCTGGACATGCGGTTTTGGCCTCGCGCTGTAGTCTAGCCAGCATTCGGCAGTAGCCGCGGAACCATTGGGATGGATGATGCAGTACACCTTGCATTTCCGTCAATTGACAGGCTAATTTCACGCGGAGTGGTCGCGGATCAGGTCTATCGGCGTAGGGATGAAGCGAATCGTCCATATCATCCGAATCCGGTGCACCCAGAGCGATTAAGGCCCGTTCTACCTCGAAGCTGCTGCCAGGTGATTCTAGCCTCAGTAGCGGTGGAGCTGCACTGAGATCTACTCCGTTGTAAACGGAGGACTGATGGGGTAATTGCTTCTTCTGCTCTTCCATAAGATCACCTAATGATCTACCTTGCAGAAACTCAGCGTAAGATAAAATAATGGCAGGGGGCATTCCTAGATCGGAACGCGCTTGCTGGATGCCGCTAGTCCGTTTATCACCGGGAATACCGATAACGATCATCGGCCTCATGAGAGGCTCACTCTGTGATGGAAGGATAACGCCAGTCTTCCTCATCATCGCTTTCCTGCTTGTCGCTAACATCAACAGGCAATCCACTTTGCTTCCAGCGGCTAATCATCTCGTCAGACATATAATGATGGCTTAGGTTTAATGCTTTTAATTTTTTGATTCTGTCGCTGGCTAGAAGCAATTCTGCCCCCTCATCGCTTAGGGTACCAAGCGACAGGTCAAGCGTGTCCAGTTGATCCAGAATAGGAGCATTTGCTAGTGCACCTGCGATCTCATCTTGGATCTGGCTATTTTTTAAACCAAGATAAGTAAGCTTAGGGAACTTTCCTACTTCTATAAGAGGAAGAAGATCTGCTAAGCTGCCGTCAAATCCGTAGTTATCTACGCCGAGATATAGCTCCAGCTTGCGCAAATTCGGCAATTGGCTTGCTGCAATATGTTCAAGAATGGCTTTACCTAAGCCTCCACTTATAATAATCAGTTCTTCTAGCTTGTCGTGTTTTAGTTCTGAGAGGCTTAGCTCATTCCCACCTTGAATCGTGAGTGACTGTAGCTCTGGAAAAGCGGGGAGCAGCGGCGATAGATCGCTTTGGGTAATCCAAGAAATCTCGCATTCCTCATAGCCCATCTCGCCTATGAAAAGCTTGCGCAAAGCAGGGAAGCTAGCACTATGCGTAACCAGTGACTCTACAACTTCTTCTGAACTATTTTCGTAGGCTTGCCCCCAATCACCGATAATTAGACTTGTCAGCGAAGAACTTTCAGGGCTGCTACTAAGTTTCTCAATTTCAGTGCCAATTCTTTGGCCTTCTTCGAATTCATCGTATCCGATACTAAGCTTTACTTCCGTCATGGGCATTCCCTCCCGGAAAAATTTAACTTCGAAAATACCCTATCATCTGTAGCCGAGGGAGTCAAATCACAGGTTTAAATAATTATAGTCAAATTCGTCATGTCCTTGAGCTAATCATTTATGGTAGGTTTATGCTAGGGAGAATTACATAATTTTGAAATATAAGAAAGTACGTTTCACACTATACTTTATCCTTATATTTCTCGCTAAACGCTTACCGTCCTTATAAGGACGCCGAAGGCGATTATACTTGAAGGAGCTGCTCTGATGAAGATCAAATTTCAGGAATGGATAATAGAAGCGGATATTGCAAAGCTGCAAGCGGCTATGGAAGCAGGCGTAGTCAGCTCAGAAGATTTGGTAGTAGCCTATTTGGAACGGATTCATAAGTACGATATAGACATAAACGCCATCTTAGAAATCAATCCAGAGGCTAAAGACATCGCGAGAGCACTGGATATTGAACGTAGGGAACAAGGAAGTCGGGGAAGTCTGCACGGTATTCCTATATTGTTGAAGGATAATATAGATACTGCGGATAAGATGCATACGAGTGCTGGGTCAGTAGCTTTAGCAGGATCATTTGCGGCAAAAGATTCCTTCGTAGCTGCGAAGCTTCGGTCGGCAGGAGCTGTTTTGCTTGGAAAGGCGAATATGTCGGAGTGGTCTAACTTTATGTCTAGTTCAATGCCGGCTGGGTATAGCTCACGAGGTGGTCTAGTACTTAATCCATATGGGCCAGGGAATGTATTTGTCAGTGGTTCAAGTTCTGGACCAGCGGCAGCTATTGCGGCAAATTTGGCAGCAGCATCGATCGGAACGGAAACCGCGGGATCAATTGTTGGGCCAGCCTGTCAGCATGCTCTCGTCGGGATCAAACCAACAGTTGGATTGGTCAGTCGTACTGGAGTGATTCCTATTTCAGTTAGCCAAGACACTCCTGGACCTATCGCTAGAACGGTCACGGATGCGGCGATTATTTTGGGGGCATTAACGGGAGTGGATGACAAGGATGAAGCAACATTATTGAGCGAGAAGCATGCTTTTACGGACTATACTCCTTTTTTAGATAAAAGCTTTATACGGCAAGCAAGAATAGGTGTTCCACGGGCTTATTATAAACATTTAGATGCAGAGCGACTTTCAATTATGGAAGCAGCTATCCAGACTTTGAAGAATGAAGGGGCTACGATTATAGATCCAGTTACGCTTTATGTTGAACAACAAAACTGGAATAATGATGTGATCTGTTATGAATTTAAAAAGGGGCTCAATGCATATTTATCTCAAGTAGATGATTCCGTTCCGGTTCACTCTTTGCAACAATTGATAGCGTATAATGAAAGGCATGCTGAAATCGCATTACAATATGGGCAAGACACATTAACTAGGTCAGAGGAAGTAACTTTAACCGAAGAAGAATATCAGCAAAAGAAACAAGAATACAGAGAGTTAGCACTTGAGAAAGGTATAGATTATGTGTTGGAGCAGTATAGCTTGGATGCATTATTGCTGCCTGGTGATGTAGATGGTATGTATATTGCGGCACGCTTGGGGTATCCGTTAATTACTGTTCCGGCAGGGTATGTAGCACAGGGCATTATTGATGCTGATGGTGATCCTACTCGGGGGCCCTTTGGGGTAGTTTTTTCCGGAAAAGCCTATAGTGAGCCTACGCTCCTATCCATAGCCTACGGGTTTGAACAAGCTACGCAGCATCGTATTCCTCCTCAACTGGAATAGGTATTAACTACTTTATTATAGAAGGAAGAGAACAGCTTGAAATATTGCCTAGAATGTGGAACAGCGTTAGTAATGAAAGAAAGCGATGGGGAAGGGCAGGTACCTTATTGTAATGCATGCGAAATGTTCCGATTTCCTATTTTCAGCACAGCGATCAGTACAGCGGTATTAAATCGGGATATGAATAAGATTCTATTGATCCAGCAGTATAACCGACCAGATTATATTTTGCTTGCAGGGTACGTGAATAAAGGTGAAGATGCGGAAACCACACTTATTCGTGAGGTAAAAGAAGAGGTAGGAATTGATATTGTAGCCTATGAATATATGCGCAGCTTGTATTTCGCACCTTCTAATACGCTGATGCTGAATTTTATAGGTGTTGCAGATACGGAGGAATTAAGTCAGGTGAGTGCTGAGGTAGATCATGCAGAATGGTTTACCTTGGAAGAGGCCGCCAGTGCTATTAAAAAGAATAGTCTAGCCGAAACCTTCCTGTTGGCGATTATTGAAAAATTGCATGCAGATCAGGTACAGGTAAATCCAGTATCGGTAGGAGGAACAGTGTAAGATGATAGTATATAGCTTTGCCAAAGAAGTCGGTAAATCGATTGATGCATTCGGCAGCCAGCAGCTTTATATGTCCAGAATACTGACAGAGGCGGTTTCTCCGCAAGTGGGTTGTATGCACTTGGGCGTGAATGGACTTGTTGGCTGGCATCAGGCTCCGATTCCACAGCTGTTTCTGGTCGTTAGCGGAGAAGGCTGGGTCAGAGCAGGGGAAGAAGTAGAGATTTCAGTTAGCGCTGGCTCTGCCGTATATTGGGATAAGGGCGAGTTTCATGAGACACGCACGGGGACAGGACTAACAGCGATAGTGATCGAAGCTGAGAATATGAGTTTGGCGATGCCGATGGTGCAAGAGATTTTTGAGCGGAGGTAAAACAATGTTTAATCAAGAGAAAAGAACAATGACGACCGAAAGATTGATTTTGAGACCCTTTGAATTATCTGATGCAAAACGTGTCTCTGACCTCTGCAATAATTATAATATCTACAAAAGTACGTTGACCCTACCTTATCCATACACTATCGAATGTGCAATATCATGGATTGAAGCTCATGAAGAGAATTTTATCAATAATATGTATTATGAGTTTGCGATTACTGATAAAAGTACAAACGAGCTTTATGGAGCTATAGGACTGACCAATAAGAAAGCACACAGAAATGGTGAAGTTGGATATTGGATCGGTGAGGAATATTGGGGTAAAGGATACGCGACTGAAGCAACAAAAGCGATCATTGCGTTTGCTTTTTCAGAAAAGCATTATCATAAAGTGTTTGCAAGACACCTTGCTTCAAATCCAAGCTCTGGGCGAGTGATGCAAAAATGTGGAATGGTGAAGGAAGGCATTTTATTACAGCATATTTATAAAGAAAATAAATATGATGACCTTATTCATTATGGAATTATTAACACGGAAGGCTAAGCTACATAAAGTGAATTTTAAAATTTTTACAAGCAAATAGATAAGAAAAAAGGAGCCGAGAGGCTCCTTTTTATAGTTCTACCATTGACCATTGCTGACAAATCCGATGGATTTTATTAGCTAAGCTTATACACACGAGCTTCATAAGGACGAAGCTGAATGGTGTTTAGTTCTTCTTCTGGATTTACTTCATAGTTAGCAATGAGCAGTTCCTTCGCTTGGAATTTCACAGTAGAAGGAAGTTCGAAGGTCGCAGGCTCTCCGAAGAAATTCAATACAACTAGTAGCTGTTCTTCTCCAAGAGTACGCAGATAAGCATATACCTGCTCATTCTCCTCAGCCAAAATTGTATAATTTCCGTATACGATAATCTCATGCTGCTTACGTAGCTCAATTAGCTTCTTATAGTAGTGAAAAATAGAATCGGGATCAGCCAGTGCCTTCTCCACGTTGATATCTTTGTAGTTAGGGTTCACAGCCAGCCACGGAGTGCCGGTGGTGAAGCCTGCTTGCGGCTCCGAGTTCCATTGCATCGGCGTACGGCCATTGTCCCGACCTTTGATATAGATGGAATTCATGATTTTTTCTTCCGAGTGTCCGGCAGCCAAGTATTCCTTATACATATTTAGAATTTCAATATCCTTGTAGTCATCGATGGAAGCAAACTGTACATTTGTCATGCCGATTTCTTCACCTTGATAGATGTAAGGTGTACCTTGGAGCGTGTGAAGCAGTGTTGCCAGCATTTTGCCAGACTCTTTCGGGAACAGCTTATCATCTCCAAATCGGGATAGCATACGCGGCTGATCATGGTTGTTCATATACAAGCTGTTCCAACCCTTGCCGTCGAGTGCGACTTGCCACTTGGAAATAATGGACTTAATGTCCGCCAGCTTCCAAGGCTGTACATTCCATTTACCTCCAGGTCCGGAATCGACGTCCATGAGCTCGAAATGGAATACCATGTTCAGCTCGTTACGATCCTCGGAAACATACAGTGAAGCTTCTTCTGGAGTGACATTAACGGCTTCACCCACTGTCATGATATCGTACTTGGATAGTACCTCACGGTTCATTTCCTGCATATACTCATGTACGCGTGGACCGTTAACGAAATAGTCTCCACCGAAGTGGTACGTAGGCTGTTCTCCGTTACTTTCCCCAGAAACGCTAGGTAATTCCGGTACTTTGGAGATCAGGTTGATTACGTCCATGCGGAATCCGTCAATTCCTTTATCCAGCCACCAGGTCATCATATCGTAGATTTCCTTGCGGAGCTTTGGATTGTCCCAATTTAGGTCCGGTTGTTTACGGGAGAAGAGATGGAGGTAATATTCCTCCGACTTCTCATCGTATTCCCAAGCTGATCCACTGAAGAAGGAGCCCCAGTCGTTCGGCGGCTGGCCGTCCTTTCCAGGACGCCAAATATAATAATCACGATAAGGATTATCCTGCGATTTGCGGGATTCCACGAACCAAGCATGCTCATCTGAGGAATGGTTGACCACAAGGTCCATAATCAGCTTCATGCCACGGCTGTGAAGACCAGCGAGCAGTTCTTCCCAATCGGAGAGCGTTCCGAAATCATCCATAATACTTTGATAATTACTGATATCATAACCGTTATCGTCATTAGGCGACTGGTACACTGGGCACAGCCACACCACGTCGACACCAAGATGATTTAAATAATCAAGTTTCGAGATAATCCCTTGCAGATCACCAATACCATCCCCATTACTGTCTTTAAAGCTGCGGGGGTAAATTTGATACACTACGCTTTCTTTCCACCATTTTTTATCCAAGGTTGTAATCTCCTATCTCTATATAGATCTTGCAATTTTATTTAATGGACCCTGATGTAAGTCCGCTGATAATCCATTTTTGTGCGAACAAATAGACGATGAGCATCGGGGTTAATGCGAGCAGATATGAAGCGAAAGCTAAGTTGAAATCTGTACTGAACTGCCCCTGGAATACATATTGTACCAGCGGAAGTGTGTAGGAATCCTGATCGCCGAGCAGAACCAGCGGTAGCATAAAGTCATTCCAAGTGGACAGACAAGACAGGATACCGATCGTTGCACTAACAGGAGCAAGAAGTGGAAAAATAATCTTCCAGAACGTTCCGAAGGTCGATGCGCCGTCTACTGTTGCCGCTTCTTCCAGTTCATACGGAATGGAACGGATATAACCGGTGTAAACAAACACGTTAAAGGCCAGACCATAAACAACGTAAAGAATAATAATTCCCACAATGTTGTTCATGTGCAGGTCCGTAGTCACTTTGACCACAGGCAGCATAATAATCTGGAAAGGGATAAACATTGCGCTGATAAAATAGAAGTAAAGCACTTTGAAAAATCTTCGTTTCATATTACGTGCAATAGCATAGGCTACCATGGAGTTGGTAAGCAATATGAACACGACTGTTGTAACTGTAATCACGGTACTATTTCCTAATGCATTGAAGAAATTCGTTGCCTTAATCGCATTGGTGAAGTTCTCAAAATGCAGGCCAGTCGGAAGCGAAAAGATAGATTGAGCCATTTCCTCGGGATTTTTGAGTGCGATGGCAATGGTCATGTACAGCGGAAACAGGATCAGTAGTGAGCCTAGGGCAATAAGAATCGTTACAGGCCAGTTGGTTGGTTTTTTGATCATAAGTCCATCTCCCGTTTCTGCAGAAATTTAAGCTGAAGGGCGGAGATAACGACGATCACGATAAAGTAAATCACGGCGTTCGCCGATTGGTAGGCAAATTCTCCGCCTTGGAAGCCGCCTGTGTAGATTAAGTGGGCAATGGATTGCGTTGAACGACCTGGACCCCCGCCTGTCAAGGCAACGATTTGGTCGAATACCATCAGACCGCCCTTCATCGCGAGTACCATATTGATGGTGAAGAAGGAAGCAAGCATTGGGAACGTAATGCTCCAGAATTCTCTCCAACGGCTAGCACCGTCCAGATTGGAAGCTTCGTAAAGATCTTGAGGAATGGTCTGAAGACCCGCCAGATAGAGAATCGTGTTATAAGCAATTCCCTGCCAAACGGCTACAATGACGATACCGATCCAAGCCCAGTCCGAGTTACCGAGAATGTTTTGTGATAGGAATTCGCTGCCGATCTTCGCACCCCAGATTGGGAATACATTAGCGAACAAGTAGTTAAAAATAAAGCCAACAATCAGCACACTCAGGATATTCGGCAAGAAATATACGCCACGGAAAAAGTTTTTAGCTTTAATTTTGGCGTTAAGTCCTAGCGCAATCAACAAGCTGATGACGTTGATAAGAATAGTTGTAAGGATGGCATATTTAAAAGTGAACACATATGAATTCAGCACATTTTCGTCTTGAAAAATGTTAATAAAGTTCTTAAATCCTACGTAATCAAAGCTGTCACTAAAGCCGTCCCAGTTTGTGAACGAATAATAAATCCCCTGCAGTGCAGGGAAGGTATGAAAGGCAAAGAAAAGAAGTAATGCCGGTATAGTCATCAGATAAAAGGCGACTCGGCGTTTGGCCATCATGTAATCCTCCTCATTGTAAAAGCGAAAGAGAAAGGGGAAGCCCCGTTCTCTTTCGCGGTTCATGTTTGTCTGATCTGGTTATTTCCGGTCAGCTACTTTATCCCATTCTGTATCAAGCTGTTTTAGGTAAGCATTAATGTCTTTCTTTTGCAAGAAGGCTTGGTTGATGGTTTCCACTTTCATTGCACTTGGGATGTAGTGGTCAGCAAAGTCAGCTAATTTGCCTTCGGCAAAGGATGCTTTGAAGCCGTCCATCGTTGGATCATCTTGCGTTACACCTTGTACAGCTGGGAATGCTTTTTGCTCGTTGATATAAAGGGTGACATTCTCAGGTTGAAGCAGGAAGTCAATGAATTTTTTAGCTTCTTCTTTATGTTTAGTGTTCTTGGAAACAGTCAGCAATGTGTCTACACCAGAAATGACCTTATTATCGGCAGCATCATTTGTCGCTGGGAATGGGAACACACCAAGTTCAATGGATGGATTGGCTTTTACGATTTCTGGGATCGCCCATACGCCTTGCAGGTACATTGCGGATTCGCCTTTAGCGAATGCTGTGTTGCCGTCATTGTAATTTTTTCCGAAGATATCTTTTTGTCCATATTCGGTCAGCTTAAGCAGCTTTTCAGCAACCTCGTTAAAGCTGTCTGAGAAGGTTACAGTGCCTGCCGTACGCTCCTTGAAGAAATCATTCCCTTTTATAATGGTCGTGAGGGAATTGAAAGGTGTAAGTGTTGTCCATGCATCCTTAAATGTCAGATAGAAAGCATTCTTACCGCTGTCTTTAAATTTTTGAGCGACGGCCATGAACTCATCCCAGGTAGTTGGTACGGTAACGCCAGCTTCAGCGAACATCGCTTTATTGTAAATGACACCACTTGCGTTGGAAGAGAACGGAAGTGCGTTCAGTGTGTCAGTACCCGTCAGGTCTTTCATCATTTGCACATATGCAGGTTGAATATTTTTAGCTAGCGGATCAGCAGTAAAGTCTTCAAACAGACCGCTTGCAGATAAAGTCTTATAAGTATCGGTGGCACCCATACCGACCACGTCAGGAATGTCTTTCTTAGCCGCACGAGTCTTCAGTACAGTTTCAGCATCCGGTGGGTTCACTTGGGAAACTACAATGTTCGGATTGGCTTCATTAAATTTCGCAACCAGCTTGTCGAAAGTGGCTTTGGCTTCGGACTTACCTTGGAAGAATTCAATTTTTACTTTTTCACCAGAGGCATTTCCACCACTATTCGTGTTACCAGCCGCATTGTTGCTACTATTGCTACCACAGGCACTAAGTACGGACATAGCCAGTACACTAACCACTACGGGTTTGATTGTTTTTTTCATGATTAAATCCTCCTAATAATTTGTTGGTATTATGAACATGTAAGAGATTAAACATGTACGTAAATGAAAACTAATTGATATTCTGCTACTTATAGGCGGCAGATATGCATTACCAGTAGAGAGAGTAAACGTTTACGTAAAAGGGGTAAAAAGACTCAGGTAAGTGATCTTACCGTTTGTCTTTCCACGATTAAGTGATCGACAATTTTGCTATCCACTGTCTCGCCTGTTTCAATCATCTGAATAAGCTTCTCTACGGCAATCTTACCAATATCGTACAGCGGTTGACGCACTGTAGTTAACGGAGGAATAATCATTTTTGCCATTCCAAGATCGTCATAACCCATAATGGATATATCGTCGGGAACACTTAAACCATATTTGATGACCGTGGAAAGAGCACCAATCGCCATTTCATCACTAGCGGCAAAGACAGCAGTGACATCAGGTGCTTGCTCCAAAAGAGCTTCCATTGCAATGCTCCCGCTTTCATACAGAAAGTCTCCATAAGTGAGATAGCGGCTGTCGAAAGGAATTCCACTTGCTTCAAGCGCTTTACGATATCCCTCGGCTCTGGGTGCACCAGCGATAGCATCGCTTGGATTTCCGCTGATCATGGCGATTTTGCTATGACCTTTGGAAATTAAGTAGAGGGTAGCATCATAAGCAGCCTGGTAATCGTCTACTTTCACGTAAGGTACACTGGCAAATTCCGTTTGGGAAGAAACCAACACAACTGGGATCTTCATGGTTTCCAGCACATCGTAATACTCTTTCTTCAAGACCTCACTAGAGTAAATAATGCCATCGACCTGCTTCTCCCTTAGGAGCTGCAAGTACTTTAACGTCCGTTTACCATCCTGGTCGGTGTTACAGACCATTACACTGTAATTGCGGTCATTGGCCAATTCCTCAATGCCTTTTAGCAGATCTGAGGAGAAAGCTCCAGAAACACTCGGGAACATTACACCAATGGTCTGCGTACGCTTATTGATTAGGCCACGAGCAATCGCGTTAGGTTGATAGCCGAGTTCTTTGATAGCCTCATTTACCTTTTGTTTCGTCTTGTCGGAGTACCCACTTAAATTGTTTAGCACGCGAGAGACTGTTGCAATGGAAACGTTCGCTTTTTGTGCAACATCTTTAATTGTTGGGTTCATTCATACGTGCTCCTTAAATTACGGTTAGCCTTAGATTAAACGTTTACGCTTCGAAAATCAAATTGCTTTAAAAAGAATTACGTAAACGCTTACCCTGAATATAAATCCTGGTAGGTATGCTTGTCAACTCCACTTAAATAATATCTGGATGATAAGAACGATGAAAGGTAATTATTTTTTAATAGAATGAAACCGATTAAATTACCAGAAAATCTCTATTGAAGCGTTGTGTAAGAGGGAGAAATGTAGTTGGAGCAGGATATTAAGAATACAGAGACCCAGAATTGACAAAAGAATATTAGAGGACTAACATTTAGACGGTAAACGCTTACGTGAAATCGGATTGACATGTTCATCGTTTGGTCTAATGTGTAACCGGATAAGGAGCTGCGCTTATGAATATTTATCTCGAAATTCCAGATGTGGATAAGCATTTTCCTTTTAGAAGTTTACTATGTGGAGGAGATACGCTGTGCTATCCGCATTGGCATAAAGAAATTGAAATTATATATGTAACTAAAGGAAGTCTAAATCTGGGAATAAATGATACCCCTATTCACATGGAGCAGGGTGAGGTTCAATTTATCAACGGTGGGGATGTCCATTATTTTCTCGCCTCACCTGAAAGCGAACGGGTAGTAATTCAATTCGATCTTAACCTGTTTCAGGAAGTCGCAGCTTTGAGCGGAAATGATTATTCGCTTCGTGAGGTTTTTACGCTTATGGAGCATTCTAGTTCAAAATGGCCCGAGGCAACCGCCGTGAAGATCAAAGGGCTGATTGAGAGTATTTATGAGGAAGACGTGCAGCGAAGAGATGGGTACGCTTACTTAATCAAAGCTAGATTGTTTGAACTATTGACCGTTATTTTACGGGAAGTGCCGAAGAGTGCACTCAATAAACAGCCTAAGTTCTCGGAAGATACGCTGAACCAGTCTAGAGAAACACTGGAAAGATTAGAGCGGATTTTTATCTATGTAGAGCAGCATTACCAGGAAGCCATTACGCTGAATGAGGTAGCTAGCTATATGGGCTTTAGTCCGTATTATTTTACCAAGCTATTCAAGAAGAATACTGGCATGACCTTTATAGCTTTCTTAAACGAATATCGGCTTAACAAAGCTAAATGGATCTTAATTAATGAAGATTTGCCGATGTCTGCTGTAGCGGAAGCCGCCGGGTTTGGCAGCGTGAAGACCTTCCATCATTTTTTCAAAGATGCCACGGGGATATCCCCCCTAAAATACCATAAGACAATATTCGGGAATAATACAGCAAGAATGCAGGAAGAAAGCAGACCCCGAGCTTTGTATGATAGAGATATCAAAACAGGAACAAGTGGAGGTTAGAACAAAAATGACATTAACAGTAGGAATTATCGGCTGCGGAGGCATTGCAAACGGCAAACATATGCCAGCGCTATCAAAAGTGGAAGGTGCTCGAATGGTTGCTTTTTGCGATATCGTTCCAGAGCGTGCTGAGAAGGCAAAAGCGGAGTTTGGGGATGAGGGCTCCGTGGTTTACACAGATTATAAAGAGCTTCTTAAAGATGCAAGTATAGATGTAATTCATGTATGTACACCAAACATTTCCCATGCAGAGATTTCCATTGCAGCTATGGAGGCAGGCAAGCATGTAATGTGTGAAAAGCCGATGGCTAAGACCACAGCAGAAGCACAAGCGATGATCGATGCCTCAAAACGAACTGGGAAGAAGCTGACCATCGGTTACCAAAACCGTTTCAGACCAGATTCAACTTATCTGCATACGGTATGCGAGAATAACGGTCTTGGAGAGATTTATTATGCTAAAGCTAAGGCGATCCGTCGTCGCGCCGTTCCAACGTGGGGCGTGTTTCTGGACGAGGAAGCGCAAGGCGGAGGTCCATTGATTGATATCGGTACTCATGCCCTTGATTTGACTCTTTGGATGATGGATAACTACAAACCAAAATATGTTGTCGGTAACGCTTATCATAAGCTGTCCGGTCGTAAAAACGCTGCGAACGCTTGGGGCCCGTGGGATCCAGAGAAATTTACAGTTGAGGATTCCGCTATTGGATTCATTACTATGGAGAATGGAGCTAGCATCGTTCTCGAAGCAAGCTGGGCGTTGAATACCCTTGATGTTGGTGAAGCTAAGACTGTGCTTTGCGGTACTGAAGGTGGAGCGGATATGGAGAACGGTCTGCGCATTAACGGAGAAGAATACGGCAAAACATTCGAGAAGCATATCAGCTTGGAAGCCGGTGGCGTTGACTTTTATGATGGCGCGGGAGATGATCCTGCATTGACGGAGGCTACTCAGTGGATCGAAAGCATCGTCAATGACACCGAGCCTGTAGTGAAGCCAGAGCAGGCGCTCGTTGTTACCCGCATCTTGGAGGCTATTTATAAATCCTCTGAGACTGGCATGCCTGTATTTTTTGAAAAGTAAGAAAGTATAAGTTCCACGTTATACTTAATCCTTACTTTTCTACGAGAAACGTTTGTCATCTTCTAAGGATGACAACGGCGTTTCTTCTTGAATAAACAGTCAAGTTTAACGACATAGATAACTATGAACTAGGAGTGTGTCCAAAGTGACCAGAGTAACGGTATGGAATGAATTCCGCCATGAACGGCAGGAAGAGAGAATTCTCAAGGTCTATCCGCAAGGGATTCACGGACAATTGGCAAGCTTCCTTCAGGAAGCTGGACTGGACGCTCAGACAGCTACGCTGGATGAACCGGAGCATGGACTGACACAAGAAGTGCTGGATAACACGGATGTACTGATTTGGTGGGGACATGTCGCCCATCAAGAAGTTAGTGATGAGATTGTAAATCGTGTACATGCACGAGTGCTGCAAGGTATGGGACTTGTGGTGCTTCATTCGGGTCATATGTCCAAAATATTCATGAAGTTGATGGGCACCAGCTGTGATCTAAAGTGGCGTGAAGCAGGGGAGAAGGAGCGCCTCTGGGTCATGGACCCAAGTCACCCGATTGCTGAGGGCATTGGCGAATATATTGATCTGGAGCAAGAAGAAATGTACGGAGCACATTTTGATGTGCCAGCACCAGAGAGTCTTATTTTTGTCGGCTGGTTCGAAGGCGGCAATGTGTTCCCAAGCGGATCGACCTATACTCGTGGGAACGGGAAGATCTTTTACTTCCAGCCCGGTCATGAATCTTACCCAACCTATTACAACAAAGAAATTCAAAGAGTCATCATCAATGGCGTGAACTGGTGTGCACCAACGAAGCGTGATTATCCAGTTTACGGACATTCTGAAGCTTTGGAGCCAATCAAAGAAAAGGTGGTATTATAAATGAAATTAGGCGTATTTGATCCTGTATTTGGAAGTTTAACTCTCGAAGAGATGCTTGATAAAATTGCTGCTGCTGGTTTGAATGCGGTAGAGATCGGTTCAGGAGGCAATCCCGGGAATGCCCACTGTCCAACGGATGAGCTGCTTGCCAGCGAATCAGCACGTAAGGAATATCTGGAGAAGTTCACGAAACGTGGCATTATGATTAGTGCGTTCAGTTGCCATAATAACCCGATTTCGCCGGATAAAGAAGAAGCTCGTGAAGGCGACGAAATTCTGCGTAAGTCGATCAAGCTAGCTTCGCTAATGGGCGTTAAGGTAGTGAACACTTTCTCTGGAACCGCGGGTGATAGTGACGAGGCAAAAGCACCGAACTGGCCAGTTACACCTTGGCCTACCGTGTACAGTGACATCAAAACCTGGCAGTGGGAGCATAAACTGATCCCTTACTGGAAGGAAATCGGTAAGCTAGCCGAGGAGCATGGCGTTAAGATCGGTATCGAGCTTCATGGTGGATTCCTCTGCCATACTCCATATACGATTCTGAAGCTTAGAGAAGCGACTTGCGATGCGATCGGCGCGAACCTAGACCCGAGCCATCTGTGGTGGCAGGGCATCGATCCTGTGGGCGCGATCAAGATTCTTGGTAAAGCTGGTGCGATCCATCATTTCCATGCCAAGGATACGTACCTGGATCAAGACAATATCAATATGTATGGTCTGACAGATATGCAGCCTTATGGTGATGTTCAGACCCGCGCGTGGACCTTCCGCTCCGTTGGCTGTGGACACAGCATATCTGAATGGTCGGATATCATGAGTGCGCTGCGTACTTACGGTTATGATTATGTGGTCAGCATCGAGCATGAAGACCCTCTTATGACGGTAGACGAAGGCTTCCATCGTGCAGTGACCAATTTGCAATCCATTCTTATTCGCGATCAGCCACAAGGTATGTGGTGGGCGTAAGGATAGTTTAAGAACGAAAGGTCTTGATTCTATAGTTTCTGTAGAGGATCAAGACCTTTTTTTGCGTGTTTATTTGGATGAGGGAGCTACTTAGCGCAGATTAGATTTTTGGTTAGCGCACAGTTATCTTAACCTATTGAATTCGGACTTTGTGCTGGTGTTCATAAGTGATCAATGACTCCTGACTCCTGGCGAATGGCGAATAGCGAAAACCAAATGCCGAATGCCGAATAGCGAATAGCGAATAGTACTGACTACTGACTACTGACTGATTACTTCGTGCCGGCTCGTGTTTAACGGACCCAGATGCAGCTATTTGCGCATTTTAGGCCTTTTGGAGCGAGTTTCGGACCGGAGAGACGTTATTCATTAAAAAAGCAAGAATTTCGAGGTGTTTAGAGCAAATAACTGCGCTGGAGTCCGATAGCATTCCAAAACAACGGAATTGTTGCAAATAAGGGCTCTGGAGTCCGCTGCTCACGCGATGGCCGTATTTCGGTGGCTAACACGTAGAGTCTGGTGGCTAAACGTAGAGTTCGGTGGCTAACACGAGTAGTTTGGGGGTAGTTCGTGTCGACCTTTCAAGGAATTTCCTACGATTCGTAGGAAAGAATAGCAGATAGCAAGGTTCTGAGATGATGAAGGAGAGACAACAATGCTACTAGAAGTTATTGCAACAACATTAAGTGATGCAGTGCTGGCCGAGCGTTATGGTGCGGATCGAATTGAACTGATCACAGCGATTAGTGAAGGGGGATTAACGCCCAGTCTGGGTCTGATAGAAAAAGTCCGCGACGCCGTCTCGATCCCAGTTAGAGTAATGGTTAGACCTCATGCCAGATCCTTTTTTTATGATCAGGATGATATAGAAACCATGGAGCAGGATATTCAGCATATCGCATCTATCGGCGGGTTATCTGTCGTAATGGGCATGTTACGCCCTGGTGGAACAATTGACGAAGAGTCACTTCAAAGACTGCTTCATACTGCAAAAGGTTTGGAGGTGACATTCCATCGTGCTTTTGATGAAGTGAAAGATCAGTTCGAGGCACTCAAAGTATTGACCCGTTATCCTCAAATTACTGACATTCTAACATCAGGAGCCGAGAATACAGCGCCAAAAGGTGCGGAACGTATTGCTGCGCTTGAGCAGCTGACTTCGGGGCGATCTATCTCCATTTTGGCGGGGAGTGGGTTAACGGTGGAAGGAATAAGCGGCTTTATACATCAAACGGGTGTGCGACGAGTGCATTTCGGTTCAGCCGTTAGAGAAAATGGAGATGCTTTGAAGCCGATAGACCCTCTTCGTTTGCAGTCTGTTCGAAACATTCTGGATCAAAAAGCAGATCGCTAGCCTCATCGATAAATATTGATTCTATTCCTCGATAGGCTTGTCAGCAGATTTCGGTTTAATTTCCGTAAATTGGATGATATTATAAAATCGGAATATTAAATTTACGGATATAGAACAAGCCAATTATTACAATCGGAGGATGATCCACAGTGAGTAAGGTACAGTTTTCGGTTCAAGTAAGGCTGGTAACTAATCTGGAGCAATCAAAGGAATTTTACGCTACAGTGTTAGACTGTGAAGTGACAGATTGGTGGGCGGTGCGCGATGAATTTGCACTGGGATTCAAGCTAATACAAGCAGCCCGTATTGAAGATGTACTACCCAATGCAGTAGGACAAGGTCAGATCATTCCGTGGGACACCTATGCTTATGTGGAAACTCATCAAGAGCTCGATGATCTATATGAAGAGCTCAAGGGTAAGGGAGCAGAATTTGTTCAACAGCCTGATCTTCAGGAAGCGGACTGGGGGAGCTGGAAGGATTTTGCGATTAAAGATCCGGATGGGTACGTGATTGCATTTGGTTCAGGGAAGAAACTGTAGTCGCTGATCATATAATACTGTGCTATAAAATAACAAGCTGATCATTGGTTATCCAAAGGTCGGCTTGTTTGTCGTGTGTTCACTTGGTTACAGTATTGCAATCTCTGCGTCAAATGCGGAGGACGAGTTGAAAAGAATAGGTACAGGCTGGCATGCAACTAAATTGAAATGATTTCGTCTTTATATATGGAGGTGGAGAAAATTGGGATTTTTTGTTTCGGGTAGCCGGTTTGAATCTTTATTACAGCGGAACGTGAAGCTGATGCTTGTATTTGGGCTTCTGTTCGCTGCATGTTTTACAGGTGTGGGAAAGGCGGAAGCTGCTGCTGGATCCGATCTGATTATCGTAAATAAAAAAACAAACAAACTCGCGTACTTCAGTGACGGCAAGCTAGTGAAGACTTTTCCAGTCGCAACTGGAAAGTCGAAGGAACTGACACCCGAAGGTAGCTTCAAAATGGTAGTTAAAGTAAAGAACAGACCCTATTACAAGGAGAAAATACCCGGGGGTGATCCGGCCAATCCACTTGGCGACCGCTGGCTAGGACTAGAAGTGAACGGAACTTATGGAACAACGTATGCAATTCATGGCAATAACAATGAGTCATCCATAGGAAAGTATGTTAGCGCTGGATGTATCCGAATGCATAATGATGACATCCACTGGCTGTACCCAAAAATAGCTAAAAATACAAGGGTCATCATTACAACAAGTACACTGGCTATGGAGAGCATTGCGACTAAGAATGGCTATTCCGTGGGAAGTAAGATGTTTGCTGGAGCTTTTGAGATAGATGGAGTCACGACAAAGCTGATAGATCCTTTTTTAATGGATAATTCCCGTGTATTTGTTCCGCTGAGAGAATCTGTAGCCTTATTAGGTGGATCATTACAGAGCGAAGCTGGAACGGGTGCACTGCTAATTACGATAGGCGATCGCACGGTGACACATAAGCCGTTATCTGATCAGGCTATTGTGAATGGAAAAAAACTTACGATACCAGCATCCCGCAATGAAAATGGTCGGTTGCTGATTCCGCTGAGTATCTTGCCCGAATTATTTGGTATTCAGGTGCAATGGAGTTCGCAGTCTCAGTCGGTAAAGATTATTTTATAACTATTCTTGAACTTTTAATTCTGGCTTAAATGGGTATATACTATATTCATTCAAACCAATTCGGACAATGACGGAGGACCACCGACTGATGAATAACTAACACGTTTCCTAGAAGTAGACCACTCAAGCTTGTGAAGTAAATATGCACAAGTCACGGAGCACCCATGCAGGGTGATAACGGTCAGGGATACGTGTGTCGGTCGGGAACCTTACGTTGCTTTTATATGGATAGATCTATTGTTGAGTTGCCTCTGTTTACAGCAGGTGATCACGGCCGTAGTTTATTCATGTTATGGCATATTCCCCCCATCATACGCTATTTGACCGCAGACCGCTGGCTGCGGTTTTTTATTTGCAATACAATTGGAGGAATGGAATATGACCCTAATAAAAGTAAAAAATTTACGTAAAGAATGGAACGGGAACCTGTTATTCGAGAAGGTGTCCTTTGAGATAGCAGAAGGAGAGCGTGTGATCTTGTTCGGTCGTAATGGAATCGGCAAAACCACATTGCTTAAAGGACTAATCGGTCGCCTCACCTTTGAAGAGGGAAGTATTTATCATGGCTTGCCACGTGAGGAATGGGGAGTGCTGGATCAGCAGCTAGAAGTATCAGAAGAAGTAACTGCCTTGGATTACGTTCTCGCCGGATCGCCAGAGCTTCCCCAATTGAAGCGCCGACTTGAATCCCTAAGTCAGAGGTTACAGGAGCAGAACGACGAGAGCGAAGTGGGATTGGCAGAATACGCCGAAGTGTACGATCAGTACCTGCGGCTTAATGGATATGACTGGGAGGCTAAAGCGGAAAAATGCTTGAAGCAGCTCAAGCTAGAGCGTTCGGTTTGGGATTTGCCATATCCATCGCTAAGCGGAGGGCAGAAGACACGTGTACAATTAGCAGCTTTACTAGCCCAGCAGCCGAAGCTGTTGATTCTAGATGAGCCGACGAATCACTTAGATGGAGAAACGATGGAATGGTTGGAACAATGGGTGTACACCTACCCCGGAACTGTGTTTTATGTTTCGCATGATCGTACGTTTATCGACCGAACGGCAACGGCTTTACTGGAACTAAGTACAGAAGGGTGTCGTCGGTATTCGGGTGGATATACACACTATCGGGAGCAGAAGGCGGTCGAGGCACGAACACTGGAGGGACAATATAAAAAGCAGGAACAGGAAAAGGAGAAAATACTGGAGAGCATCAGAAGGTATTCCGAATGGTTCCAGCAGGCACACCATGCGGCCGGACAGCATGATTTCCTCCGTGCGAAAGCTAAGAAGAACGTATCTCGTCTGCATGCGAAGGAAGCTGCACTCGAACGTTTAAATAAGAACCGTGTGGAATTGCCACGCGAGACAAGCAAGCTGAAGATGAAGCTGGAGAGTGAAGCATTTATGGCGGACACTTTGCTCTCTCTCCGTGAGATTGATTTTGCCTATGAGGGTAGTTTACCTGTATTAAAAGATTTCAGTTTGTCTCTGAATCGAGGAGATCGTCTCGCTATTCTGGGTCCTAATGGTGTCGGTAAGTCTTCTTTGTTGAAGCTGATTGCTGGTATTCATCAACCAACCCAAGGCGAAGTGCGACTGCATCCGCGGACGAAGATTGGTTATTTTGCGCAAGAGCTCGATAATTTAGCGGTGTCATCCACTATTCTGGATAGTTTACTTGAACTGCCAGGTATGACCCAAACGGAGGCGCGAACGATTCTAGGTTGCTTTTTATTTTCGCGGGAGGATGTCTTTAAACGAATTGGTGATTTAAGCCTAGGAGAGAAATGTCGTGTAGCTTTCCTTAAACTGTACTTTGGAAAAGCTAACCTACTGGTACTGGATGAACCCACCAATTATCTGGACATTGACACTAGGGAGCGGGTAGAAGAAGCGCTTATGGTTTATCCGGGGGGACTTGTGATGGTCTCACATGACCGCTATCTTCACACTAAAGTAGCTAATCGTTTGGTAATCTTGGCACCGACTCAGACACCGAATTTTTTCCAAGGCTCCTATGATGAATATTTTTCGAAAGATAGAAGTCGTGTGCTTAACCATAAGGAACAAGCTCGGGAGGATGATCTTGCTCTTTTGGAGCTACGTCTGAATCAATTGATTCAGAGCGGAAGTATGGATACGGAGGAGGAGAACGGGGCCCTAATGGCGGAAATCATTAATCTGAGGGCGCATATTCAGGAACTTGAGGGTAAGGAAGACGCTACACACTCATAGGGAGAAACCAACACAACCCTAGCTCAGGATAGAAGGTATCTTGGGCGGGGTTGTTTTTCGAATATCCGATAGGAGTCATCATAGGTAAGGTGTATAATTGGATGAATATGGATGTCAAGTGAACAGAAAATCTCGAAGGGAAGGCTGTAATAATGACAAAACTAGGCTCTTTTATATTGGAATTACTTCGATTGTGTGTATTGCTCGTGTTGACCTTGTTTATTTTAGGCGGGGTAGAGAGATTTGTATATCAATCTATATTTGGTCAGCCCTTATATAACTGGAGTATGGCGCTCGGTAATTTATTGATATTTTTCATGCTGTATCGGAATCATTTTCAGTTTAAAGGCTGGTACAAATCAGAAAAGAATATCAAGCTAACGATCCTCACTACGAGAATCATAACGGTTGTATCGCTAGGACTTATCATCCTGCCGATCGGGCTCGGCTAAGCCTATGAAGATTAGAATTGCTAGAGAGTTGTCGAAAAAGTATGGTGTGGATTATTACGAAATAGATAATTTGGTATGGGATAGAAGTGGTGAGAACCTACGTTATTCCATTGAAGCAAGGGACGCGCAATTGGAGGAGATTCTTGATCAACCCTCATGGATTCTCGAAGGCGTGCATTATAAGTGGGGGCAAGAAAGTTTTGAAAAAGCAGATTTAATCGTTATTCTGAGACCTAATCGAGTATTTAGGGATTCGAGCAAGCCAATTATAAGCAATCGTTTAAGAATCTGTATGTGATGATTTGAAGAGCGGATAATCAAGATGAATGAATAAAGTAAGCATAGAGAGTGAGGCACTAATATGGATAACAATAAAGTTGAGCGTTTAGAACACGAGGATTTCATAGGCTTTTGGAAAAGAGTTCTCGCTACTATTCTTGATCTCCTTATCATTCTGATACCTGCGGTTATTGTATACTGGATATTCAATTCATTAGCTGTATCCTTGCATTCGGAGATTCCCATCATCCTTGAGTATATTTTCTTCGTTGTATTTGATGTTTTTATGATCGTTAGATTTGGCGGATCGCCTGGAAAACTGGTTTTAAAGATGAAAATTGTCAATCAGCAAGGGAATATCCCAACGTTGAAGGAAGCTTTAATTCGAAATATTTTCCGAATCATTAGTACGATTTTTTCAATGATTGTTGGTGTAAGCCTCTACGATCTTACTGTGATTTCCACCACTCTTAATTTATGGGCACCTTTAGCTACTGACCTCAGTAAAATACTTGGCCCCATCATGCTTGTAGATTATCTATTTGTCGCATTTTCTCCCCGTAAACGTGCGCTTCACGATATGATGGCTGGTACTTATGTTGTTGATAAAACTGCGATTTAAAGGATGCTTTCAGAAGCATCCTTTTTTTACTATTAAATAGTTTATAGTTAAAAAGTTTACTATTAAATATTTTAGTGTTAAAATATATGTAGAAGTAGCCAATGATTATGAACATCTAAGGAGGATGTCTTGGAAAACCCAGATATTTTTAGACTCATACATGCAGTTGAATTATTCACGAATGAAATTATTGTTCGATGGATGAATGCTTTTGACCACAATATTGGAATATCTCCTGTTCTCGTATTGGGAGAATTGAATAAAAGGGGTCCGCAGAAGCAAACTACTTTGGCTAAGAAGCTAGGTTATACGCCGGGAGCGATGACGAACATTGCCAATCGTTTAATTAAGCAGGAAATGGCCGAGCGCAAATATAACGAGGATGATCGCCGAAATGTACTGCTGTCTATCACGGACAAAGGTAAAGATGTATTGAAGGAAGCACAGCTAAAAGGGCAGGAGCTCCGAGTTGAAATGTTTCAGAAGCTCAATGAAGAAGAACTGCAGCAATTCTTGAAAATCTATGAGAAGTTGTTAACGAGCTTTGATAGCTCTGAAACATAAATGAAGTCATCTAAGAATCTTAATCACATTATAAAGGGGTATGGATATGGGAAGAGTTCAAGGTAAGGTTGCATTAGTAACTGGAGGCGCTTCAGGTATTGGCTTATCCGCCGCTACTTTATTGGCTAGAGAAGGAGCCAAAGTTGTCATCGCCGATTTTAATGTAGAGGCTGCGAAAGAAGCAGCGGCTAAGATTAAAAGTGAGGGTGGAGAGGCGGAAGGTCTTTTCTTGGATGCATCCCAAGCGGATTCGATCAAGGAAGCTGTTGATTTCACAGTCACTCAGTATGGCACAATTACAGTTTTGTTCAACAACGTGGGTCTAACTAATCTGCAAAAAGACCTAGATGTCGTCAACATAGATTTGGAAGAATGGGATCGCTTGATGAACGTGAACACCAAAAGTGTTCTGTTAGGCAGTCGGTTTGCCATTCCACATATGATTAAAGCGGGCGGAGGCTCGATCATTAACACAGCTTCGATGTCAGCATTTGCAGGAGATTCATTGCGTACGGCGTATGGCTCCTCTAAGGCAGCTGTTGTGAACCTTACTCGTTACATCGCCACGCAATATGGTAAGGATAAGATTCGTTGTAACGGAGTGGCCCCGGGCCTGATCCTAACACCTGCGGCTGCAAGAAATATGCCACCAGCTGTTCTGGATATCTTCCAGAAGTTCAACGCTCTGCCTTACCACGGTGAAGCGGATGACATCGGAAACACAGTTTTGTTCCTGGCATCGGATGAATCTAAATTCATTACTGGCCAAACGATTGAAGTAGAGGGTGGTCACTATATGTCCAACCCAAGCATTACGGACTTCCAAAACTACATGATGGAAGCTAAAGGTAAATAAATTCATGCGTAATTAAAAATCCGGTCCATGCTCGTGTTAATCGAGAGGGACCGGATTTTTATTTGTTTCAATCGGTTAGCTTACCTCTTGAACAGCTTGCATAAAGGTCTTCAATGCGGAGGACTTTGCCCCTTTGATCCATTGCTTCAATGTATCCGACTGACCATTCACATACCATCCGAGTTTTTCCTTCAACTCCTGGTCAAAGTTATTAGGCTGTTTCGTTCGTTCGGTTATGAGCTGATCAACCATTTGTGGCCAACGATACCCACTAAGACCAAAGCTGTGTTCAGGGTAACGTTCAGCCAGTGTCAGTACAGAAGAGAGTGACTCACCAGCGTATAATTCTGCCGCCAAATAGCTGCCAATAAAGCGATGGCTGTTATCATGATCTAAGGCGATAGCAAATTGTTCCCGAGTTTCTTTCAGCTTGCCTTGATGCATGAGAGCTACGGCGTTTATAGAGCGTACATAACTGTTTAATTCGATTTGGTTTAACTCGTTGTAGCGGGAATGAAATTCGTTATATGATTTCCAGTCCTTATGGTCAAAATAGTACTGCGTCAACGTGAAGGCATAATTAGAATAAGGATGTAACTGTATGAGCTTTTGGAGTGTAGGAATCGCCTGATCTTCTAATGAGTCATCCTTCGTGATGGACGATTTGGCGAGCAACAGCTTTACAAGCATGTGCAGGGCATGAGCATCCTCTGGATCATCTGCGACATTCTGTTGATACATTTCAAGGGCTTGATCAGGTTTCTTATTCAGTAAGAGTTGATCAGCCGTGGTCAGTTCTCGTTCCTTGAGATAAAAGAAAGGAAGATTGCCGACGGTGTCTTCGTTCAACCTGTAGCCATTACTGCGGGTAATCAGGCGTCCATCCGTATCAAATGCCTCGATATTCCAAGAAAAGCGTGCTTCCGGATTCATGAACACAAGAAAAGATAGAGGATCAATCGATTCAAAGCCTTCTCCGCCGCTACCGTAGGAGAAACCACTGTTGTAGTAGAGTTCATCTACTGGAATGGAGACTTGATTATCTGTGATATGGTCCCGAATCTGCGAACTGAAGGAGCTCCCCACCGTCGAGACCCCTCCGCTTAAACGATAGTAAGCCGCACCATCAACAGCCTTCCAGTGAAAATCTACAGACTGACCTGTTATCGTCTCCTGATTAATAGGAGATTGAAGCTCAAGCAGAGGTTGCAGAACAATGCTCTCATTCAACCTATCACCCGGTTTAACTTCAATCCAATCATCATACTGTACAGGCCAAGTCCAGCCGTCGATCTGATCATAGCTAAGTCCAAGCTGCAATTGATAGAAGCCCGGTATTACACCGTGAAATTCGAAACGCCCTTTATCGTCAGTAACGATTCGGTACGGTTCAGCAGCAGTGATGCTGTGATGAACCTCGCTTTCAGCGCGGAGAAAAATACCTGCACGCGAGATTGGAGTCCCATCGCTTCGGGTTAGGGTTCCGGATAAAACAGCTGTTGAGGTACTTTCCATATCTACAGCTGACTGAATGGCGGATCTTAGCGCTTCCAGCTGCATTTCGGTTTCTGAAGTACCTATCGCTGGTGCTGAACTTGATGATGAGCCTGCTGCACCACTGTCTGCAGTTGCTTTATCCGAATTGCTAGTGACAAGACTCATTTGGTTATGAATATCCTGCCAGTATTTTTTGTAGCTCTCCAGGCCACTGGTTACTACGGCAAGGGCTTCTGGCGCTTTGCCTTTCGTGAAGAGCAGACGCCCGGTAAGCCATACTTTTTGCGCTTCTAGATCTTTCTGATTCTCGTATGGAAATGTGATTTGTTCAAGAATAGCTTCAGCGGCTGTTGTATCCCCACGATTCAGAGCACGTTCTGCACGAAGGAATGCCAGCTCTTTTGCCACGCTAGAATTGCTGTCTAACTGTTTCGCGGCGGTGTTTAGCGCTTGATCTCCGTCGTCCCTACGACCAAGAGCATCATATTCGTAGGCAAGCAGCTTAGCCGCAAATATACGTGTATTATTCGCTGGCCCATCTAGGATGTATTCCTCTAGTAAAGCGATTTTATCCTCCGGCAGCAAATCGGAAGTACTCGGTTCATCATGATTCCACTGACTCATAGAGGGACCAATATTAACATCATATCTATAGGGATCGTAGCCGTGCTCCTTATCAATGATATTGGTTTGAATAAGCTCCATACGTTTACTACCAGTTGTAGACTCTAGCTTTTTCAGAAGCTCTGTACGGGCCAGGTTAGATTGAACGGCTGGGAGTTCCTCTATTTGTGCCCTTGAGGAGGGTAAGAAGTTAAATAGAAGAATGAGCAGGGAGGCTGGGAGCAGCACAAATGACACCAGATGTTTGATCTTGATCTTAATTCTCATGTTTCTTCACCGCCTGCTCATAGATATCCTTCCAGTACGTATTGCCTCCGGCCTCAATGAGTTCCCGGTTCTTGTGCTGCTGAACGTTTTGTTGTGGCTGATGTTTAACCTCTGGTTGATGCAGGGTCAGCGAAACAACTAAAATAATGGCGCCGACTGCGCCTAAAGGTTTGACGGGGATCTCGATTTCTTTATTCCAGTAAGCCAAGAGACGGGCTCCAAAGGTTGGAGGGTGGGTCATTTTCAGGACTCGTTTGTGTCCTTCGAAGTGGATGGGTTGTAGTTCTTTCTCTAGTTGTTGCTTGATAGCTTCGCGTTCCGTATTCTCCGTGTTCATTAGAAATGTCCCTCCTTCTCCAAAATCTTTTTTAAGAGCGTCCGTCCTCTAGCGAGCCGGGATTTAATCGTATTCTCAGGTGTATTCAATTGCTCGGAAATTTCACGGATGCTCATCTCATGAAAGTAATATAACGTCAGACATTCGCGATATACATAATCGAGATTCCTGATGGAATCGGCCAGTCTAACATTATGCCATTCCACCATAAAAAGCTCTTCTGCCCCGGCAGTGAAGCCCGCATCATCGCTGGCTTGTAGCTCTGCTCCACCCGAGGGGAAAATATTACGCCAGCTCCAAGTCCGCTGCTTCATGCGGCAGCGGTTGACTACGATGCGAATGAGCCAAGCCTTTAACCGTTCCGGATCCTGTAACTGACTCATTTTGGCATACGCTTGAATAAAAGTATCTTGTACCGCTTCTTCGGCACTGTGTCGATCTTTGAGCAGTAAGCAAGCGGTTCGGAGCAGCATATCGCCGTAATCGTCCATCAACAGGCGGAGAGCTGACTCATCCTTAGCTTTGATTCTGTCTATAATATTCAGATGAAGCTCCCCTCCCTTTACTAATAAGATGCGGCTTGGAGGATTAAGGTTGCGTTTGTTTGGAATATTTTTACTGAGGGGAAGGTGTTTCCCGTAATGATGTCTCGAGACGGCGTCCCATGAGCTCCTCAAGATGTGCCTCCCATTGCACTTTGTACAATAGAACTTGTCCTGAAACAAGAGAAATTGAATTCTGCTGCATTTTGTACATTCAAAATAGCTAAGAAACGTCTAATTAGGGGGTTTTGGCGGATTCTATTGCAAGAAGTGCAATGCATTGCTTTTTTTGAAGCAAACAGCCCCAATCTATTACACTTTCTGCAATGAAATCCTCAAATGGGGAGAATTAATCCCTGATCTATTGATTTTCAGCAGATTTGGGTAAATGATAGTTAGGCACAAGCCTAGCCTTCCTTGTCGGATGTAACTTTTTAATTACTCTAACGTCAATAAGTGCAGTTCCATTTGTTTGCAAAATGACTTTGAGCCAACCTACTAAGGAGATGACATCATGTCAGCACAGATTAAATTTTTAGCAGTCTCAGTTTTGCTCACAGGAATGATTGGATTAGCTGGATGCAGCTCGAACAAAGAGCAAGCTAATTCAGCCACCCCAACGATAGCACCAACTGAAACGGCTGTAACAGCAACCACAGAACCAGAAGTTAGTCCATCAACCCCTCCTGCGGAAACTGCACCATCAGCGACCACTTCTCCTACGGAGACTAATAAAGATACAGCCAACGCAGGTTCGCAGAATAGCGACAAACAACTCAAAGAACTACTTGAGCTTGCCAAAAAGGGTAAGGTTCCGGGGGTTGAATATGTTGCTCATACCGGACTTATTGATGAGGTAGAAGCGGACTGGGGTAAGCCCGATCAACAAGAGCCAGCGGGAAAAGGTATTTATGCAACCTACACTGATGAACATGTCGTATTCGGATTCAATAAAGGGAGCCTAATCTTCGATGTTCGTTCCAGTGATACTGCGCTGCAAGACCTGACACTGAAACAAATCGAGGGGACGCTAGGCAAGCCGGATGATACCAAAGTGAACGGCGAGGATAAAATCTACACTTATCAAGCCAATGATCAATTTCAGTTGAAATTCATTATTCCAAATTCGACAGGTAAAGTGGGTCACATCTCCGTGTTTAGTGAACAGGATTCCACCAATAATATGGCTGGCTAAGAATAATAACCGTTTCGTGCGAAAAGAGCAATCATGCAGTGAAATCTGTGGATTGCTCTTTTTGTATGTTTATTTTTGCTCTGGAGTCCCCCTTGGGCTGACTGATATAATGTAACCAATGAGCGGATTCGGGGGAAAGTGAGGTTCTATCATGCAGCTGGAATTAATCGAAAGTGAATACAAAGTGACCGGAGATGGGATAACGATCGAATTATTCCCAAAAGAATTTACGCTTTTTCAGTTCTTGTACAAAAATAGAGGACGTACGTTCAGTCGGGAACAGTTGCTGGATAACGTATGGCCATTGGAGTATCCGGTAGAACGAACGGTAGATGATCATATTTATAGGCTTCGTAAAAAGCTTAGCAAGCTACAAGGCTTAGATATTAAGACTGTTCGTGGATTTGGTTATAGTCTGACGATGCAGGAGCCATCTGTAACTATGACCAATCCGACTACATATGACGCAAAGATGCAAGAGACGATGCGTGAGGTATTCGTAAAATATCATCAATACGGCCAAGGACGATCCATGTTAACCCTAGCGAGACAACAGGATGTTTTGGGTTATGAAATGGATCCGTTCTATTCGATCTATATTCATTTTGTGCAGGGAGATTTGGAATGGCTTCTGAACACAGAGGAAGTTGAGATAGAAGAGCGTTTCTATTCTTTGTTGATCTGTTATATTTTTTTGGGTGATCCAAAGCAGAAACTGGAGTTCTGCGAGCTAGTCCTTGAGAAAAAGATTCTTTTGCCGCCCCAGCATCGTGAAATGGAGATTCTTAATATTCTGGATTTGTACACATTTGCCGGGCAACCGGAAAAAGCACTACAACGATTAAAGCTAACGCATGAAGTGATTAAAGAGCCTGGGTATGAGAACTTCATTCCTGTAACGGCCATTTCCGAAATGCTCGTACACTTGTGGATGGGGACAGCAGATCAGGAATTGGAACGGATGGCGAAAGCCATTGAAGTGCTTTTGTTGGAAAAGCCCTTTTTGCGTGAGATCGGCAGTTATAAGGTTGCAAGAGGATTATGGATGTTACGGCGTAAGTCTTGGCGTGAAGCAGAGGAATTATTGGATGAGGCGCTCCAGGTGCTGGAGATGTCGGGATTCGTGCCGATGCAGATATATGCATTATACCGAATTGTTCACTATTGTAACGAGTTTTCCCCAAAGTCAGCTTTGCATCAGAAATATGCAGATTTATTTGAACGAGAGAAAGAAGAGCGGGGATTCCATCGTTTGGAGCAAGCCTTGGAAAACGTGCTTATGAATATCGTGACAGGTCTCTGATAATTCTCTGACAATTCTCCGTTACATTAAGATCATGCTTCATATGTTCTTAATTGTAACTTGGAGGAATGTCCGATGAATGCTTCATCACAAGCAGGAACGAGTCTGCTAAAAAACAAAGTGTATATGCGTGTGTACAGCGCGTTCGCGACAGCTACTTTTGGGGATTGGTTCGATGCACTGGCAATTCAGGTGCTTGTAGGGTACCGTTGGCAAGCTAGTCCGTTAATGCTCGCCTTGATTCCGGTCTCTATAGCTTTACCTGGGATTCTCCTCGGCTCGGTTGCAGGGGTAGCGGCTGATCGGCTGAATAAGCTGAAACTAATGCGCATGTGCGATCTACTTACGGCATTGTTAACAGTACTAGTGCTTTTTGCTCCCAGTATGGTGTGGCTACTTCCGTTACTGATGCTGCGAGCTGCTATCTCCACGTTAAACGTACCTGCCCAGCAGTCGATGACCCGCAGTTTGGTTAGAGAGGATCAACTGCTTCAAGCCACCTCACTTAATGGAATCGTAAATCAGGGCTCCAAAATCGCTGGGCCATTGCTGGGTGGCTTTGCATTGTCTGTGCTGACACCACAGTGGTGCATTTTGATTAATGCTTGTCTCAGAGGTTGCTCGTACCTGCTTCTATTGACCGTTAAGAACAATGAGGTGGGTCAAGTCAGCTCAGATCAGGGCAAAAAAGAGGAACAGGTCCCCCTTCGCACGATGTGGAAGGAAGGCTGGAGTTTTATGCTCCGCAGCAGACTGCTGCTGAACAGCATGCTGTTTGGTTTAGTCGGTGCGTTAGCTATTCAGATGATCGATTTCCAGTTTACTAGTCTATTCAGAATTATTGCACCTGCTGAGGAATCTATGTTGGGCTGGCTTGTGGCGGCAACTGGCGTGGGTGCTATATTCATGATCATGGTCATGAACAAAATGAACCGGGGAACAGGCTACGGCTGGAAGCTAGGTACAGGTTATGCACTTATTGGTGTAGCGGTTGGAGGGCTTGGCCTGCTTCAGCCAGGCGTCACCAGCCTTCCTGTATTGCTGCTAGGATTTGTACTGGGTCTCGGAAACGGAATGTTTATGATTACGTTCAATTATTGCTTGCAAAAAGAAACACCGCCGCACATGACAGGGCGTGTGTTCGGTATTCAGAGTACCATTCTGAGCGGAGTTATGATTGGCGCTCCACTCCTCGGTGGAATGCTGGTTCAGGCCGCTGGGCCTAGCCGAATCTTTTTTAACTTTGGTATCGTAATCGCTTTGATTGGTGTGCTGGGCATCGTATTCGGACGCGTGCTTTGGCCTAAGGAGAAGGAGATGACGGATAGCATAGTGGAGCAATCTGTGAAGGTTAAAGTGATGGAAACTTAAGGCTGCTGATTTATTCGGAAAAAAGCTTGCGGAAGTGGGAGTGGAGGTCAGGCAAACTAGCCAGACTAGAGAGCTTGAGTAGCACAGACTACCTAGCGGGCTTACCTAGCATTTAGTTGCAGAATCTGCAATTAAATGCTGTTCCATCGTTCAAAGCGAACTTTAGTTGTATTTAGTGCAGCTATAATTTGATTTTTTCTCTTTTGGGGTACAAATGATGGTTTTTAGTTGCACAAACTACACTTATTTGCTCAGCAGATCACTTTTTACGCTTAATAGTTGTATAGAGTGCAATTAAGTGATTTTCTAGCTCGATGGAATAGTTTCAGGCCCGCAAGGGCTCTTTTTATTGTATGAAGGAGTTCGGATAGAACACGAGAAATTGTAGAGGTAGAGGAGGGGAAGAATGGCAACTTTTATTTATATGGTAAGGCATGGAGAGTCACCCAAGCTGCCCGGAGGAACTGAGAGAACACGTGGATTAACAGCGAAGGGGGAGGCGGATGCCCGTAAGATAACGGAAAAATTACGTCTCGAAGGAATTCAAGCCTTCTATTCAAGTCCATATCTTCGGGCTATACATACGATTGCTGGATTGGCACAGGAGGTAGGGGCAGAGATTCAAGGAGTTGAAGATCTTCGGGAAATCCATTTTTCGAACGGAAATAAGATCATGCCTGACCAGGAGCTATATCCATTACTGGCAACAATGTTTGCTGATCCGCATTTTGTTCCGGTTGGTGGGGAATCCATTCATACGTGTCAGAAGCGATCAGTTAGCGTGCTGCAAGAAATACTGAATAAACACAGTGGGCAAAAGGTTGCGATTGGCACTCACGGTGCAGTCATGACGCTTATGATGAATTATTTTGACGCCAATTATGATCTGGATTTTCTACTACAAACCACAAAGCCGGATATTTATAAAATGGAATTCGCAGGCGGAACGTTAGTGGGTGTAGAAAGGTTGTGATATAGGGTGACCAGCTCCACCGCCGAGGCATCATCCGCTGAGCGAGCGGACCCAGATGGCGCTATTCGCAGATTTTTCGCTTTTGGAGCATAGTTTCGGACTCCAGCGGCGTTATTCCTTAAAAAAAGCGCCATATGGGATGTTTTTTATACCATTAGCGACTCTGGGGTCCGATACCCTACTAAATTTGGGATAAAGCTGTGTTTAAGGTCCGTTGTGTCCGATACTTACATGATGGAAATTACGTATCCATAAATCAAGATGTGTTTATTCATAAGGATGGTCTAGCTTAGATAATGTTTGCTAGGAACCATCCTTTTGTTTATTTACAAGCTATAAAATCGCTTAGTATTCGCAGTTAGTATCTCTTCCGCTTGGCCAGGGTTGTAGTCATGGAGCGCTCCCCAAGCGGCGGCGACGTCTCGAATCATCGATGGATGGGTGATTTTACCCGCAAAAGATCCTTCAAACGGCCAAGGGCCATCGGTTTCCGCCATGACAAGCTCTGGCGGATAGCGGCGGGCAAGCTCCTGAATCTCCGTCTCGTATAGGATATCAGGGGTGAAAGAGATATAGTATCCATTCTTAATCATACGGGCAATGGCTTCCTCGGGTCCCTTAAACCAATGGAAGTGGGCACGCTGAATATTGTGTTTCACTAGCAGATCACAGGCAATCAGCGCATCCTCATAAACAGCATGCAGCACGACAGGTTTATCTAAGCGTGCAGCAAGCTCAAGCAACTGATCAAGAAGCTGAATATAAGGCTCCATATCAAAAGCTTCGCCGCGCTCCAAAGCCTCAGCACGTGAATAATAAGGCAGACCAATTTCACCCACAGCGATGAAATCCTCCCGAGGTTGACCCTCAATCCATTCCAGCAGATTGGATAACTCAGTTTCCTGTGGTAATGGTTGTTCGGGATGAAAGCCATAAGCTGAGCGAACCACTCTGGGATAGGTAGTGGCAAGCTTTTGGGTGCGAATGCAAGAGTCTAAATTCATGGAGACAGCAATCAGGGCTTCGATCCCCAAGCTAGGCAGCTCACGCAACATTTGTTCCGAAACCTCAGAATCGTATTGTTCTAAATGGATATGGGCATCAATCATAGCTGTTTACCCACTACGTAAGAGGCATACTCTTCATGAGGCTTAAAGCGAATGGATTTAGGTTCCATTCCATCTCTTCCCGATTTGTATTCAAAGGTTAGTGTGCCAATACTCTCCAGAAATCCAATATATACATTTGTTTCAGCCTTTAGCTTGCCTTCTTCCACCATGTAGTGAGTAACGGCACCAATGCCGGCTTCATCGCCAAGATTGCCATCCTCGCCACGCTCCGGATATCGCATAGTAACCATAGATGGAGTTGAACCTTTAACCTGAATTTGAATTAGGGCATCGCCTTTTTCATTGGAGATTTTTGAGGTCACCAATCCTGAGACAGCTTTTTCTGCGGAAGGTACATTTATTTCTTTCCACTCGTTAGGCTTAATCACGTGAAGCTCCTGCATAGACATACCCGTGCCTGTTCCAAGCCACAGTATGACAACAACTTCTTCCTGTCCATCCTGATCTATGTCGGCATAATGAATCTCAGGAGTGTAACTTAGCAATCTTGGTGCTTCCCAATTAAACGTATGCTTGCTACCGTTCACCTCTACAACAAATCCTTCATAGGTATCGCCATTTTTAAGGGCAGTATACAGCTTAACCTGGTCATTTTCTGTAGCAATAGCGAGAGGCTCGCTGGGTGTTCTTACGGTAGTACTAACATCCCCTGATGTAATTGATACTTCTGTTTGAGCGGCGTTAAGCTGCGTAGTGGCACCAGACAGAGAGTTTAGAGAGTCTGCCGGAATATAGAAGATACCGTTGCGCAGAATGGCTGGACCTTCAAGGGAGGCTTGAAATCCGTCACCTTGCATATACTCATTGCCCGGCTTCAAAACATATCTACTGCTTCCATCAGAGATGGTTAAGGTTTGCATAGTATTATCCCATTGTTGTTCAGATGAGTAGTACTCCATGAGTACTCTAGCAGGTACGTAGACCTTATCACCTGAGAAAAAAGGCGGAAGAGAAGGAAGAACGGTTTCACCATCTACGATTAGCTTTAGTGGTGCTTCAGTAGTTTGTGTTTGGTTAATTGCCATTGATGTATCCATATCTATAGATGCCGATGCTCCGCATCCGGCTAAAAAGAGCGTGCTAGCTCCGATTATGATGATTTTATTCATAATTACCTCCGAGGATTAAGTCCAGTCCTCTTAAGTATAGATTAAATCAGCGCGTAGTAGGTCACTTTCTGTAAACAAAGCAGAGACAAGGTTGTTACGTTTGCTATTTATTTAAAAATACGGTCCGAGCAACTTGTGATTTAGGGTCTATCACTAGACTTTTCCTATAGCGAACCTCCCCAATAGAACAACCCGGTCCGATGATAATATCTTCACCGCAAACGAGATCAGCTGTCGTTCGATATAACGTGATGCTAGCTCCTTCAATCATTTTGCAGTTAAGTTTCCGGAAGTAGGGGATTAGCGCATTCATTAGCTTCAAAGATGGCTTAACAGTAATGGTACCGCTAGATTTTATGACATCGATTGTGCTTCTGTTTCCTAAACGTAGCTCAATGGATGATTCAGCAGTTAACCTATGGATCTTCACAGCACCTTCGGCATAGAAGGTTTCGAGTGCAGCATCTTGTGCTGCAGAAAAGTATCCAGACGATTGCAGTCTGTCTGCCTGGATGTGTTGAACACGGAGACCTCCCAGATTGATAACCTGTTTGGCTCTACAATGACCTCCAATCGAACAATCACCAGATACTTTTAACTTAGCGGTAGTAACATTCTTCTGTGCACTTAAATGGCCGACAACATCGATGGTATCCGCACGAACATCTTCTTTGAGGGTCAGTGAACCTCTTACTTTCAGCGGTGGACCGATCATTTCCTGGCGTTCAAAAAGATCATTAGCATTGGACATTTACAGGGGCCGCCTTTCAAAAAAATATTTTAATAATTAAAATATATAATTATTATAATATATAGTCAATATAGTATTTTGGGCATAAAAAAACTGCCGTCAGTTTCCTGACAGGCAGCATATATAACCCAAAAGCTTTTAGTTCATCATTTTATCCATTAGCACATTTATTTGTTCTAAGGTTCCTGAGATTTTATTCAAATCCGAGGTAGGAAAGGCTTCAAAGATATGGAGAATCCGCTGATGCCCTTGTTCTGTAAGGACAATGTTGACGACTCTGCGATCCTCCTTCGTCCGCACACGTTCGATAAGACCGGCATCTTCCAACTTATCGCACATCGAGGAAGCGGCTCCTGGTGTAATAATGAATCGTTCGGAGATGTCAGTAATGTTCAAGCTACCTATAAGCCTGAGCTGGAACAGCAGTAGGATCTGATTGTGAGTCAGGGTCTCCTGCTTGGTGATCATATCAATGAAGAACTGGGATTTCTGCTGCACATTTGCCATAGATTCCATAACCTTATGGATAGCATATTGTTTATCTTGCTCTGTGCTCATAGCCACGCTCCAATTTACTTTAGTTCCTAAAATATATAGAAGCTATAATAAGCTTGTCAAGTTAAGGGGTTCTCTCTTTCTTTTTAGTATCTTGTAATAGAATTGGAATTATTGCGTATTAACAGGCGAATTTACTTAGCTAAGTAAAATTTTGCTGGAAAGGAGAGTTTGATTGATGCAAGAGCGCGCATTGCTTCACCCCTTTGTTAAAGAGAAAATCCAAGCAAAAACGGATATAGATGCTTTATTCACAACGATTTTCGAAACCTTCTATAAAAGAATATTTAACTATATGGCTTATCGGGTTAGCTCACTCCATACGGCCGAGGATCTGACAAGCTTGGTCTTTGAGAAAACATTAGCTAAGCTTTCGACTTATTCCCAAGAAAAAGCTCCTTTGGAGGTATGGTTGTTTGCCATCGCTAGGAATGTGGTCAATGACCATTACAGAAGTCTGAAGCGGCGCAGTTTCTTCTCGCTGGATGCCGTCAAGGAACTGGTTTCTAGCAGGAAAGATCCGGAAAGCATGATCCTCCAGGGAGAACGCAATGGCAAGCTAATTAAAGCGTTGAACACGCTGAACTCGAGGGAAAGAAATATTGTGGCTCTTAAATTTGGGGCAAACCTGAAGAACATTGAGATCGCACAGGTTACGGGGATCACAGAGAGCAACATTGGTGTGATTCTCTACCGGACTATGAAGAAGCTGAAGACTGAAATAGGGAGCGTGGAGCAACTATGAATAGTAAAGAAATACAGCAGAAGTTCTCTGCGGATTTAGATGAAAGTATAAATGACACTGCGAAAGACATAAACGGTGTCGGGGAGTATAAGGAGCTACTGGAGCTTGGCAGAGCTTTGGCCCATAAAAATTTCAGCGAGGGTTCAGACAAGACAGCCATTCTAAATAAGGCACGGAGAACGTATGCCAGCCAAGAGGAGGGGAAAGGATTGCGTACAAAGCATAGATTAAGACGTCCTGCTGTTGTACTAGCGACTTTGCTTGTAGTAGGTACATTAAGTGTAACTTTTGTGCAACCATCCTTCGCACAGGAGCTGTTATCTAAAGTATTGCAAACGATAAATTTAGGACATATTGTAGCCCATGAAGTAGAATACTCTGCGGATTACAATGTGATTCCGGAAGAATTGAAAGGTAAGATTTTTGATAGCAACGGAAATGTACTTTTGACCCCCGATGCAGCTCAAAAGGCTGGTGATGTTTACAATGCTGACGGGGAAAAAATCATAGGGTTTGAAGATGGTAGGTTGGTTACGCAATCTGAGAGGGATCAAGAGAAACCGGAAATATTGATCGTGAAGGATTCTAGCAAGCTAAATGAATATACCATTTTTGATGTGGGATTGCCGGAGTACTTGCCGGATGGTTATACCTTTGATCACGCTGAGTTTTATAAGGACGATAACGGTGAAGTAACTAACAGTAAATATATCGACCTATATTTTATTAATAAAGCCTCAGATGAGAGGATTACTATGCAGCAGCGGCACGCTGATGAAGAGACGGCTTATGAGATGTCGACGGACGGTACAATAGAAAAAGTGAAAATAAATGGAGTTGACGCTGTATTGTACAATGGCAAAGCTGTAGACTGGGAAGCCAATGGTGTGTTATACGGTGTAACATCCGCTAACTTGGATAAGGATGATTTGATCAAAGTAGCAGAGTCTATCCACTGATCGATTAGATTAAGTAAATGGCAGGTGGCTTATGCTGCTGATTGGAATGCAGCGATACTGGAAGCCCGCATTGTGCGGGCTTTTTGAATCGAAGCTCTCCCTATAGATTCCCCCATTTAATAAGTACATACTTTTTTTAATTCGTTAAAATAAATCGAACGATATCTCTTTAATTTACCAATATATAGTGTAAGACCGAAGGAGGGATTGAGAGGGATGAAACATCCAAATGAATATTCTCAGCTTATTGCGCTTACGCTAGCCGGCAGTCGTGAAGCGTATGGTGAGCTATATGAAGCAACGATCCGGGATGTGTATCAGACCGTTCATTTCCTCGTTCGCGAAACCTCCGATGTGGATGATATCGTTCAGGAGATTTACATTCAGGTGCACCGTTCTCTTGAACAATTTGACGTAAACCGCCCCTTTAAGCCTTGGCTGATGGGAGTGGTCATGCGGCAAATTCATGCCTATCGAAGAAAGAGATGGACGCATCTCCGAATGGTTAAAAAAGTAGAACAAACAGATCTAATGCTGGAGCATGATTTCACGAGTGATGTTGTGGACAGGTTATCTAACCGCCGCCTGCTAGCAAGTGTAGATCGTCTTCCATTTAAGCTGAAGCAAGTGATTATTCTGCATTATTTAAACGAATATTCACAGGAAGAAAGTGCTTCTATACTGGGTATTCCGGTCGGAACCGTGAAATCCCGTATTCACGCTGCACTGCAGAAGCTTCGTCAGAAGCCAGACAATCATACTCTTTTTAAGGGAAAGGTGGAGGACCTGCATGAATTTCAATGAAGAGTTACGGACAGTTCTGCAGGAAGAGGCGAGAAATCTAAGTGCCCCACCAGAACTGAAGGAGCAAATACTAAATCAGACCGTGACGAGATTAGGGGGAAGACGAATGAAAAAATGGCTCGTGGCAAGTATTATGGCGGCTGCACTATTAATTCCTACTGGTGCTTATGCCGGATATCATTATTTGGCAGACAACATGTATGGGTCCCCAGCAACTGCCGCTACGATTGGAGTAACTCAGCAACAATATGATAGGCTTGAAGCCAAGCTGCAGAACGCGAAGCAAAGCTTTAACGAAGAGGAATTCACAAAGCTGATGTCCTTACTAAAGGAAATGGGCTCTTATAATCTGCAAATGACTGATGCTGAAGGTGTCTTTCACTTAGAGCAGTTAAGTGCGAAGGATCAGAAGGCATATAAAGAATTACAGGCTAAGCTTGAACCTTATTTCGAACAAATAAATGAAGCGAAAACATCAAAGAAATCAGTGCAATCCGTAGATCGTGATACGTTCTGGAATAGCTTGCTTGAAAAAGCTGAACAGAGGCTTACTGAAAAAGAGTTTGAGGAGACCGAACAATTAATAACTGAGTTACAAAGCTATGATGCCAAGGTATTTGATTCAGATGGAAGTGTTCATATGGAACGGCTTTCGAAAGAGGAGATACAAAACCAAGAGAAGTTAATGGAAGCGCTCGACCCATATATTAAAAAGATAGATATGATGATTAAACCTAGCTCTTAGTTGAATTTAAATGCATGTATTGAATAACTGTGGATAGAAGTATCGTTAGAAAAGCCACCAGAAAAGGTCTAATACACCTTGTATTCTGGTGGTTTTTACATTTGGATAACACTTGGTATATACATCTATTACTGAATAAATGCATAATAGACTAAGAAAGAAAAAAAGTATTTGACCACTGGAATAATTAGACATATATTTATTAAAATACTATTTATTTTTATCTGTATTATGTTGGCGGAAGGTGGCTTTGATCATGAAGCAGATGACCATTCGTGCAGAACTGGCGGACTATCTCAAGAAGCATGGAACAACGATCAATCAGTTCGCAGAGATGTCTAAAGTAAATTCAGGCACGATCAGTAATATCATTAATGGGAATCGCCCAATAGCCATGCAACAATTAGATCGGATTACAGAAGGTATGGGTTTAGAAGAAGGTAGCTACTATGATTTGTATGTGGATGAGTGTTTTGTACACTCCAATCCGAATTGGAGGCGTCTTCGGCCATTTCTATATCGCTGTGCAGAGCTAGACAAGCTGGAATGTATGGCACGGGTAGTTGGGATCATGATGGACAGCTTATCTTATACGCCTTCGTTATTTGATACTGCGGAAGATTTTTTTACGCAAGGGAAACATAAAGCAGCAGCGATGTTATATCAGAGCGTGGCTGAGAGTGAGAAGTATCAGCATTCAGAGCGGTTGGCCCTTTGCCAATACAGGTTATTCACGATCGCTTTGGGTGAGGATCAGGATGCTAATTTACGAGCAGCTGTGCAATTTGAAGGATTTGTTAACCGGCTTGATGAGGTGGACCAGCTTGATGCGCTGAAAGATTTGGCGAATACATATAGTGCTTTACGACATTGGGACAAGGTAAAGGCAATGGCTAAGGAAATGGGGAATAAAGCAACGATTCAATATCATGCCAAATACGACCGTGCCAGAAAAAGTAGACTTCAAAAGGAACCTGAAATACCACTATTCTCATATATTCAATACTCTTACGTGTTGCGTTCAGTAGTTTATAGAGAGCTAGGAGATTATGATAGAGCTTTACATTATGTTAACCTTTATATGGATATGAACTGGATTCGGGAAGACACGGAAGAAGCTTTGCAGCTTATGAATCAATGTATGGAGTGGGCAAGGGGTAATATTTACTTGCTGCGAATTTTAAAAGGGGATGTAACGGTGCTGCCGGAATACGTGGCATACATTGAACAAAGAGAGGAAGAAATCCTTTCTGGTCTTTTCAAAATTGTTCAAGCAGCTAATTACTACCAATTTAACGTGGATGATATTCTTCTGCGGTTTGAGCAAAAAATATCGGATTGTAGAGATCGGCAGGTAGAGAGTAGATCCTATAATCAACAAATCTTCGAAGATAGATACACCAATTTGATGGCTGAGTTAGCTTTTTATTATATGAAAAGAAATAATTATAAGATTAGTATAAATTACATAATGGAAAGTTTGGAATATTCAATTAATATCAATAGCGAATCATGCATTATAAAATGTGTTGGAATGTTCGAACAGCTTCGACATACGGCATCATTAGAAACGCAAAAAGAATACCAAAACCTAATTAGTAAGGTACAGCGAATTTACGAAAAGAACAATGGTTTTGTTATTTCTTAGAGCATTTCTTTATAGTACTGCACTTTATTGTAAAGTTTAGAATTTGACATATGCCTCTAATATATTACTTTGAGGAGGTAGAGTTAATGAATAATCCAGAAATTATCCAAAAAAGAATAGAAGGTGCTAGAGCCAAACTTTATTTGATGGAAAGGCAACACGGAGGGTTGTTACATCCCAATGTGATCAGACAGTCGATGAGGTTGGATGAATTAATCAATCAGTACAATAAAGCCATACATAGTGATAACGAGAGTTGAAACAAGAAGCTGATCGTATAATTTTCGCTCTATTTAATAGATAAGGCCTACATAATGTTATTCAATCTCTGTATAAAACATTAAGCCAGCGCTATGCGAGGGCTTTTTTTGTTTGCATATTCCTAAAAAATAAATCTAAGCCCATGCTTGTCATGCCCGTCTGCATATTGCGGCCAAGTCCCTCATAGACATGTACTAATCAATGCATTCAAAACAGGTTAAGGGGATGATGTCATGCGCCGGACAATATGGGTACTCGCGATCATTATGAGCGTGGCCCTGGTGATGACGGGGTGCGGGAAGAAGGATGCCGCTTCCGTGGTCAAGGATTTGAACAATGTGGCCGACAAGTTGGAGAGTAAGCAGGGAACGTACCAAGCCTCAGGCATTATGACCCTGTTCACCGGCGAGCAGCCGCAGGAGTATAAGGTAGAGGTATGGTACAAGAACCCTTCTTATTATCGGATCAGCTTGGCGAATGTTCAGAAGGATATTACGCAGATCGTACTTCGTAATGATGAGGGAGTGTTCGTACTCACACCAAGTATGAATAAGAGCTTCCGCTTCCAAAGTGATTGGCCGGACAATCAAGGTCAGGTTTATTTGTATCAGACGCTAGTTCGGGGCATCGTCTCAGACAACAATCGTCAATTTGTGGAAGATGGAGATAACTATGTGTTCGAGGTAGCTGCGAATTATCAAAGCAATGCCCTTGTGCGGCAAAAGATTTGGCTGGATAAAAAGACTTATGAGCCTAAACAGGTTCAAGTCTCTGATTCTGAAGCCAAGGTAGTTGTGGATGTGAAGTTTGACACTTTTAAATTCGATACAGATTTCACTAAGGATTCCTTTGATATGCAAAAGAATATGACTACAGGAGCTGCTTCAGAAAGTACAGTAGCTCAGGTTGACGAAAATGGAAATCCGGTTGTAGTTCCTGAGGGTCAGGAGCAAGAGGGGCAACCTGTTGCTGCCGAGCTTGGTGACTTTGGTATCATCGAACCGGGTTATGTTCCGGCAGGTGTTGAGTTGAAGGACTCCCATAAAATGGAGGGCAATAAGGACCATGCCGTTCTCATCCGGTATGATGGGGTTTATCAATACACCATTATGGAAGCCCGTCCATTGGACCGTGCAGTAGCATTGGCTCCCGGAACACTGATTGATCTTGGTTTTACCGCTGGACTTCTGAGTGGTGATGAGCAGCAGACTTTGACTTGGATGTCTGAGGGTATAGAGTATCGTATTACAAGTGCTAATCTTCCTGTTAATGAAATGATGCAAATTGCCGCTTCTATGGAGGCACAATCGGGTAAATAATATAAAGTAGGCGGATACTGCGTTTTGTGGGATTCTTTCCTCTACAACGTAGTATCCGCTTTTCTTTATTTGCCGGGGCTCCAGCACACATTGACAGCCACCTTCCATAGCATTACCATGAGTACTAAGACAAAAATCAATACAATACAGCTATGACGTTTTACTACAACGTAAGAAGGTGACTTTGAAGTGCAAGCAAGCTATCGACCGACAGTAGCCGAAATTAATCTGGATGAATTGCGTGCCAATTACGAAGCCTTTCGCCGCTACTTGCCGGCAGAGACAAAGTTTATGGGATGCGTCAAAGGAAATGCGTACGGCCATGGAGCAGTGGAAGTAACACGGGAACTGGAAAGACTCGGAGCAGATTATGTTAGTGTGGCTTTTCTGGATGAAGCATTGGAGCTGCGTCAGGCGGGAATACTAATTCCTATACTGGTGCTTGGCTACACTTCTCCTGAAGGAATAGCCGTTGCCTGGGAGAACCATGTAACTGTAACACTGTTCACACCGGAAGTATTAGAGGCTATTAGACAGCTTCCTATAGATCCGGAACATCGGCTGAAGGTGCATATCAAGATTGATAGCGGGATGGGGCGACTGGGTCTTTTACCAGCTGACGCACCTGCATTTATCTCTGAAGTGCAGTCTGTTGCGCAGGCGGAGCTGGAGGGTATGTTTACCCATTTTGCCAAGGCAGACGAACTAGACAAAAGCTATACACTGGAACAGCATCGACGGTTCATGAGCGTGGCGGAAACGCTGCGGGAGCAGAACATTCAGATCCCGATCATACATACGGGCAATAGCGCTACGGCCATTGATTCACCTTATTTATCCAGCAACATGGTGCGGGTAGGTATCAGCTTGTACGGATTTTATCCCTCAACTGAGGTAAACCGTCAACTGGTAGATCTACATCCGGTAATGACGCTGAAGACGCAGGTTGTATATGTGAAGAGCCTGCCTCCTCATTGGGGCGTCAGCTACGGCACTCGGTACTTCACAGACAGCGAGGAGATTATCGCAACGCTACCTGTGGGGTACGCAGATGGATATTCCCGCATGCTAACTGGCAAAGCGGAGGTGTTAATACGTGGACGCCGCGTTCCTGTCGTCGGAACAATCTGCATGGATCAGTGTATGGTATCACTCAAATCTTTCGCTGAAGAAGCGGAACAAATTAAAGCAGGCGAAGAAGTTGTACTCATCGGCCGTCAAGCTGACGTGATGGTCACGGCAGACGAGTTGGCTCTCCATCTTGGAACGATTCACTACGAGGTAATTTGCATGCTGGCTCATCGGGTGCCCCGCGTTTATATCCGTGAAGGCACACTTCCTAAATTAGTTAATGCTCTGCTACAATCTTAAAGTTCTTGACAGTGATGTTATTCAAGGGAGAAAATAGAAGGAATTGTATCGTTTTAGGAGATGTGACTAAAAGCCTATACGAACCGCCATTTCTAGTTTATAATGGGATGCAGCATACTTGATATACTGGCGGCATATATTCCTTGTATAAAATTCCTTGTATATTGCAACACTGGAACACAAGGGCAGAAGGTTTGTGGGGGTGGAAGAGAAGGTGGCCAATTTGCAGAACACCAAAAGAATCATGATCAGCTTGCCCGATCATCTCTTACAGGAAGTGGACGGAATTGTTCAATTGGAGAATTCCAACCGGAGTGAATTGATTAGGCAGGCCATGAAGCTGTATTTGAGCGAACGGAGGAAACGTTCTATCCGGGAGTCCATGCAGCGCGGCTACATGGAAATGGCTAAGATCAACTTGACCATGGCATGCGAGGCGTTCCTCGCGGAGGAAGATGCAGACAGCACTCTTGGCCGCTTAGTAAGCGGGGTGTAGACATTGATCGTTAAACGTGGCGATGTTTTTTTTGCTGATCTTTCGCCGGTTGTAGGTTCTGAGCAAGGCGGAGTAAGGCCAGTACTGGTTATCCAGAATGATATTGGCAATCGCTTTAGCCCGACGGTAATTGTGGCCGCAATCACGGCCCAAATCCAGAAGGCTAAATTACCTACGCATGTGGAAATTGACGCAGCGGCTCATGGCTTTGACAGAGATTCTGTTATACTGCTGGAGCAGGTTAGGACGATTGACAAACAACGCTTAACTGACAAGATCACCCACCTTGATGATGAAACAATGAAGAAGGTGGATGATTCGCTGCAAATCAGCCTAGGGCTGATTGATTTTTAATCACCCAGGGTTATAGATAATCCATGAGATAGGCGCTCGGGTACGAATCCGGGCGTCTTTTGATGTGCATTTTTACGAACTGATGGTAATTAAGGATCAGGGGTTCACTTTTTAAAAATGATCTGATAGTATTAGACCGTACGGTCGGTTTAGGAGGTGCTTAGAATCAGAGGACGTTCAGATGGAGAAGAAACAAAGAAACGAATTGTACTTAAAGCCACGCAGCTCTTTGTTCAGAAGGGGTATGCAGCTGTAACCATGAATGAAGTTTGCGCAGCCTCGAATGTTAGTAAGGGCAGCTTATATCATCATTTTCCGAGCAAGGATGAACTTTTTCTATATGTAGTGGAAGAGGATACGGCGCAGTGGTTACAGGCGTGGGAAGATAAGAAGAAGGAAATTGTTGGTGTTGAAGAGCGTTTGTATGCATTAGCTGAGCACTATGCAAATGATTTTCAGAACCCGTTGATTCAGGCGCTTGAGGAATTCTCAAGAAGCAGAGCCCATCCGGAGGATATCACTAAGCGGCTTGTTCTTTTATATGAGGCTGCCTCGCATGCATGTCGCGATCTTTTGAAGGAAGGCATGGACACGGGGTATTTTATAAAAGGTGACTTAGAGGATTATGTGATTATTGTAAATGGTATGCTCGAAGGGATCGGAAGAGTTTCCGAATACTCCATGCATGAAAAGACTTCGGATGATATCAAAAAATATTACCGGGAATCAGTACGATTGTTATTACGAGGGATATATACGGGGTAAGATATATGGGGGCATGAAAGAAGCTTTACATTCAGGAATCTTGAAGGCTGAAGCTTCTCGAAAGCACCGGAAACGGATAGACTATTTTTTTGATTATAATTTAGACCGGATGGTCGGTCTCTAGTCTCTACAGAAAAACTACTCGAAGAATTGGCTTTAGAAACTACGGAGGTTAACACAATGTCATTACTACTTAGAAACAGGGGCGCTATGCTTCTTGTTATGCTTAATATTTTTCTTGCTTTTACAGGAATCGGGCTTGTAGTTCCTATCATGCCTACTTACATGAATGAACTTGGGATCACCGGAAGTACCGTCGGGCTGTTAGTGGCTTCATTCTCCCTTGCCCAATTATTAGTATCGCCATTCGCGGGCAGGTTATCCGACAGAATTGGCCGGAAAAAAGTAATCGTTGCGGGTCTGATCGTGTTTGCTTTTTCAGAATTGCTCTTTGGTCTGGCGAATGTGTCCTGGCTCTTGTTCGTTTCAAGATTGCTCGGTGGTGTAGGTGCTGCGTTAATTATGCCAGCGGTTATGGCTTATGTAGCGGACACGACCTCTTTTGAAGAGAGAGCGAAAGGCATGGGGCTTATTAATGCAGCCATTACTACCGGATTTATTATAGGTCCAGGGATTGGCGGTTATCTTGCTGAGCTTGGCATGCGGGTACCCTTTTTCTGTGCGGCTGGTGCGGCTGGGATCGCAGCTCTAATCACAGTTTTGATCTTGCCTGAGTCTCTGTCTGCAGAGAAACGGATGGAAGCGAAGCTATCAAAGAATAATCAGGAGAGCTTCTTCACGCAATTGATACGTTCATATCGTGAACCGTACTTTTTCGGGTTAATTATTGTATTTGTTATGGCGTTTGGATTGGCTAATTATGAAACGGTGTTCGGATTGTTCGTGGACCATAAATTTGGCTTTACCCCTAAAGATATTGCTTTTGTGATTACCTTTGGCTCGATCGCCGGTGCTGTGGTGCAGGTATCCGCGTTTGGCTGGATTCTGAATAAATTCGGCGAGAATAAGGTAATCTCCACTTGCCTTATAACTGCTGCGATGTTTATTCTGCTGACGCTGTTTGTAAGTGGCTTTTGGGCGATTTGTGCAATTACCTTTGTCGTATTCTTGGCTATGGATATTCTTCGGCCAGCGGTAGGCACCCAGCTATCCAAAATGGCCGGGGAAACGCAGCAAGGCTTCGTAGCAGGAATGAACTCTGCTTATACGAGTCTTGGAAATATCGCAGGGCCTATCGTTGCAGGGTATCTTTTTGATCTAAGCATTAACTTCCCATATGTGGCAGCAGCGTTTGTTCTAGCATTATGCTTTGTGTTGTCGCTAAGTTCTGGCAAAAGGGGAATGGGACAACGCGCTTAAACCTCTGTATCTGCCCCCTCCCCTAGGCTGGACTTTGGAACAGAGCCGATCTGTGATACTATTTTAGTTATGAGAACAAGAATTGTATAAGCAGATTGTGTACGGGAAGAGGGATACTAATGACGGTAGATAACAGCAATACGGGAGTCATTACGGATGAGGCGGCCACACAGCGGGAGCAGGAATTGATTACTGTTGCGATTGCCAAGGAATTGAACATTAGCCTGAAGCAGGTGCGTACAACGGTTGGACTGCTGGATGAGGGGAATACGATTCCGTTCATCGCCAGATACCGGAAGGAAATGACGGGTGAGCTGGACGAGAATGCGCTGCGTGATATTGAAGAACGCCTGGCTTATCTTCGCAATTTGGGCGAACGTAAGAAAGACGTTATCCGCAATATTGAAGAGCAGGGCAAGCTGACCAAGGAGCTTCATGAACAAATCACCAAAGCGGTCAAGCTTCAGGAAGTAGAGGACTTATATCGTCCTTTCCGGCAGAAGCGTAAGACTCGTGCTAGTGTTGCGAAAGAAAGAGGCTTAGAGCCGCTTGCGAACTGGATTATGGAGCAGCAGAGACAAGGGGACCCACAAACCGAAGCTGCGAAATATATAGATGTTGAAAAAGGAGTGGAGACCGCAGATCAAGCACTTCAAGGCGCACTGGATATCATCGCCGAGAATATTGCTGATGATCCTGCGATCCGCTCTTGGGTTCGGCAATATACGGCAAGTCAGGGCATCCTTGTGTCTGAAGCTAAGGATGCAGAGCAGGAATCCGTATACGAGAACTACTATAGCTACCGTGAGCCTGTACACAAAATGCCACCTCACCGTATACTCGCCATTAACCGCGGTGAACGGGAGAATATTCTGAAGGTAGGCATTGAGGTTGTCACTGACAAAATTCATGCTTACATTGCGCGGAAAATCATTAAAGGTCCATCCCCGGTGAAGGAGCTGCTAGAAGCAGTGACTGAGGATGCCTACAAACGTCTGATTGCTCCTTCCGTGGAGCGTGAAGTTCGTGGGGAGATGACCGAGCGGGGCGAGAATCAAGCGATTTCGATCTTCTCTGGTAATCTACGTAGCTTGCTCCTGCAGCCGCCAGTAAAGGGACGCTGTGTGCTGGGCGTTGACCCTGCCTACCGTACCGGCTGTAAGCTGGCCGTCGTAGACGATACTGGTAAGCTGCTTGAAGTAGCCGTGACTTATCCTACGCCGCCGAACAACAAGAAAATTGAAGCTGCTGCTAAGTTTAAAGAACTAATCGCTAAATATGGCATTCAGCTCATCGTGATCGGGAATGGGACAGGCTCTCGTGAGACCGAACAATTTACGGCAGAAGTGATCGCCGAAATTGGCGATCCAGAGCTGGCTTACCTGATCGTTAATGAAGCCGGAGCGAGTGTCTATTCGGCTTCCAAGCTGGCGCAGGAGGAGTTCCCGGATCTGGATGTGGCAGAGCGCAGTGCAGCTTCTATCGCCCGCCGTGTGCAGGACCCGCTGGCGGAGCTGGTGAAGATCGATCCGAAGGCTATAGGTGTGGGACAATACCAGCATGACGTCTCCCAGAAGCATCTGGAGGAGAGCTTAAAGGCTGTCGTAGAATCGGCGGTTAACCATGTAGGTGTAGATGTGAATACGGCATCTCCAGCCTTGCTCTCTTATGTGGCAGGAGTTAATGGAACGATTGCTAAAAATATCGTTAAATACCGTGAAGAGAACGGTAAGTTCACGACTCGGAAGCAGTTGCAAAAGGTACCTCGTCTAGGTGCGAAGTCCTATGAGCAATGTATCGGCTTCCTGCGGATTCCTGGTGGAGACAACACCTTGGATCGCACACCTATTCACCCCGAGTCATATCCGGTGGTGGATCGCTTGTTCCGCGAGCTAAGCCTCGATGTAAATAAGCTTGGCAGCAAAGAAGTGGCTTCACAGCTGGAGGCACAAAATGCCGAGGAGCTGGCTGTGATGCTGGATGTCGGCGTGCCAACGCTTCGCGACATCCTGGAGAGCTTGCAGCGTCCGGGCCGCGATCCTCGCGAGGAGCTGCCGCTGCCGATCTTCCGCACCGACGTGCTGAAGATCGAGGATCTGGTTCCCGGCATGGAAATGCAGGGAACGGTCCGCAACGTGATCGATTTCGGCGCATTCGTCGATATCGGGATCAAGAACGATGGGCTGGTGCATATATCCCAGCTTAGCGGCAGCTTTGTGAAGCACCCGATGGACGTTGTCTCCGTAGGAGACAATGTCACCGTTTGGGTGATGGGTGTTGACCTGAAGAAGGGCAGGGTCAGCCTGACCATGCGTCCGCCACGTGTTGAGGCGGGAAGTCTTAGCTAAAGTGAGCTAAATGAGCAAAGAAAGCCATCTACTTCGTTGAGGAGTAGATGGCTTTTTCTTTTGACTGAATGGTATTAAAACAGCTTTATCTATGAAGATCTCGTTAAATTGTCTAACTTAATAGCTAATTCATTTAGATTGCTGATGCTGATCACCGTTTCAGAAACATGTTGTTGCTGAACCTCAGCGTTAGCAAGGACTTGTTCAATAGCTGGTGTATTCTCTTCGGTAATTGCAGCCACTAAATCGACTTCGCCCAGTACAAGGGTGGAAGCGTGCGGATATGATCGCTCCTATCCTTCAGGTCTTCTGCTTGTTCAAGCACCTGATGTGTGTTATTCCGAATGTCCTCAAACAATCGAGCAAAATCATCAGCGGAGTTTGTTCAAGATGCTAATTTTCGGATTTCATTGGATACCACTGCGAATCCTTTACCGTGTTCTCCTGCGTGTCTGGTTTTTTAGTGTAAGAGGTCCTGAAATGCTGTCTATGATGTTATGTTCAGGGATGTTCAGAAAAATGGTGTTTGGGAGAGTAATTAGGGAAAAAATCCCTCAAAAAAGCCGATAATTGCATAAAATCAAAGGAATAAGGGAATTCCTCCCTAAAAATCGGGCTAATTTCTATATTCGCCTACGAATCAGATGAATTATAGGGAGATTTTCCCTAATTAGTAGTCTGATGTGCTTAAATCTCATAAAAATAGGGAGATTCTCCCTAATTTATATGAGGGCACCGGTTTTCCGGCATGAGAAAATGAGGCTTGAGCAAAAACGCAAAGGAACGCTTCTCAAATATCGGGAGAAGCGTTCCTTGCTTACGTTTGTGATTGTTTAAATGAAGAAAGTTATTATTCCGCAATAATCAAGCTCGTGCGTTTGGTTTTAAACTTCTGCAGGTAGCTTCGATCTATATTACGGTCGGTAATAATGTACCCAATTTTATCGAGGGAGGCGATGCCGATGGTCACATCTTTCCCAAATTTAGTATGGTCTGCCGCAACATAAACTTCTTTGGAGAGATCGATAATTTTTTTGCGCGTTTGGGCCTCCTCCAGGTTATAGTCGGAGATGCCTTTTTCAAGGGTAATGCCGCTGGCGCAAATAAAAGCTTTAAGTATATTTAGCTCACTGAAATTAAACAGATAATCGTATGCAATGACAGACTGCTCATTTAGCCGGACCTTTCCGCCAATGATAATAAGCTCAACCGCACTGTTCATCAGCTCGTTGACCACAGGAATGGAGTTCGTAATGACTGTGAGATTCTTTTTATTCTTGATATATTTGGCGATCTGATAGGTGGTAGAGCCGCTGTCCAGATAGATGCAATCCCCATCGTTGATATATTCGCTGCATTTTCGGGCGATCATTTTCTTTTCCTCTAAGTGACCGACCATCCGCGCATCCATTGGAGATTCAGCAAACTCCGATTCCACCAGTTTAATTCCACCATAAATCTTCTTGATCTTCCCTTGCTTGTCCAGCAGGTTGATATCTCTGCGAAGGGTATCGATAGAGATATTAAGCTCTTCTGCTAGCTCCGGCAGCTTCTGAACCTTTTTCAGCATTAAGATCTCTATGATTTTCTTTTGTCTTTCCAGAGGAAACATGTAATCACCCATTCAAAGTTTATATCGCTTTCGATAGTTGAAGTATAAAGGGATTAGTATAGGGTAGCAACAACTCCTTTTTAAGTTAGTCATGATATACTTATAATATAGTCACAACTTATTTAAAGTTTACATACATTTTACCTAACTGTTTATCCTCAAAAACAAAACCTTTTTATACTGAGGTTGTACTTGAGGAGGTGGAACCTTTGCTTAAATTACAAAACATAAGCAAGCATTACGATAACAAGGTTGTTTTAGAGGATATTAGTCTAGACATCCAAGCAGGGGAAATTGTCTCCTTACTCGGCCCCAGCGGGAGTGGCAAAACCACCTTGCTAAACATCATCTTGGGACTGGCAAAAATGGAGCAAGGGAAAATTATTTTTAACGATCAGGATTTGAGTAATGTACCAATGAAGAAACGTGGATTTAATATAGTGTTCCAAGATTATGCATTGTTCCCTAACTTAAATGCTTACGAGAATATCGTTTATGGTCTGAAAAATAAAAAAGGATTAACGTCGGAGCATGAGATTCAGGAGTATATCGAGTTTCTGGAATTAAAGCCGCATTTATCGAAGAAGATCGGCGCTCTATCGGGGGGGCAGAAGCAAAGGGTGGCTTTGGCAAGAACGCTCGTGATGAAGCCTAAATTATTACTGCTCGATGAACCTCTAAGCGCTCTGGATGGAATCATCAAAGAATCTATTAAAGCCCGGATTAAATCCATCGCCAGAGAATATAAGCTTACGACGATTATCGTCACCCATGACCCTGAAGAGGCGTTAACCCTGTCGGATAAAATCCTCATTATCAATCAAGGTCATATTGCCCAATTCGGAACGCCGCAAGAGATCATTCATCATCCTAGTAATGATTTTGTGAAAGAATTTATTCTGGGGCAACTGCAAGTGAAACGTGAAAATATCTATAACCTGTTCGGTGAACATTATGCCTAAAGCTAAACCGGAAATGCGGATCATTTTTATCCCAATCGTATTGTTATTTATTGTTTTCCTGATCTTGCCGCTGGCAGTTTTATTTATCCGCTCGTTTGAGACGGGCCAAGGTTATTCGGTATCCAATTATCTCACCATTCTGGCAGATCAAGAGATTCGAGAATCCATCGGAAATAGTATGAAGGTCTCCGGTGTTACGGCACTCATCACGACGGTTCTAGCCTTTATCCTAGCCTATTCTATCCATTGTACAAGAATCTATCGCCCGTTAAAAAGCATCATTAGAACTGGAATCCTGATCCCCATGCTGCTGCCTACGATTACTTATGGGTTTGCAATTATGTACTCTTTTGGCAATCAGGGACTGATTACTAAAATCTTCGGACGGAATTTATTCGAGATTTACGGATTTAATGGACTGTTGATAGGCTATGTGATCTATACCTTACCTTCGGCTTTCCTACTGATTCATAATTCGTTCAAGTACATTGATAAAAAGTTCATCGTCGTATCCAAGCTTATGGGAGATGGGACGCTGCGAAGCTTCATGAACACGATCGTTCGGCCATTATGGGGTACTTTGGGAGGGGCATTTGTTCTTTCTTTTATCCTAAGCTTCACGGATTTTGGGATCCCTGCATCGGTGGGGGGGACGTATAACGTGGTTGCTACTCAGCTGTATCAGGTCATGCTTGGGGCTATACCGGATTTCAACAATGGGGCAGTTATTGCTGTACTGATGTTAATACCGGCGGCATTCGGGGTTGTGCTGTTAACGTATCTTGAAAAGTTCAATTTCCATTATGACAAGGTGACTGAAATCGAGATGATCCGGAATAAAGGCAGAGATTCGGTTCTTGGACTGATCTCATCCGTAATTCTAATTGGGCTACTGGCTGTGTTTGCAGTCATGTTCGTTGCACCACTGATGATTGGCTATCCTTATGATCTAACGTTTACGTTTAAGCATTTTGTGGATGTTTTTCAATCCAGCGATTTAATCAATGTATATAAAAACTCCTTGCTCGTAGCAGGGCTGACAGCAATCGTAGGTACGATCGTGGCTTATGCTGCGGCTATCATCAATGTGCGAACGCCCGTAAAAGGGAAAGCGACTTTCGACATTCTATCGATGGTGACGAACACGGTACCGGGTATGGTCCTTGGTCTGTCGTATCTACTTCTGTTCAATAACAGCAGTCTCAAAGGAACCTTTACGATTCTTGTGCTCTGCACCCTTGTCCATTACTTTACGACTCCTTATTTGATGGCAAAGAACTCTCTGGCGAAAATGAATCCATCGTGGGAAACCACTGCTGAGTTATTAGGTGACAGCTGGCTGCAGACGATCCGCCGGGTCATTCTACCGAACTCTGCATCCACGGTGATCGAGATGGTCAGCTACTATTTTATCAATGCGATGGTGACTATTAGCGGAATTATCTTTCTAGTGACTGCCCAAACCTCGGTAGTTGCGAGCAAAATAAAAGAGCTGCAGCATTTCGCCAAATTTAATGAGGTGTTTGTCCTATCCATCCTGATCTTTTGCACCAACCTTATCATTAAGCTCCTAGGTGACTATCTCCAGAAACGGCAATCAAACTCTCGTTAGTTAACGATTTTATATATAAAAAAACTAGTTAAAGTGAGGGAGAAATTATGTCTAAGAGAATTAAGGGATTCAAAGGAATTATGTTGTCTATCGTGGCTTTGAGTTTGGTGTTTACATTAGCAGGTTGCGGAAATAAAGCATCGGGTGATGCGAGTAAAGTAGTGATTTTGACCAATGCAGATGAAGAAGCTGTAGCCTCTATGGAGACTGCGCTAAAAGGTGCGGGGTACGAAGGGCAATATATCTTTCAATCCTTAGGCACTTCTGAGCTGGGTGGAAAGCTGATGGCAGAGGGAGACAAAATTGAGGCTAACCTGATCACGATGAGCTCTTATTTTGTAGAAAGTGCGCAAGAGAAACACGACATGTTTAAAGACCTATCATTTACGACTAATGCACTAGATTCCTATCCAGCGTACTATACGCCGATTTTGGCGAATACCGGTGCTATTTTTGTAAACACAGCGGTGCTTAAAGATAAAGGCTTGGCGATGCCAACGTCCATTAAGGATTTAACAAAACCAGAATTTAAAGGCTTGGTATCTGTTCCGAACATTATGGACTCCTCGACAGGCTGGTTGTTAGTTCAGGCGATTATATCGCAATACGGGGAAGAAGAAGGCAAAACGGTTCTGCATGATTTGGTTGCTAATGTAGGTCCACATCTGGAAAGCTCCGGTTCCGGTCCGATTAAAAAGGTAAAAGCAGGAGAAGTAGCTGCAGGCTTTGGACTTCGTCATCAGGCAGTACTAGCTAAAGAAGAAGGCGCACCGATTGACTATGTAGATCCAACGGAAGGTAACTTCTCGCTTACAGAATCCGTTGCCGTAGTGAAAAAAGACGATGCGACTACAGAGCTGGCTATGAAAATGGCAGAAACGATTATTAAAGATGCTAGAAAAGATTTAATTACAAATTACCCAGTAGCTCTTTATAAAGATGAAACAGTTAGTGATATCCATAAACCTGCACACAGTATGAAATTTGTTAAGCCGTTGACTGTGGAATTGCTGGAGCAACATCAACAATTCTTTAAAGAAAATAAATAAGATTAGAAGGAGTGTTAGGGCCATGAACAACTATAAATTGCTGACACCCGGTCCATTGACAACTACTAACACGGTCAAAGAGCAAATGCTCTTTGACCGTTGTACTTGGGACCAGGACTATAAGAACACTACACAACAAATCAGATCCAGACTTCTGGATTTGGCAAGGGCAACGAACGAGGAATATACGGCAGTTCTCATGCAGGGTAGTGGTACGTTTGCAGTGGAATCTGTGCTGACTACGGCGATCTCAGCGGATGATAAGCTTTTGATTATTACAAACGGTGCCTACGGAGAACGTATTGTGCAAATGGCGCAATATATCGGACTCCATTATCGTGTGTATAGTGCCCTATATAATGAATTCCCCCAAGAGGCAGAGCTTAGAGGGATTCTTAAAGAGGACCCAGCCATTACGCACATTGCGATGGTGCATTGCGAGACGACGACAGGGATTCTTAACCCGCTTGAGATGATCTCACAACTGGCAAAAGCCTACGATAAAACATTAATTATCGACGCGATGAGCAGCTTCGGTGGAATAGAGATTGATGTACCTGGGCTTGAAATTGACTATTTAATCAGCAGCGCCAATAAATGTATTCAGGGTGTTCCGGGGTTTGGGTTTGTCATTGCAAAGCTGGATAAGCTGCTCACATGTAAAGGGAATGCACGTAGTCTATCACTTGATCTATACGATCAATGGAAGGCGATGGACGCGGATGGGAAATGGCGCTATACGTCTCCGACCCATGTAGTGGCTGCATTTTCGAAGGCGATTGAAGAACTGATCGAAGAAGGCGGCATTCCTGCAAGGGCAGCAAGATACCAGAATAATAACCGCGTACTGAGAGAGAGACTTGCGAGAATAGGAATAGAGGCGTATATCTCAGACGATAAGCAATCTCCTATAATAACCACCTTTCTTTTTCCGAACGAGACGTTTAGCTTTGAAGATTTCTATGAATATGTGAAAGAAAAGGGCTACGTCCTCTATCCAGGCAAATTAACGGAGCACGACACCTTCCGGATTGGGAATATTGGTGAAATTTACGAAGAAGATATTCAGAGCTTATGTAATATTATCGAAGCATACATGGGAGGAATGACACAATGAATCAAGTCGAAGGCGTAATTCTGGATTGGGCAGGAACAGCGGTTGATTTTGGCTGCTTTGCACCGGTGAATGTGTTCCTTGATATTTTCCGGGAAGCTGGGATTGAAGTTACGATGCAGCAAGCAAGAGCCCCTATGGGGATGCTGAAAATAGATCATATCCGCGCGATGTTATCCATGCCAAGAGTAGGTGCTTTGTGGGAAGAGAAATTTGGCAGAGCTTTTACTGAACAGGATGTAGAGAACCTGTATGCTGAATTCGAACCGGCCCTGATGGCATCCTTATCCGAATATACCGATCCGATTCCGCAGGTCATTGAGACCGTCCAAGTGCTCAGAAGCCAGGGATTAAAGATTGGCTCGACCACTGGATATACCCAATCCATGATGGATGTTGTGATTCCAAATGCCGCTAGGAAGGGATACCAACCGGATTATGTAATCACGCCAGATGGGACGCATTCACTGGGAAGACCTTACCCTTATATGATTTATCATAATATGGAAGCTTTAAAGCTATCGGCAGCATGGAAGGTTGTTAAGGTAGGTGATACGATTTCAGACATTCAAGAAGGCGTTAATGCAGGCGTCTGGTCTGTAGGTGTAATTATTGGAAGCTCTGAAATGGGCTTAAGCCAGGAGGAATTTAATGCACTTTCAGACGTGGAGAAGGAAACGGTGATCTCTGCGACACAGACCTCTTTTATACAAAATGGCGCAGACTTTACGATTCAATCGATGAGTGAGCTGCCTCAGCTAATTGGGCGAATCAATGTCCTGATTTCTCAAGGAATCAGACCTTATGCGAGATAATTATGAGCTGAAAAGGGAAGGCGACATCAACTTTAGCCCCTTGCGGACAGAGTGGATGACCCAGCTTAGCGCTGTGAGTATGGAGCGGATCGAAGCGGATGAGCGTGCATATATGCGACAATCCATGTCAACGCCGTGCTTGAACAGCATCGTAGATGCTGAGGGATGTTATATCACAGATGTGAATGGACGCAAATATCTTGATTTTCATGGAAATAGCATTCATCAGATTGGTTATAAGAATCCTTACGTAACTGAAGCTTTAAAAAAACAGCTCGACGAGCTACCGTTTATTCCAAGAAGATTTACAGCAGATATTGCGGTGAAAGCTGCAGAAGCTTTAATCAACAAAACGACTTCAAAGGACTATAAAGTACTTTTCACTCCATCCGGGAGTGCAGCTGTAGGTCTTGCCCTTAAGATTGCTCGCAAATGGACGGGAAAACATAAGGTCATCTCCATGTGGGAGTCTTTTCATGGCGCGGGACTGGACACGATCGCTGTAGGTGGGGAGTATGTGTTTAAAAAGGATATGGGCCCGCAAATGCCAGGGATGCTGAAAGCCATTCCCTTTAACGGATACCGCAACCTGCTGGGAAGTCATTCCCATGAAGCAGTGGCTACCTTCTGCCTCGACTATCTGGAATATATGATTCAGCATGAGGGAGAGATCGGGGCGATCTTACTGGAGCCTATTCGGGCGACGGATACGCATATCCCGCCTATCTCTTATTTCACAAGATTAAGAAAAATATGTGATGAATATGGGATTCTGCTGATTTTTGATGAGATTCCAACAGCGCTTATGCGAAGCGGAAGGTTCTACGTCCATCAGAATTTTGAGATCGAACCGGACATCCTTGTGCTGGGTAAAGGGTTAGGTGGAGGGGTGATCCCGCAAGCGGCGGTGCTTACCAGAACGCAATATGATTGTGTAGGGGATATATCTTTGGGTCACTATACCCATGAGAAACCGGCGTTAGGAAGTGCGGCGATCTGTGCCACCATCGATTATATCGATGACTTAAATCTGCAGGAACAATGTATCGGCCGGTCTGAATTTGTAAGAGGAAAGCTTGAGGCTCTGTCGGCTAAACATGCTTGCATAGGAGATATTCGAATCGCTGGATTACTGATCTCCATTGAACTTGTGAATTCCAGAGACACCAAAGAGAAGAATGAGGAATTAGCTGAGCGAGTCCTATATTATTGCTTGGAGAAGGGTCTTTCTTTTAAATTGGCTGGAGGGAACTGCATCACTTGGCATCCCCCGCTTATTGTATCTGAAGAGCAATTAACATTTGCAGTTAACCTTCTGGATGAGGGATTGAGTAAATTTAGTTGAGAGATAAGTAAGCTTCAAAACAGGTTTCTTCCGCTCCGTACATGGGGTTGAAGGAACCTTTTTTGTCGTTTAAGGAGTGAAGGACCTGCTCTTTTTGGGTAAGTTTAGAGTAACAGTTGAAATAATGGCTTATTACTAGGAGGAGATAGACGTGGGAAATCCATTGAAGGAATTAAAGAATAGTGTGAACGGTCTGAAGCAGTCCCTTGACGGAGTTAAACAATCGGTAGAGGGATTGAAGGAACCAATAGATGAGATGAAGGGGAATATCCAGATCACGTTGGAGCAGGCGAAGGATAGATCAGCAGAATTCAAATCGGAGATCAATCGTATGAAGGAATGTGTAGAGGAAACTAAGCTGGTTGTAAATGAGGCGAAGCAAACGGTAATGGAGGCGGGCGAAGTGCTATACACCCAGAAACGCTATAAAAGATTGTTGAACCGAAACCGAAAAACGAAGCCTGCAAAGGCAGGCAGTCGTTAACTATATAAAATGAACTGTAGGAGCGATAGCGCCCGCCTTTGTCGTAGTGACGACCCATACCTAGAATTAAAAATTATACGAATGGGCTGGAGCAGCATTTAAAAAGATTCGCAACAGCTCGTCCACCGCAGTGTCTAGACGGGAATGATTGTCGGCTGCAAGCCAATCCTCTTGCACGATGATGTAGCTGCAGGAGCTGCTTTTTAAATAGCTGTATATAATTTGTGCTTCGTCAATTTCATGGCGAGTAATTGCTGCCGGGGCCTGGTTAAGTTCACCGCAGAAAGCGTCCATAATCGCTGATGTTATAACGGATTGCAAGTAGGTAATATCGGGTTGAGCGTATTCGAGCTTAGTATGCGTCAGGATGCGATTGCCTTTGAGCAATATGAGTTTAAGTGTCTGTTCATCCATGGCCTCAAGGATAGCAATATTCTGATTCTCTGCGGCGAATTCGATAACCTTCTCTTTGTGATTCAGGAAGCTGATGGCTCCGATATAATCCCTGTATTTGGCGGCGGTTTCGAAGTCAAATTGCTCTGCTGCTTTAGTCATCTGTTGCTCCATCTCCACAAGGAGGCTGGAATCCGTTCCATTTAGTAGGGCTATGACTTTATCAATGATTGTATTATATTGAACAGCGGCTTCGCCGCCTGCACACATCCCTATGCATAAGCCAAGCGAATGGTTCAGGCATAAAGAATTTTTGAAGCTAGGATTGCTGCAAAGGATTTTTGAGCTTTCCTTGATGCCTTGCACGGCTCTTTCCACGGTACTTCTACTCGTGTAGGGCCCCCAAATCAGGTTCCCTTTCTGGACATCAGGATCATAGGTTATCTCTAACGAACGTATCTTGTCGTCTGCTCCTATTACGATATACGTATAGGCCTGTGGATTTTTCATTTTTCTATTGTACATGGGCTTTATTTCTTTAATTAATTTGCACTCTAGCATAAAAGCTTCGAATTCGGTATCTGTAAGGATAATATCCAAATCTTTAATATGCCGAACGAGCTGTTTTACCTTTGGGGAATGAGACTTCGAGTTTTGAAAATACGATTTCACTCTCCGTTTCAACTGCTTCGCCTTACCTACATATATAATATGGCCGAGGCCATCCTTCATGAGATACACGCCGGGAGTCAGGGGAAGGCTCTTTAGTTTCTCTGATAAATCGATAGTAACCCCTCCGTCATTCAAGATCTGATTAATAGTTTTAGTATAAGCTTGCAACCTTCATTTGTTCAAATCAGTCTAATAAGAAATGATCGAATAGTGAGGAGGGAACTTATGCGTAGAGCGAGTAATATTGGAGGGATGCTTCTGATAACGAGCATGTTATTGCTTACAGCCTGTAGTAATGGAACGCCTGAAAAAGGTGTAGATCCGAAGCAGACGCAAGAGCAGTCTCAAACGGAACAATCATTGACCTCAGCGGAACCCACACAGACGACACAAGAACCAACCGAAACAGAGCAGTCACAGAAGACACAGGAACCCTCGAGTACCGATCAGGAGCAGGAGAAGCAGGAACCATCGAGTACCGATCAGGAGCAGGAGAAGCAGGAACCATCGAGTACCGATCAACCTCAGGATAAGGAAGGACTTCCGCCATCGGTAACGGAAGCAGCATCTACGGTGATGAATGTGCTTCGGAACAAGGATATGAACCAACTAGCTGCATGAGTCCATTCGGAGAAAGGACTTCGGTTCTCTCCCTATGCACACGTGGATACGAAGAATGATCTTGTGTTCAGCAAGGATGAAGTGGAAGGATTAATGAAAGACTCCACCAAAAGAGTCTGGCGAACATTTGCTGGCTCGGGTGATTTAATCGAGCTGACCTTCGCAGATTACTACAAGCGGTTTATTTATGATGCGGACTTCATTCAGACGGCCGAGATTGCTGTGAACAAGGGGCTTGGTCAAGGCACAATGATTAATAACTTAAACGAAGTGTATCCAAAGGAGAAATATGATTTCGTTGAATATCATATTGAAGGTATCGATCCTTCTGTGGAAGGGATGGACTGGCGCAGTCTGCGTCTAGTCTTTGAGAAGATTGGAGAGGATCATGCACTAGTAGGTATTATTCATGATCAATGGACGCCTTGAGAAGTAGAGGTTTTTTTATTAGTCCTATCCGCTATTCACAACATCCACTGCGTCTTCTGCATTCACCAAATCTACCGCATCAGTAGCATTCACCAATCTACCACATCCGCAGAGGCTTAAGGACCCAGATGACGTTATTTACATGTTTTTAGCCTTTGGAGCACAGTTTCGGACCCCAGTGCAGCTATTCCATAGAAATAGGCTCATAATGAGTGTTTTTTATGCCAATAGCGACTATGGAGACCATTAGTAGTTCAAATATGCGATTTTGCTGCGAATAAGGTCATTTGTGTCCGATAACTGCTGCATTCGCCCAAAAACTACGAAGTCAAACAAAGAGAGTGGATTTTGAACAAGGGGAAGGTCCCAAAAAAACGAAGGTGCCTCAGAAGCCATTTCACGGCTTTTGGGGCACCTTCGTTTGATTCGTTTCATAAGAATCGAGTCCGGAGCATTTATTGCGTAGCGCTAGAAGAATAAGATGTAGATCCGGATACCGATTTAGCGATCGCTTTATATCCCTCTGGCAGATACGTGGTAACAGATGCTTTTGTGATCACCTGTGCGTACATTTTCCCTGGTTCAGGAGCTGTCACGTTAAAGTAAATCACAGCCGTATTGTCTTTTCCAAATTCGATTCGCTCAATCACTAGCCCATATCCAGGGTTAGGTAGATTATTAACGGTCAGCGTAGCTTTGTTTACGCCTTCACCCGCTTTGGTCAGTGTAACCTCTGTTTCGTAGGTTGGAGTAGTTGGGCTGTCATTTGACGTAATTACACGTTTGGCAAAAGCGGCTGCATCATAGGTCAGAGCGGCTGCTTCCGAGCGGGTAATGGCATCATTTGGCCGGAAATTACCATTCTTATCGAGTGTAGCAATATGTGTATTCAACAGGATCTGGAGGCTATTTATAACCTCTGTAGAGAGTTTATCGCCATCTTTAATGTCCACATACATCAGCGTAACCGGGAAGTTACCTTTACTTTGCAGTGCTTGTGTCAATAAGTGAGCGAACTGAGCACGGGTGATGGTTCCGTTAGGGTCCACAGTCCGATCGAGTGAAAGGCCATTTTGTTTGGCAGTCAGGAAGGCCGAAGCATACCAGGATTTGTCGTTCACTTTATCAAAATAATCACTGGCTTTGGAAGAACTACTACCCGCCGCTGGCTTCGGAGTCAGATTCAGACCCCCAACGATGAATTGTATCCCTTGCGCAAAGCTTACCTTAGATTTAGGAGCAAATTTATCTTTGTCTACTCCGTTTATAATCCCCTCTTTATGCAAAGAGTTGATTTTTGCTTCCGCAGGATCACCTTTCAAATCTGAAAAAGCAAAAGCGGATGCCCCAAAAGACACACTCGCTGCCAAAATGCCGCAGGCTATAGTCATTTTTTTAGCGTTATTTATGAATAATGTTTTTTTCATTTGCGTCACCTCCATACTCTTAGATGGTAGTTTAGACCAAAATGTTGCATAGAATTTAAAATATTATAATGATTCGAATAAAACGTTATCCGCGCAGGAGCGATTCGGCACCATCTACATAAATCTCAGTTCCTGTCACATGAAAAGATTCATCCGATGCGAGAAATAATACCAGATTGGCTACTTGTTCAGGTTTACCGGGCGCATTTTCCAGTGGATGATTGCCTTCCGGAAATTCTACAGGAATCTTTACTTCTTGAAGATCATCGCTCTTATCCGTATTATCCCCAATTTGAGTGTCGATCGATCCAGGACATACCGCATTTACGCGGATACCGTATTGTGCCAGCTCTAGCGCAGCCATTTTCATAAAAGCGACTTGTCCAGCCTTGGAAGAGGAGTACGCAGCAGCGCCGATGTTCGAGAACACTCGGTTGCCGTTAATGGAGCTAGTGATAATGATGCTGCCGCCATTTTCTTTCATATGGGGGATCGCATATTTTACTGTGGCAAAGGTACTGCGTAGGTTGGTATCTAGCGTCTGGTCCCAATCTTCGATTTCTAATGTTTCGATGGGAGCCCATGTACCATTAATGCCAGCATTAGCAAAAATAATATCAATCTTCTGAGCTTCATCCGCAACCTTACGGATACTTTCTTCGACCAGACCTGGATTGGAAACATCGCATTCAATAACTGTAGCTATTCCTCCAATGGATTCAATTTCACGTTTAGTTTCATAGGATTCCTCAGGTGTGCGGTCAAGCATATATACCTTAGCTCCGTGCTGAGCAAACCTTATGGCTGTAGCTTTTCCAATACCGGACCCTGCGCCTGTGACTACTGCAACTTTATTTTGCAAACGTTGATCTAACATGATGAATTTCCTCCTTGGCGTTAGACTTCTTACTTAGTAATTACATACCCGGCATAGCTGAATTTAACCAATTTAGTAGGAGGGTGGAACAACAAGGAGGGATATATTACTATGGAATATAAGAATGCAAATAATATAAATTTTGATCAATCTAGCTCATGATAGGGGAACTATAGATGATTCAGCAGCAGGGAGCAGAACGGATTAATGTGGGGATATTTGCCCATGTGGATGCCGGGAAGACGACTACAACAGAGCATATTTTGTATGAAAGCGGTCGCATTCGAGCGCTCGGCAGCGTAGACAGTGGGACAGCAATGACGGATTCTATGGATGTGGAGCGGCAGCGTGGGATATCCGTGCGGGCGGCATTAGCTTCTTTTAAATGGAAAGGTGTGCAGATCAACCTCGTCGATACACCGGGACATGTCGATTTTCTGTCCGAGGTTGAGCGGTCTTTGCGAGTAATGGACTGTGCAGTGCTAATTTTGTCTGCGGTGGAGGGCGTGCAGGCTCAAAGTGAGATGATCTGGAACGCGCTGCGGAAGCTGGGAATACCGACGCTTGTTTTTATGAACAAAATGGATCGTATAGGTGCAGACCCTGACGCTGTGCTGGCGCAAGCGCGAAATTATTTATCTAGTGATATCATTCCTGTACAGCAACCCACTGGGAAAGAGCAGGAGTACATAGGTGCAATAGATTTGTGGGGGAGCGATGCCGATCCTGCTGCACAGACTGAATTGTTGGAGGCATTGGCTGAGCGGGATGAAGATCTGCTAGAGACGTATATGTCAGGTAGTTCGATTGATCTTGCAGCTTGGAAAAAATATATGAAGACAGCTTCCGCTTCAGGACGCTTCTTTCCCATGGTTTATGGCGTTGCCGCCAAGGGGCTTGGCATTACTGCATTGCTGGACGCGATGGTTGAGTATTTTCCACGTGCTGGTGGGAATGTTGAGGGTCCGGTGTCCGGCATTGTCTACAATATTCAGCGTGATAAAAGTATGGGGCGGATGGCGTTTGTCCGTCTTTATGAAGGGACGATCCGTAACCGCGACACGGTGCTGAACTATACGCAGGATATTCAGGGGAAAGTGACCCAGATCCGCAAGGTAGAGGGCGGACGTACTGAAGATGTAGGAGCACTGGAAGCGGGAGATATCGCTGTTATTTATGGTCTTTCAGGGGTGCGGATCGGAGATGTGCTCGGCCATCCCGAGGCGATTCCAGAGGAAGCGAAGCTGGCTGTGCCGCTACTAACGGTACGTGTATTCTGGGAAACTGATATGGATGATCATAAGGTTATTGGCGCATTGCAGGAGCTGGCAGATGAAGATCCGCTCTTGGATGCGCAGTGGCTGCAGGATGAGCGGGAGCTGCATATCAAAGTGATGGGGCCTATCCAGCTGGAGATTCTGAACAGTGTTCTGGAGGAACGGTATGGCCTAAAGGTTACCTTTGGTCAGCCATCTGTCATTTATAAAGAAACGCCAGCCTCTGCTGGAGAAGGCTTCATCGCCTATACGATGCCGAAGCCGTGCTGGGCGATTCTGCGGTTTCAGATTGAGCCTGGACCTCCTGGCAGTGGTTTAGTCTACGATTCGGTAGTTCGGAGTTCCGATCTGCTGCCGCAATATCAGAGCGAGACCGCACGCCGTGTGCCAGAAGCCTTGCAACAGGGCTTGTACGGCTGGGAGGTTACCGATCTTAAAGTGACTTTGATCGAGGGCCAGCATCATGTATGGCATACCCATCCACTGGATTTTGCGGTAGCGACTCCAATAGGGATTATGGATGGACTCGCCCGGGTAGGCACTAAGCTGCTGGAGCCGGTTCTTCAGGTTCGCATCGTAGTCCCTGAGGAGAATGGTGGCCGTGTGATGAACGACCTCGTACAGATGCGTGGCACCTTCGAGCCACCTGTGCTGCAAGGCGAGCGGATGATCATCGAAGGGCGTTTGCCGCTGGCAACATCGCTTGATTATCCCGTTACTTTAAGCTCCTATACGAAGGGGCGTAGTACGTTCACTTCTTTTTTTGCCGGCTATGAAGAATGTCCATCAGATGTATCGGCAGAGCGCACCCGCCGGGGTGTGAACCCACTGGATCAGGCGAAATATATATTAAGCGTGCGAAAGGCGCTGCAGGGGTGAGATAAAATGAAGATCAGAGAAGCAACAGCTAGTGATATAGACGGGATCGCTTTCGTCCATGCTATGAGTTGGAAAAGCACGTATAAAGGACTAATATCAGATGAGTTTCTTGATAAAATCACAGTGGAAGCTAGAAGTAAGCGCTGGATTGAGAATTTTGAAAATCCCAATAAAGACGAGGTTATGTATGTGGCTGAAGATGAGGCTGGGATGATCATTGGCTTTGCAAATGGAGGGGCGCGAAGAGAGCCGGATCTCTACGATGGGGAGCTTTACGCACTTTATTTGCTTAAGGAACACCAAGGAAAAGGTCTTGGGAAGCGGCTCATAAGAAGCGTAGCACAGAACTTATTGGAGAAAAATTATAGTTCATTCATGACTTGGGTGCTGGTGGGCAATCCTGCGATTCATTTCTACCACAGCGTTGGGGGAGAGTCTATCTCAAGTATAGAAGTTAAGATAGGGGATGAGTTATTAGAAGAAATAAAAATAGGATGGAAAGACATTCGAGTTATAGGGATTTGATTAATGGCTTTTTACGCAAAAAAAGACTCATAAGGGATACATAACGCATACCCCTTATGAGTCTCATAATGATTTATTTAATGTACGTACGGCTGACCAGAGCATCTGCAATAACATCTGTTGGAATGATGAATTCTCTAACGCCCATGTAGCCTGGAGCCACATCATATTTGTTAAAGGAAATAACCAGCTGGTACTTATCGTTGATATAGAAATCTTGATCTTTAGCTATATTTTCAAATTGATAAAAAAGGTCTTCATTGGGTTCATCTGTTGAAATCCAATAGAATATCTCCTCATCTGCTTTCATTTGGGAGCGCATCTGTTCTTTAATATTTTCACTTATGATACTGATATATCGATCATCCTTAAATAACATGGGCAGACTTAGCAGGATTTGATTCTTCTTGTCTATCGTATCGTGCTGCACTGTTGTTGACGATGAACCTACGGTATTTACCACGTATCTGCTAATAGCAAATAACTCAGCATTGTCCGTTTTAACCTCAAAGCCTGTATCTACCCCTAAATGTCCCTCTCCGGATTGCTTTAAAGACTCCGTCTCTGCTTGAAACTCATCATATAGTTTTTTGTTTTCTTCGAGATATTTTTCATTCAGAGTCGATTCCAGCTCTTTATTCTCTAGGTTAGTAATGATGGGGACCTTTATGTCTGCGTTATAGGTCTGCTCATCCACTTTGTATTCTCTAAAAGTTAGCACTTTAACAATACTGTCTACACCAGGAATAGCGGAGAAGGCGTTGGCAATGTTAACATTGACATTAATCCCAATCACGAAAAAGAGAGCTGCCGCACTAATTCCAGAAATCCACTGGTAACGGATTCTTCTTATCTTCCTTTTTTTTAATGCTTTACTTACAACGAAATCTAATTCCTCAGGAATAGGGAGTTTGTTATAATCTTCTATAATTTTTTTGATTTGCTTATCCATTCTAATTGATCTCCTTTGAGGATTCTTCCTGCATGTTGACTCTTAATAACTGGAGTGCTTGATATAGCCTAGTCTTTACTGTATTGACGTTTTCATTTAATACTTCCGCAACTTCCTCGATCTTTAAATCCTCGATATATCTAAGGACGATGACATTTCGATACTTAAGGGGGAGATCATCCAGTGATCTTTCTAAATCAATATCTGGATACACGTCTTCCGCACCAGGGATAAAAAAGTCGAGTACTTCATCATCTATAGGTTGAACTCTTTTATGTTTCCTCAGAAAATCCAGAGAGGTAGTTACTACGATTCTAAACAACCAACTCTTTATGGATTCTGGGTTCTTTAGTAACCCTATAGAGGAGAGCGCTTTATAAATGGATTCCTGAACAACATCTAATGCATCCTCTTTGTTCTTCACATAGCTGTAAGCTAGACGGTATATGTTCTCCTTGTTATCTGTAATACAAAGAGTGAGTAATTTCTCTTTATTCCTCTTAAGCATATTCGTAAAACCCTTCTCTTTTTATATTGCGTAGCTTTAGCTTGTTAGATTACTATTCTCATTGATTCTCCTTTTGTACGGCTTTAGCTACAAGTGCGGCATAGGATTTAGCACCTTCTCGTTTTAGATGAACGCCATCCTCATAGAAGTAAGAATCCTTTCCTTCGCTTGAGGAATGCCAGTCTACAACCATAGCATAGGGGAATTCTAAAGCCACTTTCTTAAGCGAAGCATTCACAGTATTTTGCCATTTTTTCGGTACACGTGTATTTACCAGTACGACTTGCTGAACATCTTCAAGCGAAGTAAGTAATTTCCGTAATTGATTGGAGTTAAAAGCTCCGTTCGTGCCTAGATTAATGATCACTCGAGTGCCAAGTTTCCCCTTCGCCCTAAGTTTATCGACCACTTCTTGTGCCTGTGACATCTGTCTGCCGACCTTACCATCGATAACAATGCCTGGCAGAAGCTCTTGTAGATAAGGAGCAGCATCGAGGATTACGGAATCACCTATCGCAGTAACACCTTTACCTGCTTCTTCTAAGTGAGGCTGAGGTTCTGGCTTCTTCGGTGGATCTACTGGAACTGGTGCAGGCACAGGTGTTGGTACATCTTGAGGGGGCACTAGTGTGACATTATGTTCATTCTTAACGGGATTAGTAATAGTGCCTGTATTCGAATTAGCGGATAGCTTAGTATCCAAGTTGCTACTGCAGGATATGGACAATATGATTAACGGGACTGCAATAAAGATAAATAAGGGTCGAATCTTAAATCGCAGACGAGTGCTTAATTGCGCACACCATTTTCCTAGCAAACCTTGACGAATGGGTTCTTCGATATATTTCCACGAAAGTGAGGCTAATAGGAGGCTAACTCCCAGCTGAAAAAGAACACGGAAACCATCGAACCCACCTGTATCTACTGTAGGATTAGTTAGAATGATGACTGGATAATGCCATATGTAAATGCTATAGGAGCGTACGCCAATCCAACGTAAAGGCTTGCAGCCCATGATTTTAGCTAGTCGGCTCGCTGGATGTGCCAGTACTGCTATTACAATTGCGGAAAGGATCGACACGAGAACCAAGCCGCCATAATAAAGAAATTGTCCGTACTCATTCGTTCGCCAAATCATAAGAATGAGGGTGATTAATCCGATTGCTCCACTGAAGTCAAGGATATAGCGAGATCTGCGTGAAATCTTATCGGTCAAATTTTGACTCGGCCATGCTAGAGCGAGCGCGGCTCCAATCAGTAGAGCAAAAGCTCGAGTATCAGTACCATAATAGACTCGGCTTGGGTCAACTCCAGGTTGATAGATTAGCGCCATAGCAAGTGCCGAGAGGAATGCCCCTGTTAGACACATCACAATGAGTTTACCTCGCTGAGGTGCAAGGCGTAACCCTACAATAATAACCAATGGCCAAATGAAGTAGAACTGTTCCTCAATGGCGAGTGACCACAAATGACCTATAGGAGAAGGAGGTCCAAAGCTCTCGAAATAAGATACATCATGAAAAATAAGCCACCAGTTATTGAAGTATAACGTTGAAGATATAAAGTCCCCTTGTAATGCTGCTAATCGTGAACGATCGAACACCAGCAGCCACATAGCAGTGACAAAAAGCATGACAAACATAGCAGGCAGTAGCCGTCGCGCTCGTCTGATCCAGAAATCTTTAAGGTCGAACCGTCGGTCTTGCTTCCACCTTTGGATGATTTGATCCGTGATCAGATATCCTGACAGAACGAAGAATATTCCGACCCCTATAAGTCCTCCTGGAGCCCAATTGATGTCGAGATGATACGCGATAACTGCGATCACAGAGAGTGCGCGAAGTCCATCTATTCCCGGCATATAACGCCTTCTAGTCTTGGAATTGTCAGGATCTAAAGTGTTAGTCGGTTGTGTAACCTTGATTTCTTTCATGGTAATTCATTCCTTCGTCATGAGTTGTCTTATGTCAGCAAGACGTATGACTAACTAAAAAAAGTTCTTAACTTCTCTTGGTAAATAAAGGAGTGGCCATGAATGGATCAGAAATCGGTACACACAAGTGCCTATGAATTTAAAAAGGCATTCTAGAACAAAAAATCATTCTGGAATGCCATTAGCCCAATTAGCCGTTCTTAATTTCCACACGTAAAATATCGGTAACCATTTTAACCGGAACGTATATCGTATCGTTTTTTAGGATAGGAGCAGTACCTAAAGCGACAGGTGCCATTTTGGCAAAAAAGTAAGAATCTTTACCTAAGGTAACATTTGTCCACTGTGCACCTTTTTTTAACTCAGCTGAGCGTGATGTTTGATTCCACTTGATTTCATATCCTAAACGATTCGCCACATCTCGCAATGACATCATTAAAACCCCATTAGCATTCTTAAATGTAGCTATTGTGCTTAAATCGAGCTTCGGGTTGTTCGTAATATGGGTACTGAAACGAAATTCAGGAGTTCCCATGGCGCCTGGAGCGATACTATATTTAGGGAAGAGGATGACAACCTCACCATTTTCAATATAAAAACCTTGTTCTTCGTCGATCCCTTTGAAATCCTCTACAAAATAGTTCTCAGGTTCCTCATTGATCTTCGCAAGGATACCGGCATTCAACTTCTCCTTGAAGTCGTCCCCAAAAAAATCTGACAAGGCAATCCGCTTTGCTTGTTTCGTATTAAATACATTGTATGTATCAACACGAGGCATACCCGTTCCACCAGTTTCACCTTGAGAAGTAACGACAAGTGAGATTATTCCAGAAGAGTTATCTGATCCATTTTCTTTTAATTCATAAATAATGTATAGCTCATATGGACGATACTCGAAACCAGCCTTTTTAGCGTCTGCTGCTGCTTCAGTTGCATCCTTTTCCCAAAGAGCAAGGTCTTTCTGCGCATTAGAGAGAATGATACTGTTGATCTCTTCCTGAGCCTTAGTGTTCAACATACCTACGATCTGAGGGACTTTAATATTTGTATTCAGGTACTCGGTTGAAGATGTAAGAATTACTTCTTTGATTTGGATCCCAGTGTTAGTGATGGTGGAAATCGGTACAGCTGAAATCGGGGCATTGATTGCAGGTTTAGTCGTGTTCACTGCATCAGCAAAAGCGTTACCATTAATTGGTAACATGCCAGCACTTATTCCCACAACCGTTAATCCGACTAGACCAAACTTCAATACGTTAAAAGGACTCTTTTTCATTGTTTGTTCACGCTCCATTTTGTTGTAATAAGTGTGTTATTAGCGCACTTACTAGCAAGACGTATGAGGAGTGTTGAAAAGTTTGGGGGAGGGGATAAAAGTTGATTGGTAGTTAATCCGAACCCTGTTCAGCCTTCTTCCGCGCCCGAAACCGCCGCACCTTCATGAGGTTGCCACAAGCTTTATCATCGCAGTATCGTTTAGAACGGTTGCGCGTATCATCGTAATACACCCAGAGACAATCAGGATTATCGCAAATGCGGAATCTTGAAGGTTCTTTTTCAAGTAATGCCTCCGCAAAAGACGCCGCTATCTCCGCCATCACCTGCTCCCAACCGCTATGTAGTGGCAATAATGAAATCTCCGCTTGCTCGGCACTTTTCCAGACCATTCGCCGCGTAACAGGACCCTTGTCCATATAGATATTGAGCTGCTTCAGCATTTCTCCATCCATCGATTTTCCTTGTACAATAGCCTGTACCCAGTCCCATAGTAGGGATCGAAGCTTCTTTAGCTGTTCCAGTTCTATCGTATTCGGCAGCTGTGTTTCTAGCAGAGCATGCTTCTTCAGCCATTTCGCAATCCACTCCGGATCTTCGAGTTCATCCCGATCCTTATTTTTATCTCCTGTTCGCCAATCCCGCCAGTAACTATTAATGAAATCCTCCCACAACAAGTCCTGTTCATCCTTTCCGCACAACTCTCGATTACAACGATTGTAACAGTTAAAATTGTGATTAGCTAGTTACTTGATTGAACGCTGGAAATATGCTACATTTCTAATGTAACCACTATATGATGGTTTAAGTAGTTACATAATTTAGTTAGTATTAGGAGGTTGAACATGCAAAATAAAATCAGTGAGGTTCTGCTGCAAAATTGGGATTATTGCATGGATATCGAGGATTGGGCCCCGCCGTTAAGTGATGCACTGGAAGGTGTGGACAGTAAACAGGCACTTTGGAAGCCAGAGGGGAGTACAGTCAATTCCATCTGGGAGACGGTCAACCATTTAACGTTCTATAAGGTACGATTGCTTCGAAAGCTGAAAGGATTACCCAAGCAGCCTGATCCGGAGAGCAATGATGCTACTTTTACTGTAACAACTCAAGGGGAAGAAGCATGGGCGAAAGCCGTTGCAGACCTAAAGGATGTGCATGCTGCGCTTAGAGAAATCATTGAGGCATTGGAAGAAGGCGCATATGATTGGGGTGGTTCAGGTCATGCCCCAGGGGAAGAGGTAATGAGTCTTATCCTGCATGATTCTTACCATACTGGACAAATTATTATGCTTCGTAAATTGCAAGGTTCTTGGGTTTCCAACCGTAGTTTTAATTAGAACCTCTACATTAAAAATATAAGCCACACTCCACTATACTAGTTTACCTAGTGCAGCGGTCGTGTGGCTTTTTTGATTTTAACCTTTTGGGGTGCTTCGATAGTGAGTCGGCGAGCATCCCATTATTTTTTTGAACAATCTAGAGAAGTAGTAGGGGTCCTGAATCCCGATAGCACTAGAGATTTCTTTAATATGTAGATCGGTTAATGCTAGCAGTTGACTGGCGCGCTGCATTTTGAGGCGTAGATAGAATTCAATCGGAGGAACCCCGGTTTCTTGATTAAATAGATAAATTAGATGCTGCTTCGATAATCCCATATGCTTCGCTACATCCGGGAGTGAAATGGAGCTGTTGATTCGATCCGTCATGTAGCGAATGGCTTGCTCAAGATAACGTTCGTTCTTTTTATCTTGCTCAGAGTTCATGTTGCTCAATCCCACATGGCTGATCAGATGACGAATGCACTGAGACACATAGATATGATTACTCATGGCATAAGGCTTATCCGATAACAGGGCATAACATTGCTCGAAATCTTCGATCCATTGGGTATGAAGGTTCAGTGTGAAGGTTAGCGGCTCTATGTCCATGGCATAGGTTTGAATCAACGCAGCGGCATGTGTTCCTTTTAGATGTATCCAGTAGATGGTCCAGGGATTCTCATTTGAAGCACCATATCGATGAGGCGTTCCGGCAGGAATGACAGCTAATTGTCTTGCTTTTATTTGGATCAGCTTATTGTGATGACTCTCCATCCACCCTTCACCCTCTACACAATACATAAGAATATGCGAGTCACATCCTTGTGGACGCTCTCGATAATGGAATTTCGCGCTAGGGAAGCAGCCAATGTCACTCACATAGAAGGAATTCGTTAACGGATTCTCCTCTAATTCCTTCATCATGAAGTCGGGCAACACAAAAAGCTTCTGCTCCTCGAAGCCATCTGGCTTTAGTGAGATGTTTGTCATGATAACCTCCTTTATAAGAACATAGTTTATTTGTCTAAAATAACAGCCGATTTATAAGGGGGATATTATTTTTATGATAAGAATATTGTCCATCAGTTACAGATTATCGTCAATTGTATAAAAGCGCATGCAACGATAAATTAGAGCTATATCATGAAGGAGGAGAGAACGAAAATGAGTATGAAAGAGCCTTCTACAATCTTAACGAACAGCGTCCGCATATGGGAGGAAAGGGTTGAAATTCCTACCTATGAAACCGGTGAGCCCGATAAAAATCCAATGTTCCTCGAGAAGCGAGTCTATCAAGGCAGCTCGGGGCGAGTATATCCACATCCTGTGGTTGATAAAATTATGGATGAGAAAAAAATGAAATCGTATCAGATGGTAATGCTCGAGAATGAATATGTACGGATCGAGATCCTACCTGAAATTGGCGGCCGTATCTATCGTGCTCTGGATAAGACGAATAATTATGATTTTGTTTACTATAATCGCGTGATTAAACCTGCGCTTGTTGGTCTGGCAGGACCATGGATTTCAGGTGGGATTGAATTTAACTGGCCACAGCATCATCGTCCGAACACGTTTGGCCCTGTGGAGCATGTGATTACGGAGAATGAAGATGGCAGTGCAACCGTATGGGTGAGTGAAATTGACCGGATGTATGGAACGAAGGTCACAACGGGCTTCACGCTGCATTCTGGAAAAGCCTATCTCGAAGTTACAGCTCAGCTATACAACCGAACTTCGGAGCCACAAACCTTCTTATGGTGGGCAAACCCTGCGGTTGCGGTCAATGACCATACGCAATCGGTGTTTCCGCCGGATGTCACAGCCGTATTCGACCATGGTAAGCGTGATGTGTCCAGATTCCCTATTGCAACAGGAACGTATTACAAGATGGACTATTCCGAAGGTGTAGATATTTCGTGCTATAAAAATATTTCTGTTCCTACGTCATACATGGCGTATAAATCCGATTATAATTTCGTGGGTGGCTATGATCATGGGTTTAAAGCGGGTCTGCTTCACGTAGCGAATCATCATGTATCTCCGGGTAAAAAGCAGTGGACTTGGGGGAACGGCGAATTTGGTCAAGCGTGGGACCGTAATTTAACCGATGAGGATGGACCCTATATTGAATTAATGACAGGGGTATTTACGGATAATCAACCCGATTTCACTTGGCTCCAGCCGTATGAAGAGAAGTCATTTACGCAATATTTCATGCCATATAAGAACATCGGTGTTGTGAAAAATGCTTCTATTGATGCCGCCGTCAATCTTGAGGTGGATGACACTTTACAGACTGCAACTGTGATGGCCTATGGAACTTCGGTATTCGAGAATGCGGTTATTGAACTTCGAGGTCAGCATAGAACGTACGTGAAGGATACGGTTACGCTCTCTCCAGAATTAACCTATACATCCGTCATTACGTTAGATGAAGCCGATCAGCCGCATCACTTAATCGTAACGGTATTTGATGTGAACGGAAACAGCCTCATATCTTATCGTCCAGCGAAGCCTAGTATTGAAAAGGTTCCAGATGCAGCCAAGCCACTTCCACTACCGGAAGAATTAAAAAGCACAGAGCAGTTGTATTTGGCTGGAGTTCACTTGGAGCAATACCGTCATGCCACGTTCGAGCCAGAGCATTATTATGAAGAAGGCTTAAGAAGAGATGCATCTGATATTCGACTGAATGTGGCTTATGGAACGCTGCTGCTTCGTCGAGGATTATTCAAGCAAGCGGAAAATCATTTCCGTACGGCTATACAATCGCTGACTTGGCGCAATCCGAATCCATATGATAGTGAAGCGTACTATCAGCTTGGTGTAGTACTCCGACTACAGGATCGCAAGGAAGAAGCATTTGCTGTCTTCTACAAGGCGGTATGGTCTGCAGCATTCCAAGACAGCGGATACTTTGCTTTGAGTCAAATTGCTTGTGAACGTGGGGCATATACAGAGGCGTTGGAGCTCGCAACAAGGGCTTTAGTACGTAACACAAGAAACTATAAATCAAGACATGTGAAAACAGCACTTTTACGCAAGCTTGGACGTTATTCGGAGGCGATTATATTCGCAGAGGAGACATTGAAGCTAGATATCGCGGACTTCGGGGCAGCGTATGAAAGAGTGCTCACGCTTAAATTGCTCGGGCGACAAGAGGAAGCGGCTGAGGCTCAGATGAAGCTTGCACAGTTCATGCGAAACGATGCGCATAACTATTTAAATCTGGCTTCCGATTATGCAGGCAGTGGTTTGTTCGCGGAAGCTGCACAGGTGTTAGAGCAATTTCGTATGGCCTCGAATGAACCCACCTATCCGATGGTGCATTACACATTGGCTTATGTATACGAGAAAATGGGTCATAAGGAAGAAGCAACAGCGCAGCGTCAACTTGCTCAATCTGCATCCTCTGACTATTGCTTCCCGAACAGCTTGTTTGAGTTACAAGTATTAGAAAGCGCGATTGCCTGCAATCCGCAGGGTAGTAAAGCTCATTATTACTTAGGAAATCTATTCTATGACAAGAAACGTGCCGACGATGCCATTCGTCATTGGGAGCGGTCCGTGGCACTTGATGATTCTTTCCCGACTGTTCATCGTAATCTTGCGCTTGGTTATTACAATAAGCGGAATGATGCTAAGGCTTCCTTGCGGTCACTTGAACAAGCTTTCCAGGGCAATACGAATGATGCGAGAGTATTCTACGAGCTGGACCAATTGCATAAGAAGATGGGTGTCTTGTCCCAGGAGCGTATGGTAAGACTACAGCAGCATATGAATCTTGTGGAGAAGCGGGATGATCTATACCTTGAATATGTGACGCTACTGAATTTGCTTAGCAAGTATGAAGAGGCTTTGTCTGTTCTATTACGACGTCAATTCCATCCATGGGAAGGTGGAGAGGGGAAGGCCACGGGACAATATGTTTTGGCGCTTGTTGAACTGAGCAAGCAGGCGAATCAGGAAGGCCGATATGAGGAAGCAATCGCATTCTTAACACGTGCGCTTCATTATCCAGAGAATTTAGGTGAAGGTAAGCTCGATGGTGTGCAAGAGAATAATGTGTATTATGAGCTTGGTGTGGCTTATAACGGATTAGGCAAGACGGAGGAAGCTGCACATCACTGGGCGATTGCGTCACAAGGCATGGAGGAACCGGCCAGCGCCATGTACTACAACGATCAGCCACCAGAAATGATCTTCTATCAGGGCTTAGCATGGGTACAGCTGAATCATCCTAAGGAAGCGAAACGTCGTTTTAATAAGCTGATTGATTTCGCAGAGAGACATCTTTTTGATGATGTGAAGATTGACTATTTTGCCGTATCATTACCTGATTTCCTCGTATTCGAGGACGATCTGAACAGACGCAATCAAATTCATTGCTTGTTCATGATGGGACTAGGCTTATTAGGCTTAGGAAAAATGGTGGAGGCGAAAGAACGCTTTGAACAAGCGTTGCACTTGGAGCCGAACCATCAAGGCGCGCGAATTCACAAGGCGTTGTGCTAGGAATCGTAAAAAGAAATAAAGCAGCTCCATGATGCTGAACAATAACTGGTTCGATTTGGAATTTTGTTTCAACTCTAAAAGCCCCGGGTTAATGGAGACTATCTACCAGCCTTTATTCGAAAGGAGAGATTGATGATGGAACCGGGCTATAAAGATAGAAGCGTTGAAGTGGAGCATACAGAGGTGCAACGAAAATCGGATTCCAGTGTTGTCGCATCTACCTTTATTAAATACGCTGCTTATATTATTATATTTTTTGGTTTTCTGTTCTTTTTGGTTAAATACGTATTCCCTAAATTCTAAAACAGGATTAGTAAAAAAGGATGTGCCTTTTGTTCAGGAACATCCTTTTTTGTGTTGTAATATGTTAGTGTAGATTTCATTTGGCTACAAGCTATTGGGCGAATAAAAGACCCCCAGAAAAAATTAGGCAATCGATTCAAAATTCGTTGTGTTACGGCGTTTATGATGAGGGGGAAATGATTGCATTCGCTAGATTGGTTACGGATGGAGCAACCATGTATTATCTATGCGATGTGTTTGTTTTGGACGAGTATCGTGGACAAGGCATCTCTAAAAAGCTGATAGATACCATTGTTAATGCGCAGATTACCACAAGCTAGGAGGTGAGAGATTAAGCTGAACAAGGAATTATTGAGTCCTCTTGTATAAAAATAGCATCCTTAACAAAAACGGATACCGTCTTCTGAAAAGACGATATCCGCTGCTTTAAATATTCTCTAGATCTTAATAATCTGGGGTTATAACTACATTTCATTACTGGATTCCGCAGAATTACGATAAAAGAACCAGCACTCGTTCAGCAGCTTGATCTGACGGCGGTCTTTTTTGTAATAAGCTTTCATCAGTTGATGGCAGAGCCACTGTGGCAAGGGTATCACTCCTCTAACTGCTTACGTAAGTTAGCATATGGAGAAATGAGCCTAAAGGTGACGATTTACAGAATGCTTTCTGCTTCCTCTTCGTACCACTGCTCTAATTGAGCTTGCAGCGCCCGAATCTCGGTCAGCAGGGAGATAAGTGGATAGTTCTTCTGCTCCTGTACAGAAGCAAAGGCCTGTTCCAATCTATTGATATAATCCAGACCGGACTCCAAGGAGTAGTCCTCACGCAGCAGATCCAGTGAATCACACTCAGCAATGGCTAAGGGCAGATCCGGTACATTATCGGCAGTCAGCTTGTCGATTTCTTTGTTTAGACGTAAATTGAGCGCACTTAGCTGGTACGCATATTCCTCGGGCATTTCCACGAATTGCAATTCTTGATGTTGTTGCAAAATTACATACCGCATTTTCGGCATTGGTCATTCTCCCTCCGTACTTGTCTTCCTTCTTGACAGTTTAGCCTATGCACAAGTTACAATTCAAGTAGAGATCTTAATTCCCGTGGAAAGGACTTGTGATAGAACGCTATGGAAACGATGAGCAACGAAGAGCTGCAGCTGTGGATTGAGCAGGTATCACGGGACAGCTTTGGCGTACCCTTTAGGCACAAGGCAAGCTTTAACAGCCGATTATCTTCAACAGGCGGTCGATATTTTACCAAGAGCCATAATATAGAGATTAATCCCCATCAGCTTGCTATGTTCGGTAGAGAAGAGACGGAGAAGATTATAAAACACGAGCTCTGCCATTATCATCTGCATTTGGCGAAGCGAGGGTACATGCATCGTGACACTGATTTCAAAAGACTGCTGGCACAAGTCGGCGGAAGTCGCTATTGTCAGACATTGCCGGGTGCGAAAGCTCGGAAGACACTACCTTATCGGTACAAGCTGATATGTACAGCATGTGCTATGGAGTATCCGCGTAAGCGAAAAGTAGATCCAAAGCGCTACCGCTGCGGCAAATGTTCAGGTAAGCTGAAGCTGTTAGCGCTGGAAGTCCAGTAAGCAGACAAGGGCGTTATTTTATAACCAGTCCCATCAATCCCACAAAAGAAACAGCTTGCTGAGGCGAAATGATGCACCCTTCTAAATCTTGTATATCCACGATCAAGCCACTGAACTCGCAGTCACTAAGATCGATCCCGTTAAGCTTTGATCCTGACAATGTGGCTTGATCCATATTACACTCGCTAAAGCTGACCTTTTGGAAATTGGATTGGTAGTAATCAGAGCTCATCAATGAACTATTCTCAAAAGAAACCTGCTTCAGATTAGCCAATCGAAATGTTGCAAAATCCCCGATACAATCGACCACGCGAACATTCTGGAATCTGCCTCTTGTAAAGTCCGTACCGATAAGCTTGCAGTTTCGGAATTCGGTTCGATGAATAATCGCATTCGTAAAATCCACATTGGACAGATCGCATCGATCAAAAACCACATCCATCAGCTCAATTCCAGTCAGAGACGACTCGGTAATCGTTACATTTTTAAAAATCACTTGATCAAAGCTGACCTTGTTAGCTTCTTGATTATCAATAACTGTATCGCTTATGCTGCAACGACTGAATTCATCTTTGGTTTGTAGCGAGTATATTTGCTCAGGGAGTAGAGCTTCTGGATCTGTTATTTTAGGTGATTCCATTTTGAATTTCATATGTACCTCCATTTATGAATGCTTGTTTCTAATTAAATTAACTATCATCGGGTTCAGCGGATTTGTCAATTTTCAGTAGTACTCAGGCCTATCGGGAGATCCGTACAAATACACCTTTTTATGGATAAAATCACACATCGTTTTGTAAGCGTTACCAACTTAAGATGGAAGGGAAGTCCATATTAGGTAGAGGGGGCACCTTTATGAAACGATTCAGGTCCGCGATGGCGGGTCTGCTCGCGATGCTGCTGATTTTCTCAAGCTTGCCTGTGATGGGAATCGGTAGCGGTTCCGTAGGAGCAGAAGGGGTTGGAGGAACAGGCGCAGGGCAAATTCCATCAGGGACGGTACTCATCAAGAATAAGTGGAAAAATAATTTTTTATATGAAACGTCTGATGGTATCGTGCGTTATGGCATGACCAATCCAGCGGACACATCATCGCATTGGACAGTGGAGACGGTAAATGGTCTGTCACGAATTAAGAATGTGAAGACGGGCCACTACATTACAATGGCTGGTAATAACGGCAAAGAGGATACGCTTAAGGTGGCAGATCTACAAGGATCAGGAAGTGTTACGGATCAATGGTTGATCGATACTTCCAATAGAAACGGATATATGATCATCCGAAGCGCAACAGTGCCAGAGAGTAAACTGGTTATCCACGAGGAGAATCAGCTTGGTTACGCGCAAGTAAGCTCGGATATCAATATTACGTTTGAGAGTCCGCAGTGGGCTTTTATTGATCTGAATTCAGTACCAGTAGCTGTAAGGCTGGAAAGCCGGATGCGTCCCGGTCAGGTAATGTATGAGGATGAAAAAGGAAATGTTCTCTACGGCAAACAGCCTTTGAAAAATGAAGCAGCCCAGTGGTATCTTGATCAGGGAACGGACGAAGGAACGTTGATGATTCGTAACCGTGAGACGGGTCATTATATTAAGCAGAATGAGCAGACTTGGGCTGGAGTTTTTTCACAAGAAATCGATATGAATAATGTAAAGCTAAGTGAGTGGTTCCAAGAGAGCGCACCAGATCCAGATGGAACAGGCTTTATTACGCTTCGTAACAGTGGTTTAACTGATAGTGGGAGTCCGTTATGGCTAAATCCACAATTCAACGATGACAATAACGTGCGCTCTAACGGCTGGCCGGGATCAGCCTCTAATCCAAGTGCGCAGTGGAGCATCGTGCCGATTTCTGAATTTAAGCCGGTAAGATTGGCTACTTATACAGATGCACAAGTAGCTACAGATTTTTTATATGAAGCTGCAGACGGCGAGCTTAAGCATGGCGTTATGGCTTCAGAGGATGCAGATTCATCCGATTATCTATGGTATGTAGAGGATTATGATGGCAATAAGCGTATCCGTAATGCGGAAACTAATCATTATATTTCATACACTGACGGCACAGCCAAGGCTGTAGAGATCAGCGAAAGTCAGCCATCGGATCAGTGGAAATTTAAAGATTCTGATGATTATGATGATTACCTGACACTAGAAAATGTTGAGAGCAAAGACATCTATATCTCTACCTTGGGTGGAGGTAATGCTGGAGCAAATGGGGATGCGACTTCCTTGAGCGCCCAGTGGCAGCTTCTAGATCCCAATACACCGACTGATGGAACCATTCCATATTATCGAATTCAAAATGGATGGAAGTCTTTTTATTGGTATGAGTCTGCTGACGGCCTCTTGAAGTATGGAAATATGCAGAAGGATGGCTCCGATCAGTGGCTCGTGGAGAAATATAATGGCCGCAAGCTATTCAAGAATAAGAAAACAGGCCATTACATTAACACAGTGAACATGCCAGATGGCCATATTCAGGTCACTGAGCTTCCTGACAGGAATAATGTGGAGCGAGAATTTATATGGATAGGCAAAAATATTGGCGACAACACATACGTAATTAGCAGTGTTCTCGACAAGGAACCAAATAAATTCCCTGAGAAGTTCATTTCACTTCAAAATCTCACTAAATACGCCGAGTATGGTGTGATCAATCCAGGCTGGGGCAGTCCACAGTGGAGATTCGTTACTGTCACAGAGAAAAAGCAGGACTTATTCCGCTTTAAGCTAGACACTGTAAATGGGGAGGATCAGTATCTTAAAGATGGTCCTTTGCTGACTTCTCCAGATGTACTAGAGAAATTGCTAGAATCTAAGACTGTCACTGAAGCTGTCTATGATTCACAGGACACTGAAGCAATGGTGCCGCAGGATAAGGTGGTGGAACCTACAATCTCTGATGCGAAAATTGCACCTCTAGCTGCTGCAAACGAGGATGTGACAGTAGGTCAGGCTACTTATGGCCCACTTGATATTAACGACGATTCCTTTGTCTGGCAGCTGCAAGAAATAGCCGGGGCCAATGGATCTGTAAAAATTAAAAATGTAGGAACAGGACGTTATCTCTCTCTGGAGCATATTGCTGGATCTGAAGGTGAAGATGATCCGGATGTTGCCGTTCAAACTCTACAGACGGTTTATGATGTATGGGGTAGCATTAAGTGGATTGTGGATATGCAGCCTTCGGGTCTGACCACCTTCAAAAGTGGATGGGCTGGCCACTATATGTATGGGGCTTCCGATGAGAATGGGAATCCGATTATTAGGATCAGTAAGGCTCCCGGTGCGGTGGATAAAAGCAGTGCACATTTTACCGTCGAAGCGGTTGAAGCGATTGCACCACCAATCCCTACTTACCCTCTAAGATTTAAGAATGCAAGCAGTGGGGAGTATTTATATGAAAATGAGCATGGAGTTGTTCTGTACGGACAGCCGTCAGCAGACAATGGATTCTCGCATTGGAATATATCTGTGCAGGATGGCAAACAGACGATCATTAACCGAGCAACCGGTCATTATTTAACAGTGAATGGGGATTATTCTTACTTGGAGAGCAGTAATGCGGAACCGGCTATAGACGGAGCATCTGCATGGGAAGTAAGCTTGGCCTCCGATTATACGAATTACACCATTCGTAGTCTCTATGGAGAGTACGACGATGAATTAATAAACATTGCGAATAAGACAGGATATGCTGAACGGGCACTCCTACTAGAGAGTGACGGCTCAGCTCAATGGAAGCTTGAAGCAGCTCCACAGGAGTTTACTACTCCGTCTGGAGAACTGCGCAACAACAATACAACAACTCCAGTTCAGAACGATACCAACATTATAACCATCGTACCGAAAGGGCTGACTGGCAAAGTATTGGCAGAAAAAGAAGGTGCACTCGTATATGCGGAAGCTTCCGATACGGCTGCTCACTCTCAGTGGATCGTCCAGGATATAAATGGACGTAAACGCATAATGAATGTTCAGACGAAGCAATATCTTTCTTTAAATGAAGGGGATCAAGTCGTCTTGTTATCTTCCGGGGAAACAGAACGTTCCCAGTGGACGCTGGAAGAGAAGTTAGGCTATAAGCTCTTGCTAAGTGCCGATAGAACGGGCTTTCTTACTCACAGTGCAGCGGCGGTTCAACTTGGTTCTGCTGTGGGAACCAATAGCGTTCTTTGGAGCTTCTTGCCTATCCCTACAGATGCGATTTATGCAGGAGGGGAAGCATTTCAAGGCGATCATGTTATACGATTTGCAGTCAATGCCCAGCATGCCGGAGAATATGATGCTGTTGTTCGTTACAAGAACACTTCCAGCGCTGTTACAGATCTGTTGCTTGAGGTGAATGGCTTGAAGGAAGCGGCTAATGTTAATGTTGCTCAGTCCTCCTCTTGGAAGACTGAACAGGTAAAGCTGAAGCTGCGTCCAGGGATCAACACGGTTTCTCTAAGTAACGACAACATCGATTGGGGTAAAGTAAGCATTGATAGCCTGACAGTAAAAAATAGTGTGAACAAAGTTTACCGCGGAGCCACGGTTCCTTACATCAGCTATGAAGCTGAGGATGCAGTGACTAACGGAACACTAATCGGTCCTTCGCGGAAATATCGCACTATGGCTTCCGAGGCTTCTGGACGACAAGCCGTCGCCTTGAAGAATACTGGGGACTATGTAGAGTTCAAGCTTGCAGAAGCAGCTAATTCTATTGTTCTTCGCTATTCCATTCCAGACAGTCCGGATGGTGCTGGTGCTGAAGAAACTTTGACTCTATATGTAGATGGAGTTAAGAAACAGCTTAAGCTGACTTCAAAATACGCTTGGGAATATGGCAGCTACCCATGGTCAAATGATCCTAAACAAGGTAGTGGACATCGCTTCTTTGATGAAATTCATGCTCTGATTGGCGATGCTCCTGCTGGAGCAACCATTCGTTTAGAGAAGGGAACAGGAGACCAGGCCACTTCATACGTCATCGACTTGGTGGATATGGAGCAGGTAGCGCCTGAGTTAACTCGCCATGATGGATTTATTTCCGTAACGGATTTTGGAGCAGTAGCAAATGATGAGGGAGATGATACCGCAGCCTTGAAGGCAGCGCTTGTCGAAGCGAATGCTAAAGGTAAAGGTGTTTGGTTCCCGGCAGGTAACTTTAATGTTGGAGATGGTCTGCTGGATCTGGATACGGCTGAAATCCGTGGTGCCGGCATGTGGTATACCGTTCTGAATGGAGCCAAATTCTACGGCCACGGCGGCAAGGTTGGTGTATACGATCTATTGATTGAAGGTGGTATTAATGTACGGGACGATGAGGCATTCACGAATGCTTTCCATGGTGCTTTTGGCCAAGGCTCAATCATTCAAAATGTATGGATTGAACATACCAAAGCAGGCTTGTGGTTAACACAGCCTATTGGTGAGAAGGCTCGTACGAATGGTCTGTATATGGCAGGTCTTCGAATCCGTAATCTGATGGCGGATGGAATTAACTTTGCCGTAGGTACTGGCAACAGCATGATGGAACAAAGTGACATCCGCTATCCAGGGGATGATGGTATTGCGATGTGGTCGTTCACAGATGCCAAATTGAATGATGTGAATGGTACGGAACGGACACTGAGCTATAACAATACGGCACGTTTTAATAACGTCTCACTGCCATGGTTGGCCGATAACATTGTGGTCTTCGGTGGTAAGGATAATAAAGTTCAAGATAACGTGGTAAAAGACACTGTGACTAACGGAGCTGGGATCGCTGTATCTACCCGTTTCTCCGCAGAGCCGTTCCAAGGAACGACTATCGTTGAGCGGAATACTTTGCTTCGCACAGGTAGTTATGATTCAGGTTATGGCGTGAACCTCGGTGCGTTATGGCTGTACGCTGGTGAGAGCGACCTAAAAGGAAAAGTACTCATCCGTAACAATACGGCGCTCGACAGCACCTATTCTGGCCTGATTGCCCACGGTAATCTGAATATGGATGGCGTGGTTCTCACGAATAACGTGATTGACGGAGCGGGCACAAGCGGGATTGAGGTTACGAAGGAGCTGAAAGGAAATCTGCTCGTAGATAATCTTATCATTCGCGGTGAACGGATGAAACTGCTGTCAAACCCATCTTCCGAATTTAGTATCCTTGAAAAAAACCAAGGAATAGCTACAGCAGTTAAGCCTTTCTCCATTAAGCTAGCAGATGGACAGAGTGGACCTGTTGTACTGGAACAAGGAAAGTCAGCTACCCTTCAGGTGTTAGACAAAGAAGGGGTGGAGATTACTTCACAAGCTACACTTGTGCTTACGAACAGTGATATTGCTACTTTTACAAACGGCAGTCTGCATGGGCTTAAAGCGGGAAGTACAGACTTTACAGTAACTGTAGGCAATGATAAAAGGGTGTATACAGTTGAGGTGGTAGCATCTAATGGTGGGACAGATCCTGTGGATCCGACGGATCCAACGAGTACACCAAGTCCAACAACTACTCCTAGCCCAACGAGTACACCTAGCCCAACGGATTCGACTGACCCAACGAGCACACCAGCACCAACGAGTACTATTGATCCGGCGGGGTCAGTAAATCCTGTTGCACCTGTCGCTACACCAATGCCTACACCAGCTGCTAATTATGATGCGCAGCTAAAAGCTAAGACTACTGCTGGAGTGGCTGTGATCGAGATTTCAGCTAACGGAGATGGCATAGCTCGCTTTAGCGCTGACGCCTTACGCAATGCGGCAGCACTTAGTCCAAATGCTGTGCTTGTCATTGGAAGCGGCGATATGAGCTATCGATTCCCGTTAGGACTCGTGGAGAGAGTGCTGAAAGCTGCGCAAATGCCAGCAGGCACGCTAGAGTTTCAGCTAAGTCCGCTAAGCGGAAAAGGATTGGAACAACTGCTTGCCAAGGCTAAGCAGCAAGGCTTTATTGTACAAGGAACTCCGGCCAGTATCACCTTGAAGGTCACAGATGGCAAAACCACTGTACCTGCTAATGGTTTCGGTACTACGTATGTAGAGCGAACATTTATGATTAAGGAAGTACTGGATGCGAAGACGGGAGTAGTTCTTATTTACGATGAGCAGACGGGTTCCTTCCGTTATGTACCTGCATTGTTCGAGCCTGTAAATGGGATGACCAAGGTTACTGTTAAGAGCAGTAATGCGAGCGGTGTATTCGTTGCAGCACTGCACCCTGTGTCTTTTGGAGATATTTCTTCACACTGGGCAAAGAATGAGATCGAAATGCTTGCCAGTCGATTGATCTTGACCGGACAATCCACAGATAATTTTGCACCACAGAAATCTGTCAGCCGTGCCGAGTTCGCAGCTATGCTGATTCGTTCGTTGGGTCTAGTCGCTGAGAACACAACAAAGACTTTCAGTGATGTGTCCGATTTATCATGGTATGCTGCAGATGCTAGAGCCGCAGCAGCCTTAGGATTGGTTCAAGGCTATGAGGATGGAGCCTTCCGTCCGAACGCCCCTATTACACGGGAGCAAATGGCTGTTATGGCAGCTAGAGCACTGAAGCTGTTGAACCTTGGAGCTGGAGAATCTGGAGTTAACCCTGCGACAGATGCATTCACAGATTCGTCTACTATCTCTTCTTGGGCTAAAGAGGCTGTGAATGTCTTAACAGCAAAAGGAATCATGAAAGGGCAATCTGCAGGCAGCTTTGCATCTGGCAGTGATACTAGCCGTGCAGAAGCAGCTGTGATCCTAACAAGATTACTTAAAGCCGCCGGATTACTGAATTAAATTTCGTCATAGAAGCTACAACATTCTACTAAAAGAGCAGCGATTCTCCGGTAATTGGAGAATCGCTGCTCTGCGTTTTTTTAGGGTGCCTGCTTGCCAGAAGCGCTTATAACTAGGTGGAAGCTGATCAGCTATTAGAACGAGTCTCAACTACTGTCCACCAATTATAGCTGCAACAACTTTACCACTGAGTATCTCGTTTGCTGAGGCTTCCGGACCCAGATGACGCTAATTGCAATTTTTTAGCCTGTTGAGCAGAGTTTCGGACTCCAGTGAAGCTATTCCTTCGAAAATGGCTCATATTTGGTGTTTTTCAAGCTAATAGAGGCTATGAGGTCCGTTTAGCATGCGAAATGAGCGATTATGCTGCGTATAAGGTCAAGTGGGTCCGATAGCGGGCTCATAGGCGATACAGCCTTATTTAAGCTTCCCCATCGACAAATTGACTCTGTAATTTCCGAACTTTAGCAGCTCGTCGAGAAAGATATTCAAATCCTCTTGGCTTCCGGCACGAACGCGTATCCAATAGCAGCCTTCTCCACTGACCCGATGCATTTCTTTTACGCTGTCATGCTGCTTTGCAAATGTCTGAAAGGCTGGATGGATCGTATTTGAACCCAGAAAAACAGTGATAAAGGCATGAATAGGCTCCCCAACCTTATTTGGATTCCAGCGGACAGTGTAGCCTTCAATCACTCCGGTGTCCTGCATTTTGCGAATACGCGCGCCCACAGCTTGACCTGTCATATGCACTTGCTGCCCAATGTCTCTGTGACTGATCGTGGAATCTTCAATAAGAAGCTGTAGGATGTGAAAATCCACATCATCTATGGAATAAGAACTCATCATTATCTAAAATCCTTTCTGCGTGAAAGTAGAACAGGCCAATCTCTTTCTAATCTCAATGTATTCTGTTTCAAGGTCCAACTATAATTAATTGTAGCAGAAGATATCTGAAAGAAAGAAGGGCTTACGATGAAAATACAGCATATTCGCAACGCGACCCTGTGGATGGAGTATGGGGGAAGTACATTTTTGATTGATCCTATGTTGAGTGAGCAGGGTGCTAATCCTCCTATTTTTAATACGGAAAATGACCGTCGGAATCCGCTTGTATCGTTACCGGGAACAGTAGACAAATGGCTGAATCCTAATGCAATAATAGTCACGCATCTTCATCCAGATCATTGGGATGACGCTGCCATTTCCTTGCTGCCGCATAATCTACCGTTATTTTGTCAGGAGGGGGATAGGGATACCCTAGTAGAGCAGGGATTTGAGAATGTCTCAGAAATCACCGATAAGCTGACATTCCAAGGAGTAACTATAACACGTACTGGTGGACAGCATGGAACCGGAGAGATTGGCAAGCTTATGGGGAAGGTATCCGGGTTTGTCTTTCAGGCGGAAAATGAACCAGTTGTGTATTTGGCAGGAGACACGATTTGGTGTGATGAGGTGAAGATTGCACTCGATGCATTTAAACCTGAGGTAACGATCATTAATGCTGGTGGAGCGCAGTTTTTAACTGGAGGTCATATCACAATGAATGAGCAGGATGTCGTAGACTTATGCGAATATGCTTCTTCTACTAAGGTGATCGCTGTACACATGGACGCCATCAACCATTGCCTTGTTACCAGGGATAAGCTAAGAGCTCACTTGGAGAAGGAGGAGCTACAGGATCGAGTACAGCTTCCGCAAGACGCGGAATGGTGTTACGTATAAAATAAGGGGGGGAAACCCCTCTTAAATCTACCTACAGGCAGAAATAATGCATGAATTTGAAAACGATCACAAAAATTATTTTACCTGCTTGACTAGACCTTGAAATCATGATAAATTAATTCATGTTCACTTCTAATTTACTTCTAATGTTCCCTGATAGCTCAGTTGGTAGAGCACTCGACTGTTAATCGAGTTGTCACAGGTTCGAGTCCTGTTCGGGGAGCCATTTTTATGGAGAGATACCCAAGTGGCTATAAGGGGACCCTCTGCTAAGGGGTTAGACTGCGTAAGCGGTGCGTGGGTTCGAATCCCACTCTCTCCGTTCTGAATTACATAAGAAGAGCTTCCATTATGGGAGCTCTTTTTTTGTTGTGTGAATTTATTTTTCGGTTGCTATATGCGATTAGTTTGGACATATGAAAGCGAGGAAAAGAAGGGCAGTTCTGAGAAATGATCAATTCAATATTTTGGAAGGGGAATGGAGTGGAGGGATCGAATGTTTATTTGATAAGTGTGAAGAGTTTAAAGGAGGGAGCATGAAAACTATAAATCAAATACAAACAAAACCGTCAAGCCGATATGATAGTTTTGATCCGGATCAAGAAGGGAATAAAAATACTATTTTTGCCGACGTAATAATTGATGGTAGGTCTCTTTACCAAATGTTAAAAAAATATGATATGGTTCCTTCCCTCGGGTGGGGTAGTGAAGAGCATCAAACGAAAGTGATTAATTATTTTTTGTTAAACGAAATGCATGAATATTTGTACTACAGATACCCAATATTAGTCTGTCCCTGGTGTGGCGATGAAGAATGTGGCTTTATATCAGTATTTATTGAGAGAGAAGAAGAGCTTATTATATGGAGAGATTTCAAATTAGAATCCGGTAATAAAGCTATTGATATAGGCCCTTTTTGCTTTAAATGGGATGAATACGAAAAAGTTATTAGAGAGACATTTGGAACTGCGGGGATTCAATGAAGTGATCTTATGTTTTTCAGGGAATTCTTTGAAAGTATATAAAGGTCTTTAGTTCATTTGAAGAATCACTGACATCTAATAACACAGCATTCACGCTGTGGAAGCTAACGCCATTCGGTTTGCATTACCTGAAGCGAGGGACCGAAACATTATTTACAATTGGAGATAATCATTAAACAGTCTTTGATAATTTTTGTGGGAAGGACGAAAAGAGGTGTTCTTTTTTGGACGAACGAGAAGTTAGTTATGTAACTTATACTCAGAAACATCGAGATATCATAATTACTGGAGCAACTGCTATCAACGATTTTTTGAATAATAAAGATATCTCTGAAAAAAGGAGTCTATTATTTTGTTTGGACATGTACTTGGATCCATATTTCGGCTATGAATTGTCTTATTTTGATGAAATTATCTTTCTCCTAGAAAAGCACCTACTCTTTGATCATTGTAAAGAAATCAAACAAGATATTCTACAATTACTAAATGACTACTCAAAAAATAAGTTGGATTATTTAGCCGATTATATAGAAGAAATTGAATTTGAACTTCTTGCAGATGCAATATATGCATTGAGTAATACTTTTAATAAAGAATATATCCCGGTTTTTATTATGTTTGAAAATCACCAAAATCAAAATGTAAGTGATACTGCAAAAAATGCACTAATAGAGCTCTCAAAAAAACAACTGTGAGAGTGTCTTTTGCAACTGTTGCAATGAGAATAGAGAAGAAATACCGGAGGCCAAATGATACAAGGGATTTTTGAATATATTGATAATAAATTTCCGAATTTCGAGAGTGATATACATATTAGATTTGATTTAGGTGAACCATTCCGAAATGGATCAAAACGAAGAATTAAACAAGTAAACAAAAGAGTGGTAACAATATTTGAAGAAACATTTAATCAAAATGATTTTATTTATGTCCTTATCAAAGATTGGGGTGACCAAAATGATCCTATGTTTGGAAATACAACACCTAAATATATTTACAAGCTAATGAATGGACAGATAATTGAAGAGAGAACATTATTCGAAGTAGATGAAGATGAAGATGAGGATGATGAGGGAAAAAGATTAGAAATTAAACATGAATATCAGGTTAAAGTATCTGCAGGGTTAGTCTCTACTTTTCCATACATAGAAATACTTGAAGGTATTAGTCACTATGAGCAAGGGAGAGAACCTTCAATAGGTCAAAGTGTATATTTTATTAGTAAAGATAAGGATATTATTTTTTATATGTATGATGATAGAGGATGTATCATTCATGCCAGTTCTAAAGATCAATTAAGACCTCTTTATTTTAAATATAATGATTGGATAGTGAATTATCATAGAGAGTATTTTGATAATTTATTCAAGGAAGTATAATCATTTGGTTAACACCATATGTTCAATGCGTTGAGGAATATCTGGACGGATCAATTACCTATAAGGGATATCTAATAATACCTATGAGTCTCCTTGAATTACAATTAAATAGTTTGGAAAATAGAATAGAGTTTAACCACTCAGAAACGTTAGTCGAAATGTTAGAGATAAACCATCAGGAGGAACTTATGTCGATTAATCCTAAGATATTTTATAGCACAAATGAAGAAACAGATTACGTCAGAAAAAAACTTATTGAATTTAACTCTAAACAAGTACCAAACGGCATTTATGAGGAGATAAATTTATGCTTGAAGGATGATAACGGAGATATTGTTGCCGGTATCAACAGTGCGATATGTTGGAATTGGATGGAAATTGGTATTTTGTGGGTGGATGATAACTATCGTAGTCAAGGTTACGGGAAAAGATTATTGGAAGAAGCAGAGAAAATTGCCAGAGCAAAGAAATGTACTTTTATCAAATTAGATACATTCAGTTTTCAAGCGCCCGAATTTTATAAGAAATATGGATATAAAGTAATTGCAACTATCGAAGATGCTCCGCTTGGAAGTAAACACTTTTACTACAAGAAGGATCTTAGCTATGATTAAGGTGGCTTGAGGAAGGCATAAACCTAAAATCAAAGGAGAGAAACAACTGTGGAGCTTTTTAAACAAATACCCTTGTATAGATTTTTGGCATTATGTAATGAAAGTGGCATGGAAAAGACCATATTAGATTGTGGGGCAGGAGGGGATACGCCTCCACTAAGTTTGTTTGCGAATTATGGATACGCTACATACGGAATAGAGATGAATGTTGAGCAATTGAACAGAGCTAATCAGTTCGCAGCAGAAAGAGGGCAGAATTTAAACATACTCCAGGGCGACATGAGAGAGTTGGCAATAAGCGATGAGTCGATGAGTTTTGTGTATTCATATAACTCTATTTTTCATATGAGAAAACAGGATGTGAAAGAAGCAATAAATGAATTGAAACGGGTGCTAAAACCTGGTGGATTATTATTTGTTAATTTTTTAACCCTTAAGGATTTTCGAGTCGGCGACGGAGTGGATTTGGGAGGAAATCAGTATGAACAAATGGAAGACGACGAATTAGTAATACACTCTTACTATGATTATCATGAAGCGGATTCTATGTTTGATGATATGCAATTAATATATAAAGAAGATCGAGTGCTTGAAAGAAAGTTTGAAGGCGAATGGATACGACAAGGATTTATCGATTACATATATAAAAAATAGTGGTATTTATGCCGCCAAAAGGAATTTGACCGTATAAATACCACTTGCCTCATTAAGTCTAGATTTTTGATAGTTGTTTTATAGAGTCTTCCGTTTTTGCACAGGTACCCACACTTCAACTATGGCGTCTGTTGGATTTCCATTAAGCAAAACTTCTGCAATTGGTGCTCCAGAATATTCATATTCGTAAGCCTCGGTTAAAAGTGAGCCAAACGCCTGATCTTCCAACTTATCAAATGCTAAGCGCGATAACCCACCACTGCCTGTTAAAACTAAATATTCACTTTCTGGGAAAATAACTTCATCCGCATGTTCAGGTAGAGGCTGAGAAGATTGAACACCTGCGTAATAATAGACGTATCCGTTCTCCTCAGCTACTGCAGCGAAACCATAAGGACTTTCGGCAAGGGGACGAAGGCTAGCGATTTTTCCGTTACCAATCAGACTCTTGAAAAAAGTAGTCTTTTGGCTTGAAAACTGTGGAGAGTGAATGGTTGTCCGCTCGTCTAAAGCTGTTTTAAAACCGATAACACGAAAGGGTTGCTTCTTTTCAAGCTTAAAATTACTCATTTTTGTAATGCCTCCTAATAGGTGAATTCTGAATACGTATTAAGCATAATCTATCAACTGTGACATCTATATGGCATACTTGCGTGGGAGGTAGGGTATGAAAATTGATCGCTTAATTACCTTGATTATGATTTTGTTGGAGCGTGAGGTGGTTAGTGCACGAGAATTGGCCGAACGTTTGGAAGTGAGCAGAAGAACTATTTATCGTGATATTGATACACTGACCTTTGCCGGGTTGCCTGTTTTTACGCATCAGGGCGCAATGGGCGGGGTTGGATTGATGAAATCCTATAAAATGGACAAGCTGTTATTTACCCATCATGATATAGAAATATTGTTGACCAGTTTAAACAGCTACAGACAGTTATTTGGCCATAAGAGATTTGTGCATGTTGTGGAGAAGCTGAATGCTATCCCTCACGAGAGTGGTGCTGATCTTACTAAAGGGCGATTTGCAGTAGATTTATCGTTAAATCAAGGGAATGAATCGCTGCGGAATTTGCTGAGCTTTATTGAGAATTCTTTTAGTTTAAACTTTTTTTGAAAAAGGGCTTGTCAAAATTCTTGTCGTTTGATATACTCATTTTTGTTGTCACGTTAAGACAACCTTGCTAAGGCCCGTTGGTCAAGGGGTTAAGACACCTCCCTTTCACGGAGGTAACATGGGTTCGAATCCCATACGGGTCATATTATGCGGTAGTGGTGGAATGGCAGACACGCTATCTTGAGGGGGTAGTGGGTGTATACCCGTGGAGGTTCGAGTCCTCTCTACCGCATACAAAATAAAAAGTAAGAAATCCTTTGCTTCGCAGAGGTTTTCTTACTTTTTTTTATAAGGTTAGACAAGTTAATTAGTTCTTAAAGGCTCTGGCATATTGGGGATAGAGCTGCCTGACACAGTCTGGGCAAATATCATGGGTGAATTGCAGAGAAAGCTGATGCTTTAAAAAATGCTCAATGGTGATCCATTCATCCTTAGAGTTTCGAATGGACTTACAGGAAGCGCAGATAGGGATTAACGCTTGTGTTGATTGACATGTCGAACAGATGCTTGTGGGCCCTGACAGCTGAGGTCCTTCTTTAAATGCGCCCAAATCATATAGAGAAATTATAAAAGCATTGTTTAAGTAATCATCTGAGAGAAGAGGATAGATCTCCAAACGAAAGATACGGCTCCCTTTATTGGTGGTTTGTATGGAGAACTCAGAGGTATAAATCTGATACTCTCTGCGGAGTATAATTTTCACCGAATCATAAAGCTTGGCCCATTGATCGGAATCGATGATCACATCTTGCATAAGATCCGAATAATAAGCTCCAATCCATTGTTTGTTAGGGGAGAGGCCGTATTCATGACTAAATGCCTTCCACTTTCTGTTGGTGAACTGGATAACTCCTTGGCCGTTGATGACCACCGCATTGTGCGGTAGATATTCAAGTGAATGGATAATGGAAGATGATAAGCACTTTAACAAAAGACACCGCTCCCTCCTAGAGATCCTTCAGGATGATAAGCTTAAAGGGGGTCAGACGGCATTACATCAGACACTTGTCACCTGAGTCGCCTCTTATCGTCACTCTAGCCATATGATATAATCGGATAATACATAGTAACACCAATTATATACTTTTTTGCGTTATTTTGCAATAGGAAATTACTTAAATAAGTCTTTTTTTATTTTTTTGTGAAGGGCGGTTTACGGATGCAGACCATATACGAACGTATAGAGTACTTAATTAAGCAAAAAGGTCTCACCAAGAAATCATTCTGTGAGCAGTTAAATATAAGCACAGGTAATATGGGAGATTGGAAGCGGGGCAAGTCTACTCCGGGAACACATAAATTAATTGAGATCGGCGCTTTTTTTCATGTAAGTCTGGATTGGCTTATTTTAGGTAGAAATACGTCTGAAATATTGAAAGAGAGCAATGAGGACTATGATTTCGGAGATGTGAAGTTGAATGAAGGTCGAGTGGATGAATTGCGTCCAGAGGAAAAGGAATTCATTAAAGAATACCTAGCATTCACTGAATATCGTAAGCAGAAATGGGTCGACGAAAATTCTTGAATCAACGCCTTTACATTTTGGGGAAGTACATTTATAATAATGAATGTTGACCTCAAACAAAGTTTTATGTTTTATCTCACCGCGCGGTAGTGGTGGAATGGCAGACACGCTATCTTGAGGGGGTAGTGGGTGTATACCCGTGGAGGTTCGAGTCCTCTCTACCGCATACAGAATGACGAAAGAAGCCTTGCGATGCAAGGTTTCTTTTTTTATGCTTAACAAGTAATCGGGAAGCCCTACTTACTCGTATATTGGATAATGACAAAAAGGATACTGACCGCATATCACCTAGTAGGCTGAGTGATGTGACCAGTATCCTTTTTCAAAATTTCTTATTGAATGGATTATTTCAGAAGCTTGGAGATATAGGATTCGATCTGCTGAGGCGTAGTTTTAGGAGCAAAACGCTTAATTACACGGCCTTCTTGATCCACCAGGAACTTGGTGAAGTTCCATTTCACGCTTTTTGAGCCCAGAACACCAGGTGCTTCCTTAGATAAGTATTTGAATAATGGGTGTGCTTCATCGCCTTTTACATCAATCTTCTCGAACATTGGAAAGGTTACTCCATAATTAATTTCGCAGTATTCTGCAATTTCATCACTTTCGCCAGGCTCCTGGCCAGCAAACTGATTGCTTGGGAAGCCAAGCACTTCGAATCCGCGATCCTTAAATTTCTCGTACACTTCCTGAAGTCCTTTATACTGAGGCGTAAACCCGCATTTGCTAGCTGTATTCACAACAAGGAGTACTTTACCTTTGTACTTGGACAATGATTCTTCTGCACCCCGAAGAGTGTTGACCTCAAAATCATAAATACTCATGGATGCCACCTCCTTTGTAATTCCTAATTTTAATTTATCGCAATTTAATTGTACACCATTTATGATGGGGAGCCAAATAAGAAAATTCTACAAATCATTAACGCCTATTCGGTTTATCAAATCACAGGGATTTGAATGATCATAAATTAAATGTATCTGTATATATTTTATGGAAATAATGACTGAATAAAGGCGTTGAACATAAAAGAGCAATAAATAGCCTCCGTGTTAGGCGTCTTTGGTTGACATCACCCTCAAAATTCTTTAATATGTCTAAGTATCTGAGAATATGTTGCGTGTGCAATTTACAACCAAAAATTTAAATAATGGGTGATGAAGATGTCTTACAGACCGAATATTACGAATGTGACCAAAGCCAGCAGCAACGATAAGGAAGGATTGTACGAGTTCATTATCAAGCTTGCTGATGGAACGGAGTGCCGTGCGTTTTATAATCGGGTTCCGGAATGGAAAATGACGAACATCAGCCGCCTGCTTAAAACTCCATGTCCAATTTGCCGCAAAGATTTCATCTGTAAATGCATGGAGGCATTCACTGCTGATTTCGAAGGACAAATGATCGGCGATCAATGGATTGAAAAGGCAATTGCTGAATAATTAAAGAACGGTACATGTTGGCGCGGGATTTCTATCCCGCGTTTTTGTTTACCCAAAATATGCGATACACTTAACTTTATCAGGGAGGGGGAACTATGAACGAGGAGCTGAACATTATGCAAAATAAATCCATTGTGTTGATCGATGGGGTGTGTCATCTTTGCCAAGGTTTGATTCGTTTCATCATCCCGCGTGATCCCAAGGCTAAATTTCTATTCGCGCCTTTACAAAGTGAAATAGCCGCTAAGTTAATGAGTGAGGCTGGACTTCAACCTGGGCAGTTGAACACAGTTGTATTACTGGAAAATGGTGCTTATTATACAGAGTCGGCTGCTGTACTACGAATTGCACGTAGATTGAGATGGCCTTGGCCTGCTGCGTATATCTTCATTATAGTGCCGCGCCCAATACGGAATACCCTTTACCGCTATGTTGCAAGGAATCGTTACCGTTGGTTCGGGCGTGATGAGCAGTGTCTACTCCCAACACCGGAGATCAAACAAAGATTTTTGTAATCCGGGATTTGGCTAGATGTTATAATGTAACCATAATTTGGTATGGTTAAGGACATTGTAGCGAGGGGTGAAGGGATGGCGCGAAAGGTAGGTTTTTATCTTTTAATTCTTATGCTAGTTTCTTTAGGTACAATGGGGACGGTATCCGCAGATTCTAAGCTCAAGGTTATGGTTAATAATTCGAGTCTGAATTACGGTGTTCAAATCGTTTCCGGACAGACGATGGTTCCGCTGAAGGCTTTTGAGAGCTTCAAGAATACTTCTATTCAGTGGGAAGCCCGTACAAAGCAAGTGACGATCGTTAGAGACTCCATGAAGATTAAGCTTGCTGTGGGTTCTCGAACGGCGTGGAAGAACTCGGAATCTGTGCAACTGGATGCACCTGCTAGAATCATGGATGGAAGAGTTACGGTACCGCTGAGATTTATTGCGGAAGCTCTTGGAGCTAGAGTAACTGTAGACGCTGCTACGAATACTGTTTGGGTTCAAGAACGTGCAAATGCGAAGCTTGTGCAGAATTATAATAGTAACGACTTGGTAGTTTCCCGCATTGCTGCTTTACAATTCCCGGTTGAAGAAAGAGAACCATCTCAATTAACGGGTGATAATGAAGCGTTGTCTATGTCGTATTATTTTCCTGAAGGCAGATCTGATGGATATTTCATAATCTATGGGCATTTTGTATCGTATTATGAGATTAAAGACAACATTAGAACAGTCGTATGGGAAGCCGATTTGGATAATTCGAAAGAGGCTAATAAAACGGATTTTACCGCGATATTCGGACATCCCATTGCAAAGGAATATGGTAAAGCTCCTGTTTTAGCACCATCCTATGCCTATTATTATACGAGTGTATGGGGAAGTCAGATTATTTGCGGAATCGTTAATGTGGATGGAACGACTAAAGTTTCAGGTAAGTCGCTGAACTGGGAGGGTAACAAGCCCTTTATCGTGGCTATTCCCGGCGAGACCAAGCTTTAAGCGCTCTACAAGTCATATAAAATATGGAGATGAATTATGAATAAAGGGAAGCCCAAGGGATTTATGCGTTTTGATTGGCCTTATCATTTTGTTACGATGCCGCTTGCGCTAATTTTGTTTGTGTGGTCGGCGATTTATGCTGTTCAAGAGATACGTGATGATGGTGCTTTAACGGTGCCATTGCTGTTATTCGGTATGTCCTTATGCTTACTTTTTGCAATTACAAGAATTCGTATATATGCGACAAAAAATCAGGACCGCGTGGTGAGAGTGGAAGAGCAGTTCCGCTATTTCCGCCTGACAGGCGAAGCTTTGAACCCAGAGCTTGAATTATCCCAAATTATAGCGCTTCGCTATGCGGGTGATGATGAGTTTCCAGCACTGTGTCAGCGAGCGGTGAAGGAGAAGCTCAATCCTGCTGATATTCGGTCTGCCATTAAGAACTGGCGTGAAGATAAGATGAGAGTATAGTATCCAGCTAGTGTGCGAAAAAACTTATTGCTGCCTTCATATATATATGCTACTATAGCTGTAAATTAAAGGAATAGTAACGGAAGCACCGTTCAATTACCGTATCCACGGTTATTGTCGGTGCTTTTTTTGCTGTCTTTTTTTGAGTGAATAATGGATTTCTTCTTATCGAAAGGAGCGTGGTTTCATGGCGGCAAGGATTGTGCTCGCAGTGCGTGAAAGTCAATATATCGAACCATTGCTGCACTATCTGCATCATAGCGAGTATGGAGAAATGCTGCGTATTACGGCTTTTAGCCGGATGGATGCTTTTATCGAGTTTATGAGGGGAGAGGACATCCCGGATGCTGTTGTAGGGGACTCTTCTTTCATCGAGACTTGGCTAGTAGAGGGAAGAAACACGGTTCCATGGGCAGTCCTAAGTGAGGATGGGGGTTATCTCGGTAAGAGTGCTAAGAGTCTGGGAGGTGGAATAATGATTGCCAAATATCAGGCGCTTCCTTCCCTTCTGGGAGCATTCCTCCAGTTATGTGAAGTCCAAAGAGGTAGAGGATCTTCTGTGCTAGATGAAACGCTGTTGCTGGGGGTTGTCTCTTCTAGCGGCAACATGGGCAAAACCACGATAGCTCTGAATATGGCTAAGCAGCTTGGTGAGATGGGCCTTTCGGTGTTTTATCTGAACCTTGAAAGTGTAGACAGCAGTGGGTTGTTTCTTCGAATCCCTGCAGGTCATACGCCTGGATTAGAGCGGCTACTCTATGAAATAAAGGCCAGTCGAGGCAAGGAAGAAACAGATAAGATTGAATTAGGACAATACTTCATTAGATATGATCACCTCCGAACTGCTGCTTTCAAGCCAGTTATTAATGTGAAGGAAATGCTGCAGATGACTATGCAAGATACGCTGGATTTGTTAGAGCGGTTGGTTGCGGAGAGAAACTTTGACGTTGTTATTGTGGATACCGGAAGCATCGAGGAAGAACGTGCGAAGGCTGTGCTGCAGAGAAGTGGGATTCTACTGTGGGTCCTGAAAAATGATGATGTAAGCATGTATAAGACTATGAGATGGCTGTCGCATTGCATGGCTCCTAACTCAGACATGCCACCCCATGTGATGGACAAGAGTAAATTTGTAGTAAATTTTGCGGTGGATAGTTTAGAAGAGTGGGTGCCTCCTGAAGGAATTGCCATTGAAGGCGTATGCCCCTTTATCCCATCATGGACACTGCAACACCGTGAGGAGCTCTTTTTGAATTCTCCGCAATTTCAGCGGGAAATCTTGCAGTTGTGTAAGCGGATTGTAGAGCCAGCGCTCCCATTAGTTTTTACCGGGAAGAACTTGCATGAATGAGGAGATGTTCAGGGCTCTACGTAGTGAGATTCGTGCAGGACTTGATGTAACTTCTGCAGTAGGGAACCGTGAACTTACCGGCTATATTGAACGAACGATTTTAGGAAGTGAAAGTCTCCGTTACTTAACGGCACAGGAAAAGCATGAGCTAGTGAAGAGGTTGTTTGATTCTTTCCGAGGATTGGATGTACTTCAGCCACTAGTGGATAATCCGGCGATCACGGAGATTATGATCAACAGTCATACTGAGATTTTTATAGAAGAGGAGGGGCAGATTCGTCGTCTTCCTTTGGAATTCGAGTCCAGTAGCAGGCTGGAGGACATTATCCAAACGGTTGTATCCGGTGTTAACAGGGTAGTAAATGACTCCTCTCCTATCGTTGATGCTCGGCTGAAGGATGGATCCCGTGTGAACATTGTACTTCCGCCAGTCTCGCTGAAAGGACCAGCGATGACCATACGTAAATTCCCGGAGAAGCCGATGACGATGAATGAATTGGTGAGGCGTGAAGCCTTGAGTCAGGAAGCAGCAGAGCTACTGCAAATCTTAGTAGCTGCTAAATACAACATTTTTATAAGCGGGGGAACTGGCTCGGGGAAGACCACCTTTCTAAATGCGTTATCTCAGTTTATCCCTTCACAGGAGAGGGTCATCACGATAGAGGATTCCGCTGAGCTACAGATTATAACTGTACCTAATCTTGTTTCATTGGAGACTAGGAACGCGAATACGGAAGGTAGAGGGGAGATTTCCATTCGAGATTTGATTCGTTCCTCACTGCGGATGAGACCCAATCGAATTGTTGTGGGTGAGGTACGGGGAGCAGAATGCCTCGATATGCTACAGGCGATGAATACTGGGCACGATGGTTCGTTATCAACGGGTCACTCCAACAGCGCGCACGATATGGTCAGTAGACTGGAGACGATGGTACTTAGCGCTGCGGATCTGCCGGTAACGGTTGTTCGTCAGCAAATCTCATCGGCGATTGATATTTTCGTACACTTGTCCAGGCTCCGTGATCGTTCTAGGCGAGTGATGGAAATTAGTGAGGTTGCGGGCCTGAAAGATGGAGAAGTGGTCTTGAACCCTCTATATGAATTTCAGGAGTCCGATGAGCGAGAGGGACGGGTACAAGGGGGGCTAGTTTCTTGTGGAAATCCGCTAATGCATACAGCAAAGCTTAGAATGGCTGGTGTAACCTCCTACCCGTTACCACAGCATGGATTCTGAATTCTTAAAGGGGGAAGAGGTAGTGTTTAAGATTAACTTTGCTGCTGAAAAGCCTAAGGAAGCTGATTCCGGAGGCCATTCATTATTGCCGGATTATACGGTATACGAGTTGACCTTGTTACAGAAAATTCTGGCATTTACCGTAGGTAGTCTGCTGCTGTTTGGAGTGGGATATCTTTTTTATCATCATTGGATACTGTCGTTATTACTTATGCCAGGTGGAGTTTATGCACCTCGTATGCTGCGTAATTATTTGCTGAAAAGACGCCGAAGTGTGCTCAATTTACAGTTTAAACAGACGTTATTTTCATTGTCTTCCTCGCTCTCAGCTGGGCGTTCGGTCGAGAATGCTTTTCGGGAAGCGGTTCAGGACCTATGTATGCTCGACCCTGAGGGGGGCGGCGATATGATCTCGGAGCTAAATATTATCTGTGCGCGCATGGAATACGGTCAGCCAGTGGAGGAAGCGCTTCGGGATTTCAGTGAAAGAGCCGGAATGGAAGATATCGAGAGGTTCGCTGACGTGTTCTCTGTATGTAAACGTACAGGTGGCGATCTTGTTGAAGTAGTACGTCGTACGTCTACGATTATAGGGGAGAAGCTGGATATTCAGCAGGATATTGCTGTAAGCATTTCACAGAAGAAATTCGAAGCGAAAGCGCTGTTAATATCTCCACTAATTATGGTGATCTTTATGAGTTTGACTGCAGGAGACTATATGCAGCCTATGTACACAGGAGCGGGTATAGCGATATCAACGCTTGCACTTGTAGCTTTGTTTTTATGTTACCTCTGGACTACTAAAATAATGGATATTCCGCTGTGAAGGGGATGAAATCATGCGATGGCTATGTGCAGTAGTCACTATATTTTTACTTGTCGTCTGGGCTCTGTTACGAATTCAATGCGGAAAAAGATATGCCGAATTAAGAGGACTTCCTATGGAAGGATTACGTCTTCGAAAGCTGGGTGAACCGCTGTTACTGCTCATTGAAAAAAGCGGCCTCGCCAGCCGTTTTCCATCGTTGATGTTCAGGATTCAGCGTTCTCTGCAGCGAAGTTATGGGATGCGTTACAGCGCAGAGCGGACCCTGCTATTTATGGGTGAGATGCTTAGTTACAGTTGGCTGTTGCTTGTGGGTGGAAGTTTGATCACAGGGTTTAGTGGCGATCAGACAGGTCTGATTCTAGGTCTTTTCTTGGGGTTAGCTCTACCAGCTGCTATGGTCAGTGATTTACATAAAAAGGTGAGGGTGAGAGAGCAAAATATTATGCTCGAGCTACCAGAGCTCCTGAACAGTATTGTACTGCTGGTGGGAGCAGGTGAGACCGTGCAGCGGGCGATTATCCGCTGTGTGGAGAGCCACCGAGGTGATGTTAATCACCCACTGTATAAAGAACTTAGGATCATGACCAGTGAATGGGAAGGAGGATATTCATTTCAGCAGGCATTCGAGAATTTTAGCAAGAGGTGCGCCGTGCAGGAGGTATCGTTGTTCACGACGACGGTTCTTCTGAATTACCGCAGAGGTGGAGCGGATTTTGTGTTATCGCTGCGCGACTTATCGCGGATGCTGTGGGATAAACGGAAAGCTATCAGCCGAACGCGAGGGGAGCAAGCATCCTCCAAGCTAGTCTTTCCGATGGTAGTTATCTTTCTAATAGTAATTGTACTGGTGGGATCGCCAGCATTCATGATGTTAAAAATGTAGGAGGGTGAAGCTAATGATGACGACAATGTTGGGTAGTGTGAAGAGTTTTTGGAAGGACGAGGAAGGCCTGGGGACACTGGAAATGATTCTGATTATTGCTGTGTTGATTGCGGTCGTTCTTTTGTTTAAGGACAAAATTCAGGAGGTAGTGGAGGCTTTGATTAAAACTGCGGGAGAAAAGAGCCAGGAAGTATTCGAGTGAATAAGCTTAAGGACGATCGAGGTAGCTTTACTATTGAAGCTTCAATTCTACTACCAATGGTCATGTGTATTACAATGCTTCTTCTGTTCTTCTGTTTGTATAGCTACCAGAAGTCCATGCTCCTGCAAGTGGCCTCAGGGGCTACTGAGCGTGCGGCTTACAATTGGGACAACAGTCATAAAGAGGTTACTGGCTCCTATGCTGCTGGTGAGTATGACTCCCTTTATTGGAGAATTGGAGACGATGCTTTGCTTGCCTCATTATTCGGCGGAGAAGCTGGAAGTGGTGGCGCGACAATAGAGCTACCTGGTGAAGTGCCAGATGAAAGTGATCTACCAGTGCTTAAACTCAGACATTCATCTTCTATGATTCCGAATAATATGCCGGGAAATATGAACTACGTATACACGCTTACCGGACGGAAAGTAACCGCTGAATTAAATCGTCTACTGCACTTACCTGTACTTGATGAAGTTTTGTCTGATGAGGCAAAGCCAACTGTAAAAACTCAAGCTATCATCGCTGAGCCTGTTGAGTTTATCCGTACGGTCGACCTGATGCGTTACTTCGGGGCTAAGTTCAAGGGAGGCTCAGAGGGTACAAGTGGGTCTGGAGTCCGCATGGAGAAGAAGGATGCATCCGCGATGATGACCAAGCTTCAGGATAAGTGAATATTTCCTTGCTAGTGGATCTTGTATCTATTGAAGGTAGGGATAAGGAGGGAGGTTTTGATGAGGAGCATCTTTACCAGTTGCCTTGTTAGCGGTAAGAGTCGAAAGAAACAGAGGCAGGGTAACGGCAAAACGGAAGGTTCAGTCTCAATTTTTTTAATCATGGTACTGGCTTTCGTCTTTCTATTTACCGCTGTGCTGATTGACTATGCGCGGATTGCTGCCTTCAATGTACAGGAGGAACGTCTAGCGAGGACTAGCGTTCGCTCTGTAATGTCATCCTACGATATTGAGCTACGAGAAAAGTATGGTTTATTCGCCTTTGGAGAGAGTGACGGGGATATGCTGCTGTCTCAGGTACTCAATGATAATATGCATAAAAGTGGTAGGAGTGACGCGTTCAATCTTGTACCCTTCGCATTGGAATCGTCATCTTTGGAATGGAGCAGACCGTTGGGTAGTTATGATGTTGTGAGTCGACAAATATTGGAAGAGATGAAGTATAAGGCACCGATAGACTTCGCTTTGGAGCTGGCAGGTAAATTCAAGCCGATTTCAGGAGTAATGGCAGAGGCCTCACGGGCTACTGAATTACTCAGTAAGCTACAGCCGTTATATGACGAGCGAGAAGAGGCTTTGGATCTTATGTTAGAGCGGAGAAGCCAGGCTGCGGAGAGTGGAAGAGGGTTACTTCAATGGATTATGAATCCGCCTGCAGAGTCCATTTCTGCCAGTTCGCTCGGAAGTATGCAATCGGCCGCGGATATTTCAGCACAGTATAGTGACTATCTTGGGAAATATTACGATGATCTTTATCGTGATAGTAAAAAGCCTGCAAAGTACACTTATCAATTGTCTCTCTACCGGAGTCGAACGAATGAGATGTTATCGAGGTATCCTGGCTTATTAACAGCTTTTCGTGAAGATCATGAAAGATCAATGGAGGGAGCGAAAGAAGCGTTAAAGAAGGCACAGCAATTGAATGACGAGATGAGAAATGTATTGGAACAGTCGCGAATGGAGGGGATGGATCTATCAAATGATCCTGCGAATGACTGGGATATTCCGGCGAGCTCAGGAGAGATAAGCTCAGAACCGCTTAAAAAGCTGCGTGAGCAGGAAGATGCACTGATTCTCTCTTCAACTGATCTAAGTCAGATGGAGGATAGTATATCCATGCAGCAAAGCGCTTGCGAGGCCATTGAACCGATCGTAGTAGGAATGTCGGGTGTGCTGTATGAAGCTTTGAGTGAGTATGGTGACTCCTATCAAATGATCTCTTCTGTTCTTGAAGCTTCGCGCGTAGTGAATAACTATCTACAGAATTACGGTAAGAAGGGAAGTATTATCGTTAGTGATTTGGCTTTAATCGAACAGCACCGTAGCTCGGATAAAGAGCGTAAGCAATTGGAGAGAGAAGCAAAATCGAAGCTGGGTGAAGCGAAAGCATTGCTTGATAAGATTCGAACGATGGGTAACGGAGTGACAGATTCTCTGAAAAGCTATGATACACTTCGTCAATATTACGAGGAGAATATTGCTTTTAATAAGGAATTAGTATCAGATCCACTTGTTAAATCTGAAGTCAGCACTAACCCGTATACTGCTGGGAGTTCGGCGATGGAGGATATGGACGGAATCTATGCAGCGATGGGTGGCATTATGGGAGGGGCTAGAGATAGACTTTTTCAAACGGAGTATTCTGCTCTTTATTTTCAACATTTTGATGTTTCCAAGTTAGCTACTCTAGCACAAGGTTCTGAGGGCACAGCCGAACTTACAGACCAGCTAAATCCTCAAGCGCAAGAGCTGGAATACATTCTTTATGGATTTCATAATCCTGCTGGAAATGTTGCCGCAGCGTATGCTGAAATATTCGCCATGCGGCTGTCTATTCGAACGATGGAAGGTTTTATTGAGAAGGCAAGCTTAGGAAATCCATTGGCTGTTCTGGCTGCGGCACTATTATATGGCATTCAGCAAGCTATTCAGGATATGTTGCTACTCTGTGAGAAAGATTCCATACCACTGTCCAAATATTTGCCAGCCCAGCTGACTTATCGCGATCATTTGCGTCTGTTTATGATGATGCATGGAAGCGGTAATGTTCAGTTATCTCGGATGCTGGCTCTCATTCGATTGAACACAGGAATAAATCCAGATGAAAAAAACACGTATGTATCATCGAACATTAAGCTCGGAATGCGGCTATGGTTTCTGCCAGGTGTAGTGAAGTTGTTGGATTATAGCGCTGGGTATTCTGGAGAAGTGCAAGGCAGTACATATATGAGGGCAGTGCAGGCTGATTTTTCATATTAGCAGGAGGTTGGTAAGGATATGGGGTACGGGTACTGGATTAGGGGGAAGACGAAGGAAGAAGGCAGCATGGTAGTAGAAGCGGCGATGGTTCTTCCGATCTTCTTACTGTTTGTTCTGTTCCTAATTTCTATTGTACAGATGACCTTGTATTCGACAGCCTTACAAAGCACAGCATCCGATACTGTGAAATCTATTTCAACGCATATTTATCCGGCAGCTTTGGCGGTGCAGAAATGGGGGGCAACAATTGAAACTGGTGCAGATCCAGTGAAGGACGGAACGGATCTATCCACTGGCAATCAAGCTGAATCGAATTGGACGATTCCTCGCTTGTCACTTACAGATTGGGGCAGTAGTTATGCAATGTCATTACCTAAGCCGCTGAATGAGTGGGTCATGTCGGCTTTAGAGAAGGGCGAGGGACCTCTGCAGAAGCTACAGGCTGAGACCTCTGAAAGTGTACTGGATCTAGCCATTAAGCCCTTATTGAAGCCGTATCTATCATCAGACTTACTGGATTATGATCGAATTCATGTATCCAACATTATCGTGCCTGAGTTAAAGAAGAGTACCCGACCTTACTTTGGATTGGTTGTTAGTTATGAACTGCCGATGAAGGTGCCCTTTCTTAACCAACGCATTGTACTTGAGGCAAGTGCTGTTGAACGTCTTTGGATCGGGGATACAGGAGAGGGTACAAATAAGGGCAATGATGGCACTGGCCAACCAGAGGATTTTATTAAGATTTTGGAGAAACCGAATCCAGCTGTAGCCAATAAGCAAGGCAAAGTTCGTGCTAAAATTCCGCCGAATGCTTCCGCTAGCTTATCCGTTTTTTATAAAAGCGGGGGAAGTACTGCTAAATATTTAGGCTGGAAACAAGCGGATGCGGACGGATATATCGAGTGGGAGTGGAAAATTGGTGTGAATACCACACCGGGCTCGTGGCCATTTGTAATTCAGCTTGATGACGGTAGATCTATTGAGGTCATGTTCACAGTAGTGAAATGAGTGAAAGGGAAAGGAGTGTAATCCATGGCGGAGTGGGCATTCTGGGGATGTCTGCCGTTTCTGGCAGCTGCATTTATTACGGATCTAAAGTCGATGAGAATACCAAACTGGATCACTGTGTCAGGCTTGCTTGCTGGTCTGCTTGCTCAAGTGCTGATGAGTGGCTGGGATGGACTGCTGAAGGCTGGTGTGGGTGCTGCTGCAGGATTTTCAGTGCTTCTGATCATGCATTTGATAGGGGCGGTTGGCGCGGGAGATGTTAAGCTTTTTGCCGGGATCGGGGCGTGGACAGGAATAATGTTTACATTGCAGGTCGTGATGTACTCCGTTCTGTTCGGAGCTTTAATAGGCTGGCTAATTGTTATAAAGAGACGGGAGACAGGTAGGCGTACGCGTAAGGTTATTAACACAATTTCTGGATTTATATTATTGAAGAGTTCATTCCTAGTAAGAAATAAAGATAGTGAGCTGTTGAGATTTCCTTTCATGCTGGCTGTAATCCCTGGGACCATATGCGCTTATCTTTATTTTTAAAATAGGAGGTGGTGATGCTTGTTGTACGGATTAACCCGTGACTTTATGCAGCAGGACGGTATATATATGATGCTTGGCGAACCAGAAGGGATGCCGGTGGGTAAGCTTAATATGGTTCAAGCTCGTATGCTGATGAACACCGAAATTCCTCATCATTTAAGGTTATTACTTAGGGAAGTCGATTTGAAGGTTACCCTGGAATATGCTGTTCTGCGCAAAAAAATGCTCAGTCGTTTGCTCAAAAGTGAGAAGCTGAGCATGACCTCATTTTTTGGCTTACTTCTGCAAATTGCGCAGGGGATGGAAGATGGCAGGTTATTTATGCTGCGGGCGGATCAGTATGCTTTGCATGAGGATTATATTTTTATTGAAGGCTCGTTGCAGAGTGGTAAGGTATACCTCACCTATATCCCTGTTCAGGGGAATGACCCTGCTTCTAAGCTGAGAGAGTCTCTCAGAGCGCTAATCATGGTGATGATGGCGTCTATCACAGAGCTTACTGGCAGTGGTGTTCAAAGAGTATTGCAATACTGTGGGGAAGAAGAATTTACACCAGCGGGCTTAAAGGGTCTTCTTTCAGAGCTGTTGACAGAGGGCGACTCTATTAGAGGGCAATTCAGTAGTAACGAAGAAATGGCATCCACATCACCTAAAATGACAGAAGCACGTCTGGTAGAACCTGAAAGACGAATGCACGAGAGAGCAAGGGAACTGTTTGTGAATGAGGCAGCTGCTCCCCAGAAAAAAATAAGTGAGCGGAACGAGGAAAAGGGTCTGCATACGCAACAGAACTCAGCTCCGCGGTTAAGCAGCTATTCTAGTCCCAGCTATAGGATGAAAGAAGAGGAGAGTTCGCTTCGGTCTACGGACGATAATCAGTTGACGAATTCACAATCCTCAAGCTCAAGAACTTATGTAATTCTAGGGTGCTTATTGGGAGATGCATTATTATGGAAATTCCTATATTTGAATAGTCCAAAGCCATTATGGCTAGCCGTTTGTGGAATCGCAACGATCGCATTGGCTGCCTTAAGCTGGATGGTATGGAGCGGAAGGATAAGGTTTGGAAGTAACGAAGATAAGGATCATACAAGTGAGGATTCTGCTGAAGATGCAAACTGGAGTCCGAGTCGAAGAGAATTGGAGTGGAATTTCGGTAGGAATCCTGTGAACACTGCGCGTCCTGCAGCAACGATTCCAAAGGTAGATCAGCATCCATCCGATCCATTATCTAGCATTCCATCAGCACGATCTGAATCAAGAGCAGAAGAATCTAGTTTTGTAACACCACCAGCGCCTATAGCCCCAACCGCTTTATTATCACGGGAGGAAACACCTGAACAAGACAAACGCAATGAGAAGCTAGCTCGAAATGTTCCTTATCTCAAAAGAAGCGATGAGGAAGAAGCAGAGTCGGAAACCATAGCGTTAAACCGAACTAGCTTTATCATTGGCCGATCGGCAGAAGTAGCTCAGTATGTAGAAAGATCAGAAGGAGCTTCAAGAGTACATGCGGAGATATCTAGGAGCCCAAGCGGATACGTACTTAAGGATCTCGACTCCAGAAATGGAACGCTTTTTCAAGGCGAAGCCATGATCCCTTACAAAGAGTACCCGCTGTCAGAGGGGACCGTATTTAAGATTGTAAAAGGAAGTTACACATTCCACATGGGATGAAGAATACAAGCAAAGAATGTTAATTCTGCTATTTTTGGCTTTTCAAATCTTCTAATGCGGTTTGAAGTGTGGGGAAGGTAAAGATAAAGCCATGTTCTAATGCCGCCGATGGAAGAACGCGTTGTCCTTTGAGCAAGATATCAGACAATTCACCTACTGCTGTTTTTAACAGGATGGCGGGTAGTGGGAACCAATGCGGCCGTTTGTATACTTTGCCGATCGTTCTACCGAACTCTTCGTTCGTGACCGGATGTGGTGCAGTCGCATTAACAGGTCCGGTGATGGTGGGATTCTCAACACAAAAATCGATTAGACGGACGATATCCGTCAGGTGAATCCAGGATACCCACTGGTTTCCCGCGCCGATATTACCACCAAAGCCCAGTAAATAGGGAAGCTTCATCTTGGGGAATGCTCCGTTTCGGTTACCGAGCACAACCCCAGTACGCAATTTGATCATACGGATATTCTTGTATGCTTCATCAGTAGCCTCTTCCCAGGTCTTAACCACTTCAGAAGGGAAGTCCATGACATGGGCTGGTGATGATTCACTAAAGGTATCTTGCAAAGAGGTTCCGTAAATAGCCACAGCGGACGCCTGAATGACTACAGAAGGTTTGTGTTTCAAACGGGCGAGTAGTTTAGCTGCTGCGGAAACGGTTGCAAGACGGGATTGCATAATTGCTTTTTTGCCGCTTGGACTCCAACGCTGGCTAAGAGAAGCTCCAGCAAGATTGACCAAGGCATCCACATTTTCTAAGGGCGTTTGATCATTGTTAAGGCTGTCCCATGTGTGGTAACTCAGCTTAGGATGATAAGGTGCAGCCTTAGGTAGATTGCGACCGACGATTGCAACTTCATTGCCTGCTAGTAGCCAGTATTTTGCTAGTTCGCTGCCAATAAAACCGGTGCCGCCACATATCACATATTTCATAAGGTGGGCCTCCGTTCTGAACGCGACATTTGATTAACAATCACTTAAACAAATGCTGGTAAGCAGAGTAGTCGATTTTATTCTTTTCGAGAAAATTGACGAGGAAACGATTGTCACGCCGCGGTGTGGCGACTATGTAACCTTTAATGCAGTGATCACGAGTAACTTCTTTTGCATTACTTTCCACAGCGATCTTACCGATCTCAGCAGCAATGGAATGTTTGGCGATATCGCGAAAAGGGCTAGGCACAGGCTGAACAAGCTGGTCTAAGAAAGCTTTTGATTCATCACTCCAGAGTGAACGGCTGCGTTCTACCCAGTAATTTTGCCAGTCCAGCTTTGATTTTCCATCGGCTTTAGGCAGCACCTTTAGGAATTTCCGGAACATAAAAAAACCGCCGATACACATAGAACCCAGCAGCATAAATGTCCAGAAAGCGATAGAGTTCATGAACCAATTGCTCGGTGTTGCGGATAATAAACCAAGTCCTGATTGGATAGACATGCATACACCACCTTTTGGCAATGAGTATTCTCACATAATTTAATCTCATATTAAAGTATAGCTTATTTCCAAAGTTTTGCGAAGCAGAACCCAGCATATTGACCTTGTCTAGATTTATTTTTCTGATCACGGTAGAATAGGGGGTAATTCGTGAAGGAAAGAGGGAAGAAGTATGCTGAAAATAGGTTCACACGTGTCTTGCTCGGACAAGGGTCTTTTGACCGCAGCAAATGAAGCAAATGAGTATGGTTCCAGCTCATTTATGATATATACAGGAGCGCCACAGAACACGCGCCGCAAGCCGATTGATGCCATGTATCCCGTTGAAGGGAAGCAAGCAATGAAAGAAAATGGTGTGGAGGAGATAGTCGTCCATGCACCTTACATTATTAATCTCGCTTCCTACAAAGAGAATACGTATCAGTTGGCCGTTGATTTCTTGCAAGAGGAAATCCGCCGTACGCATGCGCTTGAGGTCAAGCATATCGTATTACATCCAGGTGCATTTACTGATAAGGATGCTGAGTACGGTATCCAGCGGATTGCAGATGGCCTTAATGAGGTACTTGGGGGAACCAATGAAACGGAAGTTCATATCGCCCTAGAAACTATGGCTGGTAAGGGAACAGAGATTGGGCGTAGCTTCGAGGAGATTGCTTCTATTATTGATAAGGTTGAACATAACGAGCGTTTGTCCGTATGTCTTGATACTTGTCACATTCATGATGCTGGCTATGATATCGTTAATGATTTGGATGGCGTTCTAAACAAGTTTGATGAGATTATCGGCTTGAATCGTCTAGGTGTTATCCATATCAATGACAGCAAAAATCCATGTGGAGCAGGTAAAGACCGTCATACTCCAATTGGCTCGGGTTGGATCGGTTTTGATACAATTAACAAAATCGTCCATCATGAGAAATTGGCAGGTCTGCCTTTCATTTTGGAGACGCCATGGGTGGGCAAGGATGCTAAGAAACAGCGTCCAATGTATGAGGTGGAGATCGCTTTGCTCCGTGGTAACGTAGCTGAACGATTTGGACCGGAGTTTATAGAGGATGTTGAAAAACTGCGTGATTTTTTTGCTAATAAGGAGATCGATTCCCGTCAATATGTGCTTAATGTCTGGGAGATGCTGAAGAACGATGCCAAGGCTAAAAAAGCTGATCCACGTGAACCGCTGGAGCGTCTATATGATGAAGTCATCGCTGCCGAGCTGTTCCCTGGGCTGAGTGAGGAAGCCATTAATCATCGCTTGATTGCATGGTTAGCGGGCAAGTAAGTGCTCTTTCACGCATAAGTTAGACTTCAGATTGCGCATGTAGATGAGAGGATGGGATGAGGATCATGGAATTACACGTAAAAAGAAACAATTCGTCAGGTGTTGAGTCTTATTCCAACCGGGCGCGTATGCTCATTTCCTGTCCTGACGGACCGGGAATCGTGGCGGCTGTATCACACTTTCTGTATCAGCATGGCGCGAATATTGTGCAGTCGGATCAGTACACCATGGATCCAGATGGCGGAATGTTCTTCATGAGAGTTGAGTTTGATCTTCCCGAGTTAGGAGATCGTCTGGAAGAAATCCGTTCTTTGTTCGGCGGGGTGGCTGAACGTTTCAAAATGAACTGGAAAATTTTCAATGTTCGTCATAAGAAAAGATTAGCCATCTTTGTCTCTAAAGAAGACCATTGTCTTGTGGAGCTGCTCTGGCAGTGGCAAGCTGGTGATCTAGAGGCCGACATTGCTCTCGTCGTGAGCAACCATTTGGATATGAAATCGTATGTCGAATCCTTCGGCATTCCTTTTCACCATATTCCAGTTACTGCTGATACTAAGGCTGAGGCGGAAAAACGTCAGCTTGAGGTCATCGGAGACGACATTGATGTTATAATTCTGGCTCGGTATATGCAGATTATCTCACCGTCGTTTATTGAGCACTATCGTCACCAGATTATTAATATTCATCACTCCTTCCTGCCAGCCTTTATTGGTGGTAATCCTTACGCCCAAGCGTACCAACGCGGAGTGAAGATTATCGGAGCAACTGCTCACTATGTTACAGAAGAGCTTGATGGTGGTCCGATTATTGAACAGGATGTGCAGCGGGTTAGTCACAGTGATGATGTTATCGAGCTGAAGCGGATTGGACGCACCATTGAGCGGGTTGTTCTGGCTCGTGCGGTGAAATGGCATATCGAAGACCGGATCCTCGTCCATCAAAATAAGACTGTAGTATTTAAATAAAAGGTTATTTTCCGGTGAAAGCCTACGGTATGAACCTGAACGCTTTCACCGGAACCCTATAATCTAATAGTTTTCTAAATCTCTACAGGTAAAAAAGCATTTTACCAGCAGCTTGGCTATTTACGCCAAGGTGCTTTTTGTCGTTTTCAAAATCGGATTTTTAAGGAGGTGGAAGGTTTGGCTTTACAGCGCGGGCAACTGTTAAAACGCAACTATTTCTTCGCAAGTCTCATTCTGATTACTGGAGTTGGCGGACTGCTGGGCTATGATCTTTATTTCAAGCCCTACGTGCTCTCCCGAACCGTGGTCAAAATTAAGGTGGAAGGCGGGGAGCTTCTTCCCAAAAATTATGAGCTGAAAGCAAGTGATTTGTATCTGGATTCTGTTCAGACCAAGGATATACCTTCCGGTGTAATTACAGACATTGCACAAGTGGAGCACAAAATTACGAATGTAAATCTGACTAACGGAATTATTTTGACTACATCGCTAGTGGATGTCAGTGATTTGGAGCCACTGGAGGATGAAGGGATTTTTCCTATACCGAAGGAGGCCATCTATGCCATCAATGGTTCACTGCGCAGTCGGGATAAGGTAGACATTTATCTTGTAGAAGCTGATCAAGAGAAGCGGAGTGAATCGCTTAGCCCAAATAACAAGAAGGAAGGGCAAGAGCTGATAGAGCAAAGTCCACTTAGCGAACCGGCAAAGGAGGTGTTTTTATCTGGAGTCACCGTAAACTATGTGCGAACTGAAGACAATAATGATGTGCTGGATTCAGAAAAGGGCAACAACAATAATCGATTGACTTCGACTGGCAAGGTGGCGACACCAGAATTGAAGCTGAAGAAAAGCGATGGACAACAGCTAGGACAATTTTTAGAGCAGGGGAAGAAGCTGTGGATCGTACGGGTTGAGTAGGAGGGAAGAGCCTTGAAAATATTTAGTCTAGGCATAGATCAGTTAACCATTAATGATATCAAAAATGCGGGGTTTATTGTTATCACACAAAGTGTACTTCCTGATCCATCTCATGCAGAGGGGCATATGCTAATGGTTACCAGTGACCAGATTCAAGCTCAGTCACTTAGCGAACTGCGCCGGAATTATCCGAGCTCAACGATCCTATATGTATATTTGCAAAAGGGAATCAGTGGTTACCAAGCTGTACATATGCTGTGTGAAAGCTTAGGAATCTATTTTATTCCTCCTCGTTCTACCTCGTCAGCGGTGATAGAAAAAATTCGTTTTATTCTAGACGAGGACGGGGAGGAACGAAGTAATCTGGTTGGTTTTTTTGGCTCAGGGCCGGGGATTGGCTGTACTAGTGTAGCAAAACTGTTTGCAAGGCGGATTGCCGCAGCAGGCCTTCGTGTTATTGTCCTTGGACTTGATTTATATGATCCCGGCTATGACCGCAAAGCGACCATTAGTCTGGATAGGCTTCGATCAAGGCTTAAAGGGAAGATGATTCATGATGAGGATTTCGAGCAATTGATTAAGCAAGACGGCTACTCGTATCTCCCGGGCAATTACGATTACTTGAGCGCACAAGACTATCAGGAGGATGAGATTGAATATTTTTTGGCTAGAGCTGGAGCAAATGCAGATGTGGTTATTGCTGACTTTGGCTCTATTCCGGAAAGCGCTGCGTGGTATGTCGGAATGCACAAATCGTCACTGCGTATGATCGTCACTCATCCCAAGCACGAATACAGGCTCGAACCTCTACTAGAGCTTGCTGGGCATATGGATTTACGGCCACATGATTTTCAGCTGATTATTAACCGCAGTAATGTGGAAGAAATATCTTCTCCTAAAAATCTAGCGCTTCGCTTTGGGACTGAAATCTTACTGGAGTTACCTTATTACCAGCCCTTGCAGGAGAGCTTACCTCTAGGCAAAAAAGAGCTGCAGCATGTGGATGATAAAGTACATTCTCTGCTCGTGTCGATGAGCCTAGCGCCAGAAGCTAAAAAGAAAGGTATATTCCTATGAACGGAAATCAAACGAATCGACCGTTGTTCTCTCTAAAACAAAGTATCCTACGCTTGAGCAAACCGGGCAAGGAAGACTTTTATGCATTTTTGCAAAAAATGAAAAACGATATGAATGAAGGACTGGAACGGGAGGATGATGCTTACTTCGAGTTAAATGCGAAGGCACTAATTGGCGATCCGCAGGCGGTTAGCTTTTTTATGAATGAGATAGAGAAGTACTTACGAAAAACACCCTTTACCGGCAAGGTTCCCGAAGCATACCGAACGGCGGCAGAAGCGCTCTATCACGAGTGGAAGGGCTTTGGTCCGGCGTATCGCTGGTTTACTGATCGTGCATACAGTGAGTCAACTGGGCTTCAGATGATCGGAAAGCAAATCTTTTATAACCATAAAGGTGAGTTTGTAGCTTATCCCTATGAGATGCCATCGTTAGATCGGGTCGAACAGTTAAAGCGCTCCTTATTAAAAAGTGATCCCAATAAAAAGCTGAACAAGGACAACCCTTCAGTGGAGTTTAAAATGGATGACCCGCTCTGGCCTGGCCGATTTATTCGGCTTGCCATTTGGGTATCCCCGAGAGTGTGGGATGGCTTCACTACAATATCGTTGCGACGACAGGTTGTAGAATTTTTGAGTCTAGAAGATCAGGCGGGGACGGAATGTATTCCAGCGGAAGCAGTTGAAATGATTCGGGCGTTATCCTCCACCTTTCGCAATACCATTATTGCGGGTGCTGTAGGCTCGGGAAAAACAACTTTTGCAAATACGATTGTCGGCGAGCAATTGCTTGGATCTTCATCCTGTATGGGTGTAGTGATGATAGAGAAGCATCCGGAGTCGATTTTACCTTATCAGATTAAGGGGCACCGAATTATTCCAATACAGGCTACGAACGAGGAATTGATGGAGGTAGGGGTAGAGTCTCTGCGGCATGACCCGAACATTTTGTATATGACCGAGATGCGGTATAACGAATGGGAGTTTTATTTGTGGAGTGGGGAAAAAGGGTATGACGGTATCACTGGAACCTTCCACACCGTAGATTCGGAGGATATTCCTTATCAAGGCGCTTTTGCCGTGTCGACAAGGATTGGCGGGAGCCTTAAGGGTCATTTGATCTCTGCACTGAAATCATGCGAGCTGGTCTTTATTTTGGAAAGTGTTCCGAACGGGAAGAAGCGGCTGACGCGAATATCGGAAGTTTTTTATGACGAGGACAAGAACTCTGTATTTGCGAATGATCTGATGCGCTGGGAACCTCAGAAGATGTGTTGGTCTTACAATGACAAGCTGACGAAGAGCCTGGTTCTGAAGATGACTAAGAAAAATGAGCAGGCGACACAGTTGCTCCAGAAAGAGCTAGGACGGCTTGCAGCAGTAAAACCAATGGAACAGCCTATCAAGGAAAGCTTGAAATCTAAGATTGTTCTTAACGAGTGAGGAGGTGAAACCGTGGATTTATTATTGTATATTCTTCGTTATGTCCTTCATTTGTTGATTGTTTGGGGAATATGGTTACTTATTAAACGGCTAATCGAACGGCATTTACGACAGGTAGGTCAGAAAGTCGATTTTCGGATCAAACATAAAATGAGTATTTTTGGCAAAAGAGTTAGCTCGGTTAAAAAAAGGCTGTGGCTCTACCGTCATCTAGATAATCTTTTATATTTCGTACACCGAAAATATGAGCCGGGAATCAGCGTTATGCGTTTTGCCACGCGTACAGCAATAGTGTTTATTGCAGTTTTTCTATCAGGACTACTGACGCTAAGTGAGCTTCCTGGGCAATTGAGTTTTAACAATCCTTTTCTGGAGGGGATCACCTTTAATGAAGGGCGTTCGATTCAGGGGGCTTGGAGATTTCCACTTTTTATGGCTTTGATTTCTGCTACGATTCCTTATTTTCGTATGAGATACATCTATGCGCAGAGGAAGGTACATGGAAGCTATGATTTACTCGATGTGGTCAAAATCTCCACCAAATTCACTCACTTGTCGGTAGATTCCATTCTCGATCGGACAGCGGATTTTCTTACGGATAATAATGTATTGAAGGGCCCTCTGAAGCTACTAGGAGCTGCATTTTCTAATTACAGTAATGAGAAGGAGCTTGTTGAGGAAGCCGGTAGATTTTCCAATGCGATTGGTACTACCTTCGCCCTAGAATTTATATCGGATCTGCTCTATGCCGAGAAGGAAGGAACCCGTTATTTAAAAAGCTCGTTGATGCTGTTAAACCGTTCTATGGAGCAACAGAGAGAAACGATTTTGACTGTAAAAGCGGGAAGTAGAGATGCGATCAGCCTTGGCTTATATGGGAATCTTTTGGTGCTGGTATCTACGGTTGGAACCTTTATGTACATGCTGAAGCCGGATGTCTATTTCCAATTGCAATTTGAGACTACAGTAGGACTTTCCTTTTTGATGGTGATCGTTTCTGGACTTTTTATTTCTTTTGTGATCAGCACTATTCTCGCCAGACCTAAACTGGACTACCACTAAGGTGATGAGCTATGGACAGATTGTTACTATTAATTACCGTAATCGGGATTGTATATATCGCATTACTTGTATTTGTAAGCAGCAGTAGTAAACAGGAACGATATCTTGTCCGACTAGAGCTACGGTGGAATGAGCTCGGGGAACGGGTGCAGGGGGATAGATTTCAGCAATTATTGAATGATTCTGGTTTATCGATTTCGGCCCGTAAAATTACGCTCTTCCGTTATTCAGCAGCGCTGATTTATTTAATAACTCAAGTCGTCAGCGATTTCATTCGTTCTAATTCTTTTTCTATTTATGACCCTCTAATTGCTCTACTTATTCTCGTAATCAGCAGTCCGATGCGCTATCTTCCGTTTGGCTGGGTGCTTGCATGGCTTCATCAAAAAACGGTTATTAAAAAAGACGGTGAGCTGATCTCTTTCATCCGTCTATACGAGAATAATCGGCTACGCAAGCGCGGATATGCGCAATTTGGCACTTTTTGCGGGAGTACGGCTGGACATTTTCAATATATACGTCAGGACTTATACGAGTTGTCAGAACGAGCAGTAGATGAGGGTGTAGAGGGGGCGATTGAATGGTTTTGTGCAAAGTTTCCGGATAATCATAGTTTTATTAATGACATTCGGTCCATTTTGTTGGCTACAGAGGGTATGGATGACGACACAGAAGCGGCGAATTACTTACGTGAACAAGGTAAGATTATCTCCAAAATCTCAAGCGATCAGTATTTGAAAAAGTGGTCTTTTATCGGAGATCTATCTACGATCATTAATGTGATCCCATCGATTGCAACTTTTTTAATGATTGTCGCGATGGCGATGCAGTACATTTTGCTGATCAAAGGAAATTTTAATGGGGTCGGCATGTTCCAGTGAGAAATTGTATGTTCAACATTATTTAAAAAATATAAAATAAAAGGGAGATTTTAACAATGAAAAAGGACGCTATTTCTACAGGGTTGTTTATCGCTATCGGATTTTTGTGTGTGGCCATCGTAATTGCCGTTTTGATTCCAGTGGTGCGAGAAGTAATTGATGCTACGGATGATAACAAACCGACGATTCCGGGTGTAACCTTAGTTCAGCCGTTGGATTCAACCCAAACTGCAGTTGCCCGGGTCTTGAACCACACTTCGGTTTAACTCGGCTATGAAAAAAGACTCTATCTCCATTGCAATGTTTCTGGCCATTGGTTTTGTGATCGCAGGGATGTTTATCACAGTAGCTACGCATATCATTGGCAGCAGTCAGGACGATATCATCACACATACTAAGCAAGTAGAGCAATATTAGAAGGAGGCGTTTCTATTGAAGGAGACCGTCCTCCGGGCATTATTCATGTGGCTTGTCCTGTTTATTATCCTGCAGCCCATTTTTACCTATATCGATTATCTGCTAGATTTACAAGTCAAAGCTAATACGTCCTACATCACACAAAAAGCTGCAACGGAGGGGATGGTCACAGCGTCTATGCGGAACGAAGTGATTTCAAATCTGAAGGCGATTGGGTTCTCAGAGGGTTCCATCGAAATTACGAGTAGTACGGACACCGTTCAAGAGCGGAAACAACGGATTGATGTGTATGTAACTGCGCCGCGGGTAAATTTGTTTCCGTATAATTTCTCCACGGTTTCGCAGCCGACCCGATATTATGGACATGGGTCAATTATGAGTGAATATCTCGATTGATTAAGGGATGAGCCTAATTTATGGATTACATTATTAAGCTGGCATTTGTCCTACTGATCTTTATCTACTCCTGGTTCTTTCAGATCCAGAATCAGGAGTGGGACATGCTGCGCAGCATGCTAAAAGATGCAAACAATATCGCCGTTCACGACGCCGCACAGGAATTAGATGAAACTGAACTCACACGAGGTCGTCTAATTATCGATCCTGCGCTTGCTTACGATACTTTTCAGCATACCTTGCAGTTAAATCTTGGACTAGATAACGGTCTTTCTCCCAAAATGGGCAGCCGTTTTAAAAATCAAGTAAAGATTGTGAAGTTTGATATTGTTGATGATTCGGACGGAGTGACTTTTCCGCTTTTATACGAGGATAGTGAATATGGCATTACCAAATACATAGAGGGTCCCTCGGTTATTGCCGTCATTGAGACGAAACATCCGCTGCTGATCTCCAGAGCCAAAACACAAGAGCCAATCAGAGTACCTGCAGTTCAGGAGTATAAGTTTAATAAGTAGGAAAAATCCAATTGAGACAAGGGAGAGATTTGGGGATGAAGAGAGTTGTAAAGGCGACTTTAGTAGCGACAATGTTATTTAGCGTGGTATTGGGGCAGGGAGTGGTTGCAAATGCGGAAACGGTTACACCAGTAGTTACGGCTAAGCCAACGACAACAATGGAACCAGCCACCACCGCGAAACCTGCAGCAACACCAGTGCCTATTATGAGGGATAATCTGAGTAAATTTGGGCTGGAAAAAGAAGTGGAGTTGCCTGTGACAGTTACGGCGGGTGGGTTGAGTTATACGTTGGAGAAGATAATGATCTTTGATGCAAAGTCCAAAGATGCTCAAGCACTGATTAAGAAGTTCAAATATTCCGGAGAAGGGAAGTACTTTATTTGGACTAAAATTACAGTGGAAAATAATAGTGGTAATACAATTAAAAAAGATTATACGGATTTAAGTGAGAAATGGCGCTTAGGATTTGGTAACAAATTAGATGCGTATCCAACTATGCCAAGAAGCAAGGATACTTCTGTGAACGACAAAGAGGCACTATGGGGATGGAAATTAGCGCCGGGACAGAAAATGACTACCTACCAAGCCTATTACTATGATGGAGATTTTAAGTCTTTTGTTATTTGGTTAGACAACAAAAAAGATTCGGCTACAAAATACATCGTAAACACTTCAGAAGTTTAAGAGGTGATGAAGTTGCAGATGAAGAAAAATAAAAAAATCAGGATATTCTCAATTATTCTTATAATTGGTCTATTACTTTCGCCAAACTTGATGAATTCAGCTCAAGCAGCAGAGGTGAAATCTGGATCAGTAAGTATACCTATTACAACTGGATTAACGGGATCAGGGAATGCAGCAAAAACTTTTTACTTAGACCCGCCTAGTGGAGTAAACGTCGCTGCAATTAAAGCAGGAACTTTTAAATATTCAGGCAATAACAGCTTAGTTGGAGCAATTAGCGTAGAGAATGGAAAAATAAAAGTTACACTCAAAGGTAATGAAAAAGTTGAAACGTTTAATGTTACAGGAATGGATGGTAACGATCCTGAAAAAGTTTTTAAAAGTACGCCGGGTAACTCTATTTGGCGATATGCAGATGGGCGAAGATGGCAGATTAATGATTATAATCAAGATCGTGGAGTGAACACAAGCAAAAACGTAAACGCTACAGATTTTAATACTCCATCAGACGAACCACCAAAAACAACTGTTGCCACAAAATCTGATCCAGTTAGTCCGAGTCAAGCAACATGGTTTAGAGACAATGTTAATACTATCCCATACAGTAATATTATTCAGTCTAGCATTAAGCTGGTACCCATGGCGCTTCAAGGGGACAAAGGGCAAGTTGGACAAAAAAACGGGAAATTCATTATTACTTATCAAGTACCATCAGGGCAATATACACCCGAACAACCGTCGGATACCTTTGATAAAGGGATTTGGGTAATTGGGCGGCTATATTATATCATTTTGCCATACTACTTCACTGCCGAAGCAAAAATGACCTCATATAGCTATGCGGGAACTGTCAATTTTGATTATGCACTACCTGATCAAGTTATTTTGAATGCTTCAGCTACATTAATTGAACCCAACCCGAATCCTGCGAAAATGACTGGTGACAAAGTTGCTGTAAAAATTAATGTTAAAGGTGAATTACTAGCCTATACAGACACTTCTAATATTTCTGAATGGGCGTTTTATGCAAGAGAGAAAGAAATAGCTGTTGCGGATATGAAGAAAGAATATTCAAAAGTTCTTACTGCGGGTAAAGACTTTGATTTTTCAATCCCAGCGTCCAAATTGGTGGGAAAAGATAATTATAAACAAGACTATGCTATAAAGGTTGTCGTACGGTTCAAAAATCCAGTACAAACAAAAGCAGGTCCTATTTCATCTTTAGAGGCAGGACCTGAGATATCAGCTGGAGTGTATAAGAAAGATCCTCCAGGTGATCTTTTCCCTCCTAACCCAAACCCACCAGCTAAACCTGAAGGTAAACCGCCCATCGCACGGATCAGCGCCCCTAAATATGTCAAAGCTGGAGACGACATGATGGTGTACGGAGGCGCTTCTTCTGATCCGGATGGTTATATCACAGATTATTCCTGGGGTACTCAAGGAGCGCAGGGTGGGATCGGTAATACAGCACGAGGATACATATGGTATACAAGAGATGATGTAGGGCAGACTTTCCCAATTGGGCTCACAGTAGTTGACAACGATGGTCAAATTGGGAGTACTAGTACTGAGGTAACAGTGATTGAACCTAAGCCTGCTGCTATATTAAACATTTCTGGCACACTAAAACAAAATCGAAAAACAACGCTCATGAATATTAGTCAAAGTCCTACTCGTTTTCCATTGGTCCCATCAAAAACTCAGATCTCTATCAGTGCTGTTTCTGGTGGTACGAATGCAGATATTAAATACAGTGGTACGTTAGCTGATTTTCAGAGTAAGGATATTCTATTTAAGAGTCCAGGTAAATATAAAGCTACAATTTATGTGGAAAATACCTTGGGATATTCTGATCGTAGTGAACTGATTTTTGATATCGTTCCAGATGAATTGCCATTTGCTTACTTTGGGATGCCGGGAAAAGTATACCGCGATCCGAGTAATGGAAATAAGGCAGTGGTTTCAATAGATGATATGTCTTTTACTAAGGATAAAGATCCACTCATTCGTCGGATTTGGGAATATCGTTACGATTCTAATAACAACGGATCTTTTGCAGATGAGAGTTGGGCTCGGTTTAACGAAGAGAATCGCACTCGTCTGAATTTGGAGCTATATGAAGTCGGAAAATATGAAATACGTCTTACAGTTCTCGAAGAATTTGGACAGCCCACGATTGAAGAATTTGTAACTGAAGATGATAGAAAACGGATAAATTCTGATAGCACACAAAATCTCATTGAACGGATTGTAGAGGTGGAGAATCGGGCACCAGAGGTAGATTGGGATCTATAAGTGAAGAACGGAGGATGGTCTTGTGAAACAAAAATTCAGGATAAGCTTCATTTTATATTTCTTGTTAATTTTTACAATATTGCCAATCTTACCTCAACCATTATCAGAGAGGGTAGGAATAAGTACGACAGCTCAGGCTGCTGATGATGATAACATTATTAACTACAGGGATATTACTTTTAATAGTGGGTTTGCAACACATGCACAACCCAATACAATTAATATCCGTTTCCCAGCAATTAAAGTTACAAACATTTCTTATAACAAGATAACTAAACAATTATTTTATGATATAGCACCTGGCGCAGCTCCTATGAATATTGATATCAACTGGAACAACAATACTCCGCCAGGGCAGTCTCATTTATGGAATCAGAAACTAACAATAGATATGTGTGGTTCTGCCTACACTGAGGCGGGGTATGAACGCGAAAAAAACCGATTATACGGGTTGGATCAAACATGGACATGTTCGGCCGGAAATTATTTTTGGGGTCAAACTCAGAACTGGAGCACTGACTATGGAACGCTCTATAATATTGGCCTTGCACATACCGGAAGAGAGATTAATCTAGATTTTGACCTTTCTACTATAAGAAGCGCCATGAAGACTACTTATCCTAATATCTTCACACAAGGGCACAATATGTTTAACCCAGCTGATGATGATAATTCAAACCCTCCCGAACTTTTTCGAATAAGATTCCTTGCATTCTCAGGATGGTATAGAACGGATTTGGGTCCGTCAGAGGGGCCCTACCAAGCAAATTATGAACCTGGAGGTTATACGCCCTACATGACTGAGGTTGCTAAATTGATTCCTAACCATCCTCCTTCTATTTCGGTAGGGACACCGAATGGTATAACGCTAGTAAATGCGCCTGGACTGAGTGGTATCAATATTGAAGGATATGTAAGTGATCCGGATAACGAAGATGTGACGGTTACTGCAGAGATTCCTAACGTATTTTATAAGAAGACTACAGTATATAAGGCGCAATCGTCAAAACCATTTTACATCCCAATAGATGCGATTGATGATGCTTTATCACCTGGGTCTTACAATATGATAATTACAGCATCTGATCCTTCAGGAATGAAACAATCAAAGAATTTAACTATAAATGTCAAACAGCAGATGAGGAATAAGTCATTTATCCTTATCAATACCCCTGTTGAAACGAGAACCAAATTCTTTGATTCTGAAGGAGATTCGAAATCCACAGAACGTTTCAGATATGATCATAATCCTTATTTCTATGATAACTCTATGGGGATTATTGGAGATTCAGGATTATGGAGAACATCTACTTATTCTTCATTCCCCTATAGTGGGGTATATATTGCGACCTTTCAGGGTCGAGATAATCCCAAAAATGATGACCGATTTGATGTTTACCGGAAATGGAGCCGGGATAATTTATCCTCTATGACTTTTCATGTGCATCGAAAGCCGATAGCTTTATTCAGTGCGAAGTTGATGGGAGGATATATTCAAATCTCTGATAGCTCTTACGATCTAGATCACATTACTGCGACCAATAAAGGGCTTGTCGATAGACAATGGCAGTATAAGAAAACAGAAGCTTCGATATGGAATGATGGCCAGCCGCCTAATCCGTTGCCAAGTAATGATCAATACGATATTCGGCTAAGAGTAAGGGACATGGATGGTGAAAATGGGTTAGGCATATGGAGTGATTGGTGCCAGAGGACAGTAGGAGCAGCTGCAAATCTACCTCCTGTAGCGCTATTCACAGTTGAGCCTAATATTGTTTCCTACCGTAAGGCCACGACGATTATAGATAAATCATTTGATCCGGATAATGATCCATTGGATATTTATTATTGGACAGTAATTAAAGATGGATGGAATAAAGTATGGGAGCATTGGGGTGGAGCGACAACACCGCCGAATATCGCCGCGTTTGGACCAGGAAATTATCAAATAAATCTACAAGTACATGATAATCGTGGTTTGTGGTCGGAATGGTATAGTCAAAGCGTACAAGTCATGAATCACCCACCTGCAGCCGCTTTTAATATGCCATCTGAAGTATATCGAGATACGCTCATTACGATGCAAAATACGACACCAGATCCAGATGAAGATGGAGATTCGCTGTCTTACGCATGGTACGCTAGACTTAATAACAGCCCTTATTATTATGCGGGTAGCAATCGTAATCAATCCATGGCAATCAGGGATTTAATTGCAAGGAGTGGGGTTTCACCTCAACAAGCGATATCTGATGGATGGGAAATGCGACTTAATGTTTCAGATATACCAGTAAGCTCGAATGTTTCAGCATTGACTTCGTATGCTACACGTATGTTTACTGTTAAAAACCATATTCCAACAGCAGGAATTAATGGACCAAGCAGTGTTTATCAGTTTGATACTATAACATACTATGGGGTGGATTCTGATAATGATCCATCTGATATCAGTAGTTTGCAGTATTACTGGAAAGTTACAGATAGTGATGGTGCAACTGATATGTACCGGACTCCTAATATCAAAATTGATTTTCCTGAGTCTGGGATCTACACACTAGAACATTGGGTTGTGGACCAGATTGGTGATAAGTCCAACATAGCTACCCTGAAGTTAAATGTAGCTAAGAATCTGCCTCCAACTTTAACTCTCACTACTCCTGCTGGAACCACAACTAATCCGTCGGTAATAGATGCGGAGTTACAAGGAGATCCACTCATTAAGTGGACGTATACAGATCCAGAAAATGATCCACAGGAAAAGTATAGACTGGAGTTTTATTCGAAGGATGATCTCTTGGTAAAGAGTGTTGAAAATCCGGATAGCAGCGGACTACTTAGACAATATCAAATCCCAAACAACACATTTGAACGCTTCGAAAAATTTACCGTCTATGGACGAGCCTTTTCAAAATTGTCTTGGTCAGAAATATCTAATGAAAAAACATTCATCATCGATAATCCCCCTAAGCCGGGATTCACTCTGATCACAGATACTGGTAAAGATGCGACTAAGGTGCCAATCTACCGGACGGACGTTCTGAACATTAAGAGTACCGCCTCTGATTTGGATGAACCAAAAGGAGATACAATAAGTCATAAGTATTTCTTAAAACCATCAAGTGGAACAGAAGTCTTAGCAAGCACTCAAAAGTACTTCACGAAGCAGTTTAGTAGTAATGGTGTATTCACCTTTAGACAGCTTGTAACGGATTCTCTGGGGCTGTACCGTGAAATATCCCATAGTATAACAGTTGTGAATCGAATTCCAACAGTTAATATTACGTATCCTACCAGTACGGACTCGTCAAAACCGACAATCGCAAGCACACTCACCCCGATCATTAAATGGGATTATCAAGATGAGGATGGAGATCTACAGCAACGTTATAAGGTGCGAATTATAAATTTAGCCACGGGAACGATCAAAGTTCAATCTGGAGAACAAGTTTCAAGCGCAAAACAATGGCAAGTACCAGCTGAAGCACTGATTGAGAATGAAAAATATGCCGTTGAAGTGGAAGTCTTTGATGGTTATAACTGGAGCAATATTTCTCCTCGAAAATATCTCATGGTGAATCTATTGAGCATTAAAGGAGGCGTTAAGCACACCCAAGAGTGGAACAACAACCGTAAAGGCTACAATCTGAAAAAGAGTGGCAATGAGGAGAGTCCAAGAGGCTACAACGTATTTTGGGCAGGAGAACGTTTTGTTCTACAAGGTACAGCTACAGGTCTCCCGGATACTGTGCAAGTAACCATGAACGGAGGGTTCACTACGCAGCTCAGCCCAACTAACGACGATAAAACCTTCTGGACAGGTGAAATGTACGATAGCTCTTTTGAAAAGCTACCAGATGGCCCTGTTACATTTACCTTTAAGGCTCAAAATGCGTACAACACCAAAACGGATACAGCTATAGTCGTTATATCATCGGATTGGTCGGAGTATTTCCAGAGTCATCGAATTAAGTAGAATAAGAGCTTATATTGCCTACCCCATCTCTTTTTTGCGTAACTTCACGGTATCATGTTAATGTTGAAGCACGCATCAAACATTGATAGGGGTAGGAGATATGATTCGAGAGTTAACACCAGCGGAAATGAAATCAATCTTGAATTCGATTAATAAGGAACAACATTTTTTATACTATTCATACCTTACAGCTCGTAAGCATAATTCGGTACACTTCGGTGAGTTTACTGACCAGGGAGAATTGCTCGGCGTATTGGCCTTTTTAAGAGGACTCCCGTTCTATGCTTTTTCCGTATTCCCTGTGGAGAAGTCATTTTGTCTCCGGTCCGTGCTTTTATTTATGAAAGAGCAACTGAATTTACCTGACAATGCTGTCGGTAATGTAATCGTGAATGAAGAAGTTATGGCTTTACTCGCTTCACAGCTTGAACTTGTTAAATCTCCCAAAAAACTGCTTCTAATGAAGCATATCCATCAAGAAGCGTTACCACCGGTGGATACAAGCGTTTTACAATTGGGTCCCCCTTATTTTGAACTCATTGAGTCGAAAATGACCGATTTAGATACAATGGCGTTCTCAAAAGAAGAATTACAGTATCCGTTCTATGGTGTGATGGAACAACGAGAGCTGATTGCGGTAGGCGGATACCATATTTATAGTGAGGATTACGTTGAATTGGGGAACATCGGAACGGACGTAAGATGGAGAAGGCAAGGGTACGGGAAAAAGATCTGTGCAGAGCTCACCCGAGCGGGGGGGAGGGTTACCTCTAACGTGTATTTGAATGTCCTTGAGGAAAATGTAGGCGCAATTTCTCTATATCAATCGATCGGTTATGAATTCATGTGCAAACAGTACATGGTTGAATTTGTTATATGATGTTTAATTAAAAAGGACTAAGCGGAATTACAATCCGCGTAGTCCTTTTTCACAAGCATAGAACCTTTTATACGACCCCTTCAGTTCGGTCTTCATTCATTCGCATCATTCGTGCAGCAACGGAAGTAGTATGTAATGGTAAAGAGGATGGACGTGTAGATGCTCTCTGAGCTCTACGTAAATAATAGGATAGCTTGCCAGTAAAAATCTTATGTGCACAGAGTGAAAGCGCGAAATCTTCCGGTGTAACGAAGCAGGAAGGCTTATTCACAGGCTGAACTGCAGTTTCTTCAAATAAAGAGGCAACGAAATGGGAACAAAAATAAGCATTTTCTCTATCGATTTTAATATTCAGAAGCACACCGATTAATCCTAAAAGATGGTATTTATATCGTTCCTGATTTTGCATCATTCCTTGGACGTGATTGTACATCGTATCGTATTCCTCAGCGCTAACACGCAACTGATAAATGGAACAATTAGCACTGCTATAAAAAGGGTCGATAAAGTTCTCCTGGATTAGTCCTGCCACAAATGGATTGTGCATTTTTTTTCTTCCGAAGCTGTATACCTCCCGCAGTTCACAGTCAAAGGCGATCGAAGCATGATTCAGATCGGCTTTTGTAAACCACTTAATAAAACCACTAAAGGCCGTACCTGTACCGGTAAGCACAATAAAGATGTCCTTATTCGAACTCATGTTCAAAGTTCCTTTCCACTAGGAAATGTTGGGTAATGAATGAAAATTATGCTTAACTAACTCCATCTTACTGTATATTTGAGCATTGTAAAACAATCTTTAGTCGCAATTAAAAACTAGACCATAGACTAGTGCAATTCTGGCTTGTCTCATAGTTCTTGTGTGTATATAAATACGTCGATATTGCAAAAGATAAGCTGTTCAAATAAAGAGTTTTTAAAAACAATTGGAATTGCTTCCACACTAATGATACAATAAGAGTCAAAATGACATTCTTGAGATTTCAGAGGAGGAACTATTAAATGAGTGAACAAGAACAAGCGATTCAAAAGGAAGAAAACTCAACTGTAGATAACCTGTCTATTACAACGATTCGTACTTTGGCGATTGACGCCATTGAAAAAGCAAACTCCGGCCACCCAGGTATGCCAATGGGTTCTGCACCAATGGGTTACCAATTGTTTGCAAAAACAATGAATCATAACCCTGATCATCCGACATGGGTAAACCGTGACCGTTTTGTATTGTCCGCAGGACATGGTTCTATGCTTCTGTACAGCTTGTTGCACCTTAGTGGTTATGATCTGCCTATGGAAGAATTGAAAAATTTCCGTCAATGGGGCAGCTTGACTCCGGGTCACCCAGAAGTAGGTCACACCGCTGGTGTTGATGCTACAACAGGTCCACTTGGACAAGGTATTGGTATGGCTGTTGGTATGGCTATGGCTGAAGCTCAATTGGGAGCTACCTACAACAAAGATGAACATAAAGTGATTGACCACTATACTTACGCTATTTGTGGTGATGGTGACCTAATGGAAGGGATCTCTTCCGAGTCTGCTTCACTCGCTGGTCATTTGAAACTGGGCAAATTGGTTGTATTGTATGATTCAAATGATATTTCCCTTGATGGTAAATTGAACCTTTCCTTCTCCGAGAACGTGGCTCAACGTTTTGATGCTTATGGCTGGCAAGTACTTCGCGTTGAAGACGGAAATGATCTTCCGGCTATTGCCAAAGCGATTGCTGAAGCACAAGCTGAGACTAGCAAACCGACTTTGATCGAAGTGAAAACTGTAATTGGTTACGGTAGCCCTAACAAACAAGGTAAAGGCGGCCATGGCGGTACTCATGGTTCCCCACTTGGAGCAGAAGAAGCTAAGCTGACCAAAGATTTCTACAAATGGGTATACGAAGAAGATTTCTATGTACCTGATGAAGTTCGTGCTCATTTTGCAGAAGTGAAGAAAAACGGAATCGCAGCTAACAAAGCTTGGGATGACAAATTCGCGGCTTACAAAAAAGCATATCCAGAGCTTGCTGCACAGTTCGAAACAGTAATCAATGGCGATCTTCCAGAAGGCTGGGATGCTAAACTTCCAACTTACACTACTGAAGATAAAGCGGTATCGACTCGTGTCGCTTCCGGTAATGCGCTTAACGGTCTGACTGCTGGCGTTCCTCAGCTTGTGGGCGGTTCTGCTGACTTGGAAAGCTCCACTATGACGCATTTGAATGGTTTGACATCGTTCACACCAGAATCTTATGATGGCCGCAACATCTACTTCGGCGTACGTGAGTTTGGTATGGCTGCTGCAATGAACGGTATTGCACTACACACAGGTCTTAAAGTATTCGGAGGAACATTCTTCGTGTTCACAGACTACCTGCGTCCAGCTATCCGTTTGGCTTCGATCATGAAATTGCCAGTAACCTATGTACTGACACATGACAGTATTGCAGTTGGTGAAGATGGTCCTACGCATGAACCAATCGAACAATTGGCTTCCCTGCGTATTATCCCAGGTCTGACTGTTATTCGTCCGGCTGATGCTAACGAAACTTCTGCAGCATGGGCTTATGCTATGGAAAACAAAGAGAATCCGGTTGCTTTGGTTCTGACTCGTCAAAACTTGCCAATTCTTGCTGGAACAGTTGATGGCGTTCGTGAAAACATCAAACGTGGTGGTTATGTTGTCTCTGATTCCAAGAATGGCACTCCACAAGCACAACTGATCGCTACTGGTTCTGAGGTGCAATTGGCTGTTAAAGCACAAGCTGCTTTGGCTGAAGAAGGTATCGATGTTCGTGTAATCAGCTTGCCAAGCTGGGATCTGTTCGAAAAACAAGATAAAGAATACCGTGAATCCGTAATTCTTCCAGGAGTTAAGGCTCGTCTTGCAATCGAAATGGCACAAACCTTTGGCTGGGAACGTTATACTGGTGACCAAGGCGATATCCTCGGCATCACTACTTTCGGAGCTTCCGCACCTGGAGACAGAGTAATGAAAGAATACGGCTTTACTGTTGAGAACGTAGTTAGCCGTGTGAAAGCACTTCTGTAATTAACTGAATAATCATTAGGGGGAGAACAAGTAATGAGTCAGTTTAACAACGCAACGATTGAAAAAGCAGCCAATGTATATTATGGCGGACAAGTAACCAGCCGTACGGTAATTTTGCAGGATGGAACTAAGGTCACACTTGGTATTATGTTGCCTGGTGTATATGAATTTGGTACGGATGGTCCTGAAATTATGGAGATTTTGTCCGGCGATCTTAAAGTGCTGCTTCCCCGCACTGAGGTATGGCAGGAGATTAAGGGAGCGGCAACGTTCAATGTCCCTGGCAACTCAAAATTTGCGTTGGAAGTATTTGAAGTAACTGATTATTGCTGTTCTTACCCGGTTCTATAACTAAAAGACAGCAAAGCAGCGATTCTCCTATTATTGGAGAATCGCTGCTTTTTGTGTTGGTTCGTGTGTTGGGTTTATAAGGACACAGCTGACGCTATTTGCAAATTTATAGCCTTTGGAGCAGTTTTTCGGACTCCACTGCAGCTATTTCATAGAAATAGCCTCAAATTAGGTGTTTTTCATGCCAATAGCGACTATAGAGTCCGATAGCATACGAAATGGAGGGGAATATTGCGAATAAGGTCAGCTGTGTCCGATAGCGATGGCTGTGGCTTTGTGCTGCAAAAGTTACACTAGCATATTTCCTTTAACAAACAAAATGCCCAATAGAAAGACCGCCTCACACATTTGAATAGTCATGTGTGAAGCGGTCGTAAATGTTTCTAACTAGAGTAGGTTTTAGTTTTCTGAATTTACTTCTCGGATACAGTAGAACCCATTTTTTGTCCGATCCACTCTTCATAGCATTTCACTACAGCGGAGAGGTCTTCATCGCCATAGCCTTGGGTAAACCCGGCTTGGAACATGCTTTTGGCTAGTCCCAGCATTGGAGAAGGGACGCCTGTGAAATCGCTGTGGGCGGATGCTAACTTCAGATCCTTTAACATTAACGCGAGGGAGAACTGATTGCTGAAATCATTTTCTATGATTTTACGGCCTTTAAGCTCCGCCTGTTTGCTGCCCGCAGAACCAAGCTGCACTAGTTCAAGGAACTTATCAGCTGGAACACCTGATTTTACAGCGATAGCGAATCCTTCAGCCAGGGCAACGTTGTGAATGCCGACCATTGCATTATGAGCCAGCTTGGCTACAGCACCACTGCCGTTCTCGCCCATATGTATCAGCTTTTTACCCAACGTATCGAAGATATCGCGATGCTGTTCTATGACTTCAGCACTGCCGCCAACCATGAACACCAAGGTTCCTTCAATAGCCGCTGGTTTGCTTCCAGTTACTGGTGCGTCTAGGAAATGTCCACCGCGAGCTTCTACAGCAGTGGCAATTTCGTGAACTAGTCCTGGAGAAATTGTGCTGGAATCTATAATCAGGCCGCCTGGTTTAACTGCATCTAGAATACCATTCTGACCATAAAACACTTCACGAACCGAATCATCATTACTGATCATGGTAATAATAACATCCTTACCTTCAGCCGCAGCGCGTGGCGTAAGGGCAATCTGGGCACCTTCTGCTTCAAGAGGATTACATTTAGCTGCTGTACGGTTGTACACCGTCACCTGAAAGCCGCCACGAAGCAAGTTGGAAGCCATTGGCGCTCCCATTGTTCCAAGTCCGATAAAACCGATTTGTTTCATTTGTATAGCCACCTTCCGTTTTCTTCATTCTATCACGGCACTTAGGCTAGCACCACAGCTCAGCCATGCCTAATGATGCGGGAAACGCTTCCATGAAACTTTCGAAAACTTGGTTCTAAAGCCCGGGATGTGCCCTAAGACCTTGCCAGTCAAGGCAAATTAAAGTATCCTAATTATAAAGTTGTAACAAGCGGTTTCAAATTTAAAGAGATAAACAGGAGGTTTCCATTACCGATGTCTAAGAAGATTAATTTTGACTACACCAAAGCCCTTACTTTCTTCAATCAACAAGAAATTGACAACCTTGCCGCTCCAGTTAAGTTAGCGCACGAACAGTTGCATAATAAGACTGGTGTAGGTTCCGACTATCTTGGATGGATTGATCTTCCATCAGCTTATGATAAGGAAGAATTCGCACGCATTCAGCAAGCCGCAAAGAAGATCCAGAGCGATTCCGAAGTACTGATTGTAATTGGTATTGGTGGTTCTTATCTGGGAGCACGCGCAGCGATTGAAGCGCTCTCGCATTCTTTTTACAATAACCTTTCTAAAGATAAGCGCAAAACTCCAGAAGTTTATTTCGCGGGTAATAACATTAGTTCTACATACATCACGCACTTGCTTGATCTTGTAGAAGGCAAAGACTTCTCCGTGAACGTAATTTCCAAATCAGGAACTACGACTGAGCCAGCCATTGCTTTCCGCATTTTCCGCGCAGCTCTGGAGAAGAAATATGGTAAAGAAGAAGCTCGCAAACGTATTTACGCTACTACAGACAAGGAAAAAGGTGCCCTTAAGAAATTGGCTACTGAAGAAGGTTATGAATCCTTCATCATTCCAGACGATGTAGGCGGACGTTACTCCGTATTGACACCTGTTGGCTTGCTTCCAATCGCTGTAGCAGGTATTAACATTGAAGAGATGATGCAAGGTGCTGCTGCCGCTGCGGATGAGTTCAATAATCCAGATGTAGCTACTAACCAAGCTTATCAATATGCTGCAGTTCGTAATGCTCTGTATCGCAAAGGTAAGACAACTGAAATCCTCGTGAACTATGAGCCTTCCTTACACTTTGTATCGGAGTGGTGGAAACAATTGTTTGGCGAGAGCGAAGGTAAGGATTTCAAAGGAATTTATCCTTCTTCCGTTGATTTCTCTACGGATCTACACTCCATGGGCCAATTTATCCAAGAAGGTAACCGTAATATCTTTGAAACGGTAATTCAAGTAGATCAAGTGGCTCATCATGTGACCATTGAGAACGATCCAGATGATCTGGATGGCTTGAACTTCTTAACAGGAAAGACTATGGATTTCGTAAATAAGAAGGCTTTCCAAGGTACAATGCTTGCGCATACAGATGGTCAAGTACCTAACCTTATCGTTACTATTCCTGATCAAACACCATACACATTTGGTTATTTGGTCTACTTCTTTGAAAAAGCTTGCGGCATCAGCGGTTACCTGCTCGGTGTTAACCCATTCGACCAACCAGGCGTAGAAGCATATAAGAAGAATATGTTCGCGCTACTTGGCAAACCGGGTTACGAAAAAGAAAAGGCAGAGCTGGAAGCAAGACTTACAGAATAGTATTGCAGCAGTATTTTAGAGACCATTCATACTAGTGTAAGTCACCAGGAGCAGTCCATAGGTAATCCAATACCGGGGGCTGCTCCTGACATTATATGAAGACATCATATGTATATAAGGACTGGAATAATTATGTTAGAACAATATCGAACGGTGCGCTCTTCCGGTTCCAAGGAAGTCGTAATCCGCAAATCTCGCTTCATTGGTCATGTTATGCCGGTTGAGAATGAAGAAGAAGCATTGTTGTTTATCGAAGACATCAAGAAGAAACATCGGGACGCAACGCATAACTGTTCTGCTTATGTGATTGGGGAGAGAGACGAAATCCAGAGGCAATCGGACGACGGGGAGCCGAGTGGAACAGCCGGCAAACCGATTTTGGAAGTAATTCGCAACCAGGGAGTTAAAAATGTCGCAATTGTTGTTACCCGTTATTTCGGAGGCATTATGCTGGGTGCCGGAGGGCTGATTAGAGCTTATACGGATGGAGCAGTGCTTGCGCTTGAAGCAGGTGAAGTAATCACCCGTGTGCTAAGACGAGAGGTATTCGTAGAAATTGATTACACTTGGCTAGGCAAGGTTGAGAACGAACTTCGGGGAAGGGGTATACAAACCGGCGAGACTTTGTTCACCGATAAAGTAACGTTGTTATGTTTACCGCGAAATGATGAGGGAGACGCATTTATGGCATGGATAACAGATCTAACCCAAGGGCAAGCCTTGGTAACAGAAGGGCGGCGGATTTACTACAGCGAAGGGGATTAGGTATATGGCAAGGAGAGCAGTGGAGCAGGAGTTGTCGAGGGAAAGAATATTAGAGGCCGCTAGGCATCTGTTTATTACCAAAGGTTATCGAGCGATTTCAATGCGAAGCATCGGTCAGCATTTGGGGTACAGCCACGGCTCTCTCTATTATCATTTCAAAGAGAAAGCGGAATTGTTCTACGCCATTGTTGTCGAAGATTTTAATCATGTGGCTACTTTGCTTGGCCAAGTAATGAATAAGCCACCTGAAGAGGGTATGACTCGAGTAGAGCAGCTAATTATGGAGTTTATAAGGTTTGGAATAGATCATCCTTATCAGTATGAAATTATGTTCATGATTCGGGATGAAGAGCTACTAGCTTATTGTAGAGCAGAGCAGGGACGATGTTTTGATTTATTCTCAAGTATTGTACGCCGTCATATGAAGGAAGAGGGATATGTGTCCGAGGATTGGCAGAACGTGCCGCTAACCTTGTTCTTATCCGCTCACGGATTTATATCTTATTATATCCAAGATAAAGTATCATTTGAGGATGTAAAAGAAGCAGCATCAGCTCATATCAAGGTTTTATGTCGCAGCCTTTAACATGCTGTTTTTTTTATAAGTTTACACTTTAAAGCTGTGCATTGGTATAACACTAATTCTCTGCTTGGTCAAAGTAATATTTAATTCTAGTTATATTTTAATGGCCGCTCCGTAGCAATAACGGAAGCGGCCATTAATTGTTTATCCCTCAATAATTTTTAAGAAACATTGTCTACGTCTAGGTCCATCGAACTCACAAAAATAAATACCCTGCCAACGTCCAAGTAATAGTTCGCCATCATGGATGATTATGCTCTGGGAAGGTCCGGATGTAATAGACTTAAGGTGGGAGGCAGTATTGCCTTCAGCATGTCGATACTTCGGATGCTCCCAAGGGTAGACTTCATCCAAACGCATCAGAACATCATGTCTCACATCAGGATCTGCATTCTCATTAATGGCAATTCCTGCGGTGGTATGTGGACAATAAACTACGATCACCCCGCTATGCACTCCGCTTTTTTTCACAAAAGAAATGACTTCACGAGTAATATCACGTAATTCATCCCGTTTCGTTGTAGTAATCTCCAGTGTATGCAGCATAATCATTCCCCTTCCTGTGATGTGCCACTTTTTTCTAACCTGTGTTATATATATTTTACCCCAAATTCACTTGAAAGTAATTGACGACAACGAGAAGGATTTGGTAAAGTAGTAATAATATAAAACCAAGTATATAAATAGGAATAATTAATGGAGATGTTGGTTAGTATACCGACCGGTTATCCGGAGGTGGGAGGGCAAAATCATTGAATTCGCTGCTTAGACACAAAGGTTGGACTTGGGGTTTCCGAACTACAATTTTGCTCTATTTTGTAGTATTGATCGTACTGCCTATACTTGGGGTCTATTACAACTCTTTTTCATTGGGTTTCGGCAATTTTGTGGAAAGCATAAGCGACCCGATTGCCTGGAAGTCGGTGCTGTTAACCTTAAAGCTGGCGATCATCGCCACTTTAATTAATGTCTTTTTAGGAACAATGATTGCCTGGGTTCTTATTCGTTATCAATTCATTGGTAAAGCATTGCTTAACAGTCTTGTGGATTTACCATTTGCACTGCCGACGGCAGTTGGTGGTTTGATGATTTTGCTCTTGCTCGGACCTGGTAGTCTTATCGGCAAGGCTGCAGAAGCGCTTGGTTTTGAAATTGTTTTTCATCAACCAGCTATCGTAATTGCTATGGTCTTCGTAACCTTTCCCTTCGTGATTCGAGCGGTTCAGCCCTTGCTGGAGGAACTTGATCCTTCCGAAGAGGAAGCGGCATATACAATGGGTGCCAAGGGAACTAGAGTCTTCTGGCATGTTATTCTCCCCTCTATGGCTCCTGGGATGATCAGCGGTGGAATGCTCGCCTTCTCGCGGGCACTTGCTGAATTCGGCGCTGTAGTCCTCGTAGCAGGCAATATTCCAGGTCGTACACTCGTATCTTCTGTTTTTATTTTTGGTGAAGTTGAAAGTGATAATCCGGTTTCCGCCGCAGCGGTTTCTGTTATTCTCTTGACCTTATCCTTTCTCATTCTTTGGCTAATTAATATGCTGCAGATGCGGGGGAGACGCTCATGAGAAAACTATGGATCGGACTCACCTACTTGGTATTTTTTCTGCTAATCGCTGCACCGCTAGGGAAAATGGCTATAGGTGCTTTTAGTGAAGGATTTGGTGGTTTCTGGAATGCTCTGACTAGGCCTGAAGCGCTGCATGCGCTTATGATGACTGGGCTTGTTGTAATAGTAGTTACGTTATTAAATACGTTGTTCGGAATTATGATGGCGCTGTATCTTGTCCGGGCGAACTGGATAAATAGACGTCTAAAGGGCTTGCTTAACAGTATTGTTGATTTGCCTTATGCTGTGTCCCCTGTCATTGGCGGGCTGATGATTGTCCTGCTGCTGGGTCCGGATAGCGCCTTGGGTGCGATTTTTGAAGGGATTGGGCTGAAGATCGTCTATGCGATTCCTGGAATGATCATTGCCACCTTGTTCGTAACCTTTCCTTTAATGGTGCGTGAGGTGATGCCGGTGCTTCAGGAGATTGGTTCACAGCAGGAGGAAGCAGCTTCTACATTGGGCGCTCATGGCTGGACTATTTTTTGGAAGGTGACTTGGCCTTCGATTCGTTGGGCGGTTGTGTATGGGGTCATCCTTACGGTGGCTCGTTCACTAGGAGAGTTCGGTGCGGTGCTCGTGGTCTCGGGTAACATTATGAACAAAACCCAGACGGCGACGACGCTAGTCTATCAGGATGTTGAGAATTTTAATGTAACGGCTGCTGGAGGAATAGCGCTAGTTCTGGCTGCATTTTCCGCAGGTCTACTGTTGTTGATGGAATGGACCAAGAGAAGAAAGGAAGTGCAGTAATATGCATGTTGAAGTGCGGGGATTAAATAAGCATTTTGGAGATTTTCATGCGGTCAAGGACGTCAATTTCACCATTACAAAAGGTCATCTGATCGGACTGCTCGGCCCGAGTGGCGGCGGTAAAACTTCGATTCTTCGTATGCTCGCAGGGCTGGAGACACCGGATAATGGCGAGATTATTTTTCATGGTCAGACGGTTAACAATCTTCCTCCTCAGGAGCGCGGGATCGGCTTTGTCTTTCAGAACTATGCATTATTTAAGCACATGACTGTTTTTGATAATATTGCTTTTGGATTAAAAGTTAAAAAGGCCAGCAAAACCGCCATTCGTGACCGTGTTATGGAACTGGTAGAGCTTACGGGGTTAAAAGGCTTCGAGAAGCGTTATCCGCATCAGCTATCTGGTGGACAACGTCAGCGTGTGGCCTTTGCTCGTGCACTCGCGCCTGAACCACAGCTATTACTCTTAGATGAGCCATTCGCAGCTATTGATGCGAAGATCCGTCAGGAGCTGCGCGCTTGGCTACGTGAGCTGATTGAGCGTGTAGGCATCACTTCCATCTTCGTAACACATGACCAAGACGAAGCGATAGAAGTAGCAGATGAGATCATGATCATCAACCAAGGACAGTTGGAACAAAAGGGTACGCCTTGGGACATTTACAAGGAGCCTAAAACACCGTTCGTAGCTACATTTATCGGAGAGTCGACACTGATTGAGGATGCCTCTGAGGTGAAAGGGTTTAAAGGCGCTGGAGACGGTAAGCCTACCAAAGCACTGATTCGCCCTGAATATATTGAAGTGGGTAATCTGCATGAGTTCAAGATGGCTTCAGCTACGGAAAAAGGTGTCGTAAAGCATCTGCATTTCCGTGGAAGCGAATGGCTCGTTGAGGTTGAGGTTAATGGTCATAAGCTGGTCACTTACCGTTCCTTGGAGAAGGAAACCTTGCAGCCGGGACAGGATATCTCAGTTCTTGTGCACCGCGCTTACCTGTTTAATGATGAGCGAAGCTGGATCCAGGAGAACAACCTGAAAGAAGATCCGATGCCGATATTTATTTAATATAAAATAAATAAAATGATTTTCAATTTTTTTTGAAGAGTAGCGAATGTGATGAGCTAGGATTAGAGGAACTGAAGTATTGGTATAGAGTAATGGAGTGGAAGTTTGGAACTGTAGGAGCGGTAGCGACCGCCTTTATGCTCTAATTTCAACCGTAATACGGTTCCAATCAAGAAATTAGAGCATAACAGCGGCCGAAAGTCCAAACATTCCGTGTAATTACGGCAAATACCGAACGTTGGTTATTAGAACTTGGCTTAATCTTTGGAGCTACTTTCAAAGAGACTTTAAGATCATTACCTCGAAGGGTGTGGGCCGCAATGAAAATCAAAAGGAGCAGACAACTGCACGGATGTTTTGCTGCCCTAATGCTGGCCATACTCACGCTGGCAGCAGTCGGTTGCGGGAATGAAAAGGCGATTACGACGATGGCAGATCCTTCGAAGCAAGGGGATGTTACGCTAGTCATTGGCGCATACAGTGTGGCTAAGGATGCAATGGGAGACATTTTGCCGTTATTTGCAGCGAAATGGAAAGCGGATACTGGGCAGGACATTAGTTTTCAGCAGTCTTATGAAGCTTCCGGAACACAGGCACGTGCAATCGTGGGTGGGTTCGAAGCGGATGTTACACTGTTAGCCATGGAAGGCGATGTCGAGAAGCTGGTCAAGGCTGGACTCGTAGCGCCAACGTGGAAAGAGCAGGGTGAGCAGGGCATGGTGACACGTTCCGTAGTCGCACTTGGTACCCGTGAGGGAAATCCCAAAGGAATTCACGATTTTGCGGATTTAGCCAAGCCAGGAGTTAAAGTGTTATACCCAAACCCCAAAACATCCGGTGGTGCACAGTGGGATATCAACGCAATCTATGGGGCGGGTCTGAAGCTGTCAGAGGAGCAAGAAGGCGTTAAAGATCCAGCAGCTGCCAAAGCTTTTTTAGAAAGTGTACATGCGAACGTGGAGTCTCTGGATAAGAGCGGACGTGCATCTATGGCTGCCTTCGAGTATGGAGTGGGTGATGTCATTGTTACCTATGAAAATGAACTGCTGGCCCGGATTGCTCAGGGTGTTAAATATGAAGTCATTATTCCTAAAAATACAATTCTGATTGAGAACCCGGCGGCTGTTGTAGAGAAGTATGCGGATGAGCATGGGACACGCGCAGCAGCAGAGGCGCTGGTTGATTTTTTAATTACCCCACAGGCGCAAGAAGTGTTTGCACAATATGGCTTTCGTCCCGTAGATAAACAGGTCTATGCGGAGAACAAAAGCCGCTACCCCGATCCAGCGGGTCTCTTCGATATCAATTATTTAGGGGGCTGGGATGAGGTGCGAAGCACGCTTTATTCCAAGCGGGGAATTTGGTATCAGGTACTTGCCGGAATATAGGTAGAGGTGTAAAAATAGAGTCATCCTAGCAGGGCTACTGCTTAAGGGATGACTTTTTTGACGAAAGTATATATTTGGGGCCCCCGCAAAGTACCTGGGTACGCATCGAAGCAAAGCTTCACTTTGTGGGGATATTTTGATGGGCATCTTTAAGATAGACATATGATAACTTAAGGCTTCCTTGATGGGAACTGAAGGAGAGATAAGATATGGATACGTTGGTGTTTTTGGGTACTGGGGATGCCATGGGTGTACCTCGGGTATATTGCAGCTGCGAGACCTGCACAGAAGCGAGGGAGCTAGGGAGCAATATAAGGCTGCGTTCCTCCGTACTCATAGATAATGGCAGTGACTTTCTAGTGATTGATTGTGGGCCAGACTGGCGACGTCAGATGGAGGCGCAGGGAGTACGGAATATGCGCAGACTGCTCGTGACACACGCTCATTTTGATCATATTGGGGGGCTGCCAGAATGGGCAGATGCTTGTAGATGGACGGGGATTAAGGGTGAACTTTATACTCCAGCAGAAGTCATTCCCATTATTGAGCGGCAATATCCTTGGTTGCGCAATCAGATCGAGATGATTCCCTGTGATGAAGGTATAGAATTAGACGGCTGGAAGATAGATACCTGGAAAGTAAACCATGGTAAGAATGGATATTCGTACGCTTTTCGACTAGAGAAGGAGGACTACACATGGGTGTATTGTCCAGATTCCATATCTCTTGGGGTTGAGGAGACACGCCTGATGCATGGAGTCGACTTGCTGGTCCTTGGTACAAGCTTCTATTACGAAGCGGCGGAGCTATCCACTCGCTCTGTGTACGACATGACGGAGGCAGCGGAGCTACTGCAAATCGTGAAGCCTCAAAAGGCAATATATACCCATATGTCGCATGATGTGGATATGAGAAAAGCATATATTTTACCGGAGAATGTTACACTGGCCCAGACAGGTATGAGAATTCCAATATACAAAAACCCATTCTCTTCACTTTAGAAGGGAATGGGTAAGTAGAAATAAGCAGATTAAACAGTTAATTGTTCTGATTCATTTAAAGGGTGACGTCCGCTTACAGCAAGCATGACTAAAGAAATAATGATGAGTATAAAACAGAGCACAAATGAATACCGGTAACCTACAATACTGGCTAGCCCCCCGCCAACAAGACTCCCAATCAGTCTGCCGATCGTGGATGAATTAGAGTAAAGCGTTGATGCATACCCAGGCATGTTTGGAAGCAGATCCTGGATGTAGCTAATTCCAATCGCAGAAATAACAGCAACGAAAACCGCCAGTAGAACCTGGGCTGCAAGCATTTGCCACATCTCGCCTGAGAAAATGACAACGAGATAATATGCCCCTCCTAAAATAGCCCCACACATCATCAAGGCTCGGTTACTATACTTCGCACTGAGTAGACCAAGCATAATCATAAATGGAATTTCCAGCGCAGCACATATACTGCTGACTAGACCGACATCGCTTGTCGATCCGCCTAGATTGTTTGTAATAAAGAGAGCAGTATTGATGCTACTCGTCCAGTGAGCTACATACATGAGTATCAAAATCAGAAAAGGCAGCAGAATATTGTGATTCTGACTGAGCCGGAAAGTTTTCACTTTTACTTCAGCCTTGTTGCTGCTCAGCTCTGTATCTGTATTTGATTTGAGAAAGAAGAAAACGAGTAAGGCAACAAGCAGGAATACTCCGATCGTACCCGTGAAAATCCCCTTAAACCCAACAGCAGCGATTAGCAGGGTGCCGATTAAAGGACCTGTAATAAAGCCGAGAGAGAAAGCAGAACGCAAGGTAGAATTAGCAAACGCAGTATCCGTAAAATTGCTCTTATTCACTGCTTCTCTAGCAATGGCGAACAATTGAGGCATCCCTGGTGCACCGAGGGCGGTGAACACAATCATGTAGATGAACAAGATCGTGAAATCCTGAATGAGCAAGTACCCGCTATAAGCCAGCGCATTACAGAGTGTGGCAACAAGGTAAATGTTTTTTCGATTTAAGCCGAGGTCAGAGCGTCTCCCGATTAGTGTACTGATCCATATTCCGGCAATTAACGTGGTGGCTAGAAAAACACCAAACAATCCGACAGATACGCCAAGCTGTTCCGTGAAATAAATGGATAAGAAGGGTGAACTGAGTGAAATCCCCATTCCCTGAAGTAGCATACATAAAAAGAGTAAAGCATAAGAGGGAATTGAAAATAGTGCAGTAAGTCTTTTGATCATGTTGTGAAGTTACTCCTCTATTTTTGTTAAGATAGTCAAACTGGTTCTAGTATACATGAAAAAGGCAGCAACAATATATATGCGATTAGACTACGGGGCATCACTCGGGCAAATCTAAGCCTGTTGATATTCCTTTTGTGACTTCTATTGCATTCGGTATTCAGAAGCATGTTTATCCTTTATAATCAGAAAGAATTGCCGTCTTATATTTACATATATAGAATAATTATCAACGGTAGGTAGGGGAGTACAAAGTAGCTAATAGGGGAGAGGGTTGATTTTTTTGAAGCAGAAAGGTGTTTTCTCAAGATTAAGTACATACATGTTAAGGCACAAGCTCTTATATACGGTTTTATTATTTACGACTTTATTTGGAATTGTTCTGGATTTAACGATTGCTTGGCTGCTCTCAGTGATTACGGATGCGGCGGTTAGACTTGATGTGAAAGCTTTTAAAGGGCTGGTAATATTCGGATTAATCTACTTATTAGTGAGTGCAATCAACGGTTACATCGATCGATATCTCAAAAATAAAATCTCAGCCAAGATCAGAAATGAACTGCGGCTAGATATGATGCGACATGCTTTAGCTCTTCCGCAGTCTTATTTTGATCGTAATCATTCGGGTGATTTGTTGTCCCGCTTTACTAATGATAATCAATCTGTGGGTAATGCTACCGGCGAGGTAATGATTGATCTAATCCGTAACCCTTTGCTTGCTCTCGCGGCTTTTGGTTATTTGCTTTATATTAACTGGCTACTGGCATTGATCTGTTTTGCAATGGGGCCTTTGATGTTCCTTACGGGAAAAATCTTCGGTTCGGCGATGCGTGAGAACAGTGTGAAGATTCAGACTAATATGAGCAAGATTACTTCCTTTTTGCATGACATTCTAGGCAGTAGTATGGTGTTTAAATCCTTTAGCATTGAACGCAGACTAATGAAGCAGTATCAGGAACATAGTGAGAATATCACTTCCGAAGAATTAAAAAGGGGAAGAATTGAGGGAGCTACTGGCTCATTCTCCTCTTTTCTGGGAAACTTCACGTTTCTTCTGGCGCTGGTCGTTGCTGGTTATTTTGTGGCAAAAGGATCACTTGAGGTCGGTGCGATGATTGCTTTCATCCAGCTCATGAATTATTTAGTGATGCCGTTCTCGGCATTGCCAGGGCTGATCAATTCGATGCAGCAATCACTTGGGGCGGCGGGACGGATCTTTGAAGTGTTAGATAGCCCTGTAGAAGTGGAGGCTTTACCCGAAGCAGCTACGAAGCAGCCTGAATTTGAGCGTATGGTCATGTCCTCGGTATCCTTCTCTTATCCGGGAGCAGAGAAACATAGCTTGAACAAGATCAGCTTAGAGCTTCACAAAGGGGCGCAAATGGCGGTTGTGGGGCCGAGCGGTGGAGGGAAATCTACACTTTTCAAGGTATTGCTTGGGTTATATAAACCTGATGAGGGTGAAGTGTTTATAAATAATGAGAAGACAAGTGAAATGAGCTTAGCTAAGCTTAGAAGTCATTTTTCTTATGTGCCGCAAGAGTCAGGGCTTTATACGGGAAGTATCCGTGATAATATCCGGAATGGAAATCCAGATGCAGATGAACTAGAAATTCTGGAAGCTTTGCGACAAGCGAACGCTTATGATTTTGTAATGGAGTTGCCGGAGGGCCTCGATACAGATATTGGTGAGGAAGGCTCGCGTCTGTCCGGTGGACAACGCCAGCGACTATCGATTGCAAGAGCGATTCTTAGGAACTCTCCAATCCTGCTGCTGGATGAAGCTACTGCTGCGCTTGATAATGAATCGGAGAAGCTGGTGCAGCAAGCGATTCGTAAATTAATGGGAGACAAAACCACACTCGTTATCGCGCATCGTCTGTCTACGATTCAGAATGCTGATGTCATTCTAGTGATGGAGAATGGTGAAATTGTGGAGAGCGGCACCCACGAGGAGCTGCTTGCAGCAGAAGGAAGATATCATGGCTTGTACTATTCTCAACTGGAAGAGGAAGAAGCCGTGGGGAGTGAGGAAGCGCTAATGGAGCTTGCATCTACAGGAGTCCCGAGCTTGCTGAAATAAGGAAGTAACTCTATATAGATTGAACTTTAACTCTATATAAGTTGAACTTTAAAACATTCTAAAAAGGGAAAAGTGACGGAGGGGAAGTCCAAACATTCCCCGCAGTCACGCACTTACCTTAATAGAAAAATCTTAAGTTTAACGTATATAAAACTATTAAGTTCAGCCGATTTAGTTCACTTTATTGAGAATGAATTTATCAATCGCGTATTTTACGCCATCTTCGTTGTTGCTTAGGGTTATGAAATCAGCAATTTCTTTCAGCGCAGGAATAGCGTTCTCCATCGCAACACCAAGACCGGCAGCTTCCAGCATCTCATGGTCGTTCCAAGAGTCTCCCATTGCCATGGTTTCGGAAAGATCACACCCAAAATGATTGGCTAGAAATTCAAGCGCAATTCCCTTAGTTCCCTCATGATGCATGATTTCTAGGAATTGTGGTTTGGATTTGGTAATATGCACGGAATCGCCGAGCAATTCACGCAGAATTGGAGCCAGCTCATCTAAGAAAGTAGGATCATCGATAATCAGCATTTTTGGTGTTTTTTGTGGGACAAGCTTCTCCCAGTCTGGTTCAATGTAATATGGCGTTTTGTTCAGGTCCGTATAGTCTTTAATCTTCTGGTTGTCTTCACGGGCGTACAGCTTGTCGTCAATGTAAGTTTGCAAATGCAGATCATGCTCCACACAGTAAGTAAAAAGCTTGTGTACCGCATCTTGTGGTACGTAACGCTCATATAGTACTTTTTCATCGAGCAAGTTCTTAATGAGTGCACCTTGGTAAGTGATGATTGGCACGTTAAGTCCAGTTTGACGGGCAATGGCTTGAGCGGAAGCATAAGCTCGGCCTGTAGCGAGGGTTACAACAACGCCAGCGGCTACAGCCTCTTCAAGCGCAGTCTGTGTAGCGGGTGTTACTTCCTTGTCATCGTTAATTAGAGTGTCATCAATATCAATCGCGATCAATTTGTACATTTGTCTCTCTCCTTATCTCTTTCTAAATAGATGTAATTTGGAAAAATAACTCTTCTTATGTTGATTCTGACCCGGTTCCGGACTCAGCTCTGCTATAAGCATAGCCCCCAGAATACAACCACAACCGAGCAGAGCGGACATACCGAGCATTTCCCCACCAAAGGCTAAGCCTGTCAGAACAGCGAATACAGGTTCTGTGGCATAAATAATAGCTACCCGGGATGGCGTAGTGTACTTTTGGCAGGCGGTTTGAATCCAGAAGGCAAAAGCACTGGTAGGGCCAATAGAGATTAAAAGTGCCCAGAGAACGTCTGGATCCTTGATAAGCTCTGCGGTGTGTGCCAGTGGTGCAGCTCCTTCAACGATAAGCGAAGCGACAATGCTGAACAGTCCAACGAAGGCGAGCTGCAAGGTTGCCAGCGGCAATGCCGGATAATGAGGTGCATAAACGCCAGTATATGCGACTTGTAGCGCAAAAGCTATGGCACAGAGCAGGATCAAAGCATCACCTTTATTTAGGGACAAAGCAGAGCCTGTGAAAGTTAGCAGGTAAAGACCTGCTGCGGCAAGCGCTGCGCTGAACCAAGTGAAACGTGAAATGGCATGCCCAAGTAGCGCCAGAGAAAGAAAGGGAACCAATACGACCGATAAACCGGTAATAAACCCGGTATTGGAGGTGGTTGTATATAGAAGTCCCATAGTCTGGAAACCATAGCCCATAAACAAAAAAAGGCCTAGCAGTAGAGAATCACGTACCATGCGGAAACTTAGCTGTTTCCACTCCTTGCGGTAAAAAATAAAAGTGATTAGAGCCAGCAACAGGGCAGCACCCGTAAAGCGGATGCTATTAAACGCGAGCGGTGGTAGCACTTTGACAGCGTTTTGAACAATCAGAAAGGTGCATCCCCACATCATCGCCACGAGTAGCAGACTGAAATCGGCCATACGGGAACGCTTCACTTCTTAGGTCATCCTCTCTTCAACATATGCCGTCCTTAAAAGCACGACAAGGTCAAGTTGTCCAAATTGTATCGTATATTCATGGGGAGGACAAGATAGAAATCGCTCAAAGGCTTATATTTAAAGGGATTTTAGGGATTAGGCTAGACAAAAAAACAGCCTCTTGGTATACTTCGATAACCGCACATTTGTTCTTGTTTTTCGCATCTTAGAAAGGAGCGGTTTCACCATGATGGGCAGATCCCATTTAATAATTAGCACTGGGGTTACCCTATCTGTAATGAGTTTGATGTCGCATGAGATTACGATTCCGGTTATTGCGGTCGCAGCATTAAGTTCCTTGCTGCCTGACATTGATGAACCGAATTCACTGCTCGTGCGTAAGGCGATTCCAGAATTTCTATTAAGAGTGCTGCAAATTGCTTTGATAGGTGCGGCGATTTATCTCTATTTTGCCGGAATCGTGGAACGTCCTTGGAACATTGTGCTGGCATTGCTAGTCGGAAGTGTATCTTTCCTGCCTAGTCGAAAGCTACGCCATTTGGTCATGATCTTGATCGCCATAGCGCTCTTTGCCTTCGGGGAAGCCTATGATCCATGGAATTACATTGCAGCTTGCGTGCTTGTGGTCTCATCGATTGTTCCGCATCGTGGACTGACACATACCTTGTATGGAGTTGCGGGCTGGAGCGCCTTATTGTATTTTGCCTCAGCGGGTATAAATGACGGTGGCAGTCTATGGATAGCTGGGGGCATGTCGTATGCGCTTCACCTACTAGCTGACTCTCTTACCCAACGGGGAATTACACCCCTGCCGCCAATACCCTTTAAGCTGCGTCTAAAGCTAATGAGCACAGGTACGAAAAAAGGTGGAGCCGTAGAGAACATCTGCATTATGCTGACTCTAGCGTTCGTTGTCTATGTTTTTATACTTTCTCCTTAAATTAAAATGAATATGAAAAAGGGGCTTGTCTATTCTTTACGCAAATTGCGCATAGAATAAGCAGGCCCTTTTATTATAAAAAATTATTCCTCTAAGAACACCAGTCCGATAAAGTCCTCCGGTTCAATACGTCCGAAATAATGCTTCAAATCCAGATCAGCTAATGCTTCTCTAACCTCTGCCTCATTATAACGTTTGCCACGAAGTGCATTTTCGACATCTACTACATCACCAACCCCAAAGAAGTCACCATAGATTTTGATGTCCTTAATGAGGGAATCCTCAATATCCATGCGAATATCAATAATTCCAGCAGGGAATTTGCGTGTGTGTTTGACATTGCTTTTTGGTGACAGGCCGTAGTTCCAGTCCCAGTTCTGGTAGTGCTCTTTGGAGATTTCGTGGATTTTGTCCCAGTCTGCTTCTTGAAGCTTGTACTGAGGGACCTCGGATGGCTCCATGCCAAAGATCGAACGCAACAGGCCGGAGCGGAACTCTTCAATGGTCATGTCTGTACCTAGCAGTTCCTTGATGTTCGCTACGCGACTACGTACGGATTTTGTGCTTTTGGATTTAAATTTTTCTGGATTTACTTTCAGTGAGGCTTGTACATTGTCCAAATTGAGATCAAACATCAGTGTGCCATGGCTGAACATGCGTCCACGTGTGGAGAATTGAGCGTTGCCAGAAATTTTTTGTTCACCGACTTGAAGATCATTCCGTCCGCTAAGCTCAGCGTTAACACCCATGCTTTGCAAGTAGTCGATCACCGGCTGGGTGAATTTCAAGAAGTTATGGAAGGATTGGCCGTCGTCCTTAGTAATGAAGCTGAAGTTCAAATTTCCGAGATCGTGATAGACCGCTCCACCGCCGGACAGACGACGTACAACCTTAATATCATTCTCTTTAACATATTCCTGATTGATTTCTTCAATCGTATTTTGGTGTTTACCGATGATGATAGATGGGCTGTTAATATAAAAAAGCAGGTAACTCTCGTCCATCGGCAAGTGTTTCAGCGCATATTCCTCAATCGCCAAATTGATGGAAGCGTCAGTAATCCCTGTGTTATCAATAAAAATCATAGTGAATTCCTCCGTTGCAGCAAAATTGATTACAGTTCTCATTTTAAACCAAAAGCAGTTTTTTAACAAAAGAGATCGCTTCGTGTTTCGGTGAAAATAAAGTCTTAGATTGGATTCGTTGATTTAACGCGATTTTTAAATTGAAGAATTTCCAGCACTCAGTCTTATTGTTCAGTACTTCATTTTATCGAACACCAACAAATCCTTTGCATTTCTCTACCTCATGCGTTACTATTTTTATATTGACAAATTTGCAGGTCTAAATAAGGAGGTTAACATTCTATGTGCCCCCGTACCAAAGAACAAAATGAGCTCATACGCTTACAGCGTATAGAACAGATCCTGGACGTTGCCGCGCGCTCCTACTTTCGCACGGGCGGCAGCTTTGATATTCGCGACGTCGCCCGCGAGGCAGGGCTTGGTTACGGCACAGTATACCATTATTACCCCAACCGGCATTTATTAATAGAAGATGTGTTAGAAAGCGGCTTCGAGCGATGTGAGCAAGTGATCGCAGAATGGGCGAACATCAGCGGCAGCCCCCCGGATGACTGGCAGTTGTTGAAGTATTGTAAAGCGCTGCTCCGGCTGTGGCAGTCGGACGCCCGCACATATCTTGTCTACAAAATGGCGGCAGAACATTATGCAGGCTTGCCTGAAAAGGATCGATACCACGCCAAGAGACGGTTTATGGAACGGCTATACGTTCCACTTCAATCGATCGCCCAGTGCGAAGACGACAGCGTAGACCATATGCTTGCCGTGCTGGTTGGTTGCTGTGGGCTGCACTACTATGCGGGCAATTCCGACCTGGACGTCGATCGAATCGCCCGACTCGCTTTGCAAGCTATTACGAAGGAGTCCTGATACGAACATGGTCATATTAAAAAGCAAGCATGAAATTGAGGCTATCCGCAAGGCATGCCAAGTGGTGGCTGAATGTCATCGTACAATCGCCCCGCTTATCAAACCGGGCATTACCACCAACGAGATTGAGCGCATATTCGAGGACATTATGTTGAAGCACGGCGCAAAGCCATACCAGAAAGGTTATAGGGGCTATCAATATGCGACCTGTGCCTCCGCCAACGATGTGATCGCACATGGCTTCCCTAGCAATAAGCCACTTGAGGAAGGCGATATCGTGACGATCGACACGGTCGCTGAGCTCGATGGCTGGCTCGGAGATTCGGCCTGGAGTTATGCGGTCGGGCAGATCTCGCCAACGGCCGAGAAGTTGATGCGTGTCACGAAGGAATGTCTTGACCTGGGCATCGAGCAAGCTCAGCCCGGCAATCGACTCGGTGACGTGACGAGCGCGATTCAGCGGCATGCGGAAGCACACGGTTTCGGCGTCGTGCGCGACCTTCTCGCTCATGGCATCGGCCGTGACCTGCACGAGGAGCCGACTTATATGCATGTCGGCAAGCCTGGAAAAGGCCCCCGTATCAAGGAAGGTATGGTGTTCACGATTGAGCCCATGATCACTGAAGGTAGCTACTTCATGACAATCGATCCGGACGGCTGGACCGCACGGACGATGGACAACAAGTTCGCCGCCCAATACGAGCATACGATCGCCATCACGGCTGAAGGTCCACAAATTTTGACCGCGCAATAGAAAAAATTAGAGGTCGACCAACGAAATGGTCGACTTCTTTTTTTTGTATACGGCATAGCATCCTTCTTTATTCGTTACAGGTGATCATGTAAACGAGATCCCGTTCCCACCTTCAAGCCGAAGCAGGTTCGGGGGCAGCGTGTCCATAGATCTGATGAGGCTGCCAGTCTAGAACTTTATTATCTTTTAACATCTCGTAGATTTTAATGTCGATTTGAGGCAAACGGGTATTCAGGTGATTCCTTTAGTGAGCATTGACGTAATTCCTGTAAAGACGCAATAATGGTGGCAATGAGATACATATCGAACAAGTGAAAATGGATAGAGGGAGTGTACATATGCTTGAAAAATACGGCCATGGCGGTGATTTGCTAACGGCTGCAGAACTTTATGAGGAGGCTGGAGGCACATTTCTTGATTTCAGTGCAAACATCAATCCTATCGGGCCTCCGCCAGCCGTTCTAGAGCTACTTAGAACAGCATTGTCTACGGTGGTTGCCTACCCTGACCCTGGACATCGACGCTTCAAAAGTCTGCTAGCAGAGGACCTTGGTATACATAGTAGTTGGTTGACAGTAGGCAACGGAGCCGCAGAATCTATGGCATTATTGCTGCTTGCGATAGCTCCGCAAAAGGTTGGCATTGTAGAACCTTGTTTCTCTGAGTACCGGCAGCTATCTGTGCAATTTGGCGCAGAAGTATTATCTGTACAGGGGACAAGGGAACAGCACTTTCGAGCTGGAGTGAAAGAGATTGCCGGGCTGATGGAGAAGGTTGAGCTGCTGTTCATCGGACAACCGAACAATCCAAATGGTGTTCAGTATGCTGTGGATGAGCTGCGCTGGTTAGCGCAGAAGGCTGAAAGCTACGGGACGTATTTGGCTGTGGATGAAGCTTTTATTGATTTTATTCCTGAAGTAGAACGGAATACGCTTTTGCCAGATCTGGATCAGTTTCCGCATACGATTTTGGTGCGGTCGATGACGAAATTTTATGCGATTCCCGGACTGCGTCTCGGGTTTGCCATTTCGCATCCGGAGCTGGCAAAGGCGATGACCGGAAAGCAGGTTACCTGGAGTGTGAATGGTTTGGCGCTGCTGGCGGGCGAGGCCTGCCTTGAGTGTGGGCACGAGTATGGACGTCGTACACGCGAGCTGATCGCCACGGAACGGGAGCTGCTGCGGCAAGGCCTTATGCAGATAGGCTGTGATGTGCCGCCAGGCGAAGCCAACTTTCTGCTCTGTGGTCTGCCTTCGCCGTGGAGTGCAGCTGAGCTGCAGAATCGTCTTGGGCGCGTGGGTATACTGGTGCGCAGCTGCGCGATGTACCCCGGTCTAGGAGGCGAGCATATCCGAGTAGCCGTTAAGGGACATGAGGATAATGTCCGGCTGCTGAAGCGGATGAAGGAAATTCTGATGGATAATTGACCTATATAGCTTAGGGGCTGCGGGTTTGCTGTTTAAGTGACTGGTGTAGCGCAGGGGGATGGGAGTCTACTGTAAGTGACTCTCGCGGCGTAGAGAAGGCAGGGATTCTATTGACTAAGTGACTCAAGCAGCGCAGAAGTTGGGATTTGATACCGGACGGCGGGCTTCAGCTCGCATGCTTAAGGTTGTGACAAAGTATGGTGAGGTAGCTTCTGATGGACACCCTCCAAAGTGCATTCGTTGTATTTCGTACAACAGAATGCGATTGTCAGGCGTAGGAATTTGATTCTATAGCACTTTGTACATTAGAAATTTGGAAAATGATGCGAATTAGGTTTTTTCCTGACATTCTATTGCAAGAAATACAGCAGAATGGCTTTTGCGAGTGTATCTAGCTGAATCTGTTGTATAAAGTGCAATAGATAGGTGAGGGACGGATTTTACGGAAGATATTGGAGTATGTGTTGGAGTAGAAATCGAGTATCTGTGGAGCGGATATTGAGTATGTGTTCAGAGCTGAAATTAGGGGCATGTGTTGGAGTAGATTTTAGAGCAGATAGTCATTTGCTTAAATATAGAATTAGGCAGTTTTTAAGTGAGGCGGCTTGGGAAAGAAAGAGCGACAGCCAGCTGGTTGGATGAATGGATAAAAGTAATGAGCTGTGGAAGGAGCAGGATCGAGATATGGTGCAAGTGAAGATTCCATTTAACCTAGCAGGAGGTGTTAAAGAGTACCATTCGGCTATCTGGCCAGGGCTTACTTTACAGTGGAAGGGAAACCATCTGCTACTAGAGCTGCCTGCTGAAGCAGATGGTTTATCGAGTGCGTTCTATGGTGGAGGAATGAATCGGCTAGAGCGGGCTGTTAATTTATATGTTGACCGTAATTATGAATGTAGTGATCCTGTTCAGGATATGGAGAATAAGCTCCGCGAGTGGGGTTATTCATTATCTGGCTGTGCCGGTCTGATGACGGCAGTACCGCTAGAGCATGCAGCGGTAGCTGAGGAAGACACAGGCTCAGCGGGTATTTTTGTCTGCGTTACTGCCGCCGCAGGAAATGCTGCGCGCGCGGGTGTGGAACGCAATGTGCTGGCTGTTTATCGACCGGGTACGATTAACATAATGTTAGGTATTGATGGCTGCCTGACACCGGCGGCCATGGTCAATGTTGTGCAGACAGCTGTCGAAGCCAAAGCTGCTGCTCTGGCCGATCTCGGGATTACTGATCCCGAGAATGGGCTGATCGCAACCGGAACAACAACGGATGCCATCGTGCTCGCTGTGAGCCAAAGCGGGCGATACAGCGCAGAGCATGTCTATGCCGGAACCGCTACCGACCTTGGTGGCGCAATCGGACGTCTTGTATACAGCGCAGTGACGGGCAGCTTGCTGTCGGTGCAGACAAGGAAGGACAGCGAATGAAAATGGATAGCTGGAAATGCTGGAGATTGTTCAGAGGTGATCGCCTGTGACAATCACTTTGGTACTGCTTGCGGCTTATGTGATTGACCGGATCGTAGGGGATCCGCGTAGCTTGCCCCATCCCGTAATCGGTATGGGCAAAGCAATCACGGCTCTGGAGCGGGTGATTCGCCTTATATGGTCCAGCCCGCAAAGCCTGCGGAGAGCGGGAGTATTGCTTCCGCTGTGTGTGGCGGGCGGTGCTTGGGCACTGACAGCCATCCTATTATGGCTGCTGTCGTTTATCTCACCTTGGCTCGTCTGGTTAGCCGAGGCTTGGTTGATTTCGACGACGATTGCCTCTAAGGGACTGAAGGATGCAGGGATGGCGGTGTACGTGGAACTCCGTAAAGGCGATATTCCTGCTGCTCGCAAGGCACTGGGAATGATCGTGGGGCGTGATACGACTTCGCTAGATTCCCCGGAAATTGTGCGTGGCACGGTAGAGACTGTAGCAGAGAATATCGTCGATGCGATTATTTCTCCATTGTTCTATGCGCTAATCGGTGGCGCGCCGCTTGCTATGGCTTATCGAGCAGTAAACACACTCGATTCCATGGTGGGATATAAGAATGATAAATACCAAGATCTCGGCTGGGCATCCGCTCGGCTCGATGATGTCGCCAACTTCATTCCAGCACGGATTACGGCATTGCTCTTGGCACTGTGTGCATGGCTGCTTCGTCTGGATTGGCGCAGCTGTCTGCAAATGGTGAAGCGGGACGCGCGCCTCCATCCAAGCCCTAACAGCGGTTATCCGGAATCCGCTGTTGCAGGCGCACTTGGTATCCGTCTCGGAGGAGAGAATGTATATCACGGTGTCGCTTCTTTCCGAGCCTATATGGGAGATCCGTTACGACCGATGGTGCCGGACGATATTATTCAGACCTCACGGATGATGATGCTCTGCTCTTCAATATTCGTTGCTATCTGCGCAGCCCTAGCGTGGATATGGATTGGAGGCTGATGCTAGACATGGCGTTTCCTTGTATAGAGCTAGAATTAGTACTTATTCGCCACGGGCAAACTCAGTGGAATGCTGAGCATCGTTACTCAGGACATACGGATCTCCCATTGCTTACTGATGCAGTAGAGCAGCTATCTCAGCTTAAGCAGCAGCTTGATTGGCTGACTGAACGGCGGTCTGAATTATCAAATGGTTTCTGGCGAGTGTTTTGCAGCGATTTGCTTAGATGTCGAGAGACCTTAGCTTACATTTCACCTTCGCTAGAGAAGGTAACTGTTTACGATCAGCGTCTGCGTGAAATGAATTTTGGGTCCTTTGAAGGCTGTACGTATGAAGAGTTGAAGGATAACTCACTCTATAGAAGCTGGATTGATAATCCTTCCACGGTTACACCACCAGATGGAGAAACGTGGACACAGTTCAATGGACGTCTATGTAGCTTCCTATTAGATTTGGGACGAGCGGCTGAGGATACATTTGTGCAGGCTGCAACTAGGGAGAACAAGGATGAGATAATAACAAACAGGGTATTGGTAGTGACGCATGGTGGTGTAATCCGGAATATCCTTGCACAAGTAGTTCCAGAGGTCACATTCTACAGCGCAGTTGCACCTACTCCGGGAACAGCAATGGTACTCAAATTATTTTGGCAGAACGGGCAATGGTCGGCAGATATTTCGATAGATCGATGAGTAAATCAAATGAAAAAAAGGGTTCTATATATTAGGCATGCCTAATGTATAGAACCCTTATGTTTAACTATCGTTCTCGTTCAGCGGAGTATTGTAGCTAATTACTTGGCGGGCAACCATTCCTTACACGTGTCTGCACGTGATTGCAGTTCATTATACAGCAAGCTGGCGTGGTAGCCGTCGCAAACGGCATGATGGAATTGTCCTGATAATGGCAACAGTATTTTTTCGTCATGTTGAAAATATTTCCCCATAGTAAATATGGGTAGTAAATAGTTTCCCTCGTTATACACGTTCAGGTTAAAGGATGTGAAGCTGACCCACGGAATGCTAGAAATAGGGAGGGTGTTAGGTGGTTCGTTTGCTTTAGCGAATAATTGTTTAACATTTCCGTACATTTTCATATCATCCAGATAACGGCTGTAGAAAACATTAAATTCTTCACCGTATAAAGTCCAAATGCTTGAAAAAGTTTTATCATCATCATGGAAAATTGTAAAACTAGGCGACAAGCTATCCCAATAACCTAATCTGCCTTCGGAATCAAAACATGTGCGATATTCACTGTGGCGGTTTACAACCGTAGTTATCATGTGGATTATTGCTGGGTACAGTTTAATTCTCATATTCCTAAGCTCTGACAGTAGAAGGGTAATGTCAATATTTATGGTCATGCTATAGGTGCATTTGACATTGTTTAAATAGTGTTCGAAATAGGGTTTTCTACTCCAGTTATCAATGACAATCGGGTTAAAAATCATTTATAATGACCTCCTAAAAATTATTTCATTTTTAATTTTAGGAGGTTTGCTGGACTGATTTCACCATATCCTCATCCCAATCTCTCGAGAAATTATTTTGTAACGATGAGTTACCCTTACATTATATATATCTTAAACGATATTTTCGATGTTTAAACGTAAAAGGGAGAGGCTTTATTTTGCTGAGTGAAAAGCATGTTATCGTCGATTTCAGCTCTTGGCTGCGTCAAAGACGGATCGATTATAAGCAATTAATTGAAGAACATCGCTCGTAGAACCACAGCCGGAGAAAAATCCCTTGGCTGTGGTTCTTTTTTTAAGCGTCTGATTATGCCATGATAGCTATGGAGGCGACCAAAGAGATGTTTAAGGATTTTAAGCTCATAGCCGGACGGCCGGTGTATATACAAATTAAAGACTATATGAAGCACTTAATCATAAAAGGCGGTCTGCAAGGGAATCAAAAGCTGCCCTCCACAAGAGAGCTCAGCACACTGCTTAAGGTTAGCCGTAACTCAGTAATCTCTGCTTATGCAGAGCTTGAGGATGATGGATTTGCGTATGCCGTGCAGGGTCAGGGAAGTTATGTGGCACCTACACCTCCCGGCAGTGAAACGATTGTATCCTGGACGATGGACTGGAAGACGCGTATCAATGATCATGCGCGGCTGGCGGAGGATCTGGATATCATGAAGCGCGGCATACGAGCGGAGAAGGGGACGATCTCCTTCACGAGCATCGCGCCTGATGAGAGTCTTTTTGATCTAGATAATGTGAAACGCTCCTTTATGGATCGTATGTCGGTGGAAGGCAACGTCTTACTAAATTATGGATATGCCAAAGGGTATAAGCCTTTAATAGACTATTTGAAGCAGTACATGGAGCACAAAGGCGTTGAAATGAAAGGCAAGGATATATTGATCACCAATGGCTTTACAGAGGGATTCGATATTGTATTGTCTGCACTTAGCAAAAAGAATGGTTCGGTCATCTGTGAGAATCCAACGCATCATACGGCGATCAAAAATCTGAAGCTGAATGGCTTTGAGATCACCGGGATTCCTATGGAGCGTGATGGGATTGATCTGGTTGAGCTGGAGAAGGCATTGCAGGAGCAAGCTTTTGACTGTGCCTACTTTGTCCCCTCTTATCATAATCCGACCGGCATTGTAATGTCTCCCGAGAAAAGACAGAGGCTAATGAAGCTGATGAACCGGTACCAAATACCAGTGATCGAGGATGGTTTTAACGAGGAGTTACGCTATTCGGGCTCACATGTGGCTCCACTTATCGCAGCAGCAGGGAGCGGCAACAGCGTGATCTATCTAGGTAGCTTCTCAAAGGTATTATTTCCGGGACTACGCGTAGGCTGGGTGCTGGCAGATCAGGAGCTGATCTATTCTCTCGAAAGCGTCAAGCGCGCACGTACCATTCATACCTCGACGCTGGATCAATCCATTTTGTATCAGTACTTATTAGGTGGCCATTTAGAGAAGTATTTGAAAAAAGCCAGAGCGGAATATAAACGAAAATATGAATTAACCCTGCAATGCTGTAAGGAGTTTATTCCTTATATGGCGTTATCAGGGGATGGCGGATTGCATCTTTTTGTAACCTTCGCGGAGGGCTTTAATACAAGGACGCTGCTGGCAGCCTGTCATGAACAAGGGGTTATTTTTACAGTAGGAGATATATTCTTCACAGACGGTAAAGGTCAAAATACGATACGGATCGGTTTCTCCAGAGTGACGGATGAGGATATACGCAAGGGGATCGAGATTATTGGCAGAACAGCACGACAACTAATGGGATAAAGAGGTGCTTGAGATGAAGATGAAGGTAGGCGTAATTATGGGCGGGGTGTCCTCAGAGTATGAGGTATCCATGAATAGCGGTAGAGAGATTTTAAAGAATCTAGATCCCAATAAATATGAGGTTACTCCAATAGTGATCACCAAGCGTGAAGAGCTTATTGAGCAGGCAAAAGGAATCGATATCGCGCTGCTTGCGCTCCACGGAGCTTACGGAGAGGACGGTACGGTTCAGGGGACGCTGGAGACGATGGGGATTCCTTATACGGGTAGTGGCGTTTTGTCTAGCAGCATTTGTATGGATAAAGATCTTTCCAAAAAGCTTATGCGCTGCTCAGGCGTCAATACGGCGGATTGGCTGTGCTGGGATAGTATGAAGGATTATTCTCAAGAAGCCGTAGAGCGGATTGGATATCCTGTTATGGTGAAGCCATGTTCAGGCGGTTCGAGTATCGGTATGGAAAAGGTGAGCAGTAGCGAGGAGCTGTTGAGCGCAGTACAGAAGGCTTTTGCTTGTGATCAGTCGATTCTGATCGAGAGCTACATTCAAGGCCAGGAAATTACTTGCTCTATTCTAAATGGAGAGATGCTGCCCGTTTTGGGAATCACCTCGGCGCATGCGGAGTGGTTCGATTACAGTGCGAAATACGAAGATGGCGGGGCAGACGAACGGGTCATTGATCTACCAGCTGAGGTGTATGAGCGAGTACGTGATGCAGCCTTAACTTGCTACAAAGCACTAAAATGCAGCGTGTACGCAAGGGTGGATATGCTCATTAAGGATGGTATTCCATATATGCTGGAGGTGAACACATTACCGGGCATGACGAAGGCGAGTCTTTTACCAAAAAGCGCGCAAGCGGCAGGTTACACCTTCAGCGGACTGCTGGACGAGATCATTTCCCTTTCCCTAACAGAAAAGAGTCCGAAAGAAGAGGTGCTCAGCCATGCATAATGAATGGATTACTCCGCGTGTACGGGAGATTGCTCCCTCGGGGATTCGGGCTTTTTTTGACCTAAGTACAGGGAATCAGGATATTATATCGCTTGGTGTAGGCGAGCCTGATTTCGTTACACCGGAGCATGTAAGAGCTGCCTGTATTCGTGCTTTGAATAATGGGGAGACGATGTATACACCAAATTCCGGCTTGTTGGAGCTTAGAGAAGAGATCGCCTCTTATCTGCACACAAGCTTCAATCTCCGCTATGAGCCAACTAACGAGATTATGGTTACAGTGGGGAGCAGTGAAGCCGTGGATTTGGCTCTGCGGGCCTTTATTACACCCGGGGATGAGATTATCGTCCCTTCTCCGAGCTATATTGCATATTCGCCGATTACTCATTTGAACGGTGGGGTTACGGTAGAAGTTGAATCTTCAGCTGAGCAGGGTTTTAAGCTTACTGCTGAAGCGTTGCGGCAGGTGATTACTCCGCGTTCCAAGATTCTTATGGTTAATTTTCCGACTAATCCTACAGGAGCAGTAATGACTTATGAGGATTGGCTTCCGATTGCACAAATTGTAAAAGACAATAACTTACTTGTCATTTCAGATGAAATTTATGCCGAGCTTACTTATGATAGTCAGCATGTCAGCATTGCTTCTCTTCCAGGTATGATGGAGCGAACCATTGTTATCAGCGGCTTCTCCAAAGCTTTTGCGATGACTGGCTGGAGAGTAGGTTATGCTTGTGGTGATCAGGAATTAATTGCAGCGATGCTCAAAATCCATCAGTACACTGCGATGTGTGCTCCGATACTAGGTCAAATTGCTGCTATAGAATCACTGCGGAACGGTATGGAGCATAAGGAGCACATGAAACAATGCTTTGATGAGCGAAGAAAGCTGCTGGTTAGTGGATTTCGATCCATCGGATTGCCTTGCCACGAACCGGAGGGTGCATTTTATGCCTTTCCATCCATCGCTAATACCGGATTGAAATCAGAGGACTTCGCTTTGCAGCTGCTTAAGGAGGTTGGTATAGCTGCGGTTCCGGGGCATGTATTTGGAGCGGGTGGAGAGGGCTTTATTCGCTGCTCTTATGCAGCATCCCTACAAAAATTGACGGAAGCGTTGGAGAGAATCGAAGGTTTTATGAAAGTGAAGTTGTAATTCAAGTGGCCCCCATCTATCATAGATGGGGGCTTTTCTATGTAGATAAGATAGAATAGGTTATACGGATTTATTTAATTGGAGGTTAAAATATGATTTCATCTATTCAAGAAGTAATTAAACGAATCACACCAGCGGATGAACAGTCTTTCCTAAAGGCGGAGCACCGTTTGAACATTCTAACCAAACCACCGGGCAGCCTGGGACAATTGGAGACGCTGGCCGTTAAGCTCGCTGGAATTTCGGGTACGGAGCAGCCTAGTTTCACCAAACGAACCGTAGTTGTGATGGCTGCCGATCACGGTGTATGCTGCGAGGGAGTTAGCGCATTTCCACAGGAAGTCACCATGCAGATGGCCTATAATTTTCTCAGCGGAGGAGCGGCTGTGAATGTACTGGCACGTCAAGCTGGGGCTGAGGTGAAGTTCGTTGATATCGGTGTTAACGGCGATCTTAGTCATGAGGATCTGATTGATCGTAAAGTGCGCCGAGGAACGGATAATATAGCCGTGGGACCTGCGATGAATCGTGAAGAAGCGATGAGTGCTGTGCTTGTAGGTATAAGAATCGCACAAGAAGCGATTGAGAACGGGACGGAGATTTTTATTACAGGTGAAATGGGCATAGGCAATACAACGGCTAGTGCAGCCATTCTGTGTGCTTTAAAAGGAATATCGCCTGAAGTAGCAGTCGGACGAGGAACGGGAATAGATGATGAACGTTTACTACATAAAATTGCAGTTGTGGAACGTGCTTTAAAGGTGAATCAACCGAATCCGGCAGATCCACTGGATGTATTGTCTAAAGTAGGGGGACTGGAAATCGCCGGTTTGACCGGTCTGATTCTTGGCGCAGCCGCTGCCAGGGTACCTGTCATTCTGGATGGTTTTATTTCGGGTGCGGCAGCTCTTGTGGCGAAGACACTTGCGCCAGAATCCATTGCCTATATGATAGGCTCCCATTTATCAGGAGAACAAGGACATAAGCTGATGCTGGAGCAGCTTGGGCTTGAGCCGTTGTTTAACCTGGGTCTTCGTTTGGGCGAAGGAACTGGAGGCGTATTGTCCCTTCATTTAATTGAGGCGATATGCCTCATTTTGAGCGAAATGGCCACCTTTGAAAGTGCAGGCATCTCTGGAGCTGGGAAACAATGAGTATTCTTGTAACGGGAGGCGCGCGTAGCGGGAAAAGTGGTTTTGCAGAAAAACTGATGTCGTCACTGACAGATCAGGCCTTCTATGTTGCAACCGGACAAGCATTTGATGATGAAATGAATGAACGGATTGCACTGCATCAGCATCAGCGTTTGGAGAGCGGATATGCCTGGGAGACGCTTGAAGAGCCCTATGATTTGCCGGATCTTCTTAAGCGTTTATCTGGTGAAAAGGCGGTTCTCGTAGATTGTCTAACGTTGTGGTTATCTAATGTACTGCTAGCCATGGAAGGATTTACGGATAGGCAAGAGTTGATTGAGAGCGAGATTACAAGACTTGAAGACAGTGTGCGAACATTTCAAGGAAACCTCATTTTGGTCACTAATGAGGTGGGGGACGGTATTGTTCCGGAGTATGCGCTTGGCCGATTGTACCGTGATCTGGCAGGACGCATGAACGCACTGCTTGCTCGTCAATGCGAGCAGGTTTTTCTAGTGACTGCAGGCATTTCAATTGAACTTAAGAGCAGGGAGTATCGTCTATGAGGGAACGCAGGGATGCTGCCGCAGCTGCCTTTCAGTTTTTGTCTCGGTTTCCTGTAAAGAGTGATCCCGGATTTTCTCCAGAGCTGCTGCGCCGAAGTGTGCTGTTCTATCCCGTGGTGGGTGCAGCTATCGGATTGTGCGTAGCTGCTGGAGCAGCTTTGACGGGTTGGATTTTACCAGCTTGGCCAGCAGCTGTTATTACCCTCATTTTATGGGTAGGCCTTACTGGCGGCCTGCATCTTGATGGCTGGATGGACAGCGCGGATGGACTGCTTAGCTACCGACCGAGGGAACGAATACTGGAGATTATGAAGGACAGCCGTGTGGGCGCGATGGGTGTGCTCGCCTGCGTGCTTCTCTTGCTGTTAAAGGCCTCTTTAGTGGCAGCATTAATCGAAGGCTATGCCTATTACGAGCTGCCACTGCTCTTGCTGCCAGCGATCTGGAGCCGCTGGTATATGGTGCGGGCAATGTTGCGTTATCCCATTGCCCGCGGGAACGAGGGGCTGGCCGCGAGCTTCGCCGGCCTAGCTCCCTCGCATGAGCGGCGCGCGCTGGCGATAGCCGCGCTGCTCTCGCTAGCCGCAGCCGCTGCGCCTCTGGCGCTCGGCGCGGGCTTAGCCGCGTGGCCGCTGCATCTGGCGGCAGCGTTACTGCTACCGGCTGCGGCCTTGGCCAGCGGCACCGTGGCTGCGCGGCGGATTAGCAGCCGGCTCGGCGGGCTCACCGGCGATGTGTACGGCGCGCTGAACGAGCTGCTAGAGGCTGTGCTGCTACTAGTGTTAGTGTTGCTCCAGCACAATTTCATGTGAGTGGCTCCTGTGGGTGACGTTTTAGTAGCTAGCCTGCTCAATCTGGTTTCATCCTCTATTGCTGCCTGTTGTTCCAGCTGTTTGGTGGCCCAGATTCTTGCTTGAACACATACTTGCTAACCGTCATGACGTTGGCGAGATGACGTTGTATCATATTTTGCTAAGCATTTTGATTTTTTAGAGTTTGAGTTCAATAGGAAAGAGGGATGACATGGTTGCTGCCATTCTGCTATTTGTAATTGCCGGCCTTGCTGAGATTGGAGGCGGATACTTAGTATGGTTATGGCTAAGAGAATCACGACCTCTCTGGTACGGTTTGGTAGGTTCTTTGATTCTGATTAGCTATGGCATTATTCCTACGTTGCAGAAGTTTCCGTCCTTCGGAAGAGTGTATGCAGCTTACGGCGGGGTGTTTATCGTGCTTGCTGTGTTATGGGGCTGGCTAGTAGACAAGAAAACACCCGATGTATATGACTGGGTTGGTGCTGTTATTTGTGTGATCGGCGTATCGGTCATTCTTTGGGCGCCTAGACACTAGAGTTATCAAGGTGCACAAAGGTATGGAAGGTAACTCGTTTAGGCGAGCAAGGACTAGTTGGTGGGTTTGAAGACTGTGAGGCTACGGACTTTTGGGTTACTTGGTATGAATACTGAGTTACTAAGGACATCGAGGTTAATTAATCTAGCGCTGATAGGTGAATTCTCAAGATCAACACGGTTTATCTAGCGCGAAGGTTGAGATCTCAAGGTCGCCGTGGTTTATCTATGGATATAGTCTGAATTATCAAACTTTCTCTAGCGTGAACCAGTTTTCGGACTCAGGAGACCTTATTTGTGATATTTAGGGCATTTTGGGTCAGTTTCGGACTCCAGAGTTGCTATTTGCATAAAATAGGCTTAATTTGGGCTGATTATTAGGCAATAGCGCCTCTCAGGTCCGAAAAAGCTCCAAAATGGCAATTCTTCAGGTAATAGCGGCATCTGAGTCCGAAGCCAGCCCCGAAGCGGGAACTCTAAGCAAGAGAATCGCGCAAGCGAGCCCCGAAGCAATAGAACTGCACAAAAGAGCCCCAAATCGAGAACCCTAAGCGAAAGAACCGCGCAAACCATCACCAAAGCGCAGACTCCACCAGAGTTATGTCAATGGAACGACCATACATAGGCACAATACAGTGCCTAAACAAAACAACCCGTTCAACACTTTCGTGTGAACGGGCTGTTTTTATTTAAGCTTAAGCTTTAGATCTTAAATTGTTGCACAGCTTCCTGAAGCTTTTTAGCCTGCTCATATAGATGTTGCACGGTTACTGCATGTCCTTCAAGCTCTATACGTTGGCGCTCCGAGTTCTCGGATAGTGTGTCCGCACTTTCTTGCGACCTTGAAGTGATTTGTGCGGTTTCCTCGACGGAAGCACTAACTTCTTCCGTACTTGCTGAGATTTGCTGCGTAGCCGCAGATACAGATTGAATATTCTGATTGATGCTCTGAATCAGGATCAGAAGGTGATTGAAGGCATCGCCCGCTTCTGCCACCTTGCCTACCCCGGAGGCTACCTCAGAATTCACATGGTTCATCTCAGTAACGGAGCGATTCATATCTTCCTGAAGTCCGAGTAGGAAATCACGGATCTGCTCATTCGCATTACGGGATTGTTCGGAAAGCTTGCGTACTTCTCCGGCAACAACGGCAAAGCCGCGTCCATGTTCTCCTGCACGTGCTGCTTCGATCGAAGCATTGAGCGACAGCATTTGGATTTGCTTCGTAATTTCAGTAATACTGTGAACGACTTCTCCGATCATTACTGAACGTTCATTCATAATTTGTAATTGCTCCAGCGACTGCAGGGAGGCACGTTCAACCTGGCGCATTTGCAGAACAGCGCTTTGAGCAATCTCATTACCGCCACTCGCTTCAGCGGAAGCTTCACTGATCTGCTCAGTGACTTCGGTGGCTGCTGAAGCAATATGCTGAATGCCGAAATTGATTTCTTCCATAGCTTTTGAATTATCCAGAGCGCTGCTTGCGATGGTCGTACTACCTTTGCCAATTTCTACAACAGATGTACTAGAGTGGTCTGCCATTTCATTTAGGACCTCAACACGTTCTCTTAAAGAATTGGAATCGGTGACCACAGTATTTGAGGTGACGAGTACATGTCCGATCATTTCTTTTAGGCGCAGGGTCATCGCTTGGAAGCTTCTGGATAGCTGAGCTACCTCATCACTGCCTTTAACCGTTAATTCCTCTGTGAAATCTCCCTCTGCGAGACGGGCACTGTAAGCTGCAAGCTTTGAGATAGGACGAGTAATCCGCATACTCATAAACCAGGCACCAGTTGAGCCTATGATCAGCGTTAGCAGAGTGATCCCGGCACTGGTCCACAGAATACTGTCTGTTTTTTCTTGAATAAAGCTTACATCACTGCTGATTCCGATAACCATCGTACTTCCGGGAATACCGATATAAGCTGACTTATGTACACCATGCGAGTCCTTGTATGTATCGCTTAGTCCACTCTTTCCTTTAAGTGCTTGCTGCATTGCAGAGGATACCTTAACGATTTCCTCCGGCTTTAATTTTGCATCATGATCTACGGACAGAACTTCAGCTTCCTTGCCTTTTAGATTGAGTAGAAAAATAGTCTCAACCCCATGCTGCTTTCTCTTATCCTGAAAATAGAATTCAAGATTGGTGGCTGCTTGTTCGTTCTTCTTTAGTGCTTGCTGAGCGTGCATTGTATTTATATTCTTATATACGTCCTGAGCAGCTGCAGTTAGAATTTGATTGATTTGTGGCATGACATAGCTGTTGAAAATACTGGTGGATATAAAGTAGAAGCTGGTACTTAACAAAAGCGACGTGAGTAATAAAACTACAAATAATAAACGCGTAAATCTGCGACTGATCGACTGCTTGAAACGAAACATATTGTTCTCCCCCTTTTTATGGGCAGCGAAGCCCCATTTCTTTATATCCCTACCGACTGCTAGTGACTGGCAACCTGCAATATATTCCATAGTTATGTAATATATCAACTAAATGGATCGGGAATGAAGTGTTTGATACTATTCTATATAATTAACCTCTGGATGAATAGTGAAAGTTTTAGTTTATAGAGCATATTTTTCTGAAAAAGATGAATTATTACCGACACTTTTATTTTTAGTTAATAAAAATGGGTATAAATACCCATTCCATAAATGATTTATTTTTATAGATTGTTTGGCGACAGTGTGATAGAGTATTAATGTTTTGTTCCAAACTTAATGTAATCCGCGGTTCGTAACCATCCCGCGTAAACAAAACTAGGAGGAGTTAAAGTAATATGTTTAATTTGTTGTGGGGAGTTTTATTTGTTGTTGTTAATTTCGCTTTTTTTCTACTCTGTTACCGCCTGTTCGGCAAAAGTGGAATGTATGCCTGGGTAGGTATCGCTACTGTAATTGCTAACATTCAGGTAGCTAAGACGATTGCTATGCCATTTGATATCGTGATGACACTCGGAAATACGATGTATGTCACTTTGTATATGACCAGCGATTTGCTTAATGAGAAGTATGGCAGAGCGGAAGCACGTAAAGCAGTCTGGTTTGGTTTCTTCACCCTGCTTATGACGACGGTCATTATGCAGATGGTACTAGTCTTTAAGCCGCAAGAGACAGATATCGCTCAGTCTTCTTTGGAGACGATCTTTGGGCTGATGCCTCGGCTAGCTTTGGGGAGTCTTACTGCTTACTTCATTAGTCAGTTCCTAGATGTTCGGTTGTACTCCTGGATTCGCAAATATTACAGCACTTCAAGTCAGTTGTGGATTCGTTCCAACGGCAGTACGATGATTAGTTCTTTTGTGGATACACTAATCTTCTGTACCATTGCATTTGCTGGGTTGTATAACTGGAGTGTGTGGTTTGAAATTTTGCTTACAACGTATCTAGCGAAATTCTTACTAACCGCATTAAGCACACCTATCTTATATATCGCCCGAACTTTTACTTTTGCTGAAGATGGAACACCATCATCTGCTCATAAAAAGGATTAAACAACAATACAGCCAGCGCGTACCGATCATAATCGATGCGCGCTGTTTTATTTTTCCAGTCGTAAGAGGGCTAATCGTTCCATAAAAAAGTGTACATAAAATTAATATAAAGCTAAAATAAGCTATCAGTCTGATCGAAGAGAGTGTACATAATCGGTAGTCACAGAAATTAAGAACAGGTGTGATGAAGGATGAATCTAGTAGTTCCTATATTGCGTCATGCAGCACAGCAGCCCGACAGCATTGCCTTAACTCATGACTATGTCAGTCATACCTATTCAACCTTAGTACAAGCGATGCGGAGAATCGCGAATGGTCTACAGCAAAAGGGTCTGAAACATGACAAAATCGCCATTTTATCAACGAATCGCATTGAGTTTGTCGAGGTTTTCTTGGGGGCTATTTATGCGGGCTGTGTTCCCATTCCTTTAGATCCCAAGTGGAGTGCAAATGAACTGCAGGTTATTATAGAGCAGTGCCAGCCGGCAATGATTTTTGCCGAGCCGGAAGCTGCAAAGAATTTGGTCTTCAAGGATCAAGCGATCCCAACACTAACTTTCTCAAAAGATCGAACAGATTCCTATGATCAGTGGCTGGATGCGCTGAAGCCAGAAGCTGAATTGGATGAGACGAACGAGTTATTATTTATCGGGTTTACTTCAGGCACAACTGGGCTACCCAAAGGATATATGCGTACCCATTTATCGTGGTTAAAGAGCTTTGAGGTATCGAGTGCTGCCTTTGAATTGGACTCTATGAAGGATGTTTTAGCACCGGGTCCGTTTGTGCATTCGCTGTCCTTGTTTGCTGTAATGCAGAGTCTGTATGGTGGAGCAAACTTTCATATTACGCAAAAATTTAGCGCCACACAGGTGTTAGAGCTGTGCAAGCAGATTCCGGGTGTGGTGTTGTTTGTTGTACCGACAATGCTTGAATCCATGATGCAGCAGGCTCTTCCTGGGCAGACGCAGATTGATGCGATTATTAGCTCAGGTGCAAAGTGGTCGGAGTTGTCCAAAAAAAAGGGCATAGAAGTGTTCGCTGGAACGCGTCTCTATGAATCCTATGGTTCCTCAGAAGCGAGTTATATTAGTTATTTGGATGTTCTGGAAGAGCATAATCCGAACTCTGTAGGCAAGCCCTATCCCGGAGTGCAAATTTCCATTCGTGATGAAGAGTTCCGTGAAGTCCCTACGGGGGAGATTGGGCAGTTATATGTGCGAAGTGATATGATATTTCTAGGCTACCATCAATTGCCGAAGGAGACCGCAGCAGCTTTTCGAGAGGGATGGCTTGTGTTAGAGGATTATGTTTATCAGGATGAAGCTGGTTATTTATATCTGGCGGGTCGCTTGAAAAATAGAATCATCTCCGGTGGGCTGAACGTTTATCCAGAGGAAGTAGAGCGAGTACTGGAGCATCTTCCGGAAATGCAAGAAGTAATGGTGCTTGGCGTCCCTGACGATTATTGGGGAGAACATCTGGCAGTCCTCGTGAAATGGAATGGTGAAAAGCATTTATCTATAGACGAAATAAAGAATTATTGTCGCCAGTATTTAGCAAGCTACAAAGCGCCGAAGCAGCTGCTGACAGTTGATGAGTTTATCTATACAAGCAGTGGCAAAATTGCCCGGCAAGCGATGAAAGAATATGTGAAAAGAGCGATGGTATGATAGAAGCAGTAATTGTTATGGCAAAACGTACACCGATTGGCAGGATGGGCGGCTTATTAAGTACATTTGAGCCGGAAGCATTACTGGCGCCGCTTATTCAGCATATTGTGGCAGAGACGAACCTGCCCGTCGATATGATCGATGATGTGATTATTGGAAATGTGGTCGGTCCGGGTGGAAATATTGCCCGGGTAGCTGCGCTTGAAGCGGGACTGCCTGTTTCGGTTCCGGGCGTTACTGTGGATCGGCAGTGCGGTTCTGGGCTAGAGGCCATTAACATAGCAGCACGGCTTATTCAAAGTGGCGCAGGTGAGATTTATTTAGCGGGCGGCGTTGAGAGCACGAGTCGTGCCCCTTGGAAAATGGCTAAGCCCCAAACCTTGATGGGGGTTCCGCAGCTATATACCCGTGCTCATTTTACACCTAGCGCTTACGGTGATCCGGATATGGGAATTGCTGCGGAAAATGTAGCGCGGAAGTATGGGATTTCGCGAGAAGAGCAGGATCAATATGCCTTTAAAAGCCATCAGAAGGCCGTTCATGCTCAGCAAAGTGGTAGGTTTCAGCAGGAGATTGTACCTTTTCTGGTTGAGGGGGAGTGGGTGAACACCGACGAATGTCCGAGGGCTAATACGAGCCTGGACAAGCTGCGAAAGCTACCTTCAATCTTCGAAGAAAAGGGTACTGTCACCGCTGGAAATGCCTGTCCTATTAATGATGGGGGGGCGCTTCTATTAATGATGTCCCGTGAGAAATGTCGGCAACTCAAGCTAAAACCTATCCTGCGTGTCGTAGATACGCAAGCAGCAGGTGTAGATCCGAATTATTTAGGTATGGGCCCAGTTCCAGCTGTACAAAAGGTGTTACATCGTCAACAGCTGACCATAGCCGATTTAGATATCGTAGAGTTTAATGAAGCCTTTGCTTCGCAAGTTCTAGCCTCACTGAATGAGCTTCAGATCCCACAGGAAAAGGTCAATCTTGGAGGAGGCGCATTAGCTATCGGTCATCCATATGGGGCGTCCGGAGCTATTTTAATGACTCGTTTATGTGCTGAAATGCAGCATACGCCTTATAAAAGGGGACTTGCCACTTTGGGCATTGGCGGCGGGTTGGGGCTGGCAACGCTTGTGGAGGTTACGGAATGAACAGTGTCCGACATCAGATTCTTATGACTGCTGAGTGGATATCGGATTACGCACAGAGTATTGAGGCACCCGTGCAGACGACTAATGGCAATCTGATTGCTCCATCTACGATGCCTATTATTTTTTGGCAGGTCTTCGATATTCCTTGGCTTAGCAAGGGAGAGCCTTTGCTTCACGGTACTCAGAAATTCTCATATCAAGCTCCGATTACGGCAGGGATGACGTTAGATTGTGAATTAGCATTAATGAGCAAGATGCAAAAAGATGGCCGGCAGGGCAAGCTGACCTTTTACACACATACGCTGGTTTGTAAATGTGAAGGCGAGCTTATAGTCACTGCAGAAACGGTGTTAATTCGGGTAGGTGATGATCATGATGAGAAAATGCATAACGGCTGAGGCTATCCGGCAATATGCAGCAGCTTCCCAAGATCTGGCCGCTATTCATCTAGATGAGGATGCTGCAACTGAGGCTGGATTTAAGCGGCCCATTGCGCATGGGATGTATCTAATGGGATTAGCCCAATCCTTATATATCGAGGAGCATCAGGCACAGTGGATCACTCAATATGATATGAAATTTCATAAGCCTTTAGAGGTCGATAATGTCGTGATTTTTGATTTTTCGGAGGATGACTGCCTGGTTAAAGTGACCCTTACAACAGAAGCTGGCGATGTTATTGCTTCGGGAGCTTTTTCAGTGAAAGAGGTGTAGTGATGAACAAAGTAGCCTTAATTACTGGAGCAACCAGAGGGATCGGGCGTAGTATTGCCGTGCAGCTCGGCAAGTCCGGTTATATAGTGGTTGTAAATGGTACAAAACAAGTCTTAATCGATGAGGTTGTCCATGAGATTCGTCAGGCGGGTGGTGAGGCATCAGGATACTCTGCTAATGTAGCAGATCCAGTTGCGGTCACTGCAATGGTGGATGAGGTTATTACACGGTATGGCCGTATTGAGGTATTGATAGCTAACGCTGGGAATTTGCAGGATCAGAAATGTCTACGGATGACGGATGAAGAGTGGAAGGCTGTGCTGGGTGTACATCTAAATGGCACCTACTATAGCATTCAACGCGTACTTCCATATATGCGCCAGACAGGTGGCGATATCCTGTTGATGACCTCTACGGCTGGACTAACAGGTTCTGTGGGTCAGGTGAATTATAGTGCAGCCAAAGCTGGAATACTTGGAATGACGTGGACACTAGCAGCGGAGCTGAAACGTGATCAAATTAGAGTCAATGCGATTTCGCCAGCCGCTTTAACAGATATGACCAGACCTGTCATTGATCATTTGAAAGCGAAACATGCCAGCCGTAATGATCCGTTCCCAGACTTTTGGCGAATAGGTGGCCCGGAGGATATTGCTTCCTTTGTGACTGCATTATTGAGTGAGTCTGACGCGGATTTAACCGGTGAAATCTTTGCTGTGAATGGATCAAAAGTGACAAAATGGGAGAAGCCTGCGCCTGCATTTTCGGAGAACAGCATTGAGGCATTTTTCGCTACTTGGCACCGTCAAAAGGGGAGTGAATAAATGCTTACCTTCGATCAAGTTCATTTTTATTATAAAAAGGGTCAGCCTGTCTTAGAGGATATCAGCTTTACGATAGAAGCGGGGGAGTTTGTGGCGATTGTTGGCGCTAATGGCTCTGGCAAATCCACCATTGCAAAGCTCATGGACGGATTGCTGCTGCCGAGAAAAGGATCGGTACAATTTAAGGGTCTAGATACCACAAATCCAGCTGACCTTGCAGCAATTCATCAGCAAATCGGCTTTATTTTTCAGAACCCAGAGGATCAATTTATCACCACAACCGTTATGGATGAGGTGCTTTTTGGTTTGGAGAACATCCGTGTGCCAAGGGAGGAAATGCGCAGCCGGTTGGAGGATGCCTTGCAGGCCGTTCATATGGAGGATTATCTGGATGCCATGCCACATCAGCTCTCTGGAGGTCAAAAGCAACGTGTCGCTATTGCGGCTATATTGGCGATGCGCCCGCAAGTCATTATTTTTGACGAGGCCACCTCTATGCTTGATCCTCAGGGAAGGCAGCAGGTGCTTGCCATTATGCAAGAGCTGCATCGTCAAGGTCTGACCATTATTCAGATCACTCACCATATGGAGGAAGTGCTTGCAGCAGAACGATTATTACTCCTGCACCAAGGGCGACTTGAGTTTGATGGTGCTCCACTGGCTTTTTTTGAAACGATGCCTGTTGCGGACTATCAATTACAACTGCCTTTTGCCGTGCGTGTACATGCATTGCTCCATTCAGCAGCGCCGCCAACAGCCGATTGGAAGGGGATAATTCGATCACAATGGTCTACAAATTAGATAATTTAAGTGTAAACTATGCTGATCATGTGGCTTTGCACAATATAAACTGCACCATTACTGCGGGCAAATGGATTTCGATCATCGGTCCCACGGGTGCAGGAAAGTCTACCTTTGTCAAAGTGCTGAAGGGTTTGATTCCCACCGTAAAAGGAGACTATTGGATTGATCAGCAGCCTGCTCCGAGAGATGCCAAAGGACAATTAAAGGTCGTCCCGGAGCTGGGCTTTGTTTTTCAATATCCGGAGCATCAGCTATTCGAAACTACGGTGCAAAAGGAGCTTTCTTTTGCTCTGAATCTGCAGGGTGCTTCACGCCAGCAAATCACGGAGGCGATTGAAAGGATTTTACCGCAAGTGGGTCTGTCAGAGGGCATTCTCCCGTTAAATCCATTCCAATTAAGCGGTGGAGAAAAGCGCCGTGTGGCGCTTGCCTCCGTGCTGATGACGAATCCGATGCTGCTAATTTTGGATGAACCGACAGCGGGACTTGATCCAGCTAGCCAAGTATCTCTGTTGAAGCTGCTGAAGTCATGGCAACAACAAAATAATCACACGATCCTCTTCGTTTCACATCAGATGGAGGATGTTGCCGAGTATTCGGATGAGGTTATGGTTTTTCATAAAGGTCAGCTAAAAGGGCATTATGACCCCAGAACATTATTTCTGGAAAAGGAAGAATTATTGGTGGAACTCGGCTTGTCCATGCCTGAACCCGTACAGCTTTTGAAGCTAGTAGAGGGACTATCCGGCCAAAAAATAGAGGTTGCTAGCTGTAAAGAGCAGGATATTTTCGATGCTGTTCTGCCGATTTGGCATTCGAGGGGGCGTCAATATGGCTGATTCCGTAATTGTGGGTCAATATGTGGAGACGCATTCGATTTTCCATCGTTTAGATCCTCGTTTAAAGCTTGTTAGTATCGTGATTCTCATGCTTAGCTTTCTGATGCTTGGAACATGGCTTAGCTATGCAGTTGCAACTGTTTTTGTATTCGGAATTTTGCTGCTCTCGAAGGTTCCTATTCATTTCTTCTGGCGAGGGCTACGGCCGCTATTATTTATTTTGCTGTTTACCTTCTTGTACAATGCCCTGTTCACCAAAGGAACGGTCCTCTGGTCTTGGTCATTTATTGAGGTAACTGAAGAGGGACTGCGAACAGGATTACGTTTCGTTTGGCGTATAATATTGCTCATCTTATTAGCCTCAGTATTAACGTTAACTACTAAACCGCTAGACTTAGCGTATGGTCTTGAAAAGCTGCTTGCTCCTCTATCCAAATTGGGGGTACCCGTAGAACAATTCTCCTTAATGATAGTGATTGCGATCCGTTTTATTCCTACCATCAAGGAGGAGCTGGATCGTATTCTTCTCGCACAAAAGGCTAGAGGTTATGATCTTGCAGCATTATCACTGCCTAAACGGATATTTGCTTATATCCCTATCATTATTCCTTTGCTCTTCACGACGATTCAACGTGCTGAACAGCTGAGCTATGCGATTGATGCGCGTGCTTATGGAAATGGTAAAGGGAGAACTTCTTATAAGGTATTGCGATTTCAGCAAATCGATTATCTGGCAGGGGGAATTGCTCTTTTATTTGCTGTGATTCTGCTGTGGTTAAAGATAGGAAAGGTGTAGATGAAGATGAAATGGAACACACGTATTACGGAGTTATTGCACATAGAGTATCCTATTATTCAAGGTGGACTTGCTTATTTAGGTTACGCAGACCTCGCCGCTGCCGTTTCGAATGCTGGTGGATTGGGTCAGGTCACAGCGATGAGTCTTCCGAGTGCAGAGGCTTTACGTTCAGAAATAGAACGGGTACGTACTTTGACGGACAAGCCTTTTGGCGTTAATTTTGCCATCGGTGTGCATGGCATCGGTTATGAAGATCGGGTGCAGGTTGCCATCGATGAGCAGGTTCCCGTGGTGAGTCTCACCGGTGGGAATCCAGCCCCTATACTGGAAATGCTACAGCACACTGATATTAAAACGCTCGTGCTCGTCTCTTCACGCAGACAAGCCCAAAAAGCTGAACAATTAGGCGCTTCTGCGGTTATTGTTGTTGGGCAGGAGGGAGGAGGCCACTTGGGACGTGATGATGTAGGGACTATGGTGCTCGTTCCTCAAGTAGTTGATGCGGTTGATATTCCTGTGATTGCTTCAGGTGGGATTGGGGATGGCCGCGGATGGATGGCTGCTCATGCCTTGGGGGCTGAGGGAATTGAAATGGGCACACGTTTCGTTGCTACGGTTGAATGTGTTCATGCGGCTGCTTCTTATAAAAAAGCCCTAGTAGAAAGCTCTGAGTCAGATACAGTCGTAATCAAACGCTCTATCGGAGCGCCCGCGCGGGTGTTGCGTAGTGAATACATAGATAAGATTCTCGAAATTGAGCGTGTGACTCCGACTTATGAAGCCTTAAAAGAATATATTAGCGGTGCAGCCAATAAGCGCTGGATTTATGATGATATCAAAGAAGAGGGCATCGGCTGGGCAGGCCAAGTGACAGGGATGATCCATGATATTCCTACAGTCTCGGAGCTAATCGGCAGAATGGTCAAAGAGGCAGCGTCGATTCGCGGGACGTGGGGAATGCAGGCGTGAGGATGCCAGCAGAGCGGTTGTATCCAAAAGATGAATTAATGAACTGAAAGATAAGGTATTAGATTGCCGATGCTTATTAAGCAAACGGGCAGATTTGCTCAATCATCGGGCATTATCGGACTATATTTATAGAGAGCGATGGTGCGGCTAATTCGAGGCGTTATGCAAAAGAAGATAATAGTTGGTTGAATCTATCACGCTCCTCCAAAAAAGGGCAATGGCTGCTGTATTGGAATGGAACTAATTGCGAATTTTTAATCAGCTTATTTGTTTCCTGAGCTTGGGTAAACGGAACGACTTTATCATGAATTCCATGAATAATTAATGTGGGCACATCGATCTGTCCAAGATCGTTGTAAACATTCTCGTCTCTTAGCGTGACCATAATGGCGGAAGTCGACCAATTCGCAGCTTGTAAACCCATTAGAAAGAACCATTCGGATTTCGCTTCAGAAATGTACTGAAAGAAAAAGCTCTCCGTTTGGTTTTGCAGCATTTTCGGACGGTCATTGTTTGTGTCTTCGATGATTTTATTCGTAAATTCTTTTGGAACGCTTGATGGAGACGCAGCGTCGATCAGGACGAGTTTAGATACCCCGTACCCTTTATAACGAGCCATATAACGAATTGAGATCGCTCCTCCGGTAGAGTGTCCTGCCAGTGTTATGTTTTTTAGCTGTAACGCTTCGATGACCATACGAAGATCATCTGCTAATCTATCGAAACCGTAACCATCGAATGGTTTATCCGATTTGCCGTATCCTCTCCAGTCCATTCCGATACAACGATATCCGAGCTTAGGAAGGAAATTGAACTGATATTCGAACTGGTTATGGTTTAGCGGCCATCCATGAATAAAAAGTATCGTTTTATTTCCCTTCGGATTGATGTCCTCTATAAATACTTTTACGCCCGGTTCCACAGTAACGAAGTATCCCAAGTGTATCGCCTCATTTTTTTTAATGTTTTTCCCCGTTAAGATATTCGCCTTAGGCAAGGTTAATGCCTAATTTCGGCGTCAAATTGGGTTTAGATAGTACGTAGAGATTTCTGAGGAATAGCTTGAGTGAAACAATTTCTTCAGATCATTGAGCTCACGGGGTACGTTAGTGGAATAGCGGTTGCTTCGGCAGCCGTTTTTTTATTTGTTCAACTAACGGGCAGATTAATGGAACCCTCCATGTTTCGAAACGTAATTATTTTATGATGTGATTAACTCTGAGTATATTCAATAAGTGAGGTGTAACTTTGTCATCAATTTTACTAATGATTTTTTCAATTAATTTTGCTCTCCTACTTTTGCACGAAATGGATGCAATAAGAGCCAAAGAATGGAGAATGTTTATAATCCTAAAAGATATGGAAGATAAACGTGCATTCAAAGTATTTACAATTTTGCATCTACCGCTATATACTTTTTTACTGTTTTCATTTATAAGTCAACATCTTTTATCTTTCGTAATAATAGATCTATTTTTAATTTTTCACTCGATCGCTCATTTTTTCTTTGAGAAGCATCCAAATAATAATTTTAAGAACTTATACTCAAGATTAATTATATATCCAATGGGCTTATTGGGTTTGTTACATCTTGTTGGGTTAATTTATTTTTAGCAATAGGTGTCGGTTAAAATAATTGCATATTACGCTAACGGAAAACGATAGTTCAATAACGACATAAAGGCAGCCGTTCAATGGATCGGCTGCCTTTGTTCAATTTTCGGGCAGTTTAGTTTAGCAACCTATATATCAGGAATACATGCGCTAATGTTGATATATGCAGTGATTGTTACATCTGAACGAACTGATGGAGATAACCAATATGCGGAAATGGCAGATGAAATGTTGAAACTCGCATCCGTCCAACCTGGATTTTTCGGAGTAGAAAGTGCTAGAGAAGGTGTAGGTATTACTGTATCTAATTGGGATCTCGCTTATAAAACAAGAGTTTGTAAGGTTGAAAGGGATTATAGATTTGAAAGGGTCTGAACAAGTCGAGTATGGTGCGGGAAAAGAGAAAGCCCATCACAGTAAGTTGAAAGTGATTCTTTTCCAATTATTAGGGATGGGCTATCTTTGATTCTAATATTTTTCGGATACTCTTGGTATCAGTATTGGGCACACATGAACTACGTCTATATTTTCTTCTTTTCTACAAATGAAGAATAGTCAGTTCCTTAGGGAAGCTTGTTAAGGTTTCTGCACCTTCAGCTGTAATAATTAGATCATCTTCGATACGCACACCCGCTAGTCCAGGCACATAAATCCCTGGCTCAACGGTGAATACATTGCCAATCTCGATAATGTCATCGTTCTGACCATGAAGTGACGGATATTCATGAACATCCATACCCAGTCCATGTCCTACACGGTGCAAGAAATACTCCCCGAACCCGGCTTCCTCAATCACATCACGCGCAGCTTTGTCGACAGAACCGAAGGGAGCTCCAGGATTGGAAGCAGCGATCCCAGCTTCGTTGGCAGCCAGCACGGTGTTATAGATCGTGATTAGCTTGTCATCCACGGATTCAATAGCAAAGGTACGTGTAATATCAGAAGCATAACCATCAGCATACACCCCAATATCAAACATCAGGAAGTCACCTGGCTGAATGACCCGGTTGCCTGGAACACCGTGAGGCAGGGCAGTTTTCGGACCAGAAAGCACCATAGTGTCGAAGGAAGGGCCGGAAGCGCCAACCTTTTTCATTAGATATTCCAGTTCCGCTACTAGATCGTTTTCTGTAACGCCTGTTTTTACATGGGTAAGAACGCGGCGCAGGGCTTCCTCAACTAGTTCAGCGGCATGTTTCATGCGCTTAACTTCATCTGGGGTCTTTTTGGAGCGCATGCTGCGCAGCAATGGACCAATATCACTAAATCGTTCTGCTGGAACGGCTGCGGTTAGATGCTCAAAACGTGCGACTGAGAAATGTTCCTTCTCTATACCAAGAGTACCTAGCTTACTGCTGCCGAAACAATCTTTAAGCAGGTTATAGGGATTATCAGTGTCACTATGGGTTATGATTTTGGTGACCGATGAAGCTGCTTGAGCCGCTTCTGCATCTAGTGCGGGTAGAATGAGCATTGGCTCTTCTCCACGTATCAACAGCAAACCGAGAAAACGTTCATGCGGATCGCTGGCGAATCCGGTCAAGTAGTAGACATGTTTGGGATCTGTTACGAGCAGGGCATCAAGGCCTTCGCCCGCCATTTGCTGCTCTAGGCTTGTCAGAGCATTATTCATAGTTGGTGTTCCCCTTTCAACATCACGATTAGAACTGCAATATTCCTATTATAGATCAAAAATAGACTAGACGCACGAGACGAACTACATCTATCGTTGGCTAATCATAAGAAGTAGCTTTTCTTGAGCCTACTAGTTGGTGTAACATAATCTTAAATATACTTCTCGTAAGGTTAGGCGGAAGCTTATTGGGGTACGGTTGTTGAGAGAGGAGTGATTCTTGGGATGAGAGGTAAAATTGCACTTGTAACTGGAGCAAATTCCGGTATGGGGCTAGCGACGACAGTTGAACTGGCTCGCAAGGGAGCCAAAGTAATTATGGTATGCCGTAATCGCCAGCGTGGAGAGGAAGCACTGGCTGCCGCCAAGCAAAAGAGCCACTCCGAGGATATCGAGCTGATGTTGTGTGATCTGGCCTCGCTGGAGAGCATTCGCAGTTTTGCGGAGGAATTCACCCGGAAATATCCGATTCTAGATATACTCATCAATAACGCTGGGGTAGTCACGATTAAGCGTCAGCTTACGAAGGACGGCTTTGAGATGGATCTTGGCGTGAACCATTTGGGTCATTTTTTGCTAACAAATCTGTTACTGGAGCCTTTAAAAGCAGCAGAGCAAGGCCGTATCGTTGTGGTTGCTTCCGGTGCTTACAAAATAGGTGCACTTCACTATGAAGATCCAACCCTCGCACGCCGTTTCAATCCTGCAAAAGCCTATGCTCGATCCAAGTTAGCCAATATACTGTTCACGAAAGAGTTGGCAGCACGCCTGCAAGGGACAAGAGTTACGGTGAATTGCGTGCATCCAGGCGCAGTGGGCACAAATATAGGTGTTAACCGGGAGACAGGCTTTGGCAAGTCGATCCTTAAACTGCTGTCATACTTCTTTTTAACTCCTGAACAAGGAGCCGATACAGCGATCTATTTGGCTACAGAATCTGATTTGCAAGAGGTAACCGGTCAATATTATTATCGACGAAAGAATCAGGAGCTGACTCCCAGAGCACAGAATAAACAAGAGGCGCAGCGGCTGTGGCAATGGAGCCAGGAGCAGGTCGGCCTGAGTGAATTAACACATTTGGAGGAATCAAGGGATGAATTGGGAGAATAGCAGGATTGAAGATGCAAAACCTACAGACTTAACAGCTATTGTGGAGATTTATAACTCAACGATTGCTGGACGGATGGTAACTGCGGATCTGGAACCTATTACTGTTGCTGACAGAGAAAAATGGTTCAATGAGCATAACAGCCACCATCGTCCTTTATGGGTACTTAGGCAGGGAGATGAGATTGCGGCATGGTTCAGCTTTCAATCCTTCTATGGTCGTCCAGCGTATAATGCAACAGCAGAAATTAGTGTATACGTGAGTGAAAAGTTCCGTGGTGGTGGAGCCGGTAGAATTCTTTTGAAAGAGGCCATTGAGAAAGCACCTAGTCTCGGCATTAAGAATCTAGTTGGTTTTGTGTTCGGACATAATGATCCAAGCCTTGGTTTGCTAGAAAAATTCGGCTTTAAGCAGTGGGGATTACTACCCGGTGTAGCTGAATTGGATGGTATAGAACGTGATTTAGTGATTGTTGGACTTAAAATCTAATTGCCACAATTGAAACGCTTACATTTTGAGTGTTGAGCTTACACTATTTGTGTCACAATCAATCCATATTTTTGACCAACGCTGCAAATCCCGGATAACTGTCTCCAGGGCAAGTCCTTTATCCGTTAAGGAATATTGGATTCGCACAGGTGTCTCAGGGAAAACTTCTCGAAGGACAATCCCTTCCAGTTCCAGCTCTTTAAGTCGTTCGGAGAGCAATCTTCCGCTGATGGGCAAGGCTGCTTCAATCACATTGAAACGTTGCGGTCCTTGGAGGAGCTGGTAGATAATTAAACCTGTCCAACGCCTGCCGATAATATCCATACTTTTTTGTAGCTGGGGACATAAATCAGTGGACTTCATATGGCTCACCTCTTAGTGAACATTATAAACGAAAAGACCAATAATTTAAACAAATTCCAATTTAATTCATAACTAGAAGGGATGATTGACAGTGGCTAAAAAAAAGAAAATGCCTACCACTCCGCGTCCTGCTGCGACCGATGGACCAGCTACGCTAAAAGACCTGTTGAGCAGTGATGTTCTTGGAAAGCTGAAGGCGCAATCTGATGCGTTAAAAGCGGAAGAGAATGACCGCAAGGAAGCTGCCCGTAAGGCAGTAGAAGATCAGCGAAAAGCTGAGCAAAAGCGACTTGAGAATGATTTTGCACATCTGCTGGAGAACAGTAATCAGGATTGGCATAAATATAAATAACTGATATAGCTAGCGGAAAAAAGATTATGAGATAAAGAGATACCCACAAGGGTGTCTCTTTTTTTAATGTTATTTATAAAATTCAATTGTTTTAAATTTTACTATACGAAAGGGTTGACCCTCAAAGTGGGCTTAGGTATAATCGAACATAGTGCAAATGAAAATCATTATCAATACCGATGATGTCATCTATTTCCCAAACTATTTAACTATTAAACAGATAAGGAACAACTCATGAAACTAAAATATTTGTCCCTACTTCTAATAGTATTCTCATTTATATCTTTGTTTATAGGCGTAAAAGACATTTCACCTTTGGATCTTTTTTCGCTTACGGAATCTCAGATGCAGACCCTGCTAGTCAGCCGGATTCCACGCTTAGCTGCACTGATTATAGCTGGTGTAAGTATGAGTATTGCCGGATTAATCATGCAGCAGTTATCGCGAAATAAATTCGTTTCTCCCACAACGGCGGGTACGATGGATTCCGCGAAATTCGGTATTCTCGTGTCCCTGATGCTGTTTACAGGGGCGACACCGATGCAGAAGCTGCTCGTTGCTTTTGTTTTTGCCCTACTGGGAACATTTATATTTATGAGAATCTTAGATCGGATCAAGTTCAAGGATAGTATTTTTATCCCCCTGGTTGGACTCATGTTCGGGAACATTGTAGGCTCGATTACTACATTTTTTGCTTACAAAAATGATTTGGTTCAGAATATCTCGTCTTGGATGCTTGGCGATTTCTCAACGATTATTAAGGGTCAATATGAATTAATCTATATCAGTATTCCACTTGTCATTCTCGCGTATGTTTTCGCCAATAAGTTCACCGTTGCCGGTATGGGGGAGGATTTCTCCGTCAATCTCGGTATGAACTACAAGGCGGTTGTGAACGTAGGATTGGTGATTGTAGCGTTAATCTCTTCTGTTGTTATTTTAACCGTAGGTACGATTCCTTTCCTGGGTCTTGTTGTACCTAACATAGTAACGCTATACATAGGTGATAACTTGAAAAAAAATCTGGCGCATACTGCCATTCTCGGTGCGGTGTTCCTCCTGTTCTGTGATATTCTGGGCAGGCTCATTATATATCCATACGAAATATCCATCAGTCTCACGGTAGGCGTCATCGGAAGTGGTCTATTTATCTACTTGCTGATGAGAAGAAAGGCGAATTAGTGATGAAGACGAAACTAACTATATTATCCTTAAGCGCTGTTGCTCTCATCGTCTTGTTTATGACCTATCATGTTATGGGGAATTGGGATTATGTTTTACCCAGTCGGGGGAGAAAGCTGGCGGCCATTTTAATTACCGGAGCCGTGATAGCTGTCTCTACCGTAGTTTTTCAGAGCATTACGAACAATCGTATTTTGACACCTAGTATTCTGGGACTAGACTCTTTGTACATGTTGATCCAGACGTTCGGTGTATACGCCCTAGGCTCATCCAATATGACGTTTATGAATAAAAATGTAAATTTCTTGTTCTCAGCCTGTATCATGGTTCTGTTCTCAGGTGTGCTGTATAAGCTAATGTTCCGCAGAGAGGGTCAAAACATTTACTTCCTGCTGCTCGTAGGACTTATTATGGGGACGATGTTCCAAAGTGCATCTTCTTTTATGGAAGTGCTCATTGATCCGAATGAATTCCTGATTCTGCAAGGAAAAATGTTCGCCAGCTTCAACAACGTCAGCAGTGATCTACTGATATTGTCTACAGTTGTTCTAGCGCTAACTACGCTGTATTTCATGCGATTTGTGAAGTATTTAGATGTTATTTCTTTAGGAAAAGATGAAGCCATTAACTTAGGGATCAATTATGACTATGTAGTCAAAAGGCTGCTAGTTATTGTATCTATCTACGTTTCGATATCAACGGCTTTAGTAGGGCCGATCACTTTCTTGGGTTTATTAGTAGCCAATGTGGGGCATCAGTTGTTCCGTACGTATAAGCATTCCTATCTGATTCCCGGCACGATTTTGCTAAGTATTATAGCGCTTGTCGGGGGACAGTTTCTAGTTGAACGTGTGTTTGGATTCACTACTACGGTTAGTGTAATCATTAATTTTGCAGGTGGCGTCTACTTTGTCTATCTGCTGTTAAAGGAGAATAAGTCGTGGTAGAAGTTAAGCATGTAAGCAAGCGTTATGGCGGAGTAACCGTTGTTGATGATGTGTCTTTAACCATTAAAAAGGGTGCAATCACCTCGTTTATCGGCCCTAACGGAGCTGGTAAAAGCACGTTGCTCTCCATGATCAGTAGACTTATCTCTAAAGACGCAGGGGAAGTACTGATTGAAGGGAAGGAAATTGGCAGCTGTAAGAGTAATGAGCTTGCTCGTAAAATATCGGTACTAAAGCAGTCCAATCATATCAGCGTACGCCTTACCGTAAAGGAACTTGTTTCTTTCGGAAGATTCCCTTATTCACAGGGAAAGCTCACACCTGAGGATCGAGCGTTCGTTGACGAAGCGATTGCTTACATGGACCTTCAAGAGATGCAGGATAAATATATTGATCAGCTTAGCGGTGGACAACGTCAGAGAGCATATATTGCGATGGTTATGGCTCAGGATACCGAGTATATTTTACTCGATGAACCACTCAACAACCTGGATATGAAGCATTCTGTACAAATTATGAAGGTGTTACGCCGATTGGTAGAAGAGAAGGGCAAGACGATTGTGCTCGTCATTCATGATATTAATTTCGCTTCTTGTTACTCTGACTACATTGTAGCGCTCAAGAATGGGCGGGTAGCTTCATCGGGTACGGTGGATGAAATTATTGATACAGCAGTGCTTAGGGATGTATATGACATGGATATCCCTATAGAAACAATAGGTGGTCGTAAAATTGGTGTCTATTTTTAAACAAGACTCCGCTTATATTTCGGAAATTATTATGACGTAACGCTAGAAGTGATAGGCGCCAGCTTCTTGACGTATACGCGAATAATTCAAATAGCTTGACTATAAATTATAGGGGTGAATATTTTGAAGAAGAACGTATCTTTACTAATTATGACAGTGTTTCTTGCCGTAATCTTGGCGGCCTGTGGCTCCAATAATGCAGCAACTTCAGATAATAATACAGCAGCGGCAGGCAATACAGAGGCTACTACTGCACCGAATACAGAATCCAAAGAGCTTACTATTAAGCATGAACTTGGAGAAATTACGATTAAGACTAACCCGCAGAAAGTCGTTGTATTTGACTTCGGTACACTCGATACTTTGGATAAACTGGGCGTAGAGGTGACTGGAGTGCCTCAAAGCAATGTACCCTCTTATCTCTCTAAATATAGCGATGCCAAATATGAGAATGTCGGTGGTTTGAAAGAGCCTGACTTCGAAAAAATAAATAGTCTTTCTCCTGATCTGATCATCATTTCCGGTAGACAGCAAGATTCTTATGATGAATTCAGCAAAATTGCACCTACATTGTACGTTGCTGTAGATAATGCGAATTACATGGAATCCTTCACGAAGAATGTGAAGACGCTGGGCCAAATTTTTGGCAAGGAAGCTGAAGTAGAGACTGAACTTACTGCTATTAATGACTCCGTTAAAGCTCTGAATGAAAAAGCTAAAGCCGATGGTAAAAAATCTCTTATTATTCTTGCCAATGAAGGAAAAATCAGTGCTTATGGTTCAGGTTCACGTTTTGGTATTATCCATGATGTATTCGGATTTGCACAAGCGGATGATAAAATCGAAGTATCCACTCATGGTCAAAGCGTATCTTACGAATATGTAGCCGACAAGAATCCGGATTATCTGTTCGTAGTAGATAGAGATGCGGCTGTGAAGAGTGATGGCAGCAAATCTGGCTCAGCGAAGGATGCGGTTGAGAACGATCTCGTGAAGAACACGAATGCTTTTAAAAATGGTAAAATCATTTACCTAGATCCTAACTACTGGTACTTGTCCGGTGGCGGTTTAATCTCTGTTAGCGAAATGCTCAAGGAAGTTGAAGTTGTTCTGTAAGCAGAGTAACCTGGGGAATTGAATGATGAATGAATATTCAGATAATTATTAACAAGCCTGTTGGCAGGAGTAAACCTCCTTGTCAGCAGGCTTTTTTGCTTTTTTTCATAGAATTACTGGTATATTCATACTAGTTGCTAAATTTAGCTGTAACTTTTTATGCGAGTATACGTGGTTAGGTTAAGGGGGGAGTGCATGAAGCGAAATTCACTGGATGAAATATATCAGATGTATGTGATGGATATTTACCGCTATCTGCGCTCCCTTTGTGGTGATCATCACGCGGCCGAAGATTTAATGCAGGAGACCTTTTATCGTGCTTATTTATATTTGGAGGATTGTAAAGACGAGAAGATTAAACCATGGTTGTTCCGTGTCGCGTATAACGCCTTTATAGATTACAAGCGGAAGGAAGGACGCAGTACTGTTCAGAGTGAGGAGTTTTTTAAACAGCTCGCCCATCCAGATACCACAGAAAGCACGCTGCTTCGGCAGGAACGTTGGGAAGAGATGAGGATTGCGATAGGTGAGCTACCGGACAATCAGAGGCATGCACTGCTGCTACATGATTTTCATGGTCTTAGTTATCTGGAAGCATCGGACATTATGAATGTGGGTCTGTCCCAATATAAGATCTTAATCTTTCGAGCTAGACAGAGGCTGCGTGAAGCAGAGCGGAGGAGGAATGAACATGAGTGAGGAGTTCAAGGAGAAGTTAAGAAGGTACGGCGAAGGTACCCTTGCTGACGAGGATAGGGATGAAGTGGAGCGCGAGTTAGAGAAGATGGAAGCTTATCAGGCTTATCTGGATGAACTCATGGGGGAAGAAAAGCCGGCTTCAAGTGAGGATAAGAGCATAAAATTCGGAAAGGGTAAAAGTAAAAACAGATCTGGCAAGGAAAAAAAGATCATTCGCCGCGGTAAATGGAGAGCTCGGATATCGAATACTTTTACGGTAATCTCTGCGTTCTTAATTTTCATGATTATTTGCAGTATTATCAGTGCGATATTTTATGGTACTGGGGAGAGAGTAGAGAAATACCGTGATGTTGTTTCTTCCGCTATTGCTGTCTCACAGCCGAATACGATTGTACATTTGAGCAGTGGTACCGGTCCATTTTTTAGTATGAATCTGACAAGTAAGATAGAGAAACAAGTGGGAGATGAACAAATCACTGTCGGAGATTATTCAATGAAGCTTCTATTTGGCTGGGCTAGGCTCTACAACTATTCCTGGACAAATGAGAGTAGAGGTGTTGGTTATTACTTTGTATATCCACAGGAGAAGAATGATGCGGCTAATAGTATGGATGATAGCAGTGAGTGGGAGAGATTAGAGAAGCTCCCTGAGGGGACGGTAGCGGAAGCGTACTTGTCTTTTGACCAATTATTTACGACAGATGAGCTGTTGAAGAAGTTTGAGCCTAAGAATCTTCAGCCTTTGTGGTTTGCGGCAGATACAGGTCCACGGACACGACAGCCAGTAGTTAATGATCCGTTAGGTTTTCCATATATGCCAATTTGGCATGCAGATGATATGAAAGTGACACAGGAATCGAGGGAGAAGCGAGGATGGTTTGGAGGGGTGACTAGCCGTTCGAGTAGTTCTCCATCTGTTAACTCATATGGTGATGGTGAACTGCGTAATGCAAACTTCCTCAAGACGCTGCACTTGATGCAAGAGTATAAATCCATCTCCAAAAGGGTGATTCCATTCATTGATCTGGATGATTCCATTAGTTATATAGAGAAGAATGGAGTTAAGCTGTATGGAGCTGTTGTAACCGGTCCGGTTAAAGAACTGCTCAAGCTGAAGGAAGAAACATGGGTCAGCAGAATGCATGTTGGGGAAGTAAGGCTGTGGAATTGGCAGGATCGAGAGAACTAAGATTTAATAGAAGCCGGATATACCCTGTATGGTAGGGTGTACCCGGCTTTTGGTCTAGCTAGGTAGTGATAGAGTCACAGAACTTGCTTCTCGCTTAAGCAAATCGTACAATTATTTGAATATTAGATTTATGAATAAGTATGATAACCAAAGTTGAGTATGATAGATTAGGAGCTGAGATTTATGAAAGTAGGAGTCGTATCTGATACACATATGTCAAGAATGGCTAAGTCTCTGCCAAAGGCACTGATTGCAGAGTTTAAAAATGTGGATTTAATCTTGCATCTCGGTGATTGGGTGAGTATGGGAATCTATGATTTGCTGTCAGAACTAGCACCGGTAGAGGGGATTGCCGGAAATAATGATGGTGATGAGATCATCGCGCGTTTCGGAGAGCGCAAGATCATTACCCTTGAAGGAATCCGGATTGGCATGGTACATGGACATACGCCACATTCCCGTAAAGGAACGGATGGGAACGCACTGCTTGCTTTTGCGAATGATGAGGTGGATTGTATTCTCTTTGGTCATTCACATCAGCCCTTGCTAAGAGAGGAGAATGGTATCCTGCTATTTAATCCTGGTTCTCCTACAGATAAGCGGCGTGAGAAATTGTATTCTTTCGGAATATTGGATATCGAAGCGGGTAAGGTTAGTGCCCGGCATGTGTTCTACGATTCAAAGGAATAAGGCTCAATTGTCCAAATCATTCGGCGTTCTCTCCATGGTGAACGGCTCGGTAACCATTTACAATGAGGTTAAAACGGGCGAAGCCGGAAAGTGAGCGCTGATAATGAACAATTATCGTATTGAACGAGTGGTTTTGGATGATTTAGAACGGCTCATCCCATTATTTGATGAATATCGAGTATTTTACGGAGCAGCCTCTGATCGGGACGGGGCACGGGCTTTCTTAGCCGATAGACTAAAGCTGGATGAATCTGTAATCCTTATGGTGGTTGAGGGGGAAGGCGATGCGAAACGCGCGTGGGGCTTCACACAGCTCTATCCTTCTTTTTCATCAGTAACGATGGAGCGCCTCTGGATACTGAATGATTTGTTTGTTACTGAGGGATTGCGAGGGCATGGCCTAGGTTCCAAACTGCTGGAAAGTGCTAGAGATCACGCCCTCTCTACGAATACGAAGGGCTTATCCCTAACAACGATGACGGAGAATGTGGGGGCGCAGCGGTTATATGAATCGCAAGGCTACATTCGGGATGATGAATTTTATACCTATAACCTTTTTTTCTAAAGCAGCTAGAGAGAAAGTCGAGTAAGGGGCGTTAAAGTGGAAACAAGTCATAAGTTGGCAATCTTTTTTGATCTTGATGATACGTTGTATGATCATCTGGTTCCATTTAAAGAAGCTGTACGGGAAGTGCTCACCCCAGATGAGAGTAGTCTGGATTTTGCGGAGTTATTCTATAAAGTGAGACATCATAGCGATTTGTTGTGGCCGATGTATTTGCGTGGCGAGATCCCGCTTGAAGAGACGAGGGTGCGCCGTCTGGAGCTAGCTTTTGCTGAGTATGGATTGCAGATTGATCGTGATCAAGCCACAGCGATTCAAGCGGCATATATTGGACGTCAATATACGATTCAGATGATTGATGGCGTGCGTGAGCATCTTGAACGATTTATTGCGAACGGTCATAAGGTAGGTATTATTACGAATGGACCGAAGGAACATCAGATGAGTAAGATTCGTGGGCTAGGCTTAGATCAGATTATTCCCGAGGACATGATCTTTATTTCTGATGCTGTAGGTCTTGCTAAACCGGACCCGGAAATATTCGTACACGTAAACCAAAAGACAGGTACTTCGCCGGACAACTCGCTTTATATAGGGGATACTTGGGCTAACGATGTAGTTGGAGCGCTCGCGGCTGGATGGAAGGTTTGTTGGTACAATCCTAGAGGCAGACAACCGGCTACGGATCATGAGCCTAGTTATATTTTTACTAATTATAAGGAATTTGGTGAGCTTCCTCTTGTGTGAGAGGAGGTACAAAATATAAGCCATGCGAGAGAAATCTGCGCATGGCTTATATTATTTTGATAACTAATTTCCGGATAGCTGAATGCCGCGCCACCCGCTTACATCGCATTGGCCATGTTCGTTATTACCCGCAGCAACCACCGTGCCGTCCGATTTAAGCAGGGCGGTATGAGTACAGCCCGCCGCAATCGCCACTATATCGCGCCAGTCACTTATATTGCATTCGCCGTGCTTATTCCAACCCACAGCAACCACTGTGCCGTCTGATTTAAGACCGATGGTATGATGGCTACCTGCCGCTATAGCCACAATACCGTGCCAGCCGGTTACATTACACTGGTCTTCATGATTTCGACCCGCAGCAACTACCGTACCGTCCGATTTAAGACCGACGGTATGAAGGTAACCCGCCGCTATAGCCACTATGTCATGCCAATCATTTACATTGCGTTGGCCATACCGATTATTACCCACAATTGTCACCGTGCTGTCCGTTTTAAGCCCGACGGTATGCCAATCACCCGCCGCAACTGCTACTATATCACGCCAGTCACTTACATTGCATTGGCCTTCATTATTTCGACCCACAGCAACCACCGTGCCATCCGATTTAAGCCCGACGGTACGACGCCAACCCGCGGCAACCCCCACAATATCAGCCCAGCCGCTTACATCGCATTGGTCATACTTATTCCAACCCACAGCTGCCACCGTACCATCCGATTTAAGCCCGATGGTATGAGTATTACCTGTATGAGCATTACCCGCAGCAACCGCTATCATATCGCACCAGTCGCTTACATCACATTGGCCATATTTATTATCACCCACAGCCGTGACCGTGCCGTCCGGTTTAAGCAGGACGGTATGACGATAACCCGCTGCTATGGAAGGTAAGGGTTTCACAAGGTTCATAAATCTCGCTCCTTAAAAAAGCTTGCTCCCTAGAAAGCCAGCTTCGGCTCAATGGGACAAGCTTTTTTCGTTTACTCTGCGAAACTGTACGTTGGATCTGTCAGGTTCATTCTTTCTTTTATACCTTTAGTGGCATAGATTTTGTTGTCGTCGGTAATAAAGAAAGCTTCAACATCATCAGGTAAAGATTCAAGATATTTCATGCCCTCCTCGATTCCCATCAGGAATACCCCAGTGGATAAGGCATCCGCATCTGTTGCATTCGGGCTCATAATGGTAAGGCTTTTGAGACCGTTCTGTGAGGGATATCCTGTGCGTGGATCAAGGATATGATGGTAACGAATATTGTCCTGCATAAAATACCGTTCGTAAACACCAGAAGCATCGATGACCTCATCTGAGATTTTAATGGTTCCTAGCTGTGTGCCACGGCTTTGATCTGGATCCTGCAATCCGATATTCCATTCCTTTCCGTTTGGCTTCTTACCGAGAGCAATAATACTGCTGCCTCCGAGGTTAATCATAGCGCTATTTAGACCTTGCTCTTTCAAATAATCAGCGATACGGTCAGCAGCATAACCTTTACCAATGCCGCCCAGATCTAGCACCATATTTTCCTTCATCAGCTTTACAGTTTTCGCAGCTTCATCAATTTCAACGTCCTTGTAATTGGTTAGGCTCTTCGCTTTATCAATTTCAGCTTGGGGAGGGACCTTATCTCCACCGCTACCGATATTCCAAAGATCGATTAACGGACCGATTGTAGGATCAAATAGCCCGTCCATTTCCTTTGCGTATTGTATGGATTGTTTAATTACATCCAGGGTCTCGTCAGAAACAACAACCGCTTCTTTTCCTGCTGCCTGATTGACTGCGTAAGTCTCTCCACCTTCTTTGGTGCGGCTAAGCTCCATATCCATTCGCTCCAGCATCTGCTGGATATCATCCATATTTTTCTGTTCTACTGTAGCACCGAACACTTTGATATTCACAACAGTGTCATAAATATAAAAGGTTTGTGAGAGAGACTTTTCCTCTCCTTTTCCGGATGTTGTTGCGCTACCCGTAGTTCCCGCTGTTTTATCGTCCTTATCCTTAGTAATTAGCCAAGCGCCGACAGCTATGAGGGCGATGACGATTACAACGAGGATCAGCGTCGTTTTTTTGTTCTTGAACATATTCCACCATCCATAAAGTTAGTTTCTAAAACAAAACACATTATTTATATCATACCCCAGATAACAAGTTGATGGAAATTAATTTCATGACACATTTAGGGATATAATCGGGCGACATAGAAAAAAGCCCCGCATCCTGATTCGGAACGGTGCTACAGATTTAGAAGTAAACGATGCTACTTAATCGAGCATATATTCACTATATTTATTCTTGCGAGGATTTAATACGAAGAGGATACCCTTGGCATATCCGCTAACAGCTTTGAAATTCCGTTTTAGAGTTGCTTTAGCCGTCAGACAAGTCAGTGTCCAGATCAAGGCAGCATAATTCATAAAAGGAGCTTTACGCAAGTTGAGCAGATAGTAGTGGTTGATGGCGGTAGCATGTGCTACAACGCCTGCCTTATCGCGAGAGCCTGGCGACTCATGATGGATGATTTTCATGGCGGGATTAATCACAAGCTTGCCATAGCGGCTGGCCAAATGAGACAAATAAATATCTTCGGCTATGGAATAGCTTGTCATCCATGGATAGGGTTTAATATCACGTAGTGCCGAGCGCCGAAAGGACATATTGCAGCCGTGAAAAAAATCAGTTTCAAATACATGCTTCTTCTCTCCCCAAAGGAATTGCGAGCCTGCAAACATACTTGCCGACAATCTGCCTGGTGATCCGGACATTTGTCCGGTTAGCATACCGAATAGCCTGCTTGGCATGCTACTATGTATGCCTTTGGCTACACCACCTACACCAACTATGGAATTATCGGCTGCATAAGTATCTAGCAGTCGTCGAATATATAAGGAGTCATCTAACTCTGCATCGTCATCTAAGTTAAGCATAATTTCTGCATGGATCAGTCCTAGCGCTTCGTAACGGGAAAGCCAGAGACCAGGCTTAGTTTTGCGATGATAATGAAGTTTAGCCTGCGGTAACCCAGTTAGTATTTCACGATAATAGGTTAATCTGTCCTCAGGGATCTCACCGTCGTCCACAATCCATAGCTCGATGGAGATGTCCTCAAGCTGTGTCTGCTTGCCAATGGACTCTATGCACACCGTAAGGTCGTCGATTCGGTTACGGGTAGGAACCACTATAGATAGATCATACATATCTTGAATCTCCCTTCAGGACTTCTTTCGTCCGCTAATCTGAATGTAGTCTTCCGGCGAAATGGTTACCTTGATTCTATCGTTCCTGAAGAAGAGCGTATATACCACTTTCGTATACTTTTAGTTGGGGTTCAGGTCTAAAGAGATTATTTGAAAATAAAAGTTAAGTTTGTATTTTTCGGTTTTTAACTATATAATAGTAAGCGACGAATATTTAGTTATCAATCTTATTCAGCAGTAACTAATGAACAATAATATTAGGAGGTTTTTTCATGAGAATAGATATTTGGTCCGATTATGCGTGTCCATTTTGTTATATTGGTAAAAGACGTTTGGAGAATGCGCTGAGTCAATTTCCGAACCGTGATCAAGTAGAGGTGGTATTCCGTAGCTTTCAACTAGATCCACACGCAGAGGTGAGTACAGATAAGAATATTCATGAGCTGTTGGCTACCAAATACGGCATGTCTATCGAAAAAGCAAAAGCAATGAACGCTCAGTTAGCTGAGCAAGCGCAAGATGTGGGATTGGAATTCAATTTTGATACAGTGAAGCATACGAATACTTTCGACAGCCACCGCCTGAGTCACTTTGCAAGCTCAAAAGGAAAAGGTGCAGAAATGTCCGAACGTCTGCTACGTGCCTACTTTACGGATTCATTGAATCTTGGAGATCGCAGTGTACTTGCTACACTTGCTGCTGAGGTAGGGCTGGATCAGGCAGAAGTTGCGGCAATGCTGGAGACAGATGCTTATACAGCTGAAGTGAATGGTGATATCGAGGAAGGAAGTCGTCTTAATATTACCGGTGTGCCATTCTTTGTGTTCAACAATAAATATGCTTTATCAGGTGCACAGCCAGGACCTGTATTTACAGAGGTATTGGATACTGTGTGGGCGGAAGAGCAAGCGGGACCAACACTGCAAGTGGTTGGCAAAGGGAAATCTGACGTATCTACGGATGATGGCTGCGCAGATGGATCTTGCAATATATAAAATTTGTATAGTGTTGAGAAGAAGAGATGGAGAAGTTTCCATTTCTTCTTTTTTTAGTTCCGAAACTCAGCTCTGTTCTACACACTAAAAAGACAAGCGCCCCCGAATCTATCCGGAAACGCTCGTCTTTTTAAGAAGTGTTTATCTAAAAGAAGTGATAAAGCTTGTGAACAAGGTGCGGACATCGTACTGATGCTGATTGATTGGCTCGATAGGCCGGTTAATTCCGAGCAATGTGTATACTGCAGTTCTTGCCGCTCTGATCGAGTATTCTTCCGTGAATACAACATCATCTGGAATTTCGCAATATTGTCCAACGAAGGCAAGGTTAGTAGAGCCTTCAGGAACTACTTTTGGTCGGTCACTATTTAATCTAGGCATGAATTGTGAAGTGATATAAGGCATCATACATGGAATACAATTAGCAGTTGCCATGATCTCGTCCTTATGTTCTTCGAAATGAAGATGACCGATTAATTCTTCCATAATTTCTTCCCCGGTACATTCGCTCATTTTCTTCTTCACGAAGTCTCCTACGTTGTCAGGGTACAGACCGTAGCCCCAGAATACTTTTACATGCTCTGGTTGATTGCGGAAATGCGGTTGGAAGGCTAAGACAACGGACATTAACCAGCTCGAATCTTTAAAGGTAACCAATGCGCCAGTACCTGCACGATTGCGAGTGAATTTCTCCATAAGATCGAAGAATTTGGAATCTTGGAAGGTCACGGTAAAGGACTCCCATTTCGAACCATCGATATGATCATCGAAGGAGGATGGATTGCCGAGACCTGGTTTTTTGGCAGCGATGTTCTCCCATAACTTCCAAGAGCTACCCTTTCCATTGAGACGTGGAGCAGAGGTCATGGATCCAAGGCTGGAGCCTTCGGTCATGGAGCCGTTCGTGACGATTACGATATCGTCTTCGCTTATGTTAATAACGTCTGGGACACCTTGGCGTAGGACGTTCATTTGGGTTACGGTAATGCCATCTCCATCTTTGAACTGCAGGTCAGTTACTGTACATTTCAGTGTAAAGTCTACGCCGAAGCCTTCGAGATATTTATGCATAGGTAAGATGATGGAATCATACTGGTTATATGGAGTGCGGGTTACGCCTTCCAGAGTTTGAATTCTTGGGAACTCATGAACGAAGCGAATCATATATCGTTTAAGCTCTACAGCGCTATGCCAAGGTTGGAAGGCGAAAGTAGTAGCCCACATATACCAGAAGTTCGTAGTGAAAAAGTGTGGACCAAACCAGTCGTTAATCCGGGCTTTTCCCATTTTTTCTTCCGGTGTAATAATCAATTTACCCATCGCAAGCCGGTCAGCCATATCAAAGCCCATGGATAATACATCTTCCACCTCACCGTTGCGGTTTACGAGTCTAGCGTTAGCATGTGTTGGATTGGCGGTATCGAATTCTATAATCTCTTCTCTAACGGATTTCTCTGGATGGTCGAGGGAGGGAATCGACATGAGTAAATCCCATGTATTCTCATAGGTCTCATCGTTGAGCATCCGGCCACCGCGAATGACATAACCGTGCTCAGCGTCACCTGCGCCGTCGTTGCTGCCACCGAGAATCTTCATCTCTTCAATAATGTGAATGTTCTGTCCCGGAAAGTCACAGTCTCTGACCAGGTAAGCCGCGCCCGCTAAGGATGCAATTCCGCCACCGACAAAATAAACCTGTTTATTACCGTACTCTTTTTTCACAATGGTCGCCTCCAAGTTGTTGTTGAAATAATCACACTCTTAATGTAAATCAACTTCAATTTCGAAGGTATAATCAATCCTTTTAGAGTGTATGGTTTTTAGTCATTACGGTCCATGTGTCTAGTTTTTAGACAAAAAAAACCGCTGAACCCAAAGGTTACAACGGCTTGTTCTCATATTTGTGCAAAGCTTTTAGAAAATTTCCCTCAATGAGTACACTTAGCTTCTCGATAATGTGATCCGGATGCTCCTTCATCCCATCTCTCATCCACTGAATGACGAGGCCTGTGAAGGCCAGTGTATAGAAGTTAGCAATGAAATGTTTATCTTCGTGGCTAACCTCCATCCCGGCGGACAGTTCGTTTATGACACCCATAATGAGATCATTCGTCACTTCGTATAGATACGCATCCAGATGATTTCTGCCCAGTGAGTTCAAGGTGTTGCAGCAAAAAGTTTTATTCCGTTCGATGTAGCAGAAGATTCTATAAAAACCGTCCGTCCAAGTACTATAGCTACGATACTGGGCGATGCTTTCTACAGCCTCAGTCTTATAGATCCAACCGAGTAAATCAAATATATCTTGAAAATGATAATAGAAGGTTTGTCGATTTAGTCCGCAATGGTCCACGAGCTGTTTGACTGTAATTTTATTGAGCGATGTATGTTCCATTAGTTCTTTTAAGGAATGGGACAGTGCATTTTTGGTGAGAAAAGAATTGGACAACGATCGATCATCTCCTCCATTCAAGCTTTTGGCCACTGTTTAACCAGCAGACGAATTCCTTCCGCCAATAAACCGAGGGCAAACCCACCACATGTGAAAAAGAAAAAAGCTAGGAGTCCCGCGAGATCCTCCCAACCTGACATCTCTCTATAGGTGTAGCTTAGCATAATTACTGAACCGATGATTATTCCTGTTGTAGTGATTAACCAGAGTAGACGAGCTCCGAACCACGCTAAGACGTTAACGATACCAGATACGATAATGGAAAAGAGTGCGAAGCGCAGCAATAGTGTGACATCCAATGTATGAGCCATCATAACGAATCTGTGCAGAATGAAAAGCAGCCATAGGAAAACACCATAAACAGCCATCCAGATAAACCAACGGTTACTTTTGGTAGCAGGCAGGAATTTCATTTCTGGCTCACCTCTTTTTCCAAAGTACGAACGGTGTGCAGTAGGGATTATACGGAGAAAGATTCCAGTTCTTCTACACTTTGCAGAAGATGATTCAGCAGGTTCGGAATGTCTTCCATCTGCTCTTCCGTGATTTGCCTTTTGAATCGCAGCTCAATGCAGTTATTGTAGGTTTCGCCTTCTTGACCATAAATGAAGCTTAAAGATTGTACGGGATGGAATTCAGGCCCCCAAATCGCTTTGAGAATACTCTCGATCGCCTGACATTCAGCAGGGATATCTTCGATCTCCATATAAAAACGTAACGAAAGATTGCAACCGGGATCCGTGTTAGGCACTTCCAATATTTCATCGCTAAGATCTTTCACAGATGAAGTAAGAAAGACTTCGGCGGTTACGTCCCTGCCAGCCGTCAATTGGAAGGAAAGGCTAAATTCTCTGGACATCAATGCCATATTCAGAAGGTCGGAACGATCCGTAACTACTAGAATTCCGTCCAAATTATCGTAATCGTAGATTTGGTTCTCAAAAGCAATTTTAATATTATCGAAGACAGTAGGATGGAACAATAATGGCACCTTCTTTTGTTTATTAGTATTGTAACATGATCTAAATAGAAGTGAAAAAGATGCCCAGGGACCATATGGACCGGGCATCTTTCGCTTGTTACTCCATGACCTTGAACATGCCCGTCATACCGGGGGCGTGATTCTGAAAGCCATATCGTTCGTAAAAGGTATCATTCCCATGTGATGCGAAGAGTCCGACGAACGCGCTAGAAAAACAATGAGATTGAATATAGTGTATTAGCTGCTCAATAATGACATTACCAATGCCTTGGCCCTGAAATTCGGGAAGCACGGCTACGTCCTGAATATAGAAATACATATGACCATCGCCGACGATCCGCCCCATACCGATAACCTTTTCTTCCTGTACAACGACCATCCCATACACCGAATGAGCCAGAGAGGCTGCGGTCATTTCCGTATTCACGTTCCCCCAACCTACAGCTTCCCATAAGGAGGCATGCTCTTCAGTCGTGGGTAAACGTTCGATACATTCGTAATGATGTGCTGTTGTCATTGCTAATCACCCATTCTTTGTTAAGTTATTGTAGCGATTGTAGTGTAGTAAGCTCCACTGTAATCAGCCTCCTTAGGATGAATGGGTATTCACTGTGATCTTGTTAGTTTGTAGGTGCTGGTGCGGTATATTTCAGGAATGTCTTCGGAATTGGACTTTCGAAGGTCATTAACTCTCCTGAAGTAGGATGAATAAAAGAAAGTACACGAGCATGCAGGCCGAGACGACCTACCGTTTTGGTCTCTGCACCATACTTCTTATCTCCTGCAATCGGATGGCCGATATCTGCCATATGAACACGAATCTGATTTTTGCGTCCAGTTTCAAGCTTTACCTCAAGCAACGAGAAGTGGCGGTTCGCCTGAATGAGCTTATAATGTGTGATCGCATGTAGACCATCGCCTTCGTGAGGACTGGAGTACATTTTTAGGGTAGAGGTTTCTTTTAGCCAAGAGCTCACTGTACCTTCAGGTCTTTTAACGGCGCCTTCGACTAGCGCTACGTAAGAACGTTCTTTCACGGTATCCTTCCACGTAGTTTGCAGTGCTTGCTGGATCCGTTCGCTTTTGGCAAACATCATTACCCCAGATGTATCGCGGTCCAAGCGGTGCACGACAAAAATTCGGTTCTTAGGATTGCTGATGCGGACATGCTCCATAAGCTGGCGGTAAGCGGTCAATTCATTTTCTTCCGCAGTGGCAATCGACAGCAGTCCAGCATCCTTCTGAATAATGATTAGATCATCATCCTCATGGACGATGGTGAGTCCGATCATTTCAGCTACTTGTACAGGCTTCTCTTGATCAATCGTCACAGTTTGACCCGGATGCAATTGAAGATTATGCTGTGTGACTACTTTGCCATTCACTGCTACTTGTCCACGCGAGAGGATAGATTTAATAGCATTTCGTCCACGGCCTGTGATATGGATGAGTAAGAAGGGTAACAGCTCAGAAGGTTCATTTACTGTAAAAGACTTGGGCGCTGCGGGTGCTTTAGCTTTATGATTAAGCTTGCCAGTTGGCTTGCTGTGGGAACGAGTACCTCTTTTGGCTGTTTCTTTGGGATTTCTTCTTGTGTTCATGACTGCATTCTCCGTCCTTTAATATTGTACTCCTCAATATACCATGGGCGGTTAAGAAATACTATGTGAAGGGTAGTAAGAAACGAATTCGATTCATAGATAGAATAGCTGAGCTAGTCCTATCAGCAGGAATAAGCTGAAATATATCCAACCGATCACATTAGCGTATTTTTTTTCCCGGTGCATAGCATTGACTGCATATATTTTACTATCTACAGTAACCAATAGCACTCCAGAGATCAGTAGCGCAATGGTTACGTAGGTTAGCTGACGAAAGATCATAGTAGAACCTCCTATAAACGTCATTTAATTTTGTTTAAGACCTACTCTGTCGATGTGAGTTTTCAACTTAACTTCTATACTGAGCTTGGAATACTGCTGCTCCCAGTCATGTTTGTCACGAACATGGGCTTTCCAGTAGGAGGGAGCATATGCACGAATATATTCACCCATGCCAAAGACATCGGAATGCGCTTGTTGAGTTTCTTTGATAAGGTGGTTGAAAATACCGATCACTCTCTTTTGAAAGATATCTTCAATTTTTTCTAAAGAACGGCTGGAAGCAATACTGATATCATTGCGTAAATGCTCGTCCAGAGCCGCTTCTAAAGAAAGGCTATAGGTGATATGAGGTTTGCCCTCTTTGAATTGAACTTTCACCCTCGTGAACCGGTCGTTGACTTTGAGCATCACCGGACCGAATTCATCAGCATAAAAAAGATCGGAGTATCCCCCGGGATTAATGCCCTTCATGGACATATATGCGCCAATCTCAATAGGAATCGTCGAACCGACCATCACTCCACCACTAAAGTAAGCTAGGCCTTTAATCATGATATTGTCTTCCTGATGTAAGGAGACGTAAGGCAGATAACCACTTTCGCCCCATTTGGATTCTGCTGACCAGAATACACCTATATAATCAGCAGGAAATTTCCCTGATGTCACTGCTTTTTCCATGGTGGAGAGGATGTAAAGGGTCGGCACTCGCTGCAGCGGAGGATTAATATTCATGAATCTGGCAGCTTCCCCTTCGGATACTAGCAGCCAGGTCCGGCGACGAACTTCTGGATTGCGACGCAAATAATCATTTAAGTCATCCATGCTTTTTCTTGCAATATCCTCACTAATAATAATCACTCGTAAATGAATCAGATAACGTGGATCGGAAATTTGCTGCTGTAAATTGTTCATGGCGTCATCTAATGTGTATCCATATACTTCTACGACCCATACTGGATTTTGATTCCCGCCTCCGCCTTCACTTCCACTGCCTGGTCCGAGTGGAACTCTTCCCGGAACCGCAATTTGGGCGGTTACACGAATTTGGGGAAGGTTAATATTTGCGCTTTTAAGATGAGTGGTTTGGTCATCATTTGTTTTGCTGTCTGGAGGGACGGAATCAATGGATAACCCTAGCACCAATGCACGATCTTCAATTTCGAGCTGGTCCCAGCAACCTGCGAGCAATCCAGACAGGAGTGAGAGAATAAAAATAAGAACTATACGCTTATAAATTTTTTTATTCATGAGAAATGGCTCCTTTATTTCGGATTAGAGAGACTATCCATAATAAAAGAGGATAGAAGGTCAAAAAAATCAAACCGATTATTGCTGTAATGCTAGCAAATGAATAGACCTGAAATATGTTTCTCGGCAAAAGTGAAAAAGTGAAGATAAGTGGAAGTAAGAAACTGGATAGTAGGCGGTGATCCTTGTGCCGCAGCACTTGTTGCAGAGAGTATGTGGCTAGGTAGTAGTTCGTAAAGATGGTAGTGAATATAGAAATCACCCAAATGATTATAAAAAGAGCATCAAACCGTTCTAATAGTCCTGCGCCGATGGATATGGAGCGAGCTGCTTCTAGGGTTGGATAGGAAAGTAATTTGGTTTCTTGAGCTCCAAACATGCCTAGAGTGACCCAAACGATCATTACATAAATGAATCCAATGATACCAAGCGCAATAGTGCCTGCTTTAAGGATCTGTTGAGGTTTTTTCATTAGAGGAACCAGCAGGATGATGACAAATGTGCCTTGATAAAGGCCAGCGGACGTAATCGTTCCTTTGGAAAAGCTTGAAAAGGTGGTGTGATTTCCGGTGAGGGGTAGCAAGTTCAGAACATCAACATTTCTCATAGCTACCAATATAATTGCGATAGCGGATAATAGAATAAAGGGTAAATAAAAAACATGTACATAAGTGAATTTTACAATATTTCTACGGATTGATAAGGCAACCAGTAGGAGCATTAAGAGAATTACTGCTTCGATGGGTGTCTTTTTAAAGACAACCGCAACACATACTTCTCCGAATTGGCGCATGGTGATTCCGGCAGAGAAAGCAAAAAACAAAGAAATAAGCATGGAGAAAATATCCGCGAGCCAAGTTCCGAGAAGGCGGCGGCTGAATATGAACAACGTTTCGTTCGGGAATTTTCGGCAGATAGCCGCTGTAAACCATAAACCCAAAAAAGCAACAGGTACCCCAGAAGCAGTTACGAGCGGTGCACCACTGTCTCCGGCTACAGCCATATAACGAGGAATACTTAAGATTCCTATTCCTATAATCGTACTGATGATTACAGCCATGACTTGGATCGTTGTTATGGGGCGGTTACTATTCATCAGCTTCACTTTTCTCCTTAAAAATCAGATCGGTATGCATTTTGGGGATATCCTTCGCAAGAAGATCAGGATCAGGTGTATTGAGAAAGCTTGGGCGACTTCGCATCCACCATAAAGGTACCCGAACGATACTATCCTTAAGGTCCTTCCATATCGTAGGCACAAAGGGTGTCATGTAGGGAACGCCAAAGGATTCCAGGAATAATAAGTGGTTAACAATAACAATAGTGCCAAGCATGACTCCGTACAGGCCAAAGCAGCCTGCCAATATGATCAATGGAAATCTAAGCATTCTTGAAGAGATAGCGGCATTGTAAGCGGGTGTGGCAAAAGACCCTATGGTCGTTATAGCAACAACAACTACGGTAGTGGGACTCGCCAGACCTGCTGCTACGGCTGCCTGACCAATGACAAGCACACCTACAATAGAAAGAGCCCCGCCAATCATTTGCGGTAAGCGAATGGTTGCTTCGCGTAGCACCTCCATGAAGACTTCCATAATCAGAACTTCCAATACGGCTGGAAAGGGTACGCCAGCTCTTGCACCAGTTATTGCTACGGCGAACTCTGTCGGCAGTAGCTCAGGATTGAAAGAGATAATGGATACATATAAGGCTGGAAAGAAAAGGGAAAATAATAATGCGATCAGGCGGATCATTCTTAGGAGGCTTCCTACAACAAAACGTTCCGTATAGTCATCCATCGTCTGAAAGAATTGATTGAAAAGTGCCGGGACGATGAGGCAGAAAGGTGAGCCGTCTACAAGGATGATGACTCGTCCTTCTAATAAAGAGGCTATAGATTTATCCGGACGTTCGGTTGGCTGAACCTGTGGAAACGGGGAAAGGGGATGATCCTCTATGAATTGCTCGATATACCCCGCATCAAGGATGCCGTCTACATTTATTGCTGATAATCTCTTCATCACCTTTTGAACTAGCCCTGGATCGGCTATTCCTTCGATATAACAAACAGCTACTTTTGAGCGCGTCCGTACGCCAAGAGGAGCGGTTACTACACGAAAATCCGGCGTTTGTAGCCGATAGCGAAGCAAAGAGATATTGGATTCTAAATTCTCTATAAACCCATCACGCGAACCGCGTATGACTTGTTCAGTTTGAGGTTGCTCAATGCTACGATGTTCAATTTTACGCAGATTGAAGTAAAGTGCCTGATCCATTTCATCTATGATTAGAACTACATTTCCCTCCAATAAGATGGAGGCTAGAGCATTTAGGTCCTTAGTACGGTTACCTTGTGTTACTTGTACCGTCGTACTCCAGATGTAATCAGGTAAATCCTTTAGATCTTTCGGAATTTCTGAGAGGTCGGAGGAAACATTCATTAATGGCTTTAAAACATAGTTCTGAATTTGATTCTGGTCCACCACGGAAGAAAAAAAGATAATAGCCGCATCATGTCTACCGTACACCTTGAAGTTACGGACTATAAGGTCGCTGTCTTCTCCAAAGACTTGTCGAATGAAGCTTATATTGCTCTTCAGGCTGGAATCCAGTGGCTTTACCGGACGATTGTCCTGGGCAGAGGACGCTTTGCGTGCAGGCTTTTGTTTAAAAGAGGTATATTTTTGTTTCCAATTTTGCACGGTCGCTCCACCTTTCTATGAAATCACGCTTATTAAAGCTTGGCTTAAAAGAAGATCTTTTATGTAAATATTTCAAAAGAAGAACAGGGTGGTGATAGTTAAGGAGTGTTGCTCAATACACCATTGACCGCTAAACTAAAGATAGAAACGCTTAAGGGGTTATGAGAGATATGATGATGCAAGCACCTACTATGGAACAGGCGCAGGCTGAGCTGCAAAAATATTACGGTTATCCAGATTTTCGGGATGGTCAGAAAAAGATTGTTCAGAACTTGCTGGAAGGTCGCGACACGCTGGGGATTCTTCCTACGGGAGGCGGGAAGTCGATCTGTTATCAGGTTCCTGCACTGTTGCTGCCGGGGCTGACATTGGTGATCTCACCATTGATCTCGCTGATGAAAGACCAGGTGGATGCGTTAACCACGGCAGGTATTCCGGCAGCTTTTATTAATAGCACATTAAGCGGAAAAGAAGTAAATGAGCGGATTCGGGCTGCCCGCAGGGGCGATTTGAAGCTGCTATATGTCGCGCCCGAAAGACTAGAGCTCGATTGGTTCCGTCTGGAGATGGCTGAGCTAGCGATTTCCTGTGTGGCTGTGGATGAGGCGCACTGTGTATCGCAGTGGGGACATGATTTCCGTACAAGCTATTTGTCGGTATCGCCTTTTGTGAACGAGCTGCCAGAACGGCCAATCTTGGCTGCATTTACAGCGACGGCAACGCCAGAGGTTATGGAGGATATGGTTCGGCTGCTACGTTTGCGGGAGCCAGGTATTTTCATGACTGGACTCGGAAGAGATAATCTAGCGATGTCTGTGCTACGTGGAGAGAATAAGCGGGAGTTCGTCATGGATTACACCGCAACGCATTCTCATCAGCCGGGTATTGTTTATGCGGCTACACGCAAAGAAGTGGATGATCTATATCAAAGGCTTCAGGCTTCAGGAATAGCGGCAGGCCGCTATCACGCAGGTATGAATGATCAGGAGCGGGCCGATAGCCAGGAAGGCTTCCTATATGACGATATCCGGGTCATGGTGGCCACGAATGCTTTTGGGATGGGGATTGATAAATCCAATGTCCGGTACGTAATTCATTATAATATGCCAAAAAATATGGAAGCTTATGTTCAGGAGGCTGGTCGTGCTGGTCGTGACGGTGAACCTAGTGAGTGTATCCTGCTCTTTAGTGCGCAGGATATTATGACACAGAAGTTCCTGATCGAGCAGAATCCGCAGGATACGGATCGCAAAGCTAACGAATATCGTAAGCTTCAGCAAATGATTGATTATTGTTATACTACCCGTTGTTTGCGGAGTGCCCAGCTGGACTATTTTGGTGAGGCACATGGGGACAAGCCATGCGGGATTTGCAGCTCGTGCACTGATGAGCGAGAGCTTGTAGATATGACCGTAGATGCGCAGAAGATATTCTCCTGCATCCACCGTATGCGGGAACGTTATGGAGTAGCGCTGGTGGCTTCTGTGCTTAAAGGTTCTCGCAATCAGAAGGTGATTCAGTATGGTTTTGATAAGCTGCCGACCCACGGTGCGATGTCGAGCCGGACGGAGAAGGAGATCTCGGAGAGCATCAATGTGCTTATCTCTGAAGGATATCTTGCTTTGTCTGAAGGACAATACCCAGTAGTGCGGCTCCAGCCTTTGGCTGCTGAGGTGCTACGAGGACAGCGTGAGGTCATGCAGCGAGTGGCGCGGCCATCACGAGCAGGCGCTGCATCCGGTACGCGAGTTCGTAGTCGTGGGCATGACCTGTCACCTTCGGCGGTTAATGAGACCGTCTTCGAGCAGCTTCGTCTGATTCGGCGAGAGCTGGCGGGCCGAGAGCATGTGCCATCTTATATTATTTTTAATGATGCGACGCTGCGTGAGATGAGTGTGGTTTGTCCGCAGACCGAAGCGGAAATGCTGAGAGTGAAGGGTGTTGGGGAAGTGAAATACCGGAAGTACGGTAAGGCCTTCCTAGAGTTTTTTCAAAATGAAATGTAGAAAAGGTCGTGTAGCATGAAAATCATCCTGTCCACATTAAACGCCAAATACATCCATACCTCACTGGCGATCCGATTGCTAAAAGCATACAGTGAGCATGAATTTAATGATATTCATTTGGCGGAATATACCATCAAAGATCCCGTGATGAATATCGTATCCGACTTGTTCCAGAAACGGCCAGATGTGATTGGCTTCTCCTGTTATATCTGGAATATCGAAGAGACACTCAAGCTGATCGGAATTCTTAAGCAAGTGATGCCTGAAGTTACGATTGTTCTTGGAGGTCCGGAAGTGTCTTATGAGCCGCTGCACTGGATGAAGAGAGAGGCTGGTATTGACTTTATCGTCAACGGAGATGGAGAAGAGACCTTTCATCATCTGCTGCAGGAGCTGAGAGACGACCGTAAATTTCACTTTGTGTACGGAGCAGCTTATCGTAAGGGGGAGGAGATCATTGTAAATCCACCTCGTCCCAAAAGCGATCTAAATACGCTGCCGACACCGCATCGTTTTCCCGAGGATATTCCCGATTTGAGCAAACGTATTGTTTATTTTGAGACAAGCCGTGGGTGCCCGTTTAACTGTCAATTTTGTTTATCCAGTATCGAGGTAGGCGTACGTTACTATGATATTGAACGAGTGAAGTCTGATTTACTTTACTTAATTGAAAATGGTGCCAAAATCATTAAATTCTTGGACCGCACCTTCAATATTAACCGCAATTATGCGATGGAAATGTTTCAATTCCTGATCGATAATCATCAAGGCTGTGTGTTCCAGTTTGAAATCACAGCAGATATCATGCGGCCAGAAGTTCTGGATTTCCTGTCGAACAATGCGCCTCCTGGAGTCTTTAGATTTGAGATTGGTGTACAGTCTACGAATGATGAGACGAACGAGCTCGTTAAACGCCGCCAGAATTTCAAGAAGCTCTCTCGTACAGTAATGAAGATTAAGGAAAGTCGCAATATCGATCAGCATCTAGATTTGATCGCTGGGCTTCCAATGGAGGATTACACCACCTTCCGCAAAACCTTTAATGATGTATTCGTTATGGAGCCAGAAGAGCTGCAGCTTGGATTCCTCAAAATGCTTCGCGGGACGGGGTTGCGTGCACAGGCGGCAAAATATGAGTATACGTATATGGAGCATGCCCCTTACGAAATTCTTAGCAGTCATATGATGAGCTTCTCGGATATTATCCGTCTGAAGCGCCTTGAGGATGTACTGGAGAAATACTGGAACAGCCACCGGATGGACCATACGGCCAAATACTTGATCCGTCACGTGTTCGATTCACCATTCGATTTCTTTCAGGAGTTCGGTGACTATTGGGAGGAGAGAGGCTGGCAAAAAATTGGGCATCAGCTAGAAGATCTCTTTATCCGCTTGCAGTCCTTCTTGATAGATCGTGGGACACCGTCTATGGATATTATTACTGGGCTAATGAAGCTTGATTATTTCCTGGGACACAAGTATAAGCCTCGCAAAATCTGGTGGGATTTTGTGCTGGATAAGTCAGATTGGTCGAGCTACTTGAAGGATATCGCTGCGAATCCGGGTCAAATCTCTGCCCAGTTGGCAGAAGCCGGACTCAACGAAAGAGAGCTGCAAAAATATACGGTGCTTGAAGTGCTACCGTTCTCGCTAGAAGCGGTGCTGGAATCCATCAGTGGTCTACGAGCGGATGGGGGCTCAGAGGAAGTGGAAGCGGACAATGCTAACGAAGGGGCTGTACCTTCTGCAGAGTCGCTATTACAGGGAGTCACAAATAGCGGTTTGGAAGAGCTTGTCCAAACCACAAGCACGGCTGTAGCCGTAGCTGAATCACCTTCCGTTCGAGAAGGTCGCACACTGCTAATCGTAATGTATCAGCAGAACGAGAGCCAACGCGCTCAGTACTATACGCTGCCTTTGTAATATTGCGATTGTGTTTGGAGGAAAGACCGTTCCCTTGGGGGCGGTCTATTTGGTTTTACGCGCGAGTGTCATCTGAGCCCATAAGTGGTGGATAATGGTGATGACTTAGAGCATACTTAACGCGATCGGACCCAGATAACCTAGTGTTATCGGACCCAGAGAACTTAGCGTTATCGGATCCAGATGCCTTAGCGTTATCGCACCCAGAGGACCTTAAAAGCGAGAATCCACCACATTTGCGATGTTTTCGGACTGCATAGTCGCTATTAGCACGAAAACCAGTGAAAATGAGCTACTTTCGAAGGAATAGCTGCACTGGAGTCCGAAATCAAGCTCGAAAGGCTAAAAATGAGCAAATAGCTGCATCTGGGTCCGAAAGTGGTGGGAATGGTGATGATTGGCCACAAGAGTCATCTGAGTCCGAAAGTAGTGGAGAGTGTTGATGACTCAGTGCTATCGGACCCGGAGGGCTCTAAAAGCGAGAATTCCCCACATTTGTTCAACTAACGGACTCGATAGTCGCTATTAGCACAAAAACCAGTGGAAATAAGCTACTTTCGAAGGAATAACTGCACTGGAGTCCGAAATCGAGCTCCAAAGGCTAAAAATAAGCAAATAGCTGCACTGGAGTCCGAAAGTGAGGGAAGAAAGCGATGACTCAGTGCTATCGGACCCAGAGGACCTTAAAAGCGAGATTCTCTCACATTTGCGATGTATACGGACTGCATATTCGCTATTAGCACGAAAACCAGTAAAAATGAGCTACTTTCGAAGGAATAGCTGCACTGGAGTCCGAAATCCAGCTCCAAAGGCTAAAAATGAGCAAATAGCTGCATCTGAGTCCGAAAGTAGTCGAGGAAAGTAGTCGAGAAAAGTAGTGGAGGAAGGTGATGATTGGCCACAAGAGTCATCTGAGCCCGAAAACGATGGGGATGTAATGGTTGGTCAAAAGCGTCACATGAGTCCGAAAGCAGAGTGGAAGGAGCTAGGAGTAAGTAAGCTACTCACAACCCAAAACGAAGAGCAGCGATCCCCCAATAACGGGAGGATCGCTGCTCTTCTGTCTCAAATAATCCGAAAAACCTTCGGTTTTTCTCTTAAGCTGTAGTCGTAGCCTCATAAGGGAGATGCTGTTCTAACCAGTTAAGCACATCAGTTGTAACCTCATCTCGATTTACCTCATTTAGCATTTCATGCCTGCCTCCTGGATAAAGTCGATACTCAACGTCTGACACTCCCCGTTTCTTATATAGCTCAGCAAGACGGGGAATACCTTGACCGCTCATCCCTACAGGGTCTTTATCTCCACCAAATATATAAATGGGCTTACTTATACATAATGTGCTAAGTGATTCCTCGGAGTGGATCTCTCTTAGGAGGTGGAAGAAACCTCGGAAAAAGCGTGTCGTACAAATGGCTCCGCAGAATGGATCGGCAATATACTTATCAACTTCCGCTTCATCGCTGCTCAGCCAGTCATATGCAGTTCTTACAGGAGAAAAAGCACGGTTGTAACTGCCGAATACTAAGCTGTTCAGTAGTACACTTCGGTGATGTTCACCCTTTAACTTGAGCTGTGCACTAGCCAGAGATTCTCCAAGGCGCAGCATACCGCGAGGACCATTTGTACCGCTTAGGATAAATCCTTCATAGATTTCGTTACCCTCTTCACACATCAGCTTTTGAGCCAGAAAGGAACCCATACTATGAGAGAATAGAAAGATGGGCTTACCTTCATGTTTGGAGAGTGCTTTGGCTGCTACCTGGAGCAGATTGCGCCGCATCCAATAGAATCCGTCCTCCCCAACATCGCCGAGCAGATTAACTTGACCAGCAGTTTTACCATGTCCCCGGTGGTCATTGGCATATACTGCATAACCTACTCCGGTTAATGCTTCCGCAAAACGAGCGTAACGGACAGCCGTTTCACACATTCCGTGAGAAATTTGCACAATTCCCTTAACTGGCACATCGGATTCAGGTAACCATTCATAGACATGGATATTTACACCTATGGGATCCGTTAGGGTAAAGCTGTTTTCCTTCATGGTCCATTCCTCCTAAAGGTTCTCGACTTATGGTAAATAAGAGCGAAGCACAGTAGAATGACCTTCGATAGCGTAACGGCCGAGGTTGGAAGGAATCAGGTAGCATTCTCCTGCAGCATAAGGCTGGGAGCCGCCATCCCAAGTAAGATGTCCGCTGCCTTCACAGATCACTAGAATAGTGAAGCTGTCTTTCGTAGTGGTGAGGCCCCATGAACCATTTACGATTCCTTTTTCTACGATAAAATATGGCGAAGCGGCAAGCTGCAGCCACTCTCCAGGGATTGCGTGATCTGTCTTCATCGAAGTAGCACCGGCGCCTTCATAGGCTGTAACGTTAAGTGAATCTTCGATATGAAGTTCGCGTGGTTTTCCGTCCAGGCCTGGACGGTTATAGTCATAAATGCGGTATGTAGTGTCGGAATTTTGCTGGATCTCTGCTACAACGACACCAGCGCAAAGCGCATGAACGGTTCCGGCTGGGATATAGAAGGAGTCTCCTGCGGAGACAGATACTTCTTGAAGACTATCCATAACAGTGCCATTCTCCAGTGCTTCGCGCAATGTTTCACGATCCACGCCATCTTTAAGACCATAGATGATCTTAGCCCCTGGCTTAGCGTCTAACACGTACCACATCTCTGTTTTGCCCAGTTCACCTTGTGGCAATCCCTCATAATCATCTGTAGGGTGGACTTGAATGGAAAGATTGTCGTTGCAATCCAGCAATTTGATTAGTAGAGGGAATCTTCCGCCCGCTTCTGAAATCCCTTTGCTTCCGAACCATTCATGGCCGAATTGCTCACGAATTTGATCTAAGCCTTGACCGGCTAACTCTCCGTTTACCACCGAAGATGTACCATTTGCGTGATCGGCGATCATCCAGCCTTCACCAATATGTCCTTCTGGCAAATCTAGCCCGAATTTCTCCAGCGCGCGGCCACCCCAGACACGTTCTTTAAACTCCGGTTGAAATTTCAATGGATATGGTTGTGTCATTAGTACATCTTCCTTCCAAATATAAGTTGGTTTGATTGCTTACAGTTTAAGAGGGAATTCCTTTTTTCTTCTCGAGCGCAATCATATAAGGCGAATCCGTACGCTGCAGCTGGCGATAAATGATGCTCTGCGCTACCTTTGGGGAAACAGTCGCTGCCCACGATTCAACAGCAGCGGCTTCAAGATCTCCACCTGCGTGACCTGGATACAGTACAGCTGTAATGATCCCGCCTGGACGCAGTAGCTGGAGTGAAGCTTCCAAGGCTGAAATGGAGCTGTCCGGCTGAGTAATGATATTCTTGTCGGCATCTCCTGAAGGCAAGTAGCCCAGATTGAACATTACAGCTCCAACGGTGCCATGCCAGATCGCTGGAACGGCTTCAGCCATTTCGGCGTGACTACGTTCCAGCAAGGTGACGGCAGCGAGCGAGGGAGCATCCTCCCGTGCAAGCCGTAGACGTTCTTCTGCCAGCTTAAGCGCAGCAGCTTGGATGTCGAAGCCATAGACTTCTCCACGGATTCCGGTTGTTTTGGCTAGAAAAAGCGTATCAGCACCTGTACCCACAGTGGCATCAATCGCACGGTCACCTAAAGTTAGCCGCTCAGAGATTAATTTATGAGCAAAGCTTAAAACGGACATAAAGCCCATTAGCTCTTCCTCCAATACTTACCCTGCCAAGTATCACGAGCAACAAGCTCAGCGTCAATGGCATTTAGCACTTCCCATTTCTTGAGACTCCACATCGGTCCAATTAATAGATCTCGAGGCGCGTCTCCAGTCAAGCGATGCACAATCATTTCAGGGGGCAAAATTTCGAGTGAATCGGCAATCAGCTTCACATACTCGTCCTGTTCCATGAATCGTAGCAATCCAGCTTCGTATTGCTTCACCATTGGTGTTTTACGCATGAGATGCAGAAGGTGAATCTTAATTCCTTGCACATCCATGCGAGCTACAGCAGATACCGTTTCGAGCATCATTTCATGTGTCTCCTGCGGGAGACCGTGAATGATATGGGTGCAGACACGAATACCGTGTCGCCGCAGCTTCTCAACAGCCTCCACATAACATTGGCTATCGTGAGCCCGATTAATAAGTTCTGAAGTGGAGTCGTGTATAGTTTGAAGACCCATCTCTACCCACAGATACGTGCGCTCGTTTAGCTCCGCTAAATATTCGACCACATCATCTGGCAAACAGTCAGGCCGTGTAGCAATAGATAGTCCAACGACACCTGGCTGCTGCAAGATCACTTCGAAATATTCTCTGAGCTCTTCGACCGGAGCGTACGTATTGGTATAGGCCTGAAAGTATCCGATGTATTTAGCGTTGGGCCATTTTAGATGCTGTTTGTCACGGATATTATTAAATTGGGTAACAAGATCATCTCGGCGACTTCCTGCAAAATCACCAGAACCTCTGGCGCTGCAAAAAGTGCAACCACCTTTAGCGACGGAGCCGTCACGGTTGGGACAAGTAAAGCCTGCATCAAGCATAACTTTGAAAACTTTGGTGTTCATGTGTTCACGCATTTCATAATTCCAGGTATGAAAACGTTTATCTCCCCAAAGCTGCGGAGGAGTAGTGTATTGAAGATTAGACACGAGGAGCTCCTTTCTGAAAATATAAACATGGATAAGTATCCTTATCCTTATATTTTTCTGAGACGGTTGGCATCCTTATAAATGAGAACACACAGCCGTTTCTTTATAATCCAATACATTGTATCAAAAAACAGAGCTCGGCGTAACATTCACTCCCGGTACTGGCATGAAAAATAGGCCGAAAGTAAGGCGCTTTCAACTTGAAAATGCTTACATAGTATGTTATATTCAGAGTGTGAAAAGCTGCTGTGGCTTAAAGAAATTCAGCCCGGAGTTCATAATTTCGTGTCGTCCGATCCATAATAATAACCGTGAGGTGATAGCAATGAATTCTCAAACGGTATATGCTGAGGGTAAAGATTCGATTGAAGTCCACTTAACGCCAGATGAAGCCCTTGCACTAACAGGTGTGGAATTTAACGGCAATCCTAAGATCAAGACAGCTGCACAGCGTAAAATTCGTAGTGCATTCGAAAAAAAGACATTTGCCACAAGCTCAAACACAAAGTAGATCCTAATCTACCGGACAAGAATGAGCCTTAATTCCAAATATACACAACGAAGGAATTCCTCTGGATAGCTCATTTAAGAGCTGAACCAGAGAATTCCTTTTTCTTTTTTACCCCAATCCCTTTACTTTTCGGGACAATTTCGGCACAATATTGCAAGTGACAGTTATCGTATAAGAGATAATCGGAGGAATACCTATGCGTTTACGCGGAAGAAAAGGAATACGTGAAAGTTTGGAAGAACAGACCGATCTAGTCATTCTAGACCCTCGGAGTTATAAAGGTGAGTGGTCCAAGCTGTTCGGGAATGATCATCCGATCCATGTGGAGTTCGGAATGGGCAAGGGACAGTTTATCAGCCAAATGAGCTTCAAATATCCCGATATTAATTTTATCGGCGTTGATATGTATGATGAGCTGATCCGCCGTGCTGGAGATAAGGCTAGAGCAGTATGGGAGCCGGCAGGTCATGAGACGCCGCCTAACCTGAAATTGGCACTCGCCAATATTGATTATGCAGAGGAAGTATTTGTTCCAGGTGAGCTGGAACGAATTTATCTTAACTTCAGTGATCCGTGGCCTAAGAGTAAGCATGCTCGACGTCGTTTGACACACCCGCGTTTTCTTGACAAATATCGCGGGCTGCTAAGCGACTTAGGTGAAATTCATCTAAAAACAGATTCCCGAAGCCTATTTGAATTCTCATTAAATGCATTTGCGGATTTTGGTTTACAGATGAAAAATATCTCTTTAGACCTACATGCGGACGGCATTATAAATGAGGATCATATTATGACGGAATACGAGACGAAATTTGTCGGACGTGGCGTGAATATCCATCGTTGCGAGGCCATTGTAGGTGCGGAAGCGCTCAAGCAGTATCAAGCTACCCGTTTGGACAAATATCGGTTGTAGTTACAAAGCACTGCTCCAAAAGACGTGCTTCAATAATAAAGCGGTAGCCTCCAAGTGGTTTGATATGCTCCCCATATGGTAGACAGGCGAAATAAAAAAAGCCTGCTACTGTGAGGGGAGCTTATTCATGTCTAGAGGGAAATATAACGCTTTGGAGAAACTCACCATCCTCGAAGAGGTATCGAATGGGGAGATTGGTTTTTTAGCAGCTGCGATGAAATATGGGATTAACAAGACGACTTTAATGAAATGGCAACGTCGATATAAGACACATGGATATGAAGGGCTAGAGCGCCGTACACATCTTCAAAGGTACAGTGCTGAACTGAAGCTCCAGGCGGTGAAGGACTATCTTGATGGGGGCTTGTCTCAGTATCAGATCATCGATAAATACAAGATTGCTAGTACGAGGCAGCTCTTCAATTGGATTAACAAGTATAATGGTCATAGCAGCTTAACAGCCTACAAAGGGGAAAGAAAAGCTATGACAAAAGGGCGAACTACGACTTGGCAAGAACGGATCGAAATCGTTCAGTATTGTCTGAGCAATCAACATGATTACCAAAAGACAGCTGGACAGTTTCAGGTCTCCTATCAGCAAGTATACCAATGGGTGAAGAAGTTTGAAGGTGGCGGCCAGGACGCGTTAAAGGATGGTCGAGGAAGAAAGAAAGCCCCAGAAGAGTTAACGGCGGCCGACCAACAGAAACTCAAGATGAAGCAAATGGAGTACGAAATTGAACGACTTCGGGCGGAAAATGCATTTTTAAAAAAGTTAGAGGAACTAGAAAGAAGGCGACGCTAAATCAAACACGGCAGGAAACGATCTACCTTGCCATTCAAGAACTTCAAAAGGACGTGTCAGCAAGCATTCAACGGCTATGCGAAATTGCAGGAATTGCACGCTCAAGCTATTACAAATGGCTAAATCGCAAGCCCAGCCCTCGTGAGCAGGAGAATGAGCAGTTGATCCAGGTAATGATGACCATCTATGAGAAAGTGGAGCGCACTTTTGGGTACCGTCAATTAACTCTGCATATGCGCAGACAAACCGGAAAAACCATTAACCACAAGCGCGTAAAGCGGCTAATGAAGGTCCTGGGAATTCAGTCCGTTATTCGGAGGAAGAGGAAAAAGTATGCCAATGCTACTCCACAACAGGTCGCGGAAAACGTCCTAAACCGCAACTTCCATGCGGATACGCCGAATGAAAAGTGGCTCACCGATGTAACGGAATTCAAGTATGGCAACGACCAGAAAGCGTATTTAAGCGCTATTCTCGATCTCCATGATAAATCCATCGTCTCTTATGTATTAGGGCGTTCCAATAACAATCCACTTGTATTCCAAACGTTGAAACTCGCCTTACAAGAAGCCCCAGAAAGCAGCCCATTGCTTCATAGCGATAGAGGCTATCAGTACACTTCACTGGGCTTTAAGAAGCTTCTGGATGGCAACAAAATGGTTCAGAGTATGTCCCGAGTTGGGCGATGCATCGATAACGGTCCAATGGAATCCTTCTGGGGGACCTTAAAATGTGAGAAGTATTATTTGCACAAGTACCATACCTTTGAAGAGCTTAAAAGGGACATTGAGGCCTACATTCACTTTTACAATTACGAACGGTTACAAGCAAAATTAAACGGCCGTAGTCCGATGGAATTTAGGACCAAGGCCGTTTAACGATTTTGATTATTTGTACTGTCTACTTGACGGGGTGCAGTTCAGTTTTGAGGCTGCCGCTTTTTTAAAATTAACTATTCCAATAATTCGATAATGCTCTGAGCACATTGCAATGGGTGGTAGCGGGCGATTTCCTCAAGATGAAGTTTTCGCTTATTTTGCACATCCTCGTAGTTGTTTAAGAGACGTTCCATCCACATTACAACTACGTCTAAAGACTCTATCGGCTCTCCGAAACCTGCTGCGGTAAAATAGCGGCAATTTTCCTCCTCCTGCCCGGGCAGAGGGTTATAGAAAAGCATCGGTATTCCTTTTGCGAGCCCTTCACTGCAGGTCATTCCACCCGGCTTCGTGACGAGCAGATCGGACACCTCCATCAGCTTGTCGATCTCACGCGTAAAGCCGATCAAGGAAATATTAGGATGATTATAACGCGGGTCTTCTTTCATTTCCTGCAGCAGCTCTTCATTCTTGCCGAGACAGAAAACAATCTGAATCTTCTCACGCCATTCCGCCAGACAGGCATTTACAACCTGATCGTTCATGATCCCCCAGCCGCCGCCCATGACTAGTACTGTTGGCATATCCTTGAGATTGAATTGCTGTCGAATCTCCTGTTTTCCAGGATGCTGCCAAAAGTTAGGATGTACGGGTATCCCTGTAACCTGAATTTTCGCAGCAGGAATATTTCGCATACGCAATTTGGATTCAACCTCTGGTGTTGATACCAGATAACGGTCTACCTCAGGACTGATCCAGCTGGCATGTGCGTCATAATCCGTTATAACAGTTACGAGTGGCACCTTTAGGGTAGGATCCACTCTCTTAAGACGAGATACTACAGCACCCGGAATGAAGTGTGTGCAGACAATAACGTCAGGTTTCAACTGCATGACAACATTTTTGGTATGCGTATAAAATATACGATGCAGGGCAAGCGTGGTAAGACGATTAAATGATTTCTGGTGACGGTAGACGTAACCCATCAGTTTTGGCTGAGTCGTTACCGTCTTACGGTAAGCGGACAGAATAATGGGTGCCATTTTGGGATTTAGGAAATTCCCAAGTTCTAGCACCTTCGTTTGTAAATTAGGTGACAGTTGGCGCAAACTGCTCGACAGCGCATAAGCTGCTTGAGTATGTCCTGCGCCAAAGCCTTCTGAGAGTATTAAAATTCTTTTTTTTTGCAATTTTGATTCACCTATTCTCAAAGGTTTTCCCGGTATAACCATATATATTTCAGATCCATAAGGCTATGGTGCCCGCTGCAACACTGGTTCCGATCACTAAGCCTGCAAAGACATCAGATGGATAATGTAATCCCAGATAAATGCGTGAAAACCCGACAATACAGGCCAGCGGCAGCAGAATAACGGTCAAGGCAGGAAAGGCTACCATATATGGGACCGTTGAAGCAAAGATAGCTGTAGTATGACCAGAAGGAAAAGAATGATCCTTTAATGGATTACGAAATGTGTTTGTATCCGGTAACGCCAGATAAGGCCGCATGCGTGGATACAGTTTTTTGGCAACAGCAACGGGCAAATGGCTAACAGCTAGAGCCGTCATTGCTTGCAGGCTAGCGGTTCTCCATGGCTGAGGAGCAAATGCCCATATCAGTATGTTGATAACAATTGTGCTTGTAGCTCCACCCAAATGAGTGAGATAGAAGAGCCAAAAGTTCAGAAAACGATTATGCATTCGTCCGTTGATCCACTTAAAAAGGTGCCGCTCCCAGAGATGTAGCTTCATGAATAAATGTCTCATATCTTGTCCCTCCGCCAGTCGGCTACCGATAACAGGTGCTTATGAGCAGTCCGTTCTTTAGCATTAGATCTGTCTTAATCATACTTTTTAAAGGTAGTCCATTTCAAGGAAAAGCTCAGTTTTGCTAGAAATTTGCTAGTTTTGACTTAGAGCCGCTAACGCCGTACAATGATTCAAGCGGACTAAACATGTTTAAAAGGGTAAGAGATAAATAAGGATCCGAAATAATGGAATCCATACAATTCTTTTAAACAGCATATATAAAAATTGTGAAGTCTGCCGAGAATAAGAATACTCTTGGTCTATAATTAGGGGATGCAACAAAAGGGTCAGAAGGAACGTCAAGCAAGCTAGAGAGAAAAAAAGAACACCGAGAGTGAAAAAAGGGGGCATCAAAAGGTCATGACAGACGCACTGTTTGTTACGCTCCAAGTGATCTTGGCAGCAATCGCAGTTTATCAGTTTACCTTTTCGTTATTTGGTTTGCACAAGAAAAAGACAAAGACAACGTTTAAGCCAGAAAAAACATTTGCAGTACTTGTTGCCGCACATAACGAGGAAGAAGTCGTCGGCGCGTTAATGGAGAACCTGAAGCAGCTTAACTATCCTTCAGAACTGTTTGACGTATTTGTAATTTGTGACAATTGTACAGATGGTACAGCTCGCATCGTTAGAGAGCACGGAATGAACGCTTGTGTCCGCACTAACCCGAATCTGCGTGGTAAAGGTTATGCCATTGAATGGATGCTCAAGGAGCTTTGGGGCATGCAGCGTCAATATGACGCAGTCGTAATGTTTGATGCCGATAATCTGGCACATACTGAGTTCCTAATGGAGATGAATAATGATCTTTGTTCGGGAGCACGTGTTATTCAAGGTTATATTGACACCAAGAATCCAGAAGATTCCTGGATTACTGCAGCGTATGGTGTGTCGTACTGGTATATTAACCGTTTGTGGCAACTTTCACGCCATAATTTGAATATGGCGAACTTCCTTGGCGGAACAGGAATGTGTTTCGAGACTGCTCTTCTTAAAGAGATGGGCTGGGGAGCTACAAGTTTGGTCGAGGATCTAGAGTTTACGATGCGCAGTGCATCTCATGGTGTGTATCCTAAGTTCAACTATGACGCAAAGGTATTTGATGAGAAGCCTCTAACTTTCAAGGCCTCTTCAAGACAGCGTCTGCGCTGGATGCAAGGACACTTCACTGTAGCTCGTCGTTATTTTTTCCCATTACTTTGGCAAAGTATTAAAGAACGCAGCTTAACGAAGTTTGACCTTGCGCTTTACGGAGCAAATGTGTACATTGTTTTGCTCACCTTCTTGATGACGGCCGTAATGTGGGTGGATATGGCTCTCTTTAACGGTCCGAATATCGCTAATATTTACGGCAGCTTGCCAGTCTGGCTCGGTTTCCTTGCGATCGGCTTGAATCTGGTAACCTTTGGGATTGCGATGGCTTTGGAGAAGGTTAAATTTAAGAAGGTGTACGCTTATCTAGTGTTCTTCCCAATTTACCTGATCTCTTGGTATCCTATTACGTTCTATGCGTTCTTCACGCAGAACAACAAGCAATGGAGCCATACCAAGCATACGCGTGTCGTAAGACTTGAAGAAGTGCAAAGCAAGCAGGTATAAGACATCTAAAAATGTTGAATAAAAAGAATTGACACTCCACTTGGAGTGGTGTATAGTATTCAAGTACGCAAATCATAGGGATTGCAAGAAGAAGCACCTGCTTCTCACCTGACTGGCATATTCGCCGGCTGGTTTTGATCTCAATGCTTTATGAATGTTAATGTTCATGAACGTTGATCAAACACGGGGTGTCGGGTGTTACCGGCACCCCTTTTTTATGGAGTAGGGCAGTATAGTTGTTAAAAAGATCCGGAGGTGGAGAGTTATCAGTAAGGAACATATGATCAATGATGAAATTCGGGCCAAAGAGGTACGGTTGGTTGGTGCGGAAGGTGAACAAATCGGAATTAAACCGATCCGCGAAGCGTTGCAAATGGCGATCGATCTTAATCTAGATTTAGTCAATGTAGCACCACAGGCTAAGCCGCCGGTATGCCGCATCATGGATTACGGCAAGTTCCGTTATGAAACGCAGAAGAAAGAGAAGGAAGCCCGTAAGAACCAGAAGATCGTTGATATCAAGGAAGTCTGGTTCCGTGCTAACATTGAGGAACATGATTATCAAACCAAGTTCCGCAATGTAATCAAGTTCTTGGGTGAAGGCGATAAAGTAAAGTGCTCCGTACGTTTCCGCGGACGTGAGATCACACATGCGAATATCGGTCAGAAAATCCTCGAGCGTGTTAAGAACGAAGTGGCTGATATATCTGTTGTTGAGCGCCAGCCTAAGCTGGAAGGCCGCAGCATGATTATGATTTTGGCTCCTAAAGCCCAATAAATCTGGAGTCACTTGCTTACCTGCAATTTGGCGCCGCATAATATTCAAGGAGGAAACACCATGCCTAAGATGAAAACACACAGCAGCCTGAAAGGCCGCTTCAAAATTACCGGAACTGGTAAAGTAACACGTTACAAAGCTCACAAAAACCACTTGCTGTCCCACAAATCTAAACGCGCTAAGCGCGTTCTGAACGGTAATCCAGTAATGGCCCCTGGGGATGTAAGACGTTTGAAACAAGGATTGGCTAACTTGAAATAGTTTATCACACATTTTTGGGAGGTTTATTAATATGGCAAGAGTTAAGGGCGGATTTGTAGTTCGTCGTAGACATAAAAAAGTGTTGAAATTGGCAAAAGGTTATTTCGGTTCTAAACACCGCATTTTTAAAACAGCTAAAGAACAAGTAATGAAATCGATGGTTTACGCTTACCGCGACCGTCGTCAAACTAAACGTAACTTCCGCAGACTGTGGATCGTTCGTATTAATGCAGCAGCTCGTTTGAATGGTCTTTCTTACAGCAAGCTTGTATACGGCCTGAAATTGGCTGGTGTAGAAGTTAACCGTAAGATGCTGGCTGATCTGGCTGTAAATGATCTTAACGCATTCAACTCCTTGGCTGGTATTGCCAAAGAGAAAATCAACGCGTAAGTGTTGTAATATAATCGAAAAGCACCGCCTGCGGGTTGCCCATGCAGCGGTGCTTTTTTGTGTGGTATGAAGTGTATAGAATCGGGGGAATGTGTCCTCTACCGTTAGAAAACGAGAAAAAACTCTGCTTGATGCAGAGTTATTCCCAGTATTTCACAGTGTTGAGCTCGGCAGCGAGCTTTTTACTGATGGTTCTTCTCACTTTGCGCAGCTCAGAACGTTCATTAGCTGATTCGCTGATGAGCTTTTCTTCATCGGTCTCTGGGATTATGGCAGGAACCGGAGTAGGAGTACCATCCTCCTCGACTGCAACAAAGGTAAGGAATGAAGTGGCAGCGACCGCGCGCTCACCAGTATATAGATTTTCTGAGATGATCTTTACGAATACCTCTATGCTCGTGCGTCCGGTCCAAGAAACGAAGGATTCGAAGCATACAGAGTCTGTAGGTCGGATAGGTCTTAAGAAGTCGACAGAGTCTGTAGAGGCTGTAACGACATTAGCACGGCAATGGCGCATAGCTGAGATGGAGGCCACTTCATCAATGCCACTCATAAGCTTACCGCCAAACAATGTTTTGTGATTATTAACGTCATTAGGGAAAACGCGTCCGGTTTTGAAGACGCGGGATTCACGGCAATATTTAAAAGCCGGCATCGTTTTTGGATTTTTTTCATCGGTCATATCTGATAACTTCCTTTCAGTGCAAATACTAAGCAATCATAATAATAGAAAACACATAAGTGTGCAATAATATTTGTATTGTGTTGGAATACTATACAAAGAAAAATAAGGTTTTCTAACATCATTCAAACATGATAATAACACGTCATGTCATGGAAAGCGGTTACTTACGAAAAAATACAAATAATTATTGACCTGAGGTCATTTATGGACTGGATTTTAGATTTTATTGCAGTTATAATTTGATCTATGGAATGTCCAAGTAGAACACAGATGACATCCAATATTTTAAGGGGGATCACATTCAATGAAAAAAGTTTTCAAGCTATCTCTTGTAATGTTGCTGGCATTCACAGTAGTATTGGCCGGTTGCGGAAAAAACAACGCTAAGAATGCTGCAAATGGCGAGACTAATGCAGGAACAAATGCTGGAACAAATGCCGGAAAAGATTTCAAATTTGGTATGGTTACTGATATCGGTGGTGTTAACGATAAGTCATTTAACCAATCCGCATGGGAAGCACTACAAGCTCTTGAAAAAGAAACTGGCACTTCCGTTAAATATTTGCAAAGTAAATCCAATGCTGACTATGAGCCAAACCTTAACCAATTCGTTAAAGATGGCTACAACTTGACTTGGGGTATTGGTTTTGATCTTGGCGACGCAATTAAAAAGGTTGCTGGTGAGAACCCAAATGCAAACTTGGCAATTATCGATAGCGTAGTAGATGCTCCTAACGTAGCATCCGTTACTTTCTCTGAGAACGAAGGTTCCTTCTTGGTTGGTGTGGTTGCTGGTTTGACTACAAAAACTAACAAAGTAGCTTTTATTGGCGGTATGGAAAGCCCAGTAATCAAACGTTTTGAAGTTGGTTTCAAAGCGGGTGTAACAGCAGTTAACCCTGACGCTAAAGTTACAATTACTTATGCAGGTGCATACGACAAGCCAGATACTGGTAAATCTCTTGCAGCTACATTGTATAACGATGGTAATGACATCATCTTCCCTGCAGCTGGTGCAACAGGAAATGGCGTATTTAACGAAGCTAAATCCCGTAACAAAGCTGGCGGTGCTAAAGTATGGGTTATCGGTGTAGACAAAGACCAATCCATTGAATTTGGTACAGACGTAACTTTGACTTCCATGATCAAACGCGTTGACGAAGCTGTGAAGAAGGTTTCCAAAGAAGTAATCGATGGTACTTTCAAAGGTGGTACTACAACTGTTCTTGGTTTGAAAGACAACGGTGTAGGTATCTCTGATACATCTAAAGTAAACGTTTCTGAAGAGATCTTGGCTAAAGTTGAAGAATTCAAAAAACAAATCATTGATGGAACAGTTACAGTTCCTGCTGAGTAATATCTCCCTTTTATTTATCGGATTACAATAAGCAACAAGGAATAAGGCCGGTTATGCGCTGGCCTTATTCCTTGTTAAAGCGCTGGTTTTGATAAGATGGACACAGTTATACCGCCTTGAGAAGGGCGGTACACTCGTGTCTACATGGTAGTTATATATTCTGTGATGAGGGTGATTCCATGAGTGCTGCGGCTCCTGTCGTAGAGTTGAAGCAAATCACAAAACGATTTCCTGGTATTGTTGCTAACGATTCCATTAGCTTGACCTTAAAAAAGGGTGAGATTCTTGCATTGCTCGGTGAGAATGGTGCAGGTAAATCAACCTTAATGAATATCGTGTTTGGATTGTATCAACCGGACGAAGGTAGTATTGAAATCGACGGGAAACCGGTTATAATTGATAATCCCAATAAAGCGATTGAGCTTGGGATTGGTATGGTGCATCAGCATTTCAAGCTTGTGGAACCTTTTACGGTTACCGAGAATATTGTTCTTGGGATGGAGCCGAAGAAAGGTCTTAAAATTGACTATAAATCCGCTGCGGAACAGGTTCGGAAGCTATCGGAGCAATATGGCCTGCAAGTGAATCCAAATGCCGTCATTCATGACATTTCTGTGGGTATGCAGCAAAGGGTAGAAATTATGAAGACCCTGTATCGCGGAGCGGATATTCTCATATTTGATGAGCCGACTGCAGTACTTACGCCTCAAGAAATTACGGAATTGATGGCGATTATGAAGCGGCTTGTTGCAGAGGGAAAATCTATTATTCTAATTACGCATAAGCTTAAAGAAATTATGCAAATATCTGATCGTGTTACCATTATTAGACGCGGAAAAGTAATCGATACCGTAAATACGGCAGAGACTAATCCGAATGAACTAGCTGAGAAGATGGTTGGTCGTGGCGTTACCTTCAAGGTGGATAAGAAGGCTCCTGAGGTTGGCGAAACTGTACTCGAGCTGAAGGATGTGAACAGCAAGAGTAAAGACGGTGTCTCGGTGCTGGACGGCCTTAGCTTTGATGTGAAAGCCGGGGAAATTCTCGGAATAGCTGGTGTTGATGGCAATGGACAAAGTGAACTGATTCAGGCCATTACAGGTCTGCGCAAAATCGATTCTGGTTCTATTCAGGTATCCGGGAACGAGATAGCTAATTTATCCCCGCGCAAGATTACGGAGATGAATGTGTCTCATATTCCAGAGGACCGTCATAAGCATGGTTTGGTGCTTGATTTCTCGGTGAGTGAGAATATGGTGCTGGAAACTTATTATAAGAGTCCATATAACAAAAATGGCTTCATGCAAAATGATGTCATTGATAAGTATGCTGAGGGTCTTGTAGAGCAATTTGATGTGCGTACTCCTTCAATTCAGACTAAAGCACGTTCGCTATCCGGCGGAAATCAACAGAAAGCGATTATTGCTCGGGAAATAGATAAAGATCCGACATTACTTATTGCTGCACAACCAACACGTGGTCTAGATGTTGGTGCTATCGAGTTTGTTCAAAAGCAGCTTATTGCTCAGCGTGACCAAGGGAAAGCTGTACTGCTCATTTCTTTTGAATTGGACGAGATTATGAATGTATCTGACAGAATTGCTGTTATCTATGAAGGCAAAATTGTCGGTGAAGTGTTCCCGCAAGATACTAATGATCAGGAACTGGGCCTTATGATGGCAGGCAGCTTGAAGCGGGGAGGTAAGGCAGTTGAATAAGTTCAAAAAAATCTTCACAACTGATAGCTATATCATTCCTTTTGTCGCCATCGTGCTTGGCTTTCTTGTGGGCGCAATAGTTATGCTTCTGGGTGGTTATGATCCGATAACTGCTTACTCCGCACTGTTTACGCGCGTATTTGGTAACTTGTATAACTTTGGTGAAGCCGTGCGCGAAATGACGCCATTAATGCTTACTGGTCTAGCTGTAGCCTTTGCGTTCCGCTCAGGGATGTTTAATATCGGGGCAGACGGACAAGTGATGATTGGTATGACAGCTGCGACCGTGGTAGGTATTAAATTTGCTGCCTTGCCAGGATTCATATTAGTTCCGCTTGCTGTTATTATTGCAGGGGTCTGCGGAGGTCTATGGGCTGGTATCGCCGGCTATTTGAAGGCCAAGCGTGGGATTAATGAAGTTATTACCACGATCATGTTAAACTGGGTTGCTCTGTACTTGTCGAATTATATTGTACGAGCATTTCTGTTACTTCCGGGGCAGAATCGTTCCGAGGATATTCCAGCTTCACTTTCTATGACGTTCTTGAATTCGTTATTTGACAATGCGCGTCTGCACTGGGGAACAGCTATTGCCCTTGCCGCAGCAGTATTCTTCTATGTCTACTTATGGAAGACTAAACAAGGATATGAAATGCGTGCTGTTGGTTACAATCCTCATGCTGCCGAATATGCAGGGATGAATGTTGGCCGTAACGTTGTAAAAGCAATGTTCATAAGTGGAGTATTTGCAGGATTGGCCGGAGCAGGAGAGGTACTGGGTGTATTCCATTATCAATCAGTGTTCGCGGCATCGCCAGGATATGGATTTGATGGTATCGCAGTGGCTCTACTTGGTTTAACACATCCACTTGGTGTTGTGCTAGCTGCGATTCTATATGGTACGTTGACTTATGGTTCTGCGGGAATGAGTTTTGCTGCAGATGTCCCTCCGGAGCTTATTCGTATCGTTATAGGTTCAATCATATTCTTTATTGCGGCACAAGGGATTGTGCGTTGGGTGCTTAAGCCCTTTTACTTCAAGCGCAAGAAAGAGAAGGTGTTATAGATGGATCTGCAGACGTTAGGTCAACTGCTTAATACAACACTTGTTTTTTCCACAGCGCTCATTTTTGCCTCACTTGGCGGCATCTTCTCTGAACGCTCCGGTGTCGTAAATATTGGACTTGAAGGTTTGATGATGTTCGGTGCCTTTGCAGCAGCAGTTGGCGGCTATTATGCTCAAGATGCTGGGATGGGTGAATGGGCTCCTTGGATTGGAGTACTCTGTGCTATGGCCGTTGGGGTACTTGGTTCACTAATTCATGCAGTTGCATCTATTACCTTTAAATCAGATCAGACGATCAGTGGTACGGTTATTAACTTTTTAGCCGCAGGTAGTACGCTCTACATGGTAAAGCTGCTGTTTGATGGATCTGCTGAAACTCCGCTAATCGATGGATTTAACAAGGTTGCAATTCCTGGACTCTCCAAAATCCCGGTGATCGGTGAAGGGATATTTAATTCCTATCCGACCACTTATCTAGCCATCGTGCTGGTTATCGTTATTTATTTCGTTTTGTTTAAGACGCCATTTGGACTTCGTTTACGCGCAGTAGGTGAGCATCCTAGTGCCGCAGACACCTTAGGCGTCAAGGTTAATCGTATGAGATATATCGGTGTAATGCTGAGTGGATTGATGGCTGGTATCGGTGGAGCGACAATTACTCTAACCACAACGGGAACTTTTGGTCATAATACGATTTCTGGTCAAGGTTTTATCGCGATTGCAGCGATGATCTTTGGTAAATGGAATCCGCTCGGAGCATTTGGTGCTGCAGTATTTTTCGGATTCTCCCAAGCGATTCGTAACTATGTTCAATTGTTTGAGTGGTCAAAAGATATCCCGCAAGAGTTCATCTTTATGATTCCTTATGTATTGACAGTCATTGTGCTTGTAGCTGCTGTAGGACGTTCCGCTGCTCCTAAGGCATTAGGTCAGCCTTACGATCCTAGTAAGCGCTAGATCTTTTCAATTTTTTTGCATATATCATTACCAAGCCGCATCTCCGGACTTTTTCCGGAAATGCGGCTTTTTTTGTTAAGAGTGATAAGGATAAACATTGAGAGATAAGGGCAAGTGTACAGGCGAAGGTTCTTTTGAGCGAATAAACTGTTTTGAAAAGGATGGGAATCAGAAGACTTGTAAAACTTTTTGGAGGGGATATTATGACTAAGCCAGTCACGAAAAAGCAGGTTATGAGGCTCGTAGGTAAGCAGATTATCGCTGTGAAAAAGGATGGCACACAAGTTACAGGAAAGCTACTTCGTGTATCAGGTAATCGTCTTATATTGCAACGTGTAAGTGGTAAAAAAGTACAAACAAAAGCAATCATTCCATTAGTGTTGTTTGATTTGCTCGCCGTTGGCACTGCCCCTTATGCTTATGGTGGAGGTTATGGTGGTGGCTATGGCGGAGCTACACCTTATGGCGGCGGTTACGGATATGGAACTCCTTATGGAGGTTATGGGTACGGAGGCACACCATATCCACCTTTTGGATTCTTTTAAGTTCTGATAACTGCTGCTTTGGCTAGGAAAATCGTTTCTCAAGCTCGTAACAAAAACTTAGGGATTGATAACGGGCTACGCTGTAGCCCAATTTTTTATAAAAGGCTAGAGCTGCTGCATTCCCTAAATCGACGGAAACCTTAGAACGATGACATCCGCGAGATAGTGCAAATCTTTCTGCTCGATCCATGAGCATATTTCCCAAATGTTTACGCCGAGCTTCTGGTGCAATGGCCAACATATCGATGTAGAGTAAATCACCATGCAGTAAGAAATGGACAAAGCCGTTTGGATCACTTTCATAGTCGGGACAGGTGACAAGGGTGATTCCGTGTCCCAGACGACGGGGTAAATCTTTTTTGATTTTAGTAATTTCAGTTTGCGGCAGATGAGATAATGGTACAAGCTGTCGCTCAATTAAATCAAAAATAACAACGTCATCCTGCTTCGGTCGACGATAACGAATCATAGAGCGTCCCCTTTCCACGCATTGTCGTACATCATATGTTGGGAGAGGGGCAGGCGTTCCGAGAGTGTAGAAGTAGGAGTTGTGTCAATTTTAAAAATATGGGTATTGACTATCCGTGTTAGGAATCATATAATGTGTCTAAACATTTTAACGAACATACATGTATCGGCGATGATGAGGACGAAGTTTTAAGGGCTCTTTTGCTCAGAGAGTGTGAGGATTTGCTGCAACCTCCACCGAAATCCCTTATATACGAGCTCACCTCGGAGCTGTTTCCCTGAAAGGTCCACTGGCTAAAGTGGTGGAATTATTAGGGGGAATCGTTTAGTCCGCGTTACGGACCTCAGGTTACAGAGATTAGGGCCCTTGCCTACATCGATGGATTTTTGTATACCTGATAAGGCGTTGCATCGCGAGATGTAATGCAAACATGGGTGGTACCACGGAAGATCAACCTTTCGTCCCTCACGCGCTAATACTGTGCGTGGGAGGCGAAAGGTTTTTTTGTTTTATAAATAACTATTTGCTGATGTATAGAGGACGGTCCGTCATTTGCATAATGAATGTTAAATATCGGAGGAGGAATACTGATGAGCGCGCAAATACCGGAATTACGGTCTACAGAGCAGCTAAAAGAAAAATGGATGGAGCCGGAAGTTATTACCGGTTCGGAAATACTACTCCGCAGCCTTGTATTGGAGGGTGTAGACACAGTATTCGGATATCCGGGTGGAGCTGTATTGTACATTTATGATGCATTATACGGTTTTACGGATTTCAATCACGTGTTAACACGTCATGAGCAAGGCGCGATTCATGCAGCTGACGGTTACGCTAGAGCAAGTGGCAAACCAGGGGTATGTATCGCAACTTCGGGTCCCGGAGCAACAAACCTTGTAACAGGTATTGCTACAGCATATATGGATTCAACTCCATTGGTTGTAATCACAGGTAACGTATTCTCCAGCCTGATCGGTACAGATGCATTCCAGGAAGCTGACATTACCGGAATCACGATGCCAATCACTAAGCATAGCTACTTTGTAAGAGATGTTGAAGATCTCCCACGCGTAATTCATGAAGCTTTTCATGTGGCAAATACGGGTCGTAAAGGTCCAGTGTTGATCGATATTCCAAAAGACGTGTCGGCAGCAAAAACGTTGTTCACACCAGTGAGTACCGTAAATCTTCGTGGCTACAACCCTTGTACAGTTCCAAACAAACTGCAGCTTGATAAACTGGTTCGTGCAATTGCGGTTGCTGAACGTCCGATTATCATTGCAGGTGGTGGAGTTATCTACTCCGGAGCACATGAAGCTATGTTCGAATTCGTGAAACGGACAGAGATTCCAATCACTACAACCTTGCTGGGACTTGGAGCCTTCCCAAGTGCTGAAGAGCTTTGGATGGGAATGCCAGGTATGCATGGCACCTATACCGCAAACAATGCGATTCAGCAATGCGATTTGCTCATTAATATCGGTGCCCGCTTTGATGACCGTGTTACGGGTAGGCTGGACGGCTTCGCCCCAAAAGCCAAGATCGTGCATATCGATATCGACCCTGCAGAAATCGGGAAAAATGTATCGCCTGATATTCCAATTGTAGGAGATGTAAAAACTGTACTGGAAATGCTGATTCCTGAGGTTGGCCGTGCATCTAAGGCTGATGCTTGGAGAACGCATATCGCACAGTCGAAGCTTGATCAGCCACTTCGGTATAAAGATTCGGAGACGGAGCTTAAACCACAATGGGTTATTGAAATGATTAATGACACCACTAATGGTGAAGCGATTGTCACTACGGACGTTGGTCAGCATCAAATGTGGGCAGCACAATATTACAAGTTCAATCATCCGCGTTCATGGATTACTTCAGGTGGTCTTGGAACGATGGGCTTCGGATTCCCATCAGCTATCGGTGCGCAAATGGCACATCCTGAACGGTTGGTAGTATCGATTAATGGGGATGGCGGTATGCAAATGTGTTCCCAAGAGCTGGCGATTTGTGCGATTAACAATATACCTGTCAAAATCGTTGTTATTAACAATCAAGTGCTTGGAATGGTTCGCCAATGGCAGAATCTTATCTATGACAAACGGTATAGCTATACAGACCTTGCAGGTAGTCCGGATTTCGTTAAGCTGGCTGAGGCCTATGGAGTAAAAGGTCTACGGGCGACGAATAAGGAAGAAGCACGTGATGCATGGCAGAAAGCGCTGGAAACACCGGGTCCAGTATTGGTAGAATTCGTTGTTCCAAAAGACGAGAATGTCTACCCGATGGTAACTCAAGGTTCAACCATCGATCATATGCTGATGGGGGATGAATAACAGTGACAAGACATACGATTTCTGTACTCGTAAATGACCAGCCAGGTGTGCTTCAGCGGGTGTCAGGCTTGTTCGGTCGCCGCGGATTTAATATTGAGAGTATTACAGTCGGCCAGTCCGAAGAGGTTGGATTATCCCGGATGGTTATCGTTACTCTTGGCGATCAGCATACCCTTGAACAAATCGAGAAGCAGCTCTATAAGCTAATTGATGTTATCAAAGTCGTTGATCTTGGAGCTAAGCCAATGGTTGCACGCGAGCTGGCCCTGATTAAAGTGAATGCAGATCCAAGTGAGCGTCCGGAGATTTTGGGTGTAGTTGAGACTTTCCGTGCTTCAGTGGTTGATATTGGGAGCACAACTATATTGGTGCAGGTAGTTGGGGAGACACAGAAGATTGACGCGATGATCGAGCTTTTGAAACCTTATGGGATTAGAGAGTTATCTCGCACAGGTGTTACGGCTATGGTACGTGGCAACTCTTAAATAGTTTATTTTGCGACTTTAACGGATTACTGCTTGATTGCATTAATCTGATATGATATGAATGACATTCCCGCTAAAGAGCGGGAGCTTGAGGAGCAGCTTGTTTTAATCGACAAATCCAGTTCTCTTGAAGCACCCGCTCTTTATGATGGGTCTCAAATTAAAGGAGGATATTGACAATGGCAGTGACAACTTATTATGAACAGGATGCAGAACTTAGTGTATTAAAAGGAAAGACAATCGCGGTAATCGGGTACGGTAGCCAAGGACATGCCCAAGCACAAAACCTACGTGACAGTGGTCTTCAAGTTGTCATCGGTCTTCGTGAAGGTAAATCTTTTGAAACTGCGAAAAATGACGGTTTTGAAGTATTGCCAGTAGCTGAAGCAGTATCCCGTGCAGATGTTGTGCAAATCCTAATGCCAGATGAAACTCAAGCATCCGTATATAAAAATGAAGTGGAACCAAACCTCAAAAAAGGCGCGGCTTTGATGTTCTCCCACGGCTTTAACGTACACTTTGGACAAATCGTCGCTCCTAAAGATGCGGACGTGCTGCTCGTAGCACCAAAATCTCCAGGTCACATGGTTCGTCGTACTTATGTTGAAGGCTTCGGCGTTCCTGGCTTGATTGCTATCGAACAAGATGCAACAGGTAAAGCGAAAGAAATCGGTCTTGCTTATGCAAAAGGTATTGGTTGTACACGTGCAGGGGTTATCGAAACTTCTTTCCGCGAAGAAACCGAAACCGACTTGTTCGGCGAACAAGCTGTACTTTGCGGTGGTGTATCCGCACTGATCAAAGCTGGATTCGAAACATTGACAGAAGCAGGCTATGCTCCTGAAATGGCTTACTTCGAATGTCTGCACGAACTGAAACTGATCGTTGACATGGTATATGAAGGCGGATTGTCCAGCATGCGCGATTCCATCAGTAACACTGCGGAATACGGTGACTATGTAACTGGACCACGCATTGTAACTGAAGATACTAAAAAAGCAATGAAAGCTGTTCTGACAGATATTCAAGAAGGTAAATTCGCTCGCGACTTCATCCTTGAAAACCAATCCGGACGTGCTTTCCTTACAGCTACTCGTCGCAACGAAGCTGCTCACCCAGTAGAAGTTGTAGGTAGCCAATTGCGTGAAATGATGCACTGGATTAAGAAGTAATCATATATACTTATGATTAAATAGTGTGACCTTCAAATGCGGCCGTGACTATACGAGCCGCATTTGAGAGTTTTAGCACAATTTTTGGGAGGTGCTTTGCATGCGGAAAATTTATGTGTTCGATACGACGCTGCGAGACGGAGAGCAGTCGCCGGGTGTGAACCTTAACACGCGTGAGAAAGTAGAGATCGCCTACCAGCTGGAAAAGCTGGGGATTGACCGCATGGAAGCGGGCTTTCCTGCTGCTTCGCCGGGTGATCTGGCTTCGGTAAATGCGGTAGCAAGAGCAGTAAAGAACGTCACGGTAATTGGTCTTTCTCGTTCTAGAGAGACAGATATTGATGCAGTAAAAGAAGCATTGCAGGGGGCACAGGATCCTTGCATTCATATTTTTCTAGCTACATCTCCTATTCACCGCCAGCATAAACTGCGGATGGATAAAGCTCAGGTGCTGGAAACTGCACAATCTGCTATCCGATACGCCAAGAAATATTTCCCTAAACTTGAGTTTTCATTAGAAGACGCAGGGCGTACGGAGTATGATTTCATGGCTGAAATGGTCGGAATGGCAATCCGAGAAGGTGCAAATGTCGTTAATATTCCGGATACTGTAGGTTATCTGAATCCTTCAGAGTACGGAGCTATCTTTAAATATTTAAAAGAAAATGTGCCTGATATTGAACGCGTACAGCTTAGTGCTCATTGTCATAACGACCTTGGCATGGCTACGGCCAATACGCTGGCTGCGATTCAAAATGGTGCAGATCAGATCGAAGGAACGATCAACGGTATTGGTGAACGTGCCGGGAACACAGCGATTGAAGAAGTGGCATTAGCACTGGAGACACGTGCTGAATTTTTTGGCGCCAAAACTTCTCTAACGTTGTCCGAGATATCGCGCACAAGCCGCTTGGTCAGCAAGTTGACAGGTATGGTAGTGCCAGGGAATAAAGCGATTGTAGGAGCTAATGCATTTGCTCATGAATCGGGTATTCATCAGGATGGAATGCTGAAAGAGAAAACGACTTACGAGATTATGACACCGGAGACCATTGGACTTAAAGAGAGCAAACTGGTACTTGGTAAGCACTCTGGACGCCATGCGTTCCGCGATAAGTTAAGTGATCTAGGGTATGATTTATCCGAAGAAGAGCTTAATACAGCTTTTTCGAGATTTAAGGATTTGGCGGATAAGAAAAAAGAAGTGTCGGATGAAGATATTTTGGCATTGATTGAAGAGAAACTAATTGATACGCCAGAAGTATTCAGACTTCAGACGATTTACGTAACTTACGGCAATAAAGCTGTTCCAACCGCAAAGGTGATTATCGATGGTCCGGAAGCGGAGCCTATTGTAGCCGAGGCAGAAGGCAATGGTTCGGTAGATGCCATCTACAATGCTATTGATAAAGCTACGGGTGAGGAAGTTACCCTTGGAGATTATTCGATTAAATCTGTCTCCCGTGGTAAAGATGCACAAGGCGAAGTTCATGTAGTGCTGTCGCAAGGCGAAGTTGCTGCACAGGGCCGTGGACTTAGCACCGATATTCTAGAAGCGAGTGCCCGCGCTTATATCGATGCACTTAACAAGCTTCTGGAGAAGCGTAAAACTTACACCAAACGTGAACGTGCTAGTCTATAAAATGTACAATGTAATTTTTGTTTTTTTTAAGTAGTAATACTCTTACTATTAAGATCTAGATGAGAATGCATGAGATACGACAGGGATATGCGAGTTTACATCGCATATCCCTGTTTTTTTATTTGGAAGAAAAAGTATGAAAAAGTCTTTTACAGGACTCTGTTCAGATTATGTATAGATGCACTGTTTACAATAGATGTAAGCATGGGGATTTGTAGAAGGAGAAAAGGTCAAGGGGGGCAATGCAGAGCATAAGAGTACAAGATCCAAAGTATAGAACTTGGGGAAAGCACAATAAACGAATTGAAAAGGAGGCATTTTAATAATGTTATCAAAAAAGAAAATAAGCGCATGGCTCATAGTATTATTACTTGTGACGCAGTGGGCTTATAGCTTTGGCTTCGGGTTCAATACGCCAGCATATGCGAGTGGAAATGGCAATAATACTGTAATTAGTGAAGATCTCATTACTAATGTAACGCTAGCTGTATACACCGATGACAAATACACCAGTACGGTGACTGGAAGTGTATATGAGCTTGATTCCAATACGGAATTGAATTATACATGGGCACTTCCAGATGGGCATGGTTATAAGGCTGGCGCAACCTTTACGTTTGATCTTCCTACACAGTTTGAACTTTATAACGACCTGAATGGTAATCTCATTTTTGATGATGAGCCTATTGGAACTTATACAGTCGACAAAAATACAAACAAAGTTGTATTTACATTTAACGATTATATTGAATCTCACTTTCAAGTGGGGGGGACCTTTACAGTAAGATCGCTTTTAAGCTCCAAGAAAATTACAGGCTCCACGAATCAGATACTGACGTTTCCAATACAGGGTGGTACCCAGACGATTGAACTTAATCTCAAGCCAAAAATCAGTTCTTCGATAGAGAAAAAGGGTACGCCTAAGCCGCAGTATTATAATCCAACTAGCATCGCATGGACCGTTGATGTGAACAAGTCACTAGACAGTATTAACAATGCGGTGGTTACGGACAAGCTTCCTACGGGATTGTCACTAAATACGGTATCTATTGCTGTTTATGAGCTTAATGTGAATGTTGATGGGACTGCGAGTACTGGCAGTTTGGTGAATAGCAGCAAGTATGATGTGACAGCCTCATCTACTGGAGAGCTTAATCTGAAATTTAATGATAAGCCGATTAACAAGGCTTACCGGATTGAATTTTCTACGGATATTACTGGTACTGCTGTAGATGCAACATCATTCTATAATGAAGCTGTCTTAACTGGTGATGGCGGAATTTCTAAAAAAGCTAGTACTACAGTTACGGTAGGGCGCGGCAAGCCGTTGTCAAAAGAAAAAATAAAATACGATGAAGCGACTCAGACGATTTCCTGGGCTGTAAATTTCAATTACAATGAAAAAACAATTTCAGCTGCAAATGCTGTATTGAATGATTTATTTAACAATACACAAGATCTAATTCCTACCTCTGTTAAAGTCTATCCTGTTACTATCGACGGTAACGGAAATGGAATTAAGGGGGCAGTGGAACTTGCGTCTAGCGAATATACGGTAACTCCAACGACGGCAACGGGGTTAAATGGTTTTGAACTGAAATTCAATAATGATATCCATTCGGCGTATCGAATTGAGTATCAGACCAAGGCTAATGGCAGAGTATATGATGATACTACGATTACGAACAAAGTGACTTATAACGGAGATACTAAACAGGCTACAAATGATATTAAGCAGCACATTCTTCATAAAAACTATAGCAATGTTAATTATGCCAATAAAACAGTTGATTGGACCATTCAAATCAACGACGATAGTGTAACTATGGATGATCTGGTGGTAAAGGATACTTTCGGCAATGCTGGACTGAAGCTTATTAAAAGCACATTGAAGGTTAAGCCGACAAATGGTGGAGCTGCAACCGTTTATGACGTTACTTACAATATTAATGATCCAGTTACTGTAAATGATGGTTTTGTAATTACTTTTAAGGCTCCAATATCCGAACCATACACAATTACTTATACAACAAGCTTTAATTATGATTGGCTGGCTCCTAAGAAAGATAAATTCTCCAATACAGCTGCACTCACATGGAAAGAGAATGGTAAGCCGAAGAGCAAAGAAGTTACCACAACCTTCGATCCAAGAGCTGAAGTGAAGAATAATGGTAAAAAGAGTGGTTCTTACAACGCTGTAACGAAGGAAATTACCTGGAACGTTGGCGCTAATTATAATCAGAAAACGTTAAATAATGCTGAACTAATTGATACCATTCCGGCTGGCCTAGTTGTCAATAAGGCTTCTGTAAAAGTATACAAATGGGAGTATGGCGCAAACGGAAATCCATCTCCAGGAGCAGATGTGGATCTCAAAGATTATGAAGTGACGCTTACTGCTACTGAACTTAAGGTAACATTTAGCAAAGCTATTAATTACGCGTTCTATGTTACTTTCAAAACTACGTTTGCTGACCAAGCGATTGATTCAAACAATATTACCAATACAGCTATTCTCTATGACGGGAATACAAAAGAGTCCGCAGAGCTGAAAGCTTCTGTTAATGTCCCTCAAGGTGGGGAATATGTTAATAAAACTGGTTCCCAGAATGGTAATAAGATTAATTGGACAATTAATATCAACCGTAACCAATCTTTTGTAAAAGAGGCTGTAATTACGGATATTCCGAGTGACAATCAAATCCTCTTGTCCAATACATTCCATGTCTATAAAACGATAGTTTCAAGTGATGGGACTGTAAAAGAAACTACTCAAGAACTGATTAGAGATACGGACTATAAGCTGGAGATTACTACAGATATCGACGGAAAGGAAAGCTTTAAGCTTAGTTTCCTAAAAGATATCTCAGAGGCGTACATTTTGAAATATGACTCTTTGATCACAGCAAATCACAATGATAAAGTTACTAATAAGGTTAAATTCGATGGTAAAAACATCAAGGTCGTTCCACATGAATCTAGCAATGAAATTACAGTTAGGCTCTCCAGCGGTTCCGGCACAGGGAGTGGTGTAAGAGGTCCATTAACGATCACGAAGGTAGATGATGCTGATAATAAAAAGCTGCTAAGTGGAGCTGTATTTGATCTCTATCGTGTCATTGATAAGGACAAGGTCTGGATTAAGGAAGGGACTACGGATGCAGATGGGGTACTTGAATTTACCAAGCTACCAGGTGGCAAATATGTATTGATTGAAAAAACAGCACCAGCTGGGTATGTTCTTAATCCAACACCACATGAAGTGGATATTAATACAACGGCAGGATTTAAGGTAACGATTACCAATAAACTCCCAACGCCGACAGCAACACCGACGCCGACAGCAACGCCGACGCCGACAGCAACGCCGACACCGACGTCGACAGCAACACCGACACCGACGTCGACAGCAACACCGACGCCGACAGCAACACCGACGCCGACAGCAACGCCGACAGCAACACCGACGCCGACAGCAACGCCAACGCCGACAGCAACGCCGACACCGACGTCGACAGCAACACCGACGACAACACCAACGTCGACGACAACACCGACAACAACACCAACGTCGACGACAACGCCGACACCAACACCGACGGAAACACCTGTGTCGACAGTAACACCTACGTCGACGCCAGACAATCCAATTTTCCCTGTGTCGACGCCGACGTCAATACCGGGAGTAATCGTTACTGCTACTCCATCTCCAACACCAGTGGTGGCAACGCCAACTGTGACACCAACAGTAACAGCAACACCGGTTATCACGGCGGTGCCAACTAGCACGCCTGTTGTTCCGAAGGTGACGCCACCTGTAGAGAAACTGACTACAGATGAGGAAGTTCCTCTTGAAGGTGAAATCCCACTTGGAGGCGTGCCGAGTGTCGGTGATAAGCCAGATCATGGTAAGGTAACAATTACTAAAGATGGCAAGTGGATTTATACACCAGATCCAGGCTTCATTGGCAAAGACAAGTTCACGATCATTGTGACAGATGAGAATGGAAATGAAGAAGAGATTGAGATCGAGATTGATGTCGAGGAAGTACCGACAGGTACTGTGAAAGAACCAGGGGATAACAGCAATAAACCAACAGAGCTTCCGAAAACGGGAGAAGACAGTGCACTTCCTATTTACTTAGTAGGTGGAGGTCTAGTTCTTGTGGGATTTGTGTTAGCTCGAAGATTTAAACGAAGTAATTAATATATCGTAATGACAAGGGGGCTGTCCCGACACTCAACTCCCATAGGATAAAAGTCAACGGAGCAAGGCTCCTCCTGTTATTGGAGGAGCCTTGCTCTTTATTTTTGGTCTATGGCTACTCGTTTCATAACCTTCTTCACTTACTACCTAACTCCCAACGAAGTGAACCTTGACGAAAATGGGATTTTCGCTCATTATTCGTAATGTAGCGCCAGCGACACTATTTAGCATATATCTTTTTTACTAATTAGTAAGCGCTATCATAAAATGCGCTGGGAGATGATACCATGGAATTTATGTATTTAGGAACTGGAGCAAGCGAGGGTTATCCAGCTTTATTTTGTCAATGTGAACGTTGCTATATGGCGATGGAGCTTGGCGGCAAGAATATTCGCGCTCGTACAGGAGCGCTTATTAACTCTGATTTGCTGCTGGATTTCTCACCTGACATGTATATGAATAAGCTTCGTTATAAATTGGATTTGGGGAAAGTTAATCATTTGATTGTTACGCATTCGCATACTGATCATTTTGCAGCAGCAGAGCTGATGATGAGGCATGAGCATTGGTATTGTCAGCTGCAGGAGAGTGGAAAAAAACTGCATATTTACGGAAATGAAACGGTAGAAGAAACGATGAAATCAGCTCTTCGGTATGATTATGGAACCGATACGATTGAAGATCCTTTTTACGAGTTTCATATCATACAGCCTTTCATGCCCTTCACTCTAGGAGAAGTGACAGTAACCGCATTGCCAGCCCATCACAAGCCGGATGAACATAGCTTTATCTATCTACTTGAGCAGAATAACACAAGATTCTTATACGGTAATGATAGTGGTGTATTCAGTGATGAAACCTTCAATTATCTACGTGATAAGCACCTGGACGTTGTTAGTCTGGATTGTAATTATGGGCTAGAGGATAGATATGATTATCATATGGGGATCTCCGGTTGTCGGATTGTAAGAGAGCGTTTGCTTGACCAAAATAGTTGTGATACTAGTACATCATTTATTCTGACTCATTTCTCTCACTACAGCGCAGAGTTGCATGATACTTTAGTTAAGAATACAGCAGAGGAGAATTTCATCATTTCCTATGATGGGATGAAAGTCTTCTTAGCATGACATGATGATGGTCTATCTATAATTAAAAGAATAGTCATTACCCGTAAAATCCTCCCTTGAGGAAAGGACTACTTTACGGGTCTTTTTTATAGCTTTAAGCGAAAATATAGGAGCCATCTAACTGATTACAGGCTCAAAATGAGTAGATACGGAGGTAGAGAATGAAGCTGCTGGCTACGGGAAAAGTAAAATGGTTTGTCTATCAAAAAGTTGTCATCGTATTTATCGTCTTTTTGATTCCGCTCATTTCGATGAATATTTGGGTGAATTATAAGGGGATGTCATTCACCAAAAATGCGATTTTGGACTCATCCCTGGCTGGGGCGTCATTCTATTCTAAGCAACTGGATAAAGAGATATATTTCATCCGCAATCAACAGTTACAATTTCAAGAAGATAAAAACATACAGAAGCTTAGTTTCCGAGGCGAAAGTTTAGAAAAGTATGAAGAGGTAGAATTAATCGGTAATGCTGAAGATCTATTGAATCGGATCATTGCCTCAAGCGAATATGTGGTTAACGCCGGGGTATATGTTAAGTCTCTGGGCAAAACGATCTCTGGTAAGACAGGGGTCACGTCCATTCCTAACGTGGAGTACGAGAAAATTTCCTCGTTACTTAACGTTAAGCAGAAGCCTTCATTCTATCGGAGCGGTGATGCAATTTTCCTTATAGAAACAGGAGATAATGCGGAGCTTTGGTCGTATATTGAAATCTCAAAAGGTAAGCTATTGGAGGCACTAAATCAAATCGCAACCTTATATCAAGAATCGGAGGTATTTCTGGGAAGTAATGAGCTGGGCAATATTCTATCTACTACAAACGATCAATTAGTATCTACTGAGGTCCTTAGGCTCATCACCAAACAGGATCAGTTTAATTCCGATATCCCAGAAATAAACAAGGTGAACGGTAAAAGTTACTTTATTGCCCATAATTTTATCAGTTCTTTGAATCTATCCTTGATTATGTACGTGAATCAGAATGAAATCACAAGGCCCTTAAGCCAATTTAATACACTACTATATGCCTCTTTCTTCATCGCTATTGTGGTAATGATACTTTATTCTTATTCGGTAAATCTAATGATTCATAGGCCCTTATCCAAATTGGTTAAGACATTTCGTATGGTAGAAACGGATAATCTTGATTTAGTCATCGAGTCAAAGACCAAAGATGAGTTTTACTATATATTTAATAGTTTTAATCGCATGGCTTCTAGACTTAAGCGTTCTATTGAGGAGAATTATGAACAGAAGATTGCCCTGCAGCATTCGCAGTTGAAGCAATTGCAGTCACAGATTAACCCGCATTTTCTCTATAACAGCTTCTTTAATATTTACATGATGTGTAAAGTAGGAGATTCCGATAGTGCGGCTGAGCTCTCACAAAAGCTAGGGAGCTACTACCAATACATCACGAGAAGTGGATCGGACGAGGTGGCTTTCTTTAAGGAGTATCAGCATGCGCTTGATTATTGTGAAATTCAGTGTATTCGCTTCTCGAATCGTATTTCTTTCGAATATGAAGAAATACCCGTTTTGGCGAACGCGATTTTAGTACCGAGGCTGATTATTCAGCCGATTGTTGAGAATGTGTTCGAGCATGCTTTCGAAGACGACTCCCGACAAGGGGTTGTCTATATTGGTGCCGAATCCGAAGAGGGAATAGTAATTATCACGATTGAAGATAACGGCAATCTTTTAAAAGATGAGGAAATAGAGCACTTGCAGAAGAAACTTGCGATGAGTCTGAAACAAGATGAGAAGACGGGATTAATCAACGTTAATAATAGACTCCAATTGAAGTACGGACCAGATAGTGGCTTGTTTGTCTCTCGCAGCAAATACGGAGGATTGAGGGTAGAACTGATAGTTAAATACGAGAGTAAGGAAGTGTGATTATGTATAGATTACTAATCGTAGATGACGAGCCTGTGATTGTGAATGGATTAGTCCAACTGTTTCAGGATAACTCAGAATTTGAACTGGATATACGAAAAGCTTACTCCTCAAGCGAAGCTCTTGAAATTGCTAAGAAAACGAAATTGGATATTTTGGTTAGCGATATTCGTATGCCTCAGAAGAATGGTCTCCAGCTCGTGGACGAAATCGTCTATTATTGGCCATTATGCCGAGTGATTTTCCTTACAGGATACAGTGAATTTGATTATGTATACGAAGCGATTCGTAAGAATGTGGACAATTACATTCTGAAAACGGAAGGAATTGAACCTATTTTCCAAGCTGTGAAGGCAGCAATCGACAAGCTAGACGAGGAGAACCGTCGCAGACTTCAATTGGAGAAGGCACAAATGCACTATCAAATCGCTAGTTCCTTCCTAAAGAGAGAGCTGATGGAGCGGGTGCTGAGCGGGGAGTCTATTACTTCTATACTCAATAATGTACGTTACAAGGATGTAGAGTTCGGCATTGCATTAGATCGTCCTTCGTTCTTTCTTGTTGGTATCTTGGATCGACTAGATGATCCTAAATTTAAAATGCCTCCGTCTGTTCAGCGTATTTTCCATGATCACCTGCCTGCATCGATTGCATGTGAAGAAGTGATTTATGATGATCGTGTATTCATATGGCTGCTTCAACCAGATGAAGGATTGCTGAATCGCTTTCGTAGTGGCTATCCAGATCAAGGGGTAAATTGGCCTGGAATCGTTGCTTATATGAGAGGGATATTAGAGCCTGTACAGAATGAGTGTGATGAGCTGCTAAGTGTCTGCGTTTCATTCGGGATTTCGGGGGATTTACTTAACCATTGGGAATCGATCCATCTTCAAGTTGAAGCAGTGCGCTCTATGATTCTTAAGAGAGCTTTATTAGGTCAGCATATGCTTATCTTAGACCTTGAGAAACTAAGTCAACTTGAGGATACGATTCACAAAGCTGGAGGAATCGAGCAGGAAGATTTCAAGACGCTAATCATCGAACAAATTCACCAATTTGTGCAGGAGAACCTATCTGGAGATTTATCGCTTACCTCAATAGCAGCAGAGGTACATCTTAATCCTTCCTATTTATCTCGTTATTATAAACAGACGACAGGTCAAAATTTATTAGAGTATATCCAGTCGACGAAACTGCATGTTGCTCTGCAGCTGATGAAGAATACAACTCTGAAATTAAATGAAATCGCCATCCGGGTCGGTTTTGAATCACCATCCTACTTTACAACATTCTTCAAACGGAAGATGGGTTTATCTCCACAGGAATATCGAAATTCAAAATAAGTAAATAAAGTGAAAGTGATGTAAAAAAAGTGAAATTGAAAGCGGTTTCCTCTGTGACTAAAATAATAACTAGGAACACTGATTAACAACAAGAATTGCAGCAAACAAAGGGGGGAAGCGTTCAGATGAAAAAAATGAGACCATGGAAAATGATTTTGTCAGTAACGATGATTCTTTCATTATTGTCAGCATGTGGAAGTCAAGGGGATGGAAATGCGAATGCACCATCTACCCCTAAGGAAGAAACTACGAATAGTGCGACAGACAGCGCCACAGCACCTGATCCACTAGGGAAATACCCGGAAACGGTCACTGTTACAGAAATACTAGGTTATAATCCACCAGAAGATCCAAGAACTCCAAGCGGAATAACACCGGAACAAAATGCCTACCTGAAAGATCTCAAAGAGATGATGAATATTGAAGTGAAATACAAATGGACCGTTCCCTCTGCCCAGTTTGAGCAGAAGTTCTCGCTTGCCATGGCATCGGGGGATCTACCAGATGTGATAGAAGTTGATCAGAAAAACTATGAGAAACTTAAAAAGCAAGATATGCTTGCTGATCTGACAGATGCTTATGCACAATATGCGTCACCAGCTCTTAAGGCTTATATGGACTCAGATGGTGGATTCGCGATGAAAACGTTCAGTGCGGATGGTAAGCAATTAGGTATTCCTGCATTTGAAGATCCCTTCTTATCCACGCAGCTGCTATGGATTCGTCAAGATTGGCTTAATAATCTAGGTTTACAGGCACCGAAGACGATCGATGAGCTTGAGAAAGTTGCACAAGCATTCACACATAATGATCCAGATAAGAATGGTAAGAATGACACCTATGGTATCGCCATGCAAAAGAATCTCTTCTTTTGGGGATTTGATGTCAGAGGTTTCTTTAATGGATTCGGTGCTTATCCTTCCGTAGGTGATAAACAATCGGCTTGGATTAAAGGCGGAGATGACAAATTGTTACCGGGATTGATACAGCCTGAAGTGAAGACTGCACTTGGTAAGCTACAAGCATGGTATAAAGATGGAATTATTGATAAAGAGTTTGCACTAAAGGATGAGAATAAGGCTGTAGAAGATCTGACTGCAGGTAAAGTGGGTATTTCCTACGGAGAGTGGTGGTATCCGAACTGGCCGCTTAACTCCAGCGTAGACAAAGATCCAAAGGCGGATTGGATTGCAATTCAACTTCCAGGGATTGATGGTCCAGCTAAATCACTCGTTCCAAAAATCCGCAGCAATAAAATTTTCGTTGTGAACAAAAAGATGAAGAACCCAGAAGCAGCGATTAAGATGCTCAATTTCTACATCGAAGTTGGTAATAAGAAATACAAGGATAAGAACAAAGCGGCAGATGGCTATGTATACAACTGGTTTAACCCACGGATTGCCAACCCTGTTGATATTGATACGATTTACAGGGAAGTAAACAAAGCGCTCGATGCTAATCAGACTGAAATTACAATAGACGATGCAAATTATAAGACCGTTGCGGATACTTTCAAAGCGACTAAGGACTTCCTGGCAGGCGACACATCTAACGCTACCAAAGGTGTAAACTGGGGTCAATATTATAGCCGGGCTGCAAAAGACGGTGGCTGGGGCTTAACACGACAAATTAAAGAAAATCAACAATTTGTATACAACGAGTTTTACGGTCTTCCTACACCAACAGTAGTGGAAAAGGGCGGTCAGCTGGATAAGTTGATGCAAGAGTCCTTTACCAAGATTATCATGGGCGGTTCTCTTGATGATTTCGATAAATTCGTGGATAGCTGGAAGGCACTTGGCGGTAATGAAATTATCGATGAGGTCAATGAATGGTATAGCACGGAAGCTACGAAATAAATCATAGGGACAAGAAAGCGGGTGAGGTGAGTCGGGTGAGCCGACTCACCTCCCGTTTTTAAAATGAGTAAGTTGGTGAGGAGGGCATCTATGAAATCACTGAAGAAAGAATATCCGCTTCATATCATGTTAATACCTGGTGTGATTGTTACACTGATTTATGCCTACGGACCGATGGCCGGCCTGGTTATGGCGTTTCAACAGTTTGAGCCGTTATCCGGTTTTTTTAAATCCGATTTTGTGGGATTAGATAACTTCCGTTATGTATTTAATTTACCAGATTTCAAGCAAGTACTTTGGAATACGCTAGTCATAGCTATCATCAAAATGGTATTGTCTCTGCTTGTCCCGCTCATTCTAGCTCTATTATTAAATGAGCTTACTAAGAAATGGTTCGCAGGCTTTATTCAATCCGCCATTTTCCTCCCGTTCTTCCTTTCATGGACTGTCCTTGGGGGTGTCATTATTGAATTATTCTCTCTCAATGGACCTATTAATGGCTTAATTTCCGCTATGGGCTTAGAACCTATCATGTTCATGCTTGATAATGGTTGGTTCAGGGGGATTATCATTGGCTCGGATGTCTGGAAAGGCATGGGCTACAATATGATCATCATGCTTGCTGCCATCACAGGAATTAATGCGACGCTGTATGAAGCGGCAGAGGTAGATGGTGCAGGGAAATGGAAGCAAATGCTTAACATTACGCTTCCAGGTATAGCACCGATTATTATTTTACTTAGTGTATTAGGTCTCGGTGGTATTCTTAACGCAGGTTTTGAGCAGATATTGATTATGTATAACCCGACTGTATATGCAGGCGCAGATATAATAGATACATTTGTCTATCGATTGGGGATGTTCAGCCAACAATTTGGACCTGCGGCAGCAGTGGGTCTCTTTAAATCGATAATATCTTTATTTATGGTATCAACAACTTACTATGCAGCTTACAAATTTAACAATTACCGCATATTCTAGGAGGTGGAGATGGTGCTACATAAACAATCATTCAGCAGAAAGTTATTTATCGTGTTCAATACGCTGTTGTTAACTTTCATTACCATACTCGGCATTATCCCATTTGTACACTTACTCTCCATCTCACTAAGCTCGAATACAGCTGCGATGGCTGGAGAAGTGAAGCTTTGGCCCGTCGGCTTTTCCTGGGATGCTTATGTATATTTAGGAGAAAAGGTAGAGTTCTTTCGTTCCTTGGGAGTCTCCGTAAAACGAGTAGTGCTCGGTTCAGTAGTTAACTTGTTTCTAGTATTTATTACTGCTTTTCCACTGTCCAAATCGAATGATCAGTTTAAATTTAGAACCGTATATGTATGGATATTCGCGATTACGATGTTTTTTGGAGGCGGCTTAATTCCGACGTATATCGTAGTGAAGAATACAGGCTTAATCGATTCCATATGGGCACTTATCTTACCAGGTGCATTGAATGTATGGAATATGGTTCTGATGCTTAACTTCTTCAGATCTATTCCAAGAGAATTGGATGAAGCGGCTACGATTGATGGTGCCGGACATTGGAGAGTACTTTGGCAAATTTATTTACCGATATCCCTTCCATCCATCGCAACGATTGGGTTATTCACCATAGTTGGGCATTGGAACGCTTGGTTTGACGGTATCCTTTACCTGAATTCACCTGAGCATTATCCGCTACAGACCTATCTTTCTACCTTGATTATGTCTATCAATGCCCAGATGTCATCGATGTCCATTGAGCAGCTCAAGGTGATGGAGAACCTGAGTGAGAAGACGATCCGAACGGCGCAAATATTCATGGGCGCATTGCCAATTATGGTAGTGTATCCATTCTTACAAAGGTATTTCGTAAAAGGAATGACGGTTGGTAGTGTTAAAGAATAAAGAAATAAAGTACAGACATAGCATAAAGTCTCATATGAAGGAGCAGATTGCGATGAAGAAAGTTACTGTTGCTTTAATTGGAGCGGGCCTGCGAGGAATTAATTATTCAGAATATGCGATTCAGCACCCCAATGAGCTTCAAGTTGTAGCTGTTGCAGAGCCGAATGCGAAGCGGAGAAATAAATTTAAGGCAAGACATAAGCTGGCTGATGATATGTGCTTTACTCATTGGGATGATTTTTTTGCCTCCCCGAAAGTAGCAGATGCGGTATTTATCTGTACCCAAGACAATCAGCATTATGTGCCAACAATGAAAGCACTGGAGGCAGGGTATCATGTACTATTAGAAAAACCGATGTCCCCTGATGCCAAGGAATGTGTACTTATGGGGGAAATGGCCTCTAAAGTGAATCGTGTCTTCTCGATATGCCATGTATTGAGATATACCAATTTCTTCTCTACGATCAAGGAACTACTGGAAAGTGGTGCGATCGGAAAATTGATGTCTATTCAACATAATGAGAACGTGGGTTACTGGCATCAAGCTCATAGCTTCGTAAGAGGGAATTGGCGCAAAAAGGATGAGTCCAGTCCGATGATTCTCGCTAAGTCCTGTCATGATCTGGACATTCTTTCCTGGTTGACAGATTCAGAATGTGTTCGAGTGTCTTCCTTCGGCTCACTGTCCCATTTCAAATCTAGTGAAGCACCGGAAGGAGCCCCGCTACGTTGCACAGATGGATGCCCAGCAGCAGATAAATGTCTCTATTATGCTCCTAATCAATATTTGACGGAGGATACGGATTGGCCTACATCGGCAATTAGCGATGATCCAAGCTATGAAGCCCGACTGAATGCTCTTCAGGAAGGACCTTATGGACGATGTGTCTATCATTGTGATAATGATGTCGTCGACCATCAAGTGGTAAATCTAGAATTTGCTAATTCCGTAACTATAGCTTTTACAATGAGTGCGTTTACCAAAGATGTAAGTCGTACCCTCAAGCTGATGGGTACCACGGGGGAAATTCGCGGTGCGATGGAGAAGAATGAAATTGAAGTGATCCATTTTGGCAGTGGTAAGGTAGAGAGAATCTCGTTCGAGAATGCAGGTGGTCATGTTGGTCATGGCGGCGGCGATATGGGGTTAATCAAAGATTTTGTTAAGCTGGTTCGAGCGGAAGGAAAGATTCAAGGTCTTACATCAGCAAATCATTCCGTTCAAAGTCACCTTATGGCTTTTGCAGCGGAGCAATCTCGCATCGAGGGTAACAGTATTGTTCTGAGAGAATTTGCACAAAGTGTCTGTAATGATGAAGAGGTGAAGCAACGATGAATGCTCCGCAGCCATTTCAGACGATGTTATTAAGTTCGTTGGTTAAGGTATTTGCTGATGAAGTACCGAATCATGAACCCTATCACAGTGCAACCGCACTTGTCGGGGAAACATTTTCGTTCCAAGTCGCTTATACCTCAGATACACTTTTAAAGAATATTGAAGTAGAGATAAAGTCATCTCTTCCAGATCTAATATGTATAAGATCCGTTGGACTTGTTCCCTCAGAAATGCCTTGTTTCAAAAATCATGATGACGATGTGCTAAGAACTACGCCGGGATTATATCCAGATCCATTGTATACGCTGGATCAACAATCTATTTCATCGATCCCGGGACAATGGCGATCTTTATGGGTGGCGATAACCTTGGATGAAACAATGAGTACGGGGCTTCGCTCTATTCAGGTCCTCTTCAAATCATCTGAAGGGCAGATATTAGGTGAATCGGATGTATTCGAGTTAACCATCATCCCTGCAACACTACCGCCGCAACAGTTAATTCATACGGAATGGTTCCATGTGGATTGTCTTGCTACAAAGTATGGTGTCGAAGTATTTAGTGAAGCGCATTGGGCCCTTATAGAACGTTATGCAGATACGATGGTTAAGCATGGCATGAACATGATCTTAACTCCGTTGTTTACACCGCCTTTGGATACAGCCATTGGTGGAGTACGTCCAACCGTTCAATTGATTTCCGTGACTAAAGCGGGAGATCGTTATGAATTCGGATTTGATCTGCTTACTCGTTGGGTATCGATGTGCCGCCGACTTGGCTTCAAATACTTTGAGTTCTCTCATTTATTTACTCAATGGGGTGCAAAATGTGCACCAAAAATAATGGTAACCATTCAAGGTGAAGATCAGCAACTATTCGGTTGGGATACGGACGCATCCTCAGCGGAATACCGTAGTTTCTTGGATCAATTTTTACCTTGCTTAGATCAATATTTGAAAGAGCAGGGAATAGACCAGCAAAGCTGGTTCCATATTTCAGATGAACCAGGAGAGGAACATTTGGAATCGTACCGAGCTGCAAGTGAGATCATTTATAAACATTTATCAAGTTATCCGATCATGGACGCTTTGTCCGAATTGAAGTTGTATGAACAGGGCCTGGTGAAAAGGCCGATTCCTGCGAATACGCATATTGAACCGTTCTTAGAACATCAGGTTCCAGACCTTTGGACGTACTATTGCTGCGCTCAAGGTGAACAAGTATCCAACCGGTTTTTCAACATGCCGTCTGCTAGAAATCGTATAATCGGGTTTCAATTATATAAATTCGGATTACAGGGCTTCTTGCATTGGGGTTATAACTTCTGGTACTCGCAATATTCATTGAATCAGCAGCTGGACCCTTATCGTACGACTGACGCTGAGCATGCATTTCCCTCAGGAGATGCCTACTTGGTCTATCCGGGAGAAGAAGGCCCGATTGAATCCATTCGACTGGAAGTTCTATATGAAGGGTTGCAGGATTTGCGCGCACTAGAATTACTTGAGCAGAAAATTGGCAGGAAAGCAACGATAGCCATTATGGAAGAGGGTCTGAGTACATCGTTGACCTTCTCTGTATACCCGAGGGATCATGGAACATGGCTCTTAGAGGCAAGAGAGCGGATCAATCAAGCGATAGCAAGTTATTCTACTTAAGTGATCATACCATTACGAGGTGTTGAGAATATGGCAACTTTTCATTATTCAGGATCTTCCTTTTATTATAACGATCAGGCGATACGGCTTATCTCAGGAGCCATCCATTATTTTCGGACTCTGCCGGAACATTGGGAAGACCGTCTTATCAAATTAAAAGCTTGCGGCTTCAATACGGTTGAAACCTATGTGGCATGGAATTTACACGAGCCAAAGAAAGGCCAACTTCATTTTGAAGGTATGGCAGATGTAGTCCGGTTTATTGAATTGGCAGGAGATTTGGGTCTGCATGTCATCGTTCGTCCCGCACCTTATATTTGTGCAGAATGGGAATTTGGTGGATTGCCATCCTGGTTGCTAGCTGATTCGGATATGCGTCTGCGATGCTACCATAAGCCATTTCTAGATCATGTAGATGCGTATTATGATGTATTGCTCCCCAAATTACAACCACTGTTATGTACAAATGGTGGCCCGATCATTGCTATGCAGATTGAGAATGAGTACGGAAGTTACGGCAATGACAAGCGCTATTTGACTCATTTAAAAGACAGCATGATTTCCCGTGGGATAGATGTACTACTATTCACTTCCGATGGACCTGAAGACGCGATGTTACAGGGAGGTATGGTCCCAGGTGTGCTGGAGACGGTGAACTTCGGATCACGTCCAGTAGAAGCATTCAACAAGCTCCGTGAATACCAACCAGAGGCTCCAATCATGTGTATGGAATACTGGAACGGTTGGTTTGATCATTGGCGTGAGGAGCATCATACACGTCCGGCTGAGGATGTAGCGAAGGTATTGGATGAGATCCTTAGTTTAGGCGCATCCGTTAATTTTTATATGTTCCATGGCGGAACTAACTTTGGGTTCTACAACGGAGCGAATGGACATACGTTTGACAGCTATGAACCAACAATTACTAGTTATGACTATGATTCCTTACTGAGTGAATCCGGTGAGCCGACAGCTAAATATTATGCAGTTCGTGAAGTGATCTCCAAATATGTAGATCTTGGACCCATTGAGTTGCCAGCTCCTGTTGCTAAGAGAGCATATGGAAGAGTAGAGATGAAGGAGCAAACTTCACTTACCGCAAACTTGAATCGCATTTCTACACCCATTCACTCTGCATACCCTGAGCCGATGGAGAAATTGGGACAGGATTATGGCTTTATTCATTATAGTACGTTCCTTACAGGACCTCGTCCCAAAGATGAGCTCTTCATCCAGGATTTACATGATCGTGCATTAGTCTTTCTGAATGGAGAGCTCACTGCAACCTTAGATCGTGTAGAGCCAGAGGTGAAATTAGAGTTCGAGGTTCCGGCCGAAGGGCTGCAGGTTAGTATACTTGTGGAGAATTTAGGACGCGTCAACTATGGTCCTTTTATGAGAGATTGTAAAGGGATTACCGAAGGGGTACGTTATGGACGGCAGTTTCTGTCGGAATGGACGACTTATTCGTTGCCATTAACGGATTTATCTGGTCTGCAGTTTGAAGGTCTATTCAGGCAAGTGGAACCTTGCTTCTTCCGCAGCACCTTGGTTGTGGATGAACCTTGTGATACGTTCTTGAGCATGGAAGGATGGACTAAAGGCGTCGTGTTCATTAATGGGTTCAACCTTGGACGCTATTGGAATATCGGACCACAGAAAACAATGTATGTGCCAGGTCCTCTATTGAAACAAGGCGATAATGAGATTGTCATCTTTGAATTGCACAGCACTTCAGATACCGCTGTTACCTTCGTAGATCAACCGGAATTAGGATAATAGGGCATAGCTCCGCCAACAATATGTTAGAATTGCGGCTTATTGAACAATGTCTGAATTTGCTTCGGACAAGTTTGTTCGATCTTGCGTGATTCGCTAGCTTCGTTTAACTAGCTGTTTCAAACACAGCAATTTAATATATCTTAACAACAAAGACACCCGAATAAATCCGGGTGTCTTTGATAAATAGAAATTATTTCTTGCTGCGTATTCTAAGGTTATGTAGTTCCCATTGTTCATACCAATCTTGAACAACGGCAGGAAGACCGATACTAAGATCGCCTTTCAATAATTCCGTCAGATTCTTGTATTGTTCTTCCACAGCGGAACGTTCCCCAATACTGTCGTAGACCTTCATTAATCCTAAATGCCCTTGTTCAAAATAAGGCTGTAGCTGCACTACCTTTTGATACACGGTGACAGCTTCGGGAACTTTGTTGCTGTCGATATAGAATTGGGCCATTCCCATAGCGTGGTGTAGCCAAATAGTGCGCAGACGTTGTCGTTCGCCCTCTGCCCATAAATAATCGTAATCTCCATAATAATCTCCTGAATAAAGATCAAATAAGCTTTGATGTTCTGCACAATTGTCCTCTCCGATGGATTCGAGTGCAAGAATGTTGTGCTCCCACTGTGCTGCATCGATTAGAAGCGATCCGGTCTCAAGTGTATACCCTTCACCACCACTGACGTTGCTGATATGCAGATCCACCTCACTCTGCTTTAAACATTGTCGTACTTGATAAATGGTTGTGTAGAGATGGGTAGAAGCCTTTTTAAGATTGAAGTCTGGCCACAGTAGGTCAATTAGGGTGTCTTTACTGACCAATCGGTTGCGATTATGAAGCAAGAAAGCAAATAATTCTTGTGCCTTAGAGGTTCTCCAACGGAGAGTGTTCAGAGGCTGTCCTCCTCGTTCAAAACGCAGCGATTGAAAACAACGAATCGTTAGTTCATGTTCTACCTCTGTGCTTTTTGGTGAAAACCTAAGTCTGTCCTCCAAGCGTTGTATTGTTTTAAGCAACCGGTCATGTCGCACGGGCTTTAAAATATAATCAATCGCATTTAACTCAAAGGCTTCCACTGCATATTGGTTATACGCGGTCACGAAAACGATATTTGCGTTTGGACAGACCTCTTGCAGAATTGCGGCAGCCTGAAGTCCGCTCACTTCAGGCATTTCAATATCAATAAAAATAACGTCAGGCTCCAATGCCGGAGCTTCTTGTAGGGCTTGGACAGGATCTGTATAAGACGCGATGATATGAACATCTTCCATTTCTTTTAACATGAATTCTAACTTTACGAGAGCAAGTCGTTCATCATCCACCAATACTGCTTGAATCATTGTTATTTCACCACGCAATATAGTATTTTTAGCAAAAAACTATAAACTCTTACTTATATTTTGGTTCAATATAGTCGGTCTGTGAATAGGGAATTTTGCGAATCATTTCTCTTTTTTCAGAAGGGATTATAAAACTTACTGCAGTGCCTTGCCCTTCCTTGCTTTTAATTTGCAGTCCCTTTGCATAGACACGTAACAACCGTTTATGTGTATTAAGAAATCCAATCCCTCGTGTTACAGTAGACTGACTGCTCAGCAGTTGCTGGAGTTGTTCGGCAGTCATGCCTTTACCATTATCAGCGATTGTAATCTCAATGTCATCAGCCAGTTCTTTGATGGATATGGAAAGCGTACCCCCTTTGGAGCGGCTTAATATCCCGTGCCGGACGGCATTTTCAACGAGTGGCTGAATGGTCAGGGGAGGTAACTGAAAATGTAGGTTCTCTGTTAAATCCCAGTTAATGGTCATCCTATCCTCAAAGCGTTCTTTCTCTATGTACAGATAGGCACGGACAAGCTCAAGCTCCTGTTCAATCGGTATCATCGGCTCAGCGTTCAAGAAGTTAAAGCTTAAGCGCAAATAAGAACTAAAGGCATCAATGAGGTGACTCATACGATTTGTATCAAAAGATGCCAGAGCGGATATAGAATTTAATGTGTTGAATAAGAAATGTGGTTGTATTTGCGCTTGAAGATACGCTGCTTCCAGACGAAGCCGTTCATTTACGGACTGCTTTAAGTCTGTTAAGGATCGAACCCGTCCTCGTAGCTCCATAGCGTTCATGGGTTTCATTACATAGTCGTTCGCGCCCGAAACAAATCCGGTGTAAATGTCTTCCGGCTGGCTACGTGCGGTCAGAAGTAGAATAGGAAGCTCTGCTATGGTAAAACGTTCACGAATTCTCTGTGTTAATTCATATCCGGACATCTGGGGCATCATTACATCTGTAATGATTAAATCCCATTGATCAGTATCCAGCTTAATTAAAGCATCAATTCCACTGGTTACCGTAACCATTTCATAGTCTTTAATGGACAATACGCTAGTAAGGATTTTCAGATTAACTGGATCATCGTCGACTGCAAGAATCTTAGGTCTTCTTCCATCCGTTGATGTAGCAGATGTAGTGGCAATTTCGGATAGTGTAATCTGAGAACGCTTGTCCGTGTATTCAGTCACTGATGAGGGCTCTGAATTGAGTTCTTGGATGTTTGAATCGGATATAGGCATAGTAAAAGTGAACGTTGAGCCTTTGCCAAGTGAAGATTTTACGCTAATCTCTCCACCGTGAAGTTCAACCAGCTGTTTACAAATGCTTAAGCCTAGTCCTATTCCACCACTTATTGCTGTCACGCTTGAGTCTCCCTGTTCATAGGGTTGGAAGGCTCTAAGCTGAGTTTCTTCGTTCATCCCAATGCCAGTATCCGTAATATGGATGCGCGCCACACCTTTATGTATATCCACATGGACCCTCACTGAGCCTACACTCGTATATTTCACAGCATTTTGAAGCAGATTGAACAAAATCTGAATGAGTCTTTTCTCATCTGCCACAATCGAAGGAAATGAGTCGGGAATCTCCGAGATCAGTGCAATATGCTTACCTTCTGTTAGGAACCTGAGCATATCGAGCACGCCAACAACTACGGATTGAATGGGAACATTTCTTAACTGCAATTGAATGTTGCTTTCGCGAAGCTGTGATTGATCTAGAAGATCGTTTATCAGTAGTGACATACGTCTTCCGACGGTAATTAGCAGCTCTAGATTATTTGCGTTTTGATGCATTAAAGATTCTCTCTCACTGTCTAAGACGGTCTCAGCAATATTAATGATGCTATGCAGCGGATTTTTCAGCTCGTGAGAGGTATTAGCTAGGAAATCATCCTTTTGCGTAACGGTTCTTTGTAAGCTTTTTGCCAGGTTTTCAGTCTGCTTAGTATTCCAGAAATAACGCTTAAACCCAAAAGTCGCAAAGCATAAAAAGGCAATAATCAAATCAAAAGGATAATAGGTGACGTCAACCAAATCGAAATTTTTGAACAATCCCCAATGTGTGCTGTTAATAATGGCTAAGATAGATAGCAATAGAAAAATAGAACCATCGTGGTTTTTAAGCGCAGATTTCACAAAGAGAATTACAACTTCTAATGACAGAACGAATATATTGATGAAAAAAATAGGCGTAAATAATTCGTAATAGTGGACAACGGGACCGAGCAGTATAAAAAGGATATGTACCAAGGATAAGCTGGTTAGGATCTGAACACTTTTAATTTTTAAATTCTGGAACATTAGTTGCTTGCTTGTCAGTAAGATGAATATAAAAGCCATAATATTAGATATGATTAATAGTTTTAAGCTCCATTGGTAGTTTAAGGGAAGCATATGGAGCAAAAGCTTGTCATCATCAATAAGTACAGTAGTTATAGCGGAAATTACCAACAGAAAAAAATAGATCAACATCTTTTGCCGCGGACCAATGGTATATAATATTGCTGCATAGACTGCATGAAGTAGAAGGACGACACATAATAACAGTTGAAGACCTATGGAGACGTTCCTCTGGTGTGTTAAAGCTTTTTCGTTACCAAATAAAATAGGTTTAAAAATACCGCCTGTATGAGCTAAAGAGTAGTTGGCTACCTGAATCACAATTTCAATCTCCGTCTTATCAGTTGTAAAAGATACGGAGTAAGGTAGTTCACGAGCAACATAGTCTTCCTTCTTGGCAGCCGGAGAACCTGAATTTCCTAGTAGTTCACCATTGATATAAATTTCCGAAGAAGTCCGAACCCCGGATATGAGTATGCCATATGACTGCTTTTCGTTTTTATCTACAAGAATCCGTAACCGATAGGAGCCGTAGCCAAAAGCAGACTTTTCACCATTATGAATGGCATCGTTCCACTGATCCGGGACTTCTATATATTTTTTAGGGGGAGCTTTGTTTATAGATTCTTTATTGAAAGTGGGAAGCAGCTTATTAGGATAGAGCTCCCATTGCCCTTTTAAGGTAAGGAGCTTGTCTTGATTCAATTCTTTATTTCGTAAATCGAGTACTCCTTTGACTAATTGTGGTTGTATAGCATGAGGCGAAGCCCATACCCAAAGGAAGCGGAAGCCAGTAAGCATTGTAAGAAATAACACGATAATTAGAAAAAGTTTTCTTTTAGTCATAGTAATTAAACATTATTCGACAAAAAACAATATATTCCTTTTTCGAAAATATTTCAAAAATTCAAATAAAGTTATGGATAAGTTGCAGGGGAGTAGAATTGGCTGGCGTCTAACGTTATGTAGGTGAAGGAGGGGAGAAAGCTGGAAGAGGCGGAATGGATTTCTGCTGTGCTGAACGGTGAGCATCAGGCCTTTGGGCATTTGGTGACACGTTATCAAGGCATGGTGTACAGAGTATGCGTCAAGATTACTGGAGAAGCCGAATCGGCCAAAGATATGGCCCAAGAGGTTTTTATAAAAGCATATAAAGCCCTCCCCTCCTTCAGAGGACAGTCCACCTTCTCGACATGGCTGTATCGGATAGCCTACCGAACCTGTTTGGACTGGAAACGGGCCAATGATAGGGAGTGGAAGCATCGGAGTGCAGCTGATTACACAGAGAATGATTGGGTAACTTCTCAAACACCAGAGCATGCGGTGCTAGAGCAGGAACAATCAGCTGAGCTGGGTGAGAATGTGAACAGCCTTGCGGAACCGTACCGGTCGGTCGTACAGCTGTACTATTTTCAGCGAAATTCTTATCAAGAGATAGCGGAGCAAAAGGGTGTTTCCGTTAAGACTATCGAATCACAGCTTTATCGTGCCAGACAGATGATGCGTAGACAAAGGGAGGAATTGCGATGAATTGTGCAATAGTGAAGGAATGGATGCCACATTACATTGACGGCCTACTGTCTCCAGATATGGAGCTGAGTATCCGGTTGCACATACAATCCTGTCCTGATTGCGCGCAGTGGCTGGAGGAAGCAAAGGAAATGTCCGCTCTTTGGTCAGAAATGGAAATGGACAGCGATTATCAGCATGAACAGATGGACTTTCCAGATCTCGCAGCAGGTGTTATGGCCCATATCGAGCAGCTCGAAACAGGACGCAGAGAGCGAGCGATTAAAGCGACAAGCGTAAGACGTCGTTTTGCTCCTAGAACCTCTTGGATGCATTATGCGGTGGCTGCCTGCTTGAGCTTCTTATTGTTACAATTTGGAGTTTTTGAGAATTTAGCTTATGGGATTACTGAAATTAATGGTCATGTGTCGAATTCGGTGACCCAATGGTTTGGTGGCTTTAGAAAATAGTCATAAAGAGATTTATAAATAATAGATGGATTCAGGTAAACTGAAAAAGTTTATGCTATCCAAATTTTAGGAGGATGTATTATGATTAAGAAGAGACGTTGGCTCACTTTTATGTTAGCTATGATTCCTGGTGTAGGTCATTTGTACTTAGGCTTCAAAAAGCAGGGGCTGCAGTTTATGATCGGGGCTTCGTTATGTATTATGTTTATTCCGTCCGAGCCCATGATCTTCCCTTTTGCGTTAGCTGCACTATGGTTTTACCAATTGTTTGATGCCCTGCAGAAAGCGGCCTGGATGAAAATAACTGCTGCTGAACACGAGCGTATGATGTTCCATCCTGACAGCTTCGGAGAACCTTGGACGATGGGAATATCCTCTATGCCGGGTTACCCACATGAAGATGTGAATCCAGCTTGGGTCGGTGTCGGATGTGTTGTTGCTGGGTTCCTAATGCTTGTGATCTCAGCATTTCCGACGCTTTGGAGAATGTTAATCGAGATTAACATTGGTACGATCTTGCTTTCACTGGGTCTGATAGCATACGGTCTGAAGATGCTAAGAAACAATACGAGAGCATAAGAAACGGGGATTACACTATGGGGAGATGGAAAATCGGGAGTTTCACCGCAGCCATAGGCTGCATTGCACTTGGTGTCATAATTGTGATGGCTCAGTATAATATGATCAGCTATGAAATACTTGGTTATTTATGGCCAGCATTGTTGATCCTGTTCGGACTTGAAATGTTGCTCAGACTGTTTATCAAATCCGATGTCAAAAGTCGTGTAAGCGGTTGGGCAATCCTATTGATCATCCTGTTGGTTGGAGCAAGCAGTGCACAGAGCGTAATGGCCGGCGGCTCACTTAGCAGTTTAATCGGGAATACACATTTAACTCCACTAAGCGGTAATGTCGAAGTGAAAGACAATATTACGACGCTGAAAATCGTACTTCCAAGCGGAAAAGTGAAGGTCGAGGGAATAGATGGCAGCTCTTTGGATTATGAGGGAAGCTTACTGCTACCTGGAAAATCGCAAAGTGAAGCCGAAAGTGCGCTGGAAAAGAAATGGAAAGTGAAAACTGAGGGAGATACACTGATTATGGAGCTAGATACAGATCATAATTGGTTCTCTAATATTCAGTTTGGATTTAATACTAAAAGTCCTTATTTAAATGTAAGTGTACCTAGCAGCCTTGCCGTTGAGGTAGATACCAGCGACGGGTCAATAGAAGCCTGGGATTTAAAGTCTGGCTTACTGGTTGACACTAGTAATGGGGTTATAAATATTCATGATGTTGCTGGCGGGGTAGAGGCACATACCAGCAATGGATCACTAACTGTTCAGAACATCCAAGGTGGAGCGCAGCTCAAAAGCTCTAATGGTGCGATTATATTGGATAATATAGATGGAGCGTTGACCGCAAAGAGCAGCAACGGAAAGATCACTATTAATTCAGCGGTGACTGGAAAATGGAAATGTTCGTCTAGTAACGGTAAGATTACGGTGGGATTGCCAACTGTATCCGATGCGAAGATTACAGCGGATACTAGCAATGGTTCGCTGAAGGGGAATGTCCCTTGGGATCGAGATGGGGACAGCTTTGGTACTGCCGTTCTTGGTAAAGGAACGTATACTGTGGACCTAAGTACGAGTAATGGAAGCGTGACCGTGGACACAGCTGAATAAGTACGATAATAAAGGGAGCTAAGGCTTCAGCAATTGGTTCTGCTGAAGCCTTAGCTCCTTTTTTTCAAATTATAAGAAACCTACCAAGCGTAAGCTTTAGGAGCTTCTCCGCCCGGTCCTGGGAAGATCTCATCTAGCCGTTTAAGGACAGACTCATCTAGTACAATCTCAAGACTGCGTAGTGCACTCTCAAATTGCTCCAGTGTGCGTGGTCCAATAATTGGTGCGGTCACAGCAGGATTGGCTAACAACCAAGCTAGCGCAACATTATCTTGTGGTTCCCCAAGCTCCATACATAAGCTTGCAAAAGCCTCAAGCTGATCTTTGTATTGCTCTACACGCTCAGCGTTTCCTCCACTGCGGCTGCCTTCTATTTTCTTAAGCGCATTGCGTCCCAGAAGACCTCCATCCAGTGGGCTCCAAGGAATAACACCTAACCCAAGATTGAGAGAAGCGGGTAATACTTCAAGTTCAGGAAGCCGACAGGTTAGACTGTATTTGTGCTGCTCAGAAACCAAACCTAAAAAGCCACGAGCCTTGGCTTCTTGTTGAGCTACAGCGATATCCCATCCCGCAAAGTTGCTGGAGCCGACATAACCAATCTTACCTTGGTTTACAGCAAGCTCGAAAGCCCCCCACAGCTCGTCCCAAGAGACACTACGATCCACATGGTGCATCTGGTACAATTCAATATGATCAGTCTGAAGACGCTGCAGAGATCCCTCTAGATGGCGGCGTATAATATAAGAAGATAGTCCACCCTCATCATTAGGTCCGTCGAGCTTATCGCTCATAGCACCGTATACCTTGGTAGCCAGCACGACCTTTTCACGTCGCCCCCCACCTTGCTTAAACCAGCGTCCAATAATCGTTTCTGTCAGACCGGAATTCTCACCCCAGCCATAAATGTTAGCGGTATCAAAAAAATTAACACCTGCGTCCAGTGCAGTGTCCATAATGCGGAAGGCTTCTTGTTCATCTGTTTGTGGGCCGAAGTTCATTGTTCCGAGACATAGCCGACTGACCTTCATACCGGATTTGCCAAGCTTTGCATATTGCACTTCGCATTCACTCCTTAGGTAGATGATTTCAACTTAATTGTAAACAACTTATCAATCAAGGGCAAATTTTCCCAGTCTTTTTCTGGTGCTCGATAGCGTATCTTTTATGTTTTCAGAAACTTTTTTCAGCTTACAACGTATTTAAAATGGGGAAATTTAACAAGTGGGGGTTACTATGAAAAAGAGCTTTAGTATTATTTTTGCTGCAACTATCGGAATGCTTGTATTCACAAATCAGTCCTATGCTAATCCATCGATGTTACCTCCAAGCTTGGACAGTACAGATGCGCTTTATGTTAGTACCGATCTCGTCGCAATCATTGATCATAGCACTAACAAAGCTGACGTAGTCAATGTAACAACAAATAAGGTAGTCAACCTTACAAATGATGCTCATACGATTCTCGACCTTAACGTGATGAAGAATCCGCAAAAAATAGTGCTGCTCAAGAAATCAAATGGCAACGCAATTACGAAAACGGTCTTTACCTATGCTGGAGAGCAGATTAGTAAAACAGAAATACCGCTTAAAGCTGCGGCAGACAAAATCAAATGGGTTGCTCCTACGGGGAAAGTAAACGAACGAATCATGGTTCAATTTGGAGATTCCTTTAATCTTTATCAATATCCGTGGAATAAGCCAAGTGTAAGCTTTAATGCTAAGATTAACGATACCGAATATGAAAGTGTAAACGTTCAAGGCTGGGATTTTGTTGGATATCCTTATTTAGCTATAAAGTATCAAGCACAAGGTATAATGAGCGATGATTTCTTTGTGAGAACAATTAATTTATTTCACCATAATGAAAAAATGTTTAAAGACTTTAATGCTGATATTAAGCTTAAATTTAATGGTGCGAATCTGGCCCTATACACTTCATACATTTACCAGCCAGCTCCAGCTAACGCGAAGCGTCCTGTTTCAGGTGATTCTCAGAACGTGTTCCGTTTGATGAATGTTGCAACCGGAAGCGCACCAACCTCTATTAAGCAAGCTTTTAAAGAAGAGGGGAATCTTTCGGGGTGGAAGACGGACTTTATTAACAATCAAGTGTTTGTTGGAGATGTATTAGAACAAACCTGGTCATTATTCTCGCAAGAAGGAACTCAGATCTTAAAAGATCAAGAATGGCCTGAAAATGGGAAAAGTAAATTTTTGAATTATAATCCAACTACAAAAACTGCTTATTTCCTGGATTATTCTGCTGGTGAAGTTTCAGTAATTGCAAATCCAATTCATTAATAGAACGTGAAAGTGCAGAGTCGCCACAGGGATATACCTGGACGGCTCTTTTCATTACTCAAGAAAATCTTTCTTCATAATAAGTATCTTATAGGCTCTGTCTATCAACTCAATAGAATCTATATCTTTGTCCTTTATGACTGGGTATGATACAACAATATAAAGAAGAACTATGTCTGTTAGAGCAGACCACTTGAGGAGTGACTGAGATGAGTGAGGTTAAAAAAATCGCCGTAATCGCAGGGGACGGTATTGGACCTGAAGTAGTAGCTGAAGCCGAAAAAGTATTGAAAGCAACGGAAGAAGTATTTGGTTATGCCTTTGAAACGGAGCACGCTCTATTTGGCGGCATTGCAATAGACGAAAGAGGCAACCCGCTACCGGAAGATACACTAGAAATCTGTCGCAGTGCAGACGCTGTATTACTGGGTGCTGTAGGCGGACCGAAGTGGGATAACAATTCGAAGGAGCTTCGTCCTGAAACCGGATTGCTAGGCATTCGTAAAGCGCTTGGATTGTTCTCAAACCTACGTCCAGCAGTCGTCTTTGATTGCCTTAAGGACGCTTCAACTTTAAAGCCGGAAGTGCTGGAAGGTACAGATCTTATGGTTGTTCGTGAGTTGACGGGTGGGATTTACTTCGGAGATAAATTACGCCGTCAAGGTGAACATGGTGAAGAAGCAGTAGATACCTGTGTATATAACGTAATGGAAGTGGAACGAATCGTACGTCAGGCTTTTGAAATCGCTGGCAAGCGTCGCAATAAGCTGGCAAGTGTGGATAAAGCGAATGTACTTGAAACTTCACGTTTATGGCGTGAGGTTGTTAATAAGATTGCTCCAGAATATCCTGAGGTAGAGGTTGAGCATGTACTCGTTGATAACTGCGCAATGCAGCTGCTGCGCCGTCCAGCCAGCTTTGATGTTATCGTTACCGAGAACATGTTTGGTGACATCCTGAGCGATGAGGCTGCGATGTTGACAGGCTCTATCGGTATGCTTGCTTCCGCTTCGATGGGTGATGGTAACTATGGTCTCTACGAGCCAGTCCACGGCTCTGCACCTGATATTGCCGGACAAGGGCTTGCAAACCCAATTGCTACAATCTTGTCCTTAGCGCTGATGTACCGTTTAACCTTTGGTTATGAGGATGCGGCTGCTGCGATAGAGGCTGCAGTGGCTGAAGTATTGGATGCAGGACATCGCACAAGTGATATCGCTGTAGATAAGAGCAAAGCGATCAGTACATCTGAAATGGGCGACCTGATTGTTGCAGCTATCCGCAAAGCGTAATGAAATTTAATTTGCAATTACGATTATAGAGAAATTCGTCTAAGATTGACTTTGATTTTGTACGATGATACCATTTGATATGTAGACAAGATGTAAAATTTTCCAGCATATCACGACAAGAAATGGTTGGTTTCTTGCATCATCAAAGGGAGATTTTGGCAATGGCTGAACGTTTAGTAGGTAGACCAGCTCCAGATTTTACTATGCAGACCGTATCAGGTGATGGTAAGGATTTTGGCAAAGTAAGTCTGTCTGACTATCGTGGCAAATGGCTGGTATTCTTCTTTTATCCTCTGGACTTCACTTTTGTATGTCCGACTGAAATCACAGCTCTTAGTGATGCTGCAGCGCAGTTCGAAGCGCTTGATACAGAAATTCTCGGCGCAAGTATAGATTCGATCCACAGCCATAAAGCATGGATTAATACACCTAAGGATTCCAATGGTCTTGGCCGTGTGAATTTCCCTCTTGCTGCTGACATTACGAAACAAGTTGCTAAAGAATACGGCATTCTGATTGAAGAAGAGGGTATTGCTTTGCGCGGATTGTTCATCATCGATCCAGAAGGCGAATTGAAATACCAAGTTGTTAATCACAATGATGTCGGTCGCAGCGTAGAAGAAACACTTCGTGTTCTTCAAGCCCTGCAATCTGGCGGCTTATGCCCAATGAACTGGAAACCAGGTGACAGAAACCTTTAAATGATGTTACGCTATTATTTGATCTTTGATATTCTGATTTGGACCTCCTTGCAGAAGTTTTTTCTGTAAGGAGGTTTTTTGCTCCAAAAAGTCTTAAATAAAAAAATGGATTTGAAAATAGGCGTGAAAAGTTATATTATGTCCTCGAGTGGAGGAATCTCCATTGGGGTAATGTAATACAATAATAAAAACTCAAATGGGTTAGTTATTTTAAGGAGGGCGAACAAATATGAGCTTTTGCTGTGGAGCGAGTATGGTAGGAACAAAGGGAACTCTTAAACATTATCGCACGCAAGTCCATAATGTTCCCCTGCTTTTTTGTCCGGTATGTCATCGTGTAGAGGTTCACTATAAGGTCGAGAATGAGTATGAGATCTTGGCGGAATACGCACATGGAGACGGAGTTACTGATGTGGATTTTCAGGATTATGTCATGGAGGACGAAACTGCAATATTCGAGAATGTCATTAACCTCGAGAGTGAAGAGCCTCTAGCTATTGTGCGGAGTCAGATCGATATGGCGCTTGACCTGCTTGCTGTAGCCAAACAGATTGAGGATACGAAGTGGGAACGGGAATTGAAGAAAAGATTAGCTGTGATGAGTCAAAGACGCCTTCGTCTGCAACAGAAAGCGTAAGATTATTTACAATTTGGGTCTGGCCCATTTCTTTATCAAGGCCTTCGCAACCGCGAGGGCCTTTAGCTTTTTCTATTTTCTTTTAAAAGAGTTTAAATCATTTGAACGAACTAATAGTGATAAATATAATTTGATGTGATATTTTATATGTCTTTGGAATCATTTTATGAATTTTTTTATCATTCGACAGTTTCTCTGATTGCGTTGTCTACTTCACTTGGATATGATTGGAATATAATTGAACCGGTTGGAAAAAGTGCAACGATTACCGAATGTTCTGGCGGCTTCGTCATATACTCAAATACATAGTAATTTGATGTCGCTTTAGCGTCTTCGTCAAATGCAGTAAAAGGGGGAACTTCGTATCGTGATTAGCCAATATCAAGAAAGTCTTCTATTACCGGGAAGAACCTATCAATCAGGACCTGTGGATACTACATACGAGGATGTACTAGAGAATATTGACAGCGGAATCATGCTTTTTGATGAAGAGGGAGTTATAAGTTTTGTAAATAAGCAAATGTATGGGATGCTTGAATTAACCCGTCACTCCCTTGTTGGCTGTACAATATCACACCTGTTATCTAACGTTCGACTGAGCCGCTTTAAGAAAAAGCAAGTACTGCAAAGCTATAGAGAGATGGTATACAAAGGAAAATCTAATTATGAGTTTTTAGACGAGTATGGCCGGTACTGGAAGGTTACACTATGCTGTGGAGAACAAATGAAGGGGTGTTATTTGTTTACAGTTAAAGAAATCTCCGATTATAAGTTGATTGAGCAAACGGCTTACCAGAACGATAGTTTGGCTATGCTAGGTAAATTATCTGCATCTATTGCCCATGAAATCCGGAATCCCTTAACCGCAATTCGTGGATTTATTCAATTGCTTCACCCGCATCTACAGCAGCTTGGGAAGCAGGAATATGGCAAGATTATTTTGGCAGAAATCGATCGTGCGAACGATATTATCCATGAATTTCTAACCTCTTCCAAGCCTTCAGTTCCTCAAGTGGGAATGATTCCTGTGTCAGCCTTGCTCAAGGAGGTTGTGCTGCTTACAGAGAGTGAAGCCTTGATGAAAGGTTGCCAGATCAATCTACATCCATTTCAGGAGGATATGATGATTTCTGGAGATGTAAAACAAATGAAGCAGGTAGTCCTCAACTTGATTAGAAACGCTATGGAGGCCGTTGCGGATAGAGCAGATGGTCTAATGGGTAAAATAGAGGTTGGAGCCCACAGAGAGGGTTCTGAGGTCCGTATGTTCATCTCTGATAACGGAAAGGGAATGGATATCCGTACACTGGACAGGTTATTTAGTCCATTTTTTACAACTAAGGAGAATGGGACAGGGCTAGGTCTTTCCGTGAGTGACCGAATCATCAAAAATCATGGCGGATGCATTTCTGTCAGTAGTAGAGTTAATGAAGGTACTCATTTTGTAATCTCATTGCCATTAATTCATTAATCCATTAGTACATTCGATTAGAATATAAAGTGTTTAAGAGGCTGATCCCTGCGGATAATACAGATGCAGAGATCAGCCTTGCTTATGTTACAATGGGGATTGGTTTTGGGGGACAAATGGAGGTAGACACAATGAATTTAGAATTTAAAAGTGGCAGTGCCATTAATGAAATACAGGGTGATGCCCTTATCCTTATCATCTCTGAGTCGGAGGTCCAACATGGCGGCCTCTCAGAGAGGTGGAATGACAGAATTCGCTTATTAGGGAAAACAGGTCTCTTTAGTGGGAAGCTGAATCAGACTTATGTACTACCTTTAGATCATCCATCCGGTTGTCCTGTGGCTATTTTGGTTGGAAAGGGGGACCAATCTCTTAGGACTGAAGATCTACGTCAAATGGCGGCTCAGACAGCACGTGCAGCACTTCGATTGAAGGCGATACAGCTAGTGTTTCAGGTGCCTGAAGGTGTTCAGGAGCTAACATTAGATAGGGATATAATATCTATTGCTTACGCGTTGTCTGAGGGGTTGTTACTCGGTTCCTATCGTCGTCCCACATATAAGCAGGAGCAATCCCAATATACAGGTCCAAACTCGGTTATTTTCACTATGGAGAAGAAGCCAGAAGATACTTTCGAGCGTGACTGGAATCTGGGCATGCAGAGAGGGCTGGCTTTTGGTGAGGCTACGAATCTAGCACGGAACTTGACGAATATGCCCGGCAATCTGCTGACTCCATCTGACCTTGCTATGGCCGCTATAGAAGTTGCTGAACGTTATGGATTTCCTTCCGAAGTGCTGGACGAACGGGAAATTGAGCAAAAAGGAATGGGCGGATTATTCGCAGTCGGAAAAGGAAGTGTAAACCCTCCGCGAATGATCGTCATCCGTTACCAAGGAACGGGGCACTGGGATAATGTAGTGGGGCTGGTCGGTAAAGGGATTACTTTTGATACAGGGGGAATTTCCTTAAAAAGAGCCCCAGGCATGGAAGAGCTAATCAGTGATATGGGGGGCGCAGCGGCTGTGCTTGGAGTAATGGAGGCACTCGGCCGGTTACGTCCACGAATTAATGTTGTAATGGTCATTCCATCCGCTGAGAATATGCCTTCTGCTAATGCCTTTAAACCCGGGGATATTATTACGTCTATGAGCGGACGAACCATAGAAGTACTGAATACCGATGCAGAAGGCAGACTTGTACTTGGGGATGCATTGACCTATGCCCGGGAATGGGGAGCGAAACGTGTTATTGATGTCGCCACGCTGACCGGTGCAGTGTTGTCGACATTGGGAGATATAGCTACAGGCGCTGTTACTAACGACGAGGGATTTATGGAGCAGTTTCTGACAGCAGCTAACGTTTCAGGCGAAAAAATATGGCAGCTTCCGGCTTACCCGGAATTCCGCGAAATGCTTAAGAGTGAAGTGGCCGATATCCGTAACACCGCAGGAAGATTCGGGGGAGCCACTACCGCTGGGTTATTCGTAGGTGAGTTTGCGGAAGGTCTGCCGTGGATACATCTAGATATTGCTGGAACAGCATTCCTATCTAAAGAACGTGGAGTAAATCCTAGAGGCGGTACAGGTGTCATGGTTCGCACAATAGTTCAGTGGTTACTCAGCGAAAGCGAATGATTGGCTCTTCATAAACAACAAATAGAAACCTCGCCTTAGGACAATGGATGCATGACCAACCATTTCAAAGGCGAGGTTTCTTTGCTTTGTAACAATGATAAAGATTAATTAGTGCCACTGGATTTTTTAGCCTTCGATTGGGCAGTAAAGGATTGTATACCGTTCATAATTTTATCACGAGTTCCCTTATTCTTCAGTAAATAGGCTACGCCCAATGCGGCTGTTGTGAAAAATTTTTTTTTTGTATTCATAGTGATTACCTCCTTGGTATAGTCTGTAGTTGCTTATAACAAACATACCCGAAAGCTATGAAAGCTAAACTATGAACCCTTACATATAACGGTTAGAGCAAGCCTATTTCTTCTTGTTAACAGGTGTTGAGCAGCAGGAGAGGGGAGAATCTAAAGACGCTGCTGAACAGGTCTTACCCTTATCACAGCCAGCACAAGCGCCTTGCTTGCCCTTTTGCACATGTCGATAGATGATCCAGCCTGAATAACCGAAGATTAGAGTGACGATTAGAACATTTATCATTACGATGCCCCACTTTCATTAAGAGAATCAACAAATTACAAGTTCTACGACCAGCCTAGTAATCGCCCACCTTGGAAAATAACAAAAGATACGATATACGCCAGAGCAAGAGAATAGCCAATGGAGAAGAAAGTCCATTTCCAAGAGGCTGTTTCCTTTTTGATAACCCCTACAGTGGCCAGACAAGGAATATATAATAGGATAAAGGCCATAAAGCTGATTGCACTCAACGGTGTAAAGACTTGTGAGATTTGATTCTCTAATCCAGCGGTGTCCGGTGCGTGATAAATGATATTCATCGTAGACACAACGACCTCTTTCGCTAAAAATCCTGGAACCAAGGTAGAGCCAGCCTGCCACGTTCCGAAACCAAGCGGTTCCAGTAGTGGTGCAATCATGCCTCCGAATTTAGCTAGGAAGCTATGATCCATTTCAACATCAAATCCACCAGGACCAGCATAAGACATAAACCAAATAATTGCTGAGCCAGCTAGAATAATCGTTCCCGCTTTACGAAGGAACCCTTTGCCCTTCTCCCAAGTGCTGCGCGATAAGGTTTTGATCTGCGGCATACGGTAAGGAGGGAGTTCGATGATGAAGACGGAGGATTCATTTTTGAATAAGTATTTAGAGAATACCTTACAAAGAATTAGGGCAAAAACAATACCCATAACATACATAGAGAGAACGGCAAACGCTTGTTGCTCAGGGAAGAATACAACTGCGAATAATGCATAAACAGGTAATCTTGCAGAACAAGACATCAGCGGCATTAACAGGGTTGTCAGCATACGGTCTTTGGGCTGTTCGATGCTTCGCGCCGCCATAATGGCTGGTACATTGCAACCAAAACCAATGATGAAGGGAATGAATGCTTTTCCGTTCAGTCCCATTCTTTCCATGGTGCTGTCCATCAACAAGCAGACCCTTGCCATGTAACCGGAATCCTCCAGGAAGGAAATGATCAAAAAGAGAATGAAGATTTGCGGAACAAACACCAGTACACCGCCTACGCCACCGATGATGCCATCTACGATTAATGCATGCGTGAAGCTAGAGGCACCAATGGTCTGAAGCAGCGAGTTTGTTCCATCACTAATAGGGCCGGAAATCAAGCCATCTACGATATCCGATAGGGGGCCGCCAACCCAGTCAAATGTAGTCTTAAAGAGAGCATACATAAAGAAAATGAATAAGGGCAGTCCCAAAAAGCGATGGGTCAGCACCGAATCTAATCTTTCTGTCAAGTTATGGGGCTTCTGAGCTGTCGTATCAAGGACTTCGGCACAAATATTGCGAATGTATTCCATGCGGTTCGAGCGAATCCATTGCGGGAGTGTCAGGGCGAGTTTTTTGATTTGTAGCTCACTCTGACAAGATTCACAGATATTCAGCAGTCTCGTAACATCTATACGTGATTTCAGGAACTGAAGTATAACGGGATTCTGCTCCATTAGCTGTAGAGCGACCCAACGATGATTGGGTAGATCTTTTATAGAACGTAATTCCTTTTCTATAGAAGATATTGCTCGTTCGACTACCTCACCATAATCTAGCTTGAACTTTACAGCAGGAATTGCTGACGATTCCTCTAGGATGCTGAGCATCTGTACGCTGCCTTTACCAGTTCTTGCTATAAGGGGGAGGACCGTTACACCCAATCTTGATTGTAAAAGGGTTTGATTGATACGAATACCACGGGCATTAGCGACGTCAATCATATTAAGACCGAGTAAAGTAGGCTTGCCATACTCAAGTAGTTGAAGTGTGAGCAGCAGATTACGTTCCAGCTGGGAGGCATCCACGATATTAATCAATGCTTCTGGGGATTCTTCTATAAGATATTGGGCTGCGACCCCTTCATCGCGTGAGAGTGGGTGAAGAGAATAGATGCCGGGCAAATCAATGAGCTTGCCTGCCCCGTTCTTCAGATTTCCGATCTTTTTCTCAACCGTAACCCCTGACCAGTTTCCTACATATTCGTATGAAGTCGTTAATGTATTGAAGAGAGAGGTCTTCCCTGTATTGGGATTGCCTACAAGAGCTATAGAACTCAAGATACGTTCACCTCAATCAGGGAAGCTTCTTTTCGGCGGATGGCGAACAGCTGTCCGTTACATTCAAGTGTAATCGGTCCCCAAAAAGGTCCCTTTCCTTTAAGACGAATGCTCACACCCTCTGACACTCCGAGATCAGCAAGACGACGGCGTAGAATGGGGTTCATTCCTTCTATTTTATGAATATTTCCAGCAGCACCAGGTTGTAATTCCAGTAAGGAACAGCAGGTAGAAGTAGCTATTGTAATCCCTCCAAAAGAGATTGAGAATCAATCTCAACTGTTTTCTTGTAATGTAGCATTTTTAAGTGTTTGTATACTGTGATATTTGTCCCTGACCTCCTGTGATAATTACTTTAAAGTGCTAAAGGCGAAATACCTTTACAATTTATTCTTCATTAAAGTATGATTGAACGATATAAATTGCATAGTAAAGCTATGCTAGAGGTTATAATGATTGCAATAGCGGATACGATGATTGCAGGAATTGAAGGGAGATAATTATGAAGACTAATCAATGTAAGATTGTTGACTGCACCATTCGCGATGGGGGGCTAGTTAACAACTGGGATTTCAGTGTGGAATTTGTGCAAAATTTGTATGCCGGCTTGAATGAGGCTGGTGTTGACTATATGGAAATCGGTTATAAGAACTCCCCTAAACTGCTCAAAGGAGCAGAAGGTGCTGGACCATGGCGTTTTCTGAACGATGATTTCTTACGTAAGGTTATCCCGCAAAAGGGACATACTAAGCTTTCCGCTCTGGTTGATATCGGTCGTGTGGATGAGAATGATATTTTACCTCGCAGCGAAAGTATGCTGGATCTAATTCGTGTGGCTTGTTATAGCAAAGATGTGGAGAAAGCCTTGCAGCTGGTACAAACATTCCATGATCTAGGCTATGAGACAACGATCAACATTATGGCTTTGTCTAATGTAATGGAGAATGAATTATTAGAAGCTTTCGAAATGATTCGTGAGAGCGTAGTTGATGTGGTATACATTGTGGATTCATACGGTAGTCTAGATCACAATGATATCAATTACTTGGTTGAGAAGTTCAAGACTCATCTGCCAAACAAACGCCTGGGCGTTCATACCCATAATAATCTTCAACTGGCGTTCTCCAATACATTGATTGCTGCTGAGAAAGGTGTAGAGCTGCTGGACGCTTCCTGTTATGGAATGGGACGTGCTGCCGGAAATTGTCCTACCGAGCTGCTTGTGACTCATTTGAAGAATACACGCTACACTTTGCGTCCTGTAATTGATATTATTGAACGTCTGATGATTCCTTTACGTGAAAAGGAAGAGTGGGGCTATATCATTCCTTACATGATCACTGGAACGCTTGATGAGCATCCACGTTCGGCTATGGCGCTTCGCGCATCAGCGGATAAGGATAAAGCGGTTGATTTCTATGATAAGCTTACAACGCCAGAGGTTAACTTCGGCGATAAATAAATCTGTTGTTTAGAAGCACTGAACCCGTTCGTAGGGGGAAGTGCTTTTTTTATTGAATAAAAATTCTGTGAATTTCTTTGATAAATTATTGTTACATTTTTCGCAAAAATACTTACCGTTCTAATAAGAAGCCTGAAGGTATTTATGCTTGCCTGCTTGAAGAAAATGGTTTATATTTATGCAAGATTTGTGAATAATCATTATAAAAATACTACCTCACAAAAAGAAATGTAACTTTAAAGACCGATCTAGCCGATATTTATACATAGGACAAGACTATACATAGTTGCTTAATAATCGACATCATTTTCAGACGCGAGGGACCTATGAGACAAGAAGAGAAAAAGACAATTCAAGCGGCTATAATAGGAGCCTTACTGTTCCTATTCATTCAAATTTTCCATACATCGCTAAACCGATTGGACAATTGGGATATTGTTTCTGCACTCTATCTCATTGTTGGCTGCTGTACAGTCGCTTTTGGATTTGCGATATTTGCACAGGGCTGGTTGTTTTTCTCTAGCAGATTATCTAAAGGAAGATTATATGTCGCTGCTCTTTTTGGTGGAATATGTATTATTGATTTCTTGCATACACTTGGTTTTGTAGCATTTCCATTGATTTCATCGTTTATAACCCCTGAGGAATCAAGGTGGCTGCTTACCTTTTCACGACTATCCAGCGGGCTGGGTATATTGTTTATTTTTAGTAGAGAAGACAAACCTGTGACCGTTATCGAAAAAAGAAATGTATTCAGAATCGCCTTCATGTTGATTGTGCTCTTTATCGCATTATTTGTTTTTATCCACTCGGCAGTGCCAGATTTATTTACTAAGCCTTGGATGAGTACAATTAAACAATTCGTTGATCTGGCAGTGCTTTTTGTTTATTTAGCAGGTGTTGCTGTCATCGTGTTTCCTGGGCATAATGAAAAGTCAGCCTCGCTGCTTGTGATTATTCGGGCACTTATCTTTTTCTCGCTAGGCCAGGCTTTTTTTATGACTCCCTTAAGTGGCGGGAATATTGATGATCTCTTTGGGATGTTATGTAGCGGAGTTGCATATTACCAGTTGCTTACCGGCGTGTATCGCCTGACGATTGAAGAGCCATTTTACGAGAAACAGTTGGCTGAAGAACGGATCAATTATTTGGCGTATCATGATGATTTAACAGGACTTCCAAATAGACGTCGGCTGACACAGCGTGTAGAAGAAATGATTGATGCTGGAGAGACGGACACATGCGATCAATTCTCAGCTTTGGCCATTATGAATATTAATCATTTTAAGAATATAAATGACTCTCTAGGACATTATGCCGGAGACCTTTTATTAAAATTGGTGTCCGAGCGGCTTGGTAATGAAGCTAGACCGAGTGAAGAGCTGTATAGCATGGGAGCGGACGAGTTTGCTTTTCTAATGACAGAAAGAGCAAGTCTTGGAGAATGCTTGGCGCGAGCTACTGAGTTACTTAGATTATTTGAAGCACCCGTAAATATAGAATCTGGCGAGTACCATATCTCGCTTAGCTTGGGGATGAGTATTTATCCTGGTGACGGGGAAACTGCTGAACATCTAATTCAAAATGCAGATACTGCGGTTCATAATGCGAAGGAACAGGGAGTGGAGATTCGTCGTTACATCCCAGCCATGCAGATGAAGGCAAAGGAACGACTGAAGCTGGAAAATGACCTTCGAAGAGCGCTCGAGCGTAATGAGTTCTATCTCTTATATCAGCCAAAGGTGCAGCTGGAGACGGAAGAGATTGTAGGTATGGAGGCTTTATTGCGCTGGAATCATCCGAAGCGTGGAATTGTCTCACCTAATGAGTTTATTCCATTAGCTGAGGATAGTGGGCTGATTGTTCCGATTGGGGAATGGGTACTGAAGACGGCATGTCTTCAAACTAAACAGTGGCAGCTAGCAGGCTACCAGCCGATATGCGTCTCTATCAACTTATCTATGCGTCAATTCCTTCAGCCGAACCTGGCTGGTAAAATTCATTCCATTCTAAGCGATATTGGATTGGATCCAAGTTATGTCGATCTTGAAATTACAGAGAGTATGACATTGGACAAAGAAACGGCTTTTGATCAGCTGAAGCGCTTGAAGGATCTAGGCGTATTCATTAGCATCGATGATTTTGGTACAGGCTATAGCTCATTGCACTATTTGAAGGATATGCCGATCGACAGGCTGAAGATTGACAGATCGTTTGTCTCCGAGGTGATGGAGGATAGTAATAATGCCGCTATAGTCTCCACGATTACTTCTATGGCGCATCATTTGAAGCTTAAGGTTACAGCAGAAGGGGTGGAGAACAAGGAGCAGCTGCAGTTTTTGCGCGAGCAGCATTGCCATGAAGCTCAAGGATTTTTGTTTAGTAAACCTATTCAAGCGGACGAATTTGAGGCAATATTTTTAAAAAAGGCTCCGCTCGGCGCTTCCTTGTAAAATATAAGAAAGTATAAGTTTCACACCATACTCTATGTCTTATATTTCTCGCATAAACGCCTTCGGCGTCCTTATAAGGACGCCGAGGACGTTTATGCTTGAACAAAAAAATGTTGATTTTTATTTCTGGGGGTGATACAATATCTCTTGTACTCACTTCTTATGCGGGTGTAGTTCAATGGTAGAACTTCAGCCTTCCAAGCTGATAGCGTGGGTTCGATTCCCATCACCCGCTCCATAATTCAAACTTCCAAATCCTTGCGATGCAAGGATTTTTTTATGTTTTGGTAGATGATTGTGTTATGAACTGATCGTAGATTATCAAAAAGGCATGCTCCTCAAAGAAGAGGAGCATGCCTTTTTATATACTACCTGTTTCTCTTAAACAGTCTTCAAGAACTCAACAATGGTGAGCAGTCCCTTATCAAAGTTCTCCAGGTTGAAATGCTCATCCGGTGCATGCAGGTTCTCATCATCAAGACCAAAGCCCATCAGGACCACTGGTGCTTCAAGTACACGGGAGAAGCTTTCCATGATCGGAATGGAGCCACCGTCTTTGGTGAAGAGGGCGCGGGTTCCGTATACTTTGCCGTAAGCGTCTGCTGCAGTTTGCAGTATAGGGTTCGATGGATCGATGTTAAAGGCACGTGCCTTTTCCATTTGCTTCACATGTACTTTCGCTCCGGTTTGGATATTAGCCTTCAGATGCGCCTCAACAGCATCAAGAATATGCTGTGGATCCTGATCGCCAACGAGACGGCAGGTAATCTTGGCATGTGCTTCTTTCGGGATAACCGTCTTGCTACCTTCGCCTTGGAAACCGCCATAGACACCGTTAAGCTCAAGTGTTGGGCGAGCACCAATACGTTCTACAAAGGAATAACCTTCTTCGCCGTATAATGCATCGAGTCCAAGTCCTTCACGGATTTTATCTTCATTTACGCCTTGCTTCACGAATTCCTCACGAAGCATTGGAGAAAGTTCGGGTACACCATCATAGAAGCCTTCAACAGAAACACGACCTTTGTCGTCATGAAGGGAGCTGAGCAAGGACACGAGAGCGTGCAGTGCATTTGGAACGCCACCGCCGTAAGATCCGGAGTGAAGGTCTGTAAGAGCTGTAGTTACGCTCACTTCAAGTGATCCTAGGCCACGTAGTCCTGTGCAAATTGCAGGGCGACCACGTTCCAGCAGGGAAGTATCGGAGACTAGTACTGCATCCGCAGCCAGCTTCTCTTTGTTAGCTTCCAGGAATGGAGGGAGATTTGCGCTACCGATTTCTTCTTCGCCTTCGATGCAGAGCTTGATGTTAACAGGAAGAGTGCCTTCTTGTTTCAGAATCGCTTCAATCGCTTTGAGGTGAATGAACACTTGTCCTTTGTCATCCGTTGCTCCGCGTGCATACAGCTTGCCGTCACGGATCTCAGGTTCAAATGGAGGCGTGGTCCACAGATTTAGCGGATCTACTGGCTGCACATCGTAATGTCCGTATACAAGAATGGTTGGCTTACCCGGAGCATGAAGATAGTCAGCATATATGACGGGATGTCCCGCTGTGGGATGAAGTTCAATGTTCTCAAGTCCGGCTTTCTTTAGTGTGTCTGTCAGCCAATGGGCTGCAGCTAGTACATCGTCCTTATGCTCTGACAAGGCAGAAATACTTGGAATCTTGAGCCATTGTTTTAATTCTTCGAGATGTTCATCCCGGTGTGTTGAAAAATACGTTTCGTATGACATAGTGAGTATGTACCTCCTTAAGTTTTGCTGCGCAAAACCGGCTTCGTAAGCGCCTGGGCATGAGCTTCATCGCCATGCGTGACCGTCTTGTTTAGCATTCTATAGGAATCATTATACTGGAGAACTCACTATGGATCAAAAGCGATCGGATAAATAACTTACCAGATGATTGTAGCCGGCGTCACACCTTGAGGAAAAGTGTCTTCCGCTTTGTCTTTATTTACATACATGTCATACCAAGCGTCAGCAATGAGCCCCGGATCTGTAGCTGTGCCTGGCTTGATAAATACGCCTAGAGCAAGATGTCCTACATAGATTCCTTGAGGAGATAAGTCAGCATGAAGATTGAGGGCATAATTTCTTAGTCCACTTAGTGCGATACCTACATTACCCATCATCTGCATCGGATAGATGGAGGACAGACCGGTGGTGAATAGTAGCGCTCCGCTGCGTTTCTCCAGCATTTCAGGCAATACTTGCTCTACGCTTCTGATCGCGCCTACAACCAGAGCTTGGAAAGCATCTAGTGCATTCTCCTCAGTAACTTGAGAAGCTGGAGTAGGCGGGTAGTTGCCACTTGTAGGGCTGAACTCAAGCACATCGATAAAGCCGTATTTCGCCTTGATGTCGCGGAAGGCAGCAATTACTTGTTCTTTATTGTATACATCTGCTGGAAAAGCAGCGGCCTCGATATTCAGTGATCGAAGCTCTTCTACGAGGGTATTTAATTTATCTGCATTACGAGAGATTAAGGCGACTTGAAATCCATTTGCTCCGAATTTTTTGGCGATGGAGAGTCCTAAGCCCGGGCCAGCACCCAGGATAGCTATCGTTTTTTTCATAATTAATAGTTCCTTTCCGGTTGTTGATTACTAACAGTAACCATGATAGACTGATTAAGCTTAAGGGACAAGAAGGCACTATTAGATGCTTTAGTAACATGGAGGTAACCACTATGGAACATTCAATGGACGAACCCATTCGGCTCATGCCGACGCTGGAGGATTGCTCCATTACCCGCCAAATTCTCGACAGGGTTGGGGACAAATGGAGTGTGCTCATCATTGTCAATTTGGGTGCAGAAGCATTGCGGTTTAAAGAACTGCAGCGGCGTTCTGGTGGTATATCACAACGGATGCTGACCCAGACCCTGCGTCATTTAGAAAGAGATGGTATAGTTTGGCGTAAAGTCACACCTACGGTACCTTTGACTGTTGAATATGGTCTGACGAGTTTAGGAGAGTCCTTACTGGATCCTCTAACCGCTCTTGTAGAGTGGGTCAATAGAAACAACGCTGAAATCGCCAAAGCGCGTATCGGGTATGATAGTCAGCACGAAACGCAAGAGTAACAAGCTAGGAGTACAATTTACTGGGATAGAGGATGGATTATTTTGCAAAAGAAAAGTGGAAAGAACACATTTATATATACGTACACCTGTTCAGAGGATGAGTTATCTCTATGCCAGATGGAGCTTCGTTGTCTTTTTGGTGAGGAAGTGCCTTCTTCAATCTTTAAGAGTGAGGTAGAGGTGGATGTAAGCCGTAGTCCCTTCATTAAAGAACGAATTGATGTCATGTACGAGGGAGATAGCTTGCCTGAGATTTATGATCAGACGGAGCAGGTGGAGCTTGGCGGTAAGACGTTTAAGGTTATTTTTGTGAAGACCAATGATCTATCCCCTGCGGACAAAATAGAATATGATGAGCGTAGAGTGATCGAGCGAGAAATCGGGCTGCGTATTGAAGGGGAAGCGGATGTAAACCATCCTGAGTTGGTATACGGTATTGTTACGCTGGGCGGTCGTTGGTACTTTGGATCTTATCATAAGAACAAAGCCACCTGGTTCCGTCAAATGAAAAAGCCACGCAGCTACTCTATCGCGCTTAGCACACGAGTAGCCCGAGCTGCGGTCAATATAGCCGTTCCGAATCCGGAAGGGATAAGAGCGATCGATCCTTGCTGCGGCATCGGAACAGTAATGGTAGAAGCCCTGTCGATGGGAATCAATATGGTCGGACGTGACATTAACCCACAGATCGCTATCGGTGCTAGAACGAATATTGCTCATTTTGGATTCACAAGTGAGGTAACGCTTGGGGATATTGCTGATATCACAGAACATTACGACGTAGCTATTGTAGATATGCCTTATAATCTATATTCTAGTATTACACCTGAGGAACAGTTTGCGATTCTAGTGAATGCACGCCGTATTGCAGATCGAGTGGTTATCGTTGCGATTGAGCCGATGGATGAGATGATCACTGAAGCTGGATTTACTATAATCGACCGTTGTGAAGCTAAAAAAGGTTTGTTCTCCCGTCATTTAATGCTTTGCCAGTAATCCTAATGAAGTCATTTAAAAGGGGTGCAGCAATGGAGCAGAAATGGTTAACCTGGGCTAAAGAAATACAGGCCATCGCACAGACTGGACTAACTTATGCTAAAGATGTCTATGATATAGAACGGTATCAAGCTTTGCGGGAGCTAAGTGTGGATATCCTCGCTAATTATACGTACGAAAGCAAGGAGAGAATAAGACTCTCCTTTGCTAGTGATGGTGGCTATTCTACGCCGAAAGTGGATATCCGCGGTGTTGTTTTTCAGGAAGACAGAATTCTGCTTGTCCGCGAGAAATTGGATGGAAAGTGGGCGCTTCCCGGGGGCTGGGGAGACATCGGTCTGTCACCGAGTGAAGTCGTTGTTAAGGAGATTCAAGAGGAATCAGGATTTGAGACAGAAGCAATTCGCTTGCTTGCTGTTCTAGATAAGAAATTTCATAACCATCCTCCGGAGCCGTATCACGTGTACAAGTTTTTTATTTTGTGCAGAATTGTAGGCGGCGAGGCGATGCGAGGGGTGGAGACGAGTGAAGTATCTTTTTTTGCTGAAGATGAACTGCCTGAGCTCTCAGTAGAGAGGAATACAGAGGCGCAGATTCGGACGATGTTTGAATATTTACGAAATCCAGAAAAAGTAGTAATATTGGACTAAGAATTTGCATATGATGTATGACTTCCGTAAAGTGATGTTTTTAATGATTTAAATGATGGGTAATAACTATTGTGTAAGCACTTACAATGTTGAACCGCTGAGCCTTTATATCTAAAAAAAGTCAATATTCTAGGTTTTTGGGTCGAGCGGTCTACATTTTTTCCTCTACTGTGACGATAAGAATTTTAGGAGGGGATCGCATGGAACAAGAAGAGTTGAGCATTCCATTGAAACAGGAAAATGTAGTGCGTCCTGCAGAGGGCAATATTGCCACTGGGCTGGTTTGGGGTATCTTAATCAGCATTCCGTTATGGATCTCTGTGATTGGCTGGATTCTGGGGTTTTGGCGCTGAGCCGTATTTTAATAATTATCTAACTCTATTAGTTGTATAGTATACATCAAAGGCGGTCTCTTCGTAACGGAAGGGCCGCCTTTTTAGTTTCCTGAGTTTCTCAAGATTTCGAATATACCAGTCTAAAGTTCTCGCAAACTACCTTCATCTTTGGATCAAAAGGCTTCTTCAAGAAAGTTAAGGATTCTCTGCTGAAGAAAATCTCATGCTCATGGCGCCACGACTCTAGCGTTCTGTCATCCTCGCCTTCGCTATAGGCAAAGTCAGCGCCTACCTCATCAAAGGGTGTGATTTGCACATCTGTCGTAACGATCACGGCTTGCGGATTACCATGACCATCCAGCAAAATACTGTGTCGACCAATTTCCGGTAAGGTCTCGTCACAGACTGCATAAATTTCATAGTTCGAAGCGGTTCCTGTCTTAATCCCGCGGATCACCAGATCCAGCAGTTCATCGGCCATTTGAGGGCTGTCGCCAAAGGCCCAAGCTTCGTAGTTATCTGCTGCTTGTGGATGAAGCTGGGTGTATTCTTCCCAAAAAAGCTTAATCTTCGTTTCGTTGCTCATATTCGTATCTCCTCGTTGAATAAACGTTAGTGTCCAGCAGTTTCCATCCAGCCCGCATAAAGCTCATCTAGTTGCTCTTGCACCGTATCGCGTTCTTTCTGTAGCTCGGCGAGCTCTGCAGCATTGCTACTGATCTGTGGATCTAGCATTTTGGCATCGATTTCTCCAAGCTGCTCCTCAACCTCTGCAATAGCCTTTTCCCAATCAAAGTGGATACTTTTCTTGCGGGAACTGGACGAATTAGCCGTGGTGCCATTCACGGAACCGTTAGATTGAGGCTTACCGGAACGTGCAGTGGTTCCATCTGAAGAGGAAGGCTTAGGCTGATCAGAAATAGAGGCTGATGCTGCTAATGCCTGTTCAGCTTGCTTCTCCTTGTAATACTCATAATTGCCGTTGAAGACTCCAAATCGTCCACTTTCAATGGACCAGAGCTTATGGAACAGGCGATTAATGAAATAGCGGTCATGTGAAACGGCCAGTACTGTACCTGGAAATTCCTCTAACGCTTCCTCTAGTGCCTCACGGGAGTCAATATCTAGATGGTTCGTTGGTTCATCTAGTATCAGCAGGTTTGGTTTGCGATGCATCAACACAGCGAAACGAAGGCGGGTCCATTCTCCTCCGGATAGATTCGTGATGTCTTTGAACACATCAGCACCATAGAACAGGAAACGTGCAAGCTGCCCGCGAGCTTCTCCTTCTTCTAGTCCGGCTTCTTCACGGAAGTAGCGGAGTACAGATTGTTTGTTATTGTCAGGGACAGCCTCTTGCGCGAGATAGCCGACAACGGTTCTTGAACCAAGCGTGCAGCTTCCGGTGTCTGGCGTTTCCTGACCTAATATAATTCTTAAAAGCGTACTTTTCCCTGCTCCGTTACCACCGATAAGTGCCGTAGTCTCTCCGTAGCGAAGTACTTCGTTTGCATCTGTAAACAGGCTTCGCTCTCCATAGGCTTTACCGATATCCTCTAGAATGACGACTTGATTCCCGGAGCGATCATTTTGTTCTAGCTGCAAATCCATCGATTTGCGCTCCAGAATAGGACGTTTAACCTTCACCATACGATCCAGTGCTTTTTGCATGGAAGCTGCTCTCCGGTAAAAGGCAGGGTTAGGGGGAGTCCCACGATTCCCAAATTCGATGAGGCGTTTGATGCTCTCCTGCATTTGTTTTATTTTTTTCTGCTGCTCTTGATAATCAGCGAATTGTTGAAGTAGACGTGTTTCCTTCTCTACTTGATAGCCGCTGTAGTTGGTATGAAAGGTAAAGGCTTCGCCATCCTCAATCTCGATCACTTTTTTGACTACAGCGTCCAGGAAGTAGCGATCATGGGAAATGGCAAGCACTGTACCGTCATAGCTCTGTAAGTACTGCTCTAACCACTCAATGGCGTTCATGTCTAGATGATTGGTTGGCTCATCGAGTAGAAGTACATCAGGTCTACGTAGCAGCAGCTCTGCGAGTCCGACTTTAGTCTTCTCACCACCTGAAAGAGAGGTGAAGAGGCGGTTATATTGCCCAGTTCCGATTCCTAGACCAGAGGCAACTCGCTGAATGGTGGATTCAATTTCGTAGCCTCCTGCGGTCTCAAATTTATCCTGAAGGCTACCATATTCTTTCAGCAGGCGATTCCATAGTGTTTCATCCGTTCCGGTATTGAAGGTGGACATTTCAAGCTCCAGCTCTCGCAGGCGTTGTTGCCACTGCAGAGGCTCAGCAAAACTACGTTGTAGAACCTCATATACGGTTTCTTTTTCGTTAACCTCTTGAATTTGAGCCAGCATACCAACTACGCTACCTTTGCGAATTGAAATTTGCCCTTGATCGGGGCGCTCTTCGCCATTCAGCAGGTGGAAAAGCGTAGTTTTACCGCAACCATTGCGACCGATGAGACCGATTTTTTCTCCTTGGCGGATATCGAAGGTAATGCTATTTAATACGAGCTGTGCACCGTGGTATTTTTGAACATTTTGGCATTGAATAATCATATATATTCTCCTTTAAGAATGCCCTTTGTACCGCCAGAACCCTAAATCGAAACTGGAATTCTGTAAAAAACCATAAAAAAAGACCGTAGGGAAATTTCCCCACGGCCTTATCATTCTCCGGTTAACTGATCCGTCCGGGTGATGGCAGGAAAGGCATTTCACAATTGTGTAGTGTTATTAAATTCATAAAAATGGACAGACTTCTCCCGTTATCGCCATTTACATGAGCAATGCCAGCTATCGCTTTAGGTAGCCGACTCATAACACTGTTGGTCCAATTGTGATCCATTCCTTCCACACCCCTTTCTTAACAAATTTAATGACAGTGTAAACAATATTCGGAAATTTAGCAAGTAAAAAGATGGCAGAGAGAAGTTTTACACGGCATAGAATATGAATTATGGAATAATATGGTTATATGTGAGGGCGGGTCACTAAAAAATAACAGATGAAAAGGGGAGGTTATATGGCACTTTTTGACGGATTGATGGGTAATGCATCACAAGTAAATCTAGCGGAGGTACAGCGGGAATATGCACAAATTCTTGCCCCTCAAGAGAAAATTGAACGAGCCTACAAGCTGATTAGAGATATGTTTATTTTTACAGACAAACGATTGATTCTGGTGGATAAACAGGGACTGACGGGCAAAAAGACGGATTATCATTCCATCCCATACAAAAGCATCTCGCATTATTCCGTGGAGACGGCAGGGCACTTTGATCTGGATGCGGAGCTATGTATCTATATTTCTAGCAGCACTATGCCGCTCAAGAAGACCTTTAATAAATCCGTGAATATTTATGAGGTACAGGCGGTATTATCACAATATATTTTAAAATAGTTTAGTTAGACAGTGTAGCGGAGTACCAGACCACCATAGACAAAAGCGGCTAAGATGACTAAGGCTGGATGCAGCTTAAGCCGCTTGATAGCCCAAAATGCGATTGCGGCAATGAGTAGTGTCTGCCAGATTCCGATGGAGTCCGCAGGACCTTTGGCCATTGTCCAAGTGAGTACAGCCATCATAACTGCTATAACTGGTTGAACAAGCAATGTCATCCCTTTCACTACGGGGGATTGCTTGTATTTTTGCATGACCTCTAACAGGATAATAAGCGCTGCAGCGGAGGGGAGAACGGTTGCTAACAAAGCTACGATGAGTCCTAACCAGCCGTAGACATCATAGCCGACGTAAGCTGCGATTTTGGTAGCAATCGGGCCAGGCAGAGCGTTGCCAAGTGCAAGCATGTTAGAAAATTGTTCATCGGTCAGCCAGCCGTAATGGGGAACGATTTCTTGATACATCAATGGAATAGAGGAAGGACCACCGCCATATCCAAGCAAATTCGCCATGAAAAATCCGTATATGAGCTCTAGCCAGTCCATCAATTTGATCCTCCTTGTTGTTTCTTTGCGATGATCCGGTAATGAACGGCTCCGTATCCAAGAAAAAGTACGATTACGATAGCTGGATGTATGTGAATTATTTGTAGCAGAAGTAAGGCGATAAGGATGAAGACAGCGCTGAGATATTTTCCTAGCCCTTTATAGGCTTTTTGCGCAAACTCATATGCCATTATTCCTAACATGACAGCAATGACAGGAGATACCCCCGCGATCATTCCAGCTACTACTTTTGATCCACTTAAATAATTCACAGCCGATAAAAGTATGACCATAGTCATACAGCTAGGTAAAATATGTGCCAGAACCGATAGTAAAGCCCCTCTAACTCCTCGAAGTTTATACCCGAGATAAGCCGCCATTTTGGTGGCAATAGGTCCCGGTAGAGCGTTGGCAATCGCCAATGTCTCCCCGAATTCATCATCACTTAGCCAAGTGTAGCGAGTTACCGCATCATGCCGGATCAAAGGAATCACGGAAGGTCCTCCTCCATAGCCGATAATCCCAGTTCTGAACATGGCGATAGCTAATTGTACATAGTCTTTATGGATGGATTTCACGTGAAACCTCCCTTTGTTTTTAGAGCTCATTCTATACAATTCATATGTGTGAAGCTACGAGGTTGACTAGCAATTAACTAATCTTTGTGCATGGATCACAAAAAAAAGATGTTAATTTTGCGGGTTAGTGTAATCGATTGACAAGGGATTTTTATGTAATGTTAAATGACATTAAATGAGTGAAAAGTTTATAGGGAGATGGGGAGCATGGCGGAGAAACCTGTAATAGGCACCAAAACAATGGTCGTCAGTCCTCATTATTTAGCTTCGATTGCAGGTGCACGCATTTTGGAAAAAGGGGGGAATGCCTTTGATGCGGCAGTGGCGGTCAGTGCTACGCTCGCTGTTGTCTACCCGCATATGACGGGGCTGGGTGGGGATTCGTTTTGGTTGACCTATAGCGCGCAAGAGGCGCGTGTCCGGGCGTATAACGGAAGCGGACGATCGGGTTATGGAGTTCGCAGGAGTTGCTTTGGTGGAGAGGGAGCTATCCCGAGGCGAGGTATCCGTAGCGCCATCACTGTGCCGGGGATGGTGGATAGCTGGGATGCCATGCTGAGCACGTATGGCCGCTTATCGCTGGCGGAGGTGCTAGAACCAGCCATCGGCTACGCCCAAGGAGGGTTTCCGCTGTCGCCGGACCAGCGGAATAATACGCTGCTTGCAGGAGCGGCGTTGTCGGCGGAGGCTTCGGCGATTTATATGCCAGGTGGAGTGGCTATGTCTGCTGGATCGAGATTTCAGCAGACACAACTTGCGACAACCCTGAGGACGTTGGCAGCGGGTGGGCGGGACGCTTTTTACAAGGGGAAGATTGCAGAAGATATCTGTGTGTATATGCTGGCAGCTGGGGGTTATCTCACACGGGATGACTTTGCGGATCATCAGGGGGATTGGGTGGAGCCAATTCATACGCAATATCACGGGCGTACGGTGTATCAAGTTCCTCCAAATTCACAAGGATTTACAGGACTGATGAGTCTTAATATATTGGAGCATTTTAATTTCGGAGAAATTGAGCATGGCTCTTATGAATATTATCACCTGCTTGTTGAGGCGCTGAAGCTGAGCTTTCGCGATCGGGATAAGGTGCTTACAGATCCGGTTTTTAGTGCTATTCCTTTGGTGCAGTTGCTGGATAAGAACTATGCAGGGCAACTAGCCCCTACGATCTCGATGCAAAAAGCGGCACAGCTGACAAGTCAGCCTATCGGCAGTGATACTGCATATGCTGCGGTTGTGGATGAGGAGGGGAATTCGGTCTCCTTTATTCAGAGTCTATATTTTGAGTTTGGATCAGGTGTGGTGGCTGGGAATACAGGAATTCTGCTGCAGAATCGGGGTTCATTTTTCTCGCTGGACCCTGGGCATGTTAATACGCTTGAGCCACATAAGCGCAGCTTTCACACGCTGATGCCAGCGATGGCCTGCCGTGAGGGAAAACCTGCGATTTTGTACGGTACGCAAGGTGGTGAAGGTCAAGCGCAGACCCAAACGCTACTTCTTACAAGGATGCTGCATTATGGAATGAACCCGCAAATGGCTGTAAGTAAGCCGCGATTTGTGTGGGGAAGAACGTGGGGGGAGCCTACGCAGGAGTTAAAGGTGGAAGGTAGGGTAGCGGATGAGGTGCTGGTAGGTCTGTCAGGAGCCGGTCATTCTGTGCGAAAAGTTGACGCTTATGACGGCATCGTGGGTCATGCCCACGTGATTTCCATAGATGACAATGGGTATCGTAGTGGAGGGACGGATCCGCGCTGCGATGGCGCGGCGATTGGTTGGTAGGGTGAGATGAGAGTAGGAAGAATTTGGGTCGGAGGTAGGTTGCAGGCAACACCTTGAAGTGCAAGGCTTCTTAGAAAGGTGTAACAGAAAGCCCTAGTTTATTGGACATGAGATTTTAGAAGGATGATTAGAATCTTAGACGAGTTGATTAAGATCTTAGAAGGGATGTTGAGGGGAGGAGGAAGGGGATATGGTGGATAATCGGTATGGTGCATTTATCGATCCTCAGCTAACAGTCGGATGTTTAGGGAACGGGATATTGGACGGACTGACCTTTGCGGTGAAAGATGTGTATGCGGTAGCAGGGCACAGTTCTTCTGCTGGTAATCCAGATTGGCTGCGGAGCCACAATCCGTCTAAAGAACATGCGGCAGTAGTACGTCAGTTGCTCCAATCGGGAGCGACGCTTCGAGGAGCGACTCATACGGATGAGCTGATGTACAGTCTGGGTGGTGAGAATCATCATTATGGGACGCCGATAAATCCCCGTGCCACAGGCTGTATCCCAGGCGGTTCTTCTAGTGGATCGGCAGTAGCGGTAGCTTCTGGTAGTGTTGATTTTGCGCTCGGAACAGATACGGGTGGTTCTATTCGAGTCCCTTCAGCTTATTGTGGAGTATATGGCTTTCGGCCAACGCATGGTGCTGTGGATATGGAAGGTGTGATTCCATTGTCGCCGCAATTTGATGCGGTAGGCTGGATAGCGGATCGTATGGATGTGCTCCAGAAGGTTGGGGAGGTTTTGCTTGGGTTTGGGCGCATGGATGAAAAAGTAACGATGAGCATAGATGGGAATTTAGAATTGAGGGATAATTTACAAAAGAACATAGTAGATCCTATACAAAAGAACATGGGAACTTTATTTGTTGCTACGGACTGTTGGGATTTAGTGGCTCCCAAGGATGTAAGTATTCTAGTGGACGGATTGAATCGCTTGCGGACTGGTGCTGATCATTTCCTCAAAAGTGAAATAGCTCGAGAAGGGTTAAAAGTCTGGATGGATGTCTTTCGAGTGCTACAAGGCAATGAGATCTGGACAACCCATAGCGCCTGGATTGAGAAGGTAAAGCCAGTTTTTGGGCCTGATATTGCAGCCCGGTTCTCTTGGGCTGCCAGCTTAGCGGGCAAGGACCATAGTATCGCTCAGAATAAGGGAAAGGAGATTTCTACCCAGTTGTGCCAGCTGCTGGGAGAAGATAATTGTCTTGTGATTCCGACAGTACCTGGTTCTGCACCGCTGCGTGGTGGGGATTTACGTCAATTGGAGGAGAACCGTAGTGGGGCGATGATGTTGAGCTGTATAGCAGGACTGGCTGGCCTACCTCAAGTAACATTACCTATGCTCTCTACAAATGGACTGCCGCTGGGATTGTCCGTTATCGCCGGATATGGTCAGGATCTTCGGTTGCTCTCATGGGTGAAGGAGATTTGGCGGCGACCTTGAGGTGATGATTCTTGAGATGATCGATGAAATTGGTTTTAAAAAAATGATCTGAACGTGGCGAAGTAGGTTCAATAATGATGTCTTAGAGTAAAAAGATAAATTCAGCGCTCAAATGTTGGTATAAGACCAGTGGTTCAATAAACACCTCCATGTGAAGAAAAAGAACGGTATAAATCCGGCTGAATCCGAGAAATAGGCTCATATAGCTGAAAAGAACGGTATAAATCCCGTAGAATTCGAGAAATAGGCCTATATAGCTGAAAAGAACGGTATAAATCCCGTTGAATCCAAGAAATAAGCTCATTTAGTCGGAAAGAGGGGTATAAGTACCCCAGAATCCAGTCATTCTGACGATATAGCCGGAAGGAGGGGTATAAATCCCCCACACCACTAAGGTTAGCCGCGACACGCTCACATTTTATCTGAACATGCAAACAAAGCACCTTCCACAAAGAAGGTGCCCATGCCCCGTTCAAGATCTATTCTACGAATGCTTCGACTTCTATTTCTACTAACAATAGTGGATCAATGAGTGCTTTTACCTCTACCATGGTTGCTACAGGCTGAATATCTTTGAAGAATTCACCGTGTGCTTTGCCGACTTCTTCCCAACGGGAAATGTCTGTCACGAACATTCTTGTTCTAATTACATGTGACAAATCAGCATCTAGCTGGTTTAGCGCTTTTTCGATGGTATGTAGGATGAATTTCGTCTGCGCGTATGGATCACCTACACCGACTACTTCCCCGTCTTGCATGGCTGTTGTTCCTGCGACTTCGATACGATTGCCGATTCGAATGGCGCGAGAATATCCAACTACCGACTCCCACGGTGAACCTGTAAACACTTGTTTTTTACTCAAAAGATCCCCTCCAAATCCATTCTAATATTATCCGATCTTATTATAATTCTAACACGAGAACTATCAGCTAAATATTAATAATTCATCAGTTACACTCATTTAATGTTATATTAACTAACATAAAAATCATTAAAATTTAATTTCACTCTATTCAAGGAGGTTCATTTTAATTATAATGTTACATAAAATAACATTATAAATCAGAAGTGGTTCTATTGATCCTAAAAGGAGGGATGGCATGCATCTTACGGTTGAAGAAGCGTTGTCCATTTATCCTTTGTCCGAGGCGAAGCTTATCGCGGGGTCCAAGGGGAAACATCGAATTGTGAAATCGATTAATGTGATGGACGCACCTGATATTTCGGATTGGATCAAAGAAGGCGAGATGCTGCTAACGACAGCCTATTTAATCAAGGACAATCTGGAGGATGCCTCTGCTTTGCTGCAGACACTGAATCGTAGGGGATCATCGGCCTTGGGCATTAAGCTGGGAAGATTTTGGGATGAAGTACCGGAGCAGCTAATCGCAGAAGCGGAGAGTCTTAATTTCCCATTAATCCAGTTGCCGTTCCAGTTCACTTTTTCGGATCAGATGAATGGCCTGTTTCGCGCCGAGCTTAGCCGGAGTACGAATGTCTTGCAGAACATAATGGAGAAGCAGAAAAAGCTGATGCAATTCGCCTTGCGATCAGTCCGCAGCCGTCCATTGTTTGACTCGGTGTCTGAAGTGATTGGCCATTCACTTGTGGTGGTTAGCGCACGCGGGGATGTAATCTACAACAATTCTGATTATCAGACCTCACAGCTGCTGGAGGGGTGGCCTTGGCAGAAACGGAATCAACGTTTTCGTATAGAAGATCGTATGGGTTATCGCACACCACTAATGCAAGGAGAAAAGTGCTCAGGATTTTTATTGTATTGTTCCATCGACCCTTTATTGCTCCCGGTGGAAGAGAGCTTGTTCGTTCAGGGCGCTGAACTTATTTCATATCATATTCATTCAGGATACGAGGATTATTTTGAACAGGCAGAACATAGAGAGTTCAGCGGATTGCTGAGACGTTGTTTGAGTGGTAACTTATCTTACTCCGATTTAGCACAGTCTGCTGTAAAGCTGGAGATAGAGCTGCTTCAATCCCCATTCTGTCTCTTATTAACCGATATTGCTACGACGAGTGAGGAACGCCAAAGTGAGCTGCTTAGATTAAAAGAAGAATACACTGAACATCCCGTACTGCGGGAATTAAAGGCCATTCATATGATTGTAGATCAAGGATTATTGTCCATTTATCCGGCAGATCGTCAGAGTCCCGAGCAATTTCGGGCTCTAATTCAGGCTTGTTTTGACAACCTGAAGTTTAACAAGGGAGATTATCCGCGAGCAGCGATAAGTAGTTGTAAAGTGAAGCCGGAGGGAGTGAAGGAGGCTTTTGCGGAGGTAAAGGAATGTATGGGAATGCTTCAGCTTGAGGGAGTGCATGGGAATGTTGTGCATTACCGGCAGCTTGAGCTTTCCTTGCTTCTTGGGCAAATCCCGACAGAGGTCATGGAGAAATATTGCAACGGAACGCTTAGAGGGCTGCTTAGCCGTGAGCCGGAGTATGTACGAGAAATGCTACGGACGCTGGAGGTTTATCTAGAGAACGATGGGCATGTCAATGAGACAGCCAAAAAGCTGTTTATTCATCGGAACACGGCTACCTACCGGATCGAGAAGCTTAGTGAGCTCTTGGATGTCGATTTTAAAAAAATAAATGATCTAATGAGGCTGAAGCTAGTGTTCATGTTTCGGAGAATGCTTGGGCGGGACTAAGGTCTGGGTTGAAATGCAAACACGGAGGAGGGAGCCTCGTGAATACACATGAGATCGCAATGCATATTCAAACCCATAAGGCGCCTGCGGTGCTGGCAACACTGATTGAGGTGGAGGGGCATTCGTATCGTAAACCCGGAGCGGTGATGCTCTTTTTTGAAGAGGGCACGATTGGGAGTCTGAGTCCAGGATGTCTGGAAAGCGATCTGCAGCTACGTACCTCTGAGATATGGGAACGAGGGCTACCCGAAATTGTGGAATACAATATGTTGTCTCCGGATGATCTGTCCTGGGGTGAGACTGTCGGCTGCGGGGGCAAGATCAAAGTGGTGCTTGAACCTGTGCAGGGGAAGTTAAATGAGCTTTTGGTGCAGGTGAGTGACAGACTGGCGGCGGGAGAACGGTTGGTTCTGTTTCGGGAGGTAGTGGAGAGGGGGTTTACCTATAAGCTGGAGCAGGATATTGATACTTCACTATCGCAGAACAAGCAACAACCGAAATTATCCCACTCGGCAAAAGAAAGCATGGCGGCAGGTCGCTTTATGGCCGCTCCAGCTGAATTGACAGCATTTCATACGTCTTTTGTGCCCAAACCGCGGCTTGTGATTTTTGGTGGAGGACGTGATGTGGTTCCGATTGCAGAGCTTGCTAACAAAGTTGGCTTTCGGATTGTGGTAGCCGATTGGCGCGAAGGGAGTTTGCAAAATGAGTTTCCTCGCGCTGAACGAATCATTTGTTCTTCTACGGAGGTTGTTCAACGTGTGGGTGTAGCTCAGCGGGATTATGTGCTGATTTGTAGTCATCAACTTGGGCGGGATAGACAGTTCCTGGAGAGTGTAATTCCGCTAGCTCCGCTATACATCGGGGTTATTGGTTCAAAAGCGCGGATAGCTCTTTTACTGGAAGGGCTTGAAGCTCCTCCCTCTTTACATGCACCTGTAGGACTGCCCATTGGTGGAGAAGGTCCCGAGGAAATTGCGGTCAGTATTATAGCAGAAATTATTCAAATTAGAAGGGCGGGCTTACGAGAGCTGCCTAAAGGAGTGGATAGTATTGAAGGTAGCAGGAATATATTTGGCAGCAGGGCAGAGCAGGCGGATGGGCGTGGCCAAGGTTTCGCTGAAATTATCACAGGAGGTCTCGCTCGGGAGCGTCGCGCTTAGTGAATTGGATCGCTGTAATCTTGAACCGCTTATCGTAGTGGTGCGTGCGGATGACAACTTGGAATGGCTGCCACCCGCGATTGCGCCGCAAGGGACTAGACGTACCGAAACCTGCTTAACCGCACATTTGGGATTATCTTTTTCCCTTCGCTGCGGACTTAATGCTGTGCTGCCTTTGCAGCCGGATGCTGTAGTTGTGGCACTCGCGGATCAGCCTTTTATTACTACGGCATTAGTGAATCGTCTAATACAAACGTTTGAACAATCACCGGAGATGGATTATGTGGCTAGTGTCAGCAACGGATCGGCTATGCCGCCGGCTTTGTTTTCGAAGACATTGTTTCCAGCACTACAGGGATTGGATGGGGATCGCGGAGCGGCAGCGATTTTGCGTTCACCTGATTATAAGGGGATTGTTCTGGAGTCTGAATCCGCCCACTATTTCATGGATGCAGATACAGAGGAGGATTTCGGGGAGATTCAGGAACAATGGATGCTGAGAAACGGAAAATAGAAATGTAATCGAGAAAGTAATCCCCCAAAAGTATTCCTTTTCCACATTGAGTCATATAATGTGACATACAATAACCTCTTCCAAATACAATTTAGTGCATATCACACAAAAAAAGCTCTGATTCTTATCATCAAACACAAACGTATGTTATATAAATTTACGCAAAGGCCGCCTCTAAGTATAGTAGAAGTACATTTATGGTTGCAGCCATGATGAGAGATGATTTGGAGGAGGAGAATTATGAAAAAAAGGGGTCAGTTCATAACATCTTGTCTTGCATTAATGGTTCTGATGACGGTGGCTTTGGTGGGGTGTGGCAGCAATAATAATACTTCTACAAATGCAACGGAGGCACCAGCGGCAACTACAGCGGCAACAGAGGCAACTGCAACAACAGAACCGGCTGCCAAGAAACCAACGGTTGCTTTTGTGTATATCGGACCTCCAGGAGATGGCGGCTATACGTACCAACATGATCAAGGACGGCTGTATATGGAGAAGGAGCTTGGCATTAAAGCCGACTTTGTAGAAAATGTCCCTGAAAGTGCCGATGCTGAACGAATCATCACAGAGCTTGCGCAATCACATGACATCGTGTTTACAACGAGCTTTGGATATATGGATTTTACATTGAATGTAGCAAGCAAATTTCCTAATGTGAAGTTCCTGCATGCTTCTGGTTACAAAACCGCAGAGAACATGGGGACTTACTTCGGGAAGAATTATCAAGCCAGTTATTTGAGCGGGATTGCGGCAGGGAAAATGACCAAAAATAATCAGCTGGGTTATGTCGGTGCTTTTCCGATCAGCGAAGTGATTTATAACTTGAATGCTTTTACCCTTGGAGCACAGAGCGTCAACCCTGATGTAAAGGTGAATGTGGTTTGGACGAATACATGGTATGACCCGACGACCGAGCGTCAAGCGGCAATCAGTTTGCTGGATAAAGGGGCGGATGTGCTTTTGGCTTATCAGGATTCTCCTGCTACGCTGCAGGCTGCTGCTGAACGGGGCGCTTTTGCCGGGGGGAATGACTCGGATATGAGCAAATACGCTCCGGACAATTATTTAACAAATCCAGTATGGAATTGGGGTCCTTATTACGTAAAAGCTGTGCAGGCAGTGATGGATGGAACGTGGAAAAGCGAGCAATATTCCGGAGATATGGCTGACGGTATGGTAGAGCTGGCTCCTTTCGGGAACAAAATTCCAGATGATGTGAAAAAGCTTGTCGAGGACGCTAAAGCTAAAATCATCAGTGGTGAGCTTGATGTTTTTACCGGACCCATTTCGGATAACCAAGGTAATGTTAAAGTTCAGGACGGCCAAAAGCTGACCCTGGAGGAAGTGCTGGGCATGAATTGGCTCGTAAAAGGTGTGGAAGGAACCATCCCGCAATAATGCGTAACCGTACTAAATAAAATGTGCAGGATCTATGGGTGGGGCGGATTCCATGAAGCGGAAACTACCCCACCCGTACTACAACTTGAAGGAAGGAGGGGCATAGGCCATGCGGGGAACTTCAGTTGAAATGCGGGGAATTGTGAAAAAATTCGGCTCGGTAACCGCCAGTGATCAAGTCGACTTTTCGGCAAATGCGGGGGAGATTCATGCACTGCTTGGTGAGAATGGGGCAGGTAAAAGTACGGTGATGAGCATGCTGTCCGGGGTGTACAGAGCAGACGAAGGCGAAATCTTCATTCATGGAAAAGCTGCTCACATCCGTTCTCCTAAAGATGCAGCACAGCTTGGTGTAGGTATGGTGTTTCAGAACTTTAGGCTGGTGCAAAGTCTCACTGCTGCGGAAAATATCGTGCTTGGCGAAAAGTCGTCTTTCTGGCGTGGGCGTAAGTGGATGAAGAACAAACGTAAGGAAATAGAGAAATTAGCTGAACGATTTGGATTGAATTTCCCCGTGGATCGCCCGATCTGGCAGCTGTCCGTCGGTGAACAGCAACGTGTTGAAATCGTTAAGACGCTGTATCGTGGGGCGGACATTATTATTCTGGATGAACCAACCTCTGTGCTGACCCCGGGAGAGGTAGAACAGCTGTTTGAAACACTGCGGGTCATGAAGCAGGCTGGGAAGACGGTCATTATGACCACTCATAAAATGAAAGAGGTTATGGCATCCTCCGATCGGATTTCCGTCATGCGCAAAGGAAAAATGATTGCCACACTGACCACGGCGGATACGGATGAATTGGAGCTGGCTCGCCTAATGGTAGGCAAAGAAGTAACCATTACAAGGCAAGAACGGGAGGCTACCGAAGGAGACGCTCTGTTAGAAGTAAAGGGCTTGGACGTATATGCCGATCATGGACGAAAAGCGTTGGATCATCTATCACTGAATGTTTGCAAAGGAGAGATCGTAGGCGTAGCTGGGGTAGCTGGAAATGGGCAAAAAGAGCTGGCCGAAGTATTAACAGGTCTTAGGGGATGGAAAAGTGGTGAGATCACTTTTGATGGAAAGACGGTGAAATCTGCTTCGGTAAGAGGGGCAATTGATTCGGGAATCTCCCACGTGCCGGAGAACCGGATGAAGAGCGGTTTAGCCGGGCGTCTCGGATCGGTGGATAATCTTTTATTCAAATCCTATCGTTCAGAGGAGCACTCTAAATATGGTTTCCTGAAGTCTGCGAAGAACCGTTCGTGGTCAGAGGAGCTGGTCCAGCGCTTTAATGTCAAAACTCCTGAGCTTGAGACGCCAGTACAGCAATTGTCAGGTGGCAATCAGCAGAAGCTGCTCTTTGCACGTGAGATCAGTCATCGGCCGAAGCTGATGGTCGCTGTTCATCCTACGCAAGGACTGGATGTAGGCGCTACGTCAGGTGTTCACGACCTTCTTATGGAGCTGCGCAGTTCAGGTAGTGGCGTGCTGTTAATTTCGGAGGATTTAGATGAATTGCTTCAGTTGTCCGACCGGATTCTAGTAATCTACAACGGCTCCATCATTGGTGAGAGTACGCATGAGGAAGCGAATCGAGAGAGCATCGGTTTATTGATGGCTGGTATTCATAACAGAGAGGAGAGCGCCGTATGAGTCTGGAGAATGGAAGAAATACTGCAGCAGCTGTTCTTGAACCTATTCCAGCCCACTCCGGGAAACGATCCTCTCTACGTTTGGAATACGATGCAAGCCGTATCCGTTCTCCTTGGTGGACTCCTATTGTATCTATCATTCTAGCGTTATTGCTATGTGCCTTATTTATCGCAGCAAATGGGATGAATCCGGTACTGGTCTACGAGAAAATGTTCCGTGGTGCATTTGGTACTACGTATGGCCTTACAGAAACCATGGTAAAGGCGATCCCCTTACTCCTGTGTGGGCTTGGAATTGCTGTAGCTTACCGCATTTCCATATGGAATATTGGAGCAGAAGGTCAGCTGACCGTTGGTGCTATGGCGGCAACTGCGGTCACGATTTATTTTCCTAATTTATCTTCATTCTGGTCTTTATCCTTAATGCTGCTGTTCGGCATTGCGGCGGGAGCGCTTTGGGGACTGCTGACCGCTATCCCCCGGACGCATTTTGGAGTGAATGAGCTGATTACTTCATTAATGCTGAATTATGTTGCTCTGTTAGCACTCGATTATGTGGTATTCGGACCCTGGAAGGATCCTAAAGGGTTTAATTTCCCAGGATCGCCAAAGTTTACTGCGGCTCAGTCCCTGCCTGTTCTCGGAAGTACAAGACTTCATATCGGACTGTTATTTGGACTTATCGCCGTTATGATCTATTACCTGATGATTCGTTTCACCAAATGGGGATACGAGCTTCGTCTGATTGGGGCCAATCCTGTGGCTGCTAGATACGCCGGAATTCATATCAAGCGGCATATTATTATCGTCATGCTGATTAGTGGGGGGCTCGCCGGTATCGCTGGAATGGCCGAGGTCTCCGGTGTTACACACAAGCTGATGCAGGGCATCTCCCCGGGTTATGGGTATACCGCCATTATTGTGGCTTGGCTGGCTAAATTGAATCCACTCGGTCTAATCGTTACTTCCATTCTGTTCGGTGGCCTAATTGTCGGTGGATATAGTGTTCAGACCATTGGGCTACCCTCTTCGATTTCGGAAATGCTGCAGGGCTCCATCCTGTTTTTCCTGATTGCGGGCGATATGATTTACCGTTTCCGTATCCGCCGTAGCGGGGTTCAGTTGAAGGGAGGGAGGTAGCCGATGGATTTTACAACACAGCTACTTATTGCTGCAATATCCGCAGGGACCCCACTGCTGCTGGCTACTCTGGGAGGCATTCTAAATGAACGAGCCGGCATTATCCAGCTTGGAGCTGAAGGTTTGATGCTGATGGGAGCAGTCACCACTTGTATTGTGTATATTCGCTCTGGAAACCTGCTGCTAGCTCTGCTGGCTACCGTGGCTGTGACGGCTGTGCTTGGTTTGCTGCATTCTTTTCTCTGTGTGACCTTGCGGGCGAACCAAACGATGTCCGGTCTTGCGATGACCTTGTTCGGAAGTGGATTGAGTGCTTATCTGGGCAAGCCGATCAGTGGCATTCCTTTGCCGGGAACATCCCCTAAGCTGCATCTGGCTTGGCTTGAGAATGTTCCGGTGATCGGTCCGATATTCGGCAACATGGACTACCTGACCTGGTTTAGCCTGCTGCTAGTGCTCGCTCTGCATTTGCTAATTCACCGCACCTCGTGGGGCTTGCATTTGCGGGCAGTCGGAGACAGCCCGGCAACCGCTGATGTGATGGGGATTCGTGTAGAGCTTATCCGTTATAGCTACGTAATCGTCGGGGCTGCCCTCATCGGTCTGGCCGGAGCGGATATGGTTTTGGCTTACGCGCCAACCTGGAATGAAGGACTTACGGCCGGTCGAGGCTGGATTGCCGTGGGTTTAGTGATTTTCGCCAGATGGAATCCGCTGCGTGCCTTGTTCTGCGCCTACTTTTTTGGGGCATTGGATTCACTTGGCTTCCGTATTCAATTACTGGGCAGTGCAGTTCCGCCCTATTTTCTCAAAATGATTCCGTACCTTGTGACCATTCTAGTCCTGATGTACCTGGGGTACCGCAATCGCAACAAACCATCAGGCACACCGGAGGCGCTCGGAGTTCCTTATATTCGGGAACAAAGGTTTTAGGGGAAGCAATAGGAGCAATCTGGTACTCAAAAGGGAGGCGGAGTGTATGGGAGTTTTACGGGAAGAGGATGGAAGGCTACCTGATGTAATTCAGCCCCGCAGCCTGCACGAAGCTTGGGAGAGGAAAATGGCGCTTGGGGACAGTGCCCGATACGTTGCGGGTGGGACACTGCTGAGAACAGGGTGGGAGAATGGAACGGCGCTAATGCCCAAACAGCTAATTGATCTCAGGCAGATCTCAGGTCTCACGGACATCACTTTAACGGAATTTCACTTATCTCTGGGTGCTCTTGTTCCACTTTCCCAGTGCCGCAGCGATGAGCATTTGCAGGCAGTGGCTCCAGCGCTGCAAGAGGCCGCACGCTGCATAGCTGCCCCGTCGATTCGTAACCTCGCCACGCTCGGAGGCAATATTGCTTCTGGCTTCGGTGATATTCTACCTGCGTTACTGGTCTATGATGCTGAATTGATCTCCTTTGACGGTAAATTTATGACGGCTCTGCCTTTGCTAGAATGGCTAAACAATCACTGGAGCGGGATAAAACCTGCGGCAGATCTTGTGGCTGAGATTCGCATATCGCCTGCTCGCCGAGAGAATCCGTTAACGGATAGGCTGGAAATCTTCCGTAAGGTTGGCCGTAGAGAAGCTTTCACCCCATCGCTTGTAACGGTAGCGATATCCGCAGCGATTGATACTGAACATCGTTTACACGAGGTTCGTATCGCAGCAGGTGGGGGTTCAGGGCGGCCGCAGCGGCTAAGTAGAGCTGAAGCTATACTTGAAGATGTGGTGTATACAGAGGCGCTGTTGCCTGCTCTATATGAAGTGGTTGAAAACAGCTTTGAGACGTATAACGATCCCTTTGCCACAGAGCTTTACAAGAAAAAAACGGCTGGAAACCTGGTTGTAGCTGAGCTATGGAAGGCTATGAATAGGCGGAGTTAAGAGGTGAGAGATTCCACGAAAGGAGCGAGGGAAAATGCTGCTGAATAAGGAATCCAGCGGGAGCCGCTGGCGTACACGGCCCGACGGAGAGGGCAAGGTATCCGGCAAGCTGCAGTATTTGACCGACATGAGGGCGGAAGAAATGTTGATCGGCCGCGTGCTCCGCAGTCAACAGGCGCATGCCCGTATTTTATCCGTGCGAATAGAGAAGGCCCTGGAGGTTCCGGGTGTACACGCTGTAATTACCCATGAGGATGTGCCCGGACTTAACGGTTTTGGTATAGCCTTGCCGCATCAACCGGTATTTTGCAGTGATCGTGTACGTTACACTGGCGATGCGATTGCGGCAGTAGCGGCTGAGACGGATGAAATTGCGGAAAATGCCTTATCCCTTATCGAAGTGGATTATGAGCTTCTACCCTTACTGGAGAATCCGGAAGAGGCGATGAAGACGGATGCTATTCTTCTACATGCCGAGGGAAACGTGCTTCATCGTACGGAATACCGCAAGGGGCAACCGGAAGCGGTATTTAAGGATTGCTGCCACGTAGTGGAGGAGACATATTACACACCTCGCCAAATGCACACCTATATGGAGACTGAGGGTGGATTGTTTATCCCCGAAGATAACGGACGGCTTACCGTGTATTCAGCTACACAGCATGGGTTGATGGATCGGATGCAGCTATCCAGAATTCTGGCTATTCCTCAAGAAGATATTCGCGTCATCTCGAGTCCGATCGGCGGTTCTTTTGGAGGAAAAGACGAACTAAATGTACAGCCATACGGAGCACTGCTCGCCTTGCGGACACTTCGTCCAGTCAGACTGCATAATTCGAGAGCTGAATCGGTTCGTGCAGGACTTAAACGTCACCCTATGAAAATCACCATGAAAACTGGCTGCGACCACGAAGGAATCATCAAGGCACATCAGGTCAAAATTATTTCAGATACAGGAGCTTACGCAACGCTGGGCGCGGAGGTGCTCAACTTCGCGACAGAACATGTGATGGGCCCTTACATCATCGATCATATAGATGTAGAAGGTTTCGCTGTATATACCAATAACGGTGTGTCCGGTGAATTTCGAGGGTTTGGCGGCAATCAGGCGATTTTTGCTTTGGAAGGACAGATCGATCGTTTGGCTGAGCGCTTACAGATCGATCCGTGGGAAATGCGCCGCCGCAATTTGCGTAAATATGGAGATCTGGGGCCACTGGGTCAGGAAATTGCTCAGACTGACGGCGCCTTTCAGGTGTGGGATGCGCTGGCGTGTTCGCCCCTGATGACTGAGCCTGCGTCTACTGATAGTGGATCAGGCTTCGTGGAACCATGGATCGTCACCGGAACGGGTGCTGCGATAGCTATGCATGGTGCAGGACTTGGTTACGGTATCCCCGATCCGGCGGGTGGCCGGCTGTCTCTGACGCTAGATGGCAAGATTGAGGCGGTGTTTGGTTACGAGGAGTTTGGTCAGGGCTTAATCGCGACCATGGAACAAATGCTGATTGAACGGTTTGGCTTGGCAGCAGAGGATATCAGCATCGTCATTGGCGATACGGATGTTGTGCCTGATAGCGGATCAAGTACTGCTTCACGTTCGACAAGCATGATGTGGATGGCTCTTCAACGGCTGCAGCCTGACTTTACCGCTCGAGTGTTGCAGGCAGCGGTGACAATAAAACCGAAGCTGGATATCACCGAAATGAAGCTAGGACCTGGCGGGATTTGGCAAAAAGATGGCGGCCTTCTTCTGACGTACAAGGAGCTGGCATTGAGGATTTCAGAACCCATTGTTTGTAATACGAAGTTTACTTATCCAACCACGCCCTTTAAAAGAGTGGGAGCACATTTCCTATACACCTATTCCGCTATCGCGGTCCGCGTGGAGGTTAACCTGCTTACAGGACGTGTCCGTGTGTTGGATCAATATCATGCGGTAGCTGCGGGACCGGTGGCTAATCCACAAGGTTACCTCGGGCAGATTGAAGGTGGCAGCAGTATGGCGGTGGGCTTCACCTTGTCAGAGGATGCTGTAATGTCAGGCGGCAGCTATGTCACCAAAAATTTAGACACCTATTTGGTGCCGACCATTGCCGACATGAATGGCAGCATTCAAGTGCAGCCGATAGAGGATTTGCCGGATCATGATACGTATGGTCCTCGTGGCATTGGAGAGGTGGGTTCCGTCAATTTAGCTCCGGCAGTCGCATCAGCCATATTTCAGGCTGTAGGGAAACGGGTAACCAAGCTGCCCATTGATCCCGAATGGCTGCAATCTACGCCGTTTATTCCACAAAAGGCGGTGAATATCCATGCCGAGCACTAATTCGAATTCGAATCTAAATGAAGAGAACCTTGATCCTGCTTCGTCTGCGGAAGCTTTCACAGAGGAGAAGTTCACCTTCAAGTGCAACCTCAATGGCAAAGCAATATCCACCGTGATTCCCCCTTCTCGACGGCTTTTAAATGTCATACGTGAAGATTTGGAGCTGACCGGAACGAAGCGCTCTTGTGAGATTGGCCGCTGCGGAGCCTGTATGGTCCTGGTCGATGGACATCCGGTGAATTCATGTCTGGCGATGGCCTATCAATGCTCAGGTGCCGAAATTACAACAATTGAGGGTCTTAGTGAGGCGGGGCTGCATCCCGTTCAGCGTGCTTTTTTAGAAGAAGGCGGGTTCCAATGCGGTTATTGTACGCCAGGGATGGTCATCTCGGTGGTTGCCCTGCTGGATGAGAATCCGCATCCTACTCAGGCTGAAGTAGAGGAAGCTTTATCGGGTAACATTTGTCGCTGTACAGGATACGGAGGCATTTTGCGAGCTGTCAATAAAGCTATAGGAGGTGGAGTGGATGGTCGTTTCTGAATACAGGTATACGCTGGAAGAGATAAATGCCATGAGTATAACGGATTTTGTGAAGCATCTAGGCGGCATTTTTGAACATTCACCGTGGGTGGCAGAGGAGGCTTATAAGCAGATCCCGTTCCATTCTATAGAGCATTTGCATAGCACCATGATGCAAACCGTTCTGAGTGCTGATCGGAGCCGAATGGAGGGACTATTAAAAGCTCACCCAGATTTAGCGACTAGGCTGCAAGTTACGCCTTTGTCAGCATCAGAGCAGCAGGGAGCTGGTCTGGATCGGCTAACAACGGAAGAGTTTACTCTCCTGAGTGATCTGAATAGAAAATATACAGACAAATTTCAGTTCCCTTTTATTCTAGCAGTTCGTGGCAAAAACAAAGATGACATTATCAACGCCATTGAAGCGCGGGTAGAACGATCCCCTCAGGAGGAATGGGTGCAAGCTTTTTTTGAGATCGGCCTTATTACGAAATTCCGCCTAAGCGATTTAATCATTCATTCATCATAATCGGGGAGGGTGTCAGCCATGCTGGAACCAATTAACGGACGTACTATGTTTTATGGAAAAAGCGATGTTCTAACCTATCGTACCTATGCAAAGCCGCTGGCCGTTACCCCCGTTCCCGAATCTTCATTTACGGGCTGTGACAACATTATATTCGCGCATAATATTACATTTGCCGTTACGGGCGAAGCCTTTCTTCCTTCTTTTTCAGAGGGGGATAATTCAATGGTGGTAGCTACTGATTCTATGAAAAATTTCATTCTGCGCAATACCGCCGACTACACGGGCAGCACAACGGAAGGATTACTGCAGCTTCTGAGCAGCCGTTTTATCGATAGATACAGTCATGTCACCGCGGTTTCCGTTTCCGCAGACCGTTTGCCTTTTGAACAGGTAATGGTGCCTGGGGGCGAGGGGCTTAGGCAGAGTCATTTAGTGCTGCGTCACTCCAATAATGAATCCTATTCGGCTTCGCTGACAGTAAAACGTGGGGAAAATGGGACTGAGGTTGTCGCTCATGAATGCCGGTTGAAGGATTTACAGCTGATTAAAGTGAGCGGGAGCTCGTTTTATGGATTTATCCGAGATGAATATACGACATTGCCAGAAAGCTTTGACCGTCCGCTTTATATTTTTCTGAATATTAACTGGACCTACGATGATGTGGAGCATGCTTTGGATGGAGATCAGGGTCAATATGTGGCTGCGGAGCAGATTCGTGATATCGCCCATAGCGCTTTTCATGAGCTCAATAGCCCTTCGATTCAATCGTTGATTTATCAAATTGGACTACGCGTGTTGTCCCGTTTCCCTCAATTGTCTACCGTTTCGTTTGAGTCTAATAACCGGACTTGGGAAACGATTGTTGAGCCTGAAGAAACCAAGGGCGGCGTGTTCACCGAACCTCGTCCGCCTTATGGCTTTCAGGGATTTTCTGTTAGCCGTGCAGATCTGGCTGGAGAAACAGCTTAATGAGCGGGCGTCTTACCACCCATGTGCTGGATCTGTCGCGGGGCATTCCTGCTGCAGGACTGACACTACAGCTCTGGAAGCTTACGGAGGGAGTGAGCAAGCTCCTGTGTGAAGTAGTCACGAACAGTGACGGGAGGCTGGATGCTCCGCTGCTGGAGGGGAGCGAGCTGGAGGCTGGCTGCTATGAGCTGTTGTTTATGGTCGGCGATTATTATCGTAGAGCTGATGCCGAGGAGTCGGCTGTTGGCATAGGAGTACCTGAAAGCTCAGTAGACGCTAAACGTGAGACGTCTTTTTTTCTAGAACAAATCCCCATTCGCTTTCAGATAGGAAGCTCTATAGACCACTACCATGTACCTTTGTTAGTAGCTCCTGGTGGGTACAGCACGTATCGAGGAAGTTAGGGAAGATTCGATGACCGGAGGAGGAGGCAGCTCATGAAGGAGCCCTATGAACTTGTGATTAAGAATGGTAATGTAGTGCTGCCTGATCAGGTGCTTAAGCTGGATATTGCTGTTTCAGAGGGAAAGATCGTCGCATTGGGCGAGGAGCTTTCGGCTGCACCACTGACCCAAGTCATCGACGCAGATGGGCTCTATGTCCTCCCCGGTATGATTGATATGCATGTGCACTTTAATGAGCCAGCGCTGGGACATTGGGAAGGCTTTCGCAGCGGTTCTGCGGCGTTGGCAGCTGGAGGCTGCACAACCTATGCAGATATGCCGCTTAACGGCAATCCACCTACGGTGAACGAGGCTGCACTCCAGCAAAAGCTAAATGCTGCGGCTGGCAATTCCGTGGTTGATTATGTGCTGTGGGGGGGTCTCGTTCCGGGAAATCTGGACGATTTGGAAGCATTGGCAGCTGCTGGCGTCACTGGATTTAAAGCCTTTCTCTCCAATCCCGGAGGGGAAGGCGAAGGTAGATTCCGCGAAGTGGATGAGGATACGCTCTTTCAAGGGATGCAGCGAATTGCTGCTTTGGGCGGAATTCTCGCCCTTCATGCCGAAAGTGAGGCCATCACGGCAGTGTTGACCGCCGATGCCGTGCGAAATGGCAGAAGCAGTGCCTGTGATTTTGCGGCTTGCCGCCCTGCTGAGGCAGAGCTGGAGGCAGTCAGCAGGGCGCTGCTGTACAGCGAACGGACTGGATGTCGGCTGCATTTTGTCCATATCAGCACAGCCACCGCCATTGAGAAAATCTATGAAGCCAAGCTTCGAGGGCTGGACGTCTCGGCTGAAACCTGTCCACATTATCTGGTGCTCACAGAAAGGGAGATGGAGGATCTAGGTCCTGTGGCGAAGTGTGCGCCTCCGCTGCGGAGTGAGCTGGAGCAGGAGAAGTTATGGGAGATGCTTGCCCAAGGCAAAATCGACCTGATCGCTTCAGATCATTCTCCGTGTCCGACGGAATTGAAGATGCGACCGGAGTTGTCTTTTTTTGAGGCTTGGGGTGGGATCTCAGGTGCGCAAAGCAGCCTGGAGCTTATGTTCCATGAAGGTGTGAATGTCCGCGGCTTGCCGATTACCTTAATCTCTCGCCTGCTTGCCGGGCAACCCGCAAAACGTTTTGGGCTGGATCATCTTAAAGGCGCTATAGCGCTAGGGCTGGATGCCGATCTAGTTCTGTTGAATCCAAACGCGACCTACACGCTAAATGCTGAGGATTTGTTATATCGCCACAAGCACAGCCCTTACATCGGAAAAACTCTATCCTGCAAGGTAGCTGCGACGATATGCCGTGGACGGGTGGTCTATACCTCTGATGCAGGAGTGATTGCCGAGGAAGGTGGACAGTGGCTGCGGATTAGGAAGGAGCAGTATAGCCTATGAACGATTCCAGAGTCCAAGCATCGACCCAGAAGCTGCTCGAGCTGCTTGAGGAGCTGGCGGCATATACCGCGCCTGGTCCGGGAGTTACCAGATTGCTATACACGGAGGAATGGGGACAGGCACAGACTTTTTTGCAGCAAAAAATGGCTGAGTTTGGTTTAAAGGTTACCATCGATAAGGTGGGTAATGTATATGGACGCCTATGTGGACGCAGTCCGGAGCAAAAGATCATTTTAACCGGATCACATATCGATACCGTGGTTAATGGCGGCAAATATGATGGTGCTTATGGGGTTGCCGCAGCCATGCTTGCGCTTCAAGATTTGCAGATGAATTATGGTCAGCCGAAGCGAACGCTTGAGGTCGTATCTTTTTGTGAAGAAGAGGGGAGCCGATTTCCGCTTGCTTATTGGGGCTCGGGTCATGTTACGGAAAGGTATGACGGAAATGAAGCAGCAGCCTGTAAGGACGCTGATGGAATATCATTACAGGCAGCAATGGCGGAATTCAGTTTTTTGCAGGGCACAACGGCTGGGGATGTCTCTAAGATTACAGGAGCCAGAAATGATATCGGCGCTTTTGTAGAGCTGCACATTGAGCAGGGAATTATTCTGGAGAAAACAGACACGCAGATAGGCGTAGTTCTGGGGATTGTTGGACAGAGACGTTACATGGTTAAGGTTAGAGGTGTGGCTAATCATGCTGGCACAACGCCGATGTTGATGCGGCATGATGCACTGACTAGTGTGGTAGAAATGCTCTATGTACTGGAAGGTGCTGCTAAAGCGGCAGGTGAACCACTTGTGGCAACCTCAGGGAAGCTTGAGGTGTATCCGAATACGCCAAATGTGATTCCGGGTGAAGTTCTTTTTACATTAGATATCCGGCACAGTGAAGAGGATGAACTAGAGTGTTTCTGTATGAGGCTTTTTTCGCAATATCATGAAATCGTCGCAAAACGTGGAGTAACCTTGGAGGTTACGCCTGTGCTTCATACACTCCCTGCACCTATGGATACTAAGCTCTCTACAGCGCTGGAAAATATCTGCCTAAAACAGGGCAAAACCTACCGTACGATGGTAAGTGGAGCGGGACATGATGCCCAGCTGTTTGTACCGCGTTGCCCCACTGCGATGATTTTTGTACCCAGTCGTGCGGGTATCAGCCATTCACCGGAAGAGTATACTTCCCCCGAGCAGCTAGCTGCTGGGCTTGAGGTGCTGACGGCGATGCTATACGAGTTAGCTTATGAATAGAGAGTTCGCTGAAACGGAGCCCGTCCCTTAAAGGACGGCATAGCCGTTTCTACTTGAAGGGAGAGATCATCATGAAGCGTTACGAAGATTTGTCACCGTCCCTGCGCTGCATTATGACTCCGGGTCCGGTGGAGGTTGATCCGCGTGTGCTGCGGGCGATGTCTTTTCCGGTGCTGGGGCAGTTTGATCCAGAGTTCACCGATATGATGAATGAAACGATGGAGATGCTGCGAGAGCTGTTTGCTACCCGAAATGCATGGGCTTACCCTATAGATGGGACCTCTCGTGCAGGTATTGAAGCGGTGATGGTCAGCTTGATCCTGCCGGGTGAGCGTGTGCTGATTCCGATCTTTGGCCGCTTTGGACATCTGCTTCATGAGATTGCTGAGCGCTGTGGCGCTGAGGTATTCGTTCTGGAAAAACCTTGGGGAAGTGTGTTTGAACCGGGGGAAGTAATAGCGGCTATGGAGACTTTTAAGCCAAATGTGGTGGCGATGGTGCATGGTGAGACCTCTACAGGGCGTGTGCAGCCACTTGCGGAAATTGGCAGAGCCTGCCGCCAGATGGATGCTCTTTTTATAGTTGATGCAGTTGCAACTCTAGGGGGCATTCCTGTCGAAACGGATGCTTGGATGCTGGATGCGGTCGTAGGAGGTACACAGAAATGCCTATCCGTACCTTCCGGAATGGCACCGATAACGTATAATGATCGCGCAGAAGCTAAGCTCATGACCCGGAAGCGAGTGGAGCGTGGGATCAGAACTAGTGATGTTCAGCCTGGTGAATTGTCTTTTGTCCGCAGCAATTATTTCGATCTAGGCATGCTTCAGGATTATTGGAGCCCGCAGCGTCTTAATCATCATACAGAAATGACCTCTATGCTCTATGCACTGCGGGAAGGCTTGCGGATTGCGCTTGAAGAAGGACTGGATGCCAGATTCGCCAGACATCTGCTCCATGAAAAAGCACTTATAGCTGGGTTAACAGCGATGGGGCTTGAGCTTTACGGGGAGCCTTCCTGCAAACTTACCGTTGTCACCTGTGTGCTGATTCCTGAGGGCATAGACGGGGAGTCCGTACGCACGCTGCTGCTGGAGCGGTTCGGCATTGAAATTGCCAGCTCCTTTGGACCTCTGAAAGGAAAGATCTGGCGTATTGGCACGATGGGCTTTAGCTGCCGTACGAATAATGTGCTGCGTTTGCTTGGAGCGCTGGAAGCAGCTTTGCTACGAAACGGATTTGGAGTTGCTTGCGGACTTGGTGTTCAGGCGGCACTTGACGTATATGAGGAAAACGTAAGATAATCGTTGGAATAGATGCTGGCGGGTGAGTTCATACCAGGGGCACGTCCGGAGTGTTGGACAATCTTTGGATTAAGAAAACGGCTATCATCTATAGGGATGACAGAGCCGTTTTTTCGTACAATATCAGATTTGCCAATCATGATAGCAACACAGCCGATGGTTAGGCAATCCTCTATTATTATGAATCTATTCACTACATCAAGAACGCACTTGGATACTAACGGGGGAGAGATGAAGATGACAGCTTTTACAAGAAAGCCTTTAGCAGATTGTGTACCTGAGCTAGTGGCTACGGCAAGAGGAGATAAACCAGCAACACTGGTAATTACAGGCGGGAAGCTGGTCAATGTTTGCTCTGGTGAAATTTTGGAAGGAATGTCTGTTGGTATACAAGGTGGACGTATCGCTTATGTTGGTAAAGATGTGACACATATGATTGGTGAAGGAACAGAGGTTATTGAGGCGAACGGCAAGTATATAGCTCCAGGACTACTCGATGGCCATTGTCATATTGAGAGTACACAGCTGACCGTTACTGAATTCTCTCGTGCGGTTCTGCCGCTAGGCACAACAGGTGGTTTCTTTGATGCCCATGAAATTGCTAATGTATTTGGCCTGAAGGGTATTGGGTTGATGCTGGATGAAATGCGGGGTACGCCTTTAGCTGCTTACATGCAGGTAGCTTCTTGTGTACCTGCGGCAGGTGCAGAATTCGAGACAACGGGAGCTTCTATTGGACCAGATGAAGTGGCAGAAGCCTTTACTTGGGGACCCGATGTGATTGCGCTGGGTGAAGTGATGAACTTTCCTGGCGTTGTTTATGGGGATGAGAAAATGCTGGGGGAAATTCAAGCTACGCTGCGGGCAGGCAGATTTGTAGATGGTCATTTCACATGGCCTTCCAGCGACTGGAGACTGCCCGTGTATGCTGCGGCAGGTGTGACTGGCGATCATGAATGTGTGACGGCAGACGATGTGATTGAGCGCGTTCGACTAGGGATGTATGCCAAAATGCGCCGTGGTTCAGCTTGGCATGATGTAGCTAAAACAATTACAGCCCATACAGAACACGGAATTGATACACGCCGAATGATGCTGGTAACGGATGATCGTAGCTCAGAATCCTTGCGAGATGAAGGGCATATGAATTTCGTTCTACGCGATGCTATTGCTCAAGGTGTGAAGCCTAAAACGGCTATCCAAATGGCCACCATTAATACTGCTGAACGCTTCGGTCTAGCGCGCGATATTGGTTCTATTACTCCGGGTTCTTATGCAGATATCATCCTTCTGGACGGGAATTTGGCAGATATTAATGTAGTGCTGACCATTGCCGCAGGTGTAGTAGTTGCCGAGAACGGTGTGATGACAGCAGAGCTTGCTAAATTCACTTATCCGGAGGAAGTGTTGGCTTCGGTACACTTGCCACAGCGTCCTACCGCAGAAGATTTTATCATCGCTGCGCCAATTGAAGCAGGTGAACTTACTACAAGGGTAATTAAAGTAAGAGAAAATCATGTGGAGACCATTGAGCGTATGGTTTCAATACCTGTAGTTGCGGGGCAGCTGGATGTAAATGCTGTAGAAGGTCTATGCAAAATCGCCGTGCTCGAACGGCATAAAGGTACAGGCAATAAATCCGTGGCCGTTGTAGAAGGCATTGGATTTAAAGAGCCAGCTGCCATTGCGATGACAGTTGCCCATGATAGCCACAATGTACTGGTCATCGGCAACGATGATGAGTTAATGGCTAAAGCTGCAAATGCGGTCGCTGATGCCCAGGGTGGAGTTTGCATGATCACATCCGGTGGAGAAACATTATTCCCGCTGGCCATTGCCGGTCTAATGTCCACAGAGCCATTTGAGATTGCTGCGGAGAAATCTGCTGCGATCAGCACAGCGCTATATGATGCCGGTTGTACTTTGAACTATGCATTTATGACTTTATCGCTGCTTGCATTGGCGGTTATACCGACGTTACGCATCACAGATAAAGGACTTGTTCGGATCTCGCCTGAAGGCATAAAGTTAGTGCCGCTTTTTGTTAACTAAAATTAACTGAATAATAATTAGGCAAAAGACTGTTTTGAGGTCGTTTATGACCATTCAGAACAGTTTTTTGTTGAAAAAATAAGAAAGACAAAGTTTTTAAATATACATATTAAACAGATGGACAAAGATTGAAACATTTTTCTATGGAAATAATGAAAAAATATTAACAAAGCGTAGTCAGCTGACGATAATAATGTTAAATTAGATAAAAATTAAAGTGAATGGTTGGAGTTAATTTTACATTATTGGCATAAAACGAAATTATAGATATCATCAGGTTTCAGGTAACCCAACTAAGAGGGACGAGGTGCATGAGAGATGATCAGACTAGAAACGCAAGACATTCTGAATATTAGCATGAAGCAAATTGCTACTATTTTTAAAATGAAGCCGCTTGAGCTGAGATTTGTCACCGATTTTCAGGGTGAGAAATATCTCTTAACCAATGATAAGCTACACCTCAGCAACCAGCAGTATTGGGCAAAGGTTATGGAATGTGTCTTTGATGATCATGTTAGACCTGTGCTAATGTGTGAGGTGTTATATTTCCTTCGTAACGAATTTTTGGAAAGTGATATCAAGATATGCTTCTCTTATGATTACGCAGAGGATGGGAATGGAGAAGCCACAGCAACGGCTGAAGTATCGTTTAATGATTCGGCTGATTTGCAGCCGAGTGAGATTGCCGAGCTGATCGACTTTGCATTGACCTTACAGGACAAGCAATGGTTCCATGAACTGACTACTAAATATAAGCAGCTTACAGCATAAGCATCTTAGTGATCCTTAGATCCTATGAACGGACACAGCAAACCGTCTTATCTCAGCAGAGAATATCTGCGGACAAGACGGTTTTTTTGTATTACCAGCCCATGGCATTTCGTTCAACATGCTGAGCTAAAAAATGAAGCCAGTCCTCATGATTATTCAAGCAGGGAATCGCAGTGAAGTCTTCTGCAAGTCCTCCTCCAGCCTCAAATTGCTCACGCCCTTCTATTGCCAGCTCATGCAACGTTTCCAAACAATCGGTTACAAGGCCTGGTGAGAAAATCAAAGGTCTACGAATTCCTCGCCCAGCAAGCTCTCCTAAAACATCTGCAGTAGAGGGTCCTACCCACTCTTCGCGTCCGAAGCGTGATTGAAAAGTAAGCTGCCAGCTTCCGGATTCCCAATTCATAGCAGATGCGAGAAGGCGTGCTGTTTCCATACATTGCTCTGGATAGGGATCGCCTGTATCTGCATAACGTTTGGGGATCCCGTGGAAGGTCAGCACGAAATAATCAGGATCAGAGCTTAGAAGTGCGATTTGCTCCAGCAAATGCGACTTCATGGCTGCGATATAACCGGGTTCATTGTAGTATGCATCTATAAATCTGAGAGCAGGAATAAGGCGCTTCGTTACTGGTCCAGTGGAGCTTTGGCGTCCTAGTGCAGCAAAACTCGCCTGATCGAATACGGAAGCAGTCGTAGTGGACGAATATTGAGGGAATAAAGGCACTATGAGGATGCGTGTGACTCCGGCAGCTGCCAATTTGTTCATCGCTTGTTCCATACTTGGTTCGCTATACGCTAAGCCAAGCTCTACTTGATACCGTGGGCCTAGAAGCGCTTGCAAACCCGATTGCTGAGCTAAGGAGTGGGAGAGTAGAGGTGATCCTTCTGTTGTCCATATTTGTCTATACAGCTCAGCTGACCTCCGGGGACGTGTCCGCAGAATAATGCCACGCAGCAAAGGCTGCCAGAACAAAGGTGAATAATCTATGATTCGGCGATCGGATAAAAAGCGTTTCAGATAAGGACGTACCGCTTTTGCAGTAGGTGCAGTAGGTGTGCCAATTTGGGCGATTATAACTCCAATAGGTGGCTGTTTGTTCAAAGCTTTGAACTCCTTTCCCATGTTAGAGATCGTTCTAAAATAGCACATCTATTCTTGGATACACAATAATCGAGATCACTTTATCTATATTGGGAAGAGGAAGTTGGTGTATTTGTTTGGAAAAAACAATGGAAAATCACATTTATGAGTCAATAGTGATGTTTCTTATAGGGGATGTGATTTTAGATACAGAGGAGTTGCGGAAAAGTTTGGTAGTATCAAACCAGAAATTGCTTGAAAAAGCGTCTTCATTTTTTTCTAACATTATATGTGAATTATTTCACCTTTTATGCGGGTTATTGTAAAAAGGAAGGAATGAATAGATTTTAGGCATTCTTTTTTTGGAGTTTATGGGTCGTGCATAGGCATGAGAGGGGGGATGAGTTCTTATGAAGAGAGAAGTGATGCTTCATAAGAAGAGAAGGGGCGCCGTGAAAGGTAAGTTTGGTTAAGAAAAGCTATATATCACTGGGGATTTGGTAAAGGAGAATTTTATTGAAAAAACTAATTTCTTTAACGGTTAGCGCGGCAATATTGTTAGCACCATTTGCTTACACACTTAATGTGCCTGCTTTGAACTTGAAGGTGGACGCAGTATCCGCAGCTTCTGAAGAAGCGGATGCACCAGCAGCCAAACCAACAGCAAAACCAGCAGCAACAGCAAAGCCAGTAGCAACTCCAAAAGCAACAGCAAAACCAGTAGCAACACCAAAGCCAACAGCAAAACCAGTAGAAACACCAAAAGCAACGGTAAAACCTGTAGCAACACCAAAGGCAACAGCCGCAACGACAAAACCAACTACAACGCCAAAAGCAACCGTTGTTCCAGCAGCTACAGTAGTTCCAACTGCGACTGTTAAGCCTGTGCCTACAACATTGCCGGTTACAGTTAAAGAAAATGTATATCAAGATGGAGTTTATGTAGCTTATGGCGATGCTTACTCTAAAGGTACCGAAGGCGCTAAGATCGAAATTAAAGATGGGAAAATTACTAGCATCGATCTCCGGAGAACCAGCCCTAAGCTGATCGATCGAGATGCCCGTAACAATTATAGCGCTTTATGGCAAGCTTATGGATTGATGAAGAATAAATTGATTGGCAAGACAAGAGATGGAGCAGCTGCAGTAGATGCTGTTTCGGGAGCTACACGCTCTAGTAATGGATGGAAATTGTCTGTAGACAGAGCGTTTGAAAGAGCTCTAACAGTGAAAGATACAGATGCAATTTACTTTGATGGTGTTCATATGGGCATAGATCCTACAGGTAAATATGCAGTATTTGCAACCTACGAATCCAATAAGCTCACAGCTGTTAAAGTGTACCCGCTGAACAGTGCTGGTGATTTCGTAGATGAGAAGGCTTACACAGCTGAGCAATCCGCAGCAGTTGCAGCTATAACGCCAGCATTGCTGGCTAAAGGAACAGCTGCTGAGTCTGTTGCAGGACTCGAAGCCGACTTTAAGGCTGCGATTAATGCTTTCTGGGATGCTGAGCAGAATGCAAAGATTAACAATACTTCTGCTTATGTAGATGGTTTCTATTCCTCTTATGGAACTGCTAGAAGTGTTGGTGTTGAAAGAGCTGACATCGTGATTCGCAACGGTAAGTTAGTGGATGTGAAGCTGTTCAGACTTGGGAACAACCTCATTGACAGAGGCGCAACGGCTTATGCAGAAGTTGTAAAGGCTAATGCTCCAATGACAGCTAAGTTGCTTGCTAATGGATCTTACTTCGCTAACTATGATGAGAAAGTAGATGGAATTTCTGGCGCTACAGAAAGCAGTCACGGCTGGAATCAGGCTGTAGAGAGAGCTTTCGAAAAAGCACTAAAAGTTCCTGGTGAAGCTAAATATTTTGACGGGAAATTCGCAGGTGTAGATAACCAATCTAAGGTGTTACTACTTGTTGATGCTGCTTCAGATACAGTTACAAACATTAAATTAAGCTTGTTTGGAACTGACGGTAAGCTAATCGCTGATGACAAGCTAAGTGCAGAACAAAAATCGCTGGTGGGTACACTTACTTCAGGATTACTTGAAAAAGGTGTGCAAATGTCCGATATCACGGGTCAAGAAGAATTATCCGCAGCTGCCAAAGCTGCACTGACTGATACTTTGACTAATGCATCAAAGGTTCAAGGAACCTACAAAGACGGGACCTTCACTGCATTTGGTGATGCCTATGATAAAGGGACTAACAGAGCAGACGTTACTCTTCGTAACGGTAAAATCGTAAATGTTGCCTTGTATCGTGTAGGAATGAATCTTGTAGATAGAGGCAAAGCTGCTTACCCAGAGGTAGTGAAAGCAATTCCACAATTGACTTCCAGCTTCCTTGCAGCAGGTACTAGAGAAGGTGTGCAAGATGTAGACGCTGTTTCCGGTGCAACTAGTAGTAGTGTAGCTCTCAAGACTGCGGTGGATAGAGCATACGGAAAAGCTGAGATTGTTGAGGCTAACAAAGCAGCTTACTTCGATGGAATCTTCATTGGTGTGAGTGCAGATAAGCTTGTAAATGTCATGACGTATGTAGAACATGGCGTTCCTGTTAAAATGCTCGTTTACTATCTAGATAAAAACGGAAGCACAAGAACGGTCAACCAATTGACAGACGCTGAGCTGGTTGTGAAGAGCGAGATTGAGTCGACTTCAACGGGCTATAGCTTGCACAAGTATGGATATCGCGCAGCAGCCTTCGGAAATAACGATGCCGAGAAAGAAGTATCTGCTAAAGTGGTAGAAGCTATTAAATCAGCGCTTGAATCCGCTGGTAAATAAGCGATTTTCAATCAATTGTTAATCTATAAATGGGGTTATTCTAGAGCCATATTATGGCCCGTGGAGTAACCTCCTTTTTCTACCTGTACATAAAAATGAAAATAGATCGTATAGTGATTAAAGGGATTTTGGACGTGAGTGTCTAAAGTTTAATATAGAGAGCAGGTTCAAAGCCTGTTATTAATAGGAGGCTTCAACATGACACAAATTAAACAGCTCGCTCCACAGGATGAATTTGTTGGCTTTTATCTCTTAAGAGAGCTAGCAATTAAACAAACGAACGGTACCCCTCCAAAGGATTACTTTGACCTAGTCTTGGGGGATTCGAGTGGACAATTGTCCGCAAAATATTGGGATGCCAGCACTACCGATAAAGAAACTTTTTTTCCTATGGCACTGGTGAAGGTTCGCGGGATTGCGCACACTTATCGAGAGAAATTGCAAATCAAAGTAACCAAAATCAGATTGGTGAACGATGAGGATGGCGTTGCGCTTACGGATTTCATTCGTTCCGCTCCTATTCGTCCAGTAGACCTTATTCATACGATTAAAGGGGTTATGGCAAGTATCACAGATCCGGAGATTGCTTCAATTGTCTCCTTTTGTGTAAACAAAGTGGAAGAGAAATTGATGCATTATCCGGCTGCCAAGACGCATCATCATGCTTATTTTGCCGGACTTGCTTATCATATGGTTCGTATGCTGGAGATCGGGGATTTTCTGTGCAAGCAGCGTCCGTTCTTGAATCCGGATTTGATGAAGGCTGGAATTATTCTGCATGATATCGCGAAGCCGGAGGAGATGATCTCTCAGCTCGGAATTGTCTCAGAGTATAGCGTTCAGGGTAAATTGATAGGTCATATCTCGATGGCTTCTAACTGGATTACGGAAGCGGCCATCCGCTTAGACATTGATTTGAATTCGGAGAAGGTTCTGGCATTACAGCATCTCGTATTGTCACACCATAACCTGGGCGAATGGGGCAGTCCTGTTCAGCCGCAGACGGCTGAGGCCGTAGCACTGCATCATATTGACGCGATGGATGCGAAGCTGCAAATGGTAGAGGATGCGCTAGATACCACGCCAGAAACCGAAGAATGGACGCCGTTCATTAGAGGTCTGGAGAATAAGGCAGTTTATCGGATGAAAATCTAGCGTGTTGCGTTGATCTTGGTTGGTGATCTGGATGAACCGATGGGATGTTCACTGATCGCTGAGAGAATATACGGAATTCTTACCTATAATTAGCCCGCAAAGGTTCAATTTGTAGTCATTATACGGAATTCCTCCCTGTAATTCTTATGAAATGCTTCAATTACACCTGAACCTTAAGAAAATATAGGGATAAATTCCCTATACCTCCGTCGTATAGAGCTTAAACGCAGAATTACAGGGAGCTATTCTCTATAGTGCAAACTGCGAGATATGGCTATAATTCAATTGACCTTTACAGAAGAAAAAAGTATATTCCTCCATCTATGCAAAACACCCAACGAGCTGTAATGAGCCTGTTGGGTGTTTTTTGCTAAATAACTTAATATATTCTTATAAATAGAAGTTTTTCGTTCTTTGATTGTTCACAGGTTTCTTAGCAGGTTTACTCTTTCGAGCAGAAAAAGGAGTGTATCCCTCAGCAAACATTGTTCCGCTAGTATACCCTTGGCTGCTAGAGAGCAAAAGCGGGTCCAGGTGTGATTCTCGCTCCATAAGCATTAATAGAACCAAGGCGGCTGCGCGCGCGTCATCGAGAGCGTCATGGTGCTTCAGCTTAATACCGAAATGCTCGGAGACTACATTAAGTTTATGAGAGGGAAGGTCGGGCAGCATTTTTTTGCCTAATAAATATGTACATAAGTATTGAAAGCTTGGATAGCTTAGGGACATTCCATCTAGGCAATACCGCAGTACACTCATATCAAAAGCGGCATTGTGTGCCACAACAGTTTGCCCGTGCAGCAAAGGTTCAACGGTGGGCCACAGTTCATCGAAGGTGGGTTGACCGATTACCATGGAGGGTGTGATACCATGTATCGAAATGTTCATGCCGTCAAAACGCTGCTGGGGGTCAATTAGCCATGAATGTTCTGTGGTGATCACACCACCTCTAACTTCCACAAGTCCCAAAGCACAGGCGCTGGATCGACTGGAATTCGCCGTTTCAAAGTCTATTGCAATAAAGTCCATTCGTAAAGCTCCTTATCTATCATATATACATTCATATTAAAGTAGTAAAATAATAAATACAATCTAGTACAAGTACAAAAGAAAAGCCAGGATATTCTACATAATAGAATTGTCATGGCTTTTAGGGCTGTGGTTATTAATTATAGTTATACTCTATACTTCTCCCCCAGCAGCGATGTAAGCATCAAGTACCCGTTTGAGTGCTGCTTTTTGATTTGCACTGATGGTTCTATCCTCTTTTCGTTGATCTCCTTCAAGACGCATAATGGTTTTCTCGGATTCAATGAGCTGAGTCAACATCTTGATTTGTGATTTGTTGAGTGTTTCATCATGATATTCCCAAACCCCCGGACTATTAATATCCGTGCTCATATCTCTTTCTGCTCCCATAAATCCAGGGTCTATTTCAAATTTTTGACCATCTATATTAAAGACGTAATTCTTAATGAATATCCAGCTATCACCGGTGTATTGTATTTTTAAGCGTAGCCCAGAGGTTATTTGTCCATCCTTGATTCCAAAATAAGCGTAAATGCCATTTTCATTGATGTACTTTGGCGCTTCTTTATCTTGATACCATGTAATGCCTTCAACTTCATCTACTGTTTTCACCATTTGTGCAAGAGCCGCATCTTGCTTGGCTTTGATAGCAGCAGCTTCTTTTTCTTTTTTCTCTGCATCCGCTTTAGCATCTGCATCTGCTTTTTTCTTTGCTTCTGCTTCTGCAGCAGCCTTCGCCTCTGCGTCAGCCTTCGCCTCTGCGTCAGCCGTAACCTGCTCAGCATCATTTTGGGCTTCAGCACTTACAGTAGTCGAATTATCATTGCTGTTTGTCGAAGTTTTGGTAGTCGTATCTGCTGTTTGAAGGGTTTTATCTGAGTCGGAGTTTCCAGCAACCACTGTAAATACAATCATTAAAATAAAGGAAAGCAGGGATAAAATAAATTTAATCTTTGCAGGTTTTTTCCGTATTGCGGAGACAATCCCAATGATTCCAAGTGTAATAAAAGCGAGAAAACAAATAACGATTAAAAATGCCATTTTACAATTCCCCCTAAGATAAAAAAGGTGTTTTTGTGTAAAGAATCCACATTTTATGAATATTGGATAACTATTCTACGTATAGTTTAATAGAAAGATGCGGTTTTATCACCATAATTTTCTTTTTTATAACAAAATATTGAATTGATTTGATAGTTTCGTTATCTTGCTATCCTATTCAAGAATCCGTACACTGCGAAATAGGTGTTGTATATTATTGTTAAGCTCAGATACGGGAGGAAATGCTTTGGGAGCTGTAATCACTAAATTTTTTGAATATGGGCAAGCAGAAATCGATTACCTCGGAAGTGTGGACCCAGTGCTAGGTGCGGCGATGGAGCCAATGGGGAAAGTGGAACGTGTGATTATTCCGGATCTTTTCACTGCGCTTATCTATGCCATAGTGGGTCAGCTAATATCAGTCAAGGAAGTTCGAACCATCTGGACAAGAATGCAGACTCAATTCGGAGAAATAACTCCACATCAGCTAGCTAAACACACAGCGGATGAGATTCAGGGCTGCGGTATGACGATGAAAAAGGCGGTTTGTATTCATGACATTTCCAAGCTGATTGCTGATGGGGAGTTTAAGCTGGAGGAATTGCATGGGTTATCAGATCAAGAGGTTATTCAAAAACTCATGAAGCTAAAAGGAATTGGCAAGTGGACAGCAGAGATGATGCTAATCAATTGTATGGAGCGCCCAGATGTAGTTAGTTGGGGAGATATCGCTATCCGTCGAGGTATGATGAAGCTGTATGGGCTTGATACGCTTACCAAAGAGCAATTCGAACAATACCGTCTCAGGTACTCACCACACGGTTCAGTAGCATCCATATATTTATGGGAGATTTCATTTCAATAATTAATAAGCAGGGAGCATTACAGTGGACAAAACAATTAAGGAACAGCTAGTGGAGTTAGCAGATGCGGACTACCAGAAGTTTTCTGCGGCTTTACTTCCGACGATTGATAATGTGATAGGGGTACGTTTACCGGAGCTGCGTAAGCTCGCCAAAACCATTGCAAAGGGGGACTGGAGAGCTTATTTGGAGCACGCCGAGTCTGATTATTTTGAAGAAGTAATGCTGCAAGGTATGGTACTTGGTTATGTGAAGACTGATCTTGAAGAAATTCTGCATTATATTGCAAACTTTATTCCTAAAATCGATAACTGGTCGGTATGTGATAGCTTTTGCACAGGGCTGAAGTTTACCTTGAAGAATAAAGAGCAGATGTGGGACTTTATAGTGCCGTACCTTTTATCTGAAAAAGAATATGAAATTCGATTTGCGGTAGTAATGATGCTGAATTTCTTTATCGAAGAGGCGTACATCAACCAGGTTTTACAACTTCTCGATAAGGTCAGACATGAAGGATATTATGTAAAAATGGCGGTTTCTTGGGCGCTTTCGATGTGTTATGTGAAGATGCCTGCGGCTACGATAGGTTATTTGAGAACCAACACTTTAGATGATTTCACCTATAACAAGGCTTTGCAGAAAATCACAGAGTCTTACCGTGTAGATCCGGAAACGAAAAAAATGATTCGCGGGATGAAGAGGAATAGAAAAAACAAGCCCCTTATTTAGCTCAATAGCTGAGAAATAAGGGACTTGTTAGTATATTTATTTTTTGTCGGTATTGATTTTCCGGTTGCGGATACGTTCAATTTCATCGTCAACAGCACTACGAAGGTTGGGATCAATGGACGAAGCAACGCCTGCGCCTAAGTTGGATTTATACTTGGAGTTTTCCGCCAGAGCTTCCCACTCGAAAATTTTCTCTTCCATTCGTTCGAAGCCACGTGAAGCAGTACCTACATTCGGTCCTTTTACACTGTTGCTATGAGGAGCTGAGCTTAGTGTTTCTGTGGCTTGTTGAGCACGAGCGATAAGTTCAGTTCTTTTCGCTTTAAGATGTTCGCGCTCTTCTTTAGCTCTAGCGATATTGATCTCCAGCTCTGCCAGGGATTGCTGAGTTTGTGCCTGACTATTGATACTCTCTTCCAGCTGTTCTGCATACCGCAGCTTGGCCATAAGTGCAAGGCGTGCTCTTTCTTCATTTCCTTGCTCAACGGCTTGAACGGCTTCGGCTTCGCTTTGCTCTATCAACTGTGTATATTCTTGCTTGCGACGTTCCAATACACTCGCTGTAACTTTTAAATCACGCTCATTGCGCTCTGCCGTAGCTATTTCGTTCTCAAGATCGCGTAGATACTGACCCGTCAGTAGCACTGGGTTTTCTAATTTGTTCAGACCTTCGTGTAGGGCAGCTTTAGTAAGGGTGGAAATTCTTTTGAATAAACTCATGTTATATCTCTCCTTAGTATGTTTGATTGGTACTAAATGACGATCTGTTAATAGAAATCATGTCCATCTGAAAAGCTGCCAAAAGGTTCTTTAGGGACGATGATACTGGCGATAAAGTAAAAGATAAGTACGGTACCGAAGCTGAAAAGTGCTGCGGCAACAGTTACGAGACGGATAATTGTGGCATCGATGCCTGACCAACTGGCAAGACCTCCGCATACACCACTAATCTTCTGGTCACTTCTGGAACGATATAATTTTTTCATTTATTATTGTCATCCTCTCTTATGGGGGTGATTGTTATTAAGTCTTGCAACCCGCTTGCTTATGTACTCATTGTATAGCCTTTTCGAATGCGGAAAAACGGCCTGAAGGCGGTTTTAAATACCAGACCTGAGTCGAGGTTCGTTCCCGCAGGAAGGCGGGGGAAATAAGTTCATGATTGTGGATGAACTACAAATCGCGGTTGAAGTTAGGTACAATAAAGAGAGGAATACTTGTGGCAGTGTCGAAATATGCTTATATATGACTACTACGGAATTGGGGGCTGAACATGAGCTTTTTTAACAAGGTAAAGGCAGGCGTAAGCGAGGCTGGGAATAAAGCAAAGACAGTGGTGGAGATCAATCGTTTGAAATTACAGAACAACAGCAAGCAGAATGACATTGACCAGCAGTATCAGGTAATGGGTAAACTGTTGTTTGAAGCTGTAACACAAGGAGCAGGACCACTGCCGAGTGAGCAGATCGAGAAGAATATTTCCCGTATTCTTGAACTGAAGTCGGAGATTGAGGTCAATCTGCAGCAAATTGCCGGGTTGTCTGATGTGAAGCATTGTAAAACATGTGGTGGTAATGTGGCAATCGAGGCTCGCTTTTGTCCGAGTTGTGGATCAACTTTTGAAGTGTCAAATGAACCTATTCGTGATGTAACACCATCGTCGATTACTTTGGATAAGAAAGAGTAAATCTTAATGCTTACAAAAAATAAAAGGGCAGCCTTAATGGCTGTCCTTTTTTATTTTTAAGGAGAAATGATATTTAGTCTTTGGCAGCATGACGTTTCTTAAAATAATACACAATTAGCAACATAAGCGGCAGAACAAATGCACAGGTGAAATCCCAATCTACCCAATAGGCGGGTATTTCCTTTACATAGAAAATGATGTCTTTGGCAATCAGTTGTGACATACCAAATAACAAAAATCCAGTGGGTATAATCAGAGGACGGTGGCTTTTGAGTTTAAATAATTGGGCTGTACCTAATGATAAAGCATAGTAATAAATAGCTGTTTTGAAGTACGTGCTGATAATCCATGCTGTAGCCATAAGCGCTTCAATACGTTGCAGAGAATTAGCAATATTAATTTTTTGAGCAAGAATATATGCGGCATAAAATTGATGTTCGGAAGCGTAAACACCAAGAACGGTAATGGAAAAGAATAAGATGAGGTTAAGTCCCAGAGCTCCGATGATCAAGGCTATGAAAATATCCCGGCTTGTTTTGCTATTCTTCTGAGCATAAGGATAAATCATAAGAAACACGCACAATTCACCAAAGGGATAAAAAACACCATACATCAAAGTATGGAGCATGTCCGGTACTGGTGTGTTCATGATGGGGTATAAACGTTCCATTTTGACATCGGGAGTTAGCAGAAGCAGCAGACCGATCAAAAAAACAGCAAACAAAGGGAAAAAGAGCTGAGCTGCCCGTCCCAATGTTTCCAGACCAAGCCGTACGCCATATACCAGCAGAAAAATGGCCATGAAACGGATAACACCACCGGGTGTTTTCTCGTAAATCTGTGTACACATGAAATCTTCAATTTCTCTTATGTATGTGGCGGCGGCAATCAGAAAGAACCCTAGATAGAACAAGGCTACAGCAGTTCCGGCCCATTTTCCTAAAATTTGTAGGCTAAGCTCGATGATATTCTTGTTAGGTTCAAGGTCTGCTATGCAGAGTAACAATTTTATGGATGCTAAACCTAAAGGAATACTGATCAAAGCAGCAATCCATGCATCTTGTTTCGCTCCTGATATCATTAACGCTGGATACACAAGCGCCATATCCCCAATAAAAGTGAATAGCCCGAGTATAATCATTTGATTGGTACTAATTCGATCTTTCTCCAAACTCATATACCCCCTCAAATGTATTGGACTAGTTTTAGTATGGTTGTAGTTACCAGAATTATGCCATTCTGAATTTTTAAGCAGAAAGGAATAATTATCAAAATTAACATCAAACTATACTCATAAATCTAGGTGAAGTGGAGGCTACATCATGAAGAGTTCGGAGACTGGTACACTATCAAAGCGATTGAAAACCAATATTGATCAGTTGTACGGATTGCTGGGTGGAAGTTCTGATGTAGTGATAAAAGAATTGCAGATAGAAGAAAATACTCATATTTCTTTGATTTACATAGATGGTCTTGTGGATACTCAGGTGCTGCATAATTCAATTTTGTATTCTTTGCAGGAACATATTCCTTATGAACAGCTAGGGAAGCTTGAGCCCGAGCAGAAAATTGAGATCATTAAGAAACAGATATTAATAGCCGGTGATCTAACCGTCATTGTTGATTTCAGCCAATTTATACACGAATTATTGTCCGGTAGTGTAATGCTGCTGCTCGATGGGACATCCACCGCTCTCCGGATCGGTTTACCTGGCTGGGAAGATCGCAATGTAGGGGAGCCGAGTTCCCAATCGGTTGTACGAGGTCCAATGGAAGGATTCACTGAGAATTTGCGGACGAATACGGCACTGGTGCGGCGGAAAATAAAGGATAGCCATTTATGGCTGGAAACCGTTCAGATCGGAAGGGTGACTCAAACCAGTGTATCCATTATGTATCTAAACAACATCGCGAATAAGGATTTGGTGCAAGAAGTAAAACGCCGTCTGAATAAAATTGATACGGACAGTATTCTCGAAAGTGGATATATTGAAGAATTTATTCAAGAGACGGTATTTACACCTTTTCCTACCGTATACAACAGTGATCGTCCGGATACGATTGCAGCAGGTATTTTGGAAGGAAAAGTGGCCATTCTTGTTGATGGAACTCCTTTTGTACTATTGGTACCCACATTTTTTGTGGCATTTTTTCAGTCTGCCGAGGATTATTACCAAAGGGCCGATATTGGAACATTGCTGAGATTAGTTCGTTTTATTTCATTTTTTATTACTTTGCTTGCACCTTCATTGTATGTTGCGATTACTACGTATCATCAGGAGATGATACCGACCAATCTTGTAATCAGTTTAGCTGCCCAGCGGGAGAGTGTTCCTTTTCCTGCTTTTGTTGAGGCGCTGATCATGGAAATGACTTATGAGATTTTGCGGGAGGCCGGGGTACGGATACCTAAAAATATTGGACAGGCGATTTCCATTGTCGGAACGTTGGTGATTGGGCAAGCAGCGGTTGCAGCAGGTTTTATTTCATCTGCAATGGTCATTATTGTATCGCTTACAGCCATTTCTAGTTTTGTTATTCCGGAGACAGGAATGTCTATAGCTGCGCGAATGATCCGTTTTGTGCTAATAGCTTTGGCCGGATTTATCGGATTATATGGAATTCTATTCGGTATTTTTATTATCGTACTGCATTTGTCGAGCTTGCGTTCTTTCGGAATGCCTTACATGAGTCCGCTCGGACCTTATAATTCAAAAGATTTAAAAGACTCTATTTTTCGCTTTCCGTGGCCTTTTTTAAAGACAAGACCTGCTGAGAACAAGACGCAGAATCTATTTCGTCAAAGTACATCTAGTGATGAGGAATCAACACAATGAATAAAAAATTAGCTAGAGGCGTTCTCCGATTGATGATCGCTCTCCAATTTACGTTAGTGCTAAGTGGCTGTTGGGAAAGAAAGGAGCTGAATGAGGTAGCCTTTGTCCTGGGGATAGGGATCGACAAGGCTGACATTGGTTATACAGTTTCGATGCAGGTCGTTATTCCATCTGCGATTTCCTCACAAGCGAATGGAGGAGGGGGAGGCAGCGGAGTCCCTGTAGTTGTTTATAAATTTACGGTACCTACGTTTTATGATGCACAGCGTAAGTTGAATCTGGATAGCGCTAGGACGAGTTATCTCGGTCATATCCGGGTGTTGGTTATTGGGGAGGAGCTTGCCCGCTCCGGAGTGGGCGAGATACTGGATGTATTTAAAAGAAGTCGGGAACCACGTATGGATTTCTACGTGATGGTAGCGAGAGATACAACCGCCAGCGATGTCTTGAAAGTCCTTACACCTATGGATAAATTACCGGCAAACAAATTATTTAGTTCGCTAGATAATTCTTATAAAGATTCAGCAAAAACAGTCGCCGTCACGCTGGATGATTTTATCGAAAATTTATTATCTCAAGGTGAAAATCCCGTACTGACCGGAGTGGAAGTTATGGGAGATCCCGAAGAGGGAGAGGACAAAAGCAATGTAGAGCGAACAATGCCTAAGGCGAGATTGGAATACCATACTGTAGCTGTGTTCAGAAAAGACAAACTAATCGGTTGGCTAAACGAGAGTGAAACGATTGGTTACAATTATATCAACGATAAGGTAACGTCACATTCTGGCCCGGTAGCTGGGGAAGACGGAAAGCCTATTGTTATCGAAGCGATCCAGGCTTCAACCAAACGCAAAGTGAAATTTATTGATGGGGAGCCGCATATTTACCTTAATGTGAAGGCGCTTTGCAATATTGAAGAAGTGCAAAGTACAGAGAATTTGGAATTGGAAAGCACCATAAAACGTTTGGAAAAGGAAACAGAAGAACGGATTATAGAGCGGATGCAAAACACTGTGGAGCAAGTAAATAATCGCTTCAATGTTGATATTATGGGATTTGGACAATCAATCTACCATGCCAGTCCTAAAGCTTGGGCAAAGCTACAGCAAAAAAAGGGCAACGATTACCTTAAATCATTGCCCATCCATTATAGTGCCTCAGTAGTTATTAACCGCGTAGGTCTGACAGATAATTCTTTTCTTGAAAAAATCAAGGAGTGAGTCAAATGGTGTTATTGTTTTTTTTGGTGCTTGCCGTAGGTTGTATGGCACTTGATTTGCCTAAATTAATGCGAAAGCGCCGAGTACGTGATCTTAGCGTATATTTTATATTTTGGATTTTGGGACTTGGCGCGACCGTATGCGCGTTGTTAAAATTGAACATCCCGAGTCCTCTGTATCTGATTATTTTTATCTATAAGCCAATAAATAATTTATTTGGAGTATGGTTTCATTAACAACGACGGATTTACAAATTATCAAACCCCTTAGAATAAGCATCGGATAAAACTTCTGGTTTATCTGATGAAGTTCTAAGGGGTCTATTTTTATGACGATCAAAACCAAATTCTCAATGGTTGTAAAAGCAGATTAAAATATTGATTGCTATATACAATTAAATACAATAAAGTTGTCATATAGAGGATAATTTTGTCGATTTTTCTGCAAAAATGTTCCAATCCACATTGCATCAGGTGATATTAGGGTCTATGAGGTTCGAATCCTCCTCCTGAAAAAGACATAAGAAAGTGGTGCGCATAATGAGTAGCAACAGATTTGAGAACAAAGTAGTTATTATTACAGGTGCAGGTACCGGAATCGGAAAAGCTACAGCCTTAAGAGTAGCAAGAGAGGGCGGTACTGTAGTAGTTGCCAATCGATCAGATGCTGGCGCTAACACAGTCGAGGAAATCAAGGCTCTAGGTGGGGAAGCGATGTTTGTTCGGTCAGATGTTTCTCTCGAAGCAGACTGCAAAAATATCGTAGATCAAACATTAGCAGCTTATGGTAAAATTGATTGCCTATATAATAACTCAGCAATTACAGGAGATAATACGGATGTTATAGACTATGATCCGTTGTTGTTTCAAAAAGTGATTCAGACAAATCTCACTAGCCAATTCTACATGTTGCATTATACATTACCTCATATGAAATCTGGCGCCTCCGTTCTAAACTGCTCCTCTTTGCATGGTATTTTTATCGGGATGGCCAATGATGCAGCCTATTCGGCAAGTAAACATGCCATTGTGGGGATGACTAAATCGGTTGCCAAAGAAGTAGGTCACCGGAACATTAGAGTAAATGCTCTTTGCCCTGGACCTATCCCTACACCAACCATGAACAGATATGAAAAGCTGTTGTCTGACGATGTAGAGATGCTTCAATCTCTTATTGCTTCTGGAACGGCTCTAGGTAGATATGGTACGCCTGAGGAAGTCGCTGCTTTTGCATGTTTCCTTCTAAGTGATGAGGCTTCGTTTATTACAGGTACAGCACATGTGATTGACGGGGGCTATTCCGCAACAAAGTAATCATGGATTAATCTACTTATGTAAAAACTAATATATAGTATCTAAGGTTTTGCGGCGTATTCTGATTTCAAAATCCTGTAGGATGAATGGACTGGAATCGGAAGTCGCACGCAGAGCCTTTTTTAGTTGTCTAAAAAACAGATTCTTCGTATGTTGACAAATTGAATGGTTGCAAGAGACAGCAAATACACAAAAATGAATGAATTAAGGAAAATATGACCATGGATTTGTTGGAATTTGTAGAAAATTGTATTTTAATATAAATAAAAAAAGAAATTTGTCGATAATAATATAGGTAATATGTATTAGTTAATATTCTAGAAAGGGTGTTGTTATAAAAACGATACAGGAAGTAGATGTCGTCGCCCTGAAAAAGCCTGGGGCGGATATTTTTTGTTTGTGAAGCTACATACATTTCATCTCTATTATTAAAAAAATAACTTTAAAACTTGGAGGAAAAAAATTATGTCATACACAATTAAGTACAACCAAAATGAGAACCATATCGATGTAGTATCTATTGATTTTTCAGCTGAAGATGTTCCAGGATACCTGAAAGATTTTGAAAATATCATGAAGCTTGTTAAACCTAAATTTACAGGAACAACTGATGTAACTGAATCTAAAAGTGTACTTACTCCTGAGGTTGCAGCTATGCTAGCCCCTACTGGTGCGATGGCGAGTGAAGCTGGTCAAGCAGGATGGGCTTATGTAACTAAAAATCCAATTTGGAAGATGCAATTGAAACGGATTTTTGGTAGAGATTTTGCAGATGCTTACGATACCTACGAAGAAGCTAGAACATACCTAAAAAGCTTGCAATAATCTAATAGTACAGTTAGCAAAAAGTGCGGAGAATTTTCTCCGCACTTTTTTGTTCTATCTATTTTTAAAATTGAAAATCTTCATCTTTCAAAGGCTCCACGTTAAGCGCCCGGACGTATCCGTTACCTTTTTTCGAGAAGAAATCATGCTGCTTGGTGTGGGTACTGATGCCATTCTGAACAATCGGATTGATCTCTTCCTCGTCGAAGAGCGGATCATGACCCAGATTCATCATGGCTTTGTTAGCATTGTATCTAAGGAAGGTCTTGACCTCGTCAACCAGTCCGATGGGAGCATAGATCTGCTCGGTATAACGTTCTTCATTCTCATGCAGCAGTCTGAGGAGGTCTACTAACTTCTGGTGAAGCTCGCGTTGTTCGTCTTCTGGGAGCACGTCAAAGATCTCCTGCGCCAGTACACCGACATAGACGCCATGGATGCTCTCATCACGCAGAATAAGGTCGATGATCTCACCGCTGCATGTCATTTTGCCTTGGCCAGCTAGATAAAGCGGGTAGAAGAAGCCACTGTAGAACAAGTAGCTTTCGAGCAGCACTGAGGCTGCCATGGCAAGGTACAGATCTTTGGGTGAATCTATTTTTTTGTAATATTGTGATATGGTCTCTGCCTTGAACTGCAGATAAGGGTTCTCTTCAACCCAGCGGAACACACTGTCAATCTCCTCCGTGGAGGACAAAGTGGTGAAAATGCTACTGTACGATTTGGCGTGGATCTGTTCCATCATGCCCATAAAGCCAAGTACAGCCTTGCGCTGAAGACCTTCGACATGCTCCATAATCTGCGGCATACCTACTCCGCCTTGAATCGTATCCAGCAGCGTGAGTCCGCCGAGTACCTTCATATAGGAGTCCTTTTCTTGCTCACTGAGCGTGAGCCAGGACATTTTATCATCGGATAATGGGATTTCATCGTCCGTCCAGAATTGCATAATGTTCTGATTCCAGAACATCAATGAGAAATCGTCGTCAGGACGGTTCCAGTTAACGGCTTGGATAGCGGTCATAATATGGCAATCTCCTTTTCTGCGGCTATAGCCTTCCAGTTAGATCGAGCAGGTGAGGCATTCCTCAACGGACAGCTTTTTGGTCCGGGTGTAATACAGCGACTTCAGGCCTTTATGCGCCGCGTACAGATAGGAGCGGGCCAGTTCTCTGGTTGAGACATCGCTGTTCACATGCAGAACGGTCGAGATGCCCTGATCGATATGGGGCTGAATTTCCGCGATCAAATCTATCACCTTGAACTGATCCATTTGGTAAGCCGATTTATAGAAAAATACATTGTCCGGACGCAGGTACGGCATCGGATAGTAAGTCGTTGAATTGGCATAAGTCCGTGTTTCAATCTGCTCTACAATAGGCATAACGCTTGAAGTAGCATTTTGAATATAGGAAATGCTGGCTGTTGGCGCAATTGCCAAACGGTAAGCATGGTAGAGGCCATTTGCTTTTACTGCATCCCGCAGTTGTTCCCAGTCTGCTGGGGATGGGATGAAAATATCTCCGAACAGCTCTTGTACCCTTGGCGTTACAGGGCGGTAATCCGTAGTCAGGTAACGCTCAAAATAAGCTCCTGTAGCATAATCAGAAGCCTCAAATCCATGGAAAGACCGGCCGGTTGCAGCAGCGATCTCCATGCTTTTCTCCAGTGAATGGTAGTTCATGGTCATGAAGAAGGTCCGGGCAAAATCGCGAGCCTGTTCGCTCTCATAAGCGATCTTGTTCTTGGCCAGATAGCCGTGCAGATTCATGACGCCGAGACCGACGGAGTGCATCTCTTTGTTAGCTTTGGCTACGCCTGGGGCATTAGAGATGCTGGTCATATCGCTGACTGCAGTCAAGGCGATCATGCCTTCATGTACCGATTCACGGATTTTGCCATGCTCCATCACGTTGACAATGTTCAAGGAAGCCAGATTGCAGCTTACATCACGGCGGATGGTATCTTCCTGTCCGTAGTCAGCAATTTCTGAGGTTTCCTGCAGCTGGAAGATTTCCGTGCAGAGGTTGGACATTTTGATCTGTCCAACGTTTTTCAGGGCATGGGCCGCATTAGCGTTGCTCTTGTTCATAATATATGGATAGCCAGATTCCAACTGGATCATGGCAATTTTGGTTAGCATATCCCGCGCGCTCATGGCCTTTTTCTTTTTGACACGTGGATCAGCTAGCAGCTTATCGTACATATCATCCAAATCCATGTCATCAAGATGCGTGCCGTAGGCCTTGTACACACTGTAAGGGGCAAATACATAGAGTGGTTCATTGTCCTTCGCCAGCTTATAGAAGCGATTCGGAATGATCAGGCCGATGGAAAGGGTTTTGAGTCTTGTTTTTTCATCGGCGTTGATCTTCTTACTGTCGAGAAATTCAAGAACATCCCAGCCAAAAATATTGTAGTAGGCGGCTCCAGAACCTTTACGTTGACCCATCTGGTCAGCATAGGAGAAGCCGTCCTCCATCAGCTTGAGCACAGGTATAATGCCCTTAGCCGCATCCTCGACACCCTTGATTGTCTCTCCGCGGGAACGGAGCTTGGACAGGTTGACAGCCACGCCGCCGCCAATCTTCGATAGCTGCATGCAGGTATTGAGCACATAGTTGATCGAATTAAGCGAGTCGTCCATTTCGATAAGGAAGCAGGAGACAAGCTCACCGCGACGGCTCTTGCCGGCATTTAAGAAGGTAGGAGTCGCTGGCTGCAGGCGCTGCTCCATCATCGAACGGGCAAGCATGCCCGCAGTAGCGGCGTTCCCGCGTCCAAGATGAAGGGCAACTGCCGCCACACGGTCCGGGTAATGCTCTAGGTACTGCTTGCGGTCATTGGTTTTTACAGCGTAATCCGTGTAGAACTTCGAAGCTGCCATATAGGATGGAAAACTGAAGTTATAAGAATGGGTAATTTGGTAGACTTCTTCAATCTCTGCCAAGCTGTACTGCTCATAAAAATTTTCGTAGAAATCCTGTTCAATCATATAATCAACCTTGGCTTTTGTATTCGCAAAAACCAAGCTTCGCCGTTCTACATCCCGCATAAATTCGGCTACTGCCTCAAGGTCTTTATCCAATTGAAAAAAACCACTTTCGTCTCTCTTCATCAACATGTTGTTTAATTCAATATGCCGCAACTCGGCTCACCTCCTGTTTAATTCGTTCCACATCACCAAATGTGCCCGATAGCTCAAATTTACCGATAACTGGTACATTGTACCGATCTGCAATCAAGTCTGCGCTATGCGCGAACAGCTCGCCCCAGTTCTTGTTGCCGCTGGCGGCGATGCCTTTCAAATTGGAATTATTGTTCTTCAAGAAAGTAGACACCTTCTCTGGAATCTGTCCAAAGCCGGTGGTATATGTAATAAGCACATAGGGCTCATCAATGGTCATATGCTCTTCAATCTGCACAGCTGGCAGCTTAAGCTTACCAATGAAGCGTTTGACGTTTCCCGTTTTCGAATCGTATGCGACTAGCATGGAGTCTCTCCCCCTGTATATATTAATGTAAAGATTGAATAGATAAGCTATAAATCCTGGAAAATCATGTGCATACTATATTTAGTGTGCGTTGTTTATTTTAATTACTATATGTTGAAAAGTCAACATAAAAAGTGCTTCCTAACAAGTTGGAAATTGGTCTAGTAATCGCTCTATTAAAGTGTTAATATCCCGAAAATACGCAGGATATTGCAGTTTTCTAAGGCTGCTGTACTGTATTTCGTGCCGGATCTTGCTGCATCTTTTTTTATCATGACAAACTAGCGTCACTCCGTCGTGCAGAACTGTAATAAGAGTAAGATTACCTGTATTCACTACATGTTCAGGCATGTGGAATTTAAGTTTATTAGAGGGGGAACGAGACCAACAAAGGAGGAGATATATCACGGGCAAGAAATATGTTTCTGATATTAGAGAATCTTTGCAACTTGTTGCATGTGAAAGTACATGGGCTTAATTGGGCAGCAGATGGATGAGATCATTAATGAAGCTAAAGCGGAGAGACTTAGGCATGGGCTGTACAATTTCCCCCGTACATGCACTTCTAGGCATCTACCCACATACAATAAGATGACCATGAACCCGTAAGGCTAACAGATCGGTTTCATTGTACAAGTGCGGGAGGTGTCGCCAAGTTGCCTGGATTCTTAAGTACGATCGCGTTGCTAATCAAAGAACTGACGTTGCTGGTATCCTACGTAAGGAACAACGCATTTCCACAGCCGCTCTCGGAGCAGGAGGAAAGCAAATACTTAGGCATGATGGCTGAAGGGGATGCAAAAGCCCGGAATTTGCTTATCGAGCACAATTTGAGACTTGTCGCCCATATAGTAAAAAAATTCGATAATACTGGGGAAGACATGGAGGATCTGATCTCCATCGGAACTATTGGTCTGATCAAAGCTATTGAAAGCTACCGCCCGAACAAAGGGACAAAGCTAGCCACTTTTGCTGCCCGATGTATCGAAAACGAAATTCTGATGCACTTAAGATCTTTGAAGAAAACACGGAAAGACGTATCTCTGCACGATCCAATTGGGACAGACAAGGAAGGAAATGAAATCACGCTGATCGATATCCTTGGTTCGGAAGCGGATGATGTTATTAAAGAAGTGGATTTGAAGATCGAGAAGAGTAAGATTTATCGTAATCTTGATATTCTGGATGACCGAGAGAAAGAAGTTGTGGTGGGTAGGTTTGGGCTGGATACAGGTGGAGAAGAGAGGACGCAGCGGGAGATTGCCAAGGAGTTGGGGATCTCGCGGAGTTATGTTTCGCGGATAGAGAAGAGGGCGCTCATGAAGTTGTATCATGAGTTTTATAAGGCGAAGCGGTAAGACTGATGACAATTACACAGTAATAATCCATTAATAATAAAACTTGAAAAGCGACTTGTCTAAGGATGAGTCGTTTTTTGTGTAGATAGGGTTCACCCTACTTATGATACGGTTCACCGTAACATCTATAGAGCGAAATACAGGTAATTCTCATACCTATACCGTTTACAATTCCTCTTTCTGTAAATTGCCTAATAGCATCACTAGCATATGATCCTTCAATATCAGAATAACTGACTGTTATATCCTGTTGAAACAGTCACTCATAAGTATATTTCTTCTTGATTGATAGGCATTTTGCTCTCAATCCACCAAGTTACTAAACTAAGCACGGCTCCGATGTACGCCTCTATTTTAATTTGCTGTACTATTCCACATATTCGTACTTTTCATTAAAAACCCGCACTTGATTTCGACCAGCTCTTTTGGCAGCATAAAGTGCTTCATCAGCTTTATGAAGAAGTTGATGGATTGTTTCCTCCACAGCTCCTGTCGTTACGGATACCCCAAAACTAGAGGTAATCGTTACCAATTTTTCATTTTCAACTAGAGGCTTCTGTTCAATGCAAAATCTAAGGTAATTAGCGAAGTTTTCCCCTTCCGCTAGTGTATAACCAGGTAAAGCGAGTACAAATTCTTCACCACCATATCTAGCAAATAGTATATGTTCTCCCATCTCAGCCTTACATATTTGAGCCACATGTACTAGCATTTGATCTCCGGTTTGATGCCCATAAGTGTCGTTCACTTTTTTGAAAAAATCAATATCAAATAGAATAATCACAAAGGATGATAATTCACCCTTTGCTTTCATTAAGCTTTGCTCACTTTTCTGGAAAAAGGCACGACGATTGTATATTTGTGTAAGATCATCATAATAGGCTTGATGCTCTAACTTTTGTTGTAATGTATGTAGCTCTGTTATATCCGTAAATATAATTAGTAAGCCAGAGTTATTATTAGATTGTTGAAGCATAGAAATACGTAGCTGATATATATAATTACCTTGATGAATCGTAACATTCAATTTATCTGAGATCGTATCTAATTGAACAGGGAATGATTGATCCGTTAGCATATACCAAACTTGATCAAATGGCTGCCCTAACGTTGATCGATCCAATTCACTAAACATACTTTTACAAGCTTGATTATATTCGATTAATTGATAGGTATCATTAAGTACAATGACACCATCGTTCATACTATTAAAGATCGTTTCCTTCGCAATTGGCATTATTGATAACATTCGAGAGGAGGTAATAGACCAAAGGTACAAAACAGAAGAAAACCAAATAACCATGGGTACAGGATCGATACCATCGGGTGTCACTCCTATGAATAATAAAAATGCAGTCATTATTGGAAGCAATTGACCGCAGATGAGGGCAAATAATTGAGATCGATATACACTAACGGTTTCCTTCCAGCGTGAAAGCAGCAATAAGAGCGCAGCTAACATACAACAGAAAATGTAAATATTATGTACGGCAAACCATGCCCCATACTCAATCTCACTATATGGAGCCCCAAGCACCGAATGGATATCATATATTCTATAGTAAAAATGATGGGATTCATTAGTTACATTGATGAGAAAAGTAATACAAGGCATTGTAAGTAGCGCGATTATTCTTTTTCTCGTTATTTTATAACCCAAATATTGCATGACAAACATTAATCCTAACGGAGGGAAAAATGGCATCCCTGCATACTGTACAATATTCCAAAATCTAAGCTGTTCTAACGAAGTCGATGTTAAGCTAAAGGCATAACCAAAGCAATAAATCATTGAAGTTAATGTATTCCACATGAACAAATTAGCGATATTTGTATAATAATGTCTCCTCCAATAAGTAAAGACAAGTATAGACAAATTCAGAACAGCCGAAGTACAAACTAATGTTATATATGCTGCTAGCTTCGAATCCAATAGGTATACCCACTTTCATACAATACATATATTTACGTTAACAGGATTAATATAAGATGTTGATTTGTTCCTTGAACCATTTACAGGATTCCGTCCACATCACTATTATGTCTGTACTACCCACATCGTATTGATTATTGCTTCATGAAATAGATTGTTTTTAACTTAGCATGACACTCATGACAGTAGCAACACATTTAGCCAATCAGTAATGCTATGATTACTATTTCGTCTATACCGATCACCAAATAGTTAGTACAACATTACGTAATTCATCACTTCCATTGCATTGCAAACAAGTACCCATCGATTGGATGGGTACTTGTTTTTATTTCTAATTATAAAGGCTTCCCCATGTACGACATAAGTCAACTAAATCCATTTAGAATTTTGTAAGGCGCTTGCAGATCTATTCGTATTGTACAGAACGTGCAAGTGCCGCAACAGAGCCGCGAAAATCAGGTCTGCCGTCATCCGTCCACAACAGCTCCGCTACAAATGTATGGCGATTCGGATCGTATAGCGGATCTCCTACAATATGCTTATACGTTCTTGCGTGGAACACAAACAGCGTCTTCTCGCCAGTCTCTGACACCGTGAAACTATTATGACCAGGACCATACATCGAGATGCTCTCATCAGTCGTGAGAACCGGTACTTTCGACTTGCGCCATGAGGCAGCATCGAGCAAATCCGAGTCCGCATCGGCTTCAAGCAAGCCCATGCAATAATTGAAATCAGTAGCGCTAGCAGAGTAAGTGAGGAATACCCGATTATCTTTGCGAACAAATGCCGCGCCTTCGTTCACTTTATACCCGATGATCTCCCAGTCATATTCGGGCATCGTAATCATCGTTTGCGCCCCAATCAACGTCCACGGATTGCTCATTTTAGATATGTAGAGATTAGAGTTGCCTTCGATTTCCGGATCCTTTTGTGCCCATACGTAATAGAGGCTACCATTGTGCTCAAAGGTAGTGGCATCGAGGGAGAAGCTTTCCCACGCGGTACGAACCTGTCCTCTTTCCGTCCAGCTGCCTTCGAGCGGATTTGCATTTTCATTCTCCAGTACATACATCCGATGGTCGAACAAGCCTTCTGTCGTTTCCGACGTATGCGCGGCAGCGAAATATACGTACCATTTTCCATCAATAAAATGCAGCTCTGGCGCCCAAATATTGGCACTAAGAATGCCAGTCTCTCTCTTTCTCCAGATCACTACAGGAGCTGATGTAATAAGCCCTTCAAGGTCCTGTGCCCTACGGATCTCAATCCGATTATACTCTGGAACCGAGGCCACGAAATAATAATAACCATCTGAATGTCGGCATATAAAAGGATCAGCTCGTTGCTCGATCAATGGTTTAATGACGCGTAACTCCTCTTGTTGGACTCCCATCTTATCACCTATTTCATAAGTAATAGATACTAACCTTTAACAGCACCCGCAGTCATACCATCAATGAAATATTTCTGGAAAGCGATAAACAATATGAAGATTGGAATGATGGAGAAGAAGGAGCCCACGATCAGAAGGTCATAGTTATTCCCATAAGGAGTTAACAATGTTTTTAAACCGATTGGCAGTGTATATTTATTTTGATCTCCCAACACCATGAATGGCCACAATAGATTATTCCAGCTATTCATACCATTCAGAATGGCCATTGCCGCAAAGGAAGGCTTCATAATCGGCATAATCACTCTGAAATATATCGCATATTCGTTTGCTCCATCAACTCGCCCAGATTGAATAATTTCTTTTGGTATGCTTCTGAGATATTGCCTAAAGAAGAATATCGTCCCGGCATTAGCTATACCCGGCAGAATGATTGCCGAATAGCTATTCACCATTTGCAAATCATTTATTAAGCTGTACAAAGGAACCAGCAATATTTCAAATGGCACCATCATAATGAGCAACACACATATAAAGAGGAAGTTCTTACCTTTGAAATCATACGCTGCAAAACCATATGCAACAAAAGCGCTTACAAACAGTGTTAAAGCAACCTGAATGATTGTTAACGTCATACTGTTCCAAAACCATACAAAATAATCATGTTGTCCAGTAAATAAATAGATAAAATTATCAAAACTCATTATTTCAAAATTCAAACTTAAGTTAAGACCATATCTTATTAAAGCTTCACCTGGTTTAAAGGAAGAGAGGGCCACTGCATAGAATGGAACCATAATTATAACGAATAGTATAATAAAGGTACTAATTATGACTATTCTAGCAATTAAGTTGTTCTTCATCTGACTAGTGTCCATTTTAATCCTCCTCCTTTTTGAACATTCCACTAAATTTCAACTGCGTTAAATTGATAATCATAGCAATGACTAATAGAACGATACCAACTGCTGCAGCGTAACCGAGCTTATTCTTCTCAATTCCTTGTCTATACAAATATCCAACTATAGTTAGGCCAATATTTTTCGGTGAATTGTTACCGTTAAACATCATTAAGCTCTCGGTAAACATTGCCAAACCTGCATAAACACTAATTGTCGTAACATATATCGTGGTCGGCTTCAATAATGGCATTGTAATCGATCTGAACTTCTGCCAAGCAGATGCCCCGTCAATTGAAGCAGCCTCATAATAATCATTGTCAATGTTTTTCAAACCAGATAGATAGTACAGCATATTAACACCTGTCCATCGCCAACATGCAAGAATTAATAGTGCAGCCATACTCCATTCTGCATCTTTCAAGAATTTAGTAGGCTCTACACCAAATAGACCTATAAAACTGTTCATTAATGAACCATCCATTTCGCCGAATGTTAGGCGAAAAATAGTACCCGCCACTGCGACAGATGTCAATGCAGGAAGAAAGAACGAAGATTTAAAAAACTCCCTCCCCAGCATTAACTTACTGTTTATCATAACGGCGAATAACATTGGGAAAGGGATTAACAGCACTAAGGTTCCTAGCATGTATACAACGCTATTTTTAATAGCCGTCAAAAACACTTTATCTGTGAATAACTTCGAATAATTCGCTTCACCAACCCATTTTGGATCCTGTCCCAACATCCTATCTTGAAAACTCATCACGAATGAATTTACAAGTGGATAAGACCAGAATATCAAGAATATGATTATGAATGGCAACACAAAAACATAAGGTGCAACCTTTTGAGAGTATACAAATTTCTTTATCATAATCCCACTCTCCCTTGACTATGACTAAACCTGCCGAGCACCATTCTTGCCGACAGGCTTAATCATAACCATTTACTTATTATGTTTATTTCAATTCTTGTTCAATTGCTGCCTGTGCTTCATCGAGAGCTTCCTTCACGTCTTGGCCATCTTCAAAGATCGCATTCAGAGTAACCGTATTGAGCACATTGCCGATCGTCGGTGAAGCTTTTACGGATTTGATAGCCCGAATTTCGTCTTTAATTTCATTCAAAGTATCAAATGCATTTGTTTTAAAATACTGGACGTATTCGTTATCAGGGTTTTTCGTTACAGCCTCATCTTTCCATACTTCCATATTGATTGGGTCAAATCCAAGTGTATTCCAGATTTCAGTAGTAGCTTCTTTCGAAAGCTTAGCAAAAGCTACAAACTCTTTTGCCAACTGAACGTCTTTACCAGTCTTAGTAACAACTGTGCCAGTACCGCCTAAGCCAACGGAACGAGGATTACCTTCTTCGAATACAGGCAATGGAGCAATTGCATACTTACCTTTAAGGTCCTTCATTTCGTTTACAAAGCGGGACATGTACCACTCAGGCATCAATGCGCTTGCGTAGTTGCCTTTGTTGTATTCGCCTTTTGCTTCTTCTGTGTCGGGTTGTCCGCCTGGGATCGTATGAATAACATTATTCTTCTGCAGGTCGACTAACATTTCAAACGCTTTAATCATCTCAGGTGAGTTAACTTTTGGATTGCCATTTTCATCTGTAAAATCAGCGTTTTGCTGAGCAAGTAACAGCGAGGCTTGCCACGTAGCGGATGTATCAGCAGTACCTAAGTACTTACCAGTCTTTTCATAAACCTTGATACCTGCTTGTTTGTAATCTTCCCAAGTTTTGATTGTCTTGTAGTCAACACCTGCTTGTTCGAGAATTTCCGTGTTGTAGAAAGCAAGCGTAGCACCTACATGATAATCAAAGCCATAAACCTGGTCAGCTTTGGTGTAAATATCGACACGTGAAGGAACGACAACGTCTTTGTATGGTGCAAATACATCATTCAAAGATTCCAGTGGAACGTTGTCCCCGTCCAAGAATTTAGGGAATTGACCAAGCTCGATATCCGCAATATCAGGAGCACCTTTTCCGCTTGTAACTGCCAATAAGAGCTTGTTGTGCATATCATCGTAAGGCATAACCGTTACATTCAACTTAATCTGTTTGTCTGGATTCTGTTGGTTCCATAACCCCAGCATTTTATCCAAATGCTTGCCATGCAAATCTACGAATGTCCAAAATGACATTTCTGTTGCATTCTCACCGGCATCAGCGCCTAACTGCTGTGTTTCCGTTGATGAACTAGAAGACTTACTACATGCCGACAAAACTAGTGACATCATAAGGATTGTAACGATGGAGATTAATGTAATGCGTTTTTTCATTTGTTCGTCATCCTCTCTTTTTTTGTTACTCATTTGAGATGCTGGGTGACTGGTCACTTCTGTTAATTTAAGCGGTTTCAATACGTCTCGTTACCAACCTTCTTAACATGATTCTAACCTTTCAATGAAAAGACCCCTTCGTAATAAATTTCCTAATTCTGTATTGTAAGCGCTTTATAAATTGCATTATAATATATACGTAATATATTTTATATAACCAATTGATTATAAAAATCATTAAATTTTAAGGGAGATGTACTTATTTGAAAAAGCTGGTGCTCTACAAGCAAATTCAAGAAGATATTGTACAGAAAATTAAATCTGGGCAGCTTCGGCCAACGGACCGCGTCCCTTCTGAACAAGAATTAATGGACGAATTCAAAGTAAGTAAAATAACCGTCAAAAACGCCTTAACCCAGCTAGCTGATGAAGGATTAATTATACGCGTACAAGGCAAAGGCACATTCGTCTCTTCTAGTCTTGATGTTTCTAGCATTGATTCTCCATTATCTCCACACAGCGCGTCGTCCTTGCCGCTCATCGGCTTCATTATTCCGACGATGGTAACCCGTGTCATTCAGAAGCTCGTCGACTACACGGAACAATTCCTGTCTGAAGCTGGCCTCAGCATGGTACTAAGCATCACGCGAGAGTCCTCCTCTATCGAATCGAACGCCATTCGTACACTAACGGGGCTCGGTGTGAAGGGACTGATCGTTTTTCCAACAGAAGATGAGAAGTACAACGAATCACTACTGCGTCTGTCGCTCGATAAATTCCCATGTGTGTTCATCGACCGCTACCTGCGCAACATTGAGACATACACGATTACATCAGACAATTACGGCGGTGCGTATAAGGCTGTCTCTCATTTGCTATCCAAGGGTCATCATCAGATTGCGCTCATCTCACCTGAGAATGCCAATACAGCCATCGAGGATCGCACGCTCGGCTTCGAGAAGGCGTACACAGATCGAGGTATATCAATCGACAAGAGCTTGTGGTGTCACATCCCTCTCGACATTCTACGCGGTAAGCAAGCATTGGACTATGTAAGCGACTTCTTGCAGGGGCATAGTGGAATTTCGGCAGCTTTCTCCTTAACCGAAGAAACCGCACGCCTTACATCGGCCGCTATCAGCCGTCTCAACAATCACTCAAATATCGATTTGCTATCTTTCGATAATCCACATCTTTCATTCGTAGCTTATGTACAGCAGGATGAACAGGAAATGGCACGTACAGCCGTAAAGCTGTTACTTGAACAAATAGAGAATATATATTCACCTAAGAATGCCGTCATTCCCGTGCAGCTCATCTTCCCCTAACTATTTCATTGGACTTTATCGACACTCTAGGAGCACCTTCAGTAGAAGTTGTCTTCTTCTGCGTTCCAGCGCATAGAGTATAACAATATATCATAAAGGTGCTAGCGGCCCGAACGGGAGATTCGCTCCACTTTGTTACGAAAACCGCTGATTCATACGGATGAAACCGATCTTCGGGTCGGGGAGTGAGTGTCAAGGAATCTCAGAGCATGATGATCATGAAGGAATATTCAAATGTCTCCAGGAACTCAATGAGGAAATAAATATGAAAATGTTTATATGAGCAAATAATTTTCTAGGCGCTGGATGGAGTAAGATCGAGTAGGGATGACATGCCGAGTGTACCGACTTGTACATCGACCGAGCCCTTACCATAGTAGATTGTAAGATATTCATACTGATTTGAGACCATATTTTATTCACGTTTTGTAGCCAACTATTTGTAGAATCTTTATAGTGATTATCGCCGCTGTAGCTTGCAGTAATAGTGTGATTACCAACCGTAAGATCTGACGCCTCATAGACCGCTAGTCCCCTAGTCCCCTAGCATACAGTCCCTAACTCTACTTTTCCGCCATAAAAAGTGATAGTCCCGCTAGGAACAAACGACTTACAGAGGGAACTTCTGCTATAAACGAGACCGTCTTTCCATAATCCGAAAAAAAGTCTTTTCGTTCTACTTGTGGTACGGTTCATCGCACTATCTGTAACGGCAAGTTATAAGGCCATCCCTTTCGGGATGGCCCTTCCTGTAAACGCGGTTACTCGAGTACTCTGTCATTTTTAATTGAATTTCTTTTAATTAATAGTTCCTAGTAATCTGGAAACAATTGCTGCAAACTCTGCTCTAGTAATATCTTTTTCAGGCTTAAATGTACTGTCTGCGTATCCTGTAATAATATTATTGGATGCGAGTGCATCAATGGAATCATAATACCATGCATTTCTTGTAACATCTTTGAATGATGTGTTTCCAGTACCTGTTAGCTTAAAAGCTCGAGTGATTAGTGCGGCTAATTCACCACGACTAATCTTCTCATCTGGACGGAATCTTCCGTCACTATATCCGTTCATCAAGCCTGATCCAGCAGCTGCACCAATAAACTTATTCGCCCAATGAGTTGGAGATACATCTATAAAGTTACTTTCTTGTCCTTCAAGTCTCATGTAAGTTGCAATTACTTTAATTGCTTCGGCACGAGTCAAACCTGAATTTGGACGGAATGTTCCATCGGAATAACCGGTTAATAATCCCTTAGCAATTAGTGCGTCAATGCTTGCTTTTGCCCAATGATTCATTGTATCTACAAAACTAACAACTTTCGGCTTATCTGCTGGTGTTATTGTTTCTGCAGGTGCCGTTGTTTCTATAGGCGTTGTTACTGCTGGAGGTGTACCTCCTCCAGTATTTGGATGGGTTGGTCCATTATCTGTGTTTGGATTAGGATTAGTAGAGTTTGAAACATATTGAAGTGCTGGAGCAAATGTTGTAAGTAGTCTAGCTTGACTTTGTTGCTCAAGAGCGTAGCCCATGCCTAAAATTTTTGCATCGTCCCATGCTCTACCAACCAGTTGCATAGAAATAGAATATCCGCTGTCATTCGTTCCTACAGGAACAACTACCGTAGGGAGACCCACATTAGAGGTTAATACGCCCGTGTTACGGTCAGAACTTAATTGAGAAGCTGATGCGTCATTGTTATATACGTCACTAATAAAACCTGCATAAACAACAGCATCAACGTCATTCGCGTCCATCCAGTTTTTAATAACTTCCTTATAGTCGGTTCTATACGTAATGTAATCTTGTACAGCTTGTTCAGTCATACGAGTTGGAGTGCTATATCCTCTTTGATTATAGATAAGCACCTTATCTGAAGCTAGTACACTTGCTCCATCAATATAAGGGAAGTCCTTATGAAGCTCAATATAACGTGCCCAACCTTCAGTAGATCCATTAATACCTGAAGGACGACTAGGGCCTGATGGTACAGCTGACATTTCAACCATTGTCGCCCCCGCTGCTTGAAGCTCTGAGAACTTATCCATCACTGCCCGTCCAGTATCATCATCAGCATATGCAGATACAAAGGAAGCGGGAATATATCCAATTTTCTTTCCTTTCAATGCATTAGCATCCAGAGATTCCTTCCAATCCACTGGACGCTTATGATCTGCATCAGCAGTGACTGTGAAAATATCTTGTGGGTCCGTACCCGTTGTAGTATTCAATATAATGGCTAGGTCAGTTACTGTTTTAGCAATGGGACCTGCATAATCTTGTCCCCAAGTGAGTGGAAGTACTCCTGTAGTACTTGCCATACCGTCTGTACCCCGGAAGCTTTTTAAGCTAGCGCCTGTAGTTGGTGCATAGAGAGATACCCCTGTTTGCGATCCCATTGCTGCTGCTGCAAAATCAGCTGCAACAGATACTGCAGACCCGCCGCTTGAGCCAAAAGATGTTTTTGATGGATAGAGTGCATTCCATGTTTGCTGCCAGCCGCTCTCACTAAAGCTTCCGCTGTTAGCAAACTCAGAAGTATTTACTTTACCGATAATTACAGCTCCAGCTTCCCGCAGCTTTTTCACTTGGAATGCATCGGAATCAGGCTGCCAGCCTTCAAGAGCTTTACTGCCACCTGTAGTAGGCATATCCTTTGTGTCATAAATATCTTTTATCGCAATTGGAATACCCAATAAATCACCTTTTACACCTTGTGCACGGGCATCGTCAGCAGCTTTTGCTTGGTTAAGCGCAGTTTCAGATACATGCAGGAATGAATGGAATCCCAATTGTCCCTCATCGTATACCTTAATTCTATCTAAATAGGCTTGAGTAATTTGTACAGAAGTAGTTTTACCATTAATCATATCCATCTGTATTTCTGCAATTGATTTATTCTTAACATCATACGGCGATGAAGTTATTAATTCTTTGGCCGCAGGAGCATTTGGAATATCCAGATGATCTCCAGTATCAAGTCCCTCTAAAGCAGATATATCCCAGTTGCTAATTGAACGAATTTGTGCGTTTGTTAATCCTGTTACATCCAGCAGACTATTAAGTCCATCTAGCATAGCAACCAGATTTTTCAACCCTTCTTCACCAGCTTCTCCAACTTGTACATAATTTACTAGGGACTTCGATTCGCCCGGTCCAATATTTAGTGAATTAATGAAACCATAGAAATTCGCTTCATTTCCATACTCAGCTAAGGGTACTGTGAATGGATCCTGTTGCTGATTCCCTAGACCTGTTAATCCATTATCAAACGGTTTTGGAGATCCCACTGCAACGCCTAGCGGCTTATTGTTTCTGGCACTGCTATCTACAACAATCCATGAATCATCTGTAGTTACCTTTAGATCGCCTGAGTAGGTTGCCTTAACTACTGAAGCATTTGTTGTTGTACCATATCCTAAAGAGCCACCGAATGATACATCAACTTTTATAGCGACATCATTTTTATTAGTGAATGTATCAAAGAATCTCGTTCGATTATGAATAGTATCCACATACACCTCACGTGTTACAGTTACATTTCCTAGATTTACAGATTGAGCCGAAGTAAACTTATTAACGCCATCGTATTTCAAGTCAAACCCACGCATCATTTGACCATTCATCAGCGGAGCTGAAGGCGAGGACACTTTAACAAAGATATTGCCGAAACCTTGTACTTGTGTAGCACCAACTGTACGTAAACTTCCTGTGTCTAAGCTAGGAGCAAAAACATCGTGAATCTCCCATACTGTGCCACTTTCTGAAGTAACTCTAGTTAGAGCGTCAGCTGTTTGGAACGGAATTACACTCGTAGCAATAACAGATAACACAATTGAAGTAGCTATAAATTGCTTTTTACTCCAATTTTTCTTTGCTGGTGAATATTCAGATCGGGTGGAACCAGAATGATCTCTTTTAGTTTCACGTAGACGTTTGAACTTATTCATGTGCGTAATCTCCTTTTCCTTTATGTATTTTATTATTTAATGTTAGGAAATATAACACTAGTATTTGTTTCAGTCAATAAATATTATCAATTTAATATACTTTGAGTTTAAAAAAAGGAAAAAAAGGCTTTTTTAATTATTAGTGTAATGTATATGTAAACTATTATTTTAAATAGATAACGTTATATGGTAGGTTTTAAAGGCCGTAAGATATTGAGTATCATCATCCGGCTGCATCATCAAAAACCTTTAATTTCACGAAATCAAAAAGAAGAGGAACAGCTAATAATTAACGGAGAATATTATGTTTTTCATTTCATGAAAGTGGAAGATTTCTATATGGGAGAATGGCATAAAGCAGAATCACTGATGATTCCAGATGCATCTAGCCCGCAAGATCAATAATGGGCATCCTGAAAAGAGTAAAGTATCTGCTGGGAAAGAAGCCATAAGAATAGCCAGGTAGTATATCTGGAATAAGTGGGATTTCATTGTGGAAACCACTTTAGCGGGTGGTAACGTTATAAGGCAGATGAGGGATGCAAAGGAATAAGGCTTTGAAATTATTGTGTTTTATGTGGGACTAGCAGATGTTCGGCTAAATATTGAATGTATTGCTCTACGTGTGAAAAACGGTGGCTATCATATTGAAACCGAGGATATTGTTAGACGCAATTTAACAAGTATGAATAATCTCACTTAGAGTTGATTGATCAATTAATTGTTATTGATAATAGTAAAGCTGTAATTGGTTTATTTTTTTTGACATCACATCGTGTCCATAACCTCAAGAAATTCGATAATACTGGGGAAGACATGGAGGATCTGATCTCCATAGGCACGATCGGCCTGATCAAAGCCATTGAGAGCTACCGTCCGAACAAAGGGATAAAGCTAGCTACTTTTGCTGCCCGTTGTATTGAAAATGAAATCCTGATGCACCTTAGATCTTTGGAGAAAACACGGAAAGACGTATCTCTGCACGATCCGATTGGGACAGACAAGGAAGGGAATGAAATTACACTCATCGATATCCTTGGTTCCGAGGCTGATGATGTCATTAAAGAAGTCGATTTGAAGATTGAGAAGAGCAAGATATATCGAAACCTTGATATTCTGGATGACCGGGAAAAAGAAGTTGTCGTTGGACGGTTTGGACTTGATACAGGTGGAGAAGAGAGGACGCAGCGGGAGATTGCGAAGGAGTTGGGGATCTCGCGGAGTTATGTTTCGCGGATTGAGAAAAGGGCGCTAATGAAGCTGTATCATGAGTTTTATAAGGTGAAGCGGTAGGATCTAAGATAATAACTAAAGATTCACTATAGAGTGTTTTAAAAGCGACTTGCCAACAAGGGAGTTGCTTTTTTGTTAATTCAAGTAGTTGGGCTAAATGAACATAAAAAAACATATTTATCTTTTTAGCTGCTGAGGGCGGGGGTCGAACCCGTACGGTACTCACGTACCTCAAGATTTTAAGTTCTGCGCTTCTACCTACTGCAATTCACCGTGAAAAATTGCTGAATAACTACATTTTTTCGCTGATCATCTATAATGTCGAGGCTGCTGTAGATCCTAATCTTCTCGAATTCAATTGGAAATCATTAATGAAGCGGGAAAAAATACGATGCCTGAGAAAGTGTATGTAAATGGTGTACTTGTAACACGGAAGCAAAAGAATCGTTATAGCGGAAGAGATGTATTTTTCAAAAATCCTGACCATTTGGATTAAAATTATCGAACGATAAGAACTAGTTACCTGAATCGTCAGGTTACAGAACTCGCGACAACTTCCGGTAACCTCGTGGAGAGATTCTCTCAGCGGCGGTAAACACCCGGCTGAAGTAGTGGATGTCCGGGTAACCGACGAGTTCTCCGATCCGTTCGATTGGCCAATCGGTCTCCTGCAACAGCTTGCGGGCCTCCCGGTGCCGGACGGAGCGCACATATTCTCCAGGTGGAATCCCTACAATCTGGCGGAAGAGCTTGGAGGCGTAGTCCACGTTCATTCCGAGACGTTTCGCAAGAATGACATTGCTCCACGTTGCAGCCGGAGTCTCCTCTATGTCCTGCATGATCTCCTTCACCTTCTGGCCATGGACCGAAGCGCCTGTGATTCGCCGGGACATCTGGGAACGAATGAGGGAAGCTAGAATGTTCAGCATTAGCCCCCTACATACCAGCTGGTAGCCCAGCGGACGCATCGTAAACTCGTGGACCAGCTTCTCCATGATTGCACGCAATCGTGGGAAGGGTGATATACCGGCTCCTCCAACAACGGGGAACAGCTCTCTTCCACTGCCTCCACCGCAATTTTTCCTTCCATTACCCCCTCCTCCAGAATCACCATATCCTCTTCCCTGTTGATGTTCAATTCCCCGAAGAAGTCAAAATGGATCCCGATCAGTTTGGGGGTCGGATCAGCCTCCGTTGCATTCCAGTGGTAGACGCCGGAAGGCAGAACGATAAACTACCCGGGTAACACCGTGTAGGTTCGCTCCTCCATCGCAACGGACAATTGGCCACACATAGAGCAGCTCGAAATTGTACAGCCTCTTTCTCGGGAACAAGCGAGGTGCGACCCTCTGGAGCTGCGCGTAATGGATGGAGGGAGTCCACTCCTGGAAGGGGATTCGCTTGCGGACCGGTGTTGGAGAGGGGGGGTTCATAGCGGGATAGCTCCCTTACATAGAATTAGACGGAATAACGGAATCGTGCAAAAAGTAACTTTCTTAGCTAAATAAAACTATCCATCATTCTTATATAATAAAGGTAACAAGGTATCTTAACTAAATAAAAGTTATTCTGTAGTAATCCGGTATAATACAAATGTAAGAGAAGGATATGCATGAAGAATGGTAAGTCATCAATGCCCGAGAAGACTAGACGCTGTAGGGAGACTTCGGTTTCTCCCAACAAGGAGCTTGGGTTAACATAAAATAACCTCCGCGAGTGAGAAGGATAGGATGGATGCATCATGAAAAGGTACGGGGCGGTCGTGATAGGCTGCGGTTATATGGGCTCTCTCCACTTGGACGCGATATCACGACAGGAGCGGGTCCGGTTGATCGGCGTGGTGGATTGGAACCGGGACAGGGCCTCCTTAGTGGCAGGCCAATACGGAGCCGAGTGTTGGAGCACGGATTACCGGGCCTTGATCGAGCGTGACGATGTGGATCTGGTCATTATCGCCACGTACCCGTCCTCCCATCTGGAGATCGCAAAAGATTGTCTCGCTGCAGGGAAGCATATCCTATGCGAGAAGCCGATGGCGGGCAATGTACGGGAAACGCAGGAATTCATGAAGCTGGCCCGTGGAGCCAAAACCAAGGTCCTGATCGGTCACATCCTTCGCCATAACACCACGTACCAGGCGGTTATGAAGATGATCCGGGAGGGCGCTATCGGCTTCCCCTTGGTCATCCGGTTATCCCAATTGAAGCCCTCCAAAAACTGGGCTTCCCAATTGTCCCTGCTCCGGGACGTCTCGCCGATCGTGGATTGCGGCGTTCATTATATCGATGTGATGCGTTGGGCTACAGGGGCGGACGTGGTAAGCGTCAACGGGATCGGGCAGCGTCTCTATGAAGAAGTCCCACCGTACACTTACAATTACGGACTCATGACCCTCCGTCTGTCGGACGGCTCCATCGGCTACTTTGAGACGGGGTGGGGTAAGGGGCTTCCGACTGATAACCGGAAGGAATTCATCGGACCGGCAGGCCGGATCCGTATCATCTACAAGAACGATCGACCGCGAGAGGATCAGCATCTGGGAAATCTGGTCGAGGTCGAAGACTACCGGAAAGGAACGGTCCGGATGATCAATATGGACTTCTCCGTGAAGCCTACGGGTGCCCAACTGGACTATTTCCTGTCCATGCTGGAGAACAACTTGCCCGCTATACCGACAATGGAGGATGCATGCCGGGCGATGGAAATCGCTCTCCTGGCCGACCGGGCGATCCATGAAGGAATTACGTTACCTTGCGCGAAATAAGGGTGGACCAACATGGTGATGGTAACAGGGGATGACCCGGTGTATGGTATACACCTGCTGAAGGACTATATCGTCCACATCCATGTGAGGGACAGCATCCGACATCAGCTGCTCGAGCCGAGGGATGTATACGGTGCCGTCGGGTGCCAGCCGCTGGATCATCAACGGATTGCAGAGCTTGTAAGCTCCGGAGCCATATTCCAGGAGGTTCCGTTGGGCGAGAGGAAGGGCCGCCTTGCAGGAGAGCGGATACGGGGAGGATGCGCCCGAGAGGGATATAGAGCGGGCGGTCTCCTTCATCCGCCAATACAGGTAACGGCAGACGGCCGTGCGAAATCTCAGGGATCGAGACTGCGTATTGGAAAACCGGGTAATCGCGGGTCTAAATAATTAAGTTAATTAATGGGGTTGTTTTGCTGTGTTAATCCCAGTGGGATTTCGAACAGAAGGGAATGAACCATGGAAAGAAAATTGGAAACCTTAGTAATTTCCCGCCTGACAAATCAGAAAGATGTTTCAAATACAGAAGAAATCCAGATCATCAAGCAGTATCAATGGCTTAAAGGGTATAACCCGGTCGTTACAGCAAGGTTAAATTACAGTCAGGAGGATCTGAAGCTTCAGTTTAAGGTTTACGAAAAGAATCCAATACGAACATATAGAAACATGAATGATCCCGTGTATAAGGATAGCTGCATCGAGTTCTTTTTTCAGCCTACTCCGGATTCGGACCAGCGTTATATGAATTTCGAATTTAATGCGAATGGCGCAATTCTCTTGCAGATAGGAGCGGATCGGTATGATCGCTTCCCAATCACTATCAATCCGGCACTTTTCCACGTCGTATGCACCACAGATCAAATCAATGATAAAGGAGAAGTGTATTGGGAATTAAGCTTTTCGATCTCATGGGCTTGGGTACAATCTTATTTTTCGGATTTTCGGGCAGTACCGGGAAAAAGGATAAGAGGAAACTTTTACAAGTGCGGCGACGATACGACCTATCCGCACTTTGGAACATGGAGCAAAGTTCATTCGAACAAACCAGAATTTCATAGAAGCTGTGATTTTGGGATTCTGTACTTAGAGTAACTGCGAAATGCAACGTCAATGAATAACTTCCGAAGCCGCAAATACGGGGTTGGAGGTTTTTTATCGTTTTTAGGGAAATTAGTCAAATAGAAAAAGATTGATATTATGTCAACTTATACATAGGCTTAGGATGTCGGCAATAACAGGAATTTTGTAATGTTCGATTATTTTCTTGGGACACTAGTCCAGATATTTTTTATAGAGGAAATCATAATTATCTGGACAAGTTCTCCTATGATGTGCGTGGTAATCGCTTGACGATGGAGCAAAGTTTGAGCAGTCCAGTAGAGTTTCAAGATACAAACTTATAACGCCGAGGTTCTGACTGAAGACAAGCTGAGTGGCAACAGTATCATCCAACAATCCGCGTTTGTGCTCGGAGATCGAGTATTCGTGAAAAGGACAAGACGGCCAATAAAGATTACTATTACTTATACAATGGTCATGGTGGTGTGGTACAGATTGTGGATATTAGGAAATCATATGTGAACAAGTAGTATAAGCATTTAGAGTCATTAGGTTTTTACAATTTTGATAATGATGATATTGTCCCAAAAGAAGTTGGACAGTCATGGTGTTTGAACTGTTGTCACAAGAAGAGTTGGACTTGATAATGTTGTAAGATAGTAAGTAAGTTTTCTATCCTTGTTGTTGAGGCGAATCGATGAGCTTAAAGTCATAAAGTAGATCTGTTAACATTAAAGTATTAAAAGGCGACTTGCCTGCGGATAAGTTGCTTTTTTAGGAAAGTTGATTAGACAACAAAGTATCCCGAATCCTACAACTATTAAAAAACGGGATACCTCATTATCTGTAACCTCATTAGCTGTAATATTATCGGACAGGCTCTTTCCTGGAATAAGCAATAATAAGCTGTGTTCCCTTCAAATAATGTTCATTCCGCTGTTTCTGTATTTTTTTTGTTTATCAGGAGAAATGCCGGGAGCTGTGACCTCTGGTTCGTCGCCCTGCAAAGCACCCACGATTTCTTCCAGCTTACCTGTTGCTCCCATATCGCTAGGCAGGCTTGAATCGGGTTCGGTTATGGGATCAACACCCGGGCCACGTCCGTCAAGCGGAGCATTTTTGTCGTCCTTCATTTGATCGTCTCCTTTCTGTGTAGTCTTTGTATTTCTTTCCAATCCAAATCAAGAAAATATGATATAATGACGTCGTTATTGTAAGTTGCATTTTTAATATGAAAATAGGATGGACAATATGAGGGGATATATTCATAACGTCGATAAAAAACGATTGCTTATTATGATTATCGGCAATGTATTTCTGGGCATGGGAATTAGTATTTTTAAGCTGTCCGGTATGGGAAATGATCCCTTCAGCGGCATGGTAATGGCACTTGCAGAGTGCATTGGTATGACATATGCAAATTTTCTGATCTTACTGAACCTGGTGTTGTTTGTAATCGAATACATAACAGGACGAAAGTTTATTGGAGCCGGGACTTTCGTAAACGCGATTCTTTTAGGATATATTGCTACTTTCTTTCATAGTAATTGGCTATCTCTGTTCGGCGAACCTCAGTTGTTATGGCAGCGAGTGGTTATCGTAGCGATTGGCGTGGTGGTATGCAGTTTTGGGGTATCCCTGTATCAGACATCGAAGGTGGGAGTAGCTCCATACGACAGCTTGTCCCTGATTATGAGAGAGAACTTCCCTAAAATATCTTATTTTTGGCACCGGATGTTTACGGATGCTCTTTGTGCTTTGATTTGTTTCCTGGCTGGAGGCATTGTAGGCTTAGGAACTTTGGTGTCAGCACTTGGTCTGGGACCCATCATTCATTTTTTTGATGTGAATTTTACGGAGAAGCTTCTGGCAAAAAGGCGTACCAATTAAAAAGTTTATGAATTGAAGAAAGGCGGGGCAGATCAATCTGCCCCGCCTTTACTGTAATTTGAAGGTCCATTTCTAATGAGTACATTCATTCTTTATTTCATTATTTTTATGAACATCTTCTGTACCACTATCCAAGGCGGTCTTGTAGTAGAAGCATTTATGTTCTATGACTTCCATCGTTTTTTTTAATTCTTCCATCTGTGCTTCTACGGAAGCCTTCCGCTCCAGGAACATGTCATATCTTTGCTGTAAGGTGGAATCCCCCTCAGAGCACCACTCAATGAAATGTTTTATTTCTTTAATGGGCATCCCGGAGGACTTTAGACATTCAATTACTTTTAAAGCGTCCATATCGGATTGTTTAAATATACGCTTACCGCCGGAGGTTCTTTCTATAGAAGGAAAAAGACCTTCCTTGTCATAGTAACGCAGGGTATGTGGTGTCATGTTAAAGGATTCTGCAACTTCACTTATAGAGTATGTCTTCATCATCTATCTCCAATCTCGAAATAATTTGTGCTTGACTTAGAGTTAACTTTAAGTAATAACATATGTTTTGTAAAGCTGACGTTATAGATTTTAATATTATCTAGAAGAGAGGTTTCACTATGATAAAAGTTAATGCACGCGCAACATTCAGTCAGGAAGGTCCATTCAAGCTAACTACAATTGAACGCCGAGATCTGCAGCCGCATGATGTTCTTATTGAGATTAAATACGCTGGTATTTGCCACTCGGACATTCATACTGCCCGCGGGGAGTGGGGACCGGTCAACTATCCACTTGTTCCGGGACATGAGATCGCCGGAATTGTCAGCCAAATTGGTTCTGAAGTCACAAAGTACTCAGTGGGCGACCGGGTAGGTGTAGGTTGTATGGTTGACTCCTGTGGAGAGTGCAGTAATTGCCATAAAGGTGAGGAGCAGTATTGCCTGAGTGGAAATACAGGCACCTATGGAGCTATTGACCGGTACGGGCAGTATACGCAAGGTGGCTATTCCACCCATATTGTCGTAACCGAGGATTTTGTGGTTCGGATCCCTGACAGTATTCCGCTTGACGCCGCTGCACCGCTTCTGTGTGCAGGAATCACCACCTATTCACCACTGCGTCATTGGGGAGCCGCTCCTGGGAAAAAAGTAGCTGTGGTGGGTCTTGGCGGACTTGGACATATGGCTGTGAAGATCGCTCATGCCATGGGAGCTGAGGTGACTGTGTTGTCACAGTCACTGAAGAAGAAGGAAGACGGATTGCAATTAGGGGCGGATCATTATTATGCCACTAGTGATCCGGAGACATTTAAACAGCTTGCCGGTTCGTTCGACCTAATCGTAAATACTGTAAGCGCGCAGATTAATATCGATGCCTATCTTTCGCTCCTGGCGCTGGATGGTACATTAGTCAATGTCGGTGCGCCCGCTGATCCATTGGCAGTTAACGTATTCTCGCTGATCGGCCACCGCCGCTCGTTTGCCGGATCGATGATTGGCGGAATCCGTGAAACGCAGGAAATGCTTAATTTCTGCGCTGAACATAATATTGCATCTGAAATCGAGGTCATTTCTGCTGACCGGATTGATGAAGCCTGGGAGCGTGTGCTTGCTTCAGATGTCCGTTACCGGTTTGTCATCGACATCAGCACGATGGGGAACGAATAAGAGACGTTCTCTTTAATGACATCACATCGTGCATTGGCTTGATTAATGCCGTTAAGAGCTATCGTCCCAATAATAAGGGAGTAGACTGGCATTCTTGTAGTCTAACAAACATAAAGAACCCAAGCGATTGAATTTTAATCACTTGGGTTCTTTGCTTCATTTTCATAGGTTGTTTTTTTATCTCAAAATTATGAATTCATCAACTGATATTAGGTGTAGAGTCTCTTATGATGAGTTTGGTATAAATATGAGAAACCTGATAGGGTTGCTTCGGATCATTAATTCGGGAAAGTAGCATTTCGGCTGCTTTGACACCCATCTCATTACTATAAATATGAACCGTAGTAAGATGGGGTTCTACGATGCTTGATTCAGGACCGTTATCAAAACCACAAATGACGATGTCGTTAGGAATGGAAAGCACATTTTTGAGTGACTTCATAAAGGTAACCGCAATATAATCGTTAGCACACACGAAAGCAGATGGAAGCTCATTGATTTGACTCAGTCTAGTATCTGCCCACTCTGGACTCGAAAAAAATAGTTGATCATCATCGAGAATGCATTGTGTGAGATCAAGCTGAATCCCGGATTCTATCAGTGCGCGATTAAAGCCCACCCATCTTTCATTAAAGCTCCTACAGTGATTATAGTCCCCGATGAACCCCAGTGATTTGTAACCGCCCTCAATTAACTTTTTGGTAAGTTGGTAGGTGCTGTGTTCGTTCTCCATGAGAAGTACATCTGCTTGAAATTCAGGGTAACAGACATCTGCAGAGCAGTCGATGAAAATAGTTGGAATACCTAGACTTGTAATCAGCTTACTATATTCCGAATTGAACAACTCAATACAAATAATTCCGTCTACATTGGAGACATCAAAATTATTTGGAAGAGACAGGGACTCTTGATCAATGTCTCTTATAATGTGCATGGATAAATTATATCCTTCTGCACTGATTCTTTTTTCCATGCCACTGATTAGTTTCGACCCAAAGTGGGAATTGTTAGGTAAGTTTTCTGTTAATAAAGCGATGTTTCCAGAGTTTCTGGATTGAACACTCTCGGTGTCCATAAAAGCAAATTGTTTATATTTTAACTCTATCGCTTTCTTTATAACCTTGTTTCTGGTTTCATCAGGTATACCATTCGTTCCATTTAGGGCTTTGGAAGCTGTGTTTCTGGAGATTCCTAAAGCATCCGCGATATCTTGTATGGTTACTTTTTCTCTGGCCATCTATGTAATTCACCTCTATATTCTTGTTCTTAATATTCGCCACAAATAGTGTACTATTTGCCATTATTCCAACTCTCTTTAATGTATATTAGTTTGCTTAAAATAGCAACACGATATTTACAAATGAACAATCTAGTTTACATTTTATTTGGTTATTGCTGTGCAAAAAAATAGCTATATTTTCATTTTATTGAGAGAATGATGAGATTAAAGTATGTGAACATATTTAAAATGGCTGTATTTGTAATTATGTAAAAATTCATATGCCATTTATGAACAAAATAATTTGTCATATGCACATAAATATTTTTACAAAATGTATTGACGAACGATTGAGTGTTTGGTAAATTGTAAAAGCAGCAGGACATAGGTGAGTTTGAAAGCCCTTACTGCATCAAGATGTAAACATTGATAAGAACGGAGGTAAAGGCATTGCATAACCCAATAGAAGCCGAACACGGAATAACGGTGATGAGACATAAGAGTTCCTTAATGAATTATCTAAAGAAGCACTACTTTCTTTATATTTTGCTCGCACCTGCTGTGATTCTGACCCTTATTTTTAAATACGGTCCTATGTATGGTGCGATTATAGCCTTTAAAGATTTCAGCCCAATCAAAGGGATTATGGGGAGTGAATGGGTAGGCTTGTACAACTTCGAGAAATTCCTTTCTTCCCCCAATTTCGAAGTTATCTTTATGAATACGCTTAAATTAAGTTTCTTCGGATTAATTCTGAGTTTTCCAATTCCGATCCTACTTGCCTTGATGTTGAATCAAATTCGCCGTGCAGGCGTCAAAAAGAACATTCAATTGTTCTTGTATGCGCCTAACTTTATTTCTGTTGTCGTTGTGGTCGGGATGTTGTTTATCTTCTTGTCCCCAACGGGACCGATTAACCAGTTTTTTACCTGGCTTACAGGTGAACCGATTATGTTCATGTCTCGTCCTGAGTACTTCCGTTCGATCTACATTTTATCCGATATTTGGACCGGAGCCGGTTGGGCATCCATTATTTACGTAGCAGCGCTTGCTAATGTCGATCCTGAGTTACATAATGCAGCCAATCTCGATGGCGCTAATCTTCTACAAAGAATACGCCATATCGATCTGCCAACCATTCGCCCAATTATGGCTATCGTATTTATCCTTGCAGCCGGTGGGATTATGTCGATTGGCTTCGAGAAAGCCTATCTCATGCAAACGGCGATGAACTTGCCAACCTCAGAAATCATTCCGACTTACGTTTATAAAATTGGTTTGCAGTCGGGCGATTATGCCTATTCAGCCGCAGTAGGATTGTTTAACTCTATCATCAACATCGTCTTGCTCCTCACAGTTAACTTCACCGTGAAGAAACTGAATGAGGGTGAAGGTCTTTACTAAGAAAGGAGCAACAAGCTATGCCCATTAAACATTCCGGCTTAGATCGCTTTATCGTCGTGCTGAACGCGATCTTCCTGACACTGGCCGTACTTATCATCGTACTTCCTTTGATTTATGTAGTGATTGCCTCTTTTATGGATCCATCTGTGCTGCTCAGTAAAGGATTATCATTCAATCTTTCGGACTGGTCATTAGAAGGGTATAAAAAAATTCTTTCTAATCCTGCCATGATCCGAGGTTTTGGAAACTCTGTTTTATACTCTGTTTCATTTGCTATGATTACCGTTCTGGTCTCAATCTGTGCCGGTTACGCACTGTCCGATGACAGGCTCAAAGGAAAAGGGTTCTTCATGACCTTGTTTATTATCACCATGTTCTTTGGGGGTGGACTCATACCTACATATCTGCTCGTTAAGAACCTTGGTCTGCTTGATACAGTATGGGCGGTGATCATTCCAGGGGCAGTCAATGTTTGGAACATTATTCTCTCTAGAACTTTCTTCAAAGGAGTTCCGAATGAAATGAAGGAAGCCGCTAATGTTGACGGGGCTTCGGAGATGCGGATTTTCTTCAGTGTCGTATTACCGCTCTCCAAACCGATTGTTTTTGTGCTCGCTCTTTATGCCTTTGTGGGCCAGTGGAATTCCTACTTTGACGCTATGATCTATTTAGATAATCCGAATCTTCATCCACTGCAACTGGTGTTGCGTTCCATCTTAATTCAGAACCAGGTAGATCCGGGCATGATCAGCGATCAACTCGCCATGGCGGAAATGAAACGATTGTCTGAAATCATCAAGTATGCTGCCATCGTTGTTTCCAGTTTGCCACTCATTGTTATGTATCCGTTCTTCCAGAAGTACTTTGAAAAAGGTGTTATGGTCGGTTCCCTTAAGTAGGAAACAGGCTGCACATAGATAAAGATTAATTCATTCATATCTAATTTGGAGGTCATACCCTATGAAAAGAATTAAGAAATCAAGAGTTTCGACGAAAGCAGCTTCTGTAACTGTACTTGCTTCACTTATGTTCCTTAGTGCATGCGGTGGAGGAGGAGGGGGAAGTGCAGCTAGTAAAGAACAGGACGCCAGCGGTAAAGTAACTTTGAACTTTATTACGCAAAGCTCTCCACTTGCACCAACGGATCCAAATGAAAAACTGATTAATAAACGTCTTGAAGAAAAGACGAATGTTCATATTAATTGGAAGAATTTCACGAAAGACGTATTTGTTGAAAAAAGGAACCTGGCTGTGGCAAGCGGTGATCTTCCTGATGCTATTTTTAATGCGGACTACAGTGACTATGAGCTGCTCAAGCTTGCTAAAGATGGTGCCATCGTCCCGCTGAATGATCTTATCGAGAATAATATGCCAAACTTCAAAAAGGTGCTGGAAGAAGCACCGGAATATAAGAGTATGATTACGGCACCAGATGGCAATATTTATGCCTTTCCATGGATTGAAGAGCTGGGTAGCGGCAAAGAAAGAATCCAAGCGGTAGATAGTATGCCTTGGATCAATGTGGAATGGCTTAAGAAGCTTGGCCTTGATATGCCTAAAACAACAGAAGAATTAAAGGAAGTATTAATTGCATTCAAGACAAAAGATCCAAATGGCAACGGTAAGGCTGACGAAATTCCATTGTCCTTTATTAACAAGCCGGGAGCAGAAGATCTGGCATTCCTATTTGCTTCGTTTGGATTGGGTGAGAACCCTGACCATGCGGTTGTGAGCAATGATGGGAAAGTGATATTTACGGCGGCACAAGAAGACTACAAGGAAGCCGTTTCTTTTATTAACGAGCTGTATAAAGAAGGACTCATTGATATTGAAGCCTACACACAAGACTGGAGTACTTACCTTGCAAAAGGAAAGGATCAGAAATACGGACTTTACTTCTCATGGGATAAGGCCAACATCACCGGAGATAATGACAGCTATGAAGTTATGCCTCCACTTGCTGGACCTGATGGCGAAGTTAACGTAACAAGAACGAACGCGCTTGGTTTGGGAAGAGGTAAGATGGTTGTCACAAGTGCCAATAAGAACTTGGAAACGACAGCGAAATGGGTTGATCAACTCTTTGATCCGATTCAATCTGTACAGAACAACTGGGGGACGTATGGAGATGAAAAACAGCAGAATATTTTCGAATTTGATAAAGAAAAAGGAATGCTGAAACATTTGCCACTGGAGGGTGCAGCTCCTGTAGAACTACGTGAGAAAACAAGTGTCGGTGGTCCCCTAGCTATTCTTGATTCTTATTATGGGAAATACACAACCATGCCGGATGATGCCAAAAGCAGAATGGATATTATCAAGAATATCATGGCGCCAAATATGAAAGCAGAAAACGTAATGCCGAGTGTATTCCATTCCATTCAAGAGCTTGATCGCCTTACGACAATTGAAACGGATCTTTTTGCCTACGTGCTTAGAATGCGCACAGAATGGTACCAGAACGGTAAAGTCGAAGCGCAGTGGGATGAATATCTGAAAGAATTGGATCGTCTGGGCTTGCAAGAATGGCTTGAAATTAAACAAGGCGGATATGATAGAGCAACCCAATAACAAATGATTAATATTGTGGGATGAAGGCCGTGTTCCATGCAGTTACACTGCTATACACGACCTTCATCTATATAAAGAGAGATGATCTTAGAACTAAGATCTTATTACGGGAGTAAAGGAGAAAACAATAATGTCTACGATTGCGAAACAAAATTACCGAGGTGTGTATCATTTTTCCCCTAAGGAAAAGTGGATGAACGATCCAAACGGAATGGTTTATTTTGAGGGTGAATATCATTTGTTCTTTCAGCACCATCCGGGTGGAATGACCATGGGAGCTATGCACTGGGGCCATGCGGTCAGCAAGGATCTTGTTACATGGGAGGAACTGCCTATCGCTCTCGCTCCAGATGAATTAGGTATGATTTTTTCCGGCAGTGCTGTAGTTGACTGGAATAATACGACTGGATTTTTTGAAGGTAAACCAGGTTTAGTAGCGATTTTTACGCATCATTTGGATATGCCAGAAGGCAAGCCAGCCATTCAGCGTCAAAGCTTGGCCTACAGTAATGATAACGGAAGAACCTGGACGAAGTATGAAGGAAACCCGGTACTTGAACATGATACATTCATTGATTTCCGTGACCCCAAAGTATTTTGGAATCAAGATACGAATCAATGGGTGATGATTGTAGCTTGTGGTCAAACGGTGTGTTTATATCATTCTCCTGATCTAATTAACTGGACGTATGCCAGCGAATTCGGAGACGGGATCGGTTCTCATGACGGGGTATGGGAATGCCCAGACTTGTTCCCGCTTGCTATTGATGGCGATCATTCGAACACGAAATGGGTGATGCTTGTGAGCATCGGTGCGGATCCCGCTTTTGTGGAAGGGTCAAGAACTCAGTATTTCACAGGGGATTTTGATGGAGAAGTGTTCACACCAGATGAAGATTCGATAAAAGTTCGCTGGATTGATTATGGAAGAGATAATTATGCAGGTGTAAGCTGGTCTGATATACCGGCTGAAGATGGAAGACGACTATTTATCGGCTGGATGAGCAACTGGATGTATGCTAATAAGACGCCGGCAGAAGAATTCCGCGGCGCGATGACGATTGCAAGGGAGCTTCAACTCGAATCAAGACAAGGGGAGATCCTTCTTGTGCAGAAGCCGGTCCAAGAGTTGGAATCTGCTCGTGTACAAGTCCTTTCTGTGAAAGAGGCAACGGTGCAAGAAATCAATACTCTTCTTAAGGAGATTCACTTGGAATCTTATGAGATTATAGCTGAGTTCACTCGAGGTAAATCTGTAGGCTTCAAAGTAAGAGTAGGTGCGGATAGTCAAACAATAATCGGTATTAACGGTGAGACAGAGGAGCTTTATGTAGATCGGATGGCTTCAGGTCAGCATGATTTCCACGAACATTTCGTAGGACATCATTCAGCCAAGCTCGAAGCGCTTGATGAGTCAAATGATCTCCGTATTTTTGTGGATCGCTCTTCAGTTGAGGCGTTCAGTAATGGGGGTCAGGCAGTGATTACGGATCTTATATTCCCTGGACTAGAATCTAAAGGTATAGCTGTGTTTGCAGAAAATGAGAATGACTTGCTGATTTCCCTGGATATCTATGAGCTTACTCCCTCTGCTGAGCAAGACAAGAATTAGTCATCGAGAGGAGTCATGTATATGCGTATAGGAGCGATTGAAGCTGGCGGGACGAAGTTTATATGTGGCATTGGGAATGAAAATGGGGAAATTGAAGATCAGATTAGTTTCCCAACAGAACATCCTGAGGTGACGTTGCCCAAAGTTATTCAATATTTTCAAGGCAAGCAAGTAGAAGCTATCGGAATTGGATCGTTTGGTCCGATTGATATTCACACAGACAGCCCGACGTATGGTTACGTTACAACAACACCAAAGCCAGGGTGGGGAAATTACGATATGCTGGGCACTTTGAAAAAAAACTTTTCGGTTCCCTTTGGCTGGGACACGGACGTCAATGCAGCGGCATTTGGTGAAGCCAAATGGGGCGCTGCCCAAGGGCTGTCCAGCTGTTTGTACTATACAGTTGGCACGGGTGTTGGTGTGGGAGTGTATTCGGAAGGCAAACTCATTCATGGTCTTGTGCATCCTGAAGGGGGTCATGTTCTTACGAGACGACATCCTGACGATGTATTCCCAGGGGGATGTCCCTATCATGGGGACTGCTTAGAAGGGATGGCGGCAGGTCCTGCTATTGAAGCAAGGTGGGGGAAGAAGGGCCATGAACTTCCTATGGATCACCTTGCATGGGAAATGGAAGCATTTTATATTGCACAGTCGATTACGGGTGCTATATTGCTTAACTCTCCTCAGAAAATCATTCTGGGTGGTGGTGTTATGCAGCAGTCACAATTGTTTCCACTGATCCGTCAGGCTGTGCTTCAAAACCTGAACGGCTATGTCAGCTCAAGTACTATTTTGGAACACATAGATGAGTATATCGTTCCACCAGGACTAGGCCAACAGGCGGGATTATGCGGTGCTCTGGCTCTTGGACTCACAGCACTGGAAAGTCAGATTTCTGCTCAATTGTAAAAGAATATAGAGAGGAGGTCAGTGCAGTAATGAATTGGCCTCCTTCTTGTTTTTCAATATTAATGACAGAAAAGAGGCTGAAGAAGATGAAATATAAAGGAAAAGTCGCATTATGCTTTCTTATGGCAACAGGGCTTGTTATGACTTCAGCAGGCATTTATGTAGTAAATCCCGGGACTGGATGGGCTGCGCTCGCTGATCAGGAGGTAAGCAAACAAGCTAAGGAGGGACTCGCTATTTTTGAAAGCGTAACCAAAACGAATACGAACATGACAGGTTGGCAAATAAAAGGAAAAGGTAACTTGGTGGATACTCCTGAAGGAATCTTACTGACTTCCGATCCAAAAGAAAATGTAATGGCAATCTCCGAAACGATGTCAGAGGATTTTATCTATGAAGCTGACGTCATGATTAAGGATATGGAAGCTGATGCGACCTTATTGTTCCGTTCTAATGAAGATGGCTGGGGTTCCTACATGCTCCAAATTGTTCCGAATGCAGGTATGATCCGCTTACGAGACGCAAGTGATGGTGAAGGGAAATTAAAAGAGGAGCGGAAGGTTACAGTCAAGGCAGGCGAAATCTATCATCTCAAGGTGAAAGCAGTGGGTTCATCACTGAAAGTATATTGGGACAATGCATATAAACCTGTGATTGAGGTTCAGGATAACGCGTATCGTACAGGTAAGCTAGGACTCAATGTATGGGATGGTTCTGTTTTGTTCCAAAACATAATCGTAAGCGACCTGAAAGGAAATTTGGGTGCTGTGGTTACAAATCAAGGACAATGGCAGCCTAATATCAACGGCAAAAAAGGAATGGTAGTAAACCAGAGTAAGTCACAGCAAATTTATAACAAACAAGCTGCTGATTTTGTATATGAAGGAAATATATCTCTTCGTCCTGATTCTGTTGCAGCGCTCGCCTTTCGTTCATCGGCTGATGGAACAAAGGGATATGAAGCAGCCCTTAAGAAGGAAGGAAATCAGGTTCGTGTAAGTCTGACGAAAGCTAACGGAACAACCATTGCAAGTTCACAGCAGACCTATCCAAGTCAGACAGCAGCAAAACATCACGTAGAGATAAAAGCGAAGGGAAACAGAATTCAGGTCTTTCTAGACGGATACACCCCGGCCGCGATCGATCTAACAGATAAAACCTACACCGATGGATATGCAGGTATCGTCGTTAAACAAGGAACGGCATACTTCCAGGATACTTATGTGACGGATGCTAGCAGTTATTATAATGAAAAATATCGTCCTCAATATCACTATACGCCAATTCGTGGTTCTGCAAGTGATCCGAATGGACTGGTCTACTTCGAAGGAGAATATCATCTATTCCATCAGGACGGAGGCACATGGGCACATTCTGTCAGTAAAGATATGCTGAACTGGAAGCGGCTTCCGATTGCGCTGCCGTGGAACGATCATGGACATGTCTGGTCTGGATCGGCTGTGGCAGATTTGACGAATGCATCAGGTTTGTTCGGGGATTCAGGAGGTAAGGGGCTAATTGCATATTACACTTCCTATAATCCCGATGGACCGAATGGGAATCAGCGTATCGGTCTTGCATACAGCAAGGATCAAGGTCGTACTTGGGAATATTCCAAGGCGCGTCCAGTGGTTATCGAGAATCCAGGCGATAATGGAGATGAGCCTGGAGGTTGGGATTTCCGTGATCCGAAAGTTATTCGTGATAACGACAATAACAGGTGGGTAATGGTTGTATCCGGTGGAGATCATATTCGTTTCTTTACTTCAACGAATCTACTTGATTGGACCCTGACAGATAGTTGGGGATACGGGGACTATGTTCGCGGCGGTGTATGGGAATGTCCGGATTTGCTTCAGCTTTCGGTAGACGGAACATCACAGAAAAAATGGGTTCTGATGATTAGTACAGGAGCGAATTCAAAAACAGGCGGATCAGATGCTGAATATTTTGTAGGTCATTTAACAGCGGAAGGTAAATTCGTAAATGATAATCCGGCAGGCAAAGTATTGCGAACTGATTTTGGGAAAGAATTCTACGCATCAATGTCTTTTTCTAACATGCCAGATCATCGCAGTGTAATGATGGCTTGGATGACAAACTGGGACTATCCATTTGCTTTCCCGACTACCAATTGGAAAGGCGTACTGTCAATCCCAAGGGAAGTCTCATTAGTAACGACTAAAGATGGGATTCAGCTCGCCCAAAGCCCAATCAAGGAGTTAGAATCGTTACGTAGTCAGCTGTATTCTACAGCTAATAAAGTGGTGAGTCCTTCTTCTCAGAACCTACTGAAAGGCGTTACTTCTGGTGCGTGCGAGATTGAAGCTGAAGTAGAAATTCCTGCAGGCAGTCAGGTCAATGAATTTGGCTTTAACGTTCGTGTAGGTGGAAATCAGAAAACGGTAGTTGGATATAAACCTAGTGAGAGTCAGATTTTCGTGGATCGGTCTGCATCTGGTTTGACGGATTTTTCGAGTTTATTTAATACAAGACATGAAGCGCCAATGCAAACGGAGAATAAGCGTGTTAAGATGCGTATCCTTGTAGACGAGTCTTCTCTTGAGGTTTTTGGTAACAACGGTAAAGTTGTTTTCTCTGATGTCATTTTTCCGGATCCAGCTAGCAGAGCTTTGAGCTTTTACACCAAAGGAGGCAACGTAAAAGTCGTATCTCTGAAGGTGAATCGGTTAGGCTCTGTATGGAATCAGGATTCCAATTCCGCTACCAAGATAATGATGGATACAAATGATCGGGAATTGAGCAAGGGGCAAAGCGACAAACTCTTGGCAATGGTAGAGAATGGAACAGGGAATGGTGCACAGCCGCTGAAATGGAATTCCAGTAACAAAGATGTAGTTGAACTAAACATGGCAGATAACTCACAGGCAACCATTGTAGGTAAAAAAGAAGGCGAGTCTATCATTACTGTCTCTACTCCAAATGGGAAGACATCAACAAGCGTATTAGTTAAGGTAACTGATGGTGAATTTCATACGAACTTAGGTGGATGGACTAAAGATCTTTCTGCAGCCTCTTGGGTCATTAGTGAAAATGGAATTCGTGGAAAGTACTTGAGTGACGCGAATTATATCGCAGAGAAGCAGGCTGGAGACTTTACTTATGAAGCAGATATGATGTTAGGGAAATCCGGGGGAGCAGGCTCTATGTTGTTCCGAGCCAGCGAAGATGGGCGCAGCGGATACTACTTAAATCTGGATCCGAATATGAAGTCCGTACGTCTCTTTTATAAAATCGAAGGCCGTTTTGAAGAGCGTCAAATACTGGCGAAAGTTCCGACGTTCATTCAGCCGGGTCAAACCTATAAAGTAAAAATCGAAGCGAAGGGCCCGCATATTGTAGTTTATGTGGACGGGCAGAAAGTGATCGACCTCCAGGATGGCACATTTGCAGAAGGTCGCTTTGGATTACATGTATTTGGTGGATATGTTTCATATCAGAACGTTAACGTGAGCGGAGAAACACCTGCCAACTTGACCACATCCAGTCTAGTAAATGCAAAACTACAGAAATCTCTCTATACAGCAAATCTTGCAAATGGTGAAGCTGTTACCCTGAAGGATGCGAATGATTCTACGGATCAGAAGTGGGTATTCGTGCCGACGGGGGATGATGTAGGTTCCTATTCCATTCGTACAACAGCCGGTCAGGCGCTTGATCTCGACACAGGGAAAAATAAAATTCAGTTGTACCCTTATCTCGGATATAACAATCAGCGTTGGATTCTTCACAAAAATGATGATGGTACCGTAAGTATTATTTCTGCTCATCATAAGAAAGCACTGGAAGTATCAGCGGATGGAACGACGCTGTCTCTAAGCGAGCTTGATCCTACTCTTGATCGACAAAAGTGGGTAATTACGAATTAATATGAGGAAGATAGAATTAATGGAAGTGCTGCTAATCTGGCAGCTCTTCTTTTTTTATAGTAGAAGCAAGTCGGACAGACGTGAATTTTATTAATTAAGTAAAACTATTGGTTTTGTAAAATATAGTGACTTACTGTTTTTTTGAAGCAGGAAAATATATATAAATATTGAATACAAAACAACAAAGAAGGAGGATGAAAATGTCTTACAGAGAAAATGCATTGCGTTCGTCATTAATCCTAGCTGTTCCAATCATTTTAGACAGGCATTATCATTCTATAACTATGAAAAATATCGAATCCGTCTGGTTTGTAGAGACGCATAAGGAATTGTTAGATTCATCACTCAGTACGATATTAATGAGTATGATCGAAGCATTGTTCTTGGATTCTTTTGATTTCGATCAGTACCTAACACTAGTAGAAAAAGAAGGGTTTGAGCAAGGGGTTTTTACTACAGAAATATTCGGTGATCATTTTGATATCTTACTTGAAATGAGCAAGGATTTAAACTTAACCGCTCAGAATATTATGTTTAAGATTATTGAAGAGATTGTAGATGGTTCCACGAATCGATTGCTTTTTTATAATCGTTTAATGGAATGCAACTGGACCCGGTTTACTGGCTTTGCACAAGGGTATTTGTCTAATAAAAATCAACAGATTGACCATTTACATGAACAAAAAATTGCTGTTATGGGACAAATGGCAGCAGGTATGGCGCATGAAATACGGAATCCGCTTGCTTCTATTAAAGGATTTGCTCAGCTAGTGAATAACAGGCTATATGAACCGGAGATCAAGGCGGATGAATTGCGTGCTTATCTGGATATAACCATCAATGAGATTGATGCGCTGAATGGATTAGTAACGGACTTCCTAGTATTGGCTCGAAAAGGTGATAGTACGAAGAATAACGGCGTAATATTTAACGTTATTGAGGTTATACATAGAGTTAATAACATTGTAAATCAACTCATACTTAGTGATGATATTATTCTTTCCGTGGAGTATTCTCAAGAAGAAGTACTAACGTATGGAAGTGCCTCCCAGCTAGAGCAGGTAATCCTGAATATCTTGAAAAATAGTATTGATTCATTCACAGCGTTTAGAGGCCGAATAGATATTACAGTTACAACCGATGCGGAGACTAACGAAATTATACTTATTTTTAAAGACGATGGAGAGGGGATTCCGCACGATAAATTAAAACGAATATTTGACCCTTTCTTTACAACCAAGCAAAAAGGGACAGGAATTGGATTATCGATTTGTAAACAATTAATAGAATTGTACGGGGGGCAAATTAAAGTGGATTCAGAAGTTCAGGTAGGGACTAGCGTGATGGTTTTTCTGCCTTGGGTAATTGATTATAATATAAACTGATGATCAACCGAGTAAATCCTCCGACAATGTTCAACGATTATATTCTGAAGAGTAAATACAGCAAAAGAAACAAGCCTGGCACAGAAGCTCATCAGGCTTGAGTATGATATTTCATGCTGGAACGGCTATAAGCAGTATCGCTGCTTCCGAAGCATCGCGTTACATAGAGGACAGCACAGCCATCTTTACTTGTCACTAAGCTGTATCCTTTTTTCTTTTACAAACTTCCCCAGAACGCTAAAGTCCTCGGTAACCCTTTTAAAGGGTAAAGATTCCAGTGCCTTATCCCGGTAATCCTTTTTCGCAGCAGCGGACAGACGGGAATCAAGTATGCTGAGTACACCAAGGTCAGTCTCACTACGGATCAGTCGCCCGGTTCCTTGTCTTAACCGAAGCAGCATGTCCGGTACAAAAACGTCATTTAAGGGATCCTTCGCCAAAGATGCCTTATATTCATAGACAGGATCGGAAGGAACAGGGAAGGGCAGACGGAAAATAATTAACTGCGACAAATCAGAACCTTCGATATTTACGCCTTCCCAGAATACACCAGTACTAAGAAGGACACCTTTACTGCCACGGAATTCAGCGATCACCCCATCTTGAGATGATCCTTCTCTTTGAACATGCACCGCCCATGCAAGCTTCTCGGATGTTAACTTATTATGAATGTACTTCATATCTTCCTTCGCTGAAAAAAGAACCAATGTCCGCCCGTCCGTTAAATTGCAGAGCCTCAGCATTTCCTTGTATGCCGCTTCAAGATAACCTACCTTATTCTGATGGTTGTAGTAAGGGATGTCCTTGGCAATATACATCATGGTGTGGTTGTCATAATCAAACGGCGAAGCCTGGCGCTCCATATAATCTCCCTTGTAACCGAGGGATTGCGTCAGATATGCATATTGCTCCTCTAGTGTTTCTCCGCTTTGGCACATGGTTGCTGACGTTAAAATAACAGATGTCTTTCCGTTAAATAAGCTAAATCTTAGGAACTGGCTTATACCTTTAGGACAGATACTAATAGTGGCCTCACGCTTGGCATTGCTTCCCCAGATCAGGTAGTTATCCTGGACTCCGGCGAGCACATCAAAGAGATCTATAAGTCCGTTCATAGCTTCAAAAAGATTATCGATCTCTCGCTCATGCTTGGAAGTTAAGACGGATAAGCTGAGACTAAACTCTTTCAAAACCTGAGCCCCCCGCTTTAACGGAATCCCTGTGATCTCCGGCACTTTTATCCGGTCATTATCCTGCTTGGCAGTTTGCAGCAAATCCGCCTCTACCTGTTTGAAAATATGACCCACACATCTTTTTAAAAATTTAAATTGCGGCATAAGGCCGTTATCTGCGGATTGCTTGAAGAGAATCTGTAAGGTGTCATCTAGAATACGGCAGGTTCCCCGATATGTAAACTCGAGCGTTCTAGCATCTCTAACCTTTGCTTCCAGATTATGAGCTTCATCAATTACGATCAGAGCTGGCCTCTCAGTGATTAATCCCTTCGTTCCTTCTTTCTTCTTGATCAAATCACGGATGAGCAGGTCCTGGTTGACGATAATAAAATCCATGTCGCTGGCGTCGGTGTTAATCTTCGCTCTCATCTCGTAAAAAGAACATGTACTTTTATAATGGCATCGTTCAAATTTACAATCATTCACACAGACATTAGACCATACTGCATCACTAACCCCACCCTTAATATCTGCTCTCTCATCAATGTCATAATCCACAATACGCTGGGCAAGGGCAGACAGAGGAGAACTTAAATCATCAGGGTGTAACAGGTCTACTGCCCTGTACCGGCAAGCATACTGTCCCATGCCTTTTCCGACTACGGAGCGAACCGATGTAAATCCGAGCCGGCTTCCGATGAATCTCAGATCTTTATGTATCTGTTCTGAAAGTTGTATGGAGGAGGTTGCAATAATGATCGGTTGCCTTGAGACCTGGTTAATAAGCAGGCTGGGAATAAGGTAAGCAAAAGACTTACCGATGCCGACTCCAGCTTCAATCATCGCATTTTGACCATTAATATAAGCATCAGCGATATCCAGAGACATATCTTGCTGGCCGATCCGCTCTTTAAGTCCAATCCTGGGGAATCTATCATACATCCGAAAGATGGCATTGACTAAAGAGGGCTCGATGTCCTTTTTTAGCTCCCGCTTCTGTAATTTATATAGATCACTTAACCAGCTAATAACGACCGCCCCTTTTCATTATCAATTTTCTTCCAGTCCCAGTTTTTTGGGTGAGGTTGTAATTATCGTAGATGAAGCGCTAACAGTCAAGTGTCAGAATATAAAATAATGTCTTAATGGTTTCTTTATTTGGCCAAGTTTTATCTGTTAACAGTACAGTGTTTAGAAAGCGACTTGTCAGCGGATGAGTTGTGTTTTGTTTAAATAAGTAGTTTTATAACTCACAAACGCACCAGCCCATGTGAATTCAGGCCAAGAGCATATTGTCCAACTCTGTCGTCTGTCAGGCATGAAGATGAAAACTAGATGACATTAAGGTACAATCATACTTAAGATGAATACCTGATGAATTGATCCATATGTTTATCCAACAGGGGGGCTTATGAGAATAGCAAACGCCAACTTAATGAAGGAAATCAACCTTAACAACGTGCGTCAAGTGATGAAACGTGTAACAACTGCCACCAAACCCCAGCTGGCATCACTGACCAAACTGAGCGTCGTAACAGTAAACTCATTAGTCAAGGAGCTGCACGAGTTAGGTGAGCTGTTTGAAGATTTGACTGTGCCATCAAACGGCGGTAGACCTGCACAAACTTATCGCTACAATTACAACTTCAGCCTCGCGCTGGTCATGTACCTGAAGGAAAAAGAGGGGCAGGTGCTGATTTCCGCCACCGTCGTGAATCTGGAGAACGAGATTCTGGCGAAGGATGAACATATTATTCCAGTCTTTGAAAGACAATTTATCTATGATATTATTGGAAATTCTGTGGCCTTGTATCCTTCCATAAAGGTAATTGGCTTAGGCATTCCGGGACAGGCTGTTAACGGCGAGATTAAAGTCAGTAGCCACCATGAGCTGACTGGCTCACGGATGATTCAGGAGATCGAGCATCAATTTGGGCTGCCTATTTTGGTTGAGAATGATGTTAATGCAGCTGTCAGCGGATATTGTATGAAGCAGGGGGAAGATGAGAAGCAGTACTTGCTTGGTCTCTACTTTCCGACTAGGTACCCGCCTGGTATGGGAATCTATCTGAATGGAAAGATTCTCAAAGGCAATCAGGGTATGTCAGGGGAGATAAAATTCCTTCCAGATATGCCCGACTGGAGTCTCGAGATGGTCAAGGACACATTCATCGATACGATCTGCCGAATCATCCAAACCGTGAATGCCGTCCTTGCTCCGGACAAAATTGTAATCTATCAGGACAAGGTGGAAACAGAGATCTGGACACCTGCCTGGGAAGCTTATCAACTTCAGCATCCTATGCCAATTTATCCACAGATCGTTTTTCAAAATACATTTCAAGAAGATTTCGAGGCCGGCTTGCGCTGGCTGACACTAAAGTCATTGGAGCCCGATTTGCCCGAGCTCCGTTGAGGGGTTGTCCCATAAGCCGTGAAATGGCTGCTTGGGACAACCCTCTTTTTTTTTGAGCAGGATGAATGTGGCCATTAATCAACTGCTTGACAAAGGAATATATATACCACATACTTATTATGTAGTCTTTATAAAGTATATTTATTAAGTATGTGGATGATTTCTTTTCTCGTACATCGAAACTTTGTATCAAGAGGGGGGAGCATGCTTGTCTACCTGGTTTTTGATTATTATTTATCTGGCTTTTATCAGTCTCGGACTTCCTGACTCTTTACTTGGCACGGCATGGCCTGTTATCTGGCCCGAGATTGGTTCATCTTTTGGCTCGGCGGGTATCGTGTCCATGATCATTGCTGGAGGGACCATTGTGTCTAGTCTGTTCAGCAAGAGGATAGTTGAGCTTCTGGGTACGGGGAGAATCACATTATTCAGTTGTTTCCTTACCGCGGCAGCGTTGCTCGGATTTTCCATTGCTCCATCGATGTTCTGGTTCATAGTTATGGCCATTCCACTTGGTCTTGGGGCAGGAGCGGTGGATGCGGCATTGAATCACTATGTGGCCGAAAACTACAAGGCTCACCATATGAGCTGGCTGCACTGCTTCTGGGGTGTGGGGGCAACGATGGGACCGATGATCATGGCTGTCAATCTTGTAAACCCTCAGTCATGGAGGAGCGGTTATGCAACTGTTGCGATCATTCAGTTCCTACTTGTGATCATTCTTCTTGTGACGCTCCCCCTATGGAAACGGGTGGCTACAACGCAGGAGAAACTGCATTCGAAGGATATGGAGCGGGTAGAAAATCTCCATGGTGAAGCTGCAGCGACAACGAAGCTTCATACTAGCGTACTTCGGTTAAGAGGTGTGAGACCATCTCTTCTTACTTTCCTGCTGTATTGCGGGATAGAAACGATTGTTGGACTGTGGGGTGCTAGTTACCTGGTCAGTACAAGAGAGATCACTGCTGATACGGCTGCTAGTTGGATTGCCTTGTATTACGCTGGCATCACAGTTGGTAGGTTAACAACAGGATTCATCGCTTTAAAGGTTCATAACCGCCTACTTATCCGTTACGGTCAACTGGTAACTATTGCAGGTGGTGTAATTCTTTTATTACCGCTGCATTCGTCCTTATCGCTGCTCGGATTCCTCTTAATCGGTTTAGGTCTCGCTCCCATCTATCCGGGTCTTCTACATGAAACACCTGCTCGATTTGGCAGAGAGAATTCAGCCCAATTGATGGGCTATCAAATGGCTGTAGCATACACGGGAACAACACTAATTCCACCGTTATTCGGATTTATTGCCGTACGTACAAGTATTGATCTGTTCCCCTTTGTCGTTTTTGCACTACTGTCATTGATGTTTCTGAGTGCAGAGACAGTAAATAGACTTCTGGGCGAACCCATGCAAGGGAGGGGATAAAGAGATGGTTTATATCGTTTTATGCGCAATCGTCTGGGCCGCAGCGTATTTTAACCTAGCCGCATCGAAGGAATCGATGGATGTGAAGCCTATCCGTTCCGTGAATGATCTGTTTGAGTAATTAAGGTGAAATGTAAAAAAGACATCTCGATGTGGAGTCCGTTCGGTTGGACAAGATCATAGAGCGTTTGTGTGTGCAAGTGATGCATCTTGGTAGCTATGTTAATGACCCGAAAAGCTAAAGAAGGTTCTGCGATTTAAGGTGGAAAGAGAGATATATAAATTGATGATCATGTCAGTTAATCCTCCGACAATATTCAACGGATTTGAAAATCTCGACGAAATTTAGAAGATAATAAGATGAGATGTACAAATGAGCATTTAAAAAGCGACTTGCCCACAGGGGGAGTTGCTTTTTTGTTAAGTCAGAGTATGGTCCGAGAATAATAAAATGAATATAGAAGGTTTATTTTTTACTCAGTCGGATGAACTGCCTTAAGCTATAAAGTATATATAGACTGGATCACAATGATATTCCATGTGCGTAAGATCACTAAGCGTTTATTGGATACGTTTATACTCAATATATCAATTAAATTTGAAATATAAATTCCATAAGAATTTGGAGGCTACGGGCATGGATCATTTTACTTTTACAGATATGAAAAAAATAAAGAGGGGAAATTTGGGTGATGCTGTACCCTTAGAGCTTTTCAGAACGATTAGACTTATTGGATTATATCAAGCGTTACCCATGAATGGTAAGGGCACAACATTGACCATAGGAAGAAAAATTGGGGAAGAGTTTGGCGTTACCTCGGTGAAGGAACTATTCGGGCTATTCGAACAATTGAAGATAGGGATCCCTATAATAACCCATGAAGATGACAAGGGGATGTCGATTACAGTACACGATTGTTTCTGCGAAGGGTTACCTATTATGGAAGGGAAAATGGTATGTGACTTGGAGGGGGCCATTATCGAAGGAGCACTTACCAAAATACGTGGGAAACGAGTTTCCGTCCGGGAAGTGAAATGTAATGTTCATGGGGATGAATGTTGTGAATACATAGTCAAATATTAAAAATTCACCTGATATTTCGATCATAATACGGATGCTTTAATCAGATCTGTAAACGACAGAAGAACAGCGATCCTCCATTCTTGGAGAATCGCTGTTTTGTCTTTTTGTTCAATTGTGTTTAGGAAGCTGATTTAGGAGTAAACGCTCTACGAATAACCTTCGTCAATTCCATTAGGATGACGGCGCCGAGTGCCAGACCACTTGCAATCAGCCAATCGGACATTCCGAACGAAGCCGGAATCGAGAAGATTTCTCTAACCCCTGGCAGAACCGCAATGCCGTAAAAGGCAAAGCAGACCAGAACGGCTCCGATGACGTATTTGTTGCTGAGAAAGCCAGCTTCAATAGCTGTTTGACTGTTCGAGCGAGCGGCAAAGGTCTGAAGCGTACGAGACAGAATCAGGGTTGTGAATGCCATGGCCACGCCCATATCAGGGGAATGCTGAAGTCCGATATACAGGGATATAATTACGGCTATACCTATAAGTAGACCACGGGTAATAATAGCCTGCATCATTCCTCCGGCAAATATACCTTCCTTCAGTTCTCTTGGATTTCTGCTCATCACATTTGGTTCAGGTTTCTCCATACCAAGAGCAATGGCTGGGAGAGAATCATTCGCCAGATTGATGAATAGAAGCTGAATCGCCGTGAAGGGATTAATCCAGTCGAAAATCAGGGCAAAGAGGATGGCGATAATCGCACCCAGGTTGCCTGAAAATAAATAGGCGATCGCTTTTTTGATATTGTCGAATACCGTTCTGCCCACAGATACAGCATTAACAATAGATACAAAATTATCATCCGTCAAAATCATGGCTGCCGCATCTTTAGCAACGTCAGTTCCACTACCCATGGCAACACCAATATCTGCTTGCTTCAATGCAGGCGCGTCATTTACACCATCACCGGTCATGGCTGTAATTTTGCCTTTTCGCTGCCATGCACGGACAATTCTGATCTTGTTCTCCGGGGAGACTCGGGCGTACACACCAATCTGCTCCAGCTTATTATCCAGTTCTTCGTCGGACATGGCATCGAGCTCTTGACCGGTTACGGCAATTTCTTTTTCGGTCATAAGGCCGATATCGCGTCCAATCGCTTGTGCGGTTGTCTTATGATCACCAGTAATCATGATGGTCCGAATTCCAGCCTTCTTAGATTCTGCAATCGCACCGTAGACAGCTTCCCGAGGGGGATCAATCATAGCTGTCAAGCCTACGAGCACCAGGTTTTGTTCATCCTCAAGGCCCACTTCAGTGACTGTATTTGGTACGGTTTTATAAGCATAGGCAAGTACACGTAATGCTCTGCTGGAGAATTCCTCATTGGCTTCAATGAAACGATCAAGATCTTCCGGTGTCATCGGCACTTCTTGTCCACTTAGTAGTACATGCGTACAAAGACCAAAGAGTACATCTGGTCCGCCTTTGGTGATCATTGCTTTTTGTCCGTTAAAAGTGTGCAAGGTCGTCATCAGCTTGCGATCCGAGTCAAAAGGAAGTTCAGCTTCACGAGGGAAATTGTCGCGTATTTCCTTGTAATCTTTATTCATGCTGTTACTGAAGGCAATAAGTGCCACCTCAGTTGGATCGCCTAATTCTTTACCATCCTCATTAATGTTAGAGTCGTTACAAAGCACGGCAATGTGTAGGAGGCGCCGGGCTTCCTCGGACCATTCTTCGGGTTTTTGATTGAATTGATCACGATCACCTTCCGGTAAAAAGTAATCTACTACCGTCATTTTATTCTGGGTCAGGGTACCGGTTTTGTCCGTACAGATGACACTGGTTGATCCAAGTGCTTCGACGGCCGGTAGCTTACGAATAATCGCATGTTGCTTAGCCATCTTGTTCGTACCTACGGATAAGACAATCGTTACAATCGAGGATAGCGCTTCAGGAATAGCGGCGACTGCTACAGCGACTGCAAACATTAGCGCATTCAGGATGGCTTCCGTCGTATCTACTGTATCATTCGACAGCCAGACACGTCCGGCCTGTATGGCAAAGATCAAAACGGAGAGCACGATAATCGCAACGCCCAGCTGCTTACTAAAGGTTTCGAGCTTACGCTGTAGTGGCGTCTGCTTGGCTTCGGCGCTCTCAATGAGCTCAGCAATTTTGCCGATTTCGGTTGTCAGTGCAGTTCCTGTTACTACAAGAGTTCCACGGCCATATACAACCAAGGAACCGCTAAATGCCATATTACGGCGGTCTCCGAGTGGAGATTCCTTCGCAATGGTATCCGTATGCTTTTCAACAGCTTCGGATTCTCCGGTCAGCATGCCTTCATTGATCTTCAAGCTTCCCGATTCTATGATACGGCCGTCGGCGGGTACAAAATCTCCGGCTTCCAGTAATACGATATCACCGCGAACAAGCTCTCTAGCAGGAACAGTTTTCAAGGCTCCATCCCGCAACACTTTGGCCTCAGGTGCCGACATCTGCTGCAGGGCATCGAGTGAACTCTCCGCTTTACGCGTTTGGATGACACTTATAACTGCATTGAGAATCAACACGAGGAAAATGATAAGCGACTCCATAACTTGACCCATAACAATCTGAACAATGGCCGCAATAAGCAGTACAACCACCATAGGGTCCTTGAAATTTTCAAGAAAAAGCTTCCAGATGGGATCTTTTTTCTTTCCTTTTAATTCATTGTAACCATCACGTTCCAGTCGTTTGTCGACTTCTGCCGACGTAAGCCCGTTAGTTGTACTCTGCACTTCCTGTAAACTGTCTGTTACATTTTTGCGGTAATACTCCACTAATGATAGCTCCTCTCCGCTGTGCTGTGTCTTTTTTTTAGGTCTCATAAGCTTCGATTTACTGCATAAGTGCACATAACTGCGTGTTCTAACACAAGTATGGTATATCAGTTCGTCAAATCAGTAGACTTCAGGACCTATCTTCAAACTTACGATTCAACTTGGCGCAAGTTTCAAAACAACGAGCTTAGTATGCGCATATCTAAAAAAAGATCATTCATAATCGTCCATATTGTGAAATCTTTTTAATGAATAATCTGTGATCTTCTATGAAGAGGTCTTTTTACATGAGAGAACAGAGGGGATTCTTTGATCATGCGTGTGTTTTCCTATGATTATGGGGGGTAACACCTTTAGTATTAGTATAGTTGTCAATTGTATCGGAGTTGTAAAATGGTGTAAGCACATATGTAAGCGGTTACAAATGGAGGTGAATCTGTAAGGAAAAAGCCGGCTATGTTTAAAGGGCTGGTTCTAGAAAATTTAGGTGAGGACCTAATTTCCAAAAATCACTGGAGGAGGAATGCAACAAATGAGTAGAATGTTTAAACAAGTCATCTCGATCTTACTCGCAGCTGCTTTGCTTATTCCATCAGGTTGGCTGGCTCCGATTACGGAAGCTGCAGCACCCGATACGATAATACCATCAGACTCAGTTATGGTATATCACGAAACCTTTGCGAATGGCAAAGGCATCGCAGGCCAATCGGGCAGTGCTAGTCTTACGCCTGTCACGGATAAAGTTTTTGCCGGTAATACAGACGGTGCAGCTTTATATGTAAGCAACAGAACAAATAACTATGACGCGGCGGATTTCAAATTCAGCGACATGGGCCTAGAGAACGGCAAAACCTATACAGTGACTGCAACTGTGTATGTAGATGCTGGTGTGACTATACCTAGTGGTGCACAAGCTTATCTTCAAACTATAGACAGTTATGGCCTTTTGGCAAACGTGAACTATGAAGCAGGTAAAGCGATCACCTTAACTAAAGAATTCACTGTGGATACGAGTAAAGATACGAAACTTCGCGTTCAATCGAATGATGACGGGAAAACAGTTCCATTCTACATTGGGGACCTTCTCATCACTTCAAAAAAAGTAGTCACAGAAACGGATAAAGAAATTTACCACGAATCTTTTGTGAGTGGCAAGGGTTTAGCTACACAATCAGGTAGTGCTAATCTAACAGCTGTCACCGGTAAGGTTTTTGCTGGTAATGCTGATGGTGCCGCATTATATGTTAGCAATAGAACAAATGACTGGGACGCGGCTGATTTTAAATTTAGCGACATAGGCCTGGCAAATGGTAAAACCTACACGGTGACCGCAACAGTGTACGTTGATCCTGATGTGACTGTTCCTAGCGGTGCACAAGCTTATATACAAGCGATAGGCAGCTATGCCCTTTTGGTAAGTGTGGATTATGAAGCTGGCAAAGGGATCACTTTGACGAAAGAATTCACCGTAGATACGAGTAAAGATACGAAACTTCGCGTCCAATCGAACGCGATAGGGAAAGCCGTTCCGTTCTATATCGGTGATGTGTTGGTTACAGAAAAGGTGACTACGACACCGACACCATCGCCAACACCAGAACCACCTAGAGATCCAGCGTTACCTTTTACCACGATTACTTTTGAGGATCAAAAGGCAGGTGGTTTTGAAGGCAGAGCAGGTAGCGAAACGCTTACTATTACGGATGAAGACAATCATACGGATAAGGGTTCATACGCTTTAAAGGTAGAGGGCAGAACGAGTACTTGGCATGGACCTTCATTACGTGTGGAGAAATATGTGGACAAGGGCTACGAATATAAAATTTCGTTATGGGTCAAGCTGATCCAGCCTGCAAGCTCCCAGCTTCAGCTGTCTACCCAGGTTGGCAATGGAAGCAGCGCCAATTATGTACAACTCGCGCCTAAAACCATCAGCGCAAACGATGGCTGGATTCAGTTCGAAGGCACATACCGCTATAACAATGTAAGCAGCGAGTATTTGACCATTTACGTGGAAAGCTCAAGTAACAGTACTGCATCTTTTTACATCGACGACATCAGCTTTGAAAAAACAGGATCGGGTCCGGTTGGTATTCAAAAGGATCTTATTCCGATTAAAGATGCTTATGAAGATCATTTTTTGATCGGAAATGCAATATCTGCGGAGGATTTGGAAGGTGTCAGACTTGAACTTCTGAAAATGCATCATAATGTCGCTACGGCAGGTAATGCCATGAAGCCGGATGCGTTGCAGCCTACAAAGGGCAACTTCACCTTCACCGGTGCGGATGAGCTTGTAGATAAAGTGTTGGATGAGGGAATGCAGATGCATGGACATGTGCTGGTATGGCATCAGCAATCACCAGCATGGCTGAATACAACAACAGATGCTGAGAACAACACGATCCCCTTGGGAGGGGATGAGGCTCTAGAGAATTTGAGGGCGCATATCAAAACCGTCATGGAGCATTTTGGCGATAAGGTGATCTCCTGGGATGTTGTCAATGAAGCGATGAGTGATAACCCATCTAACCCATCGGATTGGAAAACTGCACTGCGATCCGCTCCATGGAAAAGTGCCATCGGTGCAGACTACGTAGAGCAGGCGTTTCTGGCGGCAAGAGAAGTGCTAGATGAGAATCCTGATTGGGATATTAAGCTTTATTACAACGATTATAATGAAGATAATCAGAATAAAGCGCAGGCCATCTACAGTATGGTCAAAGAAATTAATGATAAGTATGCGCTGACCCACCCTGGTAAATTGCTTGTTGATGGAGTCGGCATGCAAGCACATTACAGCATCAATACAAACCCAGAAAATGTGGAGCGGTCCTTGGAGAAGTTTATTTCCTTGGGCGTCGAAGTTAGCATTACCGAGCTGGACATTCAGGCTGGAAGCAACTATCAGCTTTCTGAGAAGCTCGCTAATGCGCAAGGTTATCTGTATGCGCAGTTGTTAAATATCTTCAGAGCTAACGATGAGCATATCAAACGCGTTACCTTCTGGGGTATGGATGATAACACGAGCTGGAGAGCTTCTTCTAATCCACTGCTGTTCGATAAGAACTTGCAAGCCAAGCCAGCATACTATGGCGTTATCGATCCTGATACCTTCATTGAAGAGCATGAGCCTGAAACGGTTGAAGCCAATCATTCGACCGCCAAATTCGCTGCACCTGTCATTGATGGAACGGTTGACGAGATCTGGAGCCAGACCGCTGAAATGCCGATCAACCGTTATCAAACAGCTTGGCAGGGAGCGAGCGGAGTGGCAAAAGCACTCTGGGATGATCAAAATCTTTATGTCCTGATCCAGGTTAGCGATACGCAGCTTGATAAGAGCAGTGTGAATGCGCATGAACAGGATTCGGTTGAAATCTTCGTGGATCAAAACAATGGGAAAACAACGTTCTATCAAGAGGATGATGGGCAGTACAGAGTCAATTTTGACAACGAGACTTCATTTAATCCCACAAGCATCGCAGCTGGTTTCGAATCGGCGACTCACATTTCCGGAACAAATTACACGGTTGAAGTGAAGATTCCGCTTCATGGGATAACTCCGGATGACGATACAAAGCTTGGTTTCGATGTACAGATCAATGATGCTAAAGACGGCTCACGTCAAAGTGTTGCAGCTTGGAACGATACAACCGGTACCGGATATATGGACACATCTGTTTACGGTGTACTTACCCTCAAGGGGAAATCTACTGATACGGAACCAACACCAACACCAACACCAACACCAACACCAACACCAACACCAACACCAACACCAACACCGGATCCAACAGCAACGCCAACGCCAACACCAACATCGACGCCGGATCCAACAGTAACACCAATATCGACAACGGAACCATCAGCAACTCCAACACCTGTACCAACAGCGACACCAGCGCCAACCAATGAACCAACTGGTAGCAGCAACACCGGTAGTGCGGTAACAGTTCCACAGCCTGTAGTCATTGCATACAAAGATGGTGTTGTTACGATTACACCGGAGATGAAATCCGGTAACGGGCATGCTATAGGTACGATCTCCAGCGATAGCTTGAAAAAAGCGCTTGAACAGGCTACCGCAGCGGCAAACGGCAAGAAACAAATCGTAATCGAAGTGCCAAAGCAAATGGATGCGAAAGTGTATGATATACAATTGCCTACCCAAAGCTTGATGGGGAAAGAAAACTTTGAGCTATTGCTTAAGACGGAAAATGCTACAATCCAAATTCCAAGCAATATGCTACCCGACTTAACAGATCATGCTGAGCAAGTGTCCATACGCATAAGTAAAGTCTCTGCGGACAGCCTGAGTGCAGCTACCCGCAATTTGATTGGCAATCACCCAGTTATTGATCTAAGCGTAGTATCAGGCGATAAAGTCATTCCGTGGAATAACCCTAACGCGCCTGTAACAGTATCCATTCCTTACACACCGACAGCGGAGGAAATAAGTAATCCAGATTTAATCGTTGTTTGGTACATCGATGATAACGGCAACGTAGTACCGGTTCGGAACGGTCGATATGATGCTGCAACCCAAAAGGTTGTATTTCAAACGACTCACTTCAGCATTTATGCAGTAACCTTTGTAAAGAAAAACTTCGGTGACCTGCAGAACGTATCTTGGGCGAAACAAGCCATAGATGTTATGGCAGCTCGCGATGTCATCCAAGGAACGAGCATGAATAGCTTCTCACCTGCAGATTCTATTAAGCGAGCGGATTTCATTGCTCTTCTCGTGAGAGCGCTTGAACTGAAGGGAACAGGCAAAAGTGCAGCATTGTTCAGCGATGTCCAAAAGACGGACTATTATTATGATGAACTGGTCATCGCGAAGGAACTGGGAATTGCCACAGGCTTTGAAGATGATACGTTCCGACCACACAGTGATATCTCTCGTCAAGATATGATGGTGCTGACCGCACGGGCACTGGCGTTATCCGGCAAGCAAGTCAAGGCGAGCGGAGCTTTAAATGCTTATCTCGATGAAGCAAGTATCTCCAGCTACGCGAAAGACAGTGCATCATTGTTGATCAAATTCGGAGTTGTGAACGGTAAGAATGGTAGAATTGCACCTAACGACACGCTTACCCGTGCTGAAGCAGCAGTTATCTTGTATCGCATCTGGAAGCTGTAGGCTCAGTTTAGAGAGAAGACGTCTTTATAGTTGGTAGCAAGTAATATTTAAAAACCTGTAAACAACAGAAGAACAGCGATTTTCCCATCTTGGAGGATCGCTGTTCTTGTTTTGTATAGGACACAACGGATATGGCTATGCCAGAAATGAGTTCAAGGGGTGCACGAAAGGAGTGCCGGAGCCCGTGTTTATTGGCTTCTTCATAGAAGTTGCTTTTTGTTCCTCTGCTTCAGGGTCAAACCTATAAAATTATGGGGAAATCTTCCCTATAATTCTACATTAAAAGATCATGTGGATAGATTATAGGGAAATTATCCCTATAATTCAGCTGGACTCGGTGTATTTTATTGAAATTAGCCAATATATAGGTAGAAATCCCGTATAATCTGCTCATATAACAGCTGTGAGCTAATTTATAGGGAGGATTTCCCTATAACACGTTCCACCTAAAGTAAAATGCTCCTCTACATTGAAGTTTTTACTCGCCAAACCACCGAAAATCTGTGGAAAGTACAACAAGTTGTGCTTCGTAAGCTACAAATTTAAACTAACAGAAGCCAACTCACCCAATAGGGTAATTTTGTTCGTCGATCAATATAGAGAAGATTTCTCTGACATAGGCAACATCAATGCCGTAAAAAGTAAAGCAGACCCTGCAGGTAGTTCGCAGGGTCATGCTCTTCAAAATTTGGGAGGACAGTTCAAAGGCTGTCCTCATCTTATTTCTTACTTTCTCCCTTGGCATTAAGCATGGCGATCAGCTTATCGCCCTCGACATCTAGGTTCGGGAGCAGACGGTCCAACCATTTCGGAAGCCACCAGGCTTTGTCGCCGAAGACGGCCATTACCGCCGGAACGAGCGTCATACGGATGATGAAAGCATCGATCAGGATGCCGAAGGCCAGTGCGAATCCGATCTGCTTAATCATCGCATCAGGTGCGAAGATGAAGCCAGCGAAGACGGAAACCATGATTACGCCTGCGGCAAGCACGACGCGGCTAGCGAGATCGTAACCGTGAACGACACTGTCGTTGCCATGACGTCCATGGACGTAAGCCTCACGCATGGAGCTAACCAGGAATACCTGATAATCCATCGCCAGCCCGTACAGAATACCAGTGACCAAAATTGGCATAAAGCTTAGCAGTGGGCCTCCCGTGTCAAAACCAAACAGGGAGTGCAGCCATCCCCACTGGTAGACGGCCGTGGTTAGGCCAAAAGTAGCGAGGACACTGAGAATAAAGCCTATCGTCGCCTTGATCGGAACGATGACTGACCGGAAAACGAGTAACAGAATAATTAGCGATAGAATTACGATGATGCCAATATACAGGGGAAATGCGTCGGATAACTTGGAAGACATATCGATATTGATCGCAGTGAAACCGGTCACGCCAAGTGTTACATCATTTGCTGATGCGAGGCTGGAAGCGGGATCGCGCAGATCCTGCACCAGATCTCTCGTTTTTGTATCTGTAGGGCCGGTTTTAGGGATTAGACTGATAATAGCAATATCTCCGGTCGCGTTGACGCCCATTGGGGACACCAGCGTGACGTTATCATGCATTTGCAACTCTTGAACCAGCTTGCCAAGTGTCTGCATGGAAATCTTGTCGGACGGGTTGTTTGGTTGGGCCACCAGTAGCAGCGGACCGTTAAACCCTTCGCCGAAGCCCTTGGAGATGATGTCATAGCTCTGACGTGCTGGGGTGTCCAGGTTTGCTGAAGCTCCAGAAGGAATACCAAGCTCCATTTTGGTTACTGGAATCGCCGCTGTGCCAAGAACCAGAACCACTAGAACAATGATAGCCCAGCGGTATTTCACCGTAGCGTTCGCCCAGCGGTGTGAGAACCCGTGACGGGCTTTGTTCGCGGAAGCTACGTTCTTTGAACGAGCCTTGGCGGTGCAGATCCGTTCGCCGACCAGACCCAATAGCGCAGGTAGGAGGGTAAGTGCCAACAGAACAGTGATCAGAACGCTGACAGCAGCAACGAGAGCCATGGTCGACAAGAAGCCGATGCCGATGACCAACATGCCGCAAAGGGCGATGATGACGGTCAGTCCGGCGAAGAATACTGCACTGCCGGCGGTGCCGACAGCTCTGCTTGCCGCTTCCTTGGCACTTAAGTTCTCATCGAGAATTAACCGTCGCTGCCGGTTCACGATAAATAAGGAGTAGTCGATACCGACAGCCAGACCGATCATGACTGCGAGAATAGGTGTAATGTCATTCATATGCACAATATTAGAAAGCGCAAAAGCACCGCCGACGCTAATCGCGACGCCAAGGAGCGCGGTGATCAGCGGGAGTCCGGCTGCAACAATGGAACCGAGCGTAATAAACAGCACAACTGCTGCGACGGCTACGCCGATCGCTTCTGTAGATCCGATGGACGGTGTGCTTTTGAGTGAATCACTCGGAATGGCTGTGATCCCGGAGCCTGCCTGCTCGACTTCGGTTACAGCCTTAATAACGTTATCTGGTACAGAAGAGGGGAGAGATGTCTGCTGAACCGTGAACTGGAATTGGAACAGGGCGATGCTGCCGTCGGCGGACAGCATAACGCCGGGAACAGGAGCACCATCAACGATTAGTGGTCCATAAGGAGCGGCCTGAGCTGCCGCAGTAGCTTGACCCGTAGCGTCTGTCTGACTCGCAGCCGCCGAAGGGTCCGCAGCGGCAGTCTGACCACCGGCAGCTGCTGCTGGGTCTGCTCCTGCAGCTTGCCCCGCAGCTGCCGCGGCTTGCGCGGCCAGTTCAGCAGGATTGATGATATAGTCCATGCTGTAGACATCATTTATAGCCTTCAGAATCAGTGCTGATCTCTCCGGCGTATCTAGCCGTTCTCCATCAGGCGCGGTGAAGGCAACGCTCGCCTGACCGCCAGCAGCCGCTGGAAGTTCCTTGACCAGCATATCCAGCACTTTTTGCGATTCAGTGCCTTCAATTTTCATTTCCGAGCTGGATTGGATGCCATTGACACCAAGCAGGGCGCCTATAACACCGAGAATCAGAATCCAGACCGTAAGGAAATACCAGGGCTTGGTATATGCTGATTTGCCCAATCGGTACAGAAATGTTGACATATTATGGTTTCTCCTTTGTATCTCTAAATTAGAAGCCTTTGCGTAAATAAGTGAACATTGAATTTAGATATTGATCGAACGATATGGCATCGGAGTGTTCATCCCGCTCTTCACCTGGCAGCATGACGTTTAGTCGTCCATCCAGAATCGGCACGAACGCTCCGTAAACGGCACCAGCGAGAAGATGTGTATATCCGTCGGCATAACGTCCATGAGTGAACTGTTCGAGCACTTCCTGCGCGGCAATCTGCAGGCGGCGGAATACGCTGAGGATATAAGGCTCCAGCGACTGATACTGATTAGCCAGCGATACGAACTGCCGTAATTGATACAGAAACTCGGAAGTAAACTGCAGCTTGAACAATTTGTACAAGGCATCCAGCGGTGTTGCATCTGGGGGCAGGTTCTCGAATAACATGCTCTTATCTTCTCTTGAAGAGTTGCTGATAAAATATGCGGCTACCGCCTCTTCTTTGCACGAGAAGTAGTTGGCAAAGGTCCGCCGGGAGTAGCCGGCCTTCTGGACAACGTCGTCGACGATGAAGCCGTCCATACCTACTTCAAGCGCAAGCTCGAAGGCGGATTTGGCTAAAGCATAGGCCGTGGCTTCTTTTTTTTTGTCGCGTAATGTCGGTTTGGGGTTCAAATTCTATGCGATCTCCTTTCTTAAGTACAGAGAACTCTCTGGGCTCAATTTCTATTTTTATATTATTGCCCAAAGGGCAAAATTGCGCAATGGGCAATTTTTTTAGAGATGGGTGGAGGTCATATTCAGGATACAGGATAGTGAACCGTCCGAGCTTGTAACAGAGTAGTTGTTAGACTAAAAAGAGATCAGCGATGATTAACATCGCTGATCTCTTTTGCAAGTTACTATAAATAGTGCTAATTGCTTCTATTTATCAAGCTTCTTTGGCAATGATTTTTTTGAGCTTCACTTCGGGCTCTGGCTCAGAATCAGGCGCTTGCCCAACACGTTTAATGAAGAAAGAGAGCAGCAGACCGAGGACACCGATGCCCACAATAACTAGATAGGAATCATTGATACCTTGGATAGAGGCTTCCATGAGCATATGTTCCTTTGTTCCGGTCTGTGTGCTGCCTGCAGCCATCATATCCTTCATATGCGTTGTAGTACGGCTTGTCATTACGGTGACGAGTAAGGAAGTTCCCACGGCGCCAGCCACTTGTCGAATGGTGTTGGAGATCGCAGTACCGTGCGCACTAAGCTTGGAGGGTAATTGATTTAACCCTAAAGTTTGTATAGGCATAAGAAGCAGAGCCATACCGATCCGGCGCCCTGTTGACATATATACCAGATACATATAGCTGGTTGAGTCCGTTAAATTAACAAAGCTTAGCGTAGTTGCAATTGTAATCAGTAGACCGATAATGGCCAGCCATTTTGCCCCGAACCGGTCGAACAGCTTTCCAGTTACCGGCATCAATAAACCCATAATGAGCGCACCAGGAAGCAGCAGCAAGCCGGATTCCATCGCTGTAAAGCCACGGGCATTCTGCAGATACAGAGGCAGCAGCATCATATCTGCATACATCACGATTGTAACTGCGATACTGATGACAGTCGTTAAGGAGAACATACTGTATTTAAAGGCCCGAAGATCAAGCAGTGGGTTTTGGGAAGCGAGCTGCTTCCAAGCGAACAAGCCAAGGGAAAGGACACCCAATCCAAGAGAGAACAGTACTTCTGCGCTTGACCATCCTGCGCTGGCAGCACGGCTGAAGCCATACAGCAAGGTGCCAAAACCGATAGTAGAAAGAACTACGCTAACAATATCCAACTTGGGATAGACACGTTCCGATACATTTCTCAAATAAATAAATCCGCAGATGATTACAATGACAGTCAAAGGAATCATGCCGTAGAACATAGTTTCCCAAGAATAATGCTCCAAAATATATCCGGCCAAAGTAGGTCCAATCGCAGGTGCGAAAATAATGGCTAACCCTACCATTCCCATGGCAGCCCCTCTCTTTGCAGGAGGGAACAGGGTCAAGATGACATTTGTGAGCAGCGGCATGATAATCCCAGCACCAGCTGCCTGAATCATACGCCCGGTCAGTAGAATAGGGAAGTTTGTTGCGATGGCCGAGACGATCGTTCCAGCCAAAAATATAAACATGGAAGCTTGAAAAAGCTCTCGCGTCGTAAACCTTTGCATCAAATAAGCTGTAATTGGGATTAGAACCCCATTAACCAGCATATAGCCTGTTGTTAGCCACTGAGCGGTTGCAGCCGAGATATTAAAATCATGCATTAACTCCGGTACGGCAACGCTCATTACAGTCTGATTCAGTGTCGCAAGAAAGGCGCCCAAAATCATAATGAATAAGATGGGTCCCTTTTTTACGGAACTGCTTGTTACTTCTGTCTTTGTACTCACTCCACTCCATCCTTTCAAATCGTTGATCATGGACTAAATTTACAGTGTGTTGTATAGTTTACAATGCATGAATTAGATTATAAATGAAATTTTCATGTAATCAAGCAACGATTTGCGAAAAAATGTAAAATAGTTTACATTCGTTTTAAATTTGTAGTGTTTTCTCATTAAAAACAACAATTATTTAAAAATTGTAGTTTACGATATGAAAGTTAAAGATTGGAGAGAGTAAGATGAATAACACAACGCAACGTACAGATCCCCGGGTACTTCGTACACGTCAATTGCTTAGAGATGCTGTGATTGAATTGCTTGAGGAAATGGATATTGAGAAAATATCAGTAAACCGTATTGCAGAGCGGGCTAAAATCAATCGTGTTACTTTTTATCTGCATTATCGGGATCTCCCGGATATGTTGGAAAAGATGGCGGATGAGATGGTGGAGGACATTTTACAAGTGGTCAACAACGATGACAACGATCACGAATCGGTTGAAGAAGAGAATTTGAGGATACTAGAGAGTCTGCTTAAGCATATTGCGGAAAATGCCAAATTCTATAAAGTGATACTCACATCGAAAAGAAGCCCTATTTTTACAGACCGTCTGTTCAACTTGATGGCGGAAATCATCTCTGCACACCAGGAGAAAAAGGAGGGTGCTGCTGAGCATTCCAAGATGCCCATACAGAAGGACATTGCCGTTTGGTACGGTTCAGCAGCCCTAATTGGCACGGTTATTTCTTGGCTTCGAGATGACATGCCCTATACGCCAGTGTATCTTGCCAGACAAATTAGTATGCTGCGTGCGAACTAGTCAAATGAATACGATCGTAAAGAAAAAGCCGTGCATCGCTGCGCGGCTTTTTCTTTACGATCGTGTACAGAGCGGGTAACTCACTGCACACTGAGATTATCCCAGTTGACTTGGAACTCCTTCAGCATGCCTTCCTTGGTCAGCTTGCCACCGAGATAGCCTTGAATGCTGCTGGATAATTCCTGCGGCATCCCGTTCGGCAGGCGGGTCCAGTTCCAGGTCAGCGCCTGATCCTTATCGGTATAAGCTAGCACCTCGGCGCCCAGCGTTCCAAGATCTTCTTCGGTGCCCTTAATGCTGTCGAGCGCAGGGATGAACTGAAATTCCTTAGTGATATATTTTTTCCCGGTCTCGGAGGTGACTAGCCAATTCAGGAAGACCTTGGCTTCCTCCTTGACGGGGGAATTTTTATTGATCACCCAATTGCTTGGTACGCCTACATACAGCTTGTCGTTGTCAGCGGGCGTGTCGTCAATGGGCATCGGCAGGATACCCAGATTAAGATTGGGATCGATGCCGTCGATCTGTCCTTGCGTCCAGTTGCCCTGCTGCATCATCGCGGCTTCTCCGCTCGCTACCATAGTGACTTGGGTATTATAGTCGGTTGAGAGCGGGTTTTTGTTGCCGTACTCTACAGTAAGGTCCAGCAGGTCGATCCATTTGGAGGAAATCGGGTCTCCGGCGAAGGTTTTGGAGCCGTCCGTAAGCCCGGCGATAAAAGCTTCGGGATCAGGCTGCTGAGCAAAAGCTACGTTCACATTATGATTGCCGAGCACGAACCATTCCTGGTACCCATTCGCAAAAGGTGTGATGCCTGCCGCCTTTAATTTCTCGGAGGCTTCGCGCAGAGCGGTTAGGGTTAAGGGTTTCTCGGTGATGCCTGCCTTCTTAAACAGATCCTTATTATAGATGAAGCCGTATCCTTCAAGATTCATCGGCATGCCATAGAGCTTGCCATCTATGGTCATTTGTTCTGCTGCAAGTGGCTTTACATCCTTGGCCCAAGCTTCACCGCTTAGATCCTCCAGATATTCCAGCCACATATCACGTTCATTGTTGCCACCGATGGTGAAGATATCCGGCTCATCCCCAGAAGAGAATTTGGCGCGTAGGGAGGCGCCGTAGTCGGTCCCGCCACCCACGCTCTGAATCTCCAGCCTAATATCGGGGTGTTCCTTCTCAAATTCGGTCTTAAGCGAAGCTAGTGCTTCAGATATTTCTACCTTGAACTGGTAGATATGCACGGTTTTAACTCCATTCGCATTGTCGCTGCCGCGTCCGCAGCCGGCTGTCAGGGTAGCCAGCAGCAGGGAGCATGCGAGGAGAATTCCACGTTTGGTTCTCATATTCATTCATCCTCTCTGGCTGAAAATAACGTGTATCGTTAGCCCTTTACAGAGCCTTGGGCAATGCCTTCGATAATATATTTTTGCATCGCTAGGAAAAAGATGACCACAGGTGTAATCCCGAGCACGAGTCCGGGAAGTGCCAAATCCCACTGCTTCGTGTATTGTCCGAAAAAGCTATAAGTGGCGATGGGAATGGTGCGAAGCCCCGGGTCCTGCAGAATAAGCGAAGGCATCAGGTAATCGTTCCAGATCCACAGGGTATTCAGAATAATGACGGTGACAATTATCGGCTGCATGAGTGGAAGCACAATCCGGAAAAAGGTACCGTAAGGACTGCTGCCATCCACTCTCGAAGCCTCTTCAATATCAAGAGGGACCGATTTGACGAAGCCATGGAACAGAAACACAGTCATCGGGGCGCCAAATCCAAGATAGGCTAGAATCAAACCAGCGGTTGAATCCATGACACCCAGACCGCTAACCACTTGCACCAGCGGAATCATGATCGCCTGAAACGGGATAACCATAGCGGCCACTAAAGCAATATAAAGCAAGCGGTTATACAATCTGTTATTGCGTACCATTTTATAGGCACACATAGAGCAGAGGAACGCTAGCAGAATATTACTAATCACCGTGATAATAAAAGAGTTCAGGAAGGCATGTGGAAAATCGATAGCTTTCCAAGCTTCGGCGTAGTTGCTCCACTGGAATACGGAGGGGAGCGCAGCGGAATCTGAAAGAATCTCGCTGTAGCTTTTCACTGAGTTGGCCAGCAAAAAGTAAAACGGTACTAGGAATAAAAGTCCCAGCAGGATCACAAGCAGTTCGATCAGCAGCAGGGGAACATTGAATTTCTTGGCGGTAGTCTCCATTACAGCTCCACCTCTCTTTTCTTGGTTGCTCTAACCTGTAGCAGGGAGATCACGGCCACAATAACGAAGAAAATCATCGCTTTGGCCGAGCCCATTCCGAACCGGCTGATGGTGTAGGCCTCATTGTAAATATTCAACGCTACAGATTCGGTAGCTTTGAAGGGACCACCCTTGGTCAGTGATAGGTTAAGATCGAACAGCTTAAACGACCAAGAGATAGACAGAAATAGGCAGACGGTAACAGCTGGCATAACGAGTGGGATAGTGACATGGCGTAAAGCCTGAAAGCGTCCAGCGCCATCCACTTTAGAGGCTTCAAGCAGGCTCTTGGGAACGTTGTTGATTGCAGAGATGTAGATGACCATTAGGTACCCTGCATTTTGCCAGACAAATACGATCACAATCGCCCAGAAGGCCGTCCCTCCGGTGCCTAGCCACGGAAGATTAAAGAAGGACCAGCCAGTAGCCTGTCCAATCGAGGAGAACCCTCTGACAAAAATAAACTGCCAAATGAACCCGAGCAAAAGTCCGCCAATAACATGAGGTACAAAAAATACCGTTCTCAGGACATTGCGGGTGAATAGCTTGCGGGTCAGCACATAAGCGAGTGCGAAGCCAAGCAGATTGGTCAGTACTAGACCGAAGAAAGTGAACTTCGCTGTGAACCAGAATGAATTAAGAAAGGAAGGGTCCTTTGTGAAGATATGTAGATAATTCCGGAGCCCGGTCCACTCCACATGACGCGAGATTCCGTTCCAGCTGGTAAATGAATAATAGAGTCCCAAAAAGAAAGGAATCAGCACAATCATAAAGAAAAACAAGGAAGTTGGCCCGACAAAAACAAACTGCTGCATCAGGCGTGATCTTTTTCTATGGTCCATCGTTTTTCACCCCTTTTTGTTAATGTAAACTTTTCTTTCTATAACCGGATTGGTGATAAACCGAAACAAACATACTTGAAATTGTCGCTGCTTCAGAATGATATCATCTCAGGCTTGACAGCCCTTTCAAAGAATCGGTATGGTGGACTTGTCAGACTAATAGGGGGTTGATACGCATGTCAGGATTGCTTGGTAATTTTGTTACGCAGATTGGAATATTGGTGAATGATGTTGAGAAGGTAAGTACGGCATATGCGGAGTTTTTTGGACTCGAAAAGCCGGAAATTATCGTTACAGATACAGAAGATATTGCGCAGACCCGGCATAATGGCGTGGCGACGCAGGCGCGGGCAAAGCTGGCTTTTTATGATATGGGCTCCTTACAGCTGGAATTGATTGAACCCGATCATGAGCCGAGCACGTGGCGCGATTATTTGAATGAGCATGGGGAGGGACCTCATCATATTGCTGTTATGGTTAATGGAATGAAGGAGAAGATTATGCTGCTCGAAGGCAAAGGCTTCCCACTCCAGCAAAAGGGTGAGTATACCGGGGGGCGTTACGCTTATATGGACACTTTCAAGGAGTTAAAAGTAATAGTGGAGCTGCTAGAGAACGATAAGGATAACGGGGAGGAATAATTATGAATATTATCATTACCGGTGCTGGACGTGGACTAGGTTATGAACTGGCGGCCGAAGCGCTGAAGCGTGGCCATGGAGTTATTGCAGGGGTTCGCCGCCCCGATCAGGAACAAACAGCGCTATCGAAGCTTGCTGAAACCTATGGAGATAAGCTAACCATCGCTGCGCTGGACGTGACGGACGAGGCGGGAATCGCGGCACTTGCTGCGAGTCTACAAGAACAAGGACGGACGCTCGGTGCCATTATTAATAATGCGGCGGTGCTCAGCGCCCGTGATACATCGATTGAAGCGTTGGATTTCCAAGATATGCTCACAACGATGGATATTAATCTGTATGGACCAATGCGAGTGGTTAAGCATTTCTTGCCGTTACTCACGGAACCTGAATGCTCGATAATCAATATATCGTCGGAAGCTGGAAGTATCACGAATGCTTATCCGAACGACTATCCTTATGGCATTTCCAAAACGGCGCTCAATATGTTCTCACAGCAGCTGCATGTGTATGTAAAAGATCGCGGGATTCAAGTGCTCAGCGTGCATCCCGGCTGGATGCATACGGATATGGGCGGGGCAGAGGCACCGACAAATCCTAATCATAGTGCCGAGGGGATTCTTGATCTGATCGAGAAGCGTACTACACCAGAAGGTCATTTCATGTTTGTAGATTATAAAGGTAAGGATATGAAGATTTAGGTGATATATAGGCTGAACTAAAGTTGCGAACAAAAAGCTCAGTAGTCACTGCGGTGAATCATTGGACTTCCGGCCGTTGTTGTCCCCAGATTTCTTGATTATACACCGCTCTTCGAGGTGGAAATCTCGGGACAAAGGCGGTCAGTAAAGAGAACCTCGGCAATTATGCCGAGGTCCTCTTTTTTGTTTATAGAACTGCCTATTTCTTAAGCAATAAATAAGCGAAATAAGGTACGCCGATTAGCGACACCATGATCCCTGCCGGGATGCCGTCAGGGTCGACGAGATTGCGGCCAACGGTGTCCGCGATCAGAAGTAACCAGCCCCCCAGCAATACAGCGACGGGAATAAACATCTGATTGCGCGGGCCGATTAGCGATTTCGCAATATGTGGAGCCATCAGTCCGATGAAGGCGATCCCGCCTGTGACGGAAACCGCGGAGGCGGAAGCTGCAACTGCCGTGAGAATCAGAACGATACGTTCACGTTCGAGATTCAGCCCGACACCAATGGCAGAGACTTCACTTAGGCTGAGCAGGTTGAGTCGCTGCGATTTGTACAGGGTAAAGGGAACTAGTAGGATCAACCAAGGCAGTAAAGCCCAGATGAATGGCCAATCTGTACCCCATATATTCCCGGCGATCCATTTTGCAATAAAATCTACCTTGGCACGATCTGCGGATGAAATGATCACGATCATAACGCCAGACAATGCTAGAGAGAAACCTACCCCAACGAGCACGAGCCGAGTAGGGTCAAGCCCCTTAGTCCGACTATATGAAAAAAGATAGATTAACGCTGCCGTAAGTAATGCCCCTATAAAAGCAACCAGCGGCAGCGCATAAATGAATGATCCGGCGCTAACCGGGAAAAAGAGAAAGAAAGCAGCGACAGCCACACCTGCACCGGAGTTGATACCAATAATACCAGGGTCGGCTAGATCGTTTCGTGTAACGCTTTGTAGAATGGAACCGGATAACGCTAAGGCCATACCTGCCAGCAGTGTAATCAGTATTCGCGGCAATCTTACAGAGAATAATACAAAGTCCTCTTTAAAGGTTCCGTGCCCGAATAGTACCGGAAGCAGCCTTTCAAAAGATAAGGAAGAGTACCCGATTCCCATGCTGGCGATTGCTGTTAGCAAAATCAAGCCGGCGCATACAAATAGGATAATACGTTGCTTTCGTACGGGAGCAGAGGACATCATGAGAGTGTTTTACCTCCTTTCCGAACAACAAACAAGAAGAAAGGTAGCCCAAGCATAGCAACGACGGCGACCACCGGCGTCTCATAAGGTGCATGGATTGTCCGTCCAATCGTATCCGCGAGAAGCATGAATGATGCACCCGTAAATATCGAAATTGGCAAAATATACCGATAATCGGTACCTACAATTTTACGGACAATATGCGGAATCATCAGTCCTACAAAAGCCATATCCCCAATTAGAGCGACTGATGCTCCAGTCAGCAGAATAATAAGAGTGAATAGAATCCCTTTAACTAAAGCAAGGTTTTGTCCTAATCCGATGGCTACCTCGTCGCTTAAGCTAAGAATCGTTAACTGGTTTGAAAATATTAATGCCACCACGATGCCGATGAGGATCACAGGCGCAATGGCCTGAAGCTGGCCCCAAGTTGTGCCGATCAATCCACCCGCTGTCCACATGGATACATCTTTGGATATTTTGAAGGCAATGCTTACGCCACTTGCGATAGCATACAGGAATGCAGATACCGCAGCGCCAGCGAGTACGATTCGGATCGGAGAGAAGCCACCTTGACGCACAGAGCCGAGAATAAGAACAAGCATGGCTCCTAGGGCAGCGCCGAAGAAACAAGCGATCATAGTACCAAAATAATTCAGTCCCGGCAGAAATACAAATGTAAGAGCCAGCGCCATATTAGCGCCCGAAGTCAGACCCAGCAGGCCTGGATCAGCTAGCGGATTGCGCGTCACTCCTTGCATAATAGCACCGGATACGGCAAAGGCAGCACCGATCAGCATGGCGGCCAGTTCGCGCGGCAGCCGGATCTCACGGAGAATAAGGACATTGTCTGCCTTTGAATTTGAAGTGATGGCAAGCCACAGATCATTGAAGGTGGTTTCTTTAGCCCCGAATAGCATAGCAATCACGAGGCATATAACCATTACCAATACGCTACCAAGCAGCTTGTAAAAAAATGGAATGGAGGTTTGCTTCGTAGTCATTATCTTTATTTTCCAAGAAATTGTTGTTCAAAGAATTCCAACTGGTACTCTAAGCTGAGTGGATCGTTAAAGTAGAATGCTTTTGCATCAGCCTCGAACACGTGATTGTTTTTGACAGCAGGGATACTCTTGTAGATTTCTGTATTCTGGAAGGAATTGTCCTCATCCGTGTTTTTGCTGAAAATAACGTAATCCCCAAGATAGTCCTTCAGCACTTCCGTCGAGACTGCAAAAAATCCATCCGTTTTGGTGCTTTCTTTTACTGTTTCTGGCATGCCAAGCTTGAAGTCTCCATAGAGGAGCTCAGTTCCGCGGCCAAAGTTATACCCGTATACATACAATTGCTTATTAAAGGTCTCAATAACAGAGACAGTTGCATTATCGCCAATCTTCGCTCTGATTTCTTCACCAGCTTTTTTGGTGCGGGCACTAAAGTCATCAACCCAAGCTTGGGCTTCTTTTTCTTTGTTCACCAATTTGCCGACTTCCAGCTGTTGGGTTAAGTAATCCACTTTATTATAAGTATAAGTAACAGTTGGTGCGATTTGCTTGAATTTATCGATATTCTTAATATCGGAGAGCCCGATAATTAGATCGGGTTGCAGTTCAATGATTTTCTCCAGACTTTCATCGCTAACTGCTTCTACGTCTTTCAGCTGTTCTTCAAAGCGTGGGTTAGTTTTGGACATCTCATCTACGCCCACAACAGGTACACCCAGTGCCATGACATTCCCTGTTAAAAAACGGGTGAGTACAACCACACGCTGAGGATGTGTTGGAACCTCAACGGGTCCGTTTTCGGATTCATAAGTAAAAGTCGCACTTTCTGACTCCGCAGCAGGAGCCGAAGATGGGCTGTTTGTAGGACTAGCATCATTCTTCGCCTGATTTCCCCCACAAGCACTGAGTGCAATCCCCATAATAAGTACAAACGGAATAAATATCTTTCTCATTAAATAATTCTCCCCTTTTTTTGTATGACAGTGTTTCTTTGAACAATTCTAACTGTGTAAATCAATCTTCAGTCCATGCCTTAGAGTGATTATGAGAATCATTCGCATTTGTAATCATTATAGGGATCACTTATGTGCCTAGCCATGCCTTTTTGTTGGAAAAAAGACTTGGACTATTATTTGCTTCCGAATAAAGCTACAGCACGTCCTAGTTGTAAACGAATCGAAGCCGGATTATAAGGCACCCAATCATCCAGATCAAGTAAATGGACCTTCTTCTGCTGCACTGCGGGAAGCTGGCTCCAATAAGGGGATTGGAAGATCGCTTCAGTGTGTGCGGTAGAGCCTTTGGTATCGGGAAATACAATGACTAAAATTCGGTCTCCTGCATAATCTGCAAGATCTGTAACCTCAATCGAAATCGAATGGAACTGATCTCCCAGCCTTTTTATCTCATGGTCAATCAAGGTCGGAGCTGTAAGTCCAAGCGATTGGTACATCACATAACCTACATTTCTAGCTCCATAAACGAGTAGCTCCTCAGGCTTGATCACCAGAATGGTGACGATATCGTTAGCGACTGTGCTGTGCTGCACTATTTCACGGGCTACTAGCTCTTCTTGTTCAAAATCGTTTAGCCACTGCTCCGCCCGATCACTCCGTTGAATGGCTCGGCCGATAAGGCGTAGCTGATCTTTCCATCCGATTTCGTTCCAAGAGATTTCCATAATAGGTGCTACAGCCCGCAGCTGCGCAGCACTCAATCCGTATTCTTCCAGATGTTCTTTGGCCGCAATTATCAGTTCAATGTTGGCATCGAGTAATAGCGATCTGATCTGTTCTGCAGAGCTATTGGTATTGATAAACTTCATCGCTTGTGGTGGCTCCTGACCCGAAAGATTCAAATATTCACTACTTTCAGAGATGGTAACCGCGGGTTCTAGTCCAAGTAACAGTAAATGGCTGGCATATGGGGTGAGCATTACAGCAACTCGCTGGAAAGAGCTTCGACTGTATCCTGAAGGAGATGCGCCTGTCTGCAGTTTAAAACGACGACTGAGATAAAATTCGTCCTTGTAGCCTACCTTTAGCGCAATTTCTCTAAGCGTGCCTGATCCGTTAAGCAAGAGTTCCTTGGCACTATGGACCCGTAACCGGGACAAATATTCGCTCTGGCTGAAGCCTGTCACCTGCTTGAACAGCGTTGAATAATGTGAGCTGCTTACACCCGCAATGGCGGCCAAGTGCTCACGTGTTATTTTTTCGCTAAAGTGATTCTCCAGGTAAGAAATGCTCCGTTCCATCGATGGCTGCTCATGGACTGTATATCTGGCTTCCTGCTGTTCTAACAATTGTAGAATAATCTGATGAAAGAGCATTTGATTCTGTACATGGCGTGTTTCTCGATCTGGCAGTCGGTGAAGATACAACGCCTTGACACTCGATACAATGGCAGGCTCATAAGGAAACAACAGCATATTTGAACTCGAAGCAATCTCGCTTTTTCGTATCATCGCACCACTAGGTGTGGCCTGTGTCTGCTCTTGAATCCAGATGGTGAGCTTATAGGCATGAAGCGGCTGCTGGAGATTTGTAATTAAAGAGGCATACGTATTAGCGGGGAGAAGGACTACACTTCCTTCCGTAAGCTCATAAGTTAGATTATTGACCTCAAGGCTCCCTTTACCAGCGGCAACGGCCAGCAGCACAGTTAGATTCTCATGAATCTGAACTCTTGGTAGATTTGAGGTCCCATACATCGATTGAATGCTGCCAGCGCTATATAAAGGAAAATGAGATTCGGCCCATTCCGGGATAACGTTATTCAAAATAAGGCCTCCGTTACTGTATATATTTTTAACCTATAATTCTATGGATTGAACTGTATTATTGACGTCTGTGGAACTAATTATAACATCTTCCCTTTTTAGATAAGCCTGTTAATTATTTGCCCTATAGATTCTTTTTAAAAGATTCGTCTGTCCAAGAGAAAGCATATTGGATCGAATATACATACTACCAGGTATACTTCATCCATTATAAAGAGGTGATTAAGATGAAAAAGCAAATAGCATCCACTAAGAAACGAAGTCTTCTCTCCAGACCTAAGCCCAAACGTAATCTGAATCCTAAAGCAACAGCCCAGATCATTAACTTTGCAGTTATTGGGGATAGCCATGTGGGATATGGAAATAGCTCTAGCATTTTTAGAAATCTTTTGCCTAAAGCAGTGAGCAGCGGAAATAAGAGGTTTGTTATTTTCGGTGGGGATAACGCACAAGCAGGAGCTAATCATGGGAATGATGCGGATGCCTATTACAAGGAATTCAAGGATACGGTTACAAGCACGCTCGGAAGTATTCCCTATAAAGCATCTATAGGAAATTGGGAGGCAAGCACCCGGTCCTTATTCACTAAATATTTAGGAGCAGTCGAAGGGCAAATGAATTTCCCGGGGACACAGGGCAAAGTGAAGTATGTATGGCTTGATTGTGCACTTGGAAAGTTCACACCAGCTAGTATAACTTTATTAAAAAATTTAGATGAGAAGTATTCCTATATTATTGATTTTCATTGGCCTTTAAAAGTAAGTGGGATCACGGTCGATCCCAGCCATGTATTAAGTGCGGCAGAGACTGCTAAGTTTTTTGCGGCCATACCTACGAAAGTGAGAGATAAAGTGCTTGCTATTTTTACACATCATGGGCATCTGTTTTACCGGAAGCTTACCAATATTTATCCCGGATATACCAATACCAAATTCTTTGTGTGCGGATGCTCGGGTGATTATAAATGTAAGCCGAGTGGTGACCGCGGTTATTACAACGCCACATTAACAATCAATGGTACGGCTTTAAATGTCGACGCTTTTAAGGTAGCAGTCACTTAGTGAAGAAGTGGATGCAGTTAAAATAAAACGCTGATTTTCGGGAGAAAACCGAGATTAGCGTTTTTCTTTTATTAAGAATAGCGCATTAACAATGAAGGCACAGGAAATTTGTAAGCAAGCAGGATTATTTAACATATTTGTATAATAGTTTATATATGTGTTAAATAAATTATTGTGGAGGACTACCCATGAAAGAACTATTCTTTAATTCGTTAGAACAGGCGGGTGTGTCGACTTACGGTGTAGAGCGTATACGTATAGCAGCCGCGCAAATGGTTGAAGACAACATCACTCCGGCACAAGTTATTGTTGCTGCGAGAAAAGGGACGCTGCTGGTCCATCAAGCGAACGGAAAATTCGGTCCAGAGCCAGGCGCAGCAGAATTAACCGTAGATGCTATATATCCGATATGCTCCATAACAAAACTGTTTACGGCAACCGCTATTATGATGTTAATGGAACAAGGGAAGGTAGGTCTAAACAGACCTGTTTCTGATTACATCCCCGAATTCATAGGTGAAGGGAAAACAAAGGTATGCGTACATCACTTGTTGACACATACCTCGGGCCTGGAGGGTGAGGTCATTTGGCAGAATGGACAGGCAAAACAGGAACAAGGGGATTACCCTCCACACGAACCTAATCAAGATCCAGATCAGCATAAGTACTTGTATGGCGGTTATGATGCACCACTTAGTAACGAACCTGGTACGGTCATGTCTTATTGTGGATATGGTTATGAGCTTTTGGGTGAAATCATCCGGCGCGTTAGTGGACAAGCTTATGATGTATTCGTAAAGGAAACTATTTTTCAACCGCTTGGCATGGAAAAATACATATTATCGGGTGCCGATTGAAGCACGGGACCAAGTAGTTAGACGAGCACCAGAGGCAGCGTGCGCGGAATGGGTAGACAGCGAGTACAATTTGAATTCCGTATCTGCGGGGGGCGGCGCGTACGCTACGGCTATGGATTTGGCTGTCTTTGGCCAGATGTTTCTTAACGGCGGGATATATAACGGAGTACGATTCCTTAGTCCGGTAACCGTAAAAGAAATGACCCGCAATCAAATTCCAGGCGTATCCTCACAATATAGAGACGAGGTTTTTCTAGAAGCGTATTGGGGGTACGGATGGGCAATTAACGGTACGAAGCGTGACGGTGGAGATTTGTTCTCTCCAGAAGCTTATTCACACTGGGGCGCAGCGGGTCCTTTCTTATGCGTTGATCCGATTTATCAGACAGTTACGGTTCATTTATCTGTAGAGCTAGATCACCAGAAGCCATTTAAAAATATGTATGTGGATTACTTCAACAATACTGTTCTGGCAGCCATCACTGATCTTTAATCCACTTTTAGATTTTTTGTCGTGTCATCTATACTTAAAGCGTGCTTTCCCAGTTTCTTCTGAATTGTTTAGGGGTGATGCCGGTATATTTCTTAAACACTTTGGTAAAATAGCTTTGATCGTTGAATTGTAGCCTCGTAGCGATATCAGATAAGCTAATGCCCGGTATTTCGATTAATCGTTTGGCTTCAACAATCCGCTCGAATTGAATAAAATCACTGATCGTGAATCCTGTTTCCTTCTTAAATAATAGAGAGAGATAGCTTCTGTTCAATCCAGCGACTTCAGCCAGCTTATCTAAGGAGAGTTCCTCATATAAGTGATTAAAAATATAGTTCTGACAGAGGGCCACGGTGCGCGAAAATTTCGCCATCCGGCTCTCTCTGACATGGTCAGCGAAATCGCAAAGCGCATTAAGAATAGCATGATCTACAGCGGGAATGTCTTTTAGTTCTTCGATATGCTGGATATGAAAGTCGCTTAGGGTATAAGAAATCTCCCAATACAGCCCTCCATCAATAGCAGCACGTGTAGCGAGCGTAATACAGGAGATTGCCAGATTCTTTTTGTTGCGTAAATGGCTCTTCTTGGAGAGTACTCCGTAATTGTCTTCAGAAAAGGTTGCTTGGACACGAAGTAGCTCAGCTTTATTTCCATTTTTGATATGGTGAAATAAAGATTTTTCCAGCATGGGTTCGTGGTGTAGCCATGTATTCTCACGTCGGTAGGAAACGTCCAAGTCCAAACTGCCTGCGGGAGGCTGTTTATGTTCAAGAGTTCGGGCGTCCAGTAGCAGTTCGCTAAGGGATAACGTCTTTCCGGTAACGAGCGAGTACATCAGCATAGCGGTATGGTAAAGTCTCATTTTAGTTAGCACGGTCAAGCTTCGGTAGTATTTCATCCATTGGTCGTGAAGTCTGAGTGGAACCTCCTGGTCGCGCATTAGACTAGTCATATTGTCCTCAGAAAGTTGAGAATACAGTGTAGGACCAATCACAATGCTTCCCCCGTTACTGGTGTCTGAGGGCAGATGAAGAAGGATGTAATTCTCTAGGAAATTAGTGGTGCGAATGATGGGTATAGTGGCATTTGAGCTATCGTAGTAAGAGTTGTTCTCGCTTTTAGTAGTGTCTGCAATTTCTGAAAGGAGATCATTGATGTTATGAACCCAGGGGGCACTTTCCGAAGAGGAAGGCAACGCTAGCTCGATTCTCCGATTGGCGTCTAGCAGAAACACAGGAATTTGCAGCGATTCATACAACACTTTACAGATATATTGAGCTCCTTCACGACTGTCCAAATAATTCACCATTTTTTCAACCTCCTCGCCCAACCAGAATACCAAAAATACAATGATAATGCCATAAATCTAACATGATGTAGATTAAAATGGGGATAGTATACATTTAGAGGAGGTATTTTTATGAAAACCAACATTCATGAACTCATATCACAAATGACCCTTGAGGAGAAAGCAGGACTCTGCTCAGGGCTTGATTTCTGGAATACAAAGGGCATTGAACGACTCGGAATCCCCTCTTTAATGGTAACGGACGGACCCCATGGTTTACGTAAGCAAAAAGAGAGCGCCGATCACCTCGGACTCAACAACAGTGTACCCGCGACTTGTTTTCCTTCTGCAGCAGGGATGGCTTCTTCCTGGGATCGGGATTTAATCGGGCGTGTGGGTAAAGCGCTCGGAAAAGAGTGTCAAGCAGAGAACGTCGCTGTTCTGCTCGGACCGGGAACGAATATTAAGCGCTCCCCGCTGAACGGTCGTAACTTCGAATATTTTTCGGAGGACCCTTATCTTTCTTCGGAGATGGGTGGGAATCATATCAAAGGCGTGCAAAGTGAAGGCGTAGGCACCTCGCTTAAGCATTTTGCTGCTAATAATCAAGAACACCGGAGAATGTCCGTAGATGCTGTGATAGATGAGCGGACGCTACGAGAAATCTATTTGGCTAGCTTTGAAGGCGCAGTTAAGCAGAGTCAACCATGGAGCGTGATGTGCTCTTACAATCGAGTGAACGGTGAGTATGCTTCCGAAAGTGAATTTCTTCTGACTAAGATTCTTAGAGAAGAATGGGGCTACGAAGGATTCGTCGTGTCCGACTGGGGTGCGGTCAATGAACGGGTGAAGGCACTGCAAGCAGGTCTGGAGCTGGAAATGCCGTCAACCGGAGGAATTGGTGATGCCAAGATTGTCGCAGCGGTGCAAAGTGGGGAGTTGGCGGAAGAAACGTTAAATCTTGCAGTGGAACGGTTGCTTACCTTTGTTTTTAAAGCGGTCGAGAACCGTAAAGATAGTGCTACATTTAATGCTGATGAGCATCACCGTCTGGCTCGTGAAGTGGCGCGGGAGAGCATGGTGCTCCTTAGAAATGAGGATCATATTTTACCGCTATCTAAAGAAGGAAGCATTGCGATTATAGGTGAGTTTGCTAGGAATCCGCGTTATCAGGGCGGGGGTAGCTCACATGTGAATCCGACGAAGTTGGATGATGCTTTTGAAGAGATGAAGGCTCTTGCAGGATCTGCCGAGCTATTGTATGCACAAGGATATGAACTGAATCATGACGGGATTAATGAAGCTTTGCTACAAGAGGCACGGGATACAGCGGCCAAAGGGGATATAGCCGTATTGTTCCTTGGACTTCCGGATAACTATGAATCAGAAGGTTATGATCGCAGTCATTTGTCGCTTCCAGAGAGCCATAAAGCGCTGATCAATGCAGTGGCTGAGGTGCAAAGTAATATCGTTGTCGTACTCAGCAATGGTTCACCCATAGAAATGCCTTGGATTCATAAAACTAAGGGGATTCTTGAAGGTTATCTAGGCGGTCAGGCTTTTGGCGGTGCAGTGGCAGATTTACTGTTTGGAGAGGTTAGTCCAAGTGGCAAGCTGGCAGAGACCTTCCCGATGAAGCTGAGTGATAATCCATCCTTTCTTAATTTCCCAGGTGAAGGGGATACGGTAGAGTACAGAGAAGGCTTGTTTGTAGGCTATCGTTATTATGATAAAAAAGAGCTTGAACCGCTGTTTCCTTTCGGCTTCGGTCTCAGCTACACAGCGTTTCAATACAGCAATTTGAGAATCTCAAAGAGCAGCATAAAAGATACCGAGAACGTACAGGTTACGGCTACCATCAAAAACACGGGTACTCGCGCAGGAAAAGAAATCGTTCAGCTCTATGTTAGCGATGTGAAGAGCAGCGTAATCCGTCCGCTTAAGGAGCTTAAGGGCTTCCAGAAGCTAGCGCTTCAGCCTGGGAAAGAGCAAGAGGTTTCTTTTGAACTGGATAAACGCTCCTTTGCTTATTACAACGTTAACATTGGTGATTGGCATGTGGAAAGTGGAGTCTTTGACATTACTATCGGTTCCTCTTCACGGGATATTCGTCTGACTGCTTCTATTGAAGTAGAATCGACAGCTCCACTTGCATTACGTTATCATCGCAACAGTACCGTTGGTGATTTGCTGGACAATCCACGCTCGGCAGATAAAGTGAAGAAATTCAGCAGTATTTTTGGCATGGAAGGTGCGATGGAAGATAATCCGGAGATGTTCATGGCGATGATGAAATATATGCCGCTACGGGCGCTGGTTGGGTTCGGTCAAGGGAAATACACGGAAGAAGATTTAGCCAAGGATCTGCAAGAATTTAATGCTTTGGCTGTAGAGTAGGAGATCAGTTCGAAGAAGTTCGAAAAATATTTCAAGCCATGGTTATCGAGAAGGGGTTACTTTCCAAAAGCGGGTTAGAAGAATCGTTGGTTTAGATCAAATATGAAATGGAATTTGAGGGAGTGATCCTCAACGTTCTCCAAATAACGTTATTTTATGACAAAGGCTACCCTTAGAGGTAGCTTTTTTGGTGTTCGGAGGATTGGATTAATGATCCTACATTCTCTCGTTCATCTCACTCTAAATCATAAAAATTCCATTAAATAACATATTGTCATATGACAAAAGTGATGACAACGTACACTATTTAAATGCTCTATTTTTATATATATTGTTGGAATGACATGTGCAAGATGCTGGTAGTGGTATGAAAAAGATGAGATAATCGATAATTTTCTTGATGTATGGCTGAGTTGTAAATAGCAACTTTAGTTGTCTTGATTGCACCACGGATGGAATGGTAGATTTAGGTAAATTGTCGAATGTAGGAGGAAATAAGCGTCGATATTGGCATGGCATCAGTAGTTAACCATATCTGGAAGCGATCTACAACTAAATAATAATGGATGGTACAAAGCGAATGAAAATTAGCATTATATTGTTGGCTCAGCACTTTAACTTAACCTTACAATGTCTGGATCGAATTAAGCAATATACGTCTATGTCCTATGAACTGATTGTTGTCTCGGATAACAAATCTGCTGAAGTGTCGAATTTTCTTGCATATGAATACGGCGTTCATGTCATTCATAGCAGGGGCATAGGGGTTGCAGCTGCATTTAATCTGGGCGCGGTGTCATCTTCGGGTGATCGTCTTGTATTTATCCGCGATCAGATCATGGTAAATGAGGGATGGCTAGAGCAGTTGTCTGGCTGTCTGGACCATCACCCGAATGCTGCGATCGTGGGTCCGAGGATGAATGACGTTAGTGGCGGCCAAAGGATTCCGATTGTTTATCAGAACATGGAGCAACTCTATCAGTCGGCATCGATGCTTGCCATCGGGAAAACGATGTCTTGGACCCGGGTTCCTAGGCTTGTCAGTTTGCTAATGATGATGCCGCGTCAGTATTTTGAGCAGATCGGGTCCTTCGATGAGAGGTTTGAGGTCGAATCCTATGAGGATGACGATCTGTGTTACCGCGCGTTATCTATGAATCTGGATATTTACATAGCCGAAGGATGCGTAGTTTTCCGAAAGGAGCCTCCTTCAGTAAATCCCAATGATTCCGATTGGTACAATAACCGATTAATTTTGAATCGTGCTAAGGCCATAAGCAAGTGGGGATTCGATTTAACTTCGTCCTTGCATAGCGGCACACGGAAGATCACGGTTAGCCTATGCATGATCGTGAAGAATGAAGAACACACCTTAGGACGTTGTTTATCCAGCGTGCGGGAGCTAGTCGATGAGATTATTATTGTCGATACGGGTTCGAGTGATGGAACGAAAGCGCTTGCGGCTTCTTATGGAGCTCAGGTTTATGATTTCGAGTGGGTGAACGATTTCTCCAAGGCAAGGAATTATGCCTTCAGTCTCGCCACTCAAGAGTATCTCCTGTGGCTGGATGCGGACGATTATCTACAGTCAGAGGATGCAGAGGCTCTTCGGTCCATTGTATCCGGATTACCCTGGGATATCGATGCCGTATCGATGCATTATTATCTCGAACATGATAAGGACGGAAACGTAACTTCGAGCTTGAGGCGGAATCGTCTGGTTAGAAGAAGTTGTGGCTTCCGTTGGATTGGAATTGTTCATGAGTACCTGGAGGTCACAGGCAATGTGTTCTATGCCGAGTTAGGCATAACGCATGATCGGAAGCATACGCAATCTTCGCGTAATCTTCTCATTTATGAGGGGATGCTGGAAGCGCAGACGAGCTTCACTCCGCGGGATATATTTTACTATGCTAACGAGTTATACGACCACGGCCAATGGCAGCGAGCGATAGAGCAATACGATGCCTTCATCGCAATGCCGAATGGCTGGATGGAGGACAAGCTGTTCGCTAGCCGGCGTGCCGCAGATGCGTTGTCACAATTAGGTCGGTTTCAAGAAGCCAAGCTTAAAGTACTTCAAGCCTTTGCATTGTTGCCTCCCCGGGCAGAAGCCTGTTGCCAATTAGGGTCTTATGAGCTGATCGAACAACGGTTCGAGAATGCTGCTTTTTGGTATAAGCTCGCCACGGAAGTACCTAAGCCGACTGAACCTAACGCTAGAGTAGAAGTTCCGTCATGGACGTGGCTGCCGCATTTACAATTATGCGTTTGTTACGATCGCTTAGGACAATACGAACAAGCTCACTATCACAATGAGATAGCTGGGGGCTATGTTCCGGAGTATCCGAGCGTTATGGCAAATCGCGATTATTTGAAGCAATACATAACTTTATAAACTTGAGGGGGATTTAGGTAATGGCAAGATTGAAGAGGACGAAGGCAAGTAGTAAGAAGAGTGGCAAGCAGTTAGCTTACAAGAGCTCAATGGCGTTTATTCTAATGAGTCAATTGATTGCGCCATTGAGTCCTGCTTATAGCGGTATTCTACCCCGGGCTAGTGCAGCAGCTTATAGCGATGTTAATACTACCTCATGGGCGTACCAGTATATTACCAAAGCCTCCGCGCTTGGGGTAATTGAAGGAGATGGTTCCGGCAACTTCAGCCCGAACCGTCCAGTTACGAAGCAGGAAGCGGTTGTTATGGTGCTCAGGTTCATGGGATATGAGCAGCCTAAGGTAAATGGCGGAAGCTTGCCCTTCACCGTGGATTCATGGGCTACTGTATGGATACAGCAAGCCATTGACATCGGCCTCGTGATTCCAAGCGAGGAAGTGAGACCCAACACCGTCATCTGGGGAAAAGAGCAAGCAAGTCGAGAGTGGATAACACGTCTAATTATTCGTGCGGCAGGCAAGGAATCCGAGGCTATCAAGTTTAAGGATAGCAACATTGGTTTTTTGGATGCGTCAGACGCGTCGGACTGGGCAGCAGGCTACATTAATGCCGCAGTTAACCGCAATGTTATATCTGGTTTCCCAAATAATACTTTCAAGCCTAAGCAGACGGCTACTCGCGCCGAGTTTGCCGCTATCTTATCTAAGACGGAAATATTTGCGAGCACGGTATCCGATCGGATTATCCATGGCTCTGTCGTCTCGATGTCGAAAAACTCGATCGAAGTGTTAAGCAGTAGTGGTCAGACGGAGAAATTCGAAATCAATAGCAATTCTGTTTTGTTCGGAGACAATGGCAAGGGCGTGTTCCCTACGGGGTCTTTGGTGACGCTCATTCATAATGGAGGAATGGCTTCCTTCGTTGAAGTATTGGGAATGGGGGCAGTAGGCCAGACAGGTTCGAAAGGTGAAAAAGGTGACACAGGTGCAACCGGTCCAGCGGGTCAAAACGGGGCTTCTGGTTCAAGTGGACCGCAAGGCGCAACCGGAGCAACCGGAGCGACTGGAGCAGTTGGAGCAACTGGAGCAGTAGGAGCGACTGGAGCAGTAGGAGCGACTGGAGCAGTCGGAGCGACAGGGGCAGTTGGAGCGACTGGAGCAGTTGGAGCGACTGGAGCAGTTGGAGCGACTGGAGCAGTTGGGGCGACTGGAGCAGTCGGAGCGACTGGAGCAGTAGGAGCGACAGGAGCAGTCGGAGCGACAGGAGCAACCGGAGCAACTGGAGCAGTTGGAGCGACTGGAGCAGTTGGAGCGGCTGGAGCGGTAGGAGCGACAGGAGCAGTCGGAGCGACAGGGGCAGTCGGAGCGACAGGAGCAGTTGGAGCGACAGGAGCAGTTGGAGCGACAGGGGCAGTTGGAGCGACTGGAGCAGTCGGAGCGACAGGAGCAGTCGGAGCGACTGGAGCAGTCGGAGCGACTGGAGCAGTCGGAGCAACTGGAGCAGTTGGAGCGGCTGGAGCAGTTGGAGCGACTGGGGCTGTTGGAGCGACTGGGGCTGTTGGAGCAACCGGGGCTGTAGGAGCAACTGGAGCAGTTGGAGCGACTGGGGCAGTTGGAGCGACAGGAGCAGTAGGAGCGACTGGGGCAGTCGGAGCGACTGGAGCAGTAGGAGCGACTGGGGCTGTTGGAGCAACCGGAGCGGTTGGAGCGACAGGAGCAGTAGGAGCGACAGGGGCAGTTGGGGCGACTGGGGCTGTCGGCGCAACCGGAATTGGTTTAGATGGAATCCTTCCGTTCAATCAAACGAGTTCCTATCATGCAGGTCAAGTCGTTACTTATTTGGGAAGTATATACATCGTTACGATAAGCAACCCATCCGGAGTACCCTCTGATTTAAATAACGACTATACCCTACTTGTTTCTAAAGGTGAAACCGGAGCAACCGGCGCACAGGGAGTCCAAGGAATTCAAGGGGTAACCGGGGCAAGCGGATCTACGGGCGCACAAGGAATTCAAGGAGTTCAAGGGGTAACTGGAGCAACCGGGGCATCTGGCGCATCAACAATAATTCCATTCTCTTCAGGCGCACCAATTACCATAACGACAGCCCTCGGGGGATTAACCAACAGAGTGGCGATGCTCGGATTTGGCAGTTCATACTCAGGAGCTAGTATAGTAGGTGGAAAAATAGATTTAACTAGAAGTAATGGATCTGATCCTACAAAAGATCCATACAACCAAGCGTTTATCATTCCACGTAATGGTACGATTACATCAATCTATACTTCCTTCAGCACAACTGCAGCAATGTCTTTAATCGGCACGACCTTAAACGTTTCAGCACAATTATTTAAAGCGGATAGTAACAGCAACATTTTTACTCCTATTAGTGGTGCAGTAGTATCCTTGGCGCCTAGTTTGACAGGAATAATATCTGTCGGATCTATTAGTACCGGATCAATTACAGGGTTAAATGCGGCTGTTCAGGCTGGCGATCGCTTAATGTTAGTAGTGGTCCCTACGATAACTTCGGGTATAGACTCGATAACTACACTAACAGGTTATGCGAGCGCCGGAATTGAGATTAAGTAATGCAAGATTTGGGGTTGGAACCATCCATTTTGTATGATAGGAAGTGATTAAATATGGCAAGGAAGCTAGTTTCGATAAAAAGATTGAGCTTACTGTTGGTGTTAGTTCTTATATTTCCATTCGTCATTCAATTTCCGTCTGCGGGGTATGCAAAGGGACGTTCTTACGAACAGGTAAAGCTGCTGGCTGCACCGGCGAATCTGGCAGTTAGCGGCACAACCTCCACAAGCATCGGCCTTACCTGGGATGCCGTAGTGGGAAGCTCTGACTCCGATGTGAGTTATAAGGTAAGTCTAGTGGAGCAGACTAATTCTAGCGTGGCCGATGTGGTCTACAACTTCGATTCAGGCGGATTAACGGAGTATACGGTGAAGGGATTAGCTTCCGAACGGAGCTATACATTTACGGTCCAAGCGATAAATTTATCCGGACCTATGTCCAAAACAAGCCTCCCTTTAATTGCAAGTACGCTTCCAGCGGAACCACAACCTCCGACAACGGAGGAAGAGGAACTTCCTTTAGCCGATCAAGAACCGCCGAGTACACCCGAGTTAAGTCTTATCGGTCGCACATCGGGTAGTATTAGCTTGGCATGGAGTTCATCCGAGGATAATGTCGGAGTTGCGGAGTATGTTCTATATCAGGACTCCGATCAGTTGGCAGAAGTCACAGTAAGCACAACAGTCTACACGGCCATCAACTTAAAGGCTGGACAGGAGTACATCTTTTTAGTACAAGCTATAGACGAATCGGGGAACAAATCGGCTTTTAGCAACGAGTTGAAGGTTAGTACACTTGATGATGTAAGTGATGTTGGCCCGATTATGAGCATGGGCAACGGGAATTCCTTCCATACATTGACTGTACAGCCGGAGGGTACCGTATGGGCTTGGGGCAATAATAGGAAAGGCCAGCTGGGTGATAGCACGACCATTGCTCGTAATAAGCCTGTGCGGATCGTTGGTTTGCCGGAGATAAGCGCCGCATCCGTTGGACAAGACCATTCTATCGCACTCGCGACGGACGGAACGGTTTGGACATGGGGAGGCAATAGTGTGGGCCAACTGGGTAATGGTACGTTGGAGTCCCAGCTTGTGCCGCAGCAAGTGCCTGGATTGGCGCGTGTCGTAGCGGTTCAAGCGGGTGAGCAGCATTCGTTGGCGTTATTGTCCGATGGAACGGTGTGGGCGTGGGGACTTAACGCATATGGGCAGCTTGGAGATGGGACCACCGAGGATAGCGCATTACCGGTGCAGGTTGCAGGCTTGGAGTCTATCGTATCGATCTCGGCCGGAGCCTTTCATAATCTAGCAGTTAGCCGCGATGGTCAGGTTTACGCCTGGGGGTTCAATGCGTATGGTCAGCTCGGTGATAACACAAAGACCGACCACGCGACTCCCATGCAGGTTGCTGAATTAAGCGGCGTTGCGTCCGTATCAGCTGGCTTCTATCACAGCATGGCAGTGAAAAAGAACGGAACCGTGTGGAGCTGGGGAACGAACGTCAAGGGGGTTTTGGGTGATGGGACTACCGAAGATCATTATACACCCGTTCAAGCGGTGGATCTTGGTTCAGTGATCAGCGTATCCGCTGGCGCCTTGCATAGCATAGCGCTGAAGAGCGACGGAACCGTATGGATATGGGGAGCGAACAACGAGGGACAGCTTGGTGGTGGAGCTGAGTCGGAGCGTTCCATCGCGTCTAAGCTCAATCTTGGCAGTCGCATCGTCATTATTAGTGCAGGTTATATGAGCAGCGGTGCGGTTAGCGAGGAGGGAGCCTTGCTGACTTGGGGATATAATGGGTTAGCCCAGCTTGGCGATGGCACTTTTACTAATATCATAGATCCGGTTGCAATTTCACTTGTAGAAGAAACTAATTAAATTTGAAGAATAGGGAATTGTATGCCTAAGCGGCTGTGAATTCCCTGTTTTTGTATGTGAGTCAAAGGAGATTGGCCCAAATGCCTCTGCATTTGGCTAAAAAAAGAGACTCTTCTATATAAATAGAGGAGTCTCTTTGCAGTGTTAAGGTATTTAGATAAATAGATTATGACTAGATTGATCGGCTTGACCGAGGTAATATCCTACGCCGCCGATTCCAACACCGTCGATCAGTTCTTCACGGGTAATGCCCATAAGATCCATAGACATTTGGCAGGCAACGATCTCGACACCTTGGTCGACAGCCATCTGAATCAATTCTTCCAAAGAAGAAACATTATTGTTCTTCATTACAGAGCGGATCATTTTGGAGCCCATGCCCATCATGTTCATATTCGAAAGCGTTAGCTTCCGACTGCCGCGGGGCATCATCGCTCCGAACATTTTGCCGATGAAATTTTTGTTCACAGCCACTTTTTCATCCTTGCGGATAATATTGAGACCCCAGAAGGTAAAGAACATCGTCACTTTTTTGCCGCTGGAGGCTGCTCCGTTGGCAATGATGAAAGAAGCGATCGCTTTATCCAGATCACCGCTGAATACCACCATCGTACTTGCATTATTAGTTTGGACGGGTTGTGCTCCTGCTGGTTCGGATTCCGCGGTAATGCCTTTGCGCAGATAAGCTTCAATCATGCCAGTAGGCAGCTTCGTTAATTGCAAAAGCGTGTGCTTCGACATGCGAGCCCATGCCTTAATATCTTCATAGAATCCCGGATCGGAAGCCGTTACCTTCAAGACTTGCCCGTCCAAGAGCGGGTCCATGCTCATCTTGACTTGGATCAGCGGCCCAGGGCAGCATAGTCCGCAAGCATCAAGCACGGAATCAGGTGTTAGATTCAATTCTTGTTCGGCAGGGGTGGATATAGATGCGCTGGTGTTGGCTGCTAAAGCTGTAGTATTGGTATTGGCTGTAGCAGTCCCACTCCCAGTGCTAGTGTCAGTCCCCGCCGGTGCTCCCGTTGCTGCGATTTCTTTACGGACTGCTGAAATGCCTGCGTTTGGCGTCAGGCTATCTTTTTTTTTAGGCGAATATTTGCTCAGTTGATACGTCTTATAGCCTCCGGTCAGATTCTTCACACGGAAACCTTTTTGCTGCAAAATCCGAGAAGCCGTGTAGCCTCTAAGTCCAACTTGGCAATACACCCATATTTCTTTATTAGGGTCAAGCTCGGCTAGACGACCACGCAGATCATCCACAGGGATGTTAATGGAGCCTTCAATATGACCGTTGGCATGCTCGATTTCCGAACGTACGTCAACTAAAATGGTGTTGTTTTTGTCCCGACCTTCTAAATCCTTAGGAACGAATACTGTGGTCATACCTTTCAAAATATTCTCAGCGGCAAAGCCAGCCATATTCACCGGATCTTTAGCAGAAGAGTATGGAGGGGCATAAGAAAGCTCCAACTCAGTTAAATCAGTGACCGTACCTCTAAAGCGAATCACTGTAGCGATATCGTCGATACGTTTATCTACTCCACTGTAACCCACAGCTTGTGCGCCGAGTACTGTACCTTTTGGATCAAAAATCAGCTTTATAGATATCGGAGTTGCCCCCGGATAATAAGTTGCATGAGAGCTTGGATGTACGTAAATCACGTGATAAGGTAAGCCCAAACGCTGAAGTGTTTTTTCATTATTACCGGTAGAAGCACCTGTCACACCAAATACTTTAATGATAGAAGTTCCTTGGGAGCCTTTGTAAGTCGTACCTAGACCGCTAACATTGTCCGCTGCAATCCGTCCTTGCTTATTGGCAGGGCCTGCTAGTGGAATGGCGGTTTTAGTTCCGTTTACGAAATCAACCACCTCGACCGCGTCACCAACTGCGTAGATCTGATCCAAATTTGTCTCCATACGCTCGTTGACCAAGATATGGCCGCGTGGACCGAACTCTAAACCACTATCCTTCAGGAAAGAGGTATCCGGCGAAACGCCGATAGCCAGCAGAACCATATCACTTTGCAGCACAGTGCCACTTGCCAATTGAACCTCTATTTGTTCACCTACTTCTGCAAACCCTTGGACCATATCCGAAAAAATAAGATTAACGCCATGCTCGTCGAGCTCTTTTGCCAAAATAGAAGACATTTCGGTATCGAATGGAGCTAAGATTTGTGGGCCCGCCTCGATCAAGGATACTTCCAGACCAGCTTCTCTGAGGTTCTCAGCCATCTCAACACCGATAAATCCACCACCGATCACAACGGCGGAACGAGTGCCTTCGGCTGCGACTTTGGTTTTGACTTTGTCAGTGTCGGGAATGTTGCGCAGCATGTGAATTTTGGAACTCTCGATACCAGGTAGATTCGGACGAATCGGTTTAGCACCGGGCGATAAAATAAGCGCATCATAGCTCTCTTCATAGGAGCCGTTTTCCTTGCTTTGTACGTGCACTTTCTTGTTCACAGGGTCGATAGACACCACTTCGCTTTGGATCCGAACATCGATGTTAAAACGTTTATGCATCGCCTCTGGTGTCTGAACCAGCAGCTTGGAGCGGTCCTGAATGGACCCACCGATATAATAAGGCAGTCCGCAATTGGCAAAAGAAATGTACGGATCACGCTCAAACATGACGATATGAGCCTCTTCATCTAATCTCCGAAGCCTGGCGGCCGCTGATGCGCCTCCTGCAACTCCACCAACAATCAGTACTTTTTTACTCATGATGACTTATTCCTCCCCTAAAAATAGCTGAATTAGATGTTTGATTTTCTCGTCTTTAACAGAATAGTTAATTTCCAGTCCATTACGTTCGGTTTCGACAATGCCTAAGGATCTAAGCTTCTGCAAATGCTGGGATACCGTAGATTGTGGAAGGTCTAGACAGTCCTGCATGAAGCTAACGTTGCAGCTGCCTTTTTCAAGCAGGCCTTTAATGATGCACAAGCGAACGGGATGAGCGATAGCCTTTAAGGTTTCGGCGGTTTGGTTATAGGCTTTAAAATTTTTGTCCATGGTTATGAACTCCTCGCTTTACAATATCCTTATATCGTAATATTATGATATAGTGATATTAAAATCAAGTTATTTTTAAAAAAAGAGAAGGAGAGATGCTCGATGTCTTTTAAAATTTCAAAGGAAATTACCCCGCAGCAAGTGGCGGAACTTCTAAAGAATGGAGAGGCTCCTGCGCTACTGGATGTACGTGAACCCGCCGAATGGATAGAGGGGCATGTGATCGGCGCGAAGCATATTCCGCTTGGGCAGCTGTTAATGCGTATAGATGAACTAGATCCTAATGAAGAGATGATTGTGATGTGTCTAAGTGGTGGTCGAAGTGGACTGGCGTGTGAGCTGCTGAGCGAAAAGGGTTATAACGTTGTCAATATGATGGGTGGATTAAGTGCTTGGACGGATGATTTTTTGGTACGGGGGTAATCGCATGAACATGGTGTTTAGGATCCTACTGAGTATATTAATTGCTTTTAGTATTGTAAGGTTCTTACGTTCCGCTTGGCCAGTCCGTTCTCTCTCCTATGTAGAAGCCCGCGACGTTCGCGAATTAGCAGATCAAACATTGGATATGAAAATGCTCGATGTGAGGGATGCTGTAGATTATGAGAAGGAAAATATCCGTGGCTCGATAAATATATCGATCGGGCGGTTAGCCTATGTCTGGCAGCACTGTCTATCTCCTGACGATTCGGTTCTAATTCTTGCTGATAGTTACTATAAAAGAAACAAAGCTGCGAGAATTCTTTATAAGCAGGGCTTTCGAAAGTTATATGCGGTAAATGGTGATTTGTTAGGGAATAAAAGAACGCTCTCCGACATTTCGGTGAAAGGTTGTTGTGAAGGATAATGGATTTAAGCTCATGGATGTCCCGTCTTGGATTTGGGAAAAGCGCAAGTGTAAGTGTAAGAACATTGAAGGTGGCAGAGTTTCGTAGCGAAATGGAGCAATCTAAAAATAAGCTGCTGATCGATGTCCGCGAACCGGATGAATACAAGAGTGGATTTATTCCGGGGGCGAAAAACATCCCGCTGTCTCAGTTGGAAAAGCGGCTCGGTGAGATCCCTAAGGATCGGGATGTGTTGCTTTACTGCCGCAGCGGTATGCGAAGCAAAAGTGCAGCGCGGATGCTGAGTAAGCATGGGTATACTCGGCTTGCACATTTGCAGGGCGGGGTAAGTAGCTGGGATGGGAAGTTGGGTCGGCGGTAACTGAACTGATTTTTCTGAACTAACTATACTTAAATAACTCTAACAGAGCTAATTTAAACTGACCTTACTTTAACGCAACGTACTTAAACCAATTAGCTTTTTGATGGATAGTTAAATTTTGCTGGATCTAGCATTAGCTGTAGAGTGTAATTGACAGCATTAGAAGACGAATACTATACTTTTGTGTAATAGGACGAAGCACGTCCCGTACCCATATTGGGTGCGGGATTTTTTTATGCCAAGAAGGAGGGTGACGTATGGGATTTACGGAGGAGCATCGTAAGTGGGTAGAGGATCATATTAGTAGAAGAACGGGAGAACGGCGGGGGAGATTGGAGCGTGGCCATGGTCATGGTGAGCGGATGTTTTTGGAGAAGGTATGGTGGCCTATGCTGGGGCATTTCAATGATCTTCATCCTGAATATGAAGTGTTGGATTGGCGTAGCAAGCCCTACTTTGTTGATTTTGTGTGGAAGCCTGGTCAGGTTAAGTTTGCGTTTGAAGTAAAGGGCTATGGCCCACATGTGCAAAATACAGACCGAACGCGCTACAGGCAAGAACTAAATCGAGAGACTTATCTGCAAATCGCGGGTTATCGGGTGGTGGCGATTCCTTATGATGACCTAGAAGCGAGTCCTGAGCTTACGATTACTTTGCTAAGACCATTGCTTATGCCGTACCTCGCATTGAGGATGGAAGATCAGTGGGAGTTTAGTCGACTGGAGCGTGATATTTTGCGGATTGCGGTTCGCACGAATGGGTGCATTCGGCCAGTTGATTTGGTGAGGGAGCTTGGAATCCACCCCCGTACGGCTAAAAAAGGGTTGAGTGCACTTTGCGAAAAAGGAAGGTTTAGTCCTATAATTTCGGAGGAGAGTGGCATAGTTTGTAGATATGAATATATCCATTCTTTCAAGGATTTTCAGCTATGGTGAGATAAAAAAATGCCCTAGATACCGCCCAAAAGGCTGGAATTGAGCGAAAGAAAGGCAAAAATGCCTTGGATACCGCCCAAAAGGCTGGAATTGAGCGAAAGAAAGGTAAAAATGCCTTGGATATCGTCCAAAAGGCTGGAACTGGACGAAAGAAAGGCAAAAATGCCTTGGATATCGCTCAAAAGGCTGAATTTGGACGAAAGAAAGGCAAAAATGCCTTGGATATCGCTCAAAAGGCTGAATTTGGGCGAAAGAAAGGCAAAAATACCCCAGATAAGCCCCTTCCAATCTACCTCGCCCCGTTATCATCCGCCTCTCACTTCACCAAGGGAGACGAGCGAAGCACCCCAAAAATCTCTAATTATGACCTGATTTTCACTTAGATTGTTAAGGTGTTACTTATTGGTTTAATCTTCTATGATTATGGTGATAGACCAGATTTGTGTTTAAACACAGTCAACTACCTCGACGACATATGAAACCGCTATCAACTTGAATCGAAGGAGCGATTTTGATGGAAACAGTGACATCTAAATATCCATTTCAACAGATTGATTTAACCCTAAATGACCGAGTGCAGGATCTGATCTCCAGATTAACGCTTGATGAAAAAGTAAGTCTGATCCCCCAGTATCAAGCTGCCATAGAGCGTTTGGGTGTTGGAGCCTATAAGCACGGTACAGAAGCGGCGCACGGAATTTCCTGGCTTGGAAAAGCAACCTCTTTCCCTCAGCCAAGTGGACTAGCTTGTACCTGGAATCCAGAGTTAATGAAGGAAATCGGTTCGGCTATCGGAGATGAAGCAAGAGCATTCTACAAAAAGAACCCAACGGTGAACGGGCTGACGTTATGGGCACCAACGGTGGATATGGAGCGTGACCCACGGTGGGGCAGAACGGAAGAAGCCTATGGTGAAGATCCGGAATTAACCGGACAACTCAGTACATCACTTGTGCAAGGAATCCAAGGCGATCACCCTGTCTATTTGAAAGCGGTCGCAACGCTTAAACACTTCCTAGGCAATAACAACGAGATCGAACGCGGAAATTGTTCTGCCAGCATCGATCCAAGAAATATGCGCGAGTATTATCTGGAAGCGTTCAAGCCTGCTTTTCAAGAAGGTGGCGCACAGTCCATGATGACCGCCTATAACTCGGTGAATGGTGTACCGGTTATTCTTCATCCAGCAGTGATGGATGTTGTCAAAGGTGAATGGGACATGGACGGTTTTATCGTAAGTGATGCCGGTGATTTATTCGGTATTGTGAAGGATCATAAGTATTATGAGTCTTTTGCACAGTCGATGGCGGAATCTATCAAAAACGGAATTGATAGCGTAACAGAAGAAACCGAGGAGACGATCAAGGTTCTTCATGAGGCACTAGATCAAGGTCTGCTGGCAGAGGAAGATTTGGATCGTGCACTAACTAACACCTTTAGAGTTCGTTTCCGTCTGGGAGAGTTTGACCCTGCTGAAGGAAATCCATATGCAGCAATCGACGATTCCGTGATTCTTAGCAAAAAACATGCCGCACTTTCCTTAGAAGCTGCCAAACAATCCATTGTACTGCTGAAGAATGAACAAGCCACATTGCCACTCAGCAAGACTAAATTAAACAAAGTGGCGATTATTGGTCCGCTTGGCGATGAAGCTTTCAGAGATTGGTATTCTGGCACATTACCATATGGAGTGACTCCACTTCAGGGTGTTAGTAAGAAGCTGCCTGGTAAACAAGTTACTTTTGAGAGTGGCGCAGATCAAATTATTCTTACCTCAGCCGCAAACGGCCAAGCCATTGGAATTACGGGTGAGGACGGAAGGTTGGCTGTACAGCATGACACGGCAGAGCACGGAGAATTGTTCCAACATACGGCATGGGGCTGGACTAGCAATACTCTGAAGGCGACAAGTCGTGCACAATATGTAACTTTAAGCGAAGCGGAGACACTCACAGCATCTTCGGACGAAATCTACGGCTGGTTTGTAAAAGAGTCTATTAACATCGTGCCTGAAACCGAGGGTACGGTATCTTTACGGACCTGGAATGACAAATTAATCTCCGTTAATTCGGAGGATGGCACGCTGCAGGTTGCTAATCAGGACGCAAGTGCGGACACTCGTCTTTTCAAAAAGAACATCGTTACAAACGGACTAGAAGCTGCGGTTGAAGCCGCCAAAGCTGCTGAAGTGGCAGTGGTTTTTGTCGGTAACCATCCACTCCTTAACGGAAAAGAAGAAATCGACAGACCTGATATTGTGCTTCCAGAGGAGCAGGAGCGTCTGGTCAAAGCAGTCTATGAAGCGAATCCGAATACAGTGGTAGTTATTGTCGGTAGTTACCCGATTTCTTCCACTTGGATTGACGAGAATATCCCGGCAGTTTTGTATACTTCTCACAGTGGACAAGAGCTTGGCAATGCGGTGGCAGAAGTGTTGTTCGGAGATTACAGCCCTTCCGGCAAGCTGAATATGACTTGGCTCCGTTCTGTGGAGCAGCTGCCTGAGCTGATGGATTATGATATTATCAAAGGCAAAAGAACGTATATGTACTTTGACGGCGAGCCATTGTATCCATTTGGTCACGGCCTAAGTTACGCTGAAGTGACTTATAAGGATCTAAGCCTAAGCACCAAAGATCTGCAACAAGAGGATACGCTTAACATTTCCGTTCAAGTAGATAATACTGGAGTAGTTGATGGGGACGAGGTTGTTCAGCTATATGTGCAGGCTTTGAATTCCCGGGTCAAACGTCCGATTAAACAATTGAAGGGTTTTGAAAAAGCGAGCATCGCTGCAGGTCAATCGCATACAGTAGAGTTTGCATTACCAGTTACTGAGCTAGCATTCTGGGATGTTACACGCGAGCAATATTGCGTCGAAAATGGAGAGTACGCGATTCTGATCGGCCGTTCTTCTGCTGATATTAAATTATCTTCAATAGTAACGGTTAAAGGGGACATCATTCCTTCCCGTAATTTATATAACAACACCAAAGCAGAGAACTATGATGACTACGAAGGCGTATATCTGGATGAATGCAAAGCAGGCGGAGCTTCCATTCATCCGGTAAAAGAGGGCGCTTGGATTGCTTTTAATGACGTATTGTTCGATCATGGAGCAGTATCAATTGAAGCTCTGGTATCCTCTGCAAAAGGTGGCAGTATCGAGATTAGAACTGGAAGCGCGGTTGGGAAACTGGTTGGAACTGTGACCGTTCCTTCTGGTGGAGTTCTGCAACAGTGGAGCACATTGACTGGTGAAGTATCCTTAGAGTCTGGTACTACCGATGTTTATGTAGTCTTTAACGGTGAGGTGCTTCTAAGCACGTTTCAATTTAATCAATAATAGAGATGACCTTTGATTCTGGGATGGAGTGTGCAAATATGGAGTGCTTGGGATGTCGGATTGCTAACGGAATTGAGTCTAATGTAAAAGTAGTATATGAGAATGAATTTATTACTTGTGTGCTAGATATCGCTCCGTTTAACGAAGGGCATATTCTGATCCTTCCAAAAAAGCATTACCTAGATCTCGAAGAAATCGATTCAGAGACTTCCTATGCGATAATGGACGGGTCGAAGAGGTTATCAGTTGTTCTGAGAACTTTGTTCGAGCCAGATGGCATAAGCATATGCCAAAATGGTGGAAAGTTTAACGACCTGACCCACTACCATATGCACCTCATCCCTAGATACGAAGGCGATGGATTCGCTTGGAGTGAACCACTACACCCGCACGGTGCCGAGAATTTTTTAAGTGAAACGCAAGCGAAATTTCTTGACGTTTTAAAAGGGAAATAACGTAAAAAGGGCATTCCTGAAGCAATATCAGGGATGCTCTTTTCCTTTTGCTATACCCGCTAATCACTTCCGCCACCGCCGCCAGAGTCCCCGCCGCCGGAATCACCGCCACTATGTCCGCTATCCCCACCCCAGTTATGACCGCTGTCATGTCCGGAATGGGGAAGGGAGTCGTCTCCCCCGTGGTGGTGCTTATGGTGGTTGTGATGTTGGTGATTAGAATGATTCGGGTTATTTGTATCCAGCAGATCTGGATGGCTAGCAGTCATAAAAGACGCGCTGTCAGCGTCATTTCGCCTATTACCTTCTGATCTATTACCGTTTGAGCTCGAACGTTTACGAGTAATTAATATAATAAATACAATAAATATTATCCAAAAGGTCATTTATGAGTGCTCCTTCCAGTCGTTGATTATAGGCTAAATCTCCTTGAATTGTACCATAATATTGAAAAAATGATTTAAAGAAATGAAATGAGATTGTTCATTTTTATTTAAAAAGGTTGATTTTATCACCCCGATTTGCTACCATACGATGTAACTTAATAGTTATTGTTTTCTAGGGTTCCGCAGCTGGTACACAGCTGGTCTGGTCCGAGGGAAAACGCACGAACAGCATCGTTCGTGTTTACACGGAGGGATAAAAGCCCGGGAGGTGTCGTCATAAATGACGATGACCTTCCGGGCTTATTTGTTTGTTTCGTGGGCAATTATAAAGTTAGTGAATTGAAGGAGGGCTTGAAATGAAGAACAATTCAGAGTGGTTAAAGGTAGTTGGTGCAGCTGTTTTCGAGGTCATGTGGGTCATCGGTTTAAAACATGCCTCCTCGATGTGGGAGTGGCTGATAACTGTGGTAGCTATAATAATAAGCTTCTATGTGATGATTTCAGCAAGTGCCAAACTGCCGGTCGGCACGGTATATTCCGTGTTTGTTGGTCTAGGAACTGCAGGTACAGTAGTTGCGGACATGGTTTTATTCGGAGAACCGTTCAAGTTGATGAAGCTGGTTCTAGTGGTTATTTTGCTGGCAGGCGTTATAGGATTGAAAATGGTGACCAAAGAAGCCGTAGTAAAGGGGGAGTCTTAAATGGCATGGGTATTTCTGGTCGTTGCTGGTTTATTTGAAATGTTTGGAGTAGCTATGATTAATAGATTGAACAAACACCGGAATTTCCTGTCGTTCGCGCTGCTCTTTCTTGGTTTCGGAGCAAGCTTTCTGTTTCTGTCTTTAGCTATGAAGAGTCTGCCGATGGGAACAGCTTATGCGGTATGGACGGGGATCGGTGCATCCGGCGGAGCGATTCTGGGGATGATATTGTATGGAGAGGCCAAAGACTGGCGCCGGATCGTCTGTATTATTATGATTCTGGGGGCCGCTGTGGGACTAAAACTGATAGCTTAGTTTGGTATTCATTCTTTACTTTTCTCTTCAAAAGAGCGATTAGTTATAAATTGGACACGATTCAGATGTTTAGAAAGGTTCTTATAGGTCGTATAAAGTAAGTATACAATACTTCAATAAGGGGATTTTTAATATGACTAAGGATTCAATCGAACATTTGGCTGAAATCACAAAAATGAACCAATCTAACCGCATACTGCTTCCAGATGGAACGTCGCTTCCCAGAATTGGGCAGGGAACTTGGAATATGGGTGACGACGCGCCCCGTAGAGAGGAAGAGATTGCTGCACTGAGATTAGGTGTGGAACTAGGGATGGATTTAATAGATACGGCTGAAATGTATGGGGACGGACGCTCGGAGCTTTTAGTAGGTGAGGCTATCCAAGGCATTCGGGATCAAGTTTTCTTGGTGTCAAAAGTCTATCCACATCATGCCGGGAATGAGCACCTTATCCGCAGCTGTGAAGAAAGCTTGAAACGCTTGAATACGGATCATCTGGATCTTTATTTGCTGCATTGGCGGGGGGATATTCCACTAGAAGAGACTGTTGTAGGTATGGAGAAACTGGTCGCTCAAGGAAAAATAGCAAGATGGGGTGTATCCAATTTCGATATCGACGATATGAAAGAGCTGCTTGGTATTGAAGGGGGAACTCATTGTGCAACCAATCAGATTCTATATCATTTAGGGTCCAGAGGAATTGAAACTGAACTGCTGCCATGGCAGAGAAGTCACAAAATCCCGGTAATGGCTTATTCACCGCTTGCGCAAGCAGGTGCGCTCCGAAAAGGAGTGGTCGAGAGTGAAGTCGTTCAGGAAATCGCCCGTGTTCATAACGTAACACCACTTCAGATTATGTTGGCTTGGACGATTCGCGAAGAGGATATCATTACGATTCCGAAGGCATCTTCTCGTGAGCATGTCATTGAGAATGCCTCTGCAGGTCTAATTACGCTAAGTGAAGAAGAAAGATGGAAGCTTGATGAAGCCTTCCCAATACCATCTTGGAAAGTGCCGCTGGATATAATTTAAGATCAGATTAACCAAAAAAGCTCACCGAAAAGGTGGGCTTTTTTGGTTATGAGAAATCCAATGTAGGCCGTGATCATACGGATATTTGATGGTCTAAGAGAATGGAGCTTGTTATAATGATGAGCCTCTGGATGGCAGGGAGCTGATCAGGAACGGAAGTCTTGCGATTATTCGCAGGCTTCCGTTTTTTCTTTTGGTTAGAGGTGCGAGGGAACTGGGAAGATGAGGGATTAGCGTGCAACGCAAGGTTTATTTCATAGATATAAGTCTCACTGGTCAGAATAACGAAACAGGTTCTTCTGGAGGTGTTGAACCGCCAAAGTAAATAAATCCAAACAATCCTTATTTTCCGGGTCGGATCAAAAGCTAGTTGGCTTCTGTATGGGCTGTGGCAGGAACTCTTAAATGTTGTCAACAATGATCATGCCGAAACCGTGTTTTCAATTTGATGACAAAGAAAGCGTTTTAATTTAGGATGTGACCATAAGGGATAACCTTTAATGCATTTAAGTAAAGAAGGGTCCCATTCAATAATTTAAGGGGGCATTTTAAATGGCCACAACTGAAACACAGAAAAGTTCATCCGGTGGTGTACGGGTGAAAGTTCAACAATTCGGTCGTATGCTAAGCGGAATGGTGATGCCGAACATCGGCGCATTTATCGCTTGGGGGTTAATTACGGCATTATTTATTCCTACAGGTTGGTTTCCTGTTGAAAGCTTGGCGAAATTAGTAGGTCCAATGATTACTTACCTGCTGCCACTCCTGATCGGTTATACCGGCGGGCAGATGATACATGGCAAACGCGGAGGTGTAATCGGGGCTATAGCGACGATGGGCGTTATTGTCGGCTCGGACATTCCAATGTTCCTCGGCGCAATGATCGTGGGTCCCTTAGCCGGTTGGGTGCTGAAGCAATTCGACCGTGCAGTTGATGGTAAAATCAAAGCCGGCTTCGAAATGCTGGTTAACAATTTCTCACTTGGGATTATTGGGGGTCTTCTGACTCTCGGGGCTTACAAAGGAGTCGGACCCCTTGTACAGGGTCTAACCAATTTGCTGTCCGATGGTGTGCAGTTCCTGGTTAACCATAGTCTACTGCCACTCGTTAACATCATTATTGAGCCAGCCAAGATCTTGTTCCTGAATAATGCGATCAACCACGGAATACTGAGTCCAATTGCGGCAGAGGAATCTGCGAGAATAGGTAAATCTATTCTGTTCATGCTGGAATCTAACCCTGGTCCAGGTCTGGGTATCCTGCTTGCTTACTGGCTCTTTGGACGCGGATCGGCAAAATCGTCTGCTCCTGGCGCCGTAATCATTCACTTCCTGGGTGGGATTCACGAGATTTACTTCCCGTACATCTTAATGAATCCTCGTTTGATCCTGGCTGTTATCGGTGGTGGTGTTACAGGTACATTTACTTTCCAATTGCTTGGTGCAGGGCTTACAGCCTCACCTTCTCCTGGTAGTATCTTCGCCTATATCGCAATGACGCCAAAAGGTGGATTCTTCCCGATGTTCGCAGGTGTAATCGTTGCAACTGTTGTATCTTTCCTGATTGCTTCGCTGCTACTGAAAACAAGCCGTAAGAATAACGAAGATGAGGATGATCTGGAAGAAGCAGCAGCTAAAGTGAGAGAAATGAAATCTGCAGGTACTGTCACTCAATCAGCAGCTACTGTGAATCATGCAATAACTCCTGGAATTGCTGCGAACGTAGCTGGGAATGTCCGCAACAAAGCTGACGTCAATAAAATCGTCTTCGCTTGTGATGCAGGAATGGGTTCTAGTGCCATGGGCGCGTCTGTACTAAGGAAGAAACTGCAGAGCGCAGGGGTGAACATTACCGTCGTTAACTCCGCAGTCAGCGAGATTCCGTCTGACGCAGACATTGTAGTGACCCAGAAGACTCTGACCGACCGGGCGATTGCCAGCAACCCTAACGCAGAGCACATCTCTATTGATAACTTCCTGAAGAGCCCGAAATATGATGAGCTTGTGGAACGTTTGAAGTAAAGAGAGTGGGTGAACAATAATTTATATTTGTTATCAAAAAGGAGACGCTGGCCCCCAAGCCAGCGTTTGTCTCCATATAAGGCGAGGGTTCCCCACATGAGGAAAATAACCGCCAGGCAGCGTCAAATGATCTCGCTGCTTTTAGAGGCAAACGAAGAGATCACGGCCGCAGAGATTGCGGCAAGTACTGGAGTCAGCGTCAGAACCGTGCACCGGGAAATGGAAGACATCGAAAAGGTCCTGCAGGATTTTGGACTGGATCTCATCAGAAAGTCGGGAAAAGGTATTCAATTGAGTGGCTCGGAGAGCGGGCTGACAGAGCTTCGCCTATTTCTGCTGGAAGAGAAGCCGGTAGAATATTCGGGCGAGGACCGTAAGGTGTATGAGCTATGTTCCCTGCTTGAAGCGGAGGAGCCGGTGAAGCTGTTCGCCCTGGCGCATTCCTTAAAAGTTACCGTGGCAACCGTCAGCTATGACCTTGACGAACTGGAGCCGTGGGTCCGTAAATTCGGCCTGCAGCTGGTGCGCAGAAGAGGGTACGGTGTTGAAATAACCGGAGGCGAGATGGATAAGCGCCGGGCCATTGGCCGATTGGCCGCAGAGCATCTGGATCAGTCTGATCTGGTGGGGCACAATCTGCAGGGCGAGGGGAATCCGGTCTTCAAGATGCTGTTGTCAACGGTAGGCAAAAGCAATCTGATGGATGTTGAGAATACCCTGTGGGACATGGAATGGAATTGGACGGCTGAACTGCCGGAGATTGTCTACATGGAGCTGCTGCTCGGATTATCTGTTGCTGTACGCAGGCTGGAACTCGGAAGGGGCATCAGCAATGCCGAAGAAGCTGGTTATTCACGGCTGTCGGATCACCGCAATATTGCAGGTGCAGAGGATTTTGTAAGGCGACTGGGAGAGACGCTGGAGTTTCAATTTCATAGGACAGAAATTCTGTATATCGCAGGCTTGTTTGACCTGGCGCAGGACTCCTTTTCCTCCGCGGGCTACGCTTACGGCGACATTGAACTGATGGAGATCGTTTACCGGCTGACGGAAAGTGTCATCAAGCGGACCGGAATTCCATTTCAGACCGACCGTTCTTTACGGGAAGGGCTGCTAGAGCATATTGATCCGGCGCTAAAACGGATTCGTGAAGGCACAAGGATTCGTAATCCCCTGCTCGTTCCTATTCGCAGGGATTATGAATATCTGTTTACTATAGTTCGGGCGGCAGTGGAGGATATACAGCTGGAGCTGGAGATTCCGGATGAAGAGATCGGGTTTCTGGTCATGCATTTTGGCGCATCTGTGGAAAGACTGAATCAGCTCAGGCGCAATGTGCGGGCGATTCTGGTGTGCGCCAGTGGACTTAGCTCCTCCCGGCTGCTGGCTACAAGGCTTACGAAAGAGATGCCGCAGATCGAAATTCTCAGGAATATTTCCTGGTATGAGGCAGCCCGCCTGCCGCAGGAAGATTATGATCTGATCATCTCTACCATTGATCTTCCGTTGGATAAAGACCGCTATATCAAAATCAGCCCCCTGCTGACCGGGGAAGAAATAGAGAAATTACTGAATTACATCCAGAATACTACGTTGAAGGAACGAAATACACCTACCGCTGGTGAGCCGGACCCTACGGTTCGTGAGGAAGCGTCTTTGGACCGCCTGAAGAGCTATAAAGGAATTCTGGATGAGATAGTCAGATTGTTGGAACGTTTTCAGTTCCATCCGCTGGATAATAGCGGAATGAGCCTTTCCCGGACACTCGCCGCGATGCTGGATTTGCTGAACGGCAGCGGAGTCGTAGGGGATGCCGAGATTCTTCTGGAGCGTCTGCTGGAGCGAGAAAGAATGGCCAGCCAGGTAATCCCGGATACCGGACTGGCGCTTTTTCATACAAGGAGCAGCCATATTCTGATGTCTTCCATAACGTTATACCGGCTCCAGCAGCCTGTTTTACTGGGAGGAGATACCGAAGTCAGGGTTATTCTGTTGATGCTCGCCCCGCGCAAACTTTCTAAGGAAAGCCTGGAAGTGCTTAGTGAGATCAGCGCCCTGCTGCTAAATTCAGAGCTTGTAAGACTGCTTGAGGAACGGTCAGAGCTGGAAATTCGAGGCTATTTGTCGTCGGAGTTGCTACGTTTTTTTGAAAATAAAATGTGAAAGCGAGAGAAACCATATGAGTATACTGTCAGAGAATAAAGTAATTATGAATGGTGCCGCAAAAGATAAATATGAAGCGATCACTATGGCCGGCCAGCTGCTGGTAGATGCAGGACATGTAACAGAGGAATACATTCCCAAAATGCTAGAGCGGGAAGAGGTAGTCTCCACATACATGGGCGAAGGCTTGGCCATTCCGCACGGGACTAAGGATGCCCGGCCTTTTATCCAATCTACAGGATTGTCCATCGTCCGGTTTCCGGATGGTGTAGATTTTGGCGGCGAGGAGCCTGCGTTTGTGGTAATCGGAATTGCTGCTGCTGGAGACGGACATATGGAAATATTGACAAATGTGGCGATGATCTTCAGCGAAGAGGATGCGATCGAACGGGTGATGAGTGCGGCTACACCTGCGGATGTCATTGCCATCTTCGAAGGAGGAGTTGAGTAATGAAAGCAGTCCATTTTGGTGCGGGAAATATTGGCCGTGGATTTATTGGTCTGCTGCTGTCAAAGGCAGGGTATGAAGTATGCTTCGTGGATGTGAATGAAGCGTTCGTCTCCCAGCTCAAGGAGCGCGGTGAATACCCGGTAACGCTGGCCAGCGAAGGCCAGGAGACGGTTACCGTTACAAATGTGACAGCACTTAGCAGTGTAACTCATGCCGATGAAGTGGCCGATGCCATTGCTGATGCAGATCTCGTTACGACAGCTGTTGGCGTGTCAATCCTGAAGCACATCGCCGGAGTTCTTGCCGAGGGAATCAGCAGACGGGTGGCCGTCACCTCCGCACCGCTGCATTTGATTGCCTGCGAGAATGCCATTGGCGGCAGCGCCCAGCTCAAAGATCTTGTATACGCACAATTGGATGAAGCAGCCCGCGGAAAAGCTGATGCTTCTGTAGCATTTCCTAATGCAGCAGTGGACCGGATTGTGCCGCTGCAGCAGCATGAGGATATTCTCAAAGTTGTGGTAGAGCCATTCTACGAATGGGTTGTGGATGCATCGCAAATGCTTCCGGGCTATACCCCTGTTGAAGGGATTCACTACGTAGATAATTTGGAACCTTATATCGAGCGCAAGCTGTTTACAGTAAACACCGGACATTGCTCTGCAGCTTATCTTGGCTACCTTCGTGGCTATGAGACCATTCAGCAAGCCATGGGCGATGAGGAATTGACAGCGCGCGTCCGGGAAGTTCTAGAAGAAACCGGAGCAGTGCTGGTGAATAAACACGGCTTTGATCAAGCGGAGCACAGCAAATATATCGATAAAATCCTCGAACGCTTCCGCAATCCGGCGTTGACGGATGAAGTGTCCCGGGTCGGCCGCTCTCCAATCCGCAAGCTGTCACCGAACGACAGGCTCGTGTCCCCGGCACTTCAGGCTTATGACCGGCAACTGAGCTATTCGGCTCTAACCCGTTCCATGGCGACGGCGCTGCTGTTTGACGTGAAGGATGATCCAGAGGCCGTAGAGCTACAGGCATCCATTGCTGACATCGGAGTTCCGGCAACCGTTACGAAGTATACAGGCATTGCTGCAGGACATCCGGTGCATCAGTCGGTTATGGCAGAATATGAGCAATTGAAATGATGAAATGCAAAAGAACCACAGGGGCAGAAATAGCCTCTGTGGTTCTTTTGCTATACCTTTAGCTATACCTTTAGCTGTTCTCAATAATCGTCTGTAGTGTAGTCCGGTCAAGACCTTCTACCAGCTTGATTAGAAGCTCTTTAGCGGCATCATAGTCATCACTGTGAATCACTGATGAAGCGGTGTGTATGTAGCGGGAGCATATTCCGATTACTGCGGAAGGAACGCCAATTCCACTAACGTGAACCTGACCTGCATCTGTTCCGCCTTGGGATACAAAATACTGATATTTGATCCGGTGAGTATCCGCCGTATCTTGTACATATTCAATCAGACCACGATGTGTAACCATTGTAGGGTCAAAAATACGCAGGAGAGCACCCTTGCCCAGATGACCAAATGCTTGATTGTCACCTGTCATATCGGCAGCAGCGCTTGCGTCCAGACCAAAGAAGATGTCCGGCGACAGGAGATTAGCCGCAGTACGCGCGCCCCGCAGACCTACTTCCTCTTGTACAGTGGCACCAGCGAAAACGGTATTCGGCAGCTTTTTACCATGCAATGCTTTAACTAGTTCAATGGCGAGACCTACGCCGTAACGGTTATCCCAAGCTTTTGCCAAGATTTTTTTTGGATTAGCAAGAGGGGTAAATGGACAAATCGGCAGAACTTGTTGGCCTGGTCTAACGCCAAAGCTTTCTGCTTCCTCACGGCTGTCTGCACCGATATCAATATACATTTTGCTAATTTCACCAGTCTTGCCGCGTTCTTCGTTACTTAGCAAATGGATAGGGGTGCTGCCAACAACACCGGTCAACGTTCCTTTAGGTGTAATGATATGAAGACGTTGGGATGCAACAGCAGAGGCCAACCAGCCGCCAAGTGGTTGAAAACGGATCATTCCGGTGTTAGTAATTCCAGTTACCATGAAACCTACTTCGTCAAAATGCCCGGCGACCATAATCCTTGGCCCGTTCTCTTCGCCGCGCAGTACGCCGAACAAACTACCGAGACGATCCTGTACGAACTCTTCAGTATAAGGAGTCATAGCATCCTTGACGTAAGCGCGGAGTTCGCGCTCAAATCCTGGGGCTGAGGGAAATTCGGTAAGTGTTTTGAACATGTCCAATGTTTCTTGATTCATATGAATTCACTCCTTTATTAAAATATAAGAACTCATTTATACATCATTCTTATATTTCTACGAGAAACGGATGTTATCCATAATGGACCACATCGTTATTTCTTCCTGCAACCTAGTATGAACATTCTGGGCTCACTTGTCCATGACAAGAGACAATGAACACCGGGCACGAGCTCCACGAATACTATGCATTAGAGGCTTTGGTGGCAGGAGCCTTAGAAAGGATGCGAAGATGAATGAGGGTAGCGGGTAGCGTACCCCCAAGAAGGGTGCAGGGAGGATTATCAAGTAGGAGCCTACAAGTAAACGGAACGCGCAGACGATACTGGCGCCACAATCCACGGGAAAGAGAAGCAGTACTTATTTTTGTGCTCTTTTTATTGCTGATTGTTGTGTTACTGTATTTTTCCTGAACTGGAGGGACATAACGAAGCGGAGGATGGCAAACAATAAGGAAAACTTCTAAGCGAAGAACAACTTAAGGGGCTTAAAAGTGAGTACTATGATGCTTGTCAGCCCCCTTCGCCTAACTTTCAGGAGGTGCCTCAATGCCGGCGAAAACTAAGAAATCGGGTGTCAAGCTGAAGCTTGACACCCTGACTCCACAAGATTACGAGAAATTGTCCAAGCCCTTTGTACCTGCTAGGCCCGTATTCAAAAACTGTATACGAGCGTTTATTGCTGGCGGCATAATCTGTGTAATTGGACAAGGGATTCAGGAGGCTTTTATGGCAATTTTCGATATGACCTCCAAAGAAGCCGCCAGTCCGACAGTTGCAGTGATGATTCTGCTCTCCGTAATCCTGACCAGCTTTGGGGTGTACGACAAAATGGCTCAATGGGCTGGTGCAGGAACGGCAGTTCCAGTGACCGGGTTCGCAAACAGTATGTGTTCTGCAGCTCTGGAACACCGCGCAGAGGGCCTTGTACTTGGTGTAGGCGGCAATATGTTTAAGCTTGCGGGTTCGGTCATCGTATTTGGTGCCGTCGCTGCTTTCATAATTGGCATCGTCTATATCTTTTTGGGCACAGGAGGTGCACACCATACATGAAACAGCTTGGTAGTCAGACATGGGAGTTCACGAACCGCCCCGTTATTTTAGGCTCTTCCGCAGTAGTTGGACCGGAGGAGGGAGAAGGTCCTTTAGCTTCAGATTTTGATTTTATATTTGATACGCTGGAAATGGATGAGAAGACATGGGAGAAGGCCGAGCGCGCTCTTTTCGAGAAGGCTTCCCATCTGGCTCTGATTAATGCGAATATCGATAAACAAAAGCTGGAGTTTTTTGTTGGCGGAGATTTGATGAACCAGATTATCAGCAGCTCTTTCGCGGCAAGAAAATTAGGCGTGCCTTATCTCGGAGTCTTTGGTGCTTGCTCTACCTCTATGGAGAGCCTTGCGATTGCCTCAATGATCGTTGATTCTGGAGGCGGTAAGTATGCGCTAGCGGGAACATCAAGTCATAACTGTACGGTGGAGAAGCAGTTTCGTTATCCAACGGAATATGGTTCGCAGAAACCCCCAACGGCGCAATATACAGTTACAGGTTCGGGTTGTGCTGTAGTGGGTCAGAATGACGGTTCGGGTAACTATCCAGTCGTGGTTTCGGCCACACTTGGACGTATTATGGATCTTGGTTTGACAGATCCTTTTAATATGGGGACGGCTATGGCACCTGCGGCGGCGGATACCATTACTGCGCATTTTCGGGATACAGGCCTATCGCCTGGGCACTATGATTTAATTGTTACTGGCGACCTGGCATCCGTAGGGTTACCTATAGCCAAGGCCCTATTGGCTAAAGAAGGAATTCCAATGGAGCAAACAACCTTTAACGATTGTGGTCTGCTTATCTACGACTTGGAAAAACAGAAATATGTGATTGCTGGAGGAAGTGGCTGCGGGTGCTCAGCGGTTGTAACCTATGGTCATATCCTTAAGCGGTTAAAAAAAGGTGAACTTAAACGGGTGCTTATAGTGGCAACGGGCGCACTTTTATCACCTTTGTCTTATCAGCAGGGAGAGAGTATTCCATGTGTTGCTCATGCTGTAGCCATAGAGAGCGGGGGTGAAGCATAATGATGATTTACTTATGGGCTTTTCTGATTGGAGGAGCCATTTGCGTTATAGGGCAGCTGATGTTCGATGTATTGAAGCTGACACCTGCACATACGATGAGTACATTAGTTGTGGCCGGAGCGATTGCTGATGCTTTTGGAATCTACGATCCACTTGTGAAATTTGCAGGAGCTGGAGCAACCATTCCGATCACAAGCTTTGGGAATTCCTTGGTCCATGGTGCATTAACGGAGCTGGAGCGAGATGGCTGGATCGGTGTAGTTACGGGTATTTTTGATATTACAAGTGCGGGCATTTCGTCAGCTATTGTGTTCTCCTTTTTGGCAGCTTTAGTTGTACGGCCGAAGGGGTAAAGTTAATTCTACATGAAAAGGTTGTCGTCATAAAAAGACGGCAACTTTTTTTCGTTGTTTAAAAATTGTAGGATGTTTCATCTTATGGTTTTTTCTGTATCTTCACTTCGTGATCTTCAACAATGTACTTTGGGTCCCCTAATCATGTAAAATATAAATAATACTGTTTATTCTGGCTAGGAGGATCATATATGCCCGTACGTCAAGAATCGATGCACATCATGAATGCTGTACGCACTAATTTGGAATCCTGCATACTTGGAAAATCTTTTGAAATACAGTTGCTGCTAACTGCACTGCTTGCTGGTGGTCATGTATTGATCGAGGATGTACCTGGAACAGGAAAGACCCAGCTAATACGAGCACTTTCAAGATCAATGTCTGGTGAATATCGCCGGATTCAGTGTAATCCGGATATACTTCCAAGTGATATTACAGGTGTTTCTGTCTATCATCCTAGGGATGAGATGTTTCATTTTCGGCCAGGCCCGGTGATGACGAATATTTTGCTAGCCGATGAAATTAACCGAGCTACAACGAAGACGCAATCCGCACTTCTGGAAGTGATGGAGGAACGAAACGTAACCGTAGATGGAGAGACGTATCCGCTTCCGCATCCTTTCATGTTGTGCGCTACCCAGAATCCGATAGATTTTGAGGGAACCTACACATTGCCTGAAGCTCAGCTAGATCGATTTATGCTGAGAATTAGCCTTGGATATCCTGATGCAGCGACGGAGAAGAATTTATTGCTGAGCCATCAGGAAGGCCAACCAGTGGACAGGCTTTCTCCAGTAACAAGCATGGAACAAATTGCAGGGATTCAGGAAGAGATTCGCGACATCTTCATGAGCGATCCTGTGCTGAATTACTTGTTAGATGTTGTGCGGCAGACAAGAGAACATCCACTAGTAATGCTGGGTGCAAGTCCACGTGCCTCACTATCCTTTATGATGGCTTGTAAAGCTTATGCCTTTTTGCAGGGACGAGACTATGTTCTGCCGGATGACGTGAAGATCCTTACTCCATTTGCCTTGGGTCATCGTATATTGCTGCGTCCAGAGTCGCGCCTAGATAATATCAGCGTAGAATCTTTGCTTCAAAAGCTTCTGCAGAGCATTCATGTGCCTGTTACGATGAGGCAATGATATGAGACGTTATTTGTCGTCGGTAGCAGCCATCATTCAGCCCTCTAAGCTAGCAAGCATCCTTGTAATTTGGAGCATTACACTCTTATATGTACTTTTTCAGGGCGGGAAAACTGCATTTATGTTGTTTATCATGGTCTCTGTACTTATTGCATATTTGATTGCTGGAGGTTTAGGAGGCGTTCGGCGAGCTAAGGGCACTCGCAGCCTTTATTCTGAACAAGACAAGGGAGATTTGCTCTCTGCCGGAGGGCATCTTCGTGTAAAACTAAAGATTACAATTCCCGGGATTTTACCCTTGCCTTATGTGGTTGTAAGGGAGGTTCTTAAGCGGCATAATGGAGAATCGTGGTTATTTGAAGAAAGTGTGATCCCCAGCCTCAGAGGAATTGGGGAACTGAAGTTTCAGACACCAGCCTTAGAGCGTGGAACTTACACGTTCTCAAATACGGATATTATCAGCCAAGATATATTTGGGCTTGTCGAGCATAAGGGAACATTTTTATCGGAAGGGCAATTTCAGGTTTTGCCTCGTGCGATCTACGTTCCACGCTGGCAGTTATATGAGAAAAAATCTCGGTTATCTGGGCCGCAGACATCCGTTGTTCAATCTCGGCGTGAAACCACACAGATTAATGGCGTCCGTGACTATGTATACGGTGATCGCTTGACGCGAATTCATTGGAATGCTACTGCTAAGACAGGTTCTTGGAAATCCAAAGAGTTTGAGCATGAGTCGATTCCCAAAACCATTCTTGTTCTTGATGGAAGTACATCAGCTTATATGAATACGAATCAATTCGAATTAGCAGTTTCTGTGACGGCATCACTACTTGGCTTCGGCATTCGAGAGAGAATTGGAATTGGTCTGTGTTGTTTGGATAAGACGACAAAGGTGTTCGCACCCGTTGAAGGTGCTGCTGAGCGTCAGAAGATGATTCAATATTTAATCGATCTTAACGCTGAAGGTCGCGGTCCGCTAATCTCCCGATTGGAAAAAGGATACCGTATGTTTCCTAAGGGTTCTTACTTCGTGTTAATCAGTCCACAGCGTGGACAGCCTGTACTTGATGCACTACGGTGGGCTGACAGCAGAGGGATGACTGCTTCTCACATTCATGTGCGAAATTCGGCAGAGATAAATAGAGGTAACGATTGGATAGACATCCTTAGATCTCGTGGAATAACCGGTTATGGTATTAGCTCGCTTCAAGAGCTTCCCTCAGTGTTAGGAGGGGAAGGATGATATGAAAACCTGGTGGAATCAGATAAAATTCTCCTGGCACCGTTCCGTCGGCCTATTTTGGCTATTGATTATTGCACAGCAGTGGATTTCTTATACGGAACCCATCTGGTTAAATCAAACCACTGCTTCTGTATGGGCAGCTCTATTAACGATCACCATCATTGAGATTTTTATCCCTGTTAAAGTTCAATTCAGACTGATTATAGAAGCATTAGCTATTATCTATATCCTTTATCGCAATATTACTAATTATGGAATTTATGTTCCTGATCCATGGGCCACAACCCTTCTTGATAAGCTCCAGGATATTAGTGTGTATATGGTGCCGTATATTTGGTTTGCACTTGGTGCCTCTGCCTTGCTGCTGCTATCGTCTTGGTGGGTATCCTCGAAGAAGCGTATCTTATGGTTTATAGGAATGAACATTGTAGCACTGGCTGCTCTTGATTCCTTTACATCTATTGTATTGTGGCAGGAAGTGGCTTGGACAGTATTTGCGGGTATGGGATGGCTTGTCAGCCAGCACCTGAGAAGTTTTCAGCTACATTATCCGCGTGGATGGGTACATTTGCTGGAATATCCCTCGAAAATAGTTATGAATATCGCAATCGTCTTTTCTCTGGTTATTCTAATCGGTGTGAATATGCCGGATGTAAGGCCTACTTTGACGGATCCTTATACGGCGTGGCAAGAGTGGAATGGAATTGGAAAGTCTTCTGGTAAGAGCACAACTGGAACAACGAATTCCAATACGGGCTCAAGCTCTTCTGTAAACAATACTTCGTCAGGCTATAGTCTGAATGATGACAACCTAGGCGGGGGCTTTAACTTCGATTATACCCCGGTGATGACAGTGATTTCGGATTTACGTATTTATATGCGTGGCGAAACACGCAGAGTATACTCCGGAAGTGGATGGTCGGATAAGGATCGATTGAAGCGAGGACCTATAGAAGAGGTGGAGACGGGGAAATCCTTGGAGCAAAGTGTGGCTTCTAAGGTCACTACCCGCACATTGAAACAGACGGTGAAAGTGCTTAACAATAATGAATTTCCGGTGTTGTTCGGTGCTTATTCTGTAACTTCGGTGGATTCATTGAATGGTGAGGCAGCCGGGAAGGGTATTTTCTGGAGAGATCGTGATAGTGAGCTTCTATGGGATATGGATGGGAAGAAACTCGACTATCCTTCGACCTTCGAGCTGACTTCTGAAGTTCCCGTCGTTCCTGTTCAGGAATTGACAGCAAAGACCTATGAGGAGCTATACAAAGGTAATGATCTGGAGGAGAGCTTTCTTCAGCTGCCTGATGACTTCCCTCAACGGGTTAAAGATCTGGCCGAGGAAATTACAGCACAAGGAACAACACCGTATGAAAAAACAGCGCTTTTGCAACAATACTTACAACAAACCTTTCCATATACCAACAAGCCGGATATATCACGTGTTTCAAGTGAGGACTTTGTAGATGGATTTTTGTTCGAGCTGAAGGAAGGTTACTGTGATTATTATTCTACAGCACTAGTTACTATGGCACGTTCTCTAAACATTCCTGCAAGATGGGTTAAGGGGTACGCACCTGGAGAACAGCCAGAAATGCCTATGAATCCGGCGCAGCAGGTGGGTGCTGCGAATAATAACTACACGATTACCAATGCAGATGCCCATTCATGGGCGGAGGTCTATTTTGGTGAGTACGGTTGGATTCCTGTTGAAGCTACACCGGGGTTTAATGCTCCTCTACTGACTAAGAATGAGCAAATACCTGAGACAGAGCCGGAAGATCAAGATGAAATGGCAGAACCTACACCTGCACCTGTGACTAATGCACAAGAAGATCAAGGCCTCAATGTGGGTTTATGGGTAATTTTGGCGGCAGTGGTTGTATTGTTATCTTGGACTATTTTTAAAGTTTGGCATATTCGCTTTAAGCTGCGCTTCTTCGTTCAACAGATGCGAATGGGCCGACCTTTAACGCCTGATCAGAAAGTTGTGGCAGAAACGGAGCGTTGGGTAAGGTATTTGCATCGTAAGGGAATGATAAAGGAAGAGCATGAAACACTGCGTGAAGCCGTAGTCCGCTGGAGTCAGGAACGACCTGCTGTGGCCAATCCGCTTTCTTCACTGTTAACGATGTTTGAACAAGCGAAGTATAGCCCTGATGTTATTGAAGACAAAGACTGGCAGAGCGTGTATACTGAAGCTTTGCGGCTGCGGAGAACGATAAGATCCAAGAAATAGCGTTTTTGCAGTAAATCATTGATATAGATTTATTTGCGTAGCGCATGGAGTATGTTATAGTTTTTTGTATGAAATCGAGGTGAACGTATTGTTTGAAATGTTAGTTCCCAAACTCCGGGTGAATACGGTATTCGATATTTCTCTAGAAGAGCTGTATCGACAGGGATACCGTGGAATCATTACGGATCTGGATAACACACTGGTCGGTGCCAAAGCGCCTGTGGCTACTCCGGAGCTGTTGTTATGGTTTGAGAAGGTGAAGGAAGTGGGCTTTAAGCTCATCATCGTATCCAATAACAACATGGATCGGGTGTCACGCTTTGCTACACCGCTTAATATTGAATTTGTGCATCAGGCTCGTAAACCGAGTAATGCTCCTTTTCTCAAAGCGATGAAGCAGATGGAGTTGCCACCAGAGCAGACGATTGTGGTGGGAGACCAAATGCTTACAGATGTATACGGCGGCAATCGGCTTGGCCTGTATACCGTATTGGTGCTGCCAATCTCCGTTAAGGATGAAGGGTTCGGCACAAGATTTAATCGCCGGGTAGAGCGAGTTGCTCTGACGCGGCTTCGTAAAAAAGGATTGTGGCACGAGGAGGAAAAATAGTAATGAACGAACAAAGTGAAACACAGCGTCCTGAGAAGTGTAGCGGTTGTGGTATCAAGCTTCAGACGGAGCATAAGGATCAATCAGGATACCTTCCGGAAGTCGCACTAGATCGGGACCCTGTGATTTGCCAACGCTGTTTCCGGATTAAAAATTATAACGAGGCTTCATCTGTTTCTGTGAATCAGGATGAGTTTCTTCGCTTGCTGAGTGGCGTAGGGGAGAAGAATGCACTTGTTATTCATATTGTTGACATTTTCGATTTTGAAGGCAGCTTGATTTCCGGCCTGCAGCGGTTTGTCGGCAATAACCCAGTTATTCTTGCAGTGAATAAATGTGATCTGCTACCTAAGGTTACGAACTGGAATAAACTGCGTAACTGGATGCAACAACGCTGTAAAGAAGAAGGATTGCGGACAGCTGAAATCGTACTTTGTAGTGCGAAACGTAATCAAGGCTTTGACCGTTTACTGGAAGCCGTAACAGAACTGCGCGGTCAACGTGATGTTTATGTAGTGGGTGCAACGAATGTGGGGAAATCCACGCTTATTAATCGTCTGATTTCGGACTATAGCGATTTGGAACAGGAATTAACGACTTCGCGTTACCCTGGTACAACACTCGATACGGTCAAAATCCCATTGGATGATGGCCACTATATTATAGATACGCCAGGGATCGTGTATCCGTGGCGTTATAGTGAACTAGTTGAGCGTCAGGATCTGGATGCTGTTATGCCAGCTAATCCGTTGAAGCCTGCTGTCTATCAGTTGAATGAAGGACAGACACTATTCTTCGGTGGACTGGGACGTTTTGATTTCGTGCAAGGTCCGCATCAATCGTTCACTTGCTTTATTAGTGGTACTTTAAAAATCCATCGCACCAAACTGGAACGTGCAGATTCCCTTTATGCGGATCATCGTGGTGAAATGTTGTCTCCTCCAGGAAGTGACCGGATGGACAAGCTGCCACCATGGCAACGGCATGAGTTCCGGATTAATAAAGGCAGTCGGAGCGATCTATATATTTCAGGTTTGGGCTGGATTAAGGTCAACGGGACAGAAGGCGCAGTCGTGGCTATCCACGTTCCGCGTGGTGTGAAGGTGCTTACCCGCCCTTCGATGATCTAACGGGGAGGCTACTACAGTGTCTTTGATAACTGCAACCGAGGGCTACAATACCGGGAATATTTTACTGGGCGTAATGGGAGATCCTATTATACAATCAAAATCTCCTATTATGCATGAAGCAGCACTGCAAGCACTAGGGATTCCGGGTGCTTACGTACCGCTTCATATCCTTCCAGAGAATCTGGAGGATGCGGTGCAGGCGATTCGCACGCTTGGATTCCGTGGGGTAAATGTGACGATTCCGCATAAGGTTGCGGTGATGGCTCATGTGGATCTATTAGATGAAAGTGCGGTAGCCGTTGGTGCAGTCAACACGATTGTTAATAACAACGGGATACTCACCGGATATAATACGGATGGAATCGGTTATGTACGTTCGCTTAAAGCGGAAGCCATTTCTGATCTGTCAGGTACGAAGATAATGGTAATTGGAGCCGGCGGAGCAGCAAGAGGAATTGTTGCCGCACTGCTTCAGGAGAAGCCTTCAACTATCCTTATCGCTAATCGCAGTGTTGATAAGGCGCAGGACTTGGCCGCTGAGTGCCAGAGCAAAGGGAATGTCATTGGGATTAGCATGAACGAAGTAGCGGAAATGCTAGATGGTGTTGATGTATTGATCAATACAACCTCCGTAGGAATGTATCCTCATATGGATGAGACACCGATAGATCCTGGACTGCTTCGTGCAGGCATGGTCGTAAGTGATCTGATTTATAATCCGCTGCATACGCGGCTATTGTTAGAAGGACTTGAACGGGGCTGTACGATTCATGGTGGCCTCGGGATGTTTGTCTATCAGGGAGCCTATGCACTGGAATATTGGACAGGGCAACCTGCTCCTACGGAAATCATGCGACAGACCATACTCCATTGTCTGGGTGGAAAAGAGTAAGAAATGGATTCATCAATTTAGGGTAATAATATATGTTAATTAAGGAGTTATTCATTTATGTTAACTGGTAAACAAACACGGTATCTTCGTTCATTGGCGCATCACCTCGATCCTATTTTTCAAGTGGGCAAAGGTGGAGTAAACGATCACCTCGTACGCCACATTGAAGAAGCTATTGAGAAGCGTGAGCTTATGAAGATTAGTATACTGAGCAACAATATTGAGAATCCCAAGGAAATCGGTGCTGCATTGGCTGAACAATCGGGTTCTGAGCTTGTACAAGTGATCGGAAAGACCATTGTCCTTTACAAGGAATCGCGTGATAACAAAACTATTGAGCTGCCACGCTAATACCTGAAAGCATACTACCGAGGAGGTCGTCCTCTTGAAAGTTGGAATTATGGGAGGTACCTTTGATCCTCTTCATATCGGTCATATGATGGCGGCGGAAGCAGCTAGAGAAACATATGGACTTCAAGAAGTATGGTTTATGCCTTCACATATTCCGCCTCATAAACATGAGGCAGGAGTATCTGGAGCAGATCGTCTGGCAATGGTGCAGGAAGCTATACACAATCATGAAGCTTTTCGCACACTAGACTGGGAAGTTGTCAGAGGTGGCGTTTCCTATACGTATGAGACCATAAGACGGCTGCAAGAGGCGTATCCGCATTTCGATCTTTATTTCATCATTGGAGCGGATATGGTCCAATATTTACCGAAATGGAACGAGATTGAGGAGCTTGTGCAGCGGCTTACATTTATCGGCGTAGGTCGTCCGGGAACCCCTCTTGATCTAGACGCATTGCCAACCTATATAGCAGAAAAGGTTCTACTAGCAGATATGCCTCTGGTTGATATTTCTTCAACGATGTTAAGAGAACGGGCTGCAGCGGGCAAATCTATTCGTTATATGGTACCTGAGGCAGTGTTCGAATATGTTCAAAGGAGTGGATTGTATGGCATACAGCCGCGAAGCTCTGATTGAGGCGGTCTCGACACAAATGCCTGCAAAGCGCTGGAAGCATACACTGGGCGTTATGGAGTCATCCATTCAACTAGCGGAGCAATATGGCGCTGATCCTGAGCGTGCAGAGACAGCCGCAATTTTACATGATGTGGCTAAGTATTGGCCTGTGGAAAGAATGAAGGAGATTATCGAGCAGAATCATCTGAACTTGAATCTTCTGAAGCATGACAAGCAGCTGTGGCATTCGGAAGTAGGCGCCTTTGTAGCAGAGCAAGAATATGGGATCACAGATCCGGATATTCTTAATGCGATCCGTTTTCATACCTCAGGTCGTGAAGACATGAGTTTACTTGAGAAAATCGTCTGTCTCGCCGACTATATCGAGCCTGGCCGCGATTTTCCAGGGGTTGATAAGATACGTAAGCTGGCAAAAGTAAGTTTGGAAGAAGGACTAGTCGCTGGATTTGATTCTACGATTAGTTTGTTACTGGAAAAACGCCGAGTGATCTTTCCGTTAACGGTACTGGCGCGTAATGATTTAGTTAGAATATTGGAGGATAAAATATGAGTGTACAACCAAGCAAGCTGTTAGAACTGGCCCTTAAGGCTGTGGAAGATAAAAAAGCAATGAACGTAGTGGCATTAGATTTGCGTACTGTTTCACCGATTAGTGATTACTTTATTGTATGTCACGGTAATTCGGATACCCAAGTTCAGTCCATCGCTACCGAAGTCCGCAAAGTGGTCCATGAAGCAGGCGGAGTAATTAAGGGGATCGAAGGAATGGATTCAGCACGTTGGGTGCTGATGGATCTTGGGGATGTTATCGTTCATATTTTCCACCGCGATGAACGTGAATATTACAATATCGAGCGTCTGTGGTCGGATGCCAAGGTAGTGGAGACTGTATGAGTTTGATTGCAGGAACTACAGTTACACTTAATGTAGTAAGAGAGGTATCCCCATACGGATTTTTCCTGAATGCAGGAGATCAGGATGTTATGCTGCATTATACGGAGCTTACAGAGAAGGTTAAGACGGGCGATAAAGTTGAAGTCTTTATCTTCTTTGATACCGAGGATCGTCTAGCGGCAACGATGAAGAAACCGTTTCTGACGTTGGGTGAAATGGCCTTATTGGAAGTGGCTGATATTCATCCGCGTCTAGGCTGCTTCTTGGAAATGGGCCTTGGACGGCAGCTGTTGTTGCCCATCCGTGAGCTTCCAGAGCTTCCAGAGCTGCGTCCTCAGGTCGGCGACTATGTGTATGCGATTATGGAGCATGATAAACAGGGACGTCTTCGTGCTAAGTTAGCCGGAGAACAGGAACTAGCTCCGCTAGCTCTTCCTGCGCCAGAATCCTGGATGGGACAGACTGTAACAGCCCGGGTTTACAAACCGCTGCAGATGGGGACTTTTGTTCTTGTAGATGCTGGGGTTTTAGGCTTTGGTATTATCGGTATGGTCCACTCCTCTGAACGGAGTCGTCTACTACGACTTGGGGAGCAGTTTGAAGCACGTGTCTCCCATATCCGCGAGGATGGACGTGTTAACCTTTCTATGGGTCTCCGTAAAGAAGTAGGTATGGATGTAGATTCTGCCACGATTTTGGAGTTCTTGCATGCCCGTCCGGGTGGAGCAATGCCTTATTCCGATGCAACACCGCCAGATATTATCAAGCAGCGTTTCGGAATTAGTAAATCAGCCTTTAAGCGTGCGCTTGGAAAGCTGATGAAGGAAGGCCATATTACTCAAAAAGAGAATTGGACGTATCTTGCTCCTAAGGAAGAGGAAGGTTCAACCGAGGGAAATGAAGAAACAACCGAATAATTTAAAATATAAGAAAGTATAAGCTTCGCACTATACTTTTCCCTTATATTTCTCGCATAAACGCTTACCGTCCTTGTGGGGACGCCGAGGGCGTTTATGCTTTGATGGGTCAATAACAGAATCATATTAAATGTTGTAATAGAAAGCGGTGTACTAGTGTCTTCCTATGGGAAATTTGCTTATGTATACGATGAGCTGATGGCAGATATGCCGTATCCTGATTGGATCTCCTTTGCTGAAACCGCATGGAGCAAATACGGTAAGCCTGTAACCGTGGCTGAGCTTGGCTGCGGCACCGGAAGTATCACTATTCCTTTGGCGGGTTCAGGGTATCATATGACCGGAATCGATCTATCTTCAGATATGCTCTCAGTGGCACAGCGCAAAATGGAGGAGCATCCCCAGGGACGGCGCTTTTTGCGTGAAGGTAGTGTTCGTTGGATTAGACAAAACATGAAGGAATGGGAGCTTCCAGAACTCGTGGATTCTGTGATTTCTTTCTGTGACTGTCTGAATTATGTGCTGGAAGAAGACGATATCAGAGCTGTCTTTGCTAGTACCTTTGCAGGTCTGAAGCAAGGCGGCACCTTTCTGTTCGATGTGCATCATCCAAACACACTAATCCGTTATGAAGAAGAGCAGCCCTTTATTCTGGACGAACCATCGGTGTCCTATATTTGGACTTGTGAGATGGACGTTCCACGCCGCGAAATAGAACATCATTTGTCCATTTTTGCTCGCGAAGAGGGACGGAGTGATGTATATCGCCGTTTCGAAGAAACTCATATTCAACGTGCCTACGATCCCCAGTGGATGAAGGATGAACTGCTTAAGGCTGGATTTAGTGATGTGAAGACTTACGCCGATTTCGAGTGGATAGAGGCGGATGATGATGCGGAACGTTTATTTTATATTGCTATAAAATAAATATTGCTAAGAGGGGCTGTCCCATAAGCTATGAAAATAGCTGGTGAGACAGCCCTTCTTTTTTGTCTTTATATGATCGCTTCGGACTCAGCGGACCCTAAACGCAGCATTTTTCGATATATTGGTTGCTATCGGACTCCATCGCATCAATTGGCCTAAAAAACGCCTAATAGCCGTCTTTTTCGAAGGAATAGTGACTCTGGAGTCCGAAAACACGTTCCAAAGGCTAAAAATATGCAAATAACATCATCTGAGTCCGTATGCTCCATGAAATGATGGATTCATAATTCATAATTCATAATTCATAATTCATGTTTCATGTATGAAGAAGTAGCTGTAATTGCGCCAATATGTGAACATCAAAAAAACCGGGCAGTGTTTATACCACCCGGCATCTTCCAATCCTTACCGATGCTCAAACAGATCAATGGCACCCAATACGACATGAGCCAGACCAAATCCAAGTACGCCTGTTGCTGCCATCTTATACTTGCTTCCAAGAAAAGCGGCGCTAGAAGCGGTTACGACGGTTCCAAGAACAGCGGGAATTAGACCTTCGCGCATTCGAAACACTCCTTCTCGGTGGTTTGGGAGACAAGATTATTATGAGTCAAACTCAAAAAAATATACTAAGCAAAAGAAGACCTTAGACCAGTTATTGCTGGTTCTAAGGTCTTTTTGATTAGGCATTGTTTTATTCGGAAAGGGTAACGGCAGTACGAGAAGCTCCAATCTCTACTTCATGTACATCATACAGTACACGTGCGAGTAAATCTTGGCTATAGTTTCCGAAATGTTTGCCGTAAATGGTGAGCCCACGTTTGTTTACTGGCTTGTCCGTTACGGCTATCCGGAAGGTGAGCTCGCTCTTGTAATCCAACTGAATGTCATCCAGGGTTACGTCAGAAATCCGGCAGCCGTCAATGAAGCTGCCTTCATTATTAATACGGATCAGTTTGAGCATACCGTATTGGTTTAAATGTGGAGGCCACCAGTCTGGATTAAACGTTCCTCGGGTGTCTCCGAAATCTCCAGGACTAGTCCAGTAGCCGATTTCAATTCCATTTAAGTAAAAATAAAGATCGGAGGGATAGTTATCGTTAGATCCAGGGGCTTCAGAGCCAATCTCCATCGAGAATTGGATTTCGCGGAACGTTTGATTAGCTTTAAGATAGTTCGGAATTCTATATTCGAGAAAGCCTTCAGCCATCCAAATGATCTCAGATTCAATACGCTGAGGATCTGCGAAATAGCGCGGTTCGTCGAAGTCACCGATAATGCTGTCTTTGGTAGCAAGCCCGCAGGTCGGAACAGCCTGATAGTTGCTATAATGTCCTACTTGGATTTCTACTTCGTAGAGATTATCAACATCCTTGCTGCGAAGATCAACAATAAGCTTATCCTTATTTAAATAGCAGACCTTCTGAATACCATGTTTGCCGACGGATGTGTTTATCTCGATGAGACCGCTTTCTTCTAACTTTTTAATATGCATCGTGATTGCGCCATTGCTGAGGTTCAGCTTCTTAGCTATTTCATTCAGGTTCAGTGCTTGATTGGTAGCTAAAAGTTCGAGTATGAGGATTCTGATTTCAGAACTAAGCGCCTTGAATATTTCAAGACCACTCATTAAATCTTTAATATAGATCATTTTATCAATACCTTCTTCCAAATGGTCATAAATGAATACTGTTTTATGAAATTATAAACTAATATACCATATAAATAAAGCATCCTCCCTTATTTTGTAGAATGATAAAAATAAGGGCGTTTTTTTCCTGTTTTTTCATTTAATCTATTTAAATTTAAAAAATAATGAAATGAATTCACGAAATCAGGTGATTATTCATCGGAATCATGTTAATTTCACAATTAATTTTAGTAAAATATAAAAAGATTTAAACAATCTCATTTACAAGTCTTTTGGTCTATGCTATTTTTAAACTGAAAGTTTTAGAAAAGGACGTGAATATCATTATGTTAGCTGCAACTCCCCCGATGGGCTGGAATAGCTGGGACTGTTACGGAGCTAGTGTTAATGAAGAAGAGGTAAGAGGCAACGCCGAATATATGGCTACTTATTTGAAGGAGTTTGGCTGGGAATATGTTGTTGTGGATATTCAGTGGTATGAGCCTGGAGCGAACTCTTCGCAATATCGTAACTTTGTACCGCTGGTCATGGACGAGTATTCCAGACTTCAACCAGCGGAGAATCGTTTTCCTTCGGCAAAGGGTGGTAAAGGTTTTGCACCACTTGCTGATTATGTGCATGGATTAGGGTTGAAATTCGGCATACATATTATGCGTGGAATCCCACGTCAGGCTGTTCATTCGGCCAGTGCCATTCTAGGATCTGAGCAAACCGCACGCGATATCGCTCATCCGAATTCTATTTGTCCGTGGAATACAGATATGTATGGAGTAGATGCTTCTAAAGAAGGCAGTCAGGCTTACTATGATTCTCTCTTCCAGCTATATGCCAGTTGGGGCGTAGATTATGTAAAAGTAGATGATATTGCCGCTTCCCGTATTTATGGATACCACAAAGAAGAAGTTGCTATGATCCGCAAGGCCATCGACCGCTGCGGTCGCCAAATGGTGCTTAGTCTTTCACCTGGACCTGCTCCGGTAGAAGAGGCTGAACACTTAGCTGAACATGCTAACCTATGGAGAATGACCGACGATTATTGGGATCATTGGCATTTGCTCCGTGGAATGTTCGAGCGCTGTGAGAAATGGGCTCCCTACGTTCAATCAGGCCATTGGCCGGATTGTGATATGCTGCCGTTAGGTCATCTTGGGATTCGTTCCGTTGATGGCGGGGGAGACCGATTTACAAGGTTTACTCCTGACGAACAGGTTACCATGATGACGCTTTGGACTATTTTCCGTTCCCCTTTAATGTTCGGAGGAGAGCTTAGAGACAATGATGAGTGGACCTTATCTTTGTTAACCAATAAGGAAGTACTTCATCTGCATCGTTTTGGTAAGGGTGGTAGACATGTAGAGCGGAATGAGGAGTATACGATCTGGACTTCTCAGGATGAACAAGGTAACCATTATGTAGCGTTGTTTAATCTCAGTGATAAAGAGTCGACACTTCAGGTATCGTTCCAAAAGCTAAATGTCTCAGTTCCAAAAACGATACGTGATCTATGGCAAAGCCACGACATGGAAGTTACTAATGAAGGGGTTACTCAGTTTCTTCCACCACATGGTTCTGTATTGTTAAAGCTTATATAAGGAGAGAGATTATGTATACGAGTAGAGTGTACAACAACCCATTGGTGGAGCAACGTGCTGATCCATGGGTATATAAACATACGGATGGTTATTACTATTTCACAGCTTCAGTGCCAGAATACGACCGGATCGAAGTTAGAAGATCCACAACCATCGAAGGATTAACTACTGCGGAACCGGTTGTAGCATGGCGCAAGTATGAGACGGGGCCGCTTAGTGCTAACATTTGGGCGCCGGAAATTCATTACATAGACGGAAAATGGTACATTTACTTTGCCGCAGCACGCACTACGGAGACGACGGATGGTTTGTTCGATCACCGGATGTTTGCGCTTGAGAATGCATCTGCCAATCCTTTAGAAGGTACATGGGTAGAAAAAGGTCAAGTGAAGACCGCTTGGGAATCATTCGCTTTGGACGCGACCACGTTTCAGCATAAAGGAAGACTGTACTATGTATGGGCTCAGAAGGACTTGAACATTGAGGGTAATTCTAATCTGTATATTTCTGAAATGTGCAATCCGTGGACACTCACAGGTCCTCAGACTATGATTGCTACTCCTGAGTATGACTGGGAAGTTATTGGGTACAAAGTAAACGAAGGTGCAGCAGTACTGAAACGCAATGGTCGTATCTTTATCAGCTTCTCGGCGAGTGCTACCGACTTCAACTACTGCATGGGACTATTAGTAGCGGATGAAGACAGCGATCTTCTTGATGCAGCTTCATGGACTAAACTACCCTATCCTGTATTCCAGACGAATGAAGAAAATGGACAATTCGGTCCAGGTCATAATAGCTTTACAGTCAATGAAAATGGGGAAGATGTGCTCATCTACCACTGCCGCAATTATAAAGAAATTACTGGCGATCCTCTTTATGATCCAAACCGTCATACTCGTGCACAGGTCTTCCATTGGAATGAAGATGGCACGCCGAATTTTGGAGTTCCTGTTAAGGATGCGCACTAAAAATAATCCGTACTGCAAAAAAAGAGGATTACCCATAAGCCACGTAAATGGCCGCTGGGCAACCCTCTTTTTCATATGTCATGTGTTGCTGCTTAAGGTATATATTGTTGCACGATGGAAGTAATTACGCCGTCCTGAATGGTAAGGTGATAAGGGAACTGGCTTAGATCGAAAATATCCGTTTTATTAAATTGATCGATAAATTGCTGTAAGGTGATCGCTTCGTTCCATTGAATGTCTAAGTCCTCAATATTGCCAGTGTGATCATAAATTTGCATGGTGACTGTTGCGTTATCCGCGATCGGATAGGTTGTCAGTGTATCAACATCATTAACAACATAATATCCGTCTGGAGCGCCGCCAATTTCTGCTGCACCTTCTGGGTCTCTTTCGGCAAAGACTCGGTCAGCATCAGCACCCTGATACCAGTTTATTTCATCGGCTGTAATGGAAAGCTTGCCATTCTCGGATTGAATAGTATGAATATATACCGTCTGTTGCTGAGGCTTGCCACTATCTTGCGCATCCACTCGTGTTCCAACGGTACTAGCAGTAGTAATTAGGGAAAGAAACAATAGAACAACAACCGGTAACACATACGCTGACTTTTTCTTAAACATTAGAAATCTCCCCCTTGAGATATGTAAAAAGGTTGTATATATCTTATTACCCGCTACGTTTTTTCCTAAACGGGCTATATACTTCTATTACGTTAAACGAGCAGGTTTTGTTGCAATTTTTTAAAAATATTTGTGAAAAACGATGCCGGTTATGAATCCACTAAAAATGATAGTAAAAGTTTATCTCCTCGGGCATATTAAAATGTCAAAACATACAGATTAGGGGGAGCAACGAATGGGTGGAATTCTGCGGATTTATAGGAACGACTGGCGCAATGTATTTAAGGTTCCTGTGGCCGTGTTCCTAATCGCTGCTTTGGTGGTGTTACCTTCTGTGTATGATTGGTTTAACGTTGCGGCGGTGTGGGATCCCTACAGTAATACCTCTGGCATTAAGATTGCTGTAACCAGTTTGGATGAAGGGACCACTGTGAAGGATAAGAGCTTCAATATCGGCAATGATGTCATGGAAAGTCTTCGGAATAATAAAAGCTTAGGCTGGACCTTCGTAGATGCAGAAGCTGCACACAATGGTGTGAAACGTGGAGACTACTATGCGAGTATTGTCATCCCTGCTGATTTCTCCAAAAGAATGACAGGAATCCTGGAAGGCAGGATCGTGAAACCAGAGATTGAATACTCCGTCAATGAGAAGATAAATGCGATCGCCCCTAAAATCACGGATAAAGGCGCCTCTTCAATCACAACACAGATCAGTGAGAATTTTACAGAAACGATTAGTGAGACGGTATTTACTGCTTTAAAGGAAATCGATACAAAGTTCCAATCTGAATTACCTATTATACGCAAGGTTGAAAAAGGGTTGTTTAAGTTAGAGGCAAGTCTCCCCGAGATTGAAACGGCAGGCCAACGTGTATTGAAAATTGAGGAGCAATGGCCGCAAATTCATGCATCGGCAGAGCGCATCTCTAAGCTGGAGAATAAGCTGCCTGAGGTTGAGCAGGCGGGTTTGGCTTTAGAAAAAATAGCTGAACATTGGCCTCAAATTGCCAATGCTGCTGATCATTTAGGAGATCTGCAGGATAAGCTGCCCAAAATTGAACAAGCAGCACAGCTAATCGTTCAACTTGATAAACATTTTGGCGAAGTTGAACAAATCATGGACAAGGCGTCGGAAGGTCTTGCGGGTGCAAATAAGGTTGTTAACACTGCCCTAACTACGCTCCCTAAAGCAGACAAGATTGCAGCTGCGGGAAATGATTTTGTTCTGGAGCTTCAGCAGTTTTTAGAGAAGAGTAATGCTGCGTTTGAAGCGGTACCTGCCGTCCTTAAACAAAATATATCCCTGCTGCAAAAAACGCAGAATGCAGTAGTTCAGCTTGCTGAACTGCTACAGGGAGAGGATGTTGAGCCGCAAGCGGTGCGCGAGCAACTTGAGTTGGTATCCGCTCAGCTGGTATCGGGAAGTAACGTGATAGACCATACCCTTTCTTTGTTATCGGCACTGAATACATTCTCACCAGGAACAGTACCCAATGCTGAGATTAGCACCTTGAAGGCTGTAAACAATGCCTTGAGCAGACAGACTTCATTGGTAAACTCGTTGGCAGCGGATCTACAAAATGAGGGTCAACCTGATCCAAGTCATGTTAAGCAATTGGGTCTTAAATCTGGCGAAGGGAACGTAGCCATTACGAAGCTTATTTCCGAATATGAAACGGCAACGATCCCTGCTATTAAAAATACATTAGAGCAAATATCCACTGCTGCAGAGACTACAGCCACTGCCCTGGAACAAGTTCCAGATCGTCTATCGGCGCTGGGTACCCTTCTTGAAGAAACCATGGCAGCGATTGAGTTCGGACAATCAAGCTTGGCTAGTCTACAGCAAGACTTACCAGCTATTCGTGAAGCGGTACATACAGCAGCTAGCGGTGTCGCAGATAAGACACAGAGCTTTGGTACTTTTGTTCGTGATACACTTCCGCTAATTCAGAGCAGCTTGCCTGTTGCAGGAGAAAAGATACAGCAAGCAGCAAATTTCGTCCGTCAGGATCTGCCGGCTGTAGAGGAACGGGTGCATCAGATTTCTGATCTGATTCGTACAGGTCTCCCCCGTGCGGATAAGGGAGTGGCGGTTGCAGCGGATATGGTGCGAAATGATCTTCCGATACTGGAAGATTCGATTCGTAAAGCAGCAGCCACCATCCGTCAGATCAAAGATGAAGTGGATCTGGGAGAGATAGCTGACCTGCTCGGAGGGGATATTAAGAGCAAAAGTGATTTTTTGGCCAATCCGGTAGTATTAAAAGAGAATAAGTTATATCCTATTCCGAATTATGGGTCGGCTATGACTCCTTTTTATGTTGTACTTTCTTTATGGGTCGGCGGTACACTTCTTATTTCACTTCTCCGTACGGGGGTGGATACTGAGGGGATGGTGTACAAGCGGTATCAATTGTATTTTGGCCGCCTGCTGACGTTTCTTACGGTTGGGATTCTGCAAGCGCTGGTGGCTGTACTTGGTAATATCTTTATTCTGAAATGTTATGTGGTGGACAAGGTGTGGTTTGTCCTTTTTGCAGTATTAATTAGTATCGTATTCGTGACGATTGTATTTACGCTGGTCTCCGTATTCGGCAACGTTGGGAAGGGGATAGCGATCGTCTTCATGGTGCTTCAATTCTCAAGCTCTGGCGGTACGTTTCCAATCAGTACAACAGGCCATTTCTTTCAAATGTTGAATCCGTTTATGCCATTTACCTATGCGATTAGTCTGATGCGGGAGGCGGTAGGGGGAATTCTGCCGGAAGTTGCGATTCGCGATTGTCTTTATTTGATCCTATTCGGTGTAATAGCACTCTTACTGGCGCTTACGCTCAAGAAGCCGCTGGAGCGTTATATCGAAAAGGCAGCTGAACAAGCCGAAGAATCCAAATTGATTTCTTAAGAAAAAAGAGGTTGTACCTAAGCCAATTGCTGTGGCTTTTGGTGCAACCTCTTTTAGATTATCTAGCTGGAGCGAAATCGGCAACTGGCTTTAGAATCTCTTCAATTCTCTCCAAAGTATCTGGGGATAAAACGGCATCAACAGCTTTGGCGTTCTCTTCCACCTGTGCTGGCTTACTGGCCCCAATAATTGCAGAACTTACGCCAGGTTGCCGCAGGGTCCAAGCTAATGCTAGTTGCGACAGCTTCAAATCAAGACTGTTAGCTAGTTCATCCAGCTGTCCGACCACAGTCAATACATCATCGCGGAAGTAGCTGCGAATGACGCCATTTACCGAATCATCAGCTGCGCGGGTTCCTGCCGGAGGCTGTTGTCCAGGTTTGTATTTACCGGTCAGAATACCTTGGGCGAGTGGGGAAAAGACCACTTGTCCGAGGCCCTCACGCTGAGATACCTCAAGTACCTCGTCTTCAATGTAACGTTCGAACATGTTATAGATAGGCTGATTGGATATAAGCGGACGAAGATTTAGTCTGCGTGAAATACCGGTGGCATCAGAAATTTGAGCTGCGCTCCATTCGCTTACTGCCGAATACAGAATTTTACCTTGTGCAGTTAGGTCGTCCAGCGCGCGCAAGGTTTCCTCCACAGGCGTCTCTCTGTCGAAGCGATGACAAAAATAAACATCAATATAATCAGTTCCTAAGCGGCGAAGGCTAGCTTCACATTGCTCCATGATGTGCTTGCGAGACAAACCACGATTATTCACATCATCTCCCATGGGGAAGAACACCTTTGTACTGAGCACATAAGATGATCTTTCATAGGAGCGAAGAGCAGCGCCCATTGCCTTTTCACCTTCACCACGGTTATAGGCATTAGCGGTATCAAAGAAATTGATACCGCATTCAAAAGCTTTGCTAATGCAGGCGTCTGCTGCCTTTTGCTCTGCTGCTGTTCCATATGTAAGCCAGCTGCCTAAGCCAATTTCACTGATTTTTAGTCCTGAATTGCCTAGTCTTCTGTATTTCATAATTATCTTCCCTCCTTGAGTTGTATATGTTAACTTTACTTGTATCCTATGGAACATTCAACTTGAATGTTTCATGTAAAAGACGAGATCAAGGAGATGAATCGTAGTAATGACTATTCCAACTTCTAAAGCTAAGAAAGTGATTTTGTTTCAAGGTGACTCTATTACGGATGGAAACCGTGGTCGTGATGAAGATCCCAATCATATTCTGGGACATAGCTATGCATATATCATTGGTGGCAAGCTAGGAAATGAAAGGGCGGAGCAGAATCTAGTATTTTATAACCGTGGAATTAGTGGGGATCGGATCTCCGATTTATATGCACGCTGGAATGAGGATGCGATTTATCTTCAGCCGAATATTATCAGTATTTTGATTGGTGTTAATGATCTTTGGAGAACAATGAAGGGGGAACCAAGTGGTGTAACGGACCGTTTTGAACGTGCGTACCGTCACGTGCTTGAAGAAACTGGGGAAGTACTTCCGCAAACGAAGCTGGTCTTGTGTGAGCCTTTTATTCTAAATACCGGAGCTCCGGCAGAACAATGGGACGAATGGAAAGAGCGGATTACTCATTATCAGGGTGTTGTTAAGCAGCTTGCGGAGGAATTTAATGCTGTGTTTGTTCCTTTACAGGAAGCATTCGAAGCAGCTGCTCGTAGAACAGATGCAACCTACTGGCTGTGGGATGGCGTTCACCCGACAGCAGCTGGGCATGATCTGATTGCCGGGGAGTGGCTGAAGATCGTAGAGAAAAGCGGTCTTTTAAACGACTAGTGAAATAAGGGTTTCACCCTATCTTAATCTATGTACCTACTGATTACTCAGCGGGTGCATAGATTAGAGATACATGATAATTATTCAGAAACTCGATCCATTCCTCAGAAGGCTTCTCGTCTGTAACGATATAATCCACTCTATCGAAACTAAATAATTTAATGAACGCAGTTCTGTCGAACTTAGAGTGATCTGCGAGCAGAACTACTTTATTCGCCTGCTGTTGCATAAGAATCTTTAGTTCACTTTCTTCTTCATTCGAATCGCTGAGCCCACCAGTCATAGACAACGCTTTACAGCTGAATATGGCTACGTCCACATTATATTTTTGAATAGTCTGCGAGGCGGTATGTCCAACGAAGGAACTAGTCTCGGGCCCTAGTATACCACCAGTGGAGATTAGCTTTTGCCCGGAGTGTTGAAATTCGGATAATACAACCAAAGAATTCGTAATAATCGTCAGATTGTTTTTCTCCTCTATAATTCTCCGTAAAGCCTCAAAAACTGTTGAACTTGTATCCGTCACCAAACTGTCCCCATCATTAATTAATTGGAGAACATGATCAGCTATCGTACGTTTGGCCTCTATATTTACCTGATGTCTACTCACATAGGGAGGGTCCTCATTCGTGTGGGCATTAAGGATTGCCCCGCCATAATTTTTCTTGGCAAGTCCTTCCTTGTCAAGTTTATCCAGATCCCGCCGAATGGTCTCTTCCGAGACATTGAATTGTTGCGCCAGCTGAGCGACATGGACTTTCTTTTGTCTATACAGCTCATTAATGATTAGATCCCGCCGTTCAAATGCTTTCATCCGTTCACTCACCTCTATCATCATCTACTTCCTAGTGTACTACATTGTTGTATAAATCAAAGAAATAACCTCATATTCACATAATACCACAGTATAATAATATTAATACCACATAAAACCACATAATTTATCTATAAATATGTTGTTTTATGTTGACTAAAGCGTTTCCATATTTTATGATGAAGGAGAAATAGGTCCATTACCGATGATACTAAGATGATCTTGAGGAGGAACAGCAGTGATAGAAAACTATCCGAAAATTGGTATCCGCCCGACCATTGATGGCAGAAGAAGAGGAGTTCGCGAATCATTAGAAGCTCAAACCATGGGTATGGCTCAGCGGGTAGCTAAGTTTATTGAAGAGAACTTATTTTATCCGGATGGCCGCCCCGTAGAGTGCATCATTGCCGATTCTACGATTGGTGGTGTGAAGGAAGCTGCTGCTGCGGCTCAGAAATTTGCTGGGTCTAATGTTGGCGTATCGATTACTGTGACCCCTTGCTGGTGTTATGGTTCTGAAACGATGGATATGGACGCCTCGATCCCGCATGCCGTTTGGGGATTTAACGGAACGGAACGCCCTGGCGCGGTATATCTAGCTGCTGTTCTCTCTGCTTATGCACAAAAAGGAATTCCGGCGTTTGGTATCTATGGTGAGGATGTTCAGGAGTCTAGCAGTGAGGAGATTCCAGCGGATGTGCAGACTAAATTGCTGCAGTTCGCCAAAGCTGGGCTGGCGGTTGCTCAAATGAGAGGGAAATCCTATTTATCAATGGGTTCTGTTTCGATGGGGATTGCTGGATCGATTGTGAATGAACAGTTCTTCCAAGAGTATCTTGGAATGCGTAATGAATATATAGATATGTCAGAATATGTCCGCCGCTTTGAAGAGGAGATTTATGATAAAGAGGAATATGAGCGAGCACTCGCGTGGACCAAAGAAAACTGCCAAGTTGGTGCCGATAATAATCCGAAGCATCTGCAAATAAGTGATGATGAGAAAGAGAAGCAGTGGGAGACTTGTGTGAAAATGACATTGATCGCCCGTGATTTGATGATCGGCAATCCTGTTCTCGCTGAGCTGGGCTTTGAGGAAGAGGCCAATGGTCATAATGCGATTGTGGGTGGCTTCCAAGGGCAGCGCCAATGGACGGATCATTTTCCTAACGGGGATTTCATGGAGACGATAATGAACTCCTCTTTTGACTGGAACGGCAAACGTACACCTTATATCGTTGCGACAGAGAATGATAGCCTGAACGGAGTAACGATGCTGTTCAATTATTTGCTTACGAATACTGCACAAATATTTGCGGATGTCCGAACCTTTTGGAGTCCAGATGCAGTTAAGCGAGTAACGGGTCATCAATTGGAAGGGGAGGCAGCACACGGAATACTACACTTGATCAACTCTGGTTCGGCTGCTCTGGATGGGACGGGCGAGCAGACGATAGACGGTAAACCTGCGATAAAACCTTTTTGGGAAATTTCGGAGGATGAGGTAGAAGCTTGTTTGAGCCAGACCCAATTCCGCCCGGCTTCTCAAGAATATTTCCGCGGGGGCGGCTTCTCTACGGATTATTTAACCAAAGGCGGGATGCCAGTTACTATGGCACGTATGAACTTGGTTAAAGGGCTAGGACCTGTTCTTCAGCTTGTAGAGGGTCACACGGTAGAGCTGCCTGAAGATGTTCACCATACACTGGATCAAAGAACAGATCCGACTTGGCCAACGACTTGGTTTGCGCCTAAGTTAACCAATAGTGGTTCTTTCCAATCGGTTTATGATGTCATGAATAATTGGGGCGCAAATCATGGAGCGATCAGTTATGGACATATCGGTGCGGATTTGATTACGCTGGCCTCTATTCTGCGCATTCCGGTCAGCATGCATAACGTTGAGGAATCACGTATTTTTAGACCTCGGGTATGGTCGTTATTTGGTACTGAAGATCTGGAGGGAGCAGATTACAGAGCTTGTCAGAACTTCGGACCGCTCTACTAAAATCTTCCTGTGAAGCAGGTGTGGTGAACAATGAGTGATACTATCAAGCTCCTAGCCATAGATCTCGGCGCCAGTTCCGGAAGAGTTATGCTGGGGATATATGATGAAGATAGGCTTCAAATGGAAGAAATTCATCGGTTTGAGAATACGCCGGTACAGATCAATGGGCATTTATATTGGGATGTTCTGAGACTCTTCCACGAAATGAAGCAAGGGGTTCAAAAAGCCTTTAGGCAACACGGAGAATTGACTTCTTTAAGTGTAGATACATGGGGAGTTGACTACGGGTTTATCGATAAAAAAGGAATGATGCTCTATTCCCCCCATCATTACAGGGATCGGAGGATGGAGGCTCACCGTCTCAAATTGGAAGCGCTACTGTCACCGGCAGAGCAATTCCGTATGACCGGTCTTCAGCCAAGCGTGATTAATACAGTTTATCAGCTGTTCTCTGATTTTCAGGATAATGATTCGCTGATGGAGACCGCGGATACGATTTTGATGATGCCGGATCTATTTCATTATCTGTTTTCTGGTATTAAAGCAGCAGAAAGCACGATCTGGAGTACAAGCGGCTTAGTGGATGCTGTTACGGGAGAGCTCTCCTCTGAATTATTTAGCAGGCTTGGGATTCCGAGTAGTCTAGTTCCACATCAAGTCCATCCGGGAACGGTTATTGGATCTATCCTACCGGTTATTCAAGAGGAGCTTAGTATAGGCCCGATGAAAGTGATAGCCGGCGCTTCCCATGACACGGCTTCAGCAGTGGCTTCGATTCCTTATACTTGTAAGGATGAAGCAGCATTTTTAAGCTGTGGTACGTGGTCGTTGGTTGGCATGGAGACGCCTGAGCCGGTCATTTCGGAGAAAAGCTATGAATATGGTTTCACAAATGAACGCTGCTTCGGTAATTCTAATCGTTTGCTAAAAAACACAACGGGACTATGGATTTTGCAGGAGCTCCAAAGGAATTGGGCGAAAGCAGGAGAGAATCTTAGTCAAAGTGAAATGGTTGAATTAGCCAAAACGATTAATGGGGCGCCAGCGATCATTGACCCGAATGACCAGCTTTTCAGCACACCTGGTGTGATGATGCAGCGGATTAAGGAATATTGTGAGCGAACGGGGCAACAGACGCCTAATACGAAAGCTGAGTTTATACGCGTTATCCTTGAGAGCCTAGCGCAATCATACTGTAGAACGATTGAAGAAATGGAAGAGATCACCGGCAAGACAGTCACTATCATTCATATGGTTGGCGGTGGGATTCAAAATGAGCTATTATGCCAGCTCACCGCTGATGCTACGGGTAGAGAAGTCGTTGCAGGGCCAGTGGAGGCCAGTGGAATTGGCAATATTATTGTCCAGTTGGCTGCTCTGGGGAAATTGGAAGTTTCTAAGGCGAAAGAGTTCGTGGCACGATCTTTTGCCTTTAAGACATACCAGCCTTCTCTGGTGAAGAACTCTAAAAAATAGGATATGAGGAGAGAACTTATGGATACATTGGAACAAAAACTACGTTCGCAGATTTGTGATATTGGCAGAAATTTGTTTAATAAAGATTTCATCGCCGCCAATGATGGGAATATTTCTGCACGGTTATCAGAGAATGAAATTCTCACTACCCCCAGAGCGGTAAGTAAGGGATATTTAGAGCCACATATGATTGTAAAAGTAAACCTGCAAGGTGAAGTTCTTGAAGCGGCAGAAGGCTACAGACCTTCAACGGAAACTAAAATGCATCTGAGAATTTATAATGAGCTACCTGAGATGAAGGGTGTGGTTCATGCACATCCCCCGTATGCTACAGCTTTTGCTATTAAAGGTGAGGCGCTCGATAAAATGATGATGCCAGAGTCGGTTATCATGATTGGGGATATTCCTTTGGCGGAATACGGAACACCTTCGACGGAAGAAATTCCGGACTCACTGATGCCTTTCCTTGGCAAAAAAACAGCGGTCCTGCTCGAAAATCACGGAGCACTTACTTGGGGAACGGATGTTATGGAAGCTTATCTGAACATGGAGAGACTCGAATATACAGCCAAGATTACCTTTATTACGCGTATGATTGAAGGGGAGAGAGAGCTGCCACAGCATCGGATTGATGAGCTGGTTGCATTGAGATCTTTTTATGGGAAGTAATGAGGTGCTTGGATGTTAAAAAAAATTCCTAAGCTACTATCTCCGGAACTGGTACGTGTGATGATGGAAATGGGTCATGGAGATGAGCTTGTACTGGCAGATGCTAATTATCCAGGACACTCCTTGAACTCGAAAGTACTAAGATATGATGGTATTGGGATACCTGATCTTTTGGATGCAATATTGGAACTGCTGCCACTAGATCATTATGTGGAACATCAGGTGGCGTTTATGGCTGTCTTTGAGGGAGATCCTACGGTGCCGGTGATCTGGTCCACCTACGAGTCGATCATCACCAAACATGACGCTGAAGCGACGATTAAATATGAGGAGCGGTTTGATTTCTACAATCGTTCTAAGCAAAGTTATGCTGTTGTAGTCACAGGTGAAGAAGCACTTTATGGAAATATTATTATCAAAAAAGGTGTAATCAAGGCCTGATGATCAGCGATTCTGCTTGCGGTATTGCAGAGGTGAGCATTTGGCGATTTGCTTAAACACCCGCCCAAAGTGGGCGATGCTGTCAAAGCCTGTATTCTCTGCAATGGCAGTGACTTTAGTGTTAGTGCTCTGCAAGAGTCGTTGGGCTTCCTTGATCCGAATGTAGTTTAGATATTCAACAATGGTGAAGCCAGTGGTCTGTTTGAATAAACGGCAAAGATAAGTACTGCTGATGAAAAAAGTTTCGGATAGCTGCTCTAATGTAAGCTTTTCAACATAATGTGCCTGTAAATAATCGATCATTTCGTAGACTTTAAGCTGCTTCTCACTGCTCTCAGGAGCGATGGGCTCGCGGCTTATTTCTTGTACTCTGTTCATTTCAATAAATAACTGGATGAGAAGTGTCTGAAGATAGGGGATTTGCTGTGATCGATGTTCTTCTTGTTCTTTTAGCATGGAGAAGAGGATAGATTCGATGGCTCCTTGTTCATGTCCTCCGGGACGCAGAAGTAAGCTTTGTGTAGTTAAAAAAGGAATACTTAGGTCGTAGTTGGCCAACGATTTTTGCAGAAAGCTCTCCTCAAAGTTAATCAATATTCGCTCATGGCGTACTGAGCCCTTAGAAGTAGTGCGGTGGAGTTCATTTTTATTAATAAATATCAGATCACCTTTGCGCAAAGTGTAAATTAGATTGTTGATATAATAGCTGCGCTCACCTGCGAGTAAATAATAAATTTCATATGTCTTGTGATAATGGTCGGAATCCATGCTGAATGGGCCGGCTCTTTTGATTTGTTCAATGATAAATGGAGGCTCTAGCTCCTGTTCCATTGTAGATTTGCCCCTTTCAGATAATGAAGCTAATATATGCAAAGTTTTCGCTATTTCTGCTAATAATCGCTTAGATTTGAATGTATTTTATACTATAAACTATAAGAAGAAACGGCATCTAAATCAATAGCGATGGAGTGATCCTTGTGTCGAATAAGAAATATGTATTCGTAGGTACCGGTGGCCGAGCGGAGTTCTTCTATGGTGAGATAACTACGAATTATCGTGAAACTTCAGAAATTGTAGGCTTTTGCGATGTGAATGGGGCAAGAATGGATTATGCGAATCGATTACTGAAAGGGAAATATCAGTATCATGCGGTTCCTACTTATAAAGCACATGAGTTTGATCGTATGATTGAAGAGACTAAGCCGGATGTAGTTATCGTTACGAGTATTGACCGTACACATCACCATTATATTATCCGGGCGATGGAGCTTGGCTGTGATGTGATTTCGGAGAAACCAATGACGGTGGATGAAGAGAAATGTCAGGAAATTCTTGAAGCGATTGAGCGGACGGGGAAAAAACTGCGTGTTACGTTCAATTACCGCTATGCCCCGCACAATACCAAAATCCGTGAATTGATCATGGATGGGGCGATTGGAGAGGTGTTATCCGTCAATTTTGAGTGGCTGCTAAATACGCAGCATGGGGCGGATTACTTCCGCAGATGGCATCGGGATAAACGGAACAGCGGAGGGCTGTTGGTTCATAAATCAACACATCATTTCGATTTGATGAATTTCTGGTTGGGCTCTCGTCCGGATACGGTCTATGCCATGGGAAATTTAAGGTTCTATGGCAGAGAGAATGCGGAGAAGCGCGGGGTGACAGAGTTTTATCAGCGTGCCCATGGTAGTAGTGCGGCGGAAAATGATCCCTTTGCGCTTCATCTAAAAGACAACGAGCAGCTTAAGCAAATGTATCTGGATGCCGAGCATGAAGATGGGTACCTGCGAGATCAAAGTGTATTCGGTGATAATATCAGCATTGAGGATACGATGGCAGTCATGGTCAAATACAAAAACAAGACGATTATGAACTATTCACTTAATGCTTATTTGCCTTGGGAAGGCTTCATTGTAGTATTTAATGGGACGAAGGGGCGGATGGAAGTTAAGGTTGTTGAACAGTCCTATGTAAACGCCGGGGGGAAGAAAGAAGATGAAGGGGCACTAAAGGACAAGCAAATCACTGTATTCCCTCATTTTGCGCCGCCTTATGAAGTTGAAATTGAAGAAGGCGTTGGGGGACATGGGGGCGGAGATCCGGTCATGCTCCGTGATATTTTTGAACGACCTGTGGAGGATCGGTTTAATCGTACAGCTTCCCATGTGGATGGGGCGTTGTCTATTATGACCGGGATTGCAGCTAATCGTTCGATCGCTACTGGACTTCCGGTGAAGGTGGAGCAGTTAATTAAATTGTAGAAGGAAAAAGCTCAAAGCCAAAATTAATAGTAGCCTGTTTGTGAACAAACCGCTGCGGAGTGGAGGGTTCTTACGATCGCTGTTAAAGCCCAATTTCTGGATAGTAGAAAGATTAGCAGTTGAAATTGGTCTTTAAAGGCGAACACTGGCGTTTCTCCATAATCCCTCCACCCCTCCGCTCTGTCTTCACGTCAAGTTAACTACTATTTTTAGAATTGAGCCTAAAAGAGAAGTAGAAATAATAAGGCTGCCTCCAAAGTCATTGTAGATGACTAAGAGACAGCCTTATTTATTTTGGCTATAGAAATTATTGTTTTACGACGTTAAAGCCATCTTTTTGCAATTGAGTCACAATGCCATCATCACCCAGCATATGTAGCGCACCAACAACGACTAGGTAAGTCGCTTTTTTATCACTATTCAAATACTCTTTTACATGCTTCACCATGTTGGCATTCCGATCCGAAACGAGACCCTTATAGTATTCTGGCTCCTTAGCGACCGCTTGTGTCATAGCTACGAGGGTTTGTTCATCTCCCTGCATCCACATTTGGGATAATGCATCCAGCGAAGCCGTTGCTGCAGCATTGTCCGTTTGCTTGAGGCTATCGAGTGTATCGAGGAGAAGTTTTTCTTGTAATCCATCTGAGAATTGATTGAACATGTTCAGCTGTAATTGCATATTTTCCAATTCAATAATTGGTTTATTCAGTTTGCCTGCCTTCTGTGTGAAATATAGGTCGATACCCGTATCCGGTGTATAATCTGTTGTTTGCATTTGTAGGCTTGAGATACCTTGAGTCACGACCCATGGCTTATAGGAATCGAATGCATTTCCTGCAAGACCATTCGCTTTCAGAAGCGCAACAACTTTGTTATAGGTATCAGCAGATACGTGATCCTTGAGCTTGGTCCCATCTGTATAAGAACCTTTCTCCGTAAGGAACTTTTGCATCTCCTTTTGATCAACCTTGGTTAAGTCAACTTCGACCCCGAGATATTGAGACGCTTCAAAAGCAGCTTCAATTTCCGGGCGTAGCGGGTACATTTTGTCGTTTGCCACATGGATAGAGCCAAGAAGATAGACGGTATTACCGTTGTTCTCTACTTTCCATAAGAATCCGGTGCTGCCTGCAGCCTCGTGATTAGCTACAAAGGTGATGGTGCGCTGCGCCGCACTCCATTCTACCTTATAGCCGATCGTTTCACCGATAAAGCGGACAGGAACATAGGTGACATTGTTGATGGTTTTAGGAGCCACCTCTAGTTTTTTCTTTTCCCCGTTTACCGTTGCTGTGGTGCTGCCTATAGTCAGTGACAGGGCTAGACCATTTTTGGTCCCCGTTACAGTTTGAGTCTTTTTATTCCAGTTCATATTTACATTAAGCTTCTCTAGGAGTGGACGCATAGGAACCAAGGTAGTTCCTTTTTCTACAATAGGGTTAGCATTGCCTAACTTTACTTCTGTTCCATCAATCCATACGCCGACAGGCTTTTCAGCCGCATGGGCAGTGGTAAAGACAGACATAACCATGAAAATGGATAAAAATAATACACCTAGCTTTTTCATTAATAGGACACTCCGTTTCTAAAAAGAATGAAAGCTGTAAGTCACTTTCTGATTTTAACGTATTTTTCCATAAATAGTTATATATTTTGTTACGTCGTACAAAAGTCAAAATAATGCACATCAAAGCAAAAATCGCCCCTATTAGATCCTGTTCACTCTCCTTATCATGAAACGTAAGAAACGAAGAGCCCGAAGGGAGCAAGGAACTTATGTGGAGCAGTGCGATTGAAGATGCGATAGAGAAGGTACGTAAGAACATAGACCGATTCGGGGGCAAATTCCCTCATGTCAGCAGGAATGGAACTTACCAGCTCAATAACAACGACGACTGGACCAATGGATTCTGGAGCGGCATGTTGTGGTTGTGCTATGAATATACGCAGGAGGATAGCTTTCGTATCGCGGCATCCCATACCGTAGAGGATTTCCGCCGCCGTTTCGCGGCAAAGACGGTGCTTGATCATCACGACATCGGTTTCCTGTATTCGTTATCCTCCAAGGCCCAGTGGATTATAGATAAGGACGAATGCGCGCGTCAGTTGACACTGCAGGCGGCGGACTTATTACTGAAGCGCTGGCGCACAGGCGGTGGTTATATTCAGGCTTGGGGACCTGTGGGAGATGCCCAGGAAGGTGGACGCATCATTATTGATTGTCTGTTGAATCTTCCCCTTTTGTATTGGGCGGAACAACAGACCGGCAATTCCCTATACCGGCAGGTGGCGGTCATGCAGGCGGATAAAACGAAACGTTATCTGGTGCGGGGAGATGACAGCTCCTACCATACGTTTTTCTTCGACCAGAAGACCGGAGAGCCGATCGGCGGCGCTACACACCAGGGTTATACTAACGGATCGACTTGGACGCGCGGGCAGGCTTGGGGCGTCTACGGTTTTGCACTATCTTACCGCTATACTAAGGATCCGTTGTATTTGGAAACGTCTAAGCGGATGGCGCGCTATTTTCTGGAGCATTTGCCACAGGATCATGTCGCTTACTGGGACTTTAATGCTCCAGTGTCTGCGGATACATACCGGGATAGCTCGGCCTCTGCAATTGTTGCAGCTGGACTACAGGAACTGCTGGAGCTAATGGAGGAGGAAGATCCCGAGCGGGCTTATTTTCAGCAGGGATTAATACAGTCGATGACTTCACTTTTGCAGAACTATTCCACGATGGGTGAAGACGCGGAGGGGCTGCTGAAGCACGGCTCTTATCATGTGCGCGGCGATCTGTCTCCAGATGACTTCATGATCTGGGGAGATTATTTCTATCTCGAAGCATTGATGCGGCTGCAAAAAGGCAGCAGGGGGTACTGGTATGAACGCTGATGGCCGAACAACCTCTCCCTATGCTGTCTTTACGCTACTCGACCTTGAGTTACCCGCTCTAGCTCCGGTGAAGGATGCGCTCAGCCAAGCACGGCAGGACGATGCGCTGACTGAATTGCATCGGTATTTGACCAGTCGGAGCACGCCGGGCTGGCGGACAGAGGACAGCCAGAAGAAGCAGCTCATTGCCTATATACAGCATTATTGCGCTGATGAGCTGGAAGCCGTAATGAAGACAGTGAATGAAGTTATGGAGAAGACGTTTCTCTTCCGATTTCCCTGGGACATGGAACGCAGCCGCATTCCGGTTACCTTTGAGGAAGAAATTGACTGGCGTTATGTTCCGGACAAGGATGTAGAATGGGCTTATATGCTGAATCGCCACCGCTACTGGGTGGCATTAGGACAAGCATATGCGATAACAGGTAATGAGGAGTATGCAAGAACATTTTGCTGTCAGCTTGAAGATTGGATGGACCGTAATCCTGTTCCAGACATGCCTACGAATGATACGCTGACTTGGCGTACCATTGAAGCGGGTCTTCGCTGTGCGAACTGGATCAAAGCGTTGTCCTATATACAGGATAGTCCGCTGCTCACACCGACGCTTCTGGCGAAAGTGATGATATCCTTTCATGAACACAGCGAATATTTAGCTTTATCGTTTACGGCCTGGAAGAATATTAGTAACTGGGGAGTTCTGGAGACTTGTGGCTTATTCCAAACCGCGCTCTACTTCCCTGAGTTCACAAGGGCTAAGATTTGGCGGCGGCTCGGTGAGGAGAGATTGGGGGAGACGGCTAGAATCCAGGTCATGGCAGACGGTATCCATTGGGAGCAATCGCCTACATACCACCATGAGGTGCTGGTATGTTTTCTCGACTGCATCCGCTTGGCCCGCATGAATGGACTGGAGCTACCGGATGAACTTCAGCAACAAGTTCATCAAATGGCCGTCGCTTCCTTGTATTGGGCCAAACCGAATCATCGGCAGCCGATGCTCGGGGATAGCGATGACAGCGATGTCCGTTCGATTTTGACTTATGCAGGTTGGTTGTTCCAGGATTCTGTGCTCCGCTTTGGCGGATACGATCATATGGATTATGACAATGCCTGGTTGTTCGGAACGAGTGGAGTTGAAGGCTACGAGCAGCTGATTGCGGAGGAACCGCCTTACTTGTCACGCTCTTTCGCACATTCCGGTCATTATGTGATGCGAACGGGTTGGGACGAGCAGGACTTGTACCTATATTTCCACTGCGGACCGCTTGGGGGTGGACATGGTCATGCGGATCTGCTACATTTCGATCTGTATGCCTATGGGTGGGATATGCTTACCGATCTGGGCAGATACAACTATAGTGATCACACACCACTCAGAAAAGCATTAAAAGAAAGCGCTGCCCATAATACGACTACTGTTGACGGAATTGGATTTACCGAAATCACGGATACATGGTCCTTCTCCCAAATTGCGAAGCCAACAGGCAGCAAATGGATTAGCAATTCGGACTTTGATTATGTTGAGGGCAGCCACGATGGCTATCGTCATTTGGATGATCCGGTACACCTGCTAAGGAGGATCATATTCATAAAGCCTTATTACTGGCTTCTGGTCGACAGCTTTAGCTGCCGTCAGGAGCATACGTTTTCCCAGCATTTTCATTTTGCACCCGGAGCGGTTCAGATGGAAGACGAGACATTCATTTGCCGTACAAAAAATGAGCAGGAAGCCAATCTTTGCATCATTCCTGTTAATGTTGACGGACTTCAGGGCAAGATTGATGACGGGGTAATCTCCCGCGAATACAATCTGCTGGAACCCAATCAGCATGCCGTTTACTCCCGAACGGGAAAAGGAGCGGTATCGATGATGCAGATGCTGTACCCGCAGGCTTCCGGTGAGCCGTTCTGTCCACTGGTTGAACAGGTGCCGATTTATCGCCATACGGGTGAACCTGTGGATGCTGTGCAGGCGGAGGCATGCCGCATCAGCTTCCCTGAAAGGAATGAGGAGCATTTTATCGTGATCAGCCATGAGGTTCCATCCAGTCACTTGAATTCCTATGTAGTGGAAGGTATACAAATATTTGGTGAAGTAGTGCTAATTGTTTTCGCAAACGGTCAAAAGAAAGTCACGGTAATCAAATAATGCATGTATACTGGATAACGGGCTGATAGAATTAAAGAAAAGAGCATGAGAGAGGCGCGGAGAAAACATGTTCAAATTCACTTACTATAGACGTATCCAGGCATCATTTCTTTTGCTCATTTTTATCCCGCTGATTGCAGTGTCGATCATCTCCTTTGTGCTAATCCGGGATACGATGGTAGAAAAGCTGCAGCTCAGCAACGATAACTTCCTGAACGTTATGATTGACGAACTAAACAAGACCATTGATGATGTGACCTTTGCATCGCATTTTATTGTAAACGATACCAATTTTCGCGCCAATCTGAAGGTCTTTGCAGATACCGAGCGACTGAACACCTATCAGGATTATGTACATTTTACGCAAATTCAGGATGTGTTTTCGCTCATCAACTCTAAGCCGCTAAATAATAACATTCGCATGTATTTGGTTAACCGGAAACACTTTGTGATCTCATCTGGGACTGAGAATTTATCCGTGATTAATGCCAACATGGACAAGCTGATGGGACGTGTCAATATTCACGAACCGGAGACCTTGCAATGGCTTGGGATGGCCGACAGCGGTTCCGGTAAAAGCAATAGCTACTATATTGCCAGAGTAATCTATGATAGCCGGGAGAAACAGCAGGTGTCCGTGCTTCTCATCTCGATTCCCGATACCTATTTCAACAAATTGCTCGGGCCGGTCGAGTTTGGCAAGCTGGCGTTGTTTGATTCTAGAGGAGGTCTGATTGCCGGGAACTCAGAGCTAGCCCCAGAAGGCAAGGAAGCTAGAGGGAGCGTGCGTACGGCCAGAGCTATCGACAAATCCAATTGGGAGCTGGTCTATGAAGCTTCAGAGAAAGAATGGTCGGGCCAGATTTCGCGAACTTTTTATAGTGGTATTGGCTTGGTGCTTCTCTTGTTTATTGTCTTTTCAGCCACCTCCATGCTGATTGCCAAAAGATTGCATAGTCCGATCATGAAGCTGCAGCGCGTTGTGCGCCAGTTCGGGATGGGGAATCTTGATGTCAGGCTGGAGGTCAAGGGCAAGGATGAAATCGCTGAGCTAGGGCAGACGTTGAATACCATGCTGGATCAACTGCAAGGATTGATTCACGACATCGAGCTGGAGCAGGAACAGAAGCGAGTGATGGAACTTGAGGCGCTGTTTATGCAGATTCGTCCGCACTTTTTGATCAACACGTTGAATTCGATCAAGTGTAGCCTTATTTTGGCTAAAGATAAGCTGCACAGCGGGATCATTGATTCGCTAATGAGTCTGCTCCGTGCCTATTTGAAGGTCAATGAACCGGCTACCTTACGGGAAGAATGCAGACTGCTTAACCATTATATCGACATCATGAAGATCCGCAACGAAATCCCTCTTGAACTGGAGGTCGATCTGGAAGCGGATACAGAGAAGCTCATCGTTCCTAAACTTATTCTGCAGCCTCTCGTAGAGAATGCCATCGTTCACGGTCTAGTTGACCACCCGGCACCGCGTATTGTCGTTCGTGCGCGAACGATTCCTGATGGGATTATGATTGAAGTCGAAGACAATGGCTGTGGAGCAGGGGCAGAAATTCTGGCAGGACTGAACCGCAGATTGCTCTACAAGGACGATGAACAGAATGGAACCTATCAAAGGGTCGGTTTAATTAACGTGGTTCAAAGGCTGAGGCTGACCTATGGTCAGGATACCCGCTTGTCGCTGCATAATTTGCCGCAGGGTGGGGTGTCCGTTTCTCTGTATTTGCCGCAAGGCAATCATCAGGTTAATCTGTCGGAGAGAGAGGGATATTGATGTATAAAGTGATGCTCATAGATGATGATGTTCCTATGCTCAAGGTGCTTCAGCAGATGATTGACTGGGAAGCACATAGCTTGCAGATTGTCGGCAGCACCTATTCCAGTGCCAAGGCGTTATTAATGTTTGAGGAAGTGCAGCCCGACATCGTGATTACGGATATTGGCTTGCCGCAAAAGAACGGGATTGAGCTGGCCGATTACTTTACTCGTATGAAGCCGGAGGTCAGAATTATTTTCCTGACCTGTCATGAGGATTTCCATTATGCTCAGCAAGCGGTAAAGCTGAAAGTGGATGACTATTTAATTAAGGACCAGCTTACGGATGAGCAACTGGAGAAAAGCCTTGCCAAGTCCGTACACTTGCTGAAGTCGAAGATTGGGTTAATCAAGCATGGGGAAACGGGATACAATAGCCAGTTATTTCGGCAGAACCTGCTGCAAAGGGTGATCGGCGGCGCACCGCCCGAAACGACGCTAGCCTATGCAGCGCAAATCGGCATATCCTGGACGTATCCGTGGTTCATGCTGGGCACGGTCAGCATTCACTTTTCCAGTTTCGAGAAGCGGTACAAGCAGAGCGAGTATCCACTTATTTTATATGCCATCTATAATATAGCTCTAGAGCTGTCCGAAGCGTGTGAGGGGATTACGCCTTTTTTGGAGCAGAAGAATATTGTAATTCTGTATAATTACCGTGTGAATCTGGCGCAGAATGCCAGTCTTTATTTTCATGATTATTTACAGCGATTGTGTTCCGAGTGCTCCCATCTCCTTAAGATTCAACCGGGCATCATCGCAGTCACTGAGAAAATAGAGCTGCAGGCGATCGGACAGATTCATCGGCAAATTGTCCAGGACAAGTGTGAGTTCTATGCGAGTGCGGATTACACAGTTCTGGATACTCTGCAAATCGCTACCCCTCGCTTCCAGCCTGCGCCCCAAGGATTTTTGGATAGTTATATCCCGCAGATGGAACGGGCCGTGATTAAAAATGATCTTGAAGCCATCCGTGGCACTCTTCAGGAAATCGCTAGGGCTGCAAAAGTAATGGCTATCCATCCGGGCGATTTCGTCCGGGATTTATCCTTTATGCTCCGCGGTATCGAGCTGATGTTCACTAGACTAACGTTCGATGAGGATCTGTTCGTCTATCTCGTGCAAACCCGCACACTGGAGGATACGATGGAACTGGTGGAAAGAAAGCTTGTGCAGATTACAGGCAACAAACAGCAGGTGGCAGGAACTCCCCCGCAGGAGCCCAAGCTGCAGCTTATCCAGCAATTTATCGATCAGCATCTTGGTGATAACATCACTTCAATCGATATGGCACGTTATCTGTTTCTGGACCCGAGCTATTTCTCGCGTTATTTCAAACGCATGACAGGTCTGACCTTTACGGATTATGTACATCAGCACAAGATGAAGGTTGCGACCAAAATGCTGAAAATCTCCAGCCAGAACCTGGAATCACTAGCCGTCGGTCTGGGATATTCGGACAGAACCTATTTTTCAAAAGTGTTTAAAAAATATGTGGGAACAACGCCGAGCGAATATAAATCCAAACACTCGGTACGCTGAGAAGCGTAATTCTCAACGTATCGAATAGACCCGCCGCCCATCTAGGGCGGTTTTTTTGTTGTCGCCGGACAAAGGTCAAAATCTTGCACATCTCGGGTCATAATCACTCCTTCATGCGGAAGGCGGATGTATTACTATAATGACAAATCAAATTGTCGAGGTGATACAACGTGGAGGCTGCAAAACAACCTGTGCCAAAAATTCTGCAGGAGAAGCGGAAGTTCTGGACTCCGCAGCGGAAAGAGGCTTTGACCGGGTGGCTGTTTCTAGCTCCGGAAATTGTCGGAATGCTTTTTCTTAATGTATTTGCACTTGGATTCTCACTTTATTTAAGCTTCTCGAAATGGGATCTATTGTCGGGGGTCCAAGGGATCGAGTTTATCGGATTGGATAACTATATCAAAATGTTCCATGATCCGAGCATCATTCAAGCCTTGAAGAACAATGCCATTTATATGATTATGACCGTGCCGATACCGATTGCGATTGCTTTGGTGCTGGCGGCATTGATTCAAAACAGTGTATTTCTCAAAAATTATTTCAAAGTTGCCTTCTTTATCCCTTATATTTCTTCGATTATTGCGATTGCTGCTGTGTGGAGCGCATTGTTCCATCCATCCCTTGGCCCGATCAATCAGTTCTTGATGGAGCTTGGAATTTCCAGCCCTCCGAAATGGCTGGTGGATCCAAAGACCTCGCTGTTATCGATTGCCATTATCAGTTCTTGGGCGAGTCTGGGTTACACCATTATTATCTATATGGCTGGCTTGACGAATATTTCCGATGAAATCTACGAAGCCGCCGAAATAGACGGAGCCAGCGCTCTGAAAAAATTCTTTGCCATCACGGTTCCAATGCTACGTCCAACCACGTTCTTCTTGCTTATAACCATGCTGATTGGCTCATTTAAGGTGTTCGACATCATCGCCTTTTTGACCGAAGGCGGCCCGAACAATTCTTCTACCGTGCTTGTGTTCAGGATCTATGAGGAAGGGTTCAAATACTACAACATGGGCTACGCTTCTGCAATTTCCTGGCTGCTATTCGCCGTCATAGGCTTGATCACCGCAGCTACTTGGAAAATGAGAAATGAAGAATAAAGGGGGGAGCTTAACATGCAACTGATTAGAAAAAATATGTCCAGAGTGATCACTACCTGCATCATGGGGGCTTTGTCCATTGTATTTCTTATTCCGCTGATCTGGATGATTTCCGCAGCCTTTAAATATGAGAAAGATGTTATGCGCTTCCCGATCCAATGGATTCCCGAGAAGATCAATGTAGCGTATAATTTCAAGATGGTTTGGATGGGACGCGTACCTTTTTCTCATTTCTATTTAAATTCCTTTAAAGTTGCGATTATTACAACCTTAATTACACTTATCATTTCATCTATGTCGGCGTACGCCTTGACCAAAATCAAGTTCAAAGGACGAAATATGGTGTTTCTGGCGCTGCTGTCGTTCATGATTATACCTGACCAGGCCACACTGATTCCGCGCTTTCTGCTGATTCGCTGGTTCGGTCTCTATGATACTCATGCTGCGATCATATTAATGAGTATGTTCTCCATCTACTTCACGTTCCTGCTAAGGCAATTTATGATTGGTGTCAGCGACGAATACATTGAAGCGGCGCGAATTGACGGTGCAGGCCATTTACGGATATTCTGGTCTATCATTATTCCGCTCTGCAAGCCGGTGCTCGCTACGGTGGCAATCATCAAATTTATCTGGACCTGGAATGATTACCAGAATCCGTTGATCTTCTTACTAAATAAGAATTTGTACACTATCCCACTCGGTATGACACTGTTCCGGGACGATTATTCGAACAACTATGCGATTATGATGACGGCAGCTGTTTCGGCGATCATCCCGCTCGTCATCGTGTTCATTGCCCTGCAAAAGCAAGTCATTAACGGAATCTCCCTTGGCGGCGTAAAGGGCTGACCGGCGGGTGTGCCAAAAAAGATAGTAAAAGTCAAAAATGTGATCCTACAACAGCAAAATTGTGCACTTGGCCAGTAAAGCGGTTGCCTATAATAAGAAATGAACAAGGCACTATACTTAAAATTCAGTGCGGGGGGAAGTAAAATGAAGACAAAGAGCAAAAAAAGATTATCCGTTGTACTGGGCTCTATGCTGGCGGTTTCCTTAACGCTAAGCGCCTGTGGAAATTCCGGAAACTCGGAAAAGAATGGGAATGCTGAAGCTAGTACGAATGCCGGGAACACCAAGGTGGACAAGCAAGTCGCCATCAAGTATTACAACTGGGATAATGAAGCCCAGTCGGCTGGTACCGATGCTATGCTGCAGGAATTTATGGATCAGAACCCAGGCATCAAGGTAGAGCATGTGACACTCGTTCCTGGTGATTCTGTAGAGATGCTGAAGAAACTCGACTTCCTGATTTCTTCCGGCGAAGCGATTGATGTTGTTCAGGTGCCAAGCTTGGGAGGCGTGCTTGAACGGGCGACTCGGGGAGCACTTGCCCCGCTGAATGAATTCTATGAGAAAGATAACCTCGTTCCTGAGGATGAATATTATGTGAATGCTAAGGTCGACAACAACTATTATGGGATGCAATATACGAAGAGCAGCAACTACGTGATGCTGAACAAAGATGCACTGGATGAAGCGGGTCTGCCAGTACCTAAATTTGGCTGGACATGGGATGATTACCGCGACTATGCCAAAAAACTGACCAAAGGCGAAGGCGTGGACAAACGTTACGGCACATACTTCCACACCTGGGAATTGTACATGAACGCTCCAGCTCAAACGATGATGAAAGATCCATTCGTGTATGATGACGGGACGACCATTTTCGCGGATCCAACATATAAATACTTCTTCCAGCTGCGCAAAGATATGGAGTCTGCTGATAAATCTGCGAAAACTTATGCGGACGCTTTAGCTGCTAAGCTCAATTACCGCACGGAATTCTTCAATGAAGAAGCCGCTATGATCTTGGCTGGCAACTGGACGATTGCTGATCCGGGTAATACTGAGCAGTATCCGCATGAATTCAAGACAGCTTTTGCTCCAGTACCGGTGCCTCCTGCAGGATCGGAACCGAAAGAATATGAAGGCAAATACTTCACCAGCGGCAACATGCTGGCGATGGGCGCAACTTCAAAGAACAAAGAGGCTTCCTTCAAATTGATGAGATTTATGTCGACGGCTGTTAGTGATAACAGACTAGAATTCTCCGGATATAAAAAAGCTGACAATGAGACCTTGCTGAATAAATTGGTCGCTGGCAAAGAAGATATGTATGATATGGATTCACTCAAATACACACTTTTTGATAACGAAATTCAGTTTCTTGACGGTGCGCAGGTGATGACGACGGCAACGTCCGAATTGACCAAAATTATCGATGACGGCTTCAGCAGATTCATGCTTGGAAATGAATCGATTGATAAGGTGCAGCAATGGATGGTTGATGAAGCAACGAAAATTATCAACGAAAAAGGTGTCATCAAGTAAATAGGCAATAAGCGAGGTATCCCAAGTTGGGGACGGGGCTTTGGAAGGTCATCAACCGGCTTTCCAAAGCCTTTTTTATACATTGGGCTTACACAAAATATACGGGAGAGTATAAAAATGATGGAAAGCATTTCTTCACAGAACAAGCCCGAAGAGCAAGCAGCGTTGCCTTCCAGGGAGCAGATGGATTGGCAGGACCTGGAGCTGGGGATGTTCTGCCATTTTGGAATGAATACGTTTTGCGATCAGGAGTGGGGAGAAGGCAGCGATTCACCTACGCTCTTCAATCCGCTTCATCTGGATGCCCGCCAATGGGTTAGTGCAGCTAAAGAAGCTGGATTCCGTTATTTTATACTGACCGCTAAGCATCATGACGGCTTCTGCCTGTGGCCGACTGCAACAAGCACTTATTCTGTGGCCTCCAGTCCATGGAAAGAAGGGCGTGGTGATGTTGTCAAGGAGTGCGCGGAGGCTTGCCGTGAACTTGGGCTAGGCTTCGGCATTTATTTGTCTCCATGGGACAGACATGAGCCATGTTATGCGGATCCGCAAGCGTATGATGATTTCTATTGCCTGCAATTGCAGGAGCTACTTATGGGCTATGGCCCACTTACGGAGATTTGGTTCGACGGCGCAGGGTCTGAGGGCCGTAATTACGATTGGCGGCGGATTATGGATCTGATTAAGCTCCATCAGCCAAGCGCCATGGTGTTTAATATGGGGGCACCTACCATTCGCTGGGTTGGCAATGAGGATGGCGTTGCTCCTTATCCATGCTGGAACACTGCGGATTCCGCGCGGGGTAGCATGTTCAGTGAAGCCTCATTGAATTGGCTTCCCGGAACGCCGAGCTGGGTGCCTGCGGAATGCGATGTGCCCATCCGTAAAGACCGCTGGTTCTGGCATCCTGAGGAGGAACATTTGCTGTTGTCTCTGGAGCAGCTAATGGATATTTATTATCGTTCGGTCGGACATGGGGCGACTTTGCTGCTCAATGTGGCCCCTGACAACCGAGGGCTGCTTCCGGAGGCCGATGTGCAGCGACTGCTGGAATTTGGCAAGGAAATTGAGCGCAGATTCGGCAAGGCTCTGGCGGTAACAGCAGGAACCGGAGATCTTATTGAGCTGGAATTGCCTGTAGCTACCGTGATTGATCACGTCGAGATTATGGAGGACATCGCTTACGGTGAGAGAGTGGGAGCCTATGTGCTGGAAGCGTACAGCAACGGAGCGTGGCTGGAGCTGAAGCGCGGTAGCGCGATTGGCCATAAGAAAATCGACGCCTTCCCTCTGGTATGCGCAGAGAAAATACGACTTCGGGTGCCCGTAGCTACGGCAAGCCCCAAGATCAGACGGCTTGCCGTCTATCACTGCGGAGATTCGTTAGAATAGATATTAAAAAAGGAGGTTGTAGAGTATGAGCCTACTCACTTGGAACAACGGACACTATTTGCTGGACGGGCAGCCTTACCGGATCGTATCCGGAGCCATTCATTATTTTCGGGTTGTGCCTGAATACTGGAAAGATCGGCTACTGAAATTGAAAGCCTGCGGATTCAATACCGTGGAGACCTACATCGCTTGGAATATGCATGAACCCAAGGAAGGGGAGTTCGTATTTGATGGCATGGCCGATGTGGTCTCTTTTATCGAACTGGCTGGAGAGCTTGGGCTTCATGTTATTGTCAGACCGAGTCCATTCATCTGTGCGGAATGGGAATTCGGTGGTCTGCCGGCCTGGCTGCTGGCTTACAGTGAACTTCAGCTTCGCTGCGGTGAGCCTCTTTATTTAAGCAAGGTGGACCTGTATTACGATGAGTTGATTCCTCGGCTGGTTCCGCTGCTCTCCACACATGGCGGGCCAATTCTGGCCGTCCAGGTAGAAAATGAATATGGCAGCTATGGCAATGACAGTAGTTACCTGAGATATATGCGTAATGGACTGCTCAGCAGAGGGGTCGATGTGTTGCTCTTTACCTCAGATGGGCCAACCGATGAAATGTTGCTCGGCGGAACACTGGAAGATGTGCACGCTACAGTCAATTTTGGCTCCTGTGCAGAGGAATCCTTCCGCAAATACCGGGAGTACCGAGCTGAAGAGCCGCTGATGGTGATGGAATATTGGAACGGCTGGTTCGATCATTGGATGGAGGATCATCATGTGCGCGATGCTGAAGATGTAGCTGGCGTTCTGGATGATATCCTGACGCAGGGCTCCTCACTCAATATGTACATGTTCCACGGCGGGACCAATTTTGGTTTCTATAATGGAGCGAATCATATCGTCACCTACGAGCCGACGACTACAAGCTATGACTATGATGCCCCGCTCACGGAATGGGGAGATACGACGGCGAAATTTGAAGCTGTCCGGTCGGTACTAGGCAAACATGGATTTGCACCGACTTGTCCGCTCCCTGAGCCGATTTCGAAGATCTCCTACGGGAAAGTTGCCTTAAAGGAAAGGGCGGAACTGTTCACAGCTTCCAATCTGGAGAAGTTATCCGAGCCGGTAAATAGTGTGTGTGTGCAGCCGATGGAAAAGCTCGGACAATCCTATGGTTTTATATTGTACAGCACTTATGTGCAGGGACCACGATCCAAGCAGAAGCTTTACATCGAGGGCGTGCGTGACCGGGCGCAGGTCTTCCTGGATGGACAGGTACTTGGGGTCATTGAACGCTGGAATCCGCAGCCACTGGAACTTTCCATTCCTGCCGGGGGAGCGAAGCTGGATATTCTCGTCGAGAATATGGGCCGGATCAATTACGGACCGCTCATTCGTGATCCGAAAGGGATTCTGGACGGGGTTCGGATCGATAACCAGCTGCAATATAACTGGACGATCCGCACACTGCCTCTAGAACCGGAAACGCTGGCTTCACTTGAGTACAAGGAGCAGACGGTGGAGGAGCAAGAAACTCTGTCCCCTCAGGGTCTGCCCGGATTCTACCGCGGCTGCTTCGAGGCGGAGGAGATTGGCGATACTTTTCTACGGTTCGATGGATGGAATAAAGGGGTCGCCTGGATCAACGGATTTAATCTGGGCCGCTACTGGAACGCAGGACCGCAGAGGGCCCTATATATCCCAGGTCCATTGCTGCGCAAGGGTCGTAATGAACTGGTTCTTTTGGAGCTGCACGGCTGTGCGGAGACTTGCGAGATTGAGCTTGTAAATTGCCCTGATCTGGGAAAAACTTCGGCCGTCGACGATGCTGTGCTGAATTTTGTGCAGGAAGATAACTTGTAGACATTTTTAGCTTTAAACAATTCAAAGATTGGGGTGAACAAATGCGGAAATCAAGTCTGGTTTTAGTGTTAGTTCTCATTGTTGATCTTTTTTCTTCATGCGTAGGAATTCATTACAACGCTGATGGTAAAGCCTCAGCGGCTGCGTCTAATCTCATACTTAACGGAAGTTTTGAAAATACAACGTCAGCCCTGAATGCAACTTGGACAGGGGTTACTGACTCGGCTCCGGTGGGTTGGAGCTTATGGGTTCCTACCGGCAGTGGAAAGGGCACGAATAAAACAGCAAATATTAAGATCGACGCTGGGACAGCGCATGATGGAACCCGGTCCATGCTGTTCGATGCCTTTTCCACAAGCAGGATTTCTATCAATCAGGGGGTAACTTCGGTTATCCCCGGTAAATCCTACAGACTTAAAGTCTGGTTGAAGACTGACAATGTAACCGGTCAGGGCGCCTACTTTAGAACACAGTATTATAATACCGCCAAAGTGGGGGATGGACCTTCCTCTCCTAAAATAACAGGCACGCATGACTGGACCCTGCAGCAAGTACTTCTAACTATGCCGGCCAATGCGACGAAGCTTGTCATCGAGCCTTTTTTGGAAACTGGAAAAGGAAAGCTATGGATAGATGATGTCGTATTGGAGGAATATGCGGGACTTACGGGGATTGCGCTGGATCGTACGGCCTTCTCGATGGTCAAAGGGGACACGGTTGCATTACTGCCGACTTTATCCCCCTTAACGGCGGCGGACAAAACGGTAGTATGGACTTCGAGCAATCCCGAAGCTGCGACTGTGGATGCTTTCGGCAATGTGACAGGTACGGGGGTAGGCTCTTCGACCATCAAGATCGCCACACCAGACGGTATCCTTGCAGCTGAATGCCTGGTGAATGTCGAATCCTCTGACACGATGCAGGCTTACCATAAACTGCGGCTGAAATGGTATGACCGGCTAAGCGGTGGCCAATACGATGCGGAAGATCCTGACATAGCTGCTAGTATAAGCGCACAGGCAGCTTCGGCAGCTACGCTGTGGGAAAGTATGGACAAATCATCCGGACGAACTTTCTTGTGGAGCGAAACCGCAAGCACTACGGATTCGCAATTTATTACAAGCGCTTACAACCGCTTGAAGACTATGGCATTGGCCTATTCTGTGGAGGGATCGGAACTATACGGCAACAGTTCTTTGGCGAATGATATTGTAAGCGCAATCAATTGGATGTACACAAACCGTTACAATCCGGGCAAAAGCGCTTATGGGAACTGGTGGGACTGGGAGATTGGCACTCCGCAGATTGTGAATGATCTTATGGTGCTGATGTATGACCACCTAACGCCGCAGCAAATCAATCAATATCTTGCGGCTATTGATGCCTTTTGTCCGGATCCGAAAACAGGAGCCGTACTTGGTGTAAAGGGTACGAAGATGACGGGTGCCAACCTGCTTGATAAAGCGCTTGTGGTCACGGTAAGAGGCGTTATTGGTAACAATAGTGCGAAGATCATTCAGGGCCGTGATTCCATAGGCTCAGAGTATGTATACACTACTCATGGAGACGGTGTATACAAGGACGGTTCACTCGTACAGCATAATAATATTGCCTATACAGGAGGTTATGGTTCGGTCTGGCTCAAAGGCACGGCGGATATGTCCTTTCTGCTGACTGATTCACCATGGCCGATAACGGACCCGAATGTACTGAACATTTACGAATGGGTGGCCCAGACGTATGAGCCGGTGATCTATAATGGTCAGTTTATGGACTCAGTTAATGGAAGGGGCATTTCCAGAAAAGGGAGCGGCAGCGCTAGGGGATTGATTGTTACCTTGCTGCGAATGGCTGAAACTGCACCGGAGAATGTTGCATTATCTATCAAGCAAGCGGCGAAAGAATGGATCTCAGCAAATATGGCAGCCGGAAATTATTATGACGGGTTGTCTCTTTCCGATATAACAATTGTCAAAAAACTGATGAATGACGGGAAGATCCATCCAAGAGGAGCACTGATTAAGAATCAGGTATTCGCCGGTATGGACCGGGTTGTTCATTTACGCGAAGGTTACGGCTTTGGCCTGAGCCTGTTCTCCAATCGTATCTCGGCCTTTGAGAAAGGGAACAACGAGAACCTAAAAGGGTGGTATACAGGGATTGGGATGACCTATTTATACGATCAGGATCTCTACCAATACCGCAATGACTTCTGGCCTACCGTCAATGCTTATCGCTTGTCTGGAACGACAACTGATGGGTCGGGGCAAGGGATGGTACCTGTGGAGTGGAAAAGCTACATGAATCCGAAGACCTGGGTGGGAGGATCTTCGCTGGAAGGTCTGTACGGTGCAGCCGGCATGGATTTCTCGCTATCCCAAGTGACCGGCAGCGACTTGCAGGGCAAGAAATCCTGGTTCATGTTCGATGATGAGATTGTGGCACTCGGTTCGGGAATTTCCAAAACAACAGCCGGCCCGCAGTCTGTCGAGACGATCATCGATAACCGGATGCTGAACGAAGCGGGGAATAACGAACTTCTAATCAATGGAGCCGCAGAACCGTCACAGCCCGGATGGGCAGAGACAGTGAAGAACGTTCAATGGGCCCATCTGGAAGGCAATGTACCAGGCTCCGACGTCGGGTATTATTTCCCCGACGCTCCAAGTCTCTTAGCTCAGCGTGAAGCCAGAACCGGCAGCTGGAAAGAGATAAATACCACCCAATCCGATGTTCCCGTTACACGGAACTATTTAAGCCTGGCATTTGAGCATGGAGATACGCCTTCGAATGGCTCATATTCTTATGTTCTGTTGCCTAATCGTGACATTGCCGGTACTGAAGACTATAGTGGCAACCCGGATATCGAAGTGCTGAGCAACACCAAGGATGTGCATGCAGTCAGAGAGAAAAAGCTGGGCATAACCGCCGCTAATTTCTGGAATGCCGGAACGGTGGATTTCATCAAGGCACGCAATCCAGCTTCCGTGATGATTCAGCAGACCGATCAGGAGCTTATCGTTTCGGTGTCTGATCCTACACAATCGCAAAACCTATTGTCCCTAGAACTGGATGTACCAGGGTTGACATTGCTCAGCAAAGACAGCGAGACGGAAGTGTTGCAAGCTTCGGGAAATGTAGTTATCACTGTAGATGTGACGAATTCCATAGGGGCAACGCATGTCATAAAATTTAATATTAATGAAGGAGAGGCTCCGAAAGACGAATATGATGAGCTTCGTGGAAGATGGGTAGATTATTTAACCGGAGGGAGTTCCTTCGATCCACATAATCCGGACATCGCCAAGTCGATAACAGCTTTATCCGATAAGATAAGCAATCAGGTGCAAACCGGGTACTGGGATACGATGAATAAGCAAATGAGCCGTACTTATCTATGGAGTGATAAGCCGGGCAGTACGGCGGATGCTTTTGATACGGCGGCGTCTTATAACCGGTTGAAGGACATGGCCATTGCTTTTTCAACAACCGGGTCGCCTTTGTATCAGAATATGCAGTTAAAAACAGATATTCTGAGCGGTTTAGACTTCCTATACGCTAATTGGTATAACGAAACCAAACAGGAGAAAGGAAACTGGTTCGAATGGGAGATCGGCATTCCGCTTGCCTTGGGAGATACGATGGCCTTGATGTTCGAGTATTTGTCCGTTGATCAGATTGCCAGCTATACCAAAGCCATCGATAAGTTCTGCCCGGACCCGACCAAACGGACGAATCAACCCTCTTTGATGGAAACCGGCGCGAATCGGTTGGATAAAGCACTGGCAGTAGTCCTGAGGGGCATTCACAATCGTGACAGCGGGAAGATCAAACAGGGACGGGATGCCGTTAGCCAGGTATTGCCCTATGTAACCCGCGGAGACGGATTCTATGAGGACGGCTCCTTTATCCAGCATAATAATATAGCTTATACCGGCAGCTACGGGGCTGTACTGCTTGGCGATATGATGAAGATGATGACCTTGCTGACCGGGTCCTCTTGGCCGCTGACTGATGTCAATCTGAAGAATGTATATAACTGGGTAACGGATTCTTATGAACCCCTTGTCTATAGAAAACAAATGATGGATATGGTGTTCGGCAGATCGATAGCCCGGGGGAACAGACAACTCGTGCCTTGGGCGCATATTCTTCGGTTGGCTTCCTCCGCGCCACCGGAGCAAGCGGCTCGATTTAAATCGATGGTGAAATATTGGTTCGAAGCCGATACAGCAATAGAAAGTTATTACGAGGGTCTAAGAGTCGCGGATATTGTCTTGCTCCAGACGCTTATGAATGATCCAGAGGTGCAGCCATCGGGAGACCTTACTGTGCACAAGCAATTTGCAGCTATGGATCGGATTGTCCATCACCGGCCTGGATATGCCTTCGGGCTCAGCATGTCTTCGGCCCGAATCGCCAACTATGAAGCCGGGACGGAGAACCTGAAGGGTTGGTATACGGGTGAGGGCATGACCTATCTGTATAATCAGGATCTGGATCAATATGCTGATGCATTCTGGCCGACCGTGAATGCTTACCGTCTACCTGGGGTTACCTCGGATGGGGCAACGCGTGGTGCAGCCAAGACTACATCAAAGACATGGGTTGGAGGATCCTCCATAGACGGTCTTTACGGAGCGGCCGGCATGGATCTGGATCCGGATAATAGCACATTGTCCGGTAAAAAGTCCTGGTTCATGTTCGACGATGAAATCGTAGCGCTTGGGGCAGGTATTACAAGCACGGATAACCGCAAGGTGGAGACAATCGTAGATAACCGCAAGCTGAAGGAGAGCGGTGACAATGTACTTACGATCAACGGCGAGGTAAAGCCTTCTGCTCTGGGTTGGTCTGAGTCAATGAATCAGGTACATTGGGCACATCTGGAAGGGAATATTCCCGGCTCGGGGATCGGTTATTATTTCCCAGATGCACCAACGATAGACGGTCTGCAGGAGGCCCGGACTGGCGCTTGGAAGGATATTAATCAAGGGGGATCAACGGAGCCGATCACTAGAAATTATGCCAGCCTGTCGATTGCTCAGGGAACGAAGCCTGTGGATCAATCGTATTCGTACGTGCTGCTACCGAATCAGGATCAAGCGGCGACAGCGCGTTATAGCAGCAATCCCGACATCGAAATTATTGCCAATACGGATAGTGTTCAGGCCGTAAAGGAACAGAAGCTGGAACTTACGGCTATGAACTTCTGGGTTCCGGGAATGATCGAATCCGTGCGCGCCAAGAATCCAGCTTCCATCATCATCAAGGAGTCTGGAGATGAACTGACGATAGCTATTTCGGACCCGACCCAATCCCAATCTGTGGTGAAGGTGGATGTCGGTAAAGCCGCGCTGGAAGAACTAATGAAAGATCCAACCGTGACCGTAATGCAACTCTCACCGAGGATCGAACTCGCAATTGATACAAGCGGCTCCAAAGGGAAAAGCCATGTTATCAAGTTCAGAATTGATCCGAATGCCGAGCCTTATGAGCCCTCTGATTCGGAACCGGACGAAGCGGCCAAAACGAAGTTGTATGTGTCTGAAGATGCGTATGTCAACGGAGGATCGAAAGCCGCAATCAATTATAGTTCGGTCAATTACCTGCAAATCAGAAATGGCAGTGGGGACACGGACAGAAGAACTTATCTAAAATTCGATCTGAGACCATTTGTCGGCGAAGTAGGTTCAGTGAAGCTGAACGTATACGGAAAGACGAATGATGGGGCTGGCACATTGTCGGATATCGGTGTCTTTGGAGTTAGTGATGATTCATGGACAGAGGCAACGCTGAATTACAATAATGCTCCGAAAATCGGCAATCAGGCCGTGCTGCAGACCTTTTCCGGGCCGGAGCAGTGGCGGCAGTTCGATATCACCTCATGGGTTGGCTCGGAGTTCCCTTCCGATCCCGTTATAAGTCTGGCTCTTAGGCAGGTAGGTTATAATCTCGCCACAGACATAAGGAGCCGCAAGAATGAGAATGGCAAATACGCCGCATATCTGGAGATATTGCCGAAGGATACAACACCTCCGGTCACAAAAGCCACCGTACTTGGAGAATCAATAGAAGGGGGCGTATATAAGGGCAAAGTGAATATCATCTTCGATGCGACCGACCTATCCAATGGGGGAGCTGTCGGCTGGGGGGTTAAGCGGACGGAGTACCGGCTCAACGGCGGTGCATGGAATACGGTCACTGAAAGCGTATATATTGAGAACCCAGGAACCTACGGCATTGATTACCGTTCGGTGGACAAGGCTGGCAATGTGGAAACATTCCGGCAGCTTCAGGTGACGATCATGGAGCCAACTGAAAGAGCTTCAATGGTAATCAGCGTCCCGGAAATCCTGACTGTTGGGGAGACTGGAACGGCGGTTACTTCGGTTGTATACAGCGATGGCAGCCATTATATAGTAACCGAAGGCATCATCTATGAAAGTAGCGATCCTAATGTTGCAAGTATAGGCGAAGATGGCCATATTGAAGCAAAAGGCCCAGGGATTTCGGTTATTTCCTCCGTATATGATAATATGACCGCTTCCTATCCGTTAAAAGTGTATGATTCGCTACCGGAGCTCGTCTCGATTTCGTTAAGCGGTCCGGCATCTTTGAAAATAGGTCAGAGCGATAAGGTGGTCACTACGGCGGTATATAGCGACAATAGCCGCCATACGGTAACCGAGGGTGTGATCTACGAGAGCAGCAATAGGAAGGTAGTTACAGTAACGGCAGCGGGGCAGCTGCAAGCGCTCGTTCCGGGCATGGTTGTTATTACTGCAAAGTACGGAGGCCAGCAGAGCAGCCTTGAGCTTCAAATTCTACAAGCGGAGCATGGAACTTCAACGGCTCCGAATCCGCAACCACAAGCGCCTTCTGTACTTGACGAAATGCCAGGACAACTGCAACTAAATGCAGCCTCTTTGAATGATCTTTCGGCTGCGATTGTGTATGAGGGTAAATTGAGCGTGCTAGTATTGCCGGGCATGGCAGCGGATATTCTCAAGCAGAAGCCTCTTCGGGTTGAGGCTTCTAACTTCAATGTGACCCTTCCGGCGGCGGTGCTTCAACAGCTGCAGGCATTAATTCCTGTGGAGCAATTGGCCGGTAGCCAGATCATTCTGGAGGCTTCTGAGGTAGAAGGGGAAGTGGCACAACGAATGCTGGCCAGCGCGGAGCGACAATCCGGCGCAGAGCTGCACCAGGCAGGTGAGTTCCTTGACTTTAAGCTCTATATTGTCACAGGAGACGGGAAAAAGAGCGTCATTCAACAATTTGTAGAGCGGGTTATATTAGAGCTTAACACTCATCCTGAAGCGAACAGGACATTGCTTGGTGGCTATTACTTGCCTGATTCCGGACTAATGGAGTATATGGGCGGTTCCTGGCTGCAGGGGAAAGTGGCTCTGCATACGGAACATTCCGGTGCATATGCCGTGCTGGAATACAACAAATCGTATGACGATGTTCCCACCGGACATTGGGTATATAAGCCTGTCCAAGAACTGTCCGCTAAACATCTGATTCAAGGCACTGGGCTAAGGAAGTTCGATCCTAATCGCTTAGTGACCCGTGCGGAATTTACGGTTATGCTTGCCCGCCTGCTGGATCTTGAAGGGGAATCATCTACAGTATTTGCAGATGTATCTGCGGATCAGTGGTATGCGGAGGAAGTGGCGCAGGCTGTAGAAGCAGGGATAGTTTACGGGGTAAGTGAAACCTACTTTGCTCCGGAATCCCATATTTCTCGCCAAGAAATGGCGGTCATGGTGATGCGCGCTTACGCGTATGTCAGTGGAAAAAAGGCTGACCTAATGCCGGTGATTCAATTTGACGACCTGAGCGCGGCTGCCACATGGGCCCGTGAATCGATAATTGCCGCCCAGGTCCTTGGATTCGTCCAGGGCCGGAGTGACCGGCAATTCGATCCGGGAGGCTCAGCAACTCGAGCTGAAAGCGCAATGATTCTGCACAATCTGCTTACAATCAAGATTGAAAATTAAGAATTCAAAGCCAGGGTTTTGGGATGGTTCAGTAGAACCATTCCAGAGCCCTTTTGACGTTTATAGAAGTCTCCGGATGACCTCTTAAAATTAAACCGATTGTAATGACGTTTCATTTCTACTTGGTTTGTGAATAATAGGAGATTGAATAGAAAGGAGCATTAGAGATGCAGGCGCATATGGATATTGTGCTTCGTACTGTGGTCGCTATGATCATGCTGCTTGTGATAGCTAAGATATTGGGTAAACAAACGATTTCTAATTTGACGTTTCATGATTTCGTGACAGGCATTATATTAGGATCGCTTGCGGCAAACCTGGCTTTTAATAAAGACCTGAAGTCGTCATATATGATCGTGGCGCTTATTGTTATCACAGCTACATCCTTTCTGCTGTCTATCATCGCTATAAAGAGTCGTAGAATGAGAAGCTGGATCTCAGGATCACCCACGGTACTTATCGAAAACGGGAAAATTCTTGAAGGGAATATGAAAAAGGTAAGGTATTCGTTGGACTCTTTGGATCAGGCAATGAGGGAAAAGGAGATTTTTAATCTAGAGGTAATAGAGTACGCCGTGCTAGAGGATAACGGAATGGTGTCTGTATTAAAGAAACAAGAATACCAATATGTTACCCGAAAAGATTTGAAGCTTCATTCGGTCTCTCAGAGCTTTCCCGTTGAATTAATTATGGATGGAATACTAATGGAAAATAATCTTAAAGAGAATGGACTGACTAAAGAATGGCTGGAGAACGAATTAAGGCGAAAGGGGAAAGGGATCTCCGACGTATTTTACGGGGTAAGAGGAACGCAGCAGCAGCTTGTTTTTGATTATTATGAAGACGGGATAAACAAACCGATTGATAAAGAATAGATTCATTCATATTGGAGATTGACGGATCGCTGAGGACCGCTCTATAATGTTTGTATAATTATTAATTAGTTAATAAAAATATAAATGTTGAAGGGCGGAATTTATTCATGGCAGATCGCGCAATCCTTAACACAGACATTCGCAAAGGTACGATAAGCAAAAATATTTACGGACATTTCTCTGAGCATCTAGGACGTTGTATTTATGAAGGCATTTGGGTCGGAGAAGATTCACCGATTCCTAACACTAACGGTATTCGTAATGATGTTGTGAAAGCGCTTAAAGAAATACAAATTCCAGTACTCCGCTGGCCGGGTGGATGTTTTGCAGATGAATATCATTGGAAAGATGGTATTGGTGATCGCGAAGTTCGTAAGCGCATGATCAATACGCATTGGGGCGGCACGGTTGAGAATAACCATTTTGGTACACATGAATTTATGGAATTATGTGAGATGCTGGAATGTGAGCCTTATATCAATGGTAATGTGGGAAGTGGAACGGTTCAAGAGATGTCCGAATGGGTAGAGTATTTAACCTTTGGCGGTGTCTCACCGATGTCTGAGCTTCGCCAGCAGAATGGTCATCAAGAGCCTTGGGCTGTCACTTATTTTGGCGTCGGTAATGAGAACTGGGGCTGCGGCGGGAATATGCGTCCAGAATATTATGCAGATCTCTATCGCCAATATCAAACGTATGTACGTAATTATGGGGACAATCGTATTCACCGGATCGCTTGTGGTCCTAACGTGGATGATTATCACTGGATGGAAGTTCTGATGCGTGAGGCTACACGCTTTATGGACTCGATTACCCTTCATTATTATACGATTCCTGGTCCAGCGTGGGAGAATAAAGGGGCAGCAACAGGCTTTGAAACTAGCGAATGGTTTAGCACTTTAGAGAAGGCCCTCCGCATGGATGAGCTGATTACTAAACATGGCGTTATTATGGACAAATATGACCCAGATAAAAGAGTAGGCCTTATCGTTGACGAATGGGGAACTTGGTATGATGTTGAGCCAGGTACGAACCCAGGATTCCTATATCAACAGAATTCGATTCGGGATGCTCTTGTAGCTGGCGTGACCCTGAATATTTTCCATAAACACAGTGATCGGGTAAGGATGGCAAATATTGCGCAGACCATTAACGTGCTTCAAGCGGTGATTTTAACTGAAGGAGAAAAAATGCTGCTAACGCCTACCTATCATGTATTTAATATGTTTAAAGTCCATCAGGATGCTGAGTTGTTGGATTTAACAATCGATAGTGGGACTTATAGCTTTGAGGGTCGCGAGATTCCTGAAGTATCTGCTTCAGCTTCCGTAACAGACGCTGGCATCATTCATGTCAGTCTTTGCAACTTGAATCACGCTGCATCAGCTACTGTGCCTCTCGAGCTTCGTGGTCTATCCGGGCAGAAGGTTGAAGTGACTGGCACTACGCTCACAGGTAACAAGATAGATGCTCATAATACATTTAGTCAGCCAGATGCTGTCGTACCGCAAGCTTTTACAGCCTTTACACTTGAAGGCGATTTTCTTAATGTAGAGCTGGCTCCAATGTCAGTAACTGTGCTGGAGATTACGCCGAAGGCATAAGGTGGGTGTTATCATGTCAACAACATCTGCATGCAAGGGGTGTCGAGACGATTATAAGGTTACCGAAGCACAGATAGAGCGTATCCTGTCATCATCCATGTTTAAGACAGAGCTTTGTGTTCCAGATGAAGTTTACGCTGAACGGATTTCTCTTTGTGGAACTTGCCCTAAGCTGCATGAGGGTGTGACTTGCGTCGCTTGTGGCTGCATTATTCCTGTTGTAGCTAAGCTTAAGGAACGTGCCTGTCCACTGCCTGGTGGCGGATTATGGGGATCCTTCATTTAACATGAAATAAGGTAAAATAAGAGCCGCATTCGACTCTCCAAGTGGGAGATGAATGCGGCTTTATTCATGAGTATCTGTATAGAACAGCTCAACGATTAGATCGTCGTTATAGTTGCCAAAGCCTTTGCCAAAAAGGGTAATGCCGCCAATATGCTCGGCCTCTTCATCGACGGAAAGCTTGAAAGTCCATTGCTTGTTGCGAATGTTCACTTGATCCAGCGTAACGTCGGACAGTTTCAGGCCGTCCATAAACGTGCCTTTAGGTGTAATGCGCAGCTGCTTAAGAAGGCCGTATTGATTCGTGAGTGCTGGCCACCAAGCTGGCGTGTATTTACCACGTCTATCTCCGTAGTCACCGGGACTTGTCCAGAATCCAAGCTGCACTCCGTTCAGTGTGAAAGTGATGTCGGAGGGCCAATTATTATTAATGGAAGGCGCTTCGGAGGCAATCTCCATCGTAATGATTAGCTCCTCGGGCTGTTGACTGGAGAGAAGGAAGTTAGGGATTTTATATTCGATATATCCTTTGCCGAACCAGAGAATGCCAGCATTCATACGTTCGAGATCCCAGAAATAACGGGGATCATCAAAGCTGCCAATCACTTGTTCTGTAGTGGCAAGACCGCAGGTAGGCTCGATTAGGAAGTCGGAATAATGTCCAACAGGAATCTCCTTGCGGTAGCTTTTGCGCTCATTGATTTGTCTGCCTGGGAAGGTGATTTCGGCACTTTCAGCAGCCAGCGTACAGATCTTTTGCAGACCACTTCGTCCAGGTGCCATATGTGTCTGGATAAGTCCTGCCGCTTCCAGCTTACGCACATGCATAGTCATAATGGCGCTGCTCAAATTTACCGCAGCAGCCAATTCCTTGACATTCATTGGATTCTCGGCAAGCAAGCGCAGCAGGTGCAGACGAACTGAACTGGCTAAAGCTTCGTAGACGGGAAGGGATTCTTCCGACAGGTCAAGTTTCATTGATGGCCTCCAATTTAGTTCAAGACGTATAGTTAATGATTATATTATTTAAATGCTTGTTTTACAATACGAAGATGAGAAATTTTCTGGATGCTCTTTCACATGGAGCGCCTGATTCGAGAAAAAAGAACGGAGCCTGAGGCTCCGCTCTCTTTCGAAATGATGATTCTCTTAATTTACATTCGAGTTATACTCTGTCAGTATTTCGTCTGATTTGAGTGCTCTGCTGTAAATCTTCAGTTCATCAACCATTCCCTTGTAAGGTGCATCCCAATAGTTGACGCCCAGAGCGAATACACCATTCTTGCTCTTAAACACATTCGGGAAGCCCTCACCAGAGAATTGCTCAACTCCGTCGAGGTATACCTTCACGGTACCGTTGTTGACCGTAAACGCTACATACGTCCATTTATTTTCTGGAATCTTCATAGCGGAAACAGCATCATACCATGCCTCGCCAGACCATAGCAGGGTTTTACCTCCGCCGTTCTGTGGAACGAAGCTGATCCAGCTGTTTATCGAAGCAGCACCGAAGAAAGTTGTCGTTGCATCAGTAAGCTGCTCAGGGTTTAACCACATAGATACGGTATAGGTATTACTGTTAATTAATCCATTAGGTAACCGGATCCCGGAAACACCGTCAAATACTGCTGCTTGATTAGTGATACCGCTACCGTAAGTGATGTTACCTACAGTTGGTGACTCGATTTTTATTCCCGTAACCTGGCCAGTACCGACCAACTGGAGGGAGTCATCAAGGTTTCCATCAAAAGCATAATAGGCTACTTTTCCATCCGTAACTGTTACCTTATAGTCTGCTGAGACACCACTACCATCAGTAGCAGTAGCAGTAATCACTGCTTCGCCACCGACCGTTAGTGCTGTTACGGTTCCGGTTGTAGCATCAACTGAAACGGCGCTAGGATCACTAGAACTCCAAGTAAGATTCTTATTTCCGGCATTGGTAGGCATTACTTTTACTTGAGGAGTAAAGATATTCCCTACAGCCACATCCATTTCTGCATCACTTATAGATATCGTACTTACTTTAACATTGCTGTCAGGCTCACCGTTTACTAGCAAGTCTACAGCTTCAGCGGAAAGTGCACTTTCGTAAACACGCAGGTTATCAATCAGCCCTTTGTAAGGGATATCCCAATAGTTAACACCCAGGGCGAATACTGCATCCGCGCTGTCAAATACATCCGTAAATCCTTTTCCAGTGTACTTCAATACTCCGTTTACATAGAGCTTCACAGTCCCGGCATCGTAAGTGAAAGCTATATGCGACCATTGGTTAACTGGAATCTGCATGCCGGCTTCTGCATCGTGGAAGGTTTGGCTACCAAACCACATCCGGGTAGTAGCTCCACCGTTTCCATAAGGCAAGAGACTAATCCAATTCGTATCTGTTGTAGCACCAAAGAAGGCTGTAGTGAATGGAGTCAATTCTTGTGGGTTAAGCCACATGCCTACTGTGTAGGTGTTGCCTTTAATCAAACCATTTGGCAGGCGAATACCGGAGCTACCGTCGAATTTAGCTGCAAGACCAACTTCACCTGTCTCATAGGTGATGTTCCCACCAGTATTATTAATCCGATTGCCGGTAATTGTACCCTTATCCGTACGATCTCCGTTCTCTGAAAGATCTCCTTCAAAATCATACGCGGCCACCAAACCGTCTTCCAGCACATTGCCGGTCAGTTCCATTACAACGATAGTAAAGGTTTTAGTTGCAACAGACTCACCCAGTGCAATCGTAGCAGTAAGTTCAACAGTTGCGTTTCCGGGTCCTTTTTCAGGACGAGTAACTGAACCATCGTTTCCTACTACGGCTTCATTGGAAGATGACCATGTAATTACGGTACCTCTTACAGCCTCAGTTGGGAGCGTAAGATTTTTGTATACTTTACTTGTGTTACCCAAGCTTAAGCTATCTTTAATATTGGATACAATTTGATCCGTGCTCAGCAGTTCAATTTGGCTGCCCCAGACGGTAACACCCTTATTGGACATGGCTGTGAAAGTCATAACATTGCTCTGACGAGAGGAATCCCATTGCTTCACGAATACACCTTTGTAGAGATTTTGTACTGTAGCTCCGTTTTCTGTTTCATTGAGGAGTAGGTCAGCGTAATACTCTCCTTTTAGCTCCCAAGAACCGGTTACGGATCCTGTAATGGTTCCATCACTGCGCAGTTCGATATCTGCTGTAGATTTGATTTTAGCAGAAGTATCTTTCCCATGATTCACGAACTGATAAGCGTTGGCAACATCTTCCACCTTAACAGCTGTGATCGTTTCACCTGTGAAACGGTGAGGTGAAGTGATTGGCCATCCATCTTCGTTTGTGAACATTTGATGCACACGAAGCTCATGTGTTTCGCCACGCTGCGGGAAACGAGTGTGGAAGAAGTTGAAGATTTTACCGGTCCCTTCGTCGTAATTTACTGAATTATGGCCTGATGCTACATAGCCGTAGGTTTGGAATTCAGGATCACTATTCAGATTGGTGAACATGAAGTTCCCGAGCACTTTGTTGCCAATCGCTGAATGGTCAGTGCTTGTTGCGAGTACTGCGCTCTGTCCGGCAGCATCCACATAAGGGCCGTCCGGATTTGTTGAACGGAATTGCCGCATGTTGTAACCACCGTCGGACGCTAGTCCTCCATAAGTTACATACAAGAAGTAGTAACCTGTATTCTTGTCGTAAACGATATATGGGCCTTCACCCGATTTGGTCATACCGCCTGAAATATGGGTACCGAAATATCGGTCAATTAGACGTCCATCAGCGGTCTTACCATCTTTACCCGGATATTTAGGCTCGCCGGTAGCTGGATCGATTTCTAGAATAAATATGCCGCCTGACCATGATCCATAAGTCATCCACAGCTTGCCATCTTTATCGTAGAATAACGTCGGGTCAATTGCATTTGTATACATTTTGTTCTTATAAGAACCGCCTGCGTCAAACCAATCGGGGCTGGCACCTTCTAATGTTCCGTTATCAATAAGCTTCTGAATATTAGTGTTGGTCCATTTTTTATTGATTTTGCTGTTTGTATCGTAATCCTCTTCCTTGGTGAAACCGGAATAAATTACGGTATTTCCATAGGTGTAAGGACCTTCAATATTTTGCGAAGTGGCAAAGCCGATCGCTGAGCGGATGTAAGTGGAAGAAGCACTGTAATACATCATATAAGCGCCAGTGGTTCCGTCCGCATTCTTATAATCATCATTCCAGAAAACGTCTGGAGCCCATATGGAGAATCCACCTTTACTGTCAGAATCGTTCTCACCAGCCCATTTAAAGGATTCTGCCAGATTCGCGGAAAGATCACCAAAGAGTACGTTGCCCGGTGTTGTGTACCCATTTGTGAAACGAGTCCAGTTCAGCAGATCATCCGATTTGGCCGCGTCGATATGAGACCCGAATACATAATACGTTCCTTTGTCTACAGCCACCGATGGATCATGTACAGAGACATTGGTGAGTGCTGGTGCCGTAGCTCCCGGACTCGGCGTTGCGGTAGGAGTCGCTGTAGCCGTAGGAGTAGGAGTAGGAGTAGGAGTAGGAGTAGGTGTAGCAACAGCACCGCCGTCAGATTCACCAGAACCTGATCCACCAGAACCAGACGTTGCCGTAGCTGTCGGAGTAGGCGTTTCAAATTTGATTAGGTTATTGTATTTACTGTCAAAGCCAACCTTCCCAGTGCCTTGGATAGTAATTATATCGTTTATGCCAAGGATAAGATTCTTGATTGCTGCACCAGCATCTACACGCAGCTTGGCTAATTGGTTCAAAGTAACTTCAGTAATATTGCCTGCAGCTAAATGTAGTGTAGGTACTCCTAACGCTCGTACCTCAGCAGAATCAAAGTTTCCTCTCAGGTTGATGATTGAATCGTTAGGGAGCGTATTCTCGATAATAACCCGACCGAAGCCTGCTCCCGTCAAAGTAGCATCTTCTTCAAGCGTTACACCGGAATGTACACGTACGCTTGGTACGGCACTTGTTCCTTTAGTAACGACGCGGAGCATCCCATTATGCTTATCTACGACCATGTCGGCTGCATTAGAGTTGCTAAGTACGATACTATTTTCGCCGCCGCCGGATACGTATACTGTTCCTTTAACAGTGACGTTATTTAGCGTAATATCGCCTTCTGCAATACCTTCGGTAAGGTACAGGTTTCCGGAGATGGTGGAGTTGTTCAACTCAACACCCGGGCTACTAATAACCATATTTCGAGTGGTAATCCCCGTATAAATCCCACTCTTAGAAGTGATTTCCCCGCCCAACGTCTCAATCATGCGCAGTGCTTCCGCTCTTGTTACGGCCTTTGCGCCTTTAAAGCTGCCGTCACTATAACCATTCAAATAACCTTCACCAAATAAAGATAATACAGCTTCTTGGCTCCATGAAGGTAAGGCTTCAACGTCTTTTGGTGCAGAGGTATTTGCAGAAGAATTAAGCTGGAATAGTCTGTGCAGCATAACCGCGGCTTCTTGACGACTTACTACCTGATCTGGTCGGAAAGTGCCATCACTATATCCTGATACATATCCTGCCGCTGCCGCTTTCTGGATATCGCTGTAATAAGCGCCTGTTTCCAGTACATCCGTGAAGGCAATGTTTGATTTTTCCTGCAAATTAAAGACCCGATTGATCAATATGACCCATTCTGCGCGGGTGATCTCTTGATTCGGTTTGTAAATTCCATTCCCATAGCCTGAAATTAAGCCCTTATTCACCCAGGATTGAAAATCTTTTTGTGCCCAGTGGCCCATATAATCGACAGCCTGTTGTTGTGTGGATTGCACGGTCGCTTTGGAATCACTTGCAGAAGCTGCTGAAATTAAAGGTGCGGGTACTAGCAGTGTGAGTGCAAGAAGTGAAGCGGTTAGTTTACGAGTTGTTTTCCTCAAATTCATGATCCTCCGATTCTATTGATTAGAGATTGCGGCGGTGCGAAAAATGTAAAACGCTTACAATAGAACTACTAAAAAAACGTTTTTCACAAATGAAAATGGATTTGTTTTATATTTATACAAACCATAACGTGGAAAACGTTTTATATTGATCTCATTTTAAGCATGGTATTAGCATATAGTCAAATAGAAATTTATAAAATAATAAATCTTTTTATATTTTTATTAATAAAAGTCATTTGAGTTTTTACATAGCAGATGGAGTACTGGAGATTACTGCTGGAGTTGTGGAAAGTGAAATAAGGTGGGGGATGAGGGCGATATAGAGATTGATAGGAGAAAGTGATAACTGGTTCATTTCACAGCATAGATAGGGGGGAGCTAAGGAAGGATGAAAATTAATTAGTTGTTCGCCCCCAAGAAAGAACCAACCTTGCTGCGTGGATATACTAGGAGATTTTTAAAGATAATACATTTTGAAAATGATATCTTGATTATGATTTCCGAATTTCTTTCCGAAAATGGTTGCGCCTCCGACGTGTTTTGCATCTTCTTTTACTTCGATCCGGAAAGTCCAGCGGTCACAATCTGTATCTAAATCCTCAATTGAAACGGATGACAGTGGGTCACCGTCAATGTATGTTCCATTGTGATTGGTAATCCTAATTGTTTTTAGTAATCCGTATTGGTTAATATTGTGCGGCCACCATTCTGGTGTGAATTTCCCTCTTGCATCCGCAAAATCCCCAGGACTTGTCCAAGTTCCTAATTCCAATCCATTTAAGGAGAAAGTGATGTCTGAAGGCCATACATCATTAGCAAACGGGAATTCGGAAGAAAGCTCTAAGCTAATTTCGAATTGCTGCAAGGTTTCATCTTTTTTTAGAAAATTCGCAATATTGTATTGAACATAACCTTGGGTAAACCACAGAATCTCTGCATCGACTCTTTTGGAATCCATGAAATACTTAGGTTCGTCTACTCTGCCGATAAACTCTTTCTCTGTGGCAAGTCCGCATGTAGGCTTCAGATCATAATCCGTATAATGACCAATCGGCACGGATGTCTCATAGGAGGCAAAGGAATGAAAGATTTTTTTAGGGAAGTTAATCTCAATATGATCGACTCTAAGAATTGAGATTTTTTGCATTCCTGATTTACCAGGGACTTTTTCTGTTTTTATGATTCCTGCGTCTTCTAACTTTTTGATGTGTTTTGTTACGATAGGACTGCTTATTTTAAGTTCTTCTGCCAAATCTTTGATGTTCATCTTATTTTTGGAGAGTAACTGAATGATTTTTATTCGTACTTCACTTGCCAAGGCTTCGTAAACAATGAGAGAGGACTTGTCTATTTCCAATTGCATTTTATCCACTTCTTTCAAAGTAATTTCATATACTGTAAAGTTTATTAATCTATATATAAAGTAACACGAAAGATAACTGAAGTAAATAAAGTATCGCTTTCATTTCTAATTGATGAATCAAAAGGTTAACTAAGTTGAGAAAATAATCTGCAAAGTTTATTAAAAAGTTATTGACTACGCTTTCAGGGCGAATGTATACTAATCCTAAGTTAATCATTTCCATGAAACTTAACGTGAATGATTATCATAACATTACAGCTGCAGGGGGAGAGAGTAATGAAAAAGAAATTTGGAGTAGTATTAGCAACGGTTCTAATGTTAACGACAGTGTTAGCAGGATGTGGTGGTAAAGATGATAGTAAGACGATTACGTTCTGGACACCACTGACCGGTGATGATGGTGCTTATATGGATCAAATCGTTAAAGACTACAATGCAACGAATCCAGAGATTAAAGTGAAGCACGTTATTACAGCTGATATGTATACAAAAATTTCTACCGTTTTGGCTTCCAAGAAAGGTGTTCCTGATTTAGCAATTATCCACGCTGACCGTGTTCCTGGGTTTGTTAAGCAAGGTGTCTTAGAACCCATGCAAGATACCGTATTGCCAGCACAGCCTGAACTAAAAGCTGAGAATTACTTACCACAAGCTTGGAACACGGGTAATATCGACGGAACGCAATACACAGTACCTCTGGATATCCACAGTAATGTAATGTATTACAATAAAGATTTGCTCAAGAAATATAATGCGGAATCTTTCTTGGATGATAACGTTGTTACGATTGATGAAATGCTCTCCTTAAAAGGTAAATTGGATGAAGGCGACTATGTAGTTAATGATGCCTTGCTCGGATGGGTTATCCTGGCTCAGATTCAAAACTTGGGCGGAGATATTCAGGTGGATGGCAAACCCGCTGTTAATTCCCCAGTATTTAAACAAGCCTTTGAAGACGTTAAGAAAATTGCTGATGCTGGTTTAATGACACCATTTGGTGAAGACGGTTACTTGATGTTCCAATCCCAAAACGTACTCTTCTCCACAGACGGAACTTGGAGCTCTACAGCACATGCAGGAGTTGAAGGCTTGAACTTTGGTGTGACTAACATTTATTCTCCAACCGCTGATAAATTCACGAATAGATCTTCTTCTCACTTGTTCGCTATGCTTAAGAACGACAAGAGAACAGATGAAAAAGAAGTAGGTATTGCTAACTTCTTGGAATATGTACGTACAAACTCAATGGAATGGGCAAAAGCTGGTCAAAACGTAGCAAGTAACGTAGTTAACCAAAGCCCGGAATACCAAAACTACATGCAATCCTTCTTTACTTCTAATGAAAAAGAAATTGAATCCCTTTACATTTACACATATCAATACTACCCATACATTGCGGAAGCAGTAGATACTTATTGCGCAGATATCGTTCGCGGTAACGTCGATCTAGATGAGACCTTGGCAACTATGCAGAAGTTTGTAGAAGATAAGATCGCGGAAAGCAGCAGTGCAGCGAAATAAAGCGAAATAGAATAGATTGTACGAAGTAATGTGCCGTACATTGGTGCATTACTTTGTGCAAAAGGAGAAATGAAATCCTATGAAAAAGAAAATAAATTGGGCACCTGCCTTCTTTGTAGGTCCGCACGTCATTTTGTTTGCAGTCTTCATTTTATTGCCAACGATTTATGGGATTTATGCTTCATTTACAAAGTGGAATTTAATGAGTGATCCAGTTTGGGTAGGCTTTGATAACTATAAGGCTATTCTTTTTGATGGCAAATCAACGTTTCATACTCAATTTTTCAGAGGTCTGAAAAATACGTTGATCTTTGTGGGTCTCTCTGTTCCATTATTAATAGTTATCCCATTAATGGTCGCTGTTGCACTGGAACATAAAAAAGTTAAAATGAAGAGCTTAATTCAATCTATTCTCTATATTCCAGGCTTGATTTCAATTTCTGCGGCTGCACTAATCTGGCTTTTGATCTTTAATAAGCAACTAGGGATTACCGGGAACTTGTTTGGATCACAAATTGCTTGGCCTGCAAATCAGCCGTATGCGTGGATTATCATCATTGTAATCACACTATGGGGTGGTATTGGGGGCAACATGATTATTTATCGTGCTTCCTTAAGTGGCGTTGCGCAAGAGTTATATGAATCGGCCGAGCTTGATGGTGCGGGTTCAATTAAAAGATTCACAAGTATTACCTTGCCATCTATTCGTTTTCCATTAATCTATACCTTTGTTATGACAACTGCTGGAGCCTTCAATGTATTCGGCCAACCGTTAATGATGACCGATGGCGGGCCTCGACAAAGTACACACGTACTCATGATGTATATTCGTCAATTAGCTTTCGGTAACGGTGAATCCATTGCAGGGATGGCATCGGCGATGGCAGTGTTATTGGGATTAGTGATCTTGGTGATCTCAGCGCTGCAATATTATGTAATGAACCGAAATGCTACATAAGGTTCTCGGAAACTAATTGATTAACAAGGAAATGGAAAAGGTAGGTGTACTAAAATGTCAAATCAGGCGGTAAATGGCCTAGATAATCGTCCAGTTGTAAACAGAACAGGCAAAGTAAAAGGATCATCCAATGTTAGCATTTCAAAATATGTATCATATGCTTTTTTGATTATCCTTTGTGTGATTTGGATTATTCCAGTTATATTCGGGATTTCCACGTCTTTTAGATCACAAACGGAAGTGGTTTCCTCAGGCTTTAGACTGTTTCCTGAAACATGGGTTTTTGAGAACTATGTTACGATTCTGAACAATACTTCTACAGCCCCGATTCTACGTTGGTTAGGCAATTCATTGTTTATTGCTACAACCCACACGATCCTGGTGGTTATTGTGATTTCGATTACAGGCTTTGGTTATACCCGTATTAACTTTAAAGGAAGAGACACACTGTTCTTTACTTTGCTAGGGATTTCCTTCTTCCCCGGTGTTGTTAACTTGATTCCTTCTTATAAAATTATCGATTCCTTTGGTTGGGTGAATACTTCTTGGGCAATGATTATTCCTGGTCTTGCGGGTATGGGGAATATCTTCTTGGTCAGACAGTTTATGAACGGTATTCCAAAAGAATTAGATGAGTCTGCAAAGGTTGATGGTGCTAGTGACTTTAGAATTTTCGCACAAATTATATTGCCGTTAGTGAAGCCGATTCTGATAGTTTGCGGATTATTCTCTTTTACGGGATCTTGGAATGACTTCCTCTGGCCGGTTATCGTTTACACAGATGTAGACAAAATGCCGGTTACAGCTGGTTTGCTCTTACTTCAAGATATCTACGGAAACTATCGTATGATCGGGCAATTAATGGGATCGGCGATCTTGGCGATTATTCCAACCTTGCTGCTATTTATATTTGCTCAAAAATACTTCGTTCAATCTATTAACTTGAATTCAGGTATAAAAGGGTAGATCAAATGAACATAGCTTAAATACACCTTGCCTTCTTATAAGGAAGGGTGTGTTTTGGTGACCCATAAAATTTTAAAAAAGAGAGATATAGGAGTTGTCATCATGAGAGAATTCAATGCCAAAAATCCACTTATTGAGCAAAGAGCAGATCCTTGGATCTATAAACATACAGATGGATATTACTATTTCATAGCATCAGTTCCAGAGTACGATAGAATCGAACTTCGTCGTTCTGAGTCCATTCAGGGATTAGCTGAGGCTGAGGGGAAGACAATTTGGGTTAAGCATGAAACAGGATTAATGAGCGCCAACATTTGGGCACCTGAGATTCACTATATTGATGGAAAATGGTACGTATATTTTGCGGCTGCACATACCTCTGATACGAAAGATGGCTTGTTTGACCATCGCATGTTCGCCATAGAAAATTCATCCGCAAATCCTTTGGAAGGTGAATGGGTGGAAAAGGGTCAAATCAAAACGAAATGGGAATCCTTTGCCCTGGATGCAACGACTTTCGAACACAAAGGGGTTAGATACTACGTTTGGGCACAAAAGGATCCTGATATCCCTGGAAATTCTAATATGTATATCTCTGAAATGGCCAATCCTTGGACATTAAAAGGAGAACAGGTGTGCATTACCACGCCTGAATATGAATGGGAAAAAATCGGATTCTTGGTGAATGAAGGTGCGGCAGTTCTTAAGCGTAATGGACGTATTTTCATGACTTTCTCAGCAAGTGCAACCAATCATAACTATTGTATGGGGTTGTTAACCGCTGATGAGAATAGTGATTTAATGGATCCGAAATCATGGGTCAAAACACCAGAACCCGTGTTTACGACTTCTGAAGAAAACGGTCAATATGGTCCGGGACATAATAGCTTTACAGTCTCAGAAGATGGCACACAGGATATCCTAGTGTTCCATGCAAGAAGCTATAAGGAAATTGTAGGAGATCCGTTATATGATCCTAATCGGCACGCGCGTGTGCAAGTGATCCAGTGGAATGAAGATGGAACGCCAAACTTTGGTGTCCCTAGACCGGATACGAAATCTTAAAATAATTGCTTCTTTAGTGTGAAGAAGCTTATTATATTCTTCTATTAATAAAGGGGGACGCTTCAGTAGCGACATGCTATCGGAGCGTCCCTTTTCTTATAATGAAAGATCCCGTCGTTTGAACAGCTCGATTCCTAAGGCAAAAGCGAGGACACCGATCAACAGTAACCAACTAGAAACCTGAATAATCTCCACGTTGCCTTGAACGATTTTACCGGGCTGATAGAAGGAGAATAGGGTCAGGTAACGTAACCCTTCCAGCTTATCGCTTATTTTACCTAGCAGATCCAGAGTGAAGAATCCGAAGGTGATGGCGCCGGAAATCCCAAGCGCTTTTTTTTCATCATTACATACCGAGGAAACAAGAAAAGTAAGTCCCCCAACGGCAAAAAACAATAAAAAGGCTACGGTATTCAGCTGAACAAATCGGCCGCTGTTAAATTCGTATTCACTGCCGAGGAACCATGCTTTACCTAATAATCCAGCGAGGGTGGTTACACCCATAATCAGAAGCAAAGCTGTCGTGAGTACAAGCACCTGCGTGGTAGCTACTTTTCTCCGCGTAGTTGGTGTTATAAGCAGATAAGCCATAGAGCCGCGATCCACGAGCCGGGCCATGAGCTGCGTGGACATTTGTACACATACAATGGATAGAATCAGTACCAGAATAAGTCCATAATATTCTCCAGAGATAAAGGCTTCAGCACTGGTGAAGCCGCTGTTTAACCCAAAGGCCTTACCCACACCTTCCGGCATAGCTTTAATGAGGTCATCAATGGCTTGTGTACTTCCGGCGATCCCGGGATATAGCCAGATCATAAACAGAATATAGAAGGCAGAACCGAAGGCGTAATTCATAATGCCTTTGAGGTTTACCCTCATCATTTCTTTGTAGAGTGAAAGATTCATTGCACGACCCCCTCACGGTCATAATAGTCCATGAAAATGTCCTCAAGATTCTGCGTGAACACATCGATACTGCGGATATTGTATCTTCCGGTCTCTTGAATGAATCGATCATAATTGCCCTGAACGGCAATGCGGACCATATTCCCTTCACGAGCTTCGACCTGCAGGCCGGAGGCGGCAAATTGTTCTGCATCTTCACGATTCGTGAAAACAACCTCAAACAGCTTCCGCTGCATCGATTGTAGTTCATGAATGTTTTTTACGGTGATAATCCGTCCGTCTTTAATAATGGCAGCTCGGTCACAGGTGCGCTCAATTTCTTGAAAGCTGTGGGAGGACATCAGAAATGTGGTTCCGGCTGCTTTTTCCTCCAATACGAGATCTATAAATACCTTTTGCATAAGCGGGTCAAGACCCGAGGTAGGTTCATCCAGAATGATAACTTCAGGATTGTGCATGAAAGCTGCGACAATACCAACTTTTTGCTTCATTCCTTTTGACATTTTGCGGATCGGAGTTGCGGCATCAAATTGCAGTCGTTCAATCAGGTGGTCACGTTTAGTAGTGTTCTTCATCCCTTGCATGCCAGACATGAACTTAAGGAAGGAAGTACCCGTCATCCCGTCAAAAAAGTTGATTTCACCGGGTAGATAGCCGATATGCTTCTGGACCGTACCCTGAGCTTTCCATATATCAAGTCCATGGATGCTCGCAGACCCTTGATCCGGCTTCATAAATCCCATGATATGTCTTATAGTCGTTGATTTACCTGCGCCGTTAGGCCCCAGAAATCCAAACACCTCGCCTTTATTTACGGTAAACGTGACATCTTCGATTCCCTTGCCATTCGAAAAACGTTTGGTTAAGCCTTCAACTACAAGCATGCCGCCACCCCCACTACAAAATAATGAACTATTATTAATTAGATATTTCATATGTTATATTATTCCTAGTGAATAACGAAGTCAATGAAATCATGAAATAATTAAGAACAAATATTTCATTAAATTAAAATAAGCGCACTATATAACGAAGTTAAGGGTGGATAGCATGAACGGATTTGAGAAAAGAGCAGCTCAAATTAAACTCAAAATTATGAAGACTACTATGGAGATGCTCAAGAGCTGGGAACCCAAACGTCTCCGGATCGCAGACATTGCTAAAGAAGCAGGTGTCTCACAGGTGACGATTTATAATTATTTTGGTAGCAAGGAAGCACTGCTTGGAGAGTCCTTTAAGGATTTTATAGAGAAAGCCATTCGCGAATTTGAAGATTACATCCATGGGGAGCATTCTCTAAAAGAGATTATTGAATACATTATGACGATGGAGAGAGAAACCTACAGTTCATTGTCTCCCACGACTGTGAAGGAGCTTATGATTGAGGACCAGGAAATGTTTCATTATCTTGAAGAACGGTATACAAACGACGTTTTACCATTGATGGTTAAGATGGTGGAGGATGGGAAAGCACGAGGAGAAATTTCGAATAAAGTGTCCACCAAAGGGATTCTTTCATTTATGGGAATGTACATGCGAAGTTCGGGGGAAATGCTAGATGAAGCCAGCAAACAAGAAGACATAGATGCCTTCCTGGAGGAAGCCATCCATCTCTTCTTTTATGGGATTTGCGGGCGGGAGCAGGAGTAGCACGAGCTATTAGAGCCTGGCCCCTAATCTATCATGGGAACAGCGGATTCCCTGTCATTCCTACCCACAGCTCGGATTGTTCAAGATGGGCAGCAAGCTGAAGCAGTAAATCTTCCCGGCCTTTAGCAGCCATTACCTGTACCCCCATCGGCAGACCCTCTCGTGACATATGGACAGGAACACTCATGGCTGGTTGGCCCGTCAAATTGGCGAGCTGGGTGAAAGGCGTATAGGTCAGACTTGGTTTAAACATAGCGTAAATCATTCGCTGTTGTTCCTCTTTCGGCAGCTCATGTACATGCAGCAGCTTTTCGATTTCAGCAGAGCTATGCGTTAATTCTCCAATCTTAGGGGCTGAATCCGCATTTGTTGGTGTGATATACAGATCGTAACGGTTAAGCAGACCTGCCATTTGAGCGGCTGCGATATCCCATTCATCCAGACTATGCACAAATTCAGCCGCAGAGACTTTTCTTCCGGCTTCCCCGAGGACCCAAGTGACGATATCAACTTCACTGGAAGTAATGGAACGTCCCATCATTTTTTCCAGCGATACGAACATCGCTGCTACTTCCCCAGTATTCATCGTATAGTAATTCTCCATTAGCCTTACACCATTTACTGGACTCAGCTTTTCTTCAACTTCATACCCTTCGGCTTCGAGCCACTTTACAGTCTTGAGCACAGCAATTACTGCTTCATTCGTTACAGGAGTGCCTACTGGGGATGCTGTTGTGAACGCTATGCGTAGTTTTCGCTGTGTTGGCTTGAATAGATCATCCAGATATACGCCCGGATATAGAGGTGTTTGAAAAGCAGCCTCTGGCTGCACGACCTGTAGTAGATCTAGCATAGCAGCACTATCGCGTACGGATCTTGTTAAGGCAAAATCAATAGAAGCACCTTGCCATTGACGGCCTACACCTGGTCCTACTGGAGTGCGTCCACGGGTTGGCTTCAGCCCGAACAAGCCGGTGAATGAGGCAGGGATGCGGATTGAGCCGCCGCCATCACTAGCTCCCGCTGCCGGAACAATACCAGAAGCTACCGCCGCTGCGGCGCCACCACTCGAACCACCAGGGGAAAATTCGGGATTCCACGGATTACGTGCTGGGCCGTGAAGGACGTTCTCGGTAATATTTTTGAGACCGAATTCTGGTGTATTCGTATGTCCAATTGGAATGAATCCGCCGTTTCTGATTCGTGCTACGTAGTTCGAGTCGCGTTTAGCAATATTGTCTTTCATTAGCAAGGCACCCGAAGTAAGAGGTTCTCCAGCGATAGCTTGGGAGATATCCTTCAGCAGGAAAGGGACGCCAGCAAACGGGCGAGAGCTATCATGAACTGGCATTTCTTCCGCTTCCTTAAGAGCTGCTTCTCTACGAGTGCGTACGACTGCATTAAGGACTGGATTGATTTCATCGAGCCGAGCGAAGGCGGCTTCGACGAGCTCGCAAGGGGAGACTTCACGTGCTTTGACAAGCGAAGCAAGCCCTAGAGCGTCATATGTAGAATAAGAAAAGGACATGATAGATAACCTCTTTCGAATAGGCATGAATTGCCTGTATTTTAGATATAACAATGTATTAGTTATCGTCAGTAAAGGACGGACAAGCCCTTTCTTCTGATCTCATTATACATCTCACTAGTAATGATTTGAAAATGGATCCCTGACATCTATCAATTCTTTTTTATGCCCGATTAGGCTATACTTAGTGTTAAATGGATCTTATGGGGTGTACTGATGAACGAAGATAAATATCAGAATGTGGATGGACTAATGGAAGCCTTCCAGCAATTTGCCAGGATGAACTGGCGTAAAACTACGGTCTGGGGATTGAAGCCAAGTGAGGTTCGTATGTTGGTTTCTTTAAAGCTCGGCAATGAACGGGAAGGGAAGAAGGGCCAGACCGTATCAGATATCAGCAAGTTTCTTAAAGTCACTTCTCCTACGGTTACACAAATGGTCAATAGTCTGATTGCACAGGGATATGTAGTACGTTCTGCCGATGCACAGGATCGCCGAATCAGTGAGATCACGCTTACGGAAAAAGGAGAGCATTTGGCCGAAATGGCCGTGACGAAATCCCGAAATACCTTTAAAGGCATGATTGATTATATGGGCAGAGAAAAGACAGATTCCTTAATGGAGCTGTTAAACGAAGTCTACGATTATTTCGAAGAATTGAACGATCAACCAACCGAATCCTAATCCTTCACATAAAAAAGAGATGCCGCACAGCCTGAGCTGTTTACGGACATCTCTATTGTATATTTATTTGTGATTAATGTGCAGCAGGTACAGACTTTTCAAGCTTTTTGCTTTCGCTTTTTCCCTCTGCAGTTACCTCTGTTTTTTTCTCACCACTTCGTAACGGAATCTCTTTAAGGAAAAGGACAAGCAATGCTGCAATGACTAACAGTGCCGTGCCGCTTAAGAATACAACCGTCAGGGAATCGCTCAGTGCATTTCGCAGCATCTCAATCAATTGATTGAAGAGCGGCTGGATTTGCTCTGGCAGCGTTGCGTGCAGCTCCTTCAGCTTAGGCTGATCTAGCAGCATTTGCGGGTTCGTAAATGCGGAAAACTGTTTTGCCGATTCAGCATCAAGTTTGGATAAATCCGGACCCTTGCCTGAGGACATGGCTGCCTCTAATTTTTTCGTCAATGTGGAGTTCATGATGGTACCCATAATAGCAATACCAATGGTTCCACCTAAATTACGGAACAAAGTATTTGTAGCAGTCGCAACCCCTAGCATGGAAGGAGCTACCGCATTTTGTACGGTTAGAGTAAATACAGGCATCGATAGTCCTAAGCCAATACCGAAGACAATCATGCTGACTACCGCCATAGCGATGTTGCTCATAAAGGCCATTAAGATCATGGCTGCAACCATAAATGGCATACCAATCAGGGCATAACGTTTGTATTTACCTGATTTGGAGATCCATCTTCCCACAAGCGTACTAAGTACAATCATTGCCAGTGACATTGGCATATTAATGAATCCCGAGTTGGTTGGGGAGACACCTTCTACACCTTGGACAAAGAATGGCAGATAGATCATTGCGCCCATCATACCGGCATTCATCAGGAATCCGACAACCATGGAGATGGTTACGATGGAATTTTTAAATAAGGATAATGGCAATACTGGGCTTTTAGCTTTTCGTTCAATCAGAATTAAAATAATTACACCGAGAATAGACGCCCCGAACAAGCTGAGAATCTCTGGGGAACCCCATTCATATTTTGTACCCGCCCATGAAAAGCCGAGCAAGAGTGCAACAATGGTAAGGGAAAGGAAAATAGAGCCTAAGTAGTCAATGGATTCTGAAGTGGAGCGTGCAGTTTTAGGGAACATTCTCCAAATCATAAAGAATGCCACGATACCGAAAGGCAAGAAGATCCAGAAGATCCATTTCCAAGCCATGTGATCCACCATGAAGCCGCCAAGGGTAGGACCAATTACGCTAGAGAATCCAAAGATGGCCATCATAATTCCAGTCCACTTGGCTCTTTCTCTAGGAGCGAACAAATCACCTACTGCGGTTACGGTAGCCGACATTAGAATCCCGCCGCCTAGACCTTGAATCCCGCGATAAGTGATCATTTGAAAAATATTGGTCGACAATCCGGACAGAAAAGCGCCTATAATGAAAATAACGATCCCCGCTAAGAGGAAGGGCTTTCTTCCGTAGATATCGGATAACTTACCGACAAGTACGGTAGCGATTGTAGAGGTGAGCATATAGATGGTGATTACCCAAGTATAATGTTCAATGCCTCCTAACATCGCAATAATTCGGGGCATTGCAGTACCCACAATGGTCTGGTTGATTGCTGCGAAAAACATAGCCGCCATTAAAGCAATCATAATTGTAACTTTTTTCTTTTGCGAAAGATGCTCCAGAGCTGTTCCTCTCCTTTAAGTTCTATATATTGTAGTTTGGGATTTCATGTCTTAATAATTAGGTAGCCAAACTATCATTTATGTATAATACACAAATTCATCATTTAGCACAACTGTTTAATTATTTAATTTTTATGGAAACAGAATGTGATTTGGACTTGATTTTTTGGAAATAGGTAAGTAATCTAATTAGATTGAGTTAAATTGGAGGTGCCCTATGGATACTCAAAATAGTCAAGAGCAGAAGCTAATCATTGCCTTTGAAAATATTAAACGTTTGACCTCTCGTCCGTCCTCGAAGGAAGCCATTTCTTATAGAGAATTTATGATGATGTATGTCATAAACAATTTAATGAAGCGAAAGAAGCTTTCAGACGAAGTAGAAGAGCAGCAGGGTGTCATGATTTCTAGATTAAGTGACCTGCTCCAAATTAGCAGACCTACTGCGACACAAATGGTTAACAGTTTGGAAGAGAAGGGTTATGTGGTGCGAACAACGTCCGATACCGATCGGCGGGTTGTATATATTGGTCTGACGAATAAAGGGGAGCAGATTTATGACTCCCAGATGGCTACTTTTTCAGGTATTCTAAGTGAAGTTACGGAAAAGGTAGGTAAGAAGGAGATCGACCAATTGATTTTTCTGTGTGATCGTTTTCAAGAAGCGGTGCATGAAGTCAGAAGCCGCCAGTTTTTTAATCCATCCGATGAAGATCCGCTCGTTTTGGATTCCGTATAGCGAACATAACCAAAAGATATTTCGGTGCCTTAGGCCGGAACGTCTTTTTTTAATTATAAGAAAGTATAAGTTTCACGATATACTTTATCCTTATAATTCTCGCATAAGCGCTCACCGTCCTTTAAAGGACGCCGAAGGCATTTTAGCTTGCAGCATCCAGAGTAAGGAGGAATTACAATCAGAATATTAGCGATTAGCGACATTCACGGAAGCTATTCCGAATTCAACGCATTGTTAAAAAAGGTGAACTATCGTCCATCCGAGGACAAGCTCATTCTGATGGGAGATTATGTGGATAGAGGTCTCAATAGTAAAGGAATTGTGGATCAAGTTATGGCCCTAAAGCGGGAATGGGACGTCACAGTTCTAAAAGGCAATCATGATAAAATGGCCTATGACGCGCTCACCAGCGAGGATGATAAACTGGATACGCATTGGCTTAACAACGGTGGTTTGTATACGTTGATGAGCTATTGTGAGGCGGATTCTGATTTTTTTAAAGCGGATTTTGGCTGGCATGATTATATGTTGCTGAAGGAAGAAATTAGACAGAAATACAAACATCATTTGGACTTTCTAAGTTCATTGCCACTTTATCATGAGACGGAAGACCATATCTTTGTCCACGCGGGCATTAATCCATTAATAGAGGATTGGAAGCAGCAGGAGCCGTATGATTTTATCTGGATCAGAGAGCCATTTTATACGAATCCTGTAGTTAGCACTGACAAAACGGTTATTTTCGGTCATACCTCGACGATGGATCTACATGATTCGGAAGACATCTGGTTTAGTCCGCAGGGAGATAAGATTGGCGTGGATGGTGGATGCGCCTATGGTCAACGTCTGAACTGCTTGGAGATTTCCGGCGGGGAATACATCACGCATTTTGTTCGGAATGGGGAGAAGCCTTAAGCTGTCTCTCTTTTTTTAAAATATTAGAAAGTATAAGTTTTTCACCTATCCTTTATGTCTAATATTTCTCGCTTAAACGCTTAACGTCCTTATAAGGACGCTGAAGGCGTTTATGCTTGTTTATGAAAATGTAGAATAACACTGCATTAAACACCAACTATGTATAAAATAAAGAGAGTAGGGGGTGTAATAGGTGAATGCAAATAACAAATATCATATCCTCATGCAAGGGACTATCAGCAACAATGTGAGCGCAACCTGTAAGGAGTTTGGCATATCCCGGACGATCTATTATCAGTGGTGTAAAGCTTACCAAGAGCAGGGGATGGATGGACTGGCAGCGAAGGAACGAAAGCCGGTAATGCCTAATAAAGTGGATAAGCGAACGGAAAGATTGATCTTACAATACGTTGCCAAATTCCCTGAAGATGGGCCCAAGCGAATCTTTTATGAACTGCAGGATGAGGGTGTGCAAATAGGGGAGTCAGGTATTTATAATGTGCTGCGTCGAAATGGACTTAGTACGAGAGTGGAACGCGAGGCTTACGCCAAAGAAATTAAAGCAAAGAAGAGGGAAGGCGCACAAGCGGCAAACACCAGAGGGTGTAAAGAGAAACCGAAACCTCTGGACTATAAGATGAAAAATCCGGAAAATGCTCACCCCGGGTATATGTGCCAACAGAGTATTAGCTATATGGGAGTGTTCCCAAGGGTAGGAAAGGTGTATCAATACGTGGTCTACGATGCCTATTCCAGATTAGGCTTAGTCAAGCTATATAATCGGAAGTCCGCCATTCATTTTATCGATTTTATGGATTTGAAGGTCATCCCATTGATGAAGACCTTAGAGTTCCAAATTGATAATCTGGTTACGAACAAGAGTCGTGAATTTACTACGAACTGGGACAGAGGTAAACATAAATACAGCGATTTTTTACATAAGAACAACATTAATCAAGTAGCCATTACTGCAGATCAGACAGAAGTATTTCAGCCCTTACAGCAATTTGTAGCGGTGTTGACGAAAGAATTTTATCAACAGGCTTGGTTGGATGATACGATTGAATCCTTTGAAATTTTAGAAAAGCGCTTACATAAATATTTGAGGATCTATAACTTCAGCAGGGTAATCACAGACGGACCTAATCAAGGTAAAATACCATCGGATGTCGCACTTGAGTATACGGGTCAGCGTGAGACCTTGCCATTATGGTTATTTACAAGGAGATAACAGATGATGACTAATATGAAGCATGAAGACAGGATAGGGATCATCGGTGCAGGGATTTCTGGGGTTACAGCTGCTTACCAACTAGCGAAAAAAGGATATACCCATATCACTCTCCTTGAGAAGTCAGACCGGGTAGGTGGCAAGTGTCATTCAATTGAATATAAAGGGAAAACCTATGAAATGGGGACCCTAATTGGCTTGCCAACTTATAAACATACGATAGAACTCATGAGAGAGTTTGATCTTATGGATAAGGGGCCACTCTTGGAACGGGGATTTTTTGATACAAACGGGCGAAAAACTTCTCAGATTCCTATGGACCAGATTCAGGTGTTTACGCAGGAATTCAAACGGTTGCCGGATATTTTGAAGCATTATAAGTCACTACAAGAACCGGGTTTTCTCCACTTGCCGCCAGATCTATGTCAGCCTTTTTCAGAATGGTGTACGGAGAATGAGCTATCTGTTATTGGGCAGGTGTATATGCATTACTTCAATACCTTTGGTTTTGGGAGTATTCAGGATGTGCCGGCAGCTTATGTGTTGAAATTTCTTACTTATGATAATTTATTATCCTTTATTGAGATCACTCACATGATAACCTGGCCTAAGGGAGTCACTGAACTCATTAGAAGAATGGCCGACCAAGTAGAGGATCTGCGTCTGACTTGTGAAGTGCTACATATGGAGCCGGAGGGAAATGGTCAAGTTCGGGTGGAAACAAACCAGGATATCTTTTATTTTGACAAGGTTATTTACACAGCATCCTTAGAGCATCTGGGTGACATGGTTCACTTATCTTCGGTAGACAGCACATTACTAGAATGTATAACCTATGAACGTTTTCGGGTATATGCCTATAGAGTAAAGGGGTTACCGGAGCTTTCTGGATATATCCCCAGCAATATGAATCCTGAACGTAAGGGACATATGATGGCATGGTACTACAGGTGGGCAGATATGGGAACTACAGACCTAGTTACGGTTTATGTAGCGGAGAATAATGAAATGACAGATCTAGAGATGCGGGAAAAGGTAGAAAATAAACTTCGCGAGCTTGGCGGCGAGAACATCCGTCTGTACATGATGAAGCGCTGGAAGCAGTTCCCCCATGTGGATTCTAATGCGATCCGTGAAGGCTTCTATGAACGGCTTGATCAGATGCAGGGAAGAGATAAGATCTATTATGGTGGAGAAATCATGAATTTTCCTACACTTGAGAATTGTATCGTATATTCGAAATACTTAGTTGAAAGATTTTTTTAAAAATGCGTGAGTAATAAGCCTTGTCCACAAAGAAATTTGTCGGCAAGGTTTTTTTACATTGCAGAAAGCATATATTTGGGACCCCCCGCAAAGTGCCTGAGTAAGCATCGAAGTAAAGCTCCACTTTGTGGGGATATTTTACTTTCGAGTTAGGTTTACAGTGTGTAGTTCTCTAGACATAGTTTCCAATAGATTCCCCTACTTGGTGTAGGTCCTTGGATGAATTCCAGTCCTATTGCTGTGTAAACTCAACTCGAAACGAAACTACGAAAACCCTGATATATCAACGTTTTGAGCGGTTTGATCGTTCGATGTGAGGTGGGATATATTGGACTCAAGACATCACTTACATACAAAATATGCGAATGCTTACGAAGCTAGTTTTGCACGAAGACAATCAGTGATGTTTATGCTCACAAAACTTTTAGGAGGAATGCATTATGTTTTTATTCGAATCGATTCCCTGGTACTCTGCTCTAATGTGGTTAGTGGTACTTGCAGGATTAATGATTTTTAACGAAATAGCTCGAAGAAGCAAGTGGTTCTCAATCATTCTGTTTATCGTTGTCCCTATTGTTCTTACCATAGCGGTGTGGCCGAATACTGCGGGTGAAGGCTCCAGTACTGGAACATGGTTTCACTGGGTAAAAGTATATTCTGCATTGGCAGGATGTATAGGGTTCATGGCTATCCGTTATGTTAAAGGCTGGGACAAAAATAAATATATATTAATGTTCCCTGCTATTATCCTTGCCGTTAACATTCTTGAAGCAGTTATCCGTGATTTTCAAGTGTACAGTTTGCAGGGTATGGTGGATGGCGTAATGATGGTTGGTGGTCCTTGGAATATTATGAACGGGATCGCAGGTATTCTGAACATTATTACGATTTCTGGTTGGATGGGTATTGTTATTAGTAAAGATAAGAGTAAGGATATGTTGTGGCCGGACCAGCTTTGGTTCTGGATCATTGCTTATGACATTTGGAACTTTGCCTATGTATATAACGCAGTTTCTGACCATTCCTTCTATGCAGGCGCAGCCCTCTTAATTTCTTGTACCATTCCAGCATTCTTCTTCAAAAAAGGAGCATGGTTACAGCACCGGGCACAAACCTTGGCGATTTGGATGATGTTTACGATGTCGTTCCCAGCGTTTGTTGGCGATTCAAAGTTCTCCGTACAATCTTCTCACAGCGAAACGGCACTTTGGGTTGTGAGTGCATTATCTTTAGCAGCTAATATTGCAGTGTTTGTCTATCACTTCTATAAAATTACCAAACACAAACGCAATCCGCTTAAAGTGGAAGTGTATACAGATTTAGCGGCTTACAAGACGATTGCCGAGAGTGCAAAATAATAGAAGGCTTAATAGCTTCTTTAAGAATCCGCGCCTAGCGCGGGTTTTTTTATCGAGATTGCGGAGAAATGTGAAACGAATTTATGGGATGGGCCTTGGGATGTATAACAGGCCGAGCGGACCTTATATCCTTCGAAATGCATGTTTTAGTCGAGCTTACAGACAAATGTATGCGAAAAACCGAATACAATGTGCCGACGGTAACGTAAGCGAGCCAAATGTATGCGAAAAACCGAATACAATATGCCGACGGTAACGTAAACGAGCCAAATGTATGCGAAAAACCGAATACAATGTGCCGACGGTAACGTAAGCGAGCCAAATGTATTCGAAAAACCAAATACAATGTGCCGCCAGTAACGTAAACGAGCCAAATGTATGCGAAAAACCGAATACAATGTGCCGACGGTAACGTAAACGAGCCAAATGTATGCGAAAAACCGAATACAATGTGCCGACGGTAACGTAAGCGAGCCAAATGTATGCGAAAAACCGAATACAATGTGCCGACGGTAACGTAAGCGAGCCGAATGTATGTGAAAAATCGAATACAATGTGCCAACGGTAACGTAAGCGAGCCAAATGTATGCGAAAAACCGAATACAATGTGCCGCCAGTAACGTAACCGAGCCGAATGTATGTGAAAAACCGAATACAATGTGCCGCCAGTAACGTAACCGAGCCGAATGTATGTGAAAAACCGAATACAATGTGCCGCCAGTAACGTAAACGAGCCAAATGTATGTGAAAAACCGAATACAATGTGCCGCCAGTAACGTAAACGAGCCAAATGTATGCGAAAAAGCGAATACAATGTGCCAAAGGTAACGTAAGCGAGCCAAATGTATGCGAAAAATCGAATACAATGTGCCAAAGGTAACGTAAGCGAGCCAAATGTATGCGAAAAACCGAATACAATGTGCCGCCAGTAACGTAAACGAGCCAAATGTATGCGAAAAACCGAATACAATGTGCCGACGCTAACGTAAGCGAGCCAGCGCCGTTATCCGCCCCAAGTCACTCGGGAATGGGCTTGTTGTGCAATACGGTCCGTCCCTCGGAACCTCATTATGAAGGTGTATTTGGATACGATTATGGAATTACGGATGTACTCAGCTTGTAACTCTACCACCAAGGAAGCCGTCAGGCGTTTTTCTTGTGTAAATGCAAAGATCGATCATGATATAAATCAGCAAAGTATATTATTTTTTGATACGAAGAGGGCTAAAGCCATAAATTTCTGCAAATCTGCAGTAATGCTTGCTTATAAGAAGCTTTCGAGCCACAAGTAAGAATATTCCTATTCCTACACATTCGCATTTGCAGTTTTTAGATGTAGTGAAGAGGATATCTAAACAAAATGCTGTATTATTGCAGTGGTTTTAAGTGTTATTAAGATATAATTTAGATGAAATATCATACAATAGGTGCGACATCGTTCGAAGCCTTGTCAATCGAAGTTCCAACCTTGAAGGAGAGAGTCTGTGAATCTAAAAGTGAATCTTTTGTTGAAATGGATTTTAAGTTTATGGATTGTGTGTTTGTTGTTGCTCACTGCTTGTAGTTCAGAAGGAGAGAAGTTTATAGGTACAATCCATACAATTGATGCTGATAACAAAAGAATCCTCGTGATCTCACAGCTGCAAAAAGAAGATATACATGAAGATTACAAGAAGCTAATAGAGTCTGGGGAGTATAGTCAGACTATTTGGGTAAGTAAAGTAAATCCTAAAAAGTATAAGATAGGCGAAGAAATAGAAGTCTTATATGTAGGAAGTGATGATTCATTTCCTGCACAAGTTACTGCCAAGAAGATCGATAAATTGAAATGAGACTGAATTAATGGCTCAATCTATTCTCTAATGAAGATCCAAATCCGCAGATTTCTGCCTTTGTCTATTACTTCTATAAAATCATCAAGCATAACGCAATCCGCTTAAAGATTTTTGCCAATACTTTTGATGAACGAATGATTCTATGGTCTGAAGCTACATAATTCTGATGAAGTTTATGTTCTCCAAATATGTGAAGGACAGTTGCTGTTTTTTGACTCCTGATTAAAGACTTAAAAGTGTATCTATAGTAAACTGAATGTAAAGTGCCCACGGCTCAATGGGTATAATTTGTAGAAAAGCTCTTCGGATGAAGAGTTTTTTCCATTTTACAGAAAAGAATGTGATATGTTATGCAGCTTCGCGCTAGTCTACAGACGAAAAGATTGCTGGAGAAATATCTCTCTGGGGAGGGGATGGATTATCGGCAAATTATAGCTTTATTTATTCCAATTCTGATTGACCAGGCTTTCATTATTGGACTTAATCTGGTAAATACCGCAATGATCAGCTCGTCCGGGATGGCGGCGGTCAGTGCAGTGAATATGGTGGATTCGCTGAATATTTTTCTGATCAATGTGTTCGTGGCGGTTGCAACCGGGGGGACAGTGGTTGTCGCGCAGTATAAAGGGAGCGGAAACGACCGGATGGTGTCCCAGGCTACGGCGGCTTCCGTCGCCTCGGTGTCGCTGATCGCTTTGGGAATTGGTCTGCTGCTGATGGGCTTACATACTCCTATATTGAACCTTTTGTTCGGAACCGCCTCACCCGAAGTGCTAGACAATGCCCGCATCTACCTGATCGGTAGCAGCATCTCATATCTGGGCATCGCGGTGGTTCAGGCGGTATGCGGGGCTCTGCGAGGAGTGGGTAAGACACGAGCTTCTTTGATGCTGTCGCTCATCATGAACCTGCTGTATGTTATCCTGAACGTGGTCTTCATTAACCTGTTGCACATGGGTGTGCTGGGGATGACGCTTGCGATTAATATCGCGCGGTATGCAGGTATGGCTTGTGCCCTGGTGTATCTGTTCAAGGTGGATACGGCCCTGCGGGTGCGTATTCGTGACCTATTTAGAATCCCTCTGACCATGCTGCGGAGAATCATGTTCATCGGCGTCCCGTTCGCGGCGGAGCAGATGTTCTTCAACGGGGGTAAACTGCTCACCCAGGTGTTTATTGTCAGCCTAGGCACTTATGCCATTGCGACCAATGCCATTGCCGGCTCGCTGGCTCTGGTGTTTCAAATTCCAGCCAGCGCGCTGTCGCTAACTATTGTAACGGTGGTCGGCCAATGTATCGGGCGAGGGAATGTCTCTGAAGCCAGAAAGTTCATCAAGTCCTTTCTCTGGATCGGGTCTGGCTCTTTGGCGTTGATCGCCTTGATTCTGATGCCGCTATTCCACCCGCTGGTATCAATCTTTTCCCCACCTCCCGAGATCATTGACGATCTGTTTGTGGTGCTGCTGGTGAATTCCATTGCCCAAGTTCCGCTGTGGGCCGTCAGCTTTATTTTGCCGTCCGCGCTGCGGGCAGCGGGAGATTCCCGCTTCACCTCAATTACCTCGATGCTGACGATGTGGCTGTTTCGGGTGATTTTTGGATACATCCTTGGGATCGTACTGGGCTACGGCGTCATGGGTGTCTGGCTGGCAATGAACTGCGAGTGGGCCGTTCGCGGGAGCATTTTTCTGTGGCGCTTCAAGGGCGAAAAGTGGTTTGCGCACAAGCTGATTTAGAATTGTTGATAAGGTTACGTACTGCTTATGCCTGCTGACGGAAACGTAGCTCTTTTATATTAAAAACGTAAAAATACAGCACAGGGCAGCGATTCTCATATTTACTTGAGAATCGCTGCCCTACGTTTTGGTTATCGACTGCTTGCATTAGCTGATTATGATTACGACTGGGTCAGTCACGACTCTAGAAAATTCTCCGAATCCATCTATTCAGCTTGGCGAAACCCTGCGACCTCTCTTCCGAAGTATGGGGGTAGGGTTTTGCTAGTGAAGACTCAAATCCATCGATTTCTGCTCGGGATTCCTTCTTTTTGAAACAAATTAAAAGACAAGTCAGTAACAACACGCAGATTAAAGTTGCTGTATTAGTAAAACTACTATTCCAAAACATAATCTGAACATTCATTAAGGAATGGACGCCAATCACGAAAAATAGATTCTTGGTTAAGACATAGAGTAATGAGAATATGACCCCTAGAATTACTAGTACGATAAAATCATAAACAAAATCCATTCCGACTAATCCTGATAAGATCCGATTTGGGATATGTATAGCGGCAAAGATAGATTGTGAGATAAGCATTGCATAACCAATGCGTGAAGTATTGTTATAGACTTTTTTTAATAAGAGATAGATTTGAACTAGCAGAAAGCCCCGAAACAAAACTTCTTCCAGTAAAGCATTTCCGAAAATCTGACCCAGGAATTCACCAAAGACGACGTTCGGATTCGTAAAGATATCATTATTGAATGTTAAACTTGAGTGAGTCAGTAATGTCATACCTAAATCAACAATGTTTATAGCGAGCCAAAATAATAAAGTACCGAAAAGTCCTGCTAATAATTTATTTTTTGTTAACCCCAAATCCTTAGGTGATAATTTAGCTATTATACATAAGAAAATAACCACTTCTAACACAAGACCGAACAGGTTTGCAGCTAACATTTCGTTGATCCATCCGTTTGTGCTTTTGGCAATAACGCTTAGTGTTCCATTTGCAAAAAGGACAAGGTTAACCGTTAGAGTGAAGAGAATATGAATAAAAATAAGACTGACGATAAAGCGTATTGATGTAGGCTTAACACTAACAATGGTTAGCTCTTCAGTTACTTTATTGCGCAGCATGATTTGTAATCCTCCTTAGGTTTTACCCGAGCATTGCGTATTCTAGAGTGTTATTTATAATACATAATTTTCCAAATACTATCTGAGATTTACTATATTTTTTAAGTGCCCGAGTTCACCATTAGAAAAATCATATATACACTTTATCTTCACACTTCTCCAGATTGACAGATGCAGGGGCACTGGCTATACTTGAAATGTTAAAATGCAAATCGGATAAAACGTTGATGAAAATGAAGTACGCCGGAGGATGGCTTGATCAGAGAACAGGTTCCTTTACGAAAGCATTTCGTAATGGCTGTGAGAACCTTGAAGACAGGCCGGTGGAAAGCTAATTTCGGAGTGTGAGATCACAAACTCACCGGGGGCACCCGTTATCAGCCGCGACAAGGCGATCGCCCTTTAACTTTCCCGTAAATCGGGTCATGGCGATAACCAGGGTGGTACCGCGATATTAATCGTCCCTGAATTATTCAGGGGCGTTTTTTTGTTTTTATTTTTTAGAAAATTTGTACAATCTGGCGCATGAGCCGAATTAAAAAGATGAGACGGGAGCTGTAAACAATGAAAGCAAGTGAAATTCGTTCCAAATGGCTTAAGTTTTTTGAAAGTAAAGGTCACAAGATTGAACCTAGTGCATCCCTAGTACCGCATAACGATCCCTCGCTGTTATGGATCAACGCTGGTATGGCACCATTGAAAGCATACTTCGATGGCCGTGAGATTCCTGAGAACCCGCGCTTGACGAACTCGCAGAAATGTATTCGTACCAATGATATCGAGAATGTAGGGAAGACACGCCGTCACCATACGTTCTTCGAAATGTTAGGTAACTTCTCTATCGGCGATTATTTCAAAGAAGAAGCTATCACATGGGCTTGGGAATTCTTGACTGGCAAGGAATGGATCGGCTTCGATCCAGAACGTATCTCCGTAACTGTGTATGCTGAGGATGAAGAGGCATTCAAGCTGTGGAATGAAAAAGTAGGCTTGCCAGCAGAACGCATCATTAAGCTAGGTGACGAAAACTTCTGGGATATCGGCGAAGGCCCTTGTGGTCCTTGTTCGGAAATCTTTTATGACCGCGGCGAAGCTTACGGCAGCGACATGAGCGATCCTGAAATGTATCCAGGTGGAGAAAACGAACGCTGGCTTGAAGTGTGGAACCTTGTGTTCTCACAATTCAACCATAACAAGGATGGCAGCTATACGCCGCTTCCGAACAAGAACATTGATACCGGTGCTGGACTGGAGCGTTTTGCATCCATTCTTCAAGATGTAGATTCCAACTTCGATACCGACTTGTTCCAACCGATTATTCAAAAAACAGCTGAGCTTGCTGGTGTGACTTATAAAGATAATGTTGAGCAGGATATCGCGCTTAAAGTTATCGCTGACCATGTGCGTACGGTTACTTTTGCTGTAGGTGATGGAGTACTTCCTTCTAATGAAGGCCGCGGTTATATTATCCGCCGTTTGCTACGCCGTGCCGTTCGTTACGGAAAGACCTTGGGTCTGGATCGTCCATTCCTGCATGAGTTGACGGAAACCGTTGGTGAGATTATGGGTGTGTATTATCCATCTGTTGTCGAAAATCGTGAATATATCGCAAAGATCATCCGTACCGAAGAAGAACGTTTCCACGAGACATTGTCTGACGGATTGGCTATCTTGGGCGAGATCAGTGCTAAAGCAAAAGCAGACGGACACAGCACGATTGCTGGAGCTGATGCATTTAAGCTATATGACACTTATGGATTCCCATTTGACCTGACTGAAGATTTCGCAGCAGAGCAAGGATTAACTGTAGACCGTGAAGGTTTTGATGTCGCTATGCAAGAACAGCGTGATCGTGCGAGAGCTGCACGTCATGACGGTGGCAGCATGAAGATTCAAGGTGGCGCATTAGCGGATCTGACGGTTAAAAGTGAATTTGTTGGATATAATGACTCGGTAACAGAGTCGAAAATTATGGCTATTGTTGTGGGTGACGCATTGGTCGATACCGCTGGCGAAGGCGTAGAGTGCCAAGTGATTCTTGAGGCAACTCCGTTCTACGCTGAAAGTGGTGGACAAGTGAGTGACACGGGTGTACTTACTGGTGGTTCTGTTACAGCTAAGGTAAAAGGGTTGTTCAAGGCTCCACATGGTCAACATGTACATTTGGTAACTGTGGAAGCTGGAGAATTGAAAGTAGGCGAATCGGTTCGCGCTGAAGTGGATCGTGCACAGCGTGAAGATATCGTGAAGAACCATACAGCTACACATCTACTGCACAAAGCACTTAAAGAGGTTCTTGGCGGTCATGTGAATCAAGCAGGATCTCTAGTGGAAGGCGCACGTTTACGGTTTGACTTCTCCCATTTCGGAGCGATTACACCGGAAGAACTAAGCGACATCGAGCATCGCGTAAATGCACAAATCTGGCGTGGACTTGATGTAGTCATTGAGAACAAGCCAATTGATGAAGCTAAAGCGATGGGTGCCATGGCACTATTTGGTGAAAAATACGGCAATATTGTCCGTGTCGTTCAAGTCGGCGATTACAGCCTTGAGCTTTGTGGTGGATGCCATGTATCCAACACGTCTCAGATCGGAATTTTCAAGCTGCTTAGCGAAAGTGGTATTGGTTCCGGAGTGCGCCGTATCGAAGCAGTGACTGGACGTTACGCTTATCAGTTCACTGAGAGCCAATTGGATCTGCTCAAGCAATCTGCGGGTCTACTGAAGTCTTCTTTGAACGACGTTCCAAAACGGATTGAAGCATTGCATAACCAAGTGCGTGAGCTTTCGCGTGAGAATGAATCCTTGCAATCTAAGTTGAGCGCAACATTTGCCGCTGAACTAACAAGCAGTGTGAAGACGGTTGGTGCAGGTACACAGCTTCTTGCTGTTGCTGTTCAAGCAGGGAATATGGACGCTCTGCGTTCTACTGCAGATGAATTGAAATCCAAGCTCCCGGATGCTGTACTTGTTCTGGGTGCAGCGATGGACGACAAGGTGAACTTTGTTGTAGCTGTACCACAGGATCTGGTGAAGAAGGGCTTCCACGCTGGTAAGATTGTCAAAGAAGTCGCAGCAGTATGCGGTGGCGGCGGTGGCGGACGTCCAGATATGGCACAAGCTGGTGGTAAAGATGCTTCCAAGCTTGACGAGGCACTGGCTAAAGCAGAAGAGTTTGTGGCTTCCCTAGCATAAATAAAAATAACGAAACTATTTCTTAATTTAAACGTATTACGAAAAAACATAGCGGTACTGAGAGTTTGACATCAGTACCGCTACTCTTTATTAACAGGTGGTTAGATTTTCATGAATTATTGTGCTTGACAATAGCTTAAAAGCCAAAAATATCATTATTTTTGTAGAGGAAATGCCAAAAAAAACGTGATTCCACGCGCAGGATTTCCTCGTTGGGCTATGAATATGTTATGATAAAGGAAGCAAGTGAGCTGCACAGTAGCAACTTTGCGAAGCCGCCCTTATAGGCGATTTTGCAGAAGGAAGGTGTCACAAATGGACTCCATGGACAAAACGGTCAAATTCAATGTGAAGGGCGACGAAAAGGAAGCTTCTCCCCAGGAAATATTGCTCGCTGTATACGATGCACTGGTGGAGAAAGAGTATCATCCGATCAATCAGATCGTAGGGTATCTACTTTCCGGAGACCCGGCTTACATTCCGCGTCATAACAATGCGAGAAGTTTGGTCCGGAGAAAAGAACGTGATGAGCTGATTGAAGAGCTGGTTAGATTCTACCTCGTCAATCACAAGGTGGATAATCCCAGATGAAGAAGAAGTTAGGACTTGATTACGGCGACCGTAGAATCGGTGTAGCCACAAGCGATGTTTTTGGATGGACGGCACAAGCTCTTGAAACGATTGAGCGCCGCGGTACTGGTAATGAGTTCGAACGTATTCGTGAACTTGTTACGGAGCACGAAATTGGAGAGATTGTAGTTGGTCTACCGAAGAATATGAACGGCTCAGTAGGACCCCGGGGCGAAATCTGCATAGAGTTTGCTGACAAGCTGCGGGAGCAATTTGCAATGCCCGTACACCTTTGGGATGAGCGTCTGACGACGGTATCCGCAGAGCGGGTGCTGATTGAAGGGGACGTCAGCCGGAAGAAACGCAAAGGGATTGTGGACAAAATGGCTGCAGCCCTGATTTTGCAAAATTTTTTGGATGCTAACAGTAAAAGGTGAGGGGTGCGAGGATATGACAAACGAACAGATTGGCCAAGAGGAAGAACCGGAAATTATCTATATTCCCGATGAGGAAGGTAATGAAGAGGAATTCGAGGTCATTATGAAGTTTGAGGTTGATGGCTCGGACGCTAAGTACATGATGGTGGTTCCGCTTGATTCCGAGGACGAGGAAACCGATGAGGTTTACGCGTTCCGTTATGTGGAAGAAGGCGATGATCTTCAATTGTTCATGATCGATAATGACGAGGAGTGGGCGATTGTCGAAGAGACTTTCAACACACTGGTTGACGAGTTGGACGGAGGATCTGAGAATGACTGATGTATCCGCTGATCAAGCGGTTTGGACTTCGCGGCTTAAGGAAGCCTATGGAGAAACAGTAGAACTGGAAGATGAGCAGGGCAAGTCTTCCATTTACGATATTATCGCCGAATTTGAAGTCGGTGGTATTGGCTATGCAGTGCTGAAAGGCGCTGGTAAAGACGTGGATTATGAAATCCTGCGTATCGTTGTCTCTCCTAACGGACTTCCGGAACTAGAGAACATCGTGGACGATGAAGAGTGGGAAGACATCTCTGAGCTATATGATGAGATGACTTTTCCAGTGGATGACGCAGAATAAACCTTAAACATGTACGTTACATTTATGATGAGTACGGAAGAGGGCGGAGAATTCCGCGCTCTTTTTGCTTGGAATACGAACAATACGATATAACAAGTAACATGATCATGAAATATGTATTGAAAATTAAGTATTACACTTTTATACTTTATAGTCGGAAAGTGAGGAACCAGACTTGAAATCCGCAATCCGTACTTTGCTTATCGTTATTCTTTTGCTGGTAGCAGCAGGGGGCGGGGGCGCTTGGTACATTTGGAATGGGATGCAGCCGGAGCCTGCAGGACCTGCCGTAACCTTTACGGTAGAGAAAGGCATGGGCAGCGCCGAAATTGCTGATCTGCTCGAACAAAATGGCATTATTCGCAACAGTCTTTTTTTTAAGGGATATTTGAAATGGACCAAAGAAGGTTCCAGCTTCAAAGCTGGTACTTATGTTGCTAGTCCAGGAGACACCTATGACGAGCTCATCGAGAGGTTAAATGCTGGTGATGTTGTTAAGGAAGAGACCATAACTTTTACAATTCCCGAAGGATATACTGCTGAGCAGATTTCCAAGAAGCTTGCTGAAGCGTGGAATCAGGATGCTGCTATTTTTCTCGAAATAATGGATACCGGTGCGGGCTTGAAGGGAATTGATGTTCTAGGTATCCCACAGGATAAGAACCTTCGACATCGTCTTGAAGGGTATTTATTCCCTGAAACGTATGAACTAGCCAAGGATAGTACGCCGCAGGAAGTTGTAGAAGCATTATTGGATCAGTTCCAGAAGAAGCTGGATACGATCCCAAATTGGAAGCAAAAGCTTGAAGCACGTGGAATGACGCTTCATGAGCTGTTGACAGTGGCCTCGTTAGTAGAGCGTGAAGTCGTGGTAGATAGTGAACGCCCGCTAGTTGCTGGCGTTATTTATAACCGCTTAAAGAAAGAGCAGAAGCTGGAGATTGATGCTACAGTTCAATATTTGCTCGACAAACAGAAGGAAAGACTGTTATATAAAGATTTGGAAGTTGACAGTCCTTATAATACGTATAGAAATATTGGGCTTCCTCCGGGACCGATTAGTAATCCAGGGCTGGCTTCTATTCAGGCGGCACTCGAACCTGAGGCTTCTGAATACTACTTCTATGTGACCAAGAAAGATGGCACACAGGGCCACTTGTTCGCTAAGACCTACAAGGAACATTTAGCCAATATCGAAAAAAGCAAGCAAGAATCAAAATAAAATATTAAAATGAAGAGTGGTGCGGTTGAAACAACTGTACAAGTAGGAGGTACAACATGACTAACAAACCGGAATTGCTGGCGACAGCAGCATCCTTAGAGGAAGCTGCTGCTTTGCTGGATGCCGGAGCCGATGCATTGCTGATCGGGGATGACCGTTTCGGCATGCGTCTTGCCGGACATTTCTCTCTGGAGGATACAGCTGCTGTTGTAGAAATGGCACATGCGCGTGGCTGCAAAGTATATGCTGGACTAGGGGGGCTTATGTCCAATCGTCTGCTGGATGAGCTTCCTGCGTATGTTAAGGCTATAGGTGAACTTGGTGTTGATGGTGTTGAATTCGGTGATCCTGCTGTGTTAACCACAGTGAAGAAGGAAGCGCCGGGCATGAATCTGCATTGGAATGCGGAAATGACCTCTACCAATTACGCAACCGCAAATTATTGGGGGCGTAAAGGCGCTACTCGCGTCGTTCTTGCTCGTGAGCTGAATATGGATGAAATGACGGACATGGTTCCGCTTTTAGAGGTAGAGGCACAGGTTCAGGTTCACGGCATGACCAATATATATCATTCCAAGCGTAAGCTTGTAGAAAGCTATATGTCACATCAAGGACGTCCAAGTGAGGGCGGCAGTCTTGGCAAGGAACGTGGTCTATTTTTGATCGAGGCAGAACGAGATGACCAAAAGTTCCCGATCTATGAAGACGAGAACGGTACACATATTATGAGTTCGGAAGATATTTGTATTTTGGAGGATCTTCATATCCTCATGGCTGCAGGCGTACAAAGTTTTAAGATTGAAGGCTTGTTGAAATCAACAGCGTATAATGTGGCGGTTGTTAAGACTTATCGCAAAGCTATTGATCTCTATGTAGCTGATCCAGAAGGTTATTCTTTCCAAGAGGATTGGATGGAAGCTATCAGAACGTTGCAGGATCCAGAACGGGAGCTAAGCTTCGGATTTTTCTATAAAGAGCAAGTATATTAAGTTTAATTTAATGAGAGTTTTTAGTTCCTCGCAAAGACTAGATGCAGTAATCATACGCAGACATCACTTTGTGGGGCGATGGAGGGGAGAACAGGAATGGGAACCATGACTAAGCCGCAACACAAGGGCAAACGTTACCGTCTGGACCAGCCGGAGCTCCTAGCTCCGGCTGGTAATTTGGAGAAATTGAAATTCGCAGTACATTATGGTGCGGATGCTGTTTATATCGGAGGGCAGAAATACGGCTTGCGTTCAGGAGCAGACAATTTCAGCTTTGAGGAAATGCGTGAAGGTGTTGAATTCGCCAAGAAATACGGCGCTAAGGTATTTGTTGCAACGAACATTTATGCTCACAATGAAGATGTCGCAGGGATTGAAGAATATCTGCGTAACTTATATGAAGTTGGCATTGCTGCCATTATCGTAGCTGACCCGGTCATTGTTGATACAGCGCGCCGTTTAGTACCTGGATTAGAGGTGCATTTGAGCACACAGCAGTCTACACTGAACTGGCAAGCGGTATCCTTCTGGAAAGAAGAGGGTCTGCCACGTGTAGTACTCGGACGTGAGACAAGCCTGGAAGAGATCGCTGAGATTAAGAAGCATGTCGACATTGAAATCGAGAGCTTTATCCATGGTGCGATGTGCTCCTCGTACTCCGGTCGATGCGTATTATCCAATCACTTTACAGACCGTGACTCCAACCGCGGAGGCTGCTGTCAGTCTTGCCGCTGGAAATATGATTTGTTCGAGGATGCGCGTCCTGAAGGCACTTGGGTATCTGAAGAAGATCAAGCTGAAGCGCAATCTCCGGCACCATTGCTTCCGGGTGTAACTCAGATTCCACTGCATCAGCAAGGAGATAATCAATTCTCCATGGGATCTAAGGATCTATGCATGCTGGAAAGTATCCCTGAACTCATTGAAGTGGGCATCGATAGCTTCAAGATCGAGGGACGGATGAAGTCGATTCACTATGTAGCTACTGTAGTTAACGCTTATCGTAAAGCCATTGATGCTTACATGGCTGATCCAGAAGGATACGAGTTGAAGCAAGAGTGGCTGGATGAGCTGAACAAGGCGGCGAATCGCCCGCTTAACACAGGGTTCTTCTATGATACTCCGGATCATGAAGATCATATCTATGAGCCTGAAGAAAAAGCGGCTCCTTATGATTTTGCCGGACTTGTACTAGAATACGATGCTGAGAGTGGAATGGCACTCATTCAGCAACGTAATCACTTTAAGCCAGGTCAGGAAGTTGAATTCTTTGGACCGAATGATACATTCTTTAAACAAACTGTAGCTGAATTATGGGACGAAGCAGGTAATCCGCTTGACGCAGCCCGTCATCCACTGCAACGTGTCCGTATGAAGGTAGACCAGCCAGTTGCATACTTTGATATGATGCGTAAGAGAAAATCTTAATAAGATACAGGGATGTTCTTAGCTATAAGAGCATCCCTGTTTTTCTTTTGACAAAGCTAACAATAAGTTATATATATTAGTAACTAACAAATAAATCCAAGAAGGAGGGTAGAATGAAGGGATTTTTTTTGCCTCAAAATACATAGGTTAAAAGTTATAAAAAAAGTATAGTAAAGCTAAGAAAAAAGACCTAATAAACCGATATATAATATAGTTAGCGCTTTCATATGTCCTCTAATATTAGCGGGTAGATGATCAAGATGGGGATCCTGATCAAGATAGTATTAGTGAAAAGCATAAAGAGAGAAGGTTAGAGAGATGAAGAAGAACAATAAAAAATCCGTAAATGTACAGAACAATGAAGCAGGCACAGGAAAGACATCCAAGCTAGATACTAAGAGTATGATGTTGGGTTGGGGAAGCCAAATCAAGAGAGTTAATCCTATCCAATCCGTCGGAGTGAAGTTATTTCTAATATTCCTGTGCTCCACTGTAATGGTAGTCATGTCACTTGGACTTATATCCTATTCCAAGGCGAAAACAACGATAAAGAATAACGTATCCGAAGCCTATCGTCAGACTATTATTCAGACTGCGGAGAAGCTGGATATTACCTTAAAACAGTATGAGAACTTGGCATTACAGCTTTATTTTGATGCGCAGATGCAAACGGACCTGAAGGCTTTGTCTACTGCACAAACAGCTTACGAGAAATTTGAAGCAACAAGTGCAATAAGTAAGAAGTTGTCCAGCCAGACGACAACAGATTCTAATATTATCAGTGTCTCTTTGATTCCAGAGTCTCCTGAGCAGGATATCGTTACAAGTGGTAGTGCTGGCATTACTCTTGACGGAATACGTGAACAAGAATGGTACAAGAAGATTGTAGCCGACACTAAAGAATATAATTCATATTATTCGGACGGTGACAAAGGCGGCGCTAAGAATATTTGGTTCTCCACTTCTATTCAAGGGAATGCAGAAAAGGATATTGCTATGGTTAGATCCCTCAAAAATTTGGGATCAGAAAAAGGATACATAATCATGCTTGTGTTGAAAAACTCACTGCTGGAGGAATCTTTTGCAAGTGTGAAGCTGGGAGATGGCTCCCGCATTCAACTAGTATCTCCTGAAGGTACAGTTGTGGCTTCTTCTAATCCAACAGACGACGGAAAGCCGTCGGAGTTTTCTTTTATCAAAGAGAGTAAGAAAAATAACAATAGTTTAGAAGCTAATGATCCAAACGGAAAAGAAATTCTGGCGGTCTTTAATCCGATGATACGGGCAGATTGGAAGCTCTCTGGTGTAGTTCCTACAGACGAGCTAGTGAAGGAAGCCCGTCCCATTCTGTTGACGACGTTTATTACAGCTGCTGGTGCAGCGCTGCTTGCGATATTGATCGGGATTTGGATGGTTCGTATGATTGCTCGCCCTCTGGCACGATTGAAGAATCTTATGGTTCAAGGTGCAAGTGGAGATTTAAGTGTGCGTACTGAATATGTGTCTAAGGATGAAATTGGCCAGCTATCAGCTTCCTTTAACTTAATGATGGAGCGTATTACTGAGCTCGTATCACAAACTAGAGAAACCGCTCGAGATGTTCTGGAGACCGCTGGTGAGCTTGGAGAAGCTTCACGCAAGACAGCTATCTCGGCGAAGGAAATCGCAGCTGCCACGGAAGAAATCGCTGGAGGAGCAGGCAGTCTAGCACTTGAAGCTGAACGTGGTAATGAGCTTACAGACGTGATCGCTACACAAATGCAGACCGTGATAAGTGCCAATAGTGAAATGGATGAGGCAGCACGTGGGGTAGGAGAAGCTAGTGCTCAAGGTGCCAAGCAATTAACGGATCTATTGGATCAGACAAGCCGTACTGGGGAGAAGACAAGTGCACTTGTCGAACGTGTTAACCATTTGAAAGAAACGGTATTCTCAGTGATTAAGGTGCTGGATGTAATGAAGAGTATCACCCAGCAGACGAATATTTTGTCATTAAATGCGACAATAGAAGCCGCGCGTGCAGGTGAAGCAGGCAAGGGCTTTATGGTGGTAGCAGGTGAAGTGCGACAGCTCGCCGACCAATCGAAGCAGTCTATTGCCCTTGTTGCCGGAATAACCGACAAGATCATAATGGAAATGAACGAAACGGAAGCTGTACTATCTGAAGTGGCACCTCTCTTCAAAGAGCAAATAAGCTCGGTGAAGAGCACGAGTGATATCTTTGTATCCGTAAAAGGACAGATGGATGAGTTCATCACTAGTCTGGAATCGGTGACAACAGCGATCAGCAGTTTGAACCATTCACAGGTTGTATTGTCCGAAGCAATGGGTAACGTAAGTGCTGTAGCCGAGCAATCTTCAGCAACTTCTGAAGAAGTGGCTTCGCTCAGTAATGAACAGCAAAGTGTAAGTGATCAACTTGTTTCTCTGTCAGGCAAGCTGGAAAGTGCTTCAGGACAGTTAAAGGACAAACTGTCATTATTCACTATAAAATAAGAGGGTTCCTCAATAATCCTTTTAGAGTTAGCATAACCAAACCGCTCCTTCGTTATGAAGAAGCGGTTTTGTTATTGTGTAAAGAAGAACTTCCCCGTATAATAATTTTGTTAGGTAATTAATAATAACAAGTTAGGTAAAAAGAATTAAGGAGAAGGACCATATGAAAGGTAAACGTATCTTTGGCTGGTGGTCCGTTATCGGGGACATGAGCATGGAACGCAAGCTGCTCCTCGTCTTTTTGATTATTATTACCCTTCCGCTCACCTTCATTAGTGTGTTTACTTATAAAAGTTATTCAGAATCTATTCAGGGCAACACCATTGCTTATTCTGAGAAGCTAATCGATCAAATGATGGATGGGGTAGATGATTATATTGAAGATATGAAGCGTATTTCATCTATGCCAGCCTATGTGGATGATATTAAACAAAATTTAATTCGTTCAAACCGCTACTATGAGCAGAAAGAGATCATGGGTGGCAAAGAAGGTAGTGCCGCATTGTCGCCTGGAGATTTTGATCTGCTGCTGTCCATTCAGCGGGGAATAGAGGGCAATATTTCATTTATTAACAATATTAAGCGGGGCGCCAACACGGTTTATATTTTTGACGCGCATGGGAATGGTTATTATTCTACCAAGGATGGTGGAGTACGGCTTGACCTCGATCAAAGTTATAAGTACTGGAGTCAGCAGACAAAGGATTCTAGCGGAGAGGCACTATTGTTTGGTACCCAGTCGTTTACGAGTAATTTGCAGAGCACTCGCTATGTTTTTACCGTTGTTCGCAAAATCGTGGATGGTTTGTTGAATCCGATTGGACTGATCGCGGTAGAAGCGAATATTAGCAATCTGGAGAATCGAGTTACAGAGCTGGATAAAGTAACACATGGCAAATCTCTAATCGTTGATGAAAATGGGATGGTCGTGTACAACAGCGAGAAGAAGCTTCTTGCCACAGATATTTCTAATTCAGACTTGTTCAAAAGGGTCGGTGGGATATCCGGAAGTTTCTATGACATGGTTAATGGAAAAGAATATTTGAATATATACTCAAGCTCTAACAAGACCAATTGGAAGGCCATTATCTCCATTCCTGTGGATGTACTGATGCGGGATGTGAAGGTGACCCGGAATGCAACGCTCGCTGCAACATTAAGTATCATTGTGTTGGCGTTAATTATCTCCATTATTCTTTCCTTTGCACTCACTAAATCACTTTCTCAGATGATTCACCTGATGAAAAAGGTTCAGGGCGGCGATTTAGATGTGATGTTTAGGGTTAGACGACGTGACGAGATTGGTCTGCTCGGGCATCAGTTCAATCGTATGTTGGCTCGGATCAGGCAATTAATTCAGGATATTTACCGAATCGAAGAACAGAAGAAGGAAGCGGAGCTTCATGCTTTGCAGAGTCAGATTAATCCTCATTTTATCTATAATACGCTGGAGTCGATCCGAATGACGGCTGAGCTTAACGATGATATTGAAGCTGCGGATATGATCTCAATTTTGGGTAAACTGCTACGGTATAGTACAAGTGATTTAAGCGGTAAAACGACCATGAAGCAAGAACTTGGATATGTGAGCAATTATGTTGAACTGCTGAACTGTCGTTACCCTAATCGTTTCGTCCTTGAGATCGACGTGCCGAAGGCGTTGGATAATTATTCTATTATCAAGCTGGTCTTCCAGCCGATTATAGAGAATGCTGCCTATCATGGCTTGGATGATAACAAACCGCAAATGCATCTGAGCATCCGTTGCGAGATGACAGACCAAATGCTCTTGTTCCACATTAAGGACGACGGCTGTGGAATGGATGAGATCACTTTGGAGAGATTGAATGAGGGGCTGCAGAAAGAAAGTCCTCCTAAGAAAAATATCAATGGGGGCATAGGAATGAAAAATATACAGCAGCGAGTGCGCCTTCATTATGGAGCAGCATATGGAATTGAGGTATATAGTCAGCTTGGACAAGGGACGGATGTTATTTTGTCGCTACCATTGCTGGAACCGGAATTGATTAGATTACCTGACTGAAATAAGAAGGGGCTGTCCGTTGATGGGGATGAGATTACACTGGACTACGCGTACCATACTGCTGCTGCTCTTTTTGTTATCGATTAGTGGCTGTGAGAACAACACCAAGCAAACAGAATCTTCAGTGCCTCCAGTTGGAAGCGAGGTGAAGTCTGACTTATCCGGCACCATAGTCATGATGACCAATCGAGTAGATCTGATTGAGAACGGAACCTTTCAAGGGTACGCAGACCAATTCAAGGAAAAGTACCCCGAAGCGAATGTTGAATTTGAAGGTTTATCTAATTACGCAACGGATATTCTGGTAAGGCTGTCCACCAAGGACGCTGGAGATGTACTTTTGCTTCCTGTGAATCTTCCATCAAAGGAACTGGATTATTTTTTCGAACCGTTGGATGAAGAAACGTCGGCTAGTGAGCGCTTCACCTCTTTTGCTACTTATGATGGTAAGCGTTATGGGCTATCCACGGGAACTACCACGGTAGGGATTGTCTATAATAAAAGGTCTTTCGAAAAAGCAGGAATTACCGCTGTTCCGCAGACACTGGATCAATTCTATGAAGCTTGCGCTAAATTAAAAGAGGCTGGAATTATTCCACTGTATATGAATTATGGAGCCGTCTGGCCACTGCGTGAATGGGGAAATAGTCTGGTCAATTATATGACAGGCAACCCTGAGTATCTAAATAATATGGTAAATGAGGATAGCCCATGGCAGCTCGATAATGAGTGGGGGAAATCCATTTCCATTGCTCGAACCTTAATTGCTAAAGGTTATGTAGAGAATGAACTCTTCTCGAACAATTGGGAGATCTCTAAGACTAGACTCGCTAAAGGTCAAGCTGGCATGTATTTACTTGGGAATTGGGCGGTTGGTCAAGTGCTTGATGTGGGGGCTTCACCAGATGATATCGGATTCTTCCCATTTCCTTATGATAATAGCAGTACTCACTATGCACCGATCAATCCAGACTGGTTCGTGGGTGTTAGCAAATACAGTAAGAATAAAGAGCTTGCTGTGGCTTGGTTGAATTTTTTTGTAAAAGAGACTTCGTATCCAGATAATTGGGGATTCCTTCCTGCTGATGGTAGTCTGAACCCTTTTATGCCGCAGTATCGTGAATTTTTATCTTATGAACCTAAGCTGGTGTATGGCACGGTACAAACTGATGCGTTCATTGATCTGGCGAATAGAGCCAAGCTATCCTTTTGGTCCGGAGATTATATTCAGGAGTTACTTGCTGCGCCTGATCTACAAAAGTCTTTTGACGAATTAAATGAAAAATGGACGGAAGCACGGGCAGGTACACTGGCAACTTCTCAGCCTTAACGTTAGTTCAACATTAATTTTATTACAATCTCTGGAGGGTTTAATATGGCTAAAAAGGTCACCATGCAAAAAATAGCTGATCATCTCGGTGTATCTAAATTTGTTGTCTCCAAGTCACTATCGGGTAAAGCTGGCGTTAATGAGACGACCAGAGAACGAGTGATTCAAGCGGCTTCGCAGTTAGGCTATTTTACGCAAAAGAATGCCTTTGTCCAAGGTATAAAGCGAACTCCTCCGGTAGGGGGCAGTGATCGCAATAAGCAATCTGTGCTTGTATTAATGCCGAATATCCGCTCACAGACTCAGGATTCCTTGTATTGGGGAAAGATTGTGGACGGTATTGCCCTTGCGCTGGATCAAGAAGGACTAGGGATGGTGATTATCTCTGAGAACCGTGCGGATAATTTCGTCAATATCTTGAACCCAAGCGGGATTCTTGGTTTGGTAGGTGTGGGCGAAATCTCCACTTCATTACTACTTGAGGTACATCGCATCGGTCTGCCGATGGTGCTGATTGACCATGAAGATCCATTAATTCCGAGTGATACTGTATTCGCTAACAATGTGGATTCCATGGCCCGGCTTACTAATCATTTGATGGGGACAGGACATACACAAATGCATTTTATCGGGAATATTGGATTTTCACGGAGTTTCCGGGATCGGTGGATTGGCTTCCGGAGTGCACTGGAGGAGAGTGGGATAAGACTGCCTTTGGGAGATGATGCGAATCTCTTTTTGGAAGGGGTGGAGGAAGATGTATTCCAAGAGGACTTTAAAAATTGGGTGCTGAAGCGGAAAAAAGCTAAGACACTTCCAACCGCCTTGGTTTGCGCCAATGACAAAACAGCACTCTCTGTTTGTGATATTCTGAAGGCAGAAGGTCTTAATATCCCAGGGGATATCTCGGTTACAGGTTTTGATAATATTGAGGATGCTTTAAGAGGTGTTCCACCGCTTACTACTGTGCATGTCCCTAAAGAAGCGATGGGCCGGGCGGCAGTGGAGAAGCTGCTAAGTCGGATTGGGCACCCCTCGGCGCCACTTGAGAAGATCCTGATCGCAGCAGACATCGTGCATCGTGATTCTGTGGATATACCGAGAGACTAGAAATTAGCTGGTTAAAAATAATTGAAAGCTATGGGATTTTGGATAGGGGGAAATACAGTTATGATAGAACCTGTTGCAATACCAGTGATTGAAGGTAAGAATATTACTCTGCGCAGTGTAGAAGAGTCCGATCTGGAGGCCTATTACAACTTTTTACTTGATGATGAGATGGGGCGTCTAACGGGATCGCAAGGAGAATTCTCTCGTGAGCAAACTGCAGCTTGGATTCGTAAGATTAGTGTTCCAGCCGAGGATCGTGTGGATCTTATGATAATAGTAAAAGTAACGGATGAGCTTATTGGAGAAGTGGTGCTGAACGAAATAGATCCAGACAACCGTAGCGCAAACATTCGAATTGGGATTCGTAGTCATGAATATAGAGGTAAAGGTTATGGTACTGAAGCTATGACTCAAATGCTGCGATATGGCTTTGAAGCCTTGAAGCTGCATCGTATCCATCTTGGTGTATATACGTTTAATCCAAGAGCCATTCATGTCTATGAGAAGCTCGGTTTCAAGCGCGATGGGGTGGAGCGGGATGCTCTTTATGTAGATGGAGAATTTCATAATATGATTTTGATGTCTATGCTGGAGGATGAATACCGGGCTTTGTACAATTTTAAAAAATGAACCTATGGTGAGGAAGACTCTACGTAAATTCCTCACCAGATTCACTTTGAATATTATTCTGTAATATTTCCAGCCATTTTGAGGCGTTTGGCAATTTCTTTGAAGTCTTCGGGGGAGATGCCTGGAGCGAACTCCTCTTCGACTGCAGGAGCTACGGGGATCGGGAAGCCTTTAGGTGATCCTTGAATGACTTCCAGCGGGAGATTATCCTCTGGATGGGTTCCCTTCCAAATCTGATCGATGGCGCCGAAGTCACTGTCACTCCAGGTGTACAGCTTTGTATGCACACCTTTCTCCTCATATTTCTTCGCTTCACTAAATGATTTGTTATTTAACGAAGGAACCGGCACGAGCTTCGTTACATTAACACCTGTCGCGATTTCGATGGCTTTGGCATAAGCGACCACATGGACACCACCGCGCACTAAAAGAAATCCGACTACAGCGCGTGCAGCTGGATGGTCTGTCATTTCGTAGACTTTCATTTTATGTGTTCTGGCTCCACATTCGAGGAAGAAGTTATGTAGCAGATCTTCCACTAGGTTGCCGCTATTAAATACATTTGCTCCGGTCCATGGATTTCCCGTTGAATCAAAAGGCATTGCCCCTTGAGCCCCCGCCAGAAAGTGATAGGATAAACGCGCATCTTTTACAGACCCTAGAGGGGTGGAATCTGGCTTTTTATAACTTGTTGACCCTCGAAGGCATTTATTGATGGCATGCGAGACTAGCTCCACGTGGCCTAGCTCTTCCGCCGTTATACTCATCACCAAATCATAAAAGGGTTTCAGTTTGTCTTTTGAACGGAAATTAAAGGATTGATAGAGGTAATTGTTAAGGGTCGACATTTCTCCAAACTTTCCGCCAAGCAGTTCTTGTACAGCGGCAGCAGCATTGGGATCTGGCTTCTCAACTTCAGGGATCTCGATCATGATCTCATCCATACGTTTGAACATTTATGTCTCAGCCTCCTTGGAGTTAGGGGATTACTGAGCTATTTTGAGCTTAATCTATAGGAATTAATCATTAATGGGTTAAAAAGTATGGATATTTATCAACAATTAGAGAGTATCCCTTAATGTCACTTACAAGCCGAAAAAGAAATCAGTAAAAACTGTCAGATAGGCATAGTAATGTGCTATGGGACACAGCTGACCTTAAACGCAGCATTATCTGATTTTTGGAATGCTAACGGACTCCAGAGCAGCTATCGACCTGGAAAACGCTCTAAATGAGCCTCTTTTCGGTAAATAGCGTCACTGGAGTCCGAAATCTTACTTTAAAGGCTAAAAACATATGAATAACTTCATCTGAGTCCGAAAGACACGTTAGATAATGGATGAATGGTTGAAGCGGACACAGAATGATCAAAAAACGCAGAGCAGCGACCCTCTATTAAGGAGAATCGCTGCTCTGTTGATTTTTAAGGTTTTCAATTTACAACACTAAATTACGATCAATGAGGGCGATACGTTGCTGTACACATGCATAAGATCGAAGGGGATCTTCTGGTGTGTTCAGTACATAATCTAACATTTGGTCAACGGTAGTTGTAGCTACATGGATGCGAGTATCGGAAGAAGCGTAGTAAATAAAGATTTCACCGTTATCACGTGCAATCACACCATTACAGAACACGACGTTGGAGACATCGCCGACACGTTCTTCACCGTCTGGTGCGATGAAATGACCGCCTGGTGAATGCGTAACTTTGTTTGGCTCCTCCAGATCAGATAAAAAAGTGTAAAGCACGTATCTGAGTCCAGCAGCTGTGTTGCGTACACCATGAGCAATATGCAACCAGCCCTTTGCAGTTTTGATTGGAGCTGGACCTTGGCCATTCTTAACTTCCTTGATGGTGTGGTAATGACGCTCATCTATGATAGTCTCACTCGTAATCACGGCATCCTCAATTGTATCCGAGAGTCCCCAGCCAATACCGCCACCAGAGCCTGCATCAATAAAGCCATCCTGTGGGCGAGTGTAGAAGGCGTATTTTCCATCCACAAATTCAGGGTGGAGCACGACATTACGCTGCTGAGCAGAACCTGTCTTAAGATCGGCCAGACGTTCCCAGGTTTTCAGATCCTTTGTGCGAACAATACCACATTGTGCTACTGCACTGGAAAGGTCACCGTGTGGAGCGTCTGGATCTTTGCGTTCTGTGCAAAAGAGGCCATAGATCCAGCCATCTTCATGGCTTACGAGACGCATATCGTAGACATTGATATCAGGAACTTCTGTCTCGGGCAGCACAACTGGATGATCCCAGAAACGGAAGCCATCCACACCATTGTCACTTTCCGCGACAGCAAAAAAAGATTTGCGGTCATTGCCTTCAACACGGGCAACAAGATAGAACTTACCGTTAAGTTCTATGGCACCAGGGTTGAAAACGCCGTTGACGCCGATTCTTTCCGCAAAGTAAGGATTAGTTTCAGGGTTGAAGTCGTAACGCCAGATTAGAGGAGCGTGTTCAGCGGTTAGCAGTGGATAAGCATAACGGTCATAAATACCGTTTCCATAAGGAAGCTTTTCATTGTTACGAGTGATCAGCGCTTCATAACGTTCTGTTAATTGTTGTTTGCGTTCATGAAATAACGATGACATTATACAGTCTCCTTTATAGTCGATCTCAGTCGTGCGATCATTTCGAAGCAGGCTCTGCTGTTATGATAAGGGCATTTCCAGGCACTAACCTTGGTTGCATGAGGCAGGGGCAGATGGTTCTTATCCACACCCCAGTACCATTCACCTAATTTGTGATCCACCATATATTTATCAATAAAAGTCCAGGAGGCTTGGGCAGCCTCATTAAATTTACTGTCACCGGTCAGCTGATAGGCATTGTAGAAGCCAACAACCGCCTCCGCTTGCGGCCACCAATCTTTATCTTTGCTCAGCAGCCCGCTTGGATCAGCTTCATTCCATATCCCGCCATCCGTATCTATACCTTCCGCAAGAACAGCTTCTGCCATGGAGATGGCTACTGTATGCACACGATGGAGTAGTTCTTCATGTCCAAGCGTTTCTGCGGCTTCCACTAGCAGCCAACTACCTTCGATATCATGTCCGTAGGAGATGATATCTGACTTCACCTTCCAAGCCTCATCTAAGAAAAGATGAAAATGCTTGCCTTCGTTATCAATGATATGGTCCAGCATCGTTTCGATTAGCTCAGCCAGCGTGCTCGCCAGCTCCTCTGATTTCCATACTCGATAAAGTCCGGTATACGCTTCCAACACGTGTAGATGGGTGTTCATTGATTTTTTCTCATTCATGTCCTTGCTGCTAAGGCTGAGGTTATCCGTGATTTGCCATTCCCGAGATAAAGCTTCAACATAACCTTTGTAAGTAGAATCATAGCCATATTTTTCAACAAGCCGGAATATTTGAATTGCCTCATCTAACACCTCAGGCCGTCCGGTCGCATGGTAGAACTCCGCAAGTGCGTAGATCGCAAAAGCTTGGCCATAGATTTGTTTTTTCTCCTGTGAGGGTTTGCCCTCAGCATCCACCATCCAGTACAATCCGCCATATTCTTTATCGAGGAAATGATCCATTAGATAGACATAGGCGCGTTCTGCCATGGTCAGATATTCTGTCTTGCCGTAGAGTCGGTAAGCGCTCGCAAAGGACCAAAGAATGCGGGCATTAAGAACAAGACTTTTCTCCGCGTTAGGCGCAATGTTCAGTTGATTGTCGATTTCACCAACAAAACCGCCATTAATTTCGTCCTTTGTTTGTTTCATCCAAAAACTGAGAATATTACCCTGCAGCTCATCCTCAAGCTGAGACAGCCATGATTCTGGTGAATTAATCATTGCTAAGCAGTCACTCCTCACATTACTTATTTATTTTCAAGGTGAAATATTCGTTAATGATCCCAGCGGCTTCTTTACCATACATACAATAATCATCATTCTGTTCTGCTTCATGAATTGGATAAAGATGAGCAGGCCAATCCCAGAGCATAAAGCCCTGAACCCAATCTCTGCGCTCACAGCCTTGAAACATTGCCTGATAGAATTTGCTTTGTTCCTCTTGGCTTGGTTCACCTTTTAAGGTCCAATCATTAGGAATCGCTGCGCTCCCGCTCCGGCTTGGGCAACCCGCTTCCATGAAAAAGAAAGGCATATTCTGCGCTCTCACCACACGCTCAATCCGCTCGAGCTGAGCTTCCCAATCGTTAGCTGGATAATATCCACTTGAAGAAATCACATCAAGCGCGTCCCACCAGGTCACGTTATCCTCCTGATACTTATCGCAATTATAAGTAAGAATCCCTGAGTAAACCTTTCGAACCTCGGCAATAAGCGTGCGCCATTCGGTTTCGCGTCTATCCGTTTGTACAAGCTCGCAGCCGATACAGAACATCTCACAGCCTGTTTCTTCAGCAATGGCAGCATAATGCAGAATAAATTTAGTATAAGAGCTGAACCATTCAGACCATTTAGGCTCGCAAGGAACATCCTTATCGAAAAAGTTAATGTGAGCACGCCAAGTTCCGTCAGCGCAATTAACGATCGGCTTCAAGCATACCTTTAGCTGCAGTGATTTCGCTTTACTGATGGCCCATTTCACTTCTTCGTCGCTAACGGTTGGAGCATCCCCATAGGGTATTTCTGTAGAATGAGCAGTGGCTTGAAGCGCGCTTAGAGCAATGGCCGTCCAGTTCGCTCCGGTGACGGAGGACATGAGTTCCATCGAACGTTCCGCTTCTTCCGTTTTCCATGAACCACGTGTACCCGAGAAGCCCCAGGTTACGCCTGCAATGTATTCATTGTTAAATAGCATCAAGAATCCCACCTTACATTGAAAATAGAAAAATTAGTGAATTTGATTTTTGTTATAAAGTTATTATTAATTTGTTAGTTTTTAATAACAACTTAATTTAGTTATATACTTTTTCGAAGATGATTTCAAGGACAATTTATAGCTGCAGCTGGGAAATTTGAATAACTTTCGTTATAGTAAATACAAGACTATATAAGAGCGCAATCGTACATTGTTGTAATACATAGGAAGAATGCTATTCGTGATGATAGCGAATTCATAATAACTGGCGGATACAACTGGAGGGAAATACTCAAATGATAAATGTTATGATTGCGGACGACGAGGAAGTCATTCGCAGGGGGCTTGAAAAAATCACATCCAGGATGGAGCTAGACGTAAATGTAATTGGATCCTACGGTAACGGGTTGGAAGCCTGGGAGCATTTTGAAAAGTTATCCCGAGATGACATTGACCTGCTTATTACAGATATCAAAATGCCTAGAATGGATGGCTTTACGCTGATTGAACAGGTTAGAGGACATATGGAGGATATGCCTATTGCTGTCCTTAGCGGTTTTAGTGAATTTGAATATGCCCGCCGAGCAATACGTCATGGGGTAATGGATTATTTGCTAAAACCCATTGATAAAACTCAGTTATATGAACTTCTTAAGAGAGTAGAGGATGTTAAGAAAAAGAACGTGACAGAGCAGGAGGAGTTATTCTCTCAAGCGACAGAGGGTGGAGAACATTATGTTGTTGAGCAGACTAAAAGCATACTGGAGAAAGAGTATGATCAGAACTTCGAGCTTGAGCGTTTGGCGGAGACTGTCGGTATGAATGCGAGCTACCTCAGCCGTTTGTTCAAAATAAAGACGGGACAGACGATCACAGACTATCTGATTCGAATTCGTATTTCTAAAGCGAAGGAATTGCTGATGGAGCATCCCGACCTGAAAAATTATGAAATTGCCGAGAAGGTAGGTTATAGCGATCCGGTCTATTTTAATAAATTGTTCAAGAAAATGTGTGGTATGACACCTAAGGATTATAAAAGCGGCTGTAAATTCTCCAAAATCGAACGTGAGTTTTAAACATATATAGGAAGCTATTATTCAGGAGAGCGATTAGCTCTCTTTTTTTGTAGTTATTTTCGATAAATTATATAACAAAATAAATATAACAAAAACAAATATAACAAATACAAGACCAGAAAAAGCAATTCAAACCATCGTTTTGCGTTAAAAATAGATCTATAATGAGTTTGTAAGCGATATCATCACCTGTTTTCAAGAGTATTTCAGTGATTTTGGTATTGGTGATTACTCTATTGAATTATTAGTGGTGATAAAAGTTATTATTTTTGTTATTTAACTAAACTAGAATCGAATTGAAGAGAGGGGTCGTAAAAGCATGAAAAAAGGCAAAACAATGATGGGCTTAATGGCACTAACACTTGTGGCGGGATTGTTTAGCGGTTGTTCCTCAAACAACAACACTACCAATGAAGGCACTAAGAACACAGGAAGCAATGGATCCTCAACAGAGGCGAGTGCAGCTCCATCTGATGATGCAGCAGCCAAGGACATTAAAGGGGATATCACGGTTATTACACAAAGAACGGATATTGTTGATACCGTATTCAAAGAGTATGCGGCTAAATTCAATGAGAAATATCCTGATGTAAAAGTAAACTTTGAAGCGCTTGCTACTTACGAAGATCAAATTAAAATTCGCATGAGCACTAGTGACTATGGCGATGTTCTATTGTTACCTACAAGCATAGCTATTAAAGATATTCCCGATTTCTTTGAGCCACTGGGTAAACTCGAAGATATGCAAAAACAATATACAGGTGTGGAAGAACGTGCAGTGGACGGAATGGCCTACGGAATTCCAATGACCATCAACTTTAACGGTGTGATTTACAATAAACAGGTCTTCAAAGATGCTGGCATTACAGAGGTTCCAAGAACCCCTGAACAATTCTTGACTGCTCTGCAATCGATTAAAGACAAAACAAAAGCAGTGCCTCTGTACACAAACTACGCAGCTGGCTGGACATTGACACAATGGGAAGCGGATCTAGCTACAGTAGCTGGTGACCGTGATTATGTGAACATTGGTCAAGTTGCTAGTGATGATAACTATGTTCCAGGTCAACCTCACTATGAGCTGTACAAAATTCTGTACGATGCAGCACAAAAAGGTTTGATTGAAGAAGATCCAACGACTACAGATTGGGAATCTTCCAAAGCTGATCTGGCTAACGGAAAAATCGGTACCATGGTTCTTGGATCTTGGGCAATTGGACAAATCAAAGGTCTAGCTACGAATCCTGACGATGTTGGCTTTATGCCATTCCCTACGAATGCAGATAAAATCCTTGTACCGCTTGCGGGTGACTACAATCTGGGTGTCAGCGTTCATAGTAAAAACAAAGAGGCTGCTAGAGCTTGGGTAGATTGGTTCATCAACGAATCTGGCTACCCAACGACTGAAGGTGGCGGTATGAGCCCAGCTATCGGTGCTGAGCTTCCAGAAATTCTGAAACAATATGAAGGCACTGAAGTAACCTTTGATACACTTGCAGCTGCTAAAGCCGGCGAAGAAGGCTGGTCTGATGAAATCGACAAACAAGCTGAAATCGGTGCTTGGCAGCCAGACTTTAAGAAACGGATTATTGAAGCAGCAATTGGCAACAGAAAAGAATCCTATGATGACATCATGAAGGACCTGAACGACAAGTGGAAAGCCGCTCGCGCTAAAGTCACAGCACAGTAACAACTATAAGCTTTCTTAAATGCTATAGGCGGTGGTGAATGTGGGAGGGGATATGCTAACTGGCATTTCCCCCTTCACGTTTAAACGAGTCATAAATAAATGAGGATGCTTTTTCTGGAGGTGTATCGGGTGTTCAAGTTTTCAAATTTGAGCTACAAAAATCAACGGATTGCCATCATATGCTTGTTCTCATTAGTGCCGATCGTATTACTACTCACGTTTGCTTATTATCCAGTAATCAGTATGTTTCGATACAGCTTTACCAGCTGGAATGGCCTAAGTAAAAATATGGAGTACGTTGGATTGGAGAACTACAAGACCATTTTTACGAAACCTGAGTATTTTTCCGTATTTAAGGTCAGCTTGTATTATTTCTTCACTACCTTTATTCAGATGGCACTTGCTTTGTATTTTGCAACCATTCTGAGCTTTAGTGTTCGTATGAAAAATTTATTCAAAGGGATTTTGTTCTTCCCAACCTTACTAAACGGTGTAGCAATCGGCTTTATCTTTTTATTCTTTTTCAAACCTGATGGAACGCTTGATACGATTCTTAATCTGCTCGGACTTAGTGGTTTACAGCAGAAGTGGCTGCTCAATCCGAATTTGATTAACTTCTCGCTTGCAGGTGCGTCACTGTGGAGATACATGGGGATGAACTTCCTGATCTTCCTTGGGGCTATTTCCTCTATCGGGTCGGATATTTATGAAGCCGCTGAGATTGATGGAGCTAACAGATGGCATCAGTTTATGCATATTATTTTGCCAAGTATTAAACGTATTCTGCAGTTGAACTTGATCCTTGCGGTCAGTGGCGCTATTGGTGTATTTGAAATTCCATACGTCATGACAGGCGGATCTAACGGAAGTAGTACCTTTGTTATTCAGACGGTCGATGTAGCGTTCAAATATAGCAAAGTTGGATTAGCGTCAGCGATGGCCGTAGTTTTGCTGGGTATCGTTATATTAGTTACTATATTGCAGCGCGTTCTGATCAAGGAGGAGAAATAAACTATGCACTCTGTAAAATATACCACTGCTAGTATATTCAAATATCTCACCTTGATTTTGGGAGCCCTCGCAGCTTTGATACCTATCGTGGTCGTATTTTTCGCTTCATTAAAGACAGGGCCAGAATACGCATCAACCGGACCGTTAACGCTGCCAGAGAATTGGCTGAATTTCTCCAACTACACGAAGGCTTTTGTTGATGGAAAAATGCTTCTAGGATTTAAAAACACTGTCATTATCGTTGTGATCTCTATCCTGGGTGCAACGCTGACGGGTTCGATGATGGCTTATATTTTATCCCGTTTCAAATTTAAAGGCAGTAAAGTCCTAATCAGTATGTTTCTGATTGCTACTCTCATTCCGGGTGTTACTACGCAAGTGGCAACTTTCCAAATCATCAATCACTTGGGCTTATTTAATACCAGATGGGCGCCAATCGTGATGTACCTCGGTACGGATATTATCGCTGTTTATATTTTTATGCAGTTCTTGGATTCGATCTCCGAGTCACTGGATGAATCCGCGATGCTGGACGGGGCTTCGTATTGGACGATTTTTTGGAGAATTATTTTACCACTGCTGAAGCCGGCGATTGTAACAGTAATAATTGTGAAGGGCGTAAATATTTATAACGATTTTTACACTCCTTTCCTTTATATGCCGAAGACAGATCTGCAAACGATCTCCACGGCACTCTTTAAGTTTAAAGGTCCATACGGATCACAGTGGGAAGTAATATGTGCGGCGATTATGATCGCAATTATTCCGACATTGGTAGTGTTTACCGCGTTGCAAAAGTATATCTACAATGGATTTTCGCAAGGTTCCGTGAAGTAAGCTTAGTAGTAGATTTCATAGCAGCACTAGATAAAATAGCATACTGAAAAGTTGCATACATTTGGAGGGAATACTAATGAGTGAAGTGAAATTGGTTGGAGCGAGTGCGATTAACATCCCGAACATGCCTTGGCAGGATAAGCCTGCTGGCTATGAGAATCCGATTTGGAGACATAATGATAACCCGGTTATCAAAAGAAATCCTGCGAAAGGTGTAGCCCGTATTTTTAATAGTGCGGTTACTGCGTTTGAAGGTAGTTTTATTGGAGTATTTCGTGTAGAAGATAACACAACTCGTCCGCATTTACGTATGGGACATAGTATTGACGGTCTAGATTGGAAAATTGATGATGAGCCGATCCGATTTATGGATGAAGAAGGTAACCCTTATCAGCCGCGTTATGCTTACGATCCACGTCTGGTTAAGGTCGAAGATACATTTTATATTATCTGGTGTACAGATTTCTACGGCGCAGCTATCGGTGTGGCCAAAACCCAGGATTTCAAAACATTTATCAGCTTGGAAAATCCCTTCCTGCCCTTCAACCGGAACGGCGTATTGTTCCCTAGAAAAATCAACAATAACTTCGTGATGTTGTCCCGTCCAAGTGACAGCGGCCATACACCATTCGGTGATGTGTTCCTTAGTGAAAGCCCTGACTTTGTATATTGGGGTAAACACCGCCATGTAATGACCAAGGGTGGTCAAGGCTGGTGGCAAAGTGTCAAAATTGGCGGCGGACCTGCACCAATAGAAACTTCTGATGGCTGGTTGATGTTCTACCATGGCGTTACTGGAACCTGCAACGGTCTTGTGTATAGCATGGGCGCGGTTATTTTGGATATTAACGAGCCTTCGAAAGTGAAATATCGCTCGAAAAACTTTGTGTTAACCCCAGAAGAATGGTATGAGGAAAGAGGCTTTGTGAATAACGTTCTGTTCCCATGTGCCACTCTACATGATGCAGAAACCGGTCGTATCGCCATCTATTATGGCGCTGCTGATACTTATGTGGGTGTTGCTTATACAACGGTTGATGAGATCGTCAATTATGTCATCGACACTCATGAAGAGGTTGGCGACGATGCGGGTTTAGGCAAAATTTAATAGGGTGAACAACCTTAGAGGAACAAGCTTTAGGTGAGTGGAGTTAGTTAGAAGCTTGGCGGCTGAGCAGCGTTCGAAAAAAGTGTGCGGCGTGTAGTGTGCTGTATTTTGTGTGCTGGGTTCTGCACGTTGCGTGCCTTGTGTTCTGTTTTCTGTGGTTTGGGCTTTTCATTGCATTCTCTGCAATAGAAACTCTCGATTTCGTCTGAAAATTAGAATCTATTGCACTCTCTGCAATGGATTCCCGCAAAAATCACTTTTATGCTCGGTTTCGCTCGAACTGATTGCACAAAGTGCAATAGATCACCGACTGACGCTCATATGGAGAGATTCTATTGCACAAAGTGCACTTAAACTAACCTGTTTGGTGGTTTTTAGTGTAAATAGATGCACATTGTACACTTATTTCAGGCGAGATGGCTCGGAATCGCCATTGTGAGCAATTTTAGTTGTATAGAGTGCAATTAAATGAACAACACAACATATTTAGTTGTAATAGTTGCACAAAGTGCAACTATCGAGCTCTTGTTATTAGTAGAAAACCAACGGAAAATCCGACACAGCGGGTTTTCCGTTTCCATTATTTTTAATTAAAAAACCTTAAGGAGGACCTTAATATGGGAAACGACATGACATTGTCACAATTAAAAAAATATAACGGAAGCAGCCCAAAGCCAGTCGACTTTGACGCATTTTGGGAGCGGGCTTTGCGTGATCTGGACGCCCAGTCACTAGATTATGAACTAGAGCCTGCGGAGTTCGTCAGCGAGCTGGCGGAATGTTTTCACCTGTATTTTACCGGGGTTGGCGGAGCAAGAATTCATTGCAAATACGTAAGACCGAAGAGAGGAGCACATATAAAAGGCTCTGGTGTAGTGATGTTCCACGGATATTCCTGTGACAGCGGGGATTGGATGGAGAAGGTGACTTATGCGGCCCATGGGATTAGCGTTCTTGCGATGGATTGTCGGGGACAGGGTGGACTTTCCGAGGATAATCTTACAGTAAAAGGCACAACCATTCGTGGACACATCATTCGCGGCATTGACGATCCTAATCCGGAGAACCTTTACTATCGTAATGTGTTTCTGGATACAGCGCAGACTGCTCGAATACTGATGTCTATGGAAGAGGTCGATCCAGCACGTGTAGGTGCTTTTGGTTTATCTCAAGGTGGAGCGCTTACTGTAGCTTGTGCAGCATTAGAGCCGCGTGTGAGCATGGCCGTTCCTGTGTATCCGTTTCTTTCAGATTATAGACGGGCTTGGGAGCTTGATATCACTACGTCAGCTTATGAGGAAATTAACTATTATTTCCGCTTTTTTGATCCCCATCATTTACGTGAGGACGAGATTTTTAATAGACTGGGTTACATCGATATTCAGAATTTCGCGGAGCGAATTCAAGCCAAAATGTTGTGGGTTACAGGGTTATCCGATGTGATTTGTCCACCTTCAACGCAGTTTGCCGCATACAACAAAGTACTAGCGCCCAAAGAGCTTATGGTTTATTATGAGTACGGTCATGAGTATTTGCCATATCTTTCCGATCGGGTGTTACAAATGTTCATGACCTTGTAAACTATAAGCCAGTAGGCATAACAGACGACAACGGTGGTGAATGATTAGATGAAAGTACAAGTGAAAAAAGAAAAAAGACGATTCCAGCTGCATCCATCCAAATCCATTGGGGTGCGGCTTTTTCTCATCTTCTTTGTTTCGACGATGGTGCTCGTGCTCTCTCTCGGCTATACTTCCTATTCCGTAGCTGAGCATACGATCGAGACGAATGCGCTGTCAGCCAATCAACAGACAGTCGTTCAAACCGCTGAGAAGTTTGATGTGGAATTGTTACGTTATGAGGATGGTCTAGGAAGAATCTTGTACGACAATGAAATTCAAAATGCACTCAAACAAGGGAATAATCCCACTACAAGTAATGAGGAACGTAAGGTACTATCTAACCAGATTAGTGCGCAGCTAAATGATTGGCTCACGGCATCAAACGGTGTGGAGGCCGTATACCTTATTCCGATGAATGAAGGTTTTCCAATTTCTTCGGCGGGGACAAAAGATAGCGCTTTTATTGAGAGTTTCAGAGAATCCTCATGGTTTAAGCAGCTAGAGGAGAAGCCACAGAGTGTATGGATTCCACGTGAATTACAGGGCCAGGAAGGAAATACGTCAGGTGTTTTCCATTTGGCCAAATCGATTGCCGGTGATTCTAAAAGCAAGGGATACATAGTTATTAACGATATTAGAATTAGCGAACTAGAAAATCAGCTTCGTAAAGTGGATCTTGGAACAAGCTCCTATATGCAATTGCTGACGAATAAGGATGAATTGATTGCCTCCTCCCAGCAAGTGGGGACAGATACATATCTGAATCTGGGAGGGACGCTTCTGGGGGGGCTGCAGAATACAGCAGGCTCATTGCCAACAAAGGATGAGAAGGGTAAATCTATATTAGCTGTATACGGAACACTAGAAACCTCGGGATGGAGATTACTTGGTGTTGTACCGGCTGAGAACTTGACGAAAGACGCGCTGCGTATTCTCAAGACTACTTATATTATTGTTGCTGTAGCAGCTGTTATCGCCATTTTAATAGGGTATTGGATGTTCAGAATGGTATCTCGTCCGCTGACCAGACTTAAGAATTTGATGTCAGAGGGAGCCGAAGGGAATCTAGGGGTGCGTACGAATATCACCTCACGTGATGAGATCGGTCAGTTATCCAGTTCTTTTAACATGATGATGGAACGAATAACAGAGCTGGTTATTCATACGAATGAAACCGCTCGGAAGGTACTGGAAACCGCCGATGAGCTTAGCGGTGTTTCGCGCAAGACAGCTGATGCAGCTATGGATATTGCCGCGGCCACGGAAGAAATTGCGGGTGGTGCTGGCAGTCTAGCCTTGGAAGCTGATCGTGGCAATGAGTTGACAGGGCAAATTTCGGTACAGATGGATTTAGTCAATTCAGCCACTCACGAAATGGATCACACCGCACACAGCATCGGCGAACTCAGTGAGGAAGGCTTCAATAGATTAAAAGAACTGCTTAATGAGACAAATAGGACGGGCCTGAAGACGAATCAGCTTATGCTGAAGGTTAACGAGCTGACAGAAACGGCATCTTCCGTTATGAAGGTTCTTAATGTCATGCAAAATATTACACAGCAGACGAATATCTTGTCACTGAATGCCACCATTGAAGCAGCAAGAGCAGGCGAGGCTGGACGCGGATTCATGGTGGTAGCCGATGAAATACGCCAGCTTGCAGATCAATCGAAAGAATCTATTGCTGTTGTGGCTGAAATAACAGATACCGTTATGAGAGATATGAACGAGACGGTTGTGGTTCTCTCAGAAGTTGCACCACTCTTTAATCAGCAAATGACCTCGGTGCAGAGCACTAGCGATATTTTCGTATCTGTGCAGGATCAGATGCAGCATTTTATCGCCCGTTTGAATGCTGTAACTATGTCAATGGACAGCTTGAGCCAATCACAAAAGGTTCTGTCCGATTCGATGAGCAACGTTAGCTCTATAGCTGAGGAATCATCAGCTGCATCTCAAGAGGTTGCCTCTCTTAGTGGAGAGCAACAAAGTGTAAGTGATCATTTGGTAGAGCTTTCTTTGAAGCTGGAGGATGCATCCTTACAGTTAAAGGAGAAATTATCGAAGTTCAGCGTGTAGGGTAGGCGTATCTGAATACTAAACTAAAAGAACCGCTTATTCCATTGGGAGAAGCGGTTCTTTGTTTTGAGCGGCATTTAGCCAGTATAAAATAATCCAGATGCATCTGAAGATAGTCTAGATAAGCCATCTCAAACCTCAAGCTATAATATGTCTATCAAATAGGGGGTGAAGAAAGGCGATCTTTTTGTTAATCGGTATTGTTAGCGTTTACATAATTTACTGAGGAGGATGGCAAGTTGACCAAATATAAAGACAGTTCAAGCCCTAAAGTTAAGAAAATGCCAATAGCCAGAAAGCTGGCCAGTAGCTTAGCAGTCGCTGCGTTGTTATTCTCATCTGTGAATCCTGCTGCATTTGCAGCTGAGACTACAAATGTTCAAACGGTTGCGGGTTTTAAGGACGTAAACGGACATTGGGCGCAATCACCAATAGGAAAATGGGCGTCAAGCGGAATTATAAATGGCTATACGGATGGAACCTTCCTACCAAATGGAAAGGTAACTAGAGCAGAATTTGTGGCAGTGCTCAACCGATTATTCGGTTTTTCACAGCAAGCAAGCAGTAGCTTTAACGATGTGCCGAGCGGAAAATGGTATGCAGCTGATGTGTTGATCGCACGTCAAGCCGGTTACTTTGAAGGTTTTGCAGGTAATCTTGCGAAACCAGATAACTACCTAACGAGACAGGATGCTGCAACCATGCTCTCTCGTGTGTTTGAATTGAATCAGGCGAGCACGAGTCCCCTATCGTTTTCGGATGCTGCTTCTATAAGTGGGTATGCAGCCTCAGCGGTTGGCAGCCTTACTCAAAAAGGGGCCATCAACGGGTATACGGATGGTACATTCAAACCAACGGGGTCCATAACACGTGCTGAGGTCATCAAGATTATTGATGGTATGGCGAAAGGATACTACAATGCTGCGGGTACTTATGCTGCCACAACGATCGCGGGTTCTGCGCTAATTACGGCTTCAGGAGCAACGCTATCTGGTAGCAAAGTGAGTGGGGATTTGTATTTAACCGCAGGTATTGGTAACGGAGAGGCTACACTTGATCAAGTAACCGTATCTGGAACCACGTTTGTAAGCGGCGGAGGAATAGACAGTATTCACTTGAAGAGTAGCACTTTGTCGGGTGTAACCATTAATAAGCAAGGCGGAAAGGTTCGAGTTGTAGCCGAAGGGTCCACTGCAATCCAATCTATGGATATCTTAGTTCCTACCGTTATTGTGATCAATGATGGGGCGAAGATCGGTACGATCACTATCCGACCAGGAGCACAAGGTACAACCATAACCGGTGGGAAAAATGTGACTAGCATCATCGTACAAACTTCAGGTGTGATCATCGATGGTAAAGAGGTAGGCCAAGGTACAATTACTAATGATGGTAAAGATACTGCGGCTAAGCCAACCAGCAGCCCTACTACTGGCGGCGGAGGTTCCGGGTCAGGCTCAAATAATGGAGGCAGTAGCACGAAATGGAGCCAAAACATTGTCGGTACGATTGGTACGGTGACCAATCCTGGTGGAGAAACCTTAGGATACTCAACACAATCAGGGGTAGCTCTGTTGACCGTGGACGGACTGGCATTCAAAGATTTGAATAAAAACGGCAAGCTCGACAAATATGAGGATTGGCGTCTTAGCACAGAAGTAAGAGCTACGGATCTTGCTTCGCAAATGTCTGTGGAGCAAATTGCCGGACTTATGCTGTACAGTGGTCATCAATCCATACCAGCAGCCTCAGCTTCGGGATTCCGTGGGGGAACTTATGGTGGAAAACCTCTTGCTGAAAGCGGTGCATTGGCATCCGATCTTACAGACCAACAGAAAGTATTCCTGACCGAAGATAACTTGCGGCATGTATTGATCACTACGGTTGAGAGCCCTGAGGTAGCTGCCCGCTGGAATAACAATGCCCAAGCGTTAGTGGAGAAGATTGGACTTGGTATTCCAGCCAATAACAGCTCGGACCCTCGTCATAGCACTGTAGCTAACGCAGAATATAACGAAGGTTCAGGTGGAACGATCTCGATGTGGCCGCAGGCACTAGGGCTTGCTGCCTCCTTCGATGCGAACCTGACGAAGCAGTTCGCAGAAATTGCTTCCAAAGAGTACAGAGCACTTGGCATCGCAACAGCCTTATCCCCTCAGGTGGATATGTCTTCGGAACCGCGCTGGACTCGTTTCAGCGGTACATTTGGTGAGGACTCTAAATTGTCTGCTGACATGGCAAGAGCTTATGTGGATGGATTTCAGACTACACCGGGCAGCAGCGATGGATGGGGCAACGAGAGTGTGAATGCTATGGTCAAACATTGGCCAGGTGGGGGTTCAGGTGAAAGCGGCCGAGATGCGCACTACGGGTACGGAAAGTATGCCGTTTATCCGGGAAATAACTTCGATGAGCATCTGATCCCTTTTACAAAAGGAGCATTTGATCTGGAAGGGCCGACTGGAAAGGCCGCTGCAGTTATGCCTTACTATACAATCTCGTTTAATCAGGATAAGGCGAATGGGGAGAATGTAGGGAACTCTTATAGTCCTTATGTAATCACCGATCTTTTACGGAACACGTATCATTACGACGGGGTAATCACAACAGACTGGGGAATCACAGGAGATGAAGGTCCTGTTGAGCTATTTGGTAATCGCCCTTGGGGTGTAGAAGAAAATTACACGGTTGCGGAACGTCACTATCGAATCATCATGGCTGGCGTTGACCAATTCGGTGGAAACAACGACTCCAAACCTATCATTGCAGCATATCAAATAGGAATTGAGAAACAAGGTGAGAAGGCGATACGGACTCGATTTGAAGAGTCAGCAGTACGACTACTTACTAATATTTTTAACGCAGGGTTATTTGAGAATCCATATCTTGTTGTAGAAGAAACAAAAGCTACTGTGGGTAACAAGGAGTTCATGACAGCTGGTTATATGGCTCAGTTAAAGTCAGTCATTATGCTGAAAAACAAAGATAACAATGTACTTCCACTTAAAAAAGATGAGAAAGTTTATGTTCCAAAAACTTACGATGCAGCTACCAAATCGTATTCGTATCCTATCAACATTGATCAGCTGAAGAAATACTTCAATGTGACGGATGATCCGGCTCAAGCTGACAGCGCGATTGTCTTTATCAAGAATCCGCAAACTGGCGCCGGCTACAGCAAAGCTGACGTAGATGCCGGAGGTAATGGGTATATCCCGATCAGCCTGCAGTATCGTCCATATACAGCGGAGTATGCACGTGAAACGAGTTTGGCTGGTGATGCAAGAGATGTATTGAACCGTTCTTACAAAGGAAAGAAGACTACGGCATCCAATGAGTCTGATTTGGATCTGGTGCTTGATACCAAAAAAGCAATGGGAGATAAACCAGTAGTCGTTTCCCTAACGATGTCTAATCCAACGATTGTTGCTGAATTCGAAGATCGTGCGGATGCGATTATTGCGAACTTTGGCATTCAGAATCAAGCGATCTTCGATATTCTGGTAGGTGCATATGAACCATCGGCCCTTCTACCTATGCAAATGCCTAAAGACATGAAGACGGTGGAAGAGCAGTATGAGGATGTATCCCATGATATGAAAGTTCATTTAGATTCCGAAGGGAATGCTTATGATTTTGCATTCGGGATGAACTGGAGCGGCGTAATTAACGATGCCCGGACAGCGAAGTACAAAAAAGCTGTTGATCCTGGAACTGACCCTGAAGAAGGACTTATTGCTGCTCCGACAGCCTCTATCCCTTCAGGAACTTATTATGGAACTCAGACGGTAATGTTGACCGCTCCGAGTGGCGCAACCATCTTCTATACTACCGATGGATCCACACCTGCAACATCGGTAATGAACACGACTAAGCAGTACAATTCACGGTCTGGAATCAGTATCACTGCCTCCTCTACAATAAAGGCATTAACAGTTAAAGACGGCAAGACAAGTAAAGTTGCTGAGTTCAATTATATAATTGGAGCGGCACTGCCTATTGCTTTTCCAGAGCCTGGTGTATATAAAAGTGGCCCTCAAGTTACGCTCACCTCAACATCCGGCGCTACCATTTATTACACACTTGATGGCAGTACACCAACTGAAAACAGCACCGTATATCAAGGGCCCATTACGATTGTAGGTGCCGATAAAGAGACGGCTACAATTAAAGCCTTGGCGGTTAAAGCTGGTATCCCATCCAGTCCTGTAGCCGAAATGAAGTATACTATCGACGCAAGTTTGGTTGTACTGACAGACGAAGCATCTATTGATGATGTTATTGGTGAAATGACGCTTAAGGAAAAAGCTTCACTGGTTGTCGGTGCTGGTTCAGGCACGAAGGTAGCTGGAGCTGCAGGAGGTTCATATGAGTTACCGCGTCTAGGGATTCCCAAGTTAATTATGGCAGATGGACCAGCGGGAGTCCGAATCAACACGAAACAGGGTGACGCTACAACATTTGCTACAGGGTTCCCGATCGCCACTTCCATTGCCGCGACTTGGAATGAAGCCTTGGCTAACCAAGTAGGTAATGCGATGGGGAATGAGCTACTGGAGTATGGAGTGGATCTGTACCTGGCTCCAGCGCTGAACATTCACCGCAATCCGCTGGGGGGTAGAAACTTCGAGTATTATTCCGAAGATCCGCTCATCTCAGGAAAAATGACTGCTGCGATTACGAATGGGGTTCAGGCGAATGGAGTCGGAACAACAATTAAGCATTTTGCCGCGAATAATCAGGAAACGAACCGGATGTCTATCGACACAGTCGTTTCAGAGAGAGCACTGCGCGAAATCTACTTGAAAGGGTTCGAAATCGCAGTGGAAGAATCGCAGCCATGGTCTGTTATGAGCTCTTATAACAAAATCAATGGAACGTTTGCCTCCGAAAATAAAGATTTACTGAGCACAATTCTCCGCGATGAGTGGGGGTTCCAAGGCTTTGTAATGACGGACTGGGGCGGGGGCTCGAACCGGGCACAAAATATGATTGCAGGCAACGACCTCATCATGCCAGGTAATGCGACAGCCATTGCAGCAATTACTAAAGCTGTGAACGATGGCGATCTGAGTGAAGAACAATTGGATGTTAACGTAAAAAGAATTTTGAAAGTCGTAGTGAAATCACCATCCTTTAAAGGAATCGGACATAGCAACCAGCCTGATCTTGCTGCAAACGCAGTGACCTCTCGTCAAGCTGCAACAGAAGGTATGGTGCTGATGGAGAACAAAGCGGCGGCGTTGCCTATCGCAGCAAGTACGAATATTGCCCTCTTCGGAAATGCTCAGATTGAAACCGTCAAGGGAGGAACTGGCAGCGGGGATGTCAATGTCGAACATACAGTATCCATTGTTGAAGGGTTAAGTGACGGAGGCTACACCGTGTATGAACCTTTAAATGTCAGCTATCAAGAATATATTACTGAGCTAAGAAAGAAGCCAGAATACGGTCCAGTGAGCAGCTTTGGCGGCTTGGCCTATCCACCGCTTCCTGAAAAGGTATTATCAGCGGATGAAATTAATTCAGCAGAAGCTTCTTCCGAGATGGGCATTATTGTAATCAGCAGAATATCTGGTGAAGGTGCAGACCGGAAAAATGCTGAGGGTGACTTTTTGTTGACAGCGACAGAACTGGATATGATTGATAAGGTATCAACTGCTTACCATGAGCAGGGTAAGAAGGTCTCCGTGATTCTGAATATCGGCGGTCCGATTGAAATGATCTCTTGGAAAGATAAAGTGGACGCTATTCTCTTGGCTTGGCAGCCAGGACAGGAAGCAGGCCATGCGATTGCCGACGTATTATCCGGAGCTGTGAACCCATCGGGCAAGCTGCCAATGACTTTTCCTACAAGCTATGGTGTAGTTCCTTCGGGTAATAACTTTCCAGGGAATAGTACAGAAGTGAAGTACGAAGAAGATATTTATGTGGGTTATCGTTACTATGATACATTTGGCAAAAGCAGTGCGGTTGCCTATCCATTCGGATATGGCCTCTCCTATACAACCTTTGGCTACCGCGATCTTAATATCAGTTCTGATATTTTTGATTCTGCAGCAGGAAGTGTGACTGTAACTGTGGATGTATATAACAACGGTCCAGTTGCAGGTAAAGAGGTAGTTCAGCTATATCTAAGCGCTCCGGGTGCCAATAAACCAGTTCAGGAATTGAAGGCTTTCCAAAAGACAGCGTTATTGAATGCAGGAGAGCATCAGACCCTTACGTTCACACTAAATAGTATGGATCTAGCTTCCTTTGATGAGAGCAGTCATGCTTGGGTAGCAGATTCAGGCACTTATGCGGTTCGAATCGGTTCCTCTTCCGCAGGAGAGAAACTGAATACGTACTTCCAATTGGAATCGCCAATGACAGTGAAGACCACCAACAGTGTGCTGATTCCAGTTAAACCGCTAAATCTTTTGGTTCATCCGGTAATTGCCGATTACTCGCAAGAGGCTTTAACTGTTGAACCATAGTCGTTTCCCTTCGTAAGCAGGGAATTACACAGCTGCCTCAAGCTATAAGTAGCTTGGGGCAGCTTCTTTGTAGTTTAAGGCTGCCGAACTTTCGGGATCGTTTGAAAATAGAGAATTGACTATATTTACTATAGTATCTATTATTATTTTAATGTAAGCGCATTCTTAATAGCATAAACAATGCTGGAGGGGGAAGAACACCATAAACATACTTCGCCGACCTTTTTATATTTTCATGCTGCTCTTACTGTCCATTTCCCTATGTTTTACTGGCGTGTTTACTGGAAAAGTGTTGTATTACGATCATTTACTAGCCGAACGAAAGCCTGCGCAAAAGCCACTACTACATCTGGTTTTGATTTCAGAAGAATTGGATAACCCTTATTGGCGTGAAATTGAGAAGGGTGCTCAGAGAGCCGCAGCAGAGGAAGGCATTGCGCTGGAATATCTCGGACCTGTCCAAGCGGATAAGAGAGAGCAAATTCGAATCATAGATAAAGCTATTGCATCAAAGGTAGATGGGATATTGACACAAGGACTTAACGATAAGGAATTTAATCCGATCATTGCTGAGGCTGTTAAACAAGGAATTCCGGTCATTACTATTGATTCGGACGCACCTTCCAGCGGACGGATTGCCTATGTGGGCACTGATAACTACGCAGCCGGTTATTTAGCCGGAACCACACTTGTTCAGCAATCCAAGGGCGCAGGTCAAGTTGGGATTGTGACCGGAAGCTTTACCTCTACGAATCAACAGCAACGAGTTAAAGGTTTTATGGATGCGATCGATGGAGAGTCTGGGATCTCTGTCGTACAAATTGAAGAATCGAACATTAATCGGATTCAGTCAGAAGTCAGTGCTTTTAAAATCATGAATCAGCATCCGGAGGTAGACACTTTTCTGGGTACAAGTTCTCTGGATGGATTGGGTATTGCCCAAATGCTGACAGGAAAAGATCAGTCGGCGCGGATCATTGCTTTTGATGATTTGCCGGAAACGCTTGAATTTATTGAAGAGGGTATCATAGATGCCTCTATAGTGCAGCAACCTTATATGATGGGACGAAAAAGTGTAGAACTCATGCTGGATTATCTAGCAGGCAAAAAGATTGTTACCATATTTAATACGGATGCCAATGTGGTTCGCAAAGAGGAAATATCCCGTGGAAAGGGGGACTTCGGACCATGATTCGTATTAAAAGCAAGCTGATGATCTTTTTTAGTGCTTTTATAGTATTACTAAGCAGTGTGTTCGTCTTTCTTTACATAGATAATATCAATATGGCAAGGACATACGATCAAGTTCTGCACCGTTTTTTTCTGCTTAATGAGCTATATCAGGATGCCACTGATGTTAATGATGCTATGAACCGGTATGTGCTCCGGAATCGGAGCGGTGATGAGACACTGAAGCAGTATGAAACTGCCATTATGAAGCTTAATAACAAACAGGATTTACTAGTAGATATTCTACAAAATGATCATAACCAACTGCTCGTTGATAACTATAACAATATGATAGACAGCTACATGACTGAAAGCCGGCAAAGCCTCATAGCTTTTGATCTAGGCAATCAGGATGCCTACTACGCACACTTGAAACAGTCGGGTGAGATTACTCGATATATTCAAGAGACCACCTTGACGATTATTAACAGCGAACTGACAGATTACCGGAATGTGTTTGAGCTGATTAGTCGAAAGAATGAGAACTTTAGATATCTTGGTGTTTTTGTTTTTAGCTCGGTAGCCATTTTGTGTATGATTTTTGCATATTGGTTCTCTAATGGAATTACTAAGCCTATACAGCAGCTGACGGCTGCGGCTAATCGGATTTCTCGCGGGAATTTCGAAGGGGAGGTTACGGTGAATACGCGTGACGAAATGCGCTTTCTCGCAACAACCTTTAATAATATGCGCTCTAACATCCGCGATCTCGTGGTTGAAATCAAACAGAAATCGGAACTCGATCAATTGGTTAAGAAAATGGAGCTGAAAAGTCTGCAAAATCAGATCAATCCACATTTCCTATTTAATACACTGAACATGGTCTCTAAAATGGCTTATGTCGAGAGCGCAGAACGAACAAGCGAGTTGGTGGACTCTGTTTCGACCCTGCTGCGTTACAATCTGAAGAAGATGAATTATATTGTGCAGCTGCGTGATGAGGTGAATATTGTTAAAGAGTATCTGTTTATTCAGAGGATGCGTTTTGATGATAGAGTTACGTTTACGGATGACATTGAGGAGAGAGCCTTGGATTGCTTATTACCACCACTGACTTTGCAACCCTTTGTTGAGAACGCTTTCACGCATGGTGTGGAATCCTATGAACAGGGTGGGAAACTACATTTGGCTATTTACGAGAGTGGTAATGATGTCATCGTAGAGGTACAGGATAATGGCGTTGGAATAGACCCGGAAACGATTGCCCGCTTGAGCGGAGATATTCCTTTTTCCGAACAAACACCCATGGCTGATTCGAACTCCAATGGAATTGCTATACGAAATGTGCAACGAAGGCTGCAGCTTTTCTATCAAAGGAACGATGTAATGGAGATTAAGTCCGAGCAGGGAATGGGAACGACCATTAAACTGAGGCTAACGCGTGTGAATAATGGCAAGGAGGAGATCTTGCATGCTTAAGCTCTTGATTGTGGATGATGAACGTATTGAACGTAGTGCACTCCGGATGATCATCGAGCGGTTTCTACCGGAGGTTCGGGTAGTTGGTGAAGCAGAAAATGGTAGGGTAGCTGTAGAGCTCGCGGAACAACTACAGCCTGATGTCATCACGATGGATATTAAAATGCCTGGGATTGATGGTACGGAAGCCGTTTCCTTGATCCATAGTCGGTTTCCAGCTATTCGTTTTATTATGATGTCTGCTTTCGATACCTTTGAATATGCCCGTAAAGTAATGCGTAACGGTGTGAGGGAATATTTGCTCAAGCCATATCGGAAGGATCAGATTGTGGAGGTCATTCGCAAGATGTCCCATGAGATTGTACGAGAAAGAGAGGATGAACAAAGAACTAAAGAGCTAGAGTCCAAATTTAAAGAGACGTTATCGCTGGTAGAGTCCGAATGGGTTAGTGCTATTTTGATGGACCGTATACAGGAAGTGCAGGTTAGAGATTGGAGCCATACCCTTGGTGTGCCAGAATCTTCAGGATTCGCTATCGTATTTGTAATGTCAACGAAAGAGAAGGCATGGACTGTTCAGGAACGAAGGGAAATATATTCTTGGCTTAGGCATCAGTGTAAGATCAGTTGCTTTTCTCTCGTAGGTCCGATGACAGGAGCTCGTATCCCGGTGTTCATGTTTCCGGATGCGAAATCCCGTTTGCCAGTACAGCATATTCATAATGCTAAGACTTTTGCGTCTAATCTAGCTAATCTTGCTTCCCGGCGTTTCCGTTCATTACAGCTAACTGTTGGAATCGGAGGTTTAGCAGCTTCTACTGATCAGTTGATAGGTTCTTATCACGAAGCGCTCTTATCCGCAAGTGCTCTTAATGAGGGGGAAAACTCACAAGTACAAGATGAACGATTTTCAAATCCTGGTATGCGAGAGGCAGAACGAAGATTGCTTCGTTCATTGGGTAGTGGTCAGTTCCAAGAGATAGAGGAAGATATCGAATTTTGGGTAGCGGAACTTCGCCTTTTCTGTAGTGATAAGATCCAGGATATAAAGAGCGGACTATACCGATTATTTACTTTGGCTGATGAGACGCTAAGGGAGAGCGGGCTTGAGCCTTTGCCGCAGCATATCTTCGGAGAGGTGGAACAGGTAGAGCTGCTGGTAGAGCAAGCCCATTCAAGACTTGTCCTTCAGGCCCGAATGTTGAAACATTGGTACGATAATAATTCCGCTAGCGCGATTCGCCGGGCTCAGGCATTTATTTCCGACCACTATAGGCGGGATCTTTCGCTTGAGGAGACGGCTGAACATGTCGGGCTGAACCCAAACTATTTTAGCAAAATATTTAGTGATCGCTGCGGCATAACTTTTATTGATTATTTAACTGGTGTGCGTATCAAAAAAGCCAAAGAGCTGCTAGCCGATCCTGCGCAAGTGCTGAAAGAGATCAGTATGAGAATTGGATATCGTGATCCTAACTATTTCAGCAGAGTATTCAAAAAGACAACAGGAATGTCACCGACGGAATTTCGGCAATCCCTAGGCAGACTATAAACAGAAAGTAAATGAATACAGCGGAACCATAGGAAGGAAGAATCTCAATGAAAAGGTCGCTGATTAGTCTGGTATCCAACACGCTCATTGTCAGCTTGCTTTTATCCTCATGTATGAACTTAAGAGAAAAAGATTTGTCTGCATTTTTTCCAGATGAGGAGGCCATGCGATCTAGCGAACCGGTTAACAACATTCAGGATGCATTAACGAGAAGTGAGCTGGAGTCGGATCATCCGCAGCTGGAAATCTTTAGCTGGTGGACAGGGGCAGGGGAAGAAGCAGGATTAAAAGCTTTGATCAAGGTATTTAAAGAAAAGTATCCCGGCATTTATGTCTTTAATGCTGCCGTTGAAGGCGGTGCAGGGGGGAATGCCAAAGAAGTGCTGGAACGGCGAATGAAGGAGGGGGAACCGCCGGATACCTTTCAGGGAAGGAATATGCTCTGGGCAGCGGAAGGGCGGGTAGAGCCGCTAAATGATCTATATGAAGAAGAAGGATGGTATACAGTATTTCCTCCAGAGATCATCGATATGCTTAGTCTTGGGGATGACATTTATTATGTTCCACTTAACATTCACCGTCAAAATGTACTTTGGTACAACAAATCCATCTTCGCTGATAACAACCTTGAGGTTCCATCGACGTTCGATGAGTTTTTTAAGGTGGCTGATCTATTACAAAAAAAGGGTATCACACCGCTGGCTTTTGGAGACAAGGAGCCGTGGATGGTTAGCGCTCTTTACACGAATGTCATGCTCGGAACACTGGGGGCCGAGGATTATAAAAAGCTAAGTAAAGGAGAAATCAATACTGACGATCCTCATGTAAAAGAAGGGATGGAGCGGTTCGCCAAGATGTTGACCTATGTGAATGCTGATCATGCTGAACGAAACTGGCAGGAAGCGGCTAAGCTCGTTGCTGAGGGAAAAGCGGCAATGAACATTATGGGGGATTGGGTGAACGGCTTTTTCACACATGATCTGAAGCTGAAGGACGGTGTGCAGTTTGGCTGGAACGCTTCACCGGGTACAGAAGGGATATTTAGATTCCAATTGGATGCTTTTGGATTGTCTCGCGGTGCTGAGGATCGAGAGTCTGTTCGTGATTGGTTAAGAGTGCTGGGATCTGCCGAAGGTCAGAATGCTTTTAATCCGCTTAAAGGTTCGATTCCAGCTAGGCAGGACGTTTCGATTTCGATTTATGACAGCTATAGCCAACAGGCCATGGAGGCATTCCGAAACAGTGCAAAGACAAAGGAGTTAGTGTTTGATAATAGGCTGCCCACTTCTTTAGAAGCTGAAGCTTTTAAGAAGACAAAGGAACTACATTCTAATCCATAAACTATCCTTATATTTCCCGCCGCCATTTCCGCTCATAAAATAACAACTACACGAATCAATTCCTCATGTATAACGGACTCAGATGCAGCTATTTGCGCATTTTGATGCTTTTGGGGCGAGCTGCAGACTCGAGAGACGTTAATCATCATATTCAGGGAGGATATTGTGTATTTTCAGTCCGATAACGTCCCTGGAGTCCGTTGGTATTCCAGAACAATGCAATTGTTGGAAATAGGGGTTCTGGAGTCCGAACGCATACACCGTTATTTCTGCATTTGCAGATCAGCTTTCAACGGAAAGCTGTTTTTTAAATAAATCTAAGAAAGTATAAGTTTCACACTATACTATATCCTTATATTTCTCGCAAAAACGCTTACCGTCCTTATAAGGACGGTAAGCGTTTTTGTTTGGAAAATAAATTATTGATTGTGATGTTGCAATGATCATTTTATGGCGATTCTAATGGATGTAGGTGGGACATAATAGGTGTGGAGTCTAATCAGGAGGGAAGACATTGCGTAATAACAATCAGCGGCGTGTATTCAGCGGTCTTCTTATTTTATCTGCAGCTGTAGCCGTGTTGGTCGTTAGGCTGGCGTGGGTTCAACTGTTTATGAAGGAACAGACGGTTCCTGGAACGAAATATACATTGGCTAAAATGGCTGAAATTCAAAGTGAACGGGAGACTGTGCTCGACAGCGGGCGGGGTCGGCTGTATGACCGGAAGAATGAGCCGCTTGCCGGGGAAACCATTTTGACGGCGGCATTTTTTCCACAAGAGGAGAAGGCTAAGAAGTCTGTGACAAAGGTTGTTTACGAAGAAGATAAACCCATGCACCGACTGGCGGCGATTCTGGGTGTCAGCTATGAACAGTTGTTGAAAAAGCGCACTTCGCTTAAAGAACCTTTGCTTTGGCCATCTTTAGTGGGAAAAGGACCTCTCGCGTTGTCCCAGGCACAAGCAGAAGAAGTGAGTGCGCTGGGGATCGACGGAGTAAGCGTACTTCCTTTTGCTCGCAGATATGATGGGAATTCTTCAGGTCGACAATGGCTAGGCTATTTATCGGAAGCCGCCACGCATGCTGGAGTTAAAGCTTCTCCTACGGGTCTTAGAATACCTATGACGGGAACGGATGGTTTAGAAAAGACGTTAGAGCCATTGCTTCAAGGTGTGGGTCATACTGAAGCTTATGTTCAAGTGGATGCGCGTGGAAATCGCCTTCCAGGCAGCCCCATTCAAGTAAAAGCTCCAGGCAATCCTTATTTTCCTTTGTCTTTATATACAACGATCAATAAGGAGCTTCAGGAGGGAATTGAGGAGCTAGTGCTCAAATCCGGAATGAAGGAAGGAGCCATCGTGGTGTTAGACACCGGGACGGGAGATATTGAAGCTATGGTATCTTTACCCTTCTATAACCCAGAGAAGATATCTCCTCAAGGAGGGGAGTGGAATAATCGGGCGCTCCAGGCAGCCGTTCCTGGATCGATCTTCAAAATCGTTACAGCTGCCGCGGCGTTAGAAGCGGGTGTAACCTCTGCTAACGAGCTTTTTTATTGTACAGGACAATATGAGAAATATGGATTGTCTTGTCTGACAGGAAAAGGACACGGTCCCCTTACGCTGGCGCAAGGATTCGCCGTGTCCTGTAATACTGTATTTGCTGCTCTGGCAGAGCGCTTGAGCGGTGTTCAGCTTCAATCAACTGCACTCGCGCTAGGACTCGGAAGAGATATTAGCTGGCAGGCCGAGAAGACGCTTGGATTTCCACTGCTAAAACCACTATCCGGAGAGCAAAAGGGAACCATCTTCACTACCTTACTTCCGGATGACAAGGGAGCCAGAGTACAGACTGCAATTGGACAGCGAGATGTACAAGTCACACCTTTACAAGCAGCTAACCTTATCGTAACGCTACTGCATGGAGGTGAAGTAAGGGCACCAAGGATTCTGCAGCGAGTCACATTTGCGAACGGGCAGATGCTGGAGGAGCTGCCGGGACATCTGTCCCCTTCCTCAGCAGGAAGGATTTCTCAGTCTACAGCCCGCCAGTTACTGTCCATGATGCGCAAAGTTGTGACGGAAGGAACCGGAACGCGTCTACAAAGCACACACTGGCCCGTTGCAGGTAAATCAGGTACCGCACAAACTTTAGTTAAAGGTGTGCCACGCAATAATCAATGGTTTATCGGCTATGGCCCGGTGGATCATCCAAGATATGCTGTATCAGTTGCTGTAGAGAATGTTGCTCCGGACAGTCCGCATCTTGCCATTAAGCTGTTCGGTCAGATATTTGATTTATTATCGTCTTCTACAGAAGCTTGAGGCTCCGGAGGAGTAGCAGTAGCCTTGCCTTTAGATGAAGGGCCATTTGCAGCAAAGGGTGAAACGATAAACTCCTCTTGCGGCAAATAGATCCAGCTCTGCAGATATCCTTGTTGTATTAGTTCTTTGATCAGAATAAGCAGAATCGGCGACAGGATCAGACCGGCCATACCGAAAGCGGATGTGGACAGAATGACGAAGGACAGCATCAGAAAAGCAGACGATACGCCAATCGAATTCCCGGTAATCTTCGGTTCAAGCAGCTGTCTTACAATCAATACAATCGCCAGGAGTACGATTAAACCGATTGCTAATGAGGTATTGCCAACAATGAACAGATAGATAATCCACGGGACTAAGATTGTTGTTACACCAAGAAGTGGCAAGACATCAAATACAGCACAGATAAGCGCCATAGTGATTTCGTTACCGGTCCTTAGTATGAATAAGCCAACCAGTACGATAACAAAGGTAATGCTGATCAGAATAAGCTGGGCTTTTAAATAAGAGCCGATGGCTTTAAAGACGTTGCCCTGCAAAAAGGCATAAGCGGTTTTAAATGTTTTTGGCATTTTGTCATGGGCAATCTTGCGCCAATCTTTAATTTCCATACTAAGGAAAAATGCTAAAATAATGGCGATTCCAAAATTGGCCATGAAGGAGGAAAAGGATCCGAGCACACCGACCATATATTTTAGAAATGTAACCAGCCATTCTGTAAGAACATCCGTGGCATCTTTAAAGTATCCATTTACTTTGTTGGTAATATCCGGCGGCAAGCTTTCAATTTTTTGCTGAAGGTAGGTTGTGGATTCCACGAAATGTTGTTGTACCACATATGTATACTTAGGAAGATTATCCTGAAAGTGAAGCGCTTGGATGGTGACTAATAGCCCAGCGCCAAATAATGTACCTAGAAGAACGATTAGGAACAGAAGCACTGAGATCGCCGAAGCGAATGGTTTAGCAAGCCCCCGTCGGTTTAAGAAACGGGCAAGCGGTTCAATAAGCAAAAATACAAAAAAAGATAGGAATACAGGTGCAGCTAACTGATACAACTTACTGAAGGCGAACATAACCAGATAGACCGTGAGGACAATTAATCCAATGTCGAAGAACGTGCGCCAATATTTTTTGTATAACGGCAGCATAGATATAAACAACTCCCTTTTTAAATAAGTTGATAGGTCAGGCTGAATACATTGTACATGATTTTACTTAAAAAACGTCTATTTCTTTGATACATGTGTTAAAATAGGGGGTAACGTATTTTTTATCTAACTTCACTTGGCCGTATCACAGGTTCTGCTTGCAGACGTAAGGCGAGCCAAAGTCAACTCTGGAAAAGCGAGGAATTCATATGCAGACTTTGCTGCTCTGGTTATTTTATATCTCATCTTTTTATGCTTTTATCCCGGGTATGATTAGCCGCATTTTTGGTTATCGTGTCTTTCGTAAAGGAACTGGGCGTAATGAATTCGCGTTGACCTTTGATGATGGACCTGACCCTCGATTTACACCGTTACTTCTGGATTTATTGAAGAAGTATGATGCAAAAGCAACCTTTTTTGTAGTAGGATCTAACGCTGAACGTTATCCGGAGCTTATTAAACGGATACATGAAGAGGGACATCTTATTGGAATTCATAATTATGTTCACAAGACGAACTGGCTCATGCGGCCCGCAACCGTCCGTCGGCAGATTCAGCGCACGAATGATATTATCTACAACATTATAGGCGAGCGTAGTACGTATTACCGTCCACCTTGGGGGATTGTCAATTTGTTCGATATTTCAAAACGTCGCCAAGTTGAAATTGTTCTCTGGTCGGTAATGTTTGGAGATTGGCGTGAGAAGCTTGGTGCACAGCGGCTCACCGAGAAGATGTTAGCCCGATTGAATCCCGGTGAAGTGATGCTGCTGCATGATAGTGGCACAACGCTTGGTGCTGATCCGGACGCGCCGGAGAATATGTTGGTGGCCCTTGAATTGACGCTGCAGGAGGCCCAAAGAAGGGGACTGCGCAGTATTCGGGTTGACGACATGATCAAGATGGCGGAGAAGTCGCCCATTCGGCGTTTATCCTATGGTAAACGAGTACTGGTAGGACTCTGGTTGGCTTGGGAGCAAGTGTTTCAAGCACTGTTCCAGCTCAAGACAATTAACCCAGCCGATCCATTCATGCATTATCGAATGCGTAAATATCAGGGAGAGCCTGTTGAACTCGGTGATGGAACCTTGCTGAGTAAAGGTGATAAAGTCATTGAGCTGCATATTGATAACAGGCAATTATTCGAATTAGGTATTCATTCTCGTTCTTCTGCCCAACTTGCGATTCGAATGATTCGCAGAATGGAGAAAGGGTTGCCGATGCTGGCAGAAGTTATTGCCAAAGATGTAAACCTCGCGCAAGCCAAAGCACTTTATGGGGTTAGTATGATTAACCGTGGGCCAGAGAAATTCGGCTTTAGTGTACATGATTTGCCAGATGGCATATTCGCACGCTCCACCAAGTTTTACTTAAAGATCCTGTTAAGTGTGATTCATCCAGATGGTGGTGCTCGGCTCAAGGAGCGGAGTGAGGTCCTTGTACCAAAGCTAATCCTGATGCCTGTCTCAGAATTACTTAAGAAGATGAATAAGCAACTGCCTCATGATGAAAGGTCAGTAAGAAAACGCAATCCGCAGCAAGAGGAAGCACTGTCACTTAATGATTCACTTACAGAAGTGGAATTACCAGGAGCAACAGTAACGAATTGATTCATGATATTATTTAGTCATATATAATGAACCGTAATATAGATGCCTCACAAACCAGAAATGGGATTGTGGGGCATCTTTCTTGTGTCCAATAAAAAAGAGCAGTCCGACCATAGATTTTCTAAGGTGGACTGCTCTTGTATGCTAGGAACAACTAGAACTCGGGTTTGCTAATTAAATCTTCAGTACTGCACCGTTACTTGCGTTGGTAACCATTTTGGAATAGCGAGCCAGGTAACCAGTCTTAACTTTAGGCTCAAACTCTTTCCAGCCCGTACGGCGAACCGCCAATACTTCTTCGTCAACCAGCAGTTCAATCTTACGATTGTTGAGGTCAAGTTCAATGATGTCGCCATCTTCAACAAAAGCGATCGGGCCGCCTTCAGCAGCCTCCGGAGAAATGTGACCGATGCTGATTCCACGGGAAGCCCCCGAGAAACGTCCGTCTGTAATCAGACCAACCTTAGCACCCAGACCCATTCCCACGATTTGCGAAGTAGGAGCTAGCATTTCCGGCATTCCCGGTCCACCCTTTGGACCTTCATAACGGATAACGACTACATGGCCTTCTTTAACCTTACCGTTAGCGATACCTTCGAGTGCGGATTCTTGGGAATCAAAGCAGATCGCAGGACCTTTGTGATATCCACCAACAGAAGCATCTACTGCACCTACTTTAATGATGGAACCTTCAGGAGCCAGGTTGCCGTAAAGTACGGCGAGACCGCCTCTTTCGGAGTAAGGGTTATCGATTTTATGAATTACGGAAGTATCTTGGATTTCATGTCCGGTTACGTTCTCGGCTAATGTTTTGCCGGTAACAGTCATACATTCTCCGAATAGAGCACCCGGTTTCTTAAGTAGTTCATTTAATACGGCACTAACGCCGCCCGCGCGGTCCACATCTTCAATGAAAATATCGGAAGCCGGAGCCAGTTTAGCCAGGTAAGGAACACGGTTTGCAACTTCGTTAATGCGTTCAAGCGGATAATCGATACCAGCTTCTTGAGCCAGTGCAAGGGTGTGCAGCACCGTGTTAGTGGAGCCGCCCATTGCCATATCCAGCGCAAAAGCGTTATCGAGGGATTCTTTAGTTACGATATCTCTTGGTTTAAGGTCTAACTTAATCAATTCCATCAGTTGAGTAGCAGATCTGCGTACAAATTCTCTGCGCTCATCAGCTACAGCTAGGATGGTACCATTACCTGGCAATGCCAGTCCAAGTGCCTCTGCCAGGCAGTTCATGGAATTGGCCGTGAACATTCCCGAACAAGATCCGCAGGTAGGACAACCGAATTGTTCTAATTCAAGCAATTCAGCATCGTTGATTTTGCCGACTTGGTGAGCACCTACGCCCTCAAATACCGAGGTAAGGGAGAGCTTTTTACCTTTACTATCTACGCCGGCTTTCATTGGACCGCCGCTTACGAACATGGTTGGGATATTGACACGCAGTGCGCCCATCATCATACCCGGTGTGATTTTATCGCAGTTAGGGATGCAGACCATGCCATCGAACCAATGCGCCGAAACTACAGTTTCCAAGGAGTCAGCGATGATCTCACGGCTTGGCAGTGAATAACGCATGCCGATATGTCCCATTGCGATACCGTCATCAACGCCGATCGTATTAAATTCAAAAGGAACGCCGCCAGCTTCACGAATCGCTTCCTTAACGATCTTACCGAACTCTTGAAGATGCACATGACCTGGAACAATATCAATATAGGAATTGCAGACCGCAATAAACGGCTTTCCGAAATCTTCTTCTTTTACTCCGGCTGCACGAAGGAGACTACGGTGTGGAGCACGGTCAAAGCCTTTTTTAATCATGTCTGAACGCATTTTCTTAGTTGCCATATTGACATTTCCCCCCTAATAAATTGCAATGAAATATAGTGTCGCATTAACGCAATGAACTCCAAAGACCTGCGTATATACGGTTTATAGAATGAACGGGGACGAGCTTCCTAGAGAAGAAGGGCGAAGCCGATTCTATAAAAAATGCCGCTGTTTTGGTATAAACGGTTCCCGCCTATAATGAACGGGGAAGTCATTGTTATTAGTGAGTCTATCACAAAGAGCGCGTTTTTTCTACCGGACAATGTGAAGTTTCTCTTGAGGAGCCCGACCTTAAATAGTATAAAAAAACCTATCCGCTAGGGGATAGGCTACTTATAATGAGCGCCGTAAGGCAACACGCTGCAGGGTGATCATCCAACCAACTGGGGGCTCAACCATAGGATGCATCAGTCGTTTTACACTGGGTTGGGCTAAGAGAATGGTCAGTATGATTGCAGAAAGCACCAATAACATGGCAGCTATAGAATGGTTGATATAGGAGTACAGGCCAGAAATGGCGGTAAAACGAACGATAAATCCGTGAAGTAGAAAAACATACAACGTACGGGAACCCCAGTCAGTCATCCGGCTGAGCGAGTAAGGAATCCACCCCATAAACGCTAGTGCAGCAGTGAATTGCAGGCCGTAAATGGCCAAACGATAAATTCCTGCGTACCATTCTTGAAGCCCAAGCTGCATGTAGGTCATACTTCCGTAAAGCCAGCCTATCGGCAACTCTGATCCCCAAGATGCAAACAACAGGAGTAGAAGGATGGAGACTGCGGCAGCGGTAATTTTAATCCATTTTTGAAAAAAGCGAGAAAAGGACTGGAACGAAAAATGATAACCTAATACGAAGAATGGCAGGTATACAAAAGTGCGGCTAATGCTGAACCATACGCCATCAAGCTGTAGGTATCCAACGGCAATTCCAGCGGCGACAGCAAAAATGAATTGAGTGGCAGGCACCCATCTACACATCCCGATCATAAGTATACGCCAGAAGGCATGACTTGCCAGGAACCATAAGAGCAAATAGGGGGCGAAAAAGGAATGATGGATACCCTGTACCTGATATATGGTGGCGTCCAGCACAGAGTAGAGGCTCTGAAAAATAATGTACTGCAATCCGATTTGCATGATAATGCGACGGCCTTGCGTCCCTGTAAGATGTTTATTGGCAAAATAGCCCGTAACGAGCACGAAGAGCGGCATATGAAAGCTAAAGATCCACATATATAAGCTATGCAAATTGCTCATTGTGCCTATCAATGGTTCTATGGCGTTTCCAACGATTACAGTGACAATTAGAACAAAACGTAAATTTAGAAAAAAAGTCTGCCCAGGCGTGTCTACCGAGTTTTCCCCTACCATGACTTCCCTCCAAAGATGCTTGATACTTTAATTTTAAAATACAAGATTTTCTTCAATTGAATTGTGAATTAACTCACTATTGAAAACGTTATCATGAGTACCAAATGTGGCGATGTGTTGAAGGTTGTTAGAATAGAGGGTTTCTACTATAATTTTTATATGCACTAACATCAGGGAGTTGAGCTTGTTGAAGAAAAGAATAACTAAAAGCCGCATCGCTATATCTGTATTAATCATTCTTGTTGTAGCTGGTCTGTTTATATGGAAATATTTAACTCCGTATGCACCAGCTGAAGAAGCCGAAACTGCACTGATTTCAAGTGGTGAAGTTACAGTTGAACAGAATGAAAACTGGATCTTGTTCGAACCCTCTATTACTAAGGGGGCCTCGATCATATTTTACCCTGGGGCTCTGGTGAAACCAGAAGCTTACTCCCCACTTGCTAAGAGCATAGCTGCTGCCGGGCATCCTTTCTACATCGCCAAAATGCCGCTTAATTTAGCAGTAATAAAGGGCGATGCCGCAGATGAGATTATTCGTGTGCATCCAAAGCAATCTTTTGTTCTAGGTGGACATTCGCTTGGGGGTGTCATGGCGTCACGTTATGCGATTGAACATGCGGACCAACTGGAGGGTGTGTTTTTCTTGGCCTCTTATCCAGATGAAAAAGGTAGTCTACGAGAGACTACTTTGTCAGTATTGTCGGTAGTGGGTACTGAAGATCAAGTTATTGACAGAGACAGCTATAATAAAGGACGTTCCTATCTGCCAGACAATACCGTTTATAGTTCAATCGTCGGTGGAAATCACGCTCAGTTTGGAAGCTATGGACCACAAAAAGGAGATGGGGAAGCAACCATTTCCGAAGAAGAACAACAAAATGACACTGTGCGTGCCATGCTGGATTGGCTAGGGAATCTCAGGTAGTTTTGGTCTTTCCAATAAAAGGGAGGGTGATTTATGGCATTATTACAGATTAACGATGATCGCATTCCCTGTTCAGGAATCTTGTTCGACAAAGATGGCACGTTATTGGATCTATTAGCCACATGGGGGAATTGGGCCGAGCTTGTACTGCGTGGATTAGAAAATCAACTTGCGGTAATGGGAACCGATTTTATCGTGGATCGGAGTAAAGTGCTTGGTACCCAGCATGATGCTACAGGTAAGTTGATTGGTTATGATCCTGCAGGGCCGCTCACCATGGCTACAGAAGAAGAAAGTTATGGTGTGCTTGCATGGCAGCTGTATGCTGCGGGTGTCCCTTGGAATGAAGCGTTGACCCGTGTAAAGAGTATAGCTAAGGACGCGATGTATGAATTACGTAAACGTCGCACGGCACAGCCTCTAGAAGGACTACTTCCTTTTCTGGAACAGTGCGCGGCTGCATCACTCAAGTTAGGCGTGGTTACCTCAGATGGTGCAAAGACCACTCAGGAGCATCTGGATTGGCTTGGTATTGCTCATTATTTTGATTCGGTAGTTACAAGAGACAGAGTAGTAAACGGAAAACCTGCACCTGAAATGGCTGAATTAGCCTGCCGGGAGCTGGGGCTTTCTCCTGAAGTGACGATTATTATTGGTGACAGTAATGCAGATATGCAATTGGGTAAAGGGGCAGGCTTACGCCTCGCCGTTGGAATCTCCAACATGGGTGATGGGAATCACTTGATTGACGCAGATATGATTATCTCTAGCTTTGATGAGCTACGGATCACCTACTGATCAGCATACTAATGGAAAGGATGTGCTATAACAAATGGATCAATTGCAGACACTTGCTTCTTGGATTAAAGACTGTGACAATATCGTTTTTTTCGGAGGGGCAGGTACATCAACAGAGAGTGGGATCCCGGATTTCCGCTCGGCAGCAGGATTATACCAGACGCAGCACAATTCACCTTATCCGCCTGAAGTGATGCTGAGCCGAACTTTTTTTATGTCCTCACCGGACATTTTTTTTGATTTTTACCGCAGTAAAATGATTCACCCCGACGCTCGTCCGAATGGCGCACATCAGCTGCTTGCAGAATTGGAACGGCGGGGCAAGCTTAAGGCTGTTATTACGCAAAATATTGATGGCTTACACCAGCTGGCGGGCAGCCAAAAGGTACTTGAACTACATGGTTCAATTCATCGTAACTATTGCATGGACTGCTCACGTTATTACGGGCTGGAGCAGCTCCTAGGTACCACGGAGATCGTCCCTCGCTGCCCCGAATGTGGTGGCATTATTAAGCCCGATGTTGTGCTATATGAAGAAGAATTGGACCACTCGGTGCTGGTGAGCTCTGTCGAAGCGATAGCAGCTGCAGATATGCTTATGATTGGTGGAACCTCTCTTACGGTCCAGCCTGCGGCTAGTCTGGTTACTTATTTCCGGGGCAAACGTACGGTGCTGCTGAATGGCGACCCGACACCTTTTGATGATCAAGCTGATCTTCTGATTACAGATCGGATTGGGAAAGTACTCGGCAGTGTAAAGGATCTGCTGGGTTAGACGAGATATTCTCATGGCTTATCCGTTTCCAGATTATTATTGCGCTCAGTAGTTTAAAGATAAGGTAATACAGAAGCAGCGCGTAATGAGAGGCAGGGATAAGCAATGGTATATGTAGCAAGTGATAAACGGTATGAAGACATGCGTTATAACCGTTGTGGGAACTCAGGTCTTAAGCTTCCGGCAATCTCATTAGGACTATGGCAGAATTTTGGTGGAATTGATACTTACGAGAATGGCAGAGAAATGATCACTCGTGCTTTTGATTTTGGAATTACCCATTTTGATCTAGCTAATAACTATGGTCCACCCGCAGGTTCAGCAGAAGAACTGTTTGGTAAAGTGCTTGCTAGTGATATGGCTCCATATCGGGATGAAATAGTGATTTCGACAAAAGCAGGGTATAGCATGTGGCCCGGCCCTTATGGCGAATGGGGTTCGCGTAAATATATGCTGGCCAGTCTAGATCAGAGTCTGAAGCGGCTTGGCCTAGATTATGTTGATATATATTATTCTCATCGGCCGGACCAAGAAACACCACTCGAAGAAACCATGCAGGCGCTGGACTATGCTGTGCGTTCCGGCAAAGCTCTGTATATAGGATTATCTAACTATACCGCGAAGCAAACGCTTGAAGCGGTTAGAATCTTGAAAAGCTTAGGTACGCCACTCTTAATTCATCAGCCGAGTTATTCGATGCTTGATCGTTGGATTGAGGGCGGTTTACAGGATGTACTGGAACAGAGCGGAGTTGGCAGTATTGCTTTTACACCTCTGGCTCAAGGGCTGTTAACCAATAAGTACTTAAATGGGATTCCAGAGGGATCAAGAGCGGTCAAACCGTCCGCTGCGTTAAATGAAGGCCGGATTACACCGGATGTGAAGCGCAAGATCCACGCGCTAAATCAGCTTGCCGTTTCAAGAGGACAGAGTTTGGCGCAGCTTGCACTAGCTTGGACACTACGTGACGGCAAGATTACTTCAGCTCTAATAGGGGCGAGCAGGGTTAGTCAGATTGAAGAGAATATTGCTGCTCTTCAGCATTTGGATTTCTCACAGACAGATTTGGATCGCATTGAGACTATTCTTCAAACGGAGAATGGAACTTGATGAAGACGTGGGTGAAGGGATGAGATTCATCAATGGATTTGCATCAGGATGAGAACAAGGTGAAAGAGTGGACCGAAGCCAACTCGCAATCTTTAGGGTTAAATAAGTCAAATATTGAGGCTAAGTATATTTGGAATCCTGGAGGGTTTGTAAACCAATCTTATCGCATAACGGATGGTCAAACTATTCGTCATCTAAAACTCTCGCAAGAACAAAAAGCAGCAGGACTTAAACAGTGGGTTAAGCTGAGTGAACATCTGAGTAATAATTACAGGGCACCACGGTTAATTAGGGAAGTTACACAAGAAATAACATCAGGTTATTCCTATGGTTTAGTATTTGATTTTATTAAAGGTAAACCATTAAGCGCCATCTCCGATCCACTGCCAGTGATTGAAAAGGTTCTGAAGTCCCTTCATCAATTACATACGGATAAAGAGATTGGGATGATAGTTGCAAGTGAAGATAAGAACTACAACTATGCCGCCGCATTTACTGACGAATACATCACTCGATTTGAAGAAGATTTGCAAATCATTAGAGCGGATAAGCATTTGCTGGACTTTGTAACGGCGGACACTTTGGATTGGTTCGATACTGAAGTGGAAGCACTAAAATTAATGGTTAGTCAGCACCCTTCCTTTCAAAGGAAGGCAACCGATATCGTACACAATGACATAAATTGGCAGAATGTCTTAGTCGATGATAATAATGATTTTTGGATGATTGATTGGGATGACTTAACGGTATTTGGAGACGCTGCAATGGATTATTCCGTACTTCTTTGGCCGCTCTATAAATCAAAGGATTGGACTTATTGCAGAGATCTAGTTATTGATTTAGCAGGCCGTGCAATATTGGAACGAATTGAGTTTTATTTTAGAGCGAAGCTCCTAGATGATGTGATTGATGTTCTCGCTGATTATGTTGATGCGGAGCATGTGCCAGAACTGAAGGAAATGACTCAGAAAAGGGCAAAAGAGATGCATCTTCGTGCTTACCCCGAATATTTAAGGCTATATGCAAGATAACCCCAGCTAACTGAAAGGTCAGCTTAACAAAGGGATCCACATATTAGACTTGTCTAATATGTGGATCCCTTTTGTGTACCCATCTCTTACTGATCTGTCTTCTTTGCATGTCTAGTCGTTGTGAGGCGATAAGCGGTGGGTGACTGAGCACAAAAACGTTTGAATTGGCGCGAGAAATACAAGGCGTCAGTAAGTCCGACGGATGCAGCTACTTGTTCAACTGACAGCTCCGGTCGTTCACGCAGCAGCTGTCTAGACTTCTCAATGCGAAGCTTCAGTAAGTAGGTTACCGGAGACAAACCGGTCTCTTGCTTAAATACACGGGATAGATAGGCCCGGTTATAGCCAAGGGTATCACACATTTGTTCAATGGATACCGGATGCGCGTATTGGGAGGCCATGTAGTGGATCATTTGCTTCACGGTACGCTTAACCTGCGATTCAGCCCCTGGAAGACGAGAGAAGGAAGAGAGCAAATCAGCGGCTTCGCCTACAATGAGATAAAGATATCCTAGAGAGGTTAGGTGGGCACTCTCTTTGTTTGCTTTGAAGGCTTGCATGATACTGGAAAGAGCACCTGGGATGACACTATCACCCGTTGTAGTCACCACAGGTTTTTGAGGTGTGAAACCGGTCTGCAGCACAAGGTCATCAGCTTCACTCCCAGTAAAAGCTGCCCAGCGATAGCACCAGGGCTGATCTTTATCCGAAATATAACTGACCAGCTGTCCTGGATGAATTAGGAAGCAGTCACCTTTTTCCAGTGCATATTGATGATGTTCAGTACGGAAAACACCTGAGCCAGACTCTATAAAGTGAAGTAAATAATAATCATAGATCTTAGGACCTGCTTGATGCAAAGGAATCGTCTGACTCTGACCAGCAAACAGTACATGGAGATTTTGTTTATCGTAATACACGGGATTAGATCCTACGGAATAAGTATGCTCCATTTGAGACAGCCTTTCTTGTGTTATTGTCATTTTATGGCTTATAGTTTAGGGTGTAGCAATTATTTGTGTAATTATTATATTATGGGAAGTCACATTTATCCATACATTACACACATGATTGCATTATCAGAGGATTACTGATTCTATTATAATGAATACATAAAGAACGCTTTACTAATTCCCACTGGCTGAAGCAGCGAAAGGATGGAGTGGCATTAATGAGCACACAGGATCTTAAAAAGAAATTCATCGAAAAGTATGGGGTAAGCGAGCAAGAAGCTCAAGTATTTTATGCACCAGGACGTGTTAATCTCATTGGAGAGCACTTGGATTATAACGGTGGATACGTGCTGCCGGCAGCTTTGGAATTCGGTACAACTTTGATTGTGCGTCCACGCAGTGACAGCAAAGTGAATTTTGCATCTACTAATTTTCCTTATGAAGCATCTATTGATTATAGTGAAATTGGCAAGGCCAAAACTGGGGAATGGATCGACTATCCGGTTGGAGTAATGGTTGAATTGGAGAAGAAAAACACTCCAGTATCTAAAGGTTACGATCTGCTGTTCCATGGTGATATTCCGAATGGCGCAGGCTTGTCCTCATCGGCTTCTCTTGAAGTTGTGACTGCTTATGCTTTCCTAGCTCTCGAAGGCGGCGACACGGATACCGTTGAGATTGCACTCTTGTCTCAGCGTGCTGAGAACCAGTATGTAGGTGTGAACTCCGGAATTATGGATCAGTTCGCAGTTGCTAATGGCAAACGAGATCATGCAATCCTGTTAATGTGCGATACGCTTGAATATAATCTGGTACCTTTCATTACGGGTGCTTACAAACTGGTTATCGGCAATACGAACAAACGCAGAGGACTTGTAGATTCCAAGTACAATGAGCGTCGTCAGCAGTGTGATGAGGCCTTGTCTATTTTGCAAAAAGAAGTGCCTTCACTAGCTTATCTGGCACAGCTCAATCGTGAGCAGTTCGAAGCACATCAAGATAAAATCACAGATGAAATTGTTAGACGCCGCGCTCGCCATGTAGTGGAAGAGAATCAACGCGTACTAGATTCCGTTGAGGTATTAAAGAACAATGATCTAAAACAATTTGGGCAGTTCATGAATGATTCACATGCTTCCTTGCGCGATTTGTATGAAGTTAGCTGTGAAGAGCTAGATATTATGGTTGAAGAAGCACAGCGTATTCCGGGTACACTCGGCTCCCGTATGACTGGTGCAGGTTTTGGTGGCTGTACTGTATCCTTGGTGCATGAAGATGATGTAGAGCGTTTCATTCGTGAAGTAGGCGAGGCATATACGACAAGATCTGGTTTGGTTGGTGAGTTCTACGTTTGCGGCATCGGTAATGGTGTCCAAGAATTGAAGGGAGTGTAATTAGATGGCAATTTTAGTAACAGGTGGAGCAGGGTATATTGGATCTCATACTGTAGCAGAGCTGTTGGATCGCGGCGAAGAAGTGGTAGTCATCGACAACCTGCTAACAGGGCATCGTGAGGCGCTACTGGGTGGCAAGCTGTACGAAGGAGATCTGCGTGATAAGGAGCTGCTTGGCAAGCTATTCGCCGAGAATGAAATTGATGCGGTTATCCATTTTGCGGCAAGCTCTTTGGTTGGAGAAAGCATGAAGGACCCTGTGAAATATTACGACAACAACGTATATGGCACACAATGTATTTTGGAAGCTATGCAAAAAGCTGGCGTGAACAAAATCGTATTCTCGTCCACAGCTGCAACCTACGGCGAACCGGAAAAGGTGCCGATTGAAGAAACAGACCGTACAGAGCCAGCAAACGTATACGGAGAAACGAAGCTGACCATGGAACGGATGATGGCTTGGTTTGACAAAGTACTGGGCATCAAATACGTAGCACTACGTTACTTTAATGCTGCAGGTGCACATGCTAGTGGCAAAATCGGTGAAGACCATCGTCCGGAAAGTCATTTGGTTCCACTGGTATTGCAAACCGCTTTGAAGCAACGGGAGAGCATCGCCGTATTCGGAGACGACTATCCTACAGAAGATGGTACTTGTGTGCGCGACTATATTCATGTTAGCGATCTGGCTGACGCCCATGTTCGTGCAGTAACTTATCTGCGTAGCGGAAGCAGCAGTAATATTTTTAACTTGGGAAATGGACTTGGCTTCTCGGTAAAACAGGTTATTGAAACTGCGAAGAAGGTTACAGGACTAGAAATCCCTGTAGTTATTCAAGAACGCCGTGCTGGAGATCCGGCAGTACTGGTAGCTTCCTCCGATAAAGCGCGCTCTATCCTTGGATGGAACCCTCAGCATGCTGATTTAGAGAATATCATTCAAAGCGCCTGGAACTGGCATTCTGCCAATCCGCAGGGGTACGGAGAATAAGGGGCTTTAGCATAGCTTAACTAGAGCATGAGACCCTACTTAAGGAGAATTGAAAATGCACAACGAGAATAAGGTTACGCCTGCTGGCCAGAAAGCCTTACATGCGATTGAGCAGCTAGTTTTGTTCGCACTACGTGAGCAGCTCATTGCTCCATCAGATGAAGACTATAGCCGTAATGTGCTGCTAGATCAGTTCGGATTTAGTGAGCCGTTCGTTGGCGAGATCGATCAAAGTCCACTTACAGGTCCACAGGTTCCACTGGATGCACTGATTGATTATGGTTTTGAAATCGGATTGATTCCAGAGAATAGCGACACTTACCGTGACTTGCTGGATGCCAAGATTATGGGACTCTTAATGGCCCGTCCTTCAGACGTAAATGCTGAGTTCAATCGTTTAGCTGCTGAAAAAGGCATCTCCGCGGCTACAGATCGCTTTTATAAATTAAGTATAGATTCCAACTATATCCGGATGGACCGGATTTCCAAGAATGTCTACTGGCTGCAAGATTCGCCTTACGGTGACATTGAGATGACAATCAATTTGTCCAAGCCTGAGAAAAGTCCGAAGGAAATTGCTATGGCCCGCTTGCTCCCGCCGCCGGTCTATCCAAAATGTCTGCTGTGCCGCGAGAATGTTGGGTATGCTGGTCGAGTTAATCATCCGCCGCGCCAGAACCTGCGTGTCATTCCACTTCAGCTGAATAATGAGAAATGGCTCTTTCAATACTCGCCGTATGTTTACTACAACGAGCACTGTATTGTATTCCATCATGATCATGTGCCAATGAAGCTTACCAAGGATACCTTGAAGCGGCTGCTTGGCTTCGTAGAATCTTTCCCGCACTATTTTATTGGCTCAAATGCAGACTTGCCAATTGTCGGTGGCTCGATTCTGACGCATGACCATTTTCAAGGTGGACGTCACACATTCCCTATTCAGAAAGCGCCTAAGGAAGATACGTTCACGCATGCATCTTATCCGGGTGTTAGTATCAATATCGTAAAATGGCCTATGTCCGTATTACGTTTGAATGCTGTGGATCCTGCGGTATTGCTGGAGTGTGGAAATGCACTTTATGAAGCATGGAAGACGTATAGTGATCCTGAGGTGGAAGTGTTAGCGTTCAGTGAAGTGAATGGTGATGCTCAGCCTCATAATACCGTTACTCCAATCGTTCGTCGGGCGGAAGATGGCAGCTTCGAGATGGACCTTGTGCTACGTAATAACCGGACCAATGAGCAATATCCTGAAGGGATTTTCCATCCCCATCGGGAGATGCACCATATCAAGAAAGAAAATATCGGCTTGATTGAGGTCATGGGACTCGCAATTCTGCCAGGTCGTCTGAAGGAAGAGCTCGATTCTATTGCCAGCATCCTTGCAGGAGATCAAGCGCTATTAGAAGCGGTGAAGAATGTTCCTAGTCATCCACTTGCACAGCATGCTGCTTGGGTTCAGGAGCTTGTAGAGCGTTTCGGAACGGCATTACAGCATGAAGAAGCCGTCAAGATTGTGCAGAACGAAGTCGGCATCAAGTTTACACATATTCTTGAACATGCGGGTGTCTATAAACGGACTCCGGAAGGGCAAGCTGCTTTCCGTCGTTTCGTGAAGAGCTTCGGCGCGATGTAAGTTTGGATTAGGGATGTCCTTAAGCCTATGAGCTTAAGGACATCCTTTTTTTAGGTTATATATTTGGGGTCCCCGCAAAGTACCTGAGTTTGCATCGAAGCAAAGCACCACTTTGTGGGGATATCTATGTGGTTTGAAGCTACTCCATTTGAATGCAGCCATTTAGAGGTTTATAATACGAGTGAGCAAAATATTCTGAAATAACTAATGGAGGTTTACACATATGCGTAATTTTGATTTTTATAACCCTACCAAGCTGATTTTTGGACAGGGTACGCTGGAAGCTTTGAAGACTGAGGTGCCCAAGTACGGCAAGAATGTATTGTTGATGTACGGTGGCGGTAGCATCAAGCGTAGTGGCCTGTATGAAAAGGTAAAGGCTGAGCTGAGCGCAATAGATGCTGTGGTAACTGAACTTTCTGGCGTAGAGCCGAATCCACGTCTTTCCACCGTACATAAGGGTGTAGAGCTGTGTCGCGAGCATAATATCGATCTCATCCTAGCTGTAGGCGGCGGTAGCGTGTTGGACTGCGCTAAAGCAGTTGCTGTTGGGGCGAAATATGAAGGTGACATGTGGGACTTTGTTGAACGTAAGGCAGCTGCTCAAGATGCTCTCCCACTCGGTACAGTGCTGACGATGGCAGCTACAGGATCAGAAATGAATAGCGGCTCTGTAATCACTAACGAAGTGACTAAGGAAAAAATGGGCTGGGGCAGTATTCATGCCTTCCCAGCATTCTCGATTCTTGACCCAGAGAACACCTTTACTCTGCCACGTGATCAGACGGTCTACGGCATGGTAGATATCATGTCTCATGTTCTGGAACACTATTTCCATAGCGATACCAACACACCGGTACAAGACGGCTTCTGTGAGACTTTGCTACGTACTGTGATCGAAACCGCACCGAAGCTTATTGAAGATTTGAATAATTACGAACTGCGTGAGACGATCATGTACTGCGGTACAATGGCGCTTAACGGTATGGTTAGCATGGGTTTTGCTGGAGATTGGGCGACTCACAACATCGAGCACGCAGTATCAGCTGTATACGACATTCCACACGGTGGAGGACTGGCTATTCTGTTCCCACAATGGATGAAATATAATATCGATACTGATCCTGCCCGTTTCCGCAAGCTTGCTGTAAATGTGTTTGGTGTTGATCCTGCGGGCAAGACCGATAAGGAAATAGGGCTGGAAGGAATTGAAGCGCTGCGTAGCTTCTGGGATTCCATTGGTGCACCGAAGACACTTGCTGATTATGATATTGATGACAGCGAGATCGGCAGTATGGCTGATAAGGCGGTTCGATTCGGACCGTTTGGTAATTTCCGCAAGCTTGACCGTGAGGACGTAGTTGAAATTTATAAAATGGCTCTGTAAGTAAATTCTTCTACGAAAGAGACCCTTCGTCTTTATTCTGGAAAACGAAATAGAACGTCAAAGAAGCGATTCTCCCGTTATGGGAGAATCGCCTCTTCGCTTTTATGGGTCTATTGGGACTAGCTCCCTGACTTAACTTTGCCAACTCAACTTCTCCTCGACTTCGTCCCCGAGCTTCGCTACTGCCGACCGCTGCCTCATCTGCCTCTCGCACCCGTACCGCAATCTAATCTATAACCTCACCCAGAATTTACGGACCTGAATGACGTTATATGTGAATTTTCAGCCTTTTGAGCAGTTGTTCGGATTCCAGAGACACTATTCCATCGAACTGGCTCATTTTTGCTGTTTTTCACGCCAATAGAGGCTATGAGGTCCGATAGCACGTCAAATATGAGAAAAAGCTGCGTATAAGGTCTGCTGTGTCCGACAACATTTTTCGTACTATTATCCTCTGAATGGAACTTTTATGGGTGAATATCCAAAGTTTATGAAACCAATGGCCTACTTTATTCGTTTAAAGTAATATGACAGTCCTGAATGAAGACAGGAGGAAGTTAATATGCAAACGCTGTATTTAGGCTGCTTGGCGCTAGGCGTCATATTTGCCATAGTCAGCGTCCTGGTGGGTGATGTGATCGGAGATGCTTTGCATGGAGTCTTTGATTTCGTATCCGTAGATTTTCTGAATCCCACCGTACTGGCAGGAGGAATAACCGTGTTCGGCGGAGCGGGCATTCTTCTAACCCGGTACAGCGCACTGGAAGCTGGGGCGATCATTGCTTTGTCTTTGTTAGCCGCCGCTTTTTTGGGAGTACTTATGTATCTAGGGGTGGTTAAGCCCATGGAAAAAAGCGAAATGTCCAATGGTTTCTCTATGAATGATCTGCCTGGCAAGATCGGAGAAATCACAATTCCTGTTCCCGCCACGGGTTATGGCGAGATTATGGTAAAGTTTGGCGCCGGCAATAGCCTGCATACGGCAGCAAGCTTTGATCATGAGCTGCTTCCGGCAGGAATTAAAGTTGTTGTAGTGGAGGTTAGAGAAGGCGTTGCATTGGTGTCAGAATTCGAAAAGAGAAGAGGAGTGGATCTTTAATGTTCGGTATTCCTGAGTATTTGTTAGTCCCTGCTGTTGTCGTTGCTGTTTTGTTTGTGCTAGGGATCGCATTCTGGGCACGTTACAAAACTGTTGGACCAGATGAAGGGATGATCGTAACGGGGTCGTTCTTGGGGAAAAATCATATTTCAGACGATGGTTCTGGTCGTAAAATAAAGATAGTACGTGGGGGCGGGGCATTTATCCTTCCTATCTTTCAGAAGGCTGAATTTATGTCGCTTCTTTCTCATAAACTCGATGTGACGACCCCGGAAGTATACACCGAACAAGGGGTTCCGGTTATTGCTGACGGTGTAGCAATTATTAAAGTGGGTAGCTCGACTGAAGATGTGGCGACAGCCGCTGAGCAATTTATGGGCAAACCGATTGAAGCGCTGAAGAGCGAAGCACAAGAAGTTCTTGAGGGTCATCTGCGGGCCATTCTCGGTTCGATGACCGTTGAGGAAGTATATCGTAACCGTGACCGTTTTGCGCAAGAGGTTCAAGGCGTGGCGGCACGTGATCTTAAGAAAATGGGTCTGCAAATTGTTTCCTTTACGATCAAGGATGTCCGAGACAAACATGGATATCTTGATGCATTAGGTAAACCGCGGATAGCTGCAGTGAAGCGGGATGCAGAGATCGCTGAAGCAGAAGCAGTGCGGGATGCGAGAATTCAAAAGGCAAATGCTGAAGAGCAAGGGCAAAAAGCAGAGCTGCTGCGGGATACGAATATCGCCGAAGCCTCCAAGGAAAACCAGCTTAAGGTGGCTGCGTTTAAACGGGATCAGGATACAGCGAAAGCGGAAGCCGATCAGGCTTATCATATTCAAGAGGCACGCGCGAAGCAGACTGTTGTCGAAGAGCAAATGAAGGTTGAGCTGGTACGTAAGGAACGCGAAATCGATCTGCAAGCGAAAGAAATTCAAGTTCGTGAGAAGCAGTACGACGCAGAAGTGAAGAAAAAAGCGGAAGCGGATCGTTACGCAGTAGAGCAAGCGGCGGAAGCTGATAAGGCGAAGAGAATGCGTGAGGCAGATGCCTTGCAATACAGTATCGAAACGCAGGCAAAAGCTACGGCAGAGCAAAAGCGCCTTGAAGGGCAAGCGATGGCGGATGCAGAGCTGGCTAAAGGTACAGCGGATGCCGAAGTTATCCGGTTGCGTGGTCTAGCGGAAGCAGAAGCGAAAGAGAAGCTGGCGGAAGCCTTCCAGAAATTCGGCGAAGCAGCCGTGCTCGATATTATCGTCAAAATGCTGCCTGATTTGGCTGGCCAAATCGCGAAGCCGCTGGCATCCATTGATAAGCTTACCGTTGTAGATACCGGTAATGGTGAAGGAGCGGCACGTGTCAGCAACTATGTAACTCAATTGATGTCTACGGCTCCTGAGATGCTGAAGAGCGTCTCTGGAATTGACGTGGAGGCCCTGATCAAAGGGCTGACGACTAGATCCTCAGGGTCAACTGGAAGCAAGGCTGTTCCAGTCACACCCGTGACCTCTATACAACCTCCAGCAGCAGCGGGGGGAGCGAGCAAAGCTTCAACTTCTGTGGCTGAGCAACCTGAAGACTAATTAAAGCAACAACTATAGAATGATTTAACTTAAGGTAAGCCCGGTAATTGCTACCGGGCTTACTCTAAGTTTTTAGGCCTTAGCTATAGAATAGGAGAGGTGTGCGCGTGCAACTGATTTTAGATCATATCCATAAAAGCTTTGATGGTAAACAGGTGATTAAGGATGCAGATTTCACCTTTGAAAAAGGGAAGATATACGGGCTACTCGGACGGAATGGAGCAGGCAAAACCACACTTTTTAATTGTCTGAGTGGAGAGATCCAGATGGATAGTGGCGCTGCTTTTATTGGTGAGAAAGATGCTGCCCGTCCGCTTCGTGATGAGGACATCGGATATGTGTTTTCTCTGCCCATCTTACCTGAATTTCTGACAGGCTATGAGTTCGTAAAGTTTTATATGGACATTAACCGTGAGAAGATCGATCCGAATAAAAGCATTGAAGATTATTTTTCCATTATTAAGTTTGAGGAAGAAGATCGGCACCGGCTGATTAAGGGTTATTCCCACGGGATGAAGAATAAAATTCAAATGCTCTGCTTTATCATTACTCGCCCGCCTTTGATTTTACTAGATGAGCCTTTAACCTCTTTTGATGTGATTGTGGCTCTTGAGATCAAGAAATTGCTGCGTGAGATGAAGCAGGATCACATCATTATTTTTTCTACGCATATTTTGCAATTGGCCGCCGATTTATGTGACGAGTTGGTCATTCTAAATCATGGAACCCTTCAAGAAATTCCACGTGAGACCCTACAAAGTCCAGAGTTTGAGGAGCAGATTATAGCTTTACTTCAGGATGGCAACAATGATTAGTACACTTCGTACCATACAGGGGATTAGAGGTTCGTCCGCAGCCAATCGGCTGATTTACTATTTCAAAAAGCTACCTGTTCTTGGCAAACTTTTAAAAGGTGATATCTACTCTAACATTACACTTAAACAAGTTTTCGCATGGATTGCACTTATACTAAAGGTCTTTTGGGGATTTTTAAGCAAGTTCGCCTATCTGGGCATTGTGGTTTATTTGCCAATTGTTCTTTTACACAAAGAAATGCCACTCGCTGAACAGTATGCATTGTTCCTACATATCTTTATAATTCTGAGCTTTATAGTGGCTGCGGTATCGTATGTATTTATATTAGAGCCCAAACGGGATAAATATATATGTGTGAAGCTGATGAGGATTCCGGCTAAGCAGTATATGCATGCTACACTTTTGCTTAAAGGCTTAACGTTTTTTATTTATTATGTGCCAGCATTAACCGTTTTTGCGGGAATTTTTGATGTACCACTGTGGCACGGCATATGGCTTGCAGTTCTGCTTACGGCCTGGAGAATAGTCACTGAGGCGCTGAATCTTTGGTTTTTTGACAAAAAAGGAATTGTGTTAGTTAAAAAAATGAGCTGGGTATGGTCGGTGATTGGACTAGGCGCTCTACTTGCTTATTTTCCCCTTTATCTAGGGTATGCTTTTGTAAATGATGCGACAGGATTTAGTGTCCCAGTGAGTCTTCTGATCGTTGTACTTGGAGGAATTGCAGCTGTGTATATTGGAAAATATCCTAACTATCGCAGCGCTGTAGATGTCGTTACCAAGATAGATGATCCACTGCTGGACATGAACCGGATGATGAAAGAAGCAAGGGTGGCCGATGTTCAGACCAAGGAGAAGGACTTTTCGTCGGAAGAGCTTAAGGGTAAAGCATTTCAAGGTAAGACAGGTTACGCCTACCTGAATGCTATTTTTTTCTCCAGACATAAACGCTTGTTGATTCAACCTATCCAGAGGCGTTTAACCATCATTGGTGTACTCTTTATAGTGGCAGTCCTAATCATGTTCATTTCGCCGAAGACATCGTCCAAGTTTACGACGTATCTGCTCGGTGGGCTTCCCTTTTTTGTATTTATAATGAACTATACCTCTATAGGTGAGCGTGTGTGTAAAGCGATGTTTTATAATTGTGATCTAAGCTTATTGCGTTATGGATTCTATCGTGAACAAGCTGCAATTCTGGACAATTTCAAGATACGTCTTATTAAATTGAGTGGCCTTAATCTTATTCCTGCCTTCGCCATATGTTTAGCATGTACTCTGCTGTTTCTGCTCTCTGGTGCTGATTGGGGTTTGATGAATGCGGTGATTTTTTGGGTAACGATTCTTTGTCTTTCCTTGTTCTTCTCAGTGCACCACTTGTTCATGTATTATATTTTTCAACCGTACAGCACGGAGCTTAATATGAAAAATCCATTCTTTTTTATCGTCAACAGCATCGTATTGGGATTAAGCGTGGCTTGTATCGGATTCCCAAAAGCATCGTCACTTTTTACACTAGTTGTTCTTGCGGGAACGATTGCTTATATGGTTATTGCCGTGATGTTGGTTTACAGGTTCTCCAGTCGAACCTTTCGGGTGAAGTAGAACGCAGAGTGTTCTTCTAATATCGGAATGTTGATGATATGATGGTAGCGAGAGTTTTTTAATCGTACCGTTTCATGTTGCGTTTGCTGCTTGGAAGTCAGGTGTTTAGAAATAAAAGAGGTGTCAAAAATGAGTAGCATAACTGTAGCAAAGGTGTTAAATAACAACGTTATCATTGCGGACCATCCCCAATATTCCGAGGTTGTAGTGATTGGCAAAGGGATAGGGTTTAATCGAAAATTGCATGATCGGATTGATCTATCCTCCGTGGAGAAGATGTTTATTCTTCGCAGCCAGGAAGAGCAGGAACAATATAAACAGCTTCTTCCCCAAGTGGATGAGAAGTTGATTGAGATTGTACATGAAATTTTGTTATATATTATGCATAGCAGTAGTCAACCACTAAATGAGCATGTTCATATTGCACTCACTGATCATATCTCATTTGCTATCCGGCGTTATGAACAAGATATCCCAATTCACAATCCGTTTTTGTATGAGACTAAGGAAATTTATCCTGAAGAATATAAGATGGCAGAGTATGCGATTGAGCGGATTAATGAAGGCATGGGTGTGGATTTGCCCGTAGATGAGGTAGGGTTTGTTGCACTTCATATCGTTAGCGCGCTGAGCAATAGACAAATTTCCGAGGTCAGACAGCATTCTCTTTTGATTGGGGATTTGATCGGAATCGTAGAGAATAACCTCGAATATCGAATTCCTCGGGATTCACTTGATTATTCGCGATTGGTGACTCATTTACGATTTGTTCTAGAAAGACTGCGCCGTGGAGAATCGGTAAGGGAGACTTCTACGTTGGATGGTCTTATGAAAAGAGAGTATCCCGAAATGTATACCTTGGCTTGGCAATTAACTAAGGTTATCGAGAACCGAGTGCGAATTCCTGTGTATCCAGCAGAGGTCAGTTATTTGACAGTTCATCTGCAACGTCTTGCCCAGAAGAAAGAGGATGAATTGGATATGGAGACGAATGGTAAAGCCTGAAATGCCTTCGGCGTCCTTATAAGGACGGTAAGCGTTTAAGCGAGAAATATATGGATACAGTATAATGTGTAACTTATACTTTCGTATCTTTTAAAAAAAGCTTGTCACTTCAAAAAAACGGTGCTACAATATCCGTGTCCTATTTAAAACAGAATACCAAGCGTGTAACTGATTCGATCAGGCATGAGTGATTTACAGTATTTTGGTTGCTAGTCCCCAACTTGGGGTAATCTAACCTTAGCGTTAGATAACAACCTTTATACTGTGTTGCTCATGCCTTTTTTGGCATCTGTTTTACTTAAAAAGTAAATAATGAAAGGAAGTGACCATGATGTTCAAAAAGCTTTTCGGCGTTTTACAAAGAGTCGGTAAAGCGCTAATGCTCCCAGTAGCGATACTGCCAGCAGCCGGTCTGCTCCTTGGAATAGGAAACATGCTGGTAAACCCCGATTTTCTACAATACGTTCCGGCACTGGAAAATGATGTAGTTCAGGCAATTGCGAACGTATTGATGAACTCAGGGCAAATTGTATTTGATAATTTATCCTTACTATTTGCCGTGGGTGTTGCCATCGGTTTATCCGGTGGTGAGGGTGTTGCTGGTCTAGCCGCTATTATTGGTTTCCTCGTAATGAATGTTACGATGGGTACTGTAATTGGCGTCAATGATTATGTCCTGAGCCAAGGCGACTTCTCCTATGCTAGCGTCTTAGGAATTCCAACACTGCAAACGGGGGTATTTGGAGGTATACTCGTCGGTATATTGGCATCGTCCATGTACAAGCGATTTTTCAAAATTGAGCTTCCATCCTACCTAGGCTTCTTTGCAGGTAAACGTTTCGTTCCGATCATGACTGCGGTAACGTCTTTGCTTCTTGGTCTGGCATTGACCTTAGTTTGGCCGCCAATTCAGCACGGTCTGAACTATGTATCACAAAGTATGATTGATACGAATAAAACGCTCGCTGCGTTTATCTTCGGAACAATCGAACGCTCGCTGATTCCTTTTGGTCTGCATCACATCTTCTATTCTCCGTTCTGGTATGAATTTGGTACCTACGTAGATAAAGCTGGAGAATTGGTACGTGGTGACCAACGGATCTTCATGCAGCAGCTTCGTGATGGTGTAGAATTTACAGCAGGAACATTTACAACAGGTAAATATCCTTTCATGATGTTCGGTCTTCCAGCAGCTGCTTTGGCCATCTATCATGAAGCTAAGCCTCAGAATAAAAAACTTGTCGGAGGCTTGATGCTTTCCGCAGCATTGACTTCATTCCTGACAGGGATTACTGAGCCGCTCGAATTCTCGTTCTTGTTCGTGGCTCCACTACTGTTCGCGGTACACGCTGTATTTGCTGGTTTGTCCTTTATGACCATGCATATCCTTAATGTCAAGATTGGTATGACTTTCTCGGGAGGCTTTATTGATTACGTGCTCTTTGGTATTATCCCGAACCGTACGGCTTGGTGGCTCGTAATTCCAGTAGGTCTTGCTCTTGCCGTAATTTACTACTTCGGATTCCGCTTTGTTATTCGGAAGTTCAATCTGATGACTCCGGGTCGTGAAGAGGATACAGGTGAAGTCGAAGATACGAACACAGAAGCCATTTCTAAAACAGGTGATGATTTACCACGAAACATTTTGTCTGCGTTGGGTGGTAAAGAAAATATCGCTCATCTGGATGCTTGTATTACCCGCCTTCGTGTGGAGGTTAAAGATAAATCAGGCGTGGATAAGACTCGTCTGAAGAAGCTAGGTGCATCAGGTGTGCTTGAGGTGGGTAATAACGTTCAAGCGATCTTTGGTACACGTTCCGATACCATAAAATCTCAGATTCAAGATGTAATTAACGGGAAGACACCTGCACCAACGCCGGTAGCAGCCACGCCACAGCCTGAAGAAGAGCAGCAGGCAGGTGAAGCTGGTGAAGCGATAATAAAAGAAGATATCGTCTCTCCGGTAAATGGTGAACTGGTGGATATTACTGAGGTTCCAGATCCAGTGTTCTCCCAAAAAATGACGGGTGATGGTTTTGCCTTCCTATCCGATGATGGGAAGATTGCTTCACCAGTCTACGGTAAAGTGTTTAATGTGTTCCCGAGCAAGCATGCGATCGGCATTATGTCCGATGGAGGCAAGGAAGTGCTCGTTCATATAGGGGTAAATACAGTTAAGCTTAAAGGTCAAGGCTTTACAGTTCTAGTTGAAGAGGGCGACCTTGTAGCTGCTGGACAGCCGATCATGGAAGTGGATCTAGAATATGTAAAAGCACATGCACCATCAGTTATGTCTCCTGTTATTTTCTCCAATTTGCCAGAAGGCTCTTCCGTAACCTTGAAGAAGCCAGGCAAGGTATCTATTGGGGATAAGGATATTATTGCCATTCAGTAAAAGTGCAAGGGTGGACGCTTCCTTTAAACATTAAAGGGAGCGAAGCCTTCACTATAAATTAAAAAATATTCTATTAAAAGAAAGCGAGTTGGATAATATTATGCAAACAACATTCAGAATTATCGATGAAGATGGAATTCACGCACGTCCGGCAACTGCCTTGGTAAATACAGCTACTAAATTCAAAGGTACAGAAGCTTATGCAGAAGCAAAAGGCAAAAAAGTTACATTGAAATCTATCCTTGGTGTATTGTCATTGGGTCTAGAAGCTGGAGACACTTTGTCTCTGATTACTGAAGGTGGCGAAGAAGCTGAAGCTCTGAGCGCACTTTCTGATGTAATGATCAAAGAAGGGCTAGGGGAAATCCATGAGTAAAATTTCAGGAATCGCGGCTTCAGCAGGGATTGCAGTAGCCCGTGCTTTTATCCTGAAACATCCGGATTATACAATTACAAAGACTAGTATCAGTGATCCTGAAGCAGAAGTCGCTAAGTTGAATGACGCACTTGCTAAATCAAGTGCTGAACTGCAAACCATTAAAGAGCGTACTTTAGCAGAACTAGGAGAGAAGAAAGCAGAGATTTTTGCATCCCATCTGCTGATTCTTGAGGACCCTGAACTGATTAATCCCGTAATTGATAAAATTCGTCAGGAATCGGTTAACGCGGACTATGCACTAAACGAAGTAGCTACACAATTCATTGAAATGTTCGAAAACATGAAGAGTGCTTACTTACAGGAACGTGCAGCTGACATGCGTGATGTGACCAAACGCCTGCTGAACCACTTGCTGGGTATTCATTATGTTAGTCCTGCAGAAATCAATGAAGAGGTTATTGTGATCGCTGAGGATTTGACACCTTCTGACACAGCACAGCTAAATCGCAAATACGTTAAAGGCTTCACAACAAACATTGGTGGACGTACGTCTCACTCCGCGATTATGGCACGTTCCTTGGAAATTCCAGCGGTAGTTGGAACTAAGAATGTCATGACAGAAGTGAATTCTGGGGATCTAGTGATTGTCGATGGTCTGAACGGTGACGTTCTTATTAATCCTAGTGAAGCAGAAGTGGCGGAGTACGTTCGCAAGCAGGAAGCTTACGACTTGCAAATTGCAGAGTGGAAGAAACTTCGTGATAAACCAACGATTTCTGCAGACGGTAAGCACGTGGAGCTGGCGGCTAATATCGGTACACCAAACGATGTCAATGGCGTAATTGAGAATGGCGGCGAAGGTGTAGGCTTGTATCGTACTGAATTTCTATACATGGGCCGCGATAAGCTGCCTTCTGAGGAAATTCAATATAACGCCTATCGTGCTGTGCTTGAGAATATGAAAGGCAAACCGGTAGTCGTGCGTACACTAGATATCGGTGGCGACAAAGAGCTTCCGTATTTGGATCTTCCAAAGGAAATGAATCCTTTCTTAGGATTCCGTGCGATTCGTCTTTGTCTGGATCGTCAGGATATTTTCCGTACGCAGCTGCGTGCTTTACTAAGAGCAAGTGTTCATGGGGATCTTCGCATTATGTTCCCTATGATCGCAACACTTGGTGAATTCCGTGCAGCCCGTGATCTTCTACTTGAAGAGAAAGCGAAGCTTCGTGAAGAAGGTAAGGAAGTATCTGACAACATTCAGCTCGGCATAATGGTTGAGATTCCTTCCACTGCAGTACTGGCTGACCAGTTTGCAAAGGAAGTTGATTTCTTCAGTATTGGTACGAATGATCTTATTCAATATACAATGGCTGCTGACCGTATGAATGAACGGGTTTCTTACCTGTATCAGCCTTACAATCCGGCCATCCTGCGTTTGGTCAAGAATGTAATTGATGCAGCGCATGCAGAAGGTAAATGGACAGGAATGTGCGGTGAAATGGCTGGGGACGCAACAGCGATTCCACTCTTACTAGGTCTTGGCCTTGATGAATTCAGTATGAGTGCAACGTCAATTCTGCCAGCACGTAGTCAAATTTCTAAATTGTCGGCTGCCGACATGAAGGAACTGGCTGCAAAAGCACTGCAACTTGGCACTGCTGAAGAAGTAGCTGCACTTGTTCAAAGCATCACTAATTAATAATTTCCATATGCATTACTCCGTTTAAGCGTTTTATAGCGTTCCAACTACTATTACCGACTTCCGCTGTTTGGAGGTCGGTTTTTTTGTGCTTATATCCATAATTTATTTGTTACATTGGCTTATGTTCATACGTGAGCGTTATACTCAACTAAGAATAACTAAATTCACTTTTTATTTGCTTTATTGCACAGATGTCTATGCCGATAGTAATAGTGATGAGTATAAAGTCGGTAAAGAACCCAAACCTGTCAATATGTCTTACATATAATAGTATGGATCCATAGAAAGTTTATACTCCTTTATCGACTTGCAGAGCTGTGCAAGTATTAATACGATCATAATTGGAAATATTTGGACTTATAAGTATCCCTATAAGTAGGTAGGGAGCCATAGGATGGTGTTAACTCATGAGTAAAAATGTTATAGATGCAGAATTAATGTTAGAGGTCTATGAAGGTAAAGACCTGGGCTTGACGTACTCGGTAGAGTACAGTGTATTTAAAGTCTGGGCACCTACTGCTTTTGCTGTTTCTCTAGTCTTGTACGAAACAGGTGGAAATCAGCTTAACATTGGATTTGATCCGAGCTCTACAGATAGTGGACGTGTTATATATATGCAGCGACAGAACGGTGGAGTCTGGCAGACTAAGCTATCAGGTGATTTAAAAGGGAAATATTATATGTACCGTGCTGTATATGCTGATGGAAATGTGACAGAAGCAGTAGATCCCTATGCAACAGCCGTATCGGCAAATGGTTTAAGAACAGCAATCGTTGATTTGCGGGGAACCCATCCTGAGCATTGGGAGAAGGATGTTGCTCCTCCATTACAGCATCCGGCTGATGCTGTTATTTACGAGCTGCATGTGCGTGACTTCTCCTCACATGAGAGTTCTGGCATGTACTATAAGGGTAAATTCAAAGCATTTACCGAATTTGGATTAAGGGATTCGGAAGCAAATGCAATAGGCATTGATCATCTGGTTGAATTGGGTATCACCCATGTACATCTGATGCCTGTGTTCGATTTCCAGACCGTTGATGAGTTAAGTGTTATGAAGCGTGGTTCGTCAATAGAACATACCGACTACAATTGGGGTTATGATCCTCAGCATTATAACGTACCGGAAGGATCATATAGCACTGATCCTACCGATCCAGAGCTCCGAATTCGCGAATTTAAAGAAATGGTTCAGGCTTTGCATAGCCGTGGGATTTCGGTGATTATGGATGTGGTTTACAATCATACGTACGCTGTAGAGAAGGGCCCCTTCGAGCCGCTTGTACCAGATTATTTCTATCGCCGTGACTATTTGGGACGTTTATCTAATGGCTCAGGAGTGGGTAACGAGTTAGCTACGGAGCGTCCGATGGTACGCAAATATATTAAGGATTCGTTGTCCTACTGGGCTTCGGAGTATCATATTGATGGCTTCAGGTTTGATCTTATGGGTCTGATGGACAGTGTGACCATGCGTGAAATAACGGAAGAGCTTCGACTTGAGGTGAACCCTAATTTACTGTTATATGGAGAACCTTGGACAGGAGGAGATTCTCCACTGGCAACAAAGACGCTAAAAGGTGTGCAGCGGGGAAAAGGATATGCTGTCTTCAATGATAACTTTCGTTCGGCGATCAAAGGAGATAGTGATGGATGGGGACGGGGCTTCATTACTGGAGAATACGGTAAAGAAGGGGCTATTGCAGCCGGAATCAAAGGAGCCATTCATGAATTTACGGACTCCCCTGTGGAATCTGTGAACTATGTAACCGCCCATGACAATTTGAATTTATGGGATAAGGTGCTTACCGTTCAAGGGGGATTTCAGGATGCCGCTTCACGGGCTAACCCTTATGTGAATGTAGATCTGGGGAATATTCTCAGCAATGAGACCGTACGCCGATCCTTACTTGCAAACGGAATCATCCTGACTTCGCAAGGGATTCCATTCCTGCACGCCGGTGATGAGCTCCTGCGTAGTAAATTTGGAGATCATAATAGCTATCGTAGTGGAGATATGATTAACGCGATCCGCTGGAATATGAAAAGTGTGTTTAAGCCTGTTTTTCAATATTATAAAGGCTTGATCGCACTGCGGCGTACACACCCGGCATTTCGTCTACATGGTCGCCAGGAAATTGAGCGTTCGCTTGAATTTCTGCGCTGTGATGGGGGGATAGTGTCGTACCTGCTTAGTAATCATGCAGGAGGTGACCTCTGGAACAATATAATGGTCATCTTTAATGCCAATAATGATCGAGTAAGGCTGTCTCTTCCTGAAGCTACTAACGGTTGGAACGTGGTAGTGGATCACACCCGAGCGGGGACTGAGGCATTCCGAATGGTTACAGGTAGCGAGGTGGAAATTGAAGGCTTGTCGATGATGGTGCTCTATGATGAATGTGGTGAGCCAGCACCGCGATCCAAAATTATCGAAGTACACTATGAACGGCCAGATGGAAATTATAAGGGCTGGAATCTTTGGGTTTGGGATACAGGCATTCAGGATGGACAATGCGATTTTCGGTATATGGAGGATGGGCGTGCAGTTGCACGAATTGAGGTTTTGCTAGATACCAAATCTATTGGGTATATACTACGACTTAATGACTGGGAAGAGAAAGATGGGGATAGCGATCGCTTTATTGACTGTTCCAAAACTGACGAACTTATCAAGGTCATGGTTATAGATCGTGATCAGGAGAATGATGGGATCTCAGATGATCATCTACAGTTAACCAGTTAAAAGAATAAAAAGAGCTGCTTCAGGGTTAGTTATACCCCGGAGCAGCTCTTCTTGATGTTCTTATGGTTTTCCGATGGTCTGGTTGGTTAAACCTACATCCAAAAGCTCGTAATAGAGATTAGCTTCATTCCCTCCATGGTCTTTGGAAAGGTACATCGCTAGATCAGCGGCACGCAGAAGTTCATTAATACTGCTTCCGTGTTCAGGAAATAGAGCAACGCCAATACTTGCGGAGGTATGAAAGCTAGATCCATTGTCAATAGACCAGGATTTGTTGAATAGCTTAAGCAAACGCTTTAGCATTTCATCTAACATTTCTGGAGAGGTGAATCGGTGCAGTACCACCGCAAATTCATCACCGCCAATCCTGAACGCCTGACCTACACCTTTGACCGTTTGTAAAAGCTCTCGAGAGAGCAGCTGCAGAAATTCGTCTCCAGCCAGATGTCCTAAGGTATCGTTTAGCTGCTTGAATCTGTCACAATCCAGCAGTGCGAGTGCAATATTCTTTCTCCGTTCTTCCGGTTGGTTGATGAGATTCTCCATGTACATTTTGAAATGAGCCCGGTTGGGAATCGCGGTTAAATGATCATAGAAGGCTAGCTTATGTAATCGTTCTTCGTATTGCTTCCGTTGTGTAATTTCACGGGACACTAACATAAATTGTGCTGGAAAATTATTACTTCCTCGAACAGGTGACACCTTTGTTTCCAGCCATACCCATTGCCCTTCAGCTCCACGCATCCGTAGCTCTGAGATACGAGGGGTTCCCTGAACGACACTCTTTAGTTTAGCCCAGGCAATCTCCGGTTCACGAATGTAGTTGGAGAGAGGGGCACCCTTTTTAGGAACATAGCCTAGAATACTTGAATGTGAAGGGGAGCTATACAGGATCAATCCGTTAGGATCAGTCAATATAATAAAGTCAGACATGGTTTCACCAATTAGCTGATAGAGTGTTTGTTCCTCCAGCATTTCATTCTTGAGCCAAATGATTTTGCGACCCAAATAAATAATAACCAAGAGCAGTATAAAAAAGACCAGCGAGTATAACGCAAAGAGCGCACTTTTTTTATCCTGGAACCCATCTGTTACTTGCAAGGCGTAGGTGTCTATCAGGTCTTCTGATTGATCCAGATGAGTTCTAACTTCATTTAACTGCATGTTCAGATTCACAGCTTGATATGAAGCGGGGTCCCATCCGATCTGCATCCGTTCAGCTATCAATGTATTCCCTGTGCTCTTCCATAGGTCTAGGGATGTTTCGAAGGCATAGAGCTTGTTCTCTAATTCAGTAAGTATTCTATTTGCTTGCTTTATACCACTGTAGGGATTGTTGATAGATTTGATGTCTGAACTCGCTAGACTTACCCGTTCTTCTGCTTGCTGATTATTGTCCTTATATTCTTGAATAAACTGATCACGTTCAGCTTCAGTGAGTGTCGAGCTCATGGAGGAGTGGAGAGCGATTGCGGCTTGATAAAGATCACGATCAGCGCTCAGTATAAGCTCAGCGTTCTCAAATACATCTTCATATAAAGAATCTGACATTCTGTTAATAGTGTGATTTAGATAGAGTAAAGAAGCTATACTAATCCCAACCAGTAGAATGGAGAGCGCAGCGAAAATAAAGATTAGTTTGCGTGTTACTTTGAAATCGAAAAATCCAGCCACGGCTATCTTCTCCCCGCATAAGATGGTTAAAAAATCTTATTGCTGCTAACGTATAACCTGCGGAATTTCCATTTGTGGCAGGTGTGTTTTATTTTTAAGCAAAGATGATGAGAGTGATGAATTAAAAAAAGAGGTGTTCTAACATAGTGGAAAATGAGGCATGGGAAAGATAAGTTGTGTGTGGATCGCAGTTTGTCGTACAACAAGTATATAGGACGTCCTACTTATAGAGCAATCGCTTCCTCAAATAAATATCATTAATAAAAAATTTAAATGATTATGGCATGGGCCTATTGCCTTATCTATATTCAAATTCATAAATCCTATTACCCAACTAATTCGCAAATGATATCCACACCAGCTCCTAAAAAAGCTGTCAAAGTCATAATAATGACTTTGACAGCTGACTTTGAAATAACTATTCATTACGTAGGGCATGAATGGGGCGAAGTCGAGCAGCTTTGTTCGCAGGCATCATTCCGAAAATCACGCCGATAAGCAAGGAGAAAACAAAAGATATAAGTACCATATCCCAAGCAATAGATACCGTAAGTGAAGTATACTTTCCTAGCAACCAACTACCTGCGACTCCAATGCCAACACCGATCACCCCACCCAATCCGCTAAGCACGATGGATTCGATCATGAATTGAGCGAGAATATCGAATTTTTTGGCGCCGATTGCTTTGCGGATCCCAATTTCTCTTGTTCTTTCATTGACGGATACGATCATAATATTCATAATGCCGATCCCCCCGACAAACAGTGAAATACCGGCAATGCCCGCTAATGCCATTGAAAGAGTGGCTGTCGTGGAATTCACAGTTTCCAGCATCTCTTGGGAATCAAATACGCTAAAAGCATTATCCGCATAATTAAATTTAGCATCTAACGTACTCTCAAGCTTCTCTTTTACGGTAGCTACAGTGTCTGCTGAAGTCGTCGCAATCGTGATCGACCGTACGCCTTTGCTTTTTAACTGACGCTCTGCAGTAGCTATAGGGATCAGTATGATATCATCATTGGAACCACTTAGACTAGAGCCTTTCGCTTCCAAGAGGCCGACGATTTTATAGCTGATCCCGTTTAGCTGGACCTTTTCACCTACAGGATCGTCTGTACCGAATAAATCCTCAGCCGTACCTGTGCCTATTAGCGCTACCTTCTGCCGGTACTCCGTATCAATATCAAGCAGGAAACGTCCTGACTGTACATGAAAATCCTTAACGTCCTCATAAGAAGGTGTAATGCCTTCAACAGTAACGCTAACATTCTCTGTATTATGCTTGGCTGTAACATTGCCACTGATCACAGGAGCTACATTTTCTATACCCTCTATATCTCCTAGTGCCAAGGCTTCTTCATAGGTCAGGGAGGTGGTAGCTCCACGGCCAGTAATGTTTACCGTCAGTTGATTTGTTCCGAGTCCATTGAGCTGCTCCGTAATCTGAGAAGTCGTTCCCTGACCTACAGAAACGAGGATGATAACGGATGATACACCAATGATAATACCCAGCATCGTTAAAAAGGCTCTTACTTTACTGCTGTAGATGCTTTTTAGAGCCATACGCATACTTTGAAATAATTTCACCTCGCATTCCTCCGATCTTCCACGAGGTTGCCATCCTGAATACGAATGATACGCTTTGCTTGCTTTGCGATTTCGAGGTCATGTGTGATTAGGATGATCGTATGACCTTGCTCATTTAATTCTTGTATCATCTGCATGACCTCTTGCCCAGTTCGCGTATCAAGTGCTCCGGTAGGTTCATCTGCAAGTAGAATCGGGGGAGCTCCTGCCATGGCCCGTGCAATGGCTACACGCTGCTGTTGTCCACCTGAAAGTTCAGAAGGCCGATGATGCATTCTCTCCTCCAAACCTACTTTAATGAGTGCTTGCTGCGCCGTTTCTCTGCGTTCTCGATGTGAGAGGCCACGGTATATAAGCGGAAGCTCCACATTCTCGACAGCAGACAATTTGGGGAGGAGATTGAAGTTTTGAAAGATAAAGCCGATCTTCTCATTTCGGATAATAGCCAGCTTATTGTCGGATAACTTGCGAACCTCTTGTCCGTCCAAAAGATAACTTCCCTCATCGGATACATCCAGGCATCCAAGCATGTTCATGAGTGTTGATTTACCAGAACCGGATGGACCTATAATCGCTACGAACTCTCCGAAATCGATTGAAAAGGAGAGGCTTTTTAGGACCGTCATGCTTTCTCCGGCCATAGTATAGCCATGGGTCATATTCTGAACTTGGATCAGCGGCGCTGAAGCACTCATCTGCTGCCACCTCCGCCGCCACCTGGTGCTCCGCCCATGCCACCAGCACCACCTCCACTGAAGCCGCCACCACTAAAGCCGCCACCGCTGAAATTAGCACCACCCATACCGCCCATACCACCTTGCATTTGCATCTCAGTACTAGTTGTGCCTGTTTTGGTAGAGATTACTGTAGGAATGATCACTTTGTCACCTTCATTTAGCCCACTGATGATTTCAATACTGCTCTCATCATGGATGCCCACTTCGACGGAGACTGTTCGCTGATTACTGTATCCTCGATTTCTTGTACCAGCTGTTCCGTTAGCCATAGCACCGCCGCGAGCATTAGGTGCTCCACTAGGCATAACTCCACCGCGAGCATCAGGAGCTCCGCTAGGCATAGCGCCACCGTCAGCATCAGGCGCACCACCATAAGGCATAGCGCCACCGTTAGCATCAGGAGCCCCGCTAGGCATTGGTGCCTGGCCCTCGCTAGATGCTTTTGAGGATTCAGCTGAACCCGCTGTTAAAGGGAGAGCTACTGTGTACTTGCCATTTCTTTCTTGAACAGCTTCAATAGGTACGGTTAACACATCTTTTTTCTCAGCTGTTGTAACTGAAACTTCTGCGGACATTCCTACAAGGGCACCTTCGGAGGTGGCTAAGCCAACGGTAACATCGAAGAGGGATACTCCATTGGAGACGGTGCCTTCCTTGGCGATCTTAGTAACACTCCCCTTGAATTCAGTGTCGGGCAGGGCATCCAATGAAATGGTAGCAGGCATCCCTATTTTCACTGTAGGAATATCAAGCTCATCCACCTGCACTATGACGCTTAAATTAGCATAATCGGTGATATCGATGAGTTCAGAGCCATCCATCGCTTTTTCACCGCTGGAGATGTTAACTGTTGTAACAGTTCCGTCAATTGGAGCGGTTAGGGGATCTGGAGGGATCATATCCTCTTGTACAGATGCGATTTTTTCGATTTGAGAAGCGATATCCGTTTTCGCTTTTTCAATCGAACGTTTGGCACTGGCCAATTCATCCTCGGAGGCACCTGCCACGGCAAGCTTCTTATACTGCTCCTGCTTGTCCTGAAGATCTGTTTCAAGCGAGGTAAGAGAGGTTTGTTCCTGCTTGAGATTATCGCTCAGGTCATCGCCTTCGAAGGTAATTAACTTTTGACCTTTTTTCACGACGTCGCCTTCTTTGACAAGCACCTCAGCAACGGTTCCAGCATCCTTCGTTTTTACTTTCCCTGTTTCGGTGGCCGTGACGGAGCCTGCTCCAGATACATTTACTACGATATCGCCCTTCGTAACCGTGGCTGTATTAACAGGCACTTCAGCGGCCTGACTATTCTTATCAGGTAGAAACGTATACACCAACAATCCGGCTGTTGCTACAGCTACTACTCCGATGGTCCAGAGCAACACTTTTTTCTTCTTCATTTCTTTCCTCCATAGATCATCAAATTTCTTAACACAGGCCACCCTCGCATTCCTACTAATTGCTGGATGGATTGCTAGCACCTGAATCGGTGTTTGAAGCGGAATTGCTGTTTGAAGTAGTAGATGCCGCCTGATAAGTGACAACATAGGTTTGTGTTCCCACCAGATTTCGATGACCTTGGAATTCGTCGTATAGATTCAACCGGATCGCACCGCCACCTAGTGTTTTGTAAAGATTGCTTGTGAATGTTGTGGTGTACGACTTGAAGTTACCTAATGGTAGATCTGTGCCAAGCGTTAATGTCTTCTCCATTGTTTGTCCGATGGGGTCGATCAGCTCTAGTACAAGCTTGTGCTCATAGGTGCCTGATTCGTAAAGCGTGCTGCTTGACAGGTTGTAGGTTAGTACAGTACTGAGCGTATCTTTACCACCAGTGACGGTGGCGACTGCATTTGTGACGGATAGGGTATAAGGGAACAATTCTATCTCCAAAAGATTCCCCTTTGACTCCACCGCAACATTATTAAGTCCCAGTGACACCGTATTGATATACCCCGTTGATTTCCCGCCAGGAGCCGTAAGCTTTCCTTCGGATACCCCTTCACCGATATAAAGAACAAGCTGAGAAGGATCTACCCCAAGTGGAAGCTTAGTCCAAATGGTAATCAGATTTTTCCCGTTAGGGCTCATGGAGGTTGTGGACTGGTTGACCTCGGCGTCGTAATATTGATTGTCTGGCGTTTTGTAATAAGCTACGAGTTGAGCCTGCTCCGATTTACGTGTTTCCTCACTGTTCATTTCCAGTTCTGTGTACATGATATTGGAGCTCGTACCCTGATAAATCGTTGTCCGGCGCTCTAACACTTCTGCCTTTTTACTTTCAAGCTCAATATGGAAGGAACTTAGTGCTGCAACTTCCTGAACACGGCTGTCTAACTGATTTGTACTTAATGAAAGAAAATTAATTTTGCTTTCGCCGGAGGTTTCTTGCAGCGTTATTTTTAATTGATTGAACTGATAGGTGTAAGGAACATTGGCCACGACATAAATGTCTGCGGATTCATTTGGCCCGAGAATGGTTTGCGTGCTTTCTGTGACGACTTGGGAAGTGCTGCTAATATCACTCTCACCAGCTTTAATGACACTTGTAAACGCCGGAAGCTGCACAGAGGTCGATTTCGTGTTGCGAATATTGATTTTAGCTACAAGCTGATCTTTGTCTGCCCAAGGTAGCCGCTGAATGTTCTCAAGCTTGACAGCAAATGTACCGTGACTGTTCTCCACCGCATATTCTGTGTCCTGCCAATTGTTAGTTTGCAGTGTGTAAGGAATCTGATAATAGGCAGTAGGAAAAATAATCTTACCCTCAACAGCGGGCTCAGTCATTTGCAGCTGCAACGTTCCTTGATTAATCGTTAGTGGAACGTCTACGCTGAGCTCGATCATTTTTTCTTCCAGCGGCTTGAGTGTTAGGTTAGCAAAAGCCTTTGTGTCCACCGGAAAGCTATATCCTTCAGTGGCTTTAACGGCAAACTCGTAAGCTGGCAAAGTCATCGCCTTGTTGCCGCTATTCTTTACTCGGAACTGCAGCGTCCACTTCGCGGTGCCGTTGTCGGCATAGACGTTAGCGCTTTTTAACTGCGTCTCGACAGTATTACTGTTGATCGTAAGCTTCTTGATGACATTGCTGGCTACGACAAGATTTGGTGTGGTAGCAGCAGGAAGGTTATAGGTGACGATGGGCAACGCTATTTTTAATGAGGTATCTTCTCCAGCAAACTGCAGAGTCATATTGTCTGTCTTCATATAAGAGGGGATTTCCGTCATGTAGTAGATCGTCTTTTTTTCCTGTGGCTGTACTTTGTAGTTACTGCTCGCATCATCAAGCGTCAGTTCAAATACAGATCCTCCTGCGGATGCGAGGTATCCCTTAAGTCCAGGATCACTTAGCACTTTGGTTCCTTGATTGGTTAAGCTCACACCTACTTTGGCGTATACCTTACCGTTATATTTGTAAATTTGCAGACTTTCCGTTTTGGTTGTTACAGGCTGATTATTCAAGGTTATCTTTTTACTCTGGCCTCTAGCGACCGCTTGTGAAAAAGCTGTAGGCAGGGTGAAGGTCCCCAGCTTCTTTTGATAGTCGGTACTGCTAAAATCCCAACTGAATACTGAAATCTTAACTCCATTTAAAGATGTGGATTTACCGACGTTTACGTAATAGGTTACGGATTGACTGCTTTTGGAGGGGATGGATTTGATGGTTGCACTGCTGGTTACTGAGCTTCCTTGGATAACCGTTCCTCCGGCAGTAGTTACCTTAGAGAAATAGTCCACAAGATTGATACTGCTTCCGCTCCCATTGTAATAGCTGAGGGTGTATGTAAGAATATTGCCGCCATCCTGAGTTAAAAAGCCAACATCGCTCAGCTTCACGCTAAAGTTGCTCTTTAAAGCTATCGAGCCGAGTTTATCCAGAGTGGATACGGTGGTGGTAGTTGCTGTTTTGTTCGATGTAATAGTCGTTGATGCCGCGTATGCTCCATACGCTGAAGCTTGACTCAGAACTGCTGCGCTAAGCATGAGCACAGCTACTTTTGTTCTTCGTGCATGCATGTAATTCCCTCCCGGTATAAAAGTCCTTGTACTATGAAGGTGGTGTATGATTGAGTACAACCATGCCTTCTTAATAATGGAAATTATCAAGCTCCGCTGAACGTTAGCTGAAAAAAAAGCCCCAAAATGGTGCTGAACCTTAAAGCCAGCTTAAAGCCAGATAAAAATTGCCCTAAATATGCTTGAGCTTGTCAAAACGACAGATTTTGCATATAATAAATAGACATATCTCTTGCATAAAAGAGATACCTGACAATTAGATTGAATTGTGAAATGCAGTGATGGAGAAGAGTACACAGTGCCTGACTTACAGGGAGGAGACGCCGTTGATTGAGAGCGTTTCTAGGAAACAGAGCTGTCGAAGTTCACTCCGGAGCAGTTCCTTGAATTCCTTAAGATTGCCTTGTAAGGAAGCGTAGGGGAAACCGGTCGCAGACCGTTATTTCTGTTAAAGTGAGATAGGTATCTGTCCAGCCAAAAGAGGGAATGAAGCTCTTAAGGGGAACAGATCAGCTTGTCTAACAAGGGTGGTACCACGGTCTTTTCGTCCCTTACCGGGAGGAAAGGCCTTTTTTTGTTGAACTAGACAATGATTGAAGGGGGCTGTACACGGCCATGAAAGAGAAGTTGGAAGCATTGAAGGTTGAGGCGCTGGCTAAGTTGCAGGAGGTTATGGATCCACAGGTTCTGAATGACCTGAGAGTGAAGTATCTCGGTAAAAAAGGCGAGCTTACAGAAGTTCTACGTGGTATGGGAGGACTTAGTGCTGAGGAGCGTCCGGTTATCGGGCAAGTAGCAAATCAGGTACGTAGTGCCATTGAGGAGATTATTGGAGCAAAGCAAGAGGCTTTTCAACAGCAAGAGACTCAGCAACGTCTGCAAGCTGAAAAAGTAGACGTAACCCTACCGGGTCGCCGCATGCAGCAAGGGGGCATTCACCCGCTTAGCAGAGTGGTTCAGGAAATCGAGGATATTTTCATTGGTATGGGCTACCGTGTGGCTGAAGGTCCGGAAGTGGAGACCGATTATTATAACTTTGAAGCCCTAAATCTGCCTAAGAATCACCCGGCACGTGATATGCAGGATTCCTTCTATTTGACAGATGACCTGCTTATGCGCACTCAAACGTCTCCGGTACAGATTCGTACTATGCAGGCGATGAATGGTGAAGTTCCAGTTAAAATCATTTGCCCGGGTAAAGTATTCCGCCGCGATGATGACGATGCAACGCATTCCTTCCAGTTCCATCAAATCGAAGGTTTGGTTATCGGCAGCAACATTCGGATGAGTGATCTGAAAGGTACCCTGCAACAATTCGTACAAGAGATGTTCGGCCCGAATACAGGCATTCGTCTTCGTCCGAGCTTCTTCCCATTCACTGAGCCAAGCGTTGAAGTGGACGTAAGCTGCTTCAAATGTGGCGGCGATGGCTGCAGACTGTGTAAGCAAAGCGGATGGTTAGAAATCCTTGGTGCGGGCATGGTGCATCCAAATGTTTTGAAAATGGGTGGCTATGATCCTGCTAAATATAGCGGCTTCGCATTCGGAATGGGTGTTGAGCGGATTGCTATGCTTAAATACGGCATCGATGACATCCGTCATTTCTATAACAATGATATGAGTTTTGTAAAGCAGTTCAAGGGCGTTTAGATTTTTGGTGGGCGAGCTGGCTTGCGGGTTAGGAGAAAGTAAGAAAGTAGGAGTTAGATTGCCGATCTTGCTTAATAAAAGACTATTTATAGAAGGAACGGAGAGAAATTTTGGAACTGTAGAAGCGCCAGCGTTCGCCTATATCCTCGGATTTCTACCGCGAGAAGCGGTTTTAATCAGGAAATCTGAGGATAACAGCGATCGGAAGTCCAATATTTTTCGTAGTGACTGCTCTAAATAGGACGGGTATGAAGCTTTGATCGAGTAATCCTAAATCGTACTACTCCCACAGGAAGCAGATCGAACGGCAAGTAGATAAATACATCTGAAACATAAAGGAAGTGAGCGGACATGAAAGTATCAACCGGATGGTTGGCTGATTATACATCGATTGAAGGAGTAACCGCCGAGAAGCTAGCGGAGAAGATTACCGCTGCCGGCATTGAAATTGACGGAGTAGAGCGCCGCAATAAAGGGATTTCCGGCATTGTAACCGGCTATGTGAAATCGAAAGAAAAACATCCTGATGCGGATAAGCTGAACGTATGTATCGTGGATGCAGGTCAAGGTGAAGATCTGCAAATCGTCTGTGGCGCAAAAAATGTGGCAGCGGGACAAATCGTTCCTGTAGCTCTTGTTGGCGCTAAGCTGCCAGGACTGGATATCAAAAAAGCGAAGCTGCGCGGAGTATTATCGCAAGGGATGATCTGCTCGGCTAAAGAATTGGGACTCAATGATAAATTGCTTCCTAAAGAGCAGCAAGAAGGCATTCTTGTGCTTCCTGAAGGCACAGAAATCGGTCAAGATATTTCAAAGCTGCTGGGACTAGATGATGAGATTCTGGAATTCGATCTGACTCCGAACCGTTCAGATTGCCTAAGCATGATTGGGGCAGCTTATGAAGTGGGCGCGATTCTTGGACGCGACATCAAATTGCCTGATCCAGCAAGCGAAATGATTGAGATTAGTGGGGCAGCTTCTAATTCCATTTCCGTAAAAATTGAGAATGAAGAACTCTGCAGTCATTATGCAGTTCGTTATATCTCAGGCGTGAAACCAGCAGCATCACCACTGTGGATTCAGAATCGTCTGATGGCGGCAGGGATTCGTCCGATTAACAATATCGTGGATATCACCAACTATGTGATGCTCGAATACGGACAGCCGCTTCATGCTTTTGATGCAGATAAAATAGAAGGCGGAGAACTCGGCGTTCGTCTTGCTCATGAAGGTGAAGTCCTGACTACACTTGACGGTCAAGAGCGGAAGCTAGAGCCGCATATGCTCGTTATCGCTGATGGAGCTAAAGTAGTAGGTCTGGCCGGAGTAATGGGTGGCCGGGATACGGAAGTTACTGCTGAGACGGTAAATATCGTTCTGGAATCCGCTAAGTTTGACGGAGGAACCGTTCGTAAAACCTCGCGTCAACTGGGACTTCGCTCGGAAGCATCGCTTCGTTTCGAGAAAGAAGTGGATCCAAATGCAGTGATCCCTGCATTGAATCGCGCTGCAGTACTTATTGCGCGTTATGCTGGCGGATCTGTGCATGAAGGAATTGTGCAAGCAGGAACAGTCGGAGGAGAAGAGAAGGTACTTACTTTGTCCTTGGAGAAGCTGAACCGTTATCTCGGAACAGATCTGTCCTTGCTAGAAGTGAAGACATTGTTTGGTCGTCTACATTTCAAATGCGGGGATACCGCACAAGGATTGATCGAAGTTCAGGTGCCAACTAGACGTGGCGATATCAGCTATGATGTTGACCTTATCGAAGAAATTGCTCGTTTGTACGGGTATGACAATATTCCAACGACTCTGATTGAAGGAGTTACAACACCAGGCGCATTAACGCATAAGCAATCGCTCCGTCGTGAACTGCGTCGCTTGTTGGCGCATGGCGGTTATCAGGAAGTGATGGGTTACTCCTTCATCCAGCCGAAACAAAGCAAAATGTTCCCTGAGTTATCTGAAGGCTCACAAGCGGTTAAATTGGCGATGCCAATGAGTGAAGAACGCAGCGTATTGCGAACTAGCCTTCTGCCACAGCTTTTGGATATTGCTAGCTACAATACTAACCGTCGTCAAAGTGACCTAGCGTTGTTTGAGATTGGCAATGTCTTCTTCACAGATGAAGAACAGTTGACTCGTCAGCCGCGTGAACTGCCGGTGCTGGGACTGTTGCTTAGTGGTAGTCTAACAGTGAAGCAATGGAACGTTTCTGCACAGCCTGTCGATTTCTTTGATTTGAAGGGTGCGCTGGAATCAGTATTTGCTTATTTGGGTCTCACAGACAAAATCATCTACGAGGGAGATAGTCCAGAAGGGTATCATCCTGGACGTTCCGCGTCGGTATATTTAGTTGGAGACGAGGGTCGTGTGAAGATTGGAACTATGGGCCAGCTTCATCCGGAACTGCAAAGAGAGCTTGATCTAGTGGATACTTATGTAGCTGAGATTCTATTGCAGCCGTTGTATGATAACACGCACAGCCGTCTGCAATATAATGAGCTTCCACGTTTCCCGGGGATGGAACGGGATATTGCCGTAGTTGTAGATTCAACTGTTCCAGCGGGTGATCTGCTAGCTTCCATTCGTGCAAACGGAGGAACTTTGCTGCAATCCGTACAGGTATTCGACGTGTACACTGGTGGCAAGTTAGAGAGTGGAAAGAAGAGTATTGCGATCTCACTCCTGTATCGTCACGGTGATCATACATTGACAGATGAAGAGGTTGGAGAAGTGCATGATAAGCTATTATCGTCTCTTCAACAAACTTTTGGTGCAGAATTAAGAAAATAGCAGGAATTGTGTAAAGCCGCAGCGAATCCATTTAGAAACTGAGATTCACTGCGGCTTTTTCTGGGTAGAGTGAAATGCGGAGGATATCAGCGAGAATCTATTGAATACAAGGGATTTTGCCAAATGCTTAAGAAAAAAGCTACAATAGAAAGAGTAAGACTAGCTTAGAATCCGCACACATACAAAGGAGGGCACAACTGTGGCTATGGACCGGACTCGTGTCGCCGTGGAGATATACGGAACTTCCTATAAACTCGTCGGAAGCAGCACTGAATATATGAAACAAGTGGCCCGTTATGTTGACGAACATATGCGCTCGATTTCTAAATCACACAACAGACTGGATACGCCGCGTATAGCGGTGCTTGCAGCAGTACATATGGCGGAGCAGGCTATTCAGGTTCAGGATTTTAAAAATGAACTCAACATGATGACTGGTGAACGCAGTGAACTGCGATTGGAAGTATCTCGCCTGCTGGAGGTTCAGCGGGAGCGACAAGAAGAATATGAACGCCTTGAAGCGGCGGCTAAGGAAGAAGCTGAACGACTGATTGCTGCGGTTGAAGAAGAACGCAAGCGTCATCTGGAAATTCAGGAGAATGAGCGCAAGGTACATGCGAACCAGCTTCAGGAGGCAACCCAAGCGGCTGAAGCCGCGCGAGAGAAGCTGGAAGAGGAACTGCTTGCACGTGAGCAGGAGCTGCAAGCACTGCGAGCAAGCTATGAGGCAGAACAGGCTGCTATTCGCGAGAATCATCGAGAGGAACTAGCAACTGCTGAAGCCATCCGTCTACAGCAATTGGAAGAGCAGAAGGCGGCGCATTTGCAAGAGCTGGAAAATACTCGTGAGACGCTGATTAAGGAGAAGACAGATACATTGTCTGCTCTGGAGCTTGAGTTAACCGAGACCAGATCAACATTAGAGAAACAGCTTGAGGAAACCAAATCAACATTAGGTAAGGAACTCGAGGAGACTAAGCTGACACTGGGTAAGGAGCTTGAGAATACGACAACGAAGCTAGGCAAGGAACTGGCTGAAGAGCGGGAAGCTTTACAACGGGAGCTTGCTAAGAATAAGGAACTTCGACAGTCGCAAGGTACTCAGGAACATAGACATAAGCAAAGCATTCAAGAGCTCGAGAAACAGCTGGCTGAGCTTCGTGGTGGTACAGGACAACTTCAGTCTAGACTCCGTGCGGCTGAAGCCAGTCTTAAGAGTGAACGGGATGCTCGACAGACGCTGCTTGGACAATATGAAGCGGTGGTTAAACGCGAAGAACAGCTCAGTGAGGAGCTGCGTACGGCTACTGAGCTAGGCACGCTGTTGAATGATGAGCTGGAAGAATTGCGCCAGCGTTATCAGCAGTCTCAGAATGAAACATCAGAGCTGCGGAAGTCACTACAGGAAACGAGTGACAATCTGCACCGTGCTCAGGAAGAACTCGCTGGTTCTATGGCAGAGGCAGCAAATTGGCAGGAGCTCTCGGATAAACGGATGGAAGATATTAGTGAACTTGAAATGAATCTGCTGGAGACCGAAGAGAAATCATTGGCACTTCAGAAGGAGATTGAGATCCTACGTGGTCAAGCGGATGGATTAGTACAACAGTTAGACCGGGAAGCTCAGCTTCGTACGGATGCAGAACACGAAACTGCAGCACTCCGTGAACAAGGTGGACAGGTTCAGAAGGAACTGTCTGCACTTCGGGAACGCTATGAGGAACTAATCTCTCAATATGATGAAGTTCTGCAAGATGGAGAACGTCTGCAGGAAAGATATCAACTGCTGCAGGAAGAAGGCGAAGAGACAGCTCGACGCTTAGAAGAATTGTCTGAAGCTAGTCTTGAGGCTGCTGCTACCGTTGCAGAGCAGCAGGATGTTCTGAGGGAAGCAGAGGCGTACGGTGCTTCATGGAAGCATAAGTACGAGGAGTTATTCGAGCGGCAGCAGCAGTGGAGTGATTTGGAAGCGAAGCTGCGCGAAGAGATAGATATTTGGCAGCAGGAGGCCGGTGAGGCTGAGGCGAAGCAGGAATCTATTGAACGTGAACGCAGTGAGGTGCTTCAGCAGCTTGGTGAGGTCGGCGAGAACTATGAACTGGCCCAAGGACAACTTCGTCTGCTGCAGGCCCAGTTTGAGATGCATCAGAATGAGCTTCAGAAGATGACAGATGAGCATCGTAACCTTCAAGAGGAATATGCCAAGCTTCAGAATGAATATAATGAATGGATTCAACTGATCGAACAGGATAGTTGAATGTCGGATGCAAGGAAGGGCTGTACCTGATGAGTAGAGAGATCTATTTCAGGTCAGCCCTCTTTGTCTATGATTTAGGGTAAATAAATAGCCGGTCGTCAGGGTGATTCCCTAACGATCGGCTATTTAATGATTCATCTATTCCACAATGATTTTTGCGTTCATGCCGCTATGTCCGGAACCGCACATAATCGAACAGGTCATTTCGAATGTGCCAGCTTCCTCTGGAACAATTACTTTCGAGGACTTTTTGCCATTAAGCTGGAGTTCGAATTCAGGAACAAGGATGCCGTGATTGCCGCTATCGTTTTTAAAAATAATTTTGACGGGCACACCTTTTTTTAAATGGTATTCTTCTTGATCAAAACTGTAATTTGTAGCTGTAATTATGAGTTCGGTCTCTGCTTCGATTTCCGGTTCCAACTTGTTAGCATTACCAGCAGCGCTATTATTGCTGTTCCCGCAGGCCGTAAGTGCTATAACGAACACAATTGAAAGTAGAATTGCAACTCTCTTCATAATCTTTATCCCTCCCAAGAAGTCCAAGCATAGTGAAAATGTGACAATTATGTAGACATCATAACTTAAAATTTTAGTAAGCGCTTTGATGAAATGTGAATAATCCGTGAACAAGGGAGACTGTTCAAATTTTGTCGTAAATTGCAAAAATATGATGAAAATATAACTAAAATTTATTATAATGAAAGCTATTACATTAACGTATAAAAGTAGGGGATACATATTTCAAGTATTAACGATACCTTAAATACGGAGGTTTGGCACCGTAGAATCTTAAAAGGTTATTGGATGTTAGTTATTCTTTTATTAATATCACAGTTGCTGTTTTTGTCGAATATTGCCAGACTCCAAATAAAAACAACCTTGACCACGAATCTATGGCATTTATTTATTGCCTGTAATTTACTAATTGTCATCCTTATGATTACTGCGGAGCTGTGGCTTCGTTATAGTAAACATTCCCCTAAATATGGGGTGGTAAGTTGTGGGTTTTTAGTGTCCTATCTTATGTATTTTGTATTAGAGCCTTTTGTTGATGGTGCTCAGATGACGCTCATGATGCCGATTATGGTCGCTCTTATATATTTTGATCGTAAGCTCCTGTTCCTAATGGGGTTATTTAGTATTGTGTTTTACGCCGGGGTCTATTTTGGGTTGGAACGGCCATTCTTACATAAACCGCTGCTTGAATTCTTGGTGGTAGAGTGCGTATTCATGGTATTTGTACTGATGGCTATTGCAGTAATTATTCGTGCTCGTGAAGCGCGCATTAATTTAGAGAGATTAACGAAGGCGGGCCAAGATCTAATGGTAGAGAGGGCTATTTCGGATAAGCTGCTGAAGATAGACGCACTCACTGGACTATATAATCATAAAACCTTCCATGAATATCTGGATACATTATTGGAGCAATGTGAAAGTAACAATCTCAACTTACAGCTAGCTCTTTTCGATATTGATAATTTCAAACTGGTTAACGATACATACGGACACTGGGTAGGTGATCTTGTTCTAAAGGCGGTTGCGGACAAGGTTGGAGGCATGATTGGACTTAATGATTTTGCAGCCAGGTATGGTGGTGAAGAATTTGCAGTGATTTTTACGGACAAAAGTTATCCCGAGGCTTATAAAGCTGTAGAGGAACTGCGGGTCAACATTGCTCGAATAGAGCATTTGCACGCTGGGAACAAGCCGATTACCGTAAGTATTGGAATATGCGATTATCAGCTTGGAGATGGGAAAGAGCTTCTCTTTCGTAAAACGGACAAAGCGCTCTATACCGCTAAAAAGCAAGGCAAGAACAGAGTGGTCAATTGTGCTGAGAGTCATGAAGAGGAGATTGTGTCTTTTACATAAAAACAACACAGAACCCTTATTCCTGGAAAAGAACAGGGAATAGGGGTTCTGTGTTGTGGATAACATTCGTTACTTTGCTGCCTCAAACGGCGTGGATACCGGCAAGAACAAGTCGATAATCCCAATGACCAGAGCTGCTAAGATGGCACCCAGAATGGATACGCTGACACCGCTGACTACGAACTGGGCGACCCAGATAACCACCGCACTGACAATAAAGCCAACGATACCGCGACCGAAGGGCGTTGCTTTTTTGCCGAAGATTCCTTCGACTACCCAGCCGAGTAGCGCAATCACCAGTGCAAGGATTAGAGCGCTCCAGAACCCACCAACCGTGAACTGTGGAACAATCCAGCCTACAACCATCAGGACAAGCGCTGCGACCACAAAACGACCAACATGACTTAAGAAATTCACTGTACTAACCTCCTTTGGCCCATGCTAAGGATATGTGCAGTTCTTATTGTGACCTTATTACGTGATTCTATGCTTAAAAATAAGACCCAAATAGCGAAATTCACCTGAATTCTGTATAATGGAAACATCTATGAAGGGAGCTGTGACTGTAATTGGACGACAAAATTTTGCATACGCTTGAATATCGCAAGATTTTAAATAAATTAATGCAATATACGCAAACCCCCATGGGGAGATTGGCTGCGGAGCAGCTAAGGCCCTCCGGCGATTTCGAAGGTGTGAAGAAGCTGCTTCAAGCCACGGATGAAGCGGCTAATGTGGATCGTCTGAAGGGCATTCCTTCATTCGGTGGGATAAGCGATATTCGAGCGGCACTAAAACGTGCCTCTATAGGCGGAATGTTGGGAACAACTGAACTGCTGGCAGTGGGAACTACCATTGGCGGCGCACGAAGAGTCAAAAGATTCCTGGCAGCCATGCATGAGGAGGAAAAGATTGAATTCTTATTTTCACTCAGCGATGTTTTGTCGGAACAAAAACATGTAGAAGATGCCATACGTTTATGTATAGACGAGAACGCAGATGTACTGGACACAGCTAGTTCTGAATTGGCTACGATTCGTCGTGAATTGCGCGGAGGAGAGACCCGAATTCGTGAGAAGCTGGATTCCATGATTCGTTCTTCTTCCGTTGCTAAAATGCTGCAGGATCAGCTGGTAACCATTCGTGGAGATCGGTTTGTTATTCCTGTAAAAGCGGAGTATCGTGCGCATTTCGGTGGTATCGTACATGATCAGTCTGGATCAGGAGCGACATTATTTATCGAGCCTGAGTCTATTGTGGCGATGAATAATAAGCTGCGTGAAACACGGCTGCGTGAAGAACGGGAGATCGAAATCATTTTGCACAGGCTGACAGCGCTTGTAGCTGATATAGCCGAAGAAATGACTTATGATATCGATATTCTTGGCGAGCTTGACTTCATCTTCTCCAAGGCGCGTCTTGCCCGAGATATGAAGGCTACTCAGCCTCGTATGAACGATCGCGGATATTTGAAGCTGCGCAAAGGACGCCATCCACTTATTCCCGCGGAGCATGTTGTTCCTCTGGATGTGGAGCTGGGGAACCAATACAGCTCTATTATTGTAACTGGACCGAATACGGGTGGTAAAACCGTTACACTCAAGACCATTGGACTGTTGAGTCTCATGTCGATGTCTGGTTTGTTCATCCCTGCAGAAGAAGGTAGTCAAATGTGTGTGTTTGATGCCATTTATGCAGATATTGGGGATGAACAGAGCATTGAGCAAAGTCTGAGTACGTTCTCCAGCCATATGACGAATATTATCTCCATTCTGCGTAGAATGACTCCCAAGAGTCTTATTCTGCTTGATGAAGTGGGTGCAGGAACGGATCCGGCAGAAGGCTCCGCGCTGGCCATTGCTATTCTGGAGCATATTCACCGAACGGAATGCCGTATGGTCGCTACCACGCATTATAGTGAACTGAAAGCTTACGCTTATGAGCGTAAAGGGGTCATTAATGCCAGCATGGAGTTCGATGTTCAAAGTCTCAGCCCTACCTACCGTCTGCTGATTGGTGTTCCTGGACGAAGTAACGCCTTTGCAATTGCAGAGCGATTAGGTCTGCCAGGCGCGATTCTGGAGCATGCACGTGGCGAAGTGAAGGAAGAGGATTTACGTGTAGAGCATATGATTGCCTCTCTCGAAGAGAATCGTCTTGGAGCGGAACAAGAACATGAGCGTGCAGAGAGCATCCGCCGTGAAGTAGAAGAACTACGCAGCAGACAGCAGCAAGAGCTTGAGAAGCTGGAAAGCCAGCGGGACAAACGACTGGAGAAAGCGGAGAAAGATGCCAGCGCAATCTTAGAGAAAGCGCGTAAAGAAGCGGAAGAAATCATCAGTGATTTGCGCCGTTTGGCTATGGAAGAAGGCGCTTCTGTCAAAGAGCATAAGCTGATTGAAGCACGTAGACGTCTAGATGATGCGGAACCTTCACCGCGTAAGAAAGCCGCTACTCGTAAGCCCGCAAAGGCTCCACGGACGATTGGTCCTGGTGATGAAGTGAAGGTAGATAGCTTAAACCAAAAAGGTTTTGTAGTGGAATTAAGCGGCTCAAAAGAGGCTGTAGTGCAGTTTGGGATCATGAAGATGAAGGTAAGTCTGGATGATTTGGAATTGCTCTCTTCGAAAGGAGCCGCTGCACCAACACCCCTTCGGCAAGCAACAACCGTTAAACGCTCTCGTGATGAGAATATTCGTAGAGAGCTGGATTTACGCGGTACGAATCTCGAGGAAGCGATTATGGAGACGGATCGTTTTATTGATGAAGCCTTCTTAGGCAATCTGGGTCAAATTTCCATCATTCATGGTAAAGGCACAGGTGTGCTCCGCACAGGAATTCAGGAATATTTGCGTAAACACAGACATGTTAAGAACTATAGGCTTGGAAATTATAATGAAGGCGGCGCAGGCGTAACAGTAGCTGAGCTGCAATAGCGGGATTGCCCGGCAGAAAGAGGGGAAAAGTGTGCAAGGAGATATTGATCTTTTGCTGGGTCATCCGCTAGGTGCCTTGCTTGGCTACTTTGCAGTAGCAATTCTTGGGCTTGTTGTATTTCTGTCTATTTTTGAAATGGTAACGAAATATAATTGCTGGGAAGAAATTCGCAAGGGGAACTTGGCAGTAGCTATGGCTACTGGCGGCAAAATCTTCGGAATTTGTAACGTGCTGCGTTTCAGTATTGAATCAGGTGTCTCCATTTATGAGACGATGAAGTGGTCAGTCGTCGGTTTTTTACTGCTGCTGCTTGCCTATTTTTTATTTGAATTCCTAACCCCTGTGTTCTCTATTGATGAGGAGATCGCTGCGGATAACCGAGCTGTTGGGCTAATAGCGATGCTGATCTCGGTTTCATTGTCTTATGTGATCGGTGCAGCTATATTCTAAAAAATAGATAGTTTTGCACCTCCCTGCAAAGGATTCTAGATGAATCTGGACAAGCTTTGAAGTGAGCAGCTCCACTTTGTGGGGTATTAGGAGGATATCATGAAGATTCTTACCCGAGTTCTGTTTGTGTCAGCCATTGCTTTTATAGGAGCCGGTATTATTTATTTAATGATGAACTAAATTTAAAAGTGAAGTATGAAGGAGATTATAAAGATGGAAACAACTGTGTGCCCTTGGTGTCATACTGAAATCGTATGGGACGAGGAATTCGGACCCGAGGAAAATTGTCCTCACTGCAACAATGAACTTAGCGGGTATCGTACGGTTACTGTAGGGATTGACGGTATTGAAGAAGAGGAAGAAGTCGTAGAAGAACCTAAAGAAGAGGTTATTAATGATGATGATCTCTGGGGAGACGTCGACAAAGACAGTATAGTTCCTATCTACAACACGCTCAACCAATTCGGTGAAGATTATGATTTGAATAAGTATGAAGAGCGTGTATCAGCTATCTTAGCGATTCAGGAAGAAGCTCCGGAATGTACACAATGCCATGAACTGACAATCCTTGCTGGGAAGCAGCTTGTTAACAATTTTGAGCCGTCTGCACCGGCTACATTGGGTGGATCTGTATTAACATCTCCATTCTCTCTTAATGTTTATGTGTGCCCTTCGTGTTTCCATGTACAGCACAGTCTAGCGCAGGAAGACCGTATTCAGCTTGTACGTAATCTGAGTACCGATAAAGGATAAGTATCCTCATAAAAAGCTTAGCCCTCTTATTAGTAATAAGAGGGCTAAGCTTTTTTTTAATTTCTCAATTCTGTTTATTCAGGTCCGTATTCTAAGATGGAGAAGGTTTAGCCGATCGTGTCAATGAGAATAGATCAAGCTCCAGTCGATGTTTACCCGCAATCGTATCTGTTAATAACTCCGCAGCAATCATGCTGTACACCGTCCCATTGCCTCCATAGCCCTCTATGAAGTAGCAATGAGGGAACTTGGGATGAGGACCAATGTAAGGCAGTCCATCACGCGTAGAGCCAAATACAGCTCCCCAGGAGTATTCAATCTCGACGCCTTTGATCTCAGGAAACAAAGCTTCCAGCTCTTCCAGTAACCGTTGACTCTGTGAAATCACTCTGACATCACGGCGCTGCGGATCCGTCAACGGTTCATCTTTACCTCCTGCAATAATGCGTCCCTCCGGTGTTGTCCGAAAATACAAATACGGTCGGGCGGTTTCCCAGAGGAGGCTACGCTCATGCCACTTGGGGAATTCCTTCAGAGGCTTGGTCATCACAGCATACGTATTGATCAGCTCAGCGCCTCGGTCCTTTTTAAACTCCTGCGTTTCATAACCCATTGCAAAAATAACCTTCTTCGCAATAATACGTCCATTCTCTGTGTGGCAAATCACCCCATCTTCAGTAAACTCATAGTGTTTGGCCTCGGTTTGCTCATATACGTGTACACCATTCATTGCTGCCTTGGCGATCAGGCTGTGAACCGTCCGGAAAGGGTTCGTTTCTGCATCACTGCGTGAATAAAGCGCAGCTGGTTTAGAAAAAGAATACACCGAAGCTATTCTTTCTTCATCCCAGAATTCAGAATCGAATCCGTGAGCAACGAGATTCTCATATTCTTCTCGCAGAGCAGGTACATCCTGGGGTGTACTGGCATATAGAAGGCTGCTGCGAGGAATGATCTGGGGATCAATATCTAGCTTGGCTGGCAGATCCAGAATATTTCTAACCCCTGCTTGGCATAGCTGATAAAAGAGCAAGCCGTTCTTTTCTCCAAAAGTGTTCATACATGAGGTTAACGATTTATCGTTAGATATCTGTAGTAAACCTGTGTTGGCATGTGAGCTTCCGCTTCCGACTCGTCTTTTTTCGATCAGAACAGCCTCAGCTCCGCTTAAAGACAAGCGATAGGATGCCATTGCTCCACCCATTCCAGCACCTACAACCAGGCAATCACAGTAAATGGTATTCTCTAGCGCAGGATAAGTTGGTGGGTCTTGTAAAGTACTTTTCCAAGGTGGGGTGCCGCTATTTAGTCTCATGAAAATGATCGCTCCTTCATTTGTTCCATAATTTAGTATGGGCGGCATTTTACCGTCTCATTCGCAGCATGTTCTTATTTCTGTCATAACTCTCTAGTGCTGTTGGGCAAATAAATGGTGTGCTTTGGCGGTATACTAAAGCCTGTTTGGATCAACTACAAGGAGGGACTACAACTCATGCAATCAATGCAAATGCAGGCACTAAGTGGAAAAGAATTGGAATATATCGCAGACTCCATCTCTAATGAGGACTTGCTTCTTAAGCAATGTGCGGCTACCGCCGCGACAACGCAGAATGAGCAGGTCCGACAAGTTTGTTTGCAGCATATCCAAAATCACACGCAGCACATGGATACACTCACTCAGTTACTCCAGCAGCATCAACAGTACGCACCAACAAGCCCACAATAATTGCATTATTAATCTTAAGGAGGTTATAAAATGAATGCACAGAATCCAGCAGCATTTATGCCAGATGAGGATTTAATGAACACCATTTTGTGTGATTTGAAGCGGACGGTTCGTGAGTATGCGACAGCTGCTACGGAATCGGCATGTCCAGCGGTTCGCCGGGTCTTTAATGAGATGACCATGAACACGCTTCGACTTCAGGGCGATCTGTATACGCATATGTCCCAAATGAATATGTATCCTGAGCCTGCAAAAGCATTGCGCCAAGATGTGGACAAGCAGCTTCAAACTGCACAGCAATTGCAACAAAAATCAGGTCAGTTCGTGCAGCAAAAAACAGGTCAATCCGGATCTATTGCTCACAATGCGAACAGTCACCTTCATTCGAATGGACAACATCAACCGTCTCATTTAATGTAACCAAGATGGTTAGCGGATGAAGCATCCTGCCACATAACCTTAAGGCTGACGCCCGTTTATACCGAGAGCTCCGGTATAAACGGGCGTTTTTTGTATAAAAATCCATTTAGCTGAGTAAACCTAGTCTTCTATGCGGATATCATATGGGGTTATTTTGTTTGCAGAGATGCTCAATTCGTGTCATATTAGTATTAAACTCTTTTCGCGGGGCGACGCATGAATAGCGCAACGTCATTTGCGAACTATCCGGAGGGGAAGGCATGAAGGAAATGAACGAACTAAAGAGGAAAGTGCTGGAACTGCTTAAAGAGGACGCGAGAAGATCTACTGCACTCTTAGCTACGCTACTTGGCGCGGAAGAAGAAGACGTAAAGACGGCGATTGGGCAATTAGAGAAAGATCATGTAATTGTTAAGTATGCAGCCGTTGTAAACTGGGATAAAGTGGATGATGAGAAGGTGACTGCGCTGATTGAGGTGCAGATTACACCCGAACGGGGTCGCGGCTTTGAAGGCATTGCGGAAAGAATTTACCTGTATCCACAAGTGAAATCCGTGTACCTGATGTCAGGTGCCTACGATCTCCTGGTAGAAGTGGAAGGCCGAAATTTACGTGAGGTGGCCAATTTTGTTTCCGAGAAGCTGTCTCCAATTGATTCAGTACTCTCAACTAAAACGAACTTTACCCTTAAAAAATACAAACAGGATGGGATCATCTTCGAGGAGCATGAGGAAGACAACCGTCTGATGATCTCTCCATAAAGGAAGTAATCATATGATCACGAATAAAACGCAGCTAACTGGAGAAGACAGCAAATCTATGAATTCTTATTTGGCCCCGCTAGTACAGCAAATTCAGCCTTCGGGTATTCGTAAGTTTTTTGATCTGGCTGCAGGCAGCAAGGATATTATATCACTTGGAGTCGGGGAGCCTGATTTTAAGACCCCGTGGCATGTCAGAGAGGCTTGTGTCTATTCGCTGGAAAGAGGGTTTACGGGGTATACATCCAATGCAGGTATGCCCGAGCTACGGGAGGGAATTGCGAATTATTTGCACACCCGTTTTGCAGTGGAATATGATCCTGCTAATCAAATTATAGCAACGGTCGGCGGAAGCGAGGCTATTGATCTGGCTTTGCGTGCATTGATTACACCGGGCGATGAGATTCTCATACCCGAACCTTGCTATATTTCCTATTCGCCGATAACGGCTATTGGCGGGGGAATTCCGGTAGGTATTGAAACGACTGGAGAGAATAACTTTAAGCTTACAGCAGAGAGTTTGGAAGCCAAGATTACTCCGCGCTCCAAAGTTCTGATTCTGTGCTACCCGAGTAACCCAACCGGAAGTGTGATGACCCGAGAAGATTGGGAGCCGATCGCCAAGGTTGTAGAGAAGCATGATCTTATTGTAATTTCGGATGAGATTTATGCGGAATTGACTTATGGAATTAATCATGTAAGCTTTGCCGCACTGCCAGGTATGATGGATCGGACGATTCTGGTCAGCGGCTTCTCCAAGGCTTTTGCCATGACTGGATGGAGAATGGGTTATGCTTGTGGTCACCCAGATTTAATCTCCGCTATGCTTAAGATTCACCAGTACACTGTGATGTGTGCTCCTTCTATGGGCCAGGTGGCTGCACTTGAGGCACTGACCAATGGAATGGAAGAGAAGGATCGAATGGTTGATTCGTATAACCAACGGCGGAGGCTGATTGTTAAAGGTTTGCGTGATGCCGGACTGGAGTGTCATGAACCACAAGGTGCATTTTATGCTTTTCCTAGCGTGCGCAAAACGGGACTGACCTCTGATCAATTTGCACAGCGATTATTGCTTGAATATAAGGTAGCAGCTGTACCTGGAAGTGTCTTTGGATTAGGTGGTGAAGGATACCTGCGCTGCTCTTATGCTACGTCAGTATCTCAGCTGAATGAAGCGATAGAACGCATTGGTGCTTTTGTCATACAATTGGAACGAGAGAGAATGGAATAGAGAAAATTGGACTATAGCCTATCCCATAAACCTATGGTATTATTTTACTTTGAGAGTAATTAGCCCCTATAATAGAACTAACAAGGATGTATTTTACTCTGGAATTAAGCGTTGCTTTGAAGTTGCTTTTATTACTTTAATGATATTTTGTGGCACGCGCTCAATAATACTTTAGGCTTATGCTTCTAAAGCGAGTTTTGTACAAAGCTCTTACGAGAAGCAATGCTGTACAAACTTTTAGGAGGGATGATTGTGCTTAGTGCCGATTATTACTTACCTTCCTATGGAGGGCAATGTTATTCTGGAAGTGGGAAACTGTCCGCCAAGGGTGATGCTTCTGCTCGCATACTCTCTCTGGAAGATGAAATTAGAATACTCCGTGCCAAGATGGAGCAACTTTTTTTGCAGGAAAAATCATTCACTTCAGATAATGTGATTGAAATTAGCAGTTTACTGGATCTCAAGATAAATGAATACATGAAGGGGCGTCCAGTTGGAAAATAACGTCGCTACATGCTGTTAAAGAGGACCCTAGGGTCCTCTTTTTGTTGTTCCTTTTTAAGCTCACAACTCGCAATATTGCAGTCACTATTGGAGAGAATATGTTTAAAATAGATTCCTCGGGCAATAGTCTTAACTTCATTAAGGACAACATGGCGTAGGCCGTTTACTAAATTCATAGAAATGTGGACTAATGGTGGTTATCTTGTGTATACTCTTAATTTGCCTTCTTTATTGCCTTCCTTATAGAAGAAAGCTTAAACTATCAGTATATGATTTCAAGAATGGATGGGAGGCATGAGCCATGGCGATTTATACACGTACGGGTGATGCAGGTCAGACCTCGGTAATTGGTGGCCGGGTTGGCAAAGACGATGTTCGTGTCGAGGCCTATGGAACGATTGATGAACTGAATTGCTTTGTAGGGCAAGCATGCAGCCTGATGGAAAGTGATAATTTCGACGATGTCCGCGAACAATTGCTAGAAATTCAACACGAGTTGTTTGATTGTGGCACAGATCTAGCATTTGTTAAGCTTGCTGACGGTGGTCAATATATGGTAACAAATGAGATGGCTAAACGGCTGGAAGGTTGGATTGATGCTCTACAAGAGGAGAATCCGCCGCTTGAGAAATTTATTTTGCCAGGAGGCAGTCAGTTGGCTTCCGTTCTACATGTTTGCCGTACGGTATGTCGGCGTGCGGAACGTCGGGCGGTTACCTTAGGACGAACTGCGGACATTAACCCGGAAGCGGTTATTTATTTGAACCGGTTATCGGATTATTTCTTTGCACTGGCAAGAACGGCTAATACACGGGCAGGGATTACTGATGTAGAATACATCCGTAGTAAAAAGGTGTTCCGGGACTAATATGACAAGCTACTATTCACCTATTACTTACATCATACCACCCGAAGAGGATGACTGGCTCTTGAAGACGATCCTGCATAAACGGATGGATGTCTCTCGCAAGCTGCTGTCCCGACTGAAACAGACGGAGCAAGGCATCACATTAAATGGAGAGAGAGTCTACATTAGTGTGCATGTTAAAGCAGGAGATACCGTGCAGATTCGCATGGAAACGGAGACTTCGGATGATATTTTACCGCAACCGATTCCCTTTGAAATTCTATTTGAAGATGAACATCTGCTAGTGGTTAACAAGGCAGCAGGAATCATCGTCCATCCCACCCATGGGCATTACACTGACACGCTTGCTAACGGCGTGGTTCATTACTGGGCGCAGAAGAATGAACGCTTCCGCTTCCGACCTGTTCACCGTCTGGATCAGGAAACCTCCGGTGTATTAGTCATCGCTAAGAATCCTTACAGTCATCAGCACATCTCCGAGCAGATGATCGCTGGTACTGTAGATAAGCGTTACGCTGCATTTGTTCACGGGGTTCCTTCGGAGCCGTCCGGCGATATAGACGGACCTATCGACCGTGACCCTGAGGAGCCGCATCGGCGTATCGTGACCCCGGATGGATATCCTTCACTGACTCGATATGAGGTTAAGCAGGTGTATTCAGCCGGCTCCAAAGTTGAACTTAAGCTGGAGAGTGGACGTACCCATCAGATTCGAGTTCATATGACCTCTATCGGCTGTCCACTGATTGGTGACAGCATGTATCGTCATGAGCTGTACAATTATCTGGAAATGACTTCAACGCAGAGTGAGCAGTTGAAGTCCGTTACAGCACTAGATGCATCCATTCCGCGTCAAGCACTGCACGCGGTGCGTCTGACGTTCAAGCACCCGGTGTTGCTGCAGGAAATGATCTTTGAAGCCCCATTGCCGGCTGACATGGTAGCCTTGGAGAAAATATTGGAGCAAGGCCCTATAGCGAATTTGTGATAAAATTATGATTCAGGCGATAGAGTGGCGAAGGGGAAGTTTGGAACTGTAGGAGCGATAGCGACCGCCTTTGTCTGCGGATTTCAACCGTGTTTAACGGTAAAATTGAAGAAATCTGTAGACAACAGCGGCCGGAAGTCCAAACATTCCCCGTAGTTACGATATTATTAGCCCATTATTAAAGGAGCACAACATGAGCAAACTAAAAGTATATCAATATCCAAAATGCAGCACCTGCCGCAGCGCAGTGAAATGGCTACAAGGACAAGGTCATGAGTTGGAGCTTCAGAACATTGCAGAGCAGCCACCGACCGTGGACGAGCTGCGTGAACTGCTGGCGAACAGCGGACTTGAGCTGAAGAAGTTTTTTAATACAAGCGGGGAAGTATATAAAGCATTAAGTCTGAAGGACAAAATGGCACAGCTTAGTGAACTGGAGAAGCTAGTGCTACTCTCAAGCCACGGGATGCTGATCAAACGTCCAATTGTTACAGATGGCGTTAAAGTTACGGTAGGATTCAAAGAAGACCAATATGCCGATACTTGGACTAGTATTTAATATCAATAGAAAGATTAAGGGAGAGGTTTATAAGTGAGAACAGAAACAACGGGCCGTGTAATGCTTGTAGATGGAATGGCTCTGCTGTTCCGGGCCTTTTATGCGACCTCTTATGGAGGATATATTCGCAAGACAAAAGCTGGATTACCGACGAACGCAGTGTACGGTTTTTTACAGTATTTTTTCGATGCAGTAAGCACGTTTGAGCCTTCTCATGTCGTGTGCTGCTGGGATATGGGTAAAGGAACGTTCCGCACCGAGAAATATGATGGATACAAATCCAACCGGATCGAGGCTCCGCTGGAGTTAATTCCACAGTTCGATCTAGTAAAAGATGTAGTAGCTGAGCTTGGAGTGCCGAATATCGGACTTGCCGGCTACGAAGCGGATGATTGCATTGGTACGCTAGCTTCTTGTTACAGTGAAAATTCTGAGGTGTATATTTTGACGGGTGATCATGATATGCTTCAGCTCATTGATGAGAATGTTAAGGTCGTCATTATGAAAAAGGGTCGCTCTAACTATAAAGTGTATGACCTTGCAGAGTTGCTGGAGGAAAAGGGTCTAACCCCTAGACAGGTGATTGACCTGAAGGGCTTCATGGGCGATACCAGTGACAACTATCCAGGTGTTAAAGGGATTGGTGAGAAAACTGCACTGAAGCTGCTGACCGAATACGATACAGTTGAAGGTGTTATTGAGAATCTGCATCTGCTTCCTAAAGGTGTGCGTACCAAAATCGAAGCAGATCTGGATATGCTGCATTTATCGCGAGAGCTAGCTGAAATTCGATGCGATGTGCCGGTGGTCTGCGAGCTGACGGATGCCTTGTGGCAACTACAACGGGAAACAGCTGCACGCAAATTTCAAGAGTTAGAGTTCGGCAGCTTGATGCATTTGATTGCTGAGGTGCAGGACGAACGGGGAATTGTACAGATTGAGTTAGGCGATTTGGGTTAAGTAGGAGAACGGTTCTCTTTTGATAAAAATAAGAATAAACATATGGGCAGGTCGAGGTTATCATCCTTGGCCTGCTTTTTTTGTTGTCGAATACATGTGGGAATTTATCAATATATGTCTTTTTTTGACTAAATTACAAATTAAGGTTTCTAATCCTGAATATCGGTTTAATGAGATTTCAAAGGAAATGGATAGGGATTATTTTCCATAGTAGGTGATGATGAGATGAAGATCCTTTTGGTCACGCACAAGTTTCAGAAGATATTAGCAGAGTATTGCACGCGAACCGTAGACGTAGTGAATGAATCCGAATTAGTACTCGGAGGCACATTGGAATTTTTGCAGAACATTAATCCCTCAGTAGACAGCATATTAATAACGGATGATGCCTTATCTCTGAGGATGGAACAGAACAGGAGTGATTTAAACGACCTAATCCATTGGCTGGTAGCTAATCAAAAGTCAAATGTAAAGATTCTAATCCTTACCAGGTACATAAGGAATGATACAGAACTCAAGAACCTCAGCTATAGATATCCGAATCTTCAAGTTAAGAATTACGAATACATACGCATTACATCAGTACTATTTCGTGAAGCTCTAGAGCATTTATCCGATACTAAACACCAATTGAAACAACCATCAAAACCTCACGAAGATAAGAGTAATCCAAGGAATACGGACAAAAAAGGGTCGTTTCTGGATCGGTTTAAACCGAAGCCGAAAGCTCCACCTGAATTACAGGCCACGGATAACCTTACAAGGGAGCTTGATAGGGTTAGCCGAGGGATTAGTCGTATTGTTGCGATAACCGGTCATAGCGGATGCGGAATAACAAGCACGACGATCAACGTCGCAAGTGAAGCAAGTAAACGTGGTCTGAATGTATTGATCGTGGACATGGATATCGAATATCGAAGTACGAATATGTATTTCAGCAGCTTTCATGAACGTACCAAGCGGGATGAAGATATAAATGCATCTCTCATCCGAACGTTAGCAAGACCTCAGGATTATTTAACTACGGCTTTTCATTTAAAAGAAAATCTATGGATGGCTGGACTGGGTTACAGCTTTTCCGATCCGAAGTTGATTGAGCAATTTTATACCAGTTCTAAACTTGTTGGTCTGTTGTCCTTACTCCGGAACAAATTTAATTTAATTCTATTGGATCTGCCATTGAACTTATTGGATAGATTTCGAGAAGCCTTAATTCATATCGACAGCTTTGGCCTGTGTATTCCCAATAATCTATACGCTGTATTAAGCACTTTGAAGAATGTGGAAGAGACACTGAATAAGGAAAATACGGCCTATTTGAATGCGAAGTCAAAAGTAATTGTCACTAAATATAACGACCGTTCCAGATTTCAAGGTGATATTTTCATTCCAGACAAGGTAAGTGCAGTTACGTCATCCGGCCTATTAGAAAGCTTTACATACGAAATGAAAGTAGCAGGTCATATCTCTTATGACACGGATTTTGACACTCAGATCGAAACAGATGTGCCACTCGTATATTCAAACAGAGACCATGAGCGGGCTTACGGAAATATACTTCTTAGATTACTGGAGGGGAGTAGTTAATGGATTTAAGTGGACTTAAGAATGCGACACCCAATAAGCAAATGTTCAAGCGGGTTGCAGCATTGCTCTTTAGTATATTGATCATCGTGGTTTCTTATATGTTCATTACGAAAGCCAGCAAAGATGCCAGCGATGTGGTAGAGGTGCTGCGAGTGAAGCCGAGTGATGGTATTCCGGCTTACGTAGTCATTACGGAACCTATGATTGAGAAATACAATATTATCAAAAAAGAATACACGGAGGATATGTTGTTATCTGAAGATGTTGAGTCGGTAAAAGGTAAACTTTCCGCTTACTATCTTCGAGGGAACAGCGTGCTTTACAAAGATCAGTTACTGGATGAGAAACCGCAAAAAAATGAATGGCTGTATCAAGTAAATGAGGAAAATGAGGTGTTGACGCTTCCTTATAATTTTTTGGAAGTTGGCGGCGATATTCTGATGCCAGGAGACCGTGTTCGTATCCGTGTGTCCTATGAGGTAGAGCAGAAGGATGCCGCGGGTGGTAATCCAAATGCTATTTATTCCGAGTCCACGAATACGATCAAAAAAACTGAAGTATTGTTTGAAAGCATTGTTGTGAAGGATATGCTCAACGCAAGCAGCCATTCCATCTACGAAGTATATAAAGAAGTGCAGAAGCTGGATGAGGATAAGAAGCAGAATGTCATGAAGAGCAAGGATTTCTTGAAGAATATTCAACCTAAAGCATTGCTCCTAGAGGGCACGAGTGCACAGATTAACAATTATGCCAAATACAAAGGACTAAATGGAAATTCATTTCTGATTACCATACTGAGCAGAAAAAGTAGTGATGTCATCATTGACCAACTGCCTACTTTGGAGAAAGAGGTGGAATCGTGGATCGGAAAAGAGGATTAGGAATCGACAGCATTTTTCAGAAAATATCATCTAAGGATCTCGTCGGTGCCGAACTTCAAGAGAATAATCTGATTTATAGTGTAGTAGGTTTTATACCTGCTTGTGATGGTGTAGATAATGCCATGCTAATAAGCAACTTAGGCTATCTGTTATCTCAAAAAGGCCTGAATACTTGTGTGGTTGACCTTAAGGTGTTCTATCCGAACTTATATCAATTTCTAGATGTCCCTGCACACAAGAAGGGCCAAGGATTAATTAAGGTGTTAAAAAGCGACAAGGTAGATTTCCGAGATGAATTGCAGCAGACCAAATATGAGAAGCTGTTCCTGTTATCAGCTAGTCCACAGGATCTAATGGAGGAGTACTTTGACTTTGAGTTTGGGAATTTAGAGCGTGTAATTACTACACTTAAGCAGATGTTTGATATCGTGCTGATCGACATTCCCAACAACCCTCCATTGGAATTTTGTCTGGGTGCCATGAAGTATTGTCACATCGGATTCTTTACGGCAACAGAGAGGATGGAAGCTACGATAAATATGGTGAAGCTGCTGGACTATGCTAAATCGGTTGGAATAAGTACGGCCAAGTTCACTAGTGTGGTGATGATGAATATTCAGCATATTGAATTTGATTATAAGGTTATGAAGGACATGGGTTTTAACATAGTTTCTGTACTGCCGCTTGTGAAGGATGCCGTAGTTCGTGCACATGAGGGCAGGCTGTACATAAAAGATAACCCCCTAATCAATAAATATTTCAAAAAAGAGATCCAAAAGCTGGCCGATCGGTTGGCGGATCAGTAAAGGGGAGAGCGACTTGCTGACACGTGCGAAAATTAGCGATATGCAGCAAAAGGTACTACATCAGGTAGGGCCGAAGGAGAACATGGAGGATCTGGCTAGTAAATATACGACCATAAGCTTTGATGAGGCTTTGGAGCTATGCCAAAAATATATTACGAAAATAACGACACATGCGTATAGGCGAGAAAACGACCCTGTTCGAAAACGTGAAATGACGAAGGCATACATAAATGAATTTGTAGACGCGCAGAAACCTTCTGTCGAGGGGTTTTATGACCTAGCAGAGTTGAAGAACGCACTTACCAATGAAATCACTCACTATGGTCCCATTACCAAGGCTATGGAGGACCCGAGTATAGATGAAATTAGAGCCAACGGCCCTGATCAAATCTTTGTGGAAAGTGGCGGAAGAAGCCTGCAATGGGATCAACATTTTACAGATCGTGATCATATGGAACGGATTATCGCCAAGCTTATAGGTATCTCCAAGGTTCGGCTGATTCCAAAGATACCAATGGTAAATGCCAGAACAATTGAGGGGTATCGTGTGAATGCTACTCATGCTGAAATCTCCCCTTATGATCAACCCGCGTTTGTGATCCGAAAGTTTAGCAAGAAGAGTATTGTTCCGAAAATGCTCATTAAGAATAAATCCTTCTCCTCCAACATGTATAAATTGTTGTCCTTGATCCCAAAATCGGACTTATCTTGGATTACGGTTGGTCCGACAGGAAGTGGAAAGACAACGCTAAATGAGATTCTTGTGAAGGAGATCAATCCTCTATCTAGGATTATTACTATTGAGAATCCTTCGGAGATGAGATTGATTCAAAGAGAAGATAACAGCGAACACGGTAGAGTGCTGAATGATGTGTTGCAATACGAGTCGGTCCCTGATGATGATGACTCAAGCCCAGCAACTATGGAAAATTTGCTTATTAATGCGATGAGACAGTCACCTCACTGGATCGGTCCAGGGGAGCTTCGGACACCCGGTGAATTCGCCACAGCGCTCCGAGCAGCACAGACGGGACACTATTTCTTTTCCACACTTCATGCGGAGGGAGATAAGGAAGCGATCTTCAGATTTCTAACGGCTTATCTAATGGCTTCTAATGAGCCAGCAGAACTTGCTCTACGAAATATTTGCAGTGCTGTGAAATTTGTAATCTTTCAAGAGAAACTGGCAGATGGAACTCGTAAAGTGACTTCAATTTCAGAAATTTTGGGCTCAGATGGCTTGAATCCGCTGATTAATCAAATCTATAGATTTGATTGTGATGACGTTATTGAAGAGATGATAGAGGGCAAGAAGACGCTCAAAATTGTCGGTAGACATTTACGTGTGGGAAAAATCTCGGAGAATGTACAGCAGTTAATGCTCAAGGCTGGAATTAAGAGAAGCAGGTTTGAGTTCTTTACCAAGGATCCGTTGGAGGGCGAAACAGAGGTGTACGAATTCGATGAATACAACTTTAATCATTAGTTTACTTCTAGGTATGGCTGCATTTGTACTCTTTAACGCTATCTTTGAGGTCAAGTTTTTTCAGGGGTCTGTAAGATATGTTCTCGACATTATGGATACCCTCGCAGAGTACCTTGGCAAGTATAACACGAAGCGTTATGTCGACCGGATCAAGAAGGAACGAATTGTCAGGCAGAAGGAAAATATTTATGCGAAATACAATCGAATGGTAGAGGGTCTAATTTTAGATTTTAATATGCCATTTACACTGGAGAGCTTTACCTCAATGCTTTGCATTTGTTTCGCGATTATAGCTCTGTTAGTGGTTCTGCTTATGAATAGCATTACGCTTTCGCTTGTGATCACGATTTCAATCTTTGTAGGCTTGTTTACTTTTTTCGTGATGCAGTCTAGAGCCATCCAAGCAGAACGGCTGGAAAATATAATGGATGCCGAGGATGTAATTTGTCCGTTAGCCCGCGAAGGTGTACTAGTAGCCATTAAGAAGGTGATGGAGAGCGATGAATATATCAGTCCTAACCTTAGGCCCTATTTCCAGCAGTTTATAGATAATTGTGATAACAACGGCTATTCCTTTAAGCAAGCTATTACGCTGTTAAATAGACAGCTTGGTCCTAAATTTGATAATTTCACGAAAAAAGCAGTGGTCTTCGAATATAACGAAAGAAAAGGAATGGCAGACATTTTTCTCGATATTGTAGATGAAAATGCTGTGCTGCGCGAGATTAACTCTAAAAAGGAACGGATTTTCCGAAAGATGAATCGTGACTTTATGTTTAAAACCGGAATCATCGTGCTCTTTTTCTTATATGCATTGACGGTAAAGGATTTTAGGGAATTTATGCTTGTAAGCAATGTCGGGAAATTGATCAACACGATACTGATTAGTGTCATTTGCTTGAGCTTTGCACGGAGTCAGGTGCTCCAAGGGAACGTCGGCATGGGTGGTGAGCGCAAATGATATTCCTAGTTAAGCTGATAGCCATGCTCTCCATCCTTTATTTGATAAAAATATTGTTATATCCCTTCTTCAAGCCAGTGAGCAGAAAACAAAAAAAACGTGCACGTCAATATATCAAGCAGCGTAAAAATGCGGCGTTAAAAGAAAAGTTCAACCAATATAAACGAAGAATTGCAATGAAATATGTTAAAGGGTTATTGGGGAGTGCTGAAAGGTTAAGATTCAAGAAAATCATCGACCGGCTTGATCTACAGAAGACTCCTGAGGAGATACGTACCGAGCAATTCATGTACACATTAAGTGCCATTGTGATCATGCTTTTGCTATGGAAGGTCAACATTCTACTCGGCTGTGTCTCTGCCATTTTCATCATGCTGGGCTGGCTCTACCCCGTAGTGGAGCTGGAGAAAATCATCGATAAGAAAAATAAAAATATATCCCTGGATTTCCCAGCCTTCTATAGTATGGTCTATTACCAGTATATAAAATCGGTCAATATTCATTTCTCGGATGTGCTTAAGGATTACATTCCAAGTGCCAATTCTGATATTGCTGAGGAGCTTGGCGTAATGCTGGACAATATTGAATACGGAGAGGAATTCGCTTTTAAGCAGCTAAAGAAACGGATTCCAATGCATTACGTGATCAAGTTTTGCGACATTATGGAGACCAGACTTAAAGGGTACGACAATGTGTCTCAGATGGCTTATCTCAAGAATGAATTAGATGGGTTCAGAATCAGAGCATTGGAAGAAGAGCTTGAAAGTAAGCAGCGTAGCAGTGCTAGAATCCAATTTCTACTTATTATAGTGTTGGCCATTTATATCGTTATGTACTATCTATTTACCATTCTTAGTTCTATGAAGATGTTTCAATAAGCCAATTTTATTTATAGGGGGATACACGAATGAAAACAGATCTAAAGGAATTGCTAGTGGAGGAAAAAGGGGAAGTGGGCATTAAGCAAATTGCGATTACGGTCGGCGTTATTATATTAATTGGTGTGGTAGTCACTTATTTAAAGGGCGGAGTACTGGCAGGATGGGTTGACGATATCTGGACATTTTTATTCGATGATTTGATCAAAAAGATGGTTAGCTAATTTGGGGTGAAATCATAATGCAAGGGATAGCAAAGGCAGTCCTACTTACCATCCTGACCTCGGTTACGATTTTGCTGTTTGTGAATTTGGCTTTCTTTTTTCCATGGTATTTAACACTAGTCACGGAGACGTATAGTGTCTCGCAGATAGTAGCTGGAGATAACTACTTGAAGGAATCGTATTATGAGGATGCGCTGGAGAGATTACAGGAACGCCCTATTTACCGGGATAAAGCTGATGATATTGCCATTACGGTCACGAATGCAGATCAAGATAATGCGATTGGAAATGATGATGAAACCTCTTATTACGATGAATGGAATGAATTGAATAAACCGTATCGGCAAAGAGGTGAACCGCTTACGGTCGAGATTAAAGCCGTATATCCTTTCTCTATTACTTTATGGGGAAAGAAGCTGGAGCGTGAAATTCCGGTCCACTTCTCCATGTCAACGACAGGCCTGAAACATTATAAGGATCTGGACTACTATATAGATTGATAGGATGACTTTGGGTGAAAAATATTGCAATAGGGATATTGTTGATCATTCTAGTGTCAATTGTTGTGGAGCCCTTGGTGGAGATGGGCATTGTATTTAGAGAGAAGGTAGTGCTGAGCACTGCGATCTCTAATGCATGCCGGGCAGCCAAGGATCGAAGCTTGGAATATGAGCTGCTTCGCGGATTAGATGCAAAAATTAACGTGGAGAGGTTCAAGGAATACTTCTCTGATGCGTTCGAAAGTGCCATGAATGTATCGGAACAGACCGATGATGGCAATACGCTTACCTTTACATCCAATGATGGTAGATACAATGATTTTACGGTAAGTTTAGATTTTTCTAACGAGGAGAACAACCAAACCGGTCAATGGGTATCAGAAGTAGATGTGAAAGCACAAGCGACATACAAATTTAAAACCAGATATTTGAAGCTCGCTGAAGAAGCAGAAAAAGATGTGGATTATCAGTTAATTAGCGAGAGGAAATATATTTTGTCCGTTAAGAATTGATGAAAGGAATAATCGGAATGGACTATATCATGGTTACTTTTCAGACGGATACAGCTCTAAGAATGGACCTAAAAGTTCCAGTGTTTGTGACTATAGAAGAACTGCTAGGCATGCTGATAGAATCCCTGAACTTAAAGGGGAGACATGAGGCCAAGCTTCAGGCCGAGCCGTTAGGCAGAATATTAAGTAATAGTAAAACCTTGGATCAAGAAGGTGTAGCCCATGGCGCACTGCTCACACTTATCTGAGAAGGGGCAATGAAATGAATGGTAACCTGCAGAATGGCGGATTAATACTGAAAGCTGGAGAATCGCTCTTTATTACGGATATTAAGAACTATTCAGGAACCTATTCCTTGGACAGAGCGAATGATCAAGCTGTGCCTATTCATTACGAGGGTTTGTTCTGGTTTATGAACGAGGCTGGCAATTTCCTTTATTACAGTGATCAGTTAAAGGGGAACGTGCTCTGTAAGCTTGATATTGTGAAGCAATCTTCAGAAGTATTGTTAGATAAACCTTGTTATCTGCTTCAACGACATGAGGATTGGATCTACTATATCCATGAGGAGGATCATCGATTGTATCGCTGTGCTACCAATAGCAAACGCGATATGCAGCTGATTGATGAGCATGTGGAAAGCTTTCTTTTGTATGAAGGGCAAATCTACTATGCTACGCCAAGTGGGATTAAGAGAAGTACAGAATCCGGTGAGGATATTGAAAGGATTAGTGAATTGGCTACAAGTTCACTGATTCGAATAGGAAGTAAGCTGTGTTTTCCAGATCCTCAGAATAGACATCGCTTGACGTTACTTGATGTGGAGAGTCATACGTTAACAATGGTAGATAACATGGATGCCCTTAGTATCAGCACTGATGGCAGATATATTTATTGTGCCAACCGATTAAATGAAGGCAGTATATATCGAGTGGACCCAGTGCATGGGGGGAGTATTCGGATATGTGGAGAGAATGCTGATTTCTTGCATGTTCTGGACAATGACCTTTATTTTTGCAGCGGTCGAGAATGGCATCGACTCTCTCTACTTGGGGGAGAAGCCGAGACAATAACCTATACAGGAAGGTATAGCCATGAATTATGAATTCAGTCGCCAGCCCCGTTTCCTACCAGACATGCCTCGGGGAGAAATTGATGTTCCTAATCCACCCATGATTAACGAAAAGCCGGAAATCTCTTGGTTCGGAATATTACTCCCGCCTATCGTGATGTTGATTATTACCGTATTAATTGCAATGACTTCACAGTCCCTCTATTTACTGATCTCGGTTGCGACTACAGTGATGACTCTAATCGGCTCTCTTACAGGTGCGATAACGCAGATAAGAAAATATAAACGGAAAAAGAAGGAACGAGAAGAGAAATATCTTCAGTTTATTACCGATGTGCGCAGTGAATTATCAATAGCCCGCGAACAGCAGGTAAGAGCCATGAATGAAATGAGCCCGGAGCCAGCGGAATGTGTGCAGAGAATTTTGCGGAAAGATAACAAGCTATGGGAAAAAACGCCTTCCCATAATGATTTCCTGGCTCTGAGGATTGGGGTGGGTAGTGCACCGCTGGCGCTACACATCAAATACACCAAACAGGCGATCATCCTTGAAACGGACCCGCTCTTGATGGAGCCGCAGAGATTGGCTATGGAATTCGAGAAGGTCTCGAACGTTCCCATAACGGTTAATCTAGTGACTACTGAAATATGTGGGATTGCCGGGGAAAGAGATAAAACAGCCGAGCTTATAAAGCTGATGCTGCTACAGCTTGTGACTCATCATGGGTACGACGATGTCAGGGTCATTGTTCTTGCCGCAGAGGAAGAGCTAGAGAAATGGGATTGGCTGAAATTTGTACCCCATCTATGGGATGACGGCTTCAATATCAGATTTCTTTTATGTGGTAAAGCCATTGCCCATCAGACCTTGTCCGAGATTTATGGCGCTTTGAAGGAGAGAGAGATGAGGTCTTTGAGCGGTGGGGGATTGCCACATTATCTCTTTATTGTAGAAGATGCTTTCTTGCTAGAAAATGAGCTAATCAGTAAATATTTGTACAACGGCAGTGCACAGCTTGGGGTATCGACCCTTTTTATTGCCAAGAATTCCGCATATTTGCCCATGAACTGTAAAACCGTTATTCATTTGAATGGTAAAAGCGGTGAAATGGCCGATCGATTAACCGGAGAGAAGATTGTGTTTACACCGGACCAGGCAGATATAAAAGACTTGGATCTGGTGGCGAGAAAGCTTGCGCCGCTGCGTATCAAAAATTCAAGCGCTAACTTCTCGCTCCCGTCCTCCATCACGTTAATGGATATGCTGCAGACCGAAAAGGTATCCGAAGTGAATGTAATCCTTAACTGGACTCGTAACAAAACCTATATGGGTATGAGCGTGCCCATTGGGGTAAGAGCAGGCGGTGAAGCCTTACACCTGGATATGCATGAGACCGGATTTGGTCCCCATGGTCTTGTAGCCGGGACGACCGGTTCTGGAAAAAGTGAGTTGCTGCAGAGCATTATCGTATCCCAAGCGGCTCATTATCACCCCCATGATATCGCTTTTGTCCTTATCGATTACAAAGGGGGAGGTATGGCAGATGTATTCAAGGGAATGCCTCATCTGGTCGGAACCATTACAAATCTAGACGGGAATCAAACGACGAGAGCCCTGCTGTCTATCAAAAGTGAGCTCATGCGGCGGCAACGTGTTTTCTCAGAATATGGCGTGAACAATATTGATAAATACCAGAAATTATTTTATAGCAAAAATGTAAAAGGCAATATGCCGGCTATTCCCCACTTGATTATGATTGCGGATGAGTTCGCGGAGCTTAAGCAGGATCAACCGGATTTCATGAAGGAGCTTGTAAGTACGGCCCGGGTAGGTCGAAGCCTTGGCGTCCATTTGATTCTTGCCACCCAGAAGCCTGCCGGCGTAGTGGATGACCAGATATGGAGTAACTCGAAGTTCAAAATTTGTCTGAAAGTACAGGATGAAGCGGACAGTAAGGATGTTATTAAGCGTCCTGATGCCGCCATGATTAAGGAACCGGGGCGGGCGTATATACAGGTCGGGAATGATGAGATCTTTGAATTGTTCCAGTCTGCTTATTCCGGTGCTGATTATGATCCCAAAGGAGAGCTGCAGAAACAGGAGAACAAGCCCAAACGAATCTACAAGGTAGCTCTGAATGGTAGAAGCGAGCAGATCTTCCCGCTGGAGGAAGAGAAAATCGCCAAAAACGAGTCGGCCTCCCAGCTCCATGCCATGGTTGAATACATTGCGGAGACCGCCAAGCAATATGGGATTTCTCCATTGAAAGGACCTTGGCTACCGCCGCTGCCTGAAGTAGTCTACCTTGATTCATTGCTGGCGAATAGCTACGCAGATGGTAGCTGGCCGCAGCAACAGAGGCTGCTCAGTGTTCCAGTGGGGATCATGGATGATCCAAGAGGACAGAGACAGGAAGCGCTGGAGATTGATTTTGCATCTGAAGGGAATCTGTTTGTCTATGGAACGCCGGGTACAGGTAAAACTGTGTTCCTCAAAACGTTATGTATATCGATGGCCCTGATGTATCCGCCAGATGAGGTCAATATCTATCTTATGGATTTTGGGGGAAGCTCACTCAAAGCTATGGAGAAACTCCCTCATGTCGGCGGGGTAATGACACTGGAGCAAGAAGATAAGATTGACCAATTTATGCGTTTTCTGTTCAGGGTTATGGAGGAACGAAGAGCGTTGTTTGAAAATACCGGCAGTGAAGGATTCAGCGATTACCGTAGAAGTGGACGCAAACTGCCTGCATTTGTAGTCATGGTCGACAATTACTTCGCTTTATCGGAGACCTACGAAGAGTTTGACGCACAAATGGTGCTGCTGGCTAGGGAAGGCTTTAAATACGGCATTTATATGGTCGCCACAGCAACCAACAGTGCTTTGGTCAGATATAAATTTTCAGTTAACTTCAAGATGGCGATCAGCTTCCAGATGACGGAGAAGAGTGAATATGACAGTATTGTTGGACGAACGGAAGGCTTGGAACCCGCAAAGGTTACGGGCAGAGGATTAGTACGGGGCAAGCCGCCTCTTGAATTTCAGACATCGCTTCCTGAATATGAACGTACCACTACGGAGCTCATCTTGGAGAGAATGGAGGCTTTGAATCTTAGCGGAGCAATTCCAATTCCGGTGATGCCTTCTACGATTGACTTGAGGCAGCTCAATCATGATACAGAGCAACTGGCAATAGGCTTAGCCAACCATGATTTACAACCCGTCTTTATAGATCTTCTGGCAACACCGGTGCTGATGGTAGCTGGAGAAGCGATGTCAGGAAAAAGTACTTTACTCGTATCGTGGATGAAGCTGCTGAGTGATAAACAGGATCTTGAGGTGTATGCGCTGGATTCCTCCGCTATGGGGATTTATGAACTGATGCAGCAGCCATACGTAACGGATCTATCGAAGGTGGATGATCTGGATGACTTCATTGAAGGGATTAAGGAGCAATTGGAATCCAGGCGCAGTGAGCTTCTCTCTTGCAGAATGTCCGGTGGAGACGTTGGCGCATTGATGAAAAAGTGGAAGCAGATGATCTTCGTCATTGACCGCTTGAGTGAATTTACGAGTGGAGATATGTATATGCTGCATGAGCTGATTGAGCGAATTGTGAAGCAAGAAAAAGGCATCAAAGTGGCTGTCCTTGCGGCAGACAATACGAGTGATCTTACGTCTAATTGGGACTCCCTGGGCAAGACCATAAGGGAAGAACAGACTGGGATCCTGCTGGGCAGAATGAAAGAACAAAATCTGTACAATGTGACCTTACCTTACGGAACCCAGGAGAAAAATGGGGAACAAGGAGATGGTTATCTCATTGTGAAGAGCAAATACACCGGGTTAAGATGCGCCGTATGGAGCAAGGAGAATCGAGTTACGACGGGTATGGGAGTTTAGGGTGGAGGTGCAGCTAATGTCAGTTAGTCCATCAGAAATTAGGGGAATGGCTTCGCAGATTCATAGTCTAACCAATGATGTGAACAGTACTTCAAAGAAACTGCAAAGTGACTACACACAATCGGCCAGCTATTGGACCGGTACAGCTTCTAAGGCATTTCAAAGCGAATACAACGAGCTGGATAGCGAGATGAAGAGCCTGCTCAGAATGCTGGAAAGGCTGGAAAGCGGAGTCCAAAGAGTGGCTTCAGAAGTGAACCGTGCTGAACAGGAAAGAGAAGAGAAACGAAGACTGGCAGAGAAAGCGGCACAAGAGGCGCTGAAACAAAAGCAATTGGAAAAACAAAAGCAAAGCCAGAAGTAATGACAGGGGTGCGGAGCTGAAATGCTTTGAAGGGAGGTGAATATTGTGGCAGGAAACAATCTTACATTTAATCCGGATCAGGCACTAGGTGTAGCTAAGTCAATCAAGACCAAAGCAAGCAATGCAGATACACTTATCAAACAATTGCAATCTGAAATTCATGCCGTTAGCGGTTGGTGGCAAGGAGAATCACAGACTGCTTTTGTACAACAATTCGATGGACTTATGCCTAGCTTTAAGGAAATGGTTCTCTGTGTAGAAAATATCAGCAAAAACCTAACGCAAATTGCTAACATCAAGCAACAAGCTGAGCAAGAAATGGCAAGTAAACTGCGCGGAAAATAATGCTGGCATACATAACAAGGCGGATTTTGAACGATCTGCCTTGTTAGTATGATTTTAAGTAAGCATGAAGAGAATTTATATGGGGGGTTCTGTAAGTGAAGCTGACCGAACAACAATACATAACGCTGGCCTCAGTTGTAGAAGCAGCAGATGGCCTCGAACTGACGGATAGTCTGGCTTTTGCTGGTGCAGCAGCCTATGCCTATAAAAATGAGCATGATGATAGATTGATTATCTTTACATATAAAGGCAATGATTGGCTCGCTGATCTGCAGTCTCTGCTAAGCGGCCAGAGCAGCATGCCGGAGGAAGCATCAAGATTTTTATTAAAGAACAAAGGGGAGAGGGATTGCCTGGTTACTGGTTATTCCATGGGCGGAGCTTTAGCTCTTTATGCAGCATCGGTTAATGAGGGGATTAGCGGTGTAGTATTCGACGCACCGGGTATCGCAAACATTCTGTCCGCGGAGCAAAATGGCAAGCTTCAGGTTAAAAATATTGTGGCTTATAACAGTCTTGTATCCGCATTAGGCAAACATAACGAAGAGATTGTATTTGCTAAATCGGGTATAGAAGAAACGGAATTTTTGATTCCTGATTCGCTTTGGCAGCGCTATACTTTTGACTCCAAGGGGAATGTGATTACAGGTGAAAAAGGGAATGCTTATGCTTTGCTATCCAAGATTAATATCCTAACGGAAGAGCATACGCCTGTTTTTGATGCTGTTATGAGCGGATTTGGGGATACCGTCGGACTAACCGAACGTGCATCAGATCATTTGGGGTATGTGATATTTACTTTAATAGATCAGCTGGATGTAGGAAAAGTGCGAGGTGCACTGATTGAAATTGCCCACAAATATGAACGAATGTTGGATGCGAAGTTCAGCGAGTGGAGAACCGAAATGAATAATATCCCGGAAGCCTTCTTATTCGATGACATCCGTGCGAAGTTTGAACAATTATCCGAAGCAACCATGCTCGAGGCAGCGGAAACGGCGGAAGAGTTGAATGAAATCACGCAAGCTGTCTTATCCATCCTTCTGATTTGCAGTCCGGTAGGAGATAAGCTGTTGGACCACGTAGAAGAATGGTTGGATAAACTGACAAATGCCCTCATGGAACGTATGGAGAAACTAACCAACCAAATGACATTACACCTCGATAAGGTGGTTGAAACGAACATGAATCAAATGTTCAAATTTCCAGAGTTGAAGCTGGAATTTGAATTCTAATCGCTAACTGGAATCGCCATCTAAAAGGAGTGAAGCCAGCATGAAAAAGATTTTTACAAGGAAGGTGTTGACTCTGATGTTGATATTATCAATGTTCAGCTTTATGGGCTGTGGATCCGGGTCCAGAGATGAGAAAGCGGAAAAGAAAATTTTAAGTTTTATGCAGGAAAAGTATGGTGAGGAATTTGTTCTTGATGGCATAGGCGGCGGCTGGGGAACGATGAACAACAATACGTTGAAGGCGATCGTTAAGCCTAAAAAGGACGAAACGATTAAAGTAAAGGTAGAAATTACGAAGGATCTTGAAAAGGTATATGACAAATATCTAAATCAGGTAGTTGCAAAAAATGACGAACCAACAATTCAAGAAATGGCTGCGAGTATTTGGCCAGACAGCAAGATTACCATTGCTAATGATACTGGGCTTGTTTATCCCGAACATAGCGATACGAAGATGTCCTATGAGCAATTTTTAAAGTTATACCCAACGAATACACTTGTAATTATGATCTATCTTAATAGTGAAAACTATATCAATAGTAAAGGTAATATGGATCAAAAATCAGAAATTGAAAAGTACATGGCTCTTGCCAGAATGCTACAGGAAAAAGGATACGTTAGTAGTGATATATCAATAGGCTATCTAACTCCTGAGGCCTATGAACGATTTGATGAACTCAAAAAAACTGAGGACAATATCTCACAATTTTATAGTGATGAAACTCGAAAAACAGGAGTCATTAACATAGTAACGGTGAGTGGATATAGTTTAGGGACAGATGGACAGATTAAAGAGTCGCGAGAAGAGATAGAAGAGTTTTTCAATAAATGGAAAGAGAATAGGTTAAAAAGCTTTGAACAAAGAGGGGGATTGTAATGGCTGATCCTGATAATATTTCAGAGGTTGAGTTAAAGCAAATCTCGCAGCTAGTATATTTAGATATACTAGATATTGAAACACTGAACTCAAAATACCTGAAAGGTTTCAATAATATTACACTCGGCGAAGTTCTCATTTTCTACTCCTCTCCCGAAGGTCAGCAACAATTAAAAGAACGCTTTCCTGACGATCTTAACGGAGTCAAAGAATACGAGCAGTGGAATGATCTCATAGAGCAGATGAATAAACCTCCATATCAGAATTGGGAAATCTCCAATATCGTCTCTCATAATAAAAAAGAGGAATCTGGCTTTGTTGCATTTACAGTGGATACCAAGAACGGGGCGAAGGTAGCTGCGTTCCGGGGCAGTGAACCTATGGATAACCCACTTTACCTTAATGACTGGAAAAACAATGGAACAACTGCATATGCTATTGAATCTTTACAACAAGCGGAAGCTAAAGAATATATGGATAATTTCAATATAGATGGGAGTTATGAATTATATCTGAGCGGGCATTCGCTGGGTGGCAACCTGGCTTTATATTCTTCCTTTATTCTGCCGGAGGATCTGCGTAAATATCTCGTTTCGGCTTCAACCTTCAATGCTCCGGGATTTAATGGAGACGTGCTAGATAGGTTCAAATCGAATATTGATGAAATGAATGAAAACGGACAAATCAAAGAGTTCAGGAATAAAAATGACATCGTTCCGGCTTTATTTCAAAATCCTTCGGCAGGTATTTATATTGATACAAAATCGGAAGGAGCTGCCAGCCTTGCTCATCACTCTCTGTTTTCACTGGAGATCGCTGGGAACAATGTGACCTTTCAACGTTCAGATTCACAGACTCGGGCTTTGGTTCCTAACCTTGTGCATAATATTACAGTGGGTCTGGAAATTGTGCCGGGCCCTCTAAAGGAAGCGTTGGTCGAAGGGGTTTTTAAAGTACTGGATGGGGAAGTGGATCTACGGCCATTAGCGTTCGCAGGAATAGCTGTAGTTGGTCTTTTTATGGTGACTGTTGGACCTGTTGCAGTTGTTACTGCAGCGATTGCTGCAGCTTTAGCTACGCTCGTTGTCACTATAAAAGCTCTGATTGCGCTTTATGTGATCGGTTTTGTAATTGACAGTGTGATTCCTTGGATTGAGCAAAAGGTGGAGGACATTAAGGAGAGAGTGGTCTCCTTTTATAATCAAAGCGTAGAATTTGTAACGAATATGGTGACAGAAGCTGTCCGAGTAACTAATCTGATCGGTGATAAAATTGCAGAGTTTTCACAAAAGGTAAAGCACGCAGTCTCTGATTTTATGACAAAAATGAAAGATGGTTTCAATCGTTTTGTAGAGAACACCATTCAATATATTGAAGCTCAAAAGGAATATTGGATTAGTGTAAAAGACAAAGCAATGAAGAAAATGGGGGATATTTTCCAAAGTGTAAAATCTAAAATTAAGAAAACCAAGGATGAATTTATCGCTGGTGTACGCACGATTAGTGATTCAGCGATCAGCAAAGTCAAATCGACCGTAACGAAAACCATAACGAAGATTGCAGTTGCATCCGCTAGTGTCATTCAAGGAGCCAGGATCTTGGCGAATATGGATAAACTGGAGAGTCTACAGAAAAGTCTGGTGCGTAAGGAAGAGAGTATTGCTGAAGCCGTCGAGAGGATATTATCCATAGCTTCTGGAGTAAGCTCTAACGTGGGCAGAGCTTACAGTGAATCTTATGTTCAAGCTCAATTAAGAGAAGTTCAGCGTTTAAGCAACGAAGTCCGGACACAGAAAAGTCGTGTAACAACAGTGATAAATAGCAAAACTGCAGGCCTAAGATACACTGTAACAAAATATCGGGAGATTGAATCCAAAATTGTTGCAGCTGCCCGTGCAAGTACCACTACAATACACTTGAACTAATTATATCAGGAATAGAAAACTAAATTGAGAGGAGCAGTTATATGAAAAAATTAATGAGTTCGCTAGTTGTATTGCTAATGGTAGCCCTGTTTTCTTCGAATTTCTCTGGTTTAGCAGCAAGTCTTCCTTTGAGGGTGATAGTAAATGGAGAAAAAGTTAATTTTCCAGACGCTCAGCCTTTTATCGATGCGCAGCAAAGAGTTCAGCTGCCCGTTCGTTTTATAAGTGAAGCCCTCGGAGCTAAGGTGTTATGGGACAGTAAGGCTAAAAAAGCGACGATTTCGCTTGACGGAAAAACAATGGGTGTCTATATCGGGAAAAAGAGTTATGAGCTCAATGGAAAAACGAAACAAATGGATACGGCTGCACTGTTCAAACAGTCAAGAACTTTTGTCCCGCTTCGATTTGTCTATGAAGGACTCGGTGTAAATGTGAAATGGGATGATGCCGTGAAGACGGTTTACATCACCACTCCGGGAAATGAGCCCCCTCCAAGCAGCCAGCCAACAACTTCAACAGAACCTAAAGAGGCAGTAGTGCTTGGATTTAAGATTCCGTATACCGAAATGGGACCGAGTCTTGATCCGGCTTATGTATCTGAATCAAAAATGGTAGTAACTGCTTATGAAAAAGTATTAACTGGCTATGTTGATATGGAATTCACTATTAGTTTTACTCAAAATGGCGCAGATCCAGTTCAAGCTATGAATGAGACAGAAGCCATTCTTCGCCAACAAATTGAGAGCAATGTTGTGGATTCTATCATGAGTTATGTTCGAAGTAAAAAACAAAGAAGTGATGCATTACCATATAAGCTGTTTGAGGCTAAAAATTATAAAATTGATGTTGTCTCTCCGGGGATGGACGATATAGGAATAGGATTATACAAAAAATAAGCTAAAAAGTAGAAGAGGTAGATATCATTAATAGAATAGGTGACTATATGAAAAAATCATTATGGCTTAGTGTAATCACAATATTAATTTTTCAATCGCTAGCATCTTCTGTCTTTTCGGCTCAGTCGAGTGATGATGCAGGTAATAATGTTCCGAAAACTACTGCTGAAGTGATTGAGAATATTAATGAGGATATGGATCTTCTATACGGACTAGCTAATTATTATCCTGCCCAAACAACATTTGGAACGTTAAGAACAGAGCTGATTCAGAAAAACTTAGATAACAATACTTATAATTTCGATATGGTTTATGGGCAGAGCCATGGACCTGTGCTCGTCCATAAGAACAATATGTATGCTTATTCTGGATATACGGTTACGGGAGATTCCGTATCTACTGAAGGAGCCCCCTGGTATGCTGGGTGGAGTGGCACAAAAATTCAGGATTTCAACATGATTGAGATGCCATGGCAAAATCCCGCTGTGCGAACCAGCTATGGTATCAAAGGAAATAAATTTGACAGATATATAGATACGAATAACGAATATCTAATGCAATCAAATGGATCTTTTGAACAATCCATAATTACAGGACTTAACGAGGATTACGCAGGCAAAACGTATGAGAAATTTATGTACAACAATCAAAATAGCACACTCAAAGACAAACCTGTCTACACACTGAATGCCACCCCATCCAAAGGTGGGAAATGGATAGATTATGTACACGTCTTACAGCCGCCTACCTATCTGTCATGGGGATCAGGCAGGATTTACATCCAGGGCTCGGATGGAAGTATTACTTACTTAGGCATTTCTATTGCTCCTTTTATTTTGCAGGCAAATGACCTATCCCCTCATATTGAAACCATGCCGACCGGCGCGGTAGCGGGACAAGAGGTAACCGTCGGGATCAGACTCAGATCTAGCTTCGCTATCGAGAAAACGACAGATTACGCATGGAAGATCACGAGTAACGGGAAAGAGATCCCTGTAAAATATCACGGACATGCATCAACGTTAGCAGGTGAAATTACGCTTGCGGCTAATATGGCGGACAAGATTCTTTACGCGACATTTACAATGCCTGAGGAAGATGCATACATCCAGTTTAATCTGAATAGGCAGAAGTCACCTAAGGAAGTCATGTACGGAAATAATGAGCTTTACGGATGGATTAAGAAGGTCTCCGCGATGCCAACAACCAAAGGCTCCTTTGATCTGGATTATAATGTGTTATCAAAAAAAGTGAAATTTGGTTTGGCCGATGGCGCTGCTATAAAAGCTGTTTTACAGCCGCCATATGCTGATTTTACTTGGAGTGGGAATGCTACAGGCGCCTTGGAAGTAACCAATAATTCGGATACTATCTATCGTTATTTCCGAGTGGAAAACAATCCGGTCGTAGACGATGCTGCTAGTACAATAGTAAGAAAACCTAACATTATTGCTAGTTTACAGCGCCCTGATTTCGGTGATGATCCGGTTAACGGTAAGTGGTATATTAACCCTGCTCCTTACACACCCAATCAAAAGTCAGGTAATATCAGTTTCCAAGGTACCGTGAGCAGGAATTATACCCGTGATTATCAGGTATGCAGCACCAGTAAGAACGCAGAAGGCAAGGATGTTGAAACCTGTAAAACATATACGGAGAGCGGCAATACTTCGGCTCCATTTACACCAGGTGAGGACGAAAGAACCATTCGGACCTATATTTATAACGGGCTCGAACAAATCGCACCGAAGCTGTACAAGAATTCAATAGACAAGAACAAAGCGGATTCTTTGATCAGAAAGCTTCTCTGGACAAGCGAGCCTTACAATTATAATGTGATCCGCTGGATGGCTCATGAAGATGAGAATGAGATCTTGCAGGATTGGACGAAAGTAAAGGGTAAATTCGAGCGGATCTTTACACAGCAGGCAAGCGGAGATATCGGCTGGAAAATAGAGAATAGCATGGCTCAAGCTTATAAGAAAGCCAGAGCTACCGCCAAAAAAATGCTAAATAACAAATCTGATTACGATACTGCCGTGTTTGCAACCGATAAACAGCTGCAAGGATATGATTATCCGATTAAATCGGGGTATTATTTTAACCCTATTGGCACCTATACCTTTACGCTAGAGACGGTTACGTTTAAGGACACGGATAAAGACACGAAGGATCATAAGGATCTTGTTGAAGACCTTACAAATTCTTTCCGATATGAGACAGATCTTATGTATATTAATAATGATAAGGTTGCGGTTAATCTGCGGAATGAACCTCTAAGCAAAAGCGGAAATAACTTTGCAAGAAAGTCAGCAGCTTTATCGGTAGAGAATAACACCGGTGTAAATAATGCGAAATTGCTGACGGTTGAGAACAGCTTTACTAAAGAGGTGGAAGAGATTCCATATTCCCAGGATAGAGAAGATGATAAAGGCACCTATGAATTCTGGAAGAATATACTAGAGGGTTACTCGCAGTCTAGCACACTGGGAAGCTTCAACAATTTCAAATACCGTGAATATGTGGGCTTGAATCAGCATATGTACAAGATCACGGAGAAGTCTACGGTGACGATTACGATTAATAAAGACCATATTCCTGTTTATACTACAGCTGAAATGCCAGACGGCAAGTACTATGTCAAGGCTTGGCTGGCAGACGTGGAACTATCCAAGAGCACCAATGCATACAAATCACTGGGCAAGCTGGTCGGTATAAAGCCGCTGGATCAGATTGAGGTTACGGTAAAGGGTTCCATGTTCGATGATCTGAATAACTAAAGGTCAGACACCCTTCATGCAAAGATGCATGGAGGGTGTTTTGTTAAAAATATAAGAACGTATAAGTTTCACGTTATACATTATCCTTATATTTCTCGATTAAACGCTTAGCGTCATTGTAAGGACGCCGAAGGTGTTTATACTTATTGTGATAGCGCTTCATTCGACGTATAATTAGGGCTGGTGATTGCTTTTTTTAATGATATTATTCATTTGTGTATGGGTAGCGTGTTAACTTCTAACTAGAGAAAGGGAGATAATTGCTGTGAAGCTATTGGGAGCGATTGAAGCAGGCGGAACAAAGTTTGTATGTGGGATTGGTTATGAGGATGGTACCATTGTTGATCGAGTAAGCTTTCCGACAACAACACCAGAAGAAACGATGGGACTAGTAATTGATTATTTTAAAGAGAAGAATGTGGAAGCTTTCGGAATCGGATCTTTTGGACCGATTGATCCCGTGCTGGACAGCCCTACTTATGGTTACATAACAACGACACCAAAACCTCATTGGGGACAATATAATCTGGTAGGCACTATGGCAGAGCAATTTAACGTTCCGATCGGCTTTGACACGGATGTGAATGGTGCGGCGCTTGCGGAGAGTAAATGGGGAGCGGCTAAAGGTCTGGACAGCTGCCTTTATATTACGGTTGGGACAGGCATTGGAGCGGGAGCAGTGGTAGGCGGCCAGATGGTCCATGGATTGTCTCATCCTGAGATGGGACATATTCTAGTTCGTAGACATCCAGAGGATACATTCGAGGGCTACTGTCCATATCATGGGGATTGCCTTGAAGGTTTAGCTGCAGGTCCGGGAATCGGTAAACGCTGGGGACAACCGGCAGGCGAGCTACCAGTGGACCATCCGGCATGGGAGATGGAAGCTCACTATCTTGCGCATGCACTCATGAACTATGTGCTGATTCTGTCTCCTCAAAAAATCGTAATGGGCGGTGGTGTCATGAAGCAAAGCCACCTGTTCCCGTTAATTCGTACTAAGCTGCAAGAGCTATTAAGCGGATATGTTCAGCATCCTTCGCTTAATGTCGACATCGATAATTATGTTGTCTCACCGGGTCTTGGAGACAATGCAGGACTTGCTGGAGCGATTGGACTGGCTACTTTAGCTCTAGCTAGAAGCTAGTATAAAAAGACATTGACTGTTCGGTAATATATGGTATTCTAGGATCTAACAGTATAGCATTTAATGAGGGAGCACCTCTTTCGCGTTTATCGTGAGAGAGGTGCTTTTTTGTGTTTCGGGGTTTGCCTGAGAAAGGATTCGTTCGCTCCGAAGGAGGCACTGCCCGGGAGGTTATTGTGCTTGCTGTAAGTTGAGAAAGGCAGGGATGAATATGCAAATTGTATTTATGAACCGGTTATCCAGAATATCTGGCGTGGATCAAGAGGTGTACGCCCAGCTGTGGATTGGAGAGGAAGAGGGAATCTGGAGTTTGGGCTGGCGTGATTTTTCAGGAGGGGAGAATTATGTCGAGAATTTATGGTATGAAGGTGGTTCTTGGAATGAAATGCTCTGTGTATACCGGCATGAGCTAGCGGTGAAGATGGGAGATGGCTATCGACCCTTAATAGATGGGATATTTCACGAGGAGGATAGTCTTACTGGACGTAATCAGGAGCAGCTGAAGCTTCAATATTACAGCGAGCAATATGGGAATGAGGCTATTTATGAGGAATTATGTGCTTGGCGGCGTGGAAAAGCTTCGAGTGAACGGAAGGCCCCTTATATACTCGCCAGCAATCGCGTGTTGCGCTTGTTAAGCACATTTCTACCGCATACGTCAGAGGAGCTGCTGCAAATTCCAGGTGTAGGAGAAGGCAAGGCAGCACAGTTTGGGCCTGATTGGCTAGCTATAACTTCTGCGGTGGCAAGGGAACATTCCTTTCCTCTGAATTGGGTACATGAGGTAATCGAAGAGGAATCTTTTGTATCTTGGCTTTATAAACAGAAAGAGGTCAAATATAAGAAGCAACTAGAAAGACTGCGCTTACGGCGGATAATGCTACAGGGGATCGAGAATGGACTAGGTTTGGAACAGCTTAAGGTGAATAGTGGAGTAAACCGGCGTGAACTGATTGAAGCAGTAGAGGAACTAGAAAGAGAAGGCTATTCCGTGGAGAAGCTGATTAATGTAGAGCTAAGCAATATGCCGCAGAATGAGCAGGAAGCGGTATGGAATGCCTATGTGGAGCTCGGGGATCTCTTCCTAAAACCGGTGCTACATAAGGTGTATGGTGAGGAATTTTCGACTGCTGAGGGATTGGATGTGTATTATGAGCGTCTGCGATTGATCCGCATCCGTTTCCGTCGAGAGCAAACGCATAAAGTGGGTATGGCGACTAGTTTTTAAATTTCCGCATATCAAAAAGACGAAGGCTACCTTATACCTTACGGTTACAGGGCCTTCGTCTTGCTTATTCGTCCGATTCGTTTCATAGCCATTCCTTCTTGCGGAATACATATAGCATCCCACAGCCTAACGTCAACATAACGCCTATAACGCCATAATAGCCGTATTTCGTATGAAGCTCAGGCATATGATCGAAGTTCATACCGTAGATACCGGTAATTACGGTCAGAGGCATGAATATCGTTGTGATTGCAGTAAACACTCTCATAATTTCATTCGCGCGGTTGGCGATACTGGATTGGTAGGCCTCTCGTAAGTTGCCCATGAGATCGCGGTACGTCTCAAAGGTTTCAGATATTTTAACCGCATTTTCATAAATGTCGCTAAAATATTTCTGCAGCTGATCATCAATCAGACGGAGGTCTTTTTTATTTAGGGTATTGATCACTTCTTTTTGTGGCCCCAGCATTTTCTTCAACCATAGAATTTCACTTCGCAGACCGATAATTTCGCTGAGATGTGATTTCTTGGTGTGCATGAGGATATCTTCTTCCAGCTTCTCAATCCGAGCTTCGATCCGGTCGCCGACGGAGAAATAGTTATCCACGACAAGGTCAATAAGTAAGTAAAGGAACATATCCGGTTCACTTACCTCTTGCTCCCAGAGCATAGGCTTCAGGATTCGAAGTTCATTGATCTTTTGTTTCGTTACTGTGATGATGTAATGTCTTCCAAGGAATACATTGAGCGCCCGCAGGAAAATTTCTTCATCATCAAAACGGATGCTATTTACAACTATAAAGTAGTGACTTTCGTATATTTCGATCTTTGGACGTTGATCCTCTTCACTAAGGCAATCCTCAACAGCAAGATCATGTAGGTTGAACAAGGGCTGAAGCAGCTCCAAATCCTCTACATCGGCGTCAATCCAATAGAACCCTTCCGTTGGGGGTGTTAGTGTTTCATCAATTTCATCAATAGGTGTAAAAACCCCTGCATTTACCAGCCGGATTTTCATCTGATTTCACTCCTCCTGTCCCCAGGTCTTCACCAGGGACTGCTAATTAAGCACAGAGAAAAAAATCAGCTTGGCCGGGGTTACAATCAATACATAAGGCCAAATGACGTTTCGAGGGCATGAAGAAGAACTGCTCCCGCCGCCGGCAAGCTGATGATTATCCTGTGTGGTTGTTCGTTCTGTACACATAATTGCGAGCTCGGGTCGCCTTCCATTCTTCTTCTCACCTCTTCTTTTCGTTCAGGTATGAAATACTTGTCTAGTATAACAACGGAGTATGCCTCTTTCAAGCAAATTTATTGTGATTTTGAGGCTTCTTCAGCATTGTATGGACTTGACGAAAAGGAGGTTCATGATTTAAAGTGAATTTTAAAGTAATTTAATTGAATACAGCTAAATCTTATCAAGAGCAGGTGGAGGGACTAGCCCTATGAAACCCGGCAACCGGCGTGTAAACGCACGGTGCTAATTCTTGCGGAATTTCTGTTGACGCCAAATCGTCTTCAGAATCATTCTGGCAGATGAGAGAGGCGCATATGACTGTAGATATGACCTTTCTCGATTTCTGAGGAAGGTCTTTTTATTGTTCAGCAAGCCGCAGTGCGGCAAAACAACTAAATTCAGCTAAGGAGTGGAAAGACAATGCCAATTAAAATTCCCGACAGTTTACCGGCGAAAGAAGTACTATCCGGAGAAAATATTTTTGTGATGGACGAAAGTCAGGCTTTCCATCAGGATATCCGTCCACTACGGATTGCTATTCTGAACCTCATGCCGACTAAAGAGACGACAGAGACTCAATTGCTGCGTTTAATTGGAAATTCGCCACTACAAGTGGATGTTACGTTATTGCATCCGCGTTCCCATATTTCCAAGAATACTTCTGCTGAACATTTGAAGAGCTTTTACAAAACCTTTGACGAGATCAGCCACCGCCGTTTGGATGGCCTAATCGTTACAGGTGCTCCTGTAGAGCAAATGGAATTCGAGGATGTATCGTATTGGGAAGAGCTGAAAGATATTTTTGAATGGAGCAAGGACAATGTGACTTCAACCATGCATATTTGTTGGGCGGCTCAGGCAGGCTTATATCATCATTTTGGTGTTCGTAAAGTGGCATTGCCTGAGAAATGCTTTGGTGTCTTCGCTCATACGATTAATCAAAATAACATTAAATTGTTGCGCGGCTTTGACGAGGTGTTCCATGTACCGCACTCCCGTCATACCGATGTCTCCCGTGAAGATATTGAGAATAATCCAGATCTGCAGATTCTGGCGGAATCCGAAGAAGCTGGTATGTATCTAGTGGCTACAAACGACGGTAAACAAATATTTGTGACCGGACATTCCGAATACGATCCTTTATCCTTGAAATGGGAATATGATCGTGATGTGTCCAGAGGGATGGAAATGGCTTTGCCTAAACATTACTTCCCTAAAGACGATCCAGACCGTACACCTCCAGCAGTGTGGCGGGCGCATGCCAATTTATTATTCTCTAACTGGCTCAATTACTATGTATATCAAGAAACGCCTTATGATATCGACCCCATTGTTTATTAATAACAGCGCTACAATATAAATTAGGAGGCATTAATCATGGATGACAAACTTAGGATTGAAAGTAGACTGGCTCAAATAGGTTCTCAAGAAGATCCAGCCACAGGAGCAATTAATTTTCCAATTTATAATGCAACGGCATTTCGTCATCCAAAACTCGGTCAGAGCACAGGGTTTGATTATAGCCGCACCAAGAGTCCAACCCGTTCAGTGCTTGAGAATGCAGCTGCGGAACTGGAATCTGGAGATGCAGGATTTGCTTGTAGCTCAGGAATGGCAGCTATACAAACGGTTCTTACCTTGTTCTCTCAAGGTGACCATCTGATCGTTTCACTGGATCTATATGGCGGTACCTATCGTTTGTTGGAACGAATTATGTCCAAGTTTGGAATCACTGCTTCTTATGTAGACACGAATGATTTGGATGCACTGGAAGCTACGCGTCGTCCAAATACGAAAGCTGTATTTATTGAAACGCCAACGAATCCACTTATGATGATCACGGATATTGAAGCTGTGTGCACCTGGGCTCGTCACCATGGGCTGCTTAGCATTGTAGATAATACGCTGCTGACCCCATTCTTTCAACGTCCTATAGAATTAGGTGCGGATATTGTAGTTCATAGTGCAACTAAATATTTGGGTGGTCATAATGATGTACTTGCAGGTCTAATTGTATCCAAGGGTGTAGAATTATCAGCCGAAATAGCTATTCTACATAACTCTATTGGCGCTGTACTCGGACCAACGGACAGTTATCAGTTGATGAGAGGCTTGAAGACGTTGGCTCTGCGTATGGAGCGTCACGAAAGCAATGCACTAGCGATTGCCCACTACTTGCTAGAGCATCCAGCGATTGCGGAAGTGTTCCATCCAGGATTGCCGGATCATCCAGGACATGAAATCCAGAATCGCCAATCTTCAGGCAATACCGGTATTTTTTCTTTCAAATTAAAAGATGCCAGATACGTAGAGCCGCTGCTTCGTCATATTCGTCTTATTGCATTCGCAGAGAGCCTTGGCGGTGTGGAGTCACTTATGACTTATCCTGCTGTACAAACGCATGCTGATATTCCTGTGGAGATTCGAAATGCTGTAGGTGTAGATGATCGTTTGCTACGCTTCTCCGTCGGTATTGAACATGCAGAGGATTTGATTGCTGATCTTGGCCAAGCACTGGAGGCTGCTAGGGCAGAAATTGAGTCCAAGTAATAAGAAGATATGTTCAATTGAGCGGTAGTAGAGAAATAGAGTATAACTAGCAGTATCGCTTAGTGCGATGCTGCTTTTCTTCTGGATGGGATATTGCTAAGAATGTAAAAGCATTTTTCAAGCTGTTCAGATTGTGATACGATGAGGAAATGAACTGTTCATTTCAATGAGAAAGGGTTGTCATCTTGAAAAGAGGCAACGTTTTTTCTTCCTGTAATTTTGTGATTCTACCAATACCCTAAGGGTTTAAAAGGAGGATGCGAACGATGAGTGCGATAGATCTTATTTTGGACAAAGCCCTACGGGGTGAACGTCTCCAATTGGAAGATACCATCCGACTGTTCGAGAGCAACGAAATTGAGAAAATGGGTGCAGCTGCAAACACCATAATGGAACGCTGGCATCCAGACCCGATGGCCACGTTTGTAATTGGTCGTAATATTAACTATACGAATGTATGTGATGTCTACTGTCGTTTCTGCGCATTTTATCGCAGACCAGGCTCGGATGAGGGTTATGTACTACCGGATGAGACGATTTACCAAAAAATCGCTGAGACCATCGCTGTAAATGGTACAGAAATACTGATGCAAGGCGGCACGAACCCTAATCTTCCTTTCAGCTATTATACAGATATACTTCGCGGAATTAAGCAACGTTTTCCTGAAATTACAATGCATTCCTTCTCTCCTGCAGAGATCATGAAGATGAAAGAAGTATCTGGATTATCGCTCGAGGAAGTGGTGCGTGAAATCCATGCTGCCGGTCTGGATTCATTACCAGGTGGAGGAGCAGAAATTCTCGATGACCGTACACGCCGCAAGATCAGCCGTCTTAAAGGCTCATGGCGCGAGTGGATGGACGTCATGCAGACAGCGCATAAGATCGGTATGAATACGACGGCTACGATGGTCATTGGACTTGGTGAGAGCATGGAAGAACGGGCATTGCACTTACTTCGTGTGCGTGAGGCTCAGGACGAGTGTATTGCCAATAAATACGATTCAGAAGGTTTCTTGGCCTTTATCTCTTGGACATTCCAACCGGACAATACCAATTTGAAGCTGGATAGACAAACGCCTGAGGAATATCTGAAGACAGTGGCGATTAGTCGCCTTGTTCTAGACAACATTAAGAACTTTCAGTCCTCATGGGTAACTATGGGACCAGAAGTTGGCAAGCTTTCCCTTCAATATGGCTGCAACGATTTCGGTAGTACGATGATTGAAGAGAACGTAGTATCTTCTGCGGGTGCGACTTACAAGGTCAACATCGAATCTATTACGCAACTAATCCGCGAAGCTGGCAAAATCCCGGCACAGCGGAATACACGCTACGATATTCTGCGCGTGTTCGATGATGCTAATGCGAAGATTGATAATGATTTCATCATGCAGAACTAATATATAAATTAAATCAACGCTTGTTGCTCGTTAATCCGTTTAGTGGATGATTGAGCGGCAAGCGTTTTTTTGTATGGTTAAGATTTCGAAGGTTTATTTTACCTGTGAACATAAATTCATTATTTTATTACATTTCTGTATACACATTATTATCCATAAGTGATATCATAATCATATCAAAAGAATATCTTGTGGGGGTGCTTTTTTATGAAAGAGAAGACGCTTCGTCCTGTCAGCGGATTTTGGGTAATCGCATTGATTGCAGTTTGTTTGGGTGGTGGAATCTACGGTGCTGTTCAGGAGTATGTCGCAGGATCGGTCATTCTGTTCGTTGTTGCGGCAATACTATGTACGAGTATTACAGTTGTACAACCCAATAAGTCGGTTGTAGTCACCTTTTTCGGCAAATATGTAGGGACTATTGCAACGAGTGGATTGTTCGCAGTCATTCCGTTCAGCGTACGTAAGACAGTTTCCCTACGCGTTCGTAACTTTAACAGTGTGAAGCTCAAGGTCAACGATGTTGAAGGTAATCCGATTGAAATTGCTGCCGTTATCGTCTTTAAGGTGATTAACTCCGCAAAAGCCCTTTTTGATGTAGATAAATACATGGCTTTCGTAGAGATTCAGAGTGAAACGGCGCTGCGTCATGTAGCCAGCAAATACCCTTATGATAACTTCAATGAATCTGGTATGTCCCTGCGTGCCAATGCAGATGAAATTGCTAAAGAATTAGCGACTGAGCTACAAGAGCGGTTGTCCTTATCTGGGGTAGAGGTCATTGAAGCCCGGCTTACACACTTGGCTTATTCAACAGAAATCGCCAGCACCATGTTGCAGCGTCAGCAAGCATCTGCCATTCTGTCTGCTCGTCAAATCATTGTAGAAGGTGCAGTTGGCATGGTCGATATGGCAATTAAGCAGCTTAAAGAGAGCGGAGTAGTAGAGCTAGACGAAGAACGGAAAGCGGCAATGATCAATAATCTGATGGTGGCGATCGTGTCGGAGCGCGGAGCGAGTCCGGTCATTAACACCGGCTCGTTGTATTAAGGCGGTGCATCATGGCGGCCAAGAAAAGCTTTCCATTGCGGATTGATCCGGATCTGCATGAGGCGTTAGAACGTTGGGCGGGAGAGGAATTTCGCAGTGTAAACGGACATATCGAATACTTGCTGCGTGAGTCTTTGAAACGTGCAGGCCGCTTACCTGAAAAGAAACGACGAGAAGAGTAACTTGTTAAGGACATTCAAGCGCTATTTCCAGATGCAATACTGTCCTTGCAGGTGACTGCTAGCCGGGGTTTACAAAATTTTGACCCCTCTACAGACTTGACTGTCAGAGAGGACAGATTTATAATTACTCCATAATTCACGTTAACAGCTTTGACAAAGATATGAATAGATTGTTCTGGACCGTATCAGAGAGAGGGAACATAGGCTGTAATTTCCTCCGGTATCCTACTATCGATTTACCCCTTTGTAGCTGCGGTTATGAATTCCCAGAAATGGGATAGTAAGAACCGCCGGTTCATGGTCGTTATTCCATGCTTACGAAGGATTCTGTCTTAACTCTGCTATAAGAGCGGATTGAGAGAATCGAATTTGGGTGGAACCACGGGTGCAATCGCTCGTCCCTTTGCGGGACGGGCGTTTTTTGTATGCGTGGACATTTCCGTTCCGCAAAATTTACAATGGCCGCTTGGCTTAAGGATATGAAGGAGGAATTTAAATGGTAAGTATTAAACTTCCGGACGGCTCCGTTCGGGAATACGCAGAAGGTAGTAATATTGATGATGTAGCAGCTTCTATTAGTAGTGGACTTCGCAAGAACGCAGTGGCAGGGAAATTGAATGGTATTGTCGTGGATCTGTCCACTCCACTTGAGGAAGGCGCATTGATTGAGATCGTAACTTTGGATTCACCTGAAGGTTTGGAAGTTATGCGTCACAGTACTGCCCACCTGATGGCGCAAGCTGTAAGACGTTTGTACGGAACAAAGGAAGTTAAGCTTGGTGTAGGTCCGGTAATCGAAGATGGCTTCTACTACGATATGGATTTGGAACATCCGCTTAATCCTGAGGATCTGTTAAAGATTGAAAAGGAAATGGATCGTATTATCTCTGAGAACCTTCCAATCGTACGTAAGGAAGTTAGTCGCAAGGAAGCGTTGGAAATATTCGGTGAGCTAGGCGATCCTTACAAGCTTGAACTGATCGAAGCACTGCCTGAAGATAGTGTGATTTCGATTTATGAACAAGGTGAATTCTTCGACTTGTGTCGCGGACCACACGTTCCGTCGACTTCCAAGATCAAAGTCTTCAAATTGATGAATGTAGCCGGTGCTTACTGGCGCGGCGATAGCAAGAATAAAATGCTTCAACGCGTATACGGTACAGCTTGGATCAAAAAAGCACAGCTTGATGAGCATCTTCGTCTGCTTGAAGAAGCGAAGAAACGCGATCACCGTAAATTGGGTAAAGAGCTTGAAATCTTCACATTTAATCAATTGGTTGGCCAAGGCTTGCCGATCTGGCTGCCTAAGGGTGCTAAACTGCGCAGTATTCTGGAACGTTACATTGTGGATCTGGAAGCAAGTCTAGGATACCAGCATGTATATACTCCGGTTCTTGGTAATGTTGAACTATATAAAACTTCTGGACACTGGGAGCACTATCAAGATGACATGTTCCCTAAAATGACTATTGATAATGAAGAGTTTGTTCTTCGTCCAATGAACTGCCCGCATCATATGATGATTTATAAGAGCTCCATGCACAGCTACCGTGATCTACCGATCCGTATTGCTGAACTGGGTATCCAGCACCGTTATGAAATGTCAGGAGCACTGACTGGCTTGCACCGTGTGCGTTCGATGACTCTTAATGACTCCCATATTTTCTGTCGTCTGGACCAGATTAAAGGCGAGTTCATTCGTGTAATCGAGTTGATTAAACAGGTATACAGTGACTTTGGCATTAATGACTACCGTTTCCGGTTGTCTTATCGTGACCCTAAGGATACTGAGAAATATTATGCGAATGACGAAATGTGGGAAACTGCACAGCGTATGCTGCGTGAAGTTGTAGAAGAAGCTGGCCTGCCATTCTACGAAGCAGAAGGCGAAGCTGCCTTCTACGGTCCGAAGCTGGATGTACAGATCAAGACTGTACTTGGTAAGGAAGAGACTCTCTCTACTGTACAGATCGACTTCTTGCTGCCTGAACGCTTTGAATTGGAATATATCGGTGACGATGGTCAGAAACATCGTCCAGTCGTTCTACACCGCGGTATTTTAGGTACTATGGAGCGCTTTGTTGCTTTCTTGTTAGAGAACTTTGCAGGATCACTGCCGCTTTGGCTGTCTCCACAGCAGGTTAAAGTTATTCCTGTATCTACTGCTTTCGACGATTATGCTAAGGAAGTTACGGACAAGCTGCGTCGCCGTGGTATCTCTGCTGAGGCAGATTTGCGTAATGAGAAGCTTGGCTATAAGATCCGTGAAGCTCAGCTGGAGAAGCTGCCATACATGTTCGTAGTTGGCGAGAATGAGATGAATGCCGAGACAGTTTCCATCCGTAAGCGTGGGGAAGGCGATATCGGCGCTAAGCCACTTCAAGAAGTGATTGAGCTATTGGCTCAGGAAATTTCAGATCGTGTAATCTCCTAATTACTTGAAATAATCCACACCAAAAGTACGGTTATTAACGACCTCTGTCATATGCCCATGAGGATCTAAAAATTGATCTTCATGTATAAAATTTTGTGAATCGGGAAACCTTCGCTAATAAGGGGGAGGTTTATCAAATGAACAAAATGGGCATATTTCAGAGGTTTTGGTGTCTTTTCGTCACAATAGTCCTACTGTTGACTGCTGCAGGTATCATTCCTGAATCAAAGCGTCAAGCAGTTGTGGCCAATGGGACAGGAGACACATTACTGCACACAGATATTAACAAAACGCTTTCGAATGAGGTGCAACATACCCAGGCTAACTCTGGTTCAATGAGAACCAAAGATCAACAAGCCATTCTCGCCACTGGCCGTGCTACTTTGTTGTCAAATGAGCCACATTCCAGCATACCTATCGTTCCTGCGACAACAAAAAATAAACCAGTAGCTACAAAGTCACCACAGAGCACTAAAGCTCCATCCACCAAAGCTCCATCCACCAAAGCTCCAACTACCAAAGGGAATAGTTCATCAAAATCTCCGAATTCTATTCCTGTTGCTGCACCGGCTGCTGACCAGATTATTACTTCAATGAAAGTGATGGCGACGGGTTATACTGCGGGTTATGAATCTACAGGTAAAACATCTAAACATCCCGAATACGGAATCACCTATTCAGGTGTGAAAGTACGTAGAGATAAGAATACAGTCTCCACTATTGCTGCTGACCCTAAGGTAATCCCGTTAGGGAGTATACTTTATATACCTGGTTACGGATACGGCATCGTTGCTGATACAGGATCTGCCATTAAAGGGCGGAAGATTGATTTGTATTTTGCTACTACGAAACAGGTATATAAGGAATGGGGCAAAAAATCAGTTGTGGTTCAGCTCATTAAGCGAGGCAACGGTACATGTACGGAAGTCATGCTGAAGAAGCTTACCCAGGCGATTGAGACCTATAATGCTGTACCGCAATCCCTGCTGGAAGAATCTATTTAAGATTCAGGGTTGTATTTCAATGAATTTGGTGGATTGATCTTATTTTCACTTGGTCATGCATAATAGTGACATCACCTTGCCATAATACGGACTGGGGCAGAGTAATAGCCTCAACCGAGATGTTCTCTTAGTAAGCATTATCTATGCTGCATAAGGGATAAGGGAGGTGAATTCCGTGGCTAATAATAAAAAGTCTAAAGTTCAAGAAAATTACAAAACACCGAATGAAAAATACAATGCTGAGTTTGCTGTTGAGAATGACGGCGCTACTAAGCAAAGTGGAAATACTTCTAAACCAGCTCAGAAACCGCAACAATAATGCGCTACTGAAGCAGAAGACTGCTGAATAAAGAGACTGTCCCAAATCAGTTTATACTGAGGGACAGTCTTTTTTCATATATAATGAAGTAAATGGAATATTACCCCATTCCTCTCGGTCTAGAGACTGAGAGGAAGTTCCTTCTCTCGCCGCTGTTTATGAGCGCTTCCTTCCTGTAGACTAAGGCTATAAGATTGAAGAAGAGAGCGTTCCACTAATTTAAAGGGGAAATGGAATATGAAAAGAAGGTTCACAAGTCAGATCTTTGGCGGCTTGATCCTGATAGGGATTGGAGCCATGTTTCTACTCAGACAATTGGGTTACACCGATTTCAGCTTAGGTTATGTGATCTCAAATTATTGGCCTGTAATTCTGATCCTAATGGGGATGAAGCGACTTCTCGGTACGGGCGACGAACATTCAAAAGGTGGGTCTTCACCTATCGGCGGTTTTTTCTTTCTGGCGATCGGAGTGTTCTTCCTTGGACGAAATTTGGACTGGTTCGATATTTCAGCCGGGGATTTTTTCAAAATGTTCATTCCAATCATGCTGATTGGTGGCGGTCTTTATGTGATTTTTAAACCACGAGGTTCAGTACCACCAGTGCCGCCTGCTCCACCATCACCACCGGATCACTTTCCTTCAGGAAAAAGCTCGTTGGATGTGGAGCCGCCAAAGCCACTGGATTCCACGCTAGATGAACAATTCGAACAGAAATTCGGCAAACCTTCTGGTGGGCGAGACTGGAATATTAATCTTCAAAAAGATGAAGAAGAGGATGAAGACGGAACTGGAGCTTTTAAGTCCACCGCTGAATCACGTTGGCAGGAGAAACAGGAGCGCCATGAGCGCAGACGTCAGGAACGTCATGAGCGTCACGCCAGAAGACATGGGGAGTGGCATGAGGAGTTCCATGAGGCAACGGATAACAAGGAGTCAACCAATCGCTCTGCTTTTATCGGGGATGTTCATATGGGTCGCGAGCATTTCCAACTGAAGAACACGAATGTCTCACAGTTTATAGGCGATACTGTTTTGGATCTGACGAACGCGCAAATTGCTTATGGAGAAACGAGAATTAATATCTCCGCTTTTATAGGCGACATCAAGGTGTATATTCCGAATGATATGGATCTTGGGATCTCAGTGAACAGTAGTTCATTTATCGGTGATATGGAAGTTCTGGATCAGTCCCGGAGTGGATTTATGAGCAGTGTTCAATGCAAGACGCCTTATTATAAAGAAGCGGGCAAAAAAGTCCGCATTAACGTAAGTGCTTTTATAGGTGACATTAAAGTTAAAACGGTGGGTTAGATGGGAACAATCTTCAGTAATACCAAATGGTTGTTGTTGTTTTACTTTCTGCTCACTGGAGCCGTAAGCGCCGGGTTGATGTATGCAGGCACTTGCCTTGGGTATATCGAAGTTATGGATTATCGCATGTGGCTGTACTTATGTCTTGGGATCGTGTTGTTCACTGTAGTAATCGGCTATATGGCAGGTCAGCGGATTCAGCGCCGGATTGATCATCTGGATCTAAATATGCTGCAGGTGGCAAAAGGGAATCTGTCCGTCCGGATGCCAGAGAGTGATGACCAGTCTTTTGCGAGAGTGTACCACGAATTTAATGTCATGATGGATACGGTTGAGAACAAGATGCAGCTTCTGCAGCGTTTGGGTGAACAAGAGGTTATTGAGAAGGAACAGGCAGCGGAGAGTGCGGTGTTGGAGGAAAGAAGGCGTATGGCCCGGGATTTGCATGATACGGTGAGCCAACAGCTTTTTGCCATCCATATGTCGGCTTCTTCGCTGCCTAAAGTGCTGAAGGTTAACGAAGCTCAAGGTCAATTGGTAATGGATCAGCTAATTGCCATGTCACAGATGGCACAAAAGCAGATGAGAGCGCTCATTGCACAGTTGCGACCAGTGGAGCTAGAAGGCAGGAATCTTTTCGAAGCACTGGAAAAATGGTTCCCTGATTATTGCCGCCAAAATGGCTTAAAAGGAATGAAGGAGCTTGAACTGCAAGGAGAATTGTCTGAGGCAATTGAACATCAGCTGTTCCTGATTATTCAGGAGGCGATGGCGAATATTGTGAAGCATGCTGAAGCTAGACTGGTCAGTCTATCGCTGCGTGAAGGGTCAAGACAGGTTGTGCTGAGTATTAGCGACGATGGTCAAGGCTTTGAACATATACAGCAAAAACAGGGTTCGTACGGTCTTACCACCATGCGCGAACGTGCGGAGAAACTAGGTGGACAAGTGGAGATTATTAGCCGTAAGGGTGCGGGAACGACCATACGTGTACATATCCCTAAGTTTGTGCAAGGGAATTCTGAGTCAGAGGAAAAAAGAGCGTTAGGAACAGATACAGAGGACGAGGAGGAATAGGGCATGAGCGTCATAAGAGTGTTGCTTGTGGATGATCATGATATGGTGCGGATGGGTCTCAAAACATATCTGATGCTGGAGCCGATGTTTGAGGTTATAGGAGAGGCAGCAAATGGACAGCAAGCGTTGGAGATGCTGCGTGCTGGTGGACATGAAGGCTTGCCCGATCTCGTGCTAATGGATCTGATGATGCCTGTGATGAATGGTGTGGAGACTACTCGTGCAGTGCTATCGGAATTTCCTGGTCTCAAAATCGTAATCTTGACCAGCTTCCTTGAGGATGACCTTGTTGTGGACGCTATAGAGGCTGGAGCAGTCAGCTATGTGCTCAAAACCGTGTCAGCAGAGGAGCTGATCTACGCACTGCAAGGCGCATTCCGTGGTATGCCAGTCATGACTGGTGATGTATCGCAAGCGTTGACACGTGGCATTCGCCAGCGTACCGTGCAAGGTGATTCCTCCGGCTTAACGGAGCGTGAGAAGGAGGTCCTGCTGCTTATTGCTGAGGGCAAGACCAATAAGGATATCGGTGAGGAGCTACATATCAGCATCAAGACGGTGAAGACGCATGTCAGCAACCTGTTGATGAAATGCGAGCTGGATGACCGTACTCAGTTGGCTATTTATGCGCATCGTAAGGGCTGGGCTCAGGGTTAGGGTTTGGTGTTTAAGATTGTAATGGGCTAGATTATAGGTGTTTAAAGGTAGGTTATAGGGAAAACCTACCTTTAAATTTGAGTTTTATGCTTGTCTACAGGGTTATAGGGAAAACCTCCGTATAAATTCCTTGTTTTTCTTATAAACTGCTATATTGCTGAGAATTATAGGGAGGTATTCCCTTTAAATCTTGATTTCTTGTGGTTTTAAGCTAATTATAGGGAGATTTTCCCTATAATAAAGCGGTTTGGCTTATCTAGCTTCGCTGTCCATACGTTTAGTTGTCAAACAAGCTAGCTTGTCGCTAAATTTTCAGTTTGTAGTTTGTAGTTTGTAGTTTGTAGTTTGTTTTTTGTTCTTTGTTCTTTGTTCTTTGTTTTTGTCTTTGTCTTTGTTTTTATCTTTTATCTTGTATGTGTTGGAAGTTCGGGCCGCGTTGTTTTCCGCGCCCGCGCTTTTTTTTTTACTTCCCTGCCTAGGGATTGGGTATCAGAGCGAAAAGTTTACGTCCGCCTTTGAAATCATGTTCCACCCGCAGGGTCAATTCATAGGAACATGATTTCAACAGCGGTGTAGCCTGAAACCCAGTCCCACCCAACAGTGGGTGCCTTCTGAACCCAGTCCCACCCAACAGCGGTGTGTCTTATGAACCAAGTCCCCTAACAGCTTCCTCCTGATACCCAATCCCGTCTATCCGTCTATTCGCCTATATCTTTTATCTCCGCTTAAATTGTTTTTAATGTGACCTTAAGGTTTAAAGTACAAAATAAGAAACAAGAAAACAAATTAATCCTTGTCAGGCGACAGGATGCAGGAGGTAAATAAACATGGACGATAACAAAAACAACAACTTTAATCGTGACAATGGACCAGCACCAGATCGGGATTGGGACAATAATAACCATAATAGCAATAATAATCAGGCATCCGAATCCGGATCATCATACTACTATTCTTATGGACCTTTTAAATCATTGAACAAAGATGATAATCATGCAGACGGAAGTGCTCAGCATTACAACCGGATGGAGCCGGAGCGGGTCGAGGTTACACCTCCACAGCCTGTAAAACAACTCCCATATAACAGTTCATATCGCAGTACAGGCTTCGATGGTAATGGCGGTGGACGAGGTGGAAACGGCGGAGGCGGCTCTGAAGGTGGCGGTGGCTGGCAATTTAATAAAAAGCCAAAAAGCTCAGTTAAAACCATATTTGTTTCCTTCTTAGCGGGTATGGTTGTTCTCTCAGGTTCTATGTTCATGGCAGATCGAGGCAACTGGTTCACAGGGGATACAGCTTCAACTGTCGCTAGCTCAGAATCGAATGGAACGGCGAAGACGACGAATGAGAGTGCTAGTACAACACCTAATACTACCACTACATCATTGGTGAAAGGATCTCGTGATGTGACTGGCGTAGTTGATGCGGTTGGACCAGCAGTCGTCAAGATTGAGACGCTAGTGAAATCCGGTTCACGTAATGGAAGTTCCTCCAGTCCGAATTTGAGTGATCCGTTTTCTCAATTCTTTTTCGGAGATCAATACGGTGGAAGTGGTTCTTCACAAAATGAGCAGGACTCGAAGTCAGGTTCAAACTCTTCATCGCAGCTCATCCCTTATGGAATTGGAACAGGCTTCATTTATGAGAAATCCGGATATATTTTGACGAATCAGCACGTTATTGAAAATGCCGATGTCATCCAAGTTACAGTGGATGGCGTGACCAAACCATACGAAGCAAAATTGCTAGGCTCTAGTAAAGATCTGGATTTGGCAGTATTGAAGATTGAAGGTGATAGTGATTTCCCTACAGTTGCTCTGGGAGATTCGGATAGCTTGAAAGTAGGTTCAGAAGTGGTTGCTATCGGTAACCCACAAGGCTTCGACCATACAGTAACCTCTGGTGTTCTTAGTGCAAAAGGACGCAGCATCGATATCAACGAAGAAGACGGTAGTGGAACACGCAACTACAAAAACCTGCTGCAAACGGATGCTTCTATCAACCCTGGTAACTCCGGTGGTCCGCTGCTCAATATGAATGGACAGGTAATTGGTATGAACGTAGCTGTTAGCACAGATTCCCAAGGTATAGGTTTTGCTATCGCTGTGAATACGATTAAAGAAGTCGTAGATAAACTGGAAGCGAACCAAGCGATTCCTAAAGAACCGGTACCATTCATTGGTGCAACGCTTATGACGATTACAGATGAAGTAGCTAAGCAAATGGGTACAGATATTAAAGAAGGATCTGTAGTTGCAGATATTATCTTTAAATCGCCAGCGTATGCCGCTGACTTGCGCCCTTACGATATCATTACTGGTGCAAATGGAACCAAATATGCTACAAACCAAGATCTGATCGCTTTCATTCAAACGTTAAAAGTCGGTGACAAAGTAACGCTGAATGTGGTGCGTGATGGTAAAAATATGGATCTTTCCGTAACAATCGGCAACAAAAATGATTTCGATACGACTACTGGGCAAAGTCAGCAGCAATAACACCGGACGGTGAATAACGCGGAAGGGGCAACCCTTCCGTTTTTGTCTAATCATGGTGTGACTGCTACAATATAAATAAATAGAAATGAACAATGGGGGCTGCTTGATGCGACCGAATATTCTTATTATTGATGATGATGAAAAAATTATTTCCATGCTTCGCCGAGGGTTAGCCTTTGAAGGTTACGATGTTAAGACTGCAGTGAACGGAGCGGATGGTTTACGAGCGATTCTGAGCAGCGATCCAGATGTGGTGATTTTGGATGTTATGATGCCTCAGGTCGACGGATTTGAAGTTTGTCGTCGTTTGCGCGAAGGGGGCAGCAATGTGCCTGTTCTAATGCTTACGGCCAAGGATGAAATTGAGCATCGTGTGAAAGGGCTTGATCTGGGTGCAGACGATTATTTAGTAAAACCATTTGCACTGGAAGAATTGCTTGCACGTGTACGAGCGTTGCTACGACGTAAGAGTGAGCAAAGTGGAGGCAGTGAGCAAGCGGTTACTTACGAGGATATTACACTTGATGTAGATTCACGGGAGGTCACACGCGCCGGTAAAAGATTGGAGCTGACAGCAAAGGAATTCGAGCTGTTACATCTCTTTATGCAAAATCCGAAACGTGTACTTTCGCGGGATCTGATCATGGATAAAATATGGGGTTATGATTACAGCGGTGAATCTAATGTACTTGAGGTATACATAGCTATGCTACGTCAAAAGACGGAGGAGCATGGCGGTAAACGCCTCATTCAAACGATCCGGGGTGCCGGTTACATTCTAAGAGGTGACAACTAACATGTCTATAAGATTGCGGCTGACTGCTTGGTATTCAGGGATTTTGGCCGTTATGCTGCTGGCCTTATCAGCCGCAATTTACGGTTTTGTCTATTTTAATACGTATGGTGACTTGAAGGATCGTATACAAAAACAGGGAGAACAGCTCGTAGCCAACCTGAACCCTAATTGGGCGTATGACGGCTCGTTGCAGAGTGTGAGCATAAACCCTTTCTTCGGAAACAAACTGGAGGAAGCTAATATTCTGGTGCAAACCTATATTTATAATAATGAGAACCTGCAAAAGTCAGAGAACTTGCATTATCTAGATATCCAGTTCGATGTTCCAAAACTGGTTGATATTGAAAAAGCGCATGGGTTCAAACAGACTACGCTTGGCGGATATCATTTGATGATTTATCAGATTCCGATATATGACTCGAATAAGAGCCCTGTGGCGCTTCTGCAGGTGGCAACACCGTCAAATTCGGAAGACAAGCTTATGGAAAGGCTGAAAAACATCCTGGTTTTCGGCACATTTGCGACTCTAATCGCGGCATTCACCTTTGGCTTGTTCTTAGCCCGTAAAGCTATGAGTCCTATCGGTAAGGTTATTGAGGCGGCAAACGGTATCCAGACTGGGACAGATCTAAGCTCCCGAATTGAATATGATGGACCTCCGGACGAAATAGGTCGTCTAATTGAGACTGTCAATAACATGCTTGGGCGTATGGAAGGATTCTACACAGAGTTAGAGGATTCGTATGCGGCTCAGCGTCGATTCGTTTCCGATGCCTCACATGAGTTGCGGACTCCGCTAACAACTATTCGTGGGAATATCGATCTACTGCAAAAAGTATGGGAGATGGAACCGGGCGAAGGGAAGATGAGCGAGGCTGAAATTCGCCAGCTCTCGATGGAATCGGTAAAGGATATCGCGGACGAGTCTAAGCGTATGAGTCGACTGGTAGCGGATATGCTCTCGCTCGCTCGTGCAGATACGGGGCGCACTTTTGAAATCGAGCCCGTAGCACTTGAACCAATGATGACTGAGATTGCGCGTCGGGCATCCTTCCTGCCTCGTCAAGCGGAGTGGGTTACAGGGGATATGTCCGTCTTAAATGGAAAATATGTTGTGGGTAATAAAGATTATTTACAACAAATGTTATTTATTTTTATTGATAATGCTTTTAAATACACGCCTTCTGGCGAGGTAAGTTTGGACACCATCTTCTATCAGAATCAAGTGGGTATTCGGATCACCGATACGGGTATTGGTATGGATAAAGATGAGGTTCCATATATTTTCGACCGTTTCTATCGTGCAGATGAATCGCGTGGAATTACAGAAGGGATTGGGCTTGGTTTATCCATTGCTAAGTGGATTATTGACGAACATGGTGGGTCAGTAGAAGTTGTTACACGTCAAGGCGAGGGAACCACTTTTGTGATCTGGTTGCCGCTTCTCTTTGCTCCGCCGCTGGAATAGGGTATAATTTAAAGTGTGTCCTATTACAGAAGTCAACGAAAGCAGAAAGTTGGTGAAGTCATGGAAGTCATTAAAATTTCTCCACGGGGATATTGTTACGGAGTAGTCGATGCTATGGTGATGGCACGGCAGGCTGCGCAAAATCTCGATCTTCCCCGGCCGATTTATATACTGGGCATGATTGTTCATAATAGTCATGTCACGAATTCGTTTGAGGACGATGGCATCATTACCTTGGACGGTCATAACCGTCTTGATATTCTCGATAAAGTAGACAGAGGAACCGTTATATTCACTGCTCACGGAGTTTCACCTGAGGTTCGCAAGATGGCTAGGGATAAAGGATTGACTACGGTCGATGCTACCTGTCCTGATGTGACAAAGACGCATGATCTCATTCAGGAGAAAGTCGATGATGGTTATGAGGTTATATATATCGGCAAGAAAGGCCACCCTGAACCGGAGGGTGCTGTCGGTATTGCGCCAGAGCATGTGCATTTAATTGAAAAAGAAGATGAGATTGCAACCCTAACCATCCCTTCTTCACGGATTGTAATTACGAATCAGACCACTATGAGTCAGTGGGATATTAAAAATATTATGAAAAAGCTTCTAGAGACCTTCCCAGGCGCCGAAGTGCATAATGAGATATGTATGGCTACTCAGGTGCGTCAGGAGGCTGTAGCCGAACAGGCGGGGCAATGTGATCTAGTGATTGTTGTTGGTGATCCACGAAGCAACAACTCTAATCGTCTGGCACAGGTGTCCGAAGAAATTGCAGGTGTTCCTGCTCATCGGATTTCTGATGTGTCTGAGCTTAACACAGATTGGCTGAAGGGTGTAAATATTGTGGGTGTTACTTCTGGTGCATCTACACCTACACCGATTACCAAAGAAGTTATTAATTATTTGGAGCAGTACGATTCCGAGAATCCAGAGACATGGGAGATCAAACGTACAGTGAATATGGCAAAACTACTTCCTCCGGTTAAGAATAAGAGTGCAAGTACTAATTAATACGCTGTAAGCGAACTTATATATTTGTGGTAGAACAAGAGCGCGTAACCTCTCTATCGAGGTTACGCGCTTTTCTATTTAGATAAAGCGGTTTCAACTTATAAATCAGGAAATAGGATTGACGGTAAGGGATTTTTAGAGTAAAATCGCTTTATCGGTTAAAAGCATAAAAGCTTAAAAGCTTAAAAGCGAACACGCGTCGTAGTGTGAGTGCGTTCGGCGGAATTATTATAAATTTTAAATGTAGAGAGGAAGTTATTCATATGATCGTCATTACATCCAATCAAACGCCAGAAGAGCAGGTTAAAGATATTATCGCAGTTATCGAAAAAGAGGGCTTGCAGGTGCATCTCTCTAAAGGTGCAGATCACACTGTTATTGGTTTAGTAGGAAGTGTCACTCCTAAGCTCGCAGAGCATTTGCGGCAAATGAAGGGTGTGGAGAACGTCGTGAAGATCTCCAAGTCCTATAAGCTAGCTAGCCGCGATTTCCATCCAGAGGATACCATTATCGATATCAAGGGTGTGAAGATTGGTGGAGAGAATCTCGTGATTATGGGCGGACCATGTGCCGTTGAGTCTCCAGAGCAGATTGATGAGATTGCCCGTCTAGTTAAAGCTTCAGGTGCTCAGGTACTGCGTGGAGGCGCGTTTAAGCCCCGTACAGGTCCATACAGCTTCCAAGGCGTAGGTGTAGAAGGTTTGACTATGATGGCTGAAGCAGGAAAGCGTCATGGCCTATTAACCATTACAGAGGTTATGACACCAGAGTATGTAGATATTTGTGCAGAGCATGCTGATATCCTCCAGGTGGGTACACGGAACATGCAGAACTTTGATTTGCTGCGCAAGCTGGGTACTTGCGGAAGACCTGTCCTTCTGAAACGTGGTTTCAGTGCAACCTACGACGAATTGCTCAATGCAGCAGAGTACATTTTGGCAGGCGGAAATAAGGATGTAATGCTCTGTGAACGTGGTATTCGTACATTTGAGACATACACTCGCAATACACTGGATCTATCGGCCATTCCGGTTCTACAAAGCTTAAGCCACCTTCCGGTAATCTCTGACCCAAGTCACGGCACTGGACGTCGTGAGTTAGTTGAACCTATGGCTAAAGCTTCGGTTGCTGCTGGTGCAAATGGTCTAATCATCGAAATGCACACAGATCCGGACAATTCCATGACAGGTGATGGTGTTCAATCGTTATTCCCTGAGCAGTTCGATAATCTACTTAAGGATCTGGAAAAGCTTGCTCCGATTGTTGGACGTAAGTTTTCAACTTCGCCAGAAACCGTTTCGGCGCTATAATATTTAAGCATATAACTACCTTGGAAGTCCTCTAAACCCGCGGTACAGCGGGATTGTAGGGCTTCTTTGCTATTGGATGAGTTAGAGATGTTATGAATATTAGCGAAAATAACGGATTTCACGAAAGCGTCAGAATATCTTACATTGCTGAAAGAAATACCTGACATAAGCATTGACGATGTTAGGTATGAGATTTATAATGACGACAGCAAATAAAAATGAAACAAGAACATTTGCATACTGTGAGGGGCTTAATGTTCGGAACTTGGGGGAGGAAAAATTCATGTCGGTTGAAAAAGTGTTGCAAACAATTAAAGAAAACAATATCGAGTGGGTAGATTTTCGATTCGTAGATTTAGGTGGCCGTGCTCACCACATTTCTCTGCCTGCTTCTGAAGTGGAAGATGAAACTTTTGTAAATGGGGTAGCATTCGACGGTTCTTCCATCAAAGGATTCCGTGGTATTGAAGAATCAGACATGGTTATGATGCCTGATCCGAACAGTGTGTTCATTGATCCGTTTACAGCTCATCCAACGCTGAACGTTATGTGCGACATTTTCACTCCTGATGGTGAACGCTATGAGCGCGATCCTCGCGGTATTGCTGTGAAAGCAGAAGAATTCCTTCAGAAGAGCGGAGTTGGAACATCAGCATTCTTCGCACCTGAGTCTGAATTCTTTATCTTTGACGATGTTCGTTACGAGAGTGGTATGAACAGCTCCTCATTCTTCGTAGACTCTGAAGAAGCGGCTTGGAATACGGGTCGTAAAGAAGAGGGCGGAAACCTTGCATTTAAAGTTGGTGTTAAGGGTGGATATGTACCTGTAGCACCTGTGGATTCCCAACAGGATATCCGTAGTGAAATGTGTCGTTTGCTTGCTGAAGTGGGACTGCGTATTGAACGTCATCACCACGAAGTGGCAACTGCAGGTCAAGCGGAAATCAACTTCCGTTTTGATACCTTGAAGAAAACTGCTGATAATCTCATGACTTATAAATATATTGTACAAAACACTGCACGTCAGTACGGTAAGGTAGCAACCTTCATGCCAAAACCGCTGTTCGGTGATAATGGTAGCGGAATGCACGTACACCAATCGATCTTTGACGGAGACACGCCTTTGTTCTACGAAAAAGGTGCTTATGCTAACTTGAGCGAAATGGCTCTTCACTACATCGGCGGTATTTTGTACCATGCACCAGCTTTGATCGCTTTGACTAACCCAAGTACCAACTCATTTAAACGTTTGGTTCCTGGTTACGAAGCACCGGTTAACTTGGTATATTCCAAAGGAAATCGTTCTGCAGCAGTTCGTATCCCAGTAGCAGCTGTGACACCAAAAGGCTGTCGTATTGAGTTCCGTACACCGGACTCCACGGCTAACCCTTACTTGGCATTCTCCGCAATGCTGATGGCAGGTCTAGATGGAATCAAGAACAAGATCAACCCACAAGAACTGGGTTACGGTCCTCTGGATAAGAACATCTATGAATTGTCCGATGCAGACAAAGAAAAGATCCGCAGCGTTCCAGGCAGCCTGGGCGAAGCGCTTGATTCTTTGGAAGCTGATTACGAGTTCCTTACTGAAGGTGACGTATTTACTAAGGACTTCATTGATAACTACATTGCTCTGAAACGTTCCGAAGCTCAAGAGGTTGCCATTCGTGTTCATCCACATGAATATTCTCTGTACTTCGACCTGTAAGATTGCTTAAACAAATGAAGGTGTTCCTAAGCCATTTCCATGGCTCGGGAACACCTTTTGTGTTGATTTAGGATATAGAAGACTCTAAACAAAAAATGAGGATATCTTTGGCCATTGATATGGCTATGGATATCCTCATTTTTGCTAAAGGTATCTCTAAACGTTCTATACTAAACCCCGCTCAGGAGCGCCGCAGGATTCTCTTATGATGAGCTCTGGCTCTACGCTGAAAGAGCTCGTACCCGATTGATTGTTTATTAGATCATATAGCATTAACGCGGCCAGACGACCGATCTTATCTTTATTTTGTTTAATCGTAGTCAAGAGTGGTGTTGTGTAATTGCAGGCTTCGATATCATCGCAGCCAATAATCGCGACGGTACTAGGAACAGCAATAGCAGATTCCTTAAGGGCACGCATAGCCCCGATAGCTAGCTGATCAGAAGCCGCGAAGATCGCTCTGGGTAAATTTCCATTCGCAATCATTCTACGCATGGTCTCATAACCGCTGGCTTCAAAGAAATTGCTACCATTTAAGAACCAGTTTTCGTTGATCGGTAGTCCCAAATCTTCAAGCGCTTTGCGGAAACCACTTTCACGTATATTAGAGATTTCTGACTCTGAGGAGCTGCCGATATAACCAAGTTCTCGATAGCCTAATAAGTAAAAGTGTTCGACTACCTTGGTGGACAGCTTGAAATTATCAGACATGATGTAACCAGAATTGTCGCCTGATAGCTTTAAATCTACACCGATGCAAGGAATAGAGCTATTATCTAATTCGCTGATAGAAGTTTCTAGTTCTTGTCCGGTAATAAGTAGGCAACCATCTACATTAAAATGCAAACAACGGGCAAGATAATCATTAGTATCGCCACTTTGAAATTTTTCGTTAGAGAAAAAGATCAGGTCGTAACCTAGCAGTCCCATTTGTTTTTTGAAGGAATTTAGGACCTCTATGAAAAAAGGATGGGTAAAGTCAACATTCAGCATTCCTGCAAAAATAACACCAATGAGATTTGATGATTTTGTTGCTAATGTTTTTGCTGAATTGGAGGGAGTATATCCAGTTTCCTTTATGATTCGTTGTACCCTAGTCTTGGTGTCTTCCGAAATGTCGCTGTAGTTATTTATGATTTTAGATACTGTCGAAACAGAAACTCCAGCTATTTTCGCTATATCTTTAATGTTATAGGCCAACTTTATTCCTCCTTATAATGCGAAATACTCCGTAATCTATGATAAAAGTGTAGTTGTGCCAGACTTTTTTATGAATTTCAAGAATGAATTACGAAACCTTTTCGTAAATGATTTTATAATTATATAGGTAGATAGTCAATGGGATGTTTGAGGATTAAGCAGAAATATCCTTGATTTTAAAGGGTTTTGGAGGGATTTAGTTCAAAATTAGTTCAAAGATAAAGAATAAAAAAAGACTTTACAAAGATAAATAACGATGTAATAATAAAAACAACGAAACCGCTTTCTGTATTATCTTCGTTAAAGTTTCGTGATTTCAGGGATTAAGATGGTGTTTCGTTGAAAGGTCATAACAATTCATCTGGGGGGTAACAAAAAATGGTAAAGAAGCTTTCTGCGGTATTGTTAAGCTCAGCGCTAGTGCTCTCATTAGCAGCATGTGGAAGCGGCAACAACACAAATGGTGAGGCTACTTCAGGCAACGGAACAAATAAGCCTGCGTCTGGTGACAAGAAAGTTATTAAGATCTTGCACTGGAAACAAGAGAACATTAACAAAGTCATTACAGACATTAATAAGAAGTTTGAAGAGAAATATCCAGAATATAAAGTGGAGTACACAACCACTGGTCCGGATGATGAATTTAAACAAGCACAAAGAGCTAGAATCACAGCTGGTGACGTAGACGTCCTTGCCGATTTGTCCGGTATGAGATTGTCTCCGAAAGATTGGACACCAGGTGCGAAAGTGCCAGACTGGCAACAATGGATTGATTCCGGTTTGATAGCTGATCTGAGCAACGAAGCTTTCGTTAAAAACTACAATGCGAATGATATTGCCAAAGCGGGTACTTACAACGATAAAGTGTATGCGATCCCAACCGGTAAAGTAGCAATGTCAGGTTTCTTCTATAATAAAGAAATCTTTGAACAAAACGGTTTGACTGTTCCAACAACATGGACAGAGTTCATCAGTGTTCTAGATACTTTGAAATCCAAGAGCATTGTACCAATCGTAGTGGCTGGTAAAGATGTATGGCCTTTGAAACTGCCAGTGTTCGGTTTGCAAGCTAAGATTCTAGGTGGCGGCGACCAACAAAAATGGATTGAAGGCGTTTGGAAAGGCACTTCGGCGTTCAACGATGCTGAAGCTGTAGAAGTATTGGATAAAATGAAGACTCTTCAAGATAACTACATCATCGATGGTTTCTTGGGTATTGACTATGCAACAGCACCTTCGTACTTCGCAACAGGAAAAGCAGCTATGATTGCTGACGGAACTTGGGATGCACCTACGATTGCTGCAGCTAATCCAGATGTGAAATTTGGTTACTTCCCAATCCCAGCTACTGAAGATGCTGCTAAGAACGCTTCTCTTGTCGGCAAATACGATGTAACTTGGTATGCAGCAGAGAAAGGTCCGAACAAAGAAGGCGCTTTGAAATGGCTGGAATTCTTCTCTCAACCAGAGAACTACACTGAATATGTTAAGGCTGCTGGATTTGTACCAACACAAGATAACATTGCAACTGGCAGTGACTTCATTGACAACGAGCTTTCAAAATACATGGCAGAAGACTTTGAACTTGCTTATGAAATCATAATGATTAACCGCGACAATGTAGGCGAGCACATTGCTGCTGAAGGCGTACACACTGAATACCTTGCACCAGGTGGCGAATTCAAAACCGCTAAAGAACTTGCAGATGTACAACAAAAAGAATGGGAAGCTGCAGCTCCTAAATAAGCTGTTATCCCAATAAACAGACATCTAAAACATACTGTGCACCATCATGTACCACAACTTCGGGGTCTGTTCGTACAGGCCCCGATCATTTTATTGAATTAGGATTGGGTAGGTGAGAGAAATGTATCCGTTCGGAAAAGGTATCAAACGATATTTACCGCTTCTGCTGCTTATGATTCCATTATCGTTGTATGTTGTTTTTTATTTTGGACCCTCTATGATGACGGTCATTTATTCATTTACAGATATTACTAACGTTCCTGGGAGCAAGTTGAATTTCGTTGGCCTTGACAATTATTACAGTGTTTTTAACTCCGGAAATTCAGGCGAACGTTGGGATTCCATTATACGAACAGTTTATTTCATGGTCATTGTTACAATCGTACAAAACGGTGTCGGTCTCCTTATGGCCGTAGTGATTAATCAGAAGCTGAAAGGCGATTATTTTTATCGCGCAGTTTTCTTTTTGCCGGTTGTTCTCGGTGTATCGGTAGTTGCACTGGTATGGGGCTTGATGTTCGATCCGCTAAGTGGTCCCGTAAATCAACTGTATGATTCATTGTTCGGTTATAAAGATATGTTCTTTGGAAGCTTCACCCATGCGTTTGGTTATATTATATTCACGCAAATTTGGATGTACATGGGTTACTCCATGTTGATTTTCCTTGCAGGACTTCAATCCGTACCGAAAGATCTGTATGAGGCTGGATATATTGATGGAACTACGAAGTGGCAATCTTTTAAGAACATTACGTTCCCTCTTATTGCTCCATCGTTCACCATTAATATTATTTTGTCCATTATCGGTGCGATGTCGACCTTTGACATTATTCTCGCAACTACGGACGGTCGCTTTAACACAAGAACGATGGCTTATGACGTGTATAAAGAGACGTTCCGTGGTTCTCTACAGATGGGACTTCCATCCGCGCTTTCGGTGGTACAGTTCCTTATGATTCTGGTCTTCGTTGTATTTGCAGTTAAACAAATGCGTAAGAGAGAGGTGGAGTATTAATGAAAGATTCCAAAACCGCCAAAACTCTCTCTTATATTTTGATTGCAGTATTGCTTGTTTTGTATATCATGCCGCTATTGTTTGTTATAAACATTTCATTCAAGTCTTTTTCAGATTACCTGCTAGACCCGATCGGACTTGTGAAAAGTATTCAATGGGATAACTACAAGGAAGCTTGGTTAAAAGGTAATTTCTCTAATTATTTCATTAACAGTTTGCTGTACACAGTTGTAGCAACAGTGCTTACACTGATTGTTTCGTTATTCGGAGCTTTCCCGGTAGCGAGAAATTATGTGAAGTGGAGCGGGTTTATTTATTTGTTCTTCTTGATGTCACAGTTCTTGCCTAACCCTATGGTGGCACAGTTCAAATTGATGCTTACCTTGAAACAAGAGCTTGGATTTGTGGGCTATGATACGAAGCTGGGTTATATTCTCCTAAAAACAGGAGGAACAGGGATCGTCTTCATGATGTTCGTAGGTTATATTAAAGGGATCAGCCGTGAGATGGATGAAGCTGCAGGTATGGATGGTGCTGGGTATATGCGGTATTTATTCCAGATCATTATGCCACTGATGAAACCTGTTATCGCAACAGGTGTTATCCTGACGGCGATTACGATTTGGAATGACTTTGTAGGTCCAATCATGTATTTGCCAAGTCCGGAACATTATCCAATTACCTTCGGGCTTAAAGAATTCCGCGGTCAATACGGAAACAACTGGCCTATGTTGGCGTGCGGTATCATGATCGTATCTGCACCCCTTATCGTCCTGTACACCTTCATTCAAAAGTATATCGTTGACGGTGCATTGGCAGGTGCGGTTAAAGCTTAAGTAGATGTGTAAATGAGAGGATGGGGACAATGGACCGCAAAAAAATTCAAGGCTTTGAATTCACCGGGAAGGATGGGGAGTTCAAGCTTCAGCAACCGGATCATAGTAGTTTCTTATACTTCCCTCTAGTAAATGAGGGGGGGATGATGTCGACTGTAACCCCGAAGCTTCATGGTCAGGCGACAACAGGTCATAATACATTTTTAACACCGCCATTATCTGTTGAAGATTTGCATAATTCACGCGCCTCACGTAATTTCTGGGTTTACGTCGAAGGCAAGGGTGCTTGGTCTGCAGCTGGAAACTCTGCTAAGCAAAATGCAGCGTTCTACACCCCATCTGCTGATGATGCAGTACTTGAGGCTGGATTCCTATGGCATCGTGTCACTCGCAGCAACTCTGAGATGGGTGTCAAAGCTGAGATTACCAGTTTCGTACCTAGCGGTAACGATAAAGTAGAACTAATGAAAGTTACATTGACGAACACAGGAGCAGAGAAGCTTACTCTTACGCCAACGGCTGTAGTCCCATTGTATGCCCGTTCGGCTGATGATCTGCGGGATCATAGACATGTAACCTCTCTGCTGAACCGGATTTACACTTCAGCTTATGGTGTTGAGGTTCAACCTGCACTTTCTTTCGATGAGCGTGGTCATCGCATTAATCATACCTCTTACGGTGTATTTGGAGCGGAAGGTGACGGTAGCCAACCTGCTGGTTTCTTCCCTATACAAGAAGATTTCATCGGTGAAGGTGGAAGCTTGGATTGGCCTGAAGCGGTTATCCTGAATACTACTCCGGAGATCGGTAAAGGTGGTGGCGTGGAAAGAGAGGGTTACGAAGCCGTTGGTGGCCTTCGTTTTGCTCCAATTACCTTGTCTCCTGGTGAAAGCCATTCTTATGTCGTAGTTATGGCGATTGATAGTGATAGAATTAACGTTGAAGCAATGATGGGCAAATATGGTACATCTGAAGCTTTTGATCATCTGCTAGAGGAAACCAAAGCATTCTGGGCAGATAAAGTGAATATGGTTGAATTTCATACCGGCGATTCGGATGCGGATCAATGGATGAAATGGGTAACCATTCAACCGGTCCTTAGAAGACTGTATGGTAACTCCTTCTTACCGTATCATGATTATGGAAGAGGCGGACGTGGCTGGCGAGATCTTTGGCAAGACTGTTTGGCACTGCTCATTATGGAGCCTGCCGAAGTTCGTAGCCTACTCTTCAACAATTACGCTGGTGTGCGAATTGATGGCAGTAACGCAACCATTATCGGTCAACAGCCAGGTGAATTTATAGCTGACCGTAACAATATTCCTCGTGTATGGATGGATCATGGAGCATGGCCGTTTTTAACAACGATGCTCTATCTGGATCAGAGTGGTGATCTGGATTTCTTATTGCAAGAACAGACTTATTTCCGGGATACTTTTATGAGTCGCTGTAAGGAACGGGATACTTCTTGGGATACCTCTGCAGGCAGTGATCTTAGAACCGCTTCTGGGGAAATTTACAAAGGTACAATTCTGGAACATATTTTGCTGCAAAATCTAGTTCCGTTCTTTAATGTAGGAGAACATAATAATATCCTGCTCGAAGGCGCGGATTGGAATGATGGTCTCGATATGGGGGCGGATCGCGGAGAGAGCGTAGCTTTTACATCTTTCTATGCTAGCAATCTATTAGATATTTCTCGGATGTTGCGTACCCTTAAGACTTCTAAAGGTCAGGTAACTGTTGAATTGGCCGAAGAAATGCAGTTGCTGTTGGATTCCCTTAACGAGTCTGTGGATTACGGTTCTGTATCAGGCAAGCATGAGAGATTGGATCAATATTATGCTGCCGCACCAAATAAGGTGAGCGGAGTTCGTGTATCTCTTAATATTGATAAAGTAGCTGACGATCTGGAGCAAAAAGCGGAATGGATATTCAACCATTTGCGTAACAACGAGTGGGTACAGAGTGAGAATGGTGATGGCTGGTTTAACGGTTATTATAATAACGATGGTGAACAGGTAGAGGGAGAATTTTCTGAAGGCGTTCGTATGACGCTTACGGGTCAAGTGTTCCCATTAATGGGGCATGCAGCGGCTCCGGAGCAAATTCCACACATTATTGCTGCTGTAGATCGTAATCTGTTAGATGACAAGATTGGATACAGGCTTAATTCCCGTTTCGGTGGGATTCAGCAGAATCTGGGTCGTGCTTTTGGCTTTGCTTTTGGCCATAAAGAAAATGGGGCTATGTTCAGTCACATGACCATCATGTATGGAAACGCGTTGTACAAACGTGGTTATGTAAAAGAAGGCCATAAGGTCCTCGAATCTCTTTACAGCTTGAGTACAGATTTCGCAAAAGCGCGTATTTACCCAGGTATTCCTGAATATATTAACGAGCAAGGCAGAGGAATGTATACGTATCTAACAGGCTCGGCAAGCTGGCTCTTGCTAACCATGGTTACTGAAGTATTTGGGGTGAAGGGTAAGCTGGGTGATCTATTGCTAGAACCTAAGTTAGTAAAAGAACAATTTGATTCCGAGGGTAAAGCATCAATTAAGACGATCTTTGCAGATCGTGAGTTTGAAGTGGTCTATAAAGCTACAGGAAGCTTTAACTACGGAGAGTACCAAATACACTCCATTACCTTGAATGGCAGTGAGGTGACGCTGCAGCGTGGCTCAGGAAGTGCGATTATTCCACGTGAAGAGCTACTCGCTCTGCAGACAGAGAAGCGTCACGTGATTGAAGTGACTCTGGCGTAATCTTAACAAGATTTTATTAAAAACGTCTGCACCGTTATGAATAGCGGCTGCAGACGTTTTTTTGAAAATTATAAAAACTACGTTTATTCATAGATGATATAATGGGGCTAATTTACTTATTTGTTGAATGATTGAAAGGGGTGTGAAGGATGGCTTGCAGGCTGTCGAATGGCGTATTATCTGTTGATATCGCTGATATTGGAGAAGATTATAAAGGGACTCGTTTTGACTGGACGGGGTTTATCACACAGGTTACGTTAGAAAAGGGTAACCATACGTTTTGTGTGCCAGAAAGCTTGAAGGAAGGCGAAGGCACTGGTGGAAGTGGATTGTGCAACGAGTTTGGCATTTCCCGGGCAATTGGGTATGATGAAGCACCGATCGGAGGCTGGTTTCCAAAGCCCGGAATCGGATTGTTACAAAAGCTGGATTCTCAGAGCTATAGCTTTATTAGCGAATATCCACTAACCCCCTTTGCTATTGATATGGAGGTTAGGGATGATTCGGTTACATATTCTGTCCAGCCGATGGAAAGCAATGGATACGCGGTTCTTTTGACCAAAACGATCTCTATAAAGGACGATCAATTAAAAATTGCATATGAATTGCATAACAAAGGGGAAAAACCATTTCAAACCGAGGAGTACATCCACAATTTCATCGGAATCGATGGTTTAAATATAGGTTCGGATTTTGAGTTGCGTCTCTCGAATGTGCTCAAAGTAGAAGAACCAGAATCTCAATACACGAACAATTTGCTAGAGGTATCTGGTAATACTCTCACTTGGTCAGAAGAGCCAGACCGATTCTTCTACTGCAAGCTGAGTGGCTGGGGAGACCCAGATGCTGAGTTCAATTGGGAGTTGGTTCATAAGCCTAGTGGAACAGGAGTACGTGAGAGCGGAGATTTCCCAGTTGCACGAATGGCGCTATGGGGAGAACGTCATGTGGTCTCGCCTGAAGTTTTTGTGAACATTAGTCTTTTACCGCATGAAAGCAAGTCCTGGAGCCGAACTTATCATTTTTTCACATCATGATAAGCACTAATTCAAGCTTTTATGTGAATAATTATACTTGCTGGTGTGTGAGATTATTGCTATCATAAGCGATATCCATATTGATAGGAGAGAAAGGGTGGGGAGTAGTTTTGAATAAGAGAGCATACAATTTTAATGCCGGACCGGCAGCGTTGCCGCTTACGGTACTGGAACGCGCACAAGCGGAGTTTGTTGATTTCCGAGAAAGTGGAATGTCTATCATGGAGATGTCGCACCGTGGAGCAATCTACGAATCCGTGCATAATGAAGCGCAGGAACGTCTGCTTTCGCTCCTCGGCAATCCGAAGGGCTATAAGGTATTGTTCGTACAAGGTGGAGCAAGCACACAGTTTGCTATGATCCCTATGAACCTGATTTCCGAAGGCCAAGTAGGTAGCTATGTTATGACAGGTAGCTGGGCAGATAAGGCTTATAAAGAAGCTAAATTGGTAGGGGGCGCTCATGTTGCTGCTTCTTCCGAAGACAAGAAATTCTTAGCTATACCTGAATTGAGTTCGATTAAAGCTGCGGAAAATGCTGCCTACCTTCACGTTACTTCCAATGAGACCATTGAAGGAACGCAATATGCAGAGTATCCGGATGCTGGCTCGATTCCGCTCATCGCAGATATGTCCAGTGATATCCTTTGCCGGCCAATCGATGTCAACCAATTCGGAATGATCTATGCTGGAGCACAAAAGAACCTTGGTCCTTCCGGTGTGACTGTAGTTATTGCTAAAGAGGAATTGCTCGCAGAATCACCTTCTAACATTCCAACTATCATGCGTTACAGCACTCATTACAAAAATAACTCTCTTTACAATACACCTCCATCTTTCTCTGTATATATGGTTAACGAAGTATTAAAATGGATTGAGGAGCAAGGTGGTCTTGCTGGTATCCATTCCAAGAACCTTGGAAAAGCGGGTCTATTATATGATCACATCGATGGAAGTGACGGCTTCTACAGTGGTGTTGCTGAGAAGAGCAGTCGCTCCATTATGAATGTTACCTTCCGGATGCAATCGGAAGACCTCGAAAAACGGTTTGTTAAAGCCGCTGAACTGGAAGGTTTTGTCGGCTTAAAGGGACATCGTAGTGTGGGTGGCTTGCGCGCTTCCATTTACAATGCAGTTCCTTATGAAAGTGTTAAGGCACTTTCCGATTTCATGAACCATTTCCGGCAAACTCAAGGTTAATGGACTCTATCGTAAACCTTCCGCCTATGGGTGGAAGGTTTTCAGTTTGTTTGGAGAAGCTATGGTTATGCACTAGAGTAAAACATCGGGCTAATAAGCCTATAGAGAGGAAGGAACCATATAATGGCACTCCATATCGTATTAGTTGAGCCGGAAATCCCGGCCAATACTGGAAACATTGCGCGTACCTGCGCAGCAACAGGCACTCATCTTCACCTGGTTCGCCCGCTCGGATTCCGTACGGACGATGCTACATTGAAAAGAGCAGGACTAGATTACTGGCATGCAGTTAACATTGAATACCACGACTCTTTTGCTGAGGTGCTTGAGAAGTACAGTGAGGGACGTTTCTTTTATGCAACAACGAAAGCTGAGAAGAGATATAGCGACTTTGATTTTCAAGATGGAGATTTCTTTGTCTTTGGTAAAGAAACGAAGGGTCTTTCTGCTGAAATTCTGGAAGCGGGTAAAGAAACAAAAATGCGCATGCCAATGAGTGATGCTGTGAGATCGTTAAATTTATCGAATTCTGCGGCTATTATTGTATACGAAGCCCTTCGACAACTGGATTTCCCTAATCTTGTTTAGAAAAAGACATTTTTTTTGTTTTTTTCAGCAGGATTCGACAATTTAATAACGAAATATAATGAATGAGCCGAAATAAATAGTAGCTACAAATTATTAGTTGAACAGGAGAGGTGTACGTTAGATATGAAACCTGCTGGTGTAGTTCGCAAAGTGGATCAGCTGGGTAGAATTGTTCTGCCTAAGTCCCTGCGTAAAAGGTATCAAATGAATGAAGGCGACCCGGTTGAAATTTTGGTACAGGGTGACCATATCATCTTGGAGCGTTACCGTCCAAAATGTGTTTTCTGTGGATCGATGGAAGGTGTAAGTGAATATAAAGATCGTTATATTTGCGCTGCATGCCTCTCGGAAATGACACAATTGCCAAGACACGCCTAGGAAGTACATATTTACACATTTAGAATTCTGACAGCCTATAGTTTTCTAAACAAAGAAACTGTCCCATTCGTAGACTTCTTCTACTTATGAGGCAGTTTTTTGTTTCATACTTATAAAAAATGCCTCAGAGCCAAGTGGCTACTGAGACATTTCTTGCTTATAAGCCTTTTGTTTTGTCGTCGTTGTAAGAAGAGGTAAGGATGCCGACCATAAATAACACAAATACGAACGTTACGATCCAAAAGGTTAATGAGAACGACATACTGGCACCTCCATTAGCAAATGTATTCGTTATCAAGATTATAACCTGCAAATCAATAAAAATAAACGCAAATGTGATATGTTGCATAGACATTTTACTATAATCATTCAAAAAACAGGAAATTCGTAGGAACAGCTCTGAGATTTCCATCCGATGGTTTGTTGACTACTCTTCCGTTGAAGATGAGCGAAGACGATCCTCCACCATCCAGATTATAAGCATCCATCACGCCCATGTTATATAGCTTGTTCTGAATTTCCTCTAGCTGTGCTCCAGAGCTACCTAGCTCATTATATCCATCCGCTACAAAGATGAGAAGCTGATCATCCTTATAATTACCGATAACTGTACGTGGCGCCCGATTAGGGGATGTTTTCCACTTTTCCGGGATGGGTACTTTGACGTTGTTCTTAAGTAGAACAGGCACAAAGGTTGCACCGAATACGGGTTCGAGTTGATCTAACTGTGCACGACTGTAGAATTTTCCGCCGATTAACTGGCCGGATTTATTGAGACCTACGAAGCTGAGATCCTTGAATGTCGGCTCGAAACCATTGAGATACTTTCCATCAACGACAGTTGTGCTTAAGGGATAGCGTTTTCCGGCTTTATCCGCAAAGCCTCCAGCATTAATACCTGCAATAGCGCCATGACTTTGTACAGCATGCATAGTGGTTTCTGCGCCACCAGTAGCCTCCTCAGCAAGACTCATCTGCATCGCAGTAGGATCCTTCAATTTGATCTTTAAAGCATAGGCCTTATAGTTACCTGGATTCAGCTGATACAGCTCGATTCTAATCCGGTCGCTGCTAAGGACCTCAGAAGGTATGCCAAGCTTGGCGGAAATCCGGCGGTTGTAGATAAGCTCAGGACGGCTCGCTTGAGTCTTCGCAGTCTCTACCAGCTTATTCATTACAGCAGTGGTTCCTTTATATAGCTTCGCACTAGCGCTGATTGCATCTATAGTGTAGGATACAGTGCCTTCGGCTAGGGTTAGATCCTTTTTTAGGTCAGCTGTTTCATTCAGAGGTCCTGAAATAGCTGTGAATTGTCCTACATCAAGATCCAGCTCGAGCGGTGGTCGATACCACCACATACATATCAGTAAACCTAAAAAAGGTGCGGTTAGAAGCAGAAAGAAACGGTTTACTCTTTTTACTGGCGTCATCATTTGATCAGATCCATTTTTTTCTTCAAGGCTTCTAACTGTTTGTTAACTTCGCTCAATTGCGTATATAGCTTATTACTATTGTCTGTCTTGGCACTAGCATTATCTTTAGTGAAGGTTAATAGTTCGTTAAAACTTTGCACAGTATTCTGCAATTCCTTCACCTCTTCAGTGAGAACGGCAATTTTTGATTCATAGTCGGTCTTCAGAACGGTAAGTTGCTGCTGGCTCTGAGTGCTAAGTTCGCTTAGCACCTGCTGCTTCAGATGGTTCGTGTAGCTGTATACAGCATATACACCAATTCCAATCATCACGATCCAGAACAGTAAAAACCATTTTACGGAAGGGCCGTTTCTCACAGCAGCACGGCGCGAGTGTACCGGTGACGTTTCCGCTAGCGGTTGCATTTGATCACCTCGGGTTGGTCTTTTTTTCAAGTCCCCATTCTATCAGACTTTGACTAGTTTCGCAAAAATGTAAGAGAGTGTGAAAACTAGAAAAAGTAATTGCATCCTATTAAACTACTGCGATACAATTTCTATAGATTGGAATTTCTGATAGACGTACTCAAGGTAACCAGCGAGAGAATAAACGAACAAGTCATCATACTTCCTTGCTTGCGTTTAAACCGGAAACGCTGCGGCGCTTTCCTTTCTGGATGATTATATAAAGCAGGAGGTCTGGGCATTAATGATGAAGGTTTGGCAGGTGGTTATTGTGGGGTGTCATCCTACAAGTATGCTGGGGACAAAATTGATTTTGGAAGAGGGAGGAGAGCTTAAAGTTCTAGGAATGTATTCAACTTGGGACGAAGGCGCTTCCATCGTAAGGGAAAAGAATCCCGAGCTAGTGCTGGCAGATTATCATATGCCTGAAGGTAATATTGAGAGTGTGCTGTTAAATATGAAAAAAAGCTCACCAAACTCACATTTTGTCGTGATGACGGATGAAGACGGCAGGGATCTGCTTCAGCCCCTCATAGAGCTAGGAGCCAGCGGGATATTCTCCAAAGGAGCATCTCCACATCAGCTTTTACAGCTAATCCTGGGTTTGCGAGTAGGTTTTCTTTCAATGCCGCTAGAATGGATAGAAAAAGGATCCTGGCCGATTTCGACATCTAAAGGACTGGATGATGTTCTGCAGCTGACGCAGACAGAGATGTTTATTATGGAGCGAATCGTACAGGGGATTACCTATGATAAAATAGCGCTTGAAATTGCAGTAAGTCGTCGTTCGATTGACAATTACTTGCGCAAAATTTATGTGAAGCTTGATGTTTCAACGCGAGCGCAGGCCATTGAGAAATTTGCTCTCTTTTCAAGACAAAACAGGCAAATCTACGCATAACCCAAGCTATACGACATAATGGCGGTAAAGGCGGAATATTCTTGAAATAGAAGAAAGCATATCACGTTGAATGGATAATCGTCCTTGGAAGAGGATAACTAAGCCATTTCTTCTTGGTACTAGGGAAGGGGGATTTCGCATGCTTTACCAATTTTCTGCTCGCGCGCACACACTGCTATCGTCACCGCTTCTAAGTATTCGCACCCAAACACGGAGAAGCTCCATGATATCGCTTGCTGAAGAATTACCAGCGGAAGAACTGTTCCCATTATCGCTGCTTGCCGAAGCAGCCTCTACGGTGATATCTGCAGATGCTGGGGCACTTCAATATGGTGATCCTGTAGGATATGGTCCACTTCGGGAGTGGCTTGCCGGGGATTGGCTCAGAGAAAAAGGGGTAACTGTTACTGAAGGTGGAGTTCTGCTAACAACGGGGAGCCAGCAAGCGATTGATTTGTTGTCGCGGGTGTATATTGATCCGGGAGATCGCGTATTAGTAGAAAATCCGACATCTCCAGGCTTCCTACAAACGCTTCGGATGCAGGGGGCTATCATTATTCCCGTAGAGGGTGACTTGGACGGGCTTGATCCAGATCATTTGCGGAAGCAAATTGAACTGCATAAGCCTAAGATGCTGTTCGCAACACCAAGCTTTACGAATCCAAGTGGCATCCTATGGAGCTTACAGAGACGGCGTGAGGTGTTGGATCTTTGTATCGCGTATAACATCCTGATTGTAGAAGATGATTCTTATGGTGATTTACATTTCCAGAAGTATGGTGAACATTGGGCCACAAGATATCCATCCTTGTATGCGCTGGAAAATATAAGTGATGGCGGACACGTATTATATATCGGTTCTTTCAGCAAGACCGTTGCGCCCGCGCTGCGGACGGGCTGGGCTGCAGGTAGCCGGGAAGTGATCGGGATGATGGCTGCTGCCAAGCAGATGGCAGACTGGCAATCGAGTGCATTAAATCAACGGCTCTTGCATCATTTATTGGATGTGACCGCTTTTGATCTTCGCGAGCATATTACGCAGCTCAACCGAGAATATAACACCAGACTGAAGTTAATGGTGGAACTGCTTAAACGACCAGCTTGGAAGGGAAGCTCCTACGATTTGCCGTCAGGAGGTATGTTCCTATGGGTATCTCCGCCAGAGGGAATGGAGGTTATGGCACTGCTGAAATGTGCGTTAGGTAAGGGGGTGGCATTTTTGCCAGGTCCGTTATGTAGTGTGGATGGAAGCGGAAATCACATTCGTCTTAACTTCAGCCATCCCGGTCGGGATGAGCTGTTGCTCGGGATGAATCTGATGAGCGAGGCGGTTAAGGAGTTCACGGCTCGGAGTTAGGTGGGGGGGCTGATCCATTGTACCCTGAAGAGTGTGCTTAATGAATGTTTAAGGAATCTGATGGATCGGACGTAAAAATGTGATGAGCAGGTTGATGAGCGGTCAAATGCGAAGGCAGATGTGCGATCAGATGCGCAAGGTGATGTGTTGGAGGATAAACTAGCAGCTCAGTATATTACACACCCGGAAAGTCATAACAGACAGAGTGAGGCATTAGGCAAGACGTAGAGTGGTGGGAAGGTCATTATAGGGAATTTCTCCCTATAAATTTCAGAAAAAGCCCTTTTTGTGGAGTAATCTATGCATTTATAGGGAGGAATTCCCTATATATCGGATTTTAGTGCGTATATTGAGTAATTATAGGGATGATTTCCCTTTAATTTAACTTGTCACCTTGAGATTAATGCTTCGAAGGTTAGATCTGTTTCTATGTTAACAAGAAGAGAAGCTTTAGCAAGGGATAGGAATAAGTAGTGGATAGAAAAAGAACTCGAAATTGAGTTCGAAGAGTAGTTTTGCTAAGCTAAAAGGTCTAGCTACTAGTAGGATATGAATGCGATATGAATGAGAAGTGGATCCGATATACATGAGGTACAAATGAGATAGGATTGAAATAAAAAAGCATCCCGAATGTGGGATGCTTTTTGGTGTTGTTTAGACACTTGTTATGTGTGCATTAGAATAATAAGTTTAAAATCCGAGTAAAGGATTAAATCCGAGTTAAAAGATTAGAATCCAAGTAAAGGATTAAAGTCGATAGAAGTTTTCTCAAGTATAGGCAAGCTAATTACTGAGATGATTGCTGTCATTGGAGGCGCCGCCAGTTATAGCGGCGTATTCCACTAGCGCGGCCTGACCGGCTGGGGTCAGGGTATAGCGTCCACGGCTGACACGGTGAAACCAGCCGTAGTAGTTGTGCTGCAGCATAGCGGCGGCGTTCGGTACGCCGCTACGCTTCCGCAGCTCGGCCGGAGAGATCCCGGCCGAGCGAGCGCTTGAGGCAGCGCTAGGGGCACCGCTTCGCGTGCCAGCCGCCGCTGCTCCTGTGCTGCCGTGTTCCCGGCAGCATGCCCCTCCGGCGCTGAGCTCAGCGCCGGGGCTCGTTCAGCGGTGCCTGCCGCTGAACGTCGGGCCGCTGCGAGCGAAGCCTTCGCAGCGGCCTTCTCGGCAGCGACGGCGGCTTCCGCCTCCGCTGCTTGCAGAGAAAGCGCGACACGCAGCGCTTTCTCGCGGTAGGCCGTCACGAGCTTGACGCGCGTGCTGCCACCGATGTTGTAGTCTCCGCTGCGCTCGCGAAACTCATAGAGCAGGCGCTCGCGCCGCCGCTTGTTGCTGCGCTGCGCTGGCGGCGTCTCGTCCGGCTCGACGAGCACCTCGACCAGCGGGGCTTTGGTCTTATAAAAAACAACGGTGACCAGTCCGAGACCGAGACGGCGGCATAACCCGCTAAGCTCGCCCCAGCGCTGGTTTACCGCTCCTTTTTTATCACGGACACGTTCCACTGCGAGATAGACCGTAGGACTGAGTTTTAGCCGCTCCACCCCTTGCAGAAGCAAGGCGAGGTTGAACGATTTTTTCATCTCTACGATTAGAGGGTGCTCTAAATCCTCACGAATACCCACCAAGTCGCAAGTCCGAACCTCACCCTTGATGCTGTATCCTTGCTTTTCAAAAAAAACCTTTAAAGGAGCATACAGCTCCGTTTCATGTCGTACCGCCATAGTGTCACTCCCGTAGCCCTTTATTTTCGGGTTCCCATTAAGGTTTTACTGCCTTTTTATGATTCTCTATTATAGCACAGCAAAAAAGAGGTCAACTATTCCGCGCTTGCCGCATAGGTATGTAATACACTTTTTAACGCTATAGGAGAGCAAGTAGGAGCGCAAGAGGAGGCAGCGAGCAATGGATATTTTTGAGCGAATAGCTTCGTATCGGGCTGAGAACGACCGTTTGGCGTGGAGCGGGACCTTCAAGCAGTATATAGAACTTTTGAGAAAAGACCCCTCTCCCGCTAAGACCGCTCACTCCCGCGTTTATGACATGATTAAGTCGCACGGCGTAGAGGACATAAACGGACGCAAACGCTATAAGTTTTTTGAACAGGAGATTTTTGGACTTGATCGTGCAGTCGAAAAGTTGGTCGAGGAATATTTTCATTCTGCAGCACGCCGGCTTGATGTTCGTAAACGGATTTTACTATTGATGGGACCTGTCAGTGGGGGGAAATCGACCCTAGTCACGCTGTTAAAAAGAGGTTTGGAACAATACTCGCGGACCGATGCGGGTGCGGTATATGCGATTGAGGGCTGCCCGATGCATGAAGATCCACTACATTTGATTCCCCTGGAGCTTCGTCCAGAGATTGAAAAAGAACTCGGTGTGCGTATTGAGGGCAACTTGTGCCCGTCCTGCCAAATGCGGCTGAGAAATGATTATGCGGGAGATATTGAGCAGGTGAAAGTGGCTCGTGTCATTTTGTCAGAAGAAGAGCGGGTAGGTATTGGTACCTTTAGTCCATCCGATCCGAAGTCGCAAGATATCGCCGATTTGACAGGAAGTATCGACTTTTCGACCATCACTGAATTTGGTTCGGAATCCGATCCGCGCGCTTACCGTTTTGACGGAGAGCTCAATAAAGCTAACCGTGGACTGATGGAGTTTCAGGAAATGCTCAAATGCGATGAAAAGTTTCTGTGGAACCTGCTGTCACTGACGCAAGAAGGCAATTTCAAGGCTGGTCGATTCGCGCTGATCAGTGCGGATGAAATGATCATAGCTCACACCAATGAAACCGAGTATAAGTCGTTTATTTCTAATAAAAAGAATGAAGCGCTCCAGTCCCGTATGATTGTCATGCCTGTTCCGTATAACCTTAGAGTATCGGAAGAGGAAAAAATCTACGCGAAGCTGATCGCCCAGAGTGATATGAACCATGTGCATATTGCGCCGCATGCGCTACGTGCCGCTGCTATTTTCTCAATCCTAACCCGTCTGAAAGAAAGCAAAAAACAAGGCATGGATCTGATCAAAAAGCTTCGCATGTATGATGGTGAAGAGGTCGAGGGCTACAAAGAAGCAGATCTTAAGGAGATGCAAACGGAGTATTTGGATGAGGGCATGTCCGGAATTGATCCGCGGTATGTTATCAACCGGATTTCCAGCGCTTTGATCAAAGGTGATCTGCAGTGCATGAACGCACTGGATGTGCTTCGGGCAATTAAAGACGGCCTGGATCAGCATCCATCGATTACGAAAGAGGAGCGGGAGCGTTATTTGAACTTCATCTCCATTGCTCGCAAGGAATATGACATTCTGGCCAAGAGCGAAGTGCAAAAGGCCTTCGTCTACTCCTTCGAGGAATCCGCCAAGACATTATTTGAGAATTATCTCGATAATATCGAAGCCTTCTGCAATTGGTCCAAAATCCGCGATCCGCTTACGGATGAGGAAATGGAGCCAGATGAGCGGTTAATGCGTTCGATTGAAGAGCAAATTGGCATCTCCGAGAATGCGAAAAAAGCGTTCCGTGAAGAGATTTTGATCCGTATTTCCGCGTATTCACGCAAAGGGAAGAAATTTGAGTACAACAACCATGACCGCCTGCGGGAAGCGATTGAGAAGAAGCTATTCACAGATCTCAAAGATATCGTCAAAATCACCACCTCGTCCAAAACGCCGGATGAAAGTCAGCTCAAACGGATCAACGAGGTATGTGCTAGACTGATTGATGGGCACCACTACTGCCCAATTTGCGCCAATGAGCTGCTGAAGTATGTGGGAAGTCTGCTTAATCGGTAAAAAAGAGTTCCTTTATGCGGCAGGGTGTTCCAAAAGCCATAAAAGTGGCTGCGGAGCACCCTTTTTTGCCCTTTTTTTAATTCCTCCTGTTACCCTCCTTCTGTTGATCTAAACGCCTCCGACCCCCCATCTGACTAATTTGGTTGTTACACGTAGGAAGATCGGAGCTGCTAAAGGACACAGATGACCCTAAAAGTTGATTTTGAGCACATTTAGAAGGTTATCGGACTCCATAGACGCTATTAGCAGGAAAAATGCTAAATATGACCCACTTATTGAGTAATAGCTGCACTGGAGTCCGAAACTCCGCTCAAAAGGCGATATTTTTGCAAATAACTTCATCTGGGTCCGAAAGCGAATGGGGATCGATGCATTTCATGATTGGGACAAGCTCTTGTTGTTGTACAGTAATCATGCAGCTCAGCAAAACAGGAACAATTCTCTTCACTCGCAGTTGATATAATGAAATCACCGTACGGGGGAAGGCTGGTGCTGCACTTGAATTACAGTAAAGATATAGAGAAATGTGTTGAATATATTGAAGCTCATATCAAAGAAAATATAACCGTGGAAGAAATAGCCGCTGAGGTTGGATATTCGGTGTTTCATTTTTGCCGAGTGTTCAGCTTATGCAAGGAAATGTCCGTGATGGAATATGTGCGGAGCCGGAAATTATCTTTAGCGTCGATTGAATTGTTTGCCGGTAGAAGGATCATTGATATTGCGCTGGACTATGGTTTTGAGACACAAAGTGGATTTACTAAGGCCTTCCGCAAGGCTTTTGGCTATAGTCCGACACAATATGCCGCAAGGATGGACGGATTTGCTAAAGGAAAAACAATTGAAATCGGAGGTTATATTATGAAGCCTGTTATTGTTCGCAAGCCTGCATTTAAGGTCGCTGGTTATGGGATCCAAACTAATGTTGCGGGAAGTATGTACACTAAGGATGTTGCTTCTTTTTGGAGCCATTATGAAGGTGAGAATTTGGAGTCCAAAATGTATAAACTACTAAACCCGCCTAAACACGGAGAAGTCGGTTTGTGTATACCATCCTCGGATAATGGCAATGCGACCTATCTTCTGGGTGTTATTGTGGAGGACTACTCCAAGGTGGAAGATGATATGTTGACGATGGATGTGCCTGAAGCCGAGTATGCTGTGTTCACAACACCGCCAGTGGACACTACAACGGATATTGAACAAGTGGAATTTGTGCAGGTCATAAAAAGCACTTGGAAATATATCTTCGAAGAATGGTTTAAGGATAGTGGCTACGTCTATGATGACAGTAAGCTGGATTTCGAGTTCTATGACGAACGCTGCCATTCGCGGCCAGATACGGTGATGGAGATTTATGTTCCTGTGAAAAAATCGACTGAATGATTTAAACGAAATTCTCATAGCAAATGCTGCTCGGTGATGATCGTAACTTCGGGGAATGTTTGGACTTTCGGTCGCTGTTGTCTCTGGATTTATTGATTATTCCTTAGCGGATTAAATCCAGAAACAAAGGCGAACGCTACGCTCCTACAGTTCCAAACTTCCCCTACGTTACTTTCACCTCAGCAGCATTTGCCATGTTCTAATTATTCAGTCGATACGGGGTGTCGACGCAAGAAGGTCCGCAGCGGGTTATACGCTGCGGGCTTTCTCATTTATTCAAGCTGAAGATGGATTGATTAGGACATGATTGACGGTTATCCCCTCCCGTAGTCTAATAGAGTCAATTAGACGTGTAACTTGATAATCTAGGGGAGTGGAACAGATGATTAGAGAAGCGAAGGTAGAGGACTGGCAAGACATAGCTGAATTATTAGAACAACTGGATTATCCAGAAACTAAGGCGTTCTTGCAAGAAAAAATAGAGAAGCTAATCCTGCATCCGGACGAGGAGCTATTAGTTTTTGAGGAAGATCATAAAGTAGTCGCTTGCATTTCCATGCATTACATACCTCAATTAGGACTTGCGGGAGATACTGCAATCATAAGTTATCTCGTGGTAAGTAATGCCATTAGGAGCAAGGGAATTGGACGGCTGCTTGAGGAATATTGCACTGATTTAGCTAGAAAAAGAAACTGTGACCGAATTCAAGTACATTGTCACTCCAGAAGAACTGATGCGCATAGATTTTATGCTCGACAAGGATTTACTGAGGCTCCGAAATATTTTTCAAAGATGTTAAATGAATCTGAATAATCAATAGGCATAATAAAGAGCGGTAGATCAGGACGTACTACGCGTCCTGGTCTGCCGCTTTATTTTTCAAGTAATAGAGCACTCTTCACTTAGTCCACTTTTAAATAAACTTCCGCTGCACCTTCTTGCCATCATACGAGAACCGCGCCTTTTTATCCTCCACGACGGTCTGTAGATGAACGGTGCGCCCCCATAAGGAGTAAATATGCGGGAGTGTGCGCTCGAGGTACTTCAGATCCAGCTCGATACTTTCATAGCGGTGGGTGATAAATAATTCGCCATTCTTCTCGAAGTCGGCATCCTCAATGACCAAGTAAGGAGACCCGCCATTGACTCGAGCGAGTACCAGTTGATCACGTACGTTTTCCCATGCTTTGTCGGTGATTTTCCATTCCGGGCCTTTTTTCTCAAAAACATAAAGATCGAGGTCGTTCACCAGTTCCTTGGACAGATAGCTACGGATAAAAGAGGTATCAGACTCCAATTCGCGAACCTCAAATATTTTCTCGCGGTCCCAGCGGCGTTCGATGTCTTCAAAGATTTTTAGTCCCAGGTAGTATGGATTCAGGCTTTGCCGTGAAGGCTGCACGACGGAGGAATTTAGTTTAGCGTATTCTACGGTTTCCTCAACCGTCAGATCCAGTTCACGGACGATGCGCTGATGCCAGTACGAAGCCCAGCCTTCGTTCATGATCTTCGTCTCCATCTGCGGCCAGAAGTAGAGCATTTCATCATGGAGCATCGTCATAATGTCGCGTTGCCAATCCTCCAAGACGGTGGAATATTGCTGGATGAACCAGACAATATCTTTTTCCGGCTCAGGTGGGAAAGCACGGTTTCCGGATGGTGCTTCCTGTGGCCCAGAATTGCTCTTGTCTAGATTCCATAACTCGTCATACGGATTAGTTGATTTGGATCCACCCGGAGGAGCATCCTTGAGTTCTTTCATTTTGGCTTCCAGCAGATGGGTCTTACCTAGCTTGCGCGGCTGGATCAGGCTGGGATCTATATGCTCTTGAATGGCCAGCACCGAATCAATGAACTTCTCCACAGCATCGGTGCCGTAGGTTACTGAATAACCGGCGATTCGGTCCGCTGTAGCCGACATGCTCTCGACCATATCCCGGTTGGACATGGAGAAACGCATATTATTTTTGAAAAAATCACAGTGCGCCAGCACGTGAGCTACAATCAGCTTGTTCTGAATCAGGGAGTTTCCGTCGAGCAGGAAGGCATAACAAGGGTTAGAGTTAATGACGAGCTCGTATATTTTACTCAGCCCGAAATCGTATTGGGATTTCATTTTGTGAAACGTTTTTCCGAAGCTCCAGTGACCAAATCGTGTAGGCATTCCATAAGCACCGAATGTATAAATAATATCGGCAGGGCATATTTCATAACGCATAGGATAAAAATCCAAGCCAAAGCCAGTAGCTATTTCCGTAATTTCAGCAATCGCCCGCTCCAGCGCATTAATTTCTTCGCTTGGCATGATTCTGTGCTCCCTCCTATCATTCTGTAGATCCAACCTGAATAAACCCTCACGAAATGGGGTTTGGCTTCAAATAGATGGGTCGATCAATGTAGTTCATATTATGTATATGGATGGGGGAAGGGCATTATGACGAACTCTTCCTCGCTGTCACTGTATGTGGAAATTCCATCTTTAAGTTGGAAGCTACAGTATTGCAAATTTAATTTAATTAAATATAAATAAGTTTAAATGAACATCGTTTCGGTATTTACAATCGCCAATGCATGTGCTACTTTAGCGATGTAACCGTATTCATATATAGATTTGTTAAATGATTAATGAAAATATAAATCTTGTTTGGACCATTTCTTATTTAGCCTAAATCTAACAAATGGGAGGGATAGGGTGGAAAGCTTATTCGGTTGACGTTGTGAGATACAGAAATGAGCAGATGCACTGAGTATAGCTGCACATCCCAGTGTCAGCTCCTCAGTTATTATGATTATGGAGGTAAAAATGCGCAAATTCAAAATAAACATTTTATGGAAATTTCTACTTTCATATATCATTGTCTTGTTGTTGCCGCTTTCTGTTATTATTTTTTATTACTATCCATATTCCAATTCGATTGTAAAGAATAATATATTGGACTGGAATACACATATTACCGAGCAAGTAGCCAGCAGTATGGATCTGTTTATGCGGCCGATCTATTCTCTTCCTACTTCGATTGTAGCTAATCCTGAGATCAAATTATCCCTTTTAAAAAATGATGCATACCAGAGATACGTCGTAGCTAATGAGATGAAGAAATACAAAACAACGGATACCCTCTTGAATGATACTTTCTTATATATCAAACAAAGTGGGTATCTGTTCTCAAGTACAGGGTATATCTATGAGCTGGAGCGCTTTATGAATCCCAAAAATGGCTATGTATATACTTCTTGGAGTCAAGAGCATTTCAGCCAAGAGATCAATGAAATCAACTCGATTCAAGTTCGTCCATCAGAGGATGTTACCATTCTTGGCGAAGGCCGAGTTAAGATGATTACGGTGATGCTTCCTCTTCCTCTAGGCGTCGACCAATCCGAAGGCTGCGTCATCTATATGATCAGGCATGATACGATCGAACGAATGATGAAATCAGTGTCTAATAGCTATTCAGGTGATTTCATCATTCTTGATCAACATAACAACCCTATCTTCTCACTCAACCAACGTGATGATTTGCGTGATGCGAATTTCAAGCAATTTATTCAACAGCTGCAAGCATCGCCATCAGGCGGTGAAATGGATTATGACGGAGAAGCTTATATTGCCTCCCAGACCGTTTCCAAGCAGAATGGCTGGAAATACATAAGCATGAATCCGCTGGAATCGATACTTCTAGAGACGAAGGAAACGCAGCGCAATACAATCATTCTGGTTATATCCATCCTACTCACTGAGATCATTATCATCTATTTATCCATCCGTAATAATTACGCCCCGATTAAGTCTCTTGTCCAATTCTCCAGGCATGCATTTAAAGGCAACACGGAGAGTGGTGGCAATGAGTTTGATATTATACGCTCCACAATCCAGAATCTGTTCCAGTCAAAAGAGCAATTAGACCGGAATGTCCAAAGCATCGTTCCGAAGTTACGCGATAATATTCTATATGAAATCATAAGTGGACAGTACTCTTCACTCCAAGACATGCTGCTAGAGGCAAAGTCCTATGGCATCACCTTTACGTATGCGAAATGCACGACTGTGGTCATCAATGTGGTTGGAGATATCGAGCAAGTATTTGAAATTGTGAAGAGCGTTGAATTACAGCCCGAGGACGCACTGGAAGGGTATTTTATTCGAAGTATTCATAATGATGATATTCTATTTATTTCCACACATACAGCGGAGCAAGCATTACGGGAGATGTTCATGAAGCTACAGGGTGAGATTGAATGGGTTACCGGTGCTAAGCTTGTGATCGGAATAGGAAATACCGTTGATAATCCAGGTGAATTTCACGCTTCCTATATTAATGCGCTTAGAACAGTCGAACATTTGCGCATCAAGAATGAAGATTCCATCCTGTCCTTTCATGATCTGATGCAGCTGCGGAATGAGCCTGTACCTTATCCAGCAGAAACGATACAATCGCTGGAATTGTTCATCATGACGGGTGATGTCACCGAAGTGCAGAACACCGTTCATCGACTCATTGAATTTCTTCAACATGATCGAACGCCTCCTTATATAATTCGGGCTGTATTTGTAAATATCTCGACCATTATATTAAACAATCTGATCCGTTTGAAGCATCAGGGGAATATGGAGCAGCTTGGGATCACATCGTTTCATAATCGAATTACGGTAGCCCAAATCACTGAGATTTTAGAGAAAAGCGCGGATATATTATGTGAATTGATGGCTAGTTCACGTACTTCCTCTAAGGCTGCTACATTGGATGAAGTGCTTCAATATATTCAAGAGAATCAGTTCGATATCAACTTCTCACTACAAGCTGTTGCCGATCACTTTGGAATGTCAGTGTCGAATTTTAGCCACTATTTCAAGAAGAACGCCGGGCAGAACTTTAAAGATTTTATGGATGGGCGCCGAATCAATCATTCGAAGCAGCTGCTTATCCATTCCGATGAAACCATTGATTGGATTGCAGGCAAGGTGGGCTATACTAACCCTTCCAGCTTTATTCGCGCCTTCAAAAAACATGTAGGGGTCACACCTGGGCAATTCAGATTGTTTAACAAGTGAATGTCTTCTTGTCTATTGTAGATATAAGCTAAGGGGGGGTTCAATATGCGAGGAATGAGACGATGGGTTGTAGTGGTATGTATGCTTATGCTACCGGTGATTACTCTGCTTCAGGGATGCAGTGCGAATAATGAGTCTGACTATGCTAGAGAGCACATTGCAGAGTTGCAAGACAGGGTACAGATTAGCGTGATGACACCTACACATCAGCTATCCAAGAATCTTCAGGATATTCCTTATTTGAATCACATCGCTTCTGATGCAAACATTCATGTGAACTGGATGCAGAAACGTAACGGATGGGAAGAAGCGAAAAGCGCTGCTCTGACAAGCGGAGAATTGCCTGATGCTTTTTTGGCTGGATTGACCGATCAGGATATCATCGGGAATAAGGATGAATTCGTAGACCTTAGCGAATATATCGATAAATATGCCCCGAATATCAAGAGAATGTTTGAGGAAGTTCCCGAAACCAAACGGGTGAGTACATTTCCGAATGGGATGATGTATTCTCTTCCCGGTGTAAGACCGATTAATACAGATAGCTATAATGTCTTGATGATTAATAAGAAATGGCTGGATAAGCTAGGGCTGACAGAACCGACCACGCTGGATGAACTGCGCGAGGTATTAAGCGCCTTTCGCAATGGAGATCCCAATGGCAACGGGAAGCAGGATGAGCTTGGAATGGACTGGTGGGCAGGTGCTGGAGGAAGTCTGGGGAGCAGAGGTCTATTTAGTGTGACCAGTTTGCTCGGCGCTTATGGAGTGACGGATAATTTCACCGAAGAAATGATCGGAGTGACGAAAGGGCAGATCCGCTTTTTGTTCGAAAGTGATGAATATAAGAGCCTAGTCTCTTACCTGGCAGAGCTCTGGAAGGAAAAGCTGATCAATCCTGATGTGTTCACGCAAGATTATTCCGGGATGAAAGCGAGTGCGCAACAAGATGATGTGGCAACGGTTGGTGTGACCTTCGGCTGGTCATTAACAGATCGTGTAGGTAAATGGGCCGATGAATATGTGGCTTTACCGCCTCTGCGTAGCAGTATTAATGTGGAGGCATTATGGCCAACGAGTCCTTCTCGCGTAAGAATAACAACCAATCTGTTTAGCATGACAACAGCTAACCCGCATCCTATCGAGACCATTCAATGGATCGATCAATTCTACTCCGAGGAAAATTCGATCCAAGGCTATTACGGCTCCATACCTGATTATGTGACTAAGGAGCCTGACGGCATATATACCATAGTTCCCGCTCCAGAAGGTGATCAGGATACACAGCAATGGACGAATGCTCTCGTGGATAATGGTCCGCTATACTTTTCGCAGTCATTGGAGAACAAAACGATTGTTCCTCCCGCGGTAACGATACGAAGAGAATTGGACAGCATCTATAAAGCTTATGAGCCTAAACCTGAGGACATCTATCCGATGATAAAATTTTCGTCAGAGGAGCTTAATGAGATGGCCTTGGCCAAATCGGATATATTTAAACTGGTGGATGAGAAATTTGCGGAATGGATTATGAATTCAACTATAGATAAAGAATGGGATCAGTACATTAATCAGCTGAAACAAATAGGATTGCCAGTACTGTACAGAATATATCAACAGGGGTATGAGGATTATTATGCTCAACCAAATTTGAACGTCAACAATAATTGAAAACGCATTCAAAAAAATACCCGAAATCTCCGTTTTGTTAACGCTTTCAAAAATTGTGAATGCTTAAATTCTTGTTCGTATACAGCTGCCTCAATCCCGGTTTAAAGTTGCGTTGTAGCCTTCATGTGAAATGCGAGCAGCTAGAAACAATAAAGGGTATTCCCGTTGCTCGCCTCGCAGTATGATCCTACGCTTTAAACCAAAAAAAGGGAGGTTCGTTGTATGAGGAAATCTTTGTCAAAGGTAATGAAGCCCGTATTAGCACTTAGCCTATTTGGAACAATTCTTGCGGGGTGTGGAGGCGGGAGTAATGATGGTGCCTCTTCTTCTAATTCAGGTTCGTCAACGAATTCTACAACCGGTACAGTAAAACTAAAAGGGATCATGCTAAAACATCCTCTTACGCAAGAGTTATCCAAAATGGAATGGTTGACCAAGGTTGAGGAGCAAGTGGGTGTAGATATTGAGTGGCAAGAAATTTCAGCAGACTGGGATCAGAAAAAAGGCGCTTTGTTAGCCGGAGGAGATATTCCGGATATTCTTATAGGACCGAATGTGATCACGGATGCTGATTTTGCCCAGTTCACCGGACTCTTTCAGGATTTAACTGAGCTGATTTCAACAGGTGGTCCTAACGTTCAACAGATGTTTACAGAAAAGCCGGAGACCAAATTAATCGCTACACAGCTGGATGGCAAAATATACGGTTTACCGAAATATCAACGCTTCTGGCCGGATACGGTAAGTCGGCAATATATCAATAAACAATGGCTAGACAATCTGGGTCTCAAGGAGCCGACCAATTGGGATGAATTGTATAATGTGCTCCTGGCGTTCAAAGAGAAGGATGCCAATGGAGACGGTGATATAAATGATGAAATTCCTATGGATTTTGCTCCGGTGGGGACGACGGGATTTGGTTATTTTCAGCCACAAATATTGCTTGGCAGTTTAGGTATTACATTAACGGATAGTAGTGGTCAAGGATATTTCACCGAGGGTGGCCAGATTAAAAATTACTTTGTGGATGATCGATACAAGCAGTTTGTGGAATTCATGAATAAGTGCTGGCAGGCAGGCTTAATTAACCCGGAAGCCTTCACTCAGGATTATTCCAAATTCCAATCGGTTGCGCGCGGCAGCGGGGACAAAGCGAAGGTCGGCTTCTCATGGGGTTGGGAAGTAACGGATCGATTCGGCAACACCTTGGCTCCGCAATATGAGTCGATTGCTCCTCTGAAAGTATCGGCTGATTCGAATATCAAGATGTCCTATGACTATGACGGATACTCACTGAATTTCGGCGGCAATATGGTCGTCATGTCTGCTAAATCCAAGAATAAAGAAGCAGCAATGAAATTTATCAATGAGCTGTATAATCCTACAGTTAGTATGCAGGTGTTATTCGGATCGCTTGGCACGAACATTAAAGATAATGGAGATGGAAGCTACGCGGTCCTGCCGCCTGCTGACAGCCAAATGGACCCAGGCACATGGAAGTGGACATCCACTTGGGCGGATAATGGACCTACATTTATCTCCGATTCATTGAAACTGACACTTGGAACCGATATGCAATCTGTTGGCAAACAGACAGAGCCGCTGCAGGCGGTCCTCAGTGCGATTGACAAGGATAAAGATATTTTACCAAGCATGTTCATTAAATATAACCCGGAAGACAACAATGCCATGGTGTTAGTGAATACAAATATGATTAATCTGGCGATGTCTAAGTTCTCGCAGTGGGTGACTAAAGGTGGAATTGACAAGGAATGGGACTCCTATGTGAGTAACATTAAGCAGATGGGACTGGATAACAACTTGTCCACTATGCAGAAATACTATGATGATTACAAAAGTAAGAAATAAGCTGTAAAGATTTATAGAACATCCGGAGACAGCTTTTCTTTACAGGATGAAGAGAAGCTGTCTCCTTATTAAGGAGGCTTATGATGTCCTCAATTACGCCCAAGAAATATAGAAGAAATTTAATGGAGCTTAAACGCGACTATCAATTATGGGTCATGATTATTCCGGCGATCGTTGTAGTTATCATCTTCAATTATATTCCAATGTATGGAATTCAGCTTGCCTTCAGGGATTATGATTTCTCGCGTGGATTGGCAGGTGGGGCCTGGCGCGGTCTGCATTATTTCTCGCAATTCATCAATAACTATCAGTTTTGGGATTTGATGAGAAATACAGTGATTATCAGTATCACAACAATCGTTCTTGGTTTTCCTGCACCGATCATACTGGCGCTCATACTGAATCAGGTGAAATGGTTCCGCACTAAGAAGCTGCTGCAGACCATCGTATATATGCCACATTTTATCTCAATTGTAGTTATGGTTGGATTGCTGAATGTTCTCCTGTCACCGAATACAGGAATCCTTGGTCAACTGATCTCCAAGCTTGGCGATACGGACATTAATTTGCTCGCCTCCACGAACTCTTTCGTCCCGGTGTTTGTGATATCGGATATATGGCAGCATGCTGGATGGAACAGTATTATTTATCTGGCCGCATTATCAACAGTGAGTCCTAGTCTCTATGATGCTGCCAAGATTGACGGAGCGAACAAATGGAAGATGATTCTGCATATCGATATCCCTGCCTTGGTTCCGACAATCATCATATTATTTATTCTGAGTATGGGGAATGTTCTGGGAACCGGATTCGAGAAGGTGTTCTTGATGCAGAATTCATTGAACCTTCCCGTATCAGAGGTCATTTCCACCTATGTTTATAAAATCGGTATTCTTTCCAATCAATTCAGTTATTCGTCAGCCATCGGATTATTTAATACCGTCATCAATTTTTTCTTTCTGGTTACCATGAACTGGATTTCCAAACGCAACTCAGAGATTAGCCTCTGGTAAATGGAACGAACATCGAAAGGTGATGCTTATGCAGGCGACAACTATTCACAAGCGCAGCACGGGTGAGATTCTATTTGATATTTCGATCATTATCTTATGTGTTCTAATTTTCCTGATCGTCGCTTATCCCTTGTACTTTGTTATTATTGCTTCTGTCAGTGACCAGACATTGGTCTCCACAGGAAAGGTTACTCTTTTTCCCAGAGGAGTCAGTTTCTTTGGCTACGAGCAAATTTTTCAGGATATGCGTATTTGGATCGGGTACAAGAATACCGTTATTTATACAGTCTTGGGAACGCTGTTTAATCTGCTTCTTACGATCCCTGCAGCGTATACACTATCCAGACAAGAGTTCCGTGCACGCCGGTTCCTGATGTTTTTCTTCGTATTTACATTATTTTTTAATGGTGGACTAATTCCAACGTATATCCTGATGAAGGATTTATCCTTGACCAATTCGATGTGGGTCTTCATTATTCCCTTTGCAGTGAATGTGTTTAATCTCATCATTGCACGCACGTTCTTTGAAGCTTCACTACCTAAAGAAATTTATGAATCCGCTTCATTGGATGGATGTACTCATTTTAAATTTTTCTTCTATATTGCGATCCCTTTATCTAAGTCCGTCATATCGGTCATTGCGCTGTATTATCTGGTAGCACATTGGAATGATTTCTTTACTGGGCTTATCTATATTCATTCGAATGACCTGCAGCCGTTACAAATCATTCTGCGTGATATTCTATTATCCAACCAGGTTTTTTCCCAAGGCGGAGGCTCGGGCGGCAGTGCAGGCGGATATGCCCAGCAATTTGCTGACCAGGTTAAGTACGGAGTTATTATTGTATCTACTTTACCGATTCTCATTGTGTATCCGTTTATTCAGAAATATTTTGAAAAAGGTGTTATGATCGGTTCGATAAAGGGCTAGGAGAACAAACAAACACAATCAGCCGGCGAGATATATTCTCGGCCGGTTATTTTTGTTCTCCAAAATTAAGCATTGCATCACATGATTCCGTCTTTGTTGAAAACAGTGGAGATATTTTCTGAAATTTCCATTGACGCACATTTAGTTTTCAAGGTATATTAAACATTGTTTTAAACAGTGTTTAATTGTATGACGAGTTGAGGAGAGTTCTATGACGAAGGAGAAGATTTTGGACGCCACGCTGCATTTAATTAAATCCGAAGGGATTGATAGTGTCACTATTCGGAAGATTGCTAGTGAAGCTGGCACTAATGTAGCGCTAATTAATTATTATTTCGGGTCGAAAGAAAAACTTATGCATGAAGCAATGAAGATGATCCTGGAAACATTCCGCTCGGCGTTTGATATATTCGATGTTGTGGAATATCCGCCAATCGAACGACTGAAAAAATTTATTTTGACGTATGCCTTATTTCTTAAAGATTATCCTGATTTGCTCAAGCGGATTCTTGGCCATGATCCACTGTTTGAATCGGTAGCCGAATATGTACATTTTATGAAGCAACAAGGGTTCGAGAAATTAAGTGCAGTCATGACAGAAGTGACAGGTGTAACAGATCGAAAGACCGTATTGTTGATGACACAGCATATGTTTGCAGCCATTATGTCACCGTTCACCAAAGTGAATCCTGTTACTAAATGTCAGCCGAACAACTGCATTCAATCGTCTCTACTCGATATTCCTATATCTATTGAGGAAAGTATCGACTTGTTTTTCGAGCATTATTTTCACAAATATTCAGTCAAAATTTAGAAAGCAGAGGTATCACAATGACTTCAAATGCTGCAACAAAACCCCCTACGCAGGAAGGCGACACGTTCTCCCTGAAAGCTATTCTGCCACCTTTGCTTGCGATAATCGTCGGTATGATTATGGTTATTCTGGACAGTACAGTTGTTAACAATGCAGTTCCTAAACTTGTGGAATATTTCAATACTGATCTAAAGACGATTCAATGGGCTATAACGGGGTACACATTGGCACTATCCGCAGTCATTCCACTTGCTGGTTGGATGACCGATAAATTTGGATCAAAGCGTATTTTCCTTGTAACGATTGTGCTGTTTACATTAGGGTCTGTTCTATGCGGCTTAGCCCAATCACCTGAACAACTGATTATATTCCGTATTATTCAAGGTCTAGGCGGAGGTATGGTTGCACCGATCGGGATGGCAATGGTATTCAAATTAGCTCCACCCGAACGTCGCGGCTCTATTATGGGTGTTCTTGGAATTCCAATGCTGATGGCGCCAGCTTTTGGTCCTGTAATATCCGGTTATCTTGTCGATTATGTAAGTTGGCACTGGATCTTCATTATCAATTTGCCAATTGGTATTGTGGCCTTCATTTTAGGCAAGAAATACTTACCGAAGACTGAACCGCAGAAGTCAACACATCTTGATATTCTCGGAATGTGTCTTGCACCGATCGCGTTCGCTATGCTTGCTTATGGTGTGAGCGAAGGGGGAACAGATTGGTCTTCAACAGGTGCTATTGCAGGCTTAACCATCGGTGGTATCGCATTAATATTGTTCATTGTGGTGGAGCTTAGACAGAAGTATCCTTTGCTTGAACTGAAGGTGTTTAAATCATCTGATTTCACTCGCGGTATTATTCTTACTTGGATCGTACAGATGGCATTATTCGGAGCTACGCTGATGATTCCTTTGTATTTACAGAATATTAAAGGTTATACCGCACTTCATACCGGTTGGATCGTGATGCCGCAAGCGTTATGCGCCGGTCTTATGATGCCGATTAGTGGTAGGTTGTTTGATAAAATTGGAGCTCGTCCATTAGCGTTCTGTGGCTTGAGTGTTATCGCCACCGCGATGTTTATTCTCTCGACCGTAACCGTGGATACACCGATTTGGATGGTTATTGCCGCGGTTTGTGTGATGGGGTTAGGTATGGGGTCCACCATGATGCCTCTTAATACACATGTATTAAATTCAGCACCACGTCATTTGGTTAGCCGTGTGACACCGTTGACTTCAGCGGCTCAACAGGTTGTCGTATCGTTCGCAGTAACAGGTCTTACAGCTTATCTGACCTCTCATACAAATACTCATATGGCAACAATCGGAAAGACAGGAAACCCGCAGACTGCCTTAGTAGCTGGCTTTGGAGATACATTTCTCCTAACCGCTTGTATCGTATGTGTTGGTATTGCAATGTCCCTCATCCTTCGTAAGCCGAAGATACAACAAGCTGAAAATATCGGTGAAGAAGTAGATCCAGCGATGATGATGGGTCACTAGTCTTATAAAAGCCCCCCAAGAGGGTCACTTTATCATAAGTGTCCCTCTTGGGGGGCATTTCTTTACAGTGACTTTCTATTTCCTCCAAATGTCCAATTGCTTCTGGATCTCCGTACGTACTTTATCAATACCTGCTTCATACAGCTCATGGTTGAATTTAGGGAGAATGGTATCGACATCAACACTGCCTGTCATGAGACTTGGATAATATTTGCGCCAGACAATCTCAATGTTGTCAATTTGCTCATTTAGCTCTGACAGATCGGGAGTAAAGCCCAGTACTTGGGACTCCACAACCTTGGAGTTGTTGATGCGGAATTGCTCCCACTTGTTTAGTGGGTCAGGGTAGATTCCACCTAATGTACTTAAGATAAACCAGTTTCCCTGAGTGTATTGTATGCCAGTGTAGCCACCGTTCGCCTTGGGAAGAGGATTTCCTTGACTGTCTTTTATCGAACTTAGGACAACCTGGTCATTCTGATCCAGTGTATAATGAACGCCTTCAATGCCGTATTGAAATAAGTTACGCAGGTCAGGATCGGTATTCAATAAGTTTAGAAATTTGATGCTCTCCACAGGATGCTTCGTATGTGCATTCACAACCATCATCCCTCCGCGCACAGCTTCTGTAGTTGCCACCTCGGGTGTTACTGGATTGGTGACAATTTTATACCCCAGATCGTTACTCCAGACGCTCTCAGAGAGTGGACCGCCACTACCAGATTCCCAAAATACCTTTACACCATGTTTCAAACTTCCTGGTTCTCGCAAAGCGGCGTCTTGATTAATGAACCCTAATTGATAGTAACGTCTTAACGTATCCAATATATGTTTGGCTTCACGGGTTTCGAAGATATTGACCACAGGTGCAGCAGGATCCAGAGATTGGATCATTAATGGGAGTCTGTTGTCCCCTATATATTCGTAGCCGTACATAGCAAAAAAATTGTGTGAGTCTCGATCAAGCTCCATGGGCAAATAATCGGGTTCATTTTTTTGTATCATGCGAAGCAGCGGTTCGAGCGATTCCAGTGTGTTATATTGGTTAACTTTAATATTATATTTTTCTACCAGAGAATCAGGATACATCCAATTCTCGCGTACAGCCAATTCTTTGTTGGTGGGGACGCCGTAGATGAACCCGTCATCCATCTCAGCACCCTTCCAAAAGATGGGGTCTATTGCAAGGTACATTTCTTTGGCTAGATTCATGAAATAGTCATCTAACTTCAGCCATACCCCACGTTTGGCATATTTAGCATAATCCGGAGCAAAAGCAATATCAAAAGGGCTGTCAGAGGAGATCATTGTATTCATGCGATCAGCATATTCCTGCCAACCAATTTTATTATAGGTTATGGTAATTCCAATTTTTTTCATCAATATGTCGTTAATTTTGTTGTTAACAAGGGCCAGATCCTTATCAGGATCACCGATTGTATAATAAATCAGATTTACCGTGGGTTCTGCATTAAAGTTCGCAGCGTTCAAGTTCTGCTTGGTGCAGCCAGTTAACAATGTAATGAACAGCAGAATAATGCCACAGATGAAGCAGCTATATCTATTCATGACACGGCCCCCTAAATCACTTTGCAATATACATCCAGCCTTAACTTTTCATCCGTAAACTTGAGGGAGAGGTACCAAAATGATTTTGAAATTGTGTATAAAAATAGTTCAGGTTGTTATAACCAACAGAAAGGGCAATCCAGTGTATTTTCTCATTAGTCGTTTGGATAAGCTCTTGTGCACGATGCATCCGATAGCTCATTAGATACTCTGAGAACTTCATACTTGTTTCTTTAATGAAGATTTGTCCAAGATAGGTACTGTTCATTTGAAATCGATCAGCAACGGATTTTAATGAAATATTATGAGCAAATTCTGTTTTAATCATAATTAATATACGATTGACCAGCTTTGAGAAGGCATCGTAATGTATTCCCAGTACAGGATCAATACTCATGGAGTCAGCATTCACATCTCTAATCGTGCCATGTAAATCTTCGATAATTATTTTTTCAATGACCTCCTGTAGCTTGATTCGATCCACAGGCTTTAATAGGTAATCCTTTACTCCGCAGCGAATAGCTTGCTGGGCATATTGAAAGTCACTATAGCCGCTTATAATAATATATTTGGTTGGAAGGTTCACTTCATTTAGCTTTTGGATGGCCTCATACCCTAAATTTTTGCCGATACATACATCGATAATAGCAATGTCAGGAATTAAATCTACAGCTTTAAATACGGCATCTTCAGTGGAGTCACTTGTTTCTATTTGCTTGAATCCATAGTGCTCCCAATCCAGAATACGTTTCATGCCTTCCAAAATCTGTGGTTCATCATCCACAATCAAAAGTTTGTACATATCTAATCACCTCTTTTAGAAATCTGTACAGAGATTTTGACACCAGCTTCATCATTATTTTCAATGCTGATCGAGAAATCCTCTTGATAGAAAAATTGTAGCCGGGTATAGACATTATATAATCCAATGCTTTTGGTGGCATGTTCATTATTACTTGAAAGGATCCTTCTAATGATAGTTAGCCGTTCTTCATCAATTCGTGCTCCATTGTCAATGAAATCCAGCCTATAGTAGTTCTCATCTTCCCAGCCTGACACGATAAATAAATTAAATTCTTTATTTATATTAAACCCATGGACAAAGAAATTTTCGGCCAAGGGCTGCATCCAGAACTTCACAGTAGGGAGAGCTAGTATTGCATCTTCCACATCAATTTGGTAAAAAAAGTGCTCAGGATATTTAAACTCCATAATTTTCAGGTATTTTCGTAACAGCTCTAGTTCGCTGCCTATTGAAATGATATTTTCTTTCTTAACAATTTCTCGATACAACGCTCCCAAGGTTGCAATGGCATCTGCGGTAGGCTCATTCTGATGAACCAATGCAGTAGATCGAATAACCTCCAAGGTATTATAAAGAAAATGTGGATTGATTTGATGCTGAAGCGCTTTCATTTCTGCTTCCTGCTGTTTTAGCTTAAGCAAGTATTCGTTCCGAATATATTTATTTAATTGGTGTATCATATCGTCGACTTCGCGAGCAATCATACCATATTCATTCATACGATAACGTGCAGGCTTATTAGGAGTGAAGTCGGCAGTTTTCGCACGTTTGATTGACTGTATAATACGGTGCAGAAATCGCGAATCATCACGAAGATTGTAGACTACAAGTAGCAGTACACAGATCATAGCAGTAAAGACGATCATAAAAATATTGAGTAATACCGTGCTATGCTGACGTATTAGTGCAGCCAAGTCTACTGTACTAACAAATCGATAATTGAATTTGGTGGATGAAAAGGTAACGAAGAAAATAGGAATATATCCTTTATTTACGATAAAACCATGATTTTTATTGTGCGCAACCGCTTGTTGGGTGATTTCTTCCGTAATGGATTTTGTGTTACCTATAATGAATATCTCCCCGGTAGAGGGGTTGATTACAGCCGAATTCCCGAGTTGATAATTATTTACGATACTGAATATTCGCTTGCTACTGATCTGAAAGCGGATTTCCCCCACTTCTGTAGCACTTTGATTTAGTTTTTTGCGAGAGACGAAGCCCTTCTGTATACTTTCATCGAAGATTTCGTCAGTATTTGGAACGCCAAACTGGAAGCTAGGAATGCCAAAACTATTAAAACGGATAACATTTCCGTAATCCTTGGTATGAACGCTGATTTGAGTAATATCTCCCTGTGCCCAGCTGTAAAGATATGTTTTAGTATCCTCAGGAAAAGAGAGCAGTGATTGTGATGAATAAGGGCTATTCTCCAATCTTTTAGTCAGATACCCTTCAACGGAGGGGCTCATAAAATAACGGACGTCTTTCATCAGATCCTGATTGGAATACAATCTTTGCATGTAAGCTTCAATCCGATCGGCATCATTTTGAAAGTTGTTCTCAATACGGGAAAAGGCATTCGCAGCTTCAATCCGTGCGTTTCCGATCCATTGATTCACAAGAATAACGCTGGTCATAGTGCCCAGGGTTAACCCGATGGTTACAATGAAGATTAGGTAAGCCCAAAATTTATTGCGATATATTTTAATATGAAAAAAAGAACTCCTCCAAAACCTCATTGTTAATGCCCCCTAAGGTCAAACACATATTATAGAGGAATAAGTCTCTCGTTGCTAGGGTTGAGAGAGCATGTAATTCACTGTAAATATATATGAAGCGTAACTTTAGTTCAAATAAATTTTTAGAGCACTTAAGGAAAACACATGGTATATCAGCCCTGATATACCATGTGAGTTCGTTATGGTTTACTTAAAGTAATTGTTGATTTGTTCTTGAGCAACTTGCATGATTTTGTCCATTCCAGCATTTTTCAGCTCAGACAGCAATTTAGGGATTACCTTCTCAGGGTCAGAAGCGCCTGTAAGCAATTCATATCTATATTTATCATATACAGCTTGGCAGTTAGCAACCTCAGTCTGCAACTCGCCAATATCAAGTGCGAAGCCCAATACGCTAGATGATGCCGCTTGTTCGTTCAATTTTTTCACTTGTTCCCACTGATCTAGAGGAGCTCCCTTCGTAACCGCAAGATTGAAGAAGGTACCTTGGGAGTATGCTGCCAAAGGCCATGTATCACTGATCCGCTCGATTGATTTCTCTCCGTCAATGTTCTTATAGTCGACGCCTAATTCACCAAATGCAAGCATATTTCGTAATTTTGGATCTGTATTCACTAATTGCAAATATTTCATAGCTTCCACTTTGTATTTGGAATTTGCCGAGATTACATTCATCGAGCCTTGAATCGTACTAGTTGTATATAAAGGCCCAAAAACTTGAGTCATGACGTATTTGTCAATACCTGCGGTGATTTGCCAGCCAGCTTCTGCACCAGGGAAGGCTTGTGCGGAGAAGAATGCTCTGTATTTATCGCCTTCAGTTTTGGTTGGTGCATCTGGGTTAACAATACCATCTTTATACCACTGATGTAGCAGCTTTAAGTTGGTCATCACTTCCGGTTGTTCAAACACTGACACGACTTTCCGGGAAGCATCCTCAACGTTAACTCCAATAGGATTGAAACCTAAAGTCATATCATCATAATTGTTTAAAATGCCTGGGAAGCCTTCGCCTTGGATCAACTGCAACGGGTAGAAGCTTTTGCCTTCACCAGCTTTCATATCATGGAATGGTTTGTCTAAATCTTGCATCGTTTTAATGTTTTGGTAGTCGATATTATATTTTTGTACAAGCTTGTCATCGAATACCCAATATTGAGTTAATGAAGAATCCTTATACGTCGGTACAGCGAAATATTTTCCACCAATTTTCACACCATCCCATACTTTGGTAGGGATAGACTTGTAAAGTTCAGGAGCCTCACTTTGTACCAGATCCGTAATGTCCGCGAACGCTCCCATAGCGACCTGCTTACTGTACTTTGTGTTGTTGGTAAACATCATATCAAAGGGTTCACCCGTATTCACAATGGTGTTGATTTTTGTATCCCATTCTCCCCAGCTAGCCACCTTGATGTCTACTTTGACACCGATTTTCTCAGCGGTGTATTCGTTCATTTGCTCAACCGCTTTACTAAAGTTCTCAGGAACCTGTCCGCCGATCAGCCACCATACCAATGTAGGAATTTCCTTGGTGGTTGGTGCATCAGTAGCCGTTGTGCCACTCTCGTTTTCGTTGGTTGCTGTGGGCGCCGCTGGCTTCGAGCTGCCACATGCAGCAAGTAGGGACAGCATTAATGCGAGAATACACAATGTTGAGGCGAACTTTAGGGTGTTCTTCACTTTAACTCCTCCTAGTGTTGAATGATGAAATGTACCGTAGTAAAAGTACGGTTATATATCATAAACCAAGCTTGGCTTGGCTTATTTCGGGACTAGCCTTTGACTGCGCCAATGGTAAGGCCGGTAATGAAGTATCTCTGGAAGAAGGGATACGCGCAGGCAACAGGCAACACGATGAGAATAGCAACAGCCATACGGGCAGATTCTTTAGGCATTGTTGCGACAAGCTCAGCAAAGCTGATACCCATGCTTATTGAGTTTCGGGCGAGCGCATCGGCATTGGACATTAAGCTGTTAAGTAACGCTTGTAGCGAATAGAGATTCTGATTATCGATATACAGCATCGATTGAAACCAGTCGTTCCAGTAACCGAAGCAGAGGAACAGTCCAATCGTAGCTAGTACAGGCAAGGAGATCGGGAGAATGATTGAGAAGAAGGTGCGAAACTGACTAGCCCCGTCAATTTCAGCAGATTCGATTAAGCCATCAGGGATCGTGCTCCTGAAAAAGGTTTTACAAATAATAACGTTAAAGGAGGATACTGCGAGCGGCAGGATGAGTGCCCAAACGCTGTTCTTTAATCCCAAGAAATTTGTGTTGATAAAGTAACTGGATACAAGCCCTCCGTTAAATACCATCGGGATGAATACAACCCAGGTGAGGAAGTTCTTGAGCTTGTAAGCCGGACGTGAAATGACATATCCCATTGTTGTGGTGAGCAGCACGCCAAGTATAGTACCTACGACAGTTACAAGTAGGGATACACCTAGCGCACGCAGAATCATCGTTCCTTGCTTGGCGATATAAGAGTAAGCATCTCCGGATAGCGCGGTTGGGAAAATGCTGTATCCTGTTTCACGAATATAGGATTCATCGGTAAGCGATATGGATAACACGACGATCACCGGCACGACACAGGCAATTGCCAGCAGAATAAAAATCAGGGTGAACAAAGCATTGATGCCGTTACTTGTGCGATTGAATTTCTCCAAGCCAGATTGATAGGTGGGTGTCTTTGCCATTGTCTCTCCTCCTAAATCATTGCACTCTCGGAATCGATTTTTTTAACGATCCAGTTAGCACTCAGAATTGTAATACAGCCCAGCATCGATTGGACAAAAGCGGCAGCGGATGCCATTCCTACTGTGGCGGTTTTTAGCTGTTTATAAACTAGGACATCAACTGTTGTGGCCACGTTGTAAAGGGAGTTGGAGTCTCGTGTGACCTGATAGAACAGTCCGAAATCCGTGTAGAAAATACGACCTACCGACAGAATGAACATCATGACAATGACCATCTTTAGCATGGGTAAGGTAATGAAGCGTGTCTGCTGCCAGATTGAAGCTCCATCAATAACTGCAGCCTCATAATAAGTGCTGTCGATTCCCGTGATGGTTGCCAGATAGATAATCATGCCATAACCAATGCTCTTCCAGATGTTTAAAAAGATAAGAATGTAGGGCCAATATTGCGGCTCCATATACCAATTCACAGCATCATGCCCAATGCCCACAAGAAATTGATTGAGGATGCCTTTATCAAAGCTGAAGAAGGCCCAGCCTACAGCAGAGACGACTACCCATGACAGAAAGTAGGGCAGAAACATCATGGTCTGATAAACCTTGCTTGCTTTGCGGCTATGCAGCAGGCTGATCATAATGGCGAACATTACAGGTAACACGATGCCAAGAATAATGAAGATGATGTTATACCCTATCGTGTTGCGAAGAATGATCCAGGCATCATTTGATTTGAATAAGAATTCAAAGTTTTTGAAGCCGACCCAAGAACTATTTAGTACGTTGCTAATAAAATTGCCGCTGATTTTGAAATTTTTAAAAGCGATAATCATACCGAACATCGGTAAGAAAGAAAATAAGATATACCAGATGAATGTCGGCAAGGCGAGCAGGGTTAACTCGGTATCTTGCTTTCGCCAGTGTATGCGCTTTCTAATTTTGCTTCGTTCAATTTTAGTGCTCATATCATCCGCTCCTTCATGTGTTTCATACATGCTGCTATTTGTAACCGCTTTCCCTGAGTTAATTTTATAGAAGTACGATGAGATGCTTCCAGTTAAGAAACATGATACTTCAGTCAACAAACGTTAGATCCAGGATGAATTTCCTTTAAATGAGCAAAAAAAACATATGCTATGGAGGTTTATACACATTGCCTCTGCGAGCAGCGTCGGCATTGTAATACAACGGAATGATGGGCGAAAAGCGCAAGAATGACACACTTCTAGAACATCAACATAGCGCTGAAACGTATATCATCCCGCAGTACAACACGAAATTCTTGATAAGTGAGAATGACATATTTACGATTTGCTCGATTCTATATAGTGTAAATGTAAGCGCTAGCATTAATGCGATTGGTAACAATTCGATAGATAATGATGCTCACTCGATGATCAGAATGTTCTCATCATTACCTATAAGGAGGGGATGTCGCGATGCAAGAAACAGGAAGCGTACATATGCGAACTGTGAATTCAGCACCGAAAGAAAAGCGTAAGGGCAGAAACGAGACATGGAAGAAGATTTGTCAGAATTGGGAGCTTTACATTTTTATCGCACCCGCATTCTTTTACTTCCTCATTTTCAGCTATGGGCCGATGTATGGGATTCAGATTGCTTTTAAGAACTACATTCCGTCAAAAGGCTATTTTGGCAGTGAATGGGTAGGCTTTGATCATTTCATTCGATTTTTTAACTCGTACTATTTCTGGGATTTGCTGTGGAACACGCTCAGTATTAGCTTGTATGAATTAGCCATTGGATTCCCAATCCCAATTATTCTGGCGCTTGCGTTTAATGAAGTGAAGGATGGCTTCTTCAAGCGACTTGTTCAGACCGTTACGTATGCACCTCATTTCATTTCTGTCGTTGTTATGGCGGGGATGATTATTACCTTCTTGTCTCCATCGAACGGTATGATTATTCATGCCATTGAAGGTTTAGGCTTTAGTGCACCGCAGTTTCTGACAAGTCCTGGTTGGTTTAAGACGATGTATGTATTCTCAGGCGTGTGGCAGAGTGCGGGTTGGGGGACGATTATTTATTTGGCGGCACTCTCGGGTGTAGACCCAGGCTTACATGAAGCGGCAATCATTGACGGGGCCTCTCGCTTCCAACGTGTTCGCCACATCAATATACCAGCGCTTATACCGACCATGACCATTCTATTAATTCTGAATATGGGTGGTTTGTTAAGTGTAGGTTTTGAGAAAATATTACTTCTGCAAAATTCATTGAATATGTCAAGCTCTGACGTGATTTCAACCTTTGTCTATCGATCTGGTCTTGTCGATGCGCAATATAGCTTCTCAACAGCTGTTGGTTTATTTAACTCCATTGTGAATTGCATCCTGCTTATTACGGTGAATCAAATTGTCCGCCGTACGAGCGAGAACAGTCTATGGTAGAAGGAGGTTGGAATTTATGGTATCAGGTATAAAGCTATCTAAGCGAGATCGAATATTTCTAATTTGCACTTATACGTATGTGACAATTGCATTGTTGTTAGTCGCATATCCCATCTTATATATTATTAGCGCATCCATCAGTGATCCGAAGATGGTTGCTTCCGGTGAAATGTGGCTTCTTCCAAAAGGTATTACCTTTAAGGGGTATGAAATTGTATTTCAGAACTCGAAGATTTGGACGGGGTATGGAAATACGATTTTGTATACATTGCTAGGCACAACGATTAACTTGGTCGTTACGATGCCAGCGGCATATGCACTCAGTCGTAAGGACTTTGTAGGCCGTGGGTTTTTCATGGGGATGTTCATGGTAACGATGTTCATTGGAGGGGGTCTCGTCCCTACATACATGTTGGTAAAAGGGCTAGGCATGGTCAACACGATGTGGGCACTAGTACTTCCTGGCGCAGCGTCAATCTGGAATATTATTGTCTCTCGTACCTTCTTCGCGAACTCCATTCCAGCTGAGCTTCAAGATGCGGCTCAAATCGATGGCGCGACGAATATTCGATTATTCCTGCGGATTGTTCTCCCGTTATCGATGCCAATTATCGCAGTTATGGCCTTATTCTACGGGGTAGGGCATTGGAACAGCTATTTCGGCGCCATGATCTACCTGAATGATGATGCGAAATATCCATTGCAGCTTGTGCTTCGTCAGATTCTCGTTCTTCAGGAAATGCAATCTCAAGTAGGTGGCATTATCGATGCGACAGCTGCAGCAGCCCAGAACAACAAGGCAGAAATTGCTTCACTTGTGAAGTATGGGGTCATTATCGTATCTACGCTTCCGATTATTGCTGTCTATCCATTCTTGCAACGTTATTTCGTGCAAGGTGTCATGATTGGCTCTGTTAAGGGTTGATCTTAAGATACAAGTAAAAAAGGGGAGGTTTTTGTATGACGAATTATCGTAAAACTGGACTCATGTTGTTATGTCTTTCCATGTCAATTTCTATTTTTACTGCATGTGGATCGAGTAACGATAAGGGGACGGCAAGCACAGAAAGCTCAGACACAGCCGCAGAGGTTCATAAGACGGGCTTTCCTATCGTGGATAATCCGATTGAGCTTTCTATTATGGCACCGGATGTAGGGCGTCAGGATTGGAACAAGATGCCTGTTATTCAGGAATACGAGAAGATGACGAATATTAAGTTAAAGATTCAAAACGCCCCACAAGACAGCTTTGAGACGAAAAAGAATTTGGTATTTGCAAGCGGTACGCTTCCCGATATTTTCTATGCGGCGGATCTAAAAGGATCGGATCAAGTTACCTACGGAAGTCAAGGATTGTTGCTGCCTTTAGAAAAATACATTGATGAGGGCTACGCACCTAATTTAAAAAAAATTCTCGATGCAAATCCGGATATTCGCAAATCAATGACAACACCAGATGGACATATCTATGCACTACGCAATATTCAGCCATCTGCGGTATGGTATCGTGGACCGATGTGGTATAACGGGAAGTTCTTGAAGAAGTTCGGCATGGAAAACAAATTACCGCAGACAACAGAAGAGCTATACAACTATTTGAAGAAGGTTAAAGAGGAAGATGCGAACGGAAACGGTAAAGACGATGAGGTTCCTCTATCCTCTGTGAAATTAGATGATTTACGGATGTTCTTCCTCGGATTCTGGGGGATGTATAACGAGGATATCTACGTAGATAAGGAGAACAAAGTACACTTTCCACAAGCTGAACCAGCCTACAAAGAATATTTAACCTTCTTGAATCGCTTATGGAACGAGAATTTGCTAGATCATGAAACATTCTCTCAAACCGATGAGCAGAAGAAAGCAAAAGGGAAAAACAATCAAGTGGCCTTATTCTCCGATTACTTCCCATACTTCACGCTTGGTGGTGAACCGAGTGAAGATAACCCGATGATGCAGCCTGTATCTAGTGATATTGCTGGAACACCTGTATACGGCAAGCATCCTGGTATTAACACCATTGGCGGTTTCGCGATTTCAAACACGAACCCGAACCCGGAAGCAAGTATGCGCTGGATTGATTACCAATTTAGCGAAGAAGGGTATTCCTTCTGGGCGTATGGACCTGAAGGTACGTTATTTAAATACAAAGATAAAGCAACAGGCGAGAAAGAATGGCTGCCAGTTCCAGATGGTACGGATCGTGAAGAATACCGCGGTACAATCACGCCAAACTACGGGATTAATACACCAGGTTCCTATGAGAACAGCTATGTTTTAGGTCTTCGTACTAGCTTTGATGACTGGATTGACAAAGAAACAGCTACAAAGCTTACACCTATTGCAAAGGCTCCCTTCCCATCGGTATTCCTGACGGTAGACCAACAGACGGAAATCAAAACACTCCGTTCCGATTTGGATAAATACGTGAAGGAAATGGAAGCGAAATTCGTTACAGGCGCAGAGCCATTATCCAATTGGGACAAATATATCGCTCAAATGAAAAAAATGGGGTATGAGAAGCTCGAATCAACGTATCAACAAGCATACGATACATGGGCTGCTAGTAAATAATTTGTGAAGCTTATACATTCTCATATTTTGAAAAACTTCCCGGTCATCCTAGGCATGACCGGGAAGTTATGATGAACCCTAAGCGAGGAAGGATTATACGGTATCGTTAGGCTCAGTATTGGGATGATTACTATTCATCTGTCGATACTGGCCCGGGGTATAACCGGTTTCCTTTTTGAATTTTCGAATAAAGTTTGGTGTGTCGAGGTAGCCGACGCGCTGGATAATATCTTTTAACGGATCACTTGTTATTACGAGCTGTTCCTTGACCTTATCTAATCGTTTTTGCCAAATATATTGGACGAAGTTGATGCCGACCTTATCCTTGAATGAACGACTGAGATGGGAAGGTGAAATCGTAAACGCAGCAGAAACAGATTCAAGGCTAAGTGAATGATCAACATAGCGCTGGTCGATAAAAGCAACGATATGATCCATGAGTGAATGTTCTTCTTTTTTATGCGTCTGCTCCACCTGTGTACAAATCTGAGTGGATAAACGGTAGAAATTCTGCTCTATCAGATGGACGGGACCATTCATGAAATGGGGAGAAGCATACTGCATCATGTTATCCATCTTTAGCTCAACTGCAGCTTTGAGCATGGTATTCAGCAGGTCGAACAATACGCATCGCATCAGCAGGGTAGATCGTTGTTTATTATCAAGCCCATGGATGGCTGTGTGAATGATTTGTTTGGCGACTTCGTAGTTGCCCTGCTTCAAGCTTTGTGCAAGCTTTAATAGCTCGTTACTAGGGAGTAACACCGTTTGATCATGGGCACTGGATAGCTTTTCAAAATACACGGTGGTTCCATGCTCGGTCGATTTACGCAATTCGAAGGCGGAGCAAGCCTCAACAAAGGATTGATTAAGCTGCTGAGGGCTCTCATAACATTTGCCTACACCGATCATCGGGTGGATATCCATTATGCCTAACGTATATTCACGGATCGCATCCACGATGTGAACGATTTGTGCAGCGAGTGCCTCATCATCTTCGAGCTGTAAGCTCACAATGAGTGCGAGCTGATCCAATTGCGGGAGCTCTACACCGTATACTTGTGTAGCAAGCGCTGGAAATTCAATAAACGCAAGCTTGCGATGTACTTCTTGTCGCGCCTGAAGATGCTGCTGTTCTAAGTCATCCCAGCCCATCATCATGACAAAATGATGACTTTGGTCGAAGTGCAGATGAAAGGTATCGAATATTCCATGCGTCATCATTTGTGCATGTCCATGCTTTAATAGCATGGAGAGAACATGGTTGCGTGCATAGGGCTCTTGGAGATCAACCTTGGAGCTATACTGCTGTAATGTTGTTCGTATATACTCGAGCTCATTTCCGGAGGCCGGTGTATCTGTTTTTTTGTTCGTGAAGCGAACGAGCTCAGCAATCGGAAGATATTGCATCCGAGCGAATAATAGAGCGATGGCCGTTCCTACAATGGCGATCACAATGAATAAAATAATGATGAAGCTCCGAACATTAAGTACACTACTGAAAAACTGATTACTCGCCATTAAAGTCACATATGACCAGCCATTGACATCCGATGTGACGGAAATAACCGAATGATCTTCGTTGTTTATCGATAGATTATGTATGCCGGGTGGAAGCTCTGATAACCGTTGGATATTCTGTTGGCTAGCTGTATCTCCATGGCCACTATAGGATAAAACACGTCCATGATTATCAAAAATATACGTTAATCCTCGATAGTTACCGAGAACGGAATCGATCAGATATGCCAACTCTTTCTCTTTAATGAGGTACATGACAGAAGCATATGGATCTGAGGTGTTGGGAATGATCGGCAGGATATAGGTTAATACAGATTGCTCGAGTGGTGAATTTTGATTCAGCATGTTCGTAAGTCGAATGGATGGAAATTTGGACGAGTTTAAAGCAGTCACAAGTTCATCATTCTTCCAGCTTCCAAACTGATAGGAGCTACGAAATACATCCAGGCTATACATGCCATGGTTGGAATAAATATTAGGGTCATGATGATAGTACAGAAATATATCCTCCACAATGGAATTGGAAGATTTGTAGCTATCTAGTGCCGCTATGGCGTCACGACTTTCATAAGGATCCAGTATGCGATAATGAGCGAGACGAGCGTCGTATGACATCCGTGACGCCATATCTCTTAAATCATTCATGCGTCCATCCACCACCGTTTTAATTTGGGTGAGCTGATTAAAGTGAGCATTTTCAATCTCCTTTTGTAAATTATCGGTAGCATTTCGGTAAATGAAAACGATTACAAATATAAGCGGAATAAGAAGGATAAGTAGATACGAACCGGTGAATTTCAAAAACAATTTCGATTTGAAATAGTTATAGTTCAAAGTGTTTTCCCCCTTTTTATGGCGTATACATGGAGATGTTCCTATCAAGCTATGAATACAGCAAGATATAGATCGGCGCTTGAATACTTATTTATATTCCATAATAGGATGTTTATAGCGGATATTTATTTTTATGTCAAATGTTTTTTTGAAAATATATCATACTAAATCAATAGAATCGCAGCCTCAGAAAAGCTGCATGGAGGTCGTGCAAAAATGAGTGACGCTAATGTTGTCGAGGAGCAAATTGTTGTTGAAGGAGTTCACAATTACAGCACAGAGGAGGAGTACGTTAAGCCGGAGGATTCGCAGCTATTAGATCAGCTGGAATGGTTCAAGGATCAGAAGCTGGGCTTGATGATGCACTGGGGACCTTATTCGCAGCTTGGACTTGTTGAATCGTGGGCGCTTAGTGATAAAGATGGAGATTGGTCACGGGACGATATTGATTGGGGGGTTGATTCGACGGAGCTGAAGCGGCAATACTTCGGGCTGAATAAAACCTTTAATCCGCTCCGTTTTGAGCCTGAGAAGTGGGCAGAGGTTGCTGCAGAAGGTGGCTTCAAATATTTAAATTTCACAACGAAGCATCACGATGGCTTCTGTATGTGGGACACGCAGACAACAGACTATCGCATTACGGGCAAGGATTGTCCTTTCCATGCACATAAGTACGCGGATATTTGTAAGAACGTATTTGATGCTTTTCGGGCCAAGGGACTTGGGATCTCCGCCTACTTCTCCAAAGCCGATTGGCACACACCAACATACTGGGCCCCAGGTATGGAGACGGGGACGTTCATGAATCGAGGTCCTTCGTATCCAACACAAGATTATCCATGGCTATGGGAGCAATTCATACAGTTCACACATGATCAGATCATGGAATTGATGACGAAATATGGCCGGATTGAAATGCTCTGGTTGGATGCGGGGTGGGTATGTCCACAGAATAAGAATAATCCACAGGATATTCGGTTGGGTGAAGTGGTGGAGAAGGCACGTCAGCAACAGCCATGGCTGCTAAGTGCAGACCGTACCGTTGGCGGCCCGTATGAGAATGTCGTTACACCTGAACAAACGTTGCCCGAGCATCCCCTGCTTATTCCATGGGAGAGCTGTATTACGATGGGGACAGCGTTCTCTTATCGGTACGAGGATCACTACAAGACGACACGTCAATTAATCCATTTGCTCGTTGAAGTTGTAGCCAAAGGCGGAAACCTGGCACTTAATGTCGCTCCACAACCAGATGGCCGCTTGTCACCAACAGCGTTGGATCGGATGAAAGGAATGGGCGCTTGGCTCAACGTTCATGGGGAGGCGATCTACGGAACGCGCGTATGCGCGCCATACTCTGCTGGAAATACACATTTCACGAAAAAAGGCGATATCACCTATGCCATTCATTTGTACCCGAAAGAGCAGGAAACGGTGAGCAAAGTAATTTGTATTCCACTCGAGCAGGCTGTAACGCAAATGGATCTTGTTGGCGGACAAGAAAATCTAACATTCGAACGAACAACAACGGGATTGATCGTTCATTTACCAGAGAGCGAGCTTACGGGAATTGCCCCAATTGCACATGTATTTCGAATAAAATAACGAGTTGAGCTATGGGAGGAAGAGCAGATGCAACAATGGTTCACCGATGCAAAGCTAGGAATTTTCATTCACTATGGGATTTATGCGGTACAAGGTGTTGCAGAATCATGGTCTTTCTATAACGGAAGAATGTCTTATGAGGACTACATGAAGCAATTGGATGGTTTTACAGCTTCCAAATTTGATGCAAAGTATTGGGCAGATTTGATTGCGAAGTCAGGAGCTAAGTATTCTGTTCTAACGACGAAGCATCATGACGGGGTAGCATTATTTGATACGAAGTTCAGTGATTTGAGCATTATGAAGGCGACACCTGCCAAGAGAGATATTATTAAGGAGTGGTCTGAGGCGATTCGAGATCAGGGTCTTCGCGTGGGGATGTATTACTCGCTCATTGACTGGTCTCATCCCGATTATCCCTCAGTCTATGAGAACGGTCGCGTACCGGATGACTTAAGCCAGGTAAATCGTTTTTCAAGTCCGATGGATGGTGTTCAAGATTTAGAAAAATGGCAGAAATTCCTTGCATTTAACCGTAATCAACTAGGAGAAGTGTTGTCGAACTATGGTCAGGTTGATCTGTTATGGTTCGATGGAGATTGGGAACGAAGCGCAGAGCAGTGGGGATTGCCAGCATTCAAAGATTATTTAAAATCATTTAATCCTGATCTTATTATAAATTCACGTTTGCAAGGGTATGGGGATTATAAGACTCCCGAGCAAGGTCTTCCCATTACGCGTCCGGAAGGCCCGTGGGAATTCTGCACGACGATAAATACGTCCTGGGGTTATGTGCATACAGACCACAATTATAAATCAATGAATCAAATAATACGAATGTTCTGTGACTGTATCAGCATGGGTGGCAATATGCTGTTAGATATTGGGCCCATGGAGGACGGAACGATTGATCCTAGGCAAGAAGAGATTTTGCTCGGACTAGGTGACTGGATACGTACACATGAAGAAGCCATCTATGGAACACAAGAGGGTATTATGACACGCTACTATTTAGGTGGCAGTACATTATCTCCGGATAAGAAGAACTTGTTCCTCTTCGTTTACGATACACCGAAGGAGAATATTTGTCTCAAAGGGCTATGTAATCCCATTACCCAAATTACGGTGCTTCACTCAGGCAAGAAGCTCACCCATGAAATTCACGGTGGTGTGCCATGGTTTCATATACCAGGTACAACTTGGATTCAGATAACACCTGAAGATATGCATGAACAAGTGACGGTACTTAAATTGGAATTCGATGAAGAAATTGAGATGTACGGCGGCTCAGGCGCAGTTGTAACGCACAACTAAAGTACATTAACGGACAAAGGAGCATTCGCATGGTAAATCGAAGTGGAGTACCAGAGCCACGCATTGTTTCATACGCCCCAAAGCATTATCTATGCAGACGAGCGACGGAGTCGCTTGTCTTGGATGGGAGGCTAGATAAGCCTTTTTGGCAGCATGCAGCATGGACAGAAAAGTTTGTTGATATTGAAGGAGATTTGCGTCCGAAGCCAGGAAAGGATACGAGGGTAAAGATGCTATGGGATGATGAGTATTTTTACTTTGGTGCAGAGCTGATGGAAGATCAGATCTGGGGAACGCTGACAGAACGTGATTCCGTTATTTTTTACGATAATGATTTTGAGATTTTTATTGATCCAACAGGGGATTCCCATCAATATTACGAGTTTGAGATTAACGCCTTGAACACGGTATGGGACTTACTGCTTGTAAAACCTTATCGTGACGGGGGTCCTCCGATTAACGGTTGGGATATCCAAGGCTTGAAGACGGCTGTTCATATCGAAGGCGAGTTAAATAATCCGCACGCTGACAATCGGAAATGGACGGTTGAAGTTGCAATACCATGGAACAGTTTGAAAGAATGTGCTACGGATCGACGATCACCATATGCTGGGGAGTTTTGGCGTGTTAATTTTTCACGTGTTGAATGGCGGACCGAGGTTGTCGATGACAAGTATAGTAAGCTTCTCAATCCTGACACAGGAAAACCTTATCCTGAGGATAATTGGGTGTGGTCACCACAAGGAATCATTAATATGCATTATCCAGAACTGTGGGGTTATGTTGTATTCGTGAATGAAGCGGGTCCATATCAGTTCGACATCCCTCGGGATGAACATATCAAATGGGAATTACGGAAGCTCTATTATCGTGAGCGGAACTATTACGAAACACACGGCATGGTCACAGCCGATTTTAATGCATTGTGTGAAGAAGATACATGGACCATAGAACCGAGCATTGAAACGACGACTAAAACTTTTATTATATCTGCATTAACATCAGATGAGACGTCCCGTCTTTACATTCGCGAGGACGGGTATCTCTGGAAGGAGTAATTAGATTTGGAACAGATTGAACGTAAGTTTCAGGAGAAGAAGAGTTTGGCCAAGGCACGTGCAACGCAGTTATTTCAAATCTTTGAACAGGACTTGACGGAAGAAGAAATAATTGCACTTAAGTATCTCTACGCGTATATGCCAGTGAATGATTTGGCGGATTACAGTGGTCAGCTTTTCTTGAATCATGTAAGAACGACACTAAAGATTCGCCGAGATATGCCATGGCAAGTACCGGATCATATATTTTTACATTTCGTGCTTCCCTATCGTGTTAATACCGAAAACATTGAAGAACACCGCCAAATTCTCCATGAACAATTAGCAAAGCGAACTAGTAAGTTGTCCATGACGGAAGCCATTCTTGAGACGAACTACTGGTGTCATGAGGCGGCAACGTACATTGGGAGTGATTTGCGAACGATTTCACCATTAACAATGATTCGAAATGCTCGCGGTCGTTGCGGTGAAGAATCCACACTAGCTGTGGCAGCCCTTCGCAGTATAGGTATACCTGCACGTCAAGTGTATACGCCACGTTGGGCTCATTGTGATGATAACCATGCATGGGTGGAGGCATGGGCAGAAGGTGAATGGTATTTTATCGGGGCTTGTGAGCCGGAAGCCCGTCTTAATCAAGGATGGTTTGGACCTCCAGCGCGTAGAGCAATGTTAATTAACACGCGTATTTTCGCAAATTATCAAGGTCCAGAAGATATTACGCTTGCAGATGAGTGGTTCACTGAAATTAATGTATTGGAAAATTACGCATCCACGCGGACAATTACGGTTCAAGCGAAGGATGAATTTGGGCAGCCCGTGCAGGATGCAGAAGTACAGTTCCAAGTGTATAACATGGCGGAATTTTTCCCGATTGCCATCCTTCCTACCAATGCTCAAGGGGAAGCAACTTTCAAAACGGGTCTCGGCGACCTTATGATTCGTGCGGCAAAGGGTGGTACTTGGGGGGAAGTGAAAATTTCAGTGGCGGACTGTGAATGTGTTGAGCTTGTACTGAATCAAGAAAATCAGTCCGCTGTAGGTACGATGGTCGATTATGATATGGTCCCACCTCCATCGTGTGAAGGGGAGGTGGTAGAGGAACTGTCTGAAATTCGTATCCAGCGACATAATGAACGCTTGGAGGAAGGGATCTCCATTCGTGCGAAATATGAAGCGACTTTTGTGACAGAAGAAGCAGCGAGGAAGCTCGGGGCAACACTGGGTCTCCCGCAAGATCGTGTATGGACAGTACTTCAGAAGGCGCGTGGTAACAGTGTAGAGATAGCCGCATTTCTGGAAGCAGCCACATCCGTGTATGGAGAATGGGCATTACGGTTATTGGAGTGTTGTAATGACAAGGATTTAATCGACACATTCATTCCAACCCTTACAGATCATGTGGCTGGTGCACTTGCTGTACGTGGTGAGCTCACAGAGGAAGTGTTCGTTCCCTACATTCTGCGTCCTCGTGTTCATTACGAGATGATTACACCGTATCGTACATTTTTCCAACAAGCTTTCACTTCGGATGAAGTGGCATTGTTCCGACAGGACCCATCGAAGCTGGTTCAATTCATAGATGAAACGTGGGATATATGGACTGATCTTCCGAATCTGAAAGGGAAGGGAACAGCAGTGGGTACCTTTGAATTGCGTGTAGGCGATCGCAGTTCCCTGGATATCATGTTCGTATCCATTTGTCGTAGTTTAGGAATCCCAGCGCGAATTCATCCCATTGAATCTAAGCCGCAATTTATGGTGGATAATATTTTCGTGGATGCTCAATTTACCAAAGGCGTTGTTGGAGACGGGATAGAATTTGCGAACGGTACTCTCATCCTTCATCGTGATCAAGGTGCAGGGACAGTCCAACCAACAGCTTCATACTATGAGAATTTCACATTAGCTCGTCTGAAGAATGGTTTTTATAAAACCTTATGTTTCCCACATGGCGCAAATGACCTATATGATACACCACTTGAGGTTGAGCAGGGAGCATATCGTCTGACGACAGGCGTACGATTAAAGGATGGCACCGTGCTTATAAAGTTCACTTATTTCCATATTGCAGAAGGGGAAGAGAATAAGCTGGTGATGCAGTATCGTCAATCTACATTGGAAATTCCAGTGTACGGCAAGGTGGAACGACTTAAGCAGCTGACCTCATGGGCAGGAGTAGAGCAGACTTTCGCAGATCTTCTGGATGGGAAGGGCGCCTATGTCGCTTGGCTGGAGCCGGAACGAGAGCCTTCAAAGCATTTGCTTCGTGAACTATCTGAGTTGAAGCATGAGTTCGATGTGCTAGGTGCTCCCATCATTCTTGTTGTTGGTGACAAGCAATGGACAGCTTCGTTTCATCCCGAGGACTACCCGGATCTTCCTGCAAATACAGTGTTTGTTCGTGATTCAACATATAATCTACTACCTGAATTATTTGCATCGTCCCACGCGAGTGAAGCGGGCTTCCCGCATCTTATCATTGTGGACCGTGAAGATCAGATTCGTTACATTTCATCAGGATATAAGATTGCAGCAAGCAAGGAAGCGATTCAAATCTTAATCAGGGTGTGAAAGGATGGATCAACAAATGATTGTAGCAGGCTACGTGAGTGATTCCAAACTATCTGAGTTAACGCATGACCACTTGATGAAATTAACGCATCTCAACATTGCATTTGGTTATGTGAAGGATGATCAGATTACAACAGCACATTTGCAATTCACGAACCAGCTACAAGAGATGAAAGCGATGTATCCGAATCTGACGCTAATGCTCTCCGTTGGCGGATGGGGGAATGGGGGCTTCTCTGAGGCCGCTTCTACCGAAGAAGGACGTCAGAAATTTGCAGCTTCGGCTGTGCAAGTGGTAACAGATTTCCCGTTCGATGGAATAGATTTGGATTGGGAATATCCTTGTTACAGTGAAGCGGATATTGAAGCGTCTCCGGATGATAAATGCAATTTCACACTGCTATTAAAGACAATTCGAGATGCACTAGATGTGAAAGGTACAGCGGATGGCAGACATTTCTTGCTTACGATTGCGGCAGGTGCTGATCAGTATTACATAGATGGCACCGAGATGGATCAAGTGCAGCAATATTTGGATTTTATACAGCTGATGACCTACGATATGCGTGGCGGATTCCAGATTCTAACGGGACATCATACGAATTTATTTCATACGACAGGAGATTTGTATCGTATCAGTACAGAGGCATCGGTGAATATGTTCATTCAGGCAGGCGTGCCCCGAGAGAAAATCGTCATTGGCGTGGCGTTCTATTCCCGAATGTGGAAGCAGGTGCCTAATAAGAATCATGGATTTCTACAAATGGCGGGCACAACAGGTGGCTATGGCCCAGAATATACAGAACTGTTTGCTAATTACATCAATCAGAATGGCTACACACGACATTGGGACGATGAGGCCAAAGCACCGTTTTTATTTAATGGAGACACGTTTATTTCCTATGATGACGTGGATTCTATCACACATAAATGTGAGTATGTCAAACGTGAAAACCTTGCGGGTGCCATGTTCTGGGAATATAGCTGTGATAGGACACACACGTTGCTTGATGCACTGTATGCAGGCTTATATGAGAGCGTGAAGTGAGGCTACCTGTTCAATTAGTTAAGAAACATGATACTTCAGTCAACAAACGTTAGATTCAGGATAAATCCCCTTTTAAAGCGCTTTATTATGATTTAAAGTAGGGGTGCAAGTAGCTCTAGACATACTGAAAACGTTGTTGCAAATCACAATTGTAGACATGGAAGGAGATTATGAGATGAGTAGAATCATAGGTGACAAGCTATCTAATATTCCTTGGCAAGATAAGCCGAGTGGCTATAACGCTCCAGTGTGGCGATATACCCATAATCCGATTATTCAGCGAGATGCACAGTTAAGCTCGAACAGTATTTTTAATTCCGCGGTTATTCCTTTTGAAGAGGGGTATGCAGGGGTATTCCGCTGCGACTCCAGATCCGTAAGTATGGACATATTCGCTGGTTTCAGTCAGGACGGGCTTCATTGGGAAATTAATGAGAATCCGATCCAATTCGAAGGCGACGAATATGTCACAAAGCGGGAGTATCGTTACGATCCACGCGTGTGCAAAATCGAGGATAAATATTATATTTCTTGGTGTAACGGATACCATGGTCCAACAATTGGTCTCGCATATACGTATGATTTCAAAACCTTCCACCAATTAGAAAACACTTTCCTGCCATACAATCGGAATGGTGTATTATTCCCGCGCAAAATAAATGGCAAATATGCGATGTTAAGCCGTCCAAGTGATACGGGGCATACACCATTTGGAGATATCTTTTTTAGTGAGAGTCCTGACCTGACGTACTGGGGAAAGCATCGTTACGTGATGGGTACGATCAACTCGGACGCTTCTGCATGGCAATCGAAGAAAATTGGTCCAGGGCCGGTTCCTATTGAAACAGATCGCGGATGGTTGTTGATCTATCATGGTGTCATAAATACGTGTAACGGGTTCGTATATCGGATGGGTGTTGCTTTATTAGATTTGCATGAGCCATGGAAGGTGCTAGCACGTTCACGGAATTATATTCTTGGACCAGAAACATTGTATGAGTGTGTAGGAGATGTGCCGAATGTTACCTTCCCTTGCGCAGCACTTTCCGATGGCGATACAGGTCGAATTGCAATTTACTATGGCTGTGCTGATACCGTAACAGGGATTGCGTTCACAACTGTGGATGAGTTGTTCTTCTATATGAATAAGTATCCGCTTGAGAATTAGTAGAGAAAGCGAAGCGTCATGGCTAGTTAGAATAACTATAGGGAGAGATCGAGATGTCCAGCAAACGACCTTGGAAAATATACGCAATCCATCATTCACATACAGATATCGGATATACAGAGCGTCAAGAGAAAATTCAGCAGTATCATGTTAATTTTATTCGCCAGGTCCTGCATATTTTACGTGAAAGCAAATCGGGACGTCGTCCGGAATGGCAAGGCTTTAAGTGGGTTTGTGAGACCTTTTGGCCGATTGAAACCTTTCTTAAGCAGGCGACAGAGCAAGAGAAGATAGAGTTCGCTGAAGGCGTGAGACAGGGAGATATCGGGTTGTCGGGGACTTATCTAAATATGACAGAATTAATTGGTAAAGAGCTGTTCCAATCGATGATTGCTCGGGTATGTGATTACGGACAGTCCATACAAATTCCTGTAACATCGGCAATGACAGCAGATATTAACGGTTTTAGCTGGGGGTATGGTCAGGTATTGCTGGATGCTGGGATCCAGAATCTGTCCACCTGTATTCATACGCATCACGGAATGTTCCCTTGCTGGAAAAAGCAGCAGCCGTTCTGGTGGGAGATGCCTTCAGGGGATCGCCTGTTGACGTGGAGCGGAGAGCATTATGTGTTCGGAAATGATCTGGGGCTTGTACCTGGCATGGGTGGTAAATATACGATTAAAGATGAATTCGATATGAGCAAGGGCGCGGATTTTGAAATTGCTGAACAACGGATCGAGCGTTATATCGATCGTCTGACAGAGGATGGCTATGCATTCGATTTCTTTCCGGCGATGTTCTCAGGCTTACCAACGGATAATAACCCACCCAATGCGGCGGCAATGGAGTTTATCCAGCAATGGAACACCAAGCATGGGGACCGGATTTTGATTCAAATGGCTACGCTAGATGACTTCTTTGCAGAAGTCCGTGCCCATGCAGCTCAGCACCCGGAAGATATTCCTGTCTATCGCGGAGATTGGCCCGATTGGTGGACGGATGGGGTTGGCTCTACACCAAAGCATGTGCAAGTATTTCGTGAGGCGCAGCGGGTGTACCAAAAAGTAAGAAGACTAGATCCTAATTATGACATCATTTCTCCGGAAGCGATTAAAGAAATGGAATATCAATTAACGATGTTCGCTGAACACACATGGGGCTATCATTCTTCCATTTCGGAGCCTTGGAACCCGTTTGTTCAAGAGTTGGGTTTGCGCAAGGAGGCTTTTGCTGCAAATGCGAGCACCGCTGCACATCGTGCGTTGTACGAAATCCTTGAAGCCAAGGGAGATGCACTGCTTGCACCGGGTCGGCCGATGAAGTTCAAAATTTGTAATCCTTACAGCTATGTTCAGGAGGATCATGCCCATCTTATTCTTGAGGGTTGGTATTACGAGCAGATTAAGGAAGGGTTTGAGGTGCGTGATTTCAATACAGGTGAGGTGCTCCCATCTCAACTGCGTCTTGCGCATCGCGGGGTTATTGTAACGATTCCGGTCATGTTGGAGCCCCAGGAAGAAAAAGTGCTTCATATCGTAGCGGTTAAGCCAACAATCAAAACCGCATATATGAATGATTATGTGGCATCGGATCGTGTATTGGATTTGGATGTTACTCATGAAGTAAAGGACTTCCATGTCACATCCACATATGCTGAAACACCATTTGTACGCATTGAATGGAAGAAGGGTGAAGGAATCACCTCTTGGAAGGATAAGCAGACTGGACAGGAACTGCTGCGTGCGGACCGGAATCATCATGCATTCACGCCGGTATATGATGTCACACCAGCCACAAAGGTGGTCGAAATGACGGAGGTTCGTCGTCTTATGGGCCGTAATCGGAAAGGTCCGAATGCGATTGTATCTACAGGTTTATTGACAAGTGCAGAAATTATTGAACAGGGGACGCTTTATAGCATGATTCAATTGACCTATGAAGTCTCCGGTTGTGAGCATTATTCCTTATTCTTAACCGTGTATGCGGATCGTCCTCGTGTAGACGTGGCGGTACGGATGCATAAGGAAAGTGTATGGAAGCCTGAGAATTTGTACGTCTCACTTCCGTTTGGCAGCGCATTGACAACCTCTACGCAGGAGCTGTGGGTAGATAAGATGGATGCCCTAACTCGTCTGCGCAAGGATCAATTACCAGGCAGCTTGGCTGATTATACGGCTGTTGGCGAAGGTGCTGCATACATTTCGAAGGATCAAGGTATTGTGATCGCGATGCCAGACACTCCGTTGATTCAACTGGGCGCTTTAGAGCATAAATATCGTCTACTTAATGGTGATGCAAGACTGGAACAGGACCCTGCACACTTATATGCCTGGGTGATGAATAACTATTGGGAAACCAACTTTGCAGCTACACTTGGCGGCTTCTATGAATTCCGCTATTACATTACATGGGGTGAGAAGTTTAACAACCCTGAAGTATCGTTCAACATGTGTCGGGGGATGAATGCAGGAATCCTGGCGTGGAGACAGTTCTAGTTCAGGTGAACGGGAGGACTTGTAGCTATGAGGTATAAAGATTCATCCTTGCCGATTCATGAGCGTGTTAGAGATTTATTGGCCCATATGTCGCTGGAGGAGAAAATCGGGCAGCTCCTCCAGCCCTTTGGCTGGAAAGCGTATGAGAAATCAGAAGGCAGGATTCAACTGACTGAAGCATTTAAGGGAGCAGTCGCAAAAGGTGGCGTGGGTTCTTTGTATGGTGTGCTGCGTGCAGATCCTTGGACAGAGGTAACGCTTGAAACAGGGTTGTCCCCGATGGAAGGTGCAGAAGTAACGAATCTGATCCAGCAATATGCCATTGAACATACACGTCTGGGTATTCCGATTCTGTTGGGCGAGGAATGCTCTCATGGTCATATGGCGATTGGTAACACCGTCTTTCCCGTACCGCTTGCCATTGGAAGTACATGGAATAGGGAATTGTTCCGGCAGATCTGCCAAGCAGTGGCTGCAGAGACTCGCGCTCAAGGAGGGACAGCAACCTACTCCCCAGTACTAGATATTGTACGTGATCCGCGTTGGGGGCGAACAGAAGAATGCTTTGGGGAAGATCCATATTTAAATAGTGAAATGGCAGTTGCTGCAGTGAGGGGCTTACAAGGTGATTCATTAAATACAGACCATACGATCCTGGCAACATTAAAGCATTTCGTCGCGTATGGCAGCTCGGATGGTGGTCGTAATGCTGACACCGTACGGTTGGGAAAACGCGAATTAATGGAGAAGGATTTGCTGCCATTCCAGAAGGCAATTGAAGCTGGGGCGAAGTCTGTTATGACTGCTTACAATGAGATTGATGGTGTTCCGTGTACCTCAAGCAAGGCGTTGTTAACAGATGTGCTTCGTGAGCAATGGGGCTTTGAAGGCTTCGTCATTACGGATTGTGGTGCGATCAGCCAGCTTAAACACGGTCACCAGATTTGTGAGACCGAAGAAGAGGCAGCATCACTTGCACTTAAAGCTGGTGTGGATATGGAGATGTCTGGTGAAACATTTGGCAGATGTCTAATGAACGCATTGCGGCTTCAGTTGATTGAGATTTCCGATATTGATCTCGCAGTTGAACGAATTCTGCGTGCGAAGTTTGAATTGGGACTGTTTGAACGTCCCTTTGTTGATCCGGCAACAGCACAGCGCGTCGTTGGACAGCAGTTGCATGTAGAGATGGCGCGACAAGCTGCACGCGAAGGTATCATTCTTTTGAAGAATCATGATGATGCTCTGCCGCTTTCTCCGTCACTTGGTAAGATTGCTGTTATTGGGCCGAATGCCAACAATATTTATAATCAATTGGGTGACTATACTTCGCCACAGGAGCGTCATCACATCGTTACCGTTTTGGACGGGGTCCGTGCTAAATGTGATGGACTCAGCGAAGTGCTGTATGCTCCGGGCTGCCGCGTGAAAGATCCATCGAAAGCAGGCTTTGAGATGGCAATGGAGGTAGCGTCAGCAGCGGATACCATTATTGCAGTCGTCGGGGGATCGAGTGCACGTGATTTCGGTGAAGGTACGATTGATTTGAAGACAGGCGCCGCCGTCATTACGGATCAATTTAGTCTTAGTGATATGGATTGTGGGGAAGGCTTCGATCGTGCAGAGCTCAACTTATGCGGTGTGCAGCTTGAACTGCTGCAGGAGCTGCACACCTTGAACAAAAAACTGATTGTTATCTATATCAATGGTCGCCCCATTGTCGAGCCTTGGGTAGATGAGCATGCGGATGCCATTCTGGAGGCTTGGTATCCGGGACAGCAGGGTGGGCATGCGATTGCTGATATTTTGTTCGGAGACTATAATCCATCCGGTCGCCTTACGCTGTCCATTCCAAAGCATCCAGGGCAATTACCGATTTATTATAATAAGAAACGCTCCAGAGGTCATCGCTATCTCGAGGTGGACTTTCATCCACAATATGTATTTGGTTATGGTCTAAGCTATACAAGCTATCAATACGAGCATATTCGCTTGGATCAGACACAAATAGAGTTGGATGGTTCTTGTACTGTATCCGTGGAGGTAACGAATATTGGCGATGTTGCTGGACATGAGGTTGTTCAACTATATATAAAAGATTGCACTAGCACAATCACACGCCCGGAACGAGAATTAAAAGGATTTCAGAAGATTTATATTGAGCCTGGTGAGATGCGTATCGTTCAATTTCATATTACTCCGCGGGAGCTGCAGTTTGTCGGCTCTGATTTGCAGTGGATGGTTGAGCCCGGCAAATTTGAGATCATGATTGGATCGAACGTAGGCAGTACCATTTCAACAAGCTTAGAGGTTGTTCCTCGTAACTTGAGATCGTAATCACGGGAGGGTTACCAAATTATGAAAGAGCATCGTTTACCTACTATTGAAATTAATAAGTTCCCTCTGCCTCAGGCGGTTCAACAAGTCATGAAGGACGCTAGTGAACGTCTGGCTCATCGTCCAAAGCTGCGTCAATTGTTCCAGAATTGTTTTCCAAACACATTAGAAACAACTACTAAACTGCTGGATGACGGAACAACGTTCGTGTTAACTGGCGATATTCCGGCGATGTGGCTGCGTGACTCTGTTGAGCAGGTTATTCATTATGTTCCTTTTGCCAAGGAAGATGCTGAGCTTCAGCGGATTCTAGAAGGCTTAATACGCCGTCATATGTTTTATATTCAAATCGATCCCTATGCGAATGCCTTTAACGAGTCTGCAAATGATTGGCACTGGAATGCAACGGATGAGACAGACAGCTCGCCTTGGGTATGGGAGCGTAAATTCGAGCTGGATTCCATGTGCTTCTCATTCCGCTTGGCATACCTATATTGGAAAGAAACTGGACGCACCGGGATCTTTGATGAAGTTTTCCGAACCTCACTACTGAAGATGTTGAACGTATGGCAGATTGAACAGGAGCACAAGGAGCAGTCAACCTACCGCTTTCAACGTCACAACGGCATCGTGATAGATACATTACGTAAGAACGGTTTGGGGATGCCGGTAAATAATGTTGGACTGATCTGGTCAGGCTTCCGCCCCAGCGATGATGTGTGTGACTTTCACTTCAATATTCCATCGAATATGTTCGCCGCTGTAACGCTTCGACAATTGCAGGAAATTGCTCAATATGTATATAGAGATTCAAAGCTCGTAGCCCGAATGTCGGCAATGGAAGAAGAAATCCGGCATGCAATTGAGCTTTATGGAATCATTGACCATTCCAAATACGGCAAGATGTATGCGTTCGAAACGGATGGTTTCGGTAACCATTTATTGATGGACGATGCAGGTACCCCTAGCTTGATGTCTGCACCCTATCTAGGTTACTGTGCGCCAGATGATCCGATATATTTGAATACCCGTAGATTTGCTCTTAGTGAGGATAATCCCTATTTCTTCAAAGGCGAGAAGCTGAGCGGCATTGGTAGTCCACATACTAGCACGGGATTCGTATGGCATCTTGCTTATACGATGCAGGGTTTAACTGCAGTTGATCCTCAAGAGATGCTCGAGATGATTGAAATCTGTGAGTCGACAGATGCTGGTACTGGATTTATGCATGAGGGATTTGATGTAAATGATTCTACTAACTTTACACGTGAATGGTTCGCTTGGTCGAACAGCCAGTTCGCGCAGCTTGTGTGGAAGGCATTAGAATCAGGCATATTGACCTAAAGTATAGTCACCATAAGCGGGATAGAATTCATTCAACTGTATAGGAGTGACAACTATGTTCGAGAAAAGACCTATTAACCCTATTCGGTTCATTCAACAAATGAAGCCAGATACAGTTACGCCTTATGCAAAAGCTGGAGTGCAGCGAGGTTTTGAGGCAATACTGTCCCCGCTACTTCAACAAGCAGCGATGAATTCCACTAGTGTTATTCACGTTGCGATTGATGGAACGCACGGTGCCCAATATCAGGACGTCCTGGCAAGGATCATAGATGTATTGCAACAAGAGGGGCATAAGACAGTTCTCATCGGAACCAATAGCTTTATGAAGACAAGTGAAGAGCTGCGAACGTTCTTTGAAGCGAATATTACAGATAATCGTGCATTTGGTTATTTTTCGGATGCTAAGCTTGCAGATTATTTCATTCCAGAAGCACAAGACAAGATAGACAACTTCAAAAAACAGATTCAATTCCCTGTCGACCAAACAACCTTCATCATCACGTTTGGACCAGGGGCCTATTGGCTCGGGAACGGCAACTACGATATTACCTACTTCTTGGATGTCTCTCGTGAGTATCAGCAAGTGGAGCATAAAGCACATTTATTGAATTTCGGTTTTAGTTGGAACCGAGATGTAGTGGAGAAGTATAAAATCTGTCTATTTGTGGAATGGCCTGTGCTAGAAACTTACCGAAAAAAAGTATTGGATTCGATCCACTATTACGTTGATATGAATGAGCCCGAGTGTCCCAAGCTTACAACGGTCTTCACCCTACGCCAGATGATTGCAGATATCGCCAAGTCCCCTATGCGTGTGAAGCCGTTCTTCGCGCCAGGGATATGGGGCGGTCAATATTTGAAGAAATTCGCGGAGCTTCCGAAGGAGTGGGCCAACTGCGCATGGAGCTTTGAGCCGATTGCACCGGAGAACTCCATTTTGCTGAAGTATAACGACGAAATAATTGAGGTCCCTTTCCTCATCGTCATGCATTATGAGCATCCGGCCATTCTCGGGAATCGTATTGTCGGGCTGTTTGGCGATTATTTTCCGATTCGCTTCGACTACCTTGATACCATCGACGGAGATAGCTTGTCGTGCCAGGTACATCCGAAGCAGGAGTATATTCGGGAGACATTTAATGAATTTATGGCACAGCAAGAATCGTACTATATCATGGAGAATTTAGAGAATACATCTGTGTTTCTGGGGCTGACCGAACAATGTACGAAGGAGGAATTCTTTAACGCCGTACACCATGCACAAGAAACAGGTGAACCCATTCAAATCACTGATTTCGTTAATCAATATGAAGCGAATAAGGGAGATTTATTCCTAATTCCTACAGGGACTGTTCATGCTTCCGGAAAGAATAACTTAGTACTCGAAATATCCTCTACGACATGGTGGTTTACTTTCAAGATCTACGATTTCCTACGTAAAGGAATGGATGGCAAGCCACGTCCTATTAATATAGATCATGCCTTTGACAATATTGATTTCGATAAAAGAACGGCATGGGTTGAGGACAATTTGATTCCTAAGCCAAGCTTGCGGCAAACGCAGGGGCTTAACGAGGAGTATGTTCTTGGACAGCGTGACGATCTACTGTTCTATGTTCATCGTGTGCATCTGCATGATACATGGGAGGATCATACAAATAACGAAATGGTAATGTATAACTTGGTTGAGGGAGGTAAGGTCCGTATAGTATCCTGTGCAGATGAATCTATTTATGTCGAGTTACAATACGCGGAATCATATATCCTCCCAGCCGTGTTCGGTGCCTACAAAATAATAAATATCGGAAATAAGCCGTGTAAGCTTGTGAAAGCTGGCGTATCCAAGGCATGGGATGTGAGTCTCCTTTGAAGCCTAAAGTCGTGATCGCTTTAGACGTGGGAGGAACCTTTATTAAATCTGGTTTAGTCGTGGACGGGGAATTGCTACAGGCTAGCTGTAAGCAGTATCCTGCCCTTGCTGACCAAGATGCCGATGTGATTATTGAGCAATTTATTTCTATATTCGAAGATCAATATCAGTTCTATACCGTTACACTAGGGATAGCGGCAGACTGTACTTGGTGTATCGGTCTAGCTTTTCCCGGGCCTTTTGATTATCAGCAAGGTATATGTTACATTCAGGGGCTTAGTAAATATGAGGCGTTGTATGGTGAGAATATACGAGAAGTATTGTATACCCGGTTCAAAACCATACAACATAAGGAACGGGCGAAGCACCTGCTGCAGGCAGATATTCGCTTTGAGAATGATGCCAAGTTGTTTGCCTTAGGCGTAAGCAGGTTGTTTCCAAATGAACGATATATTTCGTTAACTATTGGGACAGGGTTAGGCTCCGCGTTTATTGATCATGCATCGCTCCTTAACGAAGGGCCGGGTGTTCCTAAGGACGGTTGGCTCTATGATAAACCTTTCCTAGAGAGCTCCATAGATGATGCCTTATCACGTCGCGGAATTCTTCGCCTGGCTGAGCAGATGGGAGCTCTAGAAAAAGGGATGGACGTGAAGGAACTCGCAGAACATGCAAGAAACGGGAATAGCATGAGCTGCAAGGTATTTGAAGAATTCGGTACACGATTGGCTGAAATGCTAAAGTCCTATGTTGTAGAATATCAGCCAACCCGCATCGTTATTGGCGGTCAGATTTCCAAGAGCATCGATTTATTTGGTCCCGCTCTCCAGACGGGACTAGCTGATTCATCCATTGTTATATTTACTTCAGAGAATGTATCTGAGTTCACGCTTATCGGAATATCGAGATTATTTGATAATTCCTTAGGACTCAGGTGAGATGAACAATAACCAGAGCTGATTGGGTATCCAATCGGCTTTTTTTGTTTGCTGGCTAATTTTCTATTAATCTCCCTATCATCCGATATCCCCTGAAGGGATACCCAGCCCCCGTTATTATTGGTATACTTTAACAAATGATTCTACTTATGGAGGGTTTAAGGAGGTTATGATCGATGAGATCGAGCGGTATTCTTCTTATTTTTATAGCGCTTATAGTAACCGGTTGCTTTTATCAGCTATCCAATGGAAAAGACAAATTCACTACTACCATTAATGAACAAGAAGATGTGATAAACAGCCATGGAATGATTGTTAAGAATCTTAAGAAGCTGGATGCTTTTATCCAAAATAAAAAGGGTACCCAGCGTGTGGTTCATTACACAATTGAAGGTGATCCGATCTTTAATGACTTGAAATACACTGACCAAGGAATTGAAATGCGGCATGATAATTCAGAAGATACGTTTGGTAGTCCCCAAATAACCATATACACTTGTCAGAACCTTGTTAGAAACGAAACGGATAAACTTCTGTCGTATACCTTAACGGGGTGTGCGGGTGAACAAGCAAAGATTGAGCTGCTCCAGATCCCTTTTGACGTAACGAAACAAGATAAGTTTGAGTTTGTTTTAAAGTATGGTGTGAACCAAAAGAACGAAATTAATACGATAGAGAAGAAGTTGGTCAAAGATCTCCAGAATGGGGAAGTAGTCGAGGTTAGCGATTTTGAGCTTTCTGAACAGGAACGAGGACAAATCTATAAAGAAATGGTTCTAGCGAATTACTTAGATGAAAAAGAATTATCTACTGAGTGTAATCGAAAACCTGCTGTAAGTTACGATTTATCGGTTCAGATCAATAGTGGTGAGCGTCATTATCAGTGGACGGAATGCCAGAATACTGAGGATGACGGTCAGATGACTGAACTAGCCCAAGCGATCATTACAATCGTGCAGGCCGGAAGCATTTATAAGCAACTGCCTGAGGTTAAGGGGTATTACGAATAATTACACTATATAAATTGAATTTTGAAACTTTGGAAAAGGGAACGGAGTGACGGAGGGGAATTTTGGAACTGTAGGAGCGATAGCGTCCGCCTTTGTCACTGGATTTCAACCGCTATAAGCGGTACAAATCAAGAAATCTGGTGACAACAGCGGCTGGAAGTCCAAACATTCACCGCAGTTGCGACTGATCTTTAACTATATTCAGCATTCATATTTATTCTCAAATCATTGGAGGCAGTATTCATGCACCGTATATTATTAATTGAAGATGACGAAGCGATTAGTGAAATGGTTAGGTCCTATTTAGTAAAAGAGGGCTATGAAGTGGAAACGGCGTTTGATGGTGAAGTAGCGGAAAGAACATTCCGTACTAGCAATTCTTTTGATCTTGTATTATTAGATCTCATGCTGCCCAAGCGTAGCGGTACTGATATTCTCCAGACGATCCGTGCGACAAGTCTAGTTCCGGTGTTGATCATGTCGGCCAAAGACAGCGATGTGGATAAAGCGCTTGGACTTGGCTTTGGGGCGGATGATTATATTACCAAGCCTTTTTCAATGATCGAATTAGCTGCTAGAGTGAAGGCTGCGATTCGACGAGCGGGTTATGCTACTCCCCCAATCCAAGCAGAGGCTCCCATTCCTGTGAAGCAAATGATTTCCATTGGTAGACTGACTGTGGATTTGGATAATTTCTCTGCGCTAAAGAACGGGGAAGAAGTGAAGCTAACGTCCAAGGAATTTCATATTCTAAAATTGTTCGTCACGCATCCAGGCAGAGTCTTCACCAAAGCGCAGATTTATGCAAGCGTGTGGGCAGATGATTATTTTGGGGATGAGAACGTTATTAATGTACATATGAGAAGATTACGCGAAAAAATAGAAGATGACCCCTCGCATCCAGAGTACATCAAGACGTTATGGGGGATCGGGTATAAGCTGGGAGAGCAGCTGTAATGAGTATGGCGCTTAGCGTGGTTATTGTACTCCTGCTCGTCGTCGTTGGATGGCAATATCAGCATTCGCGTAAAGCTTCTAGAGACCTGAAATATATTCATGACAAGCTAAGTAGCATCATGGCCGAAGGATCACACGAAAGATTGCTGTTATTTAGTAGTAATGTAGAGCTGCAAAGCGTGCTGATTGATCTAAATCGGCTGCTCGACGTTAACCATAAAGGAAGCATTGAGCGCGTGAAGCTGGAGAAGTCCATGCGTAATATGCTGTCAAACATTTCCCACGATCTAAAGACTCCGCTAACGGTAGTACTCGGTTATATTGAAACGATTCAGCAGGATGAGCAGATGCCAGCCGAGGAACGGGAACGCATGATGAATACGATTCACCAAAAAGCGAACGAAGTGATCCATCTGATGAACAAGTTCTTTGACTTGGCCAAGCTCGAATCAGGGGATCGGGAAATCAATCTTACACGTGTTGAGGCAGGCGAAGTATGCAGACGTAATATCCTTTCCTTCTATGATATCCTTAGCGCCAAGGGCAGTGAGGTAGAAATAGAAATCCCTGATGAATCACTTTACTTCATGGGGAACGAAGAGGCGCTTGACCGGATTTTGTCCAATTTGTTATCGAATGCGATTGCTTATGGGGATGCCGGAGGCGTATTAGGCTTGAAACTCTATAGTGATAAGAACAAAGTATACATAGATGTTTGGGATCGTGGAAAAGGCATTAGTGAAGCTCACCAGGATAAAGTATTCGAACGGCTCTATACACTGGAGGATTCGAGAAACCGATCATATCAAGGGAGCGGTCTAGGTCTAACCATTACCAAAAGATTAACAGAGCAGATGAATGGAACCATTACACTGGCTAGTCAACCGTTTGTGAGAACGGTTTTTACCCTTTCTTTTCGCAGATTAAGCTTCTAAGGAGTGAAATTGTGCGCAGCTTAAGATTTTTGTAAGAATCGAGTAATAAAAAAGAAAATTCTGCTGTGTACAATAAGAACTAAGGAAGACGAGACGAAAACAAAGGGGAGCGCGGAAATGACTACGATACTTCGAACAAGAAATTTAACGAAAACCTACCAAGGCAAAGAAGCCGTTAGCAATGTGAATATGAATATTAAACAAGGTGAAATTTATGGCTTTCTCGGACCGAACGGTGCCGGCAAAACAACGGTCATGAAAATGATCACAAACCTTGTTAAACCTACGAGTGGTGAAATTGAGTTTTTTAATGAAAAAATGACAAATCATTCTTATGAAATGCTCAAACGGATGGGCTGCATCATTGAATATCCAGTGTTCTATGATAAGCTGACAGCCAAAGAAAACCTGATCCTGCATGGAGAGTACATGGGCTATTATGATCCGCAAGCGATTGGAGAAGCGCTGGAGCTGGTAAAGCTTACGGGTATCGATAAAAAGCCGGTGAAGCAATTTTCGCTTGGGATGAAGCAGCGTTTGGGTATTGCCAGAGCCTTCATGACAAAACCTGAGCTACTTATTCTGGATGAGCCAATTAATGGACTAGACCCTGTGGGAATCAAAGAGATGCGTGAAGTGTTTCGGATGCTTAGCCGTGAATATGGGATGACGTTACTTGTATCTAGTCATATTCTGGGAGAAATTGAACAGATCGCTGATACTATCGGTGTGATCCGGCAGGGTGCTCTGGTAGAAGAAGTGGCGATGGATTCCATTCGCGGTCAAAATACAGAATATATCGAAGTGGTTACAAATGAGATTAACAAAGCAGTGTACGTGTTGGAGCATAAGCTTGGCCTCAATAATTTCAAAGTGCTTGATCATATTATACTAAGAATATATGACGGTGGAATCTCACAACGTGATCTGAATAAGGCGTTAGTGTTAGCAGATGTGGAGATTGAAAGCATCAGCAAGAAACAACATACGCTGGAAGATTATTTTTTACAATTGATTGGGGGTGAGGGCGTTGCTTAAATTAATATCTTTGGAGATTCGGAAGAATAAGCTAAAAACTCTTCTTACAGGTGCAACAATCGTCAATCTTGCTATTGTTGGGTTTATGATTATGGTTTTATTCGTTGATAGAAATGAGGGTGAACCGTCGTTCGCTTCTTATGCAGATATGTTTGAGGGTGTGTTCGTTTTTGTGAAGGCTGCTTATATTATTTTCGCTTCCGTTATTATTAGCAAGCTGGTGATTGATGAGTATAAGAACAACACCATTACGCTTCTCTTCATGTATCCTATCTCACGTAAAAAGCTAATGACTGCAAAAATATTGATAGTGTTCGCCTTCACATTTGTTGCCATCATCGTGTCAGACATTGTAGTTGGCGCTATCCTAATAGGATTCAATTCTTTTGTAGGGCTTATTCCAGGTGAATTAACCCTTCCTATGCTCACTACAGAGCTGATTAAGTTAGGACCAAACGCATTTTATGCAGCGGGAATCGCTCTAATTCCATTGTACTTTGGGATGAAGAAAAAATCAGTCCCAGCTACCATCGTCTCTGCTGTATTGGTTACTTCCTTGATTTCTGGTGGATTTGATCAAGCGCGTTTAGGTAATTTAGCGGCGGTGTCGATCTCGCTTGGCTTGCTAGGAGCAGGTATTGCCTATATGGCGATTCGCAATATTGACCATAAAGATATAGCCTAAGATATTTACAGAAATCCCTCTTAAGAATCTCAGTGCGATGTGTAAGTCATCGTGGCTGGACTCTAAAGGGGGATTTGGTGTTTATCTGGGATCAATTAAGGTGAATTTGATATAATGGTCGAAATAGAAGAATTTAAAATTTGAGATGATTTCCGCTCGTTTTAGGGTAATGATAATGGATGAGAGAGCCTGAGGTGAAATGAATTGTGGATAAAGACTGGACATCCATACTAACACGATTGCTTTCGGAAGAGAGCGCTTATAAATCGTTATATGACCATCATCCTAATTTGGTATTTGTTTTGGATCGGCAAGGTCGCTGCTTAGGAACTAATCGCACGTTCTATCTAGATTCCAGTGCAGAAGCATCGTTTCAAGATATAGGTCTGACATCACTTAAAAAAACCTACTTTGTTGATGTAGCTAACTTTGAGGCTGCCCTGCAAGGAAATCCGTCTAGCTTTGAGTTGCAAGATCTGAACGATCCCAAAGCGGATGCCGTGAGAGGTAACTTTATTCCTATAACGATAGATAAGGAAATTGTCGGGGTATTCGCGATCATTCAAGTAGATTACGGCAACTATCATATTTATTCGGAAGGGTTACAGGACTGGCTAAACGCATTAGCGGATTCTTTTCATGCTAAATTATCGGATAAGGTAGAACTGGAGACAAACTTCAAGCCTGCTTTAGCTACTGAAGTCGAGAATAAGAGAGCGAGCCTGATTCTGAACTCCGTCTCAGCTGGAATATTCGTACTAGATAATATGGGGCGAACGCTCTTTATTAACCGTGAGGGTGCGGATATGTTAGGCTACCAGCCTACAGAACTGGTGGGTCTGAAGCTAATGGAATATATTCATCAAATCCAAGGTGATGGCTCACGTTATTCAACTCCTGATTGTCAGATTAGTCTTACGATTGCAGATGGAATTATCCGCAGGAAAGACGATGAGATCTTCTGGCGTAAGGATGGAACCAGCTTTTTTGCGAATTATCGGGTGTCGCCTCTTATGGATGAAGGGATGATCGCAGGTGCAGTTATTGCTTTTAGCGATATCACGAATGCGAAAGAAATCATTCGCGCTAAAGAATCTGCAGAGCAGGCGGCGCAGGCCAAATCTGATTTCTTGGCAATGATGAGTCATGAAATTCGGACACCAATGAATGGAATGATTGGGATGTCAGACCTTTTACTTGAAACAGATCTTGGAGAAGAACAACGAGGTTATGTTGAGATTTTACGAAGCAGTAGTTACACGCTATTACAGATCTTGAATGACATTCTTGATTTCAGTAAGATGGAAGTGGGTAAAATGCCACTGCAATCCGAATCATTTGATCTTCGAGAGATGATATCGGACATCATTGATTTATTTACGCCTAAAGCCGAAGAGAAGAAGCTGGCCTTGCGGTGGTGGGCGGACACGAGTGTTCCAACAACGTTACTGGCCGATCCGATCCGTTTGCGACAGGTTATTGTCAATCTGGTAGGTAATGCACTGAAATTCACAGAACATGGAAGCGTCACGCTATCGGTTAAGAACATCCCACTTTCGGATTCAAAAGAATATTTATTGGAATTTTCTGTACGCGATACAGGTGTTGGGATTGCCGATAATAAACTCAATTTATTATTTCAATCCTTCTCACAGCTGCACCCGACCATCAACCGTAAATATGGCGGTACTGGATTGGGACTCGCTATTTGTAAGCAGCTTGTTGAGCTAATGGGTGGGACCATCTTTGTAGAAAGCGAAGAGAATAAAGGTTCAACGTTCCGGTTTATGCTACCCTTCATAAATGAAGGGACGGAGTTAAATTCAACTTTCAATCAGGAGGGGTAAACACACAAATCTCCGGTCGATTGACTTACGAAGCAATGGCCGGAGATTTGTGTGTGAGTATTAATCTTGAAGCATATACATGAGACCTACAGTATGTGGACCACAATGACTTCCAATAACACAACCTGCGTTGAGGATAGCTATTTCATTAACTTGAGTCTTTTCACGTAGAGCTGCTTCTAGGTATAATGCATCTTCTTCCGCCAAGGTATGGACAACGATGAGCAGCTCGTTATCCATCCGATCGACGTTAACCAAGGCGTTCTGGAGCATTTGTTCTACGGCTTTTTCTTTTTTGCCACGGCTTTTGCTAATAGGGACGATGCTCCCATCCACCAGTTTTAGCACAGGGCGGATTTTGAGTAGACTACCGATGAAATTCTGCATACCTGAACAGCGTCCACCCATATATAAGTAATCAAGCGTATCTACAACGAATTCTGTTTCTACAAGATTACGGCTGTGCTTCAGCATAGCTGCAATCTCATTAGCACTGTGACCTTTTTCAGCGGCTCTGACAGCTTTCATAACGAGAAGAGCAATGCCTCCACATAAGGTCTGTGAATCAATAACCTGTACACGACCCTCAGGAAATTCTCCAGCAGCCAAAAGTGCATTCTGATATGTTGAGGATAATGATGAGGAGAGGCTGATATATACAATATCATTTCCACTGCTAATTACTGGATGAAAAGCGGCGATAAAGTCAGCTGGCGAAGGCGCGGCCGTCTTTGGCAATACTCCGCTTGCTGCGACACGGCGATACACTTCTTCTGGTGTGATATCTTCACCATCTTTGTAGGTTCCTTCTTCAAACACTACGTAAAGGGGAACGATGCCGATATTAAAAGTATCCTTCCAGCCTTGAGGCAAATCGGAAGTGCTGTCTGAAAATATTTTTACAGTAGACATGAATTTCTCCTTCACCGATAATCGGACGACAATAGTCATTATTGAATCACATAATCTATTTATTATACCAAGATTAGGCCGATTCTCAAAATGAAATCGTAGAAATTCTGAAAGAAAGAAAGACTATCCGGAATTCCGAATAGTCTAAGTAAGCATTAATTTTTTTTCATAACCGGTATCCAGATCTCGCAGCGATAATCCTCTGCATCAGGTCTTCCCGGAAGGTATAACTCAAACTCGGGTCCTCCTGTATGCTCATAGCCTGTTGCAGGGAACCATTCCTGAAAGATCCGTGACCATGCTTGCTGAATAGCATTCGGCATTGGTCCTACTGAGGTGAACACAGCCCAACTCGCAGCTGGTATCGTTGTAGAAGGAAAGCCTTGAGTATCCGTCTCTGGAGAGGCTTCGACAGCAATCCAATAGGAGAAGGTTTCTTTTTCGTGATTGAAATCTTTACAAATACCAAGGATATCCTTATCAACACCGATCTCAATCAGCTTATCCGATGTACCATTTTCGTTAGCTTCAATCCACAGCTGGGGGATACGGCGTAAATTCTCCCCATCTTTCGTTGTCATTTCCTCTACTAGTCCGATAACATTAAAAGCGTCTCTTGTCTCAATTCTGTAGTCCATTTCTTTATCTCCCTTCAGTGATAGATGGAAGGAGAGTCTAGGGAAGGCTTTGAGCTGTACCCCTGACTCCCGCGCAGCAGAAGGAGTAATTCCATGTGCTTTGCGGAATGCTTTGGCAAACGACTCGGGAGAGTCATATCCGTATTTTAATGAGACATCTAGTACCTTAACTTTAGAAATAGCGAGTTCCTGTGCAGCGAGAGTCAATCTGCGCTTACGGATATAGTCTTTCACTGATACTCCAGTAAGCATATAGAACATACGCTGGAAGTGAAAAGGGGAGGAGTAAGCCACCTTTGCTATATCTTCTATATTAAAGGCTTCCTCCATTTTACTCTCCATATAATCTAAAGCTTCTTTCATGCGGATAAGCCATTCCAAGCCTGCCATCTCCCTTTGAGTTCATACTATCATGCCACCATTTGCAAATCCTGTTATTCCTTGCTCTCTAATGACAGGTTGCTGGTGGATGAGTGATTTTAACAAAATCACCCTATATAGTATAACTCAGGATGGTAGAGAGAGTCAGCTTTGTAATCTGTACACTCTTGCTTCGTAAGGGCGCAGAATTTCTCGTGTTGGTGATTCATCTGGGTAATTTCCAATGATTAAATCAGTAACGTTGCTCAGCTCAACGGAGAGATCAACGTTTTGAGGAGCCTCGTTGAAGTTCAGAAGAATCAGCCATTGTTCATCCTCTAAAGTTCTGGTATAAGCATAAATGTTCTCATGGTCAGGCAACAGTAGCTTATATTCTCCATATACCATAATCGGATTCTCTTTGCGTAAAGCAATTAGTTCCTGGTAGTAGTAGAAGATTGAATCAGAATCCGCCAATGCTTGCTCCACATTAATTTCCTTGTAAATCGGATTTACTTTAAGCCATGGTTCTCCCTCTGAAAATCCAGCATTAGCAGATGCATCCCATTGCATTGGGGTACGGGCATTGTCTCGGCCTTTGACATGGATAGCGTTCAGAATCGTATCATGATCTGCGCCACCTTCAATTACTTTTTCACGGTACATATTCAGAATTTCGATGTCTTTATAATTTTCCAGCGTTGTGAACTTTACATTCGTCATCCCAATTTCTTCACCTTGGTAAATATAGGGAGTACCTTTAAGCGTATGTAGTAAGGTAGCAAGCATTTTGGCAGATATTACGCGATACTTCCCATCATCACCAAATCGTGACACCATACGTGGCTGGTCATGATTGTTTAAGTACAGACTATTCCAACCCTTGTCAGCCAGACCGACCTGCCATTTATGGAGTATGTCGCGCAGCTTAGTTAGTGTCCATGGGGCTACATCCCATTTGCCTCCTGGGCCGGAATCTACGTCCATATGCTCGAATTGGAATACCATTTGAAGCTCTTCACGATCTTCGTCTGTGTAAAGAACGGCATCCTCTACTGAAGCCCCTGGCGTTTCCCCAACGGTCATTATGTCATAGCCCGAAAGGACCTTTTGGTTCATTTCATGTAAAAACTCATGGACCCGGGGCCCATTCATAAAGTAATCGCCACCCCAAGCAAGCTCTTCTGGCGCCTCGCCCTCGATTTGAAAGGAGGGTAGCCCTTCCGCTTTAGAAATCAAATTAATGACGTCCATCCGCAATCCATCCACACCCTTGTCGAGCCAGAAGGTAATCATCTTGTATAATTCCTCGCGCAGCTTTGGATTGTCCCAGTTGAGATCCGGTTGCTTGCGTGAGAATAGATGCAGATAGTATTCACCGGTTGTTTCATCTAGTTCCCAAGCCGGACCGCTGAATATGGAGCTCCAATTGTTTGGGCGTTCGCCATTCGGTCCACCTGGACGCCAAATGTAGTAATCACGGTACGGATTATCCTTTGACGAACGGGACTCTACGAACCATTGATGTTCATCTGAAGAGTGGTTGATGACAAGGTCCATCATTAGCTTAATGCCACGATCATGCAGTCCAGTCAGTAGTTCTTCCCAGTCTTTTAGCGTGCCAAACTCATCCATAATATCTTCATAATCGCTGATGTCATAACCATTATCATCATTTGGCGATTTATATACTGGTGACAACCACACTACATCGACACCGAGCTTCTGCAAATAATCCAAACGTGAAATGATGCCTTGCAGATCTCCAATACCGTCACCATTACTATCTTGAAAGCTGCGTGGATAGATTTGATAGACGACAGCTTCCTTCCAAAAGGTTCTTTTCATTAATAATCACTCCTTATATAAGATATCCATTTAGGATAAAAAATAAAGAGACCCTAAAAAGCTATTAGCTTCAAGGGTCTCTTGTGGTGTCGGTTTATACTGTGACGGAATTGCTGTTAGCAGTGATGCTGCTTAGTCCGTTCACGGTATATTCTTTGTCATAGATAGTAATAGAAGCTGGGATGTCTGTTTCATTCGTAACCGTAACCTGTGCGTCCGAAACGCTTACTTTTAGACGGGAGCCGCGGAACATGATTTTGAAAGAGTACGCTGACCAGTGACCTGGGTTCGATGGGCTCAAAGTCAGTCTGCCATCATGAACGCGTAATCCGCCGAAGCCATGGACGATTGACATCCAAGTACCAGCCATACTAGTGCTGTGTAAGCCGTCTTCGGTATCATTATTATAGTTATCAAGATCCAGTCTTGAAGTACGCAAGTACATTTCATAAGCCTTATCCTTATATCCTAGCTCGCTGGCTAGAATAGAGTGGATACAAGGGGATAGGGAGGACTCATGAACAGTGATCGGCTCGTAAAAGTCGAAATTCCGTTTTTTGGTATCCAGATCGTAACGGTCCCCTAGGAAATATAATCCCTGCAGAACGTCCGCTTGTTTAATGAAGCAAGAACGAAGGATACGATCCCAAGACCATTTTTGGTTTAGTGGCAGGTTCTCAGCTGCCAGATCCTTGACTTGGATAATCTCTTTGTCTAGGAAGCCATCTTGCTGCAAGAAGATACCCAGTTCTTCATCCGCTGGATAATACATTTTGGCAATGATATCATTCCATTTTGCAGTTTCGCTCTCTTGGAGTCCTAGTTTGTCAACTAGTTCTGCATAGCGCGTGGATTCGTTCTTTTTCAGATAATCCAAAGCTTCTAGGGTATATTCCATAGTCCAGGAAGCCATCCGGTTGGTGTACCAGTTATTATTTACGTTATTTTCATATTCATTAGGTCCCGTTACACCAAGCATCACGTATTTGTCTTTACGATTTGCATAGTGAACACGTTCTTCCCAGAAGCGGGAGATTTCCACTAGAACTTCAAGGCCATATTGACCAAGATAAGCTTTGTCTCCAGTGTAGTTCACATAGTTGTAAATCGCATAAGCAATGGCACCGTTACGGTGAATTTCTTCAAATGTAATTTCCCACTCATTGTGACACTCTTCGCCGTTCATTGTAACCATTGGGTACAATGCGCCTTTTGTGAAACCAAGCTTACGAGCATTCTCCTTAGCCTTCTCCAAATGCTTGTAACGATAGATCAACAGGTTGCGAGCAATAGAGGAGTCTGCTGTACTGAGATAGAAGGGAACACAATACGCCTCTGTATCCCAGTAAGTGCTGCCGCCGTATTTTTCACCTGTAAAGCCTTTAGGTCCAATGTTCAAACGGTCATCTTCACCATTGTAAGTTTGGTTCAGTTGGAAAATATTAAAGCGAATCGCTTGCTGTGCCGAAACGTCACCTTCAATAATGATGTCGCTTTCTTTCCATTTCTCTCTCCAAGCGTCTACTTGCTCTTTCAGAAGGGTTACAAAACCAGCTTCCTTAGCAGCTGTCAGAGCAGTTTGTGCGGCGTCGACCAATTGACCAAGACCGTGATTACGGGAGGTAACGTTGGCAACATATTTATAAATAACGATTTGATCACCAGCTTGTACGGATACATTCATTTTGCTGGCTACATATTTCTCTTGTTCAATGGCTTCAGCATCAGCGTTGACTTTCTCACCGTTGACAAGGATATCAAAAGCCATAGCAGAGGTTACATGGAAATCGAGTTTTTTAGTCTTAAGGGTGAGGTGCCCACCTTCAGTGCCTGCTTGCTTCTCCACTTCATTCCAGAATTTCTCGTCATAGTTGGAATCCTTGTTCTTCACGTCACCGTCGAGATAAGGAGTGATTGTAATCTTGCCTGCAAAATTAACAGGAATGATGGAGTAACGAATAGCACCGATTTCTTGACGAGTCATGCTGACGAAACGAATACTCTCAACTTTAACTTCCTTACCATCTTCGAGTGTGGCAGTGAAGCTACGGGAAAGCGTACCTTCCTTCATGTTAAGGACACGACGGAAATCGGAAACCGTGGATTTAGCCAGGTCTAAAGGAGTTCCTTCAATGTCGATGTTAATACCAATCCAGTTTGTGCTGTTCAGTACTTTAGCAAAATATTCAGGATAGCCGTTCTTCCACCAGCCAACCCGAGTTTTGTCAGGATAGTACACGCCAGCCATGTAGCTACCTTGCAGGCTACTTCCGCTATATTGCTCTTCAAAATTAGCTCGACCACCCATAAATCCGTTGCCAAGGCTAAATACACTTTCAGAGATTTCTTGTGTCTGTGGATCAAAAGATTCTTCAATAATGGACCATTCATCAATTGTTAAATATTGTTTCACGATAACCGGCTCCTTTAAATATGTTGTGGGGATATATAATGAACAAATCATTCTTCCATTAAAATCCGGTGGTATAAGTGTGACTGCGAGGAATCTTTGGACTTTCGATCGCTGTTATAATCAGATTTCTATATTTTAGCCGCGTTTTGCGGATGAAATCTGATTATAAAGGCGAACGCTACGCTTCTACAGTTCCAAAATTCCTCTCCGTCACCTCATCACCAGAAATCTAATGAATAATACTTAGTTCATTTGATTGTAGGTAGATGCAGCAGGGCGAATCACATTAACACTTTCAGTTGATTAATGTTCGTTAGACTTTAAGCAAAAGATTTTTTGAGTTGTGGCACGCTCATATGAGCGAGTGATGGAACTACGATATTCGCCGCATTGAGCGTTTCCGGTGAGCCAATACCAACGCTGAACATCCCAGCTCGCGACGCAGCTTCAATTCCTGCTTCTGCATCTTCGAAGACAACACAGTGTTTAGGATCAGCGCCAAGTGCTTTAGCTCCTAGAAGAAAAACTTCCGGATCAGGTTTAGCAGCACTAGTGTGTGTGCCATCGATGATCGCATCAAAGTAAGGGGTCAATCCGGTATTATTTAAAATCGTCATTGCGTTCTTACTAGCAGAACCGAGGGCAACTTTGATGCCATTCTCACGGCACTCTTTTAGAAAATCAAGCGCACCTGGCAAAATCTCTGAGCTATCCATCTTCGCAATATATTCGACATAACGATTATTCTTCTGTTCCGCAAGCTTAGCTTTCTCTTCTTCATCGATAGTTAGTCCGCCGATTTCCAGCAAAATGTTTAGCGAGGCAGTTCTGCTGACTCCTTTAAGGCGTTCGTTATCTTGTTCTGTGAAGAGAAACCCCAATCCATCTGCAAGCTCTTTCCATGCGATATAATGGTATTTGGCAGTATCAACGATAACACCATCCAAATCGAACAAGCAGGCTTTAATTTCCGACATTGTAGTACCTCCTAAAAGTTGTGACAGTATCGTGATCCATTGGGTTCGTACCTGAATTTGATTTCGATCCGTATAAGCTTTACTTGAGATAGTTAAGTTTATCCTAACCTTAAATTCGAATATTCACCCTTAAAGAACTGGGTCAAGAAGTGTTTAATGAATTAGCGCAAACGTTTGTACAGATTTTCAAAAAATAAATGAAGCGTTGATCGCTTCACTTATTCATTCGGTTTTGTTCTTCGCATGTGAGTACATGGATGATTCTCTTACGATCAGGCGATGTGGAATAACAAATCGGTTTGTATATCCAGCATCGTGATTTGGACTTTTGATATTCTGGATAAGTACCTGAGAGGCCGTGTATCCAAGATGATAAATTCCAATATCAATACTACTGATCGGAGGGCTGGATAACTCAGATAATGGAATATTATTAAAGCTTACAATAGCGAGATCGTCAGGTACTTTGTATTTCAGTTCATTCAATCCGCGTAAAATTCCGAACGATACCATATCATCTACTGCAACTAGAGCAGTAGGCCGATTTGGCAAATTCATGAAAAAAGACATCGCTCTATATCCGCTATCCTGTAGAAATTCACCTTCTACAATCCATTCATCACGCATTTCAAGACCGCTATTCTGCAATGCTTTACGGTACCCTGCGAGACGATCGCGAGAAACAATTAGATTAGGCGGTCCACTTACGAAGCCAATTCGTTCATGCCCCATTGAAATGAGGTGGTTAGTAGCATCATATGCTGCCATCACATTATCGTTATCGACAGATAAAATATTCTCATATCGATCGCTTCGACCTACCAGCACGAATGGATAATCGTTACTCTCTAGAAAATCAATAACAGCATCATCCGTACGTGAGTACAGCAGAATAACACCATCTACACGACGCCCCTTTAGAAGTCTTGAAACGGCTTCCAATTCTTCCTTCTCGTTTGCTCCAGAGCTAATTAACACATCGTAGCCGGAACGACTAGCTTGTGTAACGATCCCCCGGATTAATTCCATAAAAAATAGATTTGAGAACAGCTCTTCAGCTGGTTTAGGAAGACTGAAGCAGATGCTGTTTGTAGTTTTCGATACTAGACTCTTAGCCATCATGTTAGGTGTATAGCCCATATCTTCCATAATAGCTTTGACCTTGCGGGAAGTTTCCAGGCTGATTCTGGGGTGATTGGACAATACCCGGGATACCGTGGAGGGAGATACTCCCGCTTTCTTGGCCACATCCTTAATGGTAACTGTCATAGAAACCTCCTTATGGAACCGTTTGCTTTACTACAGTAATATTAATCTAAGAGTTCTAAATTGTAAATAGATAAAGTCATTTGGAAGGGCATTATTACTACTTTTGGAAAGAGTATTAGAAATTTGAATGTAAATTTGTTTGTTTTCACCAAAAAAGTATGAATGATTAAGCAAGATTGATCTTAATATATATAAAAGATAGCCAATTTCTTCGAAAGGAGCAGTTCTTAAATGCAAACGTGTGGCTTAAACTTTTTTGGAACAATTGCTGAAGTATATATTAGATCCGAGTAGAGGAATGAAATTAAAGATACTATCAAAAAAACGGATAAATCCTAATGGAATTATCAGGTTTACTTTTCTTTATTTTTACTTTTATGATAAATTGAGTTCGTTCAACACATAAAAATACTGGTTGACAATACCATAAATACAGCATTAGTATGTAAATCAAAATATAGCAAGCGTTTACATTGGGCGATTTTGGATCGATACCAGTTGTGTTAAGGAATGAGTTTTATGTATTTAGGTTTGTGCACGTCTATTTGCAAACGTTTGCACTAAGTTCATGGTTTTGGGTTGATATTTAACTTTGATGGGAGGATGATGCCGTTAATCTGGTTTGACAAGCCGCTAACATAGACCTTCTCCAACTTTAGAAGGAACAGGCATGATTTCATAACCTCAGAATAATTGGCGGGGTTCGCGAAATTATGTATCCGCTTGCAAAAAGGGAATTCATAAACATAGGAGGTTTTACAAAAATGAAAATAACTTTATGGGGCAAGAGGTCATTCGCGATCTTCATGATCGTTGCTCTCGTGTTCTCCAGTCTTGGATTACACCCAGTTAGTGTTTCTGCAGAAACGACAAAGGTGGTTTTGGTCGGTGATTTGCAGTCCAAGTTTATATCCACTGGGGCGGAAAATGCTGGAAATGATTGGGATGAAAAATCAGTAGTCACTCAAATGACTTACTCAGACAATGGTTTGTATACTTTTGCAGGGACTCTGCCAGCGGGGGAATATAACTACAAGGTTGCTCTGAACGATAGTTGGGATGAGAACTATGGATTTGCAAAGTATACAAACCCTCAAGGGAAAAATGATGGAGAGAATATCCACATAAAGTTAGAAGAAGAAACGACTGTAACCTTTTATTATAATGACATCACTCATAAAATAGCTGATTCTACGTACTATACGCCAATTGCTGCAGATAAGTTTCCAAGATTGACAGGAAACCTGCCAGCAGAGGCGTTGTCCACATTAACAGATTCCGATTTTGATGGAGTGTACAGTACGGTTGTTACTGTGCCGCAGGGTGATTACACATACAAGGTTTCTGTTCCGGGCGCCACAGAAGCAGAGGATATGTCTTATCCAGAAAGCGATCTAGCGTTGAGCCTACCGTTAGATCTTAAGGTAACCTTCAAGTACAATACTGCAGATCACAGTGTGACCGCAGAATATAAAATCCCTACTGAACCTGTAGAGGTTACACCTGTTCCCGCAGGGCACATTCGTGTTCACTACAAAGCTAGTGATTACACTGATAAGGGATTGTGGTTATGGGGTGATGTTGTAAACCCTTCTGATGGTTGGGCTATGGGTGCGACCCCTTTCCCTGAAGGACAAATGGATTCCTATGGTGCATATGTTGATGTGCCGATCAAGGATGGGGCTAAGAAAATCTCATTCATCGCACTTAAGCGTGCAAGTGGTGCTAAAGACGGAGGAGATAAGAACTTCTCGATTAATACTCCACAAACTAATGAAGTGTGGATCACTGAAGGCTCCGATGTAGTTACGCCTTATGAACCGGTTAAGCTTCCGGCAAATACCGTTCGGATCCATTATATGAGATCAGATTCCAATCAAAGTCAGTATGGATTATGGTTGTGGGATGATGTTGCAGTTTCACTTAAGGATTGGCCTAAAGATGCAATTCCATTCCAAGCAGATCAAGTAGGTCGCTTTGGTGCTTATATTGATATTCCATTGAAAGAAGCTGCCAAAAAAATTGGGTTTCTCGTAGTGAACCCGTTGAATGGCGATAATAAAGACGGTGGTGACAAAGGATTTACTCTACTGGATCGTTACAACCAGCTGTGGATAAAAGAAGGAGACAACAATGTATATGTATCTCCATTTGGTGAAACACCTATCGGTTTAGTTTCGGCAGAGGTGTTATCGACAAGCAAAATCCTTCTTGGTTTCACGTTAACGGACGGCTTAGATGCAGTAGCATTGAAGAATGAGATTACCGTTAAAGATAAAGACGGTGTTGCTATTCCTGTATCGGCTGTAACTATCACTAGCAAAACTTCAATTGAAGTTGATACAAAAGCCTTTGATCTGGATAAAGTTCCGCTTAGCGTTACTTATTCAGGTAAAACGGTCTCTGCGGCTAGTGGTTGGAGAATGCTTGATGAAATGTACAATTATACAGGAGACGATCTAGGGGCTACGTATAACGCTGACAAAACAGCTACGTTAAAATTGTGGGCACCTAAAGCTAGCTCGGTTGTCGTTAATGTGTACGATAAGAATGACTCCAACGTGTTCGTGGGTAGTGTGGACTTAACGAGCGGTGAGCAAGGAGTCTGGTCGGTGGACTTAAAGCCGACTGATTTGACAGGCACTACTACAAACGATGTAAGAGGATTCTTTTATCAATATGAAGTGACGAATGACGGTGTAACCAATAAGGTCCTTGATCCTTATGCTAAATCAATGGCGGTATTTACTGTGGATACCACAGGTGCTGCTGGTGCTGGCGGGGATACAGTCGGTAAAGCGGCTATCGTTGATTTAAGCCAGACGAACCCGGATACCTTTGGTTATGCAGATATTAAAGGCTACGAAAAACGCGAGGACGCTATTATATACGAGGTCCACGTCAGAGACTTTACATCCGATGTATCGATCCAAGATAGTCTGAGTGGCGAAAGATGGGGCTCTTATAGCGCTTTTGAAAAGAAACTTGATTATATTAAATCTCTTGGTGTGACCCACATTCAGTTACTTCCTGTAATGGCTTGGTATTACGGGGACGAAACGAAGATGGATACTAGAGAGAGCGATTATTCTGCAAAAAACAATGAATACAACTGGGGGTATGATCCTCACAGTTACTTCTCTCCGGACGGTGCTTATTCGCAGAAACCTGCTGATCCTGAGGAGCGGATTAAAGAATTAAAAGGTTTGATTGACGCCGTACATGAAGCTGGAATGGGTGTCATTCTGGATGTAGTGTACACACATATGGCTAAAAAAGAATTTTTAAACGACATCGTTCCTAATTATTACGCGTTCCAAGATGCAAATGGCAACTTTATCGGAGGTTTCGGAAACAATCTGGCCACTAACCATAAAATGGCTGAGAAACTGATGGTAGATTCCGTGAAATATTGGTTTGAAGAGTACAAGATAGATGGAATGCGCTGGGATATGATGGGCGATGCGACAGCGGAGGCTGTACAACATGCTTATGATGCCGCGGCAGCAATAAATCCGAAGGCACTTTTTATCGGTGAAGGCTGGAGAACATTCGGCGGTGCCGCAGCCGATCCTTCCCTTGCTGGAAAAGGTGCAGATCAGGACTGGATGGATAAAACGGATAGCGTCGGTGTTTTCTCTGATGAATTCCGTAATGAATTGAAATCTGGTTATGGTTCTGAAGGTCAACCTAGATTTATTACGGGCGGTGCGCGTCCAATAGCGACAATCTTTAACAATATTAAGGCGGAGCCCTCAAATACGCCTGCTGATGATCCAGGTGATATCGTTCCGTACATCGAAGCGCATGATAATCTGACGCTGCACGATGTTATTGCACAAACGATCAAGAAAGATCCTAAAAATGCAGATAATGAGCTTGAAATCCAGAAAAGGATTAGATTAGGAAACATGCTTGTTCTAACCTCCCAAGGCACAGCCTTCATTCATGCAGGCCAGGAATATGGGCGTACCAAGCAATGGAATAGCACTACGGTTCCTCAGGATAAATACACAGAAATGTTTGATAGTGAAGGCAAATCCTTTGGTTACTTCATTCATGATTCGTATGATTCTTCGGATGCGGTCAACATGTTTGATTGGACCAAAGCAACGGATGAATCACAGTTCCCTGTTCAGAACACGACACGAAAATATACGTCGGGTCTGATGGAATTGAGAAAGTCTACGGATGCATTCCGATTGGGCGACAAGGATTTGGTTGATTCCAATGTTAACCTAATTCCTGCTCCAGAAATGAAGACTGATGATCTTGTCATTGGCTATTCTAACAAAGCTACTGATGGCACAGGTATCTATTATGTCTTCATGAACGGCGACAGTACAGCTAGAACACTGACCTTATCAGAGGATTTGACGGGTGGTAAGGTGCTTGTCGACAATGATGAAGCTGGTGTTACTGCGATATCGGCTGATCATAAGACAGGTTTTTCCTTAACAGCAAATTCAATTACGATAGATCCTCTAACTGCAGTAATTATTCAAAAGGATGCTGTGCCTGTTACGCTTACCTCCCTGGAAACAGATAGTGCAAGCTACACGCTGGCAGCAGGCAATACGCATCAAACAGCTGTTTTTGCGAAGTACGACGACAACAGCAGAAAAAATGTTACGCAATTGGCTACTTACAATTCCAATAAGCCTGAAGTGGCTACAGTAACCAATAAAGGTCAAGTGAAGGCAATTGGTAATGGAACAGCTGTAATTACCATCACTTATGGCGGTATTTCTACAACCGTTACAGTTAAGGTTACGGATAAGAGATATGTTCTGTTCACTTATACCCGTAGTGATAACGATTATAAGGATTGGAACATCTGGGTCTGGAATACGGGAGTTAAAAATGACCAGATCGATTTTACTACCTTTAAGGATGGTAAAGCGAGTGTCCTAATTGAGGTTGCTGAGAATGCGACAAGTGTAGGGTTTGTCCTTCGTAAAGGTACCGATTGGTCGATTAAGGACCCCTACGGGGATGACCGTATCATTCCGCTGACGCCTGGTGAATTATTCACTAAAGTGAACGTAACTAGCGGGGTGAAGGAGTTTGATATCAGCCCAAGTATTAGCGGTCCTATTCTTAAAGATGGAACGCTAACTTTCTTCTATCGCGATGATGCATTGTTCCGCAGTGGGAATATGGATGCGATCACAGCTGCAAAAGTAAAAGTGAATGGAAAAGCATATCCAATGGTTTATGATGCTGCTAAGGAGTTGTTCACTTACACGTTGACTGATTTAGTAGAAGGTACGTATAAGTATACGTTCTTGATCACGAAAAACGGAATCACTACTGAATTTACAGATCCTAAAAATACAGTGAATGATGAATCTATTGTTGTGTATCATATTCCTGACGTTACGATTACGACATCCGTAATCCCGGAAGCAGTTACATCGAATCAGAATGCGATTGTGACTATTAATGCATCTTCTTCAGAAGATGTAACGTATTCGGATGGATATATGGATTTATCTAATCTTGGAGGATCAAGCAAGGTTAAGTTAGATACAAACTTGATGAAGCAGACGGTCGCTGTGAAGGACACGGTGTCGGCGGGAATCAAGAATATTCCGATTACGCTCGTGGACCAGTACGGAAATACACATAAAGAAAATGCTAAACTCGAGGTAAAAGCGAGAACCTACACAGGTGATAAGCTGGATTTTGATTGGGATGAGGCTCGTATATACTTCGCGCTTACAGACCGCTTCAAAGACGGTGATCCAACGAATAATGAGAATGTAGATAAAGATCAACTGGAAGCATACCACGGTGGTGATTTCCGAGGAATGATCGACAATCTCGATTATTTGCAAGAACTGGGTATTAACACACTATGGATTACGCCAATTGTAGATAATATTGATTTTAATAAAGGTGATGGCTTCAAACAATACGGATATCATGGCTATTGGGCCAAGGACTTTACAAAGCTCGACGAGCATCTTGGTGATATGGAAACCTTCAAGGAATTGATCGAGAAGGCACATGATAAGGGCATCAAGATCATGGTCGACGTTGTACTCAATCATACGGGCTACGGTTTAAAGGCTGAGGATAATGAGCCGACAGTTACAGCTGAGGATAAAGCACGTTTTGAAGGAATGCTTCGTACGGATGGTGTATCCGCGGATACAGATCCAATCAAAGGTGAGCTTGCAGGGTTGCCGGATTTCAAAACGGAAGATCCAGCCGTTCGTGAAAAAATTATCGCTTGGCAAACAGGGTGGTTAGATAACGCTCGGACGGAACGTGGAGATACAATTGACTATTTCCGTGTGGATACAGTCAAACATGTAGAAGATACAACTTGGAAAGCATTTAAAAATGCACTGACTTCAATTGATCCAAACTTCAAAATGACCGGTGAATACTTCGGCGGAACCATTGATAGCAATGGTGGAATGCTCGAAACAGGCCAGATGGACGGACTGCTTGATTTTGGATTTAATGATGCTGCGAAAGACTTTACTGATGGTAAAGTTAACAGTGTTGATTCCTATTTGCAGGAACGAGAGTTAAAGATTGATAACACGAAGATGATGGCTCAATTCCTGAGTAGTCATGATGAGGATGGCTTCTTGTCCAATTATGTGGATGGAGACAAAGGCAAGCTGAAGATCGCAGCTGCACTGCAAATCACCGCCAAAGGACAGCCAGTCATTTACTATGGAGAAGAACTGGGCAAATCGGGCAAAAATGCAGGAGACATGTCTAAAGGTGAGTTCAGTGAGAACCGTAAGGATATGCCATGGGATCAGTTGACTGCAGAGAAGCCACTTCATGATCATTATCAGAAGCTGCTCAACATCCGTGCAAAATACTCCAAAGTGTATTCCAAAGGTACGCGCACGAAGCTGGTAGGTTCAGATGATTTAGGTTATTTAGCCTTCAACAAGTCTTACGATAATGAGAACGTCGTGACGGTTATTAACACTAAGACAAGTGAGGAATCCGCAACGATTCCAGTACCGTTTGCTGCCAATTCATCTGTAAAGGATGAGTACAGCGGTAAAACATACTCAGTATCCGAAGATCAAAAAGTAATCATTGATTTACCAGGTAGAGATAATGGGGGTACGGTTATTCTGGTAGAGGCATCGGATGTAACACCGACACCAACACCAGAGGTAACGCCGACACCAACAGCGTCACCAGAGGCAACTCCGACACCAACAGTGTCGCCTGAAGCAACACCGACACCAACGAAGACACCAGAAGCAACGCCAACACCAACGAAGACACCAGAAGCAACACCGACACCTACGGTGACACCAGAAGCAACACCGACAGTAACACCATCGCCATCGCCAGAAACAACGTATGGACCAATTGTTGTTAGCCCAACAACTCCTTCCAATGCCCAAGTTGTCAGTGAGGATAGCTTAAAGAACGTGAAAGAGGGTAAGGTGGAAATTGTTATTGCTGCAGGTAAGTCAGCGGTACTGTTACCGTTGCAAGCTGCAAAAACATTGGGATCTAATGATCTAGTAGTAAAAGTGGGGGATCTGTTAGTTACTATCCCTAACAAACTGTTAAGCACAATTCCAAGTTTAGCTTCAGGAATGGATGCGGAAGGTTCACGAATCTTATTGGATTTGAGTCCTCTGGTTGAGTCTGCTACAAAAGCATTAATCGATGGTTTAAACAAAGAGGTGGGGAGCGTAACTTCGCTTTCCGATGTGTTTGAACTGAGACTTAGCATTCTGAAGAAAGATGGTACCCGGATTGTAGTTAAGAAGTTCGATGAGCCAATTACGTTATCGTTTAAGATTAAAGGCCAATCGAATAAAGATCTAGTGGGCATCTACTATTTAGGCGATAATGGCGAGCTTGAGTACGTAGGTGGACAGCTGAATGGAGATGTGATATCTACACAGGTCACGCACTTTAGTAAATATGCCGTACTTGAGATTGTGAAGTCGTTTAAGGATGTTCCAACTACTTATTGGGCATTCCATGCCATTCAGTCTCTTGCCGCAAAACAAATTGTTTCAGGGGTTACAACAACCGAGTTTAATCCGAAGAGCAATGTTAGCCGTGCGGAATTTACCGCATTATTAATTCGTGCACTTGGTTTAAATGCGGATGGGCAAATTAAATTTACCGATATTAAGTCAGATGCATGGTATTCATCATACGTAGCAACAGCTTCTAAGCTGGGCATTGTTAGTGGTCGAAGCAAGGATACCTTTGCGCCGAATGCCTCCATTACCCGTGAGGAAATGGCTATTATGGTGATCCGTGCGCTTGAAGTGAAGTCTGGTAAGAAGATTGAACCAGCAGTGGGTGTCACGACATTTGCAGATGCAGCTAGCATTAGCAAGTGGGCAGATAGCTACGTGAAGACTGCAGCAGGTTTAGGGCTTCTGCAAGGCAGAGAGAACAATCAATTTGCTCCAAAAGGGTGGATGACCCGCGCCGAAAGCGCACAGATTATTTATACACTAATGAGCAAGTAAACTGGACTTCGGTGTGCTGATTGTTAGTGCACCGAAGTATTAGTTGTTGGCTAGTAAGGTGTAAGTCATCCTTCGTAATCTCTAATAGAAAACAGGGTATCCCACTGCTATCATAGCTAGTGAGATACCCTGTTTTTTATGTTTTATACGTCAAAAGCATTTAAATCTAGTTGATTGCTTTAAGTATAGCGAAACCATAAGCAGGCATCTTCATGATCAGCTTTCCACGTTCAGCACTCACTGTATCGCCAGTGAATAAGTTTTCCCAATTTCGCTCGTCTACATCGATACGGAACGTCTGAGCGGTCTCTTCACTGTTGATCAGTACAACTATATTCTGAAGATCCAATCGGCGCTCATAGGCAATCTTACTGCCTTGTCGACCTGCCTCCAAGAAAGTAAATGTCCCCGTACGAAGTGCAGGTTGATCATTGCGTATTTGAATGAGCTGACGATAGAATTGGAACAGATTACGATCCTGCTTCTCAGGGTTCCACTCCATGCATTTACGACAACCTGGGTCACCCTCACCGTCCATTCCGAACTCGTCGCCATAATAGATACAAGGAGTACCCATAAAGGTGAACTGGAATAGTGCAGCTAGTCGCATTTTATTTTTGTCCCCCGCAGCCAGCGTAAGCAAGCGTGGAGTGTCATGGCTATCTAACAGATTGAAAGCAACTTCACTTGCTTGCAGTGGGTAGCGAGATAACTGCCTGCCAATAGAGTTGGCAAATCCTTCAGCATCAAGGCTGCCATGAACAAAGAAGTCTAGGACGGCATCAGTGAAGGGATAGTTCATAACGGCATCAAATTTATCTCCTTCTAACCATGGAGCAGACTCATGCCAGATTTCCCCAAGAATGTAGGCCTCAGGATTAGCACGCTTCACCACTTTGCGGAATTCACGCCAGAAATCATGATCTACTTCATTGGCTACGTCAAGGCGCCAACCATCGATTCCTACTTCTGTGATCCAGAATTCTGCGACCTTCAGCAAGTATTCTTTAACTTCAGGATGCTCGGTATTAAGCTTTGGCATATGTGGTTCAAAGGCAAAAGTATCATAAGTAGGAATGCCGTTTACAACCTGAAGTGGAAACTCACGAATATGGAACCAGTCTTTGTAGATGGAGTCTTCTCCCTTTTCCTTAACATCCAAAAACGGAGCGAAGGTTCCACCAGAGTGGTTGAATACGGCGTCTAATAGCACTCGGATTCCACGTTTATGGCAGAGGTCAACTAGTTTTTTTAGTGTTGCAATATCCCCAAAATGCGGATCAACTTTCATGTAATCTTCTGTATCGTATTTATGATTAGTAGTTGCTGTGAAGAGAGGTGTGAAATAAATAGCATTGATGCCAAGCTCGTTAAGATGATCCAAGTGATCGATAACCCCTTGCAGGTCACCACCAAAAAAGTTGGTTGGTGTTGGCTCTGCTCCCCATGGCTGGACATTTTCCGGATCAAGACTAGGGTCGCCATTTGCAAAGCGTTCAGGGAAGATCTGATAGAAAACAGCGTCCTTTACCCAGGCAGGCGGAGTGAATACATCGACGGGATTAATAAATGGGAACTCGAAAAGCTTGTTTGGATTTTCAGGCCGGTTTGTTTGAAAATCATTTTCGGTCATCCATACTTTCTCGTTATCCTTTTGCAGTAAGAATCCATATTTCAATCGGCGATAGATGGGAACAGAGGCGCATTCCCAATAATCGAACATCGCATCAGAGGTGAAGAGGGTCATGGGAATTAGCTCTTTCGTGGTATCCCAAGTGTACTTATCCCCTGCAAAAGCAAATACTTCTGTTAAATCCCCTTTTTTAGCGCGGAGACGTAAATGAATCGTGCTCTCATTATAGGCATAAGACCAATTTAACCGCGGACGATGGTACACAGCTTCCAATAACATGAATAAGTCCTCCTAAAGTTTTGTAAGCGATACTTTCCTGATCAGCTTCGGCAAAACCACTTCGAAAGCATACGCTTAGTTTTGTAAGCGATACTTCCCTGATCAGCTTCGGCAAAATCACCTCGAAAGCATACGCTTAAGTTTTGTGAGCGATACTTTCCCGAACAATTCACCACAGCGCGTGGATTTTAGAATGTCGCTATTGTTATTGGTTGCACAGTTTTTTATGCAACATGCGCAAAAGATGAGGCAGACTTGCACATAACAAAGAGGCACAACCGCCGCGAAGTAGCTTGTCCGAGGTTGTACCTTTCATAAGTAACATTGCCTTTTAATTATAAAGAACAGAAGGCAGACAATAGATGAGATGATTCATGTTGGGTTGCCTCTTAACGATTTGGATTATAGCATGGAATAAAAGGGCTTTCAATACTCTTGTTCAAACCATTGCACAAATTTTCACTTGAGTATATAAGCGTTTCTACTGCTTGATAATTGTAAATCTATTGGAAAAGTGAATTTGTGGTATATCAGGGGTAAATAAAATAGCAATTCCATTTTTAAACACATGAAATATCGATTAATTAAAAGATATCATGTGAAAAATGGAGATAAATGCCTATATTGTTTATCAATTAATGGAAAATGGTCAAATATGGTATGTGCAAACGTTTTTAAAAACAAACGATACTGTTGTATGATGTATTCATGAATGAAGCGCTTTCTTGATCTGCTAATGCAGCTTTAGAAGGAGTGAGCTAAAAGAATAACTTTTTTTTTAGCTTTTCTGAAATCGTTTGCGCAAGTTTCTGCTCTACTATTTTATCATCTTATGCTTTTTTAAAATTGGGAGGGGTTAAAGTAATGAAGTTAAAAAAAGTGATGGTTATCACCGCTGCTGTCTCTATGGCACTGTCCGTTACAGCGTGTGGTTCGAGTAACAATGGGAATGCCGGGGGTAACAACGCAGCAAAAGCTACTAATGCTGCTAATAACACTACAGAGACTGCAGCGCCAGAGGGCACAGATGCAGCAGCGACAGATGAGATTGTACCTGAAGATGGAGCGACTCTAGTTGTATGGGAAAGTAAGGAAGAAAGACCATTCGCAGACGAAATTGCTAAGCAGTTCACAGCAAAATATAACGTTCCAGTCAAGATTGAAGAGTTGGCACCACCAGATCAAGTAACTAAACTTACGCAAGATGGTCCTTCAGGATTAGCAGCAGACGTTATCCTTATTCCTCACGACAACTTAGGTAAAGCGGCAAGTGCGAGCTTGGTTCTTCCTAACGATGTCTTCGGTGAAGAAACAAAAGCTAGCAATACTGAAGCTTCGATTATCGGATCTTCGTATGAAGGCGAATTGTATGGCTACCCAAGAGCAGCAGAAACTTATGCATTGTTCTACAATAAATCACTTGTTAAAGAAGCACCTAAGTCTTTCGACGATGTTCTTGCTTTCAGCAAAACATTCACAGATAAATCCAAGAACAGATACGGAATTATGTGGGAAGTAGGAAACTTGTACTTCAACTACATGTTTATCGCTTCCGATGGCGGATATCTATTCGGTAAGGACGGTACAGATAAAGACGATATCGGACTTGCTAATGATGGAGCTGTTGCAGGACTTAAAGAATTTGTGAAAATGAAAGAAGCATTGCCAATTAAGAGCGGAGATATCAACGCTGATATCAAACGCAGCTTGTTCAACTCAGGTGATGTAGCAATGGATATCACAGGTCCTTGGGAGCTTGGAGGATACAAAGCAGCTCTTGGCGACAACCTTGGTATCGCACCGATCCCTACAGTGAATGGCAAAACAGCCATCACATTCTCTGGTATCAAAATTTTCGCAGTTAACTCGTTTACTCAATATCCGAATGCTGCTAAATTGTACGCTCATTTTGCATCAAGCAAAGACGCTCAATTGCTATTGAATAAAACGATCGGTTCTGTTCCTACAAACAACGAAGCGCTTCTTGATCCACAAATCGTTAACGATCCATTTGTATCCGCTTTTGCAGCACAAGCTAAGAGCTCCCAGCCTATGCCTTCCATTCCTGAAATGGGTAACGTATGGAGCCCTGTAAATGCTGCACTTCCAGAAATTTGGGATAAAAATGTAGATCCAAAAGCAGCAATGGACAAAGCTGTTCAACAGATTAAAGATTTGAACAACAGTTCATCGCAATAAGGATCATAAATCACAGTCTTAACAGCATACAGTGAATCAAGCTGCCCGTCGCATGTTTAGCGGAGGGCAGCTTCTTATTTTCACTCGGAGAGGAGAACGGAAGCGAAATGCAGCGACATCGCACGAGGGCCGCAGTACTGTCGACGATTTTCATGGGATTGGGACAAATATATAACCGCCAATTCATCAAAGGAATCATGTTTTTAGTTGTAGAAGCCGCCGCTGTTTATTATTTTATTCAGAATCTTGCTACTGCTTTATGGGGTTTTGTCACACTAGGAGAAAACCCTAGCCGTTTGGTAAAAGTAAAAGGCATCGCTAAGATGGTAGCTGGGGATCACTCGATTTATATTTTGATTCAAAGCTTGATCACCATTCTAATGCTTATCATCATAATCCTCGCTTGGTATTTGAACATTAAAGATGCTTATAAGACTGGAGAGAAACGCGATAACGGTCTTCAGGCAAACACCTTTAAACAAAGTGTTCGCTATATACTAGATTATAAGTTCGCTCAGACGTTCTTGGTCTTGCCGGGTATTGGTGTTCTGTTCTTTACGATCATGCCAATCATCTTCATGATCCTGCTAGCGTTTACGAACTATTCCGCACCTGATCATCTTCCACCCGCTAAACTGGTGGACTGGGTTGGATTTCAGACCTTCCGTAATTTATTGGTTCTCAAAACATGGAGCCACACTTTTTATGGCGTATTAACGTGGACGATTATATGGGCAGTTCTTTCAACGATTACTACATATTTCGGAGGACTATTGGTAGCCTTATTGGTGAGCCAAAAAGGCATTCGTTTCAAAGGAATGTGGAGAGTTATTCTGATTGTGCCTTACGCAGTACCGCAGTTAATCTCTTTGCTGCTCATGCGCAATTTATTTAACGGTCAATTCGGCCCTATCAACCAATACCTCGGGTATTTTGGAATGGGCGGACTGCCATGGCTGACAGATCCATTCTGGGCTAAGGTTACCGTTATTATTGTTAACATGTGGGTTGGTATTCCAGTCTCGATGTTACTTATTATGGGCGTGCTGACTACAATTCCTCGGGATATGTATGAAGCCGCTGAGGTGGATGGAGCATCAGGTTATCAGAAGTTCCGGATTGTTACGCTACCAATGGTATTGTTCTCTACCGCACCTACCCTAATTACGCAGTTTGCAGGTAACATTAACAACTTTAATGCGATCTTCCTATTAACAGGTGGTAGTCCTGTAAATGGTGATTATCAATATGCGGGTTCCACGGACTTGTTAGTAACCTGGCTATACAAATTAACACTTGATCAGAATAAAAACAATATGGCTTCGGCAATAGGGATTATTATCTTTATCATTGTTGCATCATTCTCCCTGTACAATTACCGCCGGACGAAATCATTCAAAGAGGAGGATATGATCCAATGAGCAGAAAGATCGCGAACTTTATTCGCTTAAGTGGTAGTTACATCATCTTGATTGCTTTGTCGATAGCGGCACTCTATCCGGCCCTCTGGATTCTATTTGCTTCCTTCCGACCTGGTAAATCACTGTACAGTAAAACGTTTATCCCTGAGCAATTCACCTTCGATCACTACAGAGAATTGTTCACATCACCGAGCTATATGTTTGGAACTTGGTATGCGAATACATTGAAGATAGCCGTATTCTCCATGCTTATCGGTGTAGTTCTTACCTTGTTAACCAGTTACGCTGTATCCAGATTCCGGTTTAAAGCGCGTAAAACAGCGTTATCGACCGTTCTGATTCTTGGTATGTTCCCTGGTTTTATGAGTATGATTGCCATTTATATGCTCCTTAAGGAGTTTAATTTGCTGGATACACATATTGCCTTGATTATTGTTTATGCGGCCGGGGCGCCGCTCGGGGGAACATTTATCGCCAAAGGCTTCCTCGACACGATTCCTCGTTCATTGGATGAGGCGGCTCGAATAGACGGGGCGAGCAATTTCGGGATATTTATGCGAGTCATTCTTCCCTTGTCACGCCCTATGATCACTTACATGGCACTGACTCAATTTGTCGGTCCTTGGGTGGATTTCATTTTCGCCAGACTTATTTTGCGGACGAAGGAGAACTGGACCGTCGCAGTCGGAATGTGGGATATGGTTAACTCGAACCAAAACACTAACTTTACCTTGTTCTCTGCCGGTGCTGTTCTGATCTCTATTCCAATTATGATTTTGTTTGTATTCTTGCAACGTCTGCTTGTTGATGGATTGACTGCAGGAGCTAGTAAGGGGTAAACGAATTAGCTTCTTCATACTAAAGAATGAACAGGGTACAGCCTTTGTACAGAAATGGAAGGCTGTACCCTTATTCCATCATAGGGAGTGAACTTAATGAAAAAACTATGGACTCTACAATTTAGATCAGTTGGAATAAAATTGTTCGTTATTTTATTCAGCTCCATAGTGCTCTTATCCTCTGTACTGGGATTGACTTCATATTTTGCTGCCAAAGATATCATTACAGATGAGGTTGCTGCAGCCTCCTCACAGTCAGTAGTTCAAGCGGCGGACAAGCTGGATTTTGTTCTAACAGAATATGAAGCGCTTTCAAGACAATTTGCACTCGACACCGCATTAAAAGGTGATCTGGAAAAAATAAATAGTGGCGAACTTACAACGGTAGCCAAAGTTGCTGCAGAAGATCGGATTCGTAGAAAGCTGGATTTAGTTAAAGGATCAGATGATCGGATGTATGGCGTCAGACTGGTGTCTAAGAGCTTGGAAGAGACGGAATCGTATAAATCTGTAGGCATTAGTGGCCTTCGTAGTGATGAAGGTGTTGCTGAAAGACTGAAACAAGTTGCAGATGCCAAAGGAGAGCCAGTTTGGTTTCCGGTTCGTGAGAAGGGATTCTTTGATGCTTATACGGAGCCTACTTTAACTATGGGAAGATTACTTCGCAATCTTTTACATCCTGAAGCGGAGTATTACATGCTGATCGAAGTTAAAGGGAAGGCCATGACTGAAATGTTGTCTAATCTTCAGATTGGAAATACCGGTGAGCTTCGAATTTTGAGCACAGAAGGTAACATTGTTTATGGTGCAGATAAGACTAAACTGGGTCAACCCTCTTACATAAAAGTAACAGAAGAGCAAAAAGTAGAAAAGAATCATTCCTTTACAGCAGCCGATGAGAACGGAAGTCCTCAGCTTGTCGTTTATCAGCCTTTAACGACGGCAAAGTGGACGCTCATGGGATATGCACCGGTCAGTGATTTTACGAAGTCGGCGGACAAGCTTCTTTATATCACTTTCTCTGTATTGCTGGCCGCTGCCGTGATAGCCCTGTTAATTGGTTATATTCTAGTTCGTTTGGTTGGGCGTCCTCTAGGTAAGCTGGCGACCTTAATGGAAGAAGGTGAGCAAGGGGACCTTCGTGTACGAACGAATTTTAAGGGTAAGGATGAGATTGGCAGGCTTGGGTATAGCTTTAACAAAATGATGGAGCAAATTTCTCTGCTTGCAAGCCAGAGTGAGATGTCAGCGGATGAAGTGCTTGGTACTTCGGAACAATTAGTCAAAGCATCAGGTACAACCTCACTTCATGCCAGAGAAGTTGCATCTGCAACGGGTGAGATTGCACTTGGAGCAGCCAGCCTTGCTGTCGAAGCAGAACGAAGCCATCACAATGTCGAAATCATTGGCAGCAAGATGAGTGAAGTGACTGAACTAAATACAGTAATGGACGCTTCGGCGGAGCGAGTGATTGAGGTTAGTGATCAGGGGACAGAGCTGATGAAGCTGCTAGTAGAGCAGAGTGAATCTACGGTGGAGATGTTCAATCGAATACAAGAAAACTCCAATAAACTTAGAGAGAGCACTCATTTAATTCGCACTATTCTTAGCCCTATGATTGCCGTAAATAAGCAGACCAATATTTTGGCGCTAAATGCCACTATAGAAGCGGTAAGAGCCGGTGCGGCAGGCAGAGGCTTTATAGTGATTGCTGATGAAATCAGACAGCTCGCTAACCAATCGAATGAGTCGATCCAATCAGTCTCCAAGATTACGGAAGAGATTGGTCTACACATTGAGAACACGGTTAAAGATATCAATGAGACCGCTCCAAAGTTCCGTGAACAGATTTCTTCTGTACGTGAGTCGTCAACGATCTTTGCAAGTGTCAAAGAGGAAATGGAATACTTCATGGGGCATCTTAGTGAATCTTCGGCCTCTATCCATGACCTGATAGCGTTTCAGCGTCAATTAGGTGAATCCATGGCGAGTGTCAGTTCCATTGTGCAGCAGACGACGGCTTCGACGCAGGAGGTAGCTTCTATGTCTTCACAGCAATTTACTGTAAGTGAGGAGCTAGTTGCCTTATCCCAAAAGCTAGAGAGCTTAGCAGCAGACCTTAAGCAATCCATGGTCTCTTTTCAAGTATGAGAATTAAATCTTAATAGTAAAAACAATAAAACGAGCAACGCTCCTGTGTATTGGAGTTTTGCTCGTTTTTTCTAACTTCATGACTTCAAGGAGCTCTTCTTGTCTTAGAAGTGGTTTGGGAGATACACTTGGATTAACATTTTAATAGAAGAAAGGAGTGATCGGTTGACGAATTTGCCTCTAAATAATCTGAGCGGGAGTCTTTTTCAGCAGGCTTTAATTGAAGGGGAATATAGTCCTCATTTTTTTGCTTACTATTATAAACAGTGGAACAACTACAATATGTCTTACCATCAGCATAATTCAACCGAAATCATGTATTTGATCTCAGGAAGCTGTGTCGTGGATGTCCGTCCAAGAGCAGGTGGAGAAGAGAGGTTTAGATTAAAGCGGGGAGAACTGATCATACTCGATGCAAATGTACCGCACAGACTGATTGTCGAGGATGGATCGCCCTGTCGAATGCTGAATGTGGAATTTGGATTTATGGAATATACAGGGGTTGCTCCATCTATCGGCAAGCTCGCTCAGAAAGAAACGGCGCTTGCTGAATGGTTACAGGTTCCCTTTTCCAGTCTAGTCATGCCTGATCCGGAGGAAATCTATCATGTTCTTAAGGGACTTGTACTGGAGCTAGATCAAACTGGCGGGAAAGGTGGAAGTATGGTTGATTTATTGTTCTGTGAGCTTCTGCTTCGACTATCCAGCTTGCGACAGGACCAGCTTCATGCTAGCCAACAGCCTTCACAGCTCTATGTGCGGCGGAGTATCGAATTCCTGCATCAGAATTATGATCAAAGTATTCAGGTTAAGGATATCGCTGCCGCGGTCAATCTGCATCCCGGATATCTGCATCGTATTTTTAAGTCACATACAGGCCGGACACTCAGTGATTATTTGAATATGCTGCGAATGGAGAAAGCAAAGATGCTGCTGGGTCAGAGTGATATTCCGATTGCTGAAATTGCCGATTATGTTGGAATTAGCAGCAGGCAATACTTTCATCTCCTCTTCAAAAAATACACCGACAAGACACCCGTAGAATATCGTAATTCCATTGAGCGTCACTCCTGGAACTATGAAGAGATGGATCTTCAATAGATAGGTTAGGATTTTTGACACCTTCCTTCAAAAGTGGTCATGATATTGGTTACGCTTTCCTCAGCTCCCTTGCTACAATGGACAGGAAGAATCAATTCATTACCGGAGGATGATAAGGATGTCATTTAAAGTGTCTTTTATAGGGGCTGGCAGCATTGGATTTACCCGTGGATTGTTGCGGGACTTACTAACCGTACCGGAATTTAATAATATTGAAGTCTCATTTATGGATATTAATAGTTACAACCTGGAGATGGTTACCGAGCTGTGCCAACGTGATATTGAAGAGAACGGATTAAATATTCAAATTCAGGCGACGACAGATCGAAGAGAAGCTCTGAAGGATGCCAAGTACGTATTTTGTACTATTCGCATGGGTGGATTGGAAGCATTTGCTACGGATGTGGATATTCCATTGAAATACGGAGTCGATCAGTGCGTAGGAGATACCCTTTGTGCAGGCGGCATTATGTATGGACAGCGCGGAATTGCGGAAATGCTGAATATTTGCCGTGATATTAGGGAGATGGCTGATTCGGATGTACTCCTGCTTAACTATTCGAACCCTATGGCTATGCTGACTTGGGCTTGCAACAAATACGGTGGTGTACGGACGATTGGTCTGTGTCATGGTGTGCAGCATGGGCATGGGCAAATTGCAGATGTGTATGGGCTGGAGAAATCGGAAGTTGATATTATTTGTGCGGGCATCAATCATCAGACCTGGTATATTTCGGCGAGTCATAAAGGTAAAGATTTGACCGGAGGTCTTTTAGAAGCTTTTGAGAATCATCCAGAATTCAGTCGCACGGAAAAAGTTCGGATCGACATGCTGCGCCGCTTTGGATATTACAGTACAGAATCCAATGGGCACCTAAGTGAATATGTGCCATGGTACCGTAAACGTAGCGAAGAAATCATGGATTGGATCGATCTCGGAAGCTGGATTAACGGCGAGACTGGTGGATATCTACGTGTCTGTACGGAAGGGCGTAATTGGTTCGAGACAGATTTCCCGAACTGGATGAAAGACCCGGCATTGGAGTATACGGTGGAGAAGCGCGGGGAAGAGCACGGCTCTTACATTATAGAAGGATTGGAAACCGGGAGAGTGTACAGAGGACACTTTAACACTGTGAACAATGGCGTGATTTCTAATCTGCCAGATGACGCGATCATCGAAGCACCGGGGTATGTAGACCGGAACGGGATCTCCATGCCGCTGGTAGGCGAATTGCCGCTTGGTCTCGCAGCGGTGTGTAACGTTAGTATCTCAGTGCAACGCTTAGCTGTCGAAGCTGCTGTGCATGGCGATGACAAGCTACTGCGTCAAGCATTTATGATGGATCCGTTGGTAGGCGCTGTATGTAACCCAAGAGAAATCTGGCAGATGGTTGATGAGATGCTCGTAGCTGGGGAGCAGTGGCTGCCTCAATATAGCGAAGCTATTGCAAAAGCGAAGGAACGCTTGGCTTCAGGAGATCTTATTCCAACGAATGCCAACAACGAGGGCGCTGCTCGTCTGAAGGTGAAGACGGTGGATGAGATGATGCAGGACCGGGAAGCGGCGAATAAAAATGCTGGTGAATCTGACAAAGGCAAGGATAGAGAGAAGGTTCTGTAGGTTGTAGCTTTTTAATTATATAAATAACCTCCACATCCCGGAGCTTGGGAGGGGAGGTTATTTTCATAATGAAAATCTATTCAACTGTCCGGAGCCGTTCCACAATACACTTGTTATCACTTAGATAAAATATGCCAAGAGGCAGTCCTAGGCCAAGTGCTAATTGAACAGGTAGTGTGGTAATCAGCTGTAAGGTGAAAGAACTGACAACCGGGTCAATGGGTTGTTGCTCTCCATTAATCCGCTGAAGCTAGTTGCTCTAACCAAAGAAAAAGAACCGGGATGCTCCAACAACGGAAGGGTGAATGTAGGATCGCGAAACAGAAAGTACTGGAACCCCGCCGTTGTTTTTCAGTTTTCCAAACATACTTTCCGGCTTATCCTCTGATGATTCGGACCCAGATGACGCTATTTAGCAATTTAGGGCTTTTTGAGCGTGGTTTCGGACCCCAGTGCAGCTATTGCTTGGAATGAAGCTCTGTGAGGGTGTTTTTTGTGCCAATAGGGGCTATGGGGTCCGATAGCGAGGCAAATGTGCTCAAAAGTAGCATATAAGGTCAGCTGAGTCCGAAAGCGTAGAACCCCGAGCCCACCGATTCTCCAAGAGCTCCCCGATTGTCCCCGTGCCCCAGTAATCCTTCGGTTGCCTACTATATACTATTCTAGCTCATCCCCTGATATCTACGGACCCAGATGACGCTATTTAGCAAATAATCACCTTTTGAGCGTGGTTTCGGACCCCAGTGCAGCTATTGCTTGGAATGAAGCTCTGTGAGGGTGTTTTTTGTGCCAATAGCGGCAATGGGGTCCGATAGTAAGCCAAATGTGCTTAAAAGTCGCGTATAAGGTCATCTGAGTCCGAAAGCGTAGAACCCCGAGCCCACCGATTCTCCAAGAGCTCCCCGATTGTCCCCGAGCCCCAGTAATCCTTCGGTTGCCTACTATATACTATTTTAGCTCATCCCCTGATATCTACGGACCCAGATAACGCTATTTAGCAAATAATCGCCTTTTGAGCGTGGTTTCGGACCCCAGTGCAGCTATTGCTTGGAATGAAGCTCTGTGAGGGTGTTTTTTGTGCCAATAGCGGCTATGGGGACCGATAGCGAGGCAAATGTGCTCAAAAGTCACGTATAAGGTCAGCTGAGTCCGATGGCTACTTTGTACGGGTGAATGATACTGAATCAAACAGAGGAAGTATGGCGTTTTGTTCAAAGCGGAGAAACCCCCAAAAAAACATGGGTATTCCAAAAGCCACGAATTGGCTGAGGGACACCCATGTATAGGAGATTATGAATTAACAGCACCCTTTTGACTAAAGAAGGTCTTTAGCGCCTGGTACACTTCTTTTTTGTCTTTAATGACATAATGCATGAATTGTTCATGCTTCAGATGACGATAAGCAGACATTAGTGTACTGCTGCGGTTATACTGATTCACTTCACCATAGCCAAACATATTGCTTCGTTTCAGCAGTTCTCCGATTAGCTTCACGCAACGTTCGTTGTCGGAGGTGAGGTTATCCCCGTCGGAGAAGTGAAACGGATAAATATTGTACTGCGCAGGTGGGTATCGGCTATCGATGATCTCAATCGCTTTTTGATAAGCTGAGGAACAGATGGTTCCCCCACTCTCGCCACGAGTGAAAAAATCATGCTCGCTGACCTCTTTAGCCTCTGTATGGTGGGCGAGAAAGACAATCTCCACCTTTTCATACTGGCGGCGCAGAAATCGGGTCATCCAGAAGAAGAAGCTGCGGGCGCAATATTTTTCAAAAGATCCCATCGAACCTGACGTATCCATCATCGCAATAATGACCGCATTGGAGTGAGGCGTTCTAATGTCATCCCATGTTTTGTAGCGCAGATCATCAGGGCTTATACTGTGAATTCCGGGATTACCTCTGCTTGCATTACGCCGAAGATTCTCCAGAAGGGTACGTTTCTTATCGATGTTGGACATCATACCTTTTTTACGGATATCGTTGAAGATGATAGATTTAACCTCGATCTCTTCCTTATTCTTGGGCTTCAGATGAGGCAACTCCATATCCTGAAACAAGATGTCCTCCAGATCCTCCAGATTCACCTCTGCTTCCACGGTGTCTTGACCGGGTTGATCGCCTGCTTTATCCCCTTTGCCTGGCTGTGCCGACTGTGAATCGCGCCCAAGTACATCCCCGACCTGACTTTCCCCGTCGCCCTGTCCTACATGCTTTTGCTTACGGAAGTTATAGATAATTCGATACTCATCCAGACTGCGAATCGGAACCTTTACAATCTGCTTACCGCCTGACAAAATAATATTTTCTTCGGTCACGAGATCCGGCAAATTATCCTTGATAGCTTCTCTGACCTTTTGCTGATGACGTTCCTGATCCTGATGACCTTTGCGATGAAGGGACCAGTCTTCTTTTGAAACTACAAAGGAAAAGGGACCAGATGATTGCGACAGGATGACCACCTCCCATGGAATATAAATGTTGATTGAAGGAACCTTTTGCAAAGTAAATACTTGTGGTGATGTTTTGAAAATATAAGATAGTATAAGTTTCACCCTATACATTATCCTTATATTTCTACAAGAAACGGTTATCGTCTTTAAAGACGACAACGTCGTTTCTTCTTGGGTTGTAACTAAAGTATATTCATGGGGATGGGGGATATGTGATTTCTTATTCACTGATCTCTTCCACGGTCAATGTATAACTGTTCGATTGGCTCTCTCCAGAGTATTCACGTCCATCAAGATTGAAAAAATATTGAGCGGTTACTAAGCCTTTAAGGAAACGACCCAGTACATGTTCACTTACCCGGACAAAATAATGGATGTTTACAGTAGCAGCAGCTTTGACAGTCCCAAGCGACAAGATACCGTCAAATGAAGATTGCGGATTTGGAATTCCGTCAATCACAATGCTGCTAGGATCAAGAAGACATTCCTCCGGCGTTAGCCGATCAAGGGATACTTCTGCAGGCCAATTCCCACTATTCGTTAGGGAGATCCAGCACTGGACATGCTCTCCTTCTTCCACTAGGGTCGGCTTTGCATGAGCTTCGAGAGAAATGACAGGTGTGACAATTAAGGTAGTAACGGTATTGGAACGAGAGGTTTGTCTTACTGTTCGTCCGTCCGGGAGCACAAAAGTATACTGAACACTGCCATGGTTTTGTACGGCCGCGATGGCATGAATGTTTATAGCCGCAGGTATGCTCACTTGAAAGACCACGACCGCTGAAGTTCCGCCTCTTAATGTGCCTAGCTGAATGCCATCTGCAGGAGGGGCGCCTTTTTGCATCACTCCGTTTAAGAGAACGCTATCCCATACGAAAAGAGTGCCCGAAGGGATAGCATCGGTCAGAACCGCATTTACGGCCAAGTTCCCGCTGTTGGTTACTGTTAGCTCATATCTTAGGTTGTCACCTGGAGCTGCTGTAACATGATCTACTCTTTTGCTGATGGTGACGCCTGCCAGAACAAGTGAGACAACGACGGTGTTGCTCTCGGTTGTATTGGGATTGTCGTCGACGGTATAAGTTACAGCTGCACGATTAGTCAGGTCCAAGGATGAAGGGATCTCTGTCACTCGGACGCGAAAGGTAATATCCATGCTTAGGTCTTTATCAAGTTGACCGAGTAATATTCCTTGCGTAGGATCTGATTCTGGATAATAGATTCCACCTGCAATGACACTCCCTGGAATGAACAGGGCTCCGTTCGGAATAGGTATCGTTGCGATGATTTGGTTTAATAGGCTGTTTCCTTCGTTCGTGAGCCGCAATGTGTAGGTAATTACATCCCCTATAAAAGAAGTTGGAGTGCTTGCAGACAACGAGGTAGATAGCTGATAGGAACGTAAAGATACTAGTACGGTATTAGAATATAAATCTCCGTTAACGATTCTTCCCTCCGGTGTGGCAAAAGAAAAACGGCCTAGCGCTTTATTTTGCAGCACTAGTGGAGACGGCAGTGAAATGATGACGACTTGAAAGGCGATGCTCACTTGACTTTGCGGAGCAATAGAACCTAGCGGTATGCCCGAAGACGGTGTAGCCCCTGGGAGAGGCACACCGTCTCTGAGCACGCTGTTGGAAATAAAGGATACACCCTCTGGAAGAATGTCATACACCGTTAACACAGCTTCTGTGTTTCCATCATTAGAAGCTTGAATGGTGTACACCAGAGTGTCACCTAATGAGGCATGGAGTTTGTCTGTACTCTTCAGCAATGAAAGCACGGGGCCCACGACCGGGGTGTTAACGGTATTGGAATAGACAATGCCGTCAACACCCGCTGCCGAGTTGAAGAGTACCATGGATTGATTGGTTACGACAGGCTGGGTACGTGAGCCGGGAATCATAATGCTACTACCTGAACCTGGAAGGTGATGGTTGAAGAAGCACCAGCAGCAATCGTTCCAATGGCAATACCGGAAGCCGGGCTGCCATTAGGTCGTGGGGTTCCGTCTACAGTGATGCTGCCTGTTACAAACTGACTGCCTGCTGGGATAGGGTCAACCATGATAACGTTATTGACTGCTGATATCCCCAAGTTGGTAACAACAATGGTATAGGTGATGATATCGCCGACAACGGCATCTATAGAGGTAGTGCTCTTAACGACACTCACATCCGGAGAAGAGACAGGGATGATTAGGACGTTTGAAAGTGAAGTTCCGGTGAGCAGACGTCCATCGGGTGGTGTGAATGAGAAAGTTGCTGAAGCTTGATTGACTAACTGCTGCGGTGAAGGGAGGGAGGCTACAGTAACTTGCAGGGTTATGGTCACTGTTACCGTGCTTCCCGGAGCAACTGCTCCAATATTTAATCCAGCGGACGGATCGGAGCCCGGTTGTGGCACTCCATTTACGAGCACGCTGTTTGGAACAAAGATGGCTCCGCTAGGAATTGTATCGGATACGACTACATTTGCTATGAGATTACCGGTATTCGTTACATTCAGGAAGTAAGTAATCGTATCTCCGACCGTTGCTGCAGTTCTATCCGCGCTTTTGACAACAACGATAATTGGCTGATATACAGGAATAACAAGCGTATTAGAGAAAGAGGATCCCGAGAATGCTCCAGATGTGAAGCTGACGGAAGCTTGATCGGTTAGCGTTGCAGGATTAGGCAGTACATTGACGATAGTGTTGAACGAGATATTGACCGTAACGCCCGGTGCAATTGTGCCAAGCGAGATACCATTCGCTGGATTGGCATTAGGATGTGGAGTGCCATTAACGATCACACTGCCAGCAACAAAAGTAGACCCCGCGGGTATTGGATCACTGATGTTTACATTGCTAATATTGGCTATTCCACTATTGGTAACCGTCAAGTTGTAGGTAATAGTATCGCCAACAACGGCATCTGTAGCTGGTGAAGACTTTGTTACGATCACATTTGGTGAGGATACTGAAATAGTTGTCGTATTGGAATTGATCGAGCTGTTAAATGTCCGCCCATCAGGCAAGGTGTAAGCAAATGCTACCGATGCTTGATTTATAAGCTGCTGGCTTGCTGGTAGTGTAGAAATGAGTACGGAGAACATGACAGACAGTGTTGCACCTGCGGATATAACACCGAGTGGAATGCCAGCGGCAGGATCTGCTCCAGGAGCTGGAGCACCTTGAATAAGCACACTGTTTGGCACAAAAGTTGTTCCAGACGGGATGGTATCACTCAGAGTAGCCAAAGCCCCATAATTTCCTGTATTGGATACATTGATCGTGTAAGTAATGGTATCTCCGACGGTCGCTTGAATTGAATTCGAGCTTTTTGCTGCGGCTAAAATCGGTAAGTAAATAGGTGTTGATACAATATTAGAAAAGGCTACATTTGAGAGGACGCCTGAGGTAAAGCTGACCGTTGACTGGTTATTTAGTAGGCCTGAGGGTGGCAATGAGACTGTATTCACTGTGAACGCTACAGTTACGGTTACACCTGGTGCAATACTTCCCAAAGTTACCCCCGTGGAAGGGCTAACCCCCGTACGAGGTACACCATCGACTAGCACGCTGCCTAATACAAATGTAGTACCCGCAGGAAGGGCATCCGTGAAGACGGCATTATTTACCGGTTCAATTCCGTTATTGGTAATCGTAACAGAATAGGTGATCGTGTCTCCAACAGTAGTTGCTGTGGTTGGGGTAGATTTTACAACAGCCAGATTTGGAGAAGAGACAGGGATGGTAACTGTATTAGATAGGATTGAACCACCAAGTGTGCGGCCGTCAGGTAAAGTGAAGCTATACGCTACTGTACCCTGGTTGACCAGCTGCTGAGGAGTGGGTAGTGAGGTGATATCAACCGTGAATACTACTGCTGTTGTACCACCGGGAGGAATAACTCCTGCAGGAATACCTGTAGACGGATCTGCTTGCGCTAATGGGAGTCCATTAATGAGCACACTGTTCGTAACGAAGGTAGTGCCGGCTGGGATATTGTCCGTAATGATTAAGCTTGCTGGATAGTTACCAGTATTACTTACGGTAAGAGTATAGCTGACAGCGTCACCCGTAGTAGCATTAAGTGTACTTGATGTTTTGACAACGGAGATGTTCGGCTGGAATACTGGGATGGTAACGGTATTAGAGAAAGTCGAACCGGAAAAAACACCTGATGTAAAGGTTACGGATGCTTTATTGATGAGTGTAGCAGTAGGAGGAACAGAGGTGACAGTAACGCTGTAAGCAACCAGAGCTGAAGCTCCAGGCGCTAGGGTACCAATTGATATCCCCGAAGAAGGATTCAGGTTTGGAAAAGGTACTCCGTTCACGGATACGCTACCCGTTACAAAAGCAGCACCTGCAGGCGTAGGATCATTAAGTATTATGCTATTGACAGCTTCTATACCGTTATTTGTAATATTTACGTTATAAATGACTGTATCTCCGACCGCAACAGAAGTTGAAGTTGAGCTTTTGACAACTACGATATTAGGAGCAGAGACCTGTAGTGTGACTGTATTTGATACGGCAGTTCCGCTTAAGGGCCTACCGTCAGGAGGGGTATAGGTGAAGCTTGCAGAAGCTTGATTGCTGATTTGTTGTGGCGATGGTAAGGAAACGATACTTACAGAGAAGCTAACAGGAATACTGGCTCCCGGTGCGACACTCCCAACAGCTATGCCCGTATTTGGCGCTGCACCTGGTTGCGGCATACCACCGACAATAACACTGTTAGGATTAAAGACGGTTCCAGCTGGAATGTTATCGGTTAGGGTTACATTTGCTGCTAGATTTCCTGCGTTACTTACAACCACCGTATAGTTTACGGTATCACCGACAACTAAAGCATCGACATTACCGTTTCCATCCACGGCACTTTTTAATAAGGAGATCTGTGGCTGAATGACTGGTGTGCTGGTAATGTTAGATGAAGAAGAACCGGAGAATACACCGGATGTAAAACTGACGGATGACTGATTATTAATCTGTGATGGTATCGGCATCGTTATCCTCACCTCGAATGTTACGGTAGCTGTGGCGCCTGGACCCAGACTACCGATTGGAATGCCGGCGGACGGAACTGCTAGCGGCTGGGTAATGCCACCTACAATTACGGTTCCGGGAATAAAAGCTACATTCTCAGGCAGAGGATCGCTGAGAATGATGTTGCTTACTGTAGCAATGCTGTTGTTCGTCAATACAGAGGTGAATGTAAGGATATCACCTGTAACTGCGGTAGCAGCATTTACGCTTTTTACGACACTGACGTTAGGTGCGGAAACAGGGACAGAGAGCGTATTGGACACTACATTTCCTCCGAGTTGACGCCCGTCTGGGAGGGTGAAGCTATAAGTTGCCGAAGCGGAGTTCAGCAACATCTGTGAAGGAGGTAATGCTGTTATCGTGACCAGAAAGCTCACGGATACACTGTCACCTGGTGCCAATGTGCCTACAGGGATTCCGGTTACAGGATTATATCCGGGTAAAGGTGTTCCGCCAATAATTACACTGTTCGCGTTAAATACAGATTGAGGTGGAAGATTATCAGTTAATAGTAGAGTGGTTGCAATATTCCCGGTATTGCTGATGAGGATCGAGTAAGACAAAGATCCCCCTACAGATGCCTGAGCTGTATTCGCGCTTTTGACCATATTAATGATCGGTTGATACACAGGTGTTACTACCGTATTCGATAGTGAGGAACCAGTGAAGGCACCGGATGTGAAAGAAGCACTAGCTCTGTTTGCAAACTGCGATGGATTTGGTAAAGAAGAAACATTCACTTTAAAAGAGACCGTTATAGAGCTGCCTGCCGCAATACTACTGATAGATATTCCAGTACTTGGATTTGCGGCTGGTACCGATGAACCTCCAACAATAACGCTCCCTGCTACAAAAGTGCCTCCCGTAGGGATGGGGTCAGAGACGACGACATTATTCACAGCTACGCTACTTGTGTTGGACACTACGACTGTGTAAGTCAGATTCTCGCCGACTGCGACATCAGCGACACTTGCGGTTTTACTTAGCGTAATGTTTGGAGCAGAGACAGGGATGCTAACAGTGTTTGATTGGCTAGTACCGGATAAGGATCTACCGCTTGGTAATTGGTAAGTGTAACTGCTGCTGGCCAGATTGTTCAGAACAGGTGGTGAAGGCAGAGATTGGACAGAGACCAGAAATGTTACGGGCACAACAGTTCCAAAGGCAATTGTACCTAGATTAATACCCGTAAGTGGGGAGTCTGTTGGTCGTACGACTCCGTTTACAGTTACACTACCCGATACAAAGGCTGCCCCTGAGGGAATATTGTCGGTTAAGGTTACAGCTGCTCCAATATTTCCAGAGTTCTGAACATTTAATGTATAAAGAATATTGCCGCCTACTGTTGCACTAGCGGTGTTCGAGCTTTTGACAATTTGAATGATGGGTTGATATACCGGAGTCGTAGTCGTGTTGGAAAGCGAAATGCCAGTAAAGGCTCCTGAGCTGTAGGATGCCGTAGACTTGTTCAATAGCTGTGATGGACTAGGTAATGAGATAACATTGACCTGAAAGGTGACGGCAACCGAACTTCCTGCAGCGATTGAACCAACAGTAATCCCTGTTCCTGGATTTGCAGAGGGTTGTGACGTCCCCGCAACTGTAACACTTCCTGAAACCAGCGAAGTCCCTGCAGGAATGGTGTCTGTAAGGGTGACGTTAGTAATTGCTTCAATCCCGTTGTTGGTGATCACGGAAGTATAAAGGAGTGTATCGCCGACAGCGACATCAGCAAATCCTGCGCTTTTGACCACGGTAACATTTGGGAGTCTAACTGGAATAGACAATGTATTGGATGAGGCTGATCCAGCTATAATTCGCCCATCTGGAACCTGAAAGGTATAGGCAGCGCTTGCTTGGTCGACCAGTTGTGGTGGAGACGGAAGGCTGTTCACTAATACACGGAATTGAATGGTAGAGCTACCTCCAGCAGCGATCGTCCCTATAGCAATACCTGTAGCAGGATTTCCAGCGACTGGCGTTCCATTGACGGTAAAACTACCCGCGACATAAGAGCTTCCTGTAGGAATGTTATCCGTAAGTGTCGTTAGCGCACCGATGTTTCCAGTGTTGGTGATTTGAAGCGTATAGGTGATTTGATCTCCGACGGTCGCATTTGCAGTGTTGGCTGATTTTATAATGCTAAGAATGGGCGAATACACGGGTAAAGTTACTGTATTGGATGGAATGACCCCGGTCATGATAGAGCCCCCGGCTACACTTTGAAACGTAAAGGCAGCATTTGCGGTATTAGCGATATTCTGCGGACTTGGTGGTAATGAAGTGACTTTGGCTTGATATGTAACTGTTATTGAAGTGCTCAAAGCTAATGACCCCAAAGAGATTCCCGCTGTAATATCAAAGGTTGGCCTTGCGACGCCGGCCACTACAACGCTTCCGGTAACAAAGGTTGATCCTGCTGGCAGCGCATCTGATAAAACGACGCTAGCCGCACTCGCTGTACCTGTATTACTGACAATGACAGTGTAAGTTACCGTATCCCCGACTATAGGTCCGGTCACATTGGCACTTTTAGTAACGTTTATTTTGGGTGCGTTGATATCAACTTGTATGGCATTTCCATTGAGCACATAAGCATCACCAGAGGTAGTTAATTGTAAAATGGCGGAAGACTGGTTATTTGCAAGTCTGGCCGACACGTCAACATTAGTAATGTCCCAGCCTTGTCGGCCACCGATAATGTTGGTGCCTGGATTTCCGTTTGTTTGATTGCGATTTCCGAATGTTCCAGTGGTATCCAGTACACCTAGATCGTTGTTAATCTGTGAAGCGAAGAAGTTGTTGGCAAAGTTATTGGGTCCTGATAAAGCTACAAGCGTAGCTGATGTAGGCCCGAACAATGCCTGGTCTCCCGAACGATTCGCATCACCCTCCTGTGCGCTAAATAGTGCCCTGCCTCCAAGTGCACCTGTAATAGGAGTTGCAAAGCCTGTTATTGTAGTAGAGACTGGTGCAGAAGTTGCCTGTACAAGTATTGCGCCTGCCCGTAAGGACATATTACGGAAGGGCAAGGATGTATTTTGATAGATTACACCAAGTGTCCAGCCCGCATGATTAGCTGTGGAATCACTAGGAATAACGATCGTACCAACTACACCGCCAGTGGTGTAGGTCCCAGCGCCGCCTTGTAAAATAATGCTGGTGACATTGGCAGAACGGACATATGCGGAAGCACCACCTCCCAAATCAACAGTATTACTAGTAGCTGCATCGGGAGTTATGCTGAACGTACTTCCGGTAGGCGTAATTAAAGAGACTGGGTTGTTTATGGCCGCACTGAGATTCACAGTTCCGTTAATATAAGTACCGCCCCATATCAGCTCTGCATATAGCACAGTGCTGCCTGATGGCAGGACCAGTATAGCGGATGAACTGTTGCTCGTATAAAGACTTGTTGTTCCATTAGGATAGGTGCCAAAAATAGATGTAGTGTTAACAGTGGTGAAACCGCCGATGCTGTCTAGTGTCCCTGGCACTCCGACCGTATCGGAGCGACTAAGTCCAAGTGTGTTGCCTGTAAATGTGATAGCACCGGTCGCATTGATCGTTGCCCGTACGACTAGTGGAATGATTCTCACCTCCTTCGAGGTCAATTTGCTTTTAAAAAAGTGAACCGTCCCATAATCAGGACGGCACAGTTAATACCTGTATGTTAGCCTATGATGTAATTCGGGTATTATTGTATGTCCCATCAATAAATTATAGGAAATTTTGTCTATCGTGTGATTTTAGCCTGCGTTTCATAAGAACACGCGGTTCAGCGTAATGCCCTCTACTCATCAATTCCAGCTCATGAATAGAAATATCTTCTTTGATTACGGTGAAGTGGTACATGATTTCATGCACAACATTGGCTTGAAGCGTCTTTAGTATTTCTAATTCTTCTGTTTCATAAAGAGGATCTTCATAAGGGTATTGATAGAAAAGCTCCATCCGCAGCAATCGATAATCGAACGGCGGCACCGGGATGGGATAGTCAGGAATCGATGGGCATACTGGACCGGACGGGGGCTGGAAAAAGGATCCTGTGAAATATCTCGGAGTATATTCATCAAACTTCTGCTTAAAGGTAGGATTGGACATATGAACAAAACTGTGGGCATACGGGACCAGTATACAAACAATGGCTTTGTGGGTGCTAATTCTGTGAATTTCCGACATAACCGCGGATAAATCGTCGATATAAGGTAATACACGACTAGCCATTACAAACTCGGCGGTATTGTCCGGCAAAGGGATGCCTTGGCTAATGTCACAGACAATATCTACGTTGGGACCCGCGATACGATCGATCCCGAGATAACCTGCTTCTTTACTGGATCCGCAGCCGATATCGATTCTCAAGGGGACCACTCCTTAGGGATAAATCAGGCTCAACACTATTGTATTAATCTCGCTTAAGCCTGCATCCGGCGGATGCCTATTAAAGATTGGAAGTTACTAAAAATAACGTATTATGAAACCTTAGCAGAGTTGATACGTTTATAGGAGTAGGCTTATAGAAAATGACTTTGCAAACAACCGCTAAACATAGAGGAGGCAGTCAACATGAAAAAACAACGTTCCTTACCCGCTATAGCTGCAATCGCAGCATTAACGCTAGCCCTAACCGCTTGCGGTGCTACTAATAATTCAGCACAGCCATCTGCAGAACCAAGTGCAACAGCTTCTCCAGTACCAACAGAGGAGACCACAAGCACACCCGTACCTACAGAAGGTACAAGTACCACTGCACCAACAGAGAATCCAAGTACTCCCGCACCCAAACCTACTGCAAATCCAGAAGCTAAAATTCTTAAAGGAACAGGCGTTTACGTCGGCCAAATAGATAGTCATTCTGTTGAGATTGAGACCAAAGAAGGTCCTACGGCTTTTGAGATCACAGCTGGTATGGAGAGCGTTATTGAGAAGTTAAATACGGATGATCCTGTAGCTTTTGAATATGTTGAAAAAGCAGTGGAAGGCGATGCTACAGTTAAACAGCGTGTACTTTCGAAGCTGTCACTTGCAAAATAAAGAAACGCTATCATTTATGAATAACAAAAGGGCTGCTCCTGATTGATTTCAGGAACAGCCCTTTTGTCTTGGAATTAGAAATGAACGTTATAGCGTCCCGGCATTGACTAAGAAAATAGTAATAAGCAGCATAAAGAGTAGGATAATCACACCGTTGATGATAGTGCCTATAACGCCGAAAACCTTACGTCTCTTCCGGATGGAAAGCCCAATAATGCCGATGACAACACCAATTACATTAAGCGCTGAAAGAATAATAACAGTCATTCCAAGAAGCATGATGGACTGCGATGATTCGGCTAATAGATTCGAGTTCTCGTTAACCATGGAAGAAGCTTTCATAATAATGAAAACGAAGAGGGCTGCATAACCCATAATGGTCACGAGACTAATGATGAAAGAAGCAATACCAGGTCCAGAGTGCTGTAAGTCATGTTCTACTTTTTGATACGAAGACGACGAACCAGCACCTGGCTGACTCAAATCAGGTTGGGGATTTCCTACCTCTGCTGTAGGCACATCAGATTTTGAGAGAGAATTAAGTTCCATAGGTTGCACTCCTTGAGAGATAAGAATGAAATGTTGTTAATATCCACTTTTTCATATTGATGCTAAAAAAGCAACCCCTGTTTATGGCTAATTCATAAAGGCTGCTGGAAAAAGCAACCGTTAATCGTATATGATAGAAGAAGTCTAATATTAAGGAGTTGTAATCGTATGCAACGGAAACTTATGGCCTGGGGGGCTTTGCTAGCGATGCTGGCAGTTGGAGTAGGCGCTTTTGGCGCTCATTTATTAAAACCTGTGATCAGTGAAGAATATATGAAGGTATATGAGACGGGTGTACAGTATCACTTGGTACATGCGCTGGGTGTAATTCTGATAGCACTGGTTGTAGGTCAATGGGGAGAAAGTACCCGGTTACGCTGGGCAGGACGGTTGTTAATAGCAGGCACTATTTTATTCTCAGGTAGCTTGTATGTTCTGAGTATCTCCGGGATTAAGGTGCTTGGAGCGATTACGCCTATTGGTGGTGTATGCTTTATAGCAGGCTGGTTATGCTTGGTTTTGGAAGCATTCTCACGCAGCAAAAAAGCATCTTAAGCACCCAAGTTATAATTGAAAGATAAATAAGCATCCGTTCCGTATAGGGGCGGATGCTTATTTATCTGTAACGTATACGTTTACAGAAACTCGTCGATTTCATTTAGATTAAAGCTATAGACCTGTTTCTCATCCACATGGTAGACACTGATAGAATTGGCATCTTCATCAAAATTTAAAATACGACAGGGCATAGACACTTGCTTTCCATACCGATTCGCGCGTAAACGTACTAATTGGTTGTTCTGAATATACTGACGAATTTTCCCGTATGCATCTGCTGGCGTCTCAATAGCTGACTGCTGTGCAGGCAATTCTGCCTGTTTATCTATCGGTTTATCGAGCTGCTTTTTAGTGGTCTTTGGTGGTAGCTTAAATGAAATGGGAGGTGCAGAGCTTTGATTCAAGGCTAGTTTGGCAGAACGAAGCAAGCTGTCAATGGTTCTCCCCAATTCAAGACCGGAGTTAATGTTGAAATCTGTGATTTTGTCGTTATTGTTCAACATTTCAAGCAGATATTGCAATGCAAGCGGGTTGGTACGGGCATTAATCAGGATGTCGACATTAAATAAATAGTTGCCGTCTGTGTGTTGTAGTTTCTCGTCCATAGATCCCCCAGCTTTTTGTTTGAACATTTCTTTACAATTATAAGAATGTAAATAAACTATAACATTAAACAAGTAATAATCATATACCTGACACTAGAGAAAATGGGACCAAGGTACTGTGTTTTTTACGAAAAGCCTAGGACTACCAACTGCACATCAGCAGGGAGTGAAGCATACATATACATCGTGGTTGGTGAATAAAGGAGGTGCTGCTATTGGTTACTATAGAGCCCATTATCGTAGGTGAACATACGCTGATCGGGGTAGAGGTTAAGCTTCCGAAAACAACGCTGCTCTCAATCAACACAAGCCGAGGTTATATTATGTGTGGTGCGCTGGATGTTGGTCTGCTCAATGAGAGGCTCAGTGATCGGCATATTATCGCAGCCAGGGCGGTTGGTGTTCGCACGCTGTCACAGCTGTTAGCTGCTCCATTGGAGTCTGTAACCATAGAGGCGGAGCGTCTAGGTATCGTACCTGGTATGACAGGTTCGGATGCATTGCTTCTTATGGTCTGACTGAACAATCTTACAAAATCCAAAGAACAAGAGGCCACTGGCCTCTTGTTCTTTTTTGCATGAATCTGAATTTGAACATAATGGAGAGCGTCTCTAGGGAGAGTAATTTAAACAGAAAGTTTATGGAAGGGTTCTCCTTGTTTCGTCGTACATGCTAAGGGGTAAATTAAGAATAGACAAGTTGCTGCCGGACGAAGAATTAAGCAGCCCGGTAAATATAAAGGATAAGGATGGGATCATCTCATGGCTAAAGCATCTAATAAAGTAAATACAACTTCACTGGAACAAATTTTGAACCGTCAGGTTGCTAACTTGAATGTACTGTACGTTAAAATTCATAATTTTCATTGGTACGTAAAAGGAGAACAATTTTTCTCTCTTCACGTGAAATTTGAGGATCTATATAATGAAGTGACGCTGCAAATGGATGAAGTTGCAGAGCGTCTGCTAAGCATCAAAGGAAGTCCTGCTGCGACGATGAAAGAATATTTGGAATTGGCAACGATTCAAGAAGCTACTGGTAAAGAAGATACACGTGGGATGGTTCAGTCTCTGATTGAAGACTTCGCTACCATTTCTGAAGAGCTGACAGAAGGCATCGAGCTTGCTGAGGAAATTAAGGATCAGCCAACTTCTGACATGTTGATAAAAATTCGTGGTGATCTTGAGAAACATCAATGGATGCTGCGTTCTTACCTTAGCTAAACGATAAAGCGTATGAAATAAGGCTTCCTGCGGGAGGTCTTATTTTTTGCGTTAGGTTGGGTATGAATGAACATTGGGGATTAACACTAAAAATAGCGAATTATGCGGTTCTTCATAGAGAAAATAAAAAGAGATATTTGTAAAAAAACAGGCTTTGTTATAAAATTGTTGAGAATCATTGATAATCATTGTGATTCAATTTATAATAATTATAATGTGATATAGAATCTAATTGTGCTGGGAATCAGGAACATCCTGTTTCAATACAACTTTTGATTTCGCAAATCGATCAATGGAGGGAATAATATTATGGCAGCAGATTTTGTCATTGAGGGACTTAAAGCGACGATTGAGGGAAAAGAGATTTTGAAGGGGATTAACCTTCAAATGAAAGGTGGCGAAATTCACGCCATCATGGGACCAAACGGTACAGGTAAAAGTACCTTGGCGTCAGCTCTTATGGGTCACCCTAAATATGAAGTAACTGAAGGAACAGCAACACTTGAAGGTGAAGATCTTCTGGAGATGGCGGTTGATGAACGCGCACGTGCAGGTCTTTTCCTTGCTATGCAGTACCCAAGTGAAATTTCCGGAGTAACAAACTCCGATTTCTTGCGCTCTGCCATTAATGCCCGCCGTGAAGAGGGAAGCGAAATTTCTTTGATTCGTTTTATCCGTCTTATGGAAGCGAAGATGAAAGAACTGGACATGAATCCTGAGTTCCTACACCGTTACCTGAACGAAGGTTTCTCCGGTGGTGAGAAGAAACGTAACGAAATTCTACAAATGATGATGCTAGATCCAAAAATCGTGATTCTGGACGAAATTGACTCTGGTCTTGATATTGATGCTTTGAAAATTGTAGCTGAAGGCGTAAACTCCATGCGGAGTGAAGATCGCGGCTTCCTGGTTATTACCCACTATCAACGTCTCTTGAACTACATCAAACCTGATTTTGTACATGTTATGATGCAGGGCAGAATTGTGAAATCCGGTGGTCCTGAGCTTGCACAACGTCTGGAAGCAGAAGGCTACGAGTGGATTAAAGAAGAACTTGGAATTGAAGACGAAACAGTAGGGCAAGACGCGTAAGAAACGCCAGGAAGGAGGAGAACACTTATGACGACACAGACCATTCTTCCGGTGGATGCCGAGCGCTTGAGCGAATTATCGCATAGTAGCGGCGAACCGGGTTGGCTGAAAGAAAGCCGCTTGAAAGCACTTGAACTGGCAGCTACTCTGACACTGCCTAAATTAGAGAAGACACGGATTGATCGTTGGAATGTGAACAATTATGGTAGCTACAAAACAAGTGAAACCATAGCTTCACTGAAGGATGCACCTGCTTCCATTTCCTCCTTGATCAAGGATCAGGAAGAAGGCAGTCTGATTATTCAACGTAACTCTGGTGCAGTATATACACGACTAGCTCCTGAGCTTGCAGCACAAGGTGTTATTTTTACCGATCTGCAAACAGCTGTTAAAGAGCATGGAGATTTGGTACAACGTTACCTGCATAAGGCAATTCAACCTGACGAGCATTCAATCGCTGCGCTTCATGCAGCACTATGGAACGGTGGAGTATTCCTCTATGTTCCTAAGAATGTAGTGGTTGAAACTCCACTTCAGGCGGTGTTGTTAACAGATGATGCGGAAGCTTCATTTGTTCCTCACATTCTGATTGTAGCGGATACTAACAGTTCCCTGACATACGTAGATAACTACGTGTCGGATAAAGAGGAAGCTGGATTACACAATGGTGCTGTAGAAGTATTCGTGGGTGCAGGTGCTAAAGTACGTTATGCTACAGTGCATCAGCTGGGCGTGGATACAACAGATGTGACTTACCGCCGCGCTGTTGTTGAGAATGACGGAACCATCGAATGGATCGTTGGTGAGATGAACTATGGTGATACAGCAAGTGATACCAAGTCTGTGCTCAAAGGCAATGGCTCTAGCTCCGATGCTAAAGTAATTGCTGTAGGTACGGGATCACAGAAACTGAATTACACTACTCAAGCTCAGCATTTCGGCAAAAACACCCCAAGTGACATGATCACTCGTGCGGTTATGCGTGATAATGCTACTTCTATCATCAATGGAATTACCAAGATCGAGAAAGGTGCTACTAGAGCCGACGGTCAGCAAACGGAGAAAGTCCTGATGCTAAGTCCAAAAGCCCGTGGTGACGCCAATCCGATCCTGCTGATTGATGAAGATGATGTTACAGCAGGCCATGCCGCTTCCGTAGGACAGGTCAATCACGAGCAAGTCTTTTACCTGATGTCCCGCGGAATTACACGGCATGATGCAGAAACTCTGATCATCTATGGCTTCTTGGCTCCTGTTGTGTCGCAAATTCCACTAGAGGGACTGCGTAATCAGCTCCAATCTCTTGTGGAAAGGAAGTTAGGTCAATGATTAGCAACGCCATCCGGGAGCAATTTCCCATACTGAACCAGAATGTGAACGGACATCCACTGGTCTATCTAGACAGTGCTGCTACTTCACAGAAGCCTCGTCAAGTAATTGAGGCGGTCAAGTCGTATTATGAGTGGGATAACGCCAACGTACACCGTGGCGTCCATACTCTAGGCAGCCGTGCAACAGATGCCTACGAGGGAGCCCGGGAGAAGCTAGCTAAGTTTATTAACGCCCGCAGCACTAAAGAAATTATCTTTACGCGCGGTACGACCACTGCCCTAAATCTTGTCGCCTCTTCTTACGGGCCATCTGCAGTGGGTGAAGGCGATGAAATTGTCATCACCCTGATGGAGCATCATAGTAATTTGATCCCTTGGCAGCAGCTAGCTAAGAAGACAGGCGCTACTTTAAAATATATACCGTTGCAACCTGATGGAACAATTACGCTTCAAGATGCTGAGGAGACGATTACGGATAAAACCAAGATCGTTGCTATCGCTTATGTATCTAATGTTATGGGAGTGACTCATCCGATTAAAGAGCTTGCGGCAATTGCTCATCGTAACGGTGCGGTAATTGTCGTAGACGGCGCACAGAGTACACCTCATGTGAAGGTCGATATGCAAGATCTGGATTGTGATTTCTATGCACTTTCCGGACATAAAATGCTAGCACCGACTGGAATTGGGGCATTGTACGGCAAAAGAGCACTCCTTGAAGCCATGGAACCTGTTGAGTTCGGTGGCGAAATGATCGATGATGTCGGTCTCTATGAATCGACATGGAAAGAGCTGCCTTGGAAGTTTGAGGGCGGAACGCCGATCATTGCTGGAGCTGTTGGATTAGGTGCAGCCATAGATTTCTTACAGGAAATCGGCATGGATGAGATTCACAGCCATGAGAAGAAGCTTGCAGCCTACGCAGAGCAGCGTCTATCTGAGATTGATGGTTTGACCATTTATGGTCCGCGCAATCGTGAAGTTGGCGTTGTCACCTTTAATCTGGGTGACGTTCACCCGCATGATGTCGCTACAGTACTAGATGCAGAGGGGATTGCCATCCGTGCTGGTCATCACTGCTGTCAGCCGCTGATGCGCTGGCTGGAAGCCAGCTCAACAGCACGTGCGAGCTTTTACCTGTATAACACCGAGCAGGATGTAGATCGACTGGTGGACGCTTTAATCAAGACAAAGGAGTACTTCGGCTATGAACTTGGATGACTTGTACAGACGAGTAATTATGGATCATTATAAAAGTCCTCGGAATCGTGGTTCATTTGAAGATGATGCTCTGAAAATTGAACTGAATAATCCAACTTGTGGTGACCGTATTACACTTCAGCTTAAGGTAGAAGATGGAATCGTAAAAGATGCCCGTTATAACGGTGAAGGTTGTTCGATCAGTATGTCATCCGCTTCGATGATGACTGAGGCGATCAAAGGACAAACGGTTGAACGTGCGCTTGAACTAGCCGACAATTTCTCCTTACTGATGAAGGGTGAAGACGTGGATTTCGGAGATTATGAAGACATTGAAGCCCTATCGGGTGTGAATAAATTCCCTGCGCGGATCAAATGCGCAACACTGGCTTGGAACGCACTTCGTAAAGGAATTGACGAAGAAGAGCAACATAAATAATAGAAGAACAAGGAGGCTGACACCATGGCTAAGAAAGCGCCTGATATGGAAGAGTACCAATACGGGTTCCGTGATGAGCATAAGTCGATATTCCAGTCTGGTAAAGGTTTGACGGCCGAAATTGTTAAAGAAATTTCAGCAATCAAAAATGAACCACAGTGGATGCTTGATTTCCGCTTAAAATCCCTTGAACAGTTCCGTAAAATGCCGATGCCTACATGGGGCGGCAATATGGACGATTTAGATTTTGAGGATATTCAATATTATGTAAGACCTTCCGAGAAACAAGGGAAGACTTGGGAAGAAGTTCCTTCCGAAATCAAGGAAACCTTTGATAAGCTGGGTATTCCTGAAGCGGAACAGAAGTTCCTCGCCGGCGTATCGGCACAATATGAATCTGAGGTTGTATACCACAGCATGCAGAAGAGCCTTGAAGATCAAGGGGTTATTTTTACAGATACCGATACTGCACTGCGTGAACATCCAGAACTTCTTAAGAAGTTCTTCGGGACGATCATCCCTCCAACCGATAATAAATTTGCAGCACTTAACAGTGCCGTTTGGTCAGGCGGAAGCTTCATCTACGTTCCTAAAGGTGTGAAATGTGAAGTTCCTTTGCAGGCTTACTTCCGTATTAACTCCGAGAACATGGGACAGTTTGAGCGTACCTTGATCCTCGCTGACGAAGATAGCTTTGTGCATTATGTAGAAGGCTGTACAGCGCCAATCTACAGCACGAATTCTCTGCACAGTGCGGTTGTTGAAATCTTGTGTATGAAGAACTCACGTGTTCGTTATACTACAATCCAGAACTGGGCACCTAACATCTACAACCTCGTTACTAAACGTGCGGTTGCAGAAGAGAATGCTACGATGGAATGGGTTGATGGCAACATCGGTTCCAAGCTGACCATGAAATATCCTGCGGTTGTTCTTAAAGGCCGTGGAGCTAAAGGTTCAGTACTATCCATCGCAGTAGCGGGTAAAGGCCAGCATCAGGATGCAGGTGCCAAGATGATCCATCTGGCTCCAGACACAACATCCACTATTGTATCGAAATCGATCAGTAAGCACGGTGGTAAAGTAACTTATCGTGGTCTTGCTTCCTTCGGCCGTCAGGCAGAAGGCGCGAAATCGAACATCAAATGTGATACGCTCATTTTGGATAACGAATCCACTTCGGATACGATTCCTTACAATGAAATCATGAACGATAACATCGTGCTTGAGCACGAAGCAACGGTATCCAAGGTTTCTGAGGAGCAGCTGTTCTATCTAATGAGCCGCGGCCTAACAGAAGCTGAAGCGACTCAAATGATCGTCATGGGCTTCATCGAGCCGTTCACCAAAGAACTGCCGATGGAATATGCGGTCGAAATGAACCGTCTGATCAAATTCGAAATGGAAGGAAGTATCGGTTAACCTTGATTTTCAAGGGGGACCAGCTTCATTCTAATAAGTAATAGCAAATACGTATTCGCAGTGATCTTGATGCTTTTATGCTCAAGTCACTCGGATACGTATTTTTTATTGAAAATAGAAGTGGGGTTTTCATTTGAGAGGATTAAATCCAAATTTTATGAAAAAAAGCCTTATAAAGGTTTTCTTTGAGGGGTGTGGTCACATCAAGGATCATGATGTTTCTTAATTCAACAGCATTAAGGAGGAAACTCGAGTATTTTAAGACAATGATGGTCGTTTATCACCTATATATGGGTCTTTTTTCCGAAATAACAGGATAAACGCTCAAATCTACGCTTTGCCGCTTTAAATTAGGGATGATACACTGCTTAAAGTCACTAAAATTGAAAGCGCTAAAATAGATAGGAGGAGAGATATGGATGTTCTCAGGCAACTGCGAGGCTATTACCGAGAGAAGCTGCATTATTTGATTCTTTCGATTGTATGCTTGGCCGCCGCAACTGCAGTGGGGCTAATTACCCCCAATTTGTTAAGGAAGCTGATCGATGATGTAATTGTTCCACTCAAGTTTAAAGAGGTGCCCGTGTTGGCTCTCAGTGTATTGGCTGTAGTAATCGTAAAAGCTTTACTACAATTTGCACATGGTTTTTTTGGAGGGCGGTTAGGTAATTTTCTAGCATATCGGCTACGTAACGCTTGTTATGAGAAATTGCAATTTCTATCTTTCCGTTATTATGATACCGCGAAAACAGGAGATCTGATGTCCCGGCTGACCGGGGATTTAGAAGCGATCCGGAACTTTATCGGTTTTGGTTTCGCTCAGCTGCTAAATGTGTTTTTTATGGTGCTTTTTGGTTCTATCATGATGTTCACCATTAATTGGCAGCTAACATTGGTTACATTGATTACTATGCCATTTCTGGCAGCAGTAGCTTTAAGATTTGAGTCGAAGATTCATCCGGCCTTTCAAGAGATGCGTCTTGCGTTAAGTTCTCTGACAACGGCTGTACAGGAGAATATCACCGGTGTGCGTACTGTCAAATCGTTTGCTAGAGAGGCTCACGAAGTTGAGAAATTCTCACACCGTAATGAACGTTATAAGAATAATCAGATTTTTGCCGCAGAGCTCTGGAGTAAGTTTTTTCCTATCATGGAGCTTTTAGCATCGGTCAGTATAGCTATTCTGTTAGGCGTAGGTGGTACACTCGTCATTAACGACAAAATGTCACTAGGTGAATTGGTTGCCTTCTTCAGTTTGATTTGGTACATCATTGGACCGGTATGGGGTCTTGGGTTTCATATTAATAACTATACACAGTCCAAAGCTTCGGGAGAACGTGTACTTGAGGTACTTAATCAAAAAATTGATGTGAAGGATAAAGAAGATGCACGTGAACTGGTACCTTCTGAGGTTAAAGGGGACGTTGCCTTTAATCATGTCACCTTTGCGTACGGGAACAAAATGCCTGCCGTTACTGACATCCATTTTGAAGCTAAATCAGGAGAAATTATCGGATTTCTTGGAGGCACAGGTTCAGGTAAATCCACTATTACTCAACTGATGATGCGTGCTTACGATGTCAATGAAGGTAGTATTACGCTGGATGGCATTGATATTAGAGAATACAGTGTGCGCAGCCTGCGGTCACAGATTGCCACCGTATTCCAGGAAACGTTCCTGTTCTCCTCATCCATCCGCAACAATATTTCATATGGCTTGAAAAATGTAAGCATGGAAGAGATTATCCGTGCTGCACAGTTGGCAAAGGCGCATGATTTCATTATGGAGATGGCAGACGGATATGACACTGTAGTGGGCGAACGCGGAATGGGTCTCTCCGGCGGACAAAAGCAGCGGATTGCCATCGCAAGAGCGCTGCTTAAGAATCCGCGTATCCTCATCCTCGACGATGCGACCAGTGCTGTCGATATGGAAACAGAGCATGAGATTCAGGCGGGTTTCCAAGAGGTCATGAATGGGCGTACAACACTTATTATCGCCCATCGGATATCCTCCTTGCGACATGCGGATCAGATCATTGTCATGAATGAAGGTCATGTTCAGCAGCGTGGTACTCATCAGGAGCTAATTGAAGTTCCGGGTCCATACCAAGATGTATACCGGATACAATATGCTGACTATCTGGCCAGAGCTACCGGAAGAGGGGAGGAGTGAGGCAAATGAAACTTGAAGCCAAACAGAACACCGCTACGGGAGCAAAGCGAAAAGCAGCCGAGCAGAAGACACTTGATGAACGCTTCGTGTACAAAGATGATGATGTTATCGACAAAGCGTTTGACTGGAAGCAGTTCACCAGACTATTTAGCTATATGAAGCCTTACGCCAAACAGATGCTTCCACTGGTTTCTATCATGATGATTCTGGGAACCATTACGAAGCTGACTGTTCCTTTCTTGACAAGCTTAGCTATCGACCGTGCCATAGCGCCTAAGGTTGGGAATCCCAGCTTAACACTTCTTTATTCGCTTACGGCAGGTGTGATTGTCTTATATCTCATTCAATGGATTGCAGGTGTGTACCGGATTAAGTACACGAACATTATTGGACAACGAGTGATTTATGATTTACGTTCTGACTTGTTCAAGCATATTCAGAAGCTCTCGTTTAACTTCTTCGATAAACGCCCAGCAGGCTCGGTATTAGTACGTGTGACGAATGATATCAACTCACTGCAGGATTTGTTCACGAACGGGGTAGTCAATCTGATGATTGACTGTGTGCAGCTTTTGGGGATTACCATTATTCTGTTATTGATCAACTGGAAACTTGGTCTTGCAGTAATGGTTACAGTTCCGATCATGTTCTTTATTTCTACTAAGCTGCGTCAGAAGATTCGGATCGCATGGCAGGATGTGCGGATGAAGAACTCTAGAATTAATTCTCACTTGAACGAATCGATTCAGGGGATCAGAGTCACACAGGCTTATACACAAGAACGTGAAAATATGAATTATTTCGATTTTATGAATACAGACAGTAAAAAATCCTGGAATAAAGCCTCTGCGATGAACCAAGCTTTCGGACCGATGATCGAGATCACTGGTGGGTTTGGAACGATGGTCCTCTTTTGGCTAGGGGCTTATTTGATCCAATCTGGTGAGCTTACAGTCGGTTTGCTTGTAGCGTTCAGCTCTTATGTCAGTAACTTCTGGGACCCGATTAACCGTCTGGGCCAGATGTATAACCAGTTGCTCGTAGCGATGGCTTCCTCGGAACGGATCTTTGAATATTTGGATGAGCAACCTTCGGTTCAAGATAACCCAGGAGCTAAGCCACTAGGAACAATTCGTGGAGATATTAATTTTAATAATGTTGTTTTTGAATATGAAAAAGGTCGGGCGGCTTTAAAAGGCATCGATCTGGATGTAAAAGCTGGGCAATCGATCGCACTAGTAGGTCATACCGGATCAGGGAAAAGTACGATTATTAACCTGATTGGCCGGTTCTATGATATTAAGAGCGGAAGAATTACGATTGACGGTGAAGATATCCGTGACGTTACACTGGATAGTCTGAGAAGGCAGATCGGAATCGTGCTGCAGGATACCTTTATTTTCTCAGGAACGATTCGTGACAACATTCGATTTGGTCGACTGGATGCTACCGATGAAGAAGTGGAAAATGCCGCGAAAGCAGTAGATGCCCATGACTTTATTATGAAGCTTCCTGGAGGGTATGAGACAGAGGTAGAAGAGCGCGGTAGCGCCTTGTCCATGGGACAGCGTCAGCTTCTCTCCTTTGCCCGCGCACTATTAGCGAATCCACGGATTCTGATCCTTGATGAAGCTACAGCTAGCATCGATACAGAAACGGAGCTGAAGATTCAGGAGGCACTCAAAATCTTACTTCAGGGCCGGACCTCCTTTATCGTTGCCCATAGACTATCTACCATCCGCCATGCGGATAAAATAGTCGTTCTGGATCACGGAGTGATCAAAGAAGAAGGAACTCACCGAGAACTGACGTCACGTGATGGTGTGTATAACGGTTTGATTGAAGCGCAATTCCGCTTCCTATAGCTCAGAACAACAGCCCATTCCCCTAGCGAAAGCAATAGAGGAGTGGGCTGTTTTATATCGTACGTTCAATTACTTCGGGCGCTTGGGCAACCTTCCCGTTATACGTATCTCAAACATTTGGGCACAAATCTCCTGATGCCACTGTGTATCCGTTGTTTGTTCCGCCAACAGTATTTCATTCTGTAGTCGAGCTATCTCCCAACAGTAAGTGGCGTTCACCTGAAGGCATTGCTGTTGTTCCATTTCTTCGGAGGCTGTAAGCTGGCGTAGACGACTTAGAGTGAATAGCTCGGCAAGACGTTCATGGACTGGAAGCATACGTTTTACCTCCTAGAAATATTTAAGCCACATATTAGTCTCGCCAAGAGGTTTGTATTTCAATCATCTATTGCAGTATTTACAATAGAAACATCGATTCAACCTCATAAAATAGCATCTACTGCACTTTGTGCAACAGTATTAGGAAAATGTGCTTATAAAAGACGTTTTCTTTATTTTTGATTGCACAAAATACAACAGAACTACAATCCAGCTCTACGTACATAAATTCTGTTGTGCAAAATACAACAGAAAAAATCCCCCGAAAGAAAACGGGGGATCATGGATGTCGAAAGAAAGCTTTGAGGCCCCGATCTTTGCGCCAGCAAAGCAGGAGCCTCAAGGAGAGGTTACACAAGGCGTCGTTCCTTCTATCCACCACCGCCACAAGTTTACATCAAACTTCCGGGTGTCCAGAGGGCGGAGCCCTTGGGGTCCCCCTTGGAAGGGAGGGTTTGGGAGGGATCGAAATGCCTTAGTCCATGTAAATCTCTACAATAGCAACGTTCCGTTCGCGAGAAAGATCCACGAACATTCCGTCAACGTTTACCAGTGGACGGAAAATATCCACCAGATTGTTCATAATAATCACGCCAATATCACCTGTGTTCAGTAATACACGCTTGCCGATGAAATTGGGCATTAAATGCTGGATAAACGCTTGAACCGTTTTAGCGTTCAGTTTACCGAAACTTAGATTGTTTATTTCACGCAGGACGGAAATAAGCTCTTGCTTCGAACTATAGACTCGTTTAGAAGTCATCGCACTATAGATGTCAGCTACAGCTGCAATTTGAGCATAAGGATGAATCTCGGTTTTGGTTAGACCGCTGGGATATCCAGAGCCGTCCTCACGCTCATGATGCTGGAGAGCAGCCAAAGCTGTGTAAGAGTCGTCCATGGAATTGCGTATAATTTCGTAGCCGTACTTAGTATGTAGTTTGATTTCCTCGAATTCTTCTGGCGTCAGCTTCCCTGGTTTATTCAAGAGAGAGGGTGAAATTCGACATTTTCCAATATCGATCAAATATCCTGCACGACCAATTTCATAGCATTCTTGTTTGGAATAACCAAGCCATATCGCAATATAATAAGAGAGCATGCCTACCTGAAGGGAGTGATTGTAGGTATAGTTATCTTCCCGATCCAGCAAAAGCAGGAGGGACACTACATCTTTATGCTTGTCCAAAGTTTGAAGCGAAGGCTGAAGAATGTCGTTTACTACGGATTGGTTGAAGCTTCCTTTTAATAACGCTTCCATATAAAGAGACTCGAAGCCGTCAATCATGGTATCAAAACTAGTGGTCACCGTCTGAATAATTGTAGGTCTGCTGAGGGGTGATACCTCTTCCTCTAACGTCTCGATATCAACATAATCAACTCCAAGCTGCATCAGCTTGGCGATATCATTTATTTGGAGCAGTGATCCTTTTGGTAATACATGTAAACCCCTAGAACTATACGCGTCCGCGTTAAGGTGATTACCAGGTTTTAGATCCGAGACGTGTACTCTCAATGCCTATGCCACCTTTTATCCGATTTTATCCAGAATATCAACAAAGTTCAGATTTTTCAATCAAAAAGGAGAAAAGATTATTAGTGGATTGAATCGGTAGCTTTTTGATCAGAATCCACCCAATGTTGGCCCGATTCATTAATGTCTTTTTTCCAAACGGGAACGGTCTGTTTCAATCGTTCAATGGCAAAGCGACTGGCTTCGTAGCAGGTATCGCGATGAGGTGTGGAGATGGCAATGACAACACTTGCTTCCTTTAAACCTACAAGCCCAATGCGATGAGATATTGCGCAGTTTGCGTTCCAGCGGTTCTTGACCTCTTTGCCGATCTCCTCTAGCTTACTTAAGGCCATAGGAATATAGGCTTCATAATGAAGTGCAGTTGTACGTTGTTCTCCGGTCATTTCACGTGTAGTGCCGATAAATAATAAGGATGCTCCGTGATTGACGTCAAGAACGGCATCTAGAAGCTTCTCCGCATTCAATGGCTGGTCCGTTATGCTATAAAGGCCATCAGTAGTACTTTCATATATAGTGCCATTCTCTCCCCCGGAAACTGGAGGAATAAGTGCAACTTCGGAGGAGGCTGTGATGATAGAATCATCAGGAGCATATTCCCGGTCAATGGCAATTAAAGAAGCCCCAATTTGAGATGCTGCATCTGGATAAGAGGTGGATAGAAGTTCCTTCAGCTTTCCAGCTGTTAAGTGATTCTCAGTCGCTTGGAAGGATAGAGAAGAAGAGCCAATTGTCTCAGCCAGACCCGCGAATAATCGGATAGTAATATGCATTTTTATTCTCCTCTGATGTATGATCTGATGTCTTAAATATACCATAATGTGTCTGGAAATGTTATGCTAGGCTCTATAAGATCACGCACCGACTGCTTCATTAAAGAGCAGCTCTAGGGTAGGAGGAATGTTGCTTATGGGGCATGTGCCGCAAAGACTGACCATACTTCATACCAATGATATACATAGCCATTTTGAGATGGTAAGTCCAGTGGCAGCGGAAATCGCCGCACAAAGGGCTGCAGCGGGAGAAGAGCCTGTACTGCTGCTGGATATTGGTGATCATATGGATCGTGCAGCTGTGGAGACAGAAGGCACTATGGGTCAGGCTAACATCGACGTATTAAATTTAACTGGATATGATGCTGTAACCATTGGCAATAATGAGGGGCTTACGTTCTCTCAGGAGATGTTGTCATCCATTTTTTCTGGGTTACAGTGTCCGGTAGTATGCTGTAATTTTGTGGAGTCTTCGACAGGAGAGCCACCAAGCTGGATGAAACGTCATGCTATCTTGGAGAAGGATGGAATTAGAATAGGAGTAACCGGAGCAACAGCGGCATTTACTTCGTTCTATTCCCTTTTGGGCTGGGATGCTTTAGATCCTGAAACTGCGCTCCGGGAACAATGTTTACTTTTGGCGCCACAGGTGGATATTTTAATCATTCTATCTCATCTTGGACTTCCTACGGATAAAATTCTGGCAGAGCGGCTGGAGGGCGTACATGCTATCCTTGGTGGACATACGCATCATCTGCTAGAGGAGCCTATTATGATTAATGGTACTGCTGTATGCGGTGCCGGAAAATTCGGTCGGTATCTCGGGCGCCTTCAATTTGAGCGGCTAGATCCTCAGGCTGATTTCAGCTTAGTGACGGGTGAATGTATTCCTATTGACCCCCTTCTGAAGGAGGAGGTTATAGGTCCTGCCGTCGCTGTTCATTTAAAGCATGGTCGTGAATCTCTTCAGACGATCGTTGCAATTACTGACCGTGAGCTTCCTTTGAGCATGCGGGGAGAGTCTCCCTTTGGCAATCTTTTGGCACAAGCTGTACGTAGATTTACAGGAACTAGTTTGTCATTAGTTAACACGGGTCAGCTGTTAGGTCCATTGCCGGAAGGCGAGGTTACGACAGGGATGCTGCATGCACTATGTCCTTCTCCCATCAATACTTGCATAATTAAGCTGAAGGGTATAGATATTCGCACAGCTTTGGAACAGAGTCTTACAGAGGAGTTTTATAATAAGGTCATTTACGGGTACGGTTTCCGCGGGAATCATCTGGGCAGCTTGGCAGTAGATGGATTAAAAATCTTGTACGATCCATTGATGATACCGTATGATAAGAATGTTGCAGTTTTTGTCGAAGGAAATCCACTGGAGGATGAAAGAGAGTATAATGTTGGTACGCTGGACATGTTTACTTTCAGGGCTGGCTATGAGACGATCGCGAAAGGGAAGGATGCTTTGTTTCTATTGCCACATTTTTTGCGCGATCTCTTGCGGATGGAATTACAGCGTCCAAACAGCCTCGATGAATGCATGCTCACTCGCTGGGAAGCTAAGTCTGACAGCTCACAATCTACACTTATAGACTCCATTTAACAGTGCTAGATTCCCAAAAATAGGAGGACATTATGGACACGATTACAGCTATTATTTTAGCAATTGTCGAAGGAATCACTGAATTCATTCCTGTATCTTCGACTGGACACATGATCTTGACTACGAAGCTTTTAGGTTTCGATGAGCAAGGTTCGATTATGAAGACTTATGAAATTGTAATTCAACTAGGGGCGATTTTGGCGATAGCACTTGTTTACCGTAAGCGAGTGCTCAATTTGCTAGGGATTGGACGTAGCAGCTCAGGAAGAGGAGGCGTTATGCCGGCATCCCGTCTGAACTTAATCCATGTGATTCTTGGGATTGCGCCAGCACTTGCTGTGGCCTTTTTTGCCCGTGACTTTATCAAAAGTCTCTTTGGAGCTTCGACTGTGCTCTGGGCGCTTGTCGCCGGAGGGATTCTAATGATTGTTGCAGAATGGGTAAATAGACGCAAAATACGAATTACTGCCCATGAATTGGATGATCTGTCTTACGGACAGGCGCTGGCGATTGGATTATATCAGATTATTTCGGTGCTCTGGCCGGGCTTCTCACGCTCCGGGTCTACAATTTCTGGGGGGATGTTAAGCGGGGTCAGCTATAAGGCTTCTGCGGATTTTTCCTTCCTCATAGCTATTCCTATTATGTGTGCGGCTTCCGGGTATGAACTGCTGGATTCGTATAAAAATTTCACGAGTGATACGATTGGGTATTTTGTAATTGGATTTCTGATTTCTTTTGTAGTGGCATATTTAGTAGTGATTTTGTTTATGAAATGGATTCAAAAGATTCGATTAACGCATTTCGCGATCTATCGATTTATTCTTGCTGCTGTATTCTGGTTGTTTATTATGCGTTAATGCCCGTTGGCACTGACCTAGACATTATCTGATTTTCTTTAAGGTTCACCTGTCTGAATTTCCATAGAAACGGTATAGACAAAGCGTGTGACCCAAGGATTTCAATACAGAATAGCATTTTACCGTTAAAGGCAGGAGTGAGTTTAGTGCGTTTAGTATCCGTGAATCAGCTTCAAGCAGGCATGAAATTAGGTAAAAAAATATATAATGATGAAGGTCTAACTCTACTCGCAGATGGGGTGGAGCTTACTGATGCATTGATCAAGCGTCTTGCCAGAATTGATATCGGTTATATCTACATAGAGGATTCTGTCACGGATGATATTGTGATTACTGGCATTCTTCAGGATGAGACGCGCAATCAGGCCTTAAAGGCGATTCGTAATCAATTTCAGCAAATGTCTGGGGCTTCAGGAATTACCAAGGGGCTATATCATTTGGACAAAAAATTTTCTAAGGTCATGGATAACATTTTAGACGATATGTCTTTACAAGAAGATCCGATGATCATGCTGATGGATATGCACACTGCTGATAACTATTTATATGTCCATTCCCTGAATGTCTGCTTGTACACTTTGGTGCTTGGCATTGCTCACGGGTATAGCAAAGAGGAACTTCGAGTAATTGGGCTAGGTGCGTTGCTGCACGATATTGGGAAGACACAAATCCCGATAAAAATCGTACAGAAACCAGGCAGGCTCAGTGATGAAGAATTCCGCCATATGCAGGCTCATACCGAGATCGGGTTTCAGATTCTAAAGGAGGAGCCGAATATCCCGCTGCTCGCAGCACATTGTGCCTTGCAGCATCATGAACGCATTGACGGTTCCGGGTATCCTCGTGGATTAACAGGACCTCAAATCCATGAATATGCCAAGTGGCTGGGTGTAGCGGATTCCTACGATGCCATGACCTCCAATAGAGTATACAAAAAGGCTATGCTTCCACATCAAGCCGTTGAGGCACTCTACGTTGGTTCTGGTACATTGTATGAGCAAAAGCATTTAGAGTTGTTTAGAGATCGTGTAGCAATCTATCCGCTGGGTCTTACGGTAAAGCTCAGTACAGGGGAGAGCGGGGTTGTAGTCAAAATAGATCCGAGTACGCCTCACAGACCCACCGTACGTGTGCTTACGGGTCCTGAAGGAGAGAAAGTCGTACCGTTTGAACGAGATCTTAGTAAAGCCCTCTCCGTTGTTATTGTCGACGTCGCAGAACAAGGCGGTTCTCTGGAAACGCCAAATTGATTATTTATAGCAGCGTGGAGAGAAGATTAGGCTTGTCCGAAGATATGTCGGAAGCCTATTTTTCGTCTCGCTGCTTTTATTTTTTTGAAATGTAAGGTAAGTAAAGACGGTCAGAAAGACATCAGAAGTGCAGTTTTTTTGACTAACGTGGTATGATATAGGGTAAGACATCGTTCTTTCTTCATGATTTTGGGTTAATAATAGGAATAAGATTTAAAGGAGCTAGTACAAATGAATGTTTTAAGACCATTAACATCTTCACCGAGGGAGCTGTCGCCAAGTTACGATCCATGGGATCCAATCACTTCTCTACGTAAGCATGGCCGCCATGTGCTAACGAGTGTGGAATTCACTGTAACCAATTTATGCAACATGCGGTGTGAGCACTGTGCTGTAGGTGATAGTCTAACCTCTAGAGAAGGGGATATGCTACCGCTTAAGAATATGCTGGACCGTTTAGAGGAAGTTGAGCATCTGGAAACCATTAGTATTACGGGCGGAGAGCCTATGTTCCGTGCCGGAACGGTAGATAATATCATTGTGCCATTGCTGAAATACGCCAAGGAGCGGGGAATCAGATCGCAAATTAATTCTAATCTGACGATGCCGTATTCCCGTTATGAGAAGCTGCTTCCATATCTGGACGTTATGCATATTTCATTTAATTATGTGAACGGTGACGATTTTCATGAAGTAGGTTTTGCGAACAGTGGTCATGCGGTTGCCAAGGAAGCCGCTTACCGGCTATATAATACAATGATTGAGAACTCTCGTCAGTTAAGTGAGGATGGTATGTTAATTTCTGCGGAAACTATGATTAATTACCGTACCCACACTAAGCTGCCTGAAATTCATAAGCTGATTCTCGACATGGGAGCAAAACGGCATGAGGTACATCCTATGTACAATTCGAGCTTTGCTTCCGCTTTGCCAGTGTTGTCCTTGAATGAAATGCGGACAGCGATCCATTCATTATTGGATACCCGTGATCTGGAGGTCTGGATGCTGTTCGGCACGCTTCCGTTTTTTGCTTGCAGCTTCCTAGAGGAAGATCAGAAATTGCTAAGTAGAATGCGTGCTGAGAAGAATGTTACGCTTCGTAATGATCCGGATGGTCGGAATCGTGTGAACGTAAATATGTTTACTGGAGATGTTTTCGTTACAGATTTCGCTGATATCGCAGCCTTTGGCAATATAGACAACCAAAAACTGGATGATATATTTATCGATTGGCAGACTAAGCATCCGCTGAACCAGAAGGTGAACTGTCACTGCGATGCAGCAGGTTGTTGCGGACCTAACCTGTTAGTAGCGGATATGTATTATCCGGAAGTTGATTTCAAAACTAGAAAAGCGATCAATCTGTAGAAATGAGGCGTTGTTAAAGTGGCGCATACGGAATTTGAAGTAGGGAGATTAATGCTTAATCTTTTGCTTGTTCTGGTGCTCGTATTATTAAACGGAATTTTTGTAGCAGCGGAGTTCTCATTAGTTAAGGTCAGGCAGTCTCGTCTGACCCAACTTGTAAGTGAAGGTAATAAAATGGCAGGATATGCGCTCAAGGTTAATAAGAGACTGGATTCGTACTTATCTGCCACCCAGTTTGGGATTACACTCGCGTCACTGGGATTAGGTTGGGTCGGGGAGCCGGCCATTTCAGAGCTGTTGGTTGAGCCGTTAATGTATAAAATGGGGATTACGGATGGTACTCTGATTTCTACTGTTTCTGTTGTTATCGGATTTTCCATTATTACATTTTTACATATTGTACTTGGTGAGCTTGCACCGAAATCTCTTGCGATTCAAAGAACAGAAGGATCTGCTCTACTACTCTCGGCACCGCTGATGTTCTTCTATAATCTGTTCATGCCTTTTATCTGGATATTGAATGCATCGGCGAATGCATTGCTTCGTTTAGTGGGTGTTGAGCCTGCGAATGAGAGTGAGGCTGCCCACTCGGAAGAGGAAATTCGTATCCTGATGAATCAGAGTGCTAAGAGTGGTGTCATTGATAAAGATGAGATGAAACTGATGGATAACATCTTTGAATTCTCGGATCTACTCGCTCGTGAAGTCATGCTGCCTCGTACGGATATGGATGTGCTGTACAGCAATCTTTCGCTCGAAGAAAATATGAAGATCATTACCGAAACGAGACATTCACGTTATCCGGTTGCTTTTGAAGACAAGGACCGAATTATTGGTTTTATTCATATTACCGATCTGCTGTTTGCTCCACCTGAGCAGCAGAATGATCTCACGACGCTGGTTCGACCGATCCTTAACGTACCAGAATCGATGGAGATTAGCCATACTTTGCGATTTATGCAGAAGAATAAAGCTCAGCTAACGCTAGTTGTCGATGAATATGGCGGTACAGCAGGCTTGTTGACAGCAGAAGAAATTCTGGAAGAAATCGTAGGCGATCTGCATGATGAATTTGAAGATGAGCGTCCGAGTGTAGAACGCAATGGCGATTACATTTCTGTTGAAGGCCGGATGCTGATTGAAGATGTCAACGATCTTACGGGTGTAGTGATCGAGGATGATGAAGTGGATTCCATTGGCGGCTGGTTGTTTAAGGAGCTGGAAGGTAATCCAAGCAAGGGAAAACGAGTTAAAGTTGAAGATGTTGTCTTTGAAGTAGAGGAATCGACAAGACTGCGGATTACTAGAATTAATATTCATCATGAACCGCGTGTCGAGGATGAAGAAAGCTCTTCAGAACAAGATGAAGATAAAGAATAACCTATTGAAAATTGTAACGTATTGTTCAGGGTGATCAGGGATAAAATGAACTCCTCCTGCAAGAGCTGTGTGGCTCATGACAGGGGGATTTTTTTATGGACACATAAAGGACATAGCGCTAGACTATGCTAATGTTTATAAATTGTTTGAAAGCGGGGACTAGATTGAAAAAGAAGCTTCTTCTCGTTGAGGATGAAATTCGTATTCGTGAACTGGTGTCTGATTATTTCATACAGAATGATTGGGAAGTACTCGAAGCAGATAATGGAAGAGATGCATTGGTTTGGTTTGACTCACTGCTGCCGGATCTGCTGATTTTGGATATCATGATGCCTGCTATGAATGGCTTTGAAGTATGCCGTGAAGTTCGTGAAAAATCAGCGGTACCTATCATTTTGTTAACCGCCAAGTCTACAGATGACGACAAAATCTACGGATTTGAATTAGGAGCGGATGATTATGTTACCAAGCCATTTAGTCCAAAGGTGCTGGTAGCCCGGGCAAATGCACTTATGAAGCGGGTTGAAGGCTCCCATCAGCCTGAATCCAGCATAATAAAATTTGGTTCCGCGATGTTTAACACCTTAGCTCATCGGTTAGAGGTAGAAGATGCGGAAGTGGAGCTTACCCCTAAGGAATACGATCTTTTATGGCTTTTAATACGAAATAAAGGGATTGTCATTTCAAGGGATACAATCCTTAGCCGGATCTGGGGAATTGAATTTGAAGGAGATTCCAGAGTTGTGGACAGTCATATCAAGAAGCTGCGAAGTAAATTAGGCTATGAGTCACGTTTTATTCGTACGGTGATTGGCACAGGGTACATGTTTGAGGAAGAGGCATGAGAAGACGTGGAATTACCTTTAAACTATTTGTGATGACTGTTATCTTTTTCCTTTGCTTCTATGGCATGGTGATTCTTAGCCAACTGCTGTTATTTGACAATTTCTATCAGAAGCAAAAAGAGAACCGCGTAGAGAAACACCTTAAGAGCTTTGCTGCAAGATATATAAGCGAGCCGTGGGGGAGCACTCGAACCTCCCAAGAGCTCGTTCGTTTTATGCTGCGGAATAAAACACAAATGGTTATTTTGAAGCTGGATGGAAAAATGAATTCGGAAGATCCATTTCATATAAAGTTAGTTGATGATAATGGAAAGAGTATGGTTGTCTCATTATCCCTATTCATGAATCAGTACGGAGATGCGCTTAGAGCAGCAAACATTAAAGTAGATGATCAGTTGAGCGTTGAAGGTGAACTTCTGGATGAAGACAGTTCTTCACCCGTTATACTCTACCCCATAAGTATTACAAAAAAAGGGGACGGAACAATAGGGGATACAGAAGAGACTGGGACGATTCATGCAGCAGGCACTGTTGCGGAAATTGTAATGCCTGATATGAAAATATGGAATCCACGCCAAGGAATACTGTTTGAGGCTCTAGAGGAATGGTTTCCTTTGACGCCGGCGCAGATAGACGACTTCAAAAATTTGAAAATACAGAAGCAAGACTGGATTGCTCCCTGGAGTGGGAGTCGCAATTCTGTGATTATTTTGCCCCTTAAGCAAAGTAACGGAGAAATAGAACTATTATTCACAGTGACCTCGTTACAGGAAGTTAAGGATTCGAACGAGGCGTTGCGTTGGTTCTTTTTATATCTGGGAATTGGCGGCATTGTTCTGATTCTGGTGCTTTCACTCTTTTTTTCGAAAATGGTAACGCGTCCGCTAATTAAGTTAAACAACATAGCTAAACGGATGGTTTCTCTGGACTTTACAGGGGACACATCGATTCGGCAGAAGGATGAGTTAGGCAGCCTTTCTAATAGCATGTTCACCTTATCACTAAGTCTGGATGCTGCTTTACGAGAGTTAAGAGAGGCCAATCAGCAGCTTGTTGAGGATATGGAGCAGAAACAAAGAATGGAGATCATGCAGCAGGACTTTTTTGCCAATGCCTCTCATGAATTGAAGACACCGCTCAGTATTATCAAAGGTTTTGCCGAGGGATTGGAAGACGGCGTTAGCGCAGGCAAGCAGGATCACTACATTAAGGTGATTATTGAGGAAGCAGATAAAATGGAGTTTCTTGTTAAAAATATGCTGGATCTAGCACGGTTGGAGTCGGGCACGATTAAACTTCGGAAAACTTCCTTTATGTTAAGTGAACTGACGGAAAAGGTGACGGACAAGCTAGTCCACTTGCTGAGTGAAAAACATTTGGAGGTCATCATAATTCCTGCAAATGAGTTGCCAGTATATGCTGATGTGAACTGGATCGAACAAGTTGTGCTGAATTTTATGACCAATGCTATTAGGCATGCGGAAGAAAAAAGTGCCATCACCGTCAATATTGAGAGTCATGCCCAGACTATTGTATTCACTATTCAAAATATAGGAGAATCAATCCCCGAAGATCAGCTGGAGCAAATCTGGGAACGGTTCTATCGCTCTGAGCCATCCCGCAGTCGAATGACCGGCGGTACGGGTCTGGGGCTTTCCATTGCGAAGCGAATACTAGATATGCACGCTTGTGTTTATACTGTGAAAAATACGGAGAACGGTGTCAGCTTTACTATGACCTTTGAAGGGTAAACGGATCAACAAAAATACTGCAATTTGAAAGGGGTGAAATAATATGAAATTGAACTGGTTGCCTTCAATGTGCACACTTGCAAACTTGGGACTCGGGTCACTATCCTTGTATTTTACGATTCAAGAACGATATAGCGTGGCTTTACTAATGATATTACTCGCGGCAATATGCGATGTACTGGATGGATTACTGGCAGGAATACTGCATTGTACTAGTGAATTCGGTAAACAATTGGACTCATTGGCGGATATTATATCATTTGGTTTAGCGCCAACTTTCCTTATCCTATTGTATAAGTTAGAAGATGCTCACTGGATTGGACCTGCAGTTTCGGTTTTCTTTTTGATTTGTGGTGCACTTCGATTGGCCAGATTTAATCTGTCGGCGCCTTCCAAAGGGTTCGTGGGGATGCCCATTACTGCTGCTGGAGTCATTCTGTCGATGATTTCTTTACTAGATGAACGTATGAAACCGGGATTGGTCATCGTATTAATGGCAGTGCTGTCCGTAATGATGATCAGTCGTATCCCATTTCCGTCCCTTAAAAAATCCTTCAACAGGAAGTGATACACCCATGCCTTGGATTATAGAGATCATTTCACAGTACGGATATTTTGCCATATTTGCCCTTATGGCACTTGGGATTATCGGACTTCCTGTACCTGATGAGGTGTTAATGCTGTTTGTAGGTTATTTATCCTCCCTTATGGTTTTGGACTTTTCACTTTCGGTATTGGTTTGTTTCATGGGATCCATCACAGGCATGCTTATCAGCTATACCATTGGTCTAAGACTAGGGCAACCTGTGGTAGAAAAATTCGGCAAGTGGGTGGGCCTTACACCCAAGCGTTTTGCCAGTATGAAAAGATGGTTTTTGCGATTCGGCAACTGGGCGATTTTCATTGCCTATTTCATTCCAGGTCTGAGGCATGTATCAAGCTATATCTCTGGTATCAGTGCTATGTCCTTCAAAAAATATATTCTCATAACAACTGCAGGAGCGCTAACCTGGTCACTCCTGTTTGTTTCCATCGGCTTTTTTGTAGGAGCTAAGTTTTCCTTTTTATAGCCAATGAATGATCAGCATTATTAATCGCAATCGAATGGAGCAAGATCAATGAATGTATTCAAGCGATTTTACGCGAATATAAGCACCAGACGCTTTTTTATTCTCGCACTTCTCGGATTGCTGCTGTACAGTATTCGAGGGATGCTTAATCTGGTGTTGCTGACGTTTTTGATTGCTTTTGTCATGAACAGCTTTCAGACATTGCTTAGTAAATGGATTGGTAAATTTATGAAGGTAAACAGTAAGGTGATTATTGTCATTTTATACCTCGCTTTAATCGCAGTGATTGTACTGGCCCTTGCTAAATATCTTCCTAAGGTATTGGAACAGATTAAGCAATTAACCATCTTCCTTACCAATCTCAAATCAGATGATCTTCCGCAGAACAAAATCACATTGTATTTGTATGATATGCTCAGGGACCTTAACTATCAGTCCTACATCAAAAGAGGCATTGATTATGTACTAAAGGTTAGCAACTGGGGTGCCACTTTCGTTATATCAACCATTCTAAGCTTTGTGTTTATTCTGGAGAAGAACCGGGTGGTCAGTTTCACTTCTAGGATGAGAGAGAGCCGGATTGCTTGGTTTTATATAGATCTGGAGTTTTTCAGCCGAAAATTTATCGTTTCCTTTGGGAAAGTAATTGAAGCGCAAATTCTCATTGCCATGTTCAACACCTGTCTTACTGTTATTGGCTTGTGGCTGCTTAACTTCCCATATTTATTTGCCTTGTCGATCTTGATTTTTCTGCTCAGTCTCATTCCGGTGGTTGGTTTTTTGATTTCGCTCATTCCGCTTTTAATCATCGGCTACAACATCGGCGGTCTGACAACCGTTACTTATGTACTGGCGATCATTGCGGTGTTGCATTTTCTCGAAGGCTACTTCTTGAATCCCAAGCTGATGTCCACAAAAATGAATTTACCGATGTTCTACACCTTCATCGTGTTGTTGTTCTCTGAGCATTATATAGGTGTCTGGGGACTTATTCTTGGCATTCCTATTTTTGTATTTATGTTGGATATCCTTGAAATTACCGACGAAGATTCGCCTACAAAAGTGTAGTCTTGATCTTAATACTAAATAAGTCCAAGTGATAAGCTGTTTCCGGTATTTTTCCGAAGACAGCTTATTTGTCGTGCATACTGCATAAAAAATCTTGCTTCAGGGCTTTTTTTATAAATAACGTTTTATATTGTGTCCTGCTGTCATAAGTTAGCTAAGGGAGTAATATTCAGAGTCTTTAAAGAAGGAACAGGAACAAAGGAGGTACAGAAAACATGGAATCACAGCTACGGAGGTACACCCCGTTTAGGGGCCCGTTTGATCCTTGCCCACCGGTGCCATTCAAGACATATGTAGTTCCACCGAATCAGTTCATCACCTTTCAGCCACCCGATTTACCGCAGTTTAGTTTGCAGGAGGCTTTGAAGTATGGCACGCTCTGGCCAGCACTGTTCAGCCCGTATGAATCAAAGTGCAAAGGAGGAGGAAAGTAGACTATGGAGGCAAACCCTTGCGATCAACGATATTATGAAATGCTTGAAGAGCTGCAGACTCTTGATTTTGCCTTGGTGGAGTTAAACTTATATCTGAACACTCATCCTGATGATTTAAGAAGTATTGAACAATTTAATCAGCTGACTCAGGAACGTACCAAGCTCGCGAATCAATTTCAGGAATTATACGGTCCGCTGCAGAATTTTGGTCGCGCTTATTCGAAATGTCCGTGGGAATGGAATCAGGCTCCTTGGCCTTGGCAGGTGTAAGAAGTATGTAACTGTAAGGAACTAAGTTTCTAGAGGAGGGGAAGTTCCCGAATGTGGATATATGAGAAGAAGCTGCAATATCCGGTACGGGTCGGTAAATGTGATATCCGGATGGCGCGTTATTTAAGTGAGCAATACGGAGGAGCCGACGGTGAGCTCGCCGCAGCCCTGCGCTATATGAATCAAAGATACACGATTCCGGATAAAGTTATTGGCGTTTTGAACGATATTTCTACAGAAGAATTCGCCCACCTCGAGATGATTGCAACGATGATCTATAAGCTGACAAAGGATGCGTCGGTTTGCGAATTAGAGGAAGCTGGATTAGGCCCTCATTTTGCAGCGCATGATCATGCCTTGTTCTACAATAATGCCTCAGGCGTACCATTTACAACAGCCTATATCGCTGCCAAGGGTGACCCGCTGGCTGATCTTTATGAGGACATTGCGGCTGAAGAAAAGGCTCGGGCTACATATCAGTGGCTGATTGACATGACGGATGACGTGGATCTGCAGGATAGCCTTAAGTTCCTAAGGGAGCGGGAGATTATCCATGCGATTCGGTTTAAAGAAGCCGTGCAGATTATTATTGACGATCGGAATCAGAAGCGGGTATTTTGAGAGAAGTTGTCGCATTACTATTATTCATATATCAATGAACTTTATGACCGCTCTCGATGGAGACGGTCTTTTCTCTGTTATAAATGATTGTGGGAACTGCTCGGGTGAACAAAATGATATAATTAAGAAACGTGTTTAATGGCAGAAATGATCAGATTGTTGCTCAGTGAAGGAGAGAGAAAGTTGAAGAATAATATCATCGAATACTGTTTGAAAAAGAAAGGAGCGACTCAGGAGCATCCGTTTGGGCCTACACCATTAGTCATCAAAGTTGCTGATAAAATGTTCGCGCTTATTTTTGAGGAAAAAGGGAAGGATGTTCGCTTAAACTTAAAATGTGACCCGATCATTGCGGAAAACCTAAGAGAGCAGCATGATTGCGTTCGGCCAGGCTTTCATATGAACAAAAAACACTGGAATTCGATCATGATCGATGGTTCCTTGTCAGAGTCGGATGTCTTTGACATGATTGACCACTCCTACGATATGGTAGTCAAAAAGCTTCCTAAAAGCCTACGAGAAGCTATAGTGGAAATGAACTGAATGAATAATCAAATAAAGGATCGTTTTGCCAACCAAAGTATACCCAAGCTTATTTTCTTATTGGCTATTCCTGCCGTTATAGCTCAGCTAATCAATGCCATGTACAGTGTAGTTGACCGGATGTTCCTCGGAAGAATGGAGGAGGGGGGAACACTAGCCTTATCCGCTATAGGGATATCTTTTCCGATCATTATGTTGATTTCAGCATTTGCAGCTCTAATCGGAGCTGGTGGGGCACCCCTAGCTTCCATAAAGATGGGCGAAGGAGAACATAAAAAAGCAGAAGAATTACTGGGAAGTTGTTTTACTATGCTGCTGATGGCATCCGTAATCCTAACCGCTTTGTTTCTGATCTTTAAGTCGCCTTTCTTAACGTTATTCGGAGCGAGCCACGATACATTGCCGCTGGCTAGTGATTTTTTAAGCATATACCTTCTAGGAACTGTGGCGGTGCTCATTTCGTTGGGATTGAATCCATTTATTGCAGCACAAGGTTATGCCAAAACAGCCATGCTCACGGTGTGCATTGGTGCGGTCGTAAATATCGTCCTAGATGCCATTTTTATTTTTCAGATGAATATGGGCATTAAGGGTGCAGCGTTGGCTACTGTTATTGCTCAATTTATTTCGGCCGGTTGGGTACTGGGGTTCTTAATCTCTAAACGAGCTCATCTGCGCTTACGCCTATCCAATATGCGTATTAAACCTAAGGAAGCTGCAAGTGTACTTGCATTGGGACTTTCTCCGTTTATTATGATGTCGACCGAAAGTTTAATTCAAATTGTATTTAACACGTCCTTAGCTAAATTTGGAGGCGATATGTACGTTGCTGCCATGGGGATTATGGGAACATTGATGCAAATCTTTGGGACGTTGTTATCTGGTTTTGCGCAAGGGGCACAGCCTATTATTAGCTATAATTATGGCGCTCGCGATTTCGCACGTGTAAAATCCACCATTTTATATTGCAGTGTTTTTTGCGCAGCTTTCGGATTGTCGATGTGGGGCGTGGCCATTTTTGTTCCGAAGCTGCCCATTATCATTTTTACCAACAATCCTGAGCTTGTGGCTCTGACCGCTAGATTAATGAAGATATTTTTCCTTGGCACTTGTATTTTTGGTATTCAATTAGCGTTTCAACAAGTATTTATTGCTTTGGGACAAGCACGAGTTTCTATTTTTATTGCGATCTTGCGTAAGATTATTTTGCTTATTCCATTGGTCCTTTTGCTCCCGACATTTATTAGCCCGAAAACAGATGCAGTAATTATTGCTGAGCCTATTGCTGATTTTTGTGCAGCACTGACTTGTTGTGTTTTATTTGGACTCACTATAAAGAAGCTTTTTAAAGATAGGTCTGATAAAGCTGGAATGCTGTGAAGGTGACCGTAATGGGGATTAGAAGTGGACGTTCTGAGAAGTATATTTCAAACAAAAGCCGGCAAGCTTCCTTTAGGAGCTTGCCAGCTTAGTTCGTAACTTACATATATTTAGACTGGGATACCCGATTATTTAGTTACTCTATTCTTATTAGCGAATTGCTGGTTTAGCTCGGAGTAGTTAAGTTCAGCAGTGTTGTTCAAGTTCATATCAGCGATGGACAAGCTCTCCTGTAAGGAGATATATACAGCGAACATACCTGCCGCTTTGATCGCTTCTACCCCGGCGACTGCGTCTTCGACCCCGACGCAAAATTGCGGATCTACACCAAGCGCATCGGCGGCGGTCAGGAATACTTCCGGGTCTGGTTTGTTGCGGGCAAGCTTGGCTGCATCTACAATAACTCCGAAGTCTTTCTCCATACCTAGAAGGCGGATAACTGTAAAGGCATTTTTACTAGCGGAGGCAATGCCAGTCTTCACTCCGTGATCCTTCAGCTCAGCGAGCAATTCAGAAATACCAGGCAGCACATCGGCCGGGGTTACCTGCTGAATGAGCTGCTGATAAAACTCATTTTTGCGGTTCGCCATCTCCTCCATCTCTTCGGGAGAGTAAGTGTGCGGAGCTGCCGCTTGTCCAAGTAGCAACTCCAGTGAGGCTATGCGCGATACACCTTTGAGATTCTCATTGAACTCTCGGGTGAACGGGAGGCTCAGCTCTTTCGCAATCATGCCCCAAGCCTGATAATGGTATTCTGCGGTATCGGTAATAACGCCGTCTAGATCAAAGATTACGGCTTGAATTTGAGATGTTGCATTCATTGTGTTTCGCTCCTTATGAATTAGGCTTGCAGCGCCTGAGTTACCGGCTTCTCGTTGCCCAGAGTTACCGATTGGCCATAGAGCGTAAGTTCAAGGGCTTCACCCTCTAGCAATTCAAGCTCCACACCTTCCTCGCGAATGGTTACAGCAATGAGGCGGCCGCGGAAGGTGAGGCGGAAGTTATATTTCTGCCAGCCCGTAGGTAGGGACGGAGCGAGCGACAGGCCATTTTCCTTGAGACGTGTTCCGGCAAAACCGTACACAATGGCCATCCACGTTCCACCCATATTGGCGAGATGTAATCCGTCTTTAGTGTTTCCGTGCGTATTGTCGAGATCGAGCCGCGCCGTCTCGATAAAATAGTTATACGCTTTGTCCTTGTACCCGATCTTCGAGGCCATGATGCTGAATATGCAAGAGGACAAGGAGGAATCATGGGTAGTGATTTGCTCATAATAATCATACGATTTGCGAATAGTTTCTTGAGACTGCTCGTCTTCCAGCAAGTAATGAGCGAGTACAGTATCGGCTTGCTTGCAGACCTGATAACGGTACAGCGTGAGCGGGTGGTAATGCAGCAGCAACGGATGTTTCTCCGGTGGTGTATTGTCGAAATCCCAGACCGCTTTGCGTAAAAAAGTATCATCCTGCGGATTAATGCCCAGCTTCTCGTCGTAAGGAAGCAGCATGGCATTCGCCGCCTTCAGCCAGCTGTCTGCTTCTGGTCCGGTCACATGCAGGCGCACACACAAAGCTTGGAATCCAGCCTCGTCATATTCTTGAAGCCGGGCAAAACTGCGTGCGGCCCATTTTAAATTATGTTTGGCCATTACATTGGTGTAATAGTTGTTGTTCACAAGACAAGTGTATTCGTCCGGTCCAGTCACTTCATCAATGTGAAATTTGCCTTCGTAGTAATGACCGATTTCCATCCAAAGCCGCGCTGTCTCAAATAGCACCTCGGCGCCGTATTGGAGCAAGAAGGCGTCATCTTCTTCCGCCAGATGGTATTGGATATAGCTGTAGGCTACATCGGCGCTGATATGATATTGGGCTGTGCCGGATGGGAAGAAGGAGGAACATTCCGTACCTGAAATCGTCCGCCATGGGAACAATGCACCTTGGGCATGACCCATCTCTTTAGCACGTTCTCTTGCCTCTTCCAGTTTGGAATACCGGTACAATAGGAGCTGCCGGGCCAAGTCAGGGGAGGTCATTAGGAACACAGGGAACATATAAATTTCCGTGTCCCAGAAATAATGGCCTTCGTACCCTTCACCGGATAAACCTTTGGCTGAGATGTTGCTATGCGCGTCGCGTCCGGCTGATTGCAGCAGCTGATAAAGGTTGAAACGTATGCCTTCCTGAAGCGATATGTCGTTCTCAATCCCTACATCGGAGCGCTTCCAGAAGTCAGCCAAATATTGCTCCTGCTGTTCCAGCATGTCTTCAAAGGAGAGATGCTTCAATGATTCCTGTACTTGAATACCGGTATTTACAAGCCTTTGCTCATGTCGTAGTGTATCGGTATAGACATTCCATTTGGTCAGCGATAGCGGTCCAGATAAGGAGGAGGTTGCCGTCACTATGGCGTCGGTTTCTCCAGCCTGAGTTTCAACCTGCCAGTTACCTTCCCATTCATGCCGGGTAACACAGGAGGTCCGCAGGGCCGAAGCCATCGTCTCATTCTCCAGGCAAACATATTCACCACGTGCTTCACACGTTACTACGCTCAGGCGTTTGGAATGTCCTGCAGCTACACGCGGGTCATTCGGATTCGTATAGTTGCTGACATCGCCGTTTACACGAGAGACAATCCGGATCGGACCGTTGAAATTGATAGGTTCAAGAGTCAGATGAATGGCAAAAAGCTCACGGGTAGTGAAAGAAACGAGTCTACGGAAATGCAGCTTGAGTTCTTTACCGGAGGGGGATTTCCAGTGGATCTTACGTTCCGAATATCCCTTATCCAGATGGAGGTTACGCTCATAGGCGAGGACACTCTCTTCTGTAAGTGCAAATGGCTCCATATCTTCGCCTATATAAATATTTATCCCTTGGGAATCTATAATATTAACCAATTTTTGCTGTGTACCTGGAAAGGCGAATAGCTTCTCCCCATAGGGAATGTCAATCACATCGTGAAAGGCGTTCAAATACGTTCCGCGGATACTGCGGATTTCTTTATCGGAATACCCTTCTTCAAAATTGCCACGCACGCCCAAATATCCGTTCCCCAGCGCAAAAATACTTTCCAAATTTAGCAGAGTATCTGCTGACAATCCCTGATTGGCAATGCTCCAGCTCATGCTTATGTTTCCTCCCTTGATGGTTATGCATTGAATTTTAAGTCCGAAAGGGCTAGAATTATACTAAATTATTTAGGATTATATCAAAATTTTTAGGTGAGGTTAATAAGTATGGATCAACTTAAAGGACAACATAAACTGCCGGAATATTGGTCTACACGTTCTGTGGATCTGTCAGAGGGATTTGTTCATCCTCCGCTGGATTATGAACATGAGCTTTTGGAAGCGATCCGAATCGGTGACGAGAAGCGGGCACTGGAAGCACTGCATAGAATTAACGCAATGGAAGCCGCTACGCTAGCCCGATATCCGCTGCGCTCCAAGAAAAACGCTATGATTGCGTCCTGCACCTTGTTTACACGTGCGATTATCCGGGGTGGTGTTGACCCTGAGACGGCTTTTCAGCTGAGTGATACGTTCATCCGTGCGGTGGAAGCTACGACGGAGCTAGAGGCACTTCATCGATATGAATATGAAATGGTCCTGCAGTTCATTACAGTGATGCGCCAGCAGAAGGAGAACCTTCACTATTCACATATTGTCAATCTATCCGTATATTTTATACGCGAGCATCTGTTTCAAGATTTGAACCTTAGCCTGATCTCCCGGCATGTTGGTGTGCATCCCAGTTATTTGTCCGACCGCTTCAAGCGCGAAACGGGTATGCCACTCACGGAATTTATCAACCGACGTAGAATTGAGGAATCGCAGTCGATCCTCATTCACACGAATCAGTCTATTTCCGAAATCGCATTGATGTTTAAATTTTGCAGTCAAAGTTACTATACACAGTTATTTAAAAAATACACGGGCTTGACCCCCAAGCAGTTTCGCCGGAACGGCGGGGCAATTACGAAATGAGAGAGTTGAATCATTAACGATCACTAAATGGCTGTCCATGCTTCCCTGGTCGGGTACTGGATAGCTCTTTTTACGTTTCAGCTTTAATAGCTGAGCTCGCCTTTGTGCGCTATAAATGAGATTATAAATCCACTAAATAAGTAAGAGAGATGATAAGATGGCCATTTATTTGGAATTCCCAAGACTGGATAAAGCTTTTCCGTACCGCTGTATTGAGAACGATGGTAGCATATTGACTACACCGCATTGGCATAAGGAAATGGAAATTATCTGGATCGTCAAAGGGAAAGTGAACCTTGGAGTAAATGACCAGCCGATGCAGCTTAAAGAAAATGAGTTCGTCTTCATCAAAGGTGGAGATATTCATTATGTGATGGCTTCACCAAAAAGTGAGCGGCTGGTCTTCCAATTTGATCTTAGTTTTTTTCAGGACGTGATGGTTCTGAATAACACACCTTTTTCACTGGAGGAGCTGTTTGCCTCAATTGAACCGTATTCCACGTACTGGCGGCCGGATATTCAGAAGAAAATCCTACAGTTATTGTATAAGCTATACCAGGAAGGCAAGGAGAAACGAATCGGTTACGCATATGCTATCAAAAGCCTATTGTGTGAGCTGATCACTGTGATGTATCGCGAACTGGATCATTTTAAACCGCGTATGGTCAGCAATAAGCCTTATTCCCGTGAAATTCTCGAACAGTTGTCCATGGTGTTCCAGTATGTGGAGAAAAACTATACCCATCCTATAAAACTTGCGGATGCTGCCAAAATTCTAGGCTTCACCCCATCGTATTTCACCAAATTCTTCAAGAAGCATACCGGCAAAACCTTTGTTACCTTTTTGAACGAATACCGAATTGATAAGGCGAAGTGGATTCTCCTCAACGAAGATGATCCTGTAACGGAGATTGCCGGTAAGGTAGGCTTCGGAAGCACGAAGACTTTCTATCGTTTGTTCAAGGAAAGTATTGGTATCGCTCCTCTGCAATATAAAAGCTCAACCATCAAAGTTGCTTTTGGACAGGACCAAATATGAGAACAATTTGATGAAATCAAGGGATTCATTCTCTTCTAGCAAGCCTTATTATAGGCATAGGCAACTAAAGAAAACAGATTGGTGCTTATAAATGAGAGCATTTACAAACTGTTAGCAACTTGGAGGTTTTATTATGAAATTATCCCGAGATTTCCTGTGGGGCGGCGCTATTTCGGCTATCCAGACCGAGGGTGCGCATTTGGAGGATGGCAAAGGTCTATCCAATTTCGATGTTCTGCCCATGAATGACCGTCGTTTGAAAGACGTAATGATGGACGAAGATAATATTTTTACAGAAGAGGGCCAACATTATCCGAGCCATACGGGGATTCATTTCCGAGAACATTACAAAGAGGATATCGCCATGCTGGCGGAAATGGGCATCAATGCCTTCCGATTCTCCATCTCTTGGCCGCGACTATTCCCGAATGGGGATGAAGCTACTGCGCTGGAGACAGGCCTCGCATTTTATGAGAGCATTTTGGACGAGCTAGAGAAACACAACATTGAGCCAGTGATTACTATCAGTCACTTTGACTTGCCGATGCATTTAGTTGAGCATTACGGGGGCTGGGCGAACCGCCAAGTGGTTGGTTTTTACGTCCATTATGCCAAGACGCTGCTCAGCCGATTTGGGCACAGAGTGAAATATTGGATTCCATTTAATGAGATGAATATGGTCCTGCATATCCCTTTTATAGGAGGGGGCTTAACCTTTACAGCGGCTGAGAACAAGCAGGAGAAAAAATATCAGGCTGCGCATCATCAGCTTCTGGCTAACGCTCTGACTGTGGAAGCGGGCAAGCAAATGGTTCCTGGTATCCAGTTTGGCTGTATGCTAGCGGCTGGCAAGACATATCCATATACATGTAAGCCGGAGGATGTATTCGCTTCTCTGGAAAGTGACAAACATACACTATTCTTCTCCGATGTGCAGGTATACGGTAAATATCCAAATTATATCGCACCGTATTTTGCCAAGCACAAGATCAACATTCACACGGAACCGGAAGATTTCGAAATTCTGAAGAACAATACAGTAGATTTTGTCTCCTTCAGCTATTACTCAAGCGCTTGTACGGCAGCATCTACGGAAGGACTGGAGACTCGTCGTACGAATGGTTTTGAGACGGTAAAAAATCCTTATCTACCACCTAGTGGAAGTGTCTGGCAAATAGATCCGATTGGACTTCGTATAACAATGAATCAATTATATGATCGTTACCGGATTCCGTTGTTTATCGTCGAGAATGGCCTTGGAATCGCTGATGAACCGGATGAGAACTTTCATGTTCAAGATGATTACCGGATTGAATACCTGTCCGATCACTTACGCAACATGAAGGATGCTGTGGAACAGGACGGAGTAGAGCTAATTGGCTATATGTCATGGGGCAGCATCGACTTGGTCAGTGTAAGTGAGGGCAAAATGTCCAAACGTTACGGATATATTTATGTGGACGCTGATGACTACGGCAAAGGTACTTTTAAACGGTATAAAAAAGCCAGTTATCACTGGTATAAAAAGGTGATTGAATCAGGCGGCGAGTGCCTCTAAAGAGGTGTCTGTAAACGGAAGCGGCATCCTCTGGAAGAGGACTTGCGGCTCCGTTATTTTCCAAGCGCTCGAATGAAAACGGTTAAAGGGGAAGAGCATATGAAAAAAGACTACAAACAAATTGCTGAACAAATCATACATCAGGTCGGTGGGAAGGGAAATATCATTGATCTGGAACATTGCATGACTCGCTTGCGGTTCCGTTTAAAAGACAATGATAAAGCCGACAAGGAACAGTTGAACCGGATGGAAGCGGTAGCGGGGGTGAACGTAACGTCCGACCAATATCAGGTTATTATCGGCAATGAAGTAAATGCTGTTTATAAAGAAATTATTGATCTTAATGTGCAGAGTGCTGATGACAGCGGTTCTGGTAAGCCTTCGGGGAACGGCAAAGCCAAGGGAGTCTTTGGCCGGATCATTGATACGATTACCGGTTGTATGACACCAATGATTCCGGCGTTAACGGCTGCAGGGATGATTAAGGTCATTCTGTCACTGTTGACGACCTTCGATCTGATGTCTCCAGAAGCAGACACCTATCGAATCTTGGATATTATCGGGGATGCTGCATTCTATTTCATGCCTATTCTGTTAGCGGTTAGTGCTTCCCGGAAATTCAGAGTCAATACTTCGGTCGCAGTTATCGTCGCTGGTGTTCTACTCCATCCTAATTTCTCTTCCTGGGTGGCTTCCAAGGATCCGATATCTTTCCTGGGGATGACGGTACCGTCTGTCATTTATGCCGCCTCAGTCATTCCTGTCCTGCTGACAGTATGGATGATGTCCTATATTGAGAAATATATAGATCGAATCGTTCCGAATATGCTGAAAATTCTGTTGAATCCAACGCTGCTGCTGCTGATCAGCGCACCTTTGGCCCTAATTGTTGTTGGACCGCTGGGGAATTATGCCGGACAAGGACTGGCTTATGTGATTGAATTGATGCAAGGTACGCTCGGTTTTGTCATGGTGGCTCTTCTCGCCGCAGCATTCCCGTTCATTGTTATGACCGGGATGCACCATGCGCTCACACCGATTTTTATCTCTGCCTTCGCAGCCACGGGGCAGGAAGCCCTAATTCTGGTGGCTCAGGTCTGTGCGAACCTTGCTCAGGGTGGTGCTACACTGGCAGTTGCCATTCGCTCTAAGAGCAAATCGATGAAGCAGCTTGCATCGGCTTCATGGATTTCTTCTACAATGGGCATCACAGAACCAGCCCTGTATGGTGTAACCTTGAAGTTGAAGAAGCCAATGATTGCCGCTGCCATCTCAGCGGGCATCGCGGGCTGCTTCGCCGGGATTGTACATGTTACCTTGTATGTACCACAGAACAACCTTATGGCTCTGCTTGCTTTTTCTGGTGAGAGGGGAACTTCAAACATAATATACGGTGTGATTATGATGGTTATTTCCTTTGTCGCCGCATTTCTATTGTGCCTCATGCTCGGTTTCAAAGATGTTGAGGACGATAAGCTGGTATCAGCTTCAGCTTCGGAGTCCGGTGACAAGCCCGTGCAGGATTGGGTAAACAATGAAGCAACCCTCAGTGCTGACGAAACAGAAAAGGTTAATGCTACATTGTTGTCCAGTCCAATGACAGGTAGCGTATTGCCGCTCTCAGCCGTACCGGATGAGGCGTTTGCAAGTGGGGCGATGGGCAAAGGACTGGCGCTTGAGCCTTCTTTAGGGCAGGTAGCTTCGCCTATTGGCGGTACAGTTGCTACCCTGGCTAAATCGAAGCATGCTATCGCCATTGTTGGGCATGAGGGTACAGAAGTACTGATTCATGTGGGGATAGATACGGTTAAGCTGAAAGGTAAATACTTCAATCCTCTGGTTCAGCCGGGTGACACGGTGAAGGCAGGCGAGATCTTGATGGAAGTTGATCTGGAAAGCATCCGCCGTGAAGGCTTTAGCATTATTACACCGATCATCATTACGAATACGACTGAAACGACAGAAGTCATCAATCAGGCGGGTACTTCTGTGAAGATAAACGAAAAGTTGGCCTTGATTACACGTTAATATTAGGAAGTGATAGGGCCGATCCGGTTTTTAAGGATCGGCTCTTGCTGTTTCAGGATTTGAACCTTGGGGTGATCTTTTAGCTGTATAAAGTACAACTATGGAGGAGGCCTGCACAGTTACGACCAATCTAACTTTACATAACCTGCCGAGTGGGATCATACGCAGATCTACGGAGATCGTCTAATAGACAGCCGGATGAGATTTTTGTATCCTTAAATTAACAAATGTTAGAAAATGGGGGTGTAAGAATGAGAAGCAAACGTAAATTTATAGCTTTGTTATTTATTGCTTTGATAGTTATACTTTCAGCCTGCAATCATAGTAAACCTGCAATGTTGTCCATGAGTGAGTTGCGTGACTTAGCCCAAAAAGGCGAGGAGTTAACCTGGAAGGATTTTGATGCCTATTTTTTTGAAGAGGTTGGCTCAGGTCTACACATCCGTAAATATGAAATCGATAATGACTATTATGTACTCGTGGGTGGCGGGAGTATAGACTTAACTCCTATGTATATAAATCTTGTCAAAAGTAACGAAGAGAAGATCGATATCCGTTATGATGACATCGATCCTTTTATCCTCGATTAAGCAGTTACCCTAGCTAATTGATGGAATTACTAACTGCGCTCCTACTCATACCGTATTCCGTTAGACATTTCATCCAAACGCTCCCAATTGAGCACGACAATTTCTTGCTTAACTTTATATAAGATCTCCATCTCGGTGAGCCGCTGAATGACACGGTTTAAATGTCGGGGTGTAGTCCCAATTAACGAGGCTATATCTGGGATATAGGGCGTTTGAATTTCTTTTCCAAATTCCCGTTGAAGCTGTATCGTTAATAAATAACTTGCGAGTCGTTCCTCTACAGCGCCTAGTAAGTTTGTTCTTGATGCGGATGTGCAGGTTAGAAGTTTGTAAGAAAGATGTTTCAGCAATAAGTCTTTAAAGCTGTGGTTATCCATTAGGTCGGACTCAACCTTTTGTTTCGGGATGAATAAGAGGGTAGTTTGATGTACCGCTTCCACTTGGGATTGGACTACAACCTCTTGCACGAACTCAATATCTCCGAATAAAGACAAGGGTGAGCAGAAACGTAATAACAAGGATTTCCCCGTTCCCACACTGGAAGAAATCTTAGTTCGCCCCTCCACTTGAAAATAAATTCCGTCCAGCTCATCGCCCTCACGCAAAATGATTTCATTCTGCGCATAGATACGTAACTGGATAAAAGCATGTTTTGACGTCGTGAATACTTGATCTAGATTATTTTGTGTAATGTAATGTGCTATAAGATTTGGATCTTGAATAGTTTTCATTGCTTACTCCTTTTTGGACATCGGTCCTTTCCATTATATATGATCTCGTTAATATAGTGAAAAGGGGAGGTTATAGACTATGAAATTTATTTTTGATTTAGATGGAACGATCTGTTTTAGCGGTAAACCTTTGAGTGAACGAATCGTACAAGCCTTGGATGCACTTATTGAAAAAGGACATGAGGTTATTTTTGCGTCAGCCCGGCCTATTCGTGATTTATTACCTGTGTTACCGTCCCATATGCATCATTTTCCAATGGTTGGCGGTAATGGTGCGTTTATTGCAAAGGGCGGAGAGGTTGTTTCGACAATACATTTTGACCCCCAAACTTCGGAGAGTATCTTAAAGTTAATCGAAGAATTTGATGCTGCTTATTTGATTGATAGTCACTGGGATTATTCATATTCGGGTTCTGATGATCATCCGATTCGTAGAAATGTAGATCCAGAACAACGCGCCAAAAATGTTACTCCATCTGAGCTAGATGAGCTTGCGAAAGTAGTTATTTTGAGTAGTGTAAACGGGGAACAGTTATTAGATCAGCTACATAAACTACCTGTTATGATATATAGACATGGTCAAGAGGACATTATTGATATTAGCCCTAAAGGCGTAAATAAATGGACAGGACTACAACAATTGGGCCTAGAAACGCAGCGATTCATTGCTTTTGGCAACGATGCTAACGACATAGAAATGTTTAGACATTCCGCTCATTCGGTTTGTGTTGGAGAACACACAGAGCTTGGCGAATTGGCAACGGAAAAGGTGAGCAACGAAGAGGAGCAAATTGTTAAAAAAATGCTGGAGTTGATGGGTGGGCTGCAATAGGTGGCTTGGCGGTAATCGTTAGAGCAGATGCCATTGTTGCGTGAATCATACGTGCGAATTGTATGAATTTAATTACGCCTGACTTATGTTGCCGGACAGTATGGTCGCTATTTCGGGATCTAGCCTCTTTTGGCGGGAGGTTCGGACTCAGGGGGCGTTATCTGGTCCCAAAGCAGCTATTTATGAACAAAAACAACCCAATAACGCCTCTGGAGTCCGAAAATCTTCATATTCGCCTGTTTTTGAGCAAATAAGGTCATCTGAGTCCGATGGTGATCATGAACAGCGTTCGGAACAGTCTGGATCGGGAAGTTCTATGGTCCATTAAAAACCTGCCGATTAAATCGACAGGTTTTTTAAGTAATATAGATGAGGTTAGATAAGTTCTTGGCGGCGATGTAAATAACGATATAGCACACAACCTGATATCGCACATATTGCTGCACATAATCCGATAAAACCATAGCCAGCTTGAAGTCCGCGTAGCAAGCCTATTTGTGTCTCCGCACCGTAAAGCTTTTTTACACCTTCGATGACTGCTCCTATAGCATAGTTGCCGATTACGCTGCCCACTCCCATTAACGTGACTGTAAATGTGATGGCGGTATCGCTACCATGGGGATATCTCTTTGCGATAAAAGCCATAACCGTAGGATAAATCATTGCAATCCCGATGCCTGCTGCGGCGAATAGAAAGGCGAGCTTTTCTCCACCCAAAATAGCGGCAAATGTGCACAGGGCAGAGAAGGCTGAAAATATGATAAGCGATAGGTTGAATCCAATTTTATCTGTAACCGGCCCCAGCAGGAGCCTTGCTAACGAGAAGCAGAGAAAGAAGGTGGACAACATCCCAGAAGCTGTAACCGTATCCCATTTGTATGCTTTTTCAAGGAAATTTACGAGCCATCCGCCTACGGCAAGCTCCGATACTACTCCGAAGGACAGGATAAGGACCATTAGCCATAAAGCTGGATCACGGACTAACGATTTTAATGAAATTCGGTCCTCATGCGGAAGATCGTCACCCGGAAACGTACTCCGTAAGGCAAACAGAATAGGTAGCAGAGCTAAACTAAGCATTATTAAATACATTCCGCGCCAATCAAGAGTATGACCGAATACACTTACAGTCATTAGCCCTGTTGCCAGCAGTGGGGCTAACGTGGAACTAAATCCGTAAAAGAAATGGGATAAGTTCATCATGGTCCCGGTATTTTTAATAAAAATACGTGCTCCCAGAATGGCGAGTCCAATCTCAAGCATTCCGTTTCCGATATACATCAGGAAGTATGAAGCCGAGAAGAGGGGATAGCTATGGGAAATGTAAATTAGAACGCCAGAGAATATCATGGATGCGAAAGCAATAATACTGACAGCCTTGATCCCCCACTTACGAACCAATATAGCTGTAAAGGAACAGGCGATCAAATAACCTAGTGCATTTAAGGATAAAAGGGTACCTAGCTGCTTTTCATCTAGGCTGAAGTCAAACTGAATTCTGGGAATGGCTGGCCCTTTAATATTTTCTGATATTCCAAACACAATAAAACCCAAGAAGATCGTTGCCAATTGCATGGCATAAACCTTGTTAAATCCGCCAAAGCGCTTTTTCAACGTGAGAACCTCCAGGATCGGGTATCTTTATTGCTCGATGTCTCTGTAGTATTCTTCTTTAAGCTTTTCCCAGTGTTGTTTATCTTCATCAGTAATTTCTCTTAGCACTCTGCAAGGATTCCCGACCGCAATTACATTGTCAGGGATATCTTTAGTCACGACGGAGCCTGCGCCGATGATTACATTGTTGCCGATATTTACTCCAGGGTTGATTACGGCATTTCCGCCAACCCACACATTGTTTCCAATAGTAATCGGTGTACCGAATTCGAGCAGACTAATACGAACGTCCGCATCGATGGGATGTCCAGCGGTATATACACTTACTCGGGGTCCAAAGAGAACATTCTCACCTATGGTTACTTTTGCTACGTCCAGGATAATGCAGTCGAAATTAGCATAAAAGTTATTGCCAACGGTAATATTGCTGCCATAATCACAACGGAAAGGCGGCTCAATATACAACGATTCTCCCGTAGACTCGAATAATTGCTTAAGTAATTCTACTCTATATTCGCCTTGTTCTTCCGTCGTATTGTTAAATAAACGGGTGAGCATTCTGGATCTTTTGTTATCTTTAGCTAATTCTTCTCCACCAGCCATGTATAGCTTTCCTGCAATCATATTCTCTTTGTTAGTTGCCATTCGTAATTCCTCCTGATGTTCTTGTTTGTTTTAAATTCATGATGCAAATGCTAGCTTAATAAAAAATTACCGGCGCTTTTCAACCAGTTGCAACGAATAGGTCAAGCTTTCTAGCGTGATCGCAATTAATCCGTTCATGTAATAATCATCAGGGTGATCCAGCACAATTAGGTGAGGCATATGCTCCTCTGGAATGAATTCCAGACAACTTTGATAGATATGTGGCACATCCTCTTGTCTAACTTGTTCGCCTGTGAGCGCTATCGTCTCAGGGTTGATGACTGCCGTTAATGAGGAGATGGCATGAGCTGCCAATGGGATAAACGTTTCCGTCTGACCCAAACGAATGAATTGCTCCTCACGCGAGATTCCAAACGGTAAAAAAGAGACCTCGCCAGCAAATCTAGTATTGCCTTTGTGAATATGCCCGTCGATCATCATCCCAGCACCTGGAAAGGCTCCTTTGATAAAGGTCAACACGACGATGGTCTTATCCTCTTCGTAATCCTGTTGTTTATAGAATCCGTAAACAGTTAGATTCATGTCATTTTCGACAGTGACTTCGACCTCGTATTTCTCTCTGAGCAGTGATTCTAAGGGAGCATGAATTAAAGTCTTGATATCACAAATATTGATGACGCCTCGGTGAACCAGTCCGGGGATCCCAATACCCACTGCTTTGATGTTGTTATATTGGTGGATTAGTGTACCTACTAAATGATCTATGGTTGTAGCGTCAATATTCTCAGCTTTGATATATCCATCATCTACACGTTCGCCAACGGAATTGGTCACTGCGTAGGTTAAGGATTGCTGACCACCTTCAATTTTGGCATAGATGCACGCGATATAAGAAAAATCGACATTATAGATAAATCGTCTGGCTGGCCGACCTCCATTCGAAGCCTCCAGCTCAGTCTCAATGACTTCACCAGTCTCCATAAGCTCATTCAGAATATTTCCACAGGTGGCAATACTTAAACCGGTGGCGCTAGCAATCGTTGATTTGGTTCCTTCTTTCATCGACTTCAAGGCTTGCTTGATAAGTTCCTGATTTATCTTTTTAACACGAATAGAATTGTTTGCGATTTGGTTTATTTTAATCACCTCTAGACTTTTAAAAATGGTTATTAAAAGTGTTGTTAATACTATAACTTGGTGTTTCACAAATGTCTATATTAGTTGAACTTAAGATTTTTCTATTAAGGTAATTGCGTGACTGCGGTGAATGCTTGGACTTCCGGCCGCTGTTGTCCCCAGATTTCTTGATTATATCGTATTTCACGGTCGAAATCCGGTGACAAAGGCGGGCGCTATCGCTCCTACAGTTCCAAACTTCCCTCCGTCACTCTTCCTTTTAGATTGTTTTTAAGTTCAAAATGTCTAGCCAATAACTTTATAATAAAAAATTGTCGCATGTAATTCACCGTTAGCTGATATGGCATAGTTCGGGATTCTTCCTGCCTGTATGTAGCCCATTGAAGAATAGAGGAGATTGGAAGGGTCACCTTCTCTTGTATCAAGCACTAATAACGACCGTTCTTCCTCTTTAGCTCTTTCTTCAGCCTTTTGCATAAGTGAACGAGCAATACCATTACGGCGATAATTAGGGTGTGTCATCAGCTTTGCAATATCGGCTCGGTGTGTTCCGTTTGCTTTTGTACTTAAATGTAGTTGTACACTTCCCACGATAATATCATTCATTGTTGCGACAAAAAGGATTACATCGGAAGCTAAAACATTGTGCCAATATAATGTAGCAGCTGATGGATCTAGTGGTGGTAAAAAACCAATGGAGGCTCCATCCTCCACGACCTGTATAAGAAGCTCTGAAAGCTCATTTATAGATTCTTTAACCGTTAGTAATTGTTCGATGCTCACTTTGCTAACCATATAAATTCCTCCAGCACTTTTAAGTTTAAAATATAGCGAAATCATAACTGAATACTTATAATTTGTATAACGAATTTTATAGATCATAATCATTAATATTTTGAATCATAGAGGGTGCAATTCATGGATTTATCTCAATTAGAAGCTTTCTTGGCGGTATGCAGAATTCGAAATTTCACCAAGGCCTCAGAACATCTGCATATCTCCCAGTCTGCCGTTACTGCAAGGATAAAAGCTTTAGAAAACTCCGTGGGCAAGGTGCTCCTTACACGTGATAACCGGAATGTCAGCTTGACGCAGGCGGGGATTTCCTTTGTTCCATATGCTGAGCGAATGCTTCGTTTATTTGAAGAGAGCAAGGTGACCCTATCCGAGGAGCTGGAGAACTACATCATTCTGAGTGGGCCAGGGTCCGTCTGGCATTATTATTACCTGCAGCATATTCTTTCATTTAGACGTGATCATCCTAAGGTTGCTATCAAATTCCTAAGTTATATTGATTCCAGTTATATGATTCGTGATCTTTTACTGGATGGAATTGTGCAGATTGCGATTAAATATAACCCGCCGGAACACCCTAAGGTGACCAAACACCTCTTGTTTGAGGATGAGATTATTCTGGTCTCTACACAAATAAGAGAGGCAGCTGTATGCAGGGAGGATTTTTTTCAGCATGAGTATTGCCATTTAGAATGGGGAGATCCATTTCCGGAATGGTTTACTAGCATAGTTGGAGGGGGTTTTATGCCTACACTTCAGACGGATCACTCGATGATTATGCTGGACATGCTGCTACAAGGAGCAGGCTTTGGATTTCTACCACGATCTATAGCACAATCTTATCTCGATCAAAAAAAGCTATTTCAACTTCAATGTGTGTTGGACACACCAATCATAAAGGCCTACGCCCTTTATTTAACAGAGAATGCCGAAGATATACGTGTACGGCTTGGGCTGGAGATGCTTGGGGTGGATAGCATAAAAGAGTAGATAGACGTCTATTTAAGTGCCGATTATACTGAGTAACGCCAGCAACATACTAGAGTGGGTGGAATAAACTTACAGGCGGGGTTTTGAGAGATTTTTGTGAGAGCCGACGGGTAGAATGGTAGAATTACTCGCATAGAGAGGAGCCTGAAGGTTGAGATCGATGAAATATCGTGGAATAGTCGGGATGGGGTTGTTTTTTATCCTTGCCTTTTCCCTATTAGTAAGTATATATTCCCCAACGATTCAGGACCAAGAGACCCCGGTGGCTAAGCAGGGCGTACTGGATTTGTCGAAATGGGATTTTGAGAAGCAGGGACTAGTGGATCTAGACGGAGAATGGGAGTTTTATGAAAATGAATTACTGAGTCCAACAGAGATTCGGCAAAGAATAGATAAGAAATCTACCTATTTAACCGTCCCAGGCACATGGAAAGGCAAGATCATAGAAGATGGGATGCACCGTAAAGGGGCTGGCACCTATCGACTTAAAGTGTTGGTCAAAGATTCGGATGAGATTCTAGGTTTGAAAATAAGAAGTATCCGTATGTCTCAAAAGTTATTTATCAATGGGAAGCAGGAAGGTGAGAGCGGGGTTCCTTCAACGGACAGAGAGTCATTTAAGCCAGGAAATACTCCGTATACGGTATTTTTTCAATCTAATACCCAAGAGATAGAAATAATAATACAAGTGTCTAACTTTAACTTTATCACTGGGGGGATTGTGAATTCTATCCCACTGGGCGTACAAGCGGATATTACAAAAGTGAACAGCATTCAGATCGGGACAGACATTGGAATTATTCTGATTCTGGGTATGTTTGGGGCTTACCATCTCAGTTTCTATTTCGTTGGGCGTAGAGAAAAGGCCTATTTGCTCAGCGGTTTATATTTGCTTGTTCTCTCATTGAATAATTCTCTATATGGAGAGAAGTTATTTCAGCAGTTATTACCCTATGTCCCTTTTGAATCAACTTACAAGATGTTGGAAATAAGCCAATTTATCGGTTCAATTATCATTATTATGTTTTATTGCTCGGTAGAGTCCCGGTTGATGTCAAGTAAGAGAATGAGGATCGTGTTGTCTCCATTTGTCTTTTACTTGTTTTCGGTTTTGGTGCTGCCGTATGGTGTGCATATTCGAATGAAATATGTATTTGTAACCTATCTTGGAATCGTTATGCTGGCAATTATAGTAAGAATGATTTATTTGTATGTTCGCAGTCAAAGCCAAACGACAGATCGGAAAGAATTGTTTCTGTTTATTAGCGGTGCGATTTCGCTCCTGATTTTTTTCTTTGATGTAAGTCTTTATTCTGAAAATGTTCTGCAGACCGATTTGGTGGGTAAATGCGGTGTGATTGGATTTATTGTTTTCTTCAATATTATGTTAGCTGTACGATTCTCAAACACTTATGACAAGACGGAAACGCTGTCCCGTCAGTTACTAATCTCGAACCAGCTTAAAGATGAATTTCTAATGAACACCTCTCATGAGATCAAAACTCCGCTGCATGGGATTATGAATATGACCTCCTTTTTATTAGAAGATGGCGAAGATAATCTGTACCCAATACAGAAACAGAATCTTTGGTTAATTAAGGACACTTCTACAAAGCTGTCTATGCTCATTCAGGATTTAATTGATGTCAGCCTTTTGAAGCATGGAGAGTTAAGACTGCAACAGACCGTGGTTGATCTAAGAGTGGCCTCGCAAATTGTATTTGATGTATTACAGTTTGAGCTTGCGGGAAAGTCAGTTCGATTAGATAACCAGGTAGAACCGGATGTCTGGGTGCTTGCGGATGATAGCCGACTTAGGCAGGTAATGTACAATTTAGTTCACAATGCCATTAAGCATACGGATAAAGGATTCATTCAGATAAAAGCTTATGTAGAGGGAAATACGGTGTCTGTCACGGTTGAAGATACAGGAACTGGGATATCCCCTGATATGCATACAGCCATATTCGAATATTTTGAACAGGTCGATAAACCTCTTCCGCAAGATGGTTACACAGGAATGGGCGTTGGTTTGTACATTAGTAGGAAGCTGATCGAACGGATGGGCGGTGAGATTCGGGTGGATTGGTCTGAGATTGGCCAAGGCACTCGAATGATCTTCACATTGCCTAAAATTGAGCGGATCCCAGGCTACCGCGAAGTAGCAGCTACAGGGGTGGGGCAGCACGCGCAATTTGAGCATACCTCGCTTGATATTGTGGATCAAAGTGGATATACGATCCTAATTGTGGATGATGAAGCTTCTAATATCCATATTCTGCTGAACATTCTAAGACGGCATCATTACAATGTAATCACGGCGTTTTCAGCGAATGAAGCAATGGACAAAATGGAGCAATACCCAAATGTGGATCTAGTCATATTAGATGTCATGATGCCGGGTATTTCAGGAATTGAGTTGTGCCGAACCTTGAGGGTGCGTTACTCCATTCTGGATTTACCTATTCTGTTTGCTACAGTAAAAGATGCGCCAACGGATATTGCGCTAGGCTTCAGGGCTGGGGCGAATGATTATATAACCAAGCCTTTTGATGGAGAAACGCTGATTGCGAGAATTCAAACGCTGATTGCAATGAAAACATCGATACAGGAAGCTATACGAAATGAGTATGCTTTTCATCAAGCGCAAATCAAGCCTCATTTTCTGTATAACGCACTGAGTAGTGTGATCTCTTTCTGTTATACAGATGGAGAGAAAGCCGCCTATTTGTTATCTATGTTAAGTCAATACATTCGTTATATTCTCGATATGGACCGTTCCACTTTAGTTGTTCCTTTGCACCGGGAGTTAGAGCTAATTCAAGCCTACGTGGAGATCGAAAAAGCTCGTTTTGGAGAGCGGTTTGATTTTATTTTCAATATGGATGAGGGGCTGCGTTCTGTTGAAATTCCTTCCTTATGCATTCAGCCCTTTGTCGAAAATGCGATCAGACATGGATTGTTTGAAAAAGAGGGTCAGGGCAGAGTTTCGCTAACGATTCAAGCAGGCGGTAACTATATGAAAGTTATCATCGAAGATGATGGGGTGGGTATGCCAGATGATCTGCTATATCAATTAACCGGAGACGAGCAGTTGGATGGTAGTATCGGTATCCATAACATTCGAAAGCGTATAGGCGCTATCCCCGGAGCCACCCTTACAATTCATTCCGACCTTGGGTTTGGGACCAAAGTAACAATGTATTTACCAGCAAGCCTTGGGGGCATGGAGGGAGAAACACGATGATTCGTGTAGTGATAGTTGAAGATGAGAAACCGATTCTAAATTTGATGAAGGTACTGATCGGTCGTAATTCAGATTATGTCATTAGTGGGGCCTTCTCTAATCCAATGGAGGCACTGGAGTGTATACCTGATTTACAACCGGACGTCGTGTTTATAGATGTCGAAATGCCAAAGATGAACGGTATTGAGCTCGCGAGCAGAATTCAGAAGCTGATGCATCAACCGGAAATTGTATTTACAACGGCCTACAAAAATTATGCTCTGGAAGCGTTCGAGGTAAGTGCACTAGATTATATTCTTAAGCCGATAACACCCGAAGCGATCAACAGGGTCACTGAACGACTTGTTAAACGGATGAGACCGTCTGCTAAGCTTCAGCCAAAGAAAACGGGGCCGATGATCCGCTGTTTTGGTGGTTTTGAAGTTTGTGATTCCGAAGGCAAGCCCATTCATTTTCGAACACGTAGAGCAGAGGAATTATTCGCTTATTTTCTATGTAATGCAGGTCGTTATATTAGCAAATGGAAAGTGATGGATTTGTTGTGGCCGGATATGCAGGATGAGAGAGGTTCATCCAATCTGTATAATACGATTTACCTCTTGAAGAAGATGCTGAAAGAAAAAGGCTTCGGCATGGAAATCCGCAAAATGAATGATGGTTATATGCTAGAGACCGGAAATGAAAGTTATGATGCTCTTGATTATCAAAGGTTTCATTTAGAAATGGTTGAAGGGATGCAAGACACTGCCCAAATGGAGCGGCTTTGTTTTTTATATCAGGGGCCTCTGTTAGATGGGAAGCCTTATCTATGGAAGATTTCGCTGGAGGAAGCTTATTGCAAGCATTTTACAACCTGGACTCGGTTGCTAGTGGATAGTGATTGTGCCTCTCAGGACTGGCATAAAGCGGAGCAACGATTAGAAAAGTTCTTAAGCTTATATCCGCTGCATGAAGAAATGAACCAGCAAATGATTGATATTTATGCCAAACTCGGAAATAAAGAAAAGATTGCACGACTATATGAGAGATTCGAGACGGCTTATCGTTCGGAGCTGGGCATGGTTCCTTCATCGGAGTTTAAAGAGCGTGTAGCTTTATATCTGGTCTGAAATTTGATACGGATTTGGTATTTCTGAAGGTGTATGTTATTAGTATTAATGAATCTTCTATAAGTGATTAAATAATATTTTTTTAAAAGCACCCCTTACGCTGTACGGTATCTTTATACTGTTAGCAGTAAGGGGATTTTTTTGCGAAACTTTTTCTTTATAAGTTTTTTCTCCTATCAGCTAACTTTCCAAGAACTTCACCGTTATACATACGAAGGGAGGTGCAGGATGAAGCCCGGGCAGCTACATCAGATACTTCAACCAAAAATGCTAGAGATTCAAAAATACTTGATTCGTCTAGGGGCACCTGCAGCCGACGCTGAGGATATCGTACAGGATACGGTGTACAAGGCTCTTTTGTATATCGATTCTATTGATGAGAACAAATTCAGTGCATGGCTATATAAAGTAGCGATTAATCGTTACTATGATCTGTGCCGCCGCAGCAAGCGGATAGTCATTCCTATTGACTATGTGGATGTGCCAGATATGGAACTGCCGGAGGATCATGTGCTGTTAAAAGAGAAACGAGAAGACATCGAGCGAGTATTGGATGAACTTCTTCCGCTCCATAAACAACTCATTATCATGAAGTATGAGCTGGAGTTGTCCTATCAGGAGATAGCAGAGCTCCTCGGGATCACGACAGATACAGTAAAATCGGCATTATTTCGTGCCCGCAAGCAATTTCAAAAAAAGTACAGAGGTGAAGCGGAATGACAGCTCCATGGGATCAAAAGGATGATCAGAACCTTTCAAAAGTAATTAAGAAAGCAAAACGAAAAGCAATGTTTCGAAATACGATCATTTCTCTGGTTGTGACTATTATAGTATTGTTCGGCGGGATGCTCGGCAACGCCCATCTGACAAGCTGGTTAGCAATGCGTGGTCTGAATGAGGAGAGGATCATGATGGAAATTAGCAGTCCCAACCTTCATGAGTTGAGAACTGACCTGGATCTAGGATTTTTATCGGGCAAAGTTGAACTTAGTACTTACAAGGTTGTTGAGGGTGTGCCCATCGTGTGGGATACTAAAAAGCTGGATTTTAGTATGAGCAGCCGCTTTTCTCTGCTTAATAGGGGATACTCTAGTATAAATGTTCCTGACCCAGTAATGACAAGCCAAAATTATGAATACTACCGAGGATATAACAGTCAGAATGGACAGCGAGAAATGGTGTTCTATGTACCTGGGGTGAATTATAACGGAAAAGTACTGAATGACCTACCTGCACTTGAAGAAATGGAACCTGGTAAGCTGGTAGAGATGGCAGTTTCGTTTGATAAAAGCTATACGCAGGCCGAAGTTGAAAAAATGCTGCCCGCAGAGCTGACACAGACATGGTATTGGGTAGATACGTATGACAATAAAAAGAAGCTTGAGTTTATTACGAATGACAGCAGCCCGAATAAATATGCCTTACCGGAATCAGCAAGACAAGTATACGGTTACGGTGTCAAATGGGAAGGGCTATTTAAACCGAAGCCAGAGGATTTTTTACAATCACTAGCATATGGTCTTCAGAAAGAGGGCAAGTATTACGGAGAATTTGAGCGAATCTCGAATTATTTGAAAAAGGATAAAGCAGCGCCGGATGCTAGTGACGTACAGCTATTTGGAGTCGTGGTTACAGGAACTGCTAAGGAGCTGCAAAGCCTTAAAGGAAAGGCATATGTAAATACCGCAGTTCTCGGAGCGATTGTGGATAAATATTAATCTTATAGTAAAACAAAGAAGACCCGGGAAGGAATATCCCGGGTCTATTTTGATCATTTTACAACCAACTATTTATGCTACGTCCATTTGGCTGACCACAGCTTCATTTCCTTCAAAATTTGATGCAAATCCTCACCTTTTGGAGTTAAAGAATATTCCACTGTTACCGGTACGGTAGGAAATACATGGCGTTCTAGTACACCGTGTTCTTCTAAATGGCGAAGAGTACTAGTCAACGCGCGGGGGCTAACATTAGTGATTTTTCGCTGAAGCGCTCCAAAGCGTTGGGTGCCGTCGAATAACTCTCTTAGTACGAGAAAAGCCCATTTTCCGCCCAATACCTCAAGTGTTTTTTCTACATTACACTCAATAGTAAGTGGGGTTTTAGGGATATAATTATTGCTAGATTTAGCTGTTGTCAAGGAATCTCCTCCTGTTTTGGTGTCACTATACTCTTGTATAGTAACTACTCTAGAGATCATATAGTAAACTAAATTTCACTTCTTCCTATTATATACAAACTATTCTAGAATGAATATGTGCGTTAGGCAATCTGCCGAAATCATAATACGGAACTATGGAAGGGAGCAGTAATTATGAAATATCGTAGACTAGGTGGAACAGGTCTAAAAGTTAGCGAGATTAGTCTGGGAAGCTGGCTGACATACGGAGGATACGTAGAAAGAGATAATGCTGTTAAAGCCATTGAAACCGCTTACGACCTAGGCGTGAATTTTTTTGATACGGCAAATGTTTACGAAAAGGGCGCTGCTGAGAAAGTGCTAGGTGAGACCTTGCGGAACTATCCGAGAGAATCCTATGTGCTCGCAACTAAAGTATTTGGCGAAATGGGGACGGGTCCTAACGATCGTGGTCTTTCCCGCAAGCATATTACTGAACAATGTCATGCTAGCTTGAAGCGTCTTGGTGTCGAATACGTGGATATAATGTATTGCCACCGTTTTGATCCAGAAACTCCAATTGAAGAGACCTTACGTGTGCTGGATGATCTGGTTCGTCAAGGCAAGGTATATTATGTCGGTGTAAGTGAGTGGACAGCGGCGCAAATGACGGATGCGTTAGCTGTAGCGGACCGCTATTTGCTAGATCATATTGTGGTTAACCAACCGATTTATAATATGTTCGAACGTTATATTGAAAAAGAAATTATTCCGCTCGGCGAGCGCCGTGGCATTTGACAGGTTGTTTTTTCTCCACTGGCTCAAGGGCTGTTAACTGGTAAGTATAACGTGGACATCCCTGAAGATAGCCGTGCGGCTAAGCTAGATCGGTTGAAAAAGGCGATAACAGAAGAGAAGATTGAAAAGGTTCGCCAACTGAGCGGGGTAGCTGCGGAGCTGAATATTTCTGTGGGAAATCTGGCTTTGGCTTGGATTTTGCGTCAGCCTAATGTGTCTAGTGCGCTAGTAGGCGCCAGCAATCCACAGCAAGTTGAAGAGAATGTTAAGGCTTCAGGAATAGAGCTTTCCGAGGATATTTTGAAGAAAATTGAAGAGATTCTTAACTAGAGATAGATTCATAAAAAGGAGATATGATCATGGCGAAAGTAGTTGTTACAGGCGGAAGCGGGATGCTCGGTAGATGGGTGGTCCGGCATTTTGTAGAGCAAGGGTATGAGGTTGTGAATGTGGATACGCAAAAATCTCCAGATTCCTTGTGCCAAACGATCATTGCTGATTTGAATAATTTAGGAGAGGTGTATGGCGTACTTGCAGGCGCTGACGCAGTAGTGCATTTGGCTGCGATTCCAGCCGCAAATATAAAGACGAGTGAAGTCACCTTTCAAAATAATGTAGTATCCACCTACAATATTCTGGAGGCTGCTGCCGGGCTCGGAATTCGCAAAGCAGTTATTGCTTCCAGTGAATCCTCTTATGGCATCTGTTTTGCGGTTAACCCGTTGGGACCTCAGTATGTACCTATGGATGAGGCTCACCCACAATTGCCCGAAGACAGCTACGGCCTGTCTAAGGTTGTAAATGAGCAGACAGCAGAGATGTTCCAGCGCAGAACGGGTATACAGGTCGTTTCCCTAAGAATCGGAAATGTCATTGATCCATCGGCGTATGAAAGATTCCCTTCCTTTATTCATGATCCCGCGCAGCGCGATCGGATTTTGTGGAGTTATATTGATACACGGGATGTAGCTAGTGCTTGCCAATTGGCGATTGAAACGGACGGATTGGGCGCGGTGGCTCTTAACATATGTGCAGATGAGACCAGCATGGCTGTACCTAGCAGAGAGCTAATGGCTGCACGTTATCCGGAGGTGACGGATTTCCGCCAGCCGCTGGAGGGTCATGAGTCGCTACTCAGCAATGCAAAGGCTAAGAAGCTGCTGAAATGGCAGCCAAAGCACTTATGGCGGGATTACGTTAACGAATAAATAACGAGCGAGATTTACTTTTACTATAAATGAGAGTTCAAAAAGTACGGTTTTCAGCAACGAGAAGATTGGATGAAGATAGAAACTGAGGAGCGGAGCTTAGTGTTAGCTACGTGAGCACCGGAAGTTTCGCCTGAATTCAATATTCGATGTCGAGTACGCTTCTTGTGATCCTTCGTGATCAAAAGCGGACTTTTTGAACATCCTCTATAAGGAGCGTGTGAAATGAAGGTATTATTTATCGGAGGTACGGGATTAATTAGTCAGGCTGTATCCCCGTTGGCCGTAGAACAAGGAATCGATTTGTATTTGTTCAACAGAGGACAGCGTGATGAATTCGTGCCGGAAGGGGCGAAGGTGATTCGTGGAGACATTCGTAATCCGGCAGAGGCTGCGGAAGTATTGCGAGATTACGAATTTGACGTAGTGGTGGACTGGATTGCTTTTACACCGGAACATGTGCAGACAGACATTGATCTGTTCACTGGTAAAACGAAGCAGTACATTTTTATCAGCTCGGCCTCGGCTTATCAGAAGCCACAGCGTAATTATGTAATCACAGAAGAGACACCGCTAGAGAACCCTTATTGGGAATATTCGAGGAATAAAATTGCCTGCGAGCAGCTATTGCTAGAGGCTCACAAGTCCAGCGGATTCCCTGCTACAATTGTTCGTCCTTCCCATACCTACGGAAATACAGCCATCCCTGCGGCACTCACGAGTGGACAGCATCCTTGGTCCCTGATCGATCGCATACGACGCGGGTTGCCTCTAGTCATACATGGAGATGGTGCATCTTTGTGGACACTGACGCATAATTCGGATTTTGCCAAAGGCTTCGTCGGATTGCTAGGGCATCCAGAGGCGATTGGGGAGGCTATTCATATTACTTCCGATGAGGTATTGAACTGGAATCAGATCTATGCGGCTATCGGGCAAGCAGCAGGGGTGGAGCCGAAAGTGGTTCATATCTCTACAGACTTTATCACAGCCTTCTCCCCTCTAGGGACGGCGGATGGCTTGATCGGCGATCAAGCGGTCAGCAGTGTTTTTGACAATCGTAAAATCAAACGTCTCGTGCCTGACTTCCAGGCTACCGTTCCTTTCTCTGAAGGGATAAAGCAGTCGATTGCTTGGTTCGAGGCTCATCCTGATCAATGCACGGTCGATGCGGAATGGTCTGCTTTACTAGATCATTTGATCGAGAAACACGGCATTGAGGCCAAGCCTCTTTCCTTTTACTCATAAGGTTTATACGGTTAATATTTAAGACGGTCTGTTCCTAAGGGAGCAGCCGTTTTTTTTAGGTTTGACTCGCTCAATGTAAGGTTATGGAATGAATCAGCAAATCATGAATATACTCTCACTACCTAAAATTCCGTTGAAAAAGGAGTCCTGGCCATGCCAACACATCCCTTTGTCTCTCGTTTTTTTGTAAACTCAGATGCAAGTCGTGAGAAGTTAATTTATGATTTGCCAGAATCCTGGTGGAGCCGTCCCTTTGAATATGAGTGGTGTATTAACTTTATTTCTCCACATGGTGTGGTGCTGGATGCAGCTTGTGGAATTCCTCATCCCTTGAAATTTTATTTAGCAGGGGTTTGTGCAGAGGTCTATGCTTGCGATATGGACAGCAGGGTTATTTACCGGGAGGCCATCCTAGATGCGATTACAGATGAGATCGGGGAAAAAGCGGCGAAGCAGGTTATAGCGAGAAGAACTGACAACTTACATCTAGCTCAAGCCAATCTTGCGGATCTGCCTTATGAGGATGAGAGCTTTGACACTATTTTTTGCATATCGGTACTGGAGCATTTGACCTTGGAGGATACGGTGGGCACTTTACGGGAATTTCACCGAACGTTGAATGAAGAAGGTCTGCTCGTGCTAACGTTTGATTATCCAACGGTAAACCTAAATCTTATGAATGATTTGTTGCTGCAAGCTGGATTTCAGTATTGGGGGGAGACCGATTTTGAGTTGCCTGCGGATGCTGTATATACAGATTTGTGGGGTGGGTTAAATTGCTTCAGAGCTGTTTTGAAAAAATCAAAGGGATAACAGGTCTTCTTACCCTTAAATTAGTAATCTATTTCCAGTATGCTAGAACAATAGCTAAATAGATCACATGCTGAGGATAGGAGGCTGTATTTTTTGAGATTAGGGTCGAATGTACTGCGCAGCATGCTACTTACTACACTTCTATTATCACTGATCCTCCCTTCGACGATTGCATCTAGTGCAGCTTCGCCTTCGTCAGAACCTATCAAGCTTGCTTTTGCTGGTGATATTCTTTTGGACGGTTTTGTGGGTGATCAGATCGCTAAATACGGAGTGAATTTTCCGTTTGCGAAAGTCGCATCTACCCTGCAAAAGGCAGATATCGCCTTCGCTAATCTTGAAACGCCAGTGTCTGTTCGAGGGGAAGCGGCAGAGAAGACCTTTGCCTTTAGGTCCAAACCAGCAGTGCTTGGTGGCATAACCTATGCTGGAATTGATGGCGTATCTTTGGCGAATAATCATATTTTAGATTTCGGAACGGACGCCATGCTCGATACGCTGATGCATCTGGATCGAAACAAGATTGGCCATACAGGAGCAGGGAAAGACGTAGAGGAAGCGTTCAGACCGTATACAAAGACGGTAAAGGGGAAGAAGATCGCTATTTTAGGCGTAAGCCGAGTGCTTTCAGGCCCTTCTTGGTATGCCGGCAACAATAAACCTGGAGCTGCCTCCGCGTACACCTCGCAGCCTATGCTTACGGCTATTCAGAAGATGTCTAAGGAGAATGATTACACGATTGTGTACATTCACTGGAATGAAGAGTTTAAGGATTACCCTGAACAATACGCCCGCACGCTAGCCAAACAGATGATTGATAGTGGTGCAGATATCATACTCGGCGCACATAGCCATTGCTTGATGGGTATCGAATACTATAAAAATAAACCGATCTATTATTCACTTGGGAATTTTGTGTTTAATCGTTCTACACGTGGTGGAGAGAAGACACTTCACTCGATGCTGGTGAACTTTGAGATTAACGAGGCCAAGGTGACTAGTAAGATTACGCCGGTCAAAATTATTGGTGGACAGCCCAACTTCATGGACGATTCTTATAATAAGAAGACGATAAAGCTAATGAATACCCTGTCTTATAATGCAGTTATCGATGCGAATGGTAGGGTTACGGAGAAGCAATTATAAGCATATAGTAGATCGACCAGAGATCACTGGTCGGTTTTTTTGTGATTAAATTCAATTAATTATGTTAAATTTATCCAATATTTGATCTTTCTATTAATAATATGTAATACTTATATTAAATCAGAATGTAGTAGAGTATTAGATTGTCGAAAAAAGTAGATGCATAAAGCCTAAATAGTCTGTATTAACTCTATTAAACAATTATTCGCTCTGATATGCGCCGAAGTGTTTCCGGACTTGATGTATTGGGTAAATGAGGATATCCATTGGGATACTCCGCAAGCTGATTTGTAATCGCAATGTTGGATATTTATTAATTTCAAGACAATAATTTGGATGGCTTTACAGCAATTTGTCGAAAACGTACATATTTTTGTCGAATAATTGTCGATAAATATCATATTTTGTAGAAATAAAATTGACAGGGAAAGAATAGCACTTTAATATTAGGATATAGCGTAATCATTACTATCACATAGAAGCCTACATAAGCTTTTAGCAAAAATGATTATTAATGTAATTTCAAGGGAGGATGTACGATGATGAAAGCAACAGGCATAGTAAGAAAAGTAGATGAATTGGGACGTATCGTAATTCCTATTGAACTACGTAGAACGATGGGAATTGACATAAAAGACCCGCTCGAGATTTTTGTAGATGGAGAGAAAATTATTCTGAGAAAATACGAGCCAACTTGTATCTTCTCCGGAAGCGCAGAGAACCTCATCAATTTCAAAGGTAAAATGGTAAGCAAAGATGTTCTCGATGAGCTGATTTCCAGCTTTGACAGAGTATAATCGATAGATTACACATTTTTGCTAAAAAAGAACCGGTACAGCAAGCACAATTTGTGCATGCTGCCGGTTCTTTTTTATGATAGCACAACAAAAAAAGCAGCAAATCCCCTAGAATAATAGGAAACTTACTGCCCACACTATCCTTATTCAGACTCCAGCACACTTTGAATTTTTTTGATAAAGGCTTCATATTGCACAAGGCCGAGCTCCATACAGAGCTTCTCGTAAGGGGACAGATGAGGATCTAGATCCTTCAATTTCTGATGGAGATCGTCGTACATAGCCTGCTTCTCTATCAATGCTTGCCGTAATAAGGCATCCACATTCTCTTTATTGGTCTTATCTCCGAAATACAGATGCATAAAAAAGTCTGAACGTAGCACTTCCTTTTCGGCCGGTCTTTGCAAGTAAGCATGGAACTGATCTAAGCCGGCAGAGGTTATTGTAAATATATTTTTGTCAGGTTTGCCTTCCTGCCGTACGGATTCTTTGGTGATTAGCTCTAGCTTTTCCATCTTGCTCAGGGTTGGATAGATGGTGCCGTAGCTAGCATCAAAGAAAAAAGAGAAGTATTCTTCGAAATGCCGCTTTATCTCATAACCCGATTGAGGTTTTTCACTTAATAATCCTAGAATGACATCTTGTATGTTCATGAATCGTTGCCGCTCCTTTCTTTCACCTCCTACCATATCACAACTACATTTCGCTCTCAATTTGAAAAGGCATAACCGAGGAGGCGAACTAAATAATTACGCATTTGCGGGTACGGGCTCTTGTTCTTGTGATAACTGAGTTTCTTTGCGAATGAAGGTTAGGATAATGCTTAATCCAGCTATTGCTACACCAATGCAGAGTAGATAGAACATATCTTTCCATACACCATTGCCTCCGATAACTAGGTCGAGCATGCCATTTACCGCGTAGTAAGCAGGTGAGAAGGGACCGATCCAGCTATAAAAAGGAGAAAGCACATCACGAGGAATCGTTGCTCCGGAAGCCAACATTTGTATGGAAAGAAGCGCGATGTTTAGCCAGGCGCCAGCGTCGCCGAGTAGCAGCAGACTGAACTGTGCAAGAATCATGCAGGAGAGAATCACAGTGAACTCGAACAGCCACATGAGCAGAAAGCCACGGTTGGAGTGGATACCGAGTGAGTTAACCATGATAGTCCCCACTAGAGATGTTAGTACAGCTGTTAAACCCATAATGGCAAACCGGGCTGCAAAGCGATCCCATTTACCAAATTGACCCGATAAGTTGGAAGAAGCTTTTTGGAGATTCATGGCGAGTAGCATAGCTCCGGTAAAGGAGGCAGTAACAATCATTAGGGGAACCATAGTTTGTGCAAAATTAGTTGTGGGGTTGATGACTTCAACGTTTGCGGAGATTCGGCTGCTTGCCGCACTTTTGATGATCTCTGCGTGCGCCTGCGGCAGCTTCATAGCTTCGAGGGTTTGGTTTAGTGCTATATTACTGCTTTGAGTGTTCATGGCAGCCGTGACTTTAAGTGCTACAGTCTGCATAACATTGCTAACCATTTGCGGATTGGATTCATTTACGAGGTAACGGAGTTCAGTTTTTCCGGATGGATTACTAATCGCTCCGGTGAACCCTTGTGGAATATTGATAATCATGTGGATTTCTCTATGCTCAAGGGCTTCCTTGGCAGCTTTTAGTGGAAGGTCCTGTCTGGTTACGAACTGAAGGGACTGGGTAATTCCATCGACTACAGGCTGAGCATTCGCACCATCTTCATTCACGATAGCAATGGGCAACCGATCTACCCGATCCGTAACATGATCGTACCCTGTAATCCAGATTAAGCTGAAAAAGACTTGGAACAACAGTGCAGTTATAATCCCGACGATGGTAGCAGGCTGCTTGAGGAAGCGCATGATTAATGTACGTGACATGGATATCTCTCCTTTATATTACATTTCGTTATATTTCAATATGAAATATATCATGTTGAAATATAAACTGCAACAAGAAATATGGAGAGCATGGACATTCCGAACTGATTTCATATATCATAGGGCTTGTACTGGAAATTTCGTGCAGATGAATGTGCTTACCTGAAGCAAAAGAGAATGGGGAGGAACAACAGATGAGTAATGAGGTACAAGGAACAGAACTGAACGCGGTTCACTCGGAGTTGAACAAGCCGGAAGCGATTGTTTTTGATATGGATGGAACACTGTTCCAGACTGAAAGTCTTTTATTACCTGCATATCATAAAATGTTCGATATTTTGCGGGAAGAGGGACTATATCCAGGACCGACACCGCCGGAAGAGCGTATTCTAAGCGGCTTAGGGATGCTGCTGGCAGACATTTGGAAGAAGGTTATGCCTGAAGCGGATGAGGCTGTGCACCGCCGTGCAGATGAACTGCTATTGCAGCTAGAGGTCGAAGGGCTTGAAGCAGGAGGGACGTTACTGTATCCTCAGGTGGTCGAAACACTGACTGCGCTAAAAGAGCGTGGAGTTCGCCTGTTTGTGGCCAGTAATGGGCTGGAGGAGTACATTCACAGTATAGTTGTGGTGCATGAGCTTAAAGATCTATTTGAAGGATTGTATAGTGCGGGTGGTCAAGGCACTGCGACGAAGACAGAATTACTACGCATTTTGCTGGACAATCATGGAATCAAGAGTGCCTGGATGGTAGGTGATCGCTCGTCCGATGTGGAGGCAGGCAAGGGAAATGCTCAAACCGTCATCGGCTGTGCATATGCAGGCTTTGGACGTCAGGATGAGCTGAAGGGCTCCGATGTAATTATCACCTCCTTCGATGAGTTGTTAGATTTGTATGACAACGCATCGGTTAGCGAATAGGAATATCGCGATTTATATTTGGAAAACGAAAAAAGGCAAACCTCGTAAGTAGAGGTTTGCCCTTTTTTAATGTTTCTAAATTTAGGTATCGATTCTTTGTATAATAAAGATGAAACTCTAAAGGAGGCGAAGTGTTTGAAGGATAGAAACATAAAGCTACGGATTGTTTGGATGATTCCTAATGTTTTTATGTACGTTCTTTTTATGGGTTGTGGTGCATTTGTATTCTCAAATGTAGATGGGCTCCGGGATATAAATCGGTTGGGCATTTGGCTGATCATGTTGGCACTTTTATTATTTGCGTCTTTGTTTGGCTCTTACCGAATATGGTCTTGGATTAAACAAGGTAAAATGTAGATTATGCCGCCCATGAATGGGAGGCTTTTTTTTGCATTCTCATCGTTTAATACCTTCCGGTTGAGTTCAGAATCCATCTGTGGGCGGACTTCAACATGCCGGAGTTCAATTTTTATGGTTTGCGCAACGAGCAGATTGCTCATAAGCTCTTTATTGGCGAGAGTACGGTTAAGAGCCATGTTCATCGAATTCTCCAGAAAATTCAGGTGGACGATCGCACGCAGGCAGTCGTATTTGCAATCAGAAACCGATATGTAAAGTAAAATATGGCTTAGCTAATCAAAATCAATCTTTCTAACTAACGCAACAACCGCACTTTCTGCAATCTGCAGAGAGGCGGTCGTTTGTTTTTAAACATCATTTTTATTCCTCAGTAGTCTTAGCGGAGGTTGGGGAAACAAAGGCAGCAGCATCCAGTCCTAACCTCTCAGCAGTTCTCATGATCTATGCAGGCAGAGCGCCAACGAGCCATCGTTCGCTCTGCTTTTTTTTTGTGCTGCTGGTAATTATCTCGACACCAATCGAGTTTTTGTGAGTTTTTTGTGAGATTGATTTGGTTTTATGAAACTACATCATTCTCTAAAAGGAGGAATGCAAGTGCTTAAATTGAAAGATTGGCACGAATTTATACATCGGAAAAGTGATGGCAGTAAAACGACTATGAGGAATGGAGAGTGAACAATGAAAAGGCATAAGCTGTTTGCGATAATGTTGGTGTTGTCTATGGTGTTGTCCATGGTTCCTGTTGCTCCTGCAACAGTAAACGCGGCTGCAGATGAAGTGGGGGCAAGGGCCGAATATGGCGGATTAGGCGGGACAGAGCTATTCCTAGGAGGGAAATATATAGAGCTTGGAATCAGCAACTGGGGCGATTTCGGCACCGAGGGCAATAAACCCGCGAACTTCCGCGGAACAAGCAGTAGAAGTAATCTTGGCATGAGTGCGGACCATGACGGCTATGGCACTGGTCTGGATCTGCCGGTGGATTATTATTTGCCTGGGACGCCTGAGGAACGGTTCGCCGTAGGGTATAAGGTGGGTGGAAATACATATGCGAAATCCAATTCGGCTGTGATGAACACCAAGCAAATGCCGACTACGGTATTGAATACCTCGCAGAAGGATAAAGGGCTCCTGAGTGCGACTATCGTCTCAACATGGGCCGGAAAAATGGAAATTAAGCAGGTTATAAGCTTTAAAGAAGATTACAAGTTCTACCGTAATGACGTCACAATTAAGAATCTCTCCGACCAGACCTGGGATGGAGCGAGGTATATGCGTTCAATGGATCCGGATAATACGGTAGACCAGGGCGGATCATATGTAACGGCTAATAGAGTAACTCATACCGTAGAGGAGGATGGAGTTGCTGTCGTTGAAGCGAAGACCAATTCGGACTCAGACCCGCTCTATAAAGCATTTGGCTCGAGAGCTCCTATCTTCTTTTACTCAAGCAATCCGCAGGCCAAGGCATCTGTATTCGGATTTTCTAATGTAGATCCTTATGTCTCTGAGGCGTATGACAGTCCGAAGCCTAAAAATCAGGAAGTGGTGGCTGATGCGGGTATCACGATGACTTGGGATTCGGGAGCTCTGGCTCCAAGTGAGAGCAAGAGTTTCACTTACTACACGAGTCTGGACGAGCGGGACTTCAAAGAGGTTCTCGCAGAAATTGAGCTGGATGAGGGCAGCGGCGCTCTGACTGAGACGGAGGCCAATGATGGTACGGTGAAGGGCAACCAAAAGGTCAATATCCTTGGAGCTACTCTTACCGATCCGATTGACGTGAACAATATTCGGATCAACAACCTGCCCGCCGGACTGGGCTTTGAGGTGACCCGGCTGAGTGATACCGAGCTTAACTTCAAGCTGACCGGTGCAGCGGTAAACCACAGCAAGGAATTTAGTGTAGATAACTTGTCTGTGACAGTCGGCAAAGAGAATCTGATAGGGACATCCTCTGATTTGACAACCAAGACCTTCGGTCTTACCTTTATTGATCCAGCTATGCTGAGCTTGGATAAAGGCCTTGTCTCGGAAGCCGTATACGGCAGCGGACAGATTTCGGAGACATTGCTATTGTCCGTTACCGGCGGCAAATTTGCTTCGGATATTGGTTCAACGGATATTCAGATTCGAAATCTTCCTGACGGGCTAAGCGCGACATTGAAGAGAATCTCTGATAAGGAGCTTCAAATCGGCTTTGACGGCATCGCAATGGAGACGGAGGACGTACACAATGCCTACGTAACGGTAGCGGCTGATAAGCTTGTCGGAAGTTCGACATCTCTAAGCACTAATACGTTTAAGATTGATTTTAAGGACAAGGAGCCTTTTCTGGTCGTTCACTCCCCTGTTTATGAATCCGATCTAAATGATGGCAGCATTGCCGATGCACTGGTCCTGGAGCTCAAGAACGGCATCTTTGATGCATCCGTTGCAGATTCAGTATACGCGGTGAATTGGCCGGTTGGGCTGGATATAGGCGATATTACGATTGACAATCCTACCCAAATAACCTTATCTATTGCCGGACATGCAAACAGCCACGAAATCACGGATAGTATAAATAATGCGGAGGTGACGGTCGCGGGAATCCCATCAACTACCTTCTCGGTCCTGTTCCGTTCTCCTCCGCCGTCCATTTCGGCTTCTCCAGATGTTCTCCATGACGCGGGCGACGGCTCGGTCGCGGAGACCTTGACGGTAACCCTGAAGAACGGCAGATTTACCGAAGAGGTTAACACTGGTGTAACGATCAATAACCTACCGGAAGGACTGGAATTCACAGTGGTGCGCATCAGTGACACTATACTCGAAGTCCATTTTACGGGGCAGGCAAAGAAGAAATTCGATGCTTCCGCGTTTGCTTCGGTCACAGTTGATCCTGCCATTGTCATTGACGCTGCAGCATCACTCACCTCAAATAACTTCGATTTGCAGGTGCCGGATGCAACTTCTCTAATTGTTCGGGATATGACTGATCTTACCTGGAACACGATCCGGGAAGAGAATATCCAGCAAGAGTCTGTCACCTCGGATGTATATCTTACTGAGAAGGGGACTTACGGAAGTAAGATTATCTGGAAATCTACGAATGAAGCGGTCATCTCGCCTGACGGTACTGTTACTAGACCCTCATTCGAGAAAGGGGATCAAGAGGTTACATTAACAGCGGAATTCAGGAACGGTTCCTCTGTCCAGACGAAGACTTTTATTCTTATTGTCAAAAAAGAAGCGGGGACCGATGAACAGTCGGTTGCAGAAGATTTAGATCGGTTAACCTGGGAGATGATTCGGGCCGATAATGAAAGCCAGAAGGACGTGAAGACGCTGCTGGAACTGCTGACGAAAGGTAGTAACGGCAGCAGCATTACCTGGAGTACGTCGGATAAAAAAGTCATTGACACAGACGGCAAGGTAACGCGTCCTGGGTATCTGGAAGGGGACCAGACGGTAACCTTGACTGCGACAGTAAGCAAGGGTAAAGCTGTTCAGACCAAGGAATTCGTTGTGACAGTCATCAAGCAGCCGATGACTGACGGGGAAGCCGTAAGCGAAGACCTGGCAGGGCTGACCTGGAAGATGATCCGGGCCGATAATGAGCGCCAGGAGGATGTGAAGACGCTGCTGAAACTGCTGACGGAAAGCAGCAACGGCAGCAGCATTACCTGGAGTACGTCAAATAAGGAAGTCATCGGCACAGACGGCAAGGTAACGCGTCCTGGATATCTGGAAGGGGACCAGACGGTAACCCTGACCGCAGTGATAAGCAAGGGTGAAGTGACTTTTAAGAAAGAGTTTATCCTTATTGTTAAGGCAAAGATTGCGGATGTTAATGAACAATTGGATGAAGAAATCGGTATGTTGAGAATTGGCTATACCCATCCGGATTCGGTAAACAGCGTTACGCAAAATATCCAGCTGATCTCGAATGGCTTCTATGATTCCAAAGTAGTATGGACCAGCCATAGAAGCGATATTGTCAGTAACACAGGAGAAATCCAACGACCATTGAAGGATACGATTGTCAGATTGACCGCCCGGGTAACGAAGGATGGCTTCTTTCATAAAAAGGACTTCTACATCACGGTTAAGGGAACAAGCCTGGTTGATCTTCCCAAGGATGAACTTAATGCGAATATTGCATACGCACTAGGAGATTCCGAGACTTCTGTAAAGAAAAATTTATTTTTGACGACTAAAGGAGACACGGGTTCCTTACTGACCTGGACATCTAGTAATCCTGACATCATCTCGAACACTGGCCGGGTCAGCAGACCAGGTCCGGATGAAGAGGACGTAAAAATATTGCTTACCGTGCTGCTTGCCGATCCGGACAAGCCGGGCGAATCTAGAGTCAAGACGTTTACGGTCATCGTCAAAAAGCTGAGTGATCAAGAAGCAGTGGACGAGGCTGCAAGAAATTTGAAGATAGACGATGCCGCAGTCTTTGCGGAAGGTGACATTTGGGAAAGTGTAACTGAAGGCTTCGTGCTGCTGCAGACTGGAAAGTACAGCACTGATATTACATGGACCTCTAATCAACCGTCAGTGATCGGAATTGATCAGGACGCTGATCAAGCTAAAGGCAAGGTTAACCGGAAAAATGAAGAGACCAACGTCATTCTGACAGCAACCTTTAACAGAAAAGGCAAAACTGCGACCAAAAAATATCTGCTGATTGTCAAGGCGCTGGGAGTGGCAAAGGACGGAGCTATCCGTCAAGTGACCTCCAGACAGGCCGAGTTGTCTATTAATAACGATGGTAAACCGTTACAGCAAGGCATCAACATTCTAAGAACCAATATGTCGGATGGGACTAAGATCGATACAATTATTGTGGACGACAATCAAATGTTTAATTTGGTGGAAGCTGTGAATCCTAATGATCCAGATCTGGCAAATCGAAGCCTGACCATAAGTCACGTGGACGATCCTTCTGAACATGCGGATGAGATTGCCATAGAAATTCCGGCATCGGCCATATTGACCCTTGCTGGGCGCAACATTGCGTTGGATATCGTTACCAGTCTGGCATCCATTCATTTGGATGAAGCAAGTATCAAGCAGCTTGAGGCTGCCGGTACAGACTTGTATTTCAGAATCGTACCGGTACGGAATTTGCAGGAACAGCAGACCTTCCAGACGAACGCTGTTAATATCGGTACTACGAAGCTTTTACTGGCCAATAACCAGACCGTTAAAGTTCAGGGAATACCGCGGGGGATTGAGACCAATTACAGTGGGATCAATACGAATATCCGGATTCCGCTGTCTGAACTGGCTGACAAGATTCCTGTTCAGAGCTCCGTTGCCAGAGATGCCTTCCTGGATAGTCTGAGAATCTATGTTGAGCATAGTGACGGAGACATTGTAGTGTATTCTCCTCTCCGGATTGGATACAACGCTAAAGGTGAACCGGATTTTGTCGAGTTCCAGATTGACAAATTCAGTATTTTCCAAATGATTCAAATCGCAGATAAGAAATCGGACGACTCTCAGCACACCGGCAACCCGGTTGTTGTCAGCCCTGCTCCTGTACCGGTACCAGCAGACACCAGAAGTACTGAACTGACTGGCGAGAAACTGAAGGAACTGCAGGTTCAGGATGGCGTGATTAAGGTTGAAACCGACTTAGGTACTATCAAGCTGAATGCTGGTAATGTAAGTCTGGATAAAATCCAGAAGCTGTTTGGACAAGAACATATGAATCCGAAAGACATTGTGATTCGTGTAGGATTAACCACAGCCGATCAGAGCTACATTGATGGATTCAAACTGGCAGCTAAGAAGCAGCAGGTACTGCCCGTAGGTCAACCTGTTAAGTTCTATGTTGAGGCTTCATATAAAAATCAGACCCGATCCGTATCAAGTCAAGGTTGGGGAGAATATACGTTGCCGGTACCGGAGAGAATGAAGATTACAACAGGTGTTCTCTACAAGGACGGCGAGATTTATCATCAGCCTACTTATGTATTTATAGAGAATGGACGTTATTATGCGCGCATTAACAGCCTCGAGACCGGAGTCTTCGGATTAATCTGGAATCCGGAAGAGTTCCAGGATGTTGAGAAGCATTGGAGCAAACAGGATGTTAATGTTATGGGCTCCAGGCTCGTTGCGAATGGCACGAGCGATACGGTTTATGAGCCGCAGCGCGCAATCACCAGAGCGGAATTCACGGCTATGATGGTCAGAGCTTTGGGAATTGTTAATTATGATGAGCGGTCTATATCCTTCAGTGATGTCCCGGCACATGTCTGGTATGAACGGGAAATGGAAGTTGCGATAGAGAATGGTCTAATTGCCGGTTATCCTGACGATACATTCAGACCGAATAACAGCATTACCCGACAAGAAGCAATGACCATCGTCAGCAGAGCGATGAAAATTACCAAGCTAGTATCTTCCCGCAGTGAAGAGCAGTATTTAGAGCTGCTTCAGTCCTTTACGGATTCGAAATCGATCGCCAAATGGGCAGAAAAAGACGTGAAAATGAATCTTTCTGCCGGCATCATTGTAGGTAGAAATGAGCGGCTGGCGCCTAACGAGAATATTACTCGCGCCGAGGCAGCCGCTGCAGTAAGAAGACTTCTGATTCAGTCCGGAATCATAAATCCCTAATAGTAGCAGTGAATTTATAAATGTTTACTTTTAACAAAAGCAGCGGTTGCCCAAGTTGGGAAGCCGCTGCTTTTGTGTCTTTTATTCCTCAGTTGTCTTAGCTGAGGTGGGAGCACCCTTGTTATTATATAGCCATAACGCATATTCCAAAGGGCGCACTAGTGCTTTGCGATAGGTGTTGCCGTCCCCTGATCGGGCGAACACTTCACGGGCAGGCTTTGGATTAACCTCCAGCACATAGATTCTTCCTTCTCGATCAATGGCAAGATCCAGTGCAAGTTCACATAAGGCTCCGAAACTTTCTTCCAGGAAGGCAGCGGCATCAAGTCCTAACCTTTCGGCAGTTCTCATGACCTTATCGGTCTTATCTTGACTACCTAGCCATTCCTTCAGCAGCGTTTCCGCTCGAACGGCGTGCCCACCGCCATGAAGATTGGAGGTTACGCTTCGGGCCGCACCAACCCTTGCCGCCATGCCTGTTAGTTCCCAGACACCTTGCCCATTCTTTTGAACGAGCATGCGATAATCATGGAAACGTCCGCCAGGCAGGCGTAGTGGAATCCCCTGTTGGACGAGGAAACGTCCACCAATACACCATTGTCGCACGATGGACTCCAATCGGGAGGCAGAGACTTTGCGGGGGGGAATAATCCGGCGATCCTGGCGGCGACCCTGAATATCAAATCCCCCTTTACTGTCCTTTACCCGCTCAATTCTAAGGATACCGCGTCCACCTGTTCCGTTTGCTGGCTTGATATAGAGTACCGGGCTCTGTTTTAACATGCGGTGCAGATCCGCAGAGGAGTGATACAGTAATGTTTCCGGCATATGCGGCCGGAAGCGGCTCTTTTGTGAAAATGTTTGGTGAATGGTCCATTTATTGCGCAGTGGACGATTCAGAAACAGCAAATGTTTATAACGTTCACGGAAACGAAGCAACTGTTGAAAGCGTGCGCTGCGCTGGATACGGCAACGGTCGTAAATCATGTTCGGGAAGGAACGCCATTTGCGTGACCATTTCCCGCTCTTGGGATCAAAGACAAGGGCATGGATCTGCTCTTTGCTGGGATGGACATCCATAGGGGTAAACACAAAAACATCCAAGCCGATTCGATTGCCCTCAATGATCATTCTCCGGTACACGGCCTTTTCTTCAAGCTGCTTGGCTTCATTTATATACAAAGTAAGAATGCCTAAGACGGGCTCTGGCACAGGAGTTCACCTTCTTGTGGAGAGTTTGTAGTACTGACGGTATTCTGTGGTGACCGGATCAATAAAGTTGGCTTGCCAGTAGGGCCACTAGTAAGCGCCACTGCGGCAAGACCAACATTGAAACACATTTTCAGACTGGCTGTATTATCGCTGGCAACACTGCATTCCAGACGGCCTAAACGCTTTAACTGGGCGGCCATAAGGGCGGTGCCGGTATGCCTATTTCGGTATAAGGGATGTACGGCAACGAGACAAGCCTCTTCACCGAAACCGGATACGAAGCTTACTCCTGCTAGCTGGCGCCCATTCTGACCGCGTACGGTGGCGACAAGCAGCGAGACACCCGGCTCTGACAACTGTTCTGGAGTTAATCGGGCCATTACCTTGCAAGCCTGGTTTGTAATCCGACGCTCCCCATGCTCTCTTATAAACTCAAGCAGTCCGGTTAGCCGCGATTTCCACTTTTTAGCATCAGTGTCGTAGATAGAGGATATCTGCATGCTGTGTCACATCCTTTAATGAATTTTACTTGGAATGGCGTGCTAAGTGCTGGCCATATTGAAAGATTCGTTCCAAGGAAAGCTTGCGAATCGCAGGTTCATCAAATTTCATCGGCCGGGAGTTTGCCTCAAAGAACCAGAGTCCTCCATTCTCATCTACACCGAGATCCATGGACATCTCCCCGAGCATAGAATCAGAGGCTCTTTCAATTTGTCTGGCGATTAACAGAGCAGTTGTAGGTACGTTTTTTAGGATGGAGGCTGCTCTTTCGATTCCAAATGTGCTTTCCAGCATGCTGGAAGGCTCCTCAATAGTGCCGCCGCGAGGTACATGCGTGGTGATGCTGCGGGCACCAGCCAGACGCGCACCTATGCCGGTCATGGCCCAGCCTCCTCTACCGTTTTTCTGCAGAAGGACACGTAAATCAAATGGTCGTCCTCGGTGAGTCGCCAGCTCAATAGCCTGCTGTACGATATAGCGCGAGGTTCCCTTTTCTTTTCCGATCCGTGCCCAGAGGCGGTCTATGGAGGCAGCTTTGTAGGTTACATTTTTTTTGCCGCTTTGAATTTGGAGTCGATAGGGCAAGGTGGTATCTGCACGATATTTTAAACGCATGATTCCTTTACCTGCTTTGCCACTCTCCGGCTTAAGGTAGAGGCTAGTGTGATTATTTAGCATAGCGGTAAGCGTATTTGCGCTACGTAGACGTCTGGTTTTTGGAACATGCTTCGAGGTGGCGTGTGAGCCTTTCAGCCATTCGAACAGATTCCATTTATTGAAAAAATATGGATTATAAAGCTTAATGCCTGGATGCTCCAGGCATTGAGCTATTTTGCTTACGACAGCAGGTTTCTCCTCATCCTCACGGGTAGGAATTCGGTTATAGATGATTTGTGGAAGAGGTACAGGAATGCTGTACCACACTTTTCCGCTGGATGATGGGACATAACCGTTCACCATCCGTTCCTCAAGCTTCAAGTCACGGACGGTGACGACGTAGACAAGAAATCCCATTTCCTTGCCTGTGCGAATGATGTCCCGGAAGTTATTGCGGTTGCCATTAAATTTCCTTATTTTGTCACTGGTTGTCAGTATGGCAATAACGGGTTTTGTTTCATCCGGAATATGGGTGTTCACATCTCATCCCTCCTGCGGAATTTGCTGAGGTATAGACAATGCTCCAGAATGTGCTCGATGGAAGCTTTGCCCTCAGCGCGCAGGGAGGGATGACGGAAGATGGAACGTCCTGGTTTGGCGTTGGCCTCGAACATCCAGATGTCTTCATCCTGATCAATTCCGAGATCAAAGCCAATTTCACCGAGCAAATGACGATGCTGGATTTCTAAGGATTCTGCCAGTTTAACGGCGGTACTCTTTGCACGCTGCAATACTTCATCTGCTCTGGCGCCGAATACACGACCGAGCGCCTGTTGTGGTGTAAGCAAAGCCCCACCGTTTTTGAGGTGAGTGGTGACACTGCCTCGGCCGGCTTTTTTAGCGCCAATACCGACTACAATCCATTGATTACTACCGTTTTTATGCATATGGAATCGGAAATCAATGGGGCAGCCATCAATTTCAATCAAACGTATTCCTTGTTGGACTACATAATTTTGCAGACCTTGACCGTGCCGCGAACGAAGCATCCGCATAAGGCTTTCAAAGGTGGTGAAGCGCAGAAGTACGTTTTTTCCACCCTTGCGGTAGCGGGCAAAATACCCTTTTTTAGGCAGATAGGTAAGTCGGTAAATCCCGTGACCCAGACTGCCCGCGGAAGGCTTGTAGTATACAAAATGATGGTGATCCAGCATTTCTCTCATTTTTTCGGTAGAAGGATTGCTGTGTGTTTCAGGGACATAACGGCTTGCAGCTCCGTCATTCTCTAGTAACCGATAGATATCGGCTTTATTGAAAAAGCTCCAGTTGAAGTAAGGGATTTTCTTGCGCATAAAACGTTCGCGTAGCTGATTGATATAAGGTGAAGTCTCCGCTCTCCGACTGGGTAGCCGATTGTAGACAACATCCGGTAGAGGAACCATTTTGCGTTCGAATTTGCCGCCTGCGGTTAAGAAATAACCATAGACCTGCTCCTGTTGCCAGTTAATATCACGAGGCATAAAGGCAAATATATAACATTTGTTACTACCTTCCCGCAGTAATTGCTTTATAAAGCCAGTGCGAGAACCGAAGGGCTGAGCTGAAGATGCTGGCCCATCGGACAATACACCGACTAAAGGTCCGAGCTGTACTTCGTCGTTTTGAAGGTTGCGTAAATAGATACCACCAGATTTCGGAACCTTGATAGCACTCTTTACGCCAGTAGCGAGGAATAGATGATTTCCGGCGCGCTTGATGGGCTTGATCATGGTCGGGATGGCATCTTTACCGAGTCTTAAACGTATGTTCTTCTTCCCGGTTAATTTCAAGCTTTTCATCAGTGCACCTGATACATATACAACTCTTTGGGGCTGCTTAGTGAAATGCACATTGCAAAAAGTGAGACTCATTTATGAATCCTCCTTAGGAACCATTGTTATCATTCTCCCGTTTATAACGGAGCTGTCCGTAGATAGGGATGGTATCCGTCGCTGTTTGAGTAGCAGATGGCGCGCATAAGACAGTGGATTCTCGGCGGCGAGCTTAGCAGCCCGGCGGTCGCCCGTCAGCCGGAATACCGTGCGCCCTGGCTTGGAATTTGCTTCTAGTAAATGAATCCGACCGCTCGAATCAATACCGAAATCTAGGCCGAGTTCTCCAAGCCTACCGCATGCAGCCTCCAGAAGAGGAGGCAAGTATGCAGCTTCTGTAGCAAGCTCCTGCATGATGTCTTTTCCGTCCTGACCATATTCTGCAAGCAAAAAGGGCAAGGTAGGAACCGCAGTTCCACCGCCATGCAGGTTCGAAGTCAGTGAACCATGATTACCCAGCCGAACGGCCATGCCAGTAAGATCCCAGCGACCGAGGCCATTCTTTTGCATCAATACACGCACATCGAACGGTTGCCCCTTACGATTAGTTAGATGCAGATAAGGCTGTATAATATAGCGGCGTGTGCCGATAAATTCATGAATCCAGTTCAGTCCTTCATCCTGCGAGCTGAATACGTATTGAAAGGGTGTATTTGCCCCATCGCGCCCTCGTACTCTTATGCCTCCTCCAGAGCGTCTGTTCTGCAGTATGGCATGCAATGTACGTTTGCCATGAGAGCCTGCTTTGGGTTTTAGGAAGACCCCATATTCTCTTTCAGCGAGCATATTGCTTAACTTGCGTGTACCAGTATAGAGTGCAGTTTCCGGCAGTAAAATAGCTGCTCTTTGGCTGCGCTTCAAGATTTCGTATACGCCCCATTTATCAGGTAAACCTCGTGACCAAGGTAGTGAGCGGTGAAGGAAAGAGAGAGCAGACGAAGCTTCTTTTCTTTCTTTCGGATTATTGTAAAAACAACGATTATAAATGATATCTGGTGGCGTAGTGGTCGTATTGTGCCAGCTTCCATCTTTCCATGTATAACCGGTTATGGATGACCCGTCTGCCGCTACTCCGTCCGGATGAAATACGAGGACATTAAGGTTATATCGCGGAGCTGCACGGCATAAATGACTGCAAAATTCTGGCTCGGCAATCGGAGGATTCCCGTGGCGACGGCCCGTCATAATGCCGAGGAACCCCATAGCTGTTTCAGTCATTGTGTCCTCCTTATAAACCGGCCAAATAGCGGCAATACAGAATCATTTGCTTGACGGACGGTCTGATTTTTTGATCGTTTAGCGGTGTATTATCGTTCTTGGAAGGTTTGGAGTTAACCTCCAAGAGCCATATTCGTCCGGATTGATCCAGTGCCAGATCGATTCCGAGCTCTCCGAAATGAGCAGGGATAAAGGTTTCTACTCCTCTTGCAATGGCAAGTGCTGCTCTTGGAAGCTGAAGCTGTACGCTATCCTTGGTACCTGGAGGAAGGCTGCTCTTGCTAACGGCTTCACGCACAGTACTAAGACTGCCACCTCTTGCTAGATTGGAAACGAAATGATTGCTTCCAGCGGTGCGAGCGACGATGGAGGTAACGCCCCATTTTCCGGTACCATTCTTCTGTACAAGTGCTCGAAAATCTACAGGACGCTTACCGAGCTCCATCAAGGGCAATCCTTGTTGAATCTGGTAGCGCGTTGTCTTCATCTTGGGAGCAATGGACTGGTACAGTTTAGCTAATGTCGGGTAGCTTTGCTTGCGTGTACCTATAGAGGTAGTAGATAACAAACGGTATCCTCCGCCTTCATCTTTGGAGATTCGGAGAATGCCTTTGCCGAGACTGCCTCGTACAGGCTTTAGAAACACGCTTGGATATTGGCTACACATTTTCTTTACAACAGCAAAACCGTTTAAGGCATGCGATTCCGGTAAATACCGCTTCAATGAAGGGTCTTGCGCTAAAGCTTCAAATACTTCTGTCTTGTCAAGAAATTTTTCGTTGAAGAAATGCGTTCCATACCGTGATTTTACATCCGCCAAAAAATGCTGTACGCTAGGTTTATTCTCCACCTTTCGCGTCGTTAGCCGATTGTTGATTACATCGGCGATGGGCAGACTCATTTTCCTCCAACCCTCGTTGTATACCCAGCCCTGGATGGAAGAGCTGCTTGTTTCCAGCGCTTCCGGGGTAAAGAAATATACATAGGCGCCTTGTGAGTGGCAGGCATTTGTTAATTCTCGACAGAACATGGTAATGGGTCCAAACAGCCTGTCGAGATTATCTGGATGGTCACGACTGACGAGTACACCGATCAACGGTCCAAGCCGCAAGGTACGACTTACGGAGCTGTATGAGGCGTTGAGGGTTTGCCGATGTTTCCATCCGGTCCGCCGCGCCAGTCCTTCGCTTACACGCAGGCTGTCGGATTTGGGAGCCGGGATAATGGTAACCTCCTGCCGGAAAGAGCCGAAAGCCAGCTGGAGCGTTCCGTGAGCCGGGATTTTGAGTCTTTTCATGGATCGTTCGCCAAGCATTATAGCGTTTTCCTGCAGGATGCCCGAGTGGACCGTATGGACCGGGATCTTGAATTGGGACATCGTGGATCTCCTTCCGGTAGGCAGCATGATGCCGGCAATTTGGTAGCTAAGGGTTACATATCATTCATCATATGGAGACATATGACCCTTGGTGATTGACCTACTCTTTAAAAACCTTGCCGCATCATTTCAAAAGTCTGGCCCAAGAAGCGAAACAAGCATGGGATGAATCAATATTTGGAAACTTAAGCAGCGCTTTCGAAGGGATTTTTTGTACGAAGTAAACCTAGGAAGCATATGCTCACAAAACTTTTAGGAGGAATCATAATGAGTATTCACGACAAAGCACATGAACTGGCGAAAGCCATTAAAGAAAGTACTGAGGTAGCGGATATCACCAACGCGATGAAACTGGTAGAAACAGATCCTGAAGCCAAAGCGATGCTCGATAACTTCCGCAATGGCCAATTGGAGCTTCAACAACGGATGATGAGCGGAGACATGCCTCCACAGGAAGAAATGGAAAAGATGGAGAAATTATTCGAGGTGCTTAACATGAATCTTGGGATTCGCCGTCTGTTCGATGCGGAACGCCGTCTAAGTGTTGTAATCGAAGATGTTAACAAAATCATTACCGAGAGCTTGTCGCAATTGTACGGCGAATAAACGCTTTTAGTAAGCGAGTATTTACTTGAAAAGTTTCATCAGTGCAATCTAAATAGGGTGTTCCCGAAGCCGTTTGGCATTGGGAACACCCTCTTTTTGATGACAACCTTAAGTTTAAGCTCATAACTAATCTTGTTTACCTTCAACTGCACAGAGAAGAATACCGGCAGCCAGACCTAGGCGGCGATCAAGCATTCCTTTTGGATCGTCGGAGAAGTCAGCGATGATTTTTGTAACGAATGGGTTGAAGTTCTGTTTGAAAGCTGGAATCGTTGTATCATCCATCTCGATATTGTATTTTTGAGGGATAATAGAAATGAAGCGGCGGAGTATAGCCATCGCGGTGCTGTCTTCCTTGATTTTTCCGATTTCCTGATCATGGCGATCAAGAATCGTCCATTCATCTTTCAAAATAGATTTGAGTCCCTTACGGCGCAGTGCACCGATGTGCTCGCCAGTCTCCGTATCATGCACATCATAAGTAGCGCTAAAGTCGATGGCACTGCGGGCTTTTATACGTAGAAGCTCCTTTTGCATAGACTCATCTGTGTACAGTGCAATATCCTCTTTCAGCTTAAATGCTTTCATTTGCGAATAGAGTACAAGCTGCTCCGAGCTATCATAAATATGAAGTTTCGCACCCATGATCGAAAATACCTTTTTTCGAATTATGTATTCGGTATGAGTATATGCTGTATTCAATTCCAAATCGCCCCCTAAATGAAATTATCATCTCATATATAAGCTTTGCTAGCTAGATAAATGCGTACTATTATATATATTTTTTTGAATAGAAGTATATTTTTTATGGACTTGTCTCATATTACGGGCTTCATGTTCATAGAGTAGAGATATAGATTCAATCGAATATCTTGTCTACGAGGAGCTGTTAGTTATGAGAAAAAGAAACAAGTTTAAACATGGTGTCTATCTGTTGCTGGCGTTGGCCATGCTTTTGTATGCTCTGCCGAAGTTATCGCTTGCGAATGGACCTAGCTGGGTATTTGGTTTTGGAGTCGTCTGGTCACTTTTTGCCTTTATGGTCATTGCAGCACATCTGCATTTTATTATTGGCGTTGATGAGGAGAAGACTAAGCGTTTGGAAGCTGTGCGAAAAGCAAAATTGGAACAATGGCAGTCCAAATGGAAAGAAGAAACTAGAGTTACACAAAGATCATAGAATTGGGGCTGCTTTCTTAAGTAACTAGATTTGATATTCCCGGAAAAAGCGCCGAACTGGTGCGAAGAGGGGTATAAATGCCCTAGATTCACGAAAAAGCCCACTAGCTAAAGCCAGTGGGCTTTAAAAATGCCCCCGCGAAGCTGCAGGGGTATTAAAGTTATCTTCCACCTGTAAAAGGATTGATCTCATCCGAGAGATCTTTTCCCGCTTTCTTTTCTTCTGCAGATATCCGTTTACCAAGAGCCACGTAGTACCACACCGCAGGAACGAGAAACGCGAGTATAAAAAGAAATTGCATAAGGTCATCCCCTTTCACCTCTACAGCATAACATATTTTTCCTTTTTTTCAGGGACTATTCTCTATTTGTCTACCCAGTTTGTCTAACAAACGGATTACTTTTTTCTAACCGAGCACTCTACTTCAAATACATAACTGGCGCTCCCCTGAGGCCATCTTGCTTGGATAATATACAGATATTTTCCGCTACCTGCTGCGAGTTGAAAACTGTTATTTTCTACGGAAAGAGCTTCGTCCCGTCGTTCCTCACCAGGAAATGAAGCTATAACCTCTATCTCCTTGGGTGCAGATGAGAATTTGAGTTCTACCTGATCACGGCTGATGGCTTTGGGAAGTACCTTCTGTTTGGAAACCAATTGATCGTAAGAAGCCATATCTACACAGACGCCTTTGCCATTGTCATTCCAGCAATAAGAGCCTTGAATGGCATCGAATTGCTCATCTCCAACAGCAACTTGAACGCTTGGGGGCTGTAGGTCGGTAGCCTCTGCCGGATTATTTTTATCTTCTTTAATAGTCGATTGAAACAAGTCCAACAGGTCTTTTTTGCTGATATCTGACAGACGATAGTGGCCCATTTGTCCCGATTTAATGAGTAACCCATCGTTACTTCCGGCGATCCAAAAAGAGAACTCATAACTTATGCCGTCCTTCATGTTTACTGTGGTTCTGTAATCGCTTGGAGCAATATCTAGTTGTCCTTTATCATATTCAGCAGTAGTTATGGCTTGAACGAAACGTTCCAAGGATGATGCTTCAGAAATAGTCGTCACCGGCTGGTCTTTTTCTATTAAGTTAATAGAAAGTATATTTTGTGCATCCAGCTCTATTTGACTTGTTTGTTTTACTTCGGTTCTCATATTTCCACAGCCGACCAGTCCTATCAAAAGCAAAGTAATGGTAAATAGTAATAAAGCGATCTTTTTCATATATGCGCTCCTTTACACTTTCTTTAACTCTCAGACTATAAAAAAGAGGAAAAGGTTGCTAAATAACGGGCAGTTAAATTCGAATTCGCTGCCCATGAATCGGTTGTACTGTGCCATTCTCTCCGTGTATAATGAGTACAGTATAGTACAGATCGGAGTACGGGGGTGTAACAGTTGGAAGGTCAAGGCGATGCAATTACTAAACACGAGCAACTGCTGCAGCATATTGAAAGTCTTAAGGTAGGCTCCAAAATATCTGTTCGTAAGCTTGCAAAAGAAATGTTGGTCAGTGAGGGAACGGCGTATCGTGCCGTTAAGGAAGCTGAGAATCTTGGGATTGTCATTACGAAGGAACGGATTGGTACAGTACGTGTAGAAAAGAAGCCTCGTAACATTTCTGAACAGCTGACGTTTGGTGACGTGGTTGATATAGTGGAAGGTCATGTTCTCGGCGGGGCTAGCGGACTGAGTAAACATCTACATAAATATGTAATCGGGGCGATGAAGGTCGACGCGATGATTCGTTATATAGACGCAGACAGTCTGCTCATTGTGGGTAACCGCGATGATGTTCACTCCTTGGCGCTAGAGCAGGGTGCCGGAGTTCTGGTTACAGGTGGCTTCGGGACGAGCCGTGAAGTGAAGGCGTTAGCGGACGAGTTGGACCTCCCCATCATTTCATCAAGACATGACACGTTTACCGTGGCATCAATGATTAACCGAGCTATTTTTGATAGATTGATTAAGAAAAAAATCATGCTGGTAGAGGATATAGTAGACAGCAAGCCGCGTCTGAATACGTTAAAAATTTCAAGCACCGTCGGTGAGCTACGGCAGATTTCCGAGGACACCGGAGAGCAGCGTTTCCCCGTTACGGATGAATGGAATCGAGTGATTGGTATTATCGGCCGACGCGAAGTGGAGGACCTGCCGGAAGGGCAAAGTATTGAAAAGGCAATGGTCCGGAGCCCGGTTACTGCTTCTTTGCATACCTCGCTAGCCTCAGCCGCGCAAATTATGATGTGGGAGGGTGTCGATTTCCTACCCATTGTAGATCGAAACCGCAAATTGGTGGGCTCTCTGACTCGTAAAGAAGTGCTGCAAAGTTTGCGAGATGTACGTAACACGCCACAGCTTGGAGAGACCTTCGATCATCTCATCTGGAACGGTTTTGCGGATGAGCGGGATGAAGAGGGACGATTGTTTTTTCACGGCTTTATTACGCCTCAGATGGCCACAGACCTTGGTACCATTTCTGAAGGTGTATTGTCTACGCTAATGACGCTCTCTGCGTTTAAGGCAGCTAAGGATATTACAGGAAATGACTATGTATTAGATAATATGTCCACCTATTTTATTCGGCCGGTACAGATCGAACACGCGATTATTGTAATGCCGAGACTGCTCGAGATTAGTCGCCGTACATGTAAGCTTGAAATAGAGATCAGCTATTCGGATACCTTGGTAGCGAAAGCTGTCCTAATGCTGCAATCCATTGATCACGGCTAAGAGATAACGAAGCATAAACATGCTAAATAGACTGCCCTCAACGGTGATAGAGAGGGTAGTCTATTTTATTCATATAATCCTATCAGGGGTATAGACTAGGCTTTTGACTGATGTTGTTCCTGGCTTCGGCTACGGTTGTAATAACTATAACTACGTAGTCCTGAGAAGATGTTGAATATACCGATCAGAAGAAAGACAGCTTCAACAATGATATTAATGGTGGAGCCGCGAAACAGAAACATGGAAATCAGGGAGAGCGTTACGAGCATTGCGCCTAGCATTACATTCATGACGGAGCGTTTTAGCCCCTTAGCTTGGGGATTTAAGGCACGGCGAGAGGATAAGCTGAACACAGCGGCACCGATTACAAAGATCACCAGCAGGACAAACAATAAGTACTTGATAAATAAAACCATGGACAGCCAGCTCCTTTATCATGTCGTGCAAAAGCCTTGAAGTAATTTCCACTTTTGTCTGTCCATTATTGTATCACACGATTGTTGTTAGTTGCGCTTAAAAGGACTGATTTCCACCCAGATTTGCAGAACGCCTTCCATGACGAGCATCGTCCGGATTTTGACAGAGTATTCCTTATCTCGCACAATGTAAAGTTTGCCATCCAGCAGCAGCCTAACCAGTTTACTGTCTGTGTCAATATCGAACATGCTGCGGCCACGCATAGGCTCCAGATCTGATCGTATTTCACTAAGTATTAATTTTAAAGTTACGGGGTCAACTGAGGGTGAGCCTTCTGCTTGGGCTTTGCTTTCCTCTGATCGAATTTTGATTTCTCTGATTACCGTAGAGGTATTATTGTATTTTTTGAGTGTTTTAATATCCTCTTGATATTGCTCGATCTGTGCACGCAGGTCTGCATTATTCAGCCATAACACGTTGAATCCAACATGGTATATAGCGTTGTATATGACGGCTCCTACGACGATCCCCAGCATGAATATAGCGGAAATTTGGGTGAATCTACGAAAACGACTGAATGGTGGAACTCTCATTGGCGTTACCCCCTGCCGCACACCCATTTTACTAGCTCGCTGCCCATATGAGCTCCGAGAAAAGCGAAGGCAATATACATGATTTGCTTGATGGCGGGGGAGAGGTTGCCTCCAATCACATTGCTTTCAATGACCCGTAGAGGGTCCATAGTACCTCCAACAGCGGCGGCAAGTGCCCATATTTTAATCCGGTCTGCTACATCTAGCATCGTTTGCGTCGGTGGTTGCAGGGATACTACAGCACCGATTCCGCCGACCATAGCTCCGCCAAGTACGATGCCAAAGGCGATAAAGAAATCGAGGATCGCTTTGCTCATAAAAATGCTCATAAAGGCCCCTTCCCGGACGAGGCATCTATAATCGTTGCCTGTCCATGTGCTCTTAATCCATTCTATGGGCGGGTCCCCCTTTAATATGATAAAATAGTTTCATCTTATATTGCGAGTTCAAAAAGTACGGTTTTCAGCACCGAGAAGATTGAAAGAAGGTAGAAAATGAGGAGCGGAGCGTAGTGGAAGCTACGTGAGCACCGGAAGTTTCGCCTGAATTCAATATTCGATGTCGAGTAAGCTTCTTGGGTTACTTCGTGATCAAAAGCGGACTTTTTGAACAACCTTTTATGTTTGATTTTTGTAGTAGAAAGGAAGTGGGATGATGAGCCCTTTCGTGCATTTGCATGTGCACAGCGAATACAGTTTACTGGACGGGGCGGCGCGCATTACCGATCTCGTGCGCCGGGCCGGCGAATACGGCATGAAGTCGCTGGCGCTTACGGATCATGGAGTGATGTATGGGGCGATCCCCTTTTATAAAGCGTGTAAAGAGAATGGAATCAAGCCGATTATCGGCTGTGAGGCTTATTTAACCGCGGGCTCCCGCCGTGAGCGAGGCAGTCGTAAAGATCAACCGATTTATCACCTGATTCTGCTCGTCAAGAATGAAACCGGCTACAAGAACCTGATGAAGCTGATCTCTATTGGTCATCTGGAAGGTCATCACTATAAACCTCGCATTGATATGGAGGTTCTGGCGGCTCATTCGGAGGGAATCATCTGCCTTAGTGCCTGTCTTGGCGGCGAAGTGCCGCAGCATCTGTTGCACGGAAGAGATGACGAGGCGCGCAAGGCTGCGCTACGATATAAGGAGATTTTTGGCGAAGACTTCTACCTGGAGCTTCAAGATCATGGAATTTCCGAGCAAAAGCGAGTAAATCCGAAGCTGATCGCACTTGCCAAGGCCTGTGAGATCCCACTTGTAGCTACGAATGACGTCCATTATTTAGCCAAGGAAGATGCAGAGGTACAGGATGTTCTGATCTGTATTGGAACAGGTAAAACTGTGGATGATGAGGAACGGCTCAAGATCGGAACAGATCAGCTGTTTCTAAAAAGCAGTGATCAGATGGCGGCGTTGTTCCCGCATGTGCCTGAAGCTATCAGTAACACGCTATTGATCGCAGAAAAATGTAATTTGGAGCTTACCTTCGGTCAACATATTTTGCCTGCCTATTCACCAATTCCAGAAGGTAAGGACTCCGCTGCTTATTTGCGAGAGTTGTGTTTTAAAGGTCTTGAAGAACGATATATAGACACACCGCTTTGGGCATCGCCTGAGCAAAGAGAGACTGCTGAGAAGCGTCTTGCCTATGAGCTTGGCGTCATCGAGAATATGGGTTTTAGCGATTATTTTCTAATTGTGTGGGATTTTATCGCTTATTGTCATCGTCAGGGGATTGCTACGGGGCCGGGCCGGGGTTCCTCCGCGGGGAGTCTTACCGCTTACTCCCTACGAATCACGGATGTTGATCCGCTTAAGTATAACTTGCTCTTTGAACGTTTCTTAAATCCAGAACGGATCACGATGCCGGATATTGATATCGATTTTAGTGATGAGCGTCGTGATGAGGTTATCGCTTATGTGGTGGAGAAATACGGCAAAGAACATGTGGCACAGATCATTACGTTCGGAACCATGGCTGCACGGGCTGCGGTTCGTGATGTGGGCAGGGTGCTGAATTTACCTTATAACGAGGTAGACAAGGCTGCCAAGCTTATCCCGGGACAACTAGGCATCAGTCTTGCTAGAGCACTGGAGACTACTCCAGACCTTAAAGCGATGTATGACAGTAATCCGAAGATCAAAGGCTTGCTGGATATGGCAATGAAAGTGGAAGGTATGCCTCGTCATGCTTCGACACATGCTGCCGGGGTTGTTATTTCCAAAGGTCCACTGACTGATGCTGTACCCCTTCAAGAGGGCAACGAAAGTACAGCGTTAACTCAGTACTCTATGGAGCATTTGGAAAGTGTTGGGCTGCTGAAGATGGATTTTCTGGGCCTGCGTACTTTGTCGATTATCGAACGCTGTATGAATTCGATTAAAGAAATGAGTGGCAGTGTTCCAGATTTTAAAATCATACCAGATCATGATCCGCTCACGTATGAAATGCTAGGCGCTGGTGAGACGACTGGGGTCTTCCAGCTGGAGTCGGCAGGTGTAAGACGTGTGCTTAAGGATTTGAAGCCTAATGGTTTTGAAGATATCGTATCGGTTCTAGCGCTGTATCGTCCGGGTCCGATGGAGTTTATCCCGAAATATATAGCAGGTAAGCACGGTCAGATTGAAGTAGAGTATCCGCATCCTGATTTGAAAGCTATATTAGCGGATACCTATGGGATTATTGTGTATCAGGAACAGATCATGCAGATTGCTTCGCTTATGGCCGGATTCTCGCTTGGTGAAGCGGATCTGCTCCGCCGAGCGGTCTCGAAGAAGAAGCGGGAGACGCTGGATAAGGAACGCAGCCATTTTGTACAAGGAAGCTTGCAGCAAGGCTATAACGAAAATGATGCGAATGCCGTCTACGATATGATCGTACGGTTTGCCGATTATGGCTTCCCTCGTGCGCATGCGGCGGCTTATGGGGTGCTGGCTTTCCAGACGGCTTATCTTAAGGCGCATTATCCGGTACAGTTTATGGCATCTATGCTGACCGCTGTGATGGGTACGCACCGTAAGGTGGCGGAATATGTACTGGATTGCCGCCGCACGGGCATCGGCGTGTTACCGCCGGATGTGAACGAGAGCGGGGTGCTGTTTACCCCTGTTCCAGGCGAAGAAGCGGGAACAGGGCATATCCGCTTTGGGCTCGCAGCGATTAAGAACGTCGGCACGCTAGCAGTGGAGAATATTATGTCGGTCCGCAAGGAGCGACCGTTCGACAGCCTGCTCGATTTCTGTCGACGTGTGGATCTGCGGGTCTGCAACAAGCGGGTAGTGGAGTCTTTGCTGCAGGCAGGAGCTTTTGACTGTCTGCCGGGTCATAGGGCCCAGCTGCTAGCTATGCTGGACGAGACCGTTGACGCCGCGACGAAATGGCGCAAGGAGCGGGATGAACTGCAAATCCAGTTATTCGATGATTTGGTGGAGACGCCGAACTGGGAGATTCGCTATCCGGATATTCCTAAGTTCACAGTAGGACAGCAGCTGGAGCTGGAACGTGAGCTGCTGGGGCTGTATCTATCAGGGCATCCGCTCGACGATAGTGCTGAGCTGCTTGAGGAGCCCGGTATACAGCGGCTGATGGATCTCGGTGAAGCCGCAGATGAGAGCCAGACGGTTACAGCCGGCATGGTCGTATCCGTTAAGGAAATTACGACGAAGCAAGGGAAATCGATGGCCTTCATCGAATGGGAAGATCAGATCGAGCGCTGCGAAGTCGTGCTCTTCCCCGAGGTGTGGAAGCGAAGCCGCAGCTTGATTGCCAAGGGCGCGCTGCTGGCCTTGCGCGCCAAGGTGCAGCAGGAGGACGAAGGCTTCAAGCTGCTGGCTGAGGAAGTGGCGCTGCTATCCGCGGAGTCCCTCCGCGGCCTGCTGCAGCGCCGTAGTGCCGCTGGGTCCCGCTCATATAGCGCGGGACGCTCGGCCCCAGCAGGAGCGCCGCCGCGTGGCGCAGCTCCTGCTCCGCGGGCTAGCGGTGCCGCCACTGGCCCCGCTGGCAGACCTGCAGGCGGCGCAGCTGCGCCTGCAACACCTGCACCGGCCGCTGCGCCAGCGCCGGCGACAGGCCAGCGTGTCTTTATCAAGATCACGCCGGCCGCCGAGAATGCTGAGCAGCTGTCGCGCCTGAAGGAGCTGCTGCAGAATCATCCAGGCCCAGTAGCGACGATTCTGTTCTACGAACGGGATCAGAAGCTCCTGGCCCTTAGTGATAACTATCGAATTAAGCCTACCCAGGAGCTGTTCGCGGCTATCGAGTCTATGCTGGGAGCAGGTACCGTAAGAATAAAATAAGAACAATTCCACCCTTTTCCGCATACATTAGGAAACCACAGGGCGAATCCCTGGGCGGAAAGGGGAATCACAACATGTCCTATCAAATGGCAGTTGATTTGTTGGAACGTAGAGGCGTATCACTTTCTTCCATTGCTGAAATCGTATATATTTTACAATCGGTTTATTATCCCGGTTTATCCAAGGAAGAATGTCTTTCCAGTGTGAAATCTGTTTTGGGAAAAAGAGAAGTGCAGTACACGTTAATGACGGGGATCGCACTTGATGAATTGGCAGAGAAAAAACTGCTTCCTCAGCCGCTTCAGGCAGTAATGGAGGCGGATGAATCACTTTATGGAGCGGACGAGACTCTAGCCCTTGGTATCACAGGGGTTTATGGGATGATCGGACTTACAGGATTTGGGTACTTGGACAAAATAAAGCTTGGAATCATTGGTGAATTGAACGATGATAAGGGAAGTATTCACGTGTTCTTGGATGACCTAGTAGCGGGTATCGCTGCAGCTGCTTCTGCTAGAATTGCTCATCGGCAGGAAGGGGCAAAAGTATATCCTCTAGTCACGGACACGGAATAAATGACCCGATTCATTTCGTTTGAACGAGTTCCTCAGTCTTGCTTCCTTTGCCCTACGCCTGTTGCGGGAAAAAAGAAAACTGTGTTATCATAATTCCATTATACGGGATACGGCTGGGAATTAAGATTGGGGAGGCCTTGCTAGGCATGTGGACGGTAATATATATCGCGCCGACCGCCAAAGTGGCGGATATGATTAAGAGTAAGCTGACTGAAGAAGGTTTTTTAGTAAAATGCCGTCCAATCAATATGTCCAAGCAGCAGTTTGAGATATTGGTTCCTTCAGGTGAACTGGAGGAAGTACAGGAAGTCCTTAATCTTATTCTGCATCCCTGAATTTCTATCAAGAGAAAAGTCATGACAGCGGCAAGCTGCATAACGCAAATAAACGGCTGAAGAGGTGCGGGTGTGTTCAAAGATTTATTTCAGAAGAAACGGAAGTACGCGACTATTCCTTCAGAACGTCTGGAGCGAAGCGGCGTGCCTGCAGAAGGCGAACGCCCCAAACGGGAAATTCCTGAAGGATTAATGAGTAAATGTAATAAATGTGGAACGATCCAGTATAGCAAGGAATTGGAAAAGAATCTAAAGGTATGTCCTACTTGTGGTCATCATTTACGCTTGAACGCTGTAGAGCGTATTGCTATGACGTTAGACCCAGAGGGCTTTATTGAGTTTGACAGTGAAATGTATTCTATAGATCCGCTGAAATTCCCGGGTTATGCTTCTAAATTGGAGCAACAACAACTGAAATCGGGACAAACTGATGCCGTAATTACGGGACAGGGATCTATTAGCGGATATCCGGTTATTGTAGCTGTGATGAATTTTGAATTTTTCTCGGGTAGTATGGGATCTGTAGTCGGTGAGAAAATTACCCGAGCAATTGAAGAAGCCACAGAGAAGCAGCTTCCACTCCTTATTTTCTCTACTTCAGGCGGAGCGAGAATGCAGGAGAGTATTCTAAGTCTTATGCAAATGGCGAAGACCAGTGCAGCGCTTGCTCGTTTCAATGAAGTGGGCGGCCTTTATATTTCTATAATTACGGATCCGACTACGGGCGGAGTATCTGCGAGCTTTGCTAGTCTTGGCGATATTATTATTGCTGAGCCTGGGGCTGTATTCGGTTTCGCAGGACGTATAGTGATTGAACAGACGATTCGCCAGAAGCTTCCGGATGATTTCCAGACGGCTGAATTTAATCTGCAGCATGGCTTGATTGATATGGTTGTGCACCGTAAAGAACTGCGCGCCACACTGACCAAAATTTTGGAATTGCATGATGTGAAAGGGGGATTTTAGGTTGGCAGGAGAGTTGCCTTTTGAAATGCCTCTGGTTGAAATGCGTAAGAAAATTGCCGAGCTAAAGCAGTTTGGCGAAGAGAAGAGTATTGATTTTACGGATGAGGTAGCAAGGCTGGAAGAACGATACCGTGTGCTTGAAGAGGAAGTTTATTCCAATATCTCACCTTCTCAAAAAATGCATCTAGCTAGACACCAAGGTCGTCCGACTTCCCTTGATCTTATGGGGCAGATCTTCACGGATTTTATTGAGCTGCACGGGGATCGGATGTTTGGCGATGATCTTGCGATTGTAGGCGGTATCGGTAAACTAAACGGTGTGCCTGTTACAGTTATTGGCCAGCAGCGCGGGAAAGACACGAAAGAGAATATTTTGCGATTCTTCGGCAGTGCACACCCTGAGGGCTTCCGTAAAGCGCTGCGTTTGATGCAGCAGGCGGACAAGTTCAAACGTCCCATTATTACCTTTGTGGATACGAAAGGGGCTTATCCAGGCAACACAGCTGAGGAAAGAGGACAATCCGAAGCGATTGCCCGTAATTTACGCGAGATGTCTCAGTTTGGTGTCCCAGTAATCTGTGTGGTCATCGGTGAAGGCGGAAGTGGTGGCGCACTAGCACTGGCAGTTGGGAATAGAGTGCTTATGCTGGAGCATGCCATTTATTCGGCGATATCCCCTAATGGTGCTGCATCCATTCTATGGAAGGATGCTTCGAAGGCTGATCAAGCGGCGGAAGCCATGAAGATAACGGCATCTGATCTGCTTGAAATGGAAGTCGTTGAAGAGATTGTTCCTGAGCCAAAAGGCGGCGCTCATCGTGATTACGAAGCTACGGCAGCTGCAATTAAGGATGCATTATGGCGTCATTTGCAGGAGCTAATTCCTCTGAATAGAGAGGAATTGAAAGAAGATCGATATCGTAAATTCCGTAAGATTGGTGAGTTTGCTGAAGTTCAGCAGGAGCAGATCTTCCTTGAAGAAGAAGTGAAATCTGAAGTGTAAAAAGTGCGTTACCATTTGCACTTTTAGACATAAAACCATACTTAGTGGACCATATTGAATTTAGTGTAAAATATACATTTTATTGGAATTAAAATAATCTCGACGTTATGCCGGGATTATTTTAATTTTTTTTGTGCTTACAGATAATTCGAGCTCAAATTACATCTAAAAGAGCCTACAACATTGATTTTGTGTTTAAGTTGCAGTAATATTCATAAGGGCGTGGTTAAAGGCACATGTGACAAAGTTCCTATTTAATTAGTTAGCCTTGTAGTAGATTTTGTAGTTGGAAAAAGTGAGACAGAGAGAACGAAAAAACGGAGGAAAACCTAATGCGGAAAAGTAAAATTGTATGTACGATCGGACCTGCGAGTGAATCGTTGGAGAATATCAAAAAATTGATTTTGGCTGGTATGAATGTGGCCCGTTTGAATTTCTCCCACGGCGATTTTGAAGAGCACGGTGCTCGGATCAAAACGATCCGTCAAGCATCTAAGGAACTGAACAAAACTGTTGCTATCCTGCTCGATACAAAAGGACCGGAGATTCGCACAGGCAAATTGGAAGTAGAACCGATTGAACTAGTTCAGGACGAGTACCTGACACTAACTACGGAAGAAATCCTTGGCACCCAAGAACGTATTTCCATCACGTACAGCGAGCTTCCTAATGATGTTCAAGTAGGATCCACCATCCTTATTGATGACGGTCTGATTGGTTTGACAGTTGTCGACATTCAAGGAACTGAAATCAAGACCCGTATTGTAAACGGTGGTACGATCAAGAGCAAGAAGGGCGTTAACGTACCAGGAGTAAACATCTCCTTGCCGGGTATTACGGAAAAAGACACCAACGATATTCTTTTTGGTATCGAACAGGACATCGATTTTATCGCCGCTTCCTTCGTTCGCAAAGCTAGCGACGTTCAGGAAATTCGTGAGCTGCTTGCGAAAAACAACGCTTCTCACATTCAAATCATTTCCAAAATCGAAAACCAACAAGGTGTTGACAACCTTGATGAAATTTTAGAAGCTTCTGACGGCCTGATGGTTGCTCGTGGTGACCTTGGTGTTGAAATTCCAGCTGAAGATGTACCTTTGGCTCAAAAATTGATGATTCAAAAATGTAACGTTGCTGGCAAACCAGTTATCACAGCTACACAAATGCTGGATTCCATGCAACGTAACCCACGTCCTACTCGCGCTGAAGCAAGTGACGTAGCAAACGCTATTTTTGATGGAACAGATGCAATCATGCTTTCCGGAGAAACTGCTGCTGGTAAATACCCAGTAGAATCCGTACTTACAATGTCCCGCATTGCTGAGAAAGCGGAATCCGCACTGAACCATCGTGAAATCTTCATGAAACAACAAACTGCACAAGAAACTACAGTTACTGAAGCAATCAGCCAATCCGTTGCAATTTCCGCTTTGGATCTGAACGCTAAGGCTATTCTTTCTTCGACTGTTACAGGTCATACTGCACGCGTTGTTTCCAAATACCGTCCTAAAGCACCAATCATTGCAGTTACAACACAAGAAAGAACTATGCGTCAATTGTCCCTCGTTTGGGGCGTTACGCCAGTATTCGGTAAAGTAGCTTCTTCCACAGATGAATTGCTGGAAACAGCAATCCAAGGTGGTAAGGATTCCGGTCTGGTTCAAACTGGCGACCTAGTTGTGATTACTGCAGGAATTCCACTTGGACGTTCCGGTTCTACTAACTTGGTAAAAGTAAGCACAGTCGAGTAGTACCGACTGGCTTTGCCTGATTCGTAGTTTTTACGCAAAATAAAAGAGCTGTCTCAGATGTAGTGGAAATCTACAAATGAGGCAGCTCTTTTTTTATTACTAAATTCATTTATGCTATTAGTATATTCGTTTGACGCTAAAAGAGTCCCCTCGATGGCTTGGACTAGAAGGAACAGCAACGGTGATATTATTTTGGACCATGATCCCTCCCTTAGAAAGAGTTAACCTAGGTCGTTTTCCATTAATTCGGCAGCAGTTGAAATAGGTAGTACTAACGCGGGCCAGCTTTGCGATGGAACCATCCACCTCAGGAGCCTCCATGATCCATTCGCCAGAGGTCTGTGGACCCGTATATGGCTGGAGCGTTCGGAAGGTCCAATTTCGGCTTAAATTCCGTAGTGTGATAGACCACTTCGTGTGGCTTATTTTTGTGATAGTACCTTTCATATGATCTCCAGGGTATACTGGAAAAGGGATTACGGTCTCAACGTCAGGTAGTATTTCCCACCAGGCGTAATAACGGGCAACCCCATTTACGAATTCATGACCTGTTCCCGTCTGGATAAGACTACTGTTCTTGAAGCCGTCGATGCCAATCCATGCGGAGGAATAGGTAGATTTGTGTGTTGGTTTTACGTATGGGACGATCCATTCACCGGCAATGCGATTGAACGCGCCTTTTCTTCCAGTAACAGTGTAACCGCTCCAGTTCTTAGAAGACCAGCCAAAGGCAGAGCTTTGTCTATTGCTCGCATTAGATTTGTCTGTTAGACAGGGATGATTTACCATGAGAGAATTATGTTTTATGCTCAACTTGTCCACCGCCTTTATAGTACTGCTATATTAAATGCGATGATTACATATGAAGTACGGGTATTCTGTTAAAATATAAAAATATAAAGTTGGAGGATTTATAGTACAAATGGAGAAATTATCGAAGCTGCGCGGCTTTTATCTATTTTTAGGATTGGCCGGCGGTTCATTCGGCTCCTATCTTTCGCTGCTGCTGGTCCACAATGGACTTAATAGCGGACAGATAGGTATACTAATGGCAACAGGCACACTAATTGCAATCACCATTCAGCCGATGTGGGGGATTATCTCTGATCGGTATAATCAGACGCGTTTAGTACTAATCCTAAGTGTGGCGGTTCCAGCCTTATTAGCCGTCTTTTATCGTTCGGAATATTTCATTGTGCTTCTTCTGGTGTATACGTGCTCAACGATCTTCTCCTCTACACAGGCTCCTATAGCCGATTCTTACGCGATTTCAGCGGCGAATAGAGCTGGAGCCACTTATGGTAGCATTCGGCTTATGATGAGCATTGGAGCGGCTCTGGGAGCTTATGCAGGGGGGCTGTACGTATCCACCTTCTCTGTATCCACGATATGGCTGCCTTTTCTCTTTTTTAATCTGATTGCAGTCCTTATTGCATTTACTTTACCGAAGCAGGCGGAAGAGAATCATATGATGAGGCAATCGTTTACTCAGGGGGTAAGGCAACTGCTGGGGAATCGTGTCTTTCTTGCGTTTTTGGGTGGAAGCTTTCTTGTGAACCAGACGATGGCTGCTTTTGGTACATACTTTGTAATCGCTTTTCAATCGGTTGGTGGCTCTACGCGCTATGCAGGGATTGCGCTCTTTCTCGCATCGGTGACGAATGTGCCTTCCATGCTGTTTGCTTCTAAGGTGATTAAGAGGTTAGGTCGTGAGCGGACCTTGCTCCTTGGGGCCCTTATTTATGTCTTGCGGTGGGGTATTCAGGTTGCTTTTCCATATCCATCAGTAATGATCGGAGTGCAAGTGCTGCATGGTCTTTCGTTTGGGTTCTTTTATATTGCTGCAGTCGAATATGTATCTCAGATCACTTCTAACGAGATGCAGGCCACTGGCCAAAGTGTATTTAATATGGTGTTCGCAGGTTTTTCTGGCATCGTAGGTAATTTACTGAATGGATTCTTGCTCAATCAAGGCGGGGTAGAAGTAATGAATCTGTCTTGTATGTTGAGCTCAATTGCAGGAGCAATGCTGCTGTTCTATGTTGCCAGAAGCTCTCGGCGCAAATTATCGACGACAACGCTACCTTCAGGCGGGGCCCAGGCTTAAACGCTCCCCTGCTGCTATGCCGAAAGGAGTATTTTTAGATGGAATTAGAGCGAGCTGGCTTGCCCAGCCGATGGTATAAGTCGACCCTGCGTGTTCGCTATCAGGAAAGTGATCAGATGGGCGTCGTGTATCATGCGAATTATTTGAACTGGTTTGAGTCCGGTCGTACGGAGATGTTTCGTCAGGTGGGTTTTACTTATCGTGAACTTGAGAAACAAGGCGTCTTACTTCCTGTCACCTCCGCAGATTTGCAATTTAAAAGTCCGGCGCGATATGATGATCTTATCTCCGTGTATGCGCGAATGACTACCTTCACAGCGTTAAGAGTCGTATTTGAGTATCAAGTGCGGAGGCTTTCGGAAGAAGAAGGTATAAATTCAGAAAATTTAGTGGCTACTCTAGGGGAGTTGTGGTCGATGGATCCACCTGGGGAGCTGCTGGTTACCGGCACGACAAGTCATGTTTGGGTGAACCAGGAATGGAGACCTGCTAGGCTGGATAGAGCCCTTCCAGAGCTCTTTCACGCAATAAAAGAGGCGCTGCGGGAAGAAGGGGGTTCAGTATGATTAGAAGCAAATGGTTATGGGCTGGACTATTTATTATTCCTGCTGTGGAATTATTCGGTTTTATCTATGTAGCAGATCAACTAGGAGCATTCAAAACGCTGCTGCTTATGCTGACCACTTCGGTAATCGGTCTACTAATGATGCGATTTGAAGGTAAGAAGGTACTGCAGGACAGCAGAACACATATGCAGGAGGGCCGCGTTCCTGGTCGGACGATGCTGGATGGTTTATGTATTTTTTTCGGAGGATTGCTACTGATATTGCCGGGTTTCGTAACCGATATTGTCGGGTTCACGCTAGTATTTCCATTGACTCGGCCTTTGTACCGTATATTTTTGCTGAAGTGGATTGAGAAGAAGATGAAGAACGGCACCTTCACCTTCTATCGTCGTTAGTATCCTGTTCACAACAATAACAGAGCGGACCCCTGTCATTGATGGAGGGCCCGCTCTGTTTGCTATTTTGACGAATCAATGATTATCGGTGCCTATCTTAATCTGCCGCTAACAATGTAGCTGTGTAAAGCTCGGAATACGCCCGCTCGGTTAAAGGCAACAAGGACTACTAGGACAACAGGTCCGATGATTAGGCCTAGCATACCGAACAACTGCAGACCGGCGAACATGCCAATTAACATAGCTAGGGGGTCGAGTCCAATGCTGCTGGCGAGCACTTTCGGCTCAAGTACCTGCCGGGTAATAAGTATAACAGCATAGAGTATGGATAGTCCGATCCCTAGTGCCAGATTGTCCGTCATATAAGAATATAGCGCCCAAGGCAGCATCACAATTCCCACACCGAGATAAGGCAGCAGATCGACAAAGCCAATCATTAAGCCGATTGCAAACGCAGACTTCACACCCAGCAGCAACAGCCCGATCACAACAATGATCGCTGTGATGGAGATGAGGATAACTTGGGCGCGAAGATAACCGAAAAGCGCTCTGCGTAAATCCCTCCAGATATCTGACACAGGCTTTAGGAAAGCAGTCGGTATCCAGCCAGTAAGTTTATCATTATGCCGCTCCCAACTCGTACTAATGAAGAAGGCAGCAAGGACAACCACGATAAGAATTGTACCCATACTAGGAAGTGAGGAGATCAGTTTCAATATTACATTAAAAAATCCTGTGACCACTTGCGTAACTGCGTAACCTACAGTTTCCGTTGTTCTGCTGATATTGCTGTCAATCGTAGCATGATAATCAGGATTGTCTCGGTAGAATTGGTTAATCTGGTTGATGATGTTCTGTATGCTTGCATTCTGGCTTAAGGACATCAGGAGATCTTTCCATTGGTCGGTGTGGAGATTAAAGGTCTGCAGCAGAACGATTAATTCTTTCACGAGTCTTGTAATCATTGCGGTCAGAACTAGTGTGGTTCCACCTATGTAAAATAGCAGAGCGAGCGATACGGCCAGCCAGCCTGGTAGTTTGAAGCTTTTAAGAATAAGCACTAATGGATGCATGATAAATGCTAGCAGCCAAGCGAGCAACAGGGGGTATAACAGCGGAAGCAATAGATAGATTGCCAGCAGGAGGATGGAAGTAGCCAGAACGACCCACAGGCCGCGCAGTAGTCTTTTTAATACCAAACGATCCATACCGAGACCACACCTTCTTCATTCCTGCATGTACAGGGGAATAAGAGCTCGTCTTCATATATATTCATAGAACCGATTTAAAGACTAGAGTGTGGGATAAATATTAGAAGGGTTCGGAATCTATAAACTGAAATGGCGATAGTGAATCAGGGGTTTAGAAGTTTTTTTCTATCTCTCTGATAAAATCATTTGATGCGCCTCAGAGCTTCCACATTGTTCACATAACCGACAAAATCCAGTATGATGAATAAAGATACGAAGCATGTTGGTTATACAGCATTCCTGACGGAGATGTCCTTACACGCACTTATTAGATTTTTTAATGCTTTAAATTGGAAATGTTTTCATGGAACTAAGATTGTTTTTATACCTTGTTGGCAAAGGAGAGATATGCTATGACAGCTACCAAAGGCTTGGAAGGTATCGTTGCAACAACTTCATCCATTAGCTCCATTGTGGATGGTGTACTCACTTACCGCGGTTATGATATTGATGAACTTGCAGAACATGCTACCTTCGAAGAAACAGCTTATTTGTTATGGTTCGGCAGTCTGCCGACGGCGCCAGAGCTGGAAGCGCTCAAGCGGGATCTCAGTGCTTTTGCACAGATTCCTGAGCAGGTAATCGAGCAAATGAAGCTCTATCCAAAAAACGCCAACACCATGGCAGCGTTGCGGTCGGCTGTATCAAGCCTTGCTCTCTATGATGAAGCGGCTGACGATATGAGCAGAGAAGCGAACGAGATTAAGGCGGTAAAACTGCAGGCACAACTCCCAACAATTGTGGCAGCACTGTCACGTATTCGCAAAGGACTTGAACCAGTGGCTCCGAAAGAAGGCGTTTCTATTGCTGAGAACTTCCTCTATATGCTGTGGGGAAAAGAGCCGGATAGCGTATCTGTCAAAGCGCTTGATACCGCACTTGTTCTCCATGCGGACCATGAGCTGAATGCCTCGACTTTTGCAGGCCGGGTTACGGTTGCGACATTATCCGATATTTATTCTGGAGTCACCTCCGCTATTGGTGCGCTCAAAGGCCCGCTTCACGGTGGGGCGAATGAAGCGGTTATGAAGATGCTAGAGGAGATCGGAAGTTTGGAAGCGGTTGAACCGTTTATCCGTAAGAAACTGGATAACCGTGAGAAAATCATGGGCTTCGGTCATCGAGTATATAAAAATGGTGATCCACGTGCAAAACATTTGATGAAGATGTCACTGGAGCTTGGCACTATGAAGAATGACACTACCCTGTACGACATGTCCGTAAATATTGAACAATTGATTACGGGGCAAAAGGGATTAAGACCGAATGTTGATTTCTATTCGGCTTCTGTTTATACACAGCTAGGCATAGATCGTGAGCTGTTCACTCCTATTTTTGCAATAAGCCGGACTTCAGGTTGGACTGCGCATATTCTGGAGCAGTATACAGATAACCGCATTATTCGTCCGCGTGCAGAATACACGGGTATGGTTGAACAGAAATACGTTCCGGTAGACGAAAGATAGAAGGGCAGCCTTGCAGGCTGCTCCTAAAGTTTAGTAGAATGAACCCTAGTAATAGTGTTTTAAATTTTTGATTTTAATGATGATGAGAGTTTTGTTCGATGCTTGTCAATGCTATTTAAATCCCACAAAACTTTAGGAGGAATACACTCAAATGTTGAAACTAGAAAAATTCGATCTACCTACAGAAGGCGAACAAATCACGATTAAAGAAGGAAAACTACAAGTTCCTAATAATCCAATCATTCCTTTTATCGAGGGTGACGGCACAGGCCGTGATATTTGGAAAGCTTCCAAACGCGTACTTGATGCAGCAGTATCTAAAGCTTATGGTGGCACTAAGCAAATCGCTTGGTACGAAGTATTTGCTGGCGAAAAAGCTTTCAATACATATGGTGAATGGCTGCCAAATGATACGTTGGAAGCAATCCGCGAATATTTTGTAGCTATTAAGGGACCGCTTACTACTCCAATCGGAGGCGGTATTCGTTCATTGAATGTAGCCTTGCGCCAAGAATTGGATTTGTACGTATGTCTGCGCCCAGTTCGTTATTTCCAAGGTGTTCCTTCTCCTGTTAAACGTCCTGAGCTGGTGGATATGGTTATTTTCCGTGAGAATACAGAGGATATCTATGCAGGGATTGAATATCAAGAAGGCTCTGCTGAAGTGAAGAAAGTCATCGAATTCCTGCAAAAAGAGATGGGAGTTAACAAAATCCGTTTCCCTGAAACTTCTGGTATTGGTATCAAACCAGTATCCTCCGAAGGTTCGAAGCGCTTGGTGCGCGCTGCAATTGAATATGCGATCAAGCACGGACGTAAGAGTGTAACGCTTGTTCACAAAGGAAATATCATGAAGTTCACTGAAGGTGCCTTCAAAAACTGGGGTTATGAAGTAGCTGAGCAAGAGTTCGGAGATAAGGTCTTCACTTGGAGTCAATATGATGTGATTAAGGAACGTGATGGTGAGGCTGCTGCTAATGCTGCTCAGAAGGATGCTGAAGCTGCTGGCAAAATCATTATCAAGGATGCAATTGCAGATATCGCGCTGCAACAAGTTCTGACTCGTCCAACTGATTTCGATGTTATTGCTACGTTGAACCTGAACGGGGATTACCTGTCCGACGCACTGGCTGCACAAATCGGCGGCATCGGCATCGCTCCTGGAGCGAACATTAACTACATTACTGGCCACGCCATCTTTGAAGCTACCCATGGTACAGCTCCTAAATATGCAGACAAAGACGTTGTGAATCCTGGTTCTGTTATTCTGTCCGGCGTAATGCTCTTGGAGCACTTGGGCTGGCAGGAAGCAGCTGACCTGATTTATAAAGGTATGGAAACTGCTATTAACAATAAGACCGTGACTTATGACTTTGCTCGTCTGATGGAAGGTGCAACTGAGCTGAAATGCTCCGCATTTGCAGACGAAATTATTAACCACCTATAGGTTAGAATTAGCCAGATAACATTAGCCTTACCTTTATCATTTCTAGGAGGCGAATCTGTGGCGATCAAGCGTTATAAAATTACAGTGGTAGGTGCCGGTTTTACCGGTGCTACTACTGCTCTTATGTTAGCTCAAAAGGAACTTGGAGACGTTGTGCTGCTCGATATTCCACAAATGGAGAACCCAACCAAGGGTAAGGCGCTTGACATGCAAGAAGCAGGTCCTGTGCAGAGATTCGACAGTCATATTATAGGGACCTCAAGTTATGAAGATGCTGTAGATTCTGATATTGTAATTATCACTGCAGGGATTGCCCGTAAACCTGGGATGAGCCGCGACGATCTTGTGAATATCAATGCAGGGATTGTGAAGTCGGTATGCGAGAACGTAAGAGATGTAGCGCCGGAATCCATCGTGATTATTTTGAGTAATCCGGTAGATGCGATGACTTATGCTGCATTTGAAGCGTTAGGCTTTCCGAAGAACCGCGTAATTGGACAATCCGGTGTGCTGGATACAGCGCGTTACTGCACTTTTATTGCGCAAGAGCTGAACGTATCCGTTGAAGATGTACGTGGTTTCGTAATAGGCGGACACGGCAATGATATGGTACCGCTCGTTCGTTATTCTAGTGTCGGAGGCATTCCAATCGATACATTGATTCCTGCGGATCGTATCGAGGAGATTGTGAAGCGTACACGTGTGGGTGGCGGGGAAATCGTTGACCTTTTAGGAAATGGTAGTGCGTATTATGCTCCTGCAGCCTCTTTAGTTCAGATGACGGAAGCGATCTTAAAGGATAAGAAACGGATCATTCCGGTTATTGCCTTACTTGAAGGTGAATATGGTTATGACAATCTATTTCTGGGCGTTCCAGCTCTTCTTGGTGCGAATGGGATTGAGAAGGTTTTTGAACTGGAGCTTACGGCTGAGGAGAAAGCGGCATTGGATAAGTCCGCGGAGTCCGTACGTAGCGTAACAGCAATATTATCTGTGTAGATTGTGTCAGATGAATGGGGAGGGTCCCGAAGGCCGTGAAATGGCTTAAGGGCTCTCTCTTTTTTTATATCAACAACTTCAAAGAATGGACACCTAAGTTGCTTTTCTTATTCTAATATTATGGGTATAATTATATGTAACTATTATCACAGTTAAATTGGAGGAGATATGATATGGATTGGAACGTTTTGTTTTTCTTACATATGATCGGGACGCTGGCACTAGGATTTTACCTTGTACTGCCATTCATCATCGGTCGTGCTGAAAAATTGTCACCTGCGGCAAAAGAAGGTACTCTAAGCGCTGTTACAGGATTTAACCGCTTCGCACAGTACGGTTTGGTAATCCAACTACTTACTGGCGGTTACATGATGACCAAAGGTGATTATTCTGTAGCTTGGATGATTATTATTGTTGTACTGCTGCTAGCGATGTTTGCGCTTGGTGGTATTATGAGCAAGCCTTTGCGTCTTGCTGCTGCTGGAATTCGTGAGAACCGTGATGTTAAAGCAGAAACAGGCAAATTGCGTACGCTTAGTGCGCTTCTGTCAGTGTCGTTGCTGCTTATGGTATTCTTCATGGTATTTAACGACATTATTTAATCTGTAACACTATGAGCCCGCTTCCGTAATGGAGAGCGGGTTTTTTTGAGTGTTCAAAAAAACTTCAGATTGTTTGATTCTACCTGCAATGTGGTAAGTAACTTTTCATACAGCATTTGAAAAAATGATAAAGCCAGCGTATAAACGTATACGCTTGAGCCATCCTAAGACGATCAGTTAACTATCAATTACTTAACGAGAGGAGCTAGGATTATGTCAAACGACAAGCAAGCTACGAAAACCTTACCCCCGCAAGAACAGCATCATCAACCAGGAATTGAGAGCGAAATGAAGCCGTTGCCGAAATATGAGCCGGCTAATTATAAGGCAGCAGGTAAACTGCAGGGCAAGGCGGCACTTATTACCGGAGGAGACAGCGGAATCGGGCGGGCAGTGGCTGTTCTTTTTGCAAAAGAAGGCGCCGATGTAGTTATTTCATATCTGAATGAGCATTCTGATGCAGAGGAAACAAAACGTCAGGTGGAACAGGAAGGTCGTAAATGCATCCTGATTCCCGGAGATATTGGTGTGGAAGCCTTCTGTAAGGATCTCATTAAACAGACGGTAGAGGGTCTAGGGAAGCTAGATATTCTCATCAATAACGCGGCGGAGCAACATCCACAAGCTAAGATCGAGGATATTACGTCCGAGCAGCTAGAGCGTACTTTCCGTACGAACATTTTTGCAATGTTTTATTTGACCAAAGCGGCTATGCCTCATTTAAAAGCAGGATCTGCTATCATTAATACGACTTCGATTACCGCTTATCGTGGTAGTCCACAATTGCTGGACTATTCGTCAACGAAAGGAGCCATTCTGAGCTTCACGCGTTCCTTATCTACAAATCTGGCGGAGAAAGGCATACGGGTAAATGGTGTTGCTCCGGGTCCAATTTGGACACCGCTCATTCCATCTACCTTTGATGCAAAACAGGTAAGTGAGTTCGGCGGTACGCAGCCAATGAAGCGACCGGGACAACCGGAGGAGCTGGCTCCAGCTTATGTGTATCTAGCTTCCGACGATTCGAGCTATGTGACCGGACAGGTTATTCATGTTAATGGTGGCGAGGTCGTAAACGGGTAGAGACTCAGCCAACCAAACTAAGATACTTATATAAAAAGCTCTAATTCAGGATTAGCCGAATTAGAGCTTTTTGTAATGATCTTGGGATTTAGTTTCCAGCCGAGAGCTCATCAAGAGACATTTCAAAGCTCGGAGCCATATGAGTCAGGAAATAATCTACTTCCTGTAAGCCGAGCCCATGCAGCTTCGCTGCTGTTTGCTCCTTCGCCGCTGCAAATTCACGGTTGCCGGCAGCAACCTCCCACACACATTTCAAGTAGGCATCCAGCCGATCGGCTGCCTTAACGTAGCTATGCAGCAGGACATCCTCCGAATCAGGAGAACTGTCTTCCGGCTGCATGAGCTGCGTGTAAATGCCCTGAAGCTCGGGAGGAATCATACCGGTCAGGCGTTCCGCAGCAATTCTTTCCATTTCGCGGAAGCTGGTAAGTAGGCGAGGGTTATTGTATTTTACTGGTGTGGCAATGTCACCTGTGAACACTTCGCTGGCATCATGAAACAGGGCCATAGTTGCTGCTCTTTCGGCATTTAATGAACGTCCATAATGAACATTCCCAATGGAACAGAGCATATGTGTGAGTAGGGCAACATGAAAAGAATGCTCAGCAACGTTCTCTGGTGCGGTGCTGCGCATTAGGCTCCAGCGCTGAATATATTGAAGCCGATACAAATAGGCGGAAAAATGGTAGTTCAATTTTAAAGTAACCCCTTTCATGCGCTGCTAGGTATGATATTATTATACTAATTGTATCAGACTTTTGATAATCTGGATCTGCTGAGAGGAGCTTGAATGAATATGCAGCATTTTGAAGACAGCATTTATAATCTAATTGTAGAAACGTCCACGAACTTGCCGGGTGATGTACGCCGGGCAGTCGCCAAGGGGCGCGCGCTAGAGGACAGAGCTACCCGGTCAGGTCTTGCTTTAACTACGATTGCTCAAAATATCGGAATGGCTGAGCAGCAAGTATCACCGATCTGTCAGGATACGGGAATGCCTACATTTATCATTCACACACCTGTGGGAATCAATCAGATTGAGATGAAAAAAGATATTCATAACGCCATTGTACGGGCGACCAAGAATGGTAAGCTTCGTCCCAATTCTGTAGATTCATTGACAGGTGAGAACAGCGGAGATAACTTGGGGGCAGGTACACCAGTCATTCATTTTGAACAATGGGAAGAGGATAATATAGACGTCAGACTGATTCTGAAGGGTGGCGGCTGCGAGAATAAGAATATTCAATACAGCCTTCCGGCAGAATTAGAAGGACTGGGCAAAGCCGGCCGAGATTTGGACGGAATTCGTAAATGTATTCTACATGCTGTTTATCAGGCACAAGGGCAAGGCTGTAGCGCTGGTTTTATTGGCGTAGGTATCGGCGGCGACCGCACGACTGGCTACGAGCTGGCTAAAAAGCAGCTGTTCCGTAAAGTGGAGGATGTTAATCCGATTGAGGATCTCAGCAAGCTGGAAGACTACATCATGGAGAATGCCAATAAGCTGGGCATAGGAACGATGGGCTTTGGTGGGGAAGTATCGCTATTAGGTTGTAAGGTCGGCGTTATGAATCGTCTGCCAGCCAGCTTTTTCGTATCTGTTGCCTATAACTGTTGGGCGTTCCGCCGCCAAGGTGTGCTGGTGGATCCTTCAACGGGCAATATAGAGGATTGGCTATATGAGAGTGGTACAGGGATCTCTGTAGATGATGGAAGGGAACAGGCATCGGAATCAGAAGTCGCAAATGCAGGTGAAAACAATGCAGCTACTGGATCTCGCGAAGTCCGCCTGACCACGCCGATTAGTGAAGAGGATATCCGTAGTTTGCGAGTTGGGGATGTAGTGATTTTATCCGGCGAAATGCATACAGGCCGCGACGCACTTCATAAATATCTAATGGATCATGAGGCTCCGGTAGATTTGAACGGTGCAGTTATCTATCACTGTGGTCCTGTAATGATGAAGGACGAGGAAGGCTGGCATGTTAAAGCAGCAGGCCCGACTACGAGTATCCGTGAAGAGCCTTATCAAGGCGATATTATCAAAAAGTTTGGAATTCGTGCCGTCATCGGTAAAGGTGGAATGGGTCCAAAAACGTTAAAGGCTCTTCAGGAGCATGGGGGCGTATACCTCAATGCGATTGGTGGAGCTGCGCAGTATTATGCGGAATGCATCAAGAAGGTAAATGCTGTTGATTTTATGGAATTTGGCATTCCTGAGGCGATGTGGCATTTGGATGTGGATGGTTTCGCTGCTATTGTAACGATGGATGCCCATGGCAACAGTCTGCACGCAGATGTAGAGAAAGATTCCGCAGCCAAATTAACTCAGTTCAAAGAGCCCGTGTTTAAATAAGTTGGGTTACAGTCTGGTGAATAAGTCATAAAGTGGGGACATCCGCTGTTATGGCTTTTTCTCCGGCTTTATCAAAATATAAGAATTTATATGTTCCATGCTATAAATTATCCTTATATTTCTCGTACAATCACCTAGCGTCTATATAGGGACGTCGAAGGTATTTGTGCTTGTCTAAAGGAGGTTGACGAATGGTACCACATTATATTAGAAATGGTCTTCTTAACGTTACCCCGTATTTCATCGCCAATGATGCAGATCAATTGATTGATTTTGTTGTGAACTGCTTTGATGCTAGAATTAATGATATGCTGCGGAATGATGAAGGCAAGATTAGACATGCTGAGCTTAGAATAGGGGATTCGATCATCGAGGTTTCCGAAGCTAATGAGAAATATTCACCGGTGCAGCTCGCTATTCATCTATATGTAAGGAATGTGGATGAGACCTTTCGTAAGTGCTTGGATGCCGGGGCATTCATCATTGAAGAACCCATGGATAAGACTTATGGAGAAAGAGGAGCGGGCATTAGAGATACTCAGGGCAATCAGTGGTTTCTTGCAACCTGCATAGAATGAAATTGCGATATTTTACAAAAGTAATACAAAGTAACAGTCCAGAGATAATCAACTTGGGCTGTTATTTTTATATAATCTATTATAGTAGGGAATTTTGTCACCAAAATAGTAGTACTGGTTTTTTGATGAAAATGAAGTTAGGATAAAAGATACAATGAAAAAGGGAGAGGCACATTTCAGATGAAACCGTTTCGCGCTCGTCTTACGTTTATACTTATGGCCTTAATCGGTATCTCCATGATTGGTACTGGATTTACGATGGCTCATCTGTTTAAGAGCTCCCATATAGCTGCTCTCGAAGAGAACATGTCCCGGGAAATAAATCTGCTCGCAGGCACATTGGAATTTGTAGATATGGACGCCACCAATGCCATTCCGTATTACACGGATCAGGCTGAGCATATCGCCAAGCTTCTAGATTCCCGGATTACTTTTATCAGTAAGTCAGGTAAAGTTTTAGGAGATTCAGAGAAAAATCCTCTGGAGATGGACAATCACTCCGATCGTGAAGAGGAGATTGTTGCGGCTAAAGAGGGGACTGGACGAGCCATTCGTTACAGCGAAACTTTGGATCGTGAGATGCTATATGTAGCTGAGCGGGTGACCTTAGATCAGGGTTTTGACGGTTACATTCGGGTCTCGATGGGACTAGATGCAGTAACGGAAGGGCTTAACCGTGCTTGGATGATTATGGCTGGAGGGTTAGTTGTTTTGTTCCTGGCAGCAACTATTGTCAGCTACAAAGTGGCATCGAGCATGACTTCACCGCTTGAACAAATCACGAGAGTCGCGCGGCGTATCACAGATCTTGATTATGACGCAAGAGTCCATTTGAAACGCAAAGATGAGGTTGGGCAGCTGGCAACAGCGATTAATGCCATGGCTGACAGTCTTCAGGCTCAGCTTAAGACCATTCGAGATAATGAGGATCTGTTGCAAAGCGTACTGGACAATATGACTGGCGGCATCATAATGATCAATGCGGACGAAGAAATTGCCCTGCTGAACCGAGCTTCGGAGCGCATGCTGGATGTTAGCAACAGCGAAATGGCGGGTCATTCGTACAAAGAGCTCAAGCGTCATTATGAGTTAACGCGTCTGCTTGAAGAAGGGGTATCGAGTAAAGAAACGCTCCATGAAGAACGAAGTATTTACAATCCGAGAGAACGGATTATACGCATGGACGCGGTACCTATGATCCAGGATGGGACGTATAGAGGTATGCTCTTCCTGCTGCAGGAAGTAACAGAAATTCGTCGCCTGGAGCGGATGCGAAGTGAATTTGTCGCCAACGTATCCCATGAATTGAAGACGCCGGTTGCCGCTGTTAAAGGCTTTGCCGAGACCTTGCTGGGTGGTGGGGTTAAGGATGAGAAGACAGCCCGTTCCTTCTTGCAAATTATTTATGATGAGAATGAACGCTTAAATCGATTGATTGGAGATATTCTGGAATTATCTAAAATCGAATCTAAACGTGTGCAGCTCGATTGCTCACCTGTTCATATCATTGAATTCTTTGATTCCGTGCTGGGAACCATTAGCAAAGTGGCTGAGAAGAAAAATATAAGTCTTAACGTAGAGGTTCCTGAGGAGCTGTTCATTGAAGCCGATGAGGATAAACTGCGTCAAATCTTTATGAATTTGCTCTCCAATGCGATTAATTACACGCATGAAGGGGGTAGCGTAAAAGTCTATGTTAAGAATATACTGAAGCCAGATGGCTCTGAAAATGTCCAATTTACCGTTACCGATACAGGGATGGGAATTCCCAAAAAGGATCTTCCGCGTATTTTCGAACGTTTTTATCGAGTCGATAAGGCAAGATCCAGAAGCTCCGGTGGAACCGGGCTAGGGCTGTCTATTGTAAAGCACTTGGTAGATCTGCACCATGGTGTGATTTCGGTTAAAAGTGATCTGGGGATTGGAAGCTCATTTATTATTGAGTTGCCGCTTTTGCAGGAAGAAAAGGTGGATTAGATTTTTGTAAATTCACCTCATCGATTTTACACCAAGTTAACATTATGGTGATATGATTGTTTTGTTGTTGTTTTGTAAAAATTAAACTATATGGAAGACGGGGGAACCTATGGCTCAACGATTGCTTGTCATTGAAGACGAACCGACACTGGCCCGGCTGCTGTCCTATAACTTAACGCAGGAAGGTTACGAGGTAACAGTAGAGGATCATGGTACGGCAGGATATGATCGTGCGACGAGGGAACCTTTTGACTTGATCGTATTAGATCTGATGTTGCCAGGTATGAATGGCATTGACATCCTTGATAAATTGCGTGGACAAGGTATCCGTACACCTATTATTGTGTTGACCGCTAAAAATGCGGAAGAAGATGTAGTTAGAGGGTTAAAATCAGGTGCTGATGATTATATAACTAAACCATTCGGCGTTTCAGAATTGCTCGCTAGAGTAAGTGCTGTCCTTCGGCGGATTTCTGGACTTGCTGAGGAAGCACCGACAGAAACACCTATCTCTGCTTCTACAATTATTTTAGGTCAATTAGAGATCTACCCTGAAAGATATGAAGTCTCCCTCGGTGGTCATAGTATTAATTTACGGCCTAAAGAGTTCGAAGTGTTGTTATATTTGGCTCGTAAGCCAGGGGTTGTGTTGACGAGAGATGATCTCATGAATGCTGTTTGGGGCTTTGATTATATTGGTGGACAGCGTACAGTGGACGTGCATGTGAGTTCACTTCGTAAAAAGCTTGAGCTAGATCCAGAATCTGTTCATATCGATTCGATTCGAGGCGTAGGTTATAAATTAGTGGTAAATAAAAAAAGAGCTCCGGTCATTTAGAGTGACTGGAGTTCTATTTTTTCTATACTTTTCATAAATAAGAAATGCTCGGAGTACTAGTTGGCTTCTGAGGAAATACTGTGATGTGGATCCATTCATCTCACTGATTTTACATTGCGTTAACATTTCTCTCCAACTGTATTTACACTAAAAGCTTATCATGGAGATCGAAGATGATGAGAAGGAGACGTAAACACTAATGAAATCCATCATTGACATAGAGAATCTTGATCTCTACTATGAGTCGTTCCACGCACTGAAGAATGTGAATCTGCAAATCCCGGAGAAACAGGTTACCGCTTTTATTGGTCCTTCCGGTTGCGGGAAATCCACGTTGCTTCGCACATTGAATCGTATGAATGATATGATTCCTGGCACACGTATAGAAGGAACTGTAAACATCGGTGGCAAAAATATTTATAGTGATGAGGTAGAGGTGGAAAGCCTGCGCAAGCAGGTCGGTATGGTGTTTCAACAGCCGAATCCTTTTCCTAAGTCGATTTACGACAATGTAGCTTACGGTCCCCGTCTACACGGCATCCGTTCCAAAAGTGAACTGGATGAGATCGTAGAAAAAAGCTTACGTCACTCCGCCCTATGGGAGGAAGTGAAAGATTTTCTGAAGAAATCTGCCCTTAGCTTGTCTGGTGGACAGCAGCAGCGGCTTTGTATTGCTAGAGCGTTAGCAGTACAGCCTGATATTTTGCTAATGGATGAGGCAACCTCTGCGCTCGACCCTGTATCCACACTCAAGATAGAAGAGCTTGTTCAGGAACTAAGAAGTGAGTATACCATTGTTATGGTAACTCATAACATGCATCAGGCCGCGCGTGTATCCGGTCGAACCGTGTTTTTCTTAAATGGTGTAATTGTAGAGGCGGCGGACACAGAGGTGCTTTTCTCGAACCCTAAAGATTCCCGTACTGAAGATTATATTTCCGGACGTTTCGGCTGATCAGTAGTAGAAGGGTGTTCGTCCCTGGAAATGGCAAGCTGACCATACGTTAATGAGGAGGATCGCTCTTATTATGATTCGCAGAAAAGAATTTGATAAGGACTTGGAAGAGCTGCGCAGTCTGCTGCAGCAGATGGGGGAGCATGTTAAGGATGCTCTTGAAGGTGCAATTAATGCATTACAAAATCTAGATACAACGCTCGCACAGGAAGTCGTTGAAGCGGATCTACAGTTGAATGCCATGGAAGACAAAATCATGGAAATTGGCTCACGCTTAATTATTACTCAGCAGCCCGTAGCTAAGGATTTGCGCCGCATTATCGTTGCCTTCAAAATATCAAGCGATTTGGAACGCATGGGTGATCTGGCGCTTGATGTAGCTAAGGCGACCATGCGTCTTCAAGGCCAGCAGCTGATTAAGCCGCTTGTAGACATTCCTCGTATGGCTGAAATCGTGACGATTATGATCGATGAGGCTATCCAGTCTTACCTGGATGAGAACACAGATCTAGCTTATAAAATGGCACAGGATGATGATCAAGTCGATCAATTGTATGGTGCGATTATCAATGAGTTGTATTCTTATATGGTAACAAAGCCGGAGACAGTATCCCAAGCTATGTTATTGACGCTGGTAGGCCGTTATATCGAACGGATTGGCGATCATGCTACTAATATTGGTGAAAGCGTAGTTTACCTGGTTACCGGTAGTCGTCCAGATTTAAATGAATAGTTCCAAACTTCTCCTCCATTACTATCGTACCTTCACATCTTTTGTGTTTTTTAGGTAAATGAAGTAGCCGTCCTTTTATAAGGGCGGCTACTTGTTGTATTATCCCATATTGCTCTTAATGTTACTAACATTTCAGCTAATCCCATTGTTTTGGTTGGTAAAGGCGTTTCTACTTGGACAGGCCATATGTTAATATGTAAGAAGTAAGCATGAAAAAGGCGAGGTGCACTATGGACAAGTTGATACTTATAGATGGAAATAATATTATTTACCGCGCTTTCTTCGCGATGCCCCCGCTAACGAATACAGCAGGGCAACAGACGAACGCGGTTTACGGATTCACAACGATGTTACTCCGTTTGATTGAAGAACATAAACCGACACATATGATTGTTGCTTTCGATGCAGGAAAAGTCACATTCCGGCATGAAGGTTATGAGGATTATAAAGGCGGTCGGCAAAAGACACCTCCCGAGCTCTCCGAGCAGTTTCCACTGCTGAAAGATTTGCTCAGAAATCTAGGTGTACCGCAGTTTGAAATTGGCAGCTATGAGGCCGATGACATTATTGGAACCATTTCTCGCCAAGCAGATGAAGCAGGGCGGCAGGTTATGATCGTGTCGGGAGACAAGGATATGCTTCAATTGGCTTCTGAACACACGACCGTTGCGTTGATCCGCAAAGGAGTTACTGAGGTTGAGCTTTATGGACCAGAACAAATTCGTGAGAAATATGATTTAACACCAGAGCAGATCATCGACCTTAAGGGGCTGATGGGTGATGCGAGTGATAATATTCCGGGAGTTCCGGGTGTTGGTGAGAAAACAGCGCTCAAGCTGTTACATCAATTCGGATCAGTTGAAGGGGTATTAGCAGGAACCGGTGAGCTTAAAGGTAAAATGAAAGAAAAGCTGGAAGCTCATGCGGAAGACGCTGTAATGAGTAAGAAACTGGCGACCATCTACCGTGAAGTGCCTCTTGAGCATTCGTGGGAAGATATGGTCTTTAACGGGATTTCTGCGGATACAGCAGGCCCCGCACTTGCAAAATTAGAATTCAAATCACTTCTGGAGAGGTTGTCTCTTAGTGCCTATGCTCCAGTCGCTGATGGAGAAGAGGGTGCAGCGGAAGTAGAAGCTGCTACACTTGATATTTCGATCGTGAGTGAAGATGAACTTGAGGCGTTAAGTGAGGCGCTCCCTAGTATTTCAGCGCTGCATGTGGAATCCAATGGGGATAATCCGCATCGTGCCGAGGTGATCGGCGTAGGGCTATCTTCTCTGGAGCGACATTATTATGTGCCGTTTGAATTACTACAGAAACCAGCGGCTGCGAAGCTACGCGACTGGTTGGGAGATGAGAAGGCTCCGAAGAGCGGATATGATCTTCACCGTGCTGATTTGGCATTGCATTGGCAAGGGATTGCTTTTGCAGGTGCAGCCCATGATGTGCAGTTGGCAGCTTATTTGCTCGATCCGACGGAAGCTAATCAGAACCTAAACGATCTCGCTACGAAATACGGCTTGCCAAGATTGTCACCTGATGAAGATGTATTTGGTAAAGGCGCCAAATATAAGATTCCTGAGCTTGAAATTTTAGGGAATCACATTGCACGTAAGAGTGCTGCGGTACTTGGCATCGCCCAGAAACAACAGCAGGAATTGATCGAAACGGCGATGACCGGACTGTTCGAGGATCTCGAAATGCCATTATCACGTATCCTTGCGGATATGGAGAAACAGGGGATCGCAGTTAATGAAGGGGATCTTAAAGAGTTAGGAAAAGAATTCGAAGCTCAGATTTCCAAGCTGGTTACCGAAATTTATGAAATTTGTGGCACAGAGTTTAATTTGAATTCACCAAAGCAGCTGGGTGAGATCTTATTTGTAAAACTGGGTCTTCCTGTCGTCAAGAAGACGAAGACCGGATATTCAACAGACGCAGAGGTGCTGGAAAAGTTAGCACCGTATCACGATGTGGTGCGTTTGATTCTACAATATCGCACAATTGCCAAATTGCAATCCACCTATGTAGAGGGGCTACTCAAGGAAATTTCCCCGAAAACAGGGAAGGTGCATACATTCTATCGGCAGACGATTGCTGCAACAGGACGGCTTAGCAGCCAATTTCCGAACCTGCAGAACATTCCAATCCGCTTAGAAGAAGGACGTAAAATCCGTAAAGTGTTTGTTCCATCCGAACCGGGCTGGTCCATTCTGGCGGCGGACTATTCGCAGATTGAACTACGGGTGCTGGCGCATATCTCCGGTGATGAACGGATGAAGGAAGCTTTCCTCCATGATATGGATATTCACACGAAGACAGCGATGGACGTATTTGGAGTTACCGCCGATCAGGTGGATAGCAATATGCGTCGTGCTGCTAAAGCCGTTAACTTTGGTATCGTGTACGGAATTAGTGATTATGGTCTGTCGCAGAACTTGAATATTCCTCGTAAAGAAGCCGCTCAATTTATTGAGCAGTATTTCGAGGTATACCAAGGCGTACGTCGATATATGGACGATATCGTAGTGGAAGCACGGAAACACGGTTATGTAACCACACTGCTGGAACGCCGTCGTTATTTGCCTGAGATTAATGCGAAGAACTTTAATCTACGCTCTTTTGCGGAACGTACAGCAATGAATACACCTATCCAAGGAACAGCCGCTGATATTATTAAGCTGGCGATGGTGCATATGGACAAGGCGCTATTTGAGCGTGGACTAAAGAGCCGTATGCTGCTTCAGGTGCACGATGAGCTTGTATTTGAGGTGCCAGAGGATGAAATGGAGCTCATGAAGACGCTTTTGCCGGAAGTAATGGGTGGAGCATTGCTGCTATCTGTGCCGCTTAAAGCAGAGGTAAGTTTTGGTAGTAACTGGTACGAAGCGAAATAGGCTCCCTTAAAGGTGTGCATATCAGCTATAATGTAGTTGAGGTGAAGACATCATGCCGGAATTACCGGAAGTAGAGACAGTCAAGAGAACATTAAATGATTTAGTTAATGGAAAGCAGATAGAGAGTGTAACCGTCCGGTTGGCTCGGATTATTCAGCGACCGGATGATATTCAGGCTTTTGCCAACCTGCTCGCAGGTCATAGCATTGTTAATGTTGAACGAAGAGGGAAATTTTTGCGCATCGTGTTAGACGGTCTGGTGCTGGTTTCTCATTTACGGATGGAGGGCCGTTACGGACTTTTTTCGAACGATGATCCACTGGACAAGCATACGCATGTGATATTCCATTTTACGGATGGCACTGAGCTGCGCTACACGGATGTTCGTCAGTTTGGTACGATGCATCTTTTTCAGATTGGTGAAGACCTTCAGCTTCCTCCTCTTAATAAGCTAGGACAGGAGCCGCTGGAGCCAGCATTTACTCCGGAAAGGTTTAAGCAGATTGTATCAGGCAAAAGCACCAAAATTAAATCGCTGCTGCTGAATCAGGAATATATCGTCGGCATCGGTAATATTTATGTAGATGAGTCGTTGCATCGTGCAGGGATTCATCCTGAAGTCAGCGCTAAAGATCTCTCTGATGATCAACTTGATCAGCTGCATCACGCTATTGTCAGTACGCTGACGGAAGCGGTAAACGCTGGTGGTTCATCTGTAAAATCTTATGTGAATGGTCAAGGTGAGAGCGGCACTTATCAGCAACAGCTGTTGATTTACGGTCGTAAAGATCAGCCATGTAATCACTGTGGAACGATGATCGAGAAAACCGTTGTAGGTGGCCGCGGCACGCATTATTGTCCAAGCTGTCAGCGTAAGGCAGAAAACTGAAGAAGTAATTAGGTTGGCACCCACTACTTGTCCCGCCCATATACTGTGTGAAGAATGCTTAATAGAGAACGGAAGCTGAATGAAGTGTATTCTTCAGTTTTCCGGTTCTTCACAGGAGGGATTGCGGGTGCTCAGCCCATTTTTTTCACTAATATTACTAGCTTTTGCTTTGAGTTTGGATGGTTTTGGCGTTGGTATTACATATGGACTGCGTAAAATGAAAATACCATTGCTTTCCGTTCTGATTATCTCCCTTTGTTCGGGGGTAGTTATCTGTGTATCTATGCAGGTGGGTGTTCTGCTTGCCAAGGTAGTATCTCCACATGCAGCTTCTGAGGTTGGCGCTGTTATACTTGTGCTAATGGGGTGCTGGTCGCTGGTGCAGATGCTAATGCAGAAAGAGAAGGAACAGACGGGTGAAAGTAAAGCTGATAATGAAGAAAATGTGCTCTCTACAGAGGCTCGGGCAGAGGTAGCTGTTGATACTGAAGATGTTGCAGAACAGGCTGCCTTGGCTCCTGAACAGGCAAAATCGGCTGTCTTCTCTCTTGAGCTACGACGGTTAGGGATTGTTGTACAGATCTTACGTACTCCATCGTCTGCAGATATGGATGATTCAGGGAGCATTTCTTCTATGGAAGCAATGTTGCTCGGGATTGCCCTTTCGCTAGATGCCTTTGGAGCCGGACTAGGCGCAGCACTACTCGGGTTCAATCCGATATGGACATCACTTACAATTGCTCTGTTTAGTGGTACATTTCTATTGCTGGGCATGAAGACTGGATTAAGATTCGCCGGGAACTACTGGATGAAGCATGCTGCTGCACTACCCGCGTTATTATTAATTACAATGGGAATACTGAAGCTATTATGAGGTGAGTACATGATTATTGGCTTAACCGGAGGTATTGCATCCGGAAAAAGCACGGTGTCTGCACTGCTTGTGAGCAAGGGAGCGAGGCTGGTTGATGCGGATGTGATCGCCAGAGAGGTTATGCTCCCCGGTCATGAGGTGCTGGCTGCCGCTGTGAAACAATTCGGAAGCGAGATCCTCTCTCCGGACGGCACACTGAATAGGGGCAAGCTGGGGGACATTGTATTCCAAGACCCGGCAGCCCTGCAAGCCCTGAACAATCTGACGCATCCCGCAATCCGGCGGGAAATCAAAGACCGTATGAACAGCATGGAGGAAGAAGATCCGAAGAAGTTAATCATTGTGGATATCCCTCTTCTTTTTGAATCAGGACTCGAGAGTATGTTCCATGAAATATTGGTGGTCTACGTGCCTCGTGAAGTGCAAATCGCTCGATTAATGGAACGTAACGGACTTTCTTTAGAACAAGCAGAAGCACGTTTAAATGCACAGATGGATATTGAAGCGAAACGTAACAAAGCGGACTATATCATTGACAACAGTGGCGAACTTGCGCACACTGAGCAACAGGTTGCTGTTCTTTGGGACAGGCTGGGCTTATTATGAAATGGTTACGTAAAAAAAGAGTCCTTCTTCTGTTATTCGTTGGTTTTACCGCGATATTGTTTCTGAGTACGAACTGGATGTCTTGGTTTTATCCGATCCATTATAAAGATGAGATCCGTAAGCACAGCATTACGTACGATATAGACCCGTTTCTTGTGACCGCAATTATCCGAGTGGAAACGAACTTCAAAACTGGACGAGAATCCAAAAAAGGTGCTATTGGCTTAATGCAGCTTATGCCGGATACCGCTAAATGGGCCCTTGAAAAGGCCAAGCTTCCTGATGTATCTATGGAGGAGCTGAAGCATGAACCATCAGCAAATATTGAACTAGGTACCTGGTATCTTTCAACATTATCCCGTCAGTTCGAAGGTAAACGTACAGCGATTATAGCTGCATATAATGCTGGACCGGGTAAAGTTCAAAAATGGCTGGATGAGGGGATCTGGGACGGAACGGATGCTACGATTAAGGATATTCCGTTTGGTGAAACTCGCCATTATGTACAGCGCGTCAACTATTACTATGATCAGTACACGGATATTTACAACGAATTCTAAAACCGTGTTATGTATAAAAAGAAGTATTAAACGACCTGTGAGTCGTTTAATACTTCTTCAGTAAGCTTATGTGGACAGGTTATTTGTATTGACCTGCCAATTGTTGTTCTGCCAGGGTTACAAGACGTTTAGTGATGTAACCACCGATCGAACCATTTTCATAAGAAGTTTTATTGCCTTGGTAACCATCTGGGGAAAGCGTGATTCCGAGTTCTTGGGCAACTTCATATTTAAGTTGTTCCAAAGCACCACGGGAATTTGGAGCTACAAGGTTATTGGAGCTGTTGTTTTGGCTCATTGCTGTTCACCTCCTCTGTTGGTAACTGTATTATGTGCCGTACTTGCCATAATCATTACAACAAAAAAACGGTGATTTCTGGAAAAAATGAAAAGGCCCTTTAAAAGCCGGATGTTATAAGCATACCGGGACAAAAAAACATTATGTAATAGGAAGTGATGAAGCTTATGAAATGCCCTTACTGCGATCACACAAATACTAAAGTACTGGACTCGCGACCAGCGAATGAGAATAAGTCAATCCGCCGCAGGCGTGAATGCGAGCGTTGCAGCAAACGGTTTACAACCTTTGAAATGATTGAAGAAACACCGTTAATCGTGATTAAAAAAGACGGCAGCCGCGAGGAATTCAGCCGTGATAAAATACTTCGGGGCTTAATTCGTGCCTGTGAGAAACGTCCAGTCTCTGTAGAACGTCTAGAGAAGATCGTCTCTGAGGTGGAGAAATCCCTACGCGGGATCGCTGTAGCTGAAGTGGAGAGCCAACAGATCGGTGAATTGGTTATGGAGCAGCTCTATCCAGTAGATGAAGTCGCCTACGTTCGCTTTGCGTCTGTATACCGCCAGTTCAAGGACATTAACATGTTTATGAAGGAACTGAAGGGTCTGCTTTCTAAGAGCACTGGGGATCTGGACAGATTGTAGGGTTGTGGCTAGTCTAATGACTAAAAAAAGTGTTGACAGCGAAGGCGATTTTTTATATTATATAGGAGTCGCCTACGGCGCTTGAGTTTGTCAGAACGACTTAAATACACCGAACTGAATTTTAGAATGTGTGATTACATACATCTGAAAATTACGTTTGGGGCCATAGCTCAGCTGGGAGAGCGCATCGCTGGCAGCGATGAGGTCAGGGGTTCGATCCCCCTTGGCTCCACCAAACTTCATATGGACTCTTAGCTCAGTTGGTAGAGCAGTAGACTCTTAATCTATTTGTCCAGGGTTCGAGCCCCTGAGAGTCCATCCTAAAGAAACGGCAGAAATGCCGTTTTTTTGTTGTTTGTGGAGTGGTTTTACTAGAAAATTGACCGTATTCCTTTGCGAGAGGGCGATCTGTTTTTTTTTACGCTGAGGTAAGATCCAGTGCTCTCTCCCGGTGCATCGACGACCTCAAGACCAGGCAATGCTTCATCAAGTCAACAACAGACTCTAGTCGGGACGAGCGACTTAGGTTATTATGAAAGCGCAAACATGTTTTCTGGAACTCTTGAAAGCTACAATTTAGCAACAGAGCATAAAGGTAATCTGAACGGAGGATACGATGGAAAACTGGTTGGGTAAATCGTTAAAGCAGAAGCTGAGCTTGTTGATTATTATTTCGGTATTGGTACCGGTGTTGTCTCTGGGACTGTTCTCCTATTATATTGCTGAAAGCTTAACGGAGGAGAAAGCGAAAAGCTCCGGCATGAACACGCTTCGGCAAATTGGTGCCTATTTGGAAAATATGGTGAGCGATGTCGAGAATCTATCACTATTCCTCATCGGCCACCCTGATGTCCAAAGCTACTTGAAAACACCGGAACACGATTTGTTAAAGCAAACCTCGATCGTTAATTTACTTACAACATTATCGATTTCCAAACCATATATCGCCAATGTCATGATCGAATCGAATGAAGATAATAAGCCGTCGGTTTCATTCAGATCCGTCCTCGAATCAGAATGGACCGATATTCAGAGCGAGTATCCCGGTTATTATGAGGAATATCCCAAGTGGTGGTCTCCGGTGCATCATTTCGTTACGTCGGACGGCAAAGAGGATGTCATTACGATGTCGAGGCCGATTCGCAGCACATCAAAATATTACAAAATCGGCATGCTTAAAATCAGCCTGACACAATCGGTTATCTCTAGCCATTTAAAGCAAGCTGGACTAGAGGGTGAAGGCGTCGCCCTGCTGTTGGACGGACAAAACCGGATATTGGCTGGACCGGAAGGGTACGCGACTAACAAGAGCTTGAACGATTATTTTCCCGGAATAGTTGATTTCAAGAGCAAGTCGGGGTCGTTCGATTACGGAGAAGCGGAGGAGCGGAGTACAGTACTGTACTACCAGATGCCGAATGTTAACTGGAGGCTTGTAGGCATCATTCCGGCAAAAGCTTACAGAGCGCAGAACCAGTATTTTTTAACGTTAACTGCAATTGCAGTCAGCATTTCTATGCTCTTTGTTATAGCGTTCGTCCTTGTACTTATTCAAAAGGTGACTAAACCGTTGTCTGCATTAACGAAGTTTCTTAGGAATTCCAGCCCGGACGAGCCGCTGCCGACACTGCCCGTCACATCGATCGATGAGGTTGGACAACTGATTATTAGCTATAATCGGATGAGCTCGCGAATTATTAATTTAACCGATGAGGTGAAGCTGAGCGAAGCGTTGAAGAAGGAAGCGGATATGTCGGCACTTCAAGCGCAGATCAATCCGCATTTTCTATACAATACGTTATCGTCGGTCCACTGGATGGCGCTAATGAAGGGAGACGAAAAAATCGCGGATATGGTCGGCTCTTTAAGTGATTTTCTTCGTTTCAGCTTAAATAAAGGACAGGAATATTGTGCAATCAGCCAAGAAATTTTGCATGTAGATCATTATGTGAAGATCCAGTCCATTCGATATCCAGATAAATTTGATTACGAGGCGAATATTCCGGCGGAGCTGCTCGATATGAGAATGCTGAAGCTGCTGCTCCAGCCGCTAATTGAAAATGCGATGATTCATGGCATTTTGAAAAGAGAGGGGAAAGGAAGCATTATCGTTAAAGCGGTGTCAGCGGGAGAGCGTATTACGTTTATTGTTCAGGATGACGGTGTCGGCATGAGCAGTGAAAGATTGGAGCTGCTGAGGGAGAAGATAAGCGCAAACTTGGGCATTGATCCGCTGAAGAATAATGACTCGGCAGGTAGCAGCTACGGATTGCGCAACGTGCATAATCGGCTGCAGCTTCATTATGGGCATGAAGCCGGTTTGCGGATCGAAAGCGTAGAAGGAAGCGGCACTAAAGTTAGTTTTACCATTATACCGATCCAATCAGAAATCAAATAGGCTACAACCTTTGTGGGAAGGAAGGAGAATCTGTACATGAAGCTGTTAATTGTAGATGACGAAGTCATTATTAGGACCGGCCTTAGCACGGTTATTAAATGGGAAGAGAATGGCATTGAGCTGCTCGCGCCAGCTGCTTCCGCGGAGGAAGCGCTGATGCGCATTCCGATAGAGTGTCCTGACATCATTCTAACCGATATTCGGATGACGGGAATGACGGGATTGGAATTGTCTCGCGAGGTTAAGCGGAATTTTCCTTACATTGAAATTATTATATTGTCTGGATTCGATGATTTTGCATATGCACAGCAAGCGATGCGGGAAGGAATAAGTGATTATTTGCTTAAAAATAGCCGTCCTGGCGATATCATGACTGCGGTTATGCGCGTGAAGCAGCGTATCGTCAGCAGACGGGAGGCCGTGCTTCAAGAAGCCATCCATCAAACGGCGTTCCGTTGGAAGCAACTAGATCGGTTTCTTCGCGGGGACAATCTCCTGACGGAGCGTGAAAGTGAGGAACTGTTGATCTATTATCCTGAGCTGAGGCTCGGATCGGTTATGGAGAAGCTAGAGTTATGGCTAGTTACATCTGCGTCTCCACTGACAATGAAGGAGGAGACGGAAAGTGAAATGAATGAGGCGGCTGCGATGATTAGGAATTCACTTGGCTGCGTCATTCTGGATTGGGAATATGGATGGCTGCTTATTTTCCGCAGGGGGCAGCCGGGCGCGAAGCGATTGGTTAAGGCGTCGATGGAGCGGGCGGAGCGCGTTTATTGCCAGCCTTTTTTTGCCGCATGCGGTGTATGGGCCAGCAACGTGGTAGAACTGAGGGAGTCACTTCGCACCGCCGAACAAACCGCCTCGTACCGCTGGTTGGCAGAGGAAGCAAGAATGCTGGCCTATGAGGATATTAAAGATCGGAAAGGAATGCAGACCGTTTGTACGGAAGAAGTGGAGAGTAAGCTAACCGCCGTTCTGAGAAGCGGGAGCCGAGAGGTCGTAAAACAGTGGATTAAAGGTGAACTGGCGAGCATTAGACAGGATGCGGAAGCGACGCCTTGTTCCGTTCAAGCGTATTTGCATTCCTTGATTGTTGGGGGGTACCGCTGGCTAGAGCGTGCAGCAGCGTCCGTTGGTCAATCGATGCCGAAGCTTCCACAGCTTGAACAGTTGGACATAAAGCTGCTTACTGCGAACCCAGAAGAAACTTTGCAGCAGATGCTGCTTGCGATCCATGCGCAGTATGAACGATTAAACGGCAGCAGGAATGAAGCCATTGACCGAACTGTAGCCTATATACGCGAGCATCTTGCAGACAGCTTGTCTTTAGCGCAAGTAGCGGCAAGCGTACATATGAATCCGAACTATTTTAGCAAGCTGTTTAAACAGGAAACAGGTAAAAACTATATTGAGTATGTAACGGAAGCGAGAATGGAATGGGCTAGCCGTTTGTTGAAGGAAACGCCGGCGAAGGTGAGCGAGATCGCTAAGCGGGTTGGCTACGAGGATATGAAGCATTTTAACCAGCTATTTAAGCGTTACAGTGGCGAAACTCCTTCGCAATACCGTTCAAGATGAATCGACGAAGGTGAAAATACCCCCCGTATGGGCTTAATTTTCCCCCCTACGACTTCTCGTCTGTCTTATCTATACTAGGGTTATTACTAAAGGGGGAATATTTGAATGAAGAAGAGACTTGCGTTTGTAACGACAATTATCTTGATGATTGCCCTTTTGGCAACCGCTTGCAACAATAGCGGAAAAAAGGAGCAGAGCAATGAAGACAACAAAAGCTCTGGAGAAAAAACGAAAATATCAATATGGCATAACTTCGCGGGTGACGACCTGCGTGCCAAAGCGGTTAGAGACCTGATTGACAAGTATAAAGAGGAGCATCCAGACGTTGAGGTAGACGCGCAAGCGATCCCGGTTGACGGTTATCGTCAACGCCTAAGCACAGTTGCTGCGGCAAATGAAATGCCAGATGTATTTTTCGTTTATGCGGGCAGCCAATCCCAAGAGTTCTATGATGCCGGTAAGCTTCAAGCGATTACAGAGTTGATGGATAAATACCCAGAATGGAAGAACAGTTTCTTGGCAGGGGCATTCGACCGCTATGAGTTTGAAAAAGGACAAATTTTCACAGCGCCGCTCGGTATGTCAGCAACTTCGTTCATGTATTATAACAAAGATCTTTTCGAGAAGCATAGTGTAAAAGTGCCGACTACTTGGGAAGAGATGATGACTGCAATTAAAACGTTCAACGACAACGGCATTACGCCGATTGCCCTCGGCAATAAAGCGCCATGGGTTGCACAATCGACGATTATCGGTTCGTTGGCTGACCGCGTGACGGGCACGGAATGGTTCTTGAAAGCTGCAGCTCAAGATGGAGCGTCTTTTACAGATCCTGTGTTCATTGAAGCTTTGGGCAAGTACAAAGAGCTCGTTGACAATAAAGCGTTTCAAGATGGCGCAAACAGCATCGACAACACGCAAGCAGAGCAATACTTCATTCAAGGCAAGGCAGCTATGATGATTAACGGCGCTTGGTCGCTTACGAATCTTGCAGCATCCGCAACTCCTGAGCAGTTGGCACCTATTGAAGTCACAACAATGCCTGGCATAGAAGGTGGAGCAGGCAAACCGAATACGATTTCCGGTGGCGCAGGCGCAGGCTTCGCGCTTAACAAAAATACAAAAGGTGCACAGAAGCAGGCAGCGCTTGATCTGATCTACGCAGTAAGCGGACCGGATGGCCAAAAAGCGATCGCAGAAAGCAACTCAATGGTTATGTACAAAGTAGAACTGGATAAGTCGAAAGTAAGCCCGCTTTACTTCAAAGCTTATGAATTGGCTGTGAATTCTGAAATTACGCCGGTATATGACGCCTATTTATCTGCTGAAGCAGGCGAAGTGATCAACAACGGTCTTCAAGAGCTTATGATGGGCGGTAAGCCGGAGGATGTAGCTAAAAAACTGCAGGATGCGCAAGCGCGTTCGACTAAAAAGTAATCAGACAAAAGTACGTAAAGGAGGCTGTCGCCATGCCTGCATCATTGCGCAGCAGAAGCTTCGTCATCATGGCGCTGCTTCCTGCACTACTCATCTTTATCATCTTTGCGATCGTCCCGATTTTTTGGTCAGCTTACTACGGGTTCTTTGAGTGGAAGGGACTCGGTGCTGCTAAGCTTATCGGGTTGGATAATTATCGAATGATACTAGAGGATCCAGTATTCTGGAGAGCACTGAAAAACAACCTGATCCTTGTTGTCTCGGCAGTAATAGGTCAAGTATCGGTCGCATTGCTGCTTTCATTGTTCTTGCTCAAGAACACGATGTTCAATCGGTTGATGCGCTCCGCCGTATTTCTCCCGATGGTGCTGTCTACAGTCGTCGTCGGTCTCATCTGGGGCTATATTTATCACCCGCAAATCGGTTTGCTGAATCAATTATTGGAGACGCTGGGACTGGAATCTTGGCGCCGACCTTGGCTAGACGATCCTAAAATCAATATGTTTGCCGTATCGATCCCGATTAACTGGGCGAATATCGGCCCGTATCTGATCATTTTCATCGCTGCACTCCAAAATATCTCTTCAGAAATTGAAGATGCTGCGAAGATCGACGGGGCGGTAGCCTGGAGAAAGCTATTTTTCGTGACGCTCCCGATGATTTGGGGAACAGTTGTTGTAACCATCGTACTGTGCATATCTGGAAGTTTGAAGGCATTCGACCATGTTATCGTCATGACGCGCGGCGGTCCTGCACAATCGACAGAACTGCTTGCCACATATATGTACAATAACACCTTTACGGTATACCGTTACGGCTACGGCTCTGCGGTATCCACAATGATTATTCTGATTAGCGCCGTGCTCATTGGCCTAAATCATATCATCACGAAGAGACGCGGCTAATGGGCGGTCGGCTAATGTTAGCCCGGCCGATGAAGGAGTGAATCGCTATGCAAGCAATGATAGACGCTCGGTCGGAGAAGATGAGAGGCTCGCTGTGGCGTAAGCCGATTTCCGGAATTGCGAAAATCATCCTGTTATTTTATGCCATAATTACATTGTATCCGCTATACTGGTTAGGAATAAGTGCATTCAAGTCAAATCAGGAATTTTTCAATCGTCCCTATTCCTGGCCGCAGCATTGGCAGTTCAACAATATAACCCGGGCATGGGATCTCGGAAATATGGGCCGGGCGGTGCTCAACTCCACAATTGTTACCCTCTCAGCACTGCTGCTGACCATTGGGCTCGGCATGCTTGCAGCTTATGTGCTTGCCCGGTTCCCATTCAAGTTGCGTGGCGTTGTAAAAGGATTGTTCTTGCTCGGCATGCTCATTCCAATTCATAGCACACTCGTTCCATTGTTTATTTTCATGAACAAGCTCGGGATGCTGAATACGTACTGGTCACTCATCCTACCGTATACGGCATTTGAATTACCAATTGCGATCTTCCTTGGAATGTCCTACATCGTATCCATTCCGAGAGAAGTAGAGGAAGCGGCGATGATCGACGGCAACGGCTGGTGGGGAATCTTCGGACGCATCATTTTCCCATTGTCCCTGCCGATCGTCGCTACGATTACAATTCTTGCATTTTTGAGGTTTTGGAATGATTTCTCCTTCGCGCTCGTCTTTATTAATTCTCAAGCGTTGAAGACGCTGCCCCTCAGCTTGTCGCTCTTCTCCGATGGATTCGGAACGGACTACAGCTTAACGATGGGTGCGATGTTTATTGCTGCAATACCAACCATTCTCATCTTTTTGATCTTCCAAGAGCAAATTATGAAAGGCATGGTAGCAGGCTCGGTCAAAGGTTAACACCCTTGATCGAGTTTTTGGTGTAATTTTATATATATTTCATTTTTGTGGAGGGATTGATAGTGAAGTTACATTTTATAGGAGAATTGAGCGAGCTTCAATCAGGACTTCAGTTGCTGCTTGCCGAACTTAAGACAGAATGGTCGGAGGATGGAATTCCTGTTTTGATAGAACCGTCTTCAGGAGAACTGGAAGTGGGTTATGATGGTAAAAGCGCTTATATTCGTTATGGCGCTAAACATCAATTTTTTCGCGGCTTGGGACTATTGATTCAGAAGATTAGTGGCGGAGAGCAATTTCAAATTACAGAGCAACAACAATTCGATGCGATCGGGCCGATGTTTGATTTATCCCGCAATGGAGTGCTAACCGTTGAAAGCTTCAAGTTTATGCTGCGCAAAATGGCACTGATGGGCTTGAATAGCGTCATGCTCTATTTGGAAGACACTTACGAGATAGAAGGCGAGCCTTATTTCGGCTATATGCGCGGCCGCTACTCGGCGGCGGAGTTGAAGGAAATCGACGATTACGCCGATCAATTCGGCATTGAAGCGTTCCCGAGCATTCAGACACTGGCTCATTTGGAGGAGTTTCTGAAATGGGAGCCGGTAAAGGAATATAAAGATACAAAAGGCGCGTTGCTCGTTGGAGCGGAGAAGACCGATCATCTGGTCGAAAATATGATTGTCAGCATTAGCGCACCGTTCCGCAGCCGGAAAATCCACATCGGCATGGATGAAGCGGAAGAGCTTGGACGCGGCAAATTTTTGGATCGCAATGGACATATGAGCCGTTTTGATATTATGACAGGTCATCTGGAGCGGGTGCTCGCAGTAACTCGACGCTTAGGGTTGAAACCGATGATGTGGAGCGATATGTTCTTGAAGCTGGCTTCAGCTAACGGTGAAGATTATTATGGCCATGAGACGCAAATATCAGAGGACATGTCGAGCCGCATTCCTAAGGACATAGATATGGTTTACTGGGACTATAACCACGTCGAGGAGAAGGACTACGAAACATTGATCGCCAAACACCGGCCGCTCGGCAATAATCTCATTTTTGCGGGTGCGGTGTGGGTATTCAATACGTTCGGCGTCAATTACGGGCTGTCCTTGCCGGCGACGGATGCTGCGCTGACGGTATGCAAGAAGGAAGGCATCCGGGAAGTTTATGCGACGATGTGGGGTGACGACGGAATGGAGAGCAATCCGTACATCGCTTTGCTCGGCTTGCAGTTTTATGCGGAGCATGCTTATTCTTCGTCGACGCCCACTGACAAGGTGCTGGCCGAGCGCGTTCGGTTCTGCACCGGCATCGAGGCGGACGCTTACATGGGGCTGAAGTATTTGGACGAGACACCGGGAGCTGCACCAAATAATCAGAAGCAGAGCAATCCGTCTAAGTTTCTGTTGTATCAGGATGTACTGCTGGGGCTGTTCGACAAACAGATTGATGGGCTAGATATGGCGGCTCATTATGCATGGACGGAAGGTGAAATTGCTAGCCGCAGAAAAGCCGAGGCAGAGCTAGATTACTTGTTCGAGGTGCCGCAAAAGCTGTGTGCGGTGCTGAAGCAGAAGAGTGAAATCGGTCTTGAGCTGAAGCGGGCATATGACAGTGGAGACAAGGCATTGCTTAGGCGGATTGCTGAGGACGTTTTGCCCGAAATCTCGCTGCGTGTACAACAGCTTCGCGCCGCACATCGGAAGCAATGGCTATCGATGTTCAAACCGTTCGGCTGGGAGGTGCTCGATATTCGTTACGGCGGCGTCGTAAGCCGGCTGGATACAGCGAGCATGAGGCTGTTAGAATATGTAGACGGAAAGCTCGAGAGGATCGAAGAGCTGGAGCAGGAACGATTGCTGTATAGCACGACGAACCGCTTTACAGACAAAGGTGCAGGCTGGTGCAGCTATTATTACCGCATGGCGTCGCCTAACGTCTTTTACCATGTGATCAATCCATTCTAGGTTGAAGAATTATTCTCAAGCAAATTGAAAACAATGGTACTGGTCATGAAGTGATGGTTAGGGGCTCCGTTTTTTTATATATTTAATATACAAGCAGGGGGAACGAGGATAAAATACGTGGTGAAGACAGTAAAAGATTAGACATAAAGAAAGCTGTCGAGTCATTCTCGACAGCCTGAGCAGCTCGTGTCCCCATAGAGGGCGAGCTGTTTTTATTTTGTAAATCTTACTATTCGCAGTTGTTCCTTACCTTAGTTTACCAAGCCATTAGTAGCTTGTTTTTCTTTCCATACCATCGTAATTACAAGACCAATAAACATAATGACAGCCGCAAAGAGATATGGATAGTTGATGTTTACATCAAATAATACTCCGCCTAATGCAGGTCCGATGATATTACCAAGGCTAGTATAGGTTGAGTTCATTCCAGCGACAAAACCTTGCTCTTTTTCAGCAGTTTTTGATAAATAGGTCGTTAATGCTGGACGGAGCAGGTCAAACGCGAGAAAGATGAAGCAGGTTACTAGCAGAACAGTTAAATAGTTATTGATCATGGTGGAGGCTACAGCTAAGGCTACGCCAGCAATTAAGCAGAGTTGAATGAGCTTTTTTTCACCGAGCTTATCTACCATTTTACCGAATAAAAAGACCTGCACAACCACCCCGAAGATTGAGCTTATTGTAATGATGGTTGCAATATCCCGTGGAGTGAAGCCAAATTTATGATCAGAAAACAGGCTAAACACAGTTTCATATGCCGATAAACCAAAGGCAAGCACAAAAACTATTATAAAGGCAATAATATATACTGGGTGAAACGATCGTTTCAGATCAGTGATAAAGTTGGTGTCTTTTTTAAGTTTACTGATTTCCAAAAGCTGCTCTTTGGATAGTGGCTCTTTCAGAATAAATATCGACGAAATACAAGTGATTAAGGCGAAGCCAGCAGCAAAATAGAATGGAGCACGTATACCTAGTTCAGTAATAAATCCTCCAATTCCTGGGCCAATAATAAAACCAATACTAATGGCGGCAGAAACATAACCCATTGCCTTAGGTCTTTCCTCTACTGAGGTGATGTCCGCAACATAGGCAGTGACGGCAGGCATAATGAATGCACCAGCAATCCCTCCAAGAATTCTGGCGATATAAAGAACGGATACATGTGTGCCTAAACCAAAGATTAATTCCGATGCACTGAAGAGCACTAGGCCGATAACGATCATTTTTTTTCTGCCGTAAGTGTCAATCCATCGCCCAGCCAGAGGAGACATGAGTAATTGCGCGAACGCAAATGCTGCTACAAGATACCCCATCGTTTTACCTGACAAATGCATAATGTTCATAAAGGATGGCATAACAGGGACGATCAGCCCAACGCCTAGAAAAACAATGAATATATTACTTAGCAGAATGAGTAAGACTGTTTTTTGTTCTTTCAATGGTTTCTTCATGAAGTAATACCTCTCTTTGTAGAATCAAAGCTGTGAAATACCTCTCCAAAATACGGTCCATGAGGCATTCAGTTTTTCATTTAAACGGATTTCATTATTACCATACACAAGCTCTAGCATGATCGAATCTACTACACCTAAGAAGGCAAGAGTAGGTATGGAGGCTGCATCTTCCCGAATGACTTTGGCATCGATCCAAGCTTGGAATTTGCTTTCAAGTACGGGTTGAATCTTTTTCTCCGTGTCGATAACTTCTTCATCAATCGCTGTAGCAAGATGGGGCGGTGGAAAAAAAGAGATACGCAGCCAAAACTTTAACTGCTCGTTCTTTTGAAACATATCAATGACCAATTGCAGATAGCCTAATAAATCTGTTTTAGGATTTTGGGTACCGACTTTACTCAAATATTGTAGCTTCGATGAGATTTCTGTCTCTTTGGCATCTTGTAGAACTTGTAGAAAAAGATCATCTTTCCCTTTGAAATGAGCATAAAGAGATTGTTTTTTCATCCCAACCTGCTCTGCAATTTGCGATAGAGAGGCTCCCTCATACCCATGAGTTGTGAAACATTTCAAAGCGATGTCTTTAATTTCTTTACTTTTCAAAAAAATCCACCTCGATATTAACGAACGTTCGTCAGTTATACTATCAAATTAAATTATTTTATGCAAATGAAAATTGCATTCATACATAGCAAAGCTAAAATCCGTTAAATTCCTTAAGCATTTCGATAAAGGTTTCAAGCTGCTGATTATCCCATTGTGCTATGCGTTCATAAAATACAAATTCCTTATCCTGGAGCGCAGCAAAGGTTTGTTGTCGTCCAAGCTCTGTGAGCGTAAGAAGGATAGCTCGACGATCCTTAGGAGAGTCTTCCCTTCTAACATATCCTAAATTCTCAAGCTGTTTGAGAAGACGACTGATCGAACTACGATCCATAGCTGTTGCTTCCGCCAAACTAGAGGCACTTGTTGGACCATAGGAATACAGCCAACGGACGATATGGAAAGCAGCAGGTTGTATAGAAGAATCGAAAGCAGCGGCAGTTCTGACATTCAGTGCATGTGAGGCGCTAATAAGCGCATTAATTTGTTCACCGAGCTTTAGCTCGAGTTGTCCTCTTAACGTATCTTTACGTTCGACATTCATTGGTTTGACCACCTAACGTAGATTATTATTCAATAATTTTATACTTTTAATTAGTTGACATATGTCAATCACTTGAATATAGTTGACATATATCAATTATATGTTTTCAATAACATCCTGTCAAAATGAACTTGCAGCTGTTTTATTCCTATATAAAGGAGAATGAAGATGACGACAAAACCGATTATTGTAATTACTGGAGCTACAAGTGGTTTGGGACAACTCGTTGCCATTGAAATGGCAAAACGTGGTGCTCATCTTGTTCTGACTGCTAGGAGTGAAAGTCGCGCAGAAGCTACTCAGAAAATGATTAAAGAGAGCGTACCTGCTGCCGAAATAAATTTTTTCTACGGTGACTTATCCTTAATGAAGGATGTCAGTCGTTTGGGGCAAGAAATATCTGACGCATATCCGAAGATAGACGTGTTATTAAATAACGCAGGACTTCATGCGTTTGAACAGCGGATCACTTCTGAAGGCATATCAGAAATGATGGCCGTGAACTATTTTGCCCCATGGATATTGACTCATACTTTACAGCTTTCTTTGAAGGCAGCGGGAAGTGCAAGAATTATAAATGTAGCTTCTGAAGCTTCACGCAATCATGGAGAACTTAAGCTTCCTGAGGATTTGATAAATACATCTGATTTTTCGGCTAGAGGTTCGTCAGAGATCTATGGAAAAACTAAGCTGCTTAATATCATGTTTACCGCTGAACTTGCTCGCCAATTCAAAGGGACCGGAGTTATTGTTCACGCATTAAATCCTGGTTTTAATGTAACGGGTTTGGGGCGTGAGTTATGGTTTGCACCTATGCTTGAACGAGTATTGAAATTTCTTCATATTGGGAATCCACGTAAGGGAGCTGATATCATTATTCGTTTAATGATCGATCCAAAATATCAGGAGACCACGGGGGGATATTTTAATGTTGGAACAGGCAATCCAATAGTGCCCATTCATCCAGGTGGAGATAAGGAAATGGAGAATAAATTATGGAATGATACGCGATTAGTAATACATCAGATAACTAAATAACAAAGGGAGCTGATCCTAAAGTAGATCTTTCTACAATAGTGTCAGCTCTTTTTCATTTTGAATCAGCTCGTAAGCATTGTCGAAAGACGAAAATAAACTCGGATTTAAGTGTGGAGTAAATTTGAATGTGTAACATTCTGGGTACTTTTGTCGCCTTGCAGGAAGTAGAACAAATTTAAGGGAATATGTTGTTCAATATTCATGGTGAGGTAGAAGTGAACGTTTATAAGTTATCTTTTAAAGGGGAGGGAACTTATGAGAAGAAATTGGCGGATGTCTAGCACATTAAGGCTTTTTTTTATACTTGTAGTCATTCTGCCGATCATCTTATTCTCCATCATTATTCTAAATATTTATAAGCGAGATATTCTTCAGCAAAATACATCACGATCTCAGCAAACGGCTCAAGCGATCTCCTATTCCGTTAGTCAGGAAATTAGGAGGTTGACGGGTCTCTTTGCTTCTATCGGTATGGACAGGGATGTGATGGCAAAGCTTTATGAAATTAATCGTAAGAGTGGAGTCGAGAAACAGCAGGCTTACTATGAGCTAAAGGTCTTAATAGAGAAGTACACGGCATCCATCTCAGGACGAGTATTGTCGGTGAACTTCCTATTCAAAGACCATGAATCTTATTCGTACTTAAAGAACTTGAATTTGGATGATTCTTATTTTCGCCAGAAAACGTGGTATGAGCAAGTGCTGAATAATCCCGATAGCGTTCATTTTCTAGGAATGATGCCCAATATTTTATATGGTAATTACAATCCTTACAATATGGTTGCTGCCCTATCTCCAAGTGTAATCAATCCTTTATCCCAGCTAGAAATGATTCTTTTTACATTTGAGAGTAGTGCCTTTGATCATATTTTGCAGTCGCGTGATAATACGGAATCCAGCCTTTTCATCATCACAGAAGAAGGTCAAATTATCTCATCCAATACCCTTGCCTCTAGAGGGGGAGAATTCCAAATGCACTGGTTCGCAAATCGCGGGCCGCAGGAAAAAGGGTACGTTGTGGATGTTAATGGTGATGATAGAAATTTGATAACCTATGCCAAGATTGATCAGACCGGATGGTGGCTTGTACAGTCTATTCCATATGCTGATCTAACAGCCAATTACCTTAGTGTGAATTATATCGTCTGGGTGTTTGCATTGATGATTATTTTAGCGTTTATTCTAGTTTCATTTTACTTTGTATCTAATGTTACTAAGCCGTTAAATGAGCTTCTCCGGCAAATGGATCTGGTTACCGAAGGTGATTTAAACGCAAAATTTATGAGAACTGGTAGCCTGGAGCTAATTAAGCTTGGGCATTCTTTTAATCACATGACGGAGCGTATTCAGGATCTGCTCTACCACCACGAAAGGCAAGAAGTGGAGAAGCGGAAGGCAGAGTTTGCAGCACTTCAGTCGCAGATCAATCCACACTTTTTAATAAATACGCTCAATTCAATCAAGTTCATGGCTTTAATCAGTAAAGCAGATAACATACGGAATATGACTCATGCGCTAACTCGTCTTCTGGCTTCCTCTTTTAATCGAGGTGGAATCCTGACTACGATTGATGAGGAAATAGATCATCTAAAGCATTATTTATATATCATGGAGATTCGTTTCGGTAGACCGATCCAAACGAGATGGGAAGTAGATGAGGATCTAGCCGGATATTATATATTGAAATTGCTATTACAACCTATTCTAGAAAACAGCATTATTCATGGTCTAAAGAATGTTGACTATCCTGGTATCATCGAGATCATAGTGAGAAAACAAGCGGAAGATCTGCTTATAACGATAGCCGATAATGGTGTAGGCATGTTAGATATTGTCGCTCAGGAATCTGACAGCAATGGTATACGCCGTCAGCATTCTTTCAGTGGTATGGGAAACAGTAATGTTAATAAGCGAATTCAGCTGCATTACGGGGCGCGATACGGTTTAAAGTACGAGAAGAATATACCTCAGGGAACTATAGTAACGATAAGGCTACCGTTAATCGACACACCGGAAGAGGAGATACAGGATCAAATGCTAGGGGAGGGAGGATGAAGCAAAATGTTTCGGAGGAGCATAAAAGATCATAGTCCAGAGGGAAAACATCATTCATGTGTGACTTCAGAGGAGGTATGATGGTGTTCAATATTGTAAGCGAATTCTTTATTGCTTATAAACTTTTTTCGAAGGCTGTGATTAATAGAAGTGAAAATAATACTCCGTGTGTCCTTAATAGGGATCATCTCTCTTATTTTTATAGGTGGCTTCTTCTCTTTAAGTAAGTTCAGTCCCAAAGGAGGGGCAATAGAGCAACAACAGGGAAAGGTGAATCAGGATCAACCGATTAAAATAAAATTCGGCATGTGGGAAGCGAAGACAGACATCAAATTTTGGACGGAAAAAGTAAGAGACTACTCTAAAATTAAGCCGAATGTAACAGTTGAAGTAGAGACAATTCCTGATAATAGCGGTCAGTATTTAAAGGTTCGTTTAGCAGCCAATGATTTGCCAGATATTTTTTACCTGAAGCCAGATGACCTAATTACTTACAAAGCAGTACTTCTTCCACTGGATGGATTAACCGCAGCAAAAAATAATAAATATCCCGCTAGATTAGATCATTCCATTCTTGGTTTACCACTTGTTTCATTCTCAGAATATGTCTATTACCATCCAAGTATCTTTCAAGAGGTCGGCGTAGAGATTCCGCAAACGATAGATGAATTTATGGATGTGATGATGAAGATCAAAGCGCATGGTAAATATATTCCGATTGCGATTGGCGGGAAAGAGAATTGGACGTTCTATCCTTTCACTGAGTTTGGGCCGCCTCTACTGTCCAAGGATGAGAATTATTTATCTTCAATCGCGCAGACGAAACGCCCTTTCGGAAAAGGTTCTCCCTTCGAGAAGGCAGCAGTGATGATTAAGAAAATAGCAGAGAATGAACTAGCAGGGCCCGATGCACTCAACATTGGTGTGGATCAGGCAACGCAGCTGTTTCAAAATAATGAAGCGGCCATGCTTGCACTCGGCCAGTGGTACCTTAGAGATCATTTATCCAAAATGAAAGATGATATAGATTTAGATGCTTTCACCTTGCCCTGGAGAGAGACAACATCAGAGCGTTTGCAGGCAATCACTATGCCGGATCAATATATGGCCATCAATAAAAATTCAAAGAATACGGAAGAAGTTAAAGCATTCTTGGAATGGGTATTTAGCCGGGAAGTTTACCAAGTGTATATTAATTATTCGCAAAATTCATCGACAGTGAACAATATCGAATCATTCCTGCCATTCTTCAACAATGTTCAAGAGAAGCACCCCTTTGAGCCGTTTATGTACCTTGGGATTGATGAGAAGTTTGAAAAAGTAAAAAATGCTATACAGTTTGATGAAAAGAAGGCTGCACAAGAAATTTTTTCAGGGGCTGAGGTGTCCGATATTCAAGGGAAATTGAATGATGATTGGGAGATAGCGGTTGAAGCTTTGAAGTAATCCTATAGATCAATTATGGAGGGATTTATGATGAAATTTAAAGCTCTCATTGTTGATGATGAACCATTAGCTAGGTTAGCCCTTCGGGAATATATATCCATTGCTTCGACTGATTTTGAGATTGCAGGGGAAGCAGGAGATGGCAAGGAGGCCTTAAGCATGCTGAAAATCCATCAGGATGTGGATCTAGTTCTGGCGGATATTCAAATGCCAAATATGAATGGAGTAGAGCTTCTCGAAGCACTGAATAACACTACTTTTTCGAATCAACCGCTAACCATCATGCTCAGCGCATACGGAGATTATTCTTTTGTAAGAGATTCCTTTGTGCTCGGCGCCTTTGATTACATTGTTAAAGCCAAGTTAGATGAAACTTATATTGCACCGGTTCTGACTAAAACCGTGGATGAATTGAAGCGACGTCAGAGCTCCTCAAGGTCAGTATCAACCTTAGAGGACGCAGAAGCATCGATCTGTTCTGTTCTGCACCGGCTCTGCCTAACAGATTCCTTAGAAGTGACGGATGATGAATTAGCGCCTTCGTTAGAGCTTGTTCGAAAGCATATGGGGGAGAAAAATCTGGAGGTTGCGCTTATTCGACTATCGGATACCGTTCAATTTGAAGATTCACACCGTATGATTATGCAGACGATACGAACGGTAACGAATCGAAGTAGAAGTGAAGGGATCTGCAAAGTATGCAGATATGATGACAGACATTATGTTTTGTTCTTCTCTTTTCCAGAGCAATGCAGCATTATTGCCGTTCGTAGATTGACAGACATTATCTTGTCTGAAGTGAGCATGAGATTAAAGCAATTCATTAATTTGAAGCTATCTATGGGCATCAGTGACATTGTAGATGGTCTTCACCAGTGGAACCGTTTATTCCGCCAAGCTGAACGATTAGCAGGTTTGAGCTTTTACCAAGGGTACAATCGATTATATTATCCGGAAGCTGAAAGGCATCCATCTATTAAAGAAAGTGATTGGAAAGAAGCGTGGTACTTGGGTAGAACCGAAATGCTGAAGTCATTAAGTGATCCGGATTCAACGAAATGGCAGGAGGTATATGAACAATGCTGTAGCTTGTTGATTCAGCGCTACCCTTGTTCACCTGAGCTTATCAAATCAGATGTAGTCGATATGACCTGGGAGGCAAGCGCATTAATTTATCAAAAAGGCGTTTCTTGGGAAAAGCTTCATGATAAGCTGCCTTATCCCATCACGGATCATATATATAAGCAGGAAACCTGGGAGAATACGGTGCATTGGTGCCGACTGTTCTTGGAACATCTGCATCAAAAGCTGCATCCGAAAGACCAACCTAAGGAATGCTTTCTCAGCCCTGTTGTTGCTAAAACGAAAGAGCTATTAGAGAAAAACTTTAACGAAGATGTGCATTTATCGAATATTAGTCAGATTGTCGGTGTAAGCGAGAGCTATTTAAGTAAACAATTTTCTAAAGAAATAGGTGTTAATTTCATTCAGTTTCTGACGAATCTGCGAATCGAGAAGGCTAAAAAGGCGCTGGAGAGCGGAATGAAAATATATGAGGTTTCTGAGCAAGTAGGGTACGTTAATCCAGAACATTTCAGTCGTATTTTCAAAAAAATCACAGGAATTAGCCCCTTAGCTTATCGCAGAGAGAAAGAATAACAAAAATAATCAATTTTGAACAAAATAAATCATGTGTATCCGTTTTCAAAATCCATATGATAGGGGGGAGTAAAAATTCACGGGTGAAGGGATGTTCTTATGAGACGCAAACGGTTCACATTCGCACTAATCTGTACGTTATGTTCTTCCATGTGGTTGAGTACAGTCCATGCTGAAAAAGTCTCTGATTTCGAGATGCAGACATCAGCTACTGAATCTGCTAATTCTACGTTCACCGTTACATTAAAGGGGAAAGATATTCAAGACTTATATGCATATGAAGCTAAATTTAATTTTGACCCGAAAGTGCTTGAGATTGTAAAAGCAGAAACGAAGATCAAAGGCTTTTCAGTATCTCCGATCGTTAAAAACAATGAAATTACGATAGCCCATACTAAGATTGGTAATGTGAATGGTGAAAAGGGTAATTTGGACATTGCCACGATTACCTTTAAAGCTAAAAGGGCTGGTACAACTGCAGTAAAATGGACCGCATTAAAAGTTCTTGATCGTAATCTGAAAGATCAGGAATTCACCCCGAATCAATCCTCAACATTCACCAAGATTTTCAGCGATATCGTCTCACATTGGGCGAAGCAAGATATCATGGAAATGGTCACTAAAGGAATTGTTGAAGGCATGGATGCCGACAGCTTTGCCCCTAATAATAACATCACTCGCGCACAATTCGCAGCTCTTATAGCCAGGGCATTAGATCTTACAGAAGGTTCTGGAAGTAATCCGTTTACGGATGTGAAATCAGGGGTTTGGTACGAAGATACGGTAAAGAAAGCTTATGCAGCCGGAATTATTAGTGGTTTGTCGAAGACGAAGTTTGCCCCGGAAAAAAGCATTACCCGTGAGGAAATGACGACGATGCTGATGCGTGCGAAAGCTTATGCTTCCGGCGTAAAGGTCGATAGTATGGCCTCAGATTCCACTACTGCGTTTAAAGATGATAGTAAAATAAGCCCATGGGCTAAAGCGTCGGTGGGGTTTGCCTTGAAATCAGGATTAATGAAAGGTAGAACTCAGACTACTTTTGCACCCAAAGAATCTGCCACAAGAGCCGAGTCAGCCGTTGTTATCAAGCGATTGTTAAATTCCAAGTAATACAAAAAAACAAATAATGACGTACCTTCTTATGGAAGGAGGGCTCATTATGTCCTTTTGATGTAAAAAACATACATTTAAAGGAGATATATGAATTGATAATGTTCATTCTACTTATATTTAAGTGAAAAGAGGTCGTAGAGATGAGAAAACCTTACAAAGCGTTTAGCTTGTTATTGACGTTGTTGCTAGGGGTACAGCTTGGCTTGCCATCGGCAGCCGTATTCGCGGCTCAAGAATCGGACGTGTATTTCAGAGATTACAATGATGGCAACATCAGCGGATGGGCTGCAGCTAAGGGGACCACTACTTTTTCGGCGGATCAAGGTGCTGTTAAGGCGGTTACACAAGGGGTTGTTATTTTAGCAGACCAAGATTCTCCTCAGGTTGCCAATGCTGAATATGAAGTGAAGTTAAAATTTAGTCAGCCTGCTACACGATTTGGACTGGTCTACCGATTCGTCGATAGCAATAACTACAATGTTATTCAATATGATGCGGGTTCTTGGGGCTGGGATGCAATGAAAGGAGGGACGGAATCGTATGGAAATATTACGGCTCCTAGTTTTACCTTTGCTGCTGACCAACAGTATACCCTTAAATTACGATATGAGAAAGGTAGCGTAACTTTATCGATCGATGGCAATAACGTGCTTACGACGAGTCTTCCCTCATTATCGACAAGTGCAGGGAAGATTGGACTTCGCAGCTGGTTTAATAACAAGACCCTATGGATTGACGATGTGAAGGTAACTCCAATTGTATCCACTGATCCAGTACCGAGACCGATTACGATTACAGAAACTTTAAGCTCGGATACGATGAAGGTTGAAATCGATAAAGAGTTCCCACGGGTTAAACAATACACATGGTTAGATAGCGGCGCGGAAATGTATGGACAATTAAATGGATTTAATGAAATAAAAATCAATGAGAAGTCCTATTTCGTTGTCGCTTCTGATTTTAGTAAAAAAGCAGCAGATGCCACTCATGGTGAGACTGCAGCCTACACGCTTCAGATTCCAGAAATTAAAGTGAACCTCAAAGTTGAGATGGAGGTTCAGGATAACATTCTTCAGTTCAAAGTGGCCAGCATTGAAGAGAATGGTACTGAAAAAGTAAAAACGATCGAATTCCCTGATCATGACCTTGTCTCTGTAATTGGAACCCAGCCTACAGCGCAGGAAACGGCTGTACGGATAACTGGGGGCTGGAACATTGTACAGGACGAATTTAACGATCTTAAGACGGGAGTAGCAGACGTGAGTGGGGGTCGTGCATATGCATTCGTTAACTCCGACGTCTTAGCTGCGAGTGTAATCACCAATGTAGTAAATGGTTTTGATAAGGTACGTATTAAGGTAGGCGATGATACAGCACTCCATACGAAGAAAGCAGCGTTATCAGGAGGATCATGGGTTTATCGTGGAAGTACTGTGCTTGATCCTGAGCCACTGCCTTGGGCTAAGGTTGTACTGACTCCAGATGCGAATGGAGACAAAGTTGTTGACTGGCAAGATGGAGCCATTGTATATCGTCAGAATACGGATGCTCCAACGGGCAGTGAAATGATAAGGGACAATATCTCCTATATCAGTATGAACATTGGATCTACTACAACTTCTCCGTTCTTGCGTGCTTTTGATAATGCGAAGAAAATTTCTAATCTCACGGATGGCTTTGGACAACTGATTTTATTCAAAGGATATCAAGCGGAAGGTCACGATGACTCTCACCCAGATTACGGCGGTCATATCGGTATTCGTCAGGGTGGAGCGAAGGATTTTAATTATGTTTTGAGTGAAGGCAAGAAATACAATATCCGTGGCGGTGTACACATTAACGCAACAGAATACGCGCTGGATGCTTTCGGCACCAAAATGGAAAATATGAATCAGCCATTGAGTAAAGGCTGGGGCTGGCTGGATCAGACATTCTATGTAAACAAAACCAAAGACGTGGAATCCGGCGAATTAAAAAGACGTCTGGATATGCTGAAAAGCGATACAGGTGACAACCTTTCCTTTGTATATGTAGATGTATATGATGGTGCCGATTACAATGCGAAGAAACTCGCAGATTATATCAATGGTAACGGCTGGATGCTCGGTACAGAATTTGCAGGACCTCTGTTTGAGCAGGCAGCTTGGGTTCACTGGGGAACAGATCCGGGGTACCCGAACCAAGGTGACGACAGCAAGGTTACCCGTTTCCTACGGAATCAATCGCTGGATGGCTTCTTAACAACCCCTTTACTGAAAGGGAATAAGCAGGTAGGCGTGGGTTATTGGCAGAACAGTGCTCCATTCTACAGCTATCAATCAACTAGTGCGGCATTCTTCAATCACAATCTACCAACAAAATATATGCAGCATTTCCCGATCATCAAGATGACCGATAACCGCATCGACTTTGAAGAGAAGGTTGTAGTTGAACGTAAGCAGGATGGTAAGATCCATTTAAGCAAGGATGGTCGTGAAATCGCTATCATGACAGATAGCAGCAACATCAGTGACAGTACGGTCTTTATTCCATGGAGCCCTGAGACAGAAGATAAAATCTATCACTGGAATCCAGCAGGTGGTCAAACGACTTGGAGTCTTCCAGAATCATGGAGCAACGTAACGACTGCACAGTTATATAAGCTGACAGATTTGGGACGTGAGCATGTTGGCAGTGTAGAAGTAACTGGAGGTAAAGTCACACTTACAGCGCAGCCGGGGATTGGTTATGCCCTGTATAAGACAACAGCTGTTGAAGAGCCGGAAATGGTATGGGGCGAAGGGAGTTCGGTTAAGGATCCGGGTTTTGATAGCCAAACGTTCGGCAGCTGGAAGAAATCCTCCACAGCTGCAAGCGATGATCACATTAAATTCGTGAAGAACAGTAACGCTGATGACCAGCTTCAAGTGAAGGGTCCTGGTGATGCAGTAATTCAGCAGGAGATTACCGGTCTTACACCTGGCAAAACGTATTCTGCATCGGTATGGGTGAAAGTGGATGGGAAACGCACCGTGGAAATCGGTGTGAAGCAAGGGGCTGACAAGGTTGTAAATACGCTGGATAACACGGAGCATGGCTTTCTAGCTCAGCAGCACAAATATGTGAGCACGAATTTCCAACGGATTAAGGTTACCTTTGATGCGGTTAGTGAGACGGCCAATCTCTATATGAAGGTAGAAGATGGAAATTCGACGGTAACCTTTGATGATGTAAGAGTATGGGAGAATCCAACCAAAACCGACGTTGGTAATTCTGTATTATTCGAGGATTTCGAGAACGTTGATGAGGGTTGGGGCCCCTTTGTTTATTCTAAAATAGGTCCAGTTCGTACGCATTTAGTTGAAAAAGGTGATAACCAGATCATGAATTATGTTCTGGATGGTAATTGGTCGCTTAAAACGAATGAAGAAGCAACAGGTGAATGGCTGCGTACATTGCCTCACACGCTCCGAATGAAGGAGGATAACCGCTACCATCTGACGATGGACTACAACTCGGATGAGACGGATATGTACACAGTGGCTATTCGAGTGAAGGAGAATGGGGTAGTTCGTGATCTGGTTAGTGAGAATTTGAAAGAAGGACGCAGTACGCTGGATCTGTCTTTTACAACCGAAGGGGTGAAAGATGCCTATCTGGCTATTATCAAAAACAAGCTGAACAGCCAGAAGGAGTTAACCGGTACGCTGGTGGTCGATAACATTCGCGTCGATGATGAGGGTGCGATCGTTCCGGAGGAAGGTGTACTTGTCTCGACTATTACACTAACGCCCAATAAGATGGATCTGAACAAAGGAGAGTCTAGTTCCATTAGCGCTCTAGTTAAACCAGCAAATGCCCACGACCGGACACTTCTCTGGACTTCTGACCACCCGGAAATTGTATCCGTGGATCAAGCCGGAAAAGTTACTGCACTTCAAGCCGGTACGGCGGTCATTACTGCTACCGCTAAGGATGGAAGTAAAAAAAGTGCAACCTCGACCATTAATGTGTATATGCCTAACACGCAAATCCCACAATCGCAAATGACTGCAACGGCCAGTAGCTTCCAGCCTGGAGGTGAAGCAAGTCTTGCACTCGATGGAGATATGTCTACAATCTGGCATACGAAATGGAGCCCGGCACACTTACCGGAATCCATTACTCTGGATCTCGGAGGCAAATATAACATTAATCAATTCAATTATTCACCTAGAGTCACAGGAACCAATGGAACGATTACAAGCTATAACCTATACACGAGCGTTGACGGAACGAATTTCACAAAAATTGCAGATGGATCATGGCCACTCGATCAGACCACAAAAATTGTTCGCTTTACAGCTGTAGAAGCAACACATTTGAGACTTGAAGCTATAGAAGGCGTGGGTACCTTTGCCTCTGCTGCCGAACTCAACGTGTTCAAGACGGAGGATGAGGCAGAGGCAGTAAAAGTCACAGGCGTTGCTATGGATAAAGAACGGCTAGAGATTAAAGTAGGCAGCACAGGCGAATTGAATGCTGTAATAGAGCCTCTGAATGCTTCGAATAAAAAAGTACTCTGGAGCAGCAGTGATGAGGCTGTAGCAACCGTTGAACAGCAAGAAGGTCATGCTCTAGTTAAGGGATTGAAGGTAGGCGAAACCGTAATTACGGCAACGACAATGGATGGGGGCTTCTCTGCGACCAGCCGTGTCATCGTAACAGAAACAGATGGTGAGTTAAAATCTTCCTCTACTTTGACAGCGCCAAGTCAAGTTCAGCCAGGAGAAGTGTTCAAAGTTCAATATGGACTTCGGAATCTGTCTGATAAGATTTTTGCGCAGGACATCGCCCTAGAGTATGCCGCGGATGTTATGGAATTCGTTGAGGCGCGTTCGTTAATTAGTGGGGTAAGCGTTATTGATTCAATCAACAGCACCCCAGGTAAACTTCGCTTTATTGTAGCAAGTGAAGGTGTGGCCAATGGAATTAGTAACCGTGCAGATGTCCTCGAATTAACCTTTAAAGCGAAGGAAGTTAACCAAACGGTGAATGGGGCAATCGCCGTTAAGAGTGCAATCATTTCAGATGATCAGGGCAAAGAAATTTCGGCAGCGATCTCTTCCGTAAATGTAGAGATTGGTAAGAAAGGAACGCAAGGCGACATCAACGGTGACGGAAAAATAACGATTGGTGATCTGGCAATGGTTGCAGCGCAGTATGGTAAGACTACAGCAAGCCCAGATTGGGAGAAAGCGAAGAAAGCAGATATTAACGGTGACGGCAAAGTCGGTTTGGAAGATTTGGTTATTATCGCTCGCAAAATTGTAGAGTAATCAAGATCATAGGCCAGGTACATGTGTGAGTAACTAAACATGATGTACCTGGTTTTTTTCAAAATAGATGATTTGACTAGTAGGAGGATGACAGATGAAAAAATGGGTGTACGCCCTTACAGTTTTTTGTCTAGTACTTTACTCTACTCCATTACAATTTGCAGCAGCAGCTGAAGCAGAGAACGCTAAACCAAAAGTGATACCTAGTTTACAAGAGTGGACTGGTGGTAGTGGTTCTTTTAAGATAACAGCCAATTCCAGAATCGTAATTCCTACAAGTGAATGTTTATGCCAACTACCAAATACCGCAGAGGTCTTTCAAGAGGATCTTAAGGAATTAACCGGATACGATTTACCGATTGTTCAAAATAAGTCTGCTTCTAAAGGTGACTTCCTGCTTATGCTCGATAAGACAGCTGATGGATCGATTGGCAAGGAAGGCTACTACTTTGAAGTAGGAGATTATGTGGAAATACATGCAAACACCGAGACCGGTGTGTTCTATGGAACAAGAACGGCACTACAAATTTTGGAGCAAGATCCTGAGAAGACCAGCATTGTAAAAGGGGTAGCGAAGGATTTTCCTAAGTATGGAGAACGCGGTTTTATGCTTGATGTAGGACGCAAGTTTTTCACGATAGACTTCCTGAAGGATTATGCCAAATTTATGTCCTATTATAAAATGAATGATTTCCAGCTCCATCTGAACGATAACGAGATTTTTAAGGATAACAGCAGGGAGCATTGGAACAAATATACCGCATTCCGTTTAGAAAGTACCAAGTACCCGGAATTAACAGCAAAGGATGGACACTACACCAAACAGGATATGCGTGAATTGCAGGACATTGCCAACATTCGGGGGCTTAACATTACGCCGGAAATTGATACCCCCAGCCATGCTCTTTCCTTTACAAAGGTTAGACCGGATCTGGTTAAGGATAATTTGCCTGTCGATCATCTGGATATTACACGTCAGGAAACGGTCGATTTCATCAAGGATGTATGGGACGAATATTTAGATGGGGAATGGTTTGATTCAGAAACGGTTCATTTTGGAGGCGATGAATTCGCACCTAATGATCGGACTACGTTTGAGAAGTATCGCGAGTTTTTGAACACGATGAACGAACACTTAAAGAGCAAGGGAAAGAAATCAAGAATGTGGGGCAGCTTGAATGCATTCCCAGGTACCACGGTAGTAGATAAGGATATAGCCGTAAACGCCTGGAATAACGGTTGGCAAGATCCGGTAGCCTCGGTGAGAGATGGATTCAAAATTATCAATACGGTGGATTCCACGCTCTACATTGTACCGAAGGCTGGATATTACCATGATTATCTGGATTCTCAGTGGTTGTTTAATAACTGGGACCCAACGAACTTTGGTGGAAATACGAAGCTGCAGGAAGGTGAGCAGAACCTGCTCGGTGCGATGTTCGGGACTTGGAACGATATGATGGGCAAGAAGGTTAGTGAAGCGGATGTCCATGATCGTGTAAAGAAAGCGATGCCTGTCCTTGCGGAAAAAATGTGGAGAGGCCAGTCCACAGACAGCACATTCACCGAGTTCCAGCAGTTGTCAACGAAGCTAGGCGAAGGTCCTGGAACGAATTTATTACATGAAGTGAATACGGCCACTGATCTTGTTGTTCATTATCCATTTGAAGAAGGCGCGCAGACGGTCTCTGATCAGTCCGGAAATGCCTATGATGCTACCTTAGGAGCTGGCGTTACTCGCGTGGATGATGGAAAAACAGGAAAAGGCGTACGGTTTGCAGGGACTTCAGATCATGTTCAAACACCGCTGCGAATAAAGGGCTTCCCTTGGACGGTCTCCACATGGGTTAAGCTTGATGATCAACAAGAAGCGGATGAGAAGATACTGATGGAATCCGAATATGGTGCAATTAAGCTGAAGCAGAAAGGGACACCAAATGCCGGATTCACCCGAGAGGGCTATGATTACAGCTTTAATGCAGCGATCCCAGTGGGTAGGTGGGTACATGTTGCCTTCAGAGGAGATCTAAATGGAACCTCCCTGTATATTGATGGGGATCTAAAAGGCTCTGTTGCTGTAACGACAATGCTACCTGCGGCTATGATCGGCAGTTCATCCAAAGCATTTACTGGACTACTCGACGAATTCAAGATATTCAATCGAGTGCTGTCAGGGAAAGAAATTGCGGAGGAAGCAGGATCACCCGCTTGGACCATCAATTTAGCTGCGCACAAAACAGCAGTAGCTTCTTCCGTCGAAGTACCTCAATTCCCAGCTAGTCTTACTGTGGATGAGATCGATACGGGTGCTTCTCGCTGGTCCTCTAAATATACCGACAACGAGTGGATCTATGTTGATTTAGGCCAAAGTACTGACATTAGCAAGGTTATTTTCAAATGGGAAAGTGCTTATGCCAAAGGCTATAAAGTTCAAGTATCCGATAATGCGGAGAACTGGCGGGACGTTTACACGACTAACGCTGGCGTTGGCGGAGTAGAGATTGTCAAATTCCCAACTGAACAAGCGAGATATGTCCGAATGTTAGGTACGAAGCGAGTGGGAACCTATGGTTACTCCATGTATGAATTTGAAGTCTACGCTCCTAACCCAGAGGATCCTGTAGAAGTTCCAGCGCCTGTGAGATATTCAGCGAGCTTTGAGAATAACTCGCTCGAAGGCTGGGAGCATGTCATCGGTAAAGGTGTCGGACGTATGGAGCTTGTAGAAGCACCTGATCAAGCGGGTGAGCATGCCGTTAAGTTCACCTCCAACAGTGTAAATAATCTGTTTATCGATCAGCAATCTCCGAGCATTGGAGATGGTGAGATCGAGTTTAAGATTACGCCGCAGAGTGATGTTATACGAACGGGTGTTATTTTGCGCTATGTCAATAATGATGCTTGGGCTTCTATAGGCTTTGATCAAGGTGCTTGGTACTGGGTGAACGCTCAGGATTCCTATGGTTTATTGACCAATGCTCAGGCCGCCAAATTGAAAAAAGGCACAACATCGACCGTAAAAGTGAAGTTTGAAGGGAAACATGTAGCGATGATTATCAATGGAACGACTTATTTTGATGATGCTATTGCACAGATCCCAACAGACGCTGGGAAAATGGGGGCTAGAGTATTCGGTCCTTCAGTTACCGTGTTTGATAATTTTATGTACAGCAATAACGTTCCTGAAGTTCCGGTAACCGGTATCAAGCTGGATAAAGCTGAAATTTCGATGAAGGCCGGAGAAACACAAACGCTGAGTGCTTCACTTCAACCGGGGAATGCAACGAATAAACAGGTGACCTGGAACAGCAGTGATGAAGCTATTGCGACCGTTCAAGTTCAAGGCGGGAAAGCTGTCGTGACTGCGTTAAAGGCAGGAACCGCTGATATTACTGCAACTACCGTATCCGGAGGACATAAAGCGGTGAGTAAGATTACAGTGGCTAGGGAGGTTCCAGGTGAAGTGGCAACAAGTTTAGCTGCTCCGAAAAGCGTTCCTTATGGTCAGAATTTCAACATAACGTTAGGTCTCCACAATGTTACAAAGGCGGTGTACGCCCAAGATATCACGATTGAATTCGACGCTTCGCTAATGGATTATGTATCCGCTAATTCGCTGGTGGACGGCGTGGGTATCCTTGAGACGAAAAATACAGAAGGCACTGTACGTCTGATTCTAGCTAGCCAAGGCTCCGAGAGTGCGATTAAAGGGAATGTTGATGTTGCTAAGCTTACCTTTAAGGCTAAGGATCTAACAGAACCCCAAACCGGACGTATGGCTGTAAAGCGTGCAACGCTTGGGGATAACGAAGGACAGGAAACAAGCGCAGTTAACTCCTCGGCTCAGGTGGAGTTTACAACATCAACAGTTCCAGAACCTACTAAAGATTTGAATGGTGATGGCAAAGTCAGCATCGGCGATCTGGCTATTGTCGCTGCTAACTACGGAAAGACTTCTGCAGACCCAGATTGGGATAAGGCGAAACGTGCAGACATCAATGGTGACGGCAAGATCGATCTGACGGACCTGGTGCTTATAGCTAAAGACATTGTTATTGAATAACAATAGCAACTTGAATCCAGGCGGCAAGACAAGGAATTCAAACTACAGTGGAGGCTGTATCCTGTCTTGCCGCTTCATTTGAATGGAGGGAATGGATTGAGAACAATTTATAATCGCTTTGGTATGTGGATGCTTGCACTCATGATCCTTGTGGTTACAGGACTCATGATTCGCCCGGAAACCGCCCATGGTGCTTCCGTTGGCAACATTTCTGACTTCGTAAAGAAAGATGATAATACGTTTGAAATCACGTCAGGCTCTGACAAGATTAAAGTGATTTTTCAGCGGGAGGATATGTTCCGGATTTGGCTTGGTGTGAACGGGCAATTCAAGGAATTGACAGGGAAAAGCGCGGAAAAGCCGATCGAGCCAATCGTCATCAAGGATGATTTCGGACCTGTTAACGTAAAGTGGTCTGATGAAGATACGTATTACAAGATGGAAACAGGAAAATTCGTGCTGAGAGCCTACAAAAATCCGTTAAAGTTCGCCATGTACAAAAGTGACAACCAAACGGTGGTGTGGGAAGAATCCGCTGGCTTGAACTATAACGGACAGTCAGCCTCACAACAGCTTATCCGAGGTGAGGATGAATATTTCTACGGCGGCGGTATGCAGAATGGATTCTTCAACCATCGTGATCGCAAAATTACCATTGCTAACAACTATGGGGATTGGGGAAGCGGCACGGTTTCGAATCCTGCACCATTCTACTTGAGCACCGCAGGATATGGAGTGCTTCGCAACACGTTTCAAAGCGGTACTTATGATTTTGATTCGACCGTCAAGCTGACGCATAACGAAAATCGGTTTGATGCTTATTATTTCTACGGTGAGACAATGAAAGATATTTTGAACGCTTATACAGATCTTACAGGCAAACCGTCCTTGATTCCTCGGTGGGGTATGGGACTTGGTGATGCGGATTGTTACAACAGAGATCCAGAAAAGACCTCCGATGTCGTTAACCTTATTGCCAAAAAATATCGGGAAAATGATATGCCAGGCGCCTGGATTTTGCCGAATGACGGATATGGTTGCGGTTATACAGATCTAGGCAACACCGTTGACGAACTACATAAGGAAGGTTTCTATACCGGATTATGGACTCAAAATGGTGTTGATAAAATCGCGCAAGAAGTTGGCGTAGAGGGTACAAGGCTCGCTAAACTCGACGTTGCCTGGGTGGGACCTGGATATGATTTCGCTCTGGGTGCCAGCAAACAGGCGTTTACAGGTATTGAAGATAACTCTGACGACAGAGGTTATGTCTGGTCCGTTGGTGGCTGGGCAGGTACCCAGCGATATTCTACCGTCTGGTCCGGAGATCAGTCGGGCAACTGGGAATATATTCGATTTCATATCCCTTCGATGATCGGGGCAGGGCTATCTGGGATGCCGTACTCAACCGGAGATATTGATGGGATTTTCGGAGGAAGCGCTAAAACCTACGTTCGAGACTTACAGTGGAAGATCTTCACTCCAATTCTGATGAACATGTCTGGTTGGGCAGCCAAAGATAAGCAGCCTTGGGTATGGGGAGAACCTTATACGAGCTATAACAGGGATGCATTGAAGCTAAGACAGCAATTGACACCATACTTGTATACCTATCTCAATGAGTCTTACGAGTCCGGAGCTCCGATCATGAGGGGAATGATCTATTCTTATCCGAATGATCCGAACTCGAAAGGAACTTTAACACAGTATCAATTCATGTCCGGGGAATCGTTCCTGGTTGCGCCAGTATATACCGACACGACAATGCGAAACGGAATATACCTTCCGAAAGGAAAATGGATCGATTACTGGACAGGAGAAGAACATTACGGTTCAAAAATGTTAGACGAATACAATGCTCCACTGGATCGCTTGCCGCTTCTAGTAAAGGGCGGGGCTATCATCCCGATGTATCCTGAATCGTTATACGATGGTCAGGTTCCTCCTGATCCAATTACTTATGATATTTATCCATATAAATCGTCAAGCTTTACGATGTATGAAGATGATGGTACATCGAAGGAGCATCGTACAGGCAAATTTGCAAAAACACTAATAACCTCCACCGCTCCTGAGCAAGGAAGTGGAGATTTGCTTATCAAGGTTGGAGCAAGCGTAGGTGACTATAAAGGCAAATTGGAGTCACGTAAGAATCAGTTTACAATCCACATGCCAGATCACCCGGCGTCTGTTTCCGTAGATGGAACATCCTATCCTGAATTGCAGTCCAAAGCTGCATGGGATGGAGAAACAAGTGGCTGGTACTATGCTAAGCAAGATAAAGGCGGCATCCTGTACATTAAAACGCCATCCATATCCACTGATAAGGAATTTGTTGTGAAAGTTGCAGGCTTTACAGCAGATACGACTCCACTTGTAGATGCTGTCAAAATTGAGCTGCCTCAGGAGGACACAGATCCAAGTCGTATTCCGCAGGAAGATATGATTGCGACTGCAACGAATGCCGCTTCGGATACACCGGCAGCTAATGTGCTGGATGGCAGCTATGAATCGATATGGCTTTCCTCAGCAAATGGTGGAAGTAAGCAGAGCATCACTTTAGACCTGGGGATTAAACAGTATGTGAATAAAATGAAATACTTGCCAAGACAGTACGGTGGCAAAGACGGCACAATTACAGGTTACAAGCTGTATACGAGTATGGATGGAACCAACTATACGCTCGTAAGCAGTGGACAATGGAACGATGACAAACTAGAGAAGACGGTGAATTTTGATACAGTAGAAGCTGTTTTTGTGAAACTTGAAGCAACAGAAGCTGTTGGGGGTGTCGTATCCGCTGCGGAAATTAATCTGTATCGTGATCTATCACAGCCTTCACCGACAGCGATACCTAAAAATGAGATGACAGCCTCAGCGAAAAGCTTCCAGCCTGGTGCGGAAGCAGCTAAAGCGATTGATGGGGATCGGAATTCCGCATGGCATACGAAATGGGATGGATCCGATAAGCTCCCGCAATCCATTATTCTCGATTTAGGTAAGGTTCGTAAAATTAGCCAATTCCGGTATGCACCACGAACGGATGCTGGGAATGGGACCATTACTTCATACAACCTTTACGTCAGCACAGATGGAGAAGCATATACGAAGGTATCCAGTGGTACCTGGCTCAGAAACAACTTGAAAAAGTACATCCTTTTCGATAGTGTTTCCGCCCGCTATGTGAAGCTTGAAGCAGCTGTTGCACTTGGCGGATTCGCTTCGGCTTCGGAGGTCGATGTCTATGAGTCGCCGAAGGTAGCACCTGAAGTTCGATTGATTTCAGAAGGTAAACCTGCTACAGCGGACAGTGCGGATCAAGCGCATTCGGCTGGCCTCGCTAATGATGGGAATATGGACACATTCTGGTTAGCAGCGGATACGAACAATGGTCATAGCTGGACGGTTGATCTCGGTATGATGCATTCCATTAAATCCTCCGAAGTTTCTTTTGAACACAGTAACAAGGCTTATCAGTACAAAATTGAAGTTCGGGAAACCGCGAACTCCAATTGGATTACGGTAACAAATCGAACGAATAATCAGGAAACTGGCACGATTCAGGATACATTTGGAAGCCAAGGTAGATACGCTAGAATTACGATCACCGGATTGCCTGATGCTCAATCAAAGGCTGCTATTCGCGAATTCAAGCTGTTTGGCATCCCACTGGAAGACGGACAGAAGGTTACTGGCATTAAGCTTGACCGTGAGACACTCTCACTCAAGGCGTTGGACGCACCGGGTCAATTGACAGCGAGCATTGAGCCTGAGAATGCCGGTAATAAGACTGTGAAGTGGGTAAGCGGTGATCCTGGTATTGCCAGTGTGGACAGTAAAGGAATGGTCACACCAAAAGGGCAGGGCACGACATCGATTACCGCGACGACGGAAGAAGGCGGTTTTAAAGCAACAAGTGTGGTGACAGTTACTGGACAAAGCAACCTAATCGAAATTCCGCAAAGTCAAATGAGTGCAGAGGCTACGAGCTCTGAAGCAGGCGAAAACGACCCAAATTTGGCATTGGACGGCGATCCGGATACACATTGGCATACGAAGTGGTTTAACGTTGATCCACTTCCGCAATCGATTATGGTGAATCTGGGCGGAAAGTATACCATCAGCAAGCTAGGATACTTACCTCGGCCGGACGAAGGCAATGGCACAATTACTGCTTACAACGTGTACACAAGCACCGATGGTGTGAATTACACGCTCATGACAAGCGGTACCTGGCTGCGAAGCAAACAGCTCAAGGAAGTGAATTTCGCTCCGGTGAAAGCGACTCACATTAAGCTGGAAGCTGTAAAAGGCGTGGGTGAATTCGCATCTGCAGCCGAGATTACAGTGTATCAAGTGCAGCAGGAAACGGCTCAAGTGCAAGCCGTATTGAGTGCTGATGCATCCGTTACTTCCGGCAAGCCTTTTGTTGTCCGGTATGATGTGAACAATATCTCAGGGAAGGTATTTGCACAGGACATCACCATTCAGTACGATGCTGACCGCATGGATTATGTGACCGTTAAATCACTGATCCAAGGTGTTGCAATTGTTGAAGAGACAAACAAAACACCTGGAAAGCTTCGTTTGATTATGGCGAGTGAAGGTGCGGAACACGGATTAAGCGGAAATCAACAAATTGCTGAGCTGACATTCCAGGCAAAAGAAGTATCTGAGATGGTGACCGTTAATATCAGCGTGTCAGAGGTACTGCTAGGTGATGAAGACGGAACAGAGACTACAGCCGCACCAGCTACAATCTCTGTAAAAGTGAAACCAGAACAAACAGGAGTCACAGGCGATCTTAACGGCGACGGAAAAGTCAGCGTTGGTGACCTGGGTATCGTTGCTGCACACTACGGCAAAGACTCATCAAGTCCTGATTGGCAGCAAGCGAAGCGTGCTGATGTGAATGGTGACGGTAAGATCGATATTACAGATCTTGCTCAATTAGCGAGACAAATCGTAAATCAATAACATACGCTCACATCCTGAACAAAATTTAAAAGATAAAGGTGAGAAGAAAATGAGAAGTATCCGATTGTATCAAAAGGCAATTATGGTGACCCTTATAGCCGTGATTTTAAGCTGGATATCCATTATGAATCCGTCAGTGAACGCAGATGCATCTGATCCTACGCCTTCAGCAACTTTAGTAGGGAGTAAGAAGGTTGTTGCACCGGGGGAGTCTTTTACCGTGAAGTATGGGATCACCAGTGTCTCAAGTGATGTGTATGCACAGGACATTACCTTTGAATTTGATCCGGCAGTCATGGAATACCTTCCAGATTCAATCCGCTCTCTGCAGGAAGGTGTAATTATTATCAATGAACCATCTACAAGTACTCCCGGTAAGCTACGGGTTCTCTTGGCAAGTTTGGGTAGTCAGTATCCGATTACTAGCGATGCTGAAATTGTTGAACTTGGTTTCAAAGCAGCAGATGTAATACAAGACACAGAGGGAGTTATCCGGCTTACTCAAGCGATAATAAGTGACAGTCAAGGGGAAGAATCCGTGCTCCAACCGGCATCCTTAACCATTCAGATCACAGTAAATACGGAATTACCTGGAGATTTAAACGGCGACGGCAAAGTGAGTATCGGCGATTTAGGTATCATGGCCGCACATTACGGTAAGGATTCCTCCAGTCCAGATTGGAGTAAGATTAAGCACGCAGATCTGAACAAGGACGGCAAAATAGATATTACTGATCTTGCTGCACTTGCGAAAAAGATTGTGGAGTAGATAATCATTGGTTGTCATTACGAGAGGGGTAAACAAATGCCAATCGGTAAAAGCAGATTAGTCAGAAGGACGGCAATTCTACTATCTGTATGGATCGCTTGCTCACAGTTACTCAGTAGTATACTTCCGGTTCATGGGGTTCTAGATCAAAAAGTGTACGCAGATGAACAGCCACTGGCTGAAACTGCTGCAGCAGATCAGGATTTGTCATTATGGTATCAAGCGCCGGCCACGAACTGGGAGACGCAGGCTCTCCCCATCGGAAACGGTTATATGGGTGGCATGGTATTTGGTGGTGTTGAGCAGGAGCGAATTCAATTTAATGAAAAAACACTGTGGAGCGGTGGGCCTGGAGCAGATCCAAATTACCAATATGGTATTAAAGACGGTGCTCAGCTACATGTTGAGACCATAAGACAGCTTCTAAAAGAAGGGAAAATTAATGAAGCTAAGGCTCTGGTGGGGAAAATTACTGGTGTTATGGGAGCTGGTGATAGCTCTTTTGGGGCGTATCAAGCATTTGGCGACGTGTTCTTAGATTTTAATCGTCAGTCAGCGTATACCGTAACGGCGAGTTCAGATAACCCACAATACGGCGAGCCTATTTCCAATTTAACCGATGGCTCGGTAGATACGAAATGGTATTCAGGTGATGGAGCACCACCTTTCTGGGTGCAATGGGCATATGAAGAGGCAAAGGTAATTACCGGCTATTCATTCACTTCAGGAAATGATGTGCCTGATCGTGATCCGAAGAGCTGGACGTTGAAAGGCTCGAATGACGGGCAGCAGTGGACCCCGCTAGATAACAGATCCAATGAAGAGTTTGCGAGCCGCAAACAGAAGAAATCATATACTTTTTCCAATGCTACTGCTTATAAATTTTATAAATTCGATCTTGTAAGCAAGGGCGGAACGAAAATTCAATTGTCCGAGATGGAGATGACAAGCGCCTCGGGGAACAGCGGTGCTCAGACGTACTCTGATTATCGGCGTGAATTGAATCTTAATGATGCAACGGCAAGAGTGTCCTATACTTCGGGCAATGTAAAATACAAGCGTGAGTATTTTATCAGTTATCCGGATAAGGTCTTGGTCATGAGACTGACAACGGAAGAGAATCAGCCGATGACCTTTGATGTTCGCCTTACTGGTGCTCAGCCCTCTAATACCGTTAAGGGTGAAGGAAATAAACTAACGCTAAGCGGTAAGGTACCCAGTAATAAGATGGCATACGAAGCTCAGCTTCAAGTGCAGCATGAAGGAGGAACTGTAACAGCAAAGGATGGAAAACTTACGGTCAACGGGGCGAATACCGTCACAATCCTGATGACTGCTGCAACAGATTATGCCAATAATTATCCAACGTATAAGAGTGACAAGACGCCAAAAGAGGTTGTAGAAGCTAACTTAAATGCAGCATCCGCCAAATCATTCAATCAGTTGCGCGCAGCTCATTTGGCAGATTACAAGGAACTGTTCGACAGAGTTTCACTTGATCTTGGTGGGTTAGCTACAAATCTCCCTACGAATGAGCTTTTGAATGGTTATAAAACGAATGCTAGTGACGGAGAGAAAAGAAGCTTGGAGGCATTGTTCTTCCAATATGGTCGTTATTTGCTCATTGCATCCTCCCGGGAAGGCTCACTGCCTGCCAATCTACAAGGGGTATGGAATCAAGTAAATAATCCACCATGGAACAGTGACTATCATACGAATATCAATGTGCAGATGAATTACTGGCCCTCCGAAGTTGTTAATTTAGCGGAAACCGATATTCCGTACATTGATTACATTGATTCTCTGCGCGAGCCGGGTAGGGAAACAGCTCAAAGACATCATGGAATCGAAGGCGAAGGCTGGGCGATTCATACCGTCAACAATCCATTTGGTTATACTGCGCCAGGCTCTGACTTCTACTGGGGCTGGTCACCGGCTGCCAATGCCTTCATGGTGCAGCAGGTGTGGGATCACTATGCTTTTAGTGGAGATAAAGATCTTTTAAGAGGCCAAGTGTATGACATTATCAAGGAAACAACACAATTCTGGGTTAAATATCTGGTCGAAGATTCAGACGGAAGTCTAGTGTCATCTCCTTCGTACTCTCCAGAGCAAGGGGATATATCCATCGGCGTGTCTTATGATCAGGAATTAGTCTGGGAGTTGTTCACACAGTTCATCAAGGCTAGTGAAATCTTGGGTGTGGATGAACAGCTGCGTAACGAGGTCATGGAGAAACGAAGCAAGCTATGGATGCCGCAGGTCGGAAGCTGGGGGCAGGTGCAGGAGTGGAAGAATGATATCGATAGTCCAACAGATCAGCACCGTCATATCTCGCATCTGATCGGCTTGTATCCAGGCACGCTTATTAATGAAGTGGATAATCCAGATTTATTTGCAGCAGCAAGAGTCACCTTGAATTCTCGAGGCGATGGTGGAACGGGGTGGAGTAAAGCCAATAAGATCAATTTATGGGCACGTCTGCTTGATGGTAACCGTGCACATAAACTGTTAGGTGAGCAGCTTAGAGGCAGCACGCTCGACAATTTGTTCGATACACATCCACCGTTCCAAATCGACGGTAACTTCGGAGCAACTTCCGGAATCGCAGAAATGCTTGTACAAAGCCATGCTGGAAGTATCGATTTACTAGCTGCTTTACCAGATGCATGGGCTACGGGAAACGTCAAAGGGCTTGTGGCAAGAGGTGGATTTGAAGTGGATATGCGCTGGGAAGGAACGATCTTGAAAGAAGCAGTGCTCACTTCTAAGCAAGGTAATAAGGCTTCTGTTAAATATCCTGGTTTTGTACAGTCTGGTAAAATTAAGGTCGTTCGTGTTGGGAGCGGGGAATCCGTCAACTTTACGGCGAATGGGGATTTGATTGAATTTCCAACGGTGAAGGGTCAGCAATATAAAATTGTATCCAGTGTAAAACCACCTGTGCTGCCAATAAAAGTAGATGATAAAGATCCGTCGATTATATACACCGGAACGTGGAGTCCTTACAGTGACGCAGGCGATTACAAAGGCACAGAAAGCTATAGTAATCAGAAAGGGGCTTCAGCGTCGTTCACGTTTACAGGAACAGAGATTAAATTTATCAGCGCTTTGCAGGCAAACCACGGACATTTCGATGTATATCTCGATGGGGGGCTAGTCGCTGAAGGTGTTGATGGATATGGTCCAGCGACGATGAAACAGCGGGTATTATTCCAACAATCCAATCTCTCCAAAGGGGAACATACGATTAAGATTGTCGTGAAAGGGACGAAGAACAATGCCTCTTCGAATACTATTGCGATGATTGATGCTTTCGAATATGTACCTGTCGAATTGGATGAACCTACTGCGATAACTTTAAGTGGACCTAAGTCGATAAATCAAGGTCAGACCTTTACTGTAGATATGGGCGTTAGCAATGTAACGGATGCGACCTATGCGCAAGATATTCAATTGAAGTACGACGAGAATCTTCTGGAGTACATCTCGGGCGAATCGGTGAACGATAGGGTTCAAGTATTGGAATCTAAAAAAGATCACATCGGAACCATTCGTCTAATCACAGCTAGTACGCGGACTGGTCTAACGGGGGATGCCAAAGTACTTGAACTAAGCTTCAAAGCAAAGTCAGTGACAAAGTCTGAGTTAGCGAGCATAAAGGTAAGCAGTGCTATATTTGGTGACGAGAATGGACTGGAGACTGAAGCCGATCTCTCAAACCTTGAGGTCGAGATTAAGGCAGATGAAACGCCACCAGTAAAATCCGGAGACTTGAATGATGATGGTAAAGTGAGCATCGGTGACTTGGCGATTGCAGCTTCGCACTATGGTAAAGATAAGAACAGTGCAGATTGGCAGATGGCTAAGCGTGCAGATCTTAACAATGACGGAAAAATCGATATTATGGATTTAGCAGCAATTGCTCAAAAAATACTGAATTGAGAGAAGGACACCTGAGTTTTTACTCAGGTGTCCTTCTTTTGTGAAAATATAAGAATGTATAAGTTTCACGCTATACATTATCCTTATATTTCTCGCATTAACGCTTACCGTCCTTATAAGGACGCCGAAGGCATTAATTGCTTGAAAAAAAGGTTCTATAGGACAAAAAGTATCAACTCCACATCAAAAGAGATCATGTGGTTACGTTTTTATAGCCTATATAATGGAAAAGTGTTAATAGAATTACAGTCAGAATTACAAAATCAAGTGTCTACAGAAGTCGAGCAAGTTATTCGAGGGGGATAGCCAATGAAAAGCAAGGGTAAAAAGAAAGCGGCATTAAGTCTAGTTATGATGTCCATTGTATTGTCTCTGGCAGGATGTGGCGGGGGGACAAATGGGGCTGAAGCTCCAGCTCCCGAGAAAACAACAGCTGCGACGCAGACTGAGCCAGCAAAGACAGACGAGCCCAAGCCTGAAGAGCCGAAAGTAGCGGGAGACCTCGAAATCCAATACTTTGTCGGTGGTTATGGAGACGGTTGGTGGAAAGAAGTCATTGGTGAATTCAAGAAGAATTACCCGGATGTCAACATTAAAGAATCCGCAGGTTCACAAATCAACGAGCAAATGAAGCCCCGCTGGATCCAAGGTAATCCACCAGATGTTGTATACATCGATGGAGCAGGCTCGAACGAAACGCAAATGGTGCTCGACGACCAATTGATGGATATTACAGATTGGGTTAAAGATGCGAAAAATGTGGACGGCGAGCCGCTTACGAGCAACTTGATCGCACCTCCACAAGACTACAGTGGCAAAAACTATACGATTCCACTCGTATTCGGATCATGGGGAACCTTCTATGATGAAACCCTTTTTACTGAAAAGGGATGGGATGTTCCAAAAGATTGGGATAGCTTCCTTGCCACTAGTGAAAAAATCAAAGCGGATGGCGTATATCCTTACATCCATACTGGTAAATACCCATACTACATCGTGGGAGGTCTCTTGAATACAGGTTTTGTATCTGAGAATGGAGACAATCCGCAAATCTTAAAGGATCAAGAAGCAGCTAAAGAAGGTTCTTTCAAAAATGATGCTGTAGCGAATACCTTGAAAAAGATCGTTGATATGAGGGACAAAGGGTATTTCGATAACGCATCGTTCGGTATGAGTCATACAGACTCCCAAATGCTCTTCTTGCAGCATAAAGATGCAATGATTCCTAACGGCTTGTGGCTGGAAAATGAAATGAAAAAAGATGTACCAGAGGGCTTCAAATTTGGATTCATTCCTTCCGTTATGCAGAAGCCAGGCGGTAAATTTGTGGCTATTCCTTACACTAGTAACATTGCAATTGCAAAGAAGGCCAAAAATCCGGATGCAGCAAAAGCATTTATTGAATTTATCTTTACGAAACAAGCCGCAGTTCGTTGGGCTGAGCTGACAGGCGCTTTGATGAACGTCAAGGCAGATCTGGAATCTTCAGGCGCAAGTGATGTTGTTAAAACGGCTATGAAATATTTCAACGGTAGTGACACGATTGTTGCTCCAGTATTTAAATTAGCCGCGGATATTGAGCAGGCAGAGAATGATGCAACCATTGCGTTGCTGCAAGGTTCCATTACGCCAGAAGAATGGATGGACCGTATGGAGAAGGCGGCAGCCAAAATCCGGAAGTAAGTTGACTCTTCTTTCTAAACAATCAGAGGACGTAGGTGCCTCTGATTGTTCTTTCAAATTTAAGGGGAGGATGGCTTACGCCCATGAAGAACAATAAATTGTGGAAACGTAATTTGTTTATTGCGAGTTTCTTGCTGCCTACGTTTGCTATCTTTTGTTTATTCACTATTTATCCGCTGTTTCGAGGCTTATACTTAAGCTTCTTCGATTGGTCAGGCGGTTCCGAATCGATGAATTTTATCGGTATTGATAATTATAGACAATTATTCTCGGATGAGATCATACCAAAGGCCATTTCGAACGATTATTTCTTGATTTTTTGGAAGGTCATCTTAATTATGTTGTTTGCAACGTTTTTCGCAGTATCACTGACCCGTTTTAAATTGAAAGAATACGGTTTTTACCGAGTGGTGTTTTTCTTTCCGAATATCATTTCCGTAGCCGTTATCGGTGTATTGTGGAGTTTTATATACAATCCCCGTCTTGGGTTCCTGAATGCATTCATCTCGTTATTTACAGGAAAACCTGTGGAAACTAACTGGTTAGGTGATTCAAACCTCGCGATGTGGTCACTTCTTCCTCCTAGTGTTTGGGCTGGTATCGGATTCTATATGCTGCTTATCATCGCTTCTATTCTAGGTATTCCTTCCTCGCTATATGAAGCAGCCAGTATCGATGGTGCTGGACAATGGCAACAGTTTACTCGAATTACTTTACCGCTGATCTGGGAGCAATTCAAAACCTCGATCATTCACATCGTAATCACAACACTGAACGGTTCCTTTATCATCGTTAAGCTGATGACGGATGGTGGCCCGGACAATCAGACACAAGTTCTCGGTTATTATTTGTATCAGATGGGCTTCAAGCAGTTCCATTTAAGCTACGGGGCCACCATCGGGGTGCTGATCTTACTATTATCTTTAATCACAACTTTAATTTTACAGCGTATTCTTCACCGGGAGTCCATTGAAATGTAAGGAGGAAAATACTTTGAATGATAGTCCCGCCAAAAAACCACTTCTGTTGATATCAAAAATTGCAGTTCGATTTTTCCTCATCTTGTGGAGCTTGGTTGTCTTATATCCGGTTCTTTGGACATTCCTGACTTCCTTAAAGGATAATCAGCAGGTTATGCTCGGGAAACCGTGGGATTTTCCATCTATTTTTCGTTTTGAAAACTATACAAATGTATGGAGCAGAGCAAACTTTGGCGATTACTTCCTTAACTCCATTATTGTAACCGTGGCAAGTACGCTTTTATCGCTTATTATGGCTGCTACAACAGCTTATATATTAGCTCGATTTACCTTTAAATCTAGAGGCCTGTTTTATTTTGTATACGTTGCTTCGATGATGATTCCAACCACACTCGGATTGATACCGTTGTTCTTTCTTCTCGGAGATATGAATTTATCCAACTCCTTAGTAGGGCTCACGCTTGTTTATTCTGTCGGAACGATTGGCATCCTTCCATTCGGGATCTTCTTTCTGGTTGGATTTTTCAAGGCACTTCCCCGTGAGCTTGAAGAAGCCGCAACAATTGATGGATCTTCACTATACGGCGTTTTCTTCAAGATCATGTTGCCATTATCGAAGCCTGGATTAATCACAGTAGGAATTATGAATGCTTTAACGGTGTGGAATGAGTACATCATGGCCACAGTATTGATCAACGATCCAGCGAAATACACCATTCCTGTAGGAATAGCCATTATGCAAGGGGAAATGCAGTACAGAACGGAATGGGGGCCATTGTTTGCGGGTCTTTCCATTTCTATGATTCCCGTCATTGTGATGTATGTGTTGTATCAACGTCAAATTACGGGTGGGTTAACAGCAGGTGCGTTGAAAGGTTAATTATAGGAGGGTTTAGGAAATGCCGAAGAAGATTCTCAGTATCTTCATTACACTTATGATGGTGGCCGGCTTGTTCTCCAGTTTTGCAGCTGCAGCGGATGTAGCTTCTGATCTTCCGCAAAAAGATGCGAAAATAACGGAATCCTATGAAATCTATCCATTACCGCAGCAACAAACCGAAGAAGCAACAACCTTAACCATCACACAAAATGTAAACGTTGTTATTGAAGATACGATTGACCAGCCGACAAGAAAGCTGCTTCAAAAGATACTGGATTCCAAATCACTTCAGGTGACTGAGTCAGGAGCTGTAGTGGCAGGGAAAACAAATATCTTTTTGGGAACTAGAAATTCATCAGGCTATGTAGATAACTACTTCACTCAGAATATTCCTTATAAGGCGGATAACTTCAATGAGCTAGACGCTTATGTTCTTAACGTTAGCACCAAACAACAGAATAAAGGTGTTGTTGCGATATTAGGTAAAAATACAGATGCGGCTTATTATGGCCTGGCATCGCTGAAGATGATCTTTGATCAAATTCCTGATCTCCAGGTTCGTAATCTCACCATCGAAGATTTCTCTGATACTCGCTCACGGGGATTTATCGAAGGATTTTACGGCACGCCTTGGTCACATGAAGATCGAATGAGCTTGATGCGTTTCGGTGGAGAGCTCAAGATGAATTCTTATATTTTTGCACCTAAAGATGACAAGTACCATAACGCGCAATGGAGAACACCCTATCCTGCAGCTGAGCTTGCCAAGATTAAAGAACTGGTGGATGTCGGCCATGAATCCAAGACGCAGTTTGTATGGGCGATTCATCCAGGGTTCAATATGATCAATTGGAACAATTATGATGCAGAACTCCAAACCTTACTTGCAAAGCTTGAACAATTGTACAGTATAGGCGTACGTCAATTTGGACTATTCATGGATGATATTAGCACTTCACAATCGTTAGTGGATAAGGATAAACATGTTAAGCTTATTACGGATGTTGCGAATTGGGTAACGTCCAAAAAAGACGTCAAATCATTAATTTATTGTCCTCCATACTACAATAAAAGCTGGACCGGAACTACTGGCAGACCTTATCTTGAAGCCTTGAGAAATGTGCCAGCAAATGTAGATATTATGTGGACTGGAAACGGTGTTGTTGCCTCTGTTAATGCGGGTGATATGCAGTGGCCGAAAGATGCACATGGAAGAGATACGTATATGTGGTTAAACTGGCCAGTGAATGACTATAAGGATGCAAGACTGCTACTTGGTAAAGCTGAATTGCTCATTCCAGGTACACATAATATTTCAGGTGTAGTGTCTAATCCTATGAAGCATGCGGAATTATCTAAGGTCGGTATATTCGCGGTAGCGGATTACACTTGGAATGTAGATGATTTTGATCAAGAGGAGATCTGGCTCAATTCATTTAAGCATATTGCTCCAGAAGTTGCCTCTGAGCTTAATACGATTGCCTATCATATGAGTGACCCATCGCCTAGCGGTCATGGACTTGTAGTAGGGGAATCGGAAAATATCAAAGCAGAGCTAGCGCAATTCTTAAGTCAATACTCAAGTGGTCAGCCGATAGAAACGACGGGGAATACATTGATTCAAGAATTTGATCTAGTATTGGATGCCATCGCATCGTTCAGAGAAAATAACACGAATGAAAATATGGAAGAGGAAATTGATCCATGGCTAAATAGCTTGCAAAATGTCGTTCTTGCCGATAAATCGGCAGTTCTCTCTGCGATAGCGATCCAGAAAGAGAATGTAGATCAGGCATGGGAGGAACTTGCTAAGGCCACAAGCGCATTAAGCTTATCCAAAACATTCAAAATTGAGAAGCTTAATTCTCCAGATGTGACAGTCGAGGCAGGAGCAAAGCGGCTAGTTCCTTTTGCTGAGCAGCTCATCAATAAACTGGATGCTCAGATTTATACTTTGGTGGACCCTGAATATGTTAAACCTCTAGCTGTAAGCTCTTATGGTTCCCCTTCTGGATTAAACCTGATGGTCGATGGAGATTTAGCAACGAACGTCTATATTCAAACCATTCAACAGAATGGGGACTGGTATGGCGTTGATTTTGGCAAAACCATTAAAGTGGAAGAAATAGCGATCACACAAGGTAGAAATGACACGGATTTCGATATTTTCCAAAGGGGGATTCTCGAGTATTCCATGAACGGTCAAGAATGGACTGCGATCGGAGAAGAGCGTTCCGGGTATAAAATTTCTGCTTCCGAGCTTAATGTGGAGGCAAGGATGGTTCGATATCGATTGACGCATGCAGGAATTCCTGGAGGAAAGCCTGATTTATGGACGGCAGTTCGTGAGTTTTCCGTAAATGCAAGTAAAGATAAAGTGTCGATTTACACCGATGTGCCAGAGTTGAAGGATACTTCTGTTATGGTAGCTGACAATTCTGTGCAATTAACGAACCTGAACGGAATCACATTAAAACCAGCCCAGTATGTAGGAATTAATTTGAAATCTATTGAAGAGATCACGCAAGTTGCGCTAGAAGCTTCTAACGCAGAAGTTCGGTTAGAATCCTCAAAGAACGGTGTGGAATGGGAACAGGTTAATGAGGGGAATGGGGCGTTTGCTAGTGCTGCCTATTTCCGGATCATGAATAAGGGAACTGAGAATATCACTGTAAATCTGACAAGGCTCATGATCAAGCTGAACAAATTCTCTCCACCTATGATTACTCATAATTACGGAAGCATTTATGAAGGTTCAATCAACAACGTGTACAATGCTTCTTTAGAGAACAAGGTTTGGTTCGGTGCGATTCAATCGAAAGGAAAGTATGTTCAGATCGACATGGGCGGTGTGGTGAATGTCCAAAATGTAGCTGTCGTGATTGGAGACGGTGAAGGAGATTTCTTCCGTAAAGGAGATCTGCAGCTGTCGCTAGACGGACAGACATGGGATACGATCCATACGTTTAGTAATCCGAGCGATCGGAGCTTGAATTTCCCAGAGCACGAGGTGCCTTACCGTTATAAGAGAGTTCAAATTGACGGCGGCAAGCCCGCCCGCTATGTAAGATTGATTTCAACTGAAACCTATGATGCATGGCTCGCGCTTAATGAAATTTTAGTTAATGAAGGAATTGAAAGACCTGGAACTGCCAATCCGGCTATTCAGGCTGAACCTGCTGGAGTTATAGGGAATGAAGCGTCTCTGTCCGTTGACCAAAAGCTATCCACCTTCTATATGCCGAGTGCTGGCAATACGGGTTCCTTAAATTACAAGTTGTCGAAGGATACGAAGGTAAAAGAAGTGATTGTTTTGCAAAATCCAGCGAATCTTTCAAATGCAGCAGTGTCTGTGCGGGATGCGAGTGGGTGGCATAAGGTTGGTACTCTGTCTTCATCGTATAATACATTTGATACCTCCAAGTATAGTAATGTGTTTGAAGTGAAGGTCCAGTGGGAGGGTTCGGTTAAACCTAAAATCCACGAAATCATTACCGTTAAAAAAGACGAGAATGGGGAGGTTGATCCATCGGGCAAGATGACTTCTGTTCTGTCTGGGGTAGACACTGTAGCTGGCGGAAGAGATTTTCAACTGGCGTTTGGAGTGAAGAGTGTAACAGATGCTGTCTATGCGATGGATGTAACCATGAACTATGATCCTAAGCTATTGGAATTCAAATCGGCTACTTCCTTGCGTAGTGGAATCCAGGTGCTTGAAACTGCTAATCACACGCCAGGAAAATTGCGACTGCTGGTGGTGAGTGAAGGAGCGGACAATGCTGTGACTGGCAATATGCAGCTGGTATCCTTGGATTTCGGTACTAAAACAGTAGCGGAAGCTACAGAGAGTATTATTCAGATTGAAAAAGTGACCGTAGCAGATGCGGAAGGCAAGGAGAGCGAAACTGTTACGTCAAGCCATAAGCTCAAGATAACTGCAGAGGAGCCGGAGCCTGGTATGACTGGTGACATCAATAAAGATGGCAAAGTGTCCATCGGTGATTTAGCGATTGTCGCTGCTAATTATGGCAAGGATACCAGCAGTCCAGATTGGGCTGAGGCTAAACGTGCCGATATCAATAAAGATGGCGTGATTGATTTGAATGACTTGGCGCTGGTAGCTCGGAAGATAACTGAATGAGCAGTAGCCTTCAACCCATAACACATTAGCAGGTATAATCAAAAAAAGGGAGTGTCACCGCAGCCATTTCATGGCTTATGGGACACTTCCTTTTTTTGTTTGAAGAGCGCTAGGTCTAGCTATGCTCCGCTAACTGTACCTCGAAGCCGTCCGGGTCCAGTATATAAAAGAAACGCAGCTGGGGATTTGGCGTGATCGGTCCGCGTGCGACGGGGATACCGTGGCTTTTCAAATGCTCTATGGCATCGTAGAGCGATGCCACTTCGAAACCAACAGAAACGCCGCATTCCGGCTTCAGAGCCGGTTCGCTAGCCTGAATAAGCTCGATTTTGGGCTGATCCACAGTTCCCAACATAACAATCTGTTTTCCTCTACTCTCAAATCTGCGTTCAATAGGAAGCCCCAGAATCCGGTTATAAAAATCAAGGGAAGCCTCCAGATCGCGCACCCTGAGCGTTATCCAATTCATGCTCAATTTCATGATTGTAATGTCCTCCTCTATCTATTCTAACGATAACACCGTTTCTTCATAATTATACCTTTCTTATTCACTAAAAGTTCGTAATATTGAACCTAATTCACGAAGGAATACATAATTGTTAAACTCCTACTTGAATTCTAGAATGATGTTATTGGAATTATATTACTTTTTAAAATTCAAAATTATTAAGGGAGGTTGTCATAATGAAGCGTAGGCTTATTTACGTTCTTACAATCCTAGTAATCGTTCTAGGTTCCTGGTTGTTACTGAATAACCGAGAGAATAAGAGCGCTTTAGAAAAAGAAGGAAAAGAAGTGACTAACGTGATTACTACTGACAGTAGTACAAGAGCGGCTAAAGTTACTGTCAATAACGGACAAATTCCGGTTCAGTACTTGACTCCCGCTTATAAGGTTACAGTGAAAGGAGATATTTTGTATGCGAGCAAGAAGAATGAGACAGATGCTGTAGAACCGCTGAAACTCGACCTGTACGAGCCGTCTGGCGATAATAACAAGAAGAGACCTGTATTTATTTTCATTCATGGTGGAGGTTATACAGAAGGGAATAAGAACGATGCAGCAGATTTTTCTACGGGATTGGCGAAGCGAGGATATACTGTATTGTCCATCGATTATAGGCTGAAAAAAGATCCGTTTACTAACTTCACCCACACGCTTAATGACGCTTATGAGGATATAAGCGATGTGATTAAATGGATCAACGATAACGCAGAGCTTTACGGAATGGATGCAAGCCGTATTGTGATCGGCGGTGATTCGGCGGGAGGGCATCTAGCCATAAACTTTGTCAATCAATATGTATCAAAGGATCCATCGATCATTAAATCTATATTTTCGATTGTAGATATTTATGGGGGGGATCTGACGACAAGTGCGGACAGCAAGCTGCCGCCGGTCCTCATCATTCATGGAACAATAGACAAACTGGTGCCGTACCAGCAAAGTGTTGAATTGGCTGAACAGCTGAAAGAGAAGGGGGTGTATCATAATCTACTCACGATGGAAGGCGTTGGACATGACTACAAGAATGAAAAATACATCGATGAGATTATGGAGACGACAACACATTTTCTATGGAATGTCATGAACAGTCCAGAGCTTGCAAAGCTGCCGGAGAATTCCGGAATTTCGATTGCTTCCGGAGATGCCTTTGATATTAAGCTGCCTGAGGCTTACCGCAGCCCTTCAAAGGAGTCGGTGAACATTGATTTGCCGGAGGGCTGGCTGCTACGTGAAGAAGAGGAAGAAGACATACTTCGGATACAGGTTCCAGAAGGCTTGGTGCGAGGAAACGATACGCTGTTCGTCTCACGAGGCGAAGATCCTAAAACGGCAATGAGCTTCACTGTCAATGTCAATGTAATCGACCCGCTGACCGTGAAATATGAGACATTCTATGATGAATCTGCCAAGGAAATAAGAACTCACATGGATGTTACTAATCAGTCTACGAACAATTTCAATGGTTCAGTGGAAGCCGATTATGAGACAGGACGTTCCACGCAAGGTACCTATAGTTCCTCTGTGGAGAATCTGGAACCGGGAAAGAGCGTACGGCTAGAGATTCCTGAGCTTGCTAGAGGACAACGGACGCTTAAATCTTATAATGACATAGGTAATCTATTGCAAACGAAGTTAGATTCTTTTAACGCGTTGTTGTTGCCAAAACTCAGTAAGCCCGTTGAAATCAATGGTAACCTATCAGATTGGAGTGATCAGGCTCGCTTTGATGTGAAGGATATCAAAATCAATGGGTGGGGAGGTGAGCAGGATATCAGTGCGAAGGGCTCCTTAGCTTGGGACGCGGATAACCTTTATCTAGGGGTAGAAGTTATAGATGACAAGCATGAACAGTCGGCATCGGGGGATGCCATTTGGAGTGGGGATAGCATCCAGATCGGGATTGGCATTGCCAACTCAGATGGAACAGTACCCTCGGAGTACCATGAACTAGGTGTGGCTCGGGGAAATGCGGGGAATTTACTCAAGTGGCGCTGGTTAACCCCTAAGGGATTCAATATAAATGATGCCATAGAGCTAAAGTATGCGGTGAGTCGTTCAGATTCAACAACCAGCTATGAATTAGCCATACCCTGGCGTGAACTGAGCAGCGACATGACACAAGTGAAGCAAGGTATGAAGCTTAAATTTTCGCTGCTGGTTAATGATAATGACGGCGAGGGGCGTAGAGGCTGGCTGGAATACAACAGTGGCATAGGCTCTTCCAAGGATGTTAATGCCTTTGGGGATCTATATCTGACGGATTGAGAGGATATTTAATAAGCGGCAGAGATGCCGTTTTTTTATTTTCTCCACAACTGGTAGGAATTTGTCTATTATTAAAGTGTTAGTTCAATTCGCTAGATGGTATGATAAGAGCGGGAGGGAATTTAAAATGACCAATGAGATAACCAATGAGAACGAAGAAACATTAAACGAGAACGAGGAAATAACCAATGATCCAGAAATGTCTGAGGAGGATATGAATAAGCTAGTGATGGCTGTTCATCATAACGGTCTCGTAGCTTTGAGAGTGCACTTTCAAGACGTTGAAGGACAAGTGTTGAATATGGAGGCCTACGGCCCGGTTTTTGTTTTTCACGTAAAGTCTGAGTTAGACCATGTCTATTCTTGCGGCTTTTTTCTGCGTGAATTGATTGCAAGATTCCAATCGGGTAAGGATCCTGCAGCATGGATGGCTTCATTCTTTGTTGATCTGATGAAGATTGAGGGAGGCAAAACGCTTCCAACACCGCCTTCAAGTGAAGAGGAAGCTAAAGCGATCATAGACAATGTATTAGTTCCGCAATGTATTAAAGAAATAACTGAAGAATTTGCGCCAGAGGATGTACATGTAGGTCTAGCTTGGAACGAAAAACTAGGTCCAGTCTTCGAGGCTGGTTTTCCAGCGATAAGCGATGGAAATAACGTGTGTGCGTTCCCACTGCATTTATTGTTAACGCACTTGCAATTAAATCGGGATCCTTCCGAGCTGCTTGTTCAAGGTATGTATAACATCCGCAAGGAACATGGGTTGGAGTAAAACAGGCTCTGAGCCTTGGCCATCCATATAACAAAGAAACGGCAGAAATGCCGTTTCTTTGTTATATTTTATGAGTTTTTACAAGTGGTGTGCTGTATCCATAGGAAATAGGGAGGTTTTCTAGTGAACATCAGAGCATTGTGTGAAGGGATTAAGCTTGATCCTGCTGCTAGACAGCAGGTTTATGAGTTTCAGATGAAAGAAAATGAATATCTAGTTTATAAACAACATTTTTATTTTGACAGATTTTCTTTTTTTGAATCCGTGCAACAATCGGTTGGCTATCGAAAGCTGCTATTATATTTATTTGTTAGATTCGCAGTAGATGCTTATGAAGAGTATCGTATTCGTAACATTGAGGATGAGATCTATTATGATACATTCTCAGATATTCAGATCTGGTGCATGCAATGTCAGCGTGATTATGGTGAATATGGTATTGAAGAATATAACTGGCTGCAAGAGCATGTTCAGCTTCGTTTATTTCGTTTGGGAAGAATGCAATTTCAACCTTTTGCGATGGACCGGGATTTAGTCGTTGATGGATGTAAAATATTCACTAATCAAATCGTGCTTAATGTGCACATTCCAGCTGGAGCGCCTTTATCAGTTCAAGGTGTAGAGGAATCCTTCCAGTTAGCCAAAGCTTTTTTCAGAGGTATATCGCCGATATTTATTTGTCATTCATGGCTGCTCGATCCGGAATTAAGTGAGATGTTAAACCCGGAATCGAACATTATTCAGTTTCAAAGTCAGTTCAACATTTATGAGGTTGATAAGAGTTCGAAGGAAGCAGAGCAAAGAATATTTAATAAGCTAAGTATCAACCCTTAAGAGTATGAAGAGAACACCCAACTGCAACGGAGAGCAAAAGCCTTTCTAATGGCAGGAGGTAAGCTAGGAAGTGGCTACGGAATTAAAGTACATAAGTAAAGTTGAAATCTTGGCATATTACGGATAGAGAAGACGTACACTGCAAATGAAGTGATGCGTTAACCTGACTCTGGCTGTAATAGCTGGTTTTGGGGATAGCGTTTTGTTTTATCCTAAAACGAAACCGGTTTCAAATGTGCGAGCGCGCCGTGCAATGAAATCAATAAGATCAAAGAGGTGATTCCATTGGGCTGACCCTGAGCAGATATCGTCTTAAGCATTCCTGTGTCCTATAATTTTTTTCATTTATTAGGAGGAGACGACGATGTTGAGAAAAGGAAAAATGCTAAGTCTATTTCTGCTGTTTACACTCATGATTGCTTTAGTGACTACTGGCAATTCAAGTGCAGCCTCGAACTGGAATCTGGTATGGAGCGATGAATTTGACGGGAATTCTCTGAATACTGGTAATTGGTCCGCCGAAATCGGCACAGGGAGCGGTGGCTGGGGTAACAATGAACTTCAGTACTATACTAGTCGTCCGCAGAACCTGCAAGTTACGGGTGGAAATCTGGTTATTACAGCGCAAAAAGAATCCTACAATGGAATGAGCTACACCTCTGCACGGATCAAAACACAAGGACTTAAAAGTTTTACCTATGGGAAAATCGAAGCTAGAATCAAGGTACCTTCAGGCCAAGGACTCTGGCCGGCATTTTGGATGCTTGGATCAAATATTGATACAGTAGGTTGGCCTAAATCCGGTGAAACGGACATTATGGAACGAGTGAACAATAATGCTTTTGTGAATGGGACAGTACACTGGGATGCCAATGGGCATGCCGAGTATGGGCAGGTATCCGGAAATCTGGATTTCTCTCAATACCATGTGTACAGCGTTGAATGGGATGCGAATTATATTAAGTGGTTTGTAGATGGCAACCAATTTAATGCTTTTTATATTGAGAATGGAACAGGCAATACGGAGGAGTTCCAAAAACCCTTCTTTATCCTGCTAAACCTTGCCGTTGGTGGGAATTGGCCTGGAAGTCCAAACGCCTCAACTGCTTTCCCGGCGCAAATGCTGGTTGATTATGTACGTGTGTATCAATCCGCGCCTACCTCAAGCATCGTTAGTGGTGGGATTTATACTTTAGCAGATAAGGCTAGTGGCAAGGTTCTGGACGTAGTGGATGTATCCACAGCAAGTGGGGCAAAGATGCAGCAATGGACTAATTACACAGCCAATAATCAGAAATTTAAGGTGGAAAGTACGGGAGACGGTTATTATAAGCTGACAGCAGTGCATAGTGGAAAAGTATTGGATGTGCCAAACTCATCAACCGCCACCGGCATACAGTTGCAGCAATGGGATGACAATGGTACAAACGCTCAGCGGTGGAGCATTGTAGATGTAGGGGGTGGCTACTACAAACTAATTTCTAAAGTGAGTGGATTAGCTATGGATGTAAACGGAGCCTCAACGGCAGATGGCGCAGCGGTTCAGCAGTGGACGGATAACGGAAGCGATGCTCAAAAATGGTTTTTTACTAAAGTGAACTAAAAGGATCTATTATACGATTATGTTCAAGAAAACGGCAGAGATGCCGTTTTTTATTTTTTTGTAGAATATAGATGCACTTATCAGAAGGCATCATTTCATATTTTAATATTCCTCTATCTGATATACTGTGATTAATAGACTTGAATTCTAAAAAATGCTACTAAAATAGATTGAATTTATTGCATTATCCATAGCATTATACATATTCGGAGGGGTTATCATTGATTGTTGGAACGAAACTCCATATCCCTCGTGTTCGTAAAACTTTGGTCTCTCGCCCAAGGCTGATGCGTAAACTTAATGAAGGAATGGACTACAAGTTGACGCTTATTTCTGCTCAAGCCGGTTATGGCAAAACCACAGCATTAAGTGAATGGATTGGACATTGTGATACGCAAGTAGCTTGGGTTTCATTAGATATGCAGGATAACGATTGGGCTCAGTTTTGGAGTTATGTAACAGCCTCTATCCAGGAGCGTTGCCCTAGGTTTGGATCAACGGTTCAACCCCTTCTGATGAATGGGCCTTCTATGACTTTGGAGCCAGCGATAGTAGCGCTATTGAATGAGTTAAATAACTTAACAAGTGAACTAATTATTATTCTTGATGATTATCATGTCATCGAAACCCCCACAATACATCAGTCTATGGCTTATCTACTTGAGCATTTACCTCCCCATATTCATCTATATATCGTTAGTCGAACCGATTTGACCATACCTACTACCAGGCTTTTGGCAAAAGGTGAGTTACATCGAATCATCATGCAGGATCTGCGTTTTCAACTGGATGAGGGATTTGAATTTTTTCGGGATACAACTGATTTGCAATTAACCAAAGATCAAATTACCGAGCTTTATGATCAGACCGAAGGGTGGATCAGCGGCCTGCAGCTGGCGGCGATCAGTCTAAAGCGAAGTGACAATATAGCTGTATCCATTCAGCAATTTAGAGGTAAACAGCAGCATATATCCGATTATTTGCTAGAAGAAGTATTTCATCATCTTCCGGATTCCGTACGCACTTTCTTACTGGAAACTTCTGTTTTAAATCGGATGAATCATTCCTTGTGTCAAGCTGTAACCGGTCAAATGAACTGCCAAGAGCAATTGGAGAAGTTAGTCCATTTGAATTTATTCGTGATCCCCTTGGATGATCAAAGGAATTGGTACAGGTATCATCATTTGCTTTCTGACTTTTTGCAACAAATATTGTTCAGAACAGATCCAAAAAAGTGGATGCAAGTACATACTCGAGCGGCAAATTGGCTGGAGGAGCATGGTTTTGATGAAGAAGCGGTGGAACATTATATAGAAGGAAAACGGTTCGCAGATGCTGTTCGTTTGATCGAGAAGAATCTTCATACGTTGGTGCAATCGAAAAGCGTTGTTTTGATTCGATGGGTGTCTGCTTTGCCGGAGAACTCTTTTGCAGAGAAGCCGATGATTGAATTGTTTTATATCTCTGTATTGCTGGGAGTTGGAGAATGGAAGACGGCATTTAAGAGAGTAGAGCAGGCTGAAATTCGGTTTCTAGCGTTGCAGGGGAAAATGGATGATGCCCAGTGGAATCAGATTATGGGTAATATTTACTTTTTCTGTTCAGTTACCACCTATTTGCAAAAGGACCTTGAGCGAACGTCGGCATACTTTGAGCTCGTAGAGCAATTCGTGCCAGAAGGTAGTTTGTTTCAAACGATGGGGCGTAATCGATATCAAGGGAATGATGTGTTTGATGATCACTTGGCACTTATTAATGATCTTCACGCAGCGGAAGCCTTCCTATTAAAATGGATTACAGTTTGGGAGAACAAACAGGAGTATCCTTTTGTTGGTTATTTGTATGCTTCTTATAGCAAATTGCTCTATGAATGGAATCGATTGGACGAAGCTGAACGGTATGCAAGTAAAGTCCTTGAACGTAAGGACATGCAGCCTTTCGCACGGATTTTGATTCACAATTACACTAGTGCTTCACGGATTCAGCAAGCCAAAGGAGATCCAGCGCGTGCATCACAGCTGCTTATACAGTTGAAACTGCAAATTGACTCTCCTGACTATGATTTGTTTATGTTAGGTATTGAAGCGGAGCAAGCTTGTTTATCTTTACAGCAGGGTTCGATGCAAACAGCTCTGACATGGCTAGGGAAATGCGGTTTGGCACATACGGATGAGATTCCCATGAATCGAATTGCAGAGTATCTAGCTTTGGCAAAAGTACTTGCAGCCTGCGAACGTTCAGAGAAAGCCTTACAAGTATTGGATCAACTGAATCTGTTATTATCTAAGGAAAATCGTCTCCGAGATCAAATTAAGGTATGTATTGCGCAAAGTATGACGTTTGAGTCCATCGGCCGCACAGAGGAAGCTCATCTGCACTTGGAGACCGCACTACATCTAGCAGAGCCAGAAGGTTATATTCGGAGCTTTATGGATGAAGGTTCTAAGATGGAGGAACTGCTATCTACTTATCTGAAGATACAGATAGGTAGTCTAATTCGCAATCCAAAGGTTTCATTGTTCTATGTGAAGCAGTTGATCCAGGCTTTTAATGTAACCATGGAAGGCAAGCCATCTCTCAAGGAAATACTAACGGAACAGGAAATGAAAGTTCTACATTTAATCGCAAGTGGGCTGTCGAATAAAGAAATCGCCGACAAGCTATTTGTTACAGGTGAAACAGTGAAATTTCATATTAAAAATATGTATAGAAAGCTTGGAGTAAACAATCGTGTACAAGCGCTCCAATGTTTCAATACATTCATATAATAGGTATGAAGCCCCCCTTATACTAAGACTATCCTCCCCTTTTGGGGAGTTTTTTTTTGGAAAAGTTAGTCTTATAGTTAGGTAATTGCTGAGTATTCGACATACAAAGATATTTTGCAACAAGAAATTTTATGAAGAGGAAGTGGGGCAATATCAATTAATGCATACAAAAGCACTTTGGAATTATTTTTACCTGTTAGTAAGTTACATCGGAGGAGAGTAAATATAGCTATGTTAATAACAAAAATATCTGGTTCTACAAAAAGATGGTTGAGAGGGTTTACGATTCGTTTATTAGTAGGACTGATGATATTTTCATCGTTCTCCTTTATATTTACAGGCATAGTTTCAGCGCAAGATGGAAATACAGGACCTGATGGAAGCCCCGGCTGGACCTATTGTGCTGATGAGGGAGAGGATAACACTTGTATCGTTCCAGGGAGGAAGGAAGTCCGTTATTGGTCTACTGAGGGGAATTATAATTATTATTCGAAAATTATAACCGATAGTACGATATGTTCAAATGAAGTAATGGGGGGGGACCCTCAACGCGGAGTTAGAAAACAATGTTATTATCGTGACCTACAGCTTGATAGCGGCGAAATGACTAAAGTCGTTAGTGAGCAGAACAAGACCTTAACGGTTACATTTAATGTGTATGCTAGACAGGCAGGCACTATAGAGGATTTGCGAGAAAAGATTACAGTGAAGAAAACAAGCGGCGGCGCTTATGCACCTCTTGACGTAGAGGACACCGTTACAAACGTGACCTATACAGATACAAGTAGTACGCTTGAAATCCGTTTTAATGACACTTTAGTAGGGGATTCAAATGCACTAAAAATCGATGCGGGAGCATTTGTGGATATCTCAGATAACGCATATAGTCAGCCCATTGAGATTACAAATATTCAGTTTACCCCGCCTGTTCTTACAGCGGATACGGATAACAACTACACCGATAAAGATATAACGATTACGTTTCCTGACGATTCTCTGTGGCGTGAAGCGATCACGGCGGTGTCAGACGGAGGGGCAGTATTAAGTAAAGAGACACAATACGCTGTTGATGCCGGTATGCTCACGATAAAAGCCGGTGTACTGATGACAAAAGGCAGTCATGACATTAGAGTGACAGCGCTTGGTTATCCAGATGTGGTGGTAAGTCAACAGATGATCAAAAAGTATACGGGTAATGGGTCTGGTACAGAAAGTGAGCCCTATCTGATTGAGACTGCCGATCAAATGAGTGAAGTTAGAAACCATATGGAAAGTGGTACTTATTTCAAACTTATAGCAGACATCGATCTAGGAAGTTATACAAGCTGGACGCCAATTGGAAATGATAGTGAAAGATTTAAAGGAAATATAGATGGCAATGGATATAAAATAAAGAACCTAAGTATTCAAAATAATTACACTAGTTATCTGGGGTTATTTGGATTTATAGATACTGGAAGTAAAGTTACAAGTATGAGATTGGAAAATGTCAACATTACAGGTAGCAATTTTATTGGTGCTATTGCTGGAGCTAATGATGGAACCATCGATAATAGCTACGTTACTGGAGTATCTATAAATGGCAGTGGATATATTGGAGGGATGGTAGGATATAGCACAAATGGATCCATTACTAATAGTTATGCGATTGGGTCAGTGAATGGATATTATTATGCAGGCGGCTTGGTGGGGTATGCTTTCTTAGGAACGGTAAGTGATAGCTATGCGTCAGGATCAGTAACCGTGAATAATATTTATGGAATAAACGGCGTTGGCGGTTTGATTGGTTATTCTTACTTTGTAAACATTAGCAACAGCTACGCGACTGGAACTGTAAAGCCTGGACCTGGGACTACTGAAGTTGGTGGTTTGATAGGTAGTTATTACTACTATTTTGGATCATTAGCGAATAGCTTCTATGACAAAGATACAGCACAGCAAGAGGATACAGGAAAAGGTGAAGGAAGAACAACTGCAGAGATGCATACTAAGGCTAATTTTAGCGGTTGGAACTTCGATTCCACATGGTATATCACCCCTGATCAGTATCCTAGATTGTGGGCATTTACGGATTTATCTCCAGGGACTAAAGGCTGGACAACAAAGATTAATAATGTATCTACCGGGATGGAATATTCGCTTAACGATAGCAATTATATTCCAATAACAGACATTGATGCAGATAACATTGTTGTAGATGCGGGAGATCAAATTAAAGTCCGAGTATCAGGAGATATAACAAGCACCAAAACATTGACAGTAGGTGTAGCAGATATTAAGGCCGGACCCACTTTAGGTAGCTTAACGGTGGGAACCACCGCGGGAACTACGAAGCTAATCAATGTAAGTGGAGCTATGGAATATAGAGTCAATTCGGGCTTGTATGAGGAAATTACCGATACAAGTGAGGATAATATTTCTGTCTATGCGGGCGATACGATTTTTGTTCGTCTTGCGGCAACTTCCTCAGAACCAGCATCCTTCGACCAAAAATTAAAAGTTGGTTTAGCGCATATTAAATCAGCAGCAGCGCCAACTGGATTATTGGCGCCAGGAACGATTGGTGGCACGACAAAACTAAATGATGTTTCGGAAAAGATGGAATATAAAATCAATGAGAACCCGTATAAAGGGATTTCCGGTACGAGTGTTGACAACCTCATTGTTAATGAAAACGATACGATCTCAGTTCGTATAGCGGAAACAGCTAAACTACCTGCGTCTGAGGTACAAGAGCTGACCGTTGAATCAGATGTAATAAACCCAAAAAGTGCAGACGCGACCCTAAGCGAACTGACCTTTACCGATGTGACGCTCAGCCCTACATTTTCTAAGGATACATTGACGTATACTGCAGCTGTTGCTAATAGCGTAACGAATACGACAATCACAGCAACCAAAGGGAATAAAGATTCTGTGATCCTAGTGACAGATTTAGGTTCGAAGTCGCTGTCCGTTGGAATAAATACCTTTATTGTTCATGTTACAGCTGAGGATGGTGTCACGAAGAAGGAATATACCGTGACGGTAACTCGTGCGACAAGTTCAGACGCCTCTTTGAGTGCGCTGACGTTAAGTGGAGTGACACTCAGTCCTGTATTTGCTAGTGGCACTTTGTCGTACACTGCTAATGTAGCAAACAATGTGACTAGTACAACTATTGGAGCAAGCACGAATAGTGGGGCTGCTATAGTTCCCGTAGCAGATCTAGGTTTGAAGCTGCTATCGGTAGGAGCGAATACATTCACTGTCCACGTCATCGCAGAGGATGGTATTACTAAGAAAGATTATACCGTTACGGTAACAAGAGCGAAGAGTTCAGATGCCACACTCCGTGCGCTGACGTTAAGCGGAATATGGCTGAGTCCAGCATTTGCAAGTGGCACATTGACGTACACAGCCAATGTAGCAAATGATGTGACAAGCACGACCGTTGGAGCAACTAAGAATGACGGAACCGCAACGGTTTCAGCAGGTGATTTAGGATCAAAGCCTCTGTCCGTAGGAAAAAACATAATTACGGTAACCGTAACAGCGGAAGATGGTTCTACGAAGAAAGAATACACTGTTGAAGTAACCCGAGCGGCAAGTTCGGATGCCACGTTAAGCGACTTGTCCTTAAGCGGAGTAACACTGAGTCCAACCTTTGATGAGGACACTTTAACTTACGTATCCAGTGTAACGAATGATGTGAAGAGCTCTATCGTGGCAGCAGTCACGAATGATGAAACTGCTACGATCTCAGCAGATGATCTTGGTTCGAAGCCTCTGTCCGTAGGAAAAAACATAATTACGGTAACCGTAACAGCGGAAGATGGTTCTACGAAGAAAGAATACACTGTTGAAGTAACCCGAGCGGCAAGTTCGGATGCCACGTTAAGCGACTTGTCCTTAAGCGGAGTAACACTGAGTCCAACCTTTGATGAGGACACTTTAACTTACGTATCCAGTGTAACGAATGATGTGAAGAGCACTATCGTGGCAGCAGTCACGAATGATGAAACTGCTACGATCTCAGCAGATGATCTTGGTTCGAAGCCTCTGTCCGTAGGAAAGAACATAATTACGGTAACCGTAACAGCGGAAGATGGTTCTACGAAGAAAGAATACACTGTTGAAGTAACCCGAGCGGCAAGTTCAGATGCAGCGTTAAGCGATTTGTCCTTAAGCGGAGTAACACTTAGTCCAACCTTTACAAGTGGTACACTGGCTTACACAGCCAATGTAGCTAACGACGTGAAGAGCACTATCGTGGCAGCAGTCACGAATGATGAAACTGCTACGATCTCAGCAGATGATCTTGGTTCGAAGCCTCTGTCCGTAGGAAAGAACATAATTACGGTAACCGTAACAGCGGAAGATGGTTCTACGAAGAAAGAATACACTGTTGAAGTAACCCGAGCGGCAAGTTCAGATGCAGCGTTAAGCGACTTGTCCTTAAGCGGAGTGACACTGAGTCCAACCTTTACAAGTGGTACACTGGCTTACACAGCCAATGTAGCTAACGACGTGAAGAGCACTATCGTGGCAGCAGTCACGAATGTTGGAACAGCTACGATCTCAGCAGATGATCTTGGTTCGAAGTCCTTGTCCGTAGGAAAGAATACATTGACGGTAAACGTTACAGCGGAAGATGGGATCACTAAGAAGGAATATACGGTTACTGTAACTCGTGTAGCAGAAGAAGTTATATCTGGTGGGGGTAGTGGAGGTTCTGGTGCTGGGTTACCGACACCAACATTACCAACAACAGCGACACCGACACCGACGCCAGTAGCGACGCCAATGCCAACTATGGCACCAGCGACGACACCGGGATCTACCCCAACACCAGCGAATAACCTAAGTGATATTTCTGGACATTGGGCGCAGCGCTCCATTCAAGAAGCGTTAACCCTTGGAATTATCAAAGGTTATTCTGATGGCACATTCAAGCCTAATGGTACCTTAACGAGAGCAGAGTTTGCTCTTATGCTGATGAATGCTTTGAAACCGCAAGAAGCTGGAACTAAGCTGACCTTCAAAGATGCAGCGAAGATTGGAGCTTGGGCTCAGGAAGCGGTCGCACAGGCGGTACAAGCAGGTATTATTAACGGCTATGAGGATGGCACATTCCGTCCAAATGCAGAAATAACAAGGGCTGAAATGGCAGTGATCCTTGCCAAGATTCTGGGTAAATCTAACGAAGCAAGTGCCACAACCGGGTTTGCAGACGACAAGGATATTCCAGAATGGGCAAAATCCAGTGTAGCTTACTTGAAGTTAGCAGGTCTTGTAAAAGGGAAAGGCTATAATGAATTTGCTCCCCAGGATCACGCCACTAGAGGAGAAGCTATAACCATCTTATTGAACTTATTAAAACAAATTAACAAATAAAGTGAAGATTATTATAAAAGGATGAATGAAATGCCCAATTACTATTTCAATGAAATCTGGACGCCTCTTAAACTTGTAGGAATCCGTCTGTTTCGGGATGATAATATGGGCGTGTGGATCAAGTTCTGGCACAAACGAAGACGCCGTATTCGAGCCTGATAGACATTTAAGTTGATTAGACCTGCAGCCCCTATCTAATAGGGGCTGTTTTTTTACGTTTAATACGTCTTTGATATTGAATTCTTGTGTTGATTACAGTCCCTTTTCTTCTTCTAATCGTTCTAATTAATTTTAATTGAAACAGCGAGAGGGGTGAGATTCTTGTGCGAATAATTTTAATTCTACGTCTATAAATGATTCGTCTTTTACTTTTTCGTGTGAACCGCCGCTTAACATAGCTGACCTTCCGTTTTCTTCGTTTTAATTTGGCTTTAAAAGCTCTCCAAGGGGTTAGATTTAGGAACTTGCGATACAGCGCAAACCCTGAGGAATCTTTATTCCAGCATTTCTCATCCCCTGCAAAATGGACAATTTTATTATTGTAGTCATGATCTGGGATGGCCATATTAAACGAATTAAAGCGGATATCGAGTGGGAGGTAATTTCCTCCAAAAACCGCATTTAAAACATCCTGGTCAGGCATGGTGACATCAGGGAAAGTGCGCAAAAAGTTCAGCATCTCTTGGTACCAGTTCGTATTCTGGCGGATATTATTCAAAGCAAATACGATCACTCCAGAATTAAAATAAATCTCAGGATTAAGCCCTTTGGCGCTCACAATAGGTGCAACATCCATAATGCCCTGATCCCAAATCGCCCCTAAATATTTTTCATTCAGCTCGACCTGCCACAGCTCCGCGATGTCTATGTTTACCAATACATCACAATCCAGATAAATAATTTTGTCAGCAGGAATTAACGCGGGAAGCAGCAATCGGTACATACTTGCATGTGTCCACATATCGATAGAATTAATATTGGCAAGAACCTGGAGCATATCTTCGGGTAAAGTAATCGAATAAAAGCTAATCGTATGCTGATGTTTGGAGACTAATTTGGTGAGCTTTCGTTTGTTAATTTCGGTTAATGAGGCATCATGTAAAATATGAACATGGATTGGGGAACTTGTATGATGAAAAACTGACGCTAAAACGACACCGGCATGCTCTGCATATTGTCCATCCTTATCTTGAAAGGCCAAGGCGATTTCGATCATTTGATTTATCCTCTCTCTACATTAGTGTACGAATGTACCACAGTATACGTTTGCCCTGGCGAGAGGATAAAGGCATTACACCTACGATATTCACCCAATTTATTTTGCACATGAAAAAACCAAGCTCTGCAGATCAGAGGCTTGGTTTGTAATTTCTTATTTTCGCAGCTTAATGCGATCTATGTGATGGTTGTTATTTTTAAATAGTATAAGATCTGCACGATTTCGGGTAGGCAAAATATTGTGTATCAAATTTTCAAAATTGATCTCTTTCCATATTCTTTTCGAGATCTCGATAGATTCTTCTAATGATAACTGTGCATATTTTTTAAAATAAGATTGCTCATCTTGGAAGGCGGTATCTCTAAGCTTAATAAACCGGTCGATATACCATTTCTCTATATTATTCACATCAGCATCCACATAAATTGAAAAATCAAAGAAATCAGATACAAAATAGTTTGGCATATTTTGATTAATCGTCAAACTAGTCTGAAGAACATTTAATCCTTCAACAATTAGGATGTCCGGATTCTCAATCGTAATATATTCATTTGGCACAATATCATAAGTTAGGTGCGAGTATACAGGGCTTTGAACACTCGAAACACCAGACTTCACTTTAGTTAAAAATGAAATTAAACTACGTGTGTCGTAGCTTTCAGGAAATCCTTTTTTCTTCATGATTCCACGTTTTTCTAGCTCGGCATTGGGAAGTAAGAACCCATCAGTCGTAACTAGATCCACTTTTGGATGGGAAGGTAATTGTGAGAGGAGCTTCTGAAGAAGTCTAGCGGTTGTACTCTTGCCAACAGCTACACTTCCGGCGATACCTATGATAAAAGGACCTTTTTTAAGATCGTTATTCAGAAAGTGATTTATAGATTTTTTAAATGTATGAGACGCTTGAAGCTGCAAATTTATTAATTGGGACAGAGGAAGATAGACCTCATTTACATCCTCAATCGAAATTTTATCGTTAATACTTTGGATATCGGTAAGCTCTTCTTCTGATAATTGGATAGCAGTGAAATCGCTTAGCTTCTTCCAATCCTCACGTAAATAAAGTGTATACGCTGAATTATTCACCATTAAAGTTTCCACATCCCTGAGTTTTTTAATTCATCTGCACTTAGGTATTATAACCGTTCATTCAACTTGATTCCATTCATAGCAATCGACATTAGTATGGACATTAAGGGGAATCCATTCCAATAAATAGGAAAATAAATTAAAATATACTGAATGAGAAAGGATGGAATGGAACAATGGGAGTTTTTCGAAAAGTTGAAGTATTAACGGATTACACGCGCAAGGGTACGTTCCAAGAAGAGTCAGAGCGCAGAAAAATCGTGATAAGTATTTATTTTCCGGATACGGATGGTTTGCTTAATAACGACGAAACTGAAATCAAATATATGGAACTTTTCCACCCCTGTGAACTACAAGCGAGAGCAATTCTACAAGATATTGGTATGAATATGGATATCATAGATGGATTATCTACCTCAATCAGCGAGGGAGCGTTGCAACGAAAATCTAAACGATCCTATCCTGTCATTATCTACTCTCCTGCACTAGGGTTAGATAGAGATATGTATATTTACAATATACAATCACTAGTAAAGCGAGAATTCATAGTGGTAACCGTCAGTGCTGCTTATGAAGCGATGTTTACAGTTTTTCCAAGTGGAGAATTTATGAATCAATCAGAGGTCATGAGGACAATACAGGCTACAGATTATACCGAATTACATCACTTAATTTCTATTCGAAAAAAAGATATACAGTATGTCTTGGATTACCTATCCAATCTGAACTCTAAGGCTGAGGATATGATGGGGATTTTCGATATGGATAAGGTTGGCATTGTTGGACATTCAATCGGCGGTGCTACTGCATTAGATTTAACTATGGAAGTTGATAGAATTAAAGCCGCAGTTTTATTAGATGCAAGTATGCATATATATATTGAGAATGAAGTGAAGAATAATACGGTACCCCTACTTGTATTAAGGCAAAAAGCTTCTACATTAGAAGCCTTAAGTAATATTTTACAGGAGAAAATAGCAAAAGATTTCATCAAAGGACAAGAGAAGCTTTTTCAGAATTGGAACGGATATAAATCTTTTTTGAAAATACGGAAGGCTACACATATGTCCTTTAGTGATATGCCTCTTTTTGAGGAGGACGAGACTTTGTATCAAAGAACATGTGGAATTCATAATCAGATAAATGAGCTTGTAGCTAATTTTTTTCAAGAGCATCTATTGAATCAGGGGAATGCTTATTCTACATTAATTAGCCATAAATATAGTGATTTCTGTGTGATCAATGGTAGTGGAGAAGAAATTCTGTAATTTAGCAATAAACTCTCCTTCGTTTATACCGATAAACATATATAAAGGAGGGGATTATGAATGCATTCTGCTCAGTCTCATCAGATGATATGTACTCATATTGAACAATACATAGGGGTAATTGATAATGTTTTTAAAGAGGTTATTTCAGATGCTCTGTCCGTTGATATTCTAATTGTTAACCCGACGCCTGAGCGGAATTACTATACTTTAATTACATCAGGAATGAGTGAATTTGCGATGCAGGTTCCGGATGGCGCAGAAGAATATCAATATACTGAATTAATGATTTGTCTACCTCCTACATGGAAGCTGTCTGATGAGGCTTTTAAGGATGAAAGAAATTATTGGCCTGTACGTGCCCTAAAAACAACGGCTAGGTTTCCACATAAATATAATACTTGGCTCTATATGGGTCATACGCTAGTCAACGGTAATCCAGTACAGCCTTATAGTGTGGATACAGGATTTCAAGGGATGTTCGTGTGGGTACCAGATGTTGAAGATAAAGCTGGATTTTTTAATTTGGAAATGAACAGCGAGAAAGTGGTGCACTTCTATACTTTAATCCCGCTTTATGGAGAAGAGTTAGATTATAAAGTTAAGCATGGCGAGGAAGAATTACTTAATAAGTTAAATAAAATTGGGGTTACCGATGTTCTGAATCCTACCCGTAAAAATAGCTGTAAGAAGATATTTGGACTCTTTTAAAAATAAGAAAAACGGCCGAGGGCCGTTTTTTTTCTTATCCTTTGATCCCAAAAGCAATCCAGCGCCCATCGATATCTTCAATAACAAATTCCTTGTTATTATAGTCGGTGTTTGCTAATGCTCGGACAATGTTAACACCAGCGGCTTCGAATTCTTTTTCCAGCTGCTCTTGCTGTTTCGTAATAAAATAGGCATCGTAACCATAGCCATACAATTCTCGATTAGGAATAACTCTTTGTCCTTGGGATTGAGTCAGGATAATTTCAGTATCATCACGATACAGACAAATATGCGGTTCCTCCGTATCTAAATAGGGCACAACTTGAAAGCCTAAGTATTGACTGTAATAAGCAGCCGTTCGCTCAATATTCAGGGTAGGAAAGATGCTATGTGATTGTAAAAGCTTTTTGTCCACTTGTGAGTTCATCCTTTCTAAGAAAATAGATACCCATATATTACCTTGCGACAAAGATTTCAACAATACGTGGAGCTATTAATTCGCAGGAGACATTCATGGTTGACACCATAGATATTCTATAATAATATACATGCATGAGCATACATTAATTAATTTCTGCTAAAACATGTTTTTAATGTTCATAATAAATTTAGTTTTTTATAAAGAGGAGAGAGATCATGAAGAACTTGTTCACCCCGTATGAAATGAAGGATTTGAAATTGAAGAACCGCGTGGTTATGCCTCCAATGTGTCAGTATTCAGTGACTAACAAGGATGGGATTGCTACCGATTGGCATTATAATCATTACGTAAGCCGCGCCATTGGAGGAACAGGATTAATTATTATTGAAATGACTGATGTAGAGCCTGATGGCCGAATTACTGATTTTGACCTTGGTATTTGGTCCGATGAACAGATTCCTGCACTGGCTAGAATTGTTGAGGCTTGTCATTCCTATGGAGCAAAAGTAGGTATTCAAATTGCTCATGCTGGGCGTAAGGCTGAAGATGCAGCGGTTCCTGTATCCTCATCTGCCGTTCCATTTGACGGTAACTCCAAAACACCACGTGCCCTAACGACTGAAGAAGTAAAGGGTATGGTTGAGAAATTCCGGTTGGGCGTGAAGCGTGCGATTCAAGCGGGATTTGATGTTATCGAGCTTCATGGTGCGCACGGTTACCTAATTCATCAGTTCCATTCACCACTAACGAACAAAAGAACAGATGAATATGGCCAAGATTTGACCTTGTTTGGTACTGAAATCATTCGTGCAGCGAAAAGTGAAATGCCTGAAGGAATGCCATTGATCATGCGTATCTCAGCACAAGAATATGTAGAGGGCGGATACGGCATTAAAGAAAGCTTGGCATTTAGTAAAGCTTATAAAGAAGCTGGCGCAGATATTTTCCATATCAGTGCAGGTGGTGAAGGTCCTATCGCGGCTGCTGGCAAGCCAGGAACACATGCGGCGTATCAAGTTCCTTTGGCAAGAGAAATCAAATATGGCTTGAATGTTCCAGTGATTGCTGTAGGTAGATTGGACGAACCCGCTCTTGCTAATGCAGTGATTGGGAATGAGGAAGCAGATCTTGTTGCAGTTGGTCGGGGGATGCTGAGAAATCCATATTGGACCTTAGAGGCTGGAGTTGAGCTTCAGCAAGACCCGGGTATTCCTCGCCAGTATGCCTTTGGATTTCCTAGAATTAAATGAAATTAAACTTGGGAATGGGAACGGAGTGACGAAGAGGATTTTGGAACTTTAGGAGCGATAGCGTCCGCCTTTGTCTCCGGATTTCAACCGCTATAATCGGTATAAATTAAGAAATCCGGAGACAACAGCGGCTGGAAGTCCAAACATTCACTGTAGTTGCGACTGATCCTTACCCTCAAAGTATTTGCAGTATAATTATAATCGAAATAAAATGATATCATTTGGAGAGACCGACTTCTTGGAGAAACGGTCTTTTCTCTTTTTTGGATTAAGCTTGGCACAATGGATGTGGAGTGTAGTACTATTATATAGAAGAAAAAATTCATGAATAGTCATACGCTCAGGAGATGAATAGATAGATGGACAAAATTCTTAACAATGACCTTATTGCGAATTGGTTGACGTTAACACATATACAAATGAATGTGACGAATGAATTAGAAGTTAATTTGCAAGCGAATCATGATTTATCTTTAAAAGAGTTCTACTTGTTATTATTCTTGTCGGAGGCCCCAGAGAAAAAACTGAAATTGCAGAAACTCGAATCCATGGTTGGTTTAAGCCAAAGTGCGGTTTCACGGCTAGTTAGTCGTTTTGAAGCCAAGGGCTGTGGAGCTTTAGAGAGAAAAGCATGCGATAGTGATCGCAGAAGTATTTATACCTCCCTAACCTCCATAGGTGAAGCAAAGCTCATCCGTGCACAAGAAACCTTTAAAGACACGCTAATGACGTCATTCCCGGAAAAAGATGTGGAACAGCTTCTAGCGCAAATGCTTCGTATGAAGCAACAATCTTGAATCAACACAAAAAACCTCTGTTTTGGTAAATGGATCGCATTCTCCATTTCCCATACAGAGGTTTTTTGCGTGAGACTATAGGATTTATTCTAGAAGAACAATCTCTCCACTAGCCAAAAGGCGCCAAGTGCAGTAATTAACCAAGAACCATAGGCAACGACGGGCTTGTAGAAGTTTCTTTTTTGGAGAAAAATAAGCACCGGAAGCAAAACAATAACAATACATAATTGGATAAATTCAATTCCTACATTAAAGCTCACCAGATCTACAGCCAAATGTGCTTTTGGCAAGTTCATTTCTTGAAGAATATCCGCAAAGCCAATACCATGAATGAGTCCGAACAGGAAAGTTATGAGTGCGCGGAATCGTATCTTTTTACGGAAAATATTCTCCAGTGCAACGTAGCAAATACTGAGTGCAATTACAGATTCAACAACTCGTGAAGGCAAGGAGATCCAGCCAAGGACTGCGAGTGTCAACGTAATGCTATGTGCTAAAGTGAAAGCCGTGATAATTGCAGCATATTGTTTAAGCGTTTGTTTTCTTAATAATAGAGCGAACAGGAATAATAGGTGATCATAGCCGGTAAGAATATGGTTCATTCCCAGTTTAAAAAAAGAAAACCAATCGGATGAGGACCCAGAATTACCTGATGAAGACGAATTGGTAGATGATGTTAATTGCTGCTCCTGTTGATCCTCCGTTAGAAGCATGGTCCACGTGCGCTCTTTTCCTTGCAGTACGGTTTCGCTAGTCTGATCGCCGTTATGTGCAGTAATTAAATTGACATACGGTGAACTTGTAGCTTGTGAATATAAGCCATCATTGATTGCGATGGTTTGTCCAGGCTCAAAGGCTGGATATGTAAAATTCCAAGTCACTACTTCTTTATCCCCTTTTTTATCAAGGAATAGGTCTTGAAGCTCGGGAGCTTGTTGTTGATCATTCATTTCCAAAATGACACTATCTTCGATCCATTCTTCTAAACGATGTCTATTGGTCTCGATTTCATTCTCTTCCAGAATTCCATTTCCGTTGGTATCTATGTTATCCATACTTTCAATAATCGAGATAACATCCAGTGAAAATGAAAAATCAGTCTTGTCCTTATTAAAAGTAACAGTGGTATAACTGGCACTTAGAGGATGGGCTGAAGCAGTTAGGTGAGAAGAAGTGAAAGAGATAAGAAGAATTGCGATGAAGATCAAAGATTTAAATACGTTGGAGCGGATATTGCGAGCTGACAAAGAAGTTCCCCCTTGAAGATCATTATGTATTGTAATGAAGTTATTACAGTTGATGATAAGCTAGAATTGTCATTGGAGTGTTAATTAATGTATAAAAAAGGTCAATTATTAAAGGGAATGGAATAATAAGAATTGTGATTATTTAATATTTTTTAATAAAACTTAACATAACTAAATATTAGAATAATAACTCGTTTACAAAGTTCGTTTATTATAATAGTATAACTGGATATGTTATACAAGGAGGAATTTTGTTCATGAGTTTGAAGTTTATGAGAGTAAAAAAACGGACAAGTTTAGCATTGGTTATACTGATGTTATTGTCCATGATTCCACAAGGCTTGTTCTTGCCTAAGGTTGCAGGAGCTGCTTCTGCGCATGTGGTAATCAGTCAAGTTTTTGGTGGGGGAGGGAACTCAGGGGCTCCATATTCCTACGATTTTATCGAGCTATATAACCCTACCGACGAGAATGTAGATTTGAATGATTATGCAGTTCAATATGCTTCAAGTGCCGGAAAGTTCACGGCCATAACACCTTTAACAGGTAAAGTTATTAAAGCACATGGTTTTCTGCTGATTCAGGAGAAAAAAGGAGCCAATACAATTGCTGAATTTCCTGTTACAGCTGATGTAACAGGTTCTATTGATTTAGCTGCAAAATCCGGAAAGGTTGCACTCGCAAACACTCAGACTGCAATCACTGGGATCTCCGATCCAGCAGTCGTTGACTTCCTAGGATATGGTAGTGATGCTACCGAATTCGAAGGAGCAAAGACAGCTTCTCTAAGCAATTCAACAAGTGCACAACGTAAATCAGAGGACGGCAGCAACTCTGGACCAGGCAAAGGCGCTGGACTAGATACGGATAATAACAGTACGGATTTCATAGTGGCATCTGTACTTGCTCCAAGAAACTACGATACCCCTGCTGTTGTGATTACTAAAAGCTCGCAGCCTCTGGGACAAAACATTCAATTTACTAACCAAGGTACTGTAGGTACAGTTACTGGAGATATTGCGTCTGTTACAGCAGACACTTATGTATCCTTGTATCTAAATGATCCAAGTACAGGTTCAGTTGCGGTTACGAATGCTGTTTATGCAGATGCGTCAGGGGCATTTAACAATTTAACCTTTGATAATACAGGCGGCAGTACGCAAGTTTATTTAACGGCTAAAGATCTAGATAAAAGTGCAAGTAATCCTGTAGTTATACGTTTGGCTGCGCCAAGTGCAGCACTTAATCCGGACAAGCTTAACTATTATCTTGATTCCCAAGGTGGAGGTAGAATTGTAGGTGTGGCAGGTGCTGCTGTTCCTAATTCAACAATCTACAGCTACAATAGCTCCACAAATGGAAACAGATACTCCAATACAGCCGATGGAAAAGATTACGTTGTAGCAGGAGCAGATGGAGCTTTCACATTTACTCTTAAAGGCGGTTCAGATGATGTCTATGTATCACAGTTGACCGTAACCTCTAATGGTAGAAATTTGGAGGGGCCTAGAACTGTAGTTACAAAAGAAGACACATCGGTTATTACACCGATCGGCACGTTACGCACCAATGACAGCAATGGTAAATCAGACAAGATTAATCAAGTGTTTACCATTCAAGGTGTAGTTATCGGAAATAACGAATTGACTGCAAGTAATACGTTCTACATGCAAGATGCTACAGGAGGAATCGCGGTCTTTGGAACCCTTCCAACAGGCGTTACCGTCACACAAGGTGATTTAGTGACAGTAACAGGAGCGATTCAATTTTATAACGGATTAACTGAAATTACCCCAACGAAAGTTGTTAAAAATGGTAAGGCCACGCTTCCTACCCCAACAGAATCTACTTTGTTAGATCTAATCAATTACACAAAGGCAGAACCACTGGAAGGATCATTAGTACAATTCACAGGTAAAATCACTAACATTCCAGCAATGGCTGGTAATGGATATAACATTACGGTTGCAGAAACGGTTACGAATAAAACGATTACGGTTCGTGTCACTACAGCTAGTGGAATTGATGTTCCGACGAAGCTGGAGAAGGATTTAACTTACACATTTACCGGGATATTCAGTCAGTATGTGTCAGGTACTACTTTTAAGAGTGGGTATCAGGTATTTCCTAGGTCTATCGAAGATGTAAAAGAAGTTAAAGAACTTGCTCTTACGCATCAAGCGATTACACAGGCTTATGCGAATGCGGAAATTCAATTTGCCGCTAAAGCTAAAAATGCTGATTCTGTAATTATTCACTACAGAACCATTGGTGGGGTATATGCTTCATTACCAATGAATAGTACTGATGGCAGCAGCTACACAGCACATTTGAATTCTAGCTTTGTTGCTTCAGGTAATAGTTTTGAGTATTACATAGAAGCTAAGATGGGTGAAGTCACTAAGCAGTCGGGTACACCGGATGCACCCTTTAAAGTTTCTGTGGTTGAAGATACATTTGCACCTGAGTTTTTCGAAGAAACTCCAATGTCAGGTACGAAGATCGAAGATAGACAGCCAGTAATTTCCGTGAAATATGATGAACCAAGCGGTTTGGATGCATCCACATTAGTAGTCAAGCTGGATGGAAATACTGTTCCAGCTAGCATTAACGGAGATACCATTATGATTACTAATAGTAGCGAACTTGCGATTAGTGATCATACGGTTGTCGTGAATGTTAGTGATAACAAGCATAATGCGGGAACGTATAAATGGACCTTTACAATTACACCTATCTTTACAGGTGGTAACCACTATCGTGGAACCACTCATAATCACACGAATATTTCACATGATGCTGCGGGTACCCCTGAAGACGCTTTGAAGGCGGCCGAAGCACATAACTATGATTTCTTCGCTTTTTCAGACCATTCGCATGATATTGATGCTGCGATGGTAGGCTCGGATACCGTAGATCATAAAGGTCAACCGGAACGTACGGGTGGAGCAGATTGGAAATTAACGAAGGATCTAGCGAAGCAATACACTAAAAATGATAGCTTTGTTGTATTCCCAGCGTTTGAAATGACTTCAACTACTTGGGGTCACTCCAACGTATTTGGAACCGACAATTTCATTGATCGTAAGCAGAATTCAGGTCAATATCAAGATTTGAGTAAGTATTATGCATGGGTTTTGACGTATGACGATATCGTGGCCCAGTTCAATCATCCTGATATGTCAGCAAATGCATTTAATAACTTCGCACCCTATGATAAAAATGTTGATAAATTGTTCACCATGTTTGAAGTGGGGAATGGATCAGGTCACTATGGTTATGCGAATGCAGAGAGTAAATACTTCAAAGCACTGGATCTGGGATGGCATGTAGCCCCAACTTATGGTGAAGATAACCATGATGGTACATGGGGTCAGACCAATGCAAGAACAGTAATCGTATCCGATGATTTGACGCAGGAATCCTTGCTCCAGTCGATGCGTAATATGCGCGTGTACATGAGTGAAGATCCAAACTTTACGTTAGATGTTCTTGCGAACGGTAGTTACATGGGCGCAACAGTAAAGGGTAATACCCTTAACTTCTCCATCGCAGGAAAAGATGATGTTGCAGAAGATAAGAGCAAACCTGAATATAGTTACCTCAGCAGTTCTTATAAATCAGATGATCGTGTTGCTAAGGTAGAATTGATCACTAATGGCAACAAAATTATCCAAACAGCAAAACCAATGACCAAAGATTTCACTTGGAGTCCTTCTGTCGAAGTATCAGGCGGTCAACAATGGTTCGTTGTGAAGGTAACACAAATGGACGGAGAGCAAATTTATTCCGCACCAATTTGGTCACAAGATGTAACTACAGATATTAAGATCAGTGGTATTAATATTGTAGGCAACAGCTTGGTTTCCGGTAGTCCGACTACCTTGGAAGCGGGATTAACTAACCTTGGATCGCAGGATCTAAGTAATCTTAAAGTTCACTTCTATTATGATGTTGTTGACTCGGCTCATTTGATTAATGAAGTTGTAGTTCCTTCCGTATTATCAAAAGGTACGGCAACGGCGCAAGTATTATGGTCCAATCCAGTTCAAGGCAATCATAAATTAATTGCAGTTGTAGATGCGCCGCCTGGCGATTCACCAGATGATAATCAGTTCGAATTGGAAGTGACCATCAAGGCTTCCTTGGGAATTAAAGTATTGATCGATGCCTCGCATAAGAATGAGAACACATCGACCGATGGAAGCACGTATAAAGATAATCTGAAAAGCTTTACCACCCAACTTCGGCAGGAAGGTTACACTGTCGTAGAAAATACTGGAGCGATTACTAACGCGACGTTGACGGATGTAAGTGTCCTTATGTTTACACATCCTTCAGCTGCTGTAACGGATGCTGAAAGTGCGGCAATTGCTGATTTTGTAGCGCGTGGAGGCTCATTGTTCTTAACAGAGAAAAGTAATAACGGTAGTTCAAGACCTACCATCAGTAATGATCTACTAGCGAAGATAGGATCTACGATTCAGGTGAGTAATGACGGTATTTTTGATACCAGTCCTGAAGGTAACTTCTGGTCTCAACCTGTAGGAACGAACACATATACAGTTAGACTGCATCCAGGATTAGTGAAAAACTATATTACGGATCGTGCATTGACGGTAGAGTATTATAGTGGTGCTAGCTTGGAAAAAGTTGGACATGAAGCATTAGTAGATACGGATAAAGTAACCATCCTTGTATCAGGTAATGAAACGACATACCAAGATAAGATCGCTGCCGGCGGATACGTTTATGATATTATCGATGACGGTATTGGTGGCTCGGCAATTCCTGCAATTGCTTCAGAAGAAGTAGGGAAAGGGCGCATTATTGTCTCCGGCATGAACTTTGTGAATGATAAGCAATTGGATGAATCTTATAATCCTAAAGGTAACAATGAACTTGGATTGAATTCTATCAATTGGCTCGCTCACAGAGAAACGAAGATCGACACTATTGCTAGTCTTAAAACACAACCAGAAGGAACAGCTGGAGTAGTTGAGGGAACAGTCGTCACTGGCTCGGACATCTTCTTCGATGCGTTCTATGTTCAGGACGCTTCAGGGGGGATTATGGCCTTTAAAGAAGTTCCTGAGAAAAGTTTGGTTGAAGGGGATACAGTCAGAATTTACGGAAAGACGAAGCTATTCGAGAACAACTATGAGCTTGAATTTGATTCGTTCGCGATGGATGTGATTAAAACAGGACATACGGATCCGGTGCAGCCACTTACATTAACTACAGAACAGGCTAATTCGGATAATAATCAAGGGCTGCTAGTGAAGGTTGCAGGTAAGGTAATTTCTCAGTTTGATGAGAACTCCTACGTTATTGATGATGGATCTGGTCCAATTCTTGTTTTTGCGGATGGATATATCGTGAAGCAAAGTGGGCCTGTTCCGGTACTAGCTGTGGGTGATACACTGATCGCAGTAGGAATTACCGGTAAGAATACAGAAGGAACTCGTATCCGTGTGCGGAATACGAAGGAACTGGCTAAAGGTACAGATGAGCCAACACCTACGGCAACAGTATCACCAGAACCAACGCAAGCACCGGTTGTGACGCCAGAACCGACAGCAACGCCAACGCCAACACCGACAGCAACGTCGACACCTAAGCCAACAGCAACGTCGACGCCAAAACCAACAGCAACAGCAACGTCGACACCAGAACCGACAGCAACGTCGACGCCAGAACCGTCAGCATCATCGACGCCAACAGCAATACCAACGCTAACACCAGAGGTGACACCATCACCAACACCAGATCCAACGTCACCTAGCTCGGTGTGGACACCAACACCGACAGCAACTGCGACAGCTACACCAGTACCTGCTAGTCATTCAGCACAGTTGGATAACGTTAAGATTGCAACGAAAACTGAATTGGGTAAGGAGGGGGTGACGTACGATAAAGTATCTATTGATACGAATTCGCTCACTCAAGCCCTACTAGGTCATTCACAAGTGGTATTAGGAATTCAAGGTTCCACGAATCCTATTCAGGTTCAGCTTCCATTACAGGCATTTGCACCAACGGATGGTTCTAGATTGAACTCCAGTCTGAAGATTGAGAGTAATCAGTTCTTCTATACCCTTCCTTCAAGTGTGATTCCTACGGCAGAGTTATTAAGAAGTCTGGGTGTGGATATAAAAGATATCACCATCACTATAGTGATTTCTAAAGTGGATGAACAACAAGCCGGTCTTATTAATCAAGCAGCCAACCAAAAGAGTGGCAGCTTGCTAAGTCCAGCATTTAAGTTTGAAATCACCGCTGAAGGTAATGGCAAGACGATTAAGCTTAATAACTTTGGTACGACTTATGTATCCAGAGGGATAGCGCTGGATACAGCACTTGATCCACGGGTTAGTACCGGAGTCCGTTTTGACGAAGCAAGTGGAGAGCTTGTATTCGTGCCTACTTACTTTACAGTAACAGGAAACAAAGCTTTGGCAGACATGAAACGAAATGGAAACAGCATCTACACAGTCATTCACTCTGATGTTACGTTTAATGATATTAAAGGTCATTGGGCGCAGAGCGATATTGAACTTCTTGCTTCTAAATTAATTGTTAAGGGTGAAACCTCTACACGTTTTGCACCTGAACAGCAAATTACACGAGCGGAGTTCGCAGCCTTACTTGTACGGTCACTTGGGCTCGATGCTCAAGGGACAGCTGTGAAGTTCAAGGATGTGAAGACAAGTGATTGGTTCTATGGCGCTGTTGCCGCGGCAACAGATGCGAAGATTGTAAATGGGCTTGAAGATAACAGCTTCCACCCATTAGCACCGATCAGCCGTGAAGAAATGGCAGTGATGACGCTTCGTGCACTGACCTATGCAGGCTATACTTCATCTGCATCGAACTCAAGTAATGTTTTAGCTTCATATAAAGATAAAGGATCTATTGGAAGCTGGGCTGAAGCAGCTGTCTCCGAATTAATCGCTAACCAGGTTATGAATGGGATGACAGAGACTACCTTCGCTCCTAAAGCGTTGGCAACTCGTGCACAAGCGGTTAAGATTCTTAAACAATCTCTACAATCCATTAAATTCATAAACTAATTGTAACTAAAGAAAGAGCTGCCTGAGATTATTCAGGCAGCTCTTTCTTATTCATTACCGCTTGGAAAGCTGGTAATAATTATAACTTTCATTTTCAATCGTAATTTCATTAATTAAGTCGAAGTCACATTTTTGTATGACTCTATTTGAGGGTGTATTGTGTACCAGCGCAATAGCGTTTAATACATCGGTAGAGGTGTGCTCAAACAAATACTTAATTAACCCCTTGGCAGCTTGTGTGGTATATCCTTTGCCGCGATGATCCTTGGATATGGCATACATGATTTCTCTGTTCGGAGCGGGTAATTCATCCTTCATTCCTGTACAGCACCAACCGATAAACTCATTCGTCTCTTTTAAAATAATGCCTAAACGAAGACGAAGCTCCCCGATATTTCCATCCGCTGAGACCGCTTGTAGAAACTGTTGGTTTTCTTTTATTTCATAGTTTATTAACCAATCTAGCCGTTGTTCTTTAGGGACATTCCAGTCGGGCAGAAATTCTATGATTTCAGGCTGCGTGGTAAGTGCGTGAAACTCGTCTAAATCCTCCACTCTAAACTCTCGTAACAGGATATCTTCACATTCAATTGTAAATAAATCGCGTTTTGTTGATTCGAAACCTACACGGTTATTCATATTTCATCTCTCCTTCATACATTCAAATTCATTTTATCATGAATAAAAGGGGCTATTTGGTAATCTTTAATTATAATAAAAGTTTTCTTTTATTTCACACAAATATTAATTAGTTAATATATTAATTGATTATAAAGTATGTTATTATGTTTCGTATAAAGGGAAAATGATCTACAGATAGATCGATTTTGTTGTAGTGATGAGTAGAGCGGTTAAGATTTTATGATTTCTAATATAAAAGATGACAGGTGATCTTCTATGAACAATGACAACAGTAACAAATCTATTAATGGTAATTTGATAGCGCATTATAAGTTTGATAATCCCAATCATGTGGGTCAGGATTACTCAGGGAATGGGAATGATGGAACCGCTTTAGGCACTAAGCTGCCATCCATTCAGACTGTAGCAGGTAGAAGTGCTGTTTCGTTAGCGGGTGGAGAACATGGCACATCCTATATTTCGTTGCCAGATGATCTCCTTAAAGAGGTAAGCGACCAAACGGGCATTACTATCTCGACATGGATGCATGTAAGTACTGCCGGGAGCTTATGGGAAAGACTGTTCGATTTCGGCAAAGGTGAGACAGGACCTTATATTTTCTTAACACGAAATTTCCGGGGAAGTTGCTTTGCTGGGGAAGATTTAGTTGCAGATCCCGGGAAATCCTTTGCTGCTGGTGAATGGGTGCACGTCGCTTTTGCAGTCACAGGCACAAAAGGTGGAACACTTAGCAGCGCAGGACCTGTGATGTATGTCAATGGTGAGATCGTTGCGGATGGAATGATAAGTCAGACCTCTAGCGGTACATATGCTAAGCTACGTACGTGGTTTGCTACATTTGAGGATCAAGTGAATTATAGTAACAATACGATCGGCAAGTCCCAGTACGCTGCAGATGTAGATTTTGGCGGTTCTCTTTCGGACTTCCGTGTATATAAAGCAGGATTAACACAGGACGAAGTCATTGAGATTATGTGTGAGTCTTTGACTGATGAAGATATCGTGAAGCTCGCTAAAGATAAATATTTAACCTTCACTAGCTCGATCATCACCAAAGATATCGAATTGCCAGCTTCGCTCATGGGTGGAAAAGTTGACGTGTCCTGGGTATCCAGCGATTCGGCGATTATTTCTAATACGGGTGTTGTGAACAAAACCGTCCAATCTGCTCAAGGCGTAACACTTACAGCAGTTTTGAAAAAAGGTGACAGTACCGTAGAAAAGAGCTTCACTGTCTCTGTGCTCCCAGATGGTTTGCCACCGTACACCTTAACGATCGATGGAAACCATGAGATTTTGGATGTTAGCGAAGTTTTATATGGCCTCTTCTATGAGGATATTAATAATGCAGCAGATGGTGGAATTTATGCAGAGCTAGTGCAGAATCGTTCCTTTGAGTCGTTTGCTTTTGACAGCTATTCGCATGTATGTGGTGTGCACGGGACTTCAACAGGAAGAAATTATACACCTCTTCATGCTTGGTCCGGTGACACGGACAAAATGACGGTTCATCATACAGGCGGCTTGAACGATTTCTTCGGAATCGAAGATAAAGATATGAATGCGCATTATGTGACAGTGGCAGATGGCGCGACGATTAAGAATAGAGGCTTTGCAGATTCCAATCAGCACTGCTCGATGTTTATTAAGAAGGATGCTAAGTATAACTTCACGATTTGGGCGAAGGCAGAGGCAGCGGGAACAATCACCCTGCAATTGCTCGACAAAGAGGGTAAAGCCATTAGTGATACAACGGTAGTTGAGGTGACCGGTGACGGTAACTGGAAGAAGTATGGTGTAGAGTCTAAGCTAGTATTAACAGGATCTGAAACTGTACTCGGTCAGCTGGCGTTAACCTTTAACGGTGAGATTTCCATTGATATGGTCTCCTTAATGCCGGAAGATGTTTGGGGCGCTGGGGAAGAAGAACGTTCTGCTACAGCTCACGCTAACTATAAGGGGAATTCGAACTATAGATTAAGAAAAGACTTAGTGAATGCGCTTGTTGATCTTCATCCTACATTCTTACGTTTCCCGGGGGGCTGTATTTCTGAAGGCTCTCACATTTGGGAGAATGTGTACGATTGGAAAGAGTCTGTCAACGATATTGAGCTTCGCAAAGAGAACTATAATGTATGGGGCTATATGATGACCATGGGTCTTGGATATATGGAGTATTTCCAATTAGCTGAGGATTTGAACGCAACACCACTTCCAGTTATGGCCTGCGGCGTACTCTGTCAAGCTCGTTCGGATTATGCGAATCCAGCTGGCGGTGCGTTAAGAGATTATTATGTGAAGAACTTTACGGATCTGATTGATTTCGCGATTAGCATGGATTTTGACAATAACGAGTGGGCCGCTTTGCGTAAAAATATGGGCCATGAAGCAGCGTTTGACCTGCGTTACTTGGGCGTGGGGAATGAAAACTGGGGAACAGAGTTTTTTGCCAACTTCGAGTATTTTAAAACAACGATTGATGAATATATGGTGAAAAACTACCCTGATCATGAACTGACCATTCTTTCTACGGTTGGAGCACAAGCAGATGATGATGCCTATCAACAAGGCTGGAAATTCCTAAGCGGAAATCTACAGGGCTCGGAACAGATCAGCTTCACGGATGGAACATCGAGTATTGAAGAGACGGTTACCTGGTATGAGAAACAAAAAAACTACATGGATACGATTGCGGACGAGCATTACTACCGTTCCAACGAGTATTTGTTAGAGAATGGGGATCGCTACAATTACTATTACAGAGCCTATAAAGAAGACGGCAGCTTGGACGAGGCTGAAACTTCGAAGGTTTTTGTGGGTGAATATGCATCGACAGATAAAAATACATTGGCAGGAGCGATTGCTGAGGCAGCGATTATGTCCAGCTTCGAGAATAACTCTGATGTGATTAGACTAGCGGCAACAGCACCGTTGTTCAATAAGGTACTTACAGATGGTACTTATAGATGGACACCAGATTGTATTTGGTTTGATGATGAAACTGTATGGTACACGCCGAACTATTATGTTCAACAGCTATATGCTAAATATCTCGGCACCAAAGTAGTTGGCACATCGTTCTCGACATACCGCAACGGTGAAAAGGTAGAACTCATTCCTCACGGCGGTATTGAAGTGGCTGCTGGAAAAGCATCTGTGGTTGTGAAGCGAGTGAAGGTTACTTCGAATACGGATGGTAGCGTTTTGTTAGAGCAAGATTTCACCCAGCCGCTGCATGAAGCTTGGAAGGTCATTCCTGGGTCTGCCGGATATACGATTGATCCTTCCAAAGGTCTAGTCTTGAAGGCACAGAATAGCGGACTGAACGGATTGTATATCCTTAATGACGTTTGGACTAATTATAAAGTAGAGGTTGTAGCTGAAAAAGCTTCTGGCGAAGATGGCTTCTATGTAGGCGCAGGTCTGACAGAAATCTCACCGGAAAATAAAGATGTTATCGAATATGCGATTGGCTATAACGGCGATGCCACAGGAGTTAAGGTGCACAAGCAAGGAATTGAGGCTTATACGCTCGGCGATTATTCCTCTAGTACCGCTGCTGGTAACCTCAGAGCTAGTTGCTATCAAGAGCTAGCGGATCATACGGAATATACCATCACTGTTAATTATGGTGGAGCAGACGGTAAGCATTTGATTTGCTCTTATACAGATGGCAAGACGACAAGTAAAGTGCTTGATTATAAGCTAGAAGCGTATAACAGAGAAGTATACAATTCCGTTACTAAAGATGATAAGCATCTTTATGTGAAGCTTGTGAATGCGGATCGTGTAGAAAAATCAACACAACTTGATCTAAAAGGCTTAAGCGTAGCTGCTACCGGTAAATGGATTACTTTAACGGGAGATGCTTCGCTCGTTTACACACCTAATGTGAACAGAAAAAATGATGAGAAGGTTACTCCAGTTGAAAAAGAAATCGTATTTGATAAAGACACTGCAATTGTAAATCTAGCTGCCCATTCTGTGAACGTGATTGTTTTGGATCTTATTTAATAGAAAAGATAGCATTCAGCGCGCGCCGATAATACTTCGGCGCGTGTTGTTGTTTAGGTAGCTTATAATCGGTTGATGAATATTTATAGAGAAGGGTCACTTGCTTGATGAATCTCTGAATCTAACTTACACTAGTGAAAGTACAATCACCCGAATGACTCTCCATCCTGCGATCCTCCCAGAATATTTTTCACCACACTAATGCTTTCATTTCACGAGAATATAGTTCATATCTTGCCCTTAATAGGAGGACGATACAATGATGAAATCATTCAAAACGGACTGGAAAGCAAATCTAAAAAATCCACAAACGATTATGGCTTTGTTTACTTATCGTTTTGGAAATTGGGTGTATTATCGGGTGAAAAGTGGCCTGATCCGCAAACCTTTGTGGCTCCTATATCGCATCATGGATGTGCTGTTTGTCCGAATTGTTGCGAATGGAGAGCTTCATGCAGGTGCTCAAATTGGTGATGCACTTCATTTACCACATGGATTAAATGGCATTATTATTAGTCCTAAAGCGGTGATTGGCAATAGCGCCACTATTTTTCACCAAGTGACTATTGGAGGGAGAAACAACTTAGGAGAGCCCGTGATTGGCGATAGAGCGTTTATCGGAGTAGGTTCTAAGATTCTAGGTCCGATTACACTGGGGAACGATGTTAATATCGGAGCCATGTCTGTTGTGGTTAAGGATGTGCCGGATAATGCTTCGGCAGTAGGGATTCCTGCTAGAAATATTTTGCGAAATGAACCTAAACCTGAGAATACAAGATAACTACGAGATGTTCTAGTACATAGGGTATCGCTTTATTTTAAAAAGTTACAGGGTATAATTAAAGCATCCAAGAAATCTTGTAATAACCTTCTAGAGATCGGAGTAATGAAATGAAATATAGCAATTTAGAAGAGTGTGTTAATGATTTAGAGAAACATGGACATTTGGTTCGTATTCGTGAAGAAGTGGACCCTTATCTGGAGATGGCCGCGATTCACTTAAAGGTTTATGAAGCCGGTGGACCGGCATTATTATTTGAAAATGTAAAAGGCTCGGAATTTCGTGCCGTATCTAATCTTTTTGGAACCCTAGAGCGCAGTAAGTTTATCTTTCGGCGTACTTGGAATTCTACACATAACGTAATTGCACTTCGTAACGATCCAGTAAAAGCACTCAAAAATCCTTTTAAATATGTAGGGACCGGACTATCCGCGAGAAAAGCATTGCCTATCAAAAAGCCAGGGGGTTTACCAAGTGGTTTTCAGGAAATCAGTATTTCTGATCTTCCGCTGATCACACATTGGCCAGAGGATGGTGGCGCTTTTGTCACATTGCCGCAAGTGTATTCTGAAGATCCAGACAAGCCAGGCATTATGAACTCCAATCTGGGGATGTACCGTGTGCAGTTGAATGGTAATGATTATGAGCTCAATAAAGAGGTTGGCATTCATTATCAAATTCATCGCGGTATCGGCGTGCATCAAGAAAGAGCTAATCGAAAAGGAGAACCGCTTAAAGTGAGCTGTTTTATCGGCGGACCACCAGCGCATACGTTATCGGCTGTAATGCCATTGCCAGAGGGTATGAGTGAGATGATCGTTGCCGGTTTACTTTCGGGACGTCATTTTAGCTACAGCTATGTAGATGGATATTGTATCAGCAATGATGCGGACTTTGTGATCACAGGGGAAATTCATCCTAGTGAGACGAAGCCAGAAGGGCCATTTGGCGATCATTTAGGCTATTATAGCTTGGTGCATCCTTTTCCAGTTATGAAAGTACATAAAGTGTACGCTAAAAAGAATGCAATCTTTCCATTTACGGTTGTCGGCAGACCCCCACAAGAGGATACCGCTTTTGGCGAGTTAATTCACGAGTTGACGGGCGGAGCTATTCGCCAAGAAATCCCGGGCGTTAAAGAAGTTCACGCAGTCGATGCTGCGGGAGTTCATCCCCTTCTGTTTGCGATTGGCAGTGAACGTTATACGCCTTATCAACAAGTGAAGCAGCCAGCGGAGATTCTTACGATCGCGAATCGGATATTAGGCACAGGTCAGCTTAGTTTGGCTAAATTCTTGTTTATTACAGCCGAAGAGAAACAGCCTATCAGCACACATGATGTTGAGGATTTCTTGACATATATCCTAGAGCGAATTAATCTTCGCAGAGATATTCATTTCTATACGAACACAACGATTGATACCCTTGATTATTCCGGCACAGGATTAAACAGCGGAAGTAAGGTGATTTTCGCTGCAGTTGGGGAGAAGAAAAGAGAGCTATGTACAGAGGTTCCTGACATTCTTCAAGAGCTACAAGAATTTGGACATGCAAAAATGGTGATGCCGGGTCTTGTGGCGCTTCAAGCCTCTAAATTCACAAATTACGCTGAAGCAGCGCAGGAAATGAACAAGCTTAGCGAAGTGATTCAAGAACAGGGAGCACTCCCATCTTGTCCGATGATTATTGTGTGTGATGATAGCGAGTTTTTAAGTGAAAGAATTGAGAATTTCCTATGGGCAACGTTCACACGCAGTAATCCTTCTCATGATATTTATGGTGTGAACAGTTCTACGGAGTATAAGCATTGGTCATGTGATAACGTGATTATTGATGCGCGTGTAAAACCTCATCAAGCGCCACCATTAATTCCGGATCCAGCGGTTCAAAAGCATATCGAACGATTATTTGCTCCAGGTGGGAGCTTAAACGGCAAAATCTAACCATAACTCAAAGACCTTCTTGGGAAACCAAGGAGGTCTTTTTGCTGTTTTTCGAAATGATTTTGCTCTTATGAAATTAAAAACGAATAGGTGTATTTCTAGGTTTTATGTCCCAGCTTGTCACAAAATCGTAGGATTTTATAACTATAAGCGAGTGAATTGAACGGTTTAGTGTATGATAAACTCTGTTTTTTAAATGTTCATAGTGAAACTTAGGTGGTAGTATCGTGTTGGATATGATTGCATCTGGAAATTATTCTCCAGAAAAGTATCTGAGTAAGGAGGAGGGGATACGCGCACGAAGTGAACTTATATTTGAAGAACGAATAACAACGAAGCTTATTGTAAGCGTTTACTACAACTGGGCCAGATGCGTACTAAGTTCTTTTAATCATAAGAAAGCGGGTGAAGCACGGAAGATGAAGAGAAATAAAATGGGGAATAAAATACTTATTGTGTTATTGTCGTGGATCTTCATTTGTTCATCTCTATTTCCCTCTACAACATTTGGGGTGCAACCAGCCAGTGCGGATTCAGGTCCAATAACTTTGCTATATGATTTTGGAACGGCGACAAGTCCTGTAATGAGTGGTTATACAGGGGTGCATGAATCTAAGTTGTATACGAAGGAGCTAGGGTATGGTCTAGATCAGGCAGTTGCCTCGAGAAATCGCTCGGGTGGAGATGCGCTGACTAATGATTTTGTACTGGGTTTGTCCTATTCCTTTCTGGTGGATCTTCCTAATGGGGATTACGACGTGACTATATTCTCAGGAGATTTATTGGCAGGTACGAGTACAACTAAAACTACGATTACTTTGGAAGGAATAACGGCCGGTTCAATAAGCAGCAAGCAGGCTGTAAATCAAGCCACCTACCGCACGACTGTCCAAGACGGTCAACTGACCGTTGGCATTACGGGTACAGGGGTTGGGGGATATTTAAATGGACTTATGATTCAGCAAATCGTGCCCGGTCCATTGAAGGCTCCTGAGGGCTTAGCGGTTACGAATCTTTCGCCTACTGCGGTTTCCTTGGGGTGGAGCAGCGTGACGGAAGCGGTCTATTACAATATATATCGGACTGAGCTTCCAAGCGGAACAATCCAACCGGTAGCTCAAGTTGCTGTTAACAGCTATGTGGATTCAGACGTAAATGAAGGCGGTGGCTACATTTATAATGTGTCTGCTGTCAATGGAACTGGTGAGGAGTCTGCTTTGAGCGCATCTGTGACGGTAGATAAAATTCCGGGTGTAGAGGTTCCAGCAGCACCAACTGGCCTTTCAATTGTCAGTGTAGGTATAAGTTCTGTTCAACTAAGTTGGAACAATGTGGCTGGAGCAACCCGTTATACAATCTTAAGGTCTGATTCAGCAGATGGAACCTTCCATGAGATTGGGCAGTCGGAGACGGCGACATTTACAGATGTAGCAGTGGATACCTCTAAACGGCAATATTATGGGGTAAAAGCTGCTAATGCCCAAGGAGAATCCCAGTTATCTAACAAAGTGGAAAGTTTGGTATACACGCCACCGGTAACATTGCCAGATGGAAATGTATATTCCTTTGATTTTGGCCCAGGTGCTGCGGCGGAAGGCTATCTTAAGGTAGATGCCGGAGTATCTTATTCTCCTGCCGTTAAATATGGCTTTACGGATATATCAAAGGTAACGGGTGTAGACCGGGGAACCTCTGATCCTTTGCGATCAGACTTTGTAGTACCTAAGGAAACTACTTTTAATGTGGATTTACCGAATGGCGATTATACTGTCTCACTTATCGCTGGAGATAGCGCCGGAGACACAGACATTGGCATCAAGGTTGAATCCATTCAAAAGGTTCAGCAGACAAGTAAAACAAATGGTCAGTATTTGGAAATGAACTTTGATATCGCTTTGGTGGATGGTCAAATGAACTTTGTATTCTCTGGCACGAAGCCTAATATCAATGCTCTTGTGATTACTAAGCAGCCAGATCGTCCTGCTAATGAATTGCCTGCAGTTTATATTGCGGGTGATTCCACTGTGCAGACTTATGATCCTTACTGGATACCACAGGCTGGCTGGGGGCAAATGATCGCGGAATTCTTTAGTCAGGAGGTAACCTTTAAGAATCACGCAATCGGAGGTCGCAGCTCTAAGTCATTTATTGTAGAGGGACGGCTGGATGAAGTACTGCGAAAGATACAGCCGGGTGATTATTTCCTTATCCAGTTTGGCCACAATGACGCAACGATTAGCGTTCCTGATCGGTATGCCTCACCAGCGGATTACAAAAATTATTTAAAAACATATGTTGAGGGTGCTAGACAAAGAGGAGCCACTCCGATTCTGGTGACCCCAATGGGGCGCAGAGATTTTAATGCTGCCACGGGAAAATTTAATGTGAGTTTCCCTGAATATGTGCAAGCGATGAAAGAGGTAGCCAATGAGCTGCATGTGGATTTGGTTGATCTTAGCGCGCTAAGTGTCGCTTATTACAATTCTATCGGTTTTGCAGCTACACGCTCTGTATTCCTTCACCTCGATGCCGGGATATATGGTGCTTTTCCGAATGGATCGGCAGACGATACTCACTTTCAAGAGTATGGAGCGATCCAAATGGCCCGCCTGCTGGCGAAAGGAATTGAGCAATTAAACATTCCGCTTTCCAGCTTTGTACAGGACATTAAGCAACCCGAAACAGTGCCTGCAAAACCAAAAGGTCTTGTAGCGGGAAGTATCAGTAATGCAGGTGCAGTGCTGAAGTGGGATAAAGTAGAGGGCGCTGATATTTATAAAATCTATCGTAAGCTAGCGTCAGAAGCTGAATCTGCTTATACATTGGCAGGAACAGCCACTGTTCCAACTTTAACATTAAGCGGGATGGCAGAAGGTAACAGCTACTCAGTCCGAGTGACTGCAGTCAATGGACTAGGTGAGTCTCAGCCTTCGGATGAAGTGAAGCTGACTACGAAATCTGCGCAGTATCGTTATGATTTTGGACCTGTTGGCTCACCCGTTGCGGCAGGTTATACGGAAGTGAATCGTAACGTACTTTATACATCAGAGCGTGGATACGGTCTGACCTCAAGCGAAGGTATGATCGATCGAGATCGCGGTAGTGCGACTGATGCCCTTCGTAGAGATTTCGTTATCTATTTTGGAGGATCGTATGAATTTAAAGTTGATTTACCGAATGGTTATTACTCCGTTAAGACCTATACAGGAGATTGGATTGGTTCTGCCAAGACGAACGTAGCGATTGAAGGCAAAGATTATGGAACGGTCTCCTCAGGCAAGGAAAATATTGCTGAGAAGCTGTATAACCAAATCGCTGTCAAAGATGGTCAGATGAATCTTGTTTTTAGTGGCACAACGGCCCATCTCAATGGACTGGAAATCACACCTCTATTATTAGCTCCAACGAATCTGAAGCTGGGTGGTCTGGATTTAAACAGCGAGCCTATTACAGCCAATCTTTCTTGGGATGAAATGGATGGTGCACTGAAATACCGAGTCTATCGGCAGGCAACTGTTGCTAGCAGCGCGGAGCTGCTAGGTGAAACAACGGGGCCAGTTTACACAGATACTACTGCGGATATCGGTATGGAATACATCTATACGGTAACTTCGGTCGATAGCACAGGACTGGAATCCGTAGGCTCCAATGCCTTAAAGGTGTCTATGATTGATCCATCTGTTGCAAAAGCAGCCGTACCTAGTGGTCTAGCTGTACAATCTACCAACAAAAATGATGTGACCTTTACGTGGAATGAAGTGCCTGATGCCCGGATGTTCAACATTTATCGTGCGAAATCCGCAGACGGTGAGTTCATCCTGATCGGCAAATCATTTGAAGCTTCGTACACAGACACTACTATTCTGAGTACGATTCCTTACTATTACAAAGTAGCCTCGGTCAACGCTGGGGGCATCTCTAATCTATCCGCTACACTGGAAACCTCAGCGGTGACAACACTATATCGGAAGATGGAAGCGCTGGATCGTGCGCCTGTTGCGGTTAAGACAGATGCGGGTGTTTATATCAGCTGGCGGATGTTAGGTCTGGATTCAGAATCGATTGGATTCAATCTGTATCGTGGGGAAGAGAAGCTAAATGATTCGTTAATTACGCAAAGCACGAACTATCTCGACACTTCCGGTACAGCTGACGCCAAGTACAGAATTACATCAGTAATCAATGGAGTCGAAAAAGCGGCTTCGGAAGAATTCAGCGTATGGCAGAAGCAATACCTATCTATCCCCTTGCAAAAACCAGCAGATGATTACACCAAAGATGGTCAGCCTTATACGTATAGTGCAGGGGATGCAAGTGTAGGGGATGTGGATGGTGATGGGGTGTACGAAATCATCATGTTATGGTCGCCTTCGAACAGCAAAGATAATTCCCAGGCAGGTTACACAGGACTAGTCTACATGGATGCTTATAAGCTAGATGGCACACGTTTATGGCGGATTAATTTAGGGCCTAATATCCGTGCTGGCGCGCATTATTCACCATTCATGGTTTACGATTTGGACAGTGATGGTCGTGCTGAGATTATGCTGAAGACAGCAGATGGTACGGTTGATGGTCAAGGTACCGTGATCGGTGATGCAAGTGCAGACTATCGCAATAGCTCGGGTTATGTGCTCCTCGGCAATGAGTATTTAACAGTGTTCGAAGGGGCAACAGGCCGGGCAGTGGATACGGTTAGTTATGATCCGCCGCGTGGTGATGTGGGCGCTTGGGGCGATGCCTATGGTAATCGGGTGGACCGCTTTTTAGCCGCCGTAGCTTACTTAGATGGTGAACAGCCAAGCGTGATTTTTAGCCGTGGTTATTACACTAGAACCGTGCTTGCAGCTTACAATTATCGTGGTGGCAAGCTCGAAAAAGTATGGCGTTTCGATTCCAACGATGAAGGATATGGAGAGTATGCCGGTCAAGGCAACCATAACCTTTCTGTTGGAGATGTAGACGGTGATGGGAAGGATGAGATAACCTTCGGTGCGATGGCGATCGATGATGATGGATTACCACTGTACAATACAAAGCTTGGTCATGGGGATGCAATCCATTTCGGAGACCTTGACCCTACCAGACCTGGACTGGAAGTCTTTGATGTTCATGAGCATACGGATTCGAAATATGGTATTGAAATGCGCGATGCAGCTACAGGGGAAACCTTATGGGGTGTGTTCACGGGAATTGATACTGGACGCGGAATGTCAGCAGATATTGACCCGCGTTATACCGGTGAAGAGGTATGGGCTGCAACGATTACCAATGAGGTGCAGATTCCTGTTACAGGCGTATATAGTGCACAGGGAGAGCTAATCACGAATAAGCTGCCTTCTTCTACGAATTTTGGCATTTGGTGGGACGGTGATCTTTTACGTGAATTGCTGGATTCTAATCGAGTGGATAAGTGGGATTACACCAACCAGACAACAGCTAATTTGTTGACGGCAACTGGAGCCTCTTCTAATAATGGCACCAAGGCGAATCCGAGCTTGCAGGCGGATCTGTTCGGGGATTGGCGTGAAGAAGTGATCTGGCGAGCAACGGACAGTTCTGAATTACGAATCTATACAACAACGGATATGACAGATTATCGTATTCGCACTTTGATGCATGATCCGATCTACCGACTGGGAGTGGCTTGGCAGAACGTGGGTTATAATCAACCTCCGCATCCTGGATTTTTTCTTGGCGAAGGCATGGAACTACCAGCTGCACCAAAAATTCAATATGTAGGCTCGCCTGTGGAAACAGAGGACACTACGCCGCCTGTAATCACTGGTTTACCTTCTATTCAAATGAGTGAATCGGATATCTTGAAGGTACAGGTCGTAGCAGAAGATCCTGAGTCTGGTATTCGTAGTCTGGATATCACCTTTGATGGAAAAGAAGTTGTCTATGGAGATGAGATTCCACTCAAAGGACTTGCGGGATCGCATACGTTCATCGCAACAGCTGTGAATAACGCTGGACTCTCGACGACTGAACAAGTAATTGTGGTCGTAAGTGGACCTCAGAAGGCAACAGGAGTTCCGGGACAACCGGTTCTATCCAATAACAATGGGCAGGATATAGGACTCTTGGACGGGGATTACAAAATCACAATGAATATGTGGTGGGGCAATAACGGTACGGTCTACAAGCTTTATGAGAACGGTACCTTGATTGACACGCAAACCTTACGTGATGACTCCCCAGCCGCACAGACCGCGATGACTAGTGTTACTGGAAAAGAAAACGGAACCTATACCTACAAGGCTGAGCTAACCAATGCTTTTGGAACAACGGCATCTACTTCTCATGTGGTTACTGTGAAGGATGCTGCGCCAGGTAAGCCAGTGTTATCTAATGACAACTGGGATGGTGATGGAGAGTATAAAGTGACCATGAATCTATGGTGGGGGATGAACGGCAAAGTGTATCGCTTGTATGAGAATGGAGTACTGATCGATACACAGACTTTAACAGCAAATACTCCGAATGCCCAAACGGCTTCTACTTCTATCACGAATCGATCTCCGGGTGCTTATGAATACCGGGTAGAACTGATGAATGATCAAGGCGTAAGTGAAAGTACAGTCATGAAAGTCACGGTAAAATAACTAAGCAATAGTTAAAAAAGCGCCTACGTCGGTAATATCCGGCTAGGCGCTTTTTCGAGATTATCTAAGATTTAAAGGATTCTGCAAGACTATTTCCACTATCATCGTCATATGAATCTATACAACGAATGATAGGGAGGATTGTAATTATGGAATTGACGGATATCATCTCTAAGATTGTGGTAGTTATACATGTTATAGCATCCATAGTCGGAATTGGGCCAGCTTTTGTGCTGCCAATACTGACAAGCTCTGCCAAGACTGGCAGCCAGCTTCGTTTTGTATTTGGCATAATGAAGAAAATAAACAGATTCCCTAAGACGGGTGGGATCACCCTAATTCTTACAGGCATTTTGTTAATGATCATTGATAAAATGGGCTTGTCGGTGTTGTGGATCGATCTTTCGTTATTATTTTTTATCGTGATAGAAGTCATTATTATTGGATTTGTTGAGCCTCGATTGAAAAAGCTGACCCAGCTCGTGATGGCGAGTGAAGGCGACGAAATACCTGTAGGCTACACCGCCGCTATAAACAAGATCGCTCCGTTAGAAGCAGCTGTTCATGTGCTCACTATCGTCATTATTATATTAATGGTAGTAAAGCCGGTATAAGATCGAAGCGTCTATTCTCAAGGATCTCTTCATAATCGCGAATGAGTCCATCAAAAATGGACTCCCACGAGCGGCCGAGTGCCAGCTGTCGCCCCTCATACCCCATAGCAGTCAGCTTTTGGGGTTGCTCTATACATGCGCAAATCTCACGAATAAAAGCACCCGGGGAACGAGGTGGGGCGATCATTCCTGTGCGACCGGGTATAACCAGATCCTTCACCCCACCTTCATTTACGGCGAGGACAGGCAGTCCAGAGGCCATGGCTTCAAGGACAACATTACCGAAGGTTTCCGTACTGGAAGGGAAGACAAATAGATCAGCTGAGGCATACAATTGAGCAAGCTCATCACCGTGCTTGTAGCCCGTAAACGTGACATTTTGTGGTGCCTGCGCCCGCATCTCTGATAATAAGGGACCGTCTCCAACAATTAACCAATGAACCTGAGCTTGCATAGACTCGGGCAATTGCTGCATGGTGATAGCAAGGGTATTGATATCTTTTTCAGGGGCGATTCTTCCTACATATAGCAGTAGTAAAGGTGCGCTAATTCCGTAACGATCACGGACCTGATGGCTGCGTTTTTTCGGAGTGTAGAGATTGCAGTCGATGCCTCTAGACCAAAGCTTCAAACGTTGAAAACCTTGAGCTTGGAGGGAATCGAGTGTTTCGTTGGAGGGCGCGAAGGTAACATCGCAGGTTCGATGAAACCACTTCATGTACTTCCAATAAAGAGGTGCGATTTTTTTCATCCGATAATATTCAAGATAGCGATCAAAATGGGTATGGTAGGAGGCGACATGAGGCAGGCCAAGCTTTCGCGCATAGCGAAGGCCGCATAGACCGATATTGAACGGAGTAGCCAAATGAAGCAGATCGGGTCGAAAAGCTTTTAGCTCTGATTGGATGGAGGACATATTCGGCAGTGCGAGTCTACATTCTGGGTATAAGAAAAAGGGGATACTGGTAATGGGACGTATGGGATCAGCATAACTGTCTTCAGGAGCAGATTTCGGCGAAAATAGCAGATGCTCGATACCTCGCCGGTTCAAATGAGTGGTTAAGCGCTGAAGCGTAAGGGAAACACCATTCGTTTGCGGAAGAAATGTGTCTGTAAATAAAGCAAGACGCATAGAACCCCTCCCAGGTACTCTTGATGTCTTGATCATAACAGTCCATTATTTCATGGAGGTCAAACGGATGTTAAACAGAATATAAAAATCCACTGCACAAGGTAATGAGGTATACAGTGGATTTTTTTGTATGAGAGCTTATATTTACACTTCTTCATATATCCGCTGTAAAAAAACGATGCTTTCTCTTAGATGCGATTCAGGAGTACTCTCTAAAATGCCCTGAATATGCGGACGCTCATATTTCATATAACGAAGAATTGGCTCAAATTCAAGCCAGCCCTGACCTACAGGAACAATTTTGATGGCTCCATCTTGCACGACAAAATCTTTTAAATGAATGATGGCAATTCGATTTCCTAAGAGCTTCAAAGCCTCCATAATAGTAGCTTCCTGATGCAAGTAGTTTGTAGGTGACATGAGATTAGCGCAATCTAATATGACCTGAAGATTATTAGAAGGGATCTCATCCAGCAGTCTGCGAGTTAAAGATGCGGTGTACAGCGGATGATGGAGTCCCGCTTCGATTCCTACCGTCACGCCAAAACGTTCGGCCTCTGCCACCATAGCCTTTACCGATGTAATTACCTCTTGAAAAGCCTCTTCTGTAAAATTAGCTGGGGTATAGCCCTGACCTACACTTCCGGTCTCTGTTCCTACCAGACTAGCGCCGAAATCTCTGGCCAAGCGAAGATGCGTAGTGAACTCGGCTAACGCTTGTGCCCGTTTCTGTGGATCGGTGTCTACGATATTAACGTAACAGCCAAGTACGGCAATCTGAATACCAGCCTGTCTAAAGGCATTTCCATAATAACTGGCCGTTCCGGGACTTATCGCTGTCAGACTAGGGGCACTATCAGGAAAAGATTTCTTAAGTGCAAACTGGATATGAGAAAAATTATAATATTTTATTTTCTCAATTAATTCCTGCAAGGGAACTTGTGTGAAATCATGTGCTCGAACACCTAGCTGAAGGGGAATGCTCATGTGATGTGATCGCTCCTCTTAGTAATGTTGTTTGTGTGGTGCTAGTTTATCCCAGTCAAAGGTAACGCCAGTGCCTATAACATCCGGCGCAATAGCCATTCCATTATCTTTGTTAATCACTAGTGGACGCGTAGTGTATTGATCGATAGGGAAGCTATGCATTTCCAGATAACCTGCGTTTGGCATAGCCGCTAACAAACTAACATGTAATTCCTGCATTCCATGCGTGGAGACGGAAAGGTTATACGCTTGTGTTAAGTGAGCTACCTTTAACCAGCCCGTAATCCCACCTATATTGGAAGCATCGGGTTGCGGGAAATCGACATGACCATATTGCAGCATGTGATGAAATTCAGTTAATGTCCGCAAGTTCTCTCCGCCTGCAACAGCAATGCCTGACTCTTCTGCGATACGTGCATAGCCGGCGTAATCTTCTGGAATCGTTGGTTCTTCTAAGAAAAGAATATCGTATTTCAAAAACTCTCGTGCGGCTTTGATTGCTTTTTCTACACTCCAGCTCATATTCGCATCGACCATAAAGGCTACATCTGGACCGATTAATTGGCGCACCGCTGCCACTCGTTCCACATCTTCAGCTAATGTTTTTTGACCTAGTTTAATTTTGACAGCCTTCAAACCCATATCTAAGTATTTTTGATTGTTGCGCAGGAGCTTTTCTAATGGGAAATTTAAATCAATCGCTCCACCATAACATTTGACCTCATTGCTTGCGCCACCCAGAAGTTTGTAGAGGGGTTCATCTGCTTTCTTCGCACGTAAATCCCATAAAGCAATGTCACATGCTGCAATGGCGAAGCTAGCCAACCCCCCGCGAGCAACATAATGTATTCCCCAGTTCATCTGCTCCCAGATACTTTCCACACAGCTAGCGTCCTTGCCGAGTAAGATATGAGTTAATTCATTCGCAATTAGTGAGCAAATCGCTTTGCCGCCAAATCCGCCAGTATAGGTATAACCTACCCCTTCACGACCGTCATCCGTTCTTATTTTGACAATGGGAACTTCAAAGTGAGTGTGCAGGCCGTGTTTAGCGTCCTCCATGATTTCTGGTAAAGGGATACGATAGTACTCTGTAATAACTTCTTTAATTAGAGACATCCGTGATCACTCCTTGTATTAGTTGTTGTAAGTCTGTTAATGGTAAGGCAGTAGATTGTTTAATAGCCTGAACCACAAGTCTGGCGATGTGCTGAGCACCTTGATCAGAGAAATGAGTATCATCCATAACTCCATTTGGGTAATTCGGATGTGCTTTTTCAGGTAAATGCATGAATAATTTCCTGGATTCCTCTTCGCCTAATGAATGATAGAGCACTTGCGAAGCTGTGAAAATATCAAGCAGCGGTGTTTGCGTTTCTTCAGCTACCTGCTTCATGGCCTCGGGATAAGCGCCTACAGCAAGTGGGTTAAGCTCTCCATCGGAGTTGAAGCGGCGGCGACTTACCGAGGTTAGTAGAACCGGAGTCCCGCCTAACTGCCGAGCAGCTTCTATATATTGAGTTAGGTTGTGGCGATATTCAGTGTCGGGATCAGTGTAACGCAAAGGATCTTCTTTTTTCTCATCGTTGTGTCCAAATTGAATGAAGAGGTAGTCGCCGGCTTTGAAGTCTTTAAGGATGGCATTCAGGCGTCCGTCTGATATAAAAGATTTGGTACTGCGGCCATTGATGGCGCGATTATCGATTCGAACAGAAGTCCCAAAATAGCTTTGCAGGTATTCTCCCCAGCCAGTCATAGGTTTCTCTCCAGCACCTTTGATGGCCGCAGTGGAATCCCCCGCAATAAATAATGTGGGTGTCATAGGATCTTCTCCTTGAATGTAATAGTGTTTGCTTAACCATTTCTCAGCAAGAGAAAGCCATTGCTGGCAATGAGGATGTTCTTTAGCAAGCCCTAAACCATGCCGTCCTTCTTCAAAAATATGTAGTTCAAAAGGGATCCCTTGCTTCGATAATGCAGATGAGAACAACAGACTATTCTCCACAGGAACGCTGGCATCGTTTGCTGTAGTCCATATAAAAGTTGGAGATGTTAGAGAAGTCACTTGTGATTCTGAGGAGTAAGCGTGAAGCTCAGCTTGAGTTGGGCGGTCTCTCAGAAAATGAAGTCGGCTCCCCTGGTGGGCATAAGGCTCTTGGAATGTGATTACAGGGTATCCCAGTAGGAGAAGATTTGGTTTCTCTGCCCGCGTGGTAGTATAGATGGAGGCTAAATGTCCTCCAGCCGAGAATCCGATCATTCCTACTTTGTTCGAGATTACATGCCAATCTTTTGAGGCTTCCCTGATCCATTTCAGAGCTTCCTCAACATCATTTAACAATGAAGTAACGCTAAGATTTTCGACCTGATAATCTAATACACCAGCATGAATACCAAGATTATTTAACCATTTAGCGACTGGCGCTCCTTCATGTTTAGCTATGTGTTGGTAACCTCCACCAGGCAATACTAATATAAAAGGACGGGGCTGAACCGTCGCAAGCGGATAGAGGGTGAGTAGTGAGGTTTCCAGAGAGAGCTCGGTTTGTTCTGCATGGTTGGAATGTACACGGAAGCTCAACATTATGTTCCAATTCCTCCTTAAAAGGTTATATGCACACGTTAACATATTTTTAGAAAAAAAGAGAGACTCTTTTTTTTTTGATACCACCTGAACAATATTTTCATGCTTTTCACAACGATTCGTCAAAGGTGGATTTAAGTTTTGTTCCAGCATTGTGATCCCGGTATTGACCGGGTGTCATGCCTTCCTGCTTACGGAAAGAGCGAATGAAGTTCTGAGAGTTGTTGTATCTTAATTTGGCTGCAATATCTTTAATGGGCATGTCAGTTTCCTTCAGCCATTTTTTCGCCATTTTAAATCGGTACATCGTTAAATATTCGCTAAAATAGTACTGGGTCTCCTTGCGGAAGACACTGCTGATATAGTTGGCATTATAATGCAGACGTGAAGCACACTCTTCTAAAGTAAGATCTTTATCATAATCATGTTGTATCAAATCGATGATCTTCTCTGAGATGTTGTGGTATTGAGCATTTTGTCTGCTGTTAAAAATCTTGATCATCGGATAAATGACCATGCTCCAAAACCAATCTTCAATCTCCGTTACAGTATGGAGGTCATGCAGCTCCTCAAATATGGAACCATTAGCATGATAAATTTGATTTAAGCTAATACCGGATTCCTGCATCATAATGAGTAAATTATTGAGTAAGCGCGTCAACGGGATCTGGTATTCCTGTGGTGAAAGCTCATGAGCAAAGATAGATTTGAAGAGCAAATGAATGAGTTCTTTTGCTTTATCTGTTTCAGCTAATTTGATAGCGTCCAGTAAGTCGTTTTCTTTATGAGTAGGGTAGTTCAAATTCAGATAGTGCTTGCCAGAGTTAATATTTTCATACTGGATAATGACACCTTTACCAAGTTTGATCCGATGCTTCAGTGCTTCGAGTCCCTCTCTGTAAGCCGTGGATAATTTATCGAAGGTGTTGAAGGGAAGGCTCAGACCAATGCTCACCTGAAGCTTTAGGTAGTTGTTTATTTCCTGCTGCAGCTTCTCCGTTAATGAATATAATGTCTTGTGAAAAGACTCGGTATCACTGTCTGGACTCCCCAATAAGACGACTACTGCATGATCCATAATTACAGGTGCCAGTCGTTGTTCAGGGCAGACTAACTCTTCGATTATATTGTGGGCAGCGAATAATAAGAGATTAAGATCTTTTTTCTCATAGCTGGAATCATCGGCAAAATCAATCGACAACGTAATCACAGCCATCGTCTTCCATTCTTCGAGCTGCTTATGGTAGCCGAATTGTTCCAGCTCTTCGTGCAGATCGCGCTTCTTAACGTTGCCATGGAAAGCATTGATTAGGAAGAAGGTACGCACCTGTTGGATATGCTGACGGACTTCTTTTTCCAGCTGTGATTTGGATTGGAATAAAGAATGAACTTGTTCTCCTATAATCTGAAATTCATTCGTATGTCTGGATTTAATGTCCGGTTTGCGTTGGCCCATTTGATTGAGCAGTCTTTCAATGGGGGTGTACATCCGTCTTGATCCGATCCATGCCAAGAGAATAGACAATAGAAGCATAAAGGTACACACGAATATCGTAAACAGACTAATTTTTTTGGATTCTTTCGTTAAACTTTCCATGGATGTGACCGAAAGATAGACCCAGCCATTCATCTGAGAGCGCATGTAAGTGACAGAATAATTCTTCTTGTGGATCATGGTCTTAAACTGTCCTGAAAGTTTGGAAGGATTAGTAATGAAAGAGTCTTCTGTAAATCCGCCTTCTTTCATTGGTTTCCCGATCAGGTTGCGGTCTGGATGGAGCAGGAATCGACCTGTCTTATCCAGAACGATAATATCGTCGAGTGGCTGTACATCCGAGTTAATAAAATCCTGAAGACTGCAGACAGGAATATTAGCTAAGGCGAGCCCATATTTTTGCAGCTTATTGGTTGGGAGTTTCTTGATAAGACTAATGCTGTAGTTACAGCCTGTGACGTTAATGCTTTCCTCACTGTAAAATATGGAGGACGGGTTCAGGATCCACGAGGTATCTTCGGCGATATTCATCAGGTTGGTGAGCTGCGCATGGTCCTTGTACTCATTTAAGCGATAAACACCAGAATTTTTGATCATCCAATTTTGCTGCTGATTTAATAAGATGACATCTTCCAGCTTCGTATCGAAGGACTGCATATTGCGAATTTCGTTTCTTAAATCATTGTATAAAATGAAATCGGTTTCATTTAATGGGTTGTTTAGTGCTTTTTTTAATACACTAGAATTGATCACTTGGTTTAATGTTTGATTGACAGTTGTTAACTTATGTTCTACATTTGAGGTGATTTGTAAGATTAATTCCATTTTGCTGTTGTTAATGTTTTTTTGAATTTCTTTTGAAGATGTGAAGTATGAAAAAGAACCGATGAACAATACAGGCAGTGTGCTTATTACAAAGGCAAACATCGTTAGCTTACTTAGAAAGCTTAATGGTCTCACGGGACTCAGCACCTTTACTTATGTAGAAGTAGACACTTGAACTAAGTGTATGTAACTTGGTATGAAATAACAATAATCATCTCGTTCTGTGATAATCATTAGCTCTAATTATGCTTATAAATTGTAAAATTTTCAAGATATAGAGTGATAATCCTTACAATACCTAGGAGGCCACAGAAAAAATGTCTAAAGTATCTATGGGTAAAAGGGCAACGCTGTATTTCTGCTTATTTACCATGCTCGTCTTCTCTTTTTTAAGCGCTTGCAACGATAAGGAATCTGCCGAAGCCGGCCCAGTAGTATCTTCCCCTAGCATCTCAATTTTGGCACCCCTTCATTTTCCACAACAGCCTTCGAAAGAGATTATGACAGAGATCGAAAAACTGACAGGTGTGAAGCTCGATATAAGGTGGGTTCCAGAGGGGGTCTACACGGATAAGATGAACACGGCGCTTACGACCAATTCCCTCGGAAAGGTCACATTTGTAAAATTCTCAGACTACAATCTGGTGAAAAATGCTATTCGTTCGGATGCCTTTTGGGAGATCGGCCCCTATCTTCAGGAGTTCTCCAATCTTAAACAACTGAACCCCGCTATTCTTAAGCAGACTTCTGTAGATAGTAAGATCTATGGCCTATATACGGAACGCCCCTCTTCCAGACAGGGGGCCATTATTCGTAAGGATTGGCTCGACAATCTCCATTTAAATAATCCACAAACACTGGATGAACTGTATGAGGTTATGAGGCAATTTACATACAACGATCCAGATCAGAATGGCAAACAGGATACCTTCGGATTAGTCGATCGAAATGATCTTGTGTATGGGGTATTCAAGACATTAAGTTCGTATTTTGGCACCCCGAATAATTGGAAACTAGAGAATCATCAATTCGTTCCTGAATTTGTGACCGCTGAGTATATGAACACCATGAATTTCATGAAGAAATTATATGATGAGAAAATTATTAATCAGGATTTCGCCTTAACGAGCAAAGAAGTACAACGTGATAAGTTCATTAATGGTATTGCTGGTGTATTTATTGGCAGTATGACAGATGTAAAGCGGCTGTCTATTGAAGCTCAGAATTTGAATCCAAAGGCAGAACTTACGTTAATCAATCGGATCGAAGGGCCAGTAGGATATAAGGTGTGGTCGATACCCAATTATAATGGACTCTATCTCTTCTCCAAAAAAGCCATTGCTACGGAGGATGAACTCCGCGAGGTACTCGAATTCTTTGATCGAACCATGGATAAAGATGTAGCGAATATAATGATGTATGGGTTTGAAGGGCGCCATTATAAGCTTGAGGGAGGAAAAATCATTCTTCCCGAGGAAACCTCAGAACTGCGGGTGCAAGAAGTAAATCCGTTATATTCTTTGATGATTGCAGATATTAGTAATAAGAACATTATGGAGGTGGCTCAGAAGGAGCAATTGACCTCACTTGCGGATCAGCTAAGTAAAGATAATGAATCTTTTTTGGTCGACGATCCGACTGTTTCTCTAAGTTCATCTACCTATGATGAGAAGAATGTGGAACTGTCTACCATTATTGTGGACGCTACTTACAATTACATATTAGGCAATATAACCGCTGAGGGATTCCAGAAGGAAGTTGAGAAATGGAGAGCTAGCGGAGGAGATCTGATTATTAAGGAATATGGTGAGGCTGAGCTTGGGATAGAAAAGTAAATAGGTTAGATAATCTTTGATCCACTGCGGTTGACGCGGTGGATTTTTTTCTGTTATCACCATAATCATTTGCTCAGATCCCTTTAAGAACGGGCCTTTATGGGGAAATGATTGTTTTCGTAACCTTGCCGAACATGTAACGTGGAACTCGTAACCAATACAAATTATGGAGGTCAAAATGGTATGAAGAAGAAATCCTTCACCATGTTGTTGACAGCACTGTTAGCGTTCAGCACATTGTTAGCTGGATGTGGTGGCAACAACAATCAAGCAAGTTCTGAAACTGCAAGTGGTGAGAGCACTGCTAAGCCGGTTGAGACAGAAGCACCTAAAGAAGAAGTGAAAGCAGGACCGACAGAAATTAAGATTATGCTTCCATTAAATACTACAGAAACACCACCCGACAGAATAAAAATTGAGCTTGAAAAACTGACTAACACAAAGTTAACTTATCAATTCTATCCGGCAGATACGTATGAAGAAAAGCTGAATTCATCCTTTGCTACGGGTTCACTGCCACAAGTAACCTATTTGAAGAATCAGACCACCTTTATTCAAATGAAAGACGCGATTAAAGACGGTCAGTTCTGGGAAATCGGTCCTTTATTAAGTGAGTTCCCTAATTTAAGTAAATTGAAACCGGAAATTCTGAATAACACGAAAGTGGATGGCAAGCTGTACACCTTGTATATCGGTCGCCCGCTAGCACGCCAAGGGATCATTTACCGTAAGGACTGGGCAGATAAGCTGGGACTTAAAGCACCAGCTAATGTAGATGAATTGTTGGCTATGGCTAAAGCATTCACAGAACAAGATCCAGATGGTAATGGGAAGAAGGACACCACCGGTATTATTGATCGGAATGAATTAACCTACGGTGCTTTCAAAACAGTATCCTCCTGGTTTGGCACACCAAACACATGGGGCGAAGTGGATGGTAAATTAGCACCTGACTTTACGTTCCCGCAGTATATCGATACGATGGATTTTTTCAAAAAAGCACGTGATGGCGGCTACATGAACCAAGATTTCGCGGCTACAAGTAAAACAGATGCGGTGAATATGTTCACCAGTGGTAAAGGCGGTCTTTATATCGGGGGCTCCATGCAGGATATCGATTCTCTGAATAAAGATACCATCAAGAATTTCCCGGATGCAGTTCTGGACACACATAGTATGGTTGCCGGACCGGGTGGAAAGTTTGCGCAATGGATGATTCCTGGGTATAACAACGTCGTCTTGTTCCCTAAATCTGCTGTAAAAGATGAAGCAGAGCTGAAGAAGATTCTTGCTTTCTTTGATCAAATGATGACCCCTGAAGTTGCAAACTTGATGTATTGGGGAGTTGAAGGCGTTCACTATACCGTTGAAGACGGTAAAGCGAAGCCTGGAGATGATAAAGAGCTGATCGAACGTGAAGTAAAAGGCTTTAAGGATAGCGTTATCGGAGAATATGAAACGAATGGTATGTACCAGAGCTATAACGTGCTGCCAGGCCGAATTCACGCCGAAGAATTAGTTCTTGAGAATGTGAAGGTGGGTGTGCCTGACCCAACTGCTGCAATGGACTCTCCTACTTATACAGAAAAAGGTGTTGAACTCCAACAGATCATAACCGATGCGACCTACAAGTATATCTACGGGCAGATCGATAAGGCTGGGTTTGAGAAAGAAGTGGAGAATTGGAAGAGCCGTGGCGGAGCTAAAATCATTGAAGAGTATAACGCATTGTACAAGAAATAGATTTTAGCTGAAAAGGTTGTTGATCCTGTTTCAACAACCTTTTCTTCTCCTAACCACATTGTGAAATAAAGAGTTTGAATAAAGAAGGAGAAAGGAAGAGAAACATGCAGGAACTCACCGCACAGCCAGCCCCACAACCCAAGCGTATATATAAGAGTAACAGTGAACTAAAAAAGCGGCTGTGGAGAAATAAATGGCTCTATGTCATGCTAACGCCGGGCGTACTGTATTTTATTATCTTTAAATATTTACCTATGTATGGATTGATTATCGCATTTCAAGATTATAAGCCCTACCAAGGAATAACGGGCAGTGATTGGGTAGGGATGAAGCATTTTAGCAGGTTGTTCACAGAACCGGACTTCTTAAATATTTTAGTGAACACACTGATCCTGTTTGGATTGAACATTCTTATTTATTTTCCGATCCCGATTATATTAGCCCTGATGCTGAACGAGCTTCGAGGTACATTTTTCAAAAGAACGTTTCAGACCCTATTCTATTTACCCCATTTTATGTCGTGGGTTATCGTCGTCTCCATCTCCTTCGTTATGGTCACGATGGACGGAGGGATTGTCAACGAGCTACTAGCCTATTTTGGTTTTGAAAAAATCAACTTCCTGCTTAACCCAAGCTGGTTCAGGCCGATGTACATTATTCAGGTCATTTGGAGAGAAGCGGGCTGGGGAACGATTATTTATTTGGCTGCCATTGCTGCAATCGATCCGGGACTCTATGAAGCAGCACGTATGGATGGAGCTGGCCGGCTCAGACAAGTCTGGCATATTACACTTCCAGCGATTCGAGGCGTAATTATCACCTTGTTTATTTTGAAAATCGGTTCCGTTCTGGATCTTGGATTTGAACATGTCTATCTGCTGCTTAATTCCATGAATCGAGAGGTCGCGGAAATTATTGATACGTATGTATACACCGCAGGGCTAAGACAAGGACAGTTTAGTTACAGCACAGCTATCGGATTCTTTAAATCTATTGTTGGTTTGATCATGGTCATGACGGTGAATAAAATCTCCAAGAAAATGGGAGAAGAAGGCGTATATTGATATGTTGTAGGAGGAATCGAAATGGTAGAGGATAAAACAATCGGTGGTAGAATTTTTTCTGCAATAAATTTTACGCTGTTAGCCATTATTGCTTTGGTGACGGTGCTTCCTTTTGTACACGTTGTAGCGGGATCTTTCACAACCAGTGCGGAGATCGCAGCAAATAAATTTGTGCTAATTCCAAAAGTATGGAGTCTCGAAGCGTACAAGTTCATCTTTTCTACGAACACATTATTTAAAGCGATGGGAGTTTCCATCGGGGTCACAGTAATTGGAACAATCTTCAGTATGTTTATTACCTCTCTGATGGCTTACGCGCTGGCTAGAAAAGATCTGGATGGACGTAAGGTGGTTAACTTCTTGGTCGTATTCACGATGCTTTTTCATGGAGGAATGATTCCAACGTTCTTGGTAGTAAAGGAATTAGGTCTCATCGACTCTTATGCAGCACTCATTCTACCTTCAGCCATTAGTGCTTTTAACATGATTATCTTAAAGAACTTTTTTCAAAATATCCCTGAGGGCTTGGAGGAATCCGCAAAAATCGATGGCTGCAACGACTTCGGTATTTTATTCCGAATTGTTCTGCCCTTATCCTTGCCAGCTTTAGCGACCATCGGATTGTTCTATTCGGTTACGTATTGGAACACGTACATGAGCGCTATTCTGTATCTGGATGATAGTGCGAAATGGCCAATTCAAGTACTGCTCAGACAAATCGTTGTCCTTGCAAGTGGAATGGACCATAGCGCTACGCTTGATGCCACTGTCCCACCACCGGATCAAACAATTAAGATGGCTGTCATCGTGGTAGCTACTCTGCCAATACTCATGGTTTATCCGTTCCTGCAGAAGCATTTTGCCAAAGGTGCCATGTTAGGTTCTATGAAGGGCTAATAAGAGAAGAGAGAGATTATTCTTTGGAAGGAGCTTGGAGATGACTGGCAGGATACCAACAACACCAATGGAGTGGGCAAAAAAGGCATGCGATTCTTTAATGGATACTTACAGAGCGGGAGAGCTTCCTCCAGCACATCGTTGGCACTACCATCAAGGTGTATTTCTGTGTGGTATGGAGCTATTGTGGAATGCTTATCAAGAAGACCGCTATATCCAATATATCCAGGATTACGTGGATGATTTGGTAGATGAATATGGTAACTTTTATTTTGCCCGCGATGAGCTGGATGCTGTTCAAGCTGGACAACTGCTGTTTAATCTTCATAAACGGACAGGTAAACTCAAGTATCGTATTGCTGCAGAGAAGCTGAAGAATTTATTGCTTACGTTGAACAAAACCTCTGAAGGTGGGTATTGGCATAAGGATAAATACGCTAACCAAATGTGGTTAGATGGGCTTTATATGGCAGGGGTATTCTCGTTAAAATATGCGAATATCTATGGCGATTCTAGCTTGCGTGATACGGTTCTCCATCAGGAGATGTTAATGCGTAAGCATATGAAAGATGAGAAAACAGGCTTATTGTATCACGCATGGGATGAGAGTCGTAGGATGCCGTGGTCGAACCCCGAGACAGGTTGTTCACCAGAATTCTGGAGCAGGTCGCTGGGCTGGTATGGTCTCGCTTTATCGCAATTTCTTGATCTGTTGGCAGTCCAAGATCCAGCCCGAACAGGATTATCTTCTACTATACGAGAATTCGTAGATGCCCTTATTCGTTATCAAGATCCGGAAAGTGGACTTTGGTATCAGGTCGTAGATAAGGGGCATGAGCCGGATAATTGGCTGGAGACCTCTGGTTCATGTTTATTTGTCTACACGATTGCCAAAGCAGTGAAGCATGGCATTGTAAGCAATGCGGAAGTCGCTACAGCCGCGGCTAGAAAAGGCTATGAAGGATTAATCCAAATCATTCAGTGGGATGAGGAGGATAGATTAATTTTGCCGGACATTTGTATTGGTACTTCGGCTGGAGATTACGAGAGTTACGTCACGCGACCTAAAGTTAAAAATGATTTACATGGCGTAGGCGCGTTGGTGATGGCTTGTGTTGAGATGGAGAGCTTAATCCAAGGGTGATTCGATTGAATTCTTACTAGACAATGACTTGATTCTCTGGGACTGAGAATCAAGTCCTATTATTTTATGGGAGAAGGTAGTTCTTAAATTTAATGACATACAGGAGGTTGGGATGAAGAGATCACATTGGGCAATCCGTACAGCAGATTCTATCATGGCGAGGACACCAAAGCTCTATGAAGATAAAGGCTACAACGGAAGCTGGACCTATGACTATGGTGTCGTATTGAATGGATTTGAATGGCTGTGGAAGCAAACCGGGGATGCGAAGTATCTGCAATTCATTCAAGATCAGATGGATTACTTTATTCAGGAAGATGGTAGCGTTAAGGGCTACCATTTGGAAGAGTACAATATCGATCACATCAATAACGGGAAATTATTATTTACGCTATACAAAGAAACCAAGCAGGAAAAATATAAACAAGCGGCTACCTTATTTAGAAAGCAGCTAGAGACACATCCGCGAACCTCGGAAGGTGCTTTTTGGCATAAAAATATTTATCCCTATCAAATCTGGTTAGATGGTCTTTATATGGGCGCGTCTTTCTATTTAGCCTACTTGCTAGCTTTTGAAGAAGGGCAGGGGCTTGAAGATGTTACGAAACAATTTATCTTGTGTGAGAAGCATACGAAGGATTCGGAAACAGGTCTGTTATATCATGCATGGGATGAACAGCGTCTTCAACCTTGGTGTGACCGCGAGACAGGATGCTCTCCAAACTTTTGGGCGCGTTCACTTGGCTGGTATCTTATGGCTTTAGTAGATGTTCTAGAGTTATTGCCGAGTGAGCATTCCGATTATTCAGAGCTGGTGCGTATTCTAAACGATACTTTATCAGCTGTGAAGAAATATCAGGATCCTGAATCTGGCGTCTGGTATCAAGTAGTGAATCTGGGGCAACGCAAAGGGAATTACTTAGAGGCTTCCGCTTCTAGCATGATTGTGTATGCTATGGCAAAAGGTATTCGATTAGGCGTATTAAAGGCTAGTTGGTACGAACCGTTAGATCTCGCCTTCCAAGGACTTATCTCAGAGTTTGTTCTTGAGACCAAAGAAGGATGGGTCAATCTAAATAAGAATTGCCAAGTAGCAGGGTTAGGTGGAGCAGATCAACGCGACGGCACGTTCGCTTATTACATTAGTGAGCCTATTGTTACTAACGACCAAAAGGGTGTCGGTGCTTTCTTGCAAGCCTGTGTGGAGTACGAACAATTAAGAGGCTGGATCTGATATAGAATAGGAGTGCTATAAAATGTCCGTATATAATATTGAGGATTTTGGGGCGCTAAAGAATAGCGGGATGTTAGCGACAGAGGCGATTGTGCGTGCGATTGAAGCGGCAAGTGAGGCTGGTGGAGGAACCGTTTATGTGCCAGCAGGTACTTTCTATACGGGTGCGATTGTTATGAAAAGCAATATTGAATTAAATTTAAATCCAGGAGCGATTCTTTCATTCAGTACGAATCCGGTGAATTATCCTGCGGTGGAATGCAGATGGGAAGGAGTGAAGCAGCAGGTTCATACGCCTTGTATTCATGGCAAAGGTTTAGTCAATGTATCGATTACCGGAAGCGGAACTATTAATGGTAATGGCAAAGCATGGTGGGATATATTTCGGAACCGCCCTGAAGAGCTCGAATATCCCCGTCCAACTTTGATTGGATTTGATAGCTGTCAGCGGGTAACGATTAAGGATGTCTCGCTAGTGAATTCTCCAAGCTGGACCGTTAATCCTGTGGGCTGCTACAATGTGACGATCGATAATCTGTCTATTTTGAACCCGGCTGATTCTCCGAACACAGATGGTATTAATCCAGAATCTTGTACGAATGTTCGGATTAGTAACTGTAATATTGATGTAGGTGATGACTGTATTGCTATCAAAGCGGGAACTGAAGATACGAAAGAGCGCATTCCATGCGAGAATATCACGATCACCAATTGTACCATGGTTCATGGGCATGGGGGAGTTGTACTCGGAAGTGAAATGAGCGGAGATATTCGTAATGTAACCATTAGTAACTGTGTCTTTAAACAAACCGATCGTGGCATACGCATGAAATCAAGACGTGGACGCGGAGGGACGATTGAAGATATTCGGATCAGTAATATTGTAATGGAAGACATCATTTGTCCGTTCACACTAAATCTATACTATTTCTGTGGACCACGTGGGAAAGAGAAGTATGTGTGGGACAAAAATCCTTATCCGATAACAGATGAAACGCCATCTTTTAGACGAATTCATTTCGCCAATATTACCGCACGTGATGTTCATGCATCTGCGGGATTCTTATATGGACTTGCGGAGCAGTATGTTTCGGAGATTACTTTTACAAATATAGATATCTCCATGGCACGCAATGCAGTTCCCGGGCATCCGGATATGATGACAGGGATCGAGAACATGAACAATCGCGGATTTTTTCTGGGCAACGCAAGGGATGTACAATTTCATCAGGTGACCATCGAGAATCATGAAGGGCCTGCTTTTTATATTGAAAATGGCGAAGCCATAGAGATCATGAATTGTCATTCGAAGAACACGAGCAAGCCAGAAAAACTAGTAGAACAAGTTACAATTTCGCCCACAGAACAGAATGTGTGTCCGTAAGGGAGGGAACCATGGAGCCTGATAAACTGAAGGAACTGTTAGGCGATCTTCCGACGGATAAGCCGATTGCCGTAACTGTGATGAACCAAGAGGACCGGGACGGATATAGTCTGGAATCCCTTTTACTGGATCTTAATGGGATTGAACAGGTGCCTGCTTATGTAGCAATCCCTTTGGATAAGGAAGGGCCGTTTCCGCTGGTCGTCTTTAATCATTCTCATGGAGGGAATTACGCGAATGGCCGCAATGAGTTTATTCGGAGTAGCCCCTATTTACAACAGCCCTCTTTTGCTAAAGCGTTAACGGAGTTGGGGTATGCGGCTTGCTGTATCGACATGTGGGGATTTAATGAGCGGGGTGGCAAAACTGAGAGTGAGTTAGTGAAGGAAATGCTATGGCAGGGGCAGGTTATGTGGGGCATGATGCTATATGACAATATTCGTATGATAGATTATATGGGCCAGCGTGAGGATATTGATGCATCTCGAATCGCAACAATCGGCATGTCCATGGGTGGTTTGATGGCCTGGTGGCTGGCTGCATTAGACGAACGGGTCGGGGTGATTGTCGATATCTGTGGTCAAGTAGATGCGCATACCTTAATTGCTGTAAGAGGACTAGATCACCATGGTTACTATTCTTATGTGCCCGGGTTATTGAAGCATTACACAACGCTCGATATTCAAAAGCGGATCGTTCCCCGCCCGCGAATGAGCCTGGTAGGCAGAAATGATCGGCTATGTCCCATTGAAGGAGTAGAACTCTTGGATAGGGGGCTGTCCGAAGCTTATCAAACGGCAGGGAAATCAGAACATTGGCAACCTGTCATTTCCAGTGGTGGGCATATGGAGACCGTGGAAATGCGGACTTTATGGCCGCAATTTTTGACGAAGCATCTATAAAATCCATAGAAAGGAACTTAACCAACGATGCTAGTAGTAGGCAAAGAATCCTTTTGTGACTATCACTCGATTCAAGAGGCGATAGATTCGCTAGAGCGCGAGCCATCGGGCCAAGCGGATACGCTCTATATTTTGTCAGGCAGTTATAATGAGATTGTTAGGATTTATCGTTCTTATCTAACGATTATAGGGATTGGCCTTGTGGAAATAACGATGAATCGTTGTGCCAAAGAGCGTGATGAAGCGGGTGAAGAAATCAATACGTTTGCTACACCAACGTTATTTCTGGGAGGCACCCACCTGGTTTTAGAGAACTTGGTGATTACCAATAGTGCTGGGCAGGGAGAACCTATTGGTCAGGCGGTAGCCGTTTATGCGCATTGTGACCAAACCGTGTTCAGACATTGTATCTTCAAAGGACATCAAGACACGTTGTTCACAGGGCCTTTGCCACCTGCTCCACGAGAGCGAGGGGCATTCGGAGGCGTTCCGCTGAGAGAACATCATGCCCAGTATCGTCAGTTGTATCAGCATTGCTATATAGAAGGAACAATCGATTTTATTTTTGGCGGTGCAACGGCTTATTTTGATCAATGTGAAATCCGCAGTTTACGTCATTATGAGAACAATACAGGTTATATAACAGCTGCCTCCACACCCGAGGCACAGCCACATGGTTATATTTTCAAGAATTGCTTCTTAACACCCGACCCTGATATTGCTCCAGTGTTTCTAGGACGTCCTTGGCGTGAGTACGCTAAGACAGTATTTGTGGGTTGTCAGATGGGTTCACATATTCATCCTTTGGGCTGGGATAACTGGAATAATGCCGCCAATGAGTTAACCGTAGATTATCAGGAATATGGCGTGAAGGATGCTGCTAATGTACGAAAGCAACGTGTTCCCTGGGCGGATTGCTATGAGGATGGGGGAGAAGCGCTGGATAAGGCGTTTGTTTTTGATGGGATGGATTTTTGGAAGTAATACTGTAATTGATTAGTTTATAAAAGAGAGGCAGTCATGGACGAGTGAGATAAGGTCCTAGGCTGCCGTTTTTAAATGAATGAGCTCTTTATAATTTTTTCTTTTGTTTTCTTTCAATATATATCCAAAAGTAATAGATCAACCAAAATACCATAGGAACTATTAAAACATCAGGTCTCTGGATTGCTGGAAGAATGTAAAATAAAAATAGCCCAATTAATATCGTTGGTAGCAATAGAATAAAATACTTTTTCCAATGCATTTCTTCCCCACCTTTTGTTTAATACTAAAAAAATATTTTGCTAGCTTTAAGTGTTAATGCCCTTGAGTCGAAGGCTAGTTTGTAGTGAATATCTTATTGATAAAATGAATGGTCCTGATGCCTATAAATTGATTATCTAATAATATTTCGGCAAATAAAGTTGTAGACTGAGTTAATTGTAGTAACATAAATAGAGGATGGTTAGTTCATTATATGAGCTAATCTCCTCTATATTTTGTTTAAAAGAAATATTAACTATGGCTTTAAAGCTTAGTATAAATTATTTAATATATTGAGGATACAAGCCTTTCGTTGGGATTGTTGTTGTGAGAGTAAAAGCAGCAATGTTAAAATTGCAGATTGTTGTTTAAGTTATGGGAGTCGAATCACATTGAATGCTGCGTGAGGATTGAAAGGCTGAAAGATTGATGAATAAAGGGATGCAGGCGATTCGCAAAGCTAATATTTAGAGCGTTCCTAATAAAAGATGAGGTATATGTGATGCCAAAAAACGATAATATGCTGGCAATCCTATGGATGCTGAATTCGGGCGTTAAAATGACCGCAAAACAAATATCCGAAAAGTTAGAAATAAATATAAGGACAGTCTATCGGTACATTGATGCGCTAGGTGCCAGTGGAGTGCCAATAATATCCGACACTGGTCATAATGGCGGGTATAGCTTGCTGAATAATTTTATCAGAGCACCTCTGCTATTTGATATTGAAGAAAAAAAAGCACTTCTTCATGCTGCTGTTTTTGCAAAAGAAGCCGGATACCCTTTGAGTGAGGCATTAGGTAATGCGACATCCAAATTGAAAATGTATTCGAATCAGGAACAGGAAGGTGTTCTCAGCCGTCATTTAGCCGGATTTGAAGTAATAAACCGTAAGGGAGACCCTTCTATTCAGCCAGTATTGGCGGAATTGGAGCAAGCTGTAGCAAACGAATTCTCTGTAGAAATTGATTATCGCACACGCCGTGATGATCAACCCAAGACTAGGGTGATAGATCCCTATGGAATGGTTTACTGGAACAATAAATGGTATATTGTTGCATTTTGCCACCTGAGAAATGAGATTCGCAGCTTTCGGGTAGAACGGATTTTACAAATCAAGCGTACTCAAAACATATTTAAGCGTTCCGAAGCTTTTTTGGCTCGGGAATTTTTTTTGCGAAATCTATTACCTGATTTAGTCGGCAAGGACGGTTTAATTGCTTTAATTATCGAAGGTAGCTCAGAGGCGTTGGATGACTTATGCCTGCATTGGTTTTTGGGGCATCATCTGAAAGAGCGTACATCAAATCAAGCAATCTTTTTACTTGAGGAAAAATCAATTCATACCTATGTTCCTAATTTTCTCTTATCCTACGGGAAATCCATTCAAGTAATCGAACCACAGAGTTTGAAGGAAAAACTAGTTGGTGTTGTGTCGGAGTTAATGGAATATTATCAACTTTAATAGCTTCACTGACAGTGGATGTCAGTGAAGTCATTTTATAATGATGATAATCATTGATTACCGATGGTTGGTATCACTTGATGAATTATAAAATAAGGAGAACTTGCAAATGAATAATACGGTATATCTTTATGTGTTTGACACAATGGCAGACTGGGAAATAGGCTACTTAACTGCCGAACTGAACTCGGGAAGATATTATAAAAAGGGGCTGGCCCCATCAAAAATAGTTACCGTGGGAATTGATAAGACTCCAGTAACTACAATGGGTGGATTGAAAATACTGCCTGACATCAAATTGGATGAGTGCAGCATTGAAAGATCAGATCTATTGATTTTACCCGGTGGAGATACATGGACAGAAACCATTCACGACCCCCTCTTAAAAATCGCTGAGAGGTGTTTAAGGGAAGGTATATGGGTTGCAGCGATTTGTGGTGCTACAATGGGACTTGCCCAGACAGGATTGCTGAATTCACGTGGGCATACAAGCAATGATCTGGAATACCTTAAAATGATCTGTCCCACTTATACAGGAGAAAAGTATTACAAAATGGAGTCTGCTGTAACTGATGGAAAACTGATCACAGCATCTGGAATAGCTCCGTTGGAATTTTCTGCACACATCTTGAAAGCTTTGGATGTGTTTTCTCCAAAAACATTAGATGCCTGGTATAGCCTGAATAAGACTAGTGATTCTAAATATTACTATGAGTTGATGAATTCAATACAATGAAGGTATCAGCATTAATATGGACAAAATGCCACATGAGTAACAATATAAATGTTCGTTCCACAGGAATTCTAACGGAGTACGATAGTTAAGCATAAAGGGTCCCACGACAAGCGTTGCCCCGCACTGAGGGCATCTCATGAGCCCGTCAGATAGACTGTCTTTGCTCCCTTAAATTTTCAAAAAAAAATTTAAGGAGCAGAGCTATCATAAAATATGTAAATGCAGATATCATCTTTCCGGAAGAGTTGCTAAAAGAAATTCAGAAGTACATTCATGGCCGCATGGTTTATGTCCCGACCCCTGAAAAGTTGCATAAAAAATGGGGATTCACTTGTAAGTCACATCGAGCTTTCTGATGTGGCTTTTTGTGTAGAGTTTGATTTTGAATCAAATTCAGTATATTTTCAATCAGCCCCTTTTGTTACCATAAAAGTAAAGGGTGAGAGGTTATATGGATAAAAAGATTAAACTACTATACACACAAGATATTTTGAGACAGTCCGCGCAATGTTTTGGAATACGTGAAGACTCAATTTTCGAATTAAATGGGTTTCAAAATTTCGTTTATTCCGGGGTAGTTGGAGATCGAGAAGTTATTTTAAGAATTGCCCATGTCACACATCGGAATGAATTATTAACAAGAGCGGAACTAGATTTTATCATGTTCCTGGCCGATCGCGGAATGAAAGTAGTGAAGCCCATTCAGTCTTTATCAGGGGATCTTATTCATATAATTGACGAGTCCTTTGTTGTGACAGCTTTTGAGAAAGCACCCGGCAGAAATGCAGTAATAGCCGAGGAGAGCAATACGTTTTATGAGAATATCGGTCAAATGGTCGGGAAAATACATAAGTTTTCACTTAATTATTCGTCCCAACATTCACGCTATGAATGGAATGATAATGCCCTATTAGCCTCATTTAAGAAATATTGTCCGTTAGAATTACACGATAACTTTGATCGTTTAATTACTGAAGTTAGCGCTCTACCCAAGGAAAAAGATACGTACGGTCTTATTCATGGGGATATCAGCCCTGGCAATTATCTTAATGATGGGGACAAAGCCTTTATTATTGACTATGATGACGCGGAATATAGCTGGTTTGTTTCTGATATTGCTACACCATTATTTTATGAAATCCCTATTCCGTGGGTTGTGTCTGGAGATGTAAGGAAGGAGATTGCAAAGCGTTACTATTGCAACTTCTTAAACGGCTATTGTAAGGAAAATACTGTGAGTCAAGATTGGTTAAACAAAATCCCATTATTTATTAATTTAAGGCAAGCTAGAGTTTTAGCCGCGCTCTATAGAAGCAGAGATTTTAACGCTCCTGATTGGAGCGAATGGGATGAGCAAGCCCGACGCTTCTACTATGGAAATTTGTTAAATAACACTCCCTATATTGATATGGACTTTTTGTGTTAACCGGGTACGATACTTTAACAAAGCCAGAAAAGGATGGCCTTTAAACTTGCCGTTACAGACAGCGCGGAACCTTATCACAAGTAGCGGCAAGTTTTATAGGTGAAATAAAATATCCCCTCGAAAAGGGGCTTGGTTCTAGGTCACAAATGTGATGTATGGACTCGAAATTGCTCAAACCGATTTTAAGAAAAGCTTGTTACGAAAGCAAATGAAATAAGGAGCCAGTTTGATGGCTCCTTGTTTTCGTTATTTCTGATATTCGTTTCGCAGGATACTCATTAGAATACGATCATACTTCTGCCCGTCTCTTAGTACAGATTCCCGCATCGTGCCTTCAACTTGGAAACCGACTTTTTGATAGGCATGGATTGCACTATTATTGTAACTGATGACATCGAGTCCGATTCGATGTAAGTTCAGTTCACAGAATCCATACCTTAGAATCAAACGCAACGCATCAGTGCCGTAGCCTTTGCCCCGAAAGTTTGGATCGCCAATGCCAATTGCCATTTTTCCACATTGATTGTTCCATTCGATGCTAAACAGAGCAACAAATCCAATAAGTATATCGCTTTCGATAGTTCGCAAATGAAATTCCATACTTTTTGTACTATTGTTGTTCGATTTCTCGAATGATTCAACAGAATCCGGCATGACGAAGTCAGTATCCAAGTTCCTTAGATATTCCGCATCTTCACTCCATAACGCCAAGGTAGTGGCATCTTCAGGGCGGGATGCGCATAAACGAACTAATTGCCCAGAGAAAAGTGATTTGTTAATTGACACTGTAATCCCCCATATCTTGCAAACGGGGACGTGTTCATTAATGCCCCCTGTTTACAGTTGAAATTTGAACCGTAGAGAAATCAGGGTGACAATCATTGGCACACACTCCTTTATTATTGTAAGGATATTTTACTAAAACTTACCCTAAAAAGATAGTCCAACAAGCGCAATGTCTAGTAATTCAATTGGATTTTCTTCGTGGCTGGATATCGTAGGGGATAGACTTTTACCAGCTTTTCCTGGCTTAGGTGGACAAATTAAAGATGAAGTATTGCATGCTCGATTTCTACCAAAGATTATAGCGGCAACTGCATTTGGAGAAATTAATGGTGTAGTGACAGAACGCATAGAAAACCTCGCAAAATTATTTAAATTAGCAAAGCTTCCCTACGTTATTAAAAAGGATATGCAGTCGTATCTAATCACACATTCCGTATCAGACATTGCCTTGTTGAGCTTTTTGCATTCAGAAAATAAGATCATTGACAAAAAAACAGCCAGAACCAGAAAGACGGCACGCAAAATAACAGTCACTTTAAAAGCGTATCTAAGGGCAATACAAAAAGCTGGTGTTTCAATTGATCCACCAATGCTTAAAATGGTTAGGGATATGATGCTGCCGGATTATGCGAATAATGCTAACAATGAGATTGTGCAGCTGAGTAATGATTTAATGAAATTTTTAAGTCAAAATGATATCAAATCTTAAATACATGTTCAGTAATTTTTTTCACGAAACCTTACAAAAGTGTTAGGTAATTGTCATCTAGATCAATGAAATGTCATCTAGATCAATGGTATCAACCTAACAGCTCCTCTATACTAATCCATTGAGAGGATTAATTTTAAGGGGGAGTTGGTCGTGAGGTTTTTTGAAATGCTGCTATTCTTTTCAAGTGCTAGTTTTTTTGGACTCCTGTTCATTTTAAATCAACGTATTCGAAGATCTGCTTTGCTCCTGACAAGCGGAGCAGGCTCCATTTTTTTAGTGATACATTTACTTATCGAAGGATACAGGGTTCAGCTTGTATTTTTATACGGATTTACGATCCTGATGCTTATGCTTTCGCTTATAGACGTTTTTAGAACGCGGAAAGTCGCTCGGACTGCTTCGCGAATTCGTAGGGTGCTGGGCCGCCTTTTTATCGTGTTTGGGCTAATCGCAACGGGGTGCTTCCTATATGTGTTTCCTGTATTCGACTTTCCGGCGCCAACCGGCGAGTTGCAGGTAGGCACGCAAATCTTTCATTTCATAGACCAAAACCGTGAGGAAAAATTTAGCAAAACTGCGACAGGCAAGAGAGAATTGATGGTTCAGGTATGGTATCCGGCTCAAGATGGCACCGGCAAGTACGCTCCCTTTATTCCAGATACCCAGATTTTACGTTATATGGCCACGAACTATGGCCTTCCCGGGTTTACTTTACAACACCTAAAGTACGTATCCAGTCATTCTTATTCGGGGGCTGAAGTCTCTTCTGCACAGATTTCATACCCACTGATCCTTGCGAATCCCGGCTTCGGCTCTTCCAGGTTCCTCCACACGGCGCAAGCTGAATATCTCGCGAGTCACGGATATATCGTGGCAGTGATTGACCACACCTATAATACATTTGCAACCGAGTTTCCGGATGGTCGAATCACGACCAGCACAACCAACGATTTATTCTCGCCTGACCATGATTACCAGACGGAAAGAGGTAATCGCGACAAGTTGGGTAAAGTTTTAACCGACGATGTGGCGTTTGTGCTGGACCAATTCGAGCTCATCCAATCGGGGAAGATTCCAAGTCATCTAAAAGGGAGAGTTGATCTCGGTAATGTCGGAGTGTTCGGTCATTCCATCGGCGGAGCGACGGCCTATGACGCTTCTTACGATCCGCGAATCGCGGTTGGAATAGACTTTGATGGAGGGCTTTATCGTTTGCGTGACAGAGAGGGTCTGCGTAAGCCGTTTTTGTTCATCAACTCGGAAAGCGAATTTGAAAAATTAAAAATGGTGATGGATAACCGGGTCTACACGGATTCAGAGCTTAACCGTATGCGCTCAACAAGAGAGTGGGAGGATAAAGTAACGGAAGATAAAAAGTTGGAGCTTGAACGGATGCGCCAAACAGTCGACGAAGGGGGAAAAGTCCTCTATATCGAAAATACGGAGCATTTGAATTTTACCGACGTACAGTTCATTACTCCGATATTCAAAATACTCGGCATCACCGGGAAGATTGCTCCCGAAAGAGCAAACTTCGTTATCAATGCCTATATGCTGGATTTCTTCGATATGTATCTGAAAAATCAAGGCGGAATCTTAATGAAAGGACCGAATAGCCGCTTTCCGGAGGTGAAGTTCGTAACTTCACTATTATAAATTACGTAACAGGCTATCGATTTTGATAAGCTCCTCTTCAAGTAGATAGGGGTTTAATAAATAACCGTTACTTGAAGGGGAGTTATTATTTTGTCTAAGAAGAATGAATACAAGATCGTTTGGATAATCAATGGATACTCGTAATTGAGCGTATGATTTCATCTTTGAAATGGCTCTTGGCTTCTTTTTGAGCTCACTGGCCTTCTAGAATTAATAGATTATATAATATAGGGATTAGCTTCGATTGTTTCCGCTTTGGCAACGGCTTCCTCCAATGTCATGCCAGTAAAATTCTGCGCATGGAGGAATCGTCCGCTCTTCTTGTCATCCACAAAGGCACCTACCGCGATTCCGGGAATAACGCTCTCCACTGCTCCAGGTGCGTTCGGGCCTCCAAGATCGGTTCTGCACCACCCTGGATCCGTAATATTAATCATAACGTTGGTGCCTTCCAGCCTCGATGCCAAATCCTTCGTAAATTTATCAAGAGCTGCTTTGCTTGCTGCATATCCTGCCTGCTCTGGTTCATTCTTAATTCCGCTTGTTGTATTGATGACACGTCCAAAGCCCCGTTCAATCATTTTAGGAATCAATCGGTGGCAAATCGTGGCAATGGAAATGAAATTAATTCGGAAGCTCATATCGAAGTCTTCCACAGGAGTTTGCCAGTAATCTTTTCTGTAAGCGATTTGCACGGCTGCATTGTTGAAAATAATATCGACAGGGATTTCTTTAGCTTCAATGTCATCTAGCATGGCAACTACTTCTTCGTGATTGGCTAGCTCGGCTTGTACGCAATATGCATCAACACCAAGCGCTTGTACCTCTTCCTTCACTTTCTTGGTATGTTCTAAGTTTCGACTATGTAGAATAAGGTTACACCCTTGCTTGGCCATGAAAATCGCTGTCTCATAACCGACGCCTCTGCTTGCCCCCGTAATAAGTGCCCATCGTCCTTGTACGTTTACCATAATAAGTCCTCCTTGTAATCAGTAGTTAATTTGCTAATGCTATCAGAATAAAAATCGTTATTATATCCTATTTTACACTGTAAACAATAAATTTGATAGCAAAATGTTAGTTATATTTATGTTGTTATTATATAATTAAACTAACAAAATAATTGGACTACTTAGCGGAGGGCATATAAAACAAATTAGAGTCTTTGGTCCGCAGAATCTCAGTGTTGTAACGACGAAAGTTCGCTATTGCACCCGACGAGATATTGATCGACCTGAAAACTTGCGGCATCTGGCTGTCGTGTTGACCGGCTGCCTACTAGTCTTACTAAGTTATCGTTTCTTATAGTTAGCTATGCTCGCCCTTATTTGGGTCAGTTACTATTTAAGATTAGGTTTTATCTAAACGTGTTATGCTTTCAAACGCTTTACATCCTGTTTAGGCGGAAAACCAAACATGCGGGAATACTCACGGCTAAATTGCGAAGGGCTTTCATAGCCTACTCGAAATGCCACATCGGTGGCATCTGCTGACTCGGTTAGTAATAACCGACGGGCTTCCTGAAGTCTCAGATGTTTTTGGAACTGAATAGGGCTCATTGCAGTTACTTCTTTAAAGTACCGATGAAATGAAGAAACACTCATATTCGCTATTTCGGCAAGCTCCTCAATCTTAAAAGAACTAGCATAGTTATTCATGATATGTTCAATAACATCTTTGATTAGATGAGTTGAGCTTCCTTCCATTACAATATCCTCCAATGCAATCCCATTCTGCCCTTGTAGCACCCGGTAAAGAATCTCTTTTGTAAATAATGGAGCTAACACTGGAATGTCTTTAGGCTGATTTAATAAACGAGCCAACCTGAGGACGGCGTCCATTAAAGAAGACTCCATCTGGCTAACAAACATAGCACGCTTGGGATTTTCTTTAGCATAAACACGAACTTCAGACTCCTGTAAAACCTCTAAAATTTGACTTGGTGTAAATTCAAGCTTGAACCCTAAATATGGAACATCGGAAGTGGCTTCAGTGACTTGGGCGGTAACTGGCAGGTGAACGGATGCAATGAGGTAATCGGAAGGTGTGTATTTAAATCGCTCCTGTGCCAGCCAAACCTCCTTTGCCCCTTGAACCACCAAACATAAGGATGGTTTGTAAACTCCATGCCTTGGTATGGACGTATTCGAGTCACGCATGAAAAATAAGGACGGAATAGCAGTTTGGTGAACGCCGTCTTTTTCAGTGTAATAATCAATAATATTTAGGAGCTCATTCTGCTGTTTAGTGATTATTTCAGACATTTGATCCTCTCATTTCCTTATCCCTTAATAGTCTGATTATAGTCTATATTCATCCCTTACAGAAATGACAGTGAGAGGATTAGGCAAACATCTGGCATGAATGTGATAACGGTCGCTTTGTCATCTGGTGGATAATAAAGATGTACTAAGGGAAGGGAATATGCACATAATCATTGAAAACTTGGAGGGTTATATCATGCAAAAAGTAGTTTTAAACAATAATGTTGAAATGCCTATACTTGGTTTTGGTGTGTATCAAATTCAAGATGCAAATGAATGTGAGCAAAGCGTTTATGACGCTATTATGGCAGGTTATCGCCTGATTGATACTGCTGCCTCTTATCTAAATGAAGAAGCCGTTGGTAGGGCGATTAAACGGAGTGGTGTGGCAAGAGAGGAATTATTTATCACTACGAAGCTTTGGGTTCAAGATACGGGTTATGAGCGCACAAAGAAAGCATTTCAACAATCACTAAACCGATTACAGCTTGATTATTTGGACTTGTATTTAATTCATCAGCCATTTGGCGATGTGTTTGGTTCTTGGCGTGCTATGGAGGAATTGTATCGTGAAGGCAAGGTTCGTGCAATCGGTGTTAGTAATTTTCACCCAGATCGTCTGATTGATTTAATTCTTCATAATGAAGTAGTCCCAGCTGTAAATCAGGTTGAGACGCATCCTTTCAACCAGCAAATCGAAAATGCGAAATTTATGAAAGAAAATAATGTTCAAATCGAGTCATGGGCGCCTTTTGCTGAAGGGAAAAATAACTTGTTTCAGAATGAGATATTAATGTCCATAGCTGAAAAATATAATAAATCCGTTGCTCAGGTTGTTTTACGGTGGTTGAAACAAAGAGATATCGTTGTGATTCCAAAGTCAGTTCGGAAAGAAAGAATTATCGAAAACTTCAATATCTTTGATTTTGAATTAAGCCAAGAGGATATGGCATCAATTACTAAGTTAGATACGAATCAGAGTTTGTTCTTTTCACATAGGGATCCTGAAATGGTGAAATGGATTAGTAATCGTAAACTCGATATCTAAGCCTTTTCCGAATGAATGCCTTTGTAATTCCTCCAATGTTATGAGATAATAGAGTTTTTCCGTTGATTCTATTTTTCATGGCATACGAGCTATGCCTGATCAAATATTGGAGGTAGGCTTGTTGGCGACACAGTATCCTTTTGAATATGATCGGACCAGACCTTTTATGGAGCAAGTAGGGGAATGGGTCGGCGATGTATTCTATGAAATTCTTCCTGAGGCAGGATTTGAAGTTCGTGATGAACAGATTTACATGGCGTTTCAGGTAGAGCGAGCTTTTGCTGAAAAGAAGACGATTTTTGCCGAGGCAGGGGTCGGTACGGGTAAGACTTTAGTGTATTTGTTGTATAGCATTTGTTATGCACGGTATATGGGCAAACCTGCGATTATCGCCTGTGCGGACGAGTCCTTGATTGAGCAGTTGGTGAAGCCAGAGGGTGATATTGCCAAGCTTGCGAAGCATTTGAATATGAATATCGATGCCCGACTAGCGAAATCGCCTGATAAATATATGTGTCTGAAAAAGCTGGATCATGCCCGCAACAATGATGATGGGAGCTTGCCGCTGGAGAGTTTGTATGGTACTTTACCTGATTTTGTACATTCTCATGCACCGATGCAGCAATTCCATGCCTATGGCGACCGTAGGGATTATCCAGATCTTAATGATGAACAATGGAATAAGATCAACTGGGATACGTTCCAGGATTGTTTTACTTGTGATATGCGTCATCGCTGTGGACAAACGTTGTCCCGTGATCATTACCGGAAATCAAGTGACCTGATCATTTGTTCCCACGATTATTACATGGAACATGTTTGGACGTATGAAGCGCGTAAGCGAGAGGGTCAAATTCCTTTACTTCCAGAGCATTGTGCAGTTGTATTTGATGAAGGGCATTTGTTAGAATCTGCCGCCATGAAGGCGTTAGGCTATAAAATGAAGCATGTCGTCTTTGAAGAACTAATCTCTCGTCTGCTACAGAATGAGATTCGTGAAACGCTTGCTGTCCTAATCGATGAAGCGATTATGCAAAGTGAGCAAATGTTCAAATACATTCGTCGTCAATGCCGCACCATTCCTGGATCGGATCGAAAAAGCATTGAGCTTAATGCGCCGCTGATCCGTGAGGTGCACCGCATGCGTAGTGTAATTGCTGCTATCGAAGAAGAATTAGTATTCGAAAGTGGACTGTACACGATTGATGAATATCAATTACGCATTGTGGAAGAACGTTTGGAGACTATAGAGATCGCGTTGAGATTGTTTGAGGATTCAGGTGCATTAATCTGCTGGGCGACAGAAGATAGCGATGGCTTAACGCTGTCAGTTATGCCACGTAATGTTAAGGAAGTACTTCAAGACAGCTTGTTCACGCAAAAAATGCCAATCGTATTCTCTTCGGCTACTTTATCCGTGGATAAATCCTTCCAATACTTGAAGGACAGTCTCGGAATACACGACTTTCTGTCTTTCTCTGTAGACTCACCTTATGATTATGAGCACCAGATGAATATCTATGTACCAGAGCTTCGGAGTGGTGATTTTGCTGAGAAAATGGAAATCTCCCTAAAGCTTATCCAGCAGACAGAAGGAAGAGCCCTGTTGTTATTCCGTACTCGAGAAGAGCTTCTGCAGTTCAAGCAGCTCAGCTCGCAGAGAGCAGAATCCAGCAAGTATTCTTTCCTCTATGAAGGGGATCAGGAGATCAGCTATTTGATCTCAGCTTTTCAACGGGATGAGCATAGTGTGCTTTGTGCGGTGACGCTGTGGGAAGGATTAGATATACCAGGACCTTCGCTATCTAATGTGATCATTTGGTCGCTACCTTATCCTCCGCTCGACCCTGTATTTATGGCAAAACGTGCGGAGACCTCCAATCCTTTTGAAGATGTGGATTTGCCTTACATGCTGCTAAGACTTAAACAAGGAATGGGACGTCTGATCAGAACGGGTACGGACCAAGGAATTGTGACAGTGCTTGCGGAAGCTGAAGGACAACATCCCGTTCATGAGTATATTACTTCTGTAATACCGAAGGGAACTAAGCTTCAGAAGTTTGAAGTGTAAATATAATATAGGAACACAATCGCTCTTTTGGTGAGGTGGATGCTCCGGCATGCTGCTTCTCGAAGGAGCTTTTTTTTGCGTAAATTCAAGCATAAGGATTCCTAATCTTACGGATAGTATATTGGTATTTAACTTTCGAGCCATAGCGTATTATTGTTGATTCATGGGGGAAGGGAAATACATACCTCCGTCATCTAGAGATTCATACAAGGGGTGTATACGACATGGGGGATTCACAGGGATTATACCAATCAAACCATAAGAAACAAGTTGGTTTTGTACTTGGCATTGGATTAACCTTAATCATTGCATTAGTCGCAAAATATTTAGCAGGCTTTCCATTTCTCTCAATTATGGGCCAATTGGTCATTGCCATCTTAATCGGAATTATTTGGCGGGCAACCGTCGGAGTGCCGGGCACGATCACCCATGGCACTGATTTTTCCAGCAAAAAGCTGCTACGTCTAGGAATTATCCTACTCGGTATGCGGTTGAATTTAATGGATATTGTTGCTGCAGGTCCACGGGTATTTCTACTGGCTGTTATCGTAATTATATTTACGATCTCAGTTGTATACGGACTTGCCCGACTATTCAAGGTTGATAAGCGACTCAGTATCTTAACCGCCTGCGGAACAGCGATCTGCGGTGCGGCAGCGGTGGTGGCGATAGCTCCACAAATCAAAGCCAAAGACGACGAAACTGCGATTGGCGCAGCTATAGTTGCTATTTTAGGTACAATATTCACGTTGCTCTACACTTTTTTATATCCTTTACTAGGCTTATCGGATCTAGGCTATGGGGTATTCTCTGGAGCTACCTTACATGAAATTGCTCACGTCATCGCAGCAGCAGATGCTGGTGGGAATGCAGCAGTAGATATGGCGGTTATCGTTAAATTGACTCGGGTTGCCTTACTTGTTCCTGTCGCTATCTTAATTGGGGTTTGGACCAATCATGCAGAAAGAAAAGTGCAAGGTGGACAGTCTAAAGCCTCATGGAAAAGCATTCCTATTCCTTGGTTTATTCTAGGCTTCTTACTCGTCAGTGGTGTGAATTCATTAGGGATCGTATCTGAATCGGTGGCAAATGGTATTGTAACGATTGCTTATATGCTAATCGCTATGGCGATGGCTGGACTTGGTTTAAACGTTGATTTGGCGGCATTTAGACGACTAGGGATGAAGTCTTTTGCAGCAGGGCTTATAGGTTCGGTCTTGTTGTCCTTAGTTGGATTTACCCTAGTTCACTGGTTTGGTCTGGCGTGATCTTTTGCATACATTAGAATCGTAAGAAATGAACTACTTCATAGCTAAAAATGCTCCTTCTGTGTATCATTTCATGTGGCTGGGTATGCATGATATGGATGGAGGGACATCAGTTGAAATATTGCATAGGGGAATTTGCTTCCATTCTCGGTGTAACTGCGGATACGCTGAGGTTATACGAGAAACATGATATTGTTAAGCCCACTAAAGATAACAGCAATAATTACAGATATTTTAATGATTTAGATGCTAGAGATTTGCTTATGAGTAGATGGTACAGAAGTATAGGAATTCCATTGCCCGAAGTGGCAACGCTGATGAAAGAGTCTTCTCTAGAGCAAGTTATGGGTAGGATGCAAGAAACAGCGTTGAGTTTAGAAGAAGAGATCAAGCAGAAGACGATGTTGCTAAATAAGATGAATGAAATTCATAAAGAACTCAGGGAATTAGAATTCTCTTTATATACGTGTAAGCTTAAACAACTGTCAGGCATGTACAGACTAAAGCAAACGGATAAGAATGCATTATTGAAAAATGATATCGCAAAAAGCTTGGTTAACACTTGGATGGAGTTGCTTCCATATGCGTTTTATTCTTTTAGAATCGAGGATATTGGAATCTTCTTCAGCGAAAACAATAATTTTGATTACAGCTGGGGCCTTACTTTACTAGAAGAAGAAGCGCGAAAATTCGAAATGGATAGCGAAGAATATGCAGAGTATATTAGCCCAAGTCTTTGTATCTCAGCTACCATATTATGTCCAGATGAAAAATATATCACGAAGAACTCTTTGCAGTTCATGATCGACTTTATCCAGGCTAATCATTATGCCATAGCGGGAGATGTGGTCGGGAAATTATTGCTCACCGAAAAAATCGAAGGCCAGAATAGATCTTATTTGGAAGTGAACTTTCCAATCGAATAGCGTCTCTTATAAAACATTTGCTCTTTGAGCAGGTGTTTTTTCTTTTAGGTTGGACAAAAAGTGGACATTGACCTTGGTGCTGCACCAAGGTTTACACTACGGTATATAGCCTGTCAGATTACTTTGTTGATTAATCATTAAATTTGTGAAAAATATCACGTTATTTGCATCAGGCTATAAGATATTAGACACTGGGGGAGAACAGAATGCGAAACAGAAATTTGGTCAAGACAATGCTCATGTTAACTTTTTGTATGGTGCTGATCGTTTCCATGCTGAGCGGTTGTACTGGAAACGGGGAATCGGAAAATTCGTCATCATCGTCTTTTAAGGCCGGTACATTCGCAGGGGAAGCGGAAGGTAAAGAGGGCATGATTAAAGTAGAAGTAACCATGGATGAGCCAGATCAAATTAAAGATATTAAGATCGTAAGCCAATTGGAAACAGGAGGACTAGGCGATAGCGCACTTGAAAAAATGAAAGAACAAATTCTAGAAGGACAAACCTTGGCAGTAGATGCGGTTAGTGGTGCGAGTCTTTCCAGTGAAGCGATGCTCGCGGCAGTTGAAGATGCCGTAACAAAAGGTGGAGGGAATCTAGAAGCTCTCAAAGCTGGAGGCGTTAAAAAAGCGGGCGAAGGCAAAACAGAAAAGCTTGAAACAGATGTTGTAGTAGTGGGGGCAGGAGCATCTGGTGTATCCGCAGCGGTAACTGCAGCCGATAAAGGTGCGAAGGTTATTATTATAGAGAAAACTGGCGTCATCGGGGGAGCAAGTAATTTATCCTGGGCAGGTAAGTTCTATAACTCCTCTGCTGCTACGAGTAATAATCTAAAAGTAAATGTGGAAAAAGAAATTGCGGATTGGATTGTCAACAATCACTGGAGAGTGGATGCAGCAGCGATTAGACAATATGTTACTAAATCCGGTGAAACTTACGATTGGTTAGCGGAAAAAGGATATCAAACTAGCTTCTTGAATTTCTTCGGCGAGCAATTGCACGTGCTGCCGGCTTATGAAACCCGTGAAGAGACCCTTCGAAAAATGTTATCCGTATCGGTTGAACAACATGGCGGACAAGTGATCACAGAAGCGACTGCCAAGAAGCTGATTACGAATGAAGCTGGAGAAGTTACGGGAGTGGTCGCTGAGAAAGCGGATGGTACAACGCTTGAAATTTCAGCGAAGAGTGTCGTTATGGCAACAGGTGGTTATGCTGCAAATAAAGAAATGGTTAAAGAGGCGTTTGGTTTCGAAGGGGTCAACGGTGGATTAGGTCAAAACGTTGGGGAAGGTCTGAAAATGGCATGGGAGGCTGGAGCCAAGGTGCCTGACAACTTTGGTGGACAAATGCTTCACCAAACCTTAGCTAGAGCAACACAAGATCTAAAAGCACAATATGAACCTTTTGAAGCAAGTTATCCTCTCATGTTGACTTATCTTCCTAACTTCATGAATGTAGGTTCTTCTGGAGCACGATTCAGAGATGAAGCAGCGACTTTAACATCGGTTGCCGCAGCCAACACAAGTGCATTTAATGGTGCTTATCATATGGTTATCATATCGAAATCTCAATTGGATGCCCTGCAATCCAAGGGAATGAAAGGTGTTCATGCACTAAGCTTGCCAGGAATGCCACCTGAATTCTATGCTGAATTTGCGGATCAATTTACGCTTGAGAACCCTTGGACAAATGTCGAGAAGGTATTTGATTCGATGGTGGAAAACGGAGATAACTTCAAAGGGAATACGATTGAGGAGTTAGCTACGAATGCAGGAATGGATGTTGATGTGTTTGTAGAAAATTACAATAGTTATAAAGAAGCTACAAAAACTGGTGTGGATACAGAGTTTGGCAAAGCAGCTGAGTATTTAGAGCCTGTGGGCGAAGAAGGTCCTTATTACGCAATCATTGCTGAAATCAATAACTTGGGGTCTGTAGGCGGCTTGCTGGTAAACACTAAGTTCCAAGTTCTTAATGATAAACGTACGCCAGTGAAAGGATTGTTTGCTGTAGGTCTTGAATCTGAAGGCGTGTTGTTTAACGACACTTATGTTGGAAACGGCGTTGGCATTGGGTACTCCTTTACCTCGGGTCGTCTTGGCGGGGAAAACGCGGCGAACAGTGCTTTAAAAGCTAATTAACGACAATTTCCCGGAAAATAATTGAATCTTTTTAAAGACGCAGGGTGGACAACTCTGCGTCTTTTTTTGCTGGAGATTAAAGCCATTCTTCTTTAAGCAAAGATTTGAGAAGCTCTACGTTAGCTGCCCCAAGCTTGTTAGCGATTCTTTGCTCTAATTCGATTTTGGTGATCATCATTCTTTGATTGCATTCAATCCCCTTCTGGGTAAGGATAATGTTTTTATCTCGTTGATTTCCTTCGACTTGGGTGGCTTCCACATAATTACGGGATAACAGTCCTTGAATGCTTTTATGCGTACCCTGTCTTGAAATGTGAATAATTCTACTGATTTCCGAAATCGAGAGCATTTGATGTGCCTCAAGAACCGCTAGAATGTGGGATTCAGTCTTGTTGATTTGATCCGGATCTTGGTCGGTCACTATTTTACGTAAGGCTAGGTGCTTCTCACTAAGTAAATCAATTAGGTTCATTTCTTGCAGATGGTTATCCATGTGAACACTCCTAAATCATCGCTCATTTATCCAAGTATAAGTCATTTATGTTTATTGTCAACTTGGTTGACTTAATTTAAGGCGTTGTGATATTGTAATCCAAGTTGACAATACTAAGAGAACGCTAAGGAGTCTGAGAAAAAGATGGGAAGAAACAAAAAAGAAGCATTATTATTTACATTCATCATGTGTGCTTTGATGGTACTGGGTATGAGCATTTACAATGTAGCGCTGATGGAGGGCTGGTCAGGTACGTTAGTTAAAGATGTGATCATCGGCTACGTGCCTGCGTTTGTAGTTGCATTTTTTCTGGATGTTTTTGTTATAGGTAAAGTTGCGAAAGGGATCGCACATAAGCTGGTAAAAGAGAATGATCCGATGATCAAAAAAATCATGTTCATATCCTTTTTTATGGTGACCGGAATGGTGTTGTTTATGTCCTTCTATGGCGCAGTTCTTCATGTAGGGTTCACCTCAGAACTACCGATGGCTTATCTGTCTGCGATAGGTAAGAATTTCATTGTTGCACTTCCACTGCAAATTATATTAGTGGGGCCTCTTACACGATTTATCTTTGTAAAGATTACTCCAGCTACTGCATAAATTATGTTTACACCTTCATTACTCAAATCTGCAGCGACTCGTAAAGAAATAGCTCAAGTGTTAGCGAAGTTGTTAAAGCTGTGTCAATCATAAGCTATCACCCCTATTTCTTGATGAGAATAAAAACGCTCTCCAATGCCAGGATGGCAAAGGAGAGCGTTTTGTTCTAAGCTCTCTTTTTTACAGGTTCGAGCAGATTTAATACATACTCATTTCCGCTACCCTTAGGACTATCGTTACGGATATGCTCCTCAAGATATAATCTTGAATCGTGGTCAGCTTGATAATCTATGTTATTATCCAAAAAACTCATTAGTGCTTGCCACGAGCCGTAGATATCATCACTGCTTTCTGTCATCGCATAGAGACCGCCGTCGAACCGCATCTCTTTAAGGTGGCTTGGTATTTCTACATTTTCAGGAATGGAGGTACAGAATCCATAGCCATAAGGGTTATTCTCACCACTAGGATGCGGATTCGTATTTCCACCAAATAAACGTGCCGTCCCCAAGAGATAGTTAGCTTCCAACCATTCCATGACGGGGAGCATAGCTTCATCCTCTGGAGATGTACTGACTGCAATATTATAGGCAAATCTCATAGGTGAAAGTGTAATGAATCTTACATGGATAGGTGGAGAGTATTTAATCGTTGTCATAGATAGTACCTCCTCATTCTCATTCAAATCATCCAATGCATTGAATGACTCTTCATTCAGCTCTAATAACAAATGGTTAGTTATGGGCTCCTCCATACGTGCGGATATTAGTTGTAAAAAGAAGCAGATCTCGCGTTCTTTTTGTGTAAGCTCGGATTTCTCAGTATGAATTGAACGATTCCGATATCTTTAATACTAATATCCAGCTTTCTTAATAATGCGGTGATACGAATAGCGAGAATTGCGTGCTCATCATAAATCCGCCAGCCCGAGCTAGCCTCACGATGACTTTTAAACAATCCTTGTGCTTCCCAGTGACGCAACGTCCGACTCGTCAGCCCTATTTGCGTAGAAAGCTTATCAATGGTCACAAATTCACTCATAGACAACTCCCGTTCTATAGATTGATAAGGCGCCCTATGGGAAGTATTTTAGCACTTAACGTTACGTCAATTGCAAGGATAGTTGTGAACGTGTACTCGACAAAATTTACATTTCTCATACAAAACTGTGTCCGGTATTTAATGTACAGCTTCTACAATTTAGATATTAGTAAAAAGTACCTATTGCCATATGAGGCTTTATACGGAGGATGATATTGTTGAAGGCTAGGTCTATGCATCTATCAATGAAGTGGAAGTTGATCTTGAGTTTTTCTGCCGTGGTACTATTCTTTCTAGGGGTAGCGCTATACCAAAACTATAAAATCAATCAAGTAGAAATCTCTATGGAAACGCAAAAAATGGAGATGGAAAAAAGAATTACAGTATCAACAATTACTCAATTGCTTCAAGAAATGAACGGTGTTGAAACCTCTTTAGCGGGATCTAGCGATTTAGAGTTTACCCAACCTTTTAAGGACAAACAGACAAAGTTAATGGAACAATTGGGCAAAGTGAAGTTTGAGGCAGAATCACCTGCGTCTAAGGCGTTAGAGCAGTTACATAATCAAGTTGGTGCATATACCGGCTATTTTGACGGATTAGTGAATACCCTTAAGGACGAGCAGCTTGATCCCATGGCCGTTCTGGAACGCATAGATGAATTACATACGAAAGCATTGGCAGTGAATAAAGCTATGCTTGAGACCAATGAGGAACTATATACCGCAGCAGCAGAGAACGCAGAGAAGGCCCAGGATTATTCTTTTGATTTATTAAATCTGACCAGTTCTATGGGGGCTTATGCAGCAATACTAGTCTTCATTTTCACACTTGTTATCGCTGTTGTGCTTATACGTTCCTTCCTGAACCCTATAAATAAGCTGCAAGCGGCTCTACGTAAAATTGCTGAGGGAGATTTGCGGCAGCAGATTAATTCACCTTATAACGATGAGCTAGGTAGTCTGAGTCATCATTTTGACCATATGGTGCTGCGGGTACGAGAAATGCTTCAGCAGACCCAATCGGTGGCTTCTTCGCTCGCGACTTATTCGCACTCTTTTCAAGAATCCTCCTCGATCACCGCTCATACGAATCAAGAAATCGTAAGCACTATACAGGAAATCTCTGTAGGGGCTGAGCAGCAGGCCGGACAATCTGAGCAAAGCGCAAGCCTGATCTTGGAATTGGAACGAGAAGTTAATGAAATTACGGAATACACTGAGGTTATGCTATCGACAAGTCAAACGGCTAATCACAATACTCGAAAAGGTTCCGAATCTGTTATCGCCTTACGGGAAGTATCAGAACACTCACGTGAATCAGTGAATAAGGTGTATCTCGCTTTAAATAAACTGAGTGATCAGTCGAAGGATATCTCCAGAATAACTAAATCAATCACAAACATTTCAAATCAGACCAATATTCTCTCGCTAAATGCAGCGATTGAAGCGGCACGGGCAGGAGCTTATGGGAAGGGCTTTGCTGTCATAGCAGATGAAGTGAGACAATTATCTGATCAGACCAAAGAGTCCTCCGTACATATCAGTCAGATTATCAATGAGCTGCAAGCAGGGATGGATGAATTCCAGCAATATATGCTGGAGACCAAAGGAAATCTTGAAGAGCAGGATCAAAAAGTGGTCGAAACGTTGTCATCTTTTGAAGCGATAGATCAGTCGATTGTTGAGATTAGTAAGCAGATTGGGCAAATCCATGACAAGGTAGATATGACACAGACTATGAATCGTAGACTAGCAGAGTCTGTTCACAACGTGGCTGCCATTGCTGAGGAAACTGCGGCAGGGGTTCAGGAAGTGAATGCTTCTAGTGTGCAACAGGATAACGCGATCCACGACATTGCCCGCCAAGCTGTTGAGATTAATGAGATTTCACAAAAATTATTCAAGGAAATCAACGTCTTCAAGATTAACTCGGAATTAGTAGACGAGATGATCGCTGAAGATGACAGTGACTCACCTAGCGATGAAACGCCTGAGGAGCGGTCTTATTTGACAATCTCCGCATAGGGGAAGCTTTGATTCTTGATTGAATGCTCGTACATCGGGAGCGACTTGATTCACTGATTCAGTAACGCAAAAAGGTAGCGTAGAGGGGGAGCCTTTCTAACTACCTTTTTTTGCGCGTTAGTGTTTTTAATACAGCTATTTAAGGATGTGATCTCTTCTATGAGTGTTTAGTTGTACTTAGTGCAGTTATTTCTCCGAGAAATGACTGTTAGTGGTGTTTAGCTAGTTTTTAATTGCACTGAATACAACTAAAGTCCAGAATAAGCTTGGCCAGCTTGATTTAGTTGTATAGAGTGCAGTTATCTGAATATTTGTAGAGGTTTTGTACAATGAAAAAGCTGCTCCTTCGTAGAAGAAATCTACTTAGGGGCAGCCTTTTTGTCGTGTAGATGAAAGAGTGAGTGAAAGGGGCTATCTAGGTGCTGTTTGTGATTACTCGTAGGTTTTGCTCAGAGAGCTTATTAGCTCTGGAAGCCAGACATTTAGATTGAGAAACTTGTACCCCGCCGACTGGGCTTTGGTCGTATTCATAAACCAGGATTGTTCAATTCCGAATGGTGACATATGCTCGTCCGCGGTTTGGCTCTGGATGATGGCTTGCTTCCCCGTTTCTTCTTCAATTATTGTGAGAATGTCCTTAATTCTAACCGTGCCGTCTGAGCAAGCATTAAACGATCCTGTCGCAGTAGAACAGCAGCCGAGCCAATATAGGAAATCAGCAGCTTCATCCGAACGGATAAAGGAGATTTGTGCTCCAGGATTCGGTACACCAATAGGTAACTCGTTACGGACATGCTCAATATGAAAATGAAGTCTTCGCGTATAATCATCTATTCCCAGCACAATTGGAAAGCGAACAGCGGCGACGGGGAATGTAGCTTTCTGCATGAAGACGGCTTCCGCCAGTCTTTTTCCCTCCTGATAGGTGAAATCATTTCGTCCTCCGTAGCGAATAGGGTATGTTTCAGGATCGAAAATCTCTTCGGTCAGAGCTTCTTCGCTGAAATCATAGACAGATAAACTTGAGGTGAGGATATAGCGTTTTGTTTTACCGTCAAAAATCCGGCGTGCCTGATCCGCTTCATCCGGTGAATAACAAATATTATCAAACACGACATCCCACAATGTATCTCCTACCGCTTGAACGAGCTCGTTCGGTTGGAATCGGTCCGCATGGATACGGTGGACGCGATCTCCAAAGGAATCGTCTGTTTTCCCGCGCGTTAATATCGTTACGTCGTTTGCGGAATCCTGTAGCAATCGTTCAACTAATCTTTTTCCAAAAAAGCGCGTGCCGCCTAAAATAAGAATCTTCCTCATAAAATATCACTCCTTGACTGTTTATATTGATTTGAACACTCTGGCAAATTTAGATTAAGCCCGTATGAGAATCCATGCTTCTTGCAGGCAATCGGACCCAGATGCACTTATTCGTGAAAAAAATGGCATTATGAGTGGTTTTCGGACCTGAGCGACGCTATTACTCGTAAACGGCACTGTAATTAGCCTGTTTTGCATCAATAACGTCACTGGGGTCCGATAGCACTTGAAATATAGGGAATCGCTCTAAATAAGAGCATCTGGGTCCGTTTCTCAAGCTTACCCAGACTAAATGGGGGAAGTATGCGCTGATTGCGCTTATTTTCCAAGCAATTATAAGACTAAGCTACCATACGCATTCCGGGATCGGAATAGTTCCAGCCCATAGAGCTGAATCCGCCAGATTGGAAAGGTTGAGCGCTTTGGAAGCTATGGAAGCTTTGACTAGACACGGCCATTACAGCTTCCTGTCTTTCATCCGCGAGGACAAGCTCAATCAGCTCGGCGATTTGCCCTTGTTCATAGGCGGATGCAAGGCGATTCAAGGCAATCTGTAATTCCGTATCCTGCAGTATGGAAGGACCGTCAGATTGAAGAAGCTCTTGTCTGACTGCAGGAAGGGCTTGCCGAGCTCGATGCAGAGCGGCTTTAACCGCTCCTTCCGTGGTGTCGAGGATTTCGGCAGCTTCGATACCGGAGTGCTCGAATACATCGCGGAGCAGGAAGACCGCTTGCTGAAGCGGGGACAGATGCTTCTGTAAGGCTTGAAAAGCAGCCTCAATCTCAAATAAACCGTGACCTGCTGCTTCCTCTGTCCGCGAATGATCCATCTCCAGCACACGTGACAACGTCGCTTTTCGCCGCATAATATCTGTCCAGGTATTTCTGGCAATCCGTAGGAGCAGTGCTTCGGGATTGGGGTGATTCGTTAGTGTTGTGGAATTCGTACTACTAGTAAGATTTGACTTGTTCATATGATCTGAATTGTTCAGTTTACCTGTATTGTTCAGTTTACCTGTATTGTTCATTTTGCCTGTATCGTTCATTTGGTTGTGTTCATTCATTTCCTTCGTATGTTCGGAAGTCTTCATATAGCCCAGTGCTTTGACCCACGTATCCTGAGCCAAATCTTCGGCTTCCCACGGGGATTGTGTCAGTGCAAGGCAATACCGCTTCAGGGCCATTTGCAAAGACGTGGTATGATTTTCATCCGGTTCATGGCCGGCGCTAAGCTTCTCAAGGCTGATCACTCTGCATAACCCCTTTTCCGGTAAAGTGCTTTCGGTTACTTCTAATAATAAACGAATGAGCTCCAAATTAAGATACGCAATAATAAAAATAATATTTTTCCCGCTTAACGTATCCTATCCATAGACTAATCCGTTTACAGGGTAGATTTCAAATAAAATAAACGGATGGAGGTCGCATACGCATGGCGTACATTCCTTATGTCATTGAACAAACGAATCAAGGGGAAAGATCCTACGATATTTATTCGCGGCTGCTAAAGGACCGCATTGTGTTTGTAGGTGCGGAGATTGAGGATCAATTGGCGAATAGTGTTGTTGCACAGCTGCTGTTCTTATCAGCAGAGGATCCAGATAAAGATATACACATGTATATCAATAGTCCAGGGGGCTCCATAACGGCGGGGTTCAGTATTTATGACACGATGCAGCTTATTAAACCGCAGGTGAACACGATATGCACAGGTATGGCAGCTTCCTTTGGTTCACTTCTATTGTTAGCTGGGGCCAAGGGCAAACGTTATGCTCTGCCAAACAGTGAGATCATGATTCATCAGCCGCATGGTGGGGCACAGGGGCAGGCCAGTGATATTGCGATTAGAGCTAAACGCATTTTGAAGCTAAGGGAAGTGCTTGTCCAAATTACAGCGGACCGAACCGGACAGACGGTGGAAAAGGTACTACAAGATATGGATCGGGATTATTTCATGACAGCCGATGAAGCGGTAGAGTATGGGATTATCGACAAAGTCATCACAAATCTGTAAGACGAAGGAGTGAAGTGAGTTATGCTGGAAGCTTTGCAGGGCAAAGAGGTAACCATTTATTTTGTAGATGGCTCTAACGCCAGAAAAGGCATTTTAGAAACGGTAAGTGAGAAGTTTATCAAATATCGGACAGAATTCGAAGAGCTGTATATTCCTATTACTTCCGTTTGCTCCATCACACTAGATACTAAAGGACGGGAACGCGCTCGAGTTGGATTTACACAATAAGATCATCAGAGAAAAAAATAGGGTTAGGGGATGTTTCCCCTAACCTGTACTTTCGCGAATCGCTAAATAATGAGCTACATTTGCATGATGCTGAATTTCTGTCTCCCCCTTGATTAGCTTGATCAAGGTTCGGGTAGCCGTCATTCCAATCTCCGTTCCGGAATATTCCACCGAGGATAACTTGGGCCGAATGACAGAAGCGATAAAGCTATTATCGAATCCGAACACCGCAACATCCTCTGGCACCCGGATACCGTTATCGTTCAGGAAATTCATCGCCCCTACAGCTATCCAATCTGTGGAGCAAAATACCGCAGTAGGTAGCTCCCCGCTATCCTTAATTCGGCGCATTGCGTCACTTCCATCTTCTACGGCCATTCCACTTTCTACTACCCATTCTTCTCTTAAGGTAATACCTGCATCCATAAGCGCTTGTTGATAGCCGCGATATCGATCGCCACCCACTGCATTATCTCCAGATACCCGGATCATGCCGATACTTCTATGTCCTTTTTGAATCAGATAAGTAACGGCTTCATAGGAAGCGGTAACATTATCCAGATGCACTGAAGGGATCGAATCAATCTGAGATTGTTCTCCAACTAACACGCAAGGTGATCCGGATCTCTGAATAATCTCCAAGTGTTCCTTACTCGGAACCGAGCCTACATATATATAACCCTCAGTCCCCATATGGTGGAATAAGTTCAAATAATGAAGTTCACTATTAACACTTCCGTCTGTTAATCCGACCAAAACATCATAACCATAAAGTTCGGCGAGATCACGTATGCCAATATTGAAATCATCAAGCACGGTATTACTGTTCTGCGGAATAATGACACCTATCAGAGGTGTATCCGATCTACCTGCATCTGAACCGATGACATTAGGACGGTAATTCATTTGTTTCATGGCTTCCAATACACGCTTACGGACTTCCTCGTTCACCGGTTTGCTGTTATTGATAACCCTTGATACGGTAGCTATCGAAACGTCAGCCATTTTGGCTATATCTTTAATTTTTACCTTCAAGAATATCACCATAACTTTCCAAGCTTGTATTCGTTCTAGAATATATCGCAAGCATATCACGGATAGCATCAAGAATCCAAAAGATTGTTATTGACCAGGAAAATAAAAGATCCTATAATGATCGCATAGGAAAATAATTTCCTTGAATAAATCCTGAAAAGATGATTTTTTGGTCGATAATCTTAAGTTTTATAATGAGAGTCACTAATTCGCGAGTTAATTAGGAAAATATTTTCCTGAGAGGGTATATGAATACGAAGGAGCTGCATACATTGAACAGAACATGGTGGAAAGAAGCCACAGCGTATCAAATTTACCCACGGAGCTTTATGGACAGCAATGGCGATGGGGTTGGAGATCTGCAGGGAGTTATCTCTAAACTTGATTATTTACAGGATCTTGGCATCAATGTCATTTGGATCTGTCCTATCTATAAATCCCCGAACGATGATAATGGATATGATATTTCGGACTACCAAGATATTATGGCGGAATTCGGCAGTATGGCCGACTTCGATCAGTTATTAAGCGAGGTTCATGCACGGGGCATGAAGCTGATTCTGGATCTTGTGATTAACCATACATCTGACGAACATCCTTGGTTTGTAGAAGCACGTTCCAGCAAGGACAATGCGAAACGCGATTATTATATTTGGAGAGATCCTAAGGACGGTAAGGAACCGAATAACTGGGAGAGTATTTTTAGCGGCTCGATCTGGGAGTTCGACCCTGCTTCAGAGCAATATTTCATGCATGTGTTCTCCAAAAGACAGCCTGACCTCAACTGGGAGAATCCTGAAGTACGTCAGGAATTATACGGTATGGTTAATTGGTGGCTGGATAAAGGGATCGACGGTTTCCGAGTGGATGCTATTTCACATATTAAGAAAATTCCAGGTCTTCCTGATCTGCCGAATCCACAGAATCTTCCATACGTTTCCTCCGGTGAGGGTCATATGAATCGGGAAGGAATACACGATTTTTTACAGGAGCTCAAAGAGGAAACCTTTGATCGTTATGACATTATGACTGTTGGTGAAGCTAGTGGTGTTAGTGTTGATCAAGCGGATATGTGGGTAGGTGAGGAGCAAGGTAAATTCAACATGATTTTTCAGTTTGAGCATTTAGCCCTTTGGAATAAGAGTGTTACGGGTGGCTTGGATGTTCTTGCGCTGAAATCAGCACTTTCCCGTTGGCAAAAAGGTCTTGAGGGTAAAGGCTGGAATGCACTCTTTATCGAGAACCACGATCAGCCGCGTTCAGTTTCTACTTGGGGTAATGATGGGGAGTACTGGAAGGAGTCGGCCAAATCGCTGGCTACGATGTATTTTCTGATGCAGGGAACACCTTTTATTTATCAAGGCCAAGAAATTGGGATGACCAATGTAAGATTCGATTCGATGGATGATTATGATGATGTGGCGATGAAGAACCTGTATCGTTTAGAGACAGCGGCCGGAAAATCACATGAAGAAGTCATGGAGGTTATCTGGAAGAATGGTCGCGACAACTCCAGAACGCCGATGCAATGGGATGACTCTGAGAACGCTGGTTTCAGTAGCGGAAAGCCTTGGATGAAGGTGAATCCTAATTTTACGGAGATCAATGTGGAGCGTGCGAAACAGGACCCACATTCCATCTACCATCATTATAAAAAGCTTATCGCTCTGCGGGCTGCCAATCCGATTACGGTTTATGGAACCTATGATTTGATTCTGCCTGAAGATGAGCGAATCTACGCTTATACTCGGACACTTGGCAATGAGAAATTGCTGGTCATGTCAAACCTTTCTTCAGAGGAAGCGTTGTTCGACCTTCCGTTTGACTTGGAATTTGACTCCAGTGAGTTGCTGTTGAATAACTATGAAGTTGACCCTGCTGAGAAAATCGAGACAGTGGCATTACGCCCTTACGAATCTCGTGTGTATATGCTGGTTAACGCACCTGTAGAGCAAGAGGCAATTCTTGAGAGTGTGCCTGCAACAACGGTTTAATTATTTTAATAAACGCAAGAATGCCCCTCGGCCAATGGCTGAGGGGCATTCTTTTTATTAAATATCAATTATTGCCCTGTTCGCCATCATCCGTAGAAGGTAAATCCGGCCGTTGCAGAATATAACTATTAGACATATTTAGAAGCCGCTGAACGGCATCAAATTGCGCTTGTGTCGAACCGCCCTCAGTTTCAGAGCCATCGATTAGGTTATAGTTGCTTCCATCATCATAATCTACACCAGTTAAGTACAAGCTTGTGTCATTAATAAAAGAACCAGTGGGAAGAAAGTGTCTAACAGGTAGCAGGTTGGTCTGTTGATTCATTAGGTCTTCTCCGAAGTGGAGCTGATCCTTCATAGAAATCCCTAGCAGATTTGCTACAGTTGGTAAGATATCAATCTGACCGCCAGTTTGCGTGTGCACAGTGGGTTGATCTACGCCTGGGGCATGAACTATGAAAGGAACGTTGAACATATCTGTATATCCATACTCGTGTCCGACCATTTCCTCCATTAATGATTTCTCATTGCCGTCAAGGGAATACAGTGATACACCTTGATGATCTCCATAGAAGACAATAACGCTATCTTCCCATAACCCGCTGGACTTCAATTGATCTAGGAATTGTCCCATAGCGTAATCCGCGTAATTTTGGGCTAAAATATAGTTACCGACTAAGGTCCCTTCGTACCGTTTAGGCAGCGTCATCTTATATTTTGATGCTGGCATTTTATAAGGGTGATGCGCGCTCATAGAGATGACCATCGCGTAAAAAGGATCGTCTTTAGCATCCATTTTGACTAATTCAGGAACGGTCTTGGCATACAGCACCTCATCAGAAGATCCAAATGCGATATGATCATCATCTCCATAGAAGGACTGATCGTAGTATTTATCAAAGCCTAGCACCTTGTATAAGGTTTTTCGGTTCCAGAACTCCACGCTGTTGGTGTGAAAGGTAGCCGTATTGTATCCATTAGCTTTCATCAGCTTGGGCAGGCTCGGAAGCTCCTTAGTCATATAGTTGGACGAAGTGGCTACTTCGTGATGAGGAACATATAGCGAGGTGTTCACTACAAATTCAGCATCCGATGTTGTTCCTTGCCCCGCATTTGTATAGAAGTTATTGAAATAATGTTCGCTTGCAAGAAGTTTATTTAGATTTGGAGTTACTTCCTGTCCGTCAATGCTTAAGCCAAGCAGGAAATTCTGAAAAGATTCCATTTGTACTACAATTAGATTTTTACCTTGAGCCGCTGCCCAATACTTTGGAGAGACTGGCTCCATAATTCCTTTTGTAGCGTCCACGGACTGCTGCGTAATTTCTTTGCTGTCAATCATTTCTTCCTTTTCCGTACTGTCAGCAAAGATGGTATATACCTCGTAATTGAGAATCCCCATACTCTCCGCTTTTTTATTTTCGTTCATACTGGCGTGATTCGGCCAAATATTAAAGACACAGATCGCAAGAGAAACGCTGATGATCCCAAGCAAAGCGGTTCGGTTCATGCGACGGTTCATGCCTCTTTCTTTCCAGATCGCAATATATTTGGGACGGAACATAAAGAACATGAAGACTACAATATCCACAAAAATGAATAAATAGTAAGGGTCCAGCAAGGAGTACGTGCTTTCACCAACCTTGGTTACTTTATCCGCTTGCTCCAAGGCATGGTAAGTAGCGATTACGCCATAATACTTGTAATACATCAGGACGGCAAAATAAATCACTGAAATCAATAGGTTCGCAATCATATAATACAGAAACTTCCGCTTGGAAGCCATCCACTCAATGAGTCCAAATACGATAAAGAAGAACGGAATCTCTGTGAGCAACATACTCCAATTTGGACCGTCACTAAATACCACAAACCAAGCCACTGCGCATTTTAAGAGCAGGATGAAGCTAAAAATTAGAAAGGGCTTGTTTTTGATTTGAAAATCTTTTTTCACTCGTTATCATCCTCTCTGGTGCAGAACACACTAATACCCTGCATAACCTTGTACGTTGTGGGAATCCGTTGCAATATGCCGATGCTTATTATGCTCTTGAAGTTTTCGTGTGTCAAAAGACGGACGAGAGACCTAGAGCGCAGCAACAAGCGATTTATGGCATATAAACAGGTGAAATCAGCTTCAATCCTAAACTACAGGTTAAACCAGTATAAATTGATTAAAAAAAATTACAGTTTCTCGCAACTTTACATAATATTCCACAGTCTATATAAGGAGAGTGAATACAGTGGAGGTCCAGTTGGTGCTGACCAATGGTTTGACGCCTCTAATTCTTAAGGAGTGATTTTAAGTGGGAAGAGGAACTTTAAACTCTAAGGTTCAGGTAAGACGGATATGCAAAACGGTTGCAGTGGCTGTAATTAGCTTAACTATGGTCTCTCCATTAATAGTAAAAGCGGACAGTGTTGTGAATTCACCTGAAGAAAAGAAATTATTGTCTGGCATTACTGGGCTGGACGCTGGTGATAGAAGTGCTTATGCCATCACTGCGGATGGAACAGCCTGGGCTTGGGGTGGTGGATACGGCTCTATTGGTAATGGGGCAACCACACCAGCGTATACTCCCGTCAAAATGCGTATCGATCATGTAAAGCAAGTTTCAGGTGGCTACCGTCATAACTTGATGTTGAAAGACGATGGAACAGTGTGGGCAGTAGGGGGGAATGAACATGGACAACTTGGCACTGGAGCGCAGTCCTTGACAGTCCTTGTAGAGCCGGTTCAAGTGAAGGGGCTAACGGATGTGATTTCTGTTTCGGCAGGAGACACACATAGCTTAGCGCTTCGAAAAGATGGAACGGTCTGGGCGTGGGGAGGCAATGAGCAAGGAGAACTCGGTGACAATTCGGGGAAAAATGGGCTAACACCAGTGCAAGTGAAAGGACTACCCTCTATTTTAGCTATAGCTGCAGGATCGAACAATTCAGTGGCGCTTGGTAACGGCGGAGAGGTGTGGGTGTGGGGATCTTCTAAAACTATAGGCATTAAAAAGGATACGGTCTTAAAGCCTACCCAAATTAAGGGGAGCGGGGAGTATAAAGCTGTAGATATTGATGGGCAGTATGGAGCAGCTTTGAGATGGGATGGTACCGTTTGGTTATGGAATAATTACACAGATATGAATCAGGGTGAAACTTTACAGCCGATTCAGATTCCAGGACTCACAAATGTTGTATCAATGACAACGGACTCCGCAGTAAAAGCTGATGGGACCTTATGGCAGTGGACAGTTGGTGATAAAAATAAGATGAATGTTAAGCAGATTGGTGGTATTCAAAATGCAGCTTCCATTACCAGCGGGAACAGAAATCATTATGTACTTTTAAAAGACGGTCATGTTCTTGCATGGGGAACGAATGAATTTGGACAGACTGGGTTGGGGGTTAGAGATTTTATGATTGACACGCCTCAACCCGTGAAGAAATCGATTCAGGTGCTGTTGAACAGTAGCGAAATGGAACTGACCATGCCCCCCTTATTGATCAATAATTCTACGTATGTTCCGTTAAGAGGAATATTTCAGCAAATGGGAGTGAATGTACGTTGGGACGTTCCATCGAGATCAGTTATTGCCGTGAAGGAATCTACATCTACTACGCTAATCTTAAATTCGGTTAATGGACAAACGACAGTGAATGGAAAAGTAATAGCCACAGACCAAAAGCCAGTCTTTATTAATGATAGTGTATATGTACCTTTAAGACTGGTCAGTGAAATGTTAGGCGCTAAGGTAGAGTGGGATGCAGAAGCTTATGCTGTTCAAATCCATTCGAATTAAATAGGGGTATTTTGACATTAAGTATTGTTTGTATTAGTGTAACTAATACAAACAATACTTTTTTTGAATGGAAGGATAAAATGATTATTACGCTTGATTTTAAAAGTGATACGCCAATCTATGTACAGCTTCGAAATGAGATCGTGATTGGAATAGGCTCAGGTGAACTGGCGGATGGGGAGAAATTACCGACGGTGCGCCAAATGGCTGAAGATTTAGGGATAAATGCAATGACCGTGAACAAAGCGTACGCGATTTTGAAGAATGAAGGCTTCATATCGATAGATCGCAGGCATGGTGCTACAGTTGCTCCTATAGGGAATGGACAGCCAGAGTTTAAGGAGAAGCTGGAAAATGAACTACGGCTAGTTATCTCGGAGGCAAGTGTAAAAGGGATTGGGCGGGAGGAGTTTATGCAAATGTGTGCTGGAATCTTTTCATCCGTATCGTTTAAGTCTGCATCCATCACGGAATAGGGGGGGGACACTCAGATGGCTATCGTCTTCTTTTGTATAGCTATATTTATTTTAGTTATTTTGTTTTTTACGTATATGAGTACTTTGAAGCCGAAGGATAATCTATGGTTTGGAGTTAGTCTTCCGGCGTTTGCTCTTAAGGATGAACGTCTGCGCGAACTGCAAAATTCAACTGAGAAGAGGTACAAAAAGTATGGACTCCTATCATTTCTGGCTTTGATTCCTATCTTGTTCTTAAGCTCCTATCTCTCTTTCACACTGATCTTTTTTTATGTTTGGACGTGTGCAATGATGCTCCTGCTTCGAATTCCATTTGTTAAGGCTCATCATGCAGCCGCAGCACTGAAACGAGAGAACGAATGGTTTGTGGGAGAGAAACGGATGGTTCGGATGGATACCAAGCTATCCCTGCTAAAAAAGAAAATGAGTCTTTCTATATACTGGTACATAATCCCTGCGCTAATTTCTGCGTTATCATTTATGATCCCAGTTCCGGCGGATAGTATTGAAATTCTGCGAGTGGCTGGCGGCACAGCGTTAGGGTTGACCGTATTTTTCTTTGTTATCGCTATATCCTTCAATAGAATGAAGCCTAAAGTATATACAGACAACACCGAGATCAATATTCAGCTTAATCAGGCTAATCGCAGGTACTGGTCTCTGCTATGGTTTGGCATGGCTATCATCAATAGCTGTATCGCCGTAATTACGGCGTATGCCTTATCCTTAAATGGAGCGGCTTCAACTATAGTATGGGGTTTGGGGATCTTTTTTTTCTCCGTTATTCCGGTGATAGGCATTTTTTATGTACATAATAAATTGAAACAACTTGAAGCTATGCTGCTTAAAGGTGAACATGAGGTACTGTACACGGATGATGATGAATATTGGATCCATGGGACAACGTATAATAACCCCAATGATCGCTCTGTTATGGTTCCGAAGCGTCTTGGGATTGGTACTACGATTAATATTGGGACAAAAACGGGTAAGAGTATATATTACGGCCTCTTTGTATTCGTTGCATTGCTGTTGATCGGGACGGGTTGGATGGGCGTTCAGACTGATTTCTCAACACCTACCTTAACTACAGATTCAAATGGAAGGGTTTCGATTGAATATCCGATGTACAATTACAGCTTCGCTATGAAGGATGTGCAAGAACTGACGCTTGTGGACAGCTTGCCAAGAGGTCGAAGAACAAATGGCGTAGCGACGGATACAGTAGCCATAGGAAACTTTAAGTTTGACGAGTTTGGAAAGAGTAAGGTCTACCTTGTGAAAAATTCTCCGCCGTACATTGTGATCAAATTGCCAGATATATATGTGCTCTACAACAATAAGGATGCCACTGAAACTGAACGTCTCTACGCGGATTTGAAAGGGTGGTGAGGTTTCTCATTGAGTTTAAAATAAATCGTATGAAGTAGCCCCCTATTGTGATAGAATAATCTAGTTGTCCTAGTTTCCGGAAATTCACTCCATTCCAGCCATTTTCATGAGATATATGGGTGGATAATCGAGGAAATATGAGCATTCAAGAGTATTAACAAGAATCCTTGAAGGTTTTACACAATAAACATCATTTTTTGTCGGTTTTTATTGATTTATTCAAAAATATTATGTATAATCAGCCTTGTTGATTTTGCAAATGGAATTTTAGGAGGTTTTTATTTTGGGAAAAGCGTTAATTATTGGCGCTGGCGGTGTTTCCAGTGTTGTTGTTCACAAATGCTGCCAGAACCCGGATGTATTTGAAGAGATCTGCATAGCTAGCAGAACTGTCGCGAAATGTGACGCTCTGAAAGATAAATTAGCCGGAGGCCGCACGAAGATTTCTACTGCTCAGGTCGATGCAGATAATACGGACGAAGTCATTGAACTGATCAAGAGCTTTGAGCCGGATGTCGTTATTAATGTCGCTCTCCCATATCAGGACCTGACAATCATGGATGCGTGCCTGGCAACAGGAGTGCACTATGTGGATACTGCCAACTATGAACCACAAGATACAGCGAAATTCGAATACTCCTGGCAGTGGGCTTACAAAGAAAGATTCGAAAAAGCAGGCCTTACCGCGTTGCTTGGTAGTGGATTTGATCCAGGTGTAACGGGCGTGTTCACAGCTTACGCTCAAAAGCACTATTTTGATGAGATTCATACCATTGATATTGTAGATGCCAATGCGGGTGATCACGGATATCCATTTGCAACAAACTTTAATCCTGAAATCAATATTCGTGAAATTACAGCCAATGGCCGCTATTTCGAGAATGGCGAGTGGATTGAAACTGCACCGCTTTCTGAGAAAAAAGTATACGATCTTCCGGAGATTGGTCCAAAGGATATCTATCTTTTGTATCATGAAGAATTGGAATCCTTGGCGGTTAACATCAAGGGCGTGAAGAAGATCCGTTTCTGGATGACCTTCTCGCAGAACTACCTAACTCACTTGAAAGTGCTTGAGAATGTGGGTATGACTTCTATCGAGCCTATCATGTATGAAGGTAAAGAGATTGTTCCTCTGCAATTCTTGAAGGCGATTTTACCGGATCCAGCTTCCCTGGGACCAAGAACAAAAGGTAAAACGAACATTGGATGTATCATCCAAGGAACTAAAGACGGAAAGCCAAAAACTTATTATGTATACAATGTTTGCGATCATGAAGAGTGCTATGCAGAGGTTGGCTCCCAAGCCATTTCCTACACTACAGGCGTTCCTGCAATGATCGGAGCGATGTTAATTATAAAAGGTATCTGGAAGAAGCCAGGCGTATTTAACGTTGAAGAGTTCGATCCAGATCCATTCATGGAAGCTTTAAATAAACATGGTCTGCCTTGGCAAGAAGATTTCTCGCCAACGCTGTTAGACTAAGGCGCGATAATGGATATAGATATCAGCGCAATCCCGTCACCATGTTACCTTGTAGATGAAAGATTGCTTACTCGTAATCTTGAGATTATGAATTCTGTACAGGAACGCACTGGAGCAAAGATTTTGCTCGCGCAAAAAGGCTTCTCCATGCATTCCTTGTATCCGTTAGTTGGGAAGTACTTGCATGGTGTAACCTCGAGCTCCTTGTTCGAAGCCAGACTTGGCTATGAAAAGATGGGCAAAGAGGTTCATGTGTACGCACCAGCTTATATAGATAGTGAATTCGATGAGCTTCTAGGATACTCCGATCACATTGTGTTCAATTCTTTTGACCAGTGGAATCGATTCAAGGATCGCGTTAAGAATGCACCGAAGCACATCAGCTGCGGCATTCGAGTGAATCCGGAATATTCCGAGATCGAAGTTCCGCTGTATGATCCGTGCTACAATTATTCCAGAATGGGAGTAACCCTCCCTAACTTCAGACCGGAAGAGCTTGAGGGCATTGATGGACTCCACTTCCATACCATGTGCGAACAGAATTCAGATACCCTTGAGCGTACGCTCAAGGTAGTCGAAGAGAAGTTCGGACCTTATCTCAAAGGAATGAAATGGCTTAATTTCGGGGGCGGTCATCATATTACACGTCCTGATTATGATCTGGAGACCTTGATCAAGTGCATTCTGCACATGAAAGAGACTTACGGTGTGGAAATTTATCTGGAGCCGGGAGAGGCAGTAGCTCTTAATACCGGATATCTGGTAGCTACCGTTCTCGATGTGATGCATAACGGAATGGACATTGCAATTCTCGACACCTCGGCAGAGTGCCACATGCCGGACGTACTGGCAATGCCGTACCGTCCGAACATTATCGATGCTGGACAACCTGGGGAATATCCTTATACGTACAGATTAGGTGGAATGACTTGCCTAGCTGGAGATGTTATTGGAGATTATTCCTTTAAGGAACCTTTGAAATACGGCGATAGACTCGTATTCCTCGATATGGCCCATTATTCCATGGTGAAGAATCATATGTTTAACGGTGTGAATCTGCCTTCCATTGTTAGTTACAATGAAGAAGAGGGAATCAAAGTAATCAAGCAGTTCGCTTTCGAAGATTTTAGCGGACGTTTATCTTAATAGTAAAAAGGTGTCCCTTAGTGGGACACCTTTTTTGATGTAAAGAAGTTATGCGTAGGATTACTCCTTATTGCATCGTAATGGCGATACGCTCCTCCTGCGGGAGCCACTCAACATTTGCTCCGAGTTGCTCACTTATAAAGCGAAGCGGCAGATACATCGAACCGTTTACGATGAAAGGGAGAGTAGGAAGATCCACGGATTTATTGTTCACCATCGTCGCTCCAGTTACACCGTTAATACTGATGGCAAGAGCCGGTTTATCTGTAGCAGAGCGTGTAATCATAATTTGTTTATCTATGGTTTTCGCTGCTGTAATGTTCTCTTTATAGGTAATTGTGGCTCCTAATTTTTCGAAAAGCGATCGAAGGGGGACGAAATTTTGTCCGTTTCGAGTAATAACTCCATTTGAGAGAGGGATAGATTCTCCGTTTAAGGAGATTGAAATCGGTTTTTGCACTGGAACGGGTGCATCATGGTTGAATTCATAGTCGCCGTAGCCCAGCTGTGCGTCCTTATTGACACCCCAGCCCCAGAGTGAGCCGTCTTTCTTTTGCATGATGATGTGTCGTCCGCCTTTCTTTAGGCTACTTACTTCTTTTTCGAGAAGTGTGAATTTTGAATCTGCGGGCATCATTTCGTTTTCAATAGAAGTTTGATAGACGTTTCCTTCCCCTGTTAATGCAACAATAGAGCGCTCTACGATGTAAGTATCGACTACATTTTTGATTCCTTTTAGAAGCATCGGTGGTTGCTCATGATAGGTTGTTCCGTCTGAGGAACCTGTAATGGTAGCGCCCCAGAACCATAATTGAGAGGCCCCATCAATGGCTAATAGGCTGTTCTGATTTCCTTTTAAACTCTTAATGGTACTGATTCCCTTGATTGGGGTCGCAGATAGATCTATTTGAGCTCCTTGGTTCTTGTAATAATCTTGGACTGGCCAACTCCATAAGGAGCCGTCCTTCTTAAGTGCAAGATTGTTTTTGATTTGAATAACATCCGTTAAATTCTGGATGGTTTCGAAGCTTTCAAAGTCATCGCGTGTAGTAGAAATAGTTCCATCTTTCTTTAAGAACACGTAACGTGTCCAGTTCTTATGAAGATCAGACTCATAGTAACCACCCACAGCTGCCACGTTGTCGACGCCGGAAACCGTTGTGAAATCAGAGGTTGTGAGGCCATCGGACGAAAGGGTGGCGCTCAGAATCGTCCCGTCTCCTTTAAGGGCTATCGTTCTATTTCCCACCGTGAACATATCGACCAGATTGTCTAGCTCTTGAACGGGGGTCACTTTAACCGTTTCAGAGTATGCCGATGTTCTCCATTGCCAGACCGAAAGGTCTTTCTTCATTACATATTGGGAACCAAAGTATGCTTGTACCTCATTCAGGTCATGGATTTGAGTAGGGACGGAGCGATTCCCTCCCCATACCCAGAAGGAACCATCCGTTTTGGTCAGATAATCCGCGCCATACGAAGTGAGGTTGGTAGTCGGGGTTGTTTTCTCTGCAACTGCAACTGCGCTTACATTAGAGGCGAAGCTTAATACTAGAAGAGCACTAACCATGCTGAGCCATTTTTTCATAGGAATACCTCTCTTTTTCTTATTAGATTATCTCAATATGAACATGCTATATACCATTATATTACATTTAGACGTTAGTACTACTGGAAAAGTTTCTTCATATTATCCGCTCACAAGAAAGGTCTCATGTGATACAATAATTTAGTCTGTTTTTTAAAATGTAAGAAAGTATAAGTTTCACACTATACTTTATTTTTATATTTCCCGCTTAAACACTTACCGTCCTTATAAGGACGCCGATGGCGTTTATGCTTGATTAGCTATTGAAGGGTTCGTATCTGAGGAGGAAGTCAGCGTCAATGAAACATGCACCGTTTATTGCAGTGGAAGGCCCAATCGGGGCTGGGAAAACAACATTAGCTTCTATGCTAGCAGAGGAATTAAATTTGCCGATCATTAAAGAGATTGTCGATGAGAATCCGTTTCTGGCTAAATTTTATGAGAACATGGACGATTGGAGCTTTCAACTGGAGATGTTTTTTCTCTGTAATCGGTATAAGCAGCTTGAAGATACCGTCACACAGTACATAGATAAAGGGATGCCGGTCATTTCGGATTACCATATTTATAAGAACCTCATCTTTGGAGAACGAACGCTGAATGGGACAAAACGTGAAAAGTATCGGCAAATCTATCATGTGCTTACGGATGATCTGCCGAAGCCGAATATCATTCTCTATATTAGAGCCAATTTAGATACGTTATTAACAAGGATTGAAAAACGTGGGCGGCCCTTTGAAGAGGGAATGGATACTGCTTATTTAGAGCAATTAATTAAAGATTATGATGACGCGATGGCCTCTCTAACGGTTCAGGAGCCTTCGACCGTAATTATTACCATTGATGGAAATGCAGTCGATTTCGTGGAGAATCCAGAACACTTCACTGAAATTGTCTCTTATATAAAGGAGCTAATGAAATGAATTCATATCATATCCCGGAAAATGCCATAATTACCGTGGCTGGAACTGTTGGGGTGGGAAAATCCACTTTAACAGGCGCTTTGGCTAAAAGACTTAATTTTCAAACCTCGCTAGAGCAGGTCGATCACAATCCTTATCTCGAAAAGTTCTATCATGATTTTGAGAGATGGAGCTTTCACTTGCAAATCTACTTTCTTGCTGAACGTTTTAAAGAGCAGAAGAAGATGTTCGAACTTGGCGGTGGTTTTGTTCAGGATCGTTCCATCTATGAAGATACCGGTATTTTTGCGAAAATGCATGCAGATCAAGGTACGATGTCCAAAACGGACTATGAAACCTACACCAGCCTGTATGAAGCTATGGTTATGACACCGTACTTCCCGCACCCTGATGTGCTGATTTATATTGAAGGCAGCCTGCCCTCCATCCTGACTCGAATTAATGAACGTGGTCGTGAGATGGAAATTCAAACGGATGTTTCCTACTGGGAGCATATGCATGGCAGATATTCGAAATGGATCAACGAGTTTACAGCATGCCCAGTGCTCCGTTTGAACATTGATGATTATGATGTGAATGATGAGACTTCGATGTCGGATATTCTTGTGAAGGTTGGCGAAGCGATTCATAAGCCTACTGATAAAATATAATAATTGATGATTAGAAGCTCCCAGGGTTTGGGGGCTGTTTTTTATGAGATCAGAAAGCGAACTAAGCGATATAAACTGAGTTTGAGGGGTGAATTGTAAAATAAAAAAAGACCCAAATCATAGATATGGGTCTAATAGGGAAGTGTCCGTTGTCCTAGTAATAAAATACGAAAAACAATCCAAATTGGTGTGGACATTGTAGTGTGCTCAAAGGTGACGGCCTATATTTATAGCCCTTTTTTATGGATATGTATTCCAGTCTAGTAAAAACTAGTTATTTGTCCATGACTAAAATTAATAAGATGCGTACACTGAACTATCTTTATAGGGAGGTGTACGTATTGAGTTGTCCAGACGATAAAAAATGTCATAAGAAAAAAATCGTCACTGTTTTTCCTTCGAAAAGAAAAAGAAAAGAACATCGTCGAAAAGTTATTAAGAAGATTGTGCAAGTCACATGTCCTCCACCTGAAGTGAACGTTACCACTCCAACAGTAGTTGGTGCTACAGGACCTCAAGGAGCACAAGGAATCCAAGGAATACAAGGGGCCCAAGGAGTACCAGGACCCCAAGGAGCACGAGGCCTCCAAGGAGCAGAAGGACCTCAAGGTCCCGCCGGTGGGCCTCCAGGACCCCAAGGACCTCAAGGTCAACCTGGGCCAGCGGGAGCAATGGGTCCACAGGGTGTAGCGGGACCCGTTGGTCCTCAAGGTGAGCAAGGAGTACCGGGTGCACAAGGACTCGTGGGTCCTCAGGGTCCACAAGGTATACCTGGTCCTGCTGGAGTTGTAGGACCACAAGGCTTTGTAGGAGCAACCGGAGCAGCAGGAGCGCCGGGAGCAGCGGGAGCGACAGGAGCAACCGGAGCGGCAGGAGCGCCGGGAGCAGCGGGAGCGACAGGAGCAACCGGAGCGGCAGGAGCACCGGGAGCAGCGGGAGCGACAGGAGCAACCGGAGTCGCAGGAGCGCCGGGAGCAGCAGGAGCGACAGGGGCAACTGGAGTCGCAGGAGCGCCGGGAGCAGCGGGAGCGACAGGGGCAACCGGAGTCGCAGGAGCGCCGGGAGCAGCGGGAGCGACAGGAGCAACCGGAGCGGCAGGAGCGCCGGGAGCAGCGGGAGCAGCAGGAGCGACAGGGGCAACCGGAGTCGCAGGCGCGCCGGGAGCAGCGGGAGCGACAGGGGCAACTGGAGTCGCAGGAGCGCCGGGAGCAGCGGGAGCGACAGGGGCAACCGGAGTCGCAGGCGCAACGGGAGCGACCGGAGCAGCAGGAAGTGTATTAGGATTTGCTGATTTCTTCGCCCTGATGCCCCCTGATAATGCAGCAACTGTAGCACCGGGCACAGACGTGAGTTTTCCTCAAGATGGTCCTACTAGTGGAACTACTATTACCAGAACCGGTCCTAGCTCTTTTAATTTAGCGGCAATAGGGACTTATCAGGTGATGTTCCAGGTCAGTGTATCCGAAGCGGGGCAATGGATATTAACGCTGAATGGTGCTGATCTGGCTAATACGGTGGCCGGACGAGCGACAGGAACTTCTCAGATCGCTGGGATGGGCCTTGTGACTACAACAGTCATCAACTCAATACTCACTGTACGAAATCCTGCAGGAAATTCAACGGCACTGACGATCACTCCTCTTGCTGGAGGAACAAGATCTGTTTCAGCACATCTCGTTATTACACAATTAGCTTAGCGAAATCTCTTGCGTATAGATAATTTGGAAGTTTGCCACCTTAATTAGGTGGCTTTTCTTATGGCATTTTCTGGTATTTTTATTTGACTTCAAATCAGAGTTGACGCAAAATAAGAAGGAGATGATGTAAAATTGAATTTTTCGGGGAGAATTGTACATGAATAATAAATCAGGTCGTCATTCCTTCCGAGAGCGACTGGATCATATGGTGGGTAAGCTTCGTACGGATATCCTAAGTGGAGTGCTACAGCCAGGTGCTTATCTGCCAGCAGAGAGTATGCTAGCCAAGCAATTTGAGTTAAGCAATAAATCGGTCAGAAGAGGGCTGGATGTGTTAGTCCAAGAAGGCCTTATCGTCAAAATCGACCGTGTCGGAAGCAAGGTTATGGAGTCCGTGCAGGAGAGAATCCGTATTCATTTTGGCTGCAGTGCCTCGCTGTCCAAGGACTTTCTGCTGGATGATCTAATTGGTGAATTTCATCGACTGCATCCCGGTATTCATATTCTTCCGCTGGCGCTGAATGATTTTGACCATGTGAATTCTGCCGTAGAGATGATCAATAATGGGATGCTTGATGCCGTATCTCTGAATAGCACGCAATTTCAGGAAATGGCTGAAAATGGCTCGGCTGAGCTGCTGGAATCGCTTGATCCTGATCCTGAATTATATCCAATCGCGACAGAAGCTTTCTATCATGAAGAACAGTTGTATGCTTATCCGATTTCCTTCTCCCCCGTGGTGCTGTGCTACAACAAGGCTCATTTTCGGGAAGCGGATCTTCCTGAGCCGGATAGCTATTGGACCTGGGATGACTTAATTGAAGCGGCTCGTCAGTTGGCAGAGAATCGTGGACGCCATGCTATTTATTTTGTGCCTGCTTCCGAGAACCGTTATTCTGTATTCCTGCTGCAGAGCGGGATTCAAACCGTGGCAGACGGGACCGAACACCGTACACTTAGTCCAGAGACGGCAAATAGTCTCAGTGTGTATAGCCGGCTCGTGAACAACCATCAGATTTTCCCTAAATATCTTGCTGGCAATCATGAAGATGAGACGATCTCCTTGTTTGTTCAAGAACAAGTTTCCATGATTCTGACGACATTTTTTAATTTAAATGAATTCAAGGAATTAACACTGGACTATGATCTTGCGCCGTTACCTAGGCTAAAAACAAAAGATCCACAGAAGACGCTGCTAGTGACGATCGGAGCGGCTGTAGTCGGAAATTCAAGACAAAAGGAAGCGGCTCGTCAATTCGTGAACTTCCTTGCATCCGTAGAAGCACAGAAAATTATCCGGGAACGCACAGTGAGCATTCCAGTTCGAAAGCGGATCGCTGAGATGAGCACTACGGATCATTTGAATCGTCCTTCGAGATATCTGATGTACAGAGAGTTATTTCCAACCTTCTCCTACCTTAAAGATTTAGGGCTTCCCATAGCCGTTCTAAAAAGCTTTCGTAAATTGTTGAACGCTTATTGGTCAAAGATGATTGATGAGGAAACGCTTCATGAGGAATTGAGTCTCTTAATTTCGGAACAGGGTGATACCGAGCAGAAGCTTTGAAAGGTGTTTTTCTGCGATGGATGTTCTCGGTAGAATAAATGTAACGCGTGATAATGGTGCTGGTGGGCCATTATCACGCATTTTTTTCAAAAAAAAAGAAAGTTTAAGTTGCGCGCTATATCTTATCTATATAAGATCAGAGTCGGCTTATTTGAAGCGTCTAAATGCAGGTGTTTTTGTAAGCGTTTTCTATTAAATTTGAGGGGTTTCTACATTTTGCGACAGGTACATGTTATATAAGGTTACACTTATTAGAGATATTTCTTATTATTATATTGACATCATGTAGGCTGGAAAATATAATAAAATACATCAGATATATATCAGTTTAGCGAAATGAAAGATCTGATGATCTGAAATGTAAATCAAAAAGAAGTCAGAACAGATGTTTTCGTCTAATTAAAGTAGAAAAAAAGCAGTTGAAAGGAGGATATCCCCTATAAAAGGTAATTTTTAGAGTGATTTCTCATTTAAAAATTTATTAATGTATCTTTGATTCCTTCTGATTTATGTTAGTGAATATATCATAATGATTATCTTATTTTTTAGTTATTAATAGGGGGTTGAATTATGAATGTTGCTAAAAGGAAATTAGTTCTGCTGCTGCCTGTCCTGTTGTCATTAGTTACACTCGTATCTGCTTGCGGCGGTTCGAATACTAAGACAGGCAATACCGCAGATCCTACTGCGGAAGTTCAGAAGGCTACGCAAGCTCCCGCTAAGGAAGGTAAAACAGTAGGTGGTCTGCAGCTCCCGATTGTTTCAGATAAGCTTGAACTGTCACTTTGGTCACCCAGCGGCGGCAATTTCAGAGGAACTAATTTTAATGAGAAATTATCCTTTCAGCAAATGGAAGAGAACACTAACATTCATATCAACTTTCAACATAGTACGGAAGCCAGTGCGGAAGCCTTCAGCTTATTAATGTCATCTGGCAAGCTGCCGGACATCATCTACAATGATCTGTGGGGCACGGATTCCGGAAAATATGGTACACAAGGCGCACTGCTTCCTCTGGAAGATTTAATTGAGAAAAATGCGCCAAACTTCAAGAAAATCCTCGACGACAACCCGGATATCCGGGGACAAATCACTTCGCCTGAAGGCCACATTTTTTACCTGCCTAATCTCGTTCTTGATTCACAGGATCTTACTCAAATGTTCCCGCAAGTGCGGAAAGACTGGATCGATAAGCTGGGTCTATCAATGCCAGAAACTACCGAAGATTGGTATAACATGCTCAAGGCTTTTAGGGAGCAGGATGCCAACGGAAATGGCAAGAAGGATGAAATTCCACTAGTCACAGTCAACTTGGAAAATATCATGATGTTATTCGCTCCTGCTTTTGGCGTCGACTACGGATTCTTCGTGGATAATGGTCAAGTGAAATATGGTCCGAATGATCCAAGATTCAAGGATGTCGTGACCTATCTGCACCGTCTTTATGATGAACAATTGCTTGACCCGAACTATCTGGTAGATACCACATTCCAGACGCTGACTGAGAAGGTGACTACCGATGTGGCAGGGGCTTGGTTTGGTTGGTCTGGCTCCTACATGGGGAACTTTACTACCCTAATGGAGGGCAAACATCCAACCTTTAAAATTGCACCAGCCATTCCACCTAAAGGACCGAACGGTGATCAACGTCATGTCTCCTTCCGCTGGCAGGCAGCAGCACACGGATTAGCGGTTTCCTCGCGGACGGAGCATCCTGAGGAAGTGATGAAATGGCTGGATTATCAATACTCAGAAGAAGGCATTCTGCTGAACAACTTTGGGGTTGAAGGCAAGTCATATGATCTGGTAAACGGAGAACCGATTTATAAGAAAGAAGTAACTCATCCGACCAATGGCCTCACGAATACACAAGAGCTGCTGAACCATACGATCGGGGGCGGAAGCTGGGCTACGGTAGCGGATACCAGATATGCTGAACAAATCCGAGAAGCTAACGGGCAAACGGAGAATCCGCTCGAGCTATACAGTGACTATATCGATTTTGATAGCAAGTTGCCTCCAGTCCAATTCACAACAGAGGAAAATGATGTAGTGGTTCCGTTAATGGCCGATATTCAGACTTATGTAGCCGAAACAATCAATGCCATGATCATGGGGCGCCAAAAGATTGAGGAATATGACAAAGTAACGAAGCAGCTTGAAAAGATGGGAATTAACGATGTGTTAAAAGAGTATCAGGTGGCATACGAGCGATTTAAAGGGAAATGATTCAGCTTGTGAGTAGTTTGTCGTGGGTCGAGCGGTTCAGAGATTGCTTTGTGACCGCTCGCCACATGACAGCTATGACAAACGCCAGTATCCGGGAGAGGAGAACTATATGGCTATACCTTTAAAAGTCGCTAAAGTTGAAAGCAGGAAGCTTCCGGTCAAAAGGAGTCCGATTCCCTGGAAGCGGATAGCCTCTAATCGCTATCTCTATCTCATGCTCCTCCCTACGGTTTTGTATTTTCTGATTTTTGAATACAAGCCGATGTATGGGGCGATCATTGCCTTTAAGAATTTCAACCCCTACTTGGGAATCACGGATAGTCCTTGGGTAGGCTTCAAGAATTTCGAGAAGTTTTTCGAAAGCTATTATTTTCTCAGACTGCTTAAAAATACCTTCTTAATGAGTTTCTACTCATTGATCTTCATTTTTCCTGCTTCACTTGCTTTTGCTCTGCTGCTTAATGAGCTGCGGCTCAAAAAGCTGAAGTCCTTTCTACAGACCGTGTCTTATTTGCCGCATTTTATTTCGCTGATCGTCATCTGCGGGATGATTATTGATTTCACCAAGCCCGGAGGGATTATTAACAGCCTGTTGCTTGGCATCGGCCTGATCTCGGAGCCTATTCAGTTCCTGATTCTGCCGGAATGGTTTCGAACGATCTATGTGGGTTCTGGCATGTGGCAGAGCCTAGGCTGGAACTCAATTATCTACTTAGCGGCGCTATCTGGCATCAATCCGAGCTTGTACGAGGCTGCCGTTGTTGACGGAGCAGGGCGATGGAAACAGCTAACGAATATAACGCTGCCCGGGATTCTGCCTACGGTGCTAATTCTCTTGATTCTGAATGTGGGTACCCTGCTGAATGTGGGCTGGGACAAAATTATATTGCTTTACAATCCAGGAACGTACGTCACTGCAGATGTTATTTCAACATTTGTGTATAGACGAGGTGTGATGGAGGCGAATTACAGCTTTTCTGCTGCAGTAGGATTATTCAATTCCGTAATTAACTTCTCATTGCTCGTTCTAGCCAACCGTATCAGCCGGAAAACAACTGAAAGCAGCCTATGGTGAGCATAAGCTTCCGATGCGAGTTTTGTACGATTTTTAGGAGGGTAGACAATGGTTGTGAAACGCAGTATGAGTGAAATCATTTTCGACAGCTGCAATGTGCTGTTTCTAATCTTGTGTTCTTTCCTGTTCCTGTACCCGATGTGGTACGTGCTGGTCTCCTCATTCAGCGATGCGCATGCGATTGCTGCGGGGAAGGTGAGCTTCTTTCCAATCGGCTTTAATCTAGATGCTTACAAGCTGGTATTTGAGGACACGCGGGTATGGACGGCTTATGGAAACACTTTCTTTTATGTCATTGCCGGTACGTTGATTAATCTGGTGCTAACTACACTTGGTGCTTATCCTCTGTCCAGAAAGAATCTGGAGGGGAGAAATGTCATTATGGCCTTCATTGTGTTCACGATGTTTTTCAGTGGTGGTCTAATTCCTGCATATCTGAATGTCCGTGAGCTTGGCTTGTATGATACGCGGTGGGCGCTGCTGTTACCTGGTGCGGTTAGTGCTTTTAATTTGATAGTGATGCGGACCTTTTTTCAGTCTATTCCTGATAGTTTGATAGAGTCTGCCAAAATAGACGGCGCCCACGATTTCAGAATTTTACTGCGGATCGTGCTTCCGCTCTCCATGCCGGTTCTGGCAGTGATGACCCTCTTCTATGCGGTAAGCCACTGGAATAGTTGGTTCTCGGCCATGATTTATTTACAGGATCGGAATTTGTTCCCGCTTCAATTGATTTTGAGGGAAATCCTGATTCAATCCTCTGCGCAAAATATGCTGGCTGGCGTTACTCAAGATGAGGTGTTTCGGATCAGTGAATCTATTAAATTCGCTACGATTATTATTGCTACCATACCGATTTTGATGATCTATCCATTTTTGCAGAAATATTTTGTAAAAGGCGTAATGATCGGTGCGTTGAAGGAGTAACAGCCATAGAGAAGATGCTGCATGTGACGGAATCGTTTCTGAAGCAGTCGGGAGGAGAAGACATATGAAGGCGGTAATATCTCAGGAAGGACAGATTCGCATGTCGGATGTTCTGACACCAGTCATTGAAGATGGATTTGTACTAGTCCAGACTGAATATTCGGCGATTAGCCCCGGAACGGAAATGATGATGAATGGCCTGCACCGTACGCAACAAATTGTACTTGGATACAGTGCAGCGGGTGTAATCCGAACACGTGGGAACGGAATGGAACACTGGCCTGAGGGGCTTCGGGTAGCTTGTTACGGCGGACCTTATGCGAAGCATGCAGAATGGCTGCTAATGCCTCAGCATCTGATGGTGCCCATTCCTGACCATGTTAGTTCGGAGGAAGCATCAACTGTAGGGCTTGGAGCTATTGCAGTACATGCAGTAAGGCAGGTTGCACCGCAGTTTGGGGAGACACTTGTCCTGATCGGTGCCGGAATTCTTGGGCAGTTGATTGCTCAAATTGCTAAGGCGGCAGGATGCCGGGTGATCGTCTATGATTTGCTTGCAGAGCGCTGTGAGATGGCTGAGCGCCTTGGAATTAGACATATCGCTACTAGCCCAGAGAAGGTTAAGGAACATCTTGCTAACCTGACGGAGGGCATGGGAGCGGATGCAGTCATCGTATGCGCAGGCGGTAAAACCGGAGACCTTATTGATCAAGCGCTAGAGTGGGTACGGGATCGCGGCAAGGTACTGTTGGTTGGAGATGTTAAGCCGGATTTCTCTCGTGATCTGATGTTCGGTAAGGAAGCCCAAGTGCTGATTTCTAGAGCCGGAGGTCCCGGACGATATGATCCTATCTATGAGCGGAAGGGGATTGACTATCCTTACGGCTACGTGCGGTGGACGGAAGGGCGTAATATGGCTGAATATATTCGGTTAATTTCTGAAGGGGACATTCAGGTGAAGCCGTTAATTAGCGCGATATTCCCGGTTGAACGCTGTGAAGAAGCCTTTCGGCGTTATGCAGAGGATCCAGTGGATCTGTTGGGAGCAGTATTAGCTTATCCTGCGGCAGTTTCAGGGGGAGATGCGAAGGTTAAGGAACAGCTGACGAAAGAAGGCGGAAGCAGATGAAGGCGCTGCGGATCGGTGAGCCACTGAACGGTCTGGCGGTTTGGGCCTCAGCTTATGGAACATGGCAAGGGGCAGACCGGATCTACGCTGTTTCTTCCGGGAGTCCTTGCATCTTATTTGTTCTAGACCCGAGCGGTGAACAAGCGGTGGAACGGTATGCGCTGGAAGGCTCGGATCATTGCTGGGGTGTAGTCTTAACAACCAGCGGAGTGTATATCGGGGGAAGTGGCGTTTTGTACAGGTACACTCATGAGAATGGTGTGGAGAACCTGGGTGAGATGATTCCCGGTGAATTCTATACGTGGCGGTTGGCAGCAGATACGCAAGGCAGGATCTATGGGGGATGTTATCCTGGGGGGAAAGTGTTCCAGTATGACCCAGCGACAGGAGTGTTTAGGGATTACGGTGCTATGGTAGCTGGAGAACAGTATGCGCGTTCTATGGAAGCATGGAACGGTAAGCTCTATGTGGGAGTTGGTACACAAACCCCACATATTGTTGTACTGGATACGGAGACGGGAGAACGCTCGGAAATCAGGCTACCAGATGAATGTAAAAGCGAGCAACTGGTGTATGACTTGAACATCGTTCAGGGCAAGCTTTTTGCTCGAATTACACCGTCTGCACGGTTGTACATTTATGATCTGGAACTGCAGGAGTGGGGAGACACTTTGGATCATGTGAGTGGACTTAGTGTTTCGCCGCCGGATGAGCTGGGAAATGTGTATTTCATTAAAGATGACTATTTGCAGCGTTATGATGTCCGGACTGGAAGCCTGTTCGTTACTTCACTAGCTATGCCGGAGCCTGCAGGTGATTATGGCTGGCTGAATAACCATGCTCTAAATCGGAAAGAGCGCTGCTTAACGGGTGTATACAGGGACGGGAGTTGCTGGATTTACGATCCGGCGACGGATCGGTATACGGTCAAAGACTTCGGCCTGCAAGGTCAATCGGTCCATTTGCAGTCTATGACCTATGGACCTGATGATGCTCTCTACATCGGAGGGTATTTCGCAGGTGGGCTGTCCAGATTCGATAAGGCAGCCGATGAGATCATTTCATATCGGGGCATTGGTCAGACGGAAGGTATGCTAGCTGGTAGAGATTGTCTTTATCTAGGTGTATATCCGCGAGCGAATATTTTCAAATATGACCCGAACGAAGATTGGAAGCCGGGTGAGAATCCAGAGCTGCTATTTTCCTTGCAGGAAGAGGAGCAGGACCGTCCTTTTGCTTGGGCTTGGGCAGGAGAAGTGCTGGCAATTGGAACGGTCCCTTCCTATGGTCGGCATGGAGGAGCGTTGACACTGTACAATCCTGCGAGCGGTGCGCGTGAGGTGTTTAGAAATCTTTTGTCGCAGCAGAGTGTTGTTTCCTTGGCGATTAGTGATCAGCTGTTGTTCGCTGGAGGGTCCGTTTGGGGTGGACTTGGAATTGCTCCTCAGCGTGCAGATGCGTCTCTAATGATTTGGGATATGCAGAAGCGCTGCAAAGTATGGGAAGGCGTACCTGTGCAAGGAGAAAGGGCTATTTCTGCTTTGGTTCTAGATGATGTAGGGCATCTTTGGGGTTTGACGGCGGGACTGTTATTTCGGTTCGATCCACAGCAGAAGCGGACTGTGAAGACTTATTCTTTGTTCTCCATGGACTGGAATGTGGTGACTCATTTTTGGCGTAGCGGCAATGAATTGCTCTACAAGGAAGGCTTGTTGTACGGGGTGTCGATGAATCGATTGTTCAAGTTTGATGTGCGGAGTGAGGAGCTTGAGGTGTTGAATGACGATGCGCGGCTACTGACGATGAACCGTGAGGGCGATCTTTATTTTGCAAGAACTACAGCATTATATCGGATGCACAAGTAAGTTTTGCACTATCCTTGGCGAAGGGTGAGGGATGATGAAAATCTTATATTTTTATAAATTCTGTATTCTAGGTGGGGTAACCACTCAGCTTGCAAATAGACTTAAATTTTTGCGCCACCACTCGGAAGTGCATTTTGCCTTTCTAGAGGATTACGGCGGGGCGAGCGCTTTTGAAGGCTATGAGCATGTCCGAATTCTGGGGACGGTTGAAGAAATTAAGAGCTATATTGAAGCCTTTGATTTCGATGTCATTATTACTATTGATACCTACGAGCTGTATGAAGCGCTTGGGCCTGTACAAGAGGGAAAGGTTATTATTCATGAGGTACATACCACCTATTCTGAACCCTTGCAGAAATTGGCCGCAACGAAAGATAGTCTGCCTTTTCACTATGTGATCACTCCATCTGCTTACATGAAGGATTATTTAGAGAGCATTGGCATAGCGGGTGCTTATCATATTAATAATTGCCTGGATACCAATTTATTCCGATATGAAGCGGGGATTGAGCAGGAGCCTGCCACTATTTTGTGGGTGGGTAAACTGGATGATCACAAGAACTGGTCGTCCTATTTGAACATTGCTGGAAAGCTGAATGCCAAGATGCCAGAGCTGCAATTTATGCTTATTGGGGGATATACTGCTCCCGATGAGATCAAGAAACAGCTGATGGTAAAGGTGGAACAGCAGGGGATTATGCATTTCAAGTGGATTCCCAAAGTGGAATACGATGAGATGTACCGCTATTATTCATCGGTTGCGCAGAATGGTGGGTTATATATTAGTACCACAACCAATGAATCTTTTGGGATGACTGTACTGGAAGCGATGGCCTGCAGGTGTCCGGTAGTGGTTCCGAGTGTAGGGGCGTTGCCGGAACTATTGGATGGTCTGATAAGTGTTTCCCTATACGAATCAGGCAATGAAGAGGAGTGTGTGGACAGATTGAGCGCACTGCTGGAGCAGAATAGTCTGAGGGAAGGCTTGAAGTCATTGGGAGAACAGAAAGCTAGAACTGCTTACAGCATCGAACAAGTGGGAAAAGAATACATGGAACTACTTGAGCGTTTCAGAGAAGAACGCTTATTTCCTAAATAAGTGGATCACTCCATGGGGTTGTCAACCGAATAAGAGGTGTTGTTGAAATGGAAGAGCTGCAGATCGGTATGGTAGGATTGGACACTTCGCATAGCAGGATCTTCGCGGCGCTGCTAAATGATGAATCTCATCCGCTATATATTCCGGGTGGCAGGCTACACTGCGGTTATCCGGGGGGGTCTCCTGATTTCGAGCTAAGCTATTCACGTGTGAGACCGATTAGCAGTGAATTGCAGGAGCGCTATGGGGTTGAATTGCTCGATTCTATAGCAGAAGTTGCGGAGAGATCCCATGCGATTCTATTGACTTCTGTAGATGGGAGAGTGCACAAGGAACAATTTGCGGTGCTGGCTCCTTACGGAAAGCCGGTATTCATTGACAAGCCGTTAGCGGTTTCTTCTGAAGATGCGAAGGTGATTGTGGAATTGGCGGAGAGGTATGGAACGCCATTTTTCTCCAGCTCTATGGTTCGATTTGGGGAACCGTTAGTGGCACTTTTGAAGGATGATAGCGCAGGTGCTATTCTGGGTGCGGATTGCGCTGGACCACTCGATCTACAGCCGACACAACCGGGGTTGTTCTGGTACGGCATACACGCTGCTGAGATGTTATACGCCGCCCTTGGAGAAGGCTGCCATTCGGTACGTGCCGTTAGTAACGATACGCAAGAATGGGTAGTCGGCCAGTGGAAGGACGGGCGAATCGGGACGATCCGCGGAAACCGTACAGGCGGCTCTGATTTCTATATCGTACTGCACCGTGAACGGGGGAGTAACGGAATTAACGCGCTCGGAGCAAATTACAACGCAGGACATCAGCAATTACTGAAGAAATTTATAGCTATGGCGCGAGGGGACTCTCCACCGGTACGATCTTCCCTAACATTAGAGTTGATTCGCTTCATCGAAGCGGCCAACGAAAGTCGGGTAAGCGGTGCTGATGTTCGTCTGTAAAGGAAAGCGCAATCTGAAAGGAGTGTAGTGTATTGATTAGGACAGCAGTGATCGGATGCGGTGGCATGGGGACTGTTCATGCGGATCGCTACAAGTCCATGCCCGAAGCTGAGCTTGTCGCCGTATGTGACATCGTTGAAAAAGCCGCTGAGGTGCTAGGAAATTTAGTGGGCGTTAGCTATTTTACATCTGTACAAGAAATGCTAGAGCAGGTAAAGCCAGAGGTGGTCAGTATTGCTGTGCCGACCTATTTGCATGTAGAACTGGTACGGATTGCGGCTGACCATGGTGCGCATGTGATCTGTGAGAAGCCGCTCGCACTCACTTCGCAGGAAGCGGAAGAAGCAATTCGTTACTGCAACGAGCGCGGTGTACGTTTGTTTGTGGGCCATGTCGTTCGTTTCTTTCCTTCTTACAGACAGCTTGCGGCGGGAATAACGCAGCTTGGCAGTGATCAAGGCGGAATATACCATGCTAAGCGGGCGGGTTCACATCCCGGAATCGTGCAAGAATGGTTTCGAGATCCACTCCTTAGCGGTGGTGTCATTATGGATTTAATGATTCATGATATTGATTACATTCGTGGGACCTTTGGAGAAGCCCGTGAAGTGTATGCATTCCAGCATCAGTCGGAAGATATAAATTATGCCTCAGCCACTTTCCGGTTCAAGAATGGAACCATTGCTCAGCTTGAAGCATTTTGGGGGTATCCCGGGTCGTTCCATTCCTCCTTTGAATATGCGGATGCGGAAGGGATCATCTCAGGTGGAACCGGCGATGGCGAAAGTCTGCATATTCGGAAGTCGATTACGACGGGCTCAACATCGGGATTTGTGGAGACGCCTTCGAGTGTGATGCTGAAGGATCCGTATTATTTAGAACTGGAGCATTTTCTAAGCTGTCTAACAAGTGGGGAAGAGCCGATAGTCACTGCACAGGATGCGCTGGAAGCTGTACGCTGGGCTGAAGCCGCTCAGCAATCGGCAATGACCCATCAACCAGTGAAGCTTGAAGTGAAGGGGGATATTTAATGAGCCGTTTGAATATTGGCATGATCAGTTTCGCGCATGCGCATGCTTTTGACTATTTGGCAAGTTTACTGCACATGTCTGAAGTGACGGTCATTGGAATTGCTGATGAGGTGCCGGAGCGCACACAGGCGCTCGCAGAACGCCATTCGATTCCCTATTATTCTGACTACAAGGAACTTCTGGCTGATGGGGATATAGATGCCATAATTATTTGCTCAGAAAATGTCTATCATGCTGAGTTAACCATCGCTTCGGCTCGAGCAGGCAAGCATGTACTGTGCGAGAAGCCGCTAGGTCTGTCAGTGGAAGAAATGCAACGCATGATTTCAGTCTGCTCTGAAGAGGGAGTGCAGCTTATGACAGCCTTTCCTTGCCGCTTCCTGACTCCGGTTGTGCGGGCTAAGGAAGCGCTAGAACGCGGTGATATCGGTGAAATTATTGCTTTTAAAGGCACTAACAGAGGTTCTTTTCCGGGACCAAAATGGTTCTCTGATGAAGCCTTATCGGGGGGCGGTGCTGTTCTAGATCACACTGTGCATGTGATGGACCTGATGAACTGGTTCTCTGGTTCTTCTGTAGAACAGGTGTATGCCTATGCGGATACCTTATTTGATCCAGAACGCAAGCGGACAATCGATGATGCAGGAATGGTGCATGTAACTTTTGAGAATGGTGTGTTCGGAGTGCTGGATCCTAGCTGGTCACGCAATCCCGGCTTCCCCACATGGGGGGATGTGACCCTAGAAATCATTGGAACTAAAGGTGTCATCTCCATTGATGCTTTTAACCAAAAAAACAATGTATTCGGAAGAGCATCTGGCAAAGGGAACTGGTCCTTCTGGGGAGATGACATGAATGAACTGATGCTGAAGGCTTTTGTACAGGCGCTTCTAGAAGGGGTGGAGGTACCAATTTCGGGAATAGATGGACTCCGATCCACAGAGGTTGCACTTACCGCTTATCAATCTGCTCATGCAGGCCAACCGGTGCGCTTAAATAAATGAGGATGCTGTAAGCACAAAACTTTGAGGAGGATGGAACCGCCTATGAAGGATCAGGAATTGTTCGACAGCATGTGTGAAAGACTCTACTCTGCGGTAATCTCTGATACGCTGGATCAACTGGGCTATCGTAATCAGGTGATGCGGGAAAATATCAACCCGATAGATCCTACCTGGATCGTCGCCGGAAGAGCAAAGACCATTCTGTCTGTGGATATTCATCATTTGCCGGAAGATCCTTACACGAAAGAGATTGAGGCTGTGGACAGCGTTAAACCCGGCGAGATTGTTATCGGGTGTACGAATGAGTCGCGGCAGAACGGACTTTGGGGAGAATTACTGTCTACGGCCTCGAAAATGAGAGGTGGCCGCGGAGCGATAGTAGATGGATTAATCCGCGATACTGCCAAAATTCTAGAGCTTGGTTTTCCTGTCTTTGCTACCGGGACCAAACCCGTTGATTCTCAAGGGCGGGGGATTGTTATCGACTATGACATTCCTGTGCTGTGCGGTGGCGTATTGGTCCATCCCGGAGATGTAATCTTTGGTGATCGTGATGGTATCGTTGTGATTCCGGGCGCCATCATCGATGAAGTGTTCCAATTAGCTATGGATAAGGTGACTCGCGAGAATCATACACGGGATGAACTGCTCGAAGGATACACCTTGCGACAGGTCTATGATAAATACGGGGTGCTCTGATCAAGAACCGTGGGAGTGATAAACATGAGGCTGTCTGGCAAAAGAGCGCTGATCACAGGTGCAGCAAGAGGAATTGGATTGGGAATCGCCCTTCGATTTCTGGAAGAAGGTGCTCAGGTGGTTTTGCTGGACCGAAGTGAAGAGGAGCTTCTTACTGCACTGGAAACCGTGAAGGATTATGGTGAAAAGGTTTCAGTGGAGGTGTGTGATCTTCGCGATGTGGCACAGCTGGAGCAATCTGTTGCCCGAGCCTTTGAAAGGTTTGGCGGGATAGATATTGTAGTGAACAATGCTGGAATCGCCTTTCGTGAACACTTTCTCGATATCTCGGCGGAGCACTGGAATGCAGTGTTTGATATTAACGTAAGGGCCGTTTATTTAATCGGTCAGCTTGCAGCAAGACAAATGATTTCTCAGGGTGGCGGAGGCGTCATTCTCAATATGAGCTCCAAAAATGGTCTGACGGCAAGCTCCGAGCTCGCGCATTACAATGCTTCTAAGGCTGCTGTTATATTACTAACCGAATCTATGGCAGTGGAGTTGGCGGCTTATGGGATCCGGGTAAAAGCAGTAGCACCGGGATTCGTGGATACGCCGCTTGACCGCAAGCTGCGTGAAGCTTCGAAGCTCCCAGCGTATTCGGAGCATACACCGATGAAGCGGGCGGCAACCATAAGGGAAGCTGCCAATGTATTTCTTTTTCTGGCTTCTGATGAAGCCTCCTATGTAACGGGAGAAACCATTCGTGTGGATGGTGGACATTTGGCTAATGGTAGTGAACTGTAAATAGAAGAAGGAGTGAATTTTTTGGAAAGTACAGAACTTCAGGCAGAATTGATGATTGATGCTCAGGCTGAGCTTGGTGAAGGACCGCATTGGGATGCCGAATCCAAACAGTTGTATTGGGTGGATGTTACGAGAAGGAAGCTTAGAATATACAACCGGATCACGGGTAATGAAGTAGTCCGCTCCTTCGACCGGATGATCAGCGCAGTGATTCCAACCACTGCGGGAGGACTTGCATTGGCCATGGAGGATGGAGTCTATCTCTCTCAAGCTGAGAATTCTCCTGTCTTATTGACTTCGATAGAAGCAGAGCTACCACTAAACCGATTAAATGATGCCAAATGCGATCGACAAGGCCGACTGTGGGTGGGAACGATAAGCTTGAACAATGATGCGCCGGATTCCGGAGGCTTCTACGTCGTGGAGCCTGATGGCTTCACTCGCCAAGTGTTATCTGGCATCGGCTGCTCGAACGGAATGGCTTGGGACTACTCGCGGAGCAAGATGTATTACATTGATACGCCGACTAGGCAAGTGGATGTCATTGATTACGAAGAAGAGTCTGGAAGGATAAGTAACCGAAGATTAGCGTTCCGAATTCCTACAACGACTGGCTATCCAGATGGAATGACAATAGATAGTGAAGGCATGCTTTGGGTTGCCCATTGGGGTGGTGGCTGTGTGTCACGATGGAACCCAGATACGGGTGAGCAGCTTGGACTCATTCGAGTTCCAGCACCACTGGTGACCTCATGTACTTTTGGAGGTGACGATCTAACGGAACTCTACATTACAACAGCAAGGATAGGGATGCACGAGAAGGAGTTGCGCGATTATCCTTTTGCAGGTGGTTTGTTTATGGTTAAGCCCGGAGTGAGCGGCTTGCTGCCCGGAAACTTTCAGGGTAAGGAGTAGGAGGAGGAGGCGAAGCGATGCGACTCAAAGATAAGATCGTCATTATAACCGGAGCAGGCTCGGGGATTGGAAAAAGCACGGCCGCACTATTCGCTTCAGAAGGAGCGACGGTAATCATTGCAGATGTCCAAGAGGAATCAGGAAACGCAGCTGTTGCTGAAATAGAAGCGTCGGGTGGGAAAGCGCTATTCATCCCCTGTGATGTTAGCAATGCTAGCAGTACTACTGCAATGGCTGATCAGGTAATCCATGCTTTTGGTCGAATCGATGTGCTTTTTAATAATGCTGGGATCAGCGGCGTAGGTGCAGTACATGTGGTCGACGAGGAAGTGTGGGAGAGGGTCATGCAGGTCAATGTAACAGGCGTGTTCTTAACCTGCAAGGCAGTTCTTCCTTATATGATGAAGAGCAAGACGGGTTCTATCATTAATATGTCCTCTGGCATCGCCGAAATCGGAGTCGCAGAGCGAGCTTCCTACAGTGCTTCTAAGGGCGCGGTTCTATCTTTAACTAAAGCTATGCAGGTCGATTATGCACCTTACGGCATTCGTGTAAATGCGCTGCTGCCAGGTACGATTATGACTCCGTTTGTAGAAGGTTATTTGAAGACTTCTCTGGATCCAGAGGCTTCGGTTGCGGCCATTAAGCGTAGACAGCTTAGTGGTGAGCTTGGCAAACCTGAGGATGTGGCACGAGCCGCATTATTTCTCGCTTCCGATGAGTCCGAGTTTGTGATGGGTTCGCCGCTATATGTGGATGGTGGCCTTGTCTTCGGCAAAAATGCATAAAGTGAAGGAGAGTTTTATAGATGAAGCTAATTACCTTTTTGCAAAAAGAGGATGATCATATGGGCATTCTAACCGACCTTGGGGTGGTGGATATTGAGGCGGCAAAGACTGCATTATCCACTCGGACGGAGGTTCCAGTAACGGTTAGGCAATTGCTTGACGGTGGGGAGGAAGCGCTTAACCAACTGAGGATGTTTGTGAATGAGCTGCCTGAAGGAGAAGTGAATCCATCCTGGCTCAAGCAGGAAGAAGATTTGACCTTCGGTCCCTGTGTTGCTGATCCTGGCAAAATCATCTGCATTGGCCTGAATTATCGCCGGCATGCGGAAGAGACTGGGATGGCTATTCCCGAATATCCCATCCTGTTCAATAAGTTTAACAATACACTAACCGGACATGGCTCAGAGGCTCCGCTTCCGCGGACCAGCCAGAAGGTGGACTACGAGGCAGAGCTTGGCATCGTCATCGGTCGAACCGCGAAATATGTGGCTGAGGAAGAGGCACTGGATTATGTCTTCGGCTATTGTACGGCTAATGATCTGTCGGCGCGTGATTTACAGATGCGGACGAGTCAATGGCTTGCGGGAAAGTCTTGCGATAAATTTTCACCCCTTGGGCCGTACCTAGTCACTGCGGATGAAGTGGGCGATCCAAATCAACTCGATATTCAGTGCACGGTGAATGGGGAATTACGTCAGAACTCCAACACTTCGGACATGATTTTTAATTGCAAGCAGATTGTCAGCTATGTGTCCCAGTGTATGACGCTTTCGCCGGGGGATATTATCTTGACTGGAACACCAGAAGGCGTCGTGATGGGTTACCCTCCAGAGGATCAGGTCTATTTGCAAGCTGGTGATGTGGTCACGGTGCAGATTGAGAAGCTTGGTGCCATTACAAATAAGATGGTTAGCGAATAGGAGGGACTTGGGATGATCTTCGATTGTCATACCCATTTGTTTGGACCAGGAATGGTTTCAGGACCTACGGATGAGGCGATCAAACGAGCTTGGGGGCCAGATATGAATATCGAAGCAACCCCTGAGCAGCACCGCCGTAATCTGGAAGGCTTCTCTGGTGCGATTGTACTGGCCTTGGCAGCGCATGCAACGGGACTTGTTGTGCCCAATGCGTATGTCGCAGATTACTGTCGCACGGATCCAAATCGGTTATTCGGTTTTGCTAGTGTAGATCCCAATCATCTGGATTGTGTTGCTGAATTTGAGACTGCGATCCGGGAGATGGGATTAAAAGGGCTGAAGCTTGCACCTATCTATCAGAATTTTTACCCTGATGATCCCAAGCATTATGCTCTCTACGCCAAAGCAGAACAGCTGGATGTACCTATTCTTTGGCATCAGGGAACCTCTTTTGTACCGGAGGGATATTTGGATGCTTCAAGGCCGGCGATGCTGGATCCGATTGCCCGTGCATTTCCGAAGCTGAAGATGATTGTGGCACATATGGGCCATCCCTGGATTGATGAATGTATTTCACTGGTGCGCAAGCATCCTAACCTATATATGGACATTTCAGCGTTAGGAAGCAGGCCTTGGCAATTCTACAATGCACTGGTATCTGCGATGGAATACGGGGTGCAAGATAAAATACTGTTCGGGTCGGATTATCCTTTCTTTGGGACACAGAAGATGCTAGATGCTCTCTACCATATCAATGATCTAGCGGAGGGAACGAAGCTGCCACAAATACCACAAAAATTTATCGAGGACATAATACATCGTCTAACACCGGAGATTATTGGTTTTACATGAGGGATTTATGCTTGGTTTATAAGCGAGGTTGTTAAAAGGAGATGGGGTCATGGCGGAGTGCAGGGACAGCGAGGAGAGTGTGGCTGAATCCGGTGATAAGTTGAAGAGCGAGTTCTATTTTCAGGAAAAAGATTTATGGGGATTTATCCATCGTTCCTTCACGAAGTCTATGGGGTACACCGAAGAAGATCTCCGCAAGCCAGTGATCGGTATTTGCAACACGTTCAGTGAGCTGAATAAATGCCATTCCCATTTTAATGAATTGGTGGATTATGTGAAGCGTGGTGTTTGGCAGGCAGGGGGAGTGCCGATGGAATTCCCGACGATCTCGATTGGTGAGCCTTATGTGAAGCCTACAACGATGCTGCTGCGTAATTTGATGGCGATGGATACGGAAGAAATGATGAAAGGGCATCCCATTGATGGCGTAGTGCTGCTAGGGGGTTGCGACAAAACGGTACCCGCTCAGCTGATGGCAGCCGCTAGCGCCAATATTCCAGCCATTGTGCTGACAGGTGGCCCTATGCTAAACGGTCGATTGGGCGGCCGTAGCCTTGGAGCGTGCACGGATTGTTATGGCTTTACGCTGGAGCATAAAGCCGGAAATATAAGTGACGAAGAGCTGGCTGTTGCAGAGAATGCAATTTGCCGCAGTGATGGTCACTGTATGGTGATGGGCACAGCCAGCACGATGGCCTCGATCGCCGAAGCGATCGGCATGGCGTTACCAGGCTGTGCAGCAATCCCGGCGCCGGACAGCAGACGCAGACATATGTCCGAGCGAACGGGCAAGCAGATCGTAGAGCTGGTTCGCCAGGGCATCCGTCCCCGCGACATTATGACGGCGGCGGCGATCGAGAATGCGATCACAGTTACGATGGCGAGCGGCGGATCGACGAACGCTATCATCCATCTCATAGCGATCTCCCAGCGGCTGGGGATGAAGCTGCCTTTAGAGACGTTTGACCGGATTAGTAGCCAGACACCGTTCATTTTGAACCTGCGTCCTTCGGGCAAATATCAGATGGAGGAGTATTTCGAGGCAGGTGGTGTCCCCGCGCTGATGAAGGAGCTGGAGCCGCTGCTGCATGGGGATTGCTTGACTGTAACGGGCAGAACGGTTGCAGAAAATCTGGTTCAGGCAGTAACGCTGGACAGAGATGTGATTCGTACCTTGGAGGAGCCGCTGGACAGCCAAGGTGGGATTGCCGTATTGCGTGGGAATCTGGCGCCGGATGGGGCGTTGATTAAGCAAACCGCTGTATCCGCTCATCTCAAAAAGCATATCGGACGCGCAGTAGTGTTCGAGAGTCCGGCCGATCTAAATGAGCGAATCGATGATCCTGATCTGGTCGTGGATGAGAACAGTGTGCTAGTGCTAAAAAACGCAGGACCGAAGGGGGCTCCAGCGATGCCGGAAATTGGGCAAATCCCGATTCCGCAAAAGCTGCTGAAGCAGGGCATACGCGACATGGTCCGCATCTCTGACGCGCGGATCAGCGGTACTTCCTATGGCGCATTGATTGTACATGCGGCTCCGGAAGCGGCTATTGGCGGAACGCTGGCTCTTGTGCAGGATGGCGACGAAATCGAGTTGGATATTTCCGTGAGGCGCTTGGAGCTGAAGGTGTCGGATGAGGAATTGGCGCGACGGAGGGTCTCATGGCAAGCGCCTAAGCCGCACTACGACAGGGGTTATGGCTTACTGTTTCATGAGCGGGTACTTCAGGCCAACCTTGGTTGTGATTTTGATTTTTTACTCCCTGCTGAGCTTAGGGAAGAGTTGCTGGGTGAGATGGAATCAGTTCGCAAGATGGAGTCACCGAGACTGAATTAATCTAATGCTTGTGAAGATGAAATAGCTGCACTTTATACAACTACAGTTTATCGTAATCGTCTAATTTAGATTTTAATTGCACTTCATACAGTTAAATCTTATCAAATCGCTGTTTTTAGGCTCATTTTGGATTTTTAATTGCAGAAAGTACAACTAAATTGCTATCTATGGGAACAGGAGTTGATATAAGTGTACGAAATACACTTATATCGCACGAATTGCACGAATTGCACGAATTGCACGAATTGCACGAATCGCAAGTATCGCACGCATGGTACGTTCGCACGTATCGAATGTATCTGAGGCGTCGGAAGCAGCTATTGGCGGAACACTGACCCTTGTGCAGGATGGCGATGAAACAAGTTGGATATTTTCTCGAGGCGATTAGAGTTGAAGGTATCGGATGAGTAACTGCCCTAACGTCGGTTTGCGTGGCGAGCGCCTAAGTTACACTACGACAAAGGTTAGTATGAGTTTCCTGGATTGTCTGACTAAACTGGATGGATTGAATGGATTGATTAGGCTGGATTGGACTGAGCTGGGTTGATTGTTTTGCTTTACGTTGCTTTAAGTTGATTGTACTTTCTGCAATAGATCCCGCTTTAGAGAGGCTGGATTTTGATTCTATTGCACTTTCTGCAATGGAATTTCAGATAATCATCACTATACGAGCTTGTGGCCAGAATCTGATGTATGAAGTGCAATAGATTCATTTTTTAGCGATGTATTGGGAGATTCTATTGCACATTCTGCAACCAGGGAGATAGTTTCTGATTGCGGCGAGCTTGGTTTGTGAATGTACCTAGCTAGTTTTCTGAATGTAGCTAGCTTGGCTTACGATGGCGGCTAGCTGGTTTTCGAATACGGTGAGTTTGGATTGTGATTACTGCGATTTTGGTTTCCAATTACAGCATGTATTGTTTTCATTTACACCAAGCAATAAGGTCGTTTGTGGCAAAAGCAACAAACCAGAGTCAATGGAGAGGAGAGTTCAATGATGCGAACCGTTCAAGAGTTGGAGGAGCGCTTGGCAAGTCCGTCCACAGCACTGATTGAGGAGCTTAGCCAGCTCGATGGAGATATTATGCTTCTAGGCGTGGGGGGTAAGATGGGACCCAGTCTTGCAAGGCTAGCGGTGAATGCAATTCGCCAAGCGGGGCTAGACAAAAAAGTCATCGGTGTATCCCGCTTCTCTAATAAGGAGCTAAGACGAGAGCTTGAAGAGGCTGGTGTCGAGATTATCTCCGCTGATTTGTCTGACGATAAGGCGCTGCAGGTACTCCCTGAAACCCAAAATATTCTCTACATGGCCGGAAATAAATTCGGCACAACCGGGAATGAACATTTCACTTGGATGATGAATGCCTATCTTCCGGGACGCGTTGCAGAACGGTTCCGTAATTCACGAATGGTTGTGTTCTCGACAGGCAATGTTTACCCTTTTACTCCGGTCAGTCAAGGAGGCGCAACGGAGAGAACTTCTCCGAACGCAAATGGGGAGTATGGGCAATCCTGTCTGGGACGGGAGCGTATATTTGAACATTTCTCTCATGAAAATGGAACGCCGATGTTCATTTATCGGCTGAATTACGCCATTGATCTGCGGTATGGCGTGTTGCTGGAGCTTGCTCGGTCGGTTAGGGAAGGACTTCCCATCGATATCACGATGGGCCATGCCAATGTGATCTGGCAAGGGGATGCGAATGAAATCGCATTGCGAGCACTGCTACGTTGCAGTTCGCCGCCTAATGTCATGAACATTACCGGGCCTGAGACATTATCCCTGCGCTGGGCAGCGAATGAATTCGGCCGAAAGCTAGGCATAGAGCCTATCTTTACAGGTATAGAAGCGCCTACTGCGCTGCTAAGCAACGCAGCGAAAGCCGCTGCCGCCTTTGGCTATCCACGGGTATCGCTGGCCGAAATGATCGACTGGATTGGCGATTGGGTAGGACGAGGCGGAGAAACCTGGAATAAACCCACGCATTTTCAGGAGCGGGAGGGCAAATATTAATGACACTGACAAGAGTACCTTTGACTTCGGAATTACATGCCGCGCTTCATGATGGGTTGGCTATTCCCGCACATCCTCTCGCCTTAACGAAAGAGCGCAAGCTGGATGAGCGACGTCAACGGGCACTTACCCGTTATTACGTTGCTTCTGGAGCGGGTGGAGTTGCGGTAGCCGTACATTCCACTCAATTCAAGATCAGGAATCCAGAAGTAGGGTTGCTGGAGCCTGTGTTACGTCTAGCTGCGGAAGAGGTGGAACGAGCTCAGTTAGATCGACCTTTCATGAAAGTAGCGGGTATTTGCGGTGGGACGGAGCAGGCTGTTCTTGAAGCGCGCCTTGCTGCAAGCTTTGGTTATGAATCAGGACTGCTCAGTATGGGAGGCTTGCAAGACTTAAGCGAGGAAGAACTGCTGGAACGAACACGCAGAGTGGCGGATGTGATTCCGGTATTTGGTTTCTACCTTCAGCCATCGGTGGGAGGACGGATTTTAAGCTTTGATTTTTGGAAGGCATTTGCTGAAATAGAAGGCGTAATCGCCATCAAAATGGCACCGTTCAATCGTTATCAAACGCTGGATGTAGTCAGAGCCGTACTTGAATCCAGCCGCCGCGAAGAAATTGCCCTTTATACAGGAAATGATGATAATATTATCAGCGATCTGCTCACGACCTTCCGATTTAAGGTGAACGGCAAGACCGTTGAGAAAAAAATAGTCGGCGGCCTACTTGGCCACTGGGCGGTCTGGACGAGCAAAGCAGTGCAGCTGCTTAATGAGATTAAAAAGGTCAGAAATGAACCCTCGCTGGCATCCAATTGGTTGACGCTTGGGGCTGAAGTGACGGATAGCAATGCGGCGATATTTGATCCCGCGCATCATTTTCATGGCTGTATTCCGGGTATTCATGAGGTGCTTCGCCAACAAGGATTGCTTGAAGGCTTATGGTGTCTAAATCCGGAGGAACGATTATCCCCGGGGCAAGTAGAGGAAATCAACAGAGTGCGCAGAGACTATCCCCAGCTGGTGGATGATGAATTTGTGGCATCGCATTTGGAAGAGTGGCTGCAATAACACGTAGTTGTGTAAAAGTTAAGGAGGGCGCACTTTCGACTAGTGCGTTCTTTCTTATCCAGAGTGCGATATCCTCCTCCTCATGATACAATAAGGGACAAGTTTATAAGGATGAGGTGACTTTAATTGAAGTATGATTTCGATCGCGTAATTGACCGCCGTAATACACGTTCTTACAAGTGGGACCAGTCCGAGAAGTTGTTTGGTGAGAAGGATATTATGCCACTTTGGGTGGCAGACATGGATTTTGAAAGTCCTCCCGCAGTGAAGGAAGCGATTCTGCGCCGCGCAGAACAAGGGGTTTACGGATATAGTGTACCTAGTGACTCTTATAAAGAAGCTATCACGTCGTGGTTCAGAAGACGGCATGATTGGGAAATTAAACCGGAATGGATTTCGGATTCTCCCGGAATCGTAACCTCCTTAAGTTTTTCTGTAGAGCTGTTTACCGAGCCAGGGGACGAGGTTATTTTACAGTCGCCAGTTTACTATCCCTTCTATGATGTCATCCAAATGAATGATCGCAAGGTCGCCAAGAATCCGCTTGTAGTTCGTAACGGACGCTTCGAAATGGATTATGAGCAATTGGAAGGGCTGATGCAAGGTGGAGCCAAGCTGCTGCTCTTATGCAGTCCGCATAATCCGGGTGGTAGAGTATGGGAAAGAGAAGAGCTGCTGAAGCTTGGTGAGCTCTGTCTGCGTTATGGAGTGACCGTAATCTCTGATGAGATTCATTGTGATTTGGCGCTTCCAGGTTATGAGCATATCCCTTTTGCATCCTTATCTGAGGAAATTGCGAATATTACAATAACCACACTTGCCGCGACCAAAACCTTCAATCTACCGGGGTTACAATCTTCTTTTATCGTGTCTTCCAATCCGGAATTGAAGCTTAAATTTGATCGAAAAATGAAAGCCTTGAGTTTACATATGGCTAGCTTCTTCGCCCAAGGTGCAGTAGAAGCTGCCTATAATGATGGTGAAGAATGGTTGGATGAGCTTTTAGAGTACGTGTCAGGCAATGTGGACTATGCGATTAGCTATTTGTCGGAGCATTTACCACAGGTCCAAGTGATGCAGCCACAAGGCACATACCTGCTATGGGTTGACTGCCGCGGTCTGAATCTGGATATTGATGGACTTAAACAGCTGATGTACAAAGAGGCTAAAGTTGCTTTTAATGAAGGCTCTGTCTTTGGAACTGAGGGACAAGGTCATCTGCGGATCAATCTAGCTTGTCCTAGATCTATTCTAGTTGAAGCGTTAGAACGCTTTAGTCGAGCGGCTGTAGCTTATACTGCGAAATAAAAGGTATGCCTGAAGCTTGATGATTCCTTCTAAGGGGATCGTCGAGCTTCTTTATTTTGCAAAAAGGTAAAAAGAATAATAAAATGGAGTCCATTACGTCAAGCAGGAGGACTTCAAATGAAATGGGTAGCTCAGCTTCCGTATTATAAGATACAGCGAGAAATTAAGGATGGAGAACAACGAAGTTTTCCATGTAATAGGCAAATGTATCTCTACAAAGATAGAGTCGTGACTCGTCATCGTGAATTTCCAATAAAAGATATTTTAGATATGTCCTATCGCTCAATGGGAGGTTCAGAGGGGATGTTCTATTTGTACACGAGTAAGGGTGTATATTCTTATTTGGTAGAGTGTGATCCTGAAAGCTTTATTAATACTTTTAAAGAACAGCAAATGAATAAAATTGAGCGTACTGGTAGGCCGTGATATGATAATCCATAAGACATTGCAGGGTGGGAGAGAACATAAATGAGAAAAACACGAATTATTATTGATGCAGACACAGGTATTGACGACGCACTGGCGATTCTATATGCCTTACGCGCTCCAAACGTAATTGTAGAAGGAATTACAACTGTTTTTGGAAATATTGATGTCGAAAAGGCGGCGGACAATTCACTGCGACTGATTGAGCTTGCTAAGCCCGGCTATGAGATTCCTGTAGCGATCGGAGCATCCAAGGCACTCGTTCGTGAGAGCTCAGGCTACGCCACTCATGTGCATGGTGAGAATGGTATCGGTAATGTGGAAATTGCTCCATCCAGCCAGCGTCCCATTAGCGAAACTGCACCTGAGTTTATTGTCCGGATGGCCAATGAGAATCCCGGAGAGATTGTATTAGTTACACTGGCACATCTAACCAACCTTTCGATGGCGCTTGATATGGACCCTGGTATTAAGAATACTTTGAAAAAAGTAGTGGTGATGGGCGGTACGATCTTCAATCCCGGCAATAGAACACCGGTTGCGGAAGCGAATATTGCTGGAGATCCAGAAGCTGCTGATCATGTATTTACATCTGGACTTCCCATTATGATGGTGGGGCTAGACGTTACGCTTAAGACGCGGATCACCCAAGAGCATATCGATTTATTAAACCGTTTTGGACGTGAAGAGAATAAAGCGATCATTTCGTTTATGGAACAATCGCTCACTCATTATTTTAATTTCTATCGTGAAGCGAACTTTTTGATTAACAGTGCACCGCTGCATGATCCACTCGCGCTTATGGTTGCGCTGCAACCAGATCTAGTAACCTATAAAGAGATGAATGTTCGTGTGGAGCACAAAGGTGAGTTTACATCAGGAATGGTCGTAGCGGATTTGCGGGCTCAGCCAAAAGTGGGTAAACCCATACAAGTTGCTGTGGATGTAGATGTTGAACGAGCAGTGGGAACCTTTTTGAGTGTGTTTATGTAGTTAATCGATCTTTTCTAATATGAAAAATAATCTCGAAGCTCATAGATGACAATCTATTAATTTTACAATTGGATAATCTTTGGTAAAATGGTAGAAGACATATAAAGAGTTTAATAGATTACACTTCATATCATGGAAGATGGGAGACTTAACAGTCATGAACAAACGGATTGGTAAATTAGTCTTATGTCTGGCGATTTCGCTAGGCGGCACCACAGCTTTATTCCACAATACTTCACAAGCAGCCTCCGCAGGGGGAGTTAGTATTGTGCTGGATGGTTATGCACTACCGTTTCCAGTAGAGCCTGTTGTGATGAACGGAACAACGATGGTTCCATTCCGGGCGATATCTGAAGCGCTGGGAATCAATGTAGAGTGGAATCAAGCGCTTAAGAAAATTACCGCGACCAAGACGGATACAGCGGGCACTAAAGTGGTAACGTTGACCCTTGGTAGCAAAAATGCAGGCGTAAACGGCGAAATTGTGAAGCTAGGGGTTGCCCCGCAAACGATCCGTAATAACACGATGATTCCGCTCAGCTTCTTCGGACAGCAGTTTGGTGCGGGCGTAGCTTGGGATCAAGCGACGAAGACGGTATCGATCACCTCACCGAAGACGGATATGTACAAGCTGGGTTTCTATGCGCTTAGCTCATACAGTGAAATTTCGTTACTTCCTAGCTTTGATGCTGTAGCTTTTGGGTGGAGCGGGATTGATAAGAGTGGACAATTCACCACGACAGGTACTGACTTTAGATGGCCTCAAGCAGCTGGAGATGTAACCCCAGAGTCTATTATCTCGAATGCAGCAGCAGGTGGCACAGCACCTTATCTGATGGTCTTTTCTGGTGATACTGCATCCGAGCTGACAAAGAACCTGGAAGATAAAGTGCTTCAAGAGCAGACGATTTCAGGAATCGTTGATCTGGCTACACAAAAGGGATTCCAAGGCATCACGCTGGATCTCGAGGGACTGGGTCTAACGGGAGATAAAGCAAAGGTGCAAGCCGATTATAATGCTTTTGTGAAGAATCTGTCTCAAAAAGTACATGCAGCAGGTCTTAAGCTCACGGTTATTCTTCATCCATTAAACAGCTCTTATAAAGGTTATGATTACAAGACGCTAGGCAGCCTGGCTGACGATTTGGTCATTATGGCATATGATTATTTGCAAGAGAAAAAAGTTCCAGAGCCGATGAGTTTAGTTGATGAAGGCATCCGGCTTGCACTTCAGCAAGTGAGTAAGGATAAGCTGATTCTCGGCATTTCCGTTTATAGTGAAAATGAAACTTCAGTAAATTCCAAGGTTGGGCTTGCCAAACGTTATGGTCTTAAAGGGATTGCGATCTGGCGTGTGGGCTTGATTGGACAGCCTGTCTGGAATGAGATGGGCAAGTCGGTGGAGTTGTAGGGGATTTATGATACGTTATCAAAAGAAAAGGGCTGCCATTTGGCAGCCTTTTTTCTTGAAAAGAAAAAAATTATATGCTTGCGCAATAAATTATCCTTATCTTTCTCACATAAAGCTAGTATGTAATGGATAGGTGGCATAAATGATCTTTCTCTTACGGAGGGGGATATGCCTATTCATACGTACCATTCTCTATGGACTCGATGGTAGTGAACATCCGTGAGTATACATCTTTAATGTTGGGTTCATTTACTTTGCCGTTGTAAAGTCCGTATCCCCAAGTTTTATATGTTTCACCAGTTTGAAGATAGCAAGTAACATACATATCACTATTAAAATTTGTTAAAGATGAGTGCTCATACGATACATCTTCAAGAACAAACGGCATAAAAGATTTCGTAGCTCCAATAAAGAAGAAAGGAACATCTGCATTTGTATATACTTTAACAAACTTGTTGTCGTCCGCTTCTTTCAGATGCTCTTTCGTAATCACTACGGCATCATATTGGGAGGAGAGCTTTGTATAATCTGCTAATTCATCAAAGGAAATACTTGTGAAGTGCACATGTTCTTCTCTTATTTTAGGGACCTCACGAACAACACCTATAAATAAGCTTTTCCCTGAGTACAGCGGTGTATCAACCGTATCGGCATTAGATGTACAGCCTGTAACAAAAATGACGATTAAAATAATGAGTGCGTTTAGGATGATTTTCCTCATCTTTTGATTCCTTTCAAGCGTTCTGCATGAGTTGTATCTGCTTACAATAAAGTATTATAGTGGAAATTATTGGTGCAGACCAGTAAATGGGTCATGGACCTCGAAAGAAGCCTGATTCAGAGGAGGGTTATGTTGCATCCAATTACTGCAATAGAAATCATATTTTCGGTTGTTTTTGTCCTCATTATATTTGGAGTAGCCTTGTTTTTACCCCGTAAGATTAGGAAGTCTGGTTTAATTATAGTATCTTCAATAACTGTATTTTTGCTATTATCGTTCGCTATTCGCCCCTACTGGATTGATTATCAAGTATCCCGAAAAACAGAACAACTCAATCACTATTTGGAGGAGAAATACCCTAATCAAGAATGGGAAATTAGTCGACAAGAAGGTAGACAATATAATCCTTATCATTTACAAGTTAGATTTAAAAACGAAGAAGGTTGGATTTATATTTATTCAGTCATAAATGAGAAGAAAATTCACCAGAGTGTGTGGATACCATCAGGTGGCAACTCTTTCGAAGAAGGAAAGCATTACGAAAAATGAGATCAGCTGAGTAGTGACGAAGTTACGTCCGAAAGCTGATGACGTGGATTTCTTAAACACACTTCGACTGTTATAAACCTCACATTAACCTAAGCCATATACCTTTATAATCTCTAAGGTTGAACCCTTGAACCAAAATCATTTTTTTCAGGAGGACTTTAGCGTATGAGATATAAAGCATTGGAATTAGACAAACCGCTTACTTATGAGCTGGAAGGCTTAGAAATAGGAGTCACCTCGAACTGTAATTTCCGCTGCGATTATTGTTGTGCATATAATAGAAATGATGGACAAAGCATCAAAGCTAAAGAGGTTATCCGAATTCTTGAAGAGCTTCCTGGTCTGAAAAGAGTACGCTTGTCAGGTGGCGAGGTCACTTTAAAGTTTGATGACTGTGTGGAGGTTGTAAGCTACTGCTCATCCAGAGGGATTCAGACGCAGCTTAACTCCAACGGCAGTCTTTTAAATGCTGAACGAATTGATCAGCTGGTCGCGGCAGGACTAACGACGATACATATTTCCTTCAATTTTACTACTGCGGACGCTTTCTCTCGTTATTATAATATTCATCCAAGCATCTATGAAAAAATAAGAGACAACATTACTTTGTTCGCGGCCACAAGTGTAGATACGGTGCTGGAGACGCTGTTGTTCAGCGAAACTCAGGATAACATGAAGGAAATCAGCGATCATGTCTACGCGATGGGTGTTAGAACACATGAGATTCAGAACAGTATTATCATGGATCATACAGGCTGGAAGTCTATAGCTGCCCGCGAACAATTAAAGAATGCCGTGAGTGAACTGATCGCTATGAAAAAAGAAGACACGATCTTGTATTTTACTTGCATGGACCGTTTTATGGATGCGCTTGGTTTTGAAGAGCAGCCGGGTGTTTATTTTCCACACTGCATAGAGGGTAAGAAACAGCTTCATTTACATGGAAATGGGGACATTCTGATCTCTGAATTATGTCATCCCGTTTTTATTGGCAATATTTATCAGGGAACCTCACTAAAGGATCTGTACATTAACATGCCAGCGCCATTGGCTCAGTTCCTGGATAAGCTGCCATGCCCAGCGCTGGATGCATTGTTTCCACAAGGGGTTTAAATCGTTAAGTATTTTCTATAAAAATTACTACTAGGAGCCAATTTAAATAATTGGTTCCTTTTTGTGTAGTAGATTTATGGAAAGTCCTGTATGATTTCTGTAAGCTTATAGAGACTGCTACAACTTAAAATAACGGATAAGGAATGTATGACATCCATACATAAGGTGTGCGACACATGCTTACGAATATAAGAAATGGACTCATCAAATCTAATGTAGTTCTCGAAAAAATCATGCCAATATTAACACCTACTGCCATCGTGGTTGGCGTGCTTAATGAAAGCAGACTACTGCCGTTCACATGGCTAGTTCCTTGGATATTCGCCTTCATGACATTGATCGGAAGTTTGAAGTCCAATCTCAAAGATCTGCTGGGCGTACTGTTGAAACCACAAAAGTTGATAGTGTTGCTGATTATTCTCCATATCGTGATGCCGCTCATTGGTTGGCTCGTTGCAAGTGCTGTTTTTCCGGGAGATCCCTACACAGTGACTGGATTTGTACTGCTATTTGCGATCCCTACAGGTGTTGTTAGTGTGGTGTGGGTATCTATATACGGCGGGAATATTGCACTGACTTTGGCACTTATTCTGATCGATACGCTCTTGTCACCGATTGTTGTTCCGGGTACCTTGTATTTGCTCATGGGAGCGAGTGTGGAAATTCAGCTAGGGGAAATGATGAAAGGTCTTCTATGGATGATTGTGATTCCTTCGGTGGTCGGGATGCTTCTGAATCAATGGACAAAAGGAAAGGTGAATACGGTATGTGGACCACCGCTTTCCCCATTTGTAAAGGTTGGCTTGTTCATGGTCGTTTCCATTAATGGTGCTAGCATTGCACGATATCTGAAACACCCGGATAGTAAATTAGCGATTATTATTGGAGTAACCTTTATAACCGTAGTTCTTGGATATGTAATCGGGGCAATGGTATCACACCGCTTCCACTTTAGCTATGAAGATTCTGTGGCCGTTCAATTTAATTCCGGTATGCGTAATTTAAGCGCGGGAGCAGTACTCGCAGTAAAATATTTCCCTCCAGCAGTTGCGCTCCCTGTGATTTCAGGAATGTTATTCCAGCAAATTCTTGCTGCAATGTCTGGTCTGTTTTTACGTAGCAGAACTAAACAACCCATAACTGATGGTGCAATAACGCAAGTTACTCCTTCATCCCAGTCAGAACCGCCTATTTCATCATAATAATAAAACAGGTCTTATTGACTATTCTATAAAAGATGTCCGAACTAGAAGAACTAGATTTTTCTACATTTATATGCAAAAATTCGACATTTTTTGATATTTTCCGTATTTTCACTTAGACGATATTCACTAATTTACCATCATATCCGATAGTAGTTGTATTATTTACAATTGCATTGTTCTCAAATGAACAAGTAGTCGGAAGGGTGAAGAAAAATGAAGATTCGTCTTAAACTATCACTTATGATGATAGGTGTGACCCTACTATGTATTGCAGTAATGGGGGTTTTTACATATTTAAGGTCAACTCAGGCAATTGTGAGCCTTACTGAGAATTCTATGAAGCAGGTCAATACGAATAAAGCTCAGACCATATCATCCATGATTTCGAAAGAGCAGAGAAGTATTGAGCTTATTGCCGGAAGGTCGGAAATTGTCGAATTATTACTCCAAGCAGAGAACGGTGGAGTCGCAAAGGGGAATGAGCTACAGAATGAGGTAAATATCAGCCTTCAAGAAATTGTGAAGGATGCTGGGAACCTTGAACATGCTTTTGTCAGTGATATGAGAGGCATCGCTGTGGCTGACAGTGATATTAAGCTTATAGGTACGGATTTTAGCGAAAGAAATTATACGAAGAAAGTAATGGAGACCGCGGCGCCGGTAATTAGCGAAACGCTGAAATCAAAATCTACTGGGGCTTATGTGGTGGCTTTTGTACATCCGGTTAAGAGTAACGGGAAGATGATTGGATATGTGGCTTCAGCGGTTTCCGCAGATAGTATGATTAAGTATTTAGCAGATGCAAAAGTAGTGAACACAACGACCTCGTATGCTTATCTTCTCGATGAGAATGGGAATACACTTTACCATCCGGATAAGAAGCAAGTAGGACAACCCGTGGCGAATGATCAGATCATGGCTGTTGTAGAGCGTGTGAAATCTGGTGAGAAAGTAGAAGATAGCCTGCTAAACTATACATATAATGGTGTGGATAAAAAATCAGCCTATACAGTTATGCCGGAGACCCACTGGTTGCTTGGGCTTACGGCTAATTTAGATGAAATTACGAAACCAGTGAATGAAATGAGAAATTTTAATCTGGTGCTTGGTGTGGTAAGTTTGATTATAGCTTTGCTGATCGCTTTATATTTTGCCAAAAAAATCTCCTCACCGATTATTAAACTGACAGAGTTGATAAATAGAACGGCAGAACTGAATTTGACGTATGACTCCCAGTATGAGTATCTGAAGAAAAACAATGATGAAACAGGTACGATAGCCATAGCAATGCTCCGAACACGGGTTATTCTTCGTGATATGGCGGGTAGTCTAATCACAATCTCTACCAAGGTGCTAGATAATGCGGAAACTCTTGAAAAGCTATCTATAGATGTACGTGAGAATGCTCACGATAATTCGGCAACTACACAGCAGCTATCGGCAGGCATGGAGGAGACAGCAGCTTCAACACAAGAGATGACGGCAGCGATTACTGAAATTGATATTAATGTGTCCGAGATCTCCAGTAATGTGAAGGAAGGCTCAGAAGTTTCCAAACAGATCAGTGAGCGAGCGATGGCGTTACAAGATGAGGCGTTAGAGTCTACGGATAATGCTAAGCGAGTGTATGAATCTGTTCGTGTCGATATGGAAAAAGCAATTGCGCAGTCGAACGCGATCTCGGAGATTAATGTACTGGCGGATACGATTCTATCGATTACTAGTCAGACCAATCTGCTTGCTTTGAATGCAGCGATCGAAGCGGCTAGAGCAGGTGAGGCAGGTAGAGGGTTTGCTGTTGTAGCTGGTGAGATCCGTAAGTTGGCTGAGAAATCGTCAGAGACCGCTGCTGGGATCCAAGGGGTCGTTTCAGGTGTATATGCTTCTGTTGAACTAATGAAGGAAAATTCAGAGGCGTTACTTGCTTTTATTGACCAGAATGTTCTTGGAGATTATGAGCGGTTAACGGAGGTAAGTCAGCAGTATAACAGAGATGCTACTACAGTGAATTTGCTGATGAATCAATTCGAGACCGCAGCTGATCATCTAAGTATGGCGGTATCTAGTATTTCTATAGCGGTCAATGAAGTGGCTGCTACAGTAAACGAGGGAGCTATTGGGATTCAGGATATTGCGGTGAAAACGGCTGATATCGTGGAAAAAACATTCTTAGAGGTTACTATGGCTGATGAAAATACTCAAAGTGCTAAAGAGCTTCAGGGATTGGTAGACAAGTTTAAGATCTAAACTGTAAGAATTATTAAGGGTATCCTTATCTTTTTTTCATAAAATATTAAGCTTGCAAGGTTATAGTACATATATAACCTCCCTTAAATATAAACCTTGCCCCGCCGGCCGTCGGCGGGGTCTTTTTTATGCTTGGCAGTATTTAAGGATGCTCTTTATCCGGTGATGAGGTAAATAGCTTCATCCAGTGGAACGATAACCTCTGTTTGTTCCTCCATATCTTTCAAACGTACCTTCTCAACACTTGATTCGCTTTCGCCGATCAGTATAACGTATCGGATGTTTTTGGATGAGGCTGTGGCGAGCTGCTTTTTTAATTTTCTTTTACTGGATACGAGAGTGGTTCTTATAGAACAGGCACGCAGCTCGGCTGCTGCAATTAAAGCTTGTGGTAGTGTCTCACCAATGGGAATGACCATAACATTAGCTGCTTTATTTTCTTCGGTAGGTCTTTCTGCTAGGAGCGCCATGATTGACTCCATACCAAAAGACAACCCAACCGTAGGATATTGAATATCTTCTCTACCCACTAGCTGTCCGATAATCGCGTCATATCTGCCTCCACCACCCAAGCTTGAGGTAAAGGAGCCGGAAGCATCGAAGATCTCGTAGACTGTTCCAGTGTAGAACGAAAGGCCTCGGGATAAGAAAGGATCAAAGCGGCAAGTATCCTGTAATCCAATGTCTTGGATTAGATTTTGTAGGACGAGAACCTCTGACGCACCCGGTTGTGCTGTGAGATCGTACTTTTGGCATAACTGTTCAAAGCTTGGATTGTCCATTTCGATAAGCGCTAGAATCGCTGCGATGGTTGCAGATTCTAGCCCTTTGCCAATCAACTCGTTCTTCACTCCACTAAGGTTGATTTTCTCAAGTTTATCAAGGGTTAACATAACGGATAGTTGCTCCTCAGCGGGTACGCCGATGGACTCCAGAATCTCACCGAGAAAACGTCGGTTGTTCCATTTTAGGATGATAGGGATGTCTAGCTTGCGGAAAGCTTCGGTAGCTAGTTGCATTAGCTCAGCTTCAGCCTCAGGGCCGGAAATGCCGACCACATCGACATCACATTGCAGGAATTCACGCAGACGCCCACGTTTCACAGGTCCATCTCGGAACACTTTTCCGATCTCATACCGCTTGAATGGAAGCTCAATTCCAGGGTTTAAAGCGATGACTTTGGCAAAAGGGATGGTCAGATCATAACGTAACCCTAGCTTGCGGTTGCCTTGATCTGTGAGTTGGTACATTTCCTTGAGGATTTCGTCCCCGCCTGCATATTTTGAGGTTAATAACTCCAATTCATTTAATAATGTCGTATCCATCGATTCAAAATCATAGAGCTCGAACAAGTCCTGCAGCGTATTTTGAATGTTCTTTCTGAGCGCTTGCTCTTGACCGAAGTAATCATAAGTTCCTTTAATGTTTTGCATCATTAGTAGCTCCTTTGAATTGGCATAGTTTAGAAAATAAAAAAACGCGCAGGACCTCTTGGTCCTGCGCGTGATCTATGCCGCAGGGAGGCCAACGCGAGTAGCGTTAGCCTCCCTGAAAAATTCAGGAATGCTAACGCTGTTTGTGATAATAATGAAGTTGATTCAGCATGATTGTATTTGTATTCATCAGAACCAATTCCCTTCGAAATTTAGATTACTGCCGATTATAGCGGATCATTTGGAGTCGTGCAAGTAAGAATTTATAATTGGTTCGTTTTCTTGTGGGCGAATGGACAAGTTATCAGCTATAATAGGGCTTCGATATTCCTTAAGGAAAGGGAGTTTTTCTACGATGAATGAATCTTTAATTATAGCTCGGACCGAAGATTTTGTTAAAGAACAACTTGGACAAGATACTACGGGGCATGACTGGTGGCATTCCGATAGAGTGCGCAACACCGCCGCTGAAATTGCTAAGATCGAGAGCGCAGATGTATTTGTCTGCACAATGGCTGCTTTGCTGCATGATGTTGCTGACGAGAAGCTTAATCCGTCTAAAGAAGAAGGTTTGCATAAAGTACGTACTTGGCTTTCTTCAAACCTTACAGATGAGGAACAAATTAATCATATTATGATGATTATTGAGACGATGTCCTTTAGTGGTGGCGGGGGAGAACCGATGCAGACGCTTGAAGGCCAAGTGGTCCAAGATGCCGATCGACTTGATGCGCTTGGTGCGATTGGCATTGCCAGAACCTTTATTTTCTCAGGAGCAAAAGGTCGTCCAGCTTATGATCCGGAAGTGTCTCCAAGAGATGAATCGCTTCAGAAGGAGTACAGGGATTACAGCAAAGGGACGGCTATCAATCATTTTTATGAGAAGTTATTAAAATTAAAATATCTGATGAACACAGCCTATGGACGCAAGTTAGCAGAAGAACGGCATGATTTCATGTTGAATTTTCTGGACCAGTTCTATAAGGAGTGGAATCAAGGGAACCAATAGCTGTTATAATGATAAGTATGCACAAGATGAAGGATCGCGGAGTTTCCGCTTTAACCAGAACAATCGGCATAGAAGAGGTTGAACAATGAGTGAATTGCAATTTAGAGATTATGAGTTAAACGAAGACATTATTAAAGCGCTGGATGTCCTGAAATATGAGACGCCAACAGAAGTTCAAAGCAAAGTGATCCCTGTAGCGCTCCAGCAAAAGGATCTGATCGTTAAATCGCAAACGGGTAGCGGAAAGACGGCAGCTTACGGAATCCCAGTCTGTGATTTGGTGGATTGGGCGGAGAATAAACCGCAGGCTTTGATTCTTACGCCTACTCGGGAGCTTGCCATGCAAGTAAAAGAGGATATAACCAACATTGGACGATTTAAACGGGTTAAGGCCGTGGCTCTTTTCGGTAAGCAGCCTTTTGCTCCACAAAAAATTGAACTTACCCAAAAAACACATGTTGTCGTAGGTACGCCTGGCCGTGTGTTCGACCATATTGAAAGAGGCACGCTTCCGCTAAATCGGATCAAGTATTTGATCATTGATGAAGCAGACGAGATGCTGAGCATGGGATTTATTGAGCAGATTGAGAAGATCATCAAGCAGCTGCCAAAAGAACGAGTGACTTGTGTTTTCTCGGCTACTTTACCGGAAGTGATTAAGAATTTATGCCGGAAATATATGAGCGATCCAACGGAAATCGAGATTCAGGCAAGTGGAATTACCACTGCTACAATTGAGCATGCTCTGATCGAAGTGAGACAAGCTGCCAAGTTCTCGTTACTGAGCGATATTATTACGGTGGAGAATCCAGATAGCTGCATTATCTTTTGCCGTACGCAAGAGCAGGTAAATGCCCTGTTTAGAGGTCTGGCTGATTTGGAATATCCTTGTGATAAAATCCATGGGGGTATGGAGCAGGATGAACGTTTTGAGGTCATGAATGCTTTTAAAAGAGGGCAGTTCCGTTACTTAATCGCTACCGATGTGGCGGCAAGAGGCATTGATATCGAGAACATCACGCACGTGATTAATTACGATATTCCGCTGGAAAAAGAAAGCTATGTGCACCGTACAGGCAGAACCGCACGTGCAGGCAAGACGGGTAAAGCGATCACTTTTGTCACTCCGAATGAGCAAAAGTGGGTCAAGGAGATCGAAGGCTATATTGGCTTTACCATCCCGAATATGAAAGCTCCTTCGGACGATGCTGTTGCTTACGCGAAGGAAGCTTTCGAGCAGAAGATTAACAAGCAGCCTGTCCGTAAAAAGGACAAAAGCGAAAGCTTGAACAAAGAAATCATGAAGCTGTACTTCAACGGCGGTAAGAAAAAGAAGCTAAGAGCCGTGGACTTTGTCGGTACAATCGCGAAGCTTGAAGGGATGTCTGCGGAAGACATCGGGATTATCTCGATTCAAGACAATGTGACTTACGTGGATATTTTGAACGGTAAGGGTGCAATGGTGCTGCAAGCGATGAGAGAGACGACCGTGAAGGGCAAGCAGCTTAAGGTGCATATTGCGAAGAAATAAACGGTATAAATCCCGTATATTAAGCTGATTTGGCTGGAAAAGCTGAAAAGAACGGTATAAATCCCGTAGATTGAGCTGATTTGGTTGGAAACGCCGAAATGAACGTTAAAAATCCCGTAGATAGAAATCCCGCATATTGGGCGGGCAGGTAGGGGAAACTTCGGGGGAATAAGAGCCGGATACACAAGCCGGATTGAATATAGTTACTTTATCGGTGCGGAGAGTTGCTATAGTGTACAGATCCGTGTTTGTGTATGGTTTTTAGGGAAAACCTCCCTAAAAAATAGCTGATTTCGCTAGATTTTAAGCTTTTTAGGGAATTCCTCCCTAAAAATTACCTAAAATCCACTGTTATGAGCTAATTGGGTGAAATTAAGGGGAGGAATTCCCTAATCTCATCCCCACGAATCCATAGAAGCATAACTCCCTAGTACTTTGTAACTCCAATACTCCCTAACTAACCAATTTAGCATCTCATGCTGGAAACACATGAGAAGCACGAAAAAACAAGCCCAGTCACCATTAATATGGAGACTGGGCTTGTTATTGTTGAAAATCCCAGCAGCTGCATCAATCTGCAGAAGCTCTGGATAACGCCCTTAGGCGTTATACTGCGCCTGATGCAGCCGGCTGTATATGCCACCGGCATGAACTAACTCTTCATGGCGGCCTTGCTCAGCGATGCCTTCTTCATTCACGACCATGATCCGGTCGGCATTTTTTATCGTCGTCAATCGGTGGGCGATGACGAGTGTGGTTCTGCCCACGGACAGATCCGCCAATGATTGCTGAATCGCTGCTTCCGTTTCTGTATCTAGCGCGGAAGTGGCTTCATCCAGAATCAGGATTGGTGGATTCTTCAGGAACATGCGGGCGATCGCTAAGCGCTGCTTCTGTCCACCGGACAGCTTCACGCCTCGCTCGCCGATCACTGTATCCATGCCTTCTGGCAGATTCTGAATGAGATCTTCCAGATGGGCGCGTCGAGCGGCTTCCCAGATTTCAGGCAGCTTCGCATCGAGCTTTCCGTAGGCAATATTCTCTCGAATCGTACCCGAGAACAGGAACACATCCTGCTGCACGATCCCGATCTGCTTACGTAACGACTCCAGCTTCATGTCACGGATATCGATGCCATCTATGGTGATAGCCCCGCCTGTGACATCATAGAAACGAGGGAGCAGGCTGCAAATAGTTGTTTTGCCAGCGCCAGAAGGTCCAACAAAGGCGATCGTTTCGCCGGCTTTTACTTTCAGGCTAATATTTTGTAGAACCGGACGGTCCTCGTCGTATCCAAAAAATACATTCTGGAAGGTAATATCACCGCGCAAAGCATTGATCTCCACAGCATCTGGCTTGTCACTGATGTCAGGTTCCGTGTCAATGATCTCCAGATAACGTCTGAAGCCGGCTATTCCTTTTGGATAACTCTCGATGACGGCATTGATCTTTTCGATCGGACGGAAAAAAACATTGGACAACAGAATAAATGCCACAAATTCTCCAATTTGGAGCTCTCCATTGATGAAGAACCACGCACCGCTGATCATCACAAGGACTGTAATGAGGCGGGTCATCATATAGCTGACGGATAAGCTTTTGGCCATGAATTTATAAGCAAGAAGCTTTGTTTTACGGAACATTTGATTATCTACTGCGAATAGCTCTTGTTCATGCTGCTCATTGGCAAAAGATTGCACGACCCGGATTCCACCCACATTGTCTTCGATACGGGCGTTGAAACTACCTACATTTCCAAAAAGCTGGCGGTAGGTGGAAGTCATGTTGCGTCCGAAGTAGATGATCACCCAAGCCATAATTGGAACGATAATAAAAGTAATAATTGCTAGCTTCAGATTAATATCAGCCATAAGGATGAAGGCACCGACAAGTGTCATGATGGCGATAAACACATCCTCAGGACCGTGATGCGCCACCTCGCCGATATCATTTAAGTCGTTGGTGATGCGTCCGATGAGGTGACCTGTTTTATTGTTATCAAAGAATCGGAAGGATAGTTTCTGGATGTGGTCGAACATTTTTTTACGCATATCGGTCTCGATGTTAATACCAAGCATGTGACCCCAGTAAGTAACGACATATTGCATCACCGTATTCAAGGCGTAAATAGCTAGAAGCGCGACACAAGCAATAAGAATTAGCGGCCAATCTTGACCTGGGAGCAAATCATCAATGAACTTATTGACAGCTACCGGAAAAGCTAGTTCTAGCAGACCTGCAAAAACAGCGCAGGAGAAGTCCAATATAAATAGTTTTTTATACGGACGATAGTAGGAAAAAAACCTTCGAAGCATTCTGTTCACTCTTTTCTATAGGATTATGTAGGCGTTCGATTGAAATTGATTCTCAATTGACCTGATTATATGGATACTAAAGATACCGTTCGATTTTGTCAATAATTTGGATATAAAATTACTTAAGGGTTGTAACTTTTATAATAATAGTGGATGATAGGTCTTAATGCCATGTAATAAACATTTTTATATTTCTGGCTTAATCGCTCACCGTCCTTACAGGGATGTCAAAGGCGTTTATGCTTGTTGCAATTTAGGAGGATACATGATGAAAGCATCGCAACGAGAAGGAAACATTCAGAATAGAGGTTTAACGGATACCAAATATGATCGCTGGCTGCTAGTGTTGGGGATTGTATTTATCGCAGCGGCACTTAGAGCGCCTTTCACATCCGTCGGTCCACTGGTACAAATGATTCAGGATGATTTAGGCTTATCGAACACTTTAGCAGGAGCTATTACCACTCTACCATTATTGGCTTTTGCCATCTTGTCCCCGTTTGCTCCAAAGCTAGCCCGCCGCTTCGGCTTGGCTAATGTGCTATTAATTGCCATGGTTATGCTCGCAATGGGGATTCTAGTTCGGTCGGGGGCGGGAACGGGACTTTTGTTCACAGGTACGGCGATACTCGGACTTTCTATTGCAGTATGTAATGTGCTGCTTCCGGGTCTGATTAAAGGGAAGTTTCCTCACAAAATTGGATTAATGACAGGTGTTTATACCGTTTCTATGAATTTATGCGCAGCCGTCGCTTCAGGTATAAGTGTACCGCTGGCCAGTAATGCTGGATTTGGCTGGAGAGGGACTCTGGCGATTTGGTTTATGATCGCTGCGCTAGCAACCTTGTTCTGGATTCCGCAAATGCGCAAGCTCGATCAAGGGACTGGAGCGAAGGGTTCGGTCTCTAGTGGAAATATGTGGCGCTCTTCGCTTGCTTGGAAAGTAACGATTTTTATGGGCTTACAGTCGCTGCTCTATTATGTCTTTATTGCTTGGTTCTCTGTTCTCCTTGGTGAGCGAGGGATGTCATCAAGCCATGCAGGCTGGTTACTATCGCTGATGCAAATGGCGCAGCTGCCGTTTACTTTCTTCGTGCCGTTGTGGGCAGGACGGATGAAGAACCAACGCATTTTAGTAATAATCACTGCTATACTGTATTTCATCGGAATAAGTGGGATTTGGCTGGGCAGCAGCGCTTTAATGGCTGTTTGGGCGATATGCTTTGGGATTGCCGGAGGCTTTGCCTTCGGTCTTGTGATGATGTTCTTCAGTCTACGGACCAGAAGCACTCAAGAAGCAGCGGAGCTGTCAGGAATGGCTCAATCCGTAGGTTATGTGCTTGCTGCAATGGGTCCAGCATTATTCGGATGGCTGCATGATGTGACGAATAGCTGGACAATGCCGTTAGTTTTATTGCTGGGGGCAAGTGTATTGCTGCTGGTTGTCGGACTTGGTGCTGGTAGCGATCGATATGTGGGAGATAAAAGATAGATGGTCGGTGGCTTTCAATTTTATCACCATGAACAATTTGAAAAGAGTGTATTGGCGCGGATACTGCACCAGTACACTCTTTTTTATGGCATAGGAAGAAACGCCCCTCATTCTTAGGCTCGTTTATAAGCGACGACCCGGATTCTTCGATAATCCATCACCCAGCGGCCATCCTGAAATAATGTCGGTCTAAGTTTCTGTTCCATATAAGAGAGGACTTCTTCTCGTTGAGATGGTGTTAGGACACTTAAGATTCCATTTGCAAAAGTGTTCAGCCAGGACTGGAACCCTTGCTCTCCAGCCTCTAGTGGGGTTGGACGGTCGAAACAAAGGGCGAGGTCTACAGTCAGTCCGTGTTGTTCTAGTAGTGTTGCATATTGTCCAATGCTTGGGAAGTACCAAGGCAACTGAAGTTTACCACTACATCCTATAGCGGCAAAAGCATTTGGAAGTTCAGTAACGATGGATGCGATATTGCCCAGCCCACCGAATTCAGCGACAAAACGTCCGCCTGTTCGAAGGCTAGCTGCAATAGAAGCGGCAGCTCCATTCGCGTCGGTCAACCAGTGTAGAGCAGCGTTGCTGAACACAGCATCGACCGGCTGTTCCGCAACATATCTTTGTCCGTCAGCTAAGACGAAGCTTTGCTTGGGATGCTTGGTGCGGGCAGTCTGAATCATTTCATCAGAGGCATCAATCCCTGTTACAGTGGCACCACTGGCAGCGATGGCTGCTGCCAAATCGCCAGTTCCGCAGCCCCAATCTATAATTTGTTCACTAGGCTGGGGCCGAAGAAGCTCAATCAAAGATTCTCCAAACTGAGACACAAAGGCCATGTCAGTATCATAGGTTCCGGTATTCCACTGCTGGTTCATAAGTATTCGTCCTTTCTAGTTTAGAATTATAGTGACATTTCTGATGTAGCTTCATTCTTTAATTATGTTGTATCATACCAGTCTCTTATAAGTGAAATATATAAACTGAATAACTGTGATCGGTTATGCCTATGGACATTTGAATTTGTTATCTCGCTTATATTGCTACAGTTAATTTCGCAGTATATCGTTTTAAAAATATATTGCTTTTTATCTGAAAAAGGAGTATATTATTATTTACGGTGATTATTTCACTGATGTACATAATGTGCGGTCGTGGCGGAATTGGCAGACGCGCACGGTTCAGGTCCGTGTGGTAGCAATATCGTGGAGGTTCGAGTCCTCTCGACCGCATCATCAAATAGGCTTATACAATTGCTCTTGAGCAGGTGTATAAGCCTATTTTTTATTTCTGAAGAAAATTTTGCTGGTCTTACTGATCAAATACTTGCTGTAACTAAACTTCGTAGAATGACATTGAGACGATATCGGACTGTAATGCAGCTATATTTGCTTTTTGGCTCATTTCTCTGGGGTTATGGACCGTATAGCTCTTATCGGGCTTCATTTGCCACTATATGGAACTTTTTTGGGTGAATAGCTTCATCATGAGTCCCAATGCATGCTAAAACCCCGTATTTTTAGAAAATAGGGGCTCTTCAGTCCGAAACAACTAAATGAACTATCTTTAACCGTCCATAGCTATGTACTATAGGCGGTTTTTTTTTTGCGTTCATGATCGGATTAGAATACAAAAATTAGGTATTTTTGTATTGACAGTTATATCGGCTTCCGTAATAATGATATTACGGTAACCGATATATCGCTAACAGTAATAGAATGGAGATGGAATCATGCCTGAAAGCTCAGAAAGAGGAGCCTTAACGGAAGCAGTATTTTACATTTTATTGTCTCTATACACCGCAATGCACGGATACGCGATTATGCAGAATGTGAAGGATTTGAGTCATGGGCGAGTGGAGCTTGGAGCGGGCACTTTGTACGGAGCTATTAACACCTTGCTTGAGAAAGACTGGATAAGAGCTGTAGAGGGGGAAGAAGGCTCCCGAAGAAAGGAATACGAAATTACTGAATTAGGGAAGACGGTGATTCAGGGTGAGCTTATCCGCTTGGAAGAGCTGATTGCCAATGGAAAGAGAATAGCTGGAGGTGAGTCCAAATGAAACATATGGTTCGCAAGCTGTTTTGGGATTTTGAGAAGGAAGAAGAGTGGCTTAATGAAATGTCTGCCAAAGGGCTGGCCCTTTCAAGCTACTCATGGTGCAAATATGTATTTACTGAGTCGTCTAAGAACGAGTATACGTATAGAATTGAGCTTTTAGATAATGTGCCTACTCATCCGGAAAGCATTGCTTACATCAAGTTTTTAGAGGAAAACGGAGTGGAATTTGTTAGCAGCTATGTTCGTTGGATTTATCTACGCAAGAAGTCATCCGAAGGTGCGTTTGATATTTACACGGATCTGGAATCTAAAATAAAACACTTTAAGCGAATCAACACGCTATGGAATTCTGTTATGTGGTTAGAGTTCATTGTTGGTTTAGCCAACATTCTCATTGGGGTAACGAATTATTTCAATTCATCCAGCAGCATTAGTTTGGTAAACGTTATTCTAGGCGGATTTTTAATCCTTTTAGGACTTGTTTTTTTTAGAGCTGGAGCTCCTATTCGTAAGAAAATTAAGAAGCTTCAACAAGAAAATTTAATAAGAGAATAGTCCTTAAAACTTGTGAGTTGTACTAACAGCAAGCTTCCTGATCGCTCGGGACTTGCTGTTTATTTTATGTCTATGACGTTAACACGCAATCTCGTTGATTTATACCAATCTATCATTTAGGACTCAACTATCAAGCTTAATCACCGAAAAAAAGGTATACTGGAATAGATCATGAGACTGTACAAATGTTTGTCCCCATCTCAAAAGAGGAGGCTGCACAGGTGTCTGAATTTCTTTTTAAGCAACTATACTTACGGTCTTCTATAGGGGTTGCTGTAGTCTCTCCCAAGGAAGGGACCTTGATTCAATCCAATCCAGCGCTTTGCCGTATGCTTGGTTATTCTGAAGAAGAGCTTTTAAATATGCATTATCTAGATCTTATTTATCCAGACGATGAAGCTGATGATGATCATTACGTTATCCTGAACAATCTCTTATTAGATCCTGAGACCGCAATTGAGTTAGAAAGACGGTTCTTACGTAAGGATGGTGAGATAATCTGGGTAGCACAACATATATTTCTGATTCTTCAGGAGGACTCCAGTGAACCTCTTGTCTTGATCTCAGAACTAACAGATATCACAAACAGAAGGCTTGCTGAAGATAAGATTCAGGAAGATCAACATTTATATAATTTGATCACACAAAATACGCCAGATATGATTTCTTTTGGCGGACCTGACGGTACACTGCACTATGTATCTCCTTCAGTGGAGTTGTTACTAGGATATCCACCAGATGAAATGATCGGCACGAAAAGACCTGAGTATTATCACGTAGAAGATGCTCTAGAGATGACAGAACACGGAAAGCTCTATTCTGATACGGATGTGTATACACGCAGGGCCCGGCATAAGAACGGGCATTATTTGTGGATTGAGAGCAGTTCACAGGTGGTACGTGATGAGCTGGGGGAAATTAAGCAGATATTAACCATCGGCCGCGATATTACGCAGCGTAAGAAATATGAGGATATGTTGGCCCAAGCCCAATACCTTGCGAAAATGGGATCTTGGGAATGGGATGCGACAAAAACGCGGTTGACGGTTTCTAGAGAGATGCGTAATATTTTCGGCTTTTCGTTGGACGACAGCAATCATTCCTATTTTGATTACAAACGTGTTCTTTCCTGTATTGATCCAGCTGATTTCATAAGACTTCAAAAGCTAGTTCACCAATCTTTAGCGAATGGTACGAATGGCGAAGCTATGGTTCGAATTAAGAGCGCGGATGGGAAATTGAAGTTTCTTTATGCACACTGGGAAGTGGTTAAAGATGAAGAAGGAAGAGTGCTGCTGATCAGCGGGATTGCCCAGGATGTGACGGAACGTCATCGAATGGAGGAACAGCTTCGTGATAGCGAGCAGAATTACCGTCTTCTCTCGGAAAATTCTATGGATTTCATTTCACGAAATACAGCGGACGGACACCTCACCTATCTGTATGCATCACCTATTTGCCAGACTATGTTCGGCTATACACCGGAAGAAATGTACGAAACCAGAGGTATAGATTACATACATCCTGAGGACAAGGAGAAAGTGGTGTCGTATCTTAGCAGTTGTATGGAAGGGAAGAAGCTCGAACCTGTAACCTTCCGGTTTCTGTGCAAAGATGGAACGTACATTTGGACGGAGACAACACTTCGATATATCTACTCCGAGACCTTTGGAGGTCACGAGCTAGTGTGTGTGACCCGTGACATTGCGGAGCGGACGCGTCATTTTGAAGAAATAGAGAAGTTAAGTAACGAGCATGCTCTAATATTGAATTCGGTATCTGAAGGTATATTTGGGATGAACCTTGAAGGGAATACGATGTTCATCAATCCTGCGGCCATTACTATGCTAGGATATGATCCAACGGAATGGTTGAACAGCAAATTCCATACGATTCATCAGACCTGGCTGGATAACGAGCCATTTTTGGGAATTCAGAAGACGCTGATTCCCTCACACTTCAATAATCGCTCTATTGATGAGAAGGAGGGCGTATTTTGGAGGCAAGATGGTTCCAGCTTTCTGGTCAGATATCGCATGACTCCACTTTTTGATAGTGATGAGCGGATCGGGGCTGTCGTGGTTTTCCGAGATATCACTGAAGAGAAGGAGATTGTGCGAGCGAAGGAGTCTGCTGAGGAAGCGGACCGGGCGAAATCGGAGTTTTTAGCCATTATGAGCCATGAATTGCGTACGCCTATGAACGGTATTATCGGAATGGCAGACCTGCTCTCAGGTACAGAACTGGATGAAGAGCAGAGCTATTATACACAAATCATTAACAGTAGCGGGGAAGCATTGCTTCATATTTTGAATGAAGTGCTGGATTTCAGCAAAATTGAAGCAGGCATGATGACGCTTGAACTGCAAATGGTGGATTTGCGTGAAGTGATTCAGAACGTTAGTGAGCTATTCTATCCGAAGGTCAAAGAAAAAGGCTTGTTATTGACTATTGATATTGCAGCTGATCTTCCATTTGTCATTGTGACGGATGAGGCGAGATTACGCCAAATTCTCGTAAACTTGGTCGGGAATGCGGTGAAATTTACGGAAACAGGTGAAATCAGTATTTCTGCCAGCCTGGAGGCTTCACAAACGTCAGGAAATATTATCGTGAAATTCATGGTTAAAGATACGGGTTTGGGTATCCCAGCTGCCAGTCAGGGGTTATTGTTTCAATCGTTCTCGCAATTGCATCCTTCTATCAATCGTAAGTATGGGGGAACCGGACTTGGACTGGCCATTAGCAAAAAGCTGGTGGAGCTGCTCGGAGGAACGATTGGTGTGAGGAGCTGTGAGGAACATGGCTCAGAGTTCTATTTCACAGTGGAGGTCTCTTTGCCAAAAGAGGAGTGGAACCAGAAGATTTCAGTCCACCCTTCAGTGAAAGCAGACAAAAGCGATATACCTAACGCGATAGCGTCTGTTAAGGGACAATATGGACCGATGTCCATTCTCATTGCTGAAGATCATCCTGTGAATCAGCAACTGATGCTGGCTTATCTGAAGAAACGGGGATACGTTCCAGACATCGTAACCAATGGCGAGGAAGCGGTTCGGGCTGTGCTGTCCAAGGACTATGACCTCGTATTTATGGATGTTCAGATGCCTATTATGGATGGGATAGAAGCAACAGGAATCATACGTGAGAAGCTCGGGCTGTCTCCGATTATTATTGCGGCCACAGCCTTTGCCAGAAATGAAGATAAAGAAATGTGTCTGAGAGCAGGAATGCAAGATTTCATATCTAAGCCTATTTCAATCAAGGAGCTCGACAGAGTATTAAAAGATTGGTCTACTCGGATTCAGTAAGGATGAGGAGTGTCATTGACAAAAAGAGTAATGATTACTATATTATTAATCGTAATAATTACGTATATTAATGTCGATGAAAGGATCCATACCTTGTTAAAAATGAAGCGCGGCGATTTTGTAATCATTTTTTTAGCTCTATTCGCAGCTGGTTTGATTTACGGAATCAAGTGGTGGGACACACACAATGAACAGTATCAGCAAGGAGATTTGAAAGCTATAATTACGGTCGATGGTAAGGAATACAAGACCGTTTCTTTGACTAAAGAAGAGCAAATTATAGATATTCAAACGAAGTTTGGCCACAATACTTTAAAGGTATTTGATTACGGGATCCAAATGACGTATTCTGACGCTCCTTTACGAATCGCTTTGGAAATGGGGTTTATTTCTAGGCCAAAGCAGCAAATCATCTGTATACCGGCCCGTATTATGGTTGAAGTATTTAACCCTAACCGATCTGTGAATGATGAGGATGAGCTGGACGCAATTATTTAGTAGGGTTAGCCGTACTCTGCAAAGCTTTCCATGCGGCTATGGAGTCAGCACTCGTGTAAATGTAGGGTGTTGTTGGTTGCGCGATAGGTGTAATTGCTTCTGCGCGTATTTGCATCATTTCTTGGCCCTTGTATTGCACAACTTGAAGCTTGCCACGGACCTCTATCCAGGTATCCGTGGGCAAGCTTTTTAATTTGCCGGAATCAACTAACATCCCAAACGGAGTAGCATCGGCGGTACAGCACTGAACCAGAAATCTGCCAATGGCAAAAGCATTCTCTGGCGTTTCACTGTCATCGCGATATAGAAAACCGGATACGGAAATCTCTTTACCTTCAAATTGCTGTTTATACAAGTCAATAGCACCTAGTGTTTCAGAGAAAATATCAGAATACACAGGAATAGTAGGCTGCGCATATAGAAGCTTAGCTAGCTCGGTGAGCTCCTCATGATAAGGATCAATCGATTCGAATCTAACAGCGTTGTTAATCTCTGATGGTGATGAGGTTAATGAAATCCCCTTTTTGCTAGCGGCCATACTCCCCAAGGCTCGGTCAGGAAGTGCAAATCCAAGCAGCAGCGGAAAAAGAAATAATCCATAAAGCGCTGTGGTTTTAAAAAAGGAATGTGGGAGGCGATGCTCGCAGTCACATAGCACACTTCCCTTACCAAACAAGGCCTGAATGGCCAAGCTGAGCGCCATAAGAGTCAAAGGAATCGGACATAATTGAACCCAGCGTGCTAGCTTGGGCGCTACATAATAATGCAAAGCGTCCTGCTGCACTAGATGCCCAATATAGAGAGCAAAGGCGAGCAGAATGACCGCCCTTAATAAATAATGAAATCGGATGCTTCGAGCGTCATTCATGCTCTTCCTCCTAACAATGCGGAAGCCTCTGTTTGCTACCTCTATGATTACAGCCATAAGGACATGACTACAGCCCCGATAAATACGCTCGAAAAGATAAGAAAGAACAAATAAAGCGCAAATTTGGTCTTAAACAGTGAGAGTAACATCAATGAATTTTTGAAATCCAGCATCGGTCCAAATACCATAAAAGCGAGCAGTGCTCCTCCCGGAAAAGAATGTACAAAGGTGGAAGCTACAAAGGCATCTGAGGTGGAACAGAGCGAAAGCACAAATGCCAGTCCCATCATGAAAAAATAAGACCCGAGCGGCTTGTCTCCGATTGCAGCCAGACTGTCCTGAACCATAAACGTCTGAATGCCAGCGGTCAATAGGCAGCCGATGATTAAGTATTTGCCCATCTCAAAAAACTCATCCGAGGTGTGCACAAAGACAGCGGCTAACTTTCCTCCACGTGAATTATTGTGATGAGAATCCTCGGTTTCGCGCTGAACGCTTAGGCGTATTGGGGACTTTTTTACCGTTGCATAAATAATCAAGCCTATAATACAGGCGACAGCAAAAGCTAGCCCCATCCGGGCATAGGCCAGTTCTGAGTGGTTGCGAAATGCTGTCAGTGTTGCTCCATAGACGACTGGATTTAGGATCGGTCCGGATAAAATAAACACGATCGCTACGTAGACCGGCATCCCCTTATGGATTAGTCGGCGGACAAGAGGGATCATTCCACATTCGCATACCGGAAAAATAATTCCGAGCAGGCAAGCGAATAAAATGGCCGGAAGCGCCTGCCGTGGAATCCAGCGGGAGATCATTTCATCTGGGATAAAGACGCGAAGCAGCGAGGACAATAAAGCTCCTGCTAATACAAACGGCAAGGCTTCTAACAAAATCCCGATAAAACCAGTTTTGAACGTGTCAATGTAGGCGTTGTCGAGTAACGCCAGTTGATTCGGCACCCATATAAAACCAATGATAAACAGGAATGAGATTGGTAGGAGCAGCGGCAGTATTTTTAAAGGTGAGAGGGTAGTCAAGGTGCGAATAAGGCGGTCCACCGATCTGCCAGCAGTTCCTCATCTAAATTTAACCCGATGAACACCACATAAGGCATTCCAGGGTAACGTGACGCTTCCCAGCTCGTACGCATTCCCGCATATTGGACAAGTTGAACCGGCTCCTGTTCGGACAAAAGAATATGCCCTTTGGCACGGAGCAGGTTGTCACCCCATTCTTGAAAGAAAGCCTCAAGCTGTTCTTTGGTAGGTATTGTAGTTCCTGCTTGTGGAATGGTTAACGTGATGGCGGTCACTTGAGAAAAAGAAGTATGGGGCTCTTCTTGCCGTTCTTTTACAGCTGTAGCTCCCTGATCTGAATTCATTTGTTTAAGTGTTGCGCCTTTAAAGGTTTGAGGTGCTCGTTGTGGCGCGGGAGCGATGATTTTACGTGGGATGATTCCTGATAATATCGGAGAAAGGTTGATCTCGCTGTAATGGGTATATACGATTTCAGCCTCTGTATTTTGTTTTCGGACTCCCTTTTCAATTCGCCATAAGGTTTCAGGCTCTACAAGATCGCTCTTATTAACAACAATGAGATCGGCGGTGGACAGCTGCTTGCGAAGGGTACGAACCAGCTGTTTGTCAGAGGAAAGTCTGCTGTTATATTCCAAGGCATTTTCTGCATCCAATAAGGTGATCGTAAAATGCAATTCGACTCTATCCTGAAGAGAGGTCTCTTGAAGTGTTTTAGCGATTTCTTCAGGATCTGCAACGCCAGTAAGCTCGATATAAATAGCATCAGGCCGCCCTCTTAGCAGTACCAGCAGGCTATCCGCTAGATCCTCTTTACGGCTACAGCATACACATCCGTCCAGCAGCTTAGTCACGGTTGTACCCGTGTGCTCCTGCAGAATATACCCATCTACATCTCTCTTTCCCAGCTCATTCATGACTACGCCAGGGTTCAGACCTCTTACCTTGCTCTCTTTCAGCAGGGACAACAGCAGAGTTGTCTTCCCGCTCCCCAGAAACCCGCTCAAAATAATTACTGGTATCTTCATGATCTCCACTCCTGCCTGATTCTCTTGGAATTACAAGAATCATATTTTTATATTTCCATCTATACGTGATTTGTCCGCAAGAAAGACCACAAAATTAAGAGAGTTGGAATTTTTACAAGACAATAGTTGACAGAGTGTGAATAAAACGTGTACGATATGTTAATCGTAATTATTACGATTTAAAAAAGGAGATGGAACCGATGAGAGTAATCATTACTTTGGCATGCACGGAAACAGGAGATCGTAACTATACCACTACCAAGAATAAGCGAAATCATCCAGAACGGATGGAAATGAAGAAGTATTGTCCACGTCTGAAAAGAGTTACATTACACCGCGAAACCCGGTAAGAGCTATGAATGACAAACCTAAACGCTAATTCATAATAGGAGTGATCTGAATGAAAAAAATCCCCGTTACTGTACTCAGTGGCTACTTAGGCTCTGGAAAAACAACACTGCTAAATCATGTCTTGCACAACCGTGAAGGCTTGAAGGTTGCTGTTATCGTAAACGATATGAGTGAAGTGAATGTGGATGCCAATCTGGTGAAGTCCGGAAATACGCTGTCTAGAACTGAAGAGAAATTAGTGGAGATGTCTAACGGCTGTATCTGCTGCACTCTCCGTGATGATTTGATTGTTGAAGTGCAAAAGCTGGCTGCTGAGGGTCGTTTTGATTACATCCTCATTGAATCTTCTGGCATAAGTGAGCCTGTGCCGGTGGCGCAGACCTTTACCTATGCGAATCCCGAGCTGGATATCGATTTAACTACCCTTGCTCAATTAGACACGATGGTTACCGTTGTGGATGCGGGCCGATTCTGGCATGACTTCTCTTCTGGTGATAGTCTGATGGATCGTAGTCAAACGGCTGGCGAAGACGATTTTCGGGATATTGTGGATTTGCTCATAGACCAGATCGAAACTTGTGATGTGTTGCTGCTTAATAAATGTGATCTGCTGGAAGAAGAAGAGCTCAACAAGCTTGAAGCGGTTCTCCGTAAACTTCAGCCGAGCGCCAAGCTGATCCGAACGGTTAACGGAGTAGTAGATCCGAAGGAGATTCTTAATACAGGACTGTTTGATTTTGAAAAAACAAGCTTATCCTCCGGTTGGATCACGGAGCTGAATAAGGATTCGCATACGCCTGAGACGGAGGAATACGGGATATCTTCTTTTGTTTATCGCCGGAGAACACCCTTTCATCCGCAAAGGTTAAGCTTGTTCTTTAGTCATTGGCCGGAGGAAGTTGTCAGAGCGAAAGGGATTGTATGGGTTGCCGCGGAGGGTGATCTTGCAGCGAGTATCAGCCAGGCTGGACCCTCTATTCAGTTCGGACCTGCCGGCTACTGGCTAGCTACAATGCCTGAGGATGAGCAGCTCGAGGTACTGGAAAGCGAACCTGAAATGAAGGCCAAATGGGACAATCAGTGGGGCGATCGAATGAATGAAATCGTGTTTATCGGTGTTAGTATGGACCCGGCACAGATCGAAGGCAGATTAGATCGATGTTTGTTGACGAAAGATGAGTTGAAGCAGGATTGGACAACGTTTAATAATCCGCTTCCTTGGCCCGTTGAGGAGCTCCTTGCGGCAGCGGCTGAGGAGTAGAATTCTAGATGAAATAGCAGGTAGGAAATCCGGAATCCAGGAGGCTGAGATTCCGGATTTTTGCTGTGCAATTATAGTGACTATGAATTATCATAGAAGGAATATATTTCAATTGAAAATAGAGGTGATGTACATGAGTTATACAAACACTTTCGTTCGGGTTGCAGAAGATTGTCCGGAGGAAACGGGGATACCCCCAATGTCTTGTCGTACACTCCCGCCTGCGCATGTAATTCAATATGAGCTGCTTATTAATGAGCCTTACAAATACAATCATGAAGAGCTTCTATTTGAGGTTCATGTACGTCATAAACAAATTCCGCTAGAAGATCGTGTGACCCGGAGGGAAGAAATATGGAAAGAGCTATTCTCTAGAAACCATCCATGCCTACGAGCCTCTCTACTTCCGAAGCGTTTCGGTTGGGGTGTCCATTACAACAATGAGGGGAAAATAGCTATTTATGGCAAGGAGTCTCCCGAATACGACTATTTTACTTCAGATGGTGATGAAGCGGTGAAGCTGCTGCCAGCGATGCGGAATAAGCGGGGAAGTAGCTGATAAGGGGGGGATAGCATGTATAAATCGATAGAAGAAATAACACTTAATACTTGGCCAGCAGAGCAGAGTACTCTCCTAAATGGCTGGATTCTGCGCACGGCTGCTGGATATACGAAAAGGGCCAATTCGGTCAATCCGTTATATGGAGAAGAAAGCTCTCTTACCGATCTTACAAACCAAATTAAGCTGGCTGAGCAGTACTATAAGGCTGCTGGATTAAAGCCAGTGTTTAAAATAACACCGTATATCCAGCCTGCGAACCTGGATGAGGTGCTTGCAGATCGTGGATACACAATCGTCGAGCCATCATCTGTAAGGCTACTAGATCTGGAGGGATTAGCTGCTCCTGATCTTCGTTATGAGATACAAGTTCAGGAGAGCTTGACTGAAGAGTGGCTAAATGCCTTCACAGAGCTCTCTGCGCTCTCATTTGACAATCGGAGCACATTAACTAAAATGTTATCAGCTTCGTATTTACAGCAAGGCTATGTCCTATTATTTAACGATGGCGTTCCTACAGCTTGCGGTCTTGGTGTTATTCAGAACGGATACATAGGTCTCTTTGATATTATCACTGCTTCAGATCAGCGTAGACAAGGTATGGCGGAACAACTGCTGCTTGCATTGCTTCACTGGGGGAAGATACAGGGAGCGACAACGGCTTTTTTGCAGGTCGTACAAGCTAATGCTGGTGCTTCGGCTTTGTATGACAAGCTCGGTTTTAAGGAGATATACCAATATTGGTATAGAGTGTAGTCTTGCATGAAGCGGGGTCGCACTGGCTGTTTCAGCGAAATGAGACCCCGCAAGGAAATTAAACGAACTTCCCTTGACCCGGTAACGCCATTTCTTTGAAATTTTTGCATAAATGAGCGAGCTGAGTAGATAACTTCTCACCTTCCATGGGCACCCCATGTCCAGAAAGAACGATGTGAGGATCTAGCAGTGCAAGGGTACGGACTGACTTTTCCGCGTCTTCCCAGTCCGTCGTGAAATAGGAGGGAGGGCCGTGTACAACCTGATGCTGTGTAGCCACTGCGAATACAGACTCTTGTTTGACTGTAAGAAAGGTATCACCAGCAATCAGAACCTTATCCTCTGGTCTGAATAGGGAAATATGTCCTGGACTATGTCCAGGTGTATGGATCCATTTCCAGCCTATCGCGCCAGGGACGGTTCTGTCTTCCGGCAATGGATGTATGGCTGATCCAAGGTCGATGCCATGATGTGAAAATAAGGAGGACACCATACTCATCAGCCCGCCGCCTACGGCCGGATCCGCTGGAGGATAATCCGCTTTACCTGTTAGATAAGGAAGCTCTAGTGGATGAGCGTACACAGGCACATTCCATTCCTCAATAAGCTTTTTTACGCCCCCGATATGGTCAAAATGCCCATGAGTCAGGATAATTGCCACCGGAGGCTTCTCGTACTTTTCCTTAGCAAAATCAATAATACTGTTAGTGTAAGAGCTGAGTCCCGTATCTACAATGATCCAGTCCGAATTGGGCTGGCCGATGAATGCACAATTTACGAACATGGTTCGTAGTCCGATGACACCGGGGGCCACGTTCCAAGTATCGGTGTAGCCTTCAGATAGTATTCCGTCAAGTCTCATCTTACGCCTCCTGTTCCGTTCTTAAGTTCTGAACAAAGTACCTAAACAGTAGTATGACCCGTTTTCAAGAAAAAAATATGGCAAAAAACCCTTCTCCTTATTAAGGAAGAAGGGCTGACATTGAACTTATTAAGCGATATCACATTAGAGCGTTCCGCAGTCTGCAAATAGAATATGGCGTGGAATCCGGAAGAAGGTCTCGGCTTTTTCCTGCAAAGCAGGGGTAGGTAGATGGCTGCTATGCAACCATTTTCTAAACGTTCCGGGATGAATCCCTATCCAAATACTTACATCGGTTACGGAAAAATCATAAACCATACAGAGGCCGGTCAGAATCACATTGCTACGAGGTGAACTGGTAATACTTCTTTTCATAAATCGTGAAGGTGTTGGTTGACATACAATTGGACTTTGACGAATCAGTGCTTCATTGAACAAAATGTGGGGCGGGTACCCGAGTAGGCGGCAGGTCTTGTCAATGTTATTGTTGGAAGGGATACGACCTTCGTATACCCAGGCGCTTACACTGCGTGAGGATATACCAAGATCTTCTGCGAGTCGTGAAAGTTTGATATCCTTAGCCATCAATACTGCAAGTAACACACGGTTTCTAATCTGGCTACGCTTTGGACGGCGGAATCTTTTTACACGAACGCCTTGTCCAAGATATTTGCGGTTGATCAGAGACCACGCCTGGATATTATGAGTTTCTTGTTGGTTACTAGGCATAATTCCTCCGATTTTTTAAAAATATACTACAACACTTTCATATCAGACGGCAATGGTTAATGCTTCTATTTCTGACATCACTTTTTAAGTTTCTTTCAGAACGCGTACGCTTATGATATATTTTTAATATCTAATTACAATATTACAACAGGGAGCGAGATAGAATGATCAAGCATATTGTGTTTTTTAAATTGAAGGATCGGTCCGAAGAAAGCGTTGCGGCAACGGTAGCCGTACTGCGAAATATGGAAGGGAAAATCCCGCAGCTCCTTTCGATTGAAGTGGGTGCTGATATCATTCATTCTGATCGGTCCTTTGATATTGCTTTAGTTACGGTCGTAGCTTCTCTAGATGATTTACAGGCTTATCAGGTTCATCCGGCGCACAAGGAAGTTATAGCTCATATTAATGAAGTTAAAGAACTTTCAATTGCAGTGGATTACGTAATTTAAGGTATCTACTGAATAAAAAGCATCATCATTTTATACCGGAAGCGGTGACAGGAATGCGTGAGCTCGAGTATCCGATGGAAGCGTTAACTTATTTGGTCGTTTTTCTTGCGGCATGTTTCATTATGTTCTTCTGGCTGAAACGCCGCGGCAAACGCGGTAAGTAGGGATAATGCAGATTTCTCTAACTATTTTCGACATGGGGGTATTGCTGTGTATTATGTCAACCGCAAACAAATCGAAACCATTCTTGCTCAAATCCCAGATATAACCACGGGTCTTCGGACTGTAGCAGCTTCATGGGATGGCAATACTTTAACCGGACTAATACAGGAACGCTGCCTTCATCTGGCGATAGAGGTGGTAACGGACGTTGGCAGTTGTCTGATTGATGGTTTTATTATGCGTGATGCTGGAAGTTATGAGGATATTATTTCTATCATCCATGAAGAAAAAGTGCTAGGTAAAAGTGAGATCTACGAGAGATTGATAGAGCTTGTCGCACTTCGTAAACCGCTCGTGCAGGATTATTTTGCTTGGGAAAGAGATACACTACACCCACTCACACCAATCCTTTCAGAGGTGCTAGAGCAGTTTGCTTTTGAAGTAGGGAATTATTTGGATCAGGAACTTGGGTCCGGTGTAACGCTATAATAGCATAAGATAGAATCATATAAAATAGGCGGTAGCCGTGAAAGAGAGGGGGTTCCTTTATGATGAAGATGGGGCAGGAAAATGGATCGACAAGGCACTTGATTATGACGCTCCTGAAGACGAAAGGACCACTGACCATCGGCGCGCTGGCAGAAGAATTGGGAATAACAGAGATGGGTGTCCGTCGTCATGTGCTACAGCTGGAGCAGGAGGGGCTTGCTAAGACTAAAGTGGTTCGGCAAGCAATGGGGCGGCCTTTACATATGTATTCTTTAACGGAGAGGTCCGAAGATTATTTTCCAAAAAGCTATCACAATCTGGCGTTGGAGCTTCTGCGTGAATTGGATTATGGCAGTGGGTTGGAAGCTGTTAATACATTATTTGAGGGACGCCGTCGCCGGATGCTCACCCAGTATGCACCGATGATGGAACGCCGGAATTTGGAAGAACGAGTAGCAGAATTATCGTCGATCCAAAATGCTGGTGGATATATGGCGGAGTGGAACCGTGAAGAGGATGGCTCGTATGTCATAAGAGAATACAATTGCCCGATTCGCCAGGTAGCTACTCAGTATCGTAAAGCTTGTCAATGCGAGCATAGCCTGTTTGAAGAATTGCTGGATGCTAAGGTTACGCGCAGTGAATGTATGGCAGAAGGCGGACAATGCTGCCGATACGCTATTGCACCCAAAAATGTAACAGACAAAACTTCAGAAAAGTCGTAATAATTAGTCACAAGACAAACTCCTGCTGCTTATGATATAGCAGATATAGGCATTAGCCCGGTAGAGCGGGAAGCAATGAATTCAAAGGAGAGATGAAATGATGAAAAAGGACACTAAGGGTTTGTTATGGGGAGCTTTAGTCGGAAGTGTGGTTGGATCGGTGACAGCACTTCTGTTTGCGCCTAAACCAGGTAAAGAGCTGCGCAAGGATATTGCGGAAGGAACAGCTGCTGGCATTGAAAAGGTACAGGGAATTGCCGTGCAAGCAGGTGACAAGAGCATCGAGCTGTATGACAAAGCTAAGGATTCTATAGGTCATGTAGTACATGAGGTCCGCGAATGGAGCAAATCATGTTCGAATGCTGTTGATGAAGAAGATACAGCTACGGTAGCTGTAAGTGGAATTGCTGCTGAAGAGACTATTCAAGAGGCTGCGGCCACTTTGGAAGAGGTAACGGAGCTAGAAGAATCGTTTGTTGATGATGAAGCAAGTAGTGAAGAAGCTAGTCTTGAAGATGCTCAGCCAGAAGACAAGGACAATAACGAAATCGCATAATGAAACAGTGGATGGAGTGTTTGGTTTTAAGGTCAAAAAGTACTTATTCTCTTTTAATAGAGCCGCTTTTTCGCATTGGGCGGAAGGTGGCTTTTTTATTTCATTCTTATAGACATGTCAAATGATGGAAAAAGTCTTGGCTTGAACTAAGAGTACAAAAGGAGTATTATCTGCAATTGGGGCTGAAAGTCAGGTACATTTTGTTTTCGGCTTACATAAGCTACACAAAACAAGTAAAAGGAAGCGGTGTGTTCGTGCAGCAAGCTATTGCAATATTAGACTCAGGTGTGGGAGGGCTAACAGTTGTCAAAGAAGTGATGAGGCAACTCCCGCGGGAGAAGATCATTTATTTCGGAGATACGGCCCGAGCTCCGTACGGACCCCGTTCGACCGAGGAAGTAACACTCTTTACAGAACAAATTGTAGATTATTTGATCCAGTTTAATCCTAAAATGATTGTTATCGCTTGTAATACCGCAACAGCTGCGGCACTCGATTATATCTCGGCCAAGGTTTCTATCCCTGTCATTGGGGTGATCCATCCTGGAGCCCGTGCTGCAATTAGCGCGACCAAAAGCGGACATGTCGGTGTGATCGGTACAATAGGAACTATCAGCAGCGGGGCTTATACTAACGCACTAAAGCAGCTGTCTCCTTTTGTTGAGGTTGTAAGTCAAGCCTGCCCAGCGCTTGTCCCGCTTGTTGAGCAAGGCATGTTCCGCTCAGAGAAAAGTTATGATATTGTAGAGCAGGCATTGGAAGGCATTAAAGATAATAACATCGATACTTTAATTTTAGGATGCACTCATTATCCATTTCTTGTTGAGCCTATTGGAGAGACCATGGGACCGGGAGTCAAACTGATCAGTTCTGCAGATGAGACAGCTCGTGAGATCAGCACGATTTTATATGATAAAGGCAAGCTGTCCATCGGGGATGAAAGTCCAATTCATCAGTTCTTTTGCAGTGGTGATGCTGAAATGTTTCAGAGAATTGCCCGAGACTGGCTTGGAGAACAAATTAGACGTACCCCAGTAGTATGGCAAGTATCTACGTTATAAGCAGAGCGATGTTGAATTGAATAGGGACAAACTCCATGGAGTGTAAGATAAAATAGGCTGGGAAGCACATTTCCCAGTCTATTTTCTTGTTGTGATTCATTTCTCCTTCATGCAGGGTAGTGGCGCTTGCATACAATAGAGTTAAGTGCTGTTTGCTGCTATTTTTGTATCCACCGTATCAGCAATTTAAGGCCGAGAGGATGAGACCTAATGCGACAATACATTGCAAGCAGGGGAGATACCGTAAGCCGAATTGCCGCCCTGCATGGATTAACCCCTGAGCATGTTATTCAAGGCAATCCATGGGTTGGGAGACAGTCTTATTTATATCCCGGTCAGGTTTTATTTCTACCGTCTTCACCACGTAAACGGTATGCGGTGCAAGAAGGAGACGATCCTGAACGCATAGTCTCATTATTCAATGTGAGCTTAGATGATTTGGAGAAGCTTAACCCAGGTGTGACCTCAGGGCGCTGCACACCGGGAAAAGTGCTCGTCATTCCACCTTCAATTCCAGAGCGCGTGGTATTCTTGCGTGGAGAGTATGGCCCGGTTGATCTTGAGAACGACATCAGCAGTCTGATTACGCAATATCCTTTTATACAAGCGCATCCGATTGGCAACAGTGTGCTTGGTAAGCCAATTCATGTGCTTAAAATAGGCAATGGAACCCGTCATCTACATGTTAACGCCGCTCTGCATGCTAATGAATGGCTGACCTCGCCTTGCCTGATGTCGTTTATAGAAGAGTACGCAACAGCTTATGCTGAAGGTGTGGCATGGAATGGTCATCGGCCAGAGGAATGGTACAATAACTGGACTCTATGGGCTGTACCAATGGCCAACCCTGACGGCGTGGAGTTAGTACAGGAAGGTGTTTTGCCTGGCCACCCTTATTATGCGGACCTTATGAAATGGAACGGTGGACGGCGTAGTTTTCGCCATTGGAAGGCCAATATACGCGGTGTGGATCTCGGCGATCAATTCCCCGCGCATTGGGAAGAGGAACGTGAACGCCGTGGTGTAAAGCTGCCCTCTCCGCGTGATTACAGTGGTCCTGAGGCGCTTAGTGAACCAGAAGCAGCCGCATTGGCAGAACTTGCTGAGAGCGTACCAGGAGAAGCTGCAGTGTCTTTGCATAGCCAAGGGGGAGAGATCTACTGGAACTACCGGGGATATGAGCCTCCCGAAAGCCGCGAATTAGCAGCACGGCTGGCCACTGCGAGCAGCTATCGTGCAGTTGAATTAACTGGCAGTGATGCTGGATATAAGGATTGGTTCATTCAGACCTTTCGCAAACCTGGATTTACAGTAGAGCTGGGAATCGGTAAAAATCCGCTGCCGATGGCAGATTTTGAGGATATGGCACTAGAAACGGGTCTAATTTTGGGAACGATACTATCCAATGTGAAATAATTATGAAACAATTACAGTAAACTTGCGTAACATAAACCATAGGGTATGGCCGCTGTCGTCTCTACACGTTATCCGCGGCTGTATCCTTTTTACTTGGGAGGAGGGCAACTATGAAACTGAAGAAACTGCTGTCACTGAAACAATGGTCTACTATCTTCAGTAGTTCCTGGCGATATGTAATCTCCCCTAAAGTCGCAATTGGGGACAAGCTATTATTCACAATTCCAGTGCTGCTCTACTGGGTGCTGCCGGATTTCATGCCTTTTTTGCCGATCGATGATATTGGTGTGACGATGCTTCTTATGGGCTGGTTCGTGTCACGAATGGGACGAAAATACCCGGCACTTCAGGTCGGGAATGAGGCAATTAAGTAAGATTCGCTTCGGATTGTGTATCTAATTTGTTAATATAGTTGCTTTTAGATATCATTTACCTTTAAAATAGGTAATTGAGTATTTAATTTAAGTACTAGGAGATGGATGATAGATGAAGGTCAAAATTACCCGCAATGCGGCTAAAGTGATAAAGAAACAAATGGAACTTGAAGGAAACAGCGAGTTGAAGCTTCGCGTAGCGATTACGCATGCTCACGGTGATCATGCTCACTACGGACTGGATTTGGACACGCCTAACGAGAATGATGTTGTTGTCTCGACAGATAAAGAAATCGATGTTATTCTTGATCCGAATCAGCCGCTCCTTGATGGTGTGGTCGTTGATTATTTGTATCTTCCTGAAGAAGGTTTTGTCATTACTAATCCGTCTAAAGGTAATCACGGCGATCACTAAACGCTTCGCCTTAAATTTGGGACATAAAGAAGGGTTGCTCCATGGCTAACGATATACAAGTGTGCGATGAATGTAATTTTATGAAATTGAAGAGTATCATACCCAAACTGCAAAAGATGGCGCCTGATGCTGAGATCAAGGTCGGCTGTAAGTCGTACTGTGGTCCTTGTGGCAAACGGGCCTTTGTATATGTTAATGGTCGTTATGTGAGTGCTCCAACAGAGGAAGAAGTGTTGAAGAAGGCTGAAGCTTTTATCAAACAACCGGCCGTTCAGAAATAATGCAGAGGTCTTATCCATCAACTTAAAAAGCCCTAAACCCGTGTTGATCACGGAGTTTAGGGCTTTTAGTTTATAAAATGAAATTTTTATGGTGTAGATTCTTCTTTTCGGAGCATCTTGATGCCATCGTATTTCATGATATCGTCTGAGATTTGCAGCCGTTGCTTGCTTGTCTCGAACCCGGTGCTGCAACCCGCAACATCAATGGCTTCGCGGCTGTCAAGGCTATAACAGGTGCCGCTGTCGAATTGTCCATTTTCGCTGGGGAGATAGGATCTCTTTGCATCGGCAAAGGCTCCGGTTCGCAGTGTCACAAGTCGATCTCTGCCACTGAACAGATTATTACCCATAAGATAATAAGGATCACTTGAGATCCCCAGCAGATGGAGTAAAGAAGGTGTGAGATCCATTTGACCAGCCGGATTAGAATCAATGGCCGAGGTTTTAGTGCCCGGCAGATGAATGAGCAATGGAACTTGGTGCATGATTTGATGCATGTCGAGCTTACTTAGGCTTTTGCCAAGAAATCGTTCGTAATAAGAGGTCTCTTGGATGGAGTTATCATGATCCCCATAAAAGGCAAGAATCGTATTATCCCACAGCCCACGCTGTTTCATATCGCTTACTAATTCCCCTAAAGCTTCATCCGTATAGTGAACAGCCTGCAAATAATCTCCGAAGATGGTTCCTTTAAATTCGCCGGTATCTAGCCCTTGCTTGTCCGCAGGGAGAGAATAAGGATGATGACTAGATAGTGTAGTCACAAAAGAGTAAAAAGGCTTCTGTATGGATTCTGCAGTATCCATAATATTCAGTGATTGTCTTAAGAACGATTTATCTCCCAATGACCAGCCTAGTGGCTCGTCGATCTTATAGTCTTTTTTGCTATAAAAATGGTCATATCCCATCGCCTTATACATGATCTGCCGATTCCAGAAGCTTCCCTCATACGCATGGAAGGCATTGGTGCTGTAGCCCTTGGACTTCAAAATGGCAGGCAGCGTATCAAATTGATGATCCGGGTAACGGACAAATACCGAGCCGGAGACCAGTGGATACAGTGAACCATTCGAGGCGAAATCTGCATCGGAGGTTCGTCCTTGTGAGGTCTGATGATAATAATTACTGAAGTAGGTGTTCTCTTTGATTAGCGCGTTCAAATTAGGTGTGACCTCTTGTCCATTGATCGAACGTCCTATTACAAAATTCATAAAAGCTTCAGCTTGAATAACAACGATGTTGCTTCCGCTGTATTTTCCAAAGCTGTCGTTAATAGCACTTTGCTCAGCGTTGTGTTCATTGAACCAGAGCTTCATGGAGCTGGCTTCCTTTTGTGAAAGCTCAGGCTGCGGGCCTAAATGATCTTTGGCATACAAGTAAATATCATAACCGTGAAATCCAATGAGTCCTGTGACGTTATACATCGCCAAGCTCCACCAGTTCCCTGTGAATAAGCTCTTGGCCCAGGTAGTGGCATAAGAGTGGATAGGACCAAAGGTCAGAATGCAGCCCAGTACCAAGGCTACGATCCCATTAGCGCTTCGTTTCAGTACTCTCATTAAGCGTGAAGAGGTGCGGAAATGACTTGTACGAGCATAATAGGAAGGCTGCCCATTGTTATAGTTATGGGTGTTCCGGAGGAATAACGCTACGCCAATGGTGTAAACCAGAAACAGCAGCCAATCCGCGAACAAGTAGAGATCAGAAGGACGGAGCAATGCAAAGATACTTCCGCCAAGTGCATCCATCTGTCCGGCTTGAAATAGAACGGGAACAGTGATGAAATCCTGAAAGTAGCGATAGTAGACAATATCAGAATATATAAGTAGTGTCAGGAGCAGGTTTATACATACCAAGGCTATAGTTTGTCCACGTCGTGGGAGCCATAATACCCAAAAAGATAACAGCATAACTGAGCCGAGAGCAATCAGCTTGTCGAGACGGTTCATATCAATATTAGGGGCATGCAGCCCGCTGTGAAGAAACATTAGCTTCGCGAACATAATGCCAAGAAAAAGGATATAACCGATATAACGGGAACGGACAATTGTGATCATTCTATCCGTTAAGGATGAATTGCTCCTAGTAAGTGGATCTCGTGACACATTAAAGCCTCCTAGCCTTGTAAATGAGTATGTAAGAAGAAACGGACACCGTCCTCCATTCGAGGTAGATGTCCGCTCTTAATTTAAAATATAAGAAAGTATAAGTTTTACACCATACTTTATGTCTTATATTTCTCGCATAATTGTCTTCCAAATTATTTTGGATTTCTAGGTGGAAGTGGACCCAGGTATTGATAATATTGACACTCAATACGTCCGTTATACAGCTTACGGCGCTTGTCCGCTTTACGGCCGTAATATTGTTCGAATTCCTTATAAGGACTAATCGCGAAGAATGACCAAGTCGGTAGATACAACATCATTTCACCAAATTGGCGAGTCAGCTTCTCAACCTCTTTATCATTACTGATCCGTTCACCATATGGCGGGTTGGTGATGATACAACCATATTCGCCTTGGGGTCTTGCTTTGGCGGCAGCCATCACGGTGAAGGTGATCTCTCCGGACAGACCGGCGCTTTTTGCAGCGGCTTCAGCAATTTCTATAGCAGCAGGATCGATATCCGTGCCGGTTAGCTGCAACGGATAATCATCTCGCACGGCATCAAAAGCTTCTTCGCGAGCTTCTTCCCATAGATGCTTAGGAATGACTGGCCAATGTTCCGAAGGGAAGGAGCGACGTAGTCCCGGTGCGATGTTCCAAGCGATCATAGCGGCTTCGATCAACAGTGTTCCCGAACCACAACAAGGATCATATAGGGGTCGGTGGCCATTCCAGCGGCTAAGTTGAATTAGCGCAGCAGCCATCGTTTCCTTCAGTGGCGCTTCTGTTGCCTGTCTGCGGTATCCACGTTTGTGAAGAGCAGGTCCAGTGGTGTCTAGTGTAATGAGCGCGATATCGTTTAACAAAATCACTTCGATCACATATCGCGGTCCATTCTCTGGAAACCAATCCGTATGATAGGAGAGCTTCAGCTTCTCGACGATAGCTTTTTTGACAATCCCTTGGGAAGCGGGTACACTCGTTAGTTGTGATTTATGGGATCGTCCTTCAACCGGAAATTCTCCATTCTCGGGAATCCAGTCTTCCCAAGGCAGTGCTTTAACACCCTCAAATAGCTCATCGAAGGTTTTGGCGGGGAATTGGCCCATTTTTACTAATACGCGGTCGGATGTACGCAGCCATAAATTACAGCGACAGATGTCGATATAATCACCGCTGAACAATACACGACCGTTCTCGACCGTGGTCTCATAACCCAGTTCGTTTAATTCGCGCGCTACTACAGCTTCTAATCCCATAGGGGCAGTAGCGATTAATTGTAATTTGCTCAAATACTCTCAACTCCGTTTAACTTGTAGATAAATACAAAAAACCAGTACAATAAGAAAAGCCAGTACCATAAGAAAAGCATCCATACAAGTATAGGGGAATGTGGGACACATCACAATGCCCAGCATTCCATAAACCATAAAATCTTGCCCGTCATCCCTTCATTCGAGAAAACGGGGATCATCAAAGGAGAATTTTTATGCTTACCCAAGAAGAATATAGTGAACAACTTTATACCGAGGATGAAATTCTGCTTCAAGTAAAAGAAGCTATCGTCCAAGCAGGTATGCCGGAGGTGTCTGTCGAGCCGGGGTACGGAAGACTGCTCACCATGCTTGTTAGACTGTCCCGCTCCAAGCATATTTTGGAGATTGGCGCACTTGGCGGCTACAGCGGGATTTGCTTATCTCGCGGTTTCGCTGAAGGTGGCACGCTGACTTCGCTAGAGCTGAGGGCCGATTATGCCGAGCTTGCTCGCCGTAATTTAGAGCTGGCCGGATTCGGGGATTCTACAGAGTATAGAATCGGTCCTGCTATGGACAGTCTGAAGGTACTGGAAGCAGAGGGTGCTAAATTCGATTTCTTTTTCATTGACGCAGATAAGATGAACTACCCTAATTACTTGGAGTATGCCATCAAGCTGGCTAACCCAGGAGCGATTATTGCTGGCGATAATATCTTTCTCCGCGGACGGACGCTAAATACAGATCGAAATGGACCTGCCATTTTGGCTGTACGGCATTTCAACGAAATGATCGCCACCGATGACCGTTTGATCAGCACTTGTCTACCAGCTTATGATGGACTGGCGCTGGCAATGGTGAAATAGCAGAAGATTAGCGAAATAGCCGTGGCGGAGTAGCTTTGTATAGCTTAACCCGGACCCATACGGTGTTTAACAGCAACAAGCTTCCGGAGATGATAAAGAGTCCCTCAATACCAATATAACCAGATAGAAAGCCGCCTATGATAGCTCCCAGCATATTGCCCAGTGACAATGTGCTGCCGTTGAAGCCGAATGCGCGGCTTTCTTTCCCGTCAGGGGTATAAGACCGGATAAGCGCATTTACGCTGGGCAATAGGCCGCCCATAAAAATCCCCATAAGAAAACGGACAATGATTAGCTGCCAAACGCTAGTAACGAATGCCTGCGGAATCAGGAACAGTGAAGCCCCGATTAACGCGTAGGTCAGAATGCGATGTGCACCGACTTTATCACTTAGCTTACCGAGTAAGGGGGAAGCCAGCATGTTGGATATCCCTGTAACTGCGCTGACCATTCCGGCTAAAAAGGCTATATTCGCAGCAGGCCCATTTAACTTTTCAACATAAAGTGGCAGCAAGGCCATGGGGCTGATCATTGCAAATTGCAGCAAAAAGGTTACACCAAACAGCGCCGGGAGCTGAGGGATTTTGATCAATTCCTTCAGGCCCTCCATTACTGAAACCTGTGGCTCTTGTGCGGCTTCAGCACGATCGAATTTCTCTTTAACGAGAAATAACGCCAGCAGTGAGGCGATAAAGAGCAAAGCGCCAACGACATAAAAGATCGGACGAAATCCGATTAAATCAGCAAGAAAACCACCAATAAGTGGTCCAAGAATGGTACCTGCAACAGAACCCGACTGCATCAGCCCCATCGAAAAACCCATACGTGCTTTCGGAGTAGTACCCGAAACGAGTGCGATGGAAGCGGGATTGAAGCCGGAGATTGTACCGTTTAGCAGTCGCAGTAAGAGCAGCTGCATAGGGGATTGTGCGAAGCCCATCAATACCATAACGATAGCCATGCCAAAGCTGGAGCGCAGGAGCATGATTTTACGTCCATATTTGTCAGCAAGTTTCCCCCATAGTGGCTGGAAAATGAAAGAAGTTAAAAAGTTTGCGGCAAAAATAAGGCCCGCCCAAATTCCAATTTCATGCTCACCCTGAACGCCAAGATCCTTAGCAAGATACAAGGTCAGGAACGGTGTAATCATCGTCATTCCGGCATTTACCAAGAATTGTCCGAACCAAAGCACTAAGAGGTTGACCTTCCATGTCTCCCATTTCTTCAAAGTGCTTTCACTTCCTTTCAAAGAATTTCAGAAAATACATGATTCACAGAAAAATAGACATTTTATCAGTATATCATTTTTTTAGCTTCAAAAGTGCAATACATGTCATAGTAATGTCATAGGATTGTCATTCCAAGATCTTCGATTTGCTTGTTACAACCTTTTAAAAAGGGCATAATAGTAAGTATGTCGATCAAGCATAAACGCCATCGACGTCCTTATTAGGACGGTAAGCGTTTATTTTTTAAAAAATCTTATAAAATATAATGGAGATCTTATCATGACCTACAACGACACTTTTATCCGCGCCTGCAGAAAGCAGGATACGGAGCACGTTCCCGTATGGTACATGCGGCAGGCCGGCCGTTATGATCCCGAGTACCGTAAAATCAAGGAAAAGTACTCATTGCTTGAAATCTGCAAACAGCCTGAGTTGGCGGCTGAAGTAACCTTGATGCCTGTGCGCAAGCTAGGTGTGGACGCGGCCATTTTGTATTCAGACATTATGAATCCGGTCGCTTCTATTGGTGTGAAATTTGATATCGTCAAAGATATTGGCCCTGTGATCGAGAATCCGATTCGCTCTGCAGCAGATGTCGAGAGACTGAAGCCCATTGATGTTGAAGGCGATCTCGGACATATTTTGGAGACGATTGCCATTCTGGATAAGGAGCTGGACGTGCCCTTGATTACTTTCGCAGGCGCACCGTTTACAATTGCCAGCTATCTGATCGAAGGCAGACCTTCCAAAGGATATATTCGTACTAAAGAGCTAATGTACAGTGAACCCCGTGTATGGGAAATGTTGATGGACAAGCTCGGCGATATGATTATCGCTTACCTCCGCAGCCATGTACGCAGTGGTGGAAAAGCGTTTCAATTGTTCGACAGCTGGGTCGGTGCTCTTGCGCCACGTGATTTTGAGAAATATGTGTTGCCGACGGTTTCTCGTATTTTTTCCGAATTATCTGATCTTGATGTACCGAAAATATATTTTCCTGGCGTAAGCTCTGGAGAATTACTACCTAGCCTTACGAAGCTTCAAGCGGATGTGATCGGGGTCGACTGGCGTGTAAGCTTGACTGAAGGTCGACGGAGAACGGGCGGAAAATTTGCGATTCAAGGAAACTTGGATCCATATTTACTTACAGCGCCGATGGACGTCTTGAAAGAGCACGCGAAAGATTTGATTGATGAAGGAATAAAGGAGCCTGGATATATTTTCAATTTGGGTCATGGCTTATTCCCAGAGGCTTCCTTAGAGAAGCTTAGAGAATTAACGGAATATATTCACGATTATTCACAGGAAGTATTGAAAGAATCAGCAAAACTGCGTTCTTAAAGGCAACCTATTAAATCTTAAAGGGGATGGAATCCGTGACAGCAAAAATAGGTGTTCTCGTCATGTCGTATGGCACTCCTAAAAGCTTAGAAGACGTTGAAGCATACTACACACATATTCGGCGAGGGAATCCGCCGACAGCGGAGCAACTTAAAGAATTAACAGATCGCTATGAAGCGATCGTCGGGGGCGTATTCCCTCTGCGGGAGAACACAGACCGTCAAGTAGCAGCATTACAGGCAGCACTAAACGCGGATAAAGCTGGGGCAGATGTTGAATTTGTCTGCTATCAGGGGTTGAAGCATGCATACCCGTTTATTGAGGACGGCGTGGAGGCGATGGCGAAGGACGGCATTACCCAAGCGGTTGGTGTTGTGCTTGCCCCTCACTATTCAAGCATGAGCGTGGGTGGCTACATCAAACGTGCTCAGGAAAAGGCTGATGCATGTAAGATCGACATGGGATTTGTGGAGAGCTATCATATGCACCCAGTATTAATTGATGTTCTAAGCCGGAGAGTAACGGCGAAACTGGATCAATATATCGAAGCAGGCGCTACTCGCGATGAGATACGGGTATTATTTAGCGCTCATAGTCTCCCGGAGCGTATTCTAGCTATGGGGGATCCGTATAAAGATCAACTATTGGAGACCTCAAAGGCTATTGCGGATCAAGCGGGGATAACCAATTGGCAGTTTACGTGGCAAAGTGCAGGACGGACCGCGGAACCATGGCTTGGGCCGGATATTCTGGATACACTTCAGCAGCTTAGCAAGGAACAGGTAGAGTATGTTCTAGTGGCACCAATCGGGTTCGTATCCGATCATTTAGAAGTGCTGTACGACCTTGATATCGAGGCGACAGCCGTAGCTTCAGAGCTGGATATGCGTCTTATGCGGATTGAATCATTGAACAGCGATCCTGCGTACATGTCCGTATTAAGCGATGTTGTTCGTACAAGACTGAATCAAATGTCGGCCGGCCAGTCATGACTGGTCCCTCTAGGCGAATTGTAATCATAGGCGGTGGGCTGAGTGGACTCAGCGCCGCCTTTTACATTCGTAAGTTTTACAAAGAAGCTGGCATGAGGCCTGATATTGTACTGCTAGAGAAAAATAAGACTCTTGGTGGGAAGATCGAAACATTGCATCGGGATGGATTTGTGATTGAGAAAGGCCCGGATTCTTTTTTAGCTAGCAAAACAGAGATGATTGAACTGGCTAAGGAATTAGAGCTAGATCACGAGCTGGTGAACACAAATCCAAAGGCAGAGAAGACCTATATACTGCAGCGGGACAAGCTTCATCTTATGCCTTCCGGTCTTGTGCTTGGAATTCCTACTGAACTAAAGCCATTTCTATCAAGTGCTCTGGTTTCATTCGGTGGCAAAACACGCGCGCTGATGGACTTAATCTTACCTTCTAAGCGGAGTAATGAAGATGAATCCCTTGGACAGCTGATTGAGCGTCGTTTAGGTACTGAAGTGATGGAGAATTTGACCGAGCCGCTATTAGCCGGAATGTATGCTGGAGATATACGAAAAGTCAGCCTACAGGCTACCTTTCCGCAATTTGGAGAAGTAGAGCGGCAGTATGGTGGTCTTATTCGTGGAATCATCAAAGAGCGAAAGTCGACCAAGGCAAATACGAGCACAAAGAGCAGCACTTTTCTGACCTTTCGAAAAGGACTACAAAGTCTCGTGCATGGCTTGATTCATGAACTACATGATGTAGAACAACGAACTGAGGCTGCTGTGGTCTCTATACATGCTATAGAAACTAATGCTCCTCATTATGAGCTAGAACTGGAAAGTGGCGAACGGCTGCTTGCGGATGAAATATATATCACCACACCAAATTCTTTTGCTGCCGAACTGTTGCGTCCACATGTGGATGTCTCAGCACTCGATGCGGTAAATTATGTTTCGGTTGCGAACTTAGTCATGGCCTTCAACAAGAAGGATATCCAAATTGATGAGGATGGAGCAGGTTTTCTTGTGCCACGTAAGGAAGGACGCAATATTACTGCCTGCACATGGACATCTACGAAGTGGCCGCATACGAGTCCTGATGATAAAGTGCTTATGCGCTGTCATGTAGGTCGTTCAGGAGATGAGCAGAATGTTCAGCTTCCGGATGAGGCACTTACGGAGCTAGTGAGTAAGGATTTGCGAGAGATTATGGGGATTACAGCGAAACCCATATTCACGGAAATTACGCGTTCGGAACATTCGATACCGCAGTATCCTGTAGGACATCTTGACAACCTTTCTAAATTTCATAGGGAGCTTGAGACAACACTTCCTGGGATATATGTCTTTGGAGCTGGATATGATGGAGTGGCAATGCCCGATTGTGTTAAGCAGGCTAAGCTTACAGCACAAAGCGCTGCTAAGCGCATATCGAATTAAATGTACATGTACGATCAATCTAGAATTATCAATTGAACGGTGAAGCGAAGATTATTTTGCTTCACCGTTTCTTTTTAAATATTAGATTATACTATCTTAATGGACTCTCGTATTTGGAGGGACAGGTGCTAGGTATGCTATAATAGAACCAATTTGAGAGTAGAGGAGATCATAGAATCAATGTATCCGCCGCGATCGCGTTCTAGACAGAAGAACAAACATAAGAGCAAGCGTAAGCGCAGAACGGCCTGGATGTGGATCAATGCAGGTCTTCTTCTGATGATTATTGTGGCGCTCAGCTATAGTTTTATGGATGACAAATTCAAGGGGAGTTCTGAGCCGCCTCCGGTGGCGCAAGTCACAGCTTCTCCTACACCGGAAATTACTGCTCAGGAGACAGCGCCTACAGTGACTGTAACGCCTGAAGCCACGGAGTCTCCCGTGCCTTCTCCTACGGCAACCCCTAAGGCTACACCTACACCAGAGCCAGAGAAGGAAGAGATTGTTGAAACACAAGCGCCTGAAGCAACTGAGCCCCCTTCGTCAGATGAAGGTAGCTCCCAAGTCGCAGATGGTGGTTCTGTGTCTGGACTTCCATCGGATGATCAGGCTGCTGGCAATACAGTGACCTTGAATTTTGGTGGAGATGTTATTTTTTCGGGGAAAGCCGGGGAATTGCTTGAAAAGAAAGGCTACGACTATTCGTATGCTGCGCTCGATGGAATGTTCAAAAAGGATGACCTTACGGTCGTGAATCTGGAGACCCCTGTGACCACGGGTGGGGTTGGCGCCGCTAATAAACAATATGTATTCAAAGGCTCACCGAAAGCGTTAGATGCTCTTAAGGCAGCCGGAGTGGATGCAGTAAATATGGCGAACAATCATACGCTGGATCAAGGGGAGGAAGGTCTGCGAGACACGCTTAGTCATCTCTCGGAAAGAGGCATTCCTTATGTTGGTGCTGGACTCAACAGTAAAGAAGCATTCTCGGCGCAATATTTTGAGCGTAAAGGGATTAAGATCGCCTTGCTGGGGTTCACACGCGTGATTCCTGCATCGGATTGGATGGCGGGAAAGAACAAACCAGGGCTTGCTTCAGTATATGACAGTAGAGAAGGACTTAAAGCGATCGCTGCAGCCAAACAGAAAGCCGATTTAGTAGTCGTAGTTGTCCATTGGGGCAAGGAACGGGTAGAGCAGTTCGATAATATCCAGCAGACCCTTGGACGTAGCTTTGTCGATGCGGGAGCTGATCTTGTCATTGGTGGTCACCCACATGTATTGCAAGGTGTGGAGCCATACAAAGGCAAGTGGATCGCCTACAGCACTGGTAATTTTATTTTTACGAGATCAACGGTACCTGCCACTTGGGAAACTGCTGTTTTTCAGGCGGAATGTAGTAAAAAAGGTCAATGCTCATTACAGCTGAAGCCTATGACTGCTGAGCTAGCTCAGCCCGTGCCAATGAACCAGGTGAACGGACAGCTTTTGCTGAAAAAAGTAGAGTCTTTATCTGCTGGTCGAGTTAAGATCGACAGTGACGGAAAAGTCACTCAAGTTACAAAATAGGGTTCCTGGGAGGTCCTTATGATGAACAATTTATGTGTTGCCCATCGGGGATTTTCCGGTAAAGCTCCGGAGAATACATTAGCAGCAATCCGGATGGCCATTGCCATGCCATTTGTGCACTGGATGGAATTGGATGTCCAGCTCTCCAAGGACGGTGTTCCTGTTGTTATTCATGACTTTACGCTGGACCGTACAACCAATGGTCATGGTAAGGTGAAAAACATGGATTGGGAGCATCTCCGTCGTCTCGACGCGGGTAGCTGGAAAGGGCGTTCTTTTCGGGGAGAGCGGGTGCCTTCATTGGAAGAGGTGCTCACATTAGCCTCCGGTAGACTGCATCTGAATATTGAACTAAAAACAGTGGGCGATATGTATCCTGACATCGAGAAGAAGGTGACAGATCTTATTTCCTCTAAAGGCATGCGGGACGACGTGATTTTGACCTCTTTTGACACAAATGTGTTGAAAAAAATCAAGGCAATCGACCCCCACTTTCGCACAGGCTTAATTTTTGATTCAAGGTTTGGTAATCCTGCTCGAAGGCTGCATGAACTGGAGTGTTCTCTTTTATCGATCAGCTTTTCACGTCTGAATCCCAGATTGGCTAAGCTTTTGACGGCGCAAGGTGTGAAGATTATGGCTTGGACTGTGAACAAAGGGAAAGAGATGCGTCGCTTAGCAGATATGCATTCTGATATAATGATTTGTACAAACCGTCCGGATATTTGGGGCGATACATTTCTAAAAGTATAAACAATCCAATTCGATGGGAAAGAGAGCTGATTGTCTGTGTGCGCTGCTGTTAATAATTTGTATTGTGTTGGACGGAACTACAAGCTACATGCGGAGGAATTAGGAAATAATATTCCCGTGGAGCCACTCATTTTTTTGAAGCCCTCACATGCGGCGGTTTCCCTCGATAAAGCAGTCATTCAGCTTCCAAAGGATTCAGGTCAGGTTCATTATGAAGGAGAACTTGTGCTACGTATCGCGCGTGATTATGTACCGGGTATGAGTGTGGAGGATCTGGTGGATGTTATGGCTCTGGGACTGGATTTCACACTGCGTGATGTGCATAATGATCTGCAGAAGAAAGGGCTACCTTGGACGCCAGCTAAAGGCTTTAAGAACGCTGCTCCACTTACACCTTACATCGCCTTTCCTGACAAGGAAGAGCTGGAGGGAACAGATTTTACAGTATTGAAAAATGGTGTGGAAGTTCAGCGAGGTAATGTCAAAAACATGATTTTTTCGCTCCAAAAAATTGTCGATTTTATCGCTGCGCGTTACGGGCTGGGTAAAGACGATGTGATATTCACGGGAACACCAGCAGGCGTAGGTCCTACCGTATCAGGAGATTCGTTTGAATTATACTGGGGTGACAAGCTGATGGGAACTTGCCTGATCGGCTAAAAACATCTGTTGGAGATGAATCTATGCTATGGATTATTGGCGCTCTTGGCGCTTTGTTAGTTGCGGGAGCGGCTTATAGGAAACAATCCTTAAGCCTGTCCGGTATGCTTGCCGCGGTAGCGATGGGGACCATTTATTTTGGTGCTGGAAATGCCTTTTGGTTTGGAATATTGTTGATTTTTTTCATCTCATCAAGCCTGCTGTCTAAGCTTCATCATGACAATAAGGCTGAGCTTGAGCTGACTTATGCCAAGACAGGTCGCCGAGATGCTGGGCAGGTCTTTGCTAATGGTGGGCTCGGGATGGTTTTTGTTCTACTGAATGCGATTGTTCCGATGGAACTTTGGGGATTTTTATTTATCGGCGTTATGGCAACGGTAACCTCTGATACATGGGCTACGGAGATTGGTACACTCAGCAAGAAGCCACCACGGTCGGTCCTGACAGGGAAAATACTTCCGGCAGGTGCCTCGGGTGGCGTATCCAGCCTTGGTACGCTGGCGGCCGCCGCAGGAGGCGCACTTATTGGTGCAGCTTCATGGCTGCTGCGGATGATATCCGGCATGCCGGATCAATCCTTCATGCTGCTTACATTGGCTGGACTCGCTGGAGGACTTGCAGGTGCGTTCACGGATTCTATTCTAGGGGCAACCGTGCAGCAGATGAATCGCTGCACGGTATGCGGACGCGAAGTGGAAAGTACACATCACTGCGGTAAAAAGGTTGAATACGCACGTGGCTGGAAGTGGATGACCAATGATGCAGTTAATGCTATCAGCTCTATCGTTGGAGGGGCCATTGCCTTACTGTGTGGGATGATGATTTAAAGGAGGAACCGATGAGCAGCACGTCCAATCATAAACATACTGCTATTCTGGATGCCGCATACGAGCTCTTCGGTTCAGGTGGATTTTACGAAACGAAGATGTCGGAAATTGCGGAGCAGGCAGGGATTGCTAAGGGCACCGTTTATTTATACTTCAAGAGTAAGGAAGAATTGTTCATGGCGGTAACTCGCCGGGATTGTGAGGGATTCCTCCAGCAATTGCAGGAAAGGCTGAAGGCTAGTGATACTTTAGCGGGTAAGCTGTCCATCATCGCCAAACATCATCTTTACTATTATTTTGAGCGTAAGCGACACACGAAGCTCTTTTTCCGCGCACCTAACAATAACCCAGAGCTTGTGGCGTATATGACGCTTTTTATGGAAGAATATATGCAAGCAGTGGTGAAGGTATTGCTGGAGGGCGGAGCGTCCGAGCCAGAGCTCATGGCGCAGTCCTACATAGGGATGTTGGATCGACTGAAGATGGATATTTTGTTCGATCCGTCTTTTAAGGAAGAGGACGCGTATAAACGCGCTGGTTTCGCTGCTGGTCTTTTTATTAAAGGGGCTATGGATTACTTGAATTTAGGTCAGGATGATAGACCGGTGGAATAGCAGTCCTATGCTGCGACCGGTTTTATGAAAATATAAGGCAAGCGAGGAAATAGCATGAATATTATGACCGTGGAACATCTTTCCAAGAGTTATGGAGAGAAAGTACTCTTTAGTGATGCTTCATTTGGTATGGACGATCGGGACAAAATTGGCTTGATCGGTGTAAATGGAACGGGTAAATCTACATTTTTACGTATTATTGCCGGTCTGGATACCCCGGATGGCGGGCAAATTGCGATCGGAAATAATGTACGAGTGCAGTACTTGGCACAGAACCCTCCTTATGAGCCAACAAACACGGTACTGCAACAGGTTTTCGCCGGAGATGATCCAGATCTTGCTACCATGCGTGAATATATGGAGATCATGTCTCGTCTTGAAAAAGACCCAGGCAATGCAGAACTTGAAGGCAAGCTGGTGCGGATTGGGCAGGCTATCGATGCAGCAGGTACTTGGCATTTGGAGAGTGAAGCTAAGAGCGTGCTAACTAAGCTAGGCATAGTGAAGTTCGATGCGCTGATGGATACGCTGTCTGGTGGTCAACGAAAACGTGTAGCACTTGCGGCTGCCTTAATTACGCCATCTGAGCTTCTTATTCTGGATGAGCCTACGAACCATATTGATACGGACTCCGTGGCTTGGTTAGAGCAATATTTACAGAAACGGCGCGGCGCCCTCTTAATGGTAACGCATGATCGTTACTTCCTGGAGCGTGTCGCAAGTGTAATGCTGGAGCTGGACGGAGGGCAGTTATACCGTTATGAAGCCAACTATTCCCGTTTTCTAGAGCTAAAAGCCGACCGCGAAGAGCGTGAAGCCTCTGCGGAGCAAAAGCGTAAGAACCTGCTTCGTACGGAGCTTGCTTGGATTCGTCGTGGAGCTAAAGCTCGATCAACAAAACAAAAGGCGAGAATCGACCGTTTTGAGAAGCTGAAAGAAAGTACAGGAAGCAGTTCGAACGGTTCGCTGGATATTTCGGTGGCATCCACACGTTTGGGTCGTAAAATCATTGAAATCAATGAACTGTCGAAATCGCTGGATGGTCGTCAGTTGATTAAAGATCTAACTTACATTGCTGTACCACAAGATCGTGTAGGTATCGTAGGTCCTAATGGTAGCGGTAAATCAACACTTCTGAATCTGATTGCAGGTAAGCTGCAGCCGGATAAGGGAGAGGTTCAGCTCGGCGCGACGGTTAAGTTGGGGTACTTTACGCAAGAACATCAGGATATGGATGACAGCATGCGAGCCATTGAATATGTGAAGGAAGAAGCGGAAATCATACGTACGGCTGATGGTAGTGTCATTACGGCAGGCCAAATGCTCGAACGGTTCTTGTTCCCTCCTGCCATGCAGTGGACGCCGATCTCCAAACTGTCAGGTGGCGAAAAAAGACGCCTATATCTACTTCGTGTATTGATGGGAGCACCAAACGTATTGCTGTTGGATGAGCCTACGAACGACTTGGATATCGGCACGTTGGCTGTGTTAGAAGACTATCTGGATGAATTCCCGGGCGTCGTCTTTACAGTATCCCATGACCGTTATTTCCTGGATCGTACTATAGATAAGCTGATCGCTTTTGAAAATGGTGATATCCGGATTCATGTTGGCGATTATACGGAATATGAAGAATGGCTGGCCAAAAATGTTTCCTCACGCAATGCAGAATCTAACAAAGATGACGGAAGTGCAAAGCGTAAAGAGACAACAGATACGGATAGTAACACTGCGGGGGCATCAGCACCCAAGACTAAACTCAAATTCAGCTTTAAGGAACAGCGTGAATATGAGGGAATTGACGAGCAGATCGAGCTTGCAGAGCAGCGCTTGACGGATATTAGTGTGGAGATGGAAGCAGCGTTTGCTGACTCAGGCAGGCTCCAAGAGTTAGTGGAAGAACAGCGTCTTGCTGAAGCCGAGCTGGAGCGTCTAATGGAGCGCTGGACCTATCTGAATGAGCTTGCAGAGAAAATCGCTGGTAAAGCATAAACAATTTGTCCTTAAATGACAATAAGGAGGGCTCAGTTTGGAAAATCAACTCATGGCAGCTGTAGCCCTGCGAAACGAAGGTAAAGCTGAAGAAGCCAGAGTGATGCTGTTAGAGCTATATGAGCAGAATGGTAATAACGTAGAACTTCTGTATCAATTAGCATGGACACATGATGTGCTTGGTCGGGAGCGTGAGGCAGTACCCTTTTATGAGAAAAGCTTAGCTCTAGGCTTACCTTCGGAGCAGAGAGTCGGCGCTCTATTGGGACTGGGCAGCACCTACCGAACACTCGGAGAATATGAGAGCTCCAAAGCAATACTGGAGCAGGCCGTTTTCGAGTATCCAGAAAATAAGGAATTTCCAGTATTTCTAGCGATGACTATGCATAATCTTGGAGATCATAGTTTGGCTATGGGGATGTTGCTTAAATTGCTGGCTGAAACCTCAGCGGATGAAGGGATAAGAAGCTACAGTAAGGCCATTTCATATTACTCAGATAAGCTTGAGCAAGTCTGGGATTGAATCTGCGGACAGAAGCCACTACTCGGACACAGTTGACCTTAAATACAGGATTATCCCCAGTTTGTTATGCTATCGGACTCCATAGTCGCTATTTGCGAATAACTTCATCTGAGTCCGAAGCATTAGCGATATTATGACGAGCTTACTGCTAATAAATAAAAAAACAGAGTAGAGTTCTCCGGTTATTGGAGAATTCCTACTCTGTTTTTAATTGCAGTGGGCTGCCTCAGCATTACTTTATTTCGTTCCGTCCACGGCTATCATTTGCACCACAGCACGAGAGTCACCGGGTAAGATGATTTCATCAGCATTCATCTGAGAGGAGCCATCTCCATCTAGAAAGATACCTTCGAGACCTTCAGCAGGAACGGTCTGTAGGAGGGCTGAGCGGAACTCTGCCGCCGTCGAGGGCGTTGGCGTAACAATCAGCCACAGCTTGCCATTATCGTCATACAGCATGCCTGAGCGCATTCGTTTCTCATCCGCATAAGGAAGATGTTCTTTCTCTATCACATCTTCCCAGATATCCTCATTCTGCAGATTCATACTAATGCCACCTTGCGCAAAATAATGCTGGCGATCCGTAACGTTTAATTCTTCTCCTGAAGAGACAACTTGCACGGAGAAGCTGCGACTGGCACCATCCCAGATCAGGGTTCCGCGCGCATATTTAGCGTTAAACCAGCCTGAGCCATATGCTTTTTTAGCACCGTTAGTGGGGATGTCATTCATGATAGCAATGGAGAGAAGTGCATCTTCATAGAAGAAGCCTCCATTAATCCCATAAGCAATCACTTGCTGAAGGGGGGCACCTGCGGCTCTGAGTTTAATATCTTCTGGCGAAAGCGACATCATATAGAGTTGTACATTTTCTGGACTCACGGTCTCAAAATAAGTGTAAGCGTGTGGAAGACCGTCAAAGGGATCTTCGTTGTGACTTTTGGATAACAGGAACATCGAGATCGCTGATGCTGCTATCAGGAGCAGCAGAAGTGAAACGATTAGCCATTGTCTACGTCTCCAGAGCTGCTTTATCTTGCTGGTGTTAGACTCAGTTAGTACCCACATAAGCAGCGAGAAGCTTAGCAGTGTTTACTACAGCTTGCTTATGTGTGCGTTCCATGGAGTGGGAAGCGTGTACGCCTGGGCCGATCAGTGCGGCACGAATATTGTTGCCGCCTCGAAGGGCAGCGGAAGCATCGGAGCCGTACATAGGATAGATATCAACGGCATAAGGAATTGTGAGTGCTTCGGCCAGCTCAATCAAACGGCCAGTCATAACATAATCGTAAGGGCCGGAAGAATCTTTTGCACAGATGGACACATCGGTTTCTTTACAGCTAAGATCGTCGCCCATGGCGCCCATATCGACTGCTATCATTTCATTAATCTCGCCAGGAATCCAAGCTGTGCCATGTCCTACTTCCTCGTAGTTGGAGATGAGGAAAGAAAGGTTGTGGAGCGGTTTCCAGCCCTCACGCTTCATACTTTCCAGCAGGCCAAGAAGGGCAGCAACGCTTGCTTTGTCATCCAGATGTCGGGATTTAATATACCCGCTAGGTGTAATCACCGCACGTGCATCGAAGGAAATGAAATCACCAACGGAGATGCCGAGCTTAAGTACATCTTCTTTGTTAGATACTAGCTCGTCAATCCGTACTTCCATGTTCTCCTCAGAACGCTTGAAATCACGAGCATCTGGATATACGTGAACGGATGGATGGCTGGTTAAGATGGTTCCAGTATAGGTTCTGCCGCTGCGGGTATGGATCACACAGTATTCATTCTCGATGCTGTGCATAGTGAAGCCACCAACAGAGGTCAGTCGCAGTGTGCCATCAGATTTTATAGAGCGAACCATGCCTCCAAGTGTATCCACGTGAGCGCTGATGCCGATTGTGCGTGAAGGATCTAGGCCCGGAACGGTCAGAATTACGCCGCCTTTTTCATTCCAGCTTAACGGTACGTTCAGCGCAGCTGCTTCTTCGGCAACTAGAGTCATTACCTGTGCTGTGAAGCCGCTAGGACTCGGTGTATCAAGCAATTTTTTAAGGATTGAGAGTATGTAATCTTCGTTTGGATGAATAGTAATCATTAGTTAAGTCCTCCTGTTAGGCCATCATTGTCTGTGTTAAAAGAATCTAAAGAAGTGTCGGCATCACGAAGTTTGGTTAGCTCAGCATTTAAACTTTTAATTTGTTTTTGTAGTTTGTACTGGCGAAAAATACCATAAGAACCCACGATGATTCCACCAATTAACGCGCAGCCCAGAATAACTAGGATCAGCGGTATATTAACTACATCAAAACCAAAATTGACTTGAACGGGATCTACGTTGATGACTGCAAATATGGCTGTTAGCAGCGCGAAGATTAGACCTGCAATTAAAGACCATTGAATTCTCATTGAATTCTTCCTCCTCAAGGGATATAACAGTATAAAATCCCTTGCCCAGATAGGGCAAGGGATTAATGCAATACTAAGCTCTCTGCCTTATTTGGTCAACTGTTCCATTTGAGCGATAACATCTTCGAATACACTCATCGCTTCGCGAATCGGCTCAGGAGAAGACATGTCAACGCCAGCTTTAGACAGAATATTAATAGAGTAGTCACTGCCGCCACTCTTCAGGAAGCCGAGGTAACGATCCACCGCCGGTTTGCCTTCTTCAAGGATTTGTTTGGCAAAGCTAGTCGCCGCTGAGAAGCCGGTTGCGTATTTGTAAACATAGAAGCTGTTATAAAAATGCGGAATCCGTGCCCATTCCATTTCGATATCCTGATCTACAACCATATCTTTACCGTAGTATTTAACATTCAGGTCGTAGTAGATGCTCGAAAGATCTTGCGGAGTAAGCGATTCGCCCTCTTCCACACGCTGATGAATGATTTTCTCAAATTCTGCGAACATCGTTTGCCGGAATATCGTAGTACGGAACTGATCTGCATAGTAGGTGAGCAGATACATTTTTTCCTTAGGATCTGTAGACTTTTTGAGTAAATAATCCATAAGAAGTGCCTCGTTAGTAGTAGAAGCAACCTCTGCTAGGAAAATCGTATATTGCGCATCCCGATAATTAAGAGCGTTATCCGAAAAATACGAGTGTAATGCATGGCCCATCTCATGTGCCAGTGTAAACATACTGTTAAGATTATCATTATGGTTCAACAGTACGAACGGATGCGTGCCATATGGCCCCCAGCTGTAAGCCCCGGACCGTTTGTTCTCGTTCTCATACACATCGATCCATCCGTTGTCGTAGCCTTTTTGCAGCACATTCAGATAATCTTCACCGAGCGGTTTGAGACCCTCTTTAGTGATTTTCTTGGCTTCTTCATAGGTGATATCTAATTTATACTCATCAACAAGTGGTGCAAACAGATCATACATATGTAACTCATCGACACCCAGCAGCTTCTGACGCAGTTTCATATAACGGTGCATCAATGGAAGGCTTTCGTGAATCGTATCAATCAAGTTGGTGTAAACCTCTTTAGGAATGTTATCACCATACAGTGACATTTCCATTACAGAAGGATATTTGCGAATACGTGAGTAAAACACATTTTTATTCACATTGGCGCTAAGCGTTGCTGCGATAGTATTTTTCTGCTTCCGGTAGGTATCGTAGACTGCCTTAAAAGCATTTCGGCGAACCTCACGGTCGTTACTTTCGAGAAACTTGATGTAGTTGCCATGAGTGAGCTCAACTTCTTTGCCATCTTCATCTTTAATCTTAGGGAATTTCAGATCCGCATTGTTCAGCATACTGAAAATATTCTGAGGCGCTTGAGCTAAATTTCCTACCTGAGCTAGCAATGCTTCTTCAGTTTTAGAAAGCACATGGGCTTTTTCGCGTTTCATTTCAGTTAAGGTGAATTTATAAGCGGATAGATTCGGATCAGCGATGAACTGGTCCAACTTCTCGACAGGCAACGCCAGAATTTCTGGGGTTACAAAAGATAAGGCTTCACCTGCTTCAATACCAAGCTTTTTCGCTTTGGAGGACAAAGCTTGATAGTCAGGATTAGCTGTGTCTTCATCTTGACGCATATGTGCATACACATAGAGTCGTTCAGTTAGGATGGACAGCTTGTCATCCAGCTCAAAACATTTTTTTAGAGCATCCGCGGAATCTAGTGTGCCCTGAAAATCAGCAGCTTTTTTGATTAGGGATTTAGACTCAGCAAATTCTGCATCCCAATCCTTCTGAGAAGCAAACACATCTTCAAGCTTCCAACGATTCTCAGCAGGTACTTCGCTTCTCTTCAATAATTGTTCCATAGAAACCCTCCTAGAATGATGAGATGTAGTAGGCATAATCTCCCTCGGCAATACTGTAGATGATAAATCACCCGGTAGCAAGCTGAGCACAAGTAGAAGAGGGATGGACTTTGATAAAATAGGCATAACGTCCTCCTCTTGAAAAGTAGAGTCAGCTTATTATGCCCTGTTAAGTCCTGATTATTAATATTTACTTGTATGGTAGTTATGCCAATAAGCTATAAATAACAAAGATGAAGGCAAACAGAATCATAATGACTGCAGTTAAGGCCATGCCCCGCTTAAACTGCGGCGGGACACGATCCTTGGTCATAATTAGAACTGCGCCTAGACATAAGACTAGGACAACATAAATCGCGATATTTTCTGTATTCATATTCTGTTATACCTGTTTGAAAGCTGCGATAATATTTTTGTACTCTTCTTCATTATCTTTATAAGATTCTTTGTTGAATCGGTTGTTCACCCACTGCATCATAGCTGGACGACTAAGAAAAGTATGTGTTTCTTCTCCCCATTGATCGGAGATTTCGCGAAGTACGATATAACGTCCTTGAACTTCTACCGTCATCATATTCCATTTGTCTGTTTTGTATATTTCATGTTTTTTGATCATTATCATTACCACCCTGGCGATTTTTGGCTTTTGGCTCAATGATAACGCACTGGTCAAGGGAAAAGCAAATTAAATCACATATTTAAAGGTCCAGAAAGATTGATTTGAGCAGAATGTTGCAGTATAATATAGTTATACGCCATATATGGCGGTTATTTTTAGGAGGTTGTTTAAGTGAAAGGTACAGTAAAATGGTTTAACGCAGAAAAAGGTTATGGTTTTCTTCAAGTAGAAGGCGGCGAAGATGTATTCGTACACTTCTCAGCAATTCAAGGTGACGGATTCAAAACTTTGGACGAAGGTCAAGAAGTAGAATTCGATATCACTGATGGTAATCGTGGACCGCAAGCTGAAAACGTAGTAAAATTATAAGTAACGGCAAAGACAGTTAAGCTGTCTGCTATAAATATATAATTTACTTGGCAAGCCCTTGCAAGAGTGGTTACCAACTATAGAACACAGTTCTTTCGGGAACTGTGTTTTTTTACGTCTAATAGGCGTTCACCTGGATAAAAAAAGGTCTCCGCATTCCCAAGTGAAGGGATAGCAAAGACCTTTTCTATATTATAGTGAAGCTTTTTTGTTCTTATTCTTGAAATAGCGTATTGAATCTCGATATGTATCCAATAAATGCTGTCCTAAAAAGCCTACAAAAGCAAGAAGGCTGAAGCCAACCGCTACCATATAAAAGATGAAGCGTCCAGCTTCCTGATAGATCATTCCACCAAATGTACCACTTAGCAGTCCAGCTGCACTTGACCAAACAACCGTGTAGATTGCAAGACCGGTTGCTCTGAGACGATCAGGAATAATCCGAGTGATATAACGGACACATGTTACAAAAAAGACGCCAAATGTCAGGCTATGCAAGGCTTGAATCGCGATTATAGAGCCTGGATGATCGGCGAGCGCCATTAGTAGAAAACGAAGGGCATACATGAGACTGGCTAAAACTAATAAGGGCAGTTCTTTAAATTTGTCGCCGTATTTGCCGAGTATAAATAATACAGGGATTTCACTTAGTGCTGAGGCAAGCAATGCCCAGCCGATCACTTCCTCACCAGCACCCAGGTTCTTTAAACTGATGGTGAGAAAAGCTTCGTTCATTCTATGGCCCAGTGCGAGTACAAAGACACATCCGAAGAACCACAGCACTTCTTTTCGCAAAAGGATATCTTTAAGCCCATGCTCTTTCTTGTCTGGTTTGGTAGTAACAGCTTTCTGATTGGGGAGCTCTAGCTCTGGAATAGGCTTTTTGACATCCTTTAGGCCAATTGTAATTAGAAGTGCGATTATAATGATAATAATACATAAGGTAAGACTCCAAGTAGCACCTAAAGCTCTAAGCGCATAACCGACTGTTAGAGCAAAGAAAGAATAGCCTAATGAGCCAAATACACGAATGGTAATGAAATTCCGTCGGTGACGTTCTGCGATTTTAATGGCCATTGTATCAGCAAGCGGAAAAACAGGGTAATAGAAGAAGTAGAAAAAGGACAAAATAAGCATTACGGAAGAAAATTCGGTCGCTCTAGCTAATAGAAGTCCGGTCACTAATTGCCCCGCGAGCAAAATAAACATGATTTTTCGAATGGTACCTAGCTTATCGCTCATCATACTCCAGAAGAGATTGGATAGGATGGAAATGAGGGGACCGAGGGAATACAAGTAACCCACCTGAGAACTGCTAAACCCCAGATGTGTGTAAAATAAAGGAAAATAGGATACTACAAGAACGCTAGTGCCATAAATCGTAAATAGAAAGGAACGAAGCCAATTCTGATCACTGTAAGGGCTTCCGGTCCGTTTTGAAAACATGAAAGTGCACTCCTCTGAGATTGAAATATGGCTAGTATAGCATAAAGCAATGGAGGGTTATGTGTTTTATTCTTGAATTGCGTTATTTCTGAATCTTTCATAATTTTACGAAAGTGATTTTGTTGTTTGTACAAATACGTCTGATCATATTATAATAAGTGGTGATTTGGATAAGGAGACAACAATGTGGAGGCACTATCATTGAGTGAATTAGAGCAAGGCCGTTACCTTAGCCCGCGTGGCCCTATTGGGCTTATGAACAGGGTCTATAAGTACGTGCTGCCTGAAGTGAGAGAAAGTCTGCACTTCTGGCGCCAAGATGCGAATGGGATTCCCGATCCCGAGCTCCGGAAGCAAGCACTTGCCAGCATTGAAACAAAGGAGTTTCATTGCATAGGTGGAGGTATTTATGCCGCCGGCAATTTATCGATGAGACATATACTTATTCCGCTTATTGTTGCTTATCAAACTATCAGTGATTATCTAGATAACTTATGTGATCGCAGCACTTCGCTTGATCCTGCAGATTTCAGGCTGCTGCATCAATCTATGCTGGATGCCATTGATCCAAACGCTGAACCTGTCAACTATTATGCGCTTCGCGATGAACAGAATGACGGCGGGTACTTGTATAGGCTAGTTCGAAAATGCCAGGAGATGATCTCTTTGCTGCCAGGTTATTCCGCTGCTGCAGCGGAGATTCGTGACTTGGCTGTGCTGTATACAGATTTGCAGGTATATAAGCATATCCGCCCGGAACTCAGGGAAACAGCCCTGAAGGAATGGTGGGAGCAGCAGGGTAGCCGTGCTCCGCATCTGCACTGGAACGAGTTTGCGGCTGCGACGGGCTCTACTTTAGGCGTATTCATGCTTTTTCTATCCGCATGTGATCCGAAGCTAAGTAAGTCTTCTTCGGAATCGATTCGAGCTGCATACTTTCCACATGTGTGTGGATTGCACATTATGCTGGATTATTTGATTGATCAGGAAGAGGACCGAGCAGGCGGCGATCTTAATTTCTGCAATTATTATGACGACACGGATACCATGTTAAGTCGGATCGCTTCCATGGTTGAGTGGGCCCGTAAGGATGTACGTGAACTTCCGGAATCATCTATGCATCGTATGGTGATTGAGGGATTGCTGGCACTTTATTTATCTGATCCGAAAGTTAGCGAACAGCGGGAAGTTCGCACTGTGTCTAAAAGCCTGATGAGAGGAAGTCCGCTTACAAGGCTGTTCTTCTTCGCTAATAGCCGCTGGATACGCAATCGTTTTTTGTAACAATGCTGCGAAGCTTCACCTATACAACGGATGGGGCATTGCACAACTTTAAGGAGGAACAACAGAATGTCAAAAATCAAAAAAATTGCAGTACTGACTAGTGGTGGAGATTCACAAGGTATGAACGCCGCTGTTCGTGCGGTTGTAAGAAGTGCACTTTATTACGGTATTGAAGTTTTTGGTGTGCAACGTGGATATCAAGGACTTTTGAATCGCGACATCTTCCCAATGGATCTACGTAGTGTCGGCGACATTATCCAACGCGGGGGCACAATTCTGCAGTCAGCAAGATGTCTGGAGTTCACTAAGCCAGAAGGCCAACAAAAGGGCGCAGATATCCTTAATGAAATGGGCATCGATGGCCTAGTTGTTATAGGTGGAGATGGTTCTTATAAAGGTGCTAATAAACTAAGTAAACTGGGTATTAAGACGATGGCTCTGCCGGGAACTATTGATAATGATATTTCCTATACGGACTACACCATTGGATTTGATACAGCGGTTGGTGTCGTTGTAGATGCCATTAACAAGCTGCGTGACACAATGTCCTCCCATGAACGCTCTTCAATTGTAGAAGTTATGGGTCGTCACTGTGGAGATATCGCACTGCATGCAGGTCTGGCTTCTGGAGCAGAAACAATTCTTGTACCAGAAATGCCATATGACTTGAATGAAGTTGCGGATCGGATGCGCGACAACTTTGTCAGAGGTAAACGTCACAGTATCGTCATCGTTGCTGAAGGTGTAGGTAAAGGCGAAGACGTGGCCCAAGCCCTGAAAGACCGTCATGCTTCTTTGGATGCACGTGTTACTGTGCTTGGACATATTCAGCGTGGAGGAACACCAACCCCTGGAGACCGGAACCTAGCTAGCCGTCTTGGTGATTTTGCCGTTCGTAAATTAATTGAAGGTGAGTCTGATAAAGGTTGCGGAATCATCAAGGGAGAACTGACCCTTACAGATATCGATCTAGTAGTGAATACAAAGAAGGATTTTGATGTGGAGTTGTACGAGCTTGCATCCCGTCTTTCTCAATAATTAGCTACACAAAAAAAGGAACAGCTGCGAATTTCGCACTGTTCCTTTTTTTTGTTTGTTTTTGATTATTAATGGAGTACTTGAGTGTCTGTATATTGTGTAGCATAACGGCGTTGAACTTTTACAAGTCGAGTCAAGAGCAGTGTGGCACCAATGGCAAGGCCGGTGATCAGGCCAATCCAATAACCATATGCCCCTAGATCCGTGTAAGTAGCAATTACATAGCCGGTAGGAAGCCCTATAACCCAATAAGCAATAAAACAAATAATGAAGGCTGGGTTAACATCCTTATATCCACGAAGCGCCCCTTGTGTAGGTGTGGCAATCGCATCGGAGATCTGGAAAAAGATCGCGTAGATTAAGAAATGCTGGATTAATGAAATGACATCAGGCTCATCAGTGTATAAACCAGCTACAAGGTGGCCAGCAAATAAGAGTAGGAGTGCTGTTGCCAGAGAGAGAATAGTCGCTAGTCCAATTCCCATAGTGGCATATTGACGGGCATCCTTTTGTCTACCAGATCCAGTCTCGAAGCCGACAAGAATAGTAAGGCTCATACAGATACTGAGCGGAATCATATATAACGTAGTTGCAAAATTAATGGCAGCTTGATGAGCTGCAATCGTTACGGTGTCGAACCGACTCATCAACAAGGTTACAGCAGAAAAGACTGCAGTTTCAAAAAAAATCGAGAAGCCAATAGGTACACCGATCTTCAGTAGGTCTTTGAAGCTTTTTAGTGATATAAAGTAGAATTTTCGGAAGATTCTAAGGCTTGCAAAGGGTTCAGCTCGATAAATGAACAGCAGGGCAACGGAAAAGATTACCCAGTAGGTGATGGCGGATGCCACCCCAGCGCCAACACCACCAAGTCGAGGAAATCCGAATTTCCCGAAGATCAGCAAGTAGTTCAAGCCAACATTCACGGGTAGGGCTATTAATGTAATCAACATGGATACGCGCGTTTGCCCAAGAGCATCTATACAACTACGAAGAACCGTATATCCAAACAGCGGGATAATTCCGAAGGAGATCGCACTAAGGAAACGAAATGCAACATCTCTTACAGTCGGCTCCAAATTCATAAAATTAAGGATAGGTGACAAGGCGAGGCTGCCGATTAGTAAGACAATTACAGAGACGATCAGTGATAACCAGATTCCCTGCGTGACTTGATAGGCTACATCCTTTTCTTTTTTGCTTCCAATGAGCTGAGAGACGATGGGGGTAATTCCCATAAGAATACCACTTAAGCCCGTTTGAATGGGAATCCAGAGACTGGTTCCTATCGCCACGCCTGCCAGATCGGCTGTTCCAAATTTACCTGACATGTTTGTATCAAAGAAGGTTATCGCCGATAAAGCAATTTGTGTAACTAGAATTGGAAATAAAATATGAAAAAATTGTCCTGCTTTTTGTTTTAAAGTGGTGGTTTGTATCATAGTTCTTTGCCTCATTCTTTATTGGTTTTAAATGATCATAGTAAAAGTTCCTTTTTTCTCCATTAAAAAACCCGGCAGACGCCGGGCCTTTATGGTGTATTATACCTGATTTCAATTATAAATAATAAGGGCTGTATACATTATTTCTCATAATCGACATCGGAGGTATAGCGGTTATTGGCGTTCCAGAGTAGGAACTCCTCCACATTTTCATCTTTTAAAGCGCGAATTTGATCTTCCACCTGTTTTTTGCCGTATTTAATATAATGACCTTTTCCGAGCCAGCTTGCTGTAAAGTCTTGAATCCAAGGACGAATAACGGGTTTGTAGCTGCCCAGAGGATCAAGCTTCTTATGAGTATCAACCATGGAGCCTTTAATGGTAGCATACGGATCTAAGTCAGGCTCTTTTACTCCAAACCATCCTGTTGAATAATGACTTGGATAAACCATCGGACTGATGACATCCACATTCTTGGATATTTTAACAAAGTCTTGTCCTATACCCTCAGCAGGGGCAGATGCTGCATATCCAAAAATATCTACGGATACACGAACACCCAGTGGAGCAAGCTCTGCTTTGGCGTATTTCACAAAATTAGAAATGATATCTACGCGAGAATCGCTGGTTTTGGTGTATTTAAGTGTATCTGCACGTTTTTCGAATCCTTCTGGAAAGCGCACATAGTCGAATTGAATTTCTTTAAAGCCGAGTTTGACAGCTTCTTTAGCAATATCGACATTGTATTTCCAGACATCTTCATTATAAGGATTAACAAAGCTATCGCCGCCTTTATTCTTCCATACTGTGCCGTCTGCATTAATAAAGGATAATTGCGGATTCTTTTTGGCGAGTATAGAGTCTTTAAAGACAACAATTCGAGCAATAGGATAAACATCATGTTTTTTCAATCTTTCCATAAGCTTGTTGATGTCCCCAATAAATGGCTGCGGATTACCGAGTTTCTGAAGTTCAGGATTATCGGTTTTATACGTGATGTAACCTGCATCATCCTTAATGTCGATGACCATAGAATTTAATTCCGTCTGATCAAGTAAAGAAAGAAGCTTTTCCATTCGTTCTCCACCGGCACTGTATGCGGTAACATAGATGCCTTTTACTTTTGGTGCATCCGGCTGAGGATCTGCGTGTAGCATACTTTGTGAGTCGTTTGTCTCTGTTGTAGCATTTGGAGCTGGAGTTGTAACATTTGAATTATTGTTTTGTGTAGCGATGATGGGGGGATTCATGGCGGACTTCAATGCGATTGCCACTTCAGCGTCATGTTGATTCTGTTGCACGCCTACACTTCCCAAGGCCATCATCAGTAGAGCCCAGGTGATGTTCATTCGTATTCTCTCCCTTTATGTACATTTCCTAAATTATATAGGAACGTTTGCTCCAAAAAAGAACAGTGTTGTAACAATGTTGTCTCAGAAGGAGTCTGAAAAACGATCCTTGTTGTTTATAACCGGGACGCACAATTTCTAAACGTTTTGTTAAAAAGTAAATGCCGCCTCAAATCGGCAACATGGCCGAACTTAAGGCGGCAACTATCAAGACTTCTCTTGCGGCTTACTCATTGAAGATACGCAGAATTCTGATGTTCGCAGATACTGTAATGGATGATATCCATGGCATCCGCAGGTTCCAGAATACTAAGCCCGTCACGCAGAACGATTACGGAATTTAATTCGTCCTGCTTGAGAAACGGCATCATATCAGGATACCACCTCATGACGATTGCTGACAGCTTTACCGTTTCCATTTCCACAAAAATCACCCTTTCCTTTTTCGATAGGTCTGAATGGAATTCAGTATTCATCGGAAAACGAAGTGCTTGGAAAAAAGAGGGGTAAATCTCAATCTTTATGAAATTGTTAGGGTTCTGCGTGATTATAATATATCACAATTCTTTGATTGGTGCATTTTCCAATTCAATCCTGTTTATTTCCAAATATTATCTTTTCCGGAAGGAACCCATAACGCCAACTGTCTCGACAATATTTACAAACGCTTGAGGATCTGTCGTGCGGATAATACGTTGCAGTTCAGCAAGTTCGTAGCGGGTTGTTACTGTCATTAGCATGTCCTTTTCAACATGAGAATAAGCGCCTTCTGTTTTAATCTTTGTAACACCACGCTGGAGTCCCATTAGATGCTGCAGGAGCTCATCTGTACGATTTGTTACTATATATACGGTTACCTTTAAATGACTGATGTGAATCATGTCCAGAACTTTACCAGTTACGTATATAGATACCATCGATGCAAGAGCCAGGTTCCAGTTGTTATCAAAATATGCCGCGGCAAGAATAACGAGTCCGTTTAAGCTTACTACCACGTTTCCAACGGGGAAATCGCGGAATTTAGTGATGATGGATCCCAGGATATCAAAACCTCCGGATGAACCACCTGCACGGAAGCTGAAGCCGCAGCCAATACCGACCAATACTCCACCAAATACAGAAGAAAGCAGCATATCAGTAGCTACCAAATATTCGGGAATGATCGTCAAGAACCAGGTTGTTGCCACAACGGATAACATGCTTAGCATAATAAATCTCCGGCCCAGCTGGAACCAACCAGCTACAAGCAAAGGAATATTAAAGAGCAAGTACAAAAGGCTTATGTTTAATGGTGTAAAGTAACCAACTAACATCGAAAGCCCAGATACTCCTCCGCTGAGTAAGCGATGAGGGATTAGAAAAAGATTAAATCCACTGGCAATCAGCGCTGCTCCAAAAATCACTGCAATACAATTCCAAATCTGTCTTAACAAGCAAATCCACCTCTATAAATAAATTTAAAAATAAACCATGTATGCAATGAAAAGAAAGGAACCCACTGGTATTCCTACTTAGAGTTGTGATATAATGTACAGGATATTCTTGAGTAGGACGTTACAATGGTATTTTTGCATTGCATCGGATGTAAAGCTACAGTTGCTCAGGTACAATGAAGTACCTGATGAAAGGGAGGCTTTTCGTCCCAAAAGCGCTATATCATGCAGAAAAAAGAGCATGATTGGACAGCATATAAATGTGTTTACCGCTACTTAAGAATACAGACAAGCATGTGGAATGTCCACTGTATAGAAGGAGCATGAATAATTTGAAAACATTCGCAGAATTTGGCTTGGAGCCAAAAGTGCTACAAGCAATCACAGAGTTAGGATTTGAGGAGGCAACACCGATACAGGAGCAGTCAATTCCATTGGCATTGACTGGGTCGGATCTGATCGGTCAAGCACAGACTGGTACAGGTAAGACTGCTGCTTTTGGTATCCCCCTCATTTCGAAGATTAATCGCGAAGACGAAAAAATCCTGGCGCTTATTATGGCACCAACACGTGAGTTGGCCATTCAAGTATCAGAAGAAATCGGTAAGCTAAGCCGTTTTAAAGGTCTTCGCTCGTTGGCAATTTATGGCGGACAAGATATTGGTCGCCAAATCCGTGGTCTTAAGAAGAAACCGCAAATTATTATTGGTACACCAGGACGCTTGCTTGACCATATCAACCGTAAGACCATTCGTTTGGACGATGTTCAAACAGTTGTATTGGATGAAGCAGATGAAATGCTGGATATGGGCTTTATGGAAGATATCCAGACAATCCTCAAGCTCGTTCCTGAAGAGCGTCAAACTATGTTGTTCTCGGCTACAATGCCTCCAAACATTCAACGTCTTGCACAGCAATTCCTGAACAACCCGCAACACGTCTCCGTTATTCCGAAACAAATCAGTGCTCCGCTGATTGATCAAGCATATGTTGAAGTACCTGAACGTCAAAAGTTCGAAGCACTTAGTCGTTTGATTGATATGGAATCTCCTGAGCTTGCAATCGTGTTCGGACGTACGAAACGCCGGGTTGATGAGCTTGCAGAAGCTTTGCAAAAACGTGGATACTCTGCTGATGGATTGCATGGCGACCTGTCTCAGAACCAACGTGATGCTGTAATGCGTAAATTCCGTGATGGCAGCATTGATGTGCTGGTAGCTACTGACGTAGCGGCTCGTGGTTTGGACGTATCCGGCGTTACTCATGTAATTAACTTTGACTTGCCACAAGATCCAGAAAGCTATGTACACCGTATTGGTCGTACTGGTCGCGCTGGTAAAGAAGGTACAGCTTGGTCTTTCGTTACTCCACGCGAAATGGATCACCTGCATTTGATCGAACGCGTTACTCGTCATCGTATTACTCGTAAACCATTGCCAACTATGGCTGAGGCTATTGAAGGTAAACAACGCGTAACAGCTGAGCGTTTGCTTGAGATGGTTGAGAACGGTGAATTGAACGAGTACAAAGGTATTTCTATTCAATTGCTTGAGCAATATGATTCCGTACAATTGCTGTCGGCTGCAATGAAGCTTCTGACTGGTGATAAGAAGGATTCTGCAATTGAGTTGACTCCTGAAGATCCAATCCGCGCTAAACGTCGTGGGGGTAAGAACGACATCCGCAGTGGCCGTAAACCTAATGGTGGTTATGGTGGCAACCGTGGTACTTCTGGTGGCAGCACTGGCGGATACCGTGGAAACCGTGACAACAACGGTGGCGGTAGTCGTGGTGGCTACAGCAGCGGTGGCAGTAACTATGGTAGCGGCAGTGGCGGTTATGGCGGTGGCTATAAAGGCAACCGTGATGGCGCAGCAGGCCGTGATGGTGGAGCGAATCGCAGTGCAGACCGCAAACCATCTACTCGTCCAAGCAGCACAAGCACACGTCCTGCAAAACGTGAAGATTTCGATAATTAATACTTGATCAGAACCTTAGGGTGATGATTTATCAAGATACAAAGAAGACGAGATGCCGAATAGCGGTTCTCGTCTTCTTTTTGCTTAAATATAAGGGTGTTTATTGAATTAGTAGCTTATTTAAATGAAAGTACGAGTGATGATAACGAGCAGGATAAACAATACGAGGATCGTACCAGTGGAAGTCCAGCCGCCGTAGCCAACAGGTGAGGACATACAATAACCTCCTTTAAAATGTGGTGATTTTGAAATTCTTCTGATTACAATCCCAATATATGGACTTTATAGCCATAATGTATAGACGATGACCTAGAATTCAGAAAGTTGGGCTATGGAAAAGAGTAGGTCATATGAGGTATAGTTAAGATAAGCAGTATGCAAGAGACAGAGGAGGAAGGGAATTGGAGTTTAAAGGAGCAATGGGCGGTTTATACCGCATCACAGAATGGATTACACGTATCGCAGCTAGTAATATCTTATGGGCACTATGTTCCGCCCCGTTTTTGTTTTTTGGATTAATGAAATTGATGATGTTTGGAACAAACTCAGGTGGAGTGAATGAACAGCTCACATTGAACTGGGCTATGGGGATTCTGGCGCCATTCACAGTATTTCCTGCTTCGGCGGCTTTATTTACCGTTGTGCGCAAATGGGTTATGGGGAACACGGATGTAGGAACTTTTCGTACGTTTTTTCAGGGGTATAAAGAGAATTATTTAAAAAGTATGCTCGGTGGAATTATCTACACATTGATGTTCGTTATTATGTACGTCGATGTAACGGTTTACATGACACAAATGCCTAACTTCAGAATTGTTGGTATTTTGATGTTAGTGCTGATGATTATTTTGTCGGTGTCTATGTTTAACTTCTTTTCTATTGTTGTTCATTATCAAATGAGCTTTAAACAAGTAATGACTAACTCGATTTTGCTGACTATAGCACGTCCAATTCGTGTGTTCTCAACTTTGATTGCGGCTGGAGTGCTAGCTTATATTGGTCTTAGATATCCAGCACTGTATTTCATCTGTATTCCATCGTTGATTGCGATGGCTGCTTTCTTTAACTTCTATGCTACCTATAATAAACTGCAATTGCAGGTGGAGCAGAAGAAACTGAAAGAGGAAGAAGAGCGAGAAGCTGCTTTGAACAATCAAGATGATGACGACGACGATGACGATGATTATGAAGATGATGTTACGGATAAAGATGTAAAACGTATTTAATAAAGACAAGCTTTGTGCTTAGGAAATCGTCAGTAATTTAATTCCAGTATAAAATAAAGCGCATACAGGTTTACTTTTTCGTTAAAACGCAATATAATAATAACAAATCCTGCGATGTTCGTTACGGTTGCTCGTTGTTTTGAACCAATGATAATGTCTTGGGAGATCTATACGAAGCGCAGCTGAACAGCCCTGTCTATATGACCTGGGGAATTCAAAAACGTTTTCTGCGGTCACCCACCTGCTATAGCAGGTTCAGAAGACACTGTAGCCGGACGGCATAAGCGGGTTTTCCATTGTTTAGGCCAAGCGCCTCTGTTTCCCGTGAAAGTTGGGAGCGGGCGCTTTTTTGTATGTCTGGAACAAGGAGAAAGTGAGTAATACCCTTTTGTTCCTGAGACAAGAGTGTTACACTTAGAATAATGAACTTGGGATTTGTAGAGGGGGAAGAATTTTGTCGTTAAAAAGAACCTTGGTTGGTTTATTCCGTAGTCATGATGGAACAAGCGACCGCGCAAAAGATCCGACATTGAAAACGCGTTATTACAATCTTACGAAAGACAAAGCTTGGGAGGAAGTTTCATCAACGCTTAAGAAGGTTCCTGGATTCAAGGTGCTTCATGAAGTAGAGTCAGTAGGTGAGATTACTCTGGAGAAGAGAACGGCATTCGGCCGTACACTGGACATTACCGTCTCAGTGCTTAATACCACACCTGTACGTTGTGGCGTAGATATGTACTCTGCATCTAGGGGTTCGCTAGGTGATCTGGGTGCTAATTACCGTGTGATTCAGCGGTTGTATGCGTCTTTGGATAAAAAATTAGGAAAATACAAAGCAGACTAATTTTCAGGGATCCGTATAAAACCTTCTTACTTAGGAATAGTATGAATGCGTTTACGCAATTGATGGCTGCTCTGGATATTATCGATAAATCTTTCTATTACAAAAAAAGCGGGAGAAGGATGGACCTTCTTCCGCTTTTTTCAAAATATAAGAAAGTATAAGTTTTATACCTATACCTTATGTCTTATATTTCTCGCATAAACGCTTGTCGACCTTATAAGGACGACAAGGGCATTTATGCTATCAGTGATAAGTAAGTATTGTCGAAAATGGCCGCTAACTTACTGTTCTAAAGAATTAGAGCAGACTCTTCACAGCGGCTATAGCATCTTCATAGTTAGGGTGCTCAGTCATTTCACTCAAATATTCAACATAGGTGAGTGTGTTGTTCTTGTCTAGTACAAAAATAGAACGCATATCTAACCGGAATTCTTTGATTAGAACGCCATAAGCTTGTCCGAATGAGGCTGCTTTGTGATCGGATAGTGTGATTACGCGATCGATTCCTGCAGCGCCACACCAGCGGGCTTGAGCGAATGGTAGGTCCATACTTACCGTAAGGATAACTACATCGTCACCTAGCTCTGCAGCTTCGCTATTGAACCGGCGGGTCTGTGCATCACATACACCAGTATCAAGAGAAGGTACAACACTGATCAGCTTGATTTTACCGGCATAATCGCTAAGAGATACTTCTTCCAGTAGATTCTTACTTAGAACAAAATCAGGAGCGGGATCACCAGCTGTAAGCTTGGGTCCTACGAGAGTGATGGGGCTGCTTTTGAAAGTAGCTACGCCTGTTCTTTCTTGCGTCATATCCTTGTTTGCCTCCTCGAATTGTAATATTGGCTCTTCCTGCCACAATAAATTATAATCTTATTTACAGGGAGATGTCCAACAGGGCAAGATATAAATGTAAAGGGATGGGTGTAATGATATTTATTCGGTATGAAAATTGGAAAAGTTATCTCCGGTATTACCCGGTAACATGTCTTCTCATTGTGGCTAACGTGATTATGTTTGTGCTCATGACGTTCAATGGAGGATCCACCAATATACAAACGCTTGTTGATTTTGGTGCTATAGTTGATGTTAGTCCGTATAAAGAGGAACTGTGGCGCTATGTAGCGGCTGTTTTTTTACATAATGGGTTTTCCCATCTATTCTTTAATAGCTTCGCTCTGCTGGTATTTGCACCGCCTCTGGAGCGCCTGCTTGGCTGGTGGCGATATGCGATTCTTTATGTGGTAGGTGGAGTTCTAGCAAATATTCTAACGATTGCAATCAGCAGTCGCTCAGCATTAGAGGTAGGCACGGTCTCGGTAGGTGCTTCTGGAGCAATCTACGCCGTCTACGGCGCATTTTTATACATTGCTGTTATTCAACGGGCGATGATGGATGAAGGATCACGAAAGACGTTATACGGATTGCTTGTAATCGGGATCATTATGTCGTTTGCAACACCAAATGTGAATTGGGTTGCACATATTGGAGGCTTGGTTTCTGGCTTTTTCCTATATGGACTTATTATTCGGATATTTAATAAAAGCCTAAGACAGGGGCGATGATGGAGTGGAGTTAAGACAGCTGCAATATTTTCTAAAGGTGGCCCAAAAAGAACATGTAACAAGAGCGGCGGAGGAACTGCATGTAGCGCAGTCAGCGGTAAGCCGTCAGATTCATCAATTGGAGCAAGAGCTTGGAGTTGACTTGTTCATGCAAAAAGGGCGTAATTTGCAGCTTACGCCGGTTGGTCAGCTCTTTTGCAAACGGGTGGATAGTATTCTTAAAGAATTGGAACATTCGGTAAATGAAGTGCATGAATTCTTGGATCCTGAACGTGGAGAGATTCGTATAGGATTTCCTCACAGTCTTGGAACGCATCTTATCCCGACGATCGTTGCAGAATTCCGCCAATTCTATCCCCATGTTAAGTTTCGTTTTAAACAAGGGTCTTATCCTTCTTTGATAAAGGATGTATTATCTGGTGAGGTGGATTTAACATTTATTTCGCCTTTTCCAGAAAATGATGAGCATGTCTCTGGAGATATTGTGATGACTGAAGAGTTATTTGCAATCCTTCCTCAGAATCATCAGCTGGCAGGAGAATCTGAGATCCGACTGGAACAGCTTCAAAATGAAAAGTTTGTGCTATTCAGTCAAGGCTATTCTCTAAGACCGATCGTTTGGCAAGCGTGCTTGCAGGCGGGATTTCAGCCGCAGATTGCATTCGAAGGTGGGGAGACCGATACCATACGTGGTTTAGTGGCGGCAGGGATGGGTGTAAGCCTTCTTCCGGAGATGGCGTTCTATCAGACAAATCCTCTCCAACCAGCTCAGGTAAGGGTTGTGGAGCCTGCTGTGACGAGGACGGTTGGTTTGATTTACCGAACAGATAGTAAGTTGCCGCTGGTTGCGCGTTCGTTTCGGACTTTTTTGATATCCTATTTTAAAGCTAGACAAAACAATACCCCGGTTGGCTCTTAGCCTTCCGGGGTTTCTTTTTGTAAGGTTAGTTTTGTATTAGTCGCGGTTACCTAAAAAGACGGTAATCAAGCGAAGCAGTTCGAGTAAGGAGACTAGCGCGGCGGCAACGTACGTTAATGCAGCTGCGTTTAGGACTTTGGCTACTCCGCGTTCCTCTTCGTTACGAATGTAGCCTTGCTCTACCATGACTTGACGTGCCCGGTTGCTGGCATTGAATTCAACAGGCAGTGTCACAAGCTGGAAGGCAACGGCGGCCGAGAAGAAGATGATACCAAGGCCTACAAGATTAAAGTAACCGAATATGAATCCTGCCATAAGCATGAATGGTGCTATACCTGATGCAAAATTAACTACTGGGAACATCCGGTGACGGAGTGTTAACATTGGATAACTTACTTTATGCTGAATGGCATGACCCACTTCGTGACAAGCGACAGAAACTGCTGCGATAGAACTCTCATAATATACAGGTTCTGATAAGCGTACAACTCTGTGAATCGGATCATAATGGTCAGAAAGCGTACCTCTTACAGGCTCAATCGGAACATCGTGAAGGCCGTTTGCATCGAGCATACGTCTTGCTGCTTCATATCCTGTCAGACCGTTTAAGTTGGGCACCTTGGACCATTTGCTGAATGTCCCTTTAACTCTGAACTGGGCCCATAATGAAAAAATAAAAGCGATAATTACTAATAGATACATTCCCATAGCTGCATTCCTCCACTGTATTGTAAATATGGTATTTACATTGGCGGTCCTTGCGTAAGCAATAGAAGCCGAATCGCCTCCATGCAGGCCACTCCTTGTGGGAGCAAGTTAGAGAGCGCGCGTCTGGCCTGTCCCGGCTTCAAACCGCTTATAATTGGTTCAAGTGCCTTTACTTCACGTTCTAGTCGTTGCATATGCTGCTCAAGCTCGACTAATTTATCAGATACGTCAGTTTCAGGAGTAGCCTCGCTCCATTTGCTCATCATGGATTTGATTTCTTCCAATGAATACTTGTCATGCTTTAATTGATTAATACGTTCTAAGGCGACCAAGGTTTCATGACTATATAGTCGGTAATTTTTGGTGCTTCTTGACTCTGGGGAGATTAACCCCAATTTCGTGTAATAATCAATGGTTCGCTCACTGATCTGAGCAGCCTTAGCTAATTCTCCAATTCGATATAGAATCATATCCCCATGCTACCTCGCCTCACTAATCGAATTCGACTGTCCATAAAGGGTAGTCGTCTCCTATATTGGTGGTTTCTTTTATGCTATCTGTAATGATAACAAACTGGAAACCATACAGTCAAACGTCATACTTTCATAAAGTATATGCATTAAAGAGAGGTTAATTCATGAAAGGTGATGCGCTGTTTATATACAATACACTCAAACTCCCCGTGATATCAAATTTGGAGCGTTTATAATCATAAATATAGTCCGACTATAAACATGACATTAAATGTTATGTTTATTATAGAATTAATAAGGGGAATTCTCTAAAAAGTAATATCAGAGCGGATATTCAAGTATTTTTTTAAAAATGGGATCATAGCTAAATAGGCTTAAATTAATGAGATAGTCCAAGCGTACTATGAAGAATTTGTGAGCTTGATGAAAATAAAATAAAAACATTCCCAAAAATAGTCTTGTCAATTTACCTGACTTCTGATTATAATGACATTAAGAGTTTCACGCTTTGTTAGAAAATATAACATTGGGGAGTGGGGTAAAGATGAAAAAGAAATGGTTGATGATGTTACTGGCCATGATTACGCTGATGGTTTATCCGGTAAGTGCTTTTGCGGCGGACGGTCCAACAAATGCAGATTTGCAGGTAGGGTTGGACACCGCGTTTACCTTCCTGGCATTCATCTTAGTTTTCTTTATGCAAGCAGGGTTCGCGATGCTTGAAGCAGGATCAGTTCGAATGAAGAATGCAGGTCACGTAGCCGGTAAGACGGTACTGACTCTGGCCATTGCGAGTGTTTGTTTCTGGGCCGTTGGTTTTGGACTTGGCTTCGGTAACGGTAATAGCTTCTTCGGTACTACAGGCTTCTTGTACGGCGGAGATTCAACAGCATCTTCATTTGAATCACTTGCATTTTCTGATGTTACTTTAAATGTTAAATTCTTATTCCAAATGGCCTTTGCAGCAGTTTCCTTAGCTATCGTATCTGGAGGTATGGCAGAACGTGCAAAGATTAGTGTGTACATTATATTCGGAATTTTATTCTCAATCGTAATTTATCCTGTCGTAGCACACTGGGTATGGGGCGGCGGTTGGTTGGCTGAGCTGGGAATGCAAGATTATGCAGGTTCCACGGTTGTCCATCTAACAGGTGCCACTGCAGCAGTAGTAGCAACCATATTGCTTAAGCCACGTCTTGGTAAGTTTAATAAAGAAGGCAAACCTGTTATTATTCCAGGACATAACCAAGTATTCACTGTACTCGGTGTGATTATCCTCTGGTTTGGTTGGTTCGGATTCAACCCAGGTAGTGCTTTGTCTCCAATGGGAGGTTTCTTCGGACACGTGGCATTAACCACGAATATCGCAGCAGCAGCAGGCGGCTTGGCGGCATTGATTGCTTCTTGGTTGTATTTTGGTAAATCTGATATTCCTGCAATGCTGAATGGTGTTCTAGCTGCACTAGTTGCGATCACTGGAGCATGTGCTTACGTTGAACCATGGGCAGCGATTATTATTGGACTAGTAGCAGGTGCGTTCACATTCATGACTTCCCAATGGCTGGAACGTGCAGGGCTTGACGATCCGATCTATGCTTTCTCGGTACATGGTATTGCAGGGATGTGGGGTGCGGTTTCTACAGGTCTATTCGCTGCACCGGACCTTATTACTAAAGGTGCTTTGGTAGGGGAAGCAGGATTGTTCTACGGTGGAGGTTTCCACCAACTGGGTGTTCAAGTGCTTGGGGTAGTAGGAACTTTTGCTTTCGTAGCCGTGCTTTCGTTCATTATCTTATATGTAATGAAGGTAACAACAGGACTTCGTGTTACGGAGGAAGAAGAATTGATGGGTCTGGATATCAGTGAGCATGGTACTTACGGATACCCTGAACAAATGAAATTAATCGCAGAATCGGAATCCAAAACCCTTAAACAATAATATGAATCCTCAGATAGGGAGGCGGACCGTGTGGCATCGATGGAGTTACCGGATGGGTATGATGAAGAAAGCTTTAGGACCATCGTTTTAGCCGGTTCGCCACAGGAACTTAGGGAGAGGCGAATTGCCTGCCAAAGTATTCTAATGGAACAGTTGAATGTAATTCCAATTGAGGAATGGATGTTCCTTGTGAATACGATGCATGATCTTATTGCACAGACTGCAGTACTCATATGTGAGGCGCAGATGAAAGAGGCGGGCTATGGCCCGCCTCCCTGTGCTTATTCCTTTATTGTGTTCGGCAGTGGTGGAAGGCGAGAAGCCACACTGTGGAGCGATCAGGATAATGGTTTGATCCTTGAGGGTGAACCGGATGGAGAGAAGAATAGATACTTTGAATTTTTTGGAATGATGTTATCCGATCTGCTTGAAGAAGTAGGATATGAGAAATGTGCAGGCAAGGTAATGTGCTCCCAAGGGATGTGGAGGAAGACGTTATCTGAATGGAAGGAGCAGCTGAAGGAATGGAGAACCCAGTTGGAATGGGAGCCAATCCGGTATCTTATCATTTCTTCGGATATGCGCCATGTTGCGGGAAGTACGGAGTTATCAGCATTGTGGCAAGAGGCTTTCTATGAGGGTTTTATTGACAATGAGCAGTTGTCTGTGGCTGTTCTTCGCAATACGGTCCGCCATAAAGCGACTTTAAATCTGCTGGGACAGGTGTTAACAGAGCGCTTTGGGGATTATGCAGGTGGATTTGATATTAAGTATGGGGTCTATATCCCCTTAGTTAACATTGTTAGACGCTTGTCGTTATTGCATGGTATTAGAGCTAGCTCGACGTTAGACCGAATTGAAGAGCTTGAAAGGCTTCACAAGTATCAACATTTGGATGATATTCGGCGAGCTTTCTTGTTGGCGATGCGGATGCGAGTGAACACGCCATTTAGTGTCCAGAATGGCTTGTTAATCAGCAGTGATTATATTGCTGAGAGTGAACTGAAGAATAAGCAGCTGTTGTCTGAGCTGCGTGAAGGTCTGCTGCTTGTTAGACGCCTTCATCGGGTGTTGCAGCGTCAGCTCCGCTCAGCGGAAAGGTGGCGAACATGAGGGAGCCAAACAAGAATGGAGGATTCTGGAATAACCTAAGGCAAGGTGGAATGCCGTCGGCAATCGCTTCGATGAGAGGTGGAGAAACGGCTCAACAGACTGCGCAGCAAATGGCTTATCTCCGATCACTTATGCGTGAGAAGCGTCGTCCTGAGGTGTTACGTACTCCGCTGTCTGAACTGGAGACGGTTATATTTGATTTAGAGACGACGGGATTTTCTCATCAGCATGGGGATGAAATTATGTCGTTTGGTGCAATTAAGGTTGTGGGACAGGTAATTAAGGAAGATGAAATCTTTTATACCTTGGTGAATTGTCAGACGGCGATTCCAGAGGATATTACAAGGTTAACAGGGATAACGGAAGAAATGACACAATCCGCCCCCTCCTTAATCGATGGTCTTCATAATTTCATGTCCTTTGTCGGGCAGAATGTGTTGGTAGCACATGCAAGCTCACATGATAAAGCTTTTCTAAATGCTGCGCTATGGAAAACTTCTAAAGTTCAGCTAACACACCGGGTGCTGGACACGATGATGCTTGCACGTTGGCTTGAGCCACAGCGAAGTAACTATACGCTCGATGAGCTGTTATATGTCCATGAAATTCCGATTCGTGGACGTCACAATGCGTTAGAAGATGCCAAAATGACTGCCCAGCTGTGGGTGGCTTATCTTCGAGAAATTTCGGAGCGGGGCCAAGTAGATACCTTAGGTGATTTATATGCTTATTTAAGTAGAACGTGAAGCGGGGCTTGAGTTAGTTCAGGGAAAGAGCTTCCTTGTTCATTTGGCAACCGCTCAACATAAAATCCATTCAGAAATGGAGAGTGGCCATCTTCAGTTCTGGGAGAACCAATAAGGTAGACCTTAAATTCAGGCCCTAGTGCTGCTAATCCTTTATAATCGGCGACCGAAGGTATAGGTTCTGAATTTGGGTGGGAATGAAATAAACCGATGAGTGTCGGCTCATTGTAAAGAACATGAATCCACTCTTCGGGGTGAGGAGTAAATGTGTGCAGCGGGTCTGGCGCTACGTTGCGCATAGGTACGTAAGTATCAATGAGCATGCCACCCGCTGCGGCAGCACCCAGCAGGACTCCACATGCTTCATGAGGATAACTGGACAGCAGGTGCTTCCCCAGTGCTTGCTGTACGGAATATTTCAGTCTTATAGGCTGGACATTTCCCTGTGCTGCTGCCATTTGTTTACCCCTCTCTCTTCATTAGGGTTTCGTCGCTGACGAAGCCCTCTTTTTATATTTCTTTTTTGTCTAAAAAATGGATGGTTTGAAATTGAAGTTAATGGGGGTACAATAGTAGAAAACTATTCCATTAGAAAAGGAACAGATCCCTATGAAAGCAGTCAATAAATTGAATATCACGATAGTGATTCTTATTGCATGTGTGGCTGTGTTTGCGGTGTGGCATAATCGTGAGCCGAAGGCTACCGCTGTTTTTGGACAACAAGATGAGCCACCAATGAAAATAGGGCCTAAGGCCGGACTGCTCGCTCCTTCATTTTCACTCCAAGGAACGGATGGGACTACCTATGTAGTTGATGGACCACGAGAGAAGGCGGTCCTCGTTAATTTCTGGGCATCTTGGTGTGATCCCTGCCAGCAGGAGGCTCCAGAGCTTAATGCCATGGCTACTAAGTATAAGGATGTTCTAGATATTTACGGGATTAATGTGAGTAGTCAGGATTATAAACCTAATGCAGAACGTTTTATCAAGAAATACGGTCTTGTATTCCCGGTTATGTTTGATGTGAAAGATGAAGTGTATAGCAAATATAACGGAGCTGTATTTCCTACCAACGTGCTTATAGACAAGAATGGCGTGATCTCAGAAATTATTCTGGGCATTCTTAGTGCTGAAGAGCTGGAGAAGAAAATTATCAAGCTTACCGAATCATAAAGAATCTACACCTAAGCATTATAAAAGGCCCCCTTCATTACAGTTAGACTGTTGAAGGGGGTTCTTTGTCATATAAATGCTTATGAACGGTATGAATTAATGATTTACCAGGCCTCTAGGTTCATTACTGCCAGACTTTTCATTCTCCAGCGAGAGCTGATTCAGTAGTGCGTAACGCATACTGTCAACAAGCGCCTCCCAGCTGGCTTCGATTACGTTACTGGAGACGCCAACGGTACTCCAGGTGTCTGTGAAATTCTTAGATTCAATCAATACCCGTACCTTCGCAGCAGTCTGATCCTGTTCATCTATTACACGGACTTTATAGTCGGATAGATGCATATCTTTCAACTGCGGGAAGTAGGTCTGCAGTGCTTTACGAAGAGCGTTGTCGAGTGCGTTGACCGGACCGTTACCTTCAGCAGCGGTATAAAGGTTCTCATTGCCAACCTTCAGTTTAACGAAGGCTTCGGATACTACTGGATGCTCTGCGTTTTTTTCGACTAACATCTTAAAGGATTCAAAAGTAAAGGTTTCATTCATCTCGCCAGTAGCTTCACGAAGCAGCAGCTCCAGTGAGGCGTCGGCACCTTCAAATTGATAACCTTGATGCTCCATCGTTTTGATCTTCTCGATCACCCGCCGAGCTTGCTCGCTGCTTGGGTCTAAATTCAAACCCATGTCCTGCGCCTTGGAGAGCACATTGCTCTGTCCAGCCAGCTCAGAGACTAGCACACGTTGTTTGTTCCCAACAAGCTCAGGAGCGATGTGCTCATAGGTCCGTGAATCACGCATGATAGCGGAGACGTGGATTCCGCCTTTGTGTGCGAAAGCTGCATTTCCGACATAAGGCTGATTTACCGGCAGATTAACATTCGCGACTTCGCTGATGTAGCGGGCGGTGTTGGTAAGCTGTGGTAAAGAATCACCTGGAATACAGTGGTATCCCATTTTGAGCTGAAGGGTAGGGATGATAGAACATAAATTAGCATTGCCGCATCGTTCACCGTAACCATTAATGGTACCTTGAACCTGCCGTGCTCCAGCACCGATAGCGCTAAGAGTATTAGCTACCGCCAGCTCACAGTCATTGTGAGTGTGAATTCCGAGATTTGCCCCAGGTAATTGCCCAGCCAAAGCAGTAACAATCTCATGAATTTCAAAAGGTAACGTTCCACCGTTGGTATCGCACATTACAAGCCAATCTGCTCCGGCTTCCCGGGCTTTGGACAGAACGGCCGCTGCATATTCAGGATTGTTCTTGTATCCATCAAAGAAATGCTCGGCATCAAAAATTACTTCAAGGCCTTTACGTTTCAAGTAGGATATGGAGTCGCCAATCATGGCGAGATTCTCCTCAAGTGTAGTCTGTAATGCAGTGTGTACATGAAAATCCCAAGATTTTCCGACGAGTGTAGCAGCAGGAACTCCTGCATCAATCATACGTTTTAAATTGTCATCGTTTTCGGCCAAGGAATTCTTCCGCCGTGTGCTGCCAAACGCTGTGATTTTGGCGTTCAGATGAAGCTCCTTGACTCTTTTGAAAAATTCAATGTCTTTATTGTTGCTTCCCGGGATGCCACCTTCAATATAGTGCACACCCAGATCATCGAGCTTCTTGGCAATCTTCAGCTTGTCGTCAGCCGACAGACTGATGCCTTCACCTTGGGTGCCGTCGCGTAATGTAGTATCGAAGATGGAGATGGACTTAGACATGAGTGTCCTCCTAAAAGTTTTGTAAGCTTCGTCTTCCGGATTCACTTCGTGCAAAACTCACATCGGAAGCATTGGCAAGGGAAATGAATTTATACATTATAGCATTTTTACGCGGGAATGTAACAAAGAACTTTACAGCCTCTTAAGTTGACCTAACCGCAGCGTAGAGGTATTCTAAATTGGACAATAGAGACCCTGAGGATAAGAAGGTAGATATTGTGCAGAATGTTGATCAGTATTATCCAACGAGTGGCAGGGTTATCCTGCATGTGGATATGAATGCTTTTTATTGCTCAGTGCATGAGGCAGAGGACCCCGACCAATTCAGAGGTAAAGCTACAGCGGTTGCAGGTAGTGTTGAATTACGGAAAGGGATTATTGTTACTTGTTCGTATGTCGCCCGCAGATTGGGGATTTCGACGGGTATGCAAGTTCAGAAGGCGCTTCGTATTTGTCCATCGCTTATCGTTATTAAGCCGGACTTCCATTTATACCGTAAATATTCTAATGCGTTTATGCAGATTGCTTACAGCTATACACCGTTATTGGAAGCAGTGTCGATAGATGAATGTTACTTAGATATAACCGGCTCCAGGCAATTCGGTACTCCCATGGAAATTGCGGAAACCATTCAACGCCGTATAATGGAAGAATTGGGCTTGCCATGCTCCATTGGTATTGCTCCAAATAAGCTCCTGGCGAAGATGGCCTCGGATTTAAAAAAACCAAATGGCATTTCGGTGCTGCGGCTGCGGGATGTACCTAAGATTTTATGGGACAAGCCATGTAATGAAATGTTCGGTATCGGTGGAAAAACGGCAGAGAAGCTCCGTAAGCTGGGAATTTACAGCATTGGTCAATTAGCGGCGTCTGATGAGAAAATGCTGGTTGAGAATTTTGGAGTTATGGGCTCATGGCTAAAGCGTGCAGGGAACGGCATCGATCATGGGATAGTAAATCCTGAGCGAGAGCAAAGTAAGTCGATCGGACACACCACTACACTACCGCGGGATGTTATTGGCCTTGCTGAGGTACGCCCCATTTTGCTGAATCTAAGTGATCAGGTAGCGCGGCGCTTGCGAAAGCAAGGGCTTGTGGCTTCAGGTGTGCAGCTTACCATTCGGACGCCGGATATGAAGACGATTACTCGTTCGCGGCAGCTTGAGGCGCCTTCAGAGAGTGGAGAAGATATCTACAAGTCTGTCTGTGACCTGTATGTTCGACATTGGAATGGCGAGAAGCCAGTGAGACTGCTTGGTGTGACCTTGCAAGGATTAATCGCAAAAGAGGATTCTGCAATTCAGCTGGATTTGTTCGATTACGAACAGCAGCCTAAGAAAGAGTCACTGACCAAGGCCATGGATATGCTTCGCAATAAGTTTGGTGAAAATGCAGTTTTGACCGCTGGGATGTTAAGTGACACCCATTCTGCAAGACTCCGAAATCATAAGGAACGGGGTACCTCGCTGCAAAAGGATAACCTGCTGTCTGTAGAGTCAGATAATGAGTGACAAGAACGTTCTGCGACGTGTCGAAATAGAGGCTTCAGAATGCGTCAGAAATGCAAACGTATTGAAAATCAATTGAAATTGTATGCTTTTTATATTAATATGAGAAAAATAAGACGCTGGTTCAACAGCGCAGTATTGCTTAACGGGAGGCAGAGAAAAAATGGCTAAGTACACTTGGGTCGAAAAAGACACTTGTATCGCTTGCGGTGCATGTGGCGCGACGGCTCCTGATATTTTTGATTACGATGATGAAGGTTTGGCAGAAGTTATTTACGAAAATGACAGAAACTGCGGTATGACAGCGATTCCGGACGATTTGTTTGATGATCTTCAAGATTCCTGTGATGGTTGCCCAACCGACTCCATTAAAATTGCGGACGAACCTTTTAACAAAGAAGGTTAATTACTCGATAAAGAGTAACGTGCGACACCACATAAAGACATCTCCTGCGAACTTTTTTGTTCAGCTAGGGATGTCTTTTTTGCTATGTCTGACCGATATTAATAAGGAAGGAATTATAAACTCTCGGAGGTACCGATGAAGAACTCACAGCACCTCAAAGCATATGTACAGATGCACCCAGATAATAAAATGGCATGGTACTTGCTGGGGAAGGAATACTATAAGAACGGTCAACATGGAAAAGCTAATTATTGCTTCAATCAGGCCGGTGAAGTGTATGAGGCTTTCGAGCATAGTAAGGTACCTGCTGAAATGCTACGCGAATACGAAGAGGGATTGCTGCAGGCGAGTCGCCAGCGTGAGCGCGGCCAACATAGATTGAGATACATATCACTGGCGCTAATGCTTCTTATACTATTAATGGTACCTTCAGCAGTGGCTCCAGGTATTGGTGTTACAGAAGACCAGGAAGTGTTTCAAGATACGCCTGTTTCAGAAGTCAAGAATCTGCCAGATCCAAAAGACTCCGCCCAAGAGCCTGTTATCGAGGTGGAAAAAGTGAGATATACAGCGCAAGAGAATGTAGCTGCGGCTTCGCAAGGGAAGGTAATGGCGAAGATGCTGATGCGTAAAGAACCTTTTCAAGCTGCTGCATTAGGGCTGGGGCGAGAAGGAAAGTGGCTGCTCTGGAAGGAGAAGCTTCCGCTAAATTTCACGCTGCAAAAGAATGGAAAGGGACGGATGGTGTACCAGTCTTACGATCCTAAGACATGTGCTTGTGAGCCGCCAGAGCAAGGGCAGCTCGCCAAGGATGCAGCAGAATGGCAGGGTGATCAAGAGGAGCTTGCCACACTATGGAGTGCAATCCGGGCTTATCAAGATGATAAAGGGAAGCTTCCAAATACATTAGCGGATTTGACAGGATCTTTTCCTGAGAACTGGATTGGTGGAACGACTACCGTCATGAAGCGGGAATTCAGCCCTCTTAAAGCGGTGGCTACGAACAAAATGGCATTGGGAACAGAAGACACAACGGAGCCTCCAAGCTCAACTAAATATGGTGTGAGGGGTATACCGACAGCATTAAGTGTGAGTGGAAGTGTTGCGAATGATGTTCCTTTTTTTGATCAGCCGCTAAGGGTCGTTGTGGATAAACAAAATCATCGATTGGCCGTAGTCAGCGGTTCTATTATTCTACGAAATTATGCGGTAGGACTTGGCGGAGATAAAACACCGGAGGGTAACTTCGTTATTACAGATAAAGTAGTCAATCCGAATGGTCGAGATGATGGGGATTTCGGAAGCAGAGGACTTCAGCTTTCGGATAGTAATTATGCTATTCACGGCACGAATGAACCTGAGAGTGTTGGGAAGGATGAATCCCTTGGATGTATTCGAATGGGGCGAGAAGATGTGGAGGAGCTATTCGCGCTGATTCCTAAAGGTACAGAAGTAGTAATTAGTAAAGGGGTTCTGCCTGAAAAGCAGATTGTGCCGGCTAAACGATTCAGCTCTACTGCTAAGCATGATCAGACCAACCCCCACAAAGTATACCACTGGCTGAATTAGTTTCCTGCAACGATAAACAGAACGATGATTAGAAGAATTAGTAAAGTTAAACTGACGCCAATCCACATCAGCGCTTTACGGTTAACTTCTTCTTTCTTTTGCTGCAAAGTTGGTGGTTTACGTTTAGTTGACATACTGGGCATACCTTCTTTCTCTCTTAATCGCTGATTACACCTATATTGTAATGCGTTTACAAGAAAATTACTATACTCTCCGTTATGTACTCTGCATACTCGCACTGTAAAATACTTTTCTTTTGTTCAAGAAAAGGCTAAAATTAAGAAGAAACCTACAGAAACGGGTAGACACGTGGATTAGTGAAGTACCCCTTAAGGAGCGAGAGCGGTGTTGTATCGTAATTTTGGTAAACCAATTTTCTTCAAGATTGATCCCGAGAAGGCTCACCATCTCGTCATAGGTGGATTGGATAAATCGTCATCAGTACCCGGCGGAAGCGCGGCGCTACGTTTAATGTACGGAGTTCCTGAAACGGCGGATTTAGCGGTTGATTTGTTCGGTACGCATTTCCCAACACCAGTTGGACTTGCTGCAGGCTTGGATAAAAATGCCGAAGCTGTACTCGGATTCTCTTCGATCGGGTTTGGATTTATGGAAGTGGGCACGGTTACCCCTAAGGGTCAACCGGGTAATGATAGCCCACGTTTGTTCCGTCTTCCTTCGGATGAAGCACTGATTAATCGAATGGGCTTCAATAATGAAGGGGCTGATGCTATGGCACAGCGTCTGAAGAAATTAAAGAATCGGAGAATTCCTATAGCAGTTAATATTGGACGGAATAAGATAACTAGTAATGAAGCGGCTCATGAAGACTATCGTCAGTGCATCCGTACGCTTTATCCGTACGGTGATTTTTTTGTGGTCAATATCAGCTCGCCGAATACACCTGGTCTACGCAATCTCCAGCATGGCAGTGAATTATCGTTCCTGCTGGCTCAAGTGAAGGAAGAAATGGAGATTCAGCGTAAAGCGACCGGGATTACCAAAAGCTTGTTGGTTAAGATAGCACCAGACGTAAGTGACGAAGAGCTGGAGTATATGGTTCAGACACTGACAGAAGCTGGTATGGATGGTATTATTGCTACGAATACTACATTGAACCGTGATGGACTTAGTCATGAAAAGGCTAATGAGACGGGGGGCTTAAGCGGCAAGCCGCTGCGCGACCGCTCAACGGAGATCATTCGCAGTATTTATCGCCAGACCGAAGGGAAGATGCCGATCATAGGATCAGGCGGCATTTTCACCAGTCAGGATGCGTATGACAAGATAAGAGCAGGTGCAAGTCTGGTCGAAATTTATACAGCTCTCATCTACGAAGGACCGGAGGTTAACCGCAAATTGCATGCCGGATTACGGCAGCTCTTACGGCGGGATGGATTCAGTCATATCTCTGAAGCAGTGGGCGCTGATCATCACTGAGGAGACGAAAGGACAGGAGGACGAAGGCGATGGACGGCAGGGACTGGGGAACTTTTTTGCTTCCATATGAACAGACTGTGGAAGAATTGAAAGTTAAATTCAAAACAATGCGTTCGGAGTTGAAGAAAAGAGAGGAATACACGCCGATAGAATTCGTAACTGGACGTGTAAAGCGGCTGTCAAGCATTCTGGAAAAGGCTAAACGGCTGAATGTGAAGATGGAAGATCTGGAGACGGGGATTGAAGATATTGCAGGAATTCGGATCATGTGCCAATTCGTCGAGGATATCCGCAGAGTGGCCGAATATATCCGGGCCCGTAAGGATCTTGAAGTACTCTATGAGAAGGATTATATCACTAATTATAAAGAGAGCGGCTACCGCAGCTTCCATATGATTATTAAATATCCTGTGCAGACAGCACTTGGTCAGAAAATTGTGCTCGCGGAGATCCAAATTCGCACGCTAGCTATGAATTTCTGGGCAACCATAGAGCATTCCCTGAACTATAAATATCGGGAAAGTCTACCCGATGAAATGCGTGTTCGACTAAAGACGGCAGCTGAAGCAGCATCGATCCTCGACAGCGAAATGTCCAGTATTCGGGAAGAGATTCTGGAAGCACAGAAGACATTCGAGGAAAACTCGAATATGACCACTCAGATTCTCAAAGCCATTCATCAATTGTATTTCTATCACTTGGTGAATGAGGCTATAAATACGCAGGCTCGCTTTAACGAAATATGGCAGGTTCAGGATATGGAAGCGATGAAGGAGCTTCTGGATCATGTACGGGGACTTCTTTCCGCAGCTAAAAAGGATAGTTTGCCGGATGGCTTATGAACCGTTGTACTTGGAATACCTAGTGTACTTTAATCGTGACAGGGATTATTTCGAATGTCACGAGGTGCTCGAAGAACTGTGGCTTGCGCAGAAACGAGATCCTTTGTACAAAGCTCTTCTCCAAGTAGCAGTAGGGCTATACCATTTTCGCAATCAGAATGTGCGAGGTGCAGCTATTATGCTGAGTGGAGCTTCTGCCAAACTGGAGGAATATCCAGCGGCGACACTCGGCATTAATCTGGCGAAGCTCGTGGAGGAAGTGAAAGATTATGTTCGGCGCTTAGCGTCATATGATGAGCGGCCATTTTCTTATTACGATCTGACCATAGATATTATTGATCCAAGTCTAGCGGACCAAGTGGAGACTGCAGCTGTAGCTATCACACCGAATAACCCTCAACGACGCGGTCCTCAGAGACCGACATCCTTTCATCGTAAGTAATAGATCCTCTATATATGAGTATTGTATAAGGGACACCCGTAGGGGTGTTCCTTGAATCTTTAAACACCTAAATTTTTGCAATACTATCAGGAGGACGGCATCATGGCGGCACAATTGCCCAGTTCTTTCAGCGAGCGTATGATGGAAATGCTGGGAACAGATTATAATCAATTTGCGGATTCCTACAAGGAGACCCCTTACGGAGGCGTCCGTGTTAACACATTAAAAATTTCCGTGGAGAGTTTAAAAGCCATAACTACTTTAGGGTTGGAACCTATTCCTTGGTGTCCGACAGGGTTTTATACAGAGACTGGGGCTAGACCTGGTAAGCATCCTCACTACCATGCGGGATTGTATTACATTCAAGAGCCAAGTGCGATGGCACCTGTGGAGCTGCTTAATGTTGAGCCGGGAGATCGTGTACTTGATTTATGTGCCGCCCCTGGAGGAAAATCTACACAGATTTCTGCCAAGCTGTTAGGTGAAGGGTTATTGGTTAGTAATGATCTTCATCCAGAACGGACTAAAGCCCTAGCCAAAAATCTGGAGCTGTATGGGGTTCGAAATGGTATTGTACTGAACGAAAGTCCAGATCATATCGCGGCTGCATTCCCGCTTTTTTTTGACAAAATCTTAATTGATGCTCCCTGCTCTGGTGAAGGGATGTTCCGTAAAGATGAAGACATGGTGAAACAGTGGGATTCGAATACACCTGCCAAATACGCTGCAATGCAGAAGGATATTTTACGTTCAGCAGCAGCGGCGCTGGCACCGGGAGGTAGACTTGTCTATTCAACCTGTACATTTGCTACAGAAGAAAATGAGGAAATTATAGCGGAGTTTCTGTCTAGTCACTCACAATTCTCGGTGGTAAAGGTAGGCGGTACAGGCTCATTCGCTCCTGGCTTCGGAGAACTCTCAGGAACGGCAAGATTGTGGCCGCATAAGGTGAAAGGCGAAGGACATTTCATGGCTGTACTGCAACATGAGGGAGCTAAGCTTTCTATGGAGGAACGTGATCATTTAGAGGTCAAGTTAAATGAATCTACAATAAACACTACTCCAAAAGGTGCAGCACACGTTAAATCATCCAATAAATCAGAAGGAAGACGTGGGAAAGAAGGGAAACCTTCTCGCAAACCTACCGGTGGAGCTGACCGTGGCCGTCAGGGCTCAGGGGAAGAGCAAGCGTTGGCTGCATATGGTGATTTTATAAAAGATCAGCTTGGCTGGGAGCCAAAAGGGTATCCGATTTTCTTCGGTGATCATCTGTACATCTCCCCATTATCTAAGGAAAGATTAAATGGTTTAAAGACGATTCGTCCGGGATGGTATGTAGGACAAATTCGTAACGGAAGATTTATTCCAGGGCATCCGATGGCTACAGCTTTGCATCCGGGTGAAAGCTGCCGAAGTGTCTCACTCTCCAGCACGAATCATGAAGCTATTTCCTATCTTAAAGGAGAGACGTTGTCGATTGCTCAAGAACGTCTCTCTATTAGAATAGGAAGTGCCCAAAAGGGATACGTTCTGGTCTGCATTGATGGCTACAGTGCAGGCTGGGGTAAGTGGCAGGATGGCATACTCAAGAACGAATATCCCGCAGGCTGGAGGTGGATGTAACGATGAGCCAATCAGGAAAGCCCGCTAAAAAACAACGTTTAGATAAAGTGCTGTCCCATATTGGAGTGGGGTCGCGCAGTGATATCCGTAAACAAGCTAAACAAGGCTTAATATTGGTGAACGGGACAGTGGTTAAAGATAGTGGGTTCCATGTGGATCCTTATGCCGATAAAATAGAGGTAGGGGGAGAGGTTGTTACCTACCGTGAATTCATATATCTTATGATGAACAAACCCCCGGGTGTCCTGTCAGCAACGGAGGACAAGCGGGATCGGACAGTCTTGGATCTTTTAAAGCATGAATATGCACAATTTGAGCCGTTTCCTGTAGGAAGACTAGATAAGGATACTGTGGGCCTGCTGCTGATCACTAACGATGGGAAGCTTGCCCATGAATTACTGTCGCCACGTAAGCATGTCCCGAAAACGTACGAGGCAACCATCGAGGGCGAGGTAGATGCGGATGATGTCGCGGCCTTTGCAGCAGGGGTGGAGCTGGAAGATGGCTACGTTACTTTACCTGCACACTTAACCATTCTTGGAAGAGAGCGCGGAAGTAAAGTGATTTCTCATATTTCACTTATCATCACTGAGGGGAAATTTCATCAGGTGAAGCGTATGTTTCAGGCGGTTGGCAAAAAAGTCACTTTTCTGAAACGTGTATCTATGGGAGAATTGAAGCTGGATGAAAGTCTGCCGCTGGGAGCTTGTCGGGAACTGACGTTAGAGGAACTGGCACTCTTAGGCACAGATGGGTCAGAAGGATAGTAGAGAAAATGATATATAAATTGATATATATATATTGAATTTGGAAACTTGGGATAAGAGAAGGGAGAGACGGAGGGGAATTTTGGAACTGTAAGAGCGATAGCGACCGCCTTTGTTTCCGGATTTCATCCGCTTTTAAACGGTATAAATTAAGAAATCTGGAAACAACAGCGGCTGGAAGTCCAAACATTCACCATAGTTGCGACTGACACTTAACACAAAAAGCCTCAAGTTCAATTATATATAGAAAAAGAAAGACAAGGATGGTGGAGTATGAGATACAAACTGATTGCACTAGATGTGGACGGTACGCTATTAAATGATGATCACCACTTAAGCTCTGAGAATAAGGAAGCTATTGCTGAGGTTACACGTCTTGGCGGTCAAATCGTATTGTGTACGGGACGCAGTCCACAGAACTCGATTCCTTTCATGGAGGAAATGGGGCTGACTGGTTACGTGCTTGGTCACAATGGAGCAGCGACGGTACGAGTGGAAGATCGAGAAGTGCTGCACCAATATGGTATGGATGCACGTGGTCTTGACCCCTATATTGACTATTGCCGTAAGCACAATATTCATTATGATGTGAATACTGCTTTTGATATGTATGTTGATAATGTAGAGAATCTGACTAAAGAAGCTAATTATATGTATGAGCACTTCCGTATTGTGCCAGCGACGCTGCCCGCATGGGAAGATTTCCGTGAACCGGTTGTTAAGTTTACTGTATTTACACAGCCAGAAATCCTTGACGAAGCTGAACGGGAATGGCGTACTTGGGCTCCTGAGTACAATATTTTGCGGAGTGGTGAATTTTTCGTTGATTTGATGCATCCCGAATCTTCTAAGGGAAACGCATTAAGAAATCTCGCTGTGAAGCTGGGAATTCCGCAAGAAGAAGTCCTCTCAATCGGTAATTATTTTAATGATATTTCTATGCTTACCTATGCGGGGATGGGCGTGGCGATGGATAATTCTCCTGTAGAGGTAAAAGCGGCAGCGAATGCTGTTACGGGTTCGAACAATGAGCATGGTGTGCGTGATGCGCTCGTTAAATATTGTTTATCCTAATCTTTTTGAGCTTGTAAAATAAGTTTACATGCAAAGCATAAAGCGGACTGAAGTCTGTTTTATGCTTTTTTTTGCTCGATTCATGGCAGCAGCGAACTGGAAGTGAGATCCGTAAAGAATAGTTAAATATAAAATCGACCTACCAATTATTAGGGTTTTAGTACATGCTATTTATGTGATTAATAATCTGAATGAATTTAATAGTGTATGAAATATCATGTTGTAACTATTATATTGAAAAGGTATTATAGGTTAGGTGTAAATTTACATTTTTGAGAATTAACTATTCTTTTTAATGAATGATAGGGGAGTGCGAATCATGTTATCATCCACAGAGCTTAGCAAGCTGAACGAAGTGAATTACAGGGAGGACCGATTAGAGGCACTTAATCATTTTTATGAGGATCTCTGTAATAAGAAAGTAGCCGATGGCTATATTTATTCTCTTAGTCGTTATGGAAAAATATTTGCTAATGGAGCGGGGGGACGCTTCAGTTACGAAGAAGATAGCGACCAAAAGTTGAAAACGGATACAATTTTTCGAATCGCTTCTATTACTAAGCTGTTTACGGCAACAGCGATCTGGCAGCTAGCAGATGATGGTAAAATTTTTATGGGGCAGCCAGTTAGTTCTATTCTTCCGGAGTTTGATGCCGATCCTTTTAAGCCGATTACAATTGCTCATTTACTGACTCATACCTCCGGCATCGCACCTGATCATGGCACTATAAGTGATACCTACTATAAAAGTGCATGGTGGTATATTTATGAATCAGAGCTTGGAAAAGAAAACTGGATTAAAGCTGGACTTTCCTATGGCATTCGTTTTCCGGTAGGGACTCAATGGATGTATTCATCGTTCGGATACGTGGTTCTTGGTGCAATTATCGAGAAAATAACAGGTGTTTTTGCAGAAGATTACATAATGGACAACATTGTAAAACCGTTAGGCATGACAGATACTTTCTTTGATATACCGCCTGAGAAAGCTGGTAGGATCGCTATTCGTTCGGAAGAGGCCAAGGAATATCTTCAGAAGCTGCAAAACGGGGCAATTACGGATGAAGAACAAAGGTCTGAGGAAGAAATCAAGACACCCGGAACTGGTGGGGGACTGTACTCAACCGTTAATGATCTACAGAGGTTCGGAATTATGCTGCTTAACCAAGGGGAATACGAAGGTGGTCATATCTTAAGTCGAATGGCTGTTCAGAGAATGACCAAGCGGTTCAATTCTGAGAAACTTCCAAACTACGCATGGGGAGATGGAGGAGCGGATAGACCATACGGTCTTGGGCCAGACCTTCGATATAATGAAAGTACTTCTTATTCTGAAGGTACTTTTTTTCACGAAGGATGGGGGTCTTGTTCCTTGGTCGTTGATCCGGTAGAAAAGCTGATTGCCGTTTGGTATATCCCTTTTCATAAAAATATATGGGACGGTAGAGGGATTTTCGGCACAAACAATGTGATCTGGTCCGGACTCGAATAAGAAAAAGGTTAAATGTTGTGAGATATCAAAGATGGGCAGGATGTGACTTATGTTTGAGATGATAAAGCACCGCTTTCGCGTTATGAGAGCGGTTGCTTTTGTTACGTATAAGGAATGGAGTGCGTACAGAACGCATTCGATGGTTTCTATTTTTGTAGGCCCGGTATATTTTTTAGTGCAGTATTATATATGGAGCGCTGTTTATAGTGGGGAATCCTCTATTAACGGGATGTCGCTCTCGCAGATGCTCTCTTATTTTTGCGCCACGATGTTGATCAACTACTTGACCATGGATTTTGCCGATTGGAACTTGCAAATGCTCATTCGCACCGGGAAATTCATTACGTTCTCTTTAAGACCAATGAATCATATGTTCTATGCATTGTCTCAGAAGGCAGGACATAGGGTACTTGGGCTTCTATTTGAATTTATACCCTGTTTTATGATCTTCTTCTTTATTTTTCATATTGATGTTTTACCCGCAAATTTACTATACGCAATGCTATCGATAGCTATGGCGTTCATGATGAATTTTTTCATCCACTATAGTATTGGAATGGTGGCCTTTTGGTTGGTGCAATCCTCCAGTATTCGTAATTTTTTCAGTCTTTGTGAGGGGATATTCTCAGGATCACTGATTCCATTAGTCTTTTTTCCAAAGTCCCTACAGATGGCTTCCTTTTTCTTACCGTTTCAATATACGACCTTTCTGCCTGCAATGGTCTATACGGGTAGCTATACTTTAGCTGATATAACCTTACCTATTCCTCAAGTTTTGTTACTGCAGTTTGCAGCCGTTATTATTGCTGGAATAGTCTGCCGGGTGCTGTATGCGGTATCGCTTAAGCATTTTACGGGGGTGGGTGCATGAAACGTATATATCTAATCTACAAAACTTGTATGAAGGCGAATATTGCTTCTGCGATCACCTATCGCGTGAATTTTATTCTAAATAGCCTTATCATGCTCATAGGGAATGTGTTGTTTCCGCTAGTAACGGTGTTCATCTATAATTCGAATGCTTCATTTGAAGGATGGACCTTTAAAGAGGCACTATTAATTCAATCGGTTTTCATTTTGTCTACGGCTTGTGCCGGGATTTTTTTCAACGGAATCATGTGGAATACGATGTCCCATGTAGTAGAAGGGACTTTGGAAGTGGTATTAATTAAACCAACCTCGAGCCTTTTTTTACTGTTGGCCAGATCTTTTGAATTCGAAAGTATCGGGCTTTTAGGTGGAGGAGTAGTCATGTTCGTATATGCACTTAGTGGAATCGAAGGGATGACTTTTAGCTCTTGGTTGTTGTTCCTATTGTTGTTTGGAGCTGGGCTATTGGTCATGTTTGGCGTGGCGCTCATTGTTGCAGCGATTTCCTTCAAATGGGTAGCAAATTCTCGTTTGCCGGAGATGTTTGAGAGCGTTAAATCTTTTGGACGGTATCCGGGGACGATTTTCCCTAAAGCAGTCGTAGCCGTAAGTTCGTTTTTGTTCCCGGTTTCCATGATTGCCTATTTTCCAGCTTCTACACTGATCGGACGGTCGGAAGGTTATTTTTTCATAGCGATTATTCCTTGTGTGTTATTTGCTGCCTTCGGAATTTGGCTCTATACGTACATGCTTCGTAGTTACAAAAGTGCCGGAGGATGAATTTGTATGAAGGAGAATTACATTGGACATTATCACCGTCAAGAACTTAACTAAACAATATGAAACCTATCACCGTGGACAAGATGCTAAAAGCGTATTTAAAAGTCTGTTTCACCGTGAAAAATCGATTATCACCTCTGTAGAGGATCTTTCGTTCAGTGTTGGAAAAGGAGAGATCATTGGCATTCTGGGGCCAAACGGTGCGGGGAAATCTACGACGATTAAAATGCTGACAGGCGTTCTCTATCCCACATCGGGAGAAATAAATGTTCTAGGATACAACCCTCATAAGCAAAAAAATCAATATGTAAAACAAATCGGGGTATTGTTCGGACAGAAATCGCAGTTAATATGGGACATACCCCCTTTGGATAGCTTTTATATGAACAAGGAAATTTATGATATTCCTACGAATGACTTTCGTACAAGACTAGACCGATTTGTAAGTATGTTTGAGATTGGTGATATTATCACTAAGCCTACGCGCACCCTTTCACTGGGGGAACGAATGAAATGCGAGTTTATTATGGCAATGCTTCATTCTCCGCCAGTGGTTTTTTTGGATGAGCCGACGATCGGGCTGGATGTTATAGCTAAACAAAGAATCAGAGAATTCATTAAGCAAATGAATCAGGAAGGCACCACATTTATTCTAACGACACATGACTTGGAAGACGTGGAGCGTTTGGTGCAAAGAGTACTAATTATTCATCAAGGTAAAAAAGTATATGACGATAAGTTCTCTGAACTTCGACTTCATCTAGGTGCTAAAAAAGTGGTCAGGCTCTCTGCAGCTACACCGATTGGAGATATTGACCTGCCTGGGACTCTGATATCGGAAAGAATATCGGATTACGAAGTGGAATTAGAGATCGATACCGAGCAGTGTAAAATGGGGGAGTTTCTTCATATTCTTAGCGAAAAGGTAGAGATTCTTGATATATCCATTAAGGAGATCCAAATTGAAAAGATCATCAGCTCCATTTATGAGATGGATAGGGGATAACATTTTCAAGCTTGAGAACGGATCATTTGCAGATTCAGATCGAGCATTGACCATAACTTTTCAGTAATTTCTTTTGCAGAACAAGGATTACTATGGGTAAACCACCATTCAATCACTCCGACCGTCGCCGAACTCAAAAATTGTACAGATATATCCTTACTCCATCCATCTAGGTTTAAATTGTTTTCTGAGAATTGTGCCTTGATTTGCTCATTTATCATTTCTTGTAATTGGTTTCTAAAAGAGAGCAAAGCTTTGTTTCTTAATAAAGTCTTATAAAAGAAAGCATTCTCCTCCAATTGTTCCAGCGTGCGGAGCAATGACGCCTTAGAGGGATTGGGTTCGGTTTCATCTTCCATTGCGGAGCAGCTTTCGATTAGTTGTTGGAGCTGAGCTTCCAGGCATTTATCCATCAGATCGTATTTATCCGCATAATGGGAATAAATCGTTCCGCGGTTTACATCAGCGCGCTCTGCAATTTCGTTAATCGTTATTTTTTCAAAATCTTTTTCAGCCATCAGTTGAATTAATGCATTCATGATGGCTGTTTGGTTTTTTTTAATTCTTCTATCCATGGTAATACTCCCTTTTTATTAAACAATGTATTGTATTCTGTTGGAAAATCAACAAAACCGATCAAACTAACGATTGAACCCTACCGGGGATGTGATAATCTGATTTTATCGAACAGTTGATCGAAATTCAACAAATGTCTAAAAAGGGATAGAGGAGTTAAACATGAGAATATTAGTTTTCGGAGCGGGAGTTTTAGGCAGCTATCTTGCGCATGTTCTAGTGCGTGGAGGAAATGATGTCACCGTGCTTGCCAGAGGGAAGAGAGCAGAGCAATTGACGAAAGACGGACTAGTTCTTCGCCATTATTTTCAATATAAAAACACTGTGGATGCTGTAAAAGTCATCTCTGAGCTTCAACCGGATGATCGCTATGATCTTATTTTTGTTGTTATGAAATACAATGATTTTCCGGCGGTATTACCTATTCTAGCTAAAAATCAGAGTCAGAATATAATTCTTGTAGGTAATAATGGCGATGCCCATGGAATGCAGACAGATTTACAGGAAATGAGCCATGTGAGGAAAAATATAGTCTTTGGATTTCAGCTTAGTGCAGGAATTCGTGAATCGAGTGGTCGCGTTATCAAAATACACGCAGGAGGGCAAATGGTACTTGGCAGCTTAGATGGTGAGATTCCAATAAAGCCTGTACTGGAAAATGCCTTTAAAAACGTTAAGTATAAGTTAACTTATCATGAGGATATGGATGCTTGGCTCAAAAGTCATATCGTGCCTATAGTGGCTTTGAACTCCCTTAATTATCTTCATGACGGGGATTTGAAAAAGGTATCTAAGGATAAGAAGCTATTAAAACAAGCCATTTCAGTAATGGACGAAGGATTTCAAATGATGGAGAAGTTAGACTATACGATTACTCCAGCAGGTCAAGTTGACTTTGTTCGAAAACATAAACATGTCGTATACTACGTTTTGAAAGTAATTCATAAATTACCGTTTATGAAATTAGTGGACGGTTCTTTCAGCGAAATAGCAGCTTTGTTTGATTCGTTCGATATTTTGAAGCAACAAGCAAACATTTCAACGCCCCATTGGGATCAACTTCAAAACCAAGCGATCTCGAAGTTAAAAGCAAAATAATCATTTTTTGGAGGTATGCAAGCGATGGCTATGTATTTTATACGGCATGGAATAGATGATGAAGGTTATCGTGGGGGTTGGAGTCAACGTGGACTTGTCCTAGAGGGATATAGACAAGCCGAACGACTTGGTTGTTATCTTAGGGAAAATCAGTCTTGCTTTAACATCACTCGTATTCTTAGCAGTGATTTGCAGCGTGCGTTAGATACAGCAAATGAGATCGCCAGAGAGCTTAGCTTGCCTGTTGAAAGCAGCCAGTGTTGGAGAGAAACGAACAATGGTGTAATTGCTGGAATGCCCCATGAAATTGCAAATGAACGATACCCGGGTCTCTATTTTTCTGCTTTAAGAATGGATGAGAGATTTCCAGGAGGAGAAAGTCCTCAGGAATTTTTTACGCGAATAAGTTCAAGTTTCTCGAAACTATGTAATGAACTGGAGAGTACTGATCCAAATGAAAATGTAATTGTGGTCACTCATGGTGGCGTAATCAATGTTATATACCATATTTTAAAAGGGCTAACATGGACGAATAAGAATGCCCATTTCCCGACTTCATATACTAGTATTCATAAAATAGAGTATCAAGTAGATGAGTGGTTAGTTACAGCTGAAAATCTTACGGAACATATATCAAGTGGTCAGGTTACCGGTATGGCCAATTGATGGGGAGGTACAAATATGGGATTATTGAATACGCTGATCGATCAAGCCAAGAACCCGAGAGGGCTCGTGGGGAATATCATGATCAAGATCATGAACCAGGCACATACCAGCATAACAGCGTGGGGATTAAAAAAATAGAAATGATAAACAACGCACCTATTTTGGACATAGGCTGTGGGGGCGGTCAAACTATACATACGCTTACAAAACAAAATAATCAACATGAAATTTACGGCATAGATTATTCACAACAAGCTGTAGAGACGTCTATTCAAAAAAACAATAAAGCTGTCGCCGCTGGTAGGGTGAAAATTAGTCAGGGAGATGTGTCGACGTTACCGTTCAACGATGGATTTTTCGGGACGATTACGGCTATTCAGACGCATTATTTCTGGCCCGATCTTGAACATGATATCAGTGAAGTGTTTAGGGTGCTGAAGGCAGGCGGAACGTTTGTTATTATTTCTGAAATCTATAAAATCAATTATCACATGAATCAACACACAAAGAACGAAGAGATAGATCAGCTTTTTCGGAAAGCTGGATTTCAAACGGTGAATATTCACGAGAACAATAAATGGAGATGTTATATCGGAAAGAAATAAAGCGGCCGCACCGCCCTAAAAAGGACGACACAGCCGCTTTAATTTCACCGACTATTTAGCCGGGTTGGTATTAAACGAACAACGAACGGGAGATGATTACGAGCAAGATAAAAAGTACCAAGATCGCACCAGTCGAAGTGAAGCCTCCTCCAAATTCACCCATGATATATTCCTCCTTAACGTATGACTTATTCTCATTGCTGCGGCGGGTGTCGCAGCTTTCTGAGATAATGACATCATATGCCAAAGTGGACTAGATGAACTGGTCAATGGCCTATTGCTCGTCAATATGGGCTTTTAGGATGCGAAGTCCTTTAGGAAGATGATTCTTAAGTTGGCCTGCACTCGCTTTGCCCCAACTAATCGGCAAACCATCTAAAGTTACAAGTGTCCAACCATGTAATTCCACGGGCACAGGTAAGCTTTCGCCCCGGAGCCAAGCATGAATTTCTAGCCCCCCACTACTGAGATCAAAACTACGCGTTACTTGTGTGTCTTGAATCGCCATTGCAAGGGCGTGAGCAGGCTCAATCCGATTTTTCTTCAAATGGGCAATATGTAGCCCGGCTCGTGGAATACGCAAACCATCCAGCAGCCCAGTATGGAGGTTGCCATTAAAGGATTCAGGTAGCAAATAAAGGGATTCTCCGAACAATAGAGGGACGCCTTGATATGAGAAACCAGGCAGTTCTACCGCTGCCCAGTCTTGGAATAACTGGTACGCATCGCGAACGGAAGAATTAATTTTTGGGTTACTTTTGCCTCGACGTTTATTGGTGCTGCGTTTGGCATCATCATTAACGTCGTTTTCGATGTCACTTTGTTTACGTAGGAGTGCAACAAAGTGGCCTTCGCCTTTTTCTAAATGTGGCCAAAGGCGCTTGTGGGTAAGAAGTTCCATATCGGGGTATCGATCCGTCAATCGGGAAATGATCTCCTCATTCTCTTGGCGGTTAAAGGTGCAAGTAGAGTAGGCTAGAGTCCCCCCAGGCTTAAGCATCAGGTAGGCGTCTTGCAGAATGTCCCATTGTCTCGCCGCACACATAACCACATGATCAGGAGACCACTCTTGAACGGCTTTTGGGTCTTTTCGGAACATGCCTTCTCCTGAGCAAGGTGCATCTAACATAATACGGTCAAATGCTTGCGGGAAGCGCGAAGATAGCTGTTCTGGCGTTGCACAGGTTACGAGGGTATTCTTAATGCCTAGACGTTCTACGTTCTCAGCTAGGATTTTTGCGCGTTCCGGATGAATTTCATTAGAGATTAAGAGACCTTGTCCTTGCATTAAACCCGCGATATGCGTAGTTTTACCTCCAGGGGCTGCTGCAAGGTCGAGGACGGTTTCCCCGGGTTTAGGCGCAAGCAGTTCGGCTGCGGACATTGCGGAAGGCTCCTGAATATAATATAGTCCAGCAGCATGGTAAGGATGCCTGCCTGGTCGAGCGGGTTCTTCATAATAATAACCAACTGGACACCATGGGATAGGTTTCAGATTAAATTGTGAGACCGTGCGCTCAACTGCGACTTGACCTGCATCAGAGATACTTTTCAGTGGATTAAAACGAAGTCCCTGCGTTCGTGGTGCTGAATAACTTTCTAGAAAAGCATTTGCCTCTTGCCCCAGCATTTCTTGTATATATGCGGTGTAAGAGGCAGGCAGCTGTTCTTCCTTCATAGATCATTCTCCTTTTTCTTAGTTGCTGTTTCATGTTTATACCGATAAAATCAAGGTATGGGGAACGTAATCGTACCTGAAATCCTACATATACACAACTATATCATAATTGCCAAGACTTACTGTACGTAAGGCAATTGTAAAGGGGATGTACCATATGAATTTGCTGCAAGCGCTCTTCTTCCCGCCGGAGCAACCCGGTGGTGTATCATCCATGATCCCTTATCTTCAGGAAAGATTCCGTTCAAGCCGTTGGGAGATGGATTTGTTTTGGTTGCCTAAGCGGATTCGCAACAAGGGGCATGAAGAAGTTCTGTTTGAGACCTTTGATTGGACTCAGTTTGGGGAAAGTCCGATCGTTCAGAAATATATTCAGACTTATCGTGATTATCTATGGTGGACTAAACTGCGGATGAGCAAGACATACGATCTTATCCATTCCCATCATCCAATTGCTGGTTTAGCGATGAAAAAAGTGTTTCCAGATACTCCGTTAATTCAAACCTTGCATTCCAGTTATGAGCGAGAGCTGATTCTGAATGGAGCTATTTCTGAGGGTGGGCTGGAGCATCAGTTTCTAGTTTCGCTATACCGTGAACTCGAGCATGTTAGTGATCGGTTAATGACTGTGTCGCAAGCTTTTGCAGAGTATGTGGCGCCTTATATTCTAGATCCTTCTAATATAGGAGTAATACCGAATGGTTTTGATGAGAAAAGGTTTAAGCCAGTCCCGCATGACAACGCTGTACCCCAGCTAGTGACTGTGACACGTCTAGTACCAGCCAAAGGAATTGATACTTTACTCAAGGCTTGTGCTGAGCTTAAAAATCGCGGCCATGAATATGTACTGCATATTATTGGCGACGGACCTTCCCGTGCGGATTTGGAAAATATGGCTAAGCAATTAGGGATTTATAATGAAACGATTTTTTATGGATATACGCTCCATCCGGAAGAATTCATGCCTTTCTTTGATATTTTCGTGCTGCCTTCTCGGGCGGAGGCCTTCGGATCGGTGTTTGCAGAAGCGGCGCTTAGCTGCTTGGCTTTAGTTGGGACGAATGTAGGCGGAATACCGGAGCAGATTGAAGATGGTGTGAATGGCCTGCTCGTCAGTCCTGATGATGAGATTGCTCTTGCTGACGCTTTAGAGAAGGTGATATCCGATCCGGCTTATCGTTATGAGCTTTCCCGTTCAGCTTGGGATAAAGCGAAAAGCTTGTATTCGCTGACTCGTGTCGCGAATGAACTTAAAAAGACATACTTACAGTATCCCTCAGGAACGAAAGGGTGAGCAGCTATGATTCCATTTCGATTTCTACATGCTGCTGACTTACATCTGGATAGCCGTTTTGCTGGGCTGGCGCATATTTCGCCAGCCATTCGTTCTTATTTACGTGAGTCAACCTTCGCCGCCCTCGGGCGGCTTGTCCGCGTTGCCATCCAAGAGAACGTTGATTTTATTGTCATCAGTGGAGATGTGTACGATGTTTCTGACGCTTCCTTACAGGGTCAGCTCCGATTTCAGGAAGCACTCAAGGAACTTGGTCAGCACGGAATACATGTGTTTCTGATCCATGGCAACCATGATCCACTTGACGGATTGCGTCTGACAATGGAAATGCCAAAGCATGTTACTGTGTTTGGCGGGGAGAAGCCAGATCACGCTACAGCTTATCGTCGTAAAGATGGCCAAGAAGTAGCCGTTGTTAGTGGGATTTCCTATCCGACAGCGAAGGTAATGGACAACACAGCAGTGACCTTTACTCGAAAGCCTGGCAGCCGTTTGTTTCATATTGCTATGCTGCATGGAAATGTAGACGGTGATTTGTTACACGAGACTTATTCGCCTTGCAGTCGTAGAGATCTTATCGAACGGGGTTTTGATTATTGGGCACTTGGACATATCCATAAACGTAGTGTATTGCATGAAAAACCGGCGATTATATACCCGGGCAATATACAAGGACGTAGCATTAAGGAAACCGGACCAAAAGGTTGTTATGTTGTGGATGTTGATGAGGCTGGAAGTGCCACGCCCCAGTTTCATGAGCTTGATTATGTCCGCTGGCAGGTACGGGATCTATCCATTGAGGGATTGAGTAATGAAGCAGAATGGATACAAAGGGTGGAGCAGGTGATTGACGATATCAGGGAGGAGCTCCCGGAGCTGATGTCAGTGGTCAGATTTCGTCTGATCGGACGCGGGGACGTACATAAAGTATTAGCTGAAAAAGGAGCGGCAGAGGATCTGCTATCTGAGCTCCAGCGCCGTGAGGCGGTTCGGGCTGAGCGTAAAGATTATAAGGGCCTTGTCTGGGTGGAAGGATTCGCTGTAGAGTCCGGGTTAGCTATTGACCGTGAACGGTTATTAAAGGAGGATAGCTTTCTTGGAGAAATGCTGCGAATTACAGAGCATACGGAACATTCAGCAGAAGCGCTTGAAGAATTAATAAACAGTGCGCTTAAGCCGCTCATGGAGAATCAGGAGCTGCGACAGCTGCTCTCGGTGACGAGTCAAGAGGAGAAGTTAAGTTGGCTTCGTAGCGCAGCGGAACAGGGAATCACAATGCTCGGTGGAATGGAGGGTGCTCCAGAAGATGAGAATTGAACATTTGCAGATCCATGGCTTCGGACGTTTGCATAACCGAGAGATTGATCTAACGGATGGAGTTACTACACTCTATGGACGTAATGAAGCAGGAAAAAGCACGACGTTGCAGTTTATTCGCTCCATGCTGTTTGGAATTCCAAGTCGTGGTAACCCTACGGAGAGGTATGAACCTATGCAAGGCGGATTACATGGGGGAATACTGAAGGTACGTGATAGTAATGGTGCCCTATGGAGCATTCGTCGCCATACAGCTGGTGGTGAGGGTTCAGGAAGAAATGAGAAGCTGAACATCACGGTTAACCAACCGAATGGAACCACGCAAGAGCTAGGACAAGCTGAAATGGAGCGTCTTTTGCTTGGTGGTATCTCTCGGAGCATGTTCCATCAATTGTTCGCGGTCTCTCTCGATGAACTGCAGGAGCTTGCTGCGCTTCAATCAGAAGAGATGAGCAGCTTTCTCTTCCATGCGGGTATGGGCGGCGGTGGAACGATCATGCGGGCGGAACGCCGATTGGTACAGGAAGCTGAGAAGCTATATAAGCCTCGGGGCAAGCTGCAGGAAGCTGCTAAAATCGTTCAGGCTATTGAGAAACTAGAGCGCCAGATGGGGGAGAGCCGCTCTTATCTTCCACGTTATAACGGTAATATAGCAGCATTAAAGGTTACGGAATCTGAGCTAGATCAATTGGAACAGCAACGTAAGCTTACTGGAGACAAGCTCGTGATGCTTCGCAAAGCTCAGGATGTTCGTGAATTGTGGTTAAAATGGAGCGATGCGACGTTAGAGCTGCAAGGTCTGCCAATGATTTCAACCTTTCCTGAAGATGGAGCGACTCGATTTCAGGCACTTGAAGGAGAAATTCGAAATGCTCAAGGAGCTGTAGCTCGTTATGAACGTCTACAAAGTGAGCTTACGGCTGAGCTGGCACAGAATCCACCGGATGTAGTGTTGACTGTGCAGGGACCTGCTCTGGAGCGGTTGGACCGTCATCGGAGCAGCTATGAAAACCTGCGAGCGGAAAGACAGCGGCTGGAAGGTGAATTGACCGCGCTGAATGAGCATTTGCGGCGAATTCTGCGAGGCATTGATGTCAGCTGGAGCGCGGCAGAGCTGACTGCATTTTCCGGTGCAGCCGCAGATCGTGAAGCTGCACGGAGGTTTGCGGCGGCGTTCGCGAGTTATGATCGCCGGATGGAAGCGGAGGGCGCAGCGCGGCAGACGCTGCGATCCCGCTTGGCTGCTGCCTCAGCTTCGCTGCAGGCAGCAGAACGGGCGCTGGCGCGTGAGCACGCTACCGGCGCCGAATCTTTTGCGCAGCTGGCTCCGCGCAGCGCTAGAGAAGTGCTGCAGCTGTGGGACGAGCTGCAGCAGGCGGCCGAGCGCTGGCGCGAAGCGCAGCTCAGCGAAGGGCCGCAGCGCGGCCCCGGCGCCGGAAGTGACGGCCTTAGCGCGCAGCGCATGGCCGCGCTCTACCGGCGCCTGCTGTGGGCTGGGGCAGCACTAACTGTGCTGCTGCCCACAGCGCTGTGGCTGACCGGTGCTCCGCCGGTCAGCGCAGTGCTCGCGATCGGCCTGCTTGGCGCGGCCGATCTGGCCCTTGGGCCGGCCTCAGCGGAGCGCGCCGGCCGGAAGCGTCCCCGCCAGGGCATGGCGGGGACGTGGGCACAGCCGCAGCCGAGATGCTACGGCTGCGGGGGCAGCTGCTCTCCGGGGCGGAGCCGGAGAGCGCGATCACCCCGGGGCGGCGATCTGCTGCCCCGGGGTCCAGCCCTGACGCAGGCGGGCTGGAGGCCTCCATGAGGGAGCTTCGCAGGCTCATGGAGGCTTGGACAGCATGGCGGCAGCGCATTGAACGCTATGCGGCTGAGCGGGATGCCTGCCGCACGGAGCTGGAGACGCTGGCAGGCCAAGAGAAGCTGCTCGCCGAAGAAATGAGCCGAGCGGAGCTGGCTTTCACGCAAACTGCTGAGCAATATGAAGAATGGCTGCGTGAGCGCAAATTGCCCGAAGGGTTGTCTCCGGAAGGGCTGCCGGATATCTTCGCTATGGTGGAGCAGGGAAACGAACTGCTGCGCCAAGAGAATAAGCTCTCTTTACGACTGAAAGAGCTGGAAGATGAGTGTAACGTGTTCGAGGAGGAGCTGCTTGCCCTTATTTATGAATCAGGTACTGATCCTTTAGGTGAGTCTGGCGTAGCGGCAACTAGCTTGGATATGGATCCGCAGGATGGACAGCGACGATCTGCACTAACATTACTAAGCTGGCTGGAGCTTCGAAAAAGAGCTTGGGATGAACTGAAAAAGGACCTGATTCGCCGGGAAGGTATTCAGTCACGGTTACAAGAGCTTCTGGAAGAGCTTAAGGAGAGTCATAGGGTATTAGGTGAACTTAGAGAACAGCGTGACCTACTGTTGCATGAAGGTGGAGCAGCAGGCGGAGAGGATTTCTTGCGAAGATCGGCTGCTGTACAGCGGCGTAGTGAGCTGAATAAATCCATTCGTCAGTGGGAACTGGCTATGTTTGGAGGCTGGGAGGATGAGCGGGTTGCCGCCCTCCAAGTATTATTAGATCATCATGATGCCTCAGCACTCCAGAAAGAGCGGACGGCGGCTGAAGAGCTAGCTGCACGAGAGGAAGAAATGTGGAACAGTCTGCTGGAGCAACGAGGGAAGCTGCTTCAGGAAAGGGAGTATTTGAAAGAGCGGTGTATGGAGGACTCTGTTATTCAGCAATTGGAAGAGCAGAGAGCCGCCCTGCGAATCGTGGCTGATAAATATGCGGTAGCAGCCTTAACTGCCGAATTAATCGGAAGAACCCGCCGTATTTATGAGCAGGAGAAGCAGCCGCAGGTACTACTACTTGCATCTGAATATTTCTCCAAGCTGACTCAAGGGGAATACAAGAGAGTAGTTATGACTTTAGGCCATAAAGAGCTTAAAGCGGAACACAAAGATGCTGGACTGCTCGACAGCGGACTGCTTAGCCGTGGGACGGCAGAACAGCTGTACCTTTCCATCCGCTTGGCATTAGCAGAGACGATGTCCCGGCAAGTATCGCTGCCACTGCTGTTCGATGATCTATTCGTCAACTTTGACGAGGCTCGTCTTCATGCTGTGCTTTCACTGCTTGGTGAACTGTCGGTCTCCCGCCAGATTGTGATGATGACCTGTCACAAGCATGTGGCGGAAGCGGCAGCACGAATTATTCCAACAGGAGCAGTTATTTCCGTGTAACTGGTTTTATGGATACAAGACTGTTCCCTTTGCCACTCGAACCCGATGAGGAATCGATACGTGGTGGAGTAGACCATGGCGTACGTAGTAACATGACAGCCCAGACCAGTGACAAAGCTCCGAAGATCGGGTAGAACACGGAGAGAAGAGAGCTAAAGCCAAACTGGCTCAGTAAATAGCACAGCAACATCAGAATCGGCGTAATCAATGCGGGTTTAACGGGAATTCGTTGTTTAAGCTGCATGGTGACGCCATAAATGTCGGCGACAAAAGTGCTAAAGATCTCCAAAAAGATCAGCAGCAAATATATAGTTTGCACTACGGTACCCAACCGGATGGCGATGTTGCCCATAGGGATTTCAAATTGGAGAATATCAGGCATCTGTGAGCTCATCGCGAAATGCGCGGCGATCAACATAAAACCGATTCCCGCACCACCAAAAATACCGCCCCAGACAAGAGATTTTTCTTCCTCTGTATGACGAGCCATTGGAACTAATACGGCTTGAGCCATACCTAAATTGAAGGCGGTGTAGAGCAGCGGCGACATCCAAGCTCCAAAGATAGACCGATCCGTTTCTAGGAAAAAGAACCGTTCAGCACCTGGAATTTGAAAGGTATTAAAAATAATGATGAGCGACAGCGTAAGCATTAATGGTACGATCAGACTGTTCATTTGCAGAATACCGGAAATTCCCCGTTTAAGCAGAAAATAAGAACCAACCAGCGTCAATATTAGCCCTGTTTGATAATGAAATCCAAGATGCTCTTGAAAAATAGCACCAGCCCCTGCAAGCATAATACTGTTGACACCGATCAGGATGACCATCGTGAACAAACTGATGGTGCTTCCGACTTGGTCACCAAAGAGGTGACGGTTAAAGTCCTCATAAGACTCTGCTTCTATGCGCCGAGCGATGACCATCATTTTCGTACCCAGCCATATGAACAGTATAGTAGAGAGCAGGATGGTCAGAACTGCCCAGTGTCCGTAACGAGTGAAGAATTTTAAAATTTCTTGTCCGGTGGCGAATCCGGCTCCTACAATGGTGCCAATGTAAGTGAAAGCGATCTGTAATGTTCGGACATGTGATTTCATGGCTCCCCTCCTAATAGTTTTAAGAAGCAAAAGAAAAATCATAAAGCGTGCTATGCAGGATTGCCTTGTGCACTCTGTATAGTACAGGTTATGATGAGGATCAGTAGGACATGACTTCCGTGATTCATTTGTACGGAGCGTCTGCGATTATAAAGGGTATTGGAGGTTCAAAATCATGGAAGTGTTGAAACAGCGGATTTTGGAGGAAGGTGTCGTCGTTTCGGATGAAGTGCTGAAGCTGGATGCACTGTTGAATCATCAGGTAGATCCACAGCTTACGATGGAAATGGGACGGGAGTTTGCCGGGAGGTTTGCGGACTGCGGAATTACACGTATTGTGACCGTGGAATCCTCGGGCATTGCCGTGGCATTTGCCACCGCATATGAGTTAAAGGTGCCGTTAGTTTTTGCACGTCGCAAAAAAACGCTATTAGCAGATCCGGACGCACTTTGTGAAAGAGTTCCTTCTTTTACGAAAGGCATCGTTACCGACATTATGTTGTCTCGCCAATTCATCTCTCCAGAGGATAAAATCCTCTTTATCGATGATATTATTGCTAATGGTGATGCAGCGCGTGGATTAATTAAGATCATTCAACGCTCTGGCGCTGAGCTGGTAGGTCTTGGTGTTGTAGTGGAAAAAAGCTTTCAGGCTGGAGCTCGGACGATCAAAGAACAAGGCATCCGACTGGAGTCACTCGTAAGAATTACCTCTCTTACTGGAGGCACCATTGAATTTGGGGAATAACCCGAATTATAAATAAGAACATGCCTATTTTTAAAACAACTGCTTTTCACCCTATAGATTTTCCTTTATAATAAAATCAGACATAGGGAGGAGGCGTCACAATGGGGAAAGAACCGGTGACTGAGCAATTTTTTATTGATAAATTAACCGAGGCCAAGGATCACTTCGAGCGTGCGCTGGATTGCAAACACACGGATTTCGACGATCTGTATCCCTATATGATTGAACATCCTCAGTTTTTTTGGTACAAACGCTATGTAGCTTGGTCAGAGCTTCTGACAATTAAAGGTTTATGTGAGGAACTTTCCTTCCCTTGGAGGGAGAAATTCACAACGAACCAAGTGGAGTATCTGGAGCAACGTGTGATGTCCGCTAAAGTTCTTGATTTCTGGTTTGAGAAGAATGAAGCGCTGATATAAGAATGCTTTAGTAGACATGCAATTGGTCAATTGCTTATATGAGACCCAGATGATTTTTCATTTGGGTCTTTTTTCTTAATGAAAATAGGATAAGCTATATAGAGGGAGGGATCATGATGATTAGCGATGAACAATTGGATGCGTACCGAATTTCCGGCGAGAAAATTCGTGTGGTGCGCGATGGCATAGAAAGTAATGATGTAAAAGGAATTGTTCTGGCTTGGGATGATTCGCAGGTGATGATACGTCGTCAGAATAGACGAGTAGTAAAGCTAGATCGGAATTATTTATTCCAACCCTTCAGCGAACCAAGGAAAGAACCTGATAATATATAGTTTCCGCAGCAAAAACAGCTCCTTACCCAAATTGGGTGGGGAGCTGTTCTGCTAACATCTATGCCTCTGACGGATTAAATACTTAAAGCTAGCTGGGAGTCGCTTTCTTCTCTGGAGAGTATGGAGAGCTCTGTGGACAGTCCGAGATACGCACGCATTCGCAGCATCATCTCTCTACGGAATCCTGGCCATAATATATTCATCTCACCTTGATATCCTCTACAGGAGTACAAGGCCTCGACTCCTCGTTGATCTTGGCGAACGGTTGTGATCTTCAGATCATGTGAGCTTAATTCGCGCGTAACCTCTTGGAGCATTAATGAGGTCTTCTTAGTGGCGCCAGACACGAGCTCCATATAAAGCTGAGGGGTCTTAAACAGGCCACTCTTGCTGATTACACGGCAGTCACGCTCGAAAACTTTATGAATAAACGTTAGCAGCAAATAGCTTCTGACCAGGGACAGTTCTTCTTTAGTAATATCTTCATCAACAATGGATGTCTTCAACTTTGTAGTCGCCATTATAAATCACCTCATTTATATTATGCGAACTTTTGTTCTCATTATACCTTATATTCGGAAGTAAAAGCAATAATTATCCATAAAATAATGATCGATAAGAAAAATCGGAAAATATATTGACGCTTTAATCTCAGCATGATATGATATTTCTTGTGACCGCAAGATTGATATGTAGTCATTATGATGTGCGGTCGTGGCGGAATTGGCAGACGCGCACGGTTCAGGTCCGTGTGGTAGCAATACCGTGGAGGTTCGAGTCCTCTCGACCGCATCACTAGAAACTCCCTTGAGAAATCAAGGGAGTTTCTTTTTTGTGAATATAATTATTCCAAGATAACTTTAGCATAATCGTATCTAGATCGATAAATATCGAATTAACCCTAATAGAGCGAAGGCGAACAAAACTGTCCCAGCACCCATGCCTGTAATTGCACTGTTCGCGACCTTAAGTTTTCTAGATATGAATAGTGAAGCGATAGACACTGTAACAAGAAGCGCTGCTAAAAGGTATAAACTAAAATCGTTAAACACACTTTTTAAGCCAATAAAATGAATACCTACAACAAAGGCAATCCAAGGAGCAACGTAATCATTATACTTACATTTCATCAATATAGAAGCTCCGGCACCAGCCAAAAATAATTCAATATAGACAGAAATTAGATAATTATCAAAAGAGGTCTTGTCATTTAATACGGAGGGAGCATCCCAGTTCGTCACACTTAAATAGACACCAATCAAGCAGACGAGAAGGGATACACCAGAAGCTATGCCAATATATTTTCGCCAGCTGGATCTGGGATTTTCTTGTGCCCAGCCAAACCAACTAAAACTAAACATACCGAATATAGAAGCATACATGGCGTAATCCCTCACATAATCCATACAGTACCCCCTATAATATTAACAATATTCCAGGCAGCGTCTTATACTGTAGACTTCCGAAGCATCCAGAACGATAAGAGGGCATACAAGACCGTCAAGGGCATGGTCCACAAGGCAAGTTCAAATGCGGTATGGCTAGCAAACCAGTTAAATAGATCTCCCCACCACTGATAATATGTCATTAACAATCCAGCGACACTGTACAGAATAAACATGACTGCTGCGAAAATGAATAGGCCACTTCTACCAAATCTACGGAAGATGCTGGATATAACAAATCCCCAATAAAACATATGCAACATAATCATGAAATAGATCCACAGCTGCTCTAGGACAGTACCATCATTCAAGTATGGTATGTGAAAATAATGTAGCTGCACACCCCATCCAGATGTTAATTTGGTTTCTACAATAGATAGCAGGAACAAAAGGAGTGAGAAACCGGCACTTGTTAAAACGGCCATCAAGGATGTGCCGATGAAATAATCTGTCCTCCGTAGGCTTAAGCCCAAGGCAAAGGGGAAGGTCTGTACTAAAATGATGATACCTATGACAAACATATAAATAAAGATTGAGACTAGGCCGCCGGTATACATTGGTTCTTGCAGGAAAAAAGCTATGACAAGATTAACCAAAAAGCTGGACAATAATATAATCCAAGGCATAAACAACCAAAACCATTTATCCTTATAGTGCATTTTTAATATCCCTGTCATTTGGTTCATTGCACTGCAACTCCCTTCCCTTGGGATTTTCTGTTTGTAAGATGAACAATTAACTGTTGTAAAGATATCGGGGAGATCTCCAGACCAAGCATCTCAGCACGTGATAGATCTGTTGAGTTTAAGCTAATAACAGTGGCAGAAAGTAATCCGCCAAAGGATTCACGAGAGATGATCTCTTTACCGGTGATTAAATCTTCGACCTTCGC